>NZ_AP029182.1:0-3230000 GCF_059731885.1 Streptomyces sp. Xyl84
GCAGACACGACGCGCCGCCGCTACGCGGCGGTCCAGGGAATTGCTCCGCAATTCCGTATTCCGGCTCCGCCGGAATACCCGGCCAACTCCGTTGGCCGAGGTCCGAATTCGCTCCGCGATTCGGACTGGAATGGAATTCGCTCCGCGAATTCCATTCGGCTGGCCACAGGTGGGGTGCGGTCCTTCGACTCTCCCGCATTCCTGAGCTCCCGTCAATTTAGTCACGCCTTGGCGAAATTGACGGGCCCGGCCTCTCGGCCGGCCCTTTCCCGCGCCCGCTCTTCAATTTTAGAACACGGGAACCATAGCGCGCTCCTGCGGGCCTGCGCTACCCCTACCAGGGGCCGATCACTTCGACCTTGCGCCGCCGAGACGGGGTCTGACAGCCCCTCTGGCGACCTGCGGGAGTCGATGCCTCCAGGGGGCGCAGCGGCCTCTCCGGGGTCCTGTGGCCGGCGCAAGGTCAACTCACCATGCGCGGCATACCCCTGAGGACCTTTCATGTCCTGTTTCGTTGTGCAGCGCTACTCGTTGTCGAAATGCGATGTGTGAGTGCTGATTTCAGGAAGATTTTCACCGCCAACAACATCAAGTAACTGAATCGGCAACGCACCTCGCTATCCCCAGTGCGAGTGTCCCGGCACGGGAAACTGGCCACACTGATCGTGCCGGTATTCCTCGGCCCGGACGAGGATGAGAACGAAATGCTCACGTCGGACGCTTACGGGACCCTGGCGAAGGTCCTCGGGGGCTGCGGGCGCACGACACGGACACCGTGAAGCGCTGGCCGACCCGAGGCCGCGCAGCGGCCGGCAGGAGCCGGACTTACCGGTGACGAAGGCGAGTTGGGCGACGGGGGCGAGATCGGCGCTGAGGGCCAGGAGCAGGAGGACGAGGGGTCGGCGCGGGTGAGTGCGGCGGCGGCCGGTGTGCTGCGGTTCAGCACCGAGCGCGACCCCGCGACGGTGGCCGCGTTCGTACGGCTGCGCGTCATCGACCCCGAGCACGCGTACCGGCGGCGCGACATCGCAGCCGCGCAGCGGTGGCTGCGGGAGACGAGGTCGGTCATGTTGTCGGTGCCGGTCGCCTACTGGACCCCGCAGGCCTGGACAGGGCCCGGGCCCTCCTACCCGTTGGGGGCGTGGCTGGCGGATCAGCGCCGGTACTACGCGGCCGGGACGCTGGAAGCCGAGCGCGTGGTCGAGCTGGAGACGCTGGGCATGGTCTGGTCGGTCTACACCGAGTGGGACGGCATGCTCGCCGTCGCCCGCGCCTACGCCGCCGCGCACGGGCACTTCGTCCCTCCAGCCACCGCCGTGTGGGAAGGGCAGCCCATCGGCACGTGGGCGAAGAACCAGCGGCAGGCGGCCCGGAAGGCGGCTGTGAACGCCGCTCGGCGCGCGGCAGGGGAGTCGGGCGTGCCGAGTACGGGGGAGCTGCCAGAGAGCCGCAGGGAGGCGCTGGAAGCGATCGACGCGGGGTGGTGCCCGGTGTGGGATGCGGGATGGCAGCGGGCCTACCGGCTGTGTCAGGCACACGTCCGCGCCGGCGGCCCGCTCCCTGACGCTCCGGGCCAGGTCATCGTGCAGGGCGAAGACCTCGGAGCATGGACGGCAGGGCAGCGCACCGGGCGGGACCGGCTCATGCCCGCACAGCAATACCTCCTGGAGACCCTGGGCCTGGAGCCCGCGCCCGCCGGGGCCGAGGCGGCGGCGCGGCCGGTAGGCGGCGGGAGGCCGCCCGGGCGGTGAACCTCGCGGCGGTGCGGCAGTTCTACGAGCGCGAGGGACACCTGCGGGTGCCGCGCAAGCACGTGGAGGTACTGCCGGACGGGACGACCATCAAGCTCGGTGCCGTCATCGACAACACCCGCCGCCGCGCCGACAAGCTGACCGACGAGCAGCGCGCGGCATGGACCGCCCTCGACATGCACTGATAGACGGTCAGGGCACGAGACGAAGAGGGTCGGTCACCACCTGGTGGCCGCCAGGTGGTGACCGGCCCCCCTTTCGGCGTGCGGGGAGGGCTACCGCAGTTCCACGGGCGGCACGCGGCGGGCGGAGGTCATCCACCCGGCCCGCGCGTTCAGCGCGGTTTCCATCTCGGGGCCGGTGGGGTGGTGCAGGTGGGGGACCAGACCACCGCCATCTGCGCGCGCTGCCGGGCGAGATCCCACCACAGGGCCGGGGGGCTCGGGCAGCTCCGTCACGACGTGGACGGCCCCGTCCTCGCCCGGCTTGTTGAGCGCCAGGACCACGGCGCCGGCCTGGTCCTGCCAGAAGTGCCACGGCCCCCCGTCCGCAGAAGCCTGCCCGGTGAGCGGAGCGAGGGAGGCGTACTGCGAGAAGGCATCGATCCCGTCCTGCCCGGCGCCGGCTGTATGTCAGGTTTCTCCTGGTCCGCCGTGCTGGTCGTGGGGATGAGCTGGCTGCGGTCGAGGCCGAGCTGGGTGAGCTGACGCCCGTCCGTGGAACTGGAGTGGGGGGCAATCCGGGAGAGCTGCGCCCAAGGTGCGATCACCCATGCGGCGACTAGCGTGGGGTGCGTGAGGGGGCTGCCACGGAGGCATACGCGATCCGGCAGATTCCCTCCCACAACGCGGCCATCACAGCGCGGTCGGCGAAACTCGTACTGCGGGCCAGTGGCTCTATCGATCAGTAGTGACGTCGCTTGTCGATGAGTTTGGGAGGCGCCCCGTTCCACGGACGGGTGGTGTTGATGAGTTTGGGAGGCACCGCGCATCACGCAGCTGCTCGTCACCGCCGGCGGCGTCTACGGCCCGGAGACCGATGCCGTCGTCCAGGACGAGCTCACCGCCGACCAGCGTGCCGAGGAAGCCGAGCAGCAGCGCCTCCAGAAGCAGCAGCTCGCCGCCCGCGCCGTCGAACTCTCCGCGCACATGCGAGCCGGCCGACTCGACCGGGCCGTGGAGATCCTGCCGGGAGACGAGGCCGCCCGCGAGGTCCTGGTCCCGGGGCGACTACCACCTGGTGGTCGACGGCTGGCTGGTGCAGGCCTTCGCCGACCGCTCCGGTCACTACGCTGATCCGGCCTGTCGGCGTACACGTGAACGGCCCCAGCCTCGTACGAAAGAAAAGGGACAGTTGCTGATGCGGTGAGACCTGCGGCTCGACACTCTGCTGCTTGGCCGATTCGGGCGGCGGAGGGGGCTGGCAGCGGTCTTGGATCCGCAGCGTTGGCTGGAGCTCCGGCGCTTTCGCGGCCTGCTGGAGTCCGGGGCGATGAGCCTGTCGGAGATCACCAGGGAGACCGGCCTGGACCGTAAGACAGTCCGCGAGTACCTGTCGGCACCGGGTCCGGCGACGCCTCCGCGGCGGTCGTCGAGTGGGGGGTCGCGAGCGAGGGTGATCGACGAGTTCGGACCGCTGATCGGCTCGATGCTCCGGGCCGAGGTCCTGATGAAGGCCGCGGTCATCCACGGATGGGGTCGCACCCCCGAACTACCAAGAGCCCCTCCTTCGACATCGAGAATGAATCCTCAGGCATGCTCGCCTCCCCACTTGCCGCAGACTTCAACGAGGGGTTGCGGCAGAGCCGGGAGTCCGGAGCCTTTTCTTGCTGGTCAGTCAGTCGTTACGCGGGAGCTGCGTCTCGGCGGGGAACAGGATCGGGCTGAGCAGGTGGCGGGTGCGTTCCGGTGAGGGGCCGTGGCTCATACGGGCCGTGATTGCCTCGCGCATCTCGCCGATCATCTCGATGAGTTCGTCTCGGCTGAGCCAGAGTGCGTGCTGGCGGAAACCCACCAAGTCGGCGACCGGGTCGGCCCCGTCTCGGTCAAGGTAGGCGTTGAACTCGGCAAGCAAGGTGGCCATCGCCACGGCGAAGCCCCGCCGGTAGTCCTCCGGCGACAGCGACGCGGGCCGTTCCGGCGTCGATCACGGCCCGGTCGCGATGCAGCTGGTAGCGGCGCTCGACAGAGCCGCGCACCCGCTGTTCGCCCTCCACGGCCAACAGTCCACCGTCGGCCAGGAGGCCGACGTGCCGGTAGACAGTGGCCTTCGAGACGTCGGGCAGCAGGGCGCAGAGCTCAGTGGTCGTGCGTGTCCGCCCGTCGTGCATGGCGTGCACGATGCGCATCCGTACCGGGTGCAGAAGGAGCTCAACCGTGTCCATGGATGTATATTCTCAGTCTCAATACCTTTCTCAAAATTGAGACCCCCCAGAATAATGAGGTCACCGACCATGTCGCACTCGTCACCCACTCCCGGTCCCCAAGCCGCCCTGGCCGAGCCTCCGCTGGGGCACCTGTACGAAGTCGGGGGACGGCGGCTGATGCTGCACCGCACCGGTACCGGGGGCCCGGCCGTGGTGTTCCTGCCGGGAGCCGGGCAGGTCGGCCTCGACTACCTGAACATCCACGACCGGGCGGCGGAGCTGACTACCAGCGTGATCTACGACCGTGCCGGCACCGGCTGGAGCCAGGGGGCCCAACTGCCGCGCACCGCCGCGGAAGTCACCGATGAACTCCGCGACCTGCTGCGCGCCGCCGGCGTACCTGCCCCGTACCTGCTGGTGGGCCATTCCCTGGGCGGAGCCTACGCACGCCACTTCGCCCAGCGTTTCCCCGACGAGACGGCTGACGGCGGGGCGGGACCGCCGGCCGGGGCCTGGGCGCCAGACGGGTTCTGGGACACCTCGCCGTTGAGGCCGGACCGGAAGTCGAGCACCCAGGACCGCCGGCCGCGGTGAAGACGATGTCGTCCCGGGCGCTGGCGTCGGTGACGTCGCCGGTGCGCGGGTGGTCCTCCAGGACGTCGGCCAGGCGCACGGCCTCTTCGTCCACGGCGGTCAGGTAGCTCTTGTCGGGCCAACGGCAGGGGACCCCGGCGGTGGCTACTTACGGAGGTTTTCACGGCGGGGTCGGTGGTGTGAGGACGAGACCGGTGGCGGTGAGGCAGCTGTCGATCAGGTGGGGTCGAATGACCTACCAGTCCGTGGGACGCCTCGCCGCCTCGGTCGAGACGATGACGTTCGGCCGCCTTCGCGATCTCAACGACGGCGGTACGCAGCGCGCCGACTTCCACGTGCTTGCCGTCATCGACGCCGGACCCGGCTCAGTCACCGTCGTTTTCCACCGTCACCCGCTCGAAGACCGATCCGCGGCGTGGATTCCGCCCGGCGCCGTGCACCGATGGGGCGACTCGCCGGCGTGACAGGGCACCTGGTGCTGTCCATGCCGACCGCGCCGGTCACCCACGCCACCCGAGAGCTGGTCGCCTCCCCTGCCCCGGCCGCGCACTGGCGCATCCCCGACGCCGACTGGCCCTTCGTCGACACGGCGCGCAGCCATCTCCTCCTCGAAATATCCGCCCCGCCCAGTGACTCCCGGACAGAGAGTCCTTGGCGGCTTCTTCCACCAAGATTCGCTCAATGTGAACGAACCACTGTTCCGCCGGTGCCGGTCTTTGGTGCCGATGCTCAGGAAGCGGCGCGGCATGCGGGTCGTCCGGCCTCTCGTGCAGAACGCGCGTGAAGGCAGCCGTCATGCGCAGGTCGGCAGCGAGGCGGCCGACAAAGGCGGAGGCGGCTGATGTCCGCGGCCGTCAACCGGTCGGGCTGTCCGAGGGCTGGGGCTTGCCGAGCATCTGGCAGGTCGCGGCGTCGACGAGGGCCTTGTTCGTGGTAGCGGCCTTCCTTTCCTTGATGCCGAAGTTCGTGATGGTGAAGACGGCGACGCTGCGGGTGCCGGTGGCGTCGGTGTAGATCTCACTGGAGTAGCCGGGCAGGCCGCCGGTGTGCCCCCAGACCGTGCCGCAGGGAGTGTCCACCTTCATCAGGCCCAGACCGTAAGCTCCGCCTTCCTCGGGCGCGTCCACGGTGGTGCGCATCTGCTTCATCTGGGCCTCGGGCAGCAACCGGCCGGACATGAGCGCGGTGAGGAAGCGCTGCCAGTCCTGAGCGGTGGAGACCATACCGCCCGCCGCCCACGACCAGCTCGGGTCGATTGCGGCGGTGTCGACGTTGTGCCGGGGCGTTCGGGCCCGGCGAATCCGACGCCCTCGGGCAGGTCCACGGTCCCGGAAAGGAGGGCCTTCAGGCGCTTGGCGTCCGGCTCGTAGCCGGTCGCGTGGCGTTTCCCGGCGGGCCAGGCCGCGTCCGTGGCCAGGAACGAGTCCTTCATGCCGAGCGGCTCGGTGATCTTCTGCTCGATCAGCTCGGCCAGACTGCTTCCGGTGGCCTTCTCCAAGATCAGTCCGAGAGCCTCATAGTTGGCGTTGCTGTAAGAGTATTTCTCGCCCGGCTCGGCCGGCGGGTCCTGCTCGGGAGTGGTGGCGAGAAGTTCCTCCGGCTTCCACGTGCGCTGCTCCTGACCGGTGAGCGAGGGCAGGAACCGGGGCGTCAGCAGGAAGTCTCCCAGGCCGCTGGTGTGGTTGAGCAGCATCCGTACCGTGATGTGCGCACCGCCCTTGACCAGGCCGGGCAGCCACTTCTCGACCGTGTCGTCGAGGCTGATCTTCTGCTGGGCGACCTGCTGCAGGACGAGGGTCGCGGTGAGCGTCTTGGTGTTGGACCCGACTCGGAACCGGTCGCCGACGGCGAGGCGGTGGTCGTCCTTGGTCCAGGCGGCTTGCCTGGCGATCTCGACGGGCTTCCCGTCGCCGGAGTCGACCCGGACGATGACGCCCAGGGAGCCGGTGTCTGCCGCCTGCTGCGCGAGTCGGGCCAGCCGCGCGTCGGCCGCCGGGCTCGCCGCGACTTGCCCAGCCGCCGGTTCGGCCTCGTCCGAGCAGCTCGCGAGCGCCGCGGCCAGACAGGTCGTCAGGGCGACGGTCAGCGCTCCGCGCCGGATTCGGTGGCGGCGGGACAGTGTGGGTGCGGACATGGCGGTTCCCTTCGGCGCGTGACGATGTGCTGCGTGCGTCGAGGGACCGGACGATCGCCTGGTGGTCGGCCGTTCGGCGGGTCCCGCGCACACCATCCATTCAGTCAGCGGCGCGCCGCTGGTACATCGCTCGATGGCGGCTTCCCACCGGCGCGGGGTCACTCCAAGGAGTGACCCCGCAGGGGTACGGCGCCCCGCCGGCCCGCCCTCCGACGGGGGCAGGTCAGGACAGGGTGTTCCTGGCCAGCACCGCCGCCTGCGCCCTGCTCTGGCAGCCGGTCTTCGTGAGCACGCGGCTGACGTGCGTCTTGACCGTGTGCAGGCTCACCACGAGCCGGTCGGCGATCTCGGCGTTGCTCAGCCCGTCCCGGATCAGACGCAGCACGTCGACCTCCCGCTCGGTGAGGTCCCTCAGCCGGGCCAGTTCCTGGCCGTCGGGGCGGCGCCGGCCGCTGAGATGGCCCTCGATGATCCGCTGGGTCACCGCGGGGCTCAGCGCGCTGTGCCCGGCCGCCGCGGCACGCACGGCCCCGGTCAGCTCCTCGTACGAACTGTTCTTCAGCAGGAAGCCGGAGGCCCCGGCCGCGAGCGCGTCGTCGACGTACTCGTCCAGATCGAACGTCGTCAGCATGAGCACCCGGCTGCGCCCCGGCCCGAGGAGTCTGCGGCGGCCCAGCTCGGCCAGCGCCCACAGGCCGTTGCGGCGCGGCATACGGATGTCCATCAGCAGTACGTCCGGCCGCAGCCGCGCGCACGCCTCGACGGCTTCCTCGCCGTCGTCGGCGGTGCCTGCAACGGTGATGTCCGGCTGGCTGTCCAGGATCGCGCTCAGTCCGGCGCGGATGACCGGCTCGTCGTCCACGACGAGCACGCTGATCTGCTCATGCATCCGCGCGCTCCCACGGCATCGTGACCACGACTCGGAAGCCGCCGTCCCCGGTCGGGCCCGCGGTGAGTTCGCCGTCCAGTGCCCCCACGCGTTCCTCCATGCTGACCAGGCCGAGCCCGACACCCGCGCCGGCCGCGGCCTGCCGCACTCCGCGGCCGTTCACGATCTCACACCGCAGCTCTCCCCCGTCCTTGCCACGGACGCTCACCTGGACGGGCGCTCCGGGCGCGTGTCGACGGGCGTTGACCAGTGCCTCCTGCACGACGCGGTATACCACCAGCTGGACCGGCCCCGGCACGGACTCCGTCGCGACGTCCATCGTCAGCCCGACCGTCCCTCCCGCGGCACGGTGGCTGTCCAGCAACGCGTCCAGCTCCCCGAGGTCCGGCACGGGCTGGAGCGGGACGGCGTCCTCGGGGTGGCGCAGCATCCGCAGCAGGTCACGCAACTCGCCGCTGCTCTGCCGGGCCGCCGCCGCCAGGCCGTCGGCCTGGGCCCGGGCCCAGTCGGGCAGCTCGCCGCCGCGGGCCCGCAGCGTCTCCGCATGCACGACGAGCAGGGTCAGCGAGTGCGCGACCACGTCGTGCATCTCACCCGCGATCCTTGTCCGCTCGCGTTGTGTGGCCTGTGCCGCCTCCAGGACCTGTGCCCGGCGCGCGTCGGCCGCCCGACGCTCGGCCGCGGCCAGCAGTTCCTGCCGGGTCCGCGCGGCGAAGCCCATCGCCCACGCCAGCGGCATCGGGGCCAGCGCGGCGAGGACGTCCAGACCGCCCTGGAAGTCACCGGAGTCGGTCGTCACCCGGTTCAGCCACAGGCCGGCCACGCTCAGCACGATGCCGCCGACGACCGCCGACACGGTCCGCCGCCAGCTCGCGCCGTGGTGGCCCAGGTTGTAGAGCAGCACCGCCAGCGGCAGGAAGACCAGCGGCGACAGTTTGGCCCCCTCACCCGCACTCCCCCACCAGCGCCGCCAGAAGAGCCCCGAAACCCACGACGAAGGCGGTGGCCGGCAGCCGCCGCCGCAGCAGCAGAACCACCACGCCCACCGTCTCGTACGCCATGAGCGATACCCAGGCCGACCCGGAGGTGTCCACGTACGGCTGCGACAGCAGCGCCGGCACAAACGTCAGCACGACCAGCCCGGCATCGGCACCCCACCCGGGCCACCTGCCGTCCATCACTCTCATCCGCCCGACACTACGACCTCGCACACAGGTCATCGTCACTCCAAAGAGCCACTCGCACGCCAGCGTGGCCCGACCCGCCTCAGTCGTGGACGGGTTCGCGCGCCAGAGCGTCGACCATCTGATGGTGGTGACCCGCTTCCAATGAGTGGCCAGCGGCGACCTCTCCACGGTGGGGCAGGCGTTGCGCGAGCACGCACGCCTCTCCCTGCTCGGCGACGGTTGCGATCAGTGAGCCCAAGAACACCCCGCTGGGCACCGCATTTCCATCTCCGGTCGCATGGTGCTTCGCATGGACCCACCCCGCTCCCCGCGGCGCTGGGGCGGGCTCTCACAACCTGGGTCAGACCCACGTCCGGCCCGCCGCCCCCCTTCCCGAGGCTGCGGGTGAGGTCATCGTGCAGGGCGAAGACCTCGGGGGCATGGGTGGCGGCGCAGCGCGCCGGGCGGGACCGGCTCATGCCCGCACAGCAGTACCTCCTGGAGACCCTGGGCCTGAAGCCCACTCTCCCCGAGGCCGAGACGGCTGCGCGGCCGGCGGGACGGCGGGAGGCGGCACGAACCGTGAACCCCGCGGCGGCACGGCAGTTCTTCGAGCGGGAGGGACACCCGCGGGTGCCGCGCAAGCACCTGGGGGTACTGCCGGACGGGACAGAGATCAAACTCGGCAACGTCGTCGACAACGGCCGCCGCCGCGCCGACAATCTCACCGACGAGCAGCGGGCGGATTGAACCGCGCTCGGAATTCGCTGGTAGGGATCGGATGCAGGGCAGACGGAGGGGGCCTGTCACCACCTGGTGGTGACAGGCCCCCTCCGTCTCGTGCCTCAGACCGTCATCCGGGGGCGGTGCGGGCCAGGACGTCCGCCACCTCATCGGCGACGCCGAGCAGCAGGGCGGTCTGCTCCGGGTGGGAGTCCGCGGCCTCCCGGCCGGCGTAGAAGCTGAGCAGGGGCAGCACGCGCTAGAGTGCGGCTCGCAGGTCTGGGATGTGCTGCTACCGCGACCGGGTGCGCGCCGCGCGAGCCGGGTCGAAGCGGGCGGGAGGTTCGCGCTCAGCGAGGGCGGTTCCTGGAGATTGCGGCCAGGGCTTCCTGGACGGTGGTGAAGTTCTCGGTGCCTGCCTGCGTCAGGTCGACCAGGGATTCCGAACTGCCGGACACTTTTACGAACATCACGCCACGGGAGGGGTTGTACACGCCTGCCCTGTAGTGGCCGCGGTGGACGTCGCTGGGGATGACCTCACCCACCGCCTGGCGGGTCGTGGTGTCGACGGCGTAGTAGCAGCCGGTTCCGTCACCGCGGTCCACTGCGCTCAGCTGTCCCATCCCGGCCCTCCCTCAAGTCGCGGCTCCTCCTGAAGTACGTCGGATGAACCAGCGCGACTCGGAGGAGACTTGATGGGCCAGTCTACTTCCGACGTGAGCCACAGCCCCCCCGATGTCACTTCTCGGAGGTTTTACGGACTCGCCCGGAGCCGCGGACCGCACGACGGCGACCTGGCCGGCGCCGCCCGCTGAACCAACCCCGCGGGCGTGGCCTTTGTTGCTGCGGGGTTCGTCAGACGATGCCGCCGACCGCCGCCGGTGGCATCGGCCAGCAGACGGCATCCGGCGTGGTTGACCACTCCGCGAACGTCCGCAAACCTCACCTTCCCAGCTAAAGAGGGCGCTTTCACTTACCTGATCAAAGCTCTGCATGACAAGCGAGGAGGGCTTGGGTTTGCTCTGGTGCTGACCTCCGGCCTCGGGAGCGGGTCATAAGGGCTGTCGACCGGCCGGGGCTCCGCCGGGGTCGTCGGCTAGTACTGCGACGGTGCTTGTTCTGAGTGCTGGGCAGCTCAGGGGCTGTGGCCACGTCGTTTGTAGTGGCTGGTGCGGGCCTGGTGTTGTCGTTTGCGGCGCCAGGCCGACCAGTGCAGGACGTGCTCGACGGGTGTGGGCCGGCGGTCGGTGAGGCGGGTGATCAGCCGTCGTATCTCGGCGAGGCTGAGGTGGATGAGCTGGGAGGATCCGTTTCTGCTTTCCCGGCATCCAGCTGGCGGGCCCGCAGGACGGTCAGGCAGGCGTGGACGGCCATGGCCAGGGTCATGTGGCGGTGCCAGCCGGGGTAGCGGCGGACCTGGTAGTCGTCCAGGCCGCATTCCTGTTTCGCGCTCTGGAAGCACTCCTCGATGGCCCATCGGCTGCCCGCGACGCGGATCAGCTGGTCGAGTGTGGTCTCAGCGGGGCAGTAGGCGATGCAGTACGAGATCTCCTGCGGGCGGGGCGACGCTGCGGCGGGCGATCACCCAGTGACGGCGGTCGTGCCGGTGCCACGGCCTGACTTCGACGCGGGCCCAGTCGTAGATCCGCAGGCCGTGAGCTCCGCTGCCGCAGGAACGCCGCTTCCATTTCTGCCGGGCAAGGCCGTTGAACAGGTCGTGGACGGGGTGGTCGATCGCCCAGCGGGTGACCACGGTGTCGTGCCGGGTGGTGGCCATGACGTGGAAGACGTCGGCCCCTTCCAGCTCGGACCGCCAGCCCTTGGAGAAGCCGTAGGCGGCATCCGCGGTCACCCACCGGAACGGGATCTTGTCCTTGATGGCGCGGCGGACCATCGCCTTGGCCATGGCCACCTTGGTTGCGAAGGCGACCTCATCGCTGATGCCGGCCCGGCGGCATCTTCCGCGGTCGTCGGTCCAGGAGGTGGGCAGATACAGACGCCGGTCGATCAGTGTCCGCCCGCGCTCGGTTGCATAGGCCAGGAAGACGCCCGACCTGGCAGTTCTCCGTGCGTCCGGCGGTGCCGGAGTACTGCCGCCGCACCCCGGCCGACCGCGTTCCCCTCTTCAGGAAGCCCGTGTCGTCCACGACCAGGACGGCGTCGGGATCGCCGAGGTCGTCGACCACGTACTGACGCACGTCGTCGAGTACCTCGTCGGGCGTCCCACTCGATCCGGTTCAGCATCCGGTGGATGCGGTCCGGGCCCGCATGACCGGCTTCCTCCGCCAGCGTCCAGCCGTTCTTCCGCTGCAGCGGAGCAATCAGACCACGCATATAGGCCAGTGCCGACTCACGCGGCTCCGACCTGCTGAAACGGTGCACGAACCGCTCATGCACTGCGTCCAGTTCACTCGCCCACAACCTGACATCAGCAAGATCCCCACCCATAACCACACCAACGACCGACCCGGCCATCAGTCACGGCAAACACCGTTACAGTACTAGGAATCGAACCGTGTCGGTTCGCCCTGCTCTGTGTGGTGGTGGGTGAGTGATGCGTGAGGGTCTGTGCCGTGTGGGAGGTGGTCGGTGTGAACGGTGGCGGCGGTCAGGCGGGGGACGGCGTGGATGAGGGTGTGTTCGGCGGCCACCGCGCGGTCGTGAGCGGCGATGACGGTCAGGTGGGGATCGACGACGATGTCGGCTTCGGCGCGAAGCGTGTGGCCGATCCAGCGCATGCGGACCTGGCCGACGTCCAGGACGCCGTCGACGTTCCGGAGGGCGGCTTCGGCGGTGTCGACCAGTTCGGGGTCGACGGCGTCCATCAGCCGCCGGTAGACCTCGCGGGCGGCATCGCGCAGCACCAATCAGGATCGCGGCGGTGATGAGGAGGCCGACGACGGGGTCGGCCCAGCGCCAGCCGAGCCCAGCACCCCCGGCGCCCAGGAGGACTGCGAAAGAGGTGAAGCCGTCGGTGCGGGGCGTGCAGGCCGTCGGCGACCAGGGCGGCGGAGCCGATGCGTCGGCCGGTTGTGATGCGGTAGCGGGCCACGCACTCGTTGCCGGCGAACCCGACCAGGGCAGCGATGGCGACGGCCCATAGGTGGGTGATGTCGCGGGGGTTGAGGAGCCGGTCGACGGCTTCGTAGGCGGCCAGGGCTGAGGAGGCGGCGATCGTGAGCACGATGGCGATGCCGGCCAGGTCTTCGGCGCGGCCGTAGCCGTAGGTGTAGCGGCGGTTCGCCGCCCGCCGACCGAGTACGAACGCGATGCCCAGGGGAAGGGCGGTCAGGGCGTCCGCGCCGTTATGGATGGTGTCGCCCAGCAGCGCCACCGATCCGGACAGGGCCACGATCACCGCCCTGGACGACGGCCGTGGCCCCCAGGATGCCCAGCGACAGCCAGAGGGTGCGCATCCCTTCCCGCGAGGTCTCCATGACCGAGTCGACCTTGTCCATCGCCTCATGGCTGTGCGGCCGGACCAGGTGCGCGACCTCGTGCCGGGCCCTGGCCCACCACCCCGAACCGTGCCGGTGGCCGTGATCGTGGTCACCCGGGTTGGTGCGCCCCCCATGAGGGTGATCGCCGTGCGCGTCTGAGTGAGCGTGGGAGTGGTCGTAGTGGGTGTCCATCCGGCCACAGTGTCAGGTGAATCCCGTCGCAGCTACTACCGAAAAACCCCCGGTGACCAGGTGCGATGTCCTCGCAATTACGCAATGGCCGCCTGGTCGGCCGGGGGTGGAACACCCCCTGGAGACACCGCCGTGATCGCTACCGTCATCGACAAGTGGCGCAAGAGGCCTGCCCAGTCGGAGCGGCCCGGTCCGGCTGCGTACGGTGGTGGACATGTCGGCGCCTCCTGATCCGGCTGCGCCCGGCTCCGTGCCGGTGCGGGTCGTGCTGCCTGCCGACCCGGTCCTGGGGCATCCCGAGCAGGCGATCACGGCGCGGCTGTGGAGGCGGCAGACTGCGACCGGCTGGGTGTTTCTCGTCGGGTCTGCCGTCGTACGAGGGCAGTGAGGACGGCACCGTGCAGGCCGCGGAGTACCGGGTGTGAGTCCGCGCCCCCGAGCACGTGCGGCCGGTCGACGGCGTCGACTACGACCAGGCCCCCACCGACCGGCTGGAATCGCCGGCCCCGTAATCGTCGGCGCCACCCTCTCGCCCCTCGCGTCGGGAGGTCGACGATCAGTCTGGGGAGGCTGGGGCTAGTGTCCTGAGTCGTTGATTCGTGTGCAGTATGCGGCGAGGGTTGTCGAGGATGTCGTCGGCGGTCTTCGTCCAGACGAACGGCCTGGGGTTCTTGTTCCACTCGTTGATCCAGCCGCGGATGTCCCGTTCGAGTTCGACGACGCTTCGGAGGGCCGAGCGGCGGAGTTTGCGGCAGGTCAGCTCGGCGAACCAGCGTTCGACGAGGTTGAGCCAGGACGCCGAGGTGGGGGTGAAGTGCAAGTGGAAGCGGGGGTGTCGGAGCAGCCACTTCTTGACCGGTTCGGTCGTGTGGGTGGCGTAGTTGTCCAGGATCAGGTGGAGTTCGAGGTTCTTGGGGACGGCGGCGTCGATGACCTTCAGGAAGCGGAGGAACTCCTGGTGGCGGTGGCGGCGGCAGTGCTGGGCGATGACCGAGCCGGAGACGATGTCCAGGGCGGCGAACAGGCTGGTCGTGCCGTGCCGGACGTAGTCGTGGGTCATCTTCGCCGACGTGGTTGGTGCCATCGGCAGCACCGGTTGAGTTCGGTCCAGGGCCTGTATCTGCGACTTCTCGTCCACCGCGAGGACCAGGGCGTTCTCCGGCGGAGAAAGGTAAATACCCACCACGTCACGGACCTTGGTCACGAACTGCGGGTCGGTCGACAGCTTCCACGTCTCCACGATGTGCGGCTTGAGGCCGAACGCCCGCCAGATCCGCGAGACGGCCGACTGCGACATGCCCGCTGCCCCGGCCATCGAGCGCGTCGACCAGTGCGAATCACCCGTCGGCGGCGCCTGGCCGAGCGTCCTGGCGACCAGGGCTTCGACCTGCTCGTCCGTGATCTTCCGCGGGGCTCCCGGACGCGGCCGGTCCACCAGACCTTCCAGCCGGTCCGTGGCGAACCGGGACCGCCACTTGCGCACCGTCTCCCTCGAGACACGCAGGTCATCCGCGACCTGCGCGTTCGACAGGCCCTCCGCGCACGCCAGCACGATCCTCGACCGCAGCACCAGCGCCTGAGAGGCGGTCTGCTTGCGCAACCAGCCTCGCAGCACTCGGCGTTCGTGATCGGACAGTTCCAGCGGCAACGGCTTCGGGCCAGGCATCACCCCACCCTACAACCGCAAGCGAACTAACGACTCAGGACACTAGTAGTGCTTCGTTAGGTTCTGGGTCTCGTTCTGCTTCTGCTGGTCGGCAGGGGTCGGCCGCAGGTGGTGCAGGTGCCGGTCCAGCACCTCAGCAGGTCCTGGAGGACATCGAGGACCTGGTAGAGGGTCAGGCCGGCATCTGGGCTTTTGGGTCGAGCCGCCGCAGGGTGAGGAAGGCCTGGGCGGCGGTGACGAGGGTGACGTGGTGGTGCCAGCCGCGCCAGGTGCGGCCCTCGAAGTGGTCCAGGCCCAGACCGTGCTTGAGTTCGCGGTAGTCGTGCTCGATCCGCCAGCGCATCTTCGCCCATCGCACCAGGTCGGCGATCGGGGTGGTGGCGGGCAGGTTCGATATCCAGTAGCCCGTCGGGGCGTCGTGGCCTGCGGGCCACTCCACCAGCACGGTGCGTGTGGGCAGGACGCCGTCCCACCGGCTGCGGCCGCCGCCTGCCGCCTGAGCCGCGGCCAGGGCCTGCTTGCCCGCCGGCCTCACCGTCAGCACCGCGAACTGAGAGGTCATCGCGCCTTTGCTGCCCTGCCGCCAGGTCACCTCGGTGAGCCGGTCAGCGCCAGCCTCGATCGCGTGGACTGAGAGGGATCGTGGCTCGGTGCGGTAGCGGGGCAGGGTCGGCGGCCCGAGCCCGCCATAGGCAGGGCGGTGAGGGGCGACGTCACGGGCATGGGCGATCTCCTTGCCCGTCAGCGCGAGCACGTAGGACAGACCGCGTTCTTCCAGGCCGGCCCGGAAGGGTGTGCTGACCCCGTATCCGGCGTCGGCGACCACGACCGGCGCCTTCAACTGCCAGTCGGCGAGCGCGTCGAGCAGTCCGAGCGCGAGGCGCCATTTCTCCTGGTGGCCGGTGCCGTCCGGGACTCCGGCCCTGCGGCATCGGTCCGGCTCGTCCGTCCACTCCTTGGGCAGGAACAGCTCCCACTCCAGCGGGCAGGAGGCCGTGTCGGTGGCCCCGTGGACGCTGACCGCGACCTGGCAGTTCGCCCGTTTCCCCAACGCTCCGCAGTACTGGCGGGCCACCCCGACCGACGCCGTCCCGCACTTGGGGAACGACACGTCGTCGATCACCCACACCTCCGGGACGATCACCTCGCACAGCCGCCGGGCGATCCGCCGCCGCACCGGCAGCGGATCCCACGGCGACTGGTTCACGAACTGCTGCAGGGCCTGCATGTTGCCGTCCGGCAGCCGCTCGGCCATCGGCTGGATCGACTTCCGACGGCCGTCCAGCATCAAACCCCGCAGATAACACTCACCCCACCGCCGCTGATCCCGCCGCGGCAATGAACCGAACACATCGGCAACGAACTCCGATAACTCGCCCCGGAGCCGTTCCACCTCCCCCAGCCTCATACCAGAGAAGATGCCCACCACCAGCCGAGATCACCCAAGGTAACGAAGCACTACTAGAGGTCAGCACGATGACCGCACCTGACAGAGTGCGCCTTCACGCCCTCGCGGAAGACGACCTCGCCGCGGCGAGTACGCCGAGGTCGACCGCTGCCCCGCCACCGCCCCTCGGGGACAAGCTGCGGGTGGCGCGGCCCCTGGGCATCTCCCGGACGACGATCTACCGCAAGATCACGGCATATCGGATCCGGCTCGCCCCCGGCCACGACGACTCAGTCTGAGACACGGCGCCGCCCCTCACCCGGCGACGGGCTCCTGACGGCGCGTGTCCCCGAGACCGGTCCAGGTTGCCGCCAGTTTCGCGAGGTCGAGCATGTCGCTGAGGGAGCGGACACCCGGGACGTCCGCCTCGTCGGGCCGCGGACCTGGCCGATACCAGAGGACCGGCATGCCCGCGGCCGCGGCGGCCTCGACGCCGATGCGGCTGTCCTCGATCACCAGCACGTCCGCGGGATCGACCGACACCGCCTCGGCGGCGGCCGCGTACAGGCCCGGGTCGGGCTTCCACACCTTCAGCTCGTAGGCGGAGAAGTGCCTGTCCCCGAAGTAGCTGTCGAGCCCGGTCGTCCGCAGCCGGTCGCGGATCATCTGCAGCGGCGAGTTCGACACCACGTACGTGGGAAGGGTGATCGCGCGCAGCGCCTCCTCGACTCCGGGCACGGCCGTCAGGCGCCCGGCGATCAGCTCCTCGCCCCGGGCGCGCAGCACCCCGACCGGGTCCGGCGGCATCGGTTTCGTCGCGAGGCGGGCCAGGATGTCGACGCTGTCCTGGACGCGGCGTCCGTTGAACAATCGTTCCACGTCGGCCGCCGTCACGGGGGCACCGACGAGACGGGCCAGGTCGAGCAGGGCGTCGTTCTCGGCGTCCTGGCTGTCGACGAGGACCCCGTCGAGGTCGAAGAACACGACGGCCGGGGTCATCGGGCCACCACGTCCGCCCAGGCCTGGCGCTCGGCGAACTCGGCGTACTTTTCGGAGAGTTCACGCGCGAGCGGCAGCGCGTCCTCGACGAGCATCTCCGGGCAGTCGTAGCCGAGCAGGCGCTGCATGACGGACATGCTCTCCTTGGCGAAGACGATCCGCCCGCCCGGATGGACGGCGTCGATGCCGTCGATGCGCTGGCACTCCTCGTTCACGGCGACGGCCGCCTGCTCGGTCAGCCCGGCCGGCAGGTCGAGCCGGATGCCGGCCGCGGACACGGCGACGGGATAGCCGCCGACGCGGCCGTGCGGGGCCGGCGCGTGCAGCCGGCGTTCCTCGGCGGACGTCAGAGCCCGGACGACCTGGAGGGCCGAGGCCGAGGTCAGCTGCTGGCCCTGCGTGCCGCCCTGCCGCTTCAACGGCCCCGTCAGGTGGGCGAACATGCGCTCCGGCCGTGGGCACAGGATCTCGCCCGTGACCGCGTCCGACACCTCGAGCACGAACGGGACGCCGTCCGCTTCGCCGAACCGGTGCACGTGGTGGCTGAAGTAGTGGTGGGCCACCACCCGCACCCGCACGCTCGCCGGATCGCGGTCGAGTTCGAGGGCAGCCGCGAAGGTGAGCGCGGGGACGATGTTGCCGACGTTCCCGATGCCGATGTGCGGCGCCAGACCGATCGAGGCCAGGGCGGGACCGACCGCGTCGGGGTAGGCGGTGTTGACGGCGAGCGCGGCGGAGCCGGCCCGGCGCAGTGCCAGCATCAGCCGGTGGTTCAGCGCCAGGTGCATCGGGAGCCACGGGCCGAGCTGGGCCTCGTCGAGTTCCCGGAAGGTCTTGTCCGGGAGGTCCAGGATCGCGCGGGCGGCCTGGAGGGAAGCCGCGTTGACGACGATGTCCGGCCGGATCCCGGCGAGGGTCTCCGCGGTGCGGTCCACGTCCTCGAGGTCGATCTCCGCGCTGCCCACAGAGGTGACGCGGCCCAGATTCGCGGCTGTGTACCGGCCCAGGTTGGCGAACCGCAGGGCGCGTTCCCCGGAACGGGCCGCGACGACGACCTCGTACGGGGAACCGTGCTCGCCGACCAGCATGTGCAGCAGGCGTTGGCCCAGATCACCGAGGCCGATGATCAGTACTCGCGTCGTTCCTGCGTCGTCGTTCATCGTCAAGGAATCCCCCGTATCGGTGCCAAATGCGCCACGGAAAAGGCTGCCGAGAATGTGCGTGTTAGACGTGGAAACGAGCGGACGAATTCGCTTCGCGGGCCCTGCGTCTTTGCTCCCATAAACGGTTCAAGCGTTCGCGTAAGGACCGATCTCTGACTCGGAGCAGCGCTCAGCATAGTCACAAGTGCGGCGTCCTGTTGAGCCGTTCGGCAACGCCGACGCGCACTGCCTTCGCGTGGACATCGTCAAACCCCAATTTTCCGGGCGAGGGCTTGCGGGAGCCATTCCTTTTGCGGGTATTGGTCCCTTGACCCTTCCCTCGTGGGTGTGCAACTGTTCCCCCGTCCAGGACGGGGGGATACGCAATGGACCGATCGATGCCTGCCGTCTCCGGCTACTTGCTGGAGGAGGTCGGGGCCATCTGCCAAGGACGGTCGGGGAACGCCGTTCCCGGCGACTGCGCCCGGATAGCGGACGAGATCAACGCCCTCTTCGGCCTGCGGATCACCCCGCGAGAAGTCAACGGCGCGCGCTCCGTCCCCGAACTCTCCGCTCTCGTCCAGGCCGCCCTGTCGGGCCCGGCGAGCGCGCCACCGACCGACGACGCCGGCCGCGCCCCGCTCTCGGCGGCGCAACAGCGGATCTGGTTCATGCAGCAGTTCGCGGGCGATTCCGTGCTCTACAACGTACCGACCCGGCTGGAGCTGACCGGCCCCCTCGACGAGAACGCCCTGCGCGCCGCGCTCGCCGACATGTGGGCCACGCACGAGATCCTGCGCACCGTCTACCCCGTCGCCTCCGGCGTCCCGTTCGCGCGGGTCGGCGCGGCGACCGCGTTACCCCCGGTCCCCGTCGTCGATCTGACCCGCGCCGCCGACCCGACGGCCGCGCTCGACCGTCTCGCCGCGCACCAGGCGGCGCGCCCCTTTCTCATCGACCGAGATCCGCCCGTCCGCCTGCTGATGGCGCGCCTCGGCCCCGATCGCCTCACGCTGCTCGGCACGTTCCACCACATCGCCGTCGACTGGGTCGCGGTCAATCTCCTCGTCCGCGACCTCGGCGAGCGCTACACCGCACACGTGCGGGGCGTACCCGAAGCGCCTGTCCCACCGGCGTGCGAGTACTCCGACGTGGCGCGCAGCGAGGCCTCCCCACAGATGTCGGCGGCCGTCGACCGGGCCGTCTTCGAACGGAGCGCCGCCCTGGCCGACGTCCCACCTCTCGCCCTGCCCACGGACCTGCCGCGCCCGCGCTCCTCACGCTTCAAGGGTGCCGCCGTGCACGGCGGCCTCTACGCGGCCGACGTCGCCGCCGTGCGACGGCTGGCCCGACGAGTCAGGGCGACGCCCTTCGCCGTCCTGATGGCGGCCTTCGTGACCGTGCTCGGCCGGGCCGGCCGGCAGCGGGAGATCCTCATCGGCACCCCCGCGTCGGGCCGCGTCCGAGCCGAATGGCAGGACACCGTCGGCTGCTTCGTGAACGTCGTCCCGGTCGTCGCCCGCCTCGACGGATCTCCGTCGGGCGCCGACCTCGTCGCACGCGTCAGCGAGGCGGCCTGGCAGGCGCTGGACGCGCAGGACGTGCCCTTCGACCGCCTCGCCCGCGCCCTGGGCCGCCGCGCCGCACCGCTGGTCAACGTCCTCTTCTCCTACCAGCCGAACCCACCGCTCGTGCCGTTCGAGCACCTGGCAGAGACCGCACCGGCCTTCTTCAGCCCGCCCGGAACGGCCAAGTACGACCTCAGCCTGTACGTCATCGGCCGCGGCGCCGAGCTGCGGCTGGAGGTCGAGTACGACACCGACGTCTACGCACCGGACACCGCCGCGGCGGTGCTGCGCGCCTACGTCGACACGCTGCGCTCGCTCGTCGGGGATCCGGACGCCCCGGTGGACCGGTCGGCGACGAGCGGCTTCGAATCCGCCGCACGCCGCACCCGCGAGCGCACCGACGGCATCGAAAGGCCGGCATGGTGACCGCGCGGAAGAACCCCGGGCCCAAGGCGTGCCTGCACGACCTGTTCGCGCAGCAGGCACAGGCCCGCCCGCACGCCGTCGCCGTGACGCACGACGGGCGCCACGTCACCTACCGGGAGCTGGACCGGCGGGCCAACGCCCTGGCCCATCGGCTGCGCGCGGCGGGCGTCGGCCCCGACGTCCCCGTCGCTGTGCGCTTCCACCGCTCACCGGAAGCGGTCGTCGCCATGCTGGGCGTGCTCAAGGCGGGCGGTGCCTACGTGCCGCTCGACCCCGCCCACCCCACCGAGCGGCTCGCCTTCGTCTGCGCCGACTCCGGGGCGCGCCTGCTTGTCACCGACGAACCCGCGCGGCCGCTCGCCGCGCTGCCCGCCTTGGAGGTCGGCACCGCCGGACAGGAGACACCGGTGCCTGACACCGGCGTACGGCCCGACCACCTCGCGTACGTGATCTACACCAGCGGCTCGACCGGAGTGCCCAAGGGTGTCCAGGTCGAGCACACCAACGTCGCAGCCCTTCTGGACGCGACCACCGACCGGTTCGCCTTCACCGCCGACGACGTGTGGACGCTGTTCGCCTCCCTCGCCTTCGACGTGTCGGTGTGGGAGATGTGGGGCGCGCTGCTGCACGGCGCCCGGCTCGTCATCGTCGACGAGGACACCCGCCGGTCGCCATCGGGCCTGCACGCACTGCTGCGCGACGAGAACGTCAGCGTCCTGAACCTGACGCCCGCGGCGTTCCGCCAGCTGTCACGCCATGAGGAGGACACTGACGCGGCCGCGCTGCCCGACCTGCGCTGGGTCGTCTTCGCCGGGGAATCGCTCACGCCTGCCATGCTGCGGCCCTGGCTGCTGCGGCACGGCGACGAGCGGCCCGCGCTGGCCAACATGTACGGCATCACCGAGACGACGGTGCACTCCACCTGGCGCCGGATGACCACGGCCGACCTCGCCGAACCCGAGGCCAGCCCGATCGGCGTCCCGCTCGCGAACTGGACGGCGCACGTCCTCGACGAGCAGGGCCGGCCCGTCCCCGCGGGCACGCCCGGCGAGCTGTACGTCGGCGGGGCGGGCGTCGCCCGCGGATACGCCGGACGGCCCGAACTCACCGCGGCCCGGTTCGTGTCCGGCCCCTCACCGTCCGACGGGCGGCTCTACCGCTCCGGCGACGGCTGCCTGGTCCGCCCCGACGGCGAACTGCAGTACCTGGGACGCCTCGACCACCAGGTGAAGCTCCGGGGCTACCGCATCGAGCTCGGCGAGATCGACGCCGCGCTCTGCGGCCACCCCGCCGTCCGAGAGGCGGTGGTGGTCCTCGATCGGCCCGACGACTTTGAAGGCCGGCTGGTCGCGTACGTGGTGACCACGGACGCGGCCGAGATCGCACCGGACACCTTGCGCGCGCATCTGGGCCGCACCCTGCCCGAGTACATGCTGCCGGCCGTGTTCGTCACGCTGGACAGGCTGCCGCTGACGGTCAACGGCAAGGTGGACCGGGCCGCGCTGCCGGCCCCCGGGTCGCAGCGCCCCGCCCTCTCCTCACCCCTGGTCCTGCCGCGCACCCCGCTCCAGGAGCAGCTGGCCGCGGTCTGGGCCGAGGTGCTCGGCGTGGCCGAAGTCGGCCTGGACGACGATTTCTTCGACCTCGGCGGCCATTCGATGCTCGCCGTCCGGGTCATCGCACTCGCCCAAGAACGGCACGGAATCACCCTCTCGCTGCGCACCCTCTTCGACGCCCCGACCGTCGGCCTGCTCGCCGAACAGGTCGAGGGACGACCGGCATGACCCCTGCTTGGCCCCACCTGTTCCCGAGCACCGCCCTGGAGTCAGAAACGTGAGAGAACTGCTGCGCGACAAGGTCTACATCCGGTACTGGCTGGCGGTGGTCGTCTCCTTCCTGGGAGACGGCATCGCGAAGGTCACCGTGGTGTACGTGGCGGCCACTCTCACCGATGCCCCGGCTCTGTTCATCGCCGCCGTGGTCATCGCCCAGCTGGTCCCCTCCGGAGTCCTGGGCACCTTCATCGGGCCGCTGGTCGACCGCATGTCACCGCGCGTCCTGCTGGTCGGCGCCGACCTGGCCCGCGTCGTCATCGTGCTGGCGATGATCCCCGCGGTGCACAGCGCCGGACTGCTGCTCGCCCTGATCTTCCTGGAGGGCATCGGGAAGTCCGTCTTCGAGACGGCCCGGATGGCGGCCATCCCGAAGGTCGTCGGTAACCACAGCCTTCCCGCGGCGATCGGCCTGTTCCAGAGCACGGTGCAGACCCTGAACCTGGTCGGGCCGCTGATCGGCGGCGTGCTGATGGCGACGGCGGGGGTCCGTCTCTCGTTCGTCATCGACGCCGTCACCTTCGTCGTCAGCGCGCTGCTCCTCGGCAACCTCGCAGTCCTCAAGGGCGCCTCGGTCACGGCCACATCGCCCGGCCAGTACTGGAGCTCCCTGCGCAGCGGCGTCACCGGCGCCCTCAGCATCCCGACACTGCGGACCGTGGCGTGGATGATGGTGCCGGTCATGATCGCGATCGGTGTGTTCACGACGAACGTGAACACCCAGCTCCTCGTCTCCTTCGACCTCTCCGCCTTCGACTTCGGCCTGGCCCAGGCCATGCTCGGCGCGGGCGCGATCCTCGGGGCGTTCTTCGGCCCCGTGCTCGTCAAGCGGTTCGCGCTGGCGGAACTGCTGGCCGCGGCGGTGGGCCTCTTCGCCGTGTCCCTGCTGGTCCTGTGGCCGATCGACCGGTACGGGGAGTCCGGGCTCGCCGTGATCTGTGCCTGGTGCGCGCTGGCCGGCCTCGGCATGAGCCTGGTCCAGGTCCCCGTCGCGAACATCCTGCTGCGCGATCTGCCGGAGGACCTGCGGGGGCGGGGGATCGCGCTGCTCAACGCACTCATGGTCAATTTCACGATCGTCGGTGTGCTGCTCGGCGGCGCCATCGCCAACTGGGGCGGCACCGCCGCGTCGATCATCGTGACCGGCGCGATCCTGCTGATCCCCGCCGCGGCGCTGACGCTCAGGACGCGCCGCATCGACCGAGCCGACGATGCCCAGGAGGATGCAGTGAGGATTCGCCGATGACCGCGCGGACGACCGTCCCCGTGCCTCTGCCCCCGGCGCCCGGCGGCGCCGCCGACGACGCGACCGTCCTGGCCGCCTGGGCGATCGTCCGCGCCGCTGCCCTGCGCACCGGCACGGTCACCGTCCCGCTGAGCGTCGGTGACCGCACCGGCGTGGTGACGGTCGACCTGGATGCGCTCACCACCGGCGCCGATCTGCTGGCCGTCTGCGTGAAGCAACTGTCCGACCCGGACGCAGCGCAGGACGAGCCGCTCGACCCGTTCACCGTGGTGCTGGGCCCGGCCGGGGCGGCGCTGAGCTGGCGGACGTCGTCCGTCGACCCCGTACAGGGGGAACTGCTGGCGGCCCTGCTGGCGCGCACCGCCGGCCGCCTCGACGCGGAGCCGTCGGCACCGCTCGACACCCTGCGCGCGTTCACCGGTGAACGGACCGCTCCGCCCGACGCGTGGCGCCGGGCCGCCGAGCGCGGCGCCGCAGACGCGCCGCTCGACCGCCAGCGGGCCGTCCGCGCGTGGGCGCGCCGTGAACCCGGCCGTCTCGCCCTCGTGCACGGCAGCCGGCGGATGACCTACGCCGAACTCGACGAGCGGTCCGACCGGCTCGCGAACCTGCTGCTCGCGCACGGCGTGGGCCCCGACGTCCCCGTGGCCGTGTGCTTCCCCGCCGGGATCGACCTCGTGGTCGGGCTGCTCGCCGTCCTCAAGGCGGGCGGCTGCTACCTGCCCGTGGACCCCGGCTATCCGGCGGCCCGCATCGCCTACCTGCTCGACGACGCCGCCGTCCGCGTGGTGCTGGCCGGCGACGGCGTGCGCGTGCCGGAGGGTGAGCGGCCGGTGATCCGGCCGGGCACGACGGAGGGCGAGGCGCTCATATCCCGGTCCCCGGCCGCGGCCCCGGCCGATCCCGAGGACCCGCAGCGGCTGGGATACCTGCTCTACACCTCGGGCTCCACCGGCGAACCCAAGGGCGTCGCCGTCACCGAGGACGCGGTCGTCCGGCTCCTGAAGGCGGCGGGCCGCCACCTGTCCGTGGAACCCGGTGACGCCGTCCTGTTCAGCTCGTCGCCCGCCTTCGACATCTCCACCGTGGAGATCTTCCTGCCGCTGGTCAGCGGCGCCCACGTCGTGATCGCCGACCGCGACCAGACCCGGGACCCCGCCGAGCTGGTCCGCCTGATCGACCACCACGAGGTACGTCTCGTCCAGGCCACCCCGTCGGCGTGGTGGCAACTCGCCGAGGCCCTCGCGGCGGGCGGCCGCCGCGACCGGCTCCAAGCCGTCACCGCGGGCGAGCCGCTCGCCCCCGACCTCTGCGGCCGTCTGCTCGCCGTGGCGGGAAGCGTCGTCAACGGCTACGGCCCGACCGAGACGACCATCTACTCCACGATCGCCACCGTCACCGCACCGGACGACGTGACCGTGGGGACGCCGGTGGACGGCACGTCGCTGTACGTCGTCGACGCGCACGACCGCCCCGTGCCCGCGGGCGTGCCGGGAGAGCTGCTGATCGGCGGCCGCAACGTCGCCCGCGGCTACCTCAACCGGCCGGAGCTGACGGCCGAGCGGTTCGTGCCCGACACCTGGCGGGACCCGGCCGTGCCGGAGCCGTCTGCGGTGTACCGGACCGGAGACCTGGCCTGGTGGGCACCGGACGGGCGGCTGCGGGTGACGGGCCGCATCGACTCCCAGGTGAAGGTCCGGGGGCACCGCATCGAGCCCGGCGAGGTCGAGGCCCGGCTGAACGGCCACCCGGACATCACGGCGTCCGTGGTCCGGGCCCGCGCCTTCGGCCCGGGCGACACCAGGCTGGTCGCCTATCTGGTGACCGCGGACGAGCGGCCCTTCGCCCTCGCCGCGCTGCGCGACTGGTGCGCTCTCGCCCTGCCCGACCACCTCGTCCCCACGGTGTGCCTGACCCTGCCGCGACTGCCGCTGACCGGCAGCGGCAAGCTGGACGATGCCGCGCTGCCGGGCCCGGCGGAGATCCTCGCCCGCCAGAGCGAGGGGCCCGGCCAGAGCGACGCGGGACGCACCGCGCCCCGTACGCCCGCCGAGCGGGCGGTGGCCCGGATCTGGCAGAAGGCGCTCTGGGCCGACGATCTCGACGTGGACGACGACTTCTTCGCCCTGGGCGGCGACTCGCTCCTCGCCACCCAGGTCACCCGGGAGTTGCAGCGCGAGTTCCTGCTGGAGGTTCCGATCCAGGCGATCTTCCGGTTCCCGACCGTCGCGGAGCTGGCCGCCGCCATGGTCCGGGCCCGGACCACAGGCCGGGTGGACGTGAGCGGCGCAGCGCAGTCCCTCACCGCCGGGGCGGGGGAGGTGGCGGGCCGTGGCTGACCGTTCGACCCTCGTGGTCGTCTACGACCGCGGCAGCCTGGCGCCGACCCGGCTCGCCGAGGTCGCCGCCGAGGACGACGTCGAGCTGCTGTTCGTGGCCGGCGCCGAGGCCGCCACAATGGGCACCGCCGACCCGGCCACGACGGCGCACATCGAGGAGATGATGCCGGCACTGCGGATGGTCGGTGAGGTCGTGACGGCGCGGCCGGGAGAGGAGGACGACCTGCTCACCGCGATCGACGCCCACCGTCCCGCCGGGATCGTCACCTTCAGCGAGTTCCAGCTCGGGCCGACGGCCCGGCTGGCCGCCCGGCTCGGCCTGCCGCACCACGCACCGGACGACATCCCCGCGATCACGCTCAAGGACGCCCAGCGCCGGCGGCTCGCCGAACGGGACGTCGACGTGTTGCGGACGGCCGTCGTCACCGCGCCCGCCGAACTCGACGCCGCACTGGAACAGGTCGGCCTGCCCGCCATCATCAAGCCCGTTCGGGGAGCCTCCAGCCGCAACACGAGCGCCGTGCACACCGCCGCCGAGGCCCACGCGTTCGTCGCGGTCGCGCTGTCCGGCGCCGGGCCCGGTCCGCGCGAGAGCGCCCTGATCGTGGAGGAGATGCTGATCGGCCGCCCCACACCGGCCCCTTGGGGCGACTACATGGCGGTCGACTGCGCCGTGCGGCAGGGCCGGGCCGAAGCGCTGTTCACCAGCAGCAAGTTCACGCTCGCGGAACCGTTTCGCGAGCGCGGGGCCTTCGGCAGCCGCCCGGTCGAGGACGCCGCGCTCGTCGCCGAGGTCGAGGCCCTCGCCTGCCGCGCGGTCGAGGCTGTCGGCGTCACGGTCGGCATCGCCGACGTCGAGGTCAAACTGACCGCCGACGGCCCCCGGGTCATCGAGGTGAACGGCCGGCTCGGCGCCTGGGTCGACGACCTCGCCGTACGGTCCGAGTGCTCGGTCCCGGCGCGGGTGGCCGTCCGGGCCGCGCTGGGCCTGCCGTTCGAGGGGCGCAACGCGCCAATGCCGGACAGCCCGATCGCGTTCCACTACTTGCTCGTGCCGCCCGTCGGCGTCACCCGGGTCCGTGACATCCACGCCGTACCGGCCCTGCGTCGCGTCCCGCACGCCGACCGGGTCACGGTGCTGACCAGCCCGGGCAGCCCCGCCGGATGGGAGATCGGGGCAGCGGCCAACGCAGCCGCGATCTCCGGAACGGTCGCCACGCACACGGAGCTCGCCGACACCGTGGCCGCCCTGGAGGAGGTGCGATGGATCACCTACGAGTGAGCACGCCCTGGCTGCGTCCCCTTGTCACACCGTCGCTGCCGACGCTCCAGCTGATCCTGCTGCCCCACGCGGGCGGGAGCGCGCACGTCTACGGCGACTGGGCGTCGTTCCTGCCCGGCGACGTCGCGTTGGCGGCCGTCGAGTATCCCGGCCACGGCGCCCGCGTCACCGAGCCCGTGATCGACGATCCCGCCGTGATGGTCGCCGAGGTGACCGACGTGCTGAGGGAGGTGCGGGAGCGGCTCGACGGGCGGCCCCTGATCATCGGCGGGCACAGCCTGGGCGCGTTGCTGGCCCACGAGGCTGCCACCGTGCTCCAGGCGGCCGGCCGGCCCGTGGACGGGCTGCTGCTGTCGGGCGCGCTGCCCGCGCACCGGCGGACCGTGATCGCGGACCTCAGCACCCTGACGGACGACGCGCTGGCCGTCGCGCTCGGCGCCGACGGCGACATCCCCGCCGAGATCCTGGAGGACGCCGAGGCCCGCGCCTTCTACCTGCCGATGGTGCGGCAGGGGCTCGTCTTCGCCCGCGAACTGTGCCGGGCCGTAGTGAAGGACCCGTCGGGGCGGGAGCCGGTGCACGCCCCGACCGTCGTCATCGGCGGCGCCGACGACGCGCGGTGCCCGGCGGCCGGACTCGACGCCTGGGCCGAGGTCGTCGACGGCCCGCTGGAGACGGCCGTGCTGCCCGGCGGCCACTTCTTCTACCGCCAGGAGCTCGACACCGTCGGCCGGCTCGTCGGGGGCCTCGTCGACCGGGCCCGCTGTCGCCGGGTCAGGAGCTGACCGTGTCCGGACGCTTCAGGTCGCCGCACGGCGCAGGCTCGCCGGCCGCATGTCGGTCCACACCTGATCGACATGGGCCAGGCAGTCGTCCTTCGGGCCCCAGAAGCCGGTGGCCGCCCAGCCGGGCGGCAGGTCGCGATCGGCCGGCCAGACCGAATACTGCTCCTCGTCGTTCCGGACCACCTGGAAGATCACGTCAGCCATTCTTTTCCTCACCGGGATTACGGAGGCGGGACATTTCCACGGCATGCGCCGAACCGATTCGGCGCGCCCTCCTGATTATTACCATGACCGCTCCGAGGCGTGAGTCTTTTGAGCGATTGAAACGTGCACACATGAAGTTCAGGTATTGAAGTGGGTTCGCTGTCTTGGGTAGTGTCCTCACACGCGACGACCGTACGGCTCACAGATGTAAACAAGGGACATCATGTTGCGGACTGCTTTCTGAACAGCAGCCGTTTCGGCCCGATTCCTTTGTGATTGTGTGATTCCTGTGCTCTGCCGCGACGAGCTGATCCCGGCCGATTCCCTTCTTTACTTCCCGTGCGATCTCGGCAAAGCGCCCGGAAAAAGACCTGAAAGAGGACTGCATGGCTGAGTACGGTGACGACGGGCTCAGGATCGCGATCGTCGGCATGGCCGGACGCCTGCCGGGAGCGGCCGACCTCGACGCTTTCTGGTCCGCCCTGGTGTCCGGCGAGGAGGGCCTCACCCGGTGGTCCGCGCGCAGCCTCGAGGACGCGGGCGTCCCGCGCGAGGTGCGTGACGACCCGGCGTACGTCCCGGTGGTGGGCGCCCTCGACCGTCCCGCCCGCTTCGACGCCGACTTCTTCGGCTACACCCCGGCCGAGGCCGAACTCACCGACCCGCAACAGCGGCTGCTCCTCGAAACCGCCTGGCACGCCCTGGAGGACGCGGGCCACACCGCCGAGAGCGTCCGCGGCCGGGTCGGCGTCTTCGCCGGCGGCAGCACGACGGGCTACCGCTCGCAGCGCATCGACGCCGACCCCGAGCGCCGCCGCGGCACGATGCCGGTGCAGGCCGCCGTCAGCACCGACCCCGACATGCTGGCCCTGCGCGTCGCGTACAAGCTGGGCCTGCGCGGGCCCGGCATCACCGTGCAGACCGCCTGCTCCTCGTCGCTGGTCGCTGTACACCTGGCCGCCCAGAGCCTGCTGCTGGGCGAGTGCGACGTCGCCCTGGCCGGCGGCGCCGCCGTACGGCTGCTCGAACCGGTGGGCTACCACTACGACGAGGGCGGCATCCTGTCCCCGGACGGGCGGTGCCGGCCCTTCGACGCGGACGCCGCGGGCACCGTCGTCGGCGACGGCGTCGCAATGGTCGCCCTCAAACGGTTCGACGACGCCGTGCGCGACGGCGACCACGTGTACGCCGTGATCCGCGGCTCCGCGGTCAACAACGACGGAGCCGACAAGGCCGGTTTCACCGCGCCGTCGCCCCAGGGCCAGGCCGCGGTCGTCGCGGAGGCGCTCGCGGTGGCCGGAGTGGACCCCTCGACCGTGCAGTACGTCGAGGCCCACGGCACGGCGACACCGCTGGGCGACCCGATCGAGGTGCGCGCCCTGACCGAGGTGTTCCACCCCGCGGCCGCCCCGGGCAGCTGCCTGCTGGGCTCGGTGAAGGGCAACGTGGGGCACCTGGACACCGCGGCGGGCGTGGTCGGCCTGATCAAGACGGCCCTCGCCATCGAGCACCGGTACGTCCCGCCGACGCTGCACCACCGCACGGCCAACCCGGCGACCGGGCTCGACGGCAGCCCGTTCCGGGTGAACGCCACCGGCGAACCGTGGCCGGCCGCGCCGCACCCGCCGCGGGCCGGCGTCAGCTCCTTCGGCATCGGCGGCACGAACGTCCATGTCGTCCTGGAGGCGCCCCCCGAGCAGGCCGAGCACTCCGCACCGGAACCGGACGAGCGCCACGTCCTCCCGCTGTCGGCCCGCAGCGCGACCGCCCTCGACCGGGTCTGCGCACGGCTCGCCGACCGGCTGGCCGGCGACCCCGGCCTCCGGCTCGCGGACGTGGCCCACACGTTGCAGTCCGGCCGGGCCGCATTCGCCCACCGGCGCGCGGTCGTCGGCCAGGACACCGCCGAGGCGGTGCGGGCGCTGCGTACGTCCCGGCCGGCCACCCGGGCCGAGACCGCCGCCGCCGTCTTCCTGCTACCCGGACAGGGCAGCCAGTACCCGGGCGCGGGCGCGCAGTTGTACCGGTCGGAACCGGCGTTCCGCGCCGCGTTCGACGCGTGCGCCGCGGGGTTCGCCGACCGCCTCGGCATCGACCTGCACGGGGTCGCCTTCGCCGCCGGCGACGAAGACGACGGCGCGGCCGCCGAACGGCTGCGGCAGACCGTCCACACGCAGCCGGTGATGTTCAGTCTCGACTACGCTCTGGCGCGCGCCCTGACGGCCGCGGGCATCCGGCCCGCCGCCCTGCTCGGACACAGCCTCGGCGAGCTGGTGGCCGCGTGCCTGGCCGGTGTGTTCACCCTCGACGACGCGATCACCGTGGTGGCCGCACGGGCCCGCCTCATCCACGCGGCGCCGCCCGGCCGGATGCTCACCGTGGACGCCCCCGCCGGCACCGTCGCGCCGCTGCTCGGCGACGACGGCGTGGTGGCCGCCGACAACAGCCCTCTGTCCTGCGTGGTGGCGGGGGCCCCGGAGGAGATCGAGCGGGCCGAGCGCCTGCTCACCGCCGAAGGGCTGCGCCCCAGGCTCCTGGCCACCTCGCACGCCTTCCACACGGCGCTCGTCGAGCCCGCGCTGCCGGAGTTCGGCGAGGTGCTGCGCTCGGTCCGGCTCGCGGCCCCGCGCATCCCGTTCGTCTCGAACGTCAGCGGTACCTGGATCACGGACGAGCAGGCCACCGACCCCGAGTACTGGGTCCGGCACGCCCGTCGGCCGGTGCGGTTCTCGGAAGGACTGAGTACGGTCCTGGACCGCGGCGTGCTGGTGGAGGCCGGTCCGGGCGCCGCGCTGACCTCGCTGGCCGCGGCGCACCGCGTCGCCGGCCGTCCGGTCGAGGCGGTCGCCCTGATGCGGCGCCGCGGGGGCGTGCCCGCAGACGAGACGAGGACGTTCCGCGAGGGTGTCGCCGAGCTGTGGACTCGTGGCGTGCCCGTCGACTGGGAAGCGTGGCACGGCGCGTCCGCCGGCCGCAGGGTGTCCCTGCCCGGCTATCCCTTCGAGGGCGAGGACCACCTGCTGCCCCGGCCCGGGAACAGCGGCGCGCAGGGCCGACTCGACCCCGCGCGCTGGACGAGTGTGCCGGTGTGGCGACGCGCTCCGCGGCCCGCGACGGCGCAGCCCCGGCCTGAGACCTGGCTGGTCCTGCCCGACGAGGCGGGGCTCGCCAAAAGCCTGGTGCCGCTCCTTGAGGCGGCCGGTCACACCGTGGTCACCGCCCCGGCCGGGGAGAGCGGCGTCGACGGGGTACGGCCCGATCACGTCGTGGACGCCCGCGGCGTCGGCGGCGACGACCCCGCCGGCGAGGCCGCCCTGGACGCACTGTTGGACGTGGCGCGGCGCCTCGACGAGGCCGGCGACGGCAGGCCGGTCCGGATCGACGTCCTCACCGACGACCTGCACGACGTGGACGGCAGCGGCGCGACCCGCCCCGGCCGCGCCACCGTCCTGGGCGCAGCCCGGGTCCTCGGCCAGGAGTACGCGACCCTGCGCACCCGGTGCGTGGACGTCCGGCTCGGCGAGGCCGGGCTGCCCGAACAGCTCCTCGCCGAACTGTCGGCCGACGGCGACGGCGACGTAGTCGCCCTGCGCGGCGGGCGACGCTGGCTGCCCGCGTACGCGCCGCTGCAGCTCGCCCCCGCCGACGCGGCCACGGTCTGGAAGACCGACGGTGGCTATCTCGTCAGCGGAGCCGTGCACGAGCCCGGCCTGTCGTTCGCCGAGGACATCGTCGGGCAGGGCGCGCGCGCCGTACTGGTGGGTCCGCCGGACTTCCCGCCACCGGACCGCTGGGCCACGGCGGACCTGCCGACCGGGACCGCGGACCGGCTCGCCCGGCTCGTCGCGAGCGGGCGGGCGGCCTTCGTCAGCGCCGACCTGCGCCGACCCGACGAGGTCCGGCGCGCCGTCGACGCCGCCCGCGCGCACCTCGGGACGGTCCGCGGCGTCGTGCACACGGTCTCCGCGCGGGGGGCCGGGCTGATCGCGCTCAAGACCCGCGCACAGAGCGCCGAGGTACTCGACGCCTGGGTCCGCTCGACGCTGCTGCTCGACGAACTGCTCCCGGACGGTCTCGAGTTCTTCCTCACCATGTCCACCACGGTCGGCATGGTGGGCGGGATCGGCCAGGCGGAGAACGCCGCCGTGGCCACGTTCCTCGACGCGTTCGCCGAGACCCGCGCCGCCGCCGGACGCCCCGTCACCACCATCGACTGGGCGCAGTGGGCGTTCGACGACTGGCACGAACAGCAGGCCGGGACACCGCGGATGCGGGAGGCCTTCGCCCGGCACCGGCGCGCGTCCGGCATCCGCGCCGACGAGGGCGTGGCCGTCGCCCGCGCCGTGCTGGCCGCCGGCCTGCCGCGCGCCGTCGTGTCGGCCGTGGACCTCCAGGAGGTGCTCGCCGGCGGCGAGGCCCTCGGCGTCGACGCCGTCGCCGACGCCCTGCGGGAGGCGCCCGGCGCGCGCCCCGCCTGGGACGCGGCCGACGACTGGCCCGACGACGAGGTGGCGCGCAGCGTCGCCCAGGTGTGGCATGAGGTGCTCGGCCGCCAAGGCTTCGGCGCGGACGACGACTTCTTCGAACTCGGGGGCAACTCGCTGTTCGCCATCCAGATCGTCGCCCGGCTCCGCGAGCTGCACGGCGATCTGCCCATGAACGTCATCTTCGAGGCCGCGACGGTGTCCGGCGTCGCCGCGGCCATCCGCGCGCAGCAGGCCGAGAGCCTCGACGACGACGAACTCGAGGCGCTGCTGCGCGAGGTGGAAGCCCTGTCGGCCGACGAAGCCGCGGACCAGTTGGGGGAGGACCATGTCTGACATCGCCGGCACCGAGCGCGACCTGCGGCAACGGGTGGAGTCACTGGGCGCGCGACAGCGCGAACTGCTGGAGCGCAGACTCCAGGAGAAGCGCCGCACCCTGCCGTGGCTGCCGGCCCGGCCGGAAGCGGCGGCCGGGAGCGCGACGGCCCGTCCCGCGCGCGCCCGCCGCACCCGGCGGCCCACCAGCCGCATGGACTTCAGCCTGTTCTTCTTCTCCAGCGACGGCTCGGTCGAGGGCCCGGGCAAGTACCGGATGCTGCTGGACTGCGCCCGCTACGCCGACACCCACGGATACGACGGCATCTGGGTTCCCGAGCGCCACTTCGTCGACTTCGGCGGCCTCTACCCGAACCCGTCGCTGCTGGCCGCGGCGATCGCCGCGGTGACCGAGCGGCTGCCGATCCGGGCCGGCAGCGTGGTCGTGCCCCTGCACCACCCCATCCGCATCGCCGAGGAGTGGTCGGTGGTGGACAACCTCTCGGGAGGCCGGGTCTCCGTCTCCTGCGCCTCCGGCTGGCATCCGGACGACTTCGTCCTCGCCCCCGACCCGAGCCCGGAGCGCTACACGCAGCGCCGCGCCGAGATGTTCGACCAGATCGAGCTGGTGCGGCGGCTGTGGCGGGGCGAGGCCGTGCCGATGCGCCGGCCCGACGGCGAGACGGTGCACCTGCGCTCCATGCCGCGCCCCCTCCAGCCCGAACTTCCTGTCTGGATCTCATCGTCGGGGAACGTGGAGACGTTCATCCAGGCCGGGAAGGCCGGGGCGCACGTCCTCACCGGGCTTGTCGCGCAGCAACTGCCGGAGCTCGGCGAGAAGATCGCCGCCTACCGCGCCGCGCTGCGCGACAGCGGCCACGACCCGGAGCGCGGCAAGGTCGGCGCCATGGTCCACACGTTCGTGGGCACCTCCGACGACGAGGTGCGCGACCTGGTCCGCCGCCCGCTCATCAGCTACCTCACCACGTTCCTGGCGCAGCAGGAGAGCTTCGGCAGTACGTACTCCCAGATGGACGCGGCGGAACGGGAGGCCATGCTGAACGTCATGTTCGACCGCTACTTCGACACCATCGCGCTGCTGGGCACGCCCGACAAGTGCGAGACCCTGATCGAGGACCTGGTCGACATCGGCGTCGACGAGGTGGCCTGTCTCGTCGACTTCGGCGTGGACGACGACCGGGTGCGCGACAGCCTCGACCACCTCACCGAACTCAAGCGCCGCTACGCCGGTCCGCGAGGTGACGTGCTGTGACCGACATGGCGCAACGCCTCGCGAAACTGACGCCCCGGCAGCGGGCGCTGCTCGACCGGCGACTGCGGGAGCGCGGCGGCGCCGTCCCGACCGAACTGCCGATCCACCCGCGCGGCCATGACCGGCCGAGTCCCTGCACGGTCGACCAGGAGCGGATCTGGCTCATTCACCAGTTCGACCCGAGCGACCCCGTCTACAACGTCCTCTTCGGCTGGCGGCTGCACGGCCCCCTGCGCCTGGACGTGCTGCGGCGGGCGATCGCCGCGCTGGTGCGCCGCCACGAGGCGCTGCGCACGACGTTCCGCCTCGACGGACTGCGACCGGTGCAGGTGGTGCACGCCGATCTGCCGTACGAGTTCCGCGAGTTCGACCTGACCGGCCTGCCGCCCGCCGAGCGCGAGGCGCGGATGTGGGAGCTCGGCAACGCCGAGGTGCGGCGCCCGTTCGACATCGTGACCGGTCCGCTGGTGCGGATCTCCGTGATCCACCTCGCCGACGACGAGACGGTCATGGTCGGCACGATCGACCACCTCGTCTGGGACCGGCGCTCGTTGGGCATCTTCGGTGCCGAGGTGGCCGAGTTCTACACCGCGGAGATCACCGGCCGCGACCCGGTCCTTCCCGAACTCCCCCTTCAGTACGCCGACTACGCCGAGTGGCAGCCGCAATCGGTCGAGGAGCGGGTGAAGCGGCGTGAGGTCCCGTACTGGCGCGAGCGGCTCGCCGGCTCGTCGCTCGTGCTGGAGCTCCCGGCGGACAAGCCCCGGCCCCCGGTACAGACGTTCACCGGAGCCCGGTACGAGTTCCACCTCACCACTGAACTCACGCAGGCCGTACGTGAGTTGGCCGTGCGTGAGGGCAACACCGTCTACGTCGTCATGCTGGCCGCCTGGCAACTGCTCCTGCACCGCCTCACCGGGCAGGAGGACATCGTCGTGGGCACCACCTCCTCGACACGCAGCCGGTCCGAGGTGGAGAACCTCATCGGCTACTTCCTGACGATGCTGCCGCTGCGCACCGCCATCCGGACGGAGATGACCTTCCGGGAGCTGCTGCGCGCCGTGCGGCGGACGGTGGTGGACGCCTTCGACCACAAGGACATCCCGTTCGGGACGCTGCTCGACGAGCTCGACGTGGAGCGCGACCCGAGCCGCAACCCCGTCTACCAGACGTCGTTCATGTTCGTCGACTTCCACGAGGAGCCCGTGCGGCTCGCCGGCCTGCGGCTCGAAGCGCTCATCTTCGACAACCACACGGCGAAGGACGAGTGCATGCTCTGCGTCTTCGACGACGAGGTGCTGGCCGACCACCTCTTCGGGCTGTTCGAGTACAACACCGACCTGTTCACCGAAGAGACCGTCGCCCGCATGGCCCACTACCTGCGCCGGCTCCTCGAACAGGGCGTGGCCGACCCGGACCTGCCGATCGGCCGCCTCTCCCTGACCGACGACGCCGACCTGGCCACGATGCTGACGGAGTGGAACCGCACGGACGCGCCCCGGCAGGCCGGGCTCCCCCTCGACGCGCTGGTCCGCCGCCAGGCCGCGGCGACTCCGGACAGGGTCGCGGTGTCGAGCGGCGACGACCGGCTCACGTACGCCGAACTCGTGCGGCGCGCCGCCGAACTGGCCGCCTTCCTGCGCGAGCGGGGCGCGGGACCGGAACGCGTCGTGGCCGTCTGCCTGGAGCGCTCCTGCGACCTGTTGGTCGGCCTGCTCGGCGTACTGATGTCGGGCGCGGCCTACCTGCCCCTCGACCCGGTCCTTCCGCCGCTGCGACTGGCCGAGATGAGCGCCGACGCCGGGGCGGCCGTCCTGCTGACGGAGGCGGCCCTGCGCCCCGCCCTGGCACAGTGCGCCGGGGACGTGGTCTGTGTGGACCTCGACCGGGACGCCATCGCGGCGAGCGAGCCGTTCGCGGCGGACGCGACGGACGGGGAACTGGCCGACGAGCGCCTCGCGTACGTCATCTACACGTCCGGGTCCACCGGGCGCCCCAAGGGCGTCGAGGTCTCCCACCGCGCCCTGGTGAACCTGCTCCTCGGCATGAGCGACGAGACCGGCGTGGCGGCCGACGACGTCCTCGCCGCCGTCACCTCCGTCTCCTTCGACATCGCCGGCCTGGAGCTCTACATGCCGCTGGTGTGCGGCGCCGAGGTCGTCATCGTGCCGCGGGCCGTGGCCCAGGACGGGGGCGCCCTGCGCGGTCTGCTCGCCGACCGCGGTGTCACGGTCATGCAGGCGACCCCCGCGACCTGGCACCTGCTGACGGAGACGGGCTGGCGCAACACCGGCGGCCTGCGCGTCCTGGTCGGCGGCGAGGCCCTGCCCCCGGGCCTGGCCCGCATTCTCACGGACGGGCCCGCCCCGGTGTGGAACGTGTACGGCCCGACCGAGACCACCATCTGGTCGACGAGCTGGCCCGTCGAGCCACGAACCGACGAGGTCTCCATCGGCCGCCCGATCGCCAACACCCGCCTGTACGTCCTGGACGAGCACCTCGACCCGGTACCCGCCGGGGTCCCCGGCGAGCTGTACATAGGCGGCGCCGGAGTGGCGCGCGGCTACCGCGCCCGGCCGGGGCTCACCGCCGAGCGGTTCGTCCCCGACCACCTGGGCGGTCGCCCCGGCGCCCGGATGTACCGCACCGGCGACCGGGTCCGCTACCGTCCCGACGGCACGCTCGTCTACCTGGGCCGGGACGACGGCCAGGTCAAGCTGCGCGGCTACCGGATCGAACTCGGCGAGATCGAGACGCGCCTCGCCGAGCACCCGGGCGTGACCCGCGCCGTCGCCATGGTGCGCGAGGACCGGCCCGGTGACCGTCGTCTGGTCGCGTACGTACAGGTCCGCGCCGATGCCCCGCGGCCGGACCAGCTGCGCGACCACGTGCGCACCCACCTGCCCGACTACATGGTTCCGGCCGCCGTCGTCACGGTCGCCGGCTTCCCGCTCACCACCAGCGGCAAGGTCGACCGCAAGGCGCTGCCCGCGCCGGCCGTCGAGCGCGACAGCGCCGCCTTCGTCGCACCCCGCGACCCGGTGGAGCTGGCCGTGGCCGCGGTCTGGGAGGAGGTTCTCGGCACCCGGCCGGTCGGCCTGCACGACCGGTTCTTCGACCTCGGTGGCCACTCGCTCCTGGTGCTCAAGCTGATGACGGAGATCGAGCGGCGGTTCGGCCGGAAGCTGCCGGTCGCCGCGATCTTCCAGGGCGCAACCGTCGAGCGCTTCGCCCAGCTGCTGCGGGAGGGCTACCGCCCCCAGGAGGAGGCGCACCTCGTGGAGATCAGGGCCGCAGGCGCCGGCCGCCCGATCTTCTTCGCGCACCCCGCGGGCAGCGAAGTGGTCTGCTACATGCCGTTCGCGCGGCTGGTCGAGCCCGCCGACCGCCCGCTGTACGCGATCGCGCCGCCGCCACTGCGCGACGGATCCCTGCCGTACGCGACGTTCGAGGAACGGGCCGCCGTGTACGCCGAGTTGATCCGCGCCACGCAGCCGCACGGCCCGTACACGGTCGCCGGCTGGTGCTACGGCGGGACCAACGCCTACGCCATCGCCAAGGAGTTGGAGAGCCTGGGCGAGGAGACAGAGCTGGTCCTCTTCGACTCGCACCCGCCGGTGTACGTCACCGCCGAGGAGGAACCGGACCGCGCGGACATCGTGGCGGCACTGGCGCAGAACCTCCAATGGAACTACGGCGAGGGCCTGTTGACGGTCGACCGGCTGCGCGGACTCACCGACGAGGAGCACCTGGACTACCTGCTCGACATCGCGCGCCGAGGCGACTACCTGCCCCCCGACGCCGGACGCGAGCGAATGGCCCAGGTGATCGACCTGTGGATCGCGAACCTGCACCTCGTGTGGCGGTACCGGCCCGAACCACTGAAGGCGCCCTGCACACTGGTGCTCGCGCGCGACGAGGATCCCGAGCAGTACCGCAGGTGGGACGAGCTCGCCGCCGGCGGACTCACCGTCCGCACGGTCGAGGGCAACCACTACACGATGATGCGCGAACCGCTGGTCACCGCGGTCGCGGCCGTACTGAACGAGACGAAGGACGCACCCCGATGACCGCCGAGACACTGCCCGCGTTCGCCGCCCAGCAGCGACTGTGGTTCATGGCCGAGATGCGGCCCGGGGATCCGTTCTACAACATTCCCTTCACGGTGCGCCTCGACGGTGCCCTCGACCCCGTGGCGCTGCGCCGCGCCCTGACCGAACTGGCGCGGCGCCAGCCCGCGTTGCGCATCGCCCTGCGCGCCCGTGACGGCGTCCTGGAGCAGGTCGTCACTGCGCCCGCCCCCGTCGTGGTGGAGGACGCCGACCTCACCGGGCTGCCCGCGGCGGAGGCCGAGGAGCGCGCGGACGAGCTGGCCGCCGAGTTCACCGGCCGCGGCTTCGACCTCTCCGCCGGACCACCCGTACGGTTCCTGCTGACCCGGCTGGGCGAGGCGGACCACCGGCTGGTCGGGTGCGTCCACCACATCGTCTTCGACGGCGTCTCGCTTGAGCTGTTCCTCACTGAACTGACCGCCCTCTATGAGACGTTCGCGCGCGGCACGGAACCGGAGCCCCAGGAGCCGGCTGACTATGCCGGCTACGCCCGCCGCCGCGCCGCCGCCGTGGACGACACGTCGGCCCGGTTCTGGACCACGCACCTGACCGGCGCGCCGGAGGTGATGGACCTGCCGCTCGACCGCTCCCGCCCCGCGGTCACCTCGCACCGGATGGCGTACCTGAGCCGGGTGATCGGGCCAAAGACCGCCGACCGCCTCGCACCGGTGGCCCGGCGGCTGCGGGCCACCGAGTTCATGCTGACGAAGGCCGCCTGCGACGTCCTGCTGCGCCAGCACGGCGTGCCGGACGCGGTGACCGCCCTGGCCCTGTCCGGGCGCGACGACCCGGCGGTGGCGGGGCTGATCGGCTACCTGGCCAGGCCCGTCGTACTGCGCACCGAACTCTCCGGCGACCCGGGCTTCGACGAGGTGCTCGCGCAGGTGCGGGGCTCCGTGCTCGACGCGCTGGAACACCCCGACCTGCCGTTCGAGACGGTCCTCGGCAACCTCGGCGTCTCGCACGACGCCGGCTACTACCCCTACTACCAGGTGATGTTCGGTTACGAGGACCAGGTCGCGCCGCGCAGCGCGGGCGGGCTGACGTTCAGCACGTCGTACCTGCCCCTGCCGACCGCCAAGGTCGAGCTGGACTTCGCGCTGACGCGTACGGAGCAGGGCCTGCGGGTGCGGATCGGCTACCGCGAGGACCTGTTCGACACGGTCACCGCGGAGCGGCTCCTGGCCCGCCTGGAGACGATCCTCGGCCGGATCGCCGACGACCCGCGACAGCCGGTCTCGCGGCTGATCGCGGCCACCGACGCCGACGTGCGCCTGGTCCTGCACGACTGGAACGACACCGCGCGCGACGTACCCGACCTGCTCATCCACCAGCTCTTCGAACGGCAGGCCGCGCGGACCCCCGACGCGGTCGCGGCGCGCTGCGGCGACCGGGTCTGGCGCTACGACGAGCTGGAGTCCGCCGCGAACCGGATCGGCCACCTGTTGCGCGGCCTCGGTGTCGGCCCCGAGGACCGGGTCGGCGTGTGCCTGCCGAGGTCCCTGGAGATGCTCGCCACGATGCTCGGCGTGTTCAAGTCCGGTGGCGTCTGGGTGCCGTTGGACCCGACCCTGCCCCAGCGGCGGCTCGAACAGATCATGACGGACGCCGGCCTGTCGGTTGTCGTCGCGGCGCCGCAGTACGCGGACCTCGTCGCCGGACATCCGGCGCGCCGCGTGGAACTCGACGAGGGCGGGACGCGGGCGCTGGACGGCGTGCCCGACGGGCCGGTCGACTCACCGGTGCGGCCGGCCAACGCCGCCTACATCCTCTTCACCTCCGGGTCGACCGGCGGCCCGAAGGGCGTGGTCCTCGAACACCGCAACCTCATCAACCTCATCACCTGGGCCCACCGGGAACTGGGCGAGAAGACCTTCGCCTCGGTGCCGCTGATCAGCTCGATGACGTTCGACGTCTGCATGTGGGAGATCTTCACGGCACTCTCAGGCGGCGGGACCGTCGTCATCGCCGAGGACGCCCTCGCGCTGCCGCGCACCGCGGGATCCGAGACCGCTACGGTGGTCACCGCGGTGCCGTCGATCTGGAGCGAACTGCTCAAGATGGGCGGGGCCCCGGGTTCCGCCCGCACGGTCGTCTCCAACGGCGAGGTGCTGTCCCCGTCCGTGCTGCGCGGCCTGGCCGCGCTCCCCGGCGTGGAGACCGTCTACAACATGTACGCCCCCACCGAGACCACCACGTTCTCCCTCTTCAACATCGTGCACCCGGACGAACCGATCCCGATCGGCCGCCCGATGCTCAACACCCGCGCCTACGTCCTGGACTCCCTCAAGCGGCCGGTACCGCCCGGCGTGGTGGGCGAACTGCACCTGGGCGGCGCCGGGGTCACCCGCGGCTACCTGAACCGGCCGGGTCTGACCGCCGACCGGTTCGTCCCCGACCCGTTCTCGGCCGTGGGCGGTGAACGCCTCTACGCCACCGGCGACCTCGTGCGGCACGCCGCCGACGGCCGCATCCTCTACGTCGGCCGGGTCGACCACCAGGTGAAGCTGCGCGGCGCGCGGATCGAACTGGGCGAGGTCGAAGCCGTGATGCTCGCCCATCCGGCCATCGGCGAGGCGTGCGCCATGGTGCGGCGCGCACCGGGCGGCGACGAGCTGGTGGCTGCGGGCGCGCCCCGGCCCGGCGCGGCGGTGAGCGACGCCGAGCTGCGTGTCTTCCTCGCCGACCGGCTCCCCGGCTACATGGTTCCCGGTGTGCTGCGAGTGACCGACCGGCTGCCCCTGCTGCCCAGCGGCAAGCTGGACCGCAAGGCGGTGCTCGCCCTGCTGGCAGCCGAGCCGGTGACGCGCTCCAAGGAGGCGGCCGCCAGCGAGGCGGAGCACCGGGTCACCGCGTGCTGGAAGGCAGTGCTCGGCACCGAGGCCGGGGCGACCGACAACTTCTTCGACGCGGGCGGCAACTCGCTGCTCCTCATCCGCCTGCGCGAGACCCTGCGTGCCGAGTTCGACCGCGACGTGCACGTCGTCGACCTGTTCCGGCACCCGACCGTGCGTGCCATGGCGAGTTTTCTCGACGGCGAGGCCGCCTCCGCAACCGCCGCGGAGGGCAGCGAACGCGGCACGGCCCGGCGTGCGGCCCATCTCGCCCTGGCCCGACGGCGGGGCGCCACGCCCTGAATCCCGTCCGCCTTCGCGCCCCGACCTCAGGAGACACCTCACCATGCCCACGACCAGATCCGTCCGGCCCGACCTCGCGGCGGCCCGCGCGCGTACGCTCGCCGGCCTGCGCGACGCGATGTCCGCCGAAGACCTCGCGGGCGCCGAGAACTGCGCGCGGCGGCTGCACGCCGCGCTGCCCGCGCCCGACCGGCTCGGCGACAACGTCGTGCTCGTCGCCTACGGCGGCGGCAAGGACAGCACTTACACCCTGGCCTTCGTACGGATGGTGCAGCTGCTCCTTCGCGAGCGCCACGGCAGCACCTTCCGGCTCCGGTCGGCGACCAACCGTCAGGGCGGCATGACACAGGCCGTGATGGACAACATCGACCGCGCCTACCGCGCGCTGAGCCTCGCCGACGATCCGGACTGCACGGCGCTGTTGATCGACGACGAGGTGGTGCGGCCCTTCCGCCGGCAGGAGCCGATCCTGCCGCGGGTGCTGGCCCGCAACCGCCTGGACCTGCTGATGACCGGGCACCGGACGATGGCCGAGGCCCGCCCGACGTTCTGCAACTCCTGCAACCTGAGCATGGTCAACTCGTTCGGCATCGCCGCGGCGTACGACGGCGGTGTCGACCTCGTCATCACCGGCGACTCACCGGCCGAGCAGCGGGCCTACCACCTGTGGGTCAACCGGCTGGCTCGCGACCACGGCCGCACCGTACGACAGCGCGGCGCCACCGGGTTCGGCGGTTTCCTGCGTTCCGCCGACGCGATAGCGGGCGCCTACTTCACCGAGATCTTCGGTCCCGACGCACCCGCCGAGGTGGCCGCCCGCAGGGTCGTCTCCGACGTGCCGCAGGCGCTGCGGTTCTTCTCCATCTTCGAGGACACGGGATACAGCTCGTCAAACCACTGGCCGCTGCTCACCGGCTTCCTCGGCTTCGAGTTCGACGAGATCGCCTTCAGCTTCACCGAGTCCGACTGCGCCAACCCCACGCTGATGGCCCACCTGCGGGCCCTCAAGTGCGAGCGCCTGTACGGCCGGGACTACGGCGACGGACTGGCCGAGTACGTCGCCTTCGCCACGAAGCTGATGCGTGCCAAGGAGTTCCCCGAGTGGCTGATCGACCGGGTCCATCAGCGCTACGCCGGACCGGACGCGTCCGCGCTGATGCGGGAGCGGGCGGGCCGGTTCGCCGCCGAGGCGTACGGACTCAGCGAGGAACAGCTGATCTGCATGGTCCACTCACCCTTCTCGGGGAAGGGCGAGCGCCTGTCCGCGTACCTCTCCGCGGAACGGCCGCACCTGCTGCCGCGCCTCGCCGACGTCCACGACTTCCTGGCGGGCGGCGACGGCGACGGCGTGGCCGATGAGCTGTGCGAGATCAGCGGACTCGAACCGCACGAGCTGCGCGGCCTGTACCGCAGCCCGACGCTGCTCGGCACCGGCGAGGGGCCCAGGAACATCCTGCACGCCATCCTCGACGGGGATCCCCACAAGGAGATGATCATGACCCGCCGGTCGCCCGGCGGGCCGCTGGAACCCGAGCTGATCAGCGGCCGGTAGGCAGCAGGGCGATGAGCTCGCGCTCCCGGGCCCGGCTCAGACCGGCGCCGCGCTCGCGTTCGAGTCCCTGCGCACGCTCGAACTCCAGCGCGTCGGCGATCATTTCGGCGCGCGGGCGGTGGCGCAGGCCCACCCGCGTCGCCGCCGCGCCGTCGCGGGTGGACCAGCCCTCCCAGCCGGGCTCGACGAGCCACATGGCCAGGGAGTCGGCACCGGCCCACTGACCGACCTCCTGCTTGAGGAGCCAGTCCACCTCCGCGTACCGGACCGGGCCGGTGTGGCCGCCCGCGGCGCGGCAGAGGTCGATCCACTCGCCGAACGGCACCACCGGACCGACCGCGTTGAAGACGCCGGTGAGCCGCTGCTCGGCCGCGTCCAGCAGCCACGCGACGAGGTCGCGCACGTCGATGACCTGCGTGGGCACGGCAGGGGTGTCCGGCACCAGCATCGGTTCGCGCGGGGCCAGCGCCGCGCGGGCGGTCCAGGCCGCCGACCGGCCGGTCCTGTCGCCCGGGCCGCCGATGAGGCCCGGCCGCGCGATGAGCAGCCGGTCCCCGCAGGCGGCCGCGGACGCCTGCTCGCAGGCCACCTTCGCCGGCCCGTACTGCTCACCGTCCGCCTCGTCGCCGGCGATCGGCTCGGCCAGCGCGGCGGACTCGTCGGCGCCCGGGGTGTCGGTCGCCGCGTACGCGTTCACCGAGGAGACGTACGTCCAGTGCCGGGCCCGGCCCGCGAGCGCGGCGAGCGCCGAGCGGACCAGCCCCGGCTGCCAGGACACCTCGAGGACCGCGTCCCAGTCCCGGTCGGCGACCTCGTCGTACGCGCCGGGCTCGCGCCGGTCGGCGCGCACCAGCTCCGCGCCGTCGGCGACGTCACCGCTGTCGCCACGGGCCAGGCAGGTCACGTGATGGCCGCGGTCGAGGGCCTGCCGGGCGACCTCGCGGCCCACCCACGCCGTCCCCCCGAGGATCAGAAGATTCATGTGGTCATCGTAGCGAGACGGCCGGCGCGTCCGGGGCGCATGACGGATCACGTTGCGGACCAATTGCCGCTGTGCGCAAGGGGGTCGGTCGCGCGGATCACGTGGCGGGCCCTAGGATCCGGCGCCGCCGCCACCCGCTCTCCCAACGACGACGTGTCCGGCGCACGGTTCCCGGTGGTGGTCCGTCAGACCTCGGGTGTCGCGACGATCGATTGAGTCCGCCCTGGGCGGACTCAATCGGTCGTCGCAACTTGCTCCGCAGTCCGGCCGCTGCCCCCGGGATACCGTCGATGGATCGCGGCCGAGACGTCGCGCGGTCTCGCGGACTCCAATGTCCTGCGCTTGAGGATCGCGATCTCTTCACGCTCGTGAAAAGACACACCTCGCCGCCTGCGACGTCCTCGGCACCACCAGCGCGTACGCCGACCGGGTGCGCCAGGCCCGTGCCCAACTGCCGCCCATGAAGACCGGCGCCCTGGGGCAGCTGCAGGAGTGGCAGCAGGACTGGGACGCGGATGCGCCCGAGCAGCAGCACCGCCACATCTCCCACCTGCACGGCCTCCACCCCAGCAACCAGATCACCAAGCGCACCACCCCAGAACTCTTCCAGGGGGCCCTGAAGACTCTGCCCCGAGTGACCGTGAGATCCCACGTGCCGCGACCTGCACCAGCGGGGCGAGGGCGTGCGGGTTCACGGCGTCGGCGTGGGCGACGACCGAGACGGCCGCGACGACGGTGTTGTCCGGCCCGTACACGGGGGCCGCGATCGACACGGCGTCCATCGTCACCTGCCGGTCGCTGATGGCGACTCCGGTGCGGCGCACCCCGGCGAGGGTGCGGCGCACTTCGTCCGGGGTGCACAGGGTCTTCTCCGTGTGCCGGACGAGCGGCCGGGACAGCACCTGTTCCTGGACTTCCCGGGGCGCATGGGCGAGGAGGACGAGGCCGACGCCGGTGGGTGCGAGGTCGAACCGCCCGCCGACGCGGGTGAGGACCTTGACCGCGTCGCGGCCTGCGAGGCGCTCCACGTAGACGACGGACAGGTCCTCGCGGACGGCGATCTGCACGTTCTCGCGGGTGATGTGCCCGAGGTCGGAGAGATACGGCAGGGCGGCCTCGCGCAGGCCGAGGCCGCGCGGGGCGAGGGAGGCGATCTCCCACAGCCGCAGGCCGATGCGGTAGCCGCCGCTCGGCTCGCGTTCGAGAGCGCCCCAGCCGGCCAGTTCCCTCACCAGCCGGTGGGTGGTGGTGAGGGGCAGTCCGGTGTGGCGGGAGATGTCGGCGAGCCGCAGCACGGGCCGCTCCGGGGTGAAGGCTTCCAACACCTGCAGGGCCCTGGCCGTCACCGAGCAGCTGCCGGTCGGGGCTCGGCGCTGCATGCGGACCTCCTTGTCCGGGCCCCGGCCGCTCCACTGCGGGCTCGGGCACGTCACCGAAAAACTAGGCAGATCCCTGACGGCCGTCAATGCTCTGGTGAACATCACCGTTCCGCTGTCCGACGCCGTCCAGTGCGGGGCGATCGCGGCGGATGCACGGTCGATCAACGCGGCGGGGTCCTCGGCACCGTCGCCACCTGATCCCTGATGCCCGAAGCCGTCGCCGGTCCCCAGCACGCCGGCTGTCGAACCGGCGCGTCACGCCGGGCCCGCACCGCTCCGTCACGTGGGCCCTCGCGCGGCCGTCAGAGATCCAGGACGAGTCTGGGGCACGCAGCCCTGGAGACGCAGATCATCATCGTGTCGTGCGCCTCCTGCTCGGCGGGGGTGAGGAGGGAGTCGCGATGGTCGATCGTGCCCTCGATCACGGACGTCTCACAGGTGCCGCACGTGCCCTCCTGACAGGAGGAGAGGACCTGCACCCCGGCCTCCTCGACCGCCTGCAGCACGGACTTGTCCGGCGGGACGGTCACCGTGATGCCGGTCTGCGCCAGCTCGATCTCGAACGCCCGGTCCCTTACGGGGGCTTGAAGCTCCTTCGGCGCAAACCGCTCGACGTGGAGGGTGCCGGGCGGCCAGTCGGCGCACCGCTCCTCGACGCCCTTGAGGAGCGGTTCCGGACCGCAGCAGTAGACGAGCGTGCCGGGCCGCGGCGTCCCCAGGAGCGCGTCGAGGTCGAGGAGCCCGTACGCGTCCTCGGGCCGGACCCTCAACCGCTCCCCGTACCGCGTGACGAGTGCGTCGCGGAAGGCCATCGACGCGAGGGTCCGCCCTCCGTACACCAACTCCCACGCGGATCCCTGTCGTTCGGCCTGCTCCAGCATCGGGACGATCGGGGTGATGCCGATGCCGCCGGCGATGAAGAGGTACCGTTCGGCGCGCTCCAGGGGGAAGTGGTTGCGCGGGCCGCGCACCTGGACCGGATCGCCCTCGGCCAGCTTGTCGTGCACGTGGAGGGAGCCTCCGCGCCCGCCGTTCTCCCGAAGGACGGCGACGCGCCACACGTGGGCGTCCTCCGGCGAGGAGCACAGCGAGTACTGCCGTACCAGATCCGGGGCGAGCAGCAGGTCGATGTGTGCGCCGGGCGTCCAGGCGGGCAGGGGAGCGTTGTCGGCCCGGCGCAGGCCGAGGGAGACCACACCGTCGGCCTCGTCGGTGCGGCGGGCCACGACGAGGTCGAGTTCGGCCTCGGGTGCGGTGGTGCTTGTGGTCATCAGAGGGTCCTTGGGTACGCAAGTACGCGAGGTGCGCACGTACGCGAGTACGCGCGGTCAGGCGCCGACGAGTCGGCGAGGGGGCGGGGCGCGGGACCCGGGGCGGGGACGGTCCCCCGGCCCGGGTGCCCGTCGGGATGGGCGAGCAGCCACTCCCACAGCTCCACCGGGTCCTCGGACTCCCGGGATTCGCCGCACCAGCACCAGCCGCGCAGCCGGTCCGTGCCGGGGATCCACACGATCCGGTAGTCCGTGTCCCCGTCGAGCATCGTCGTGGGCTGCGGGCCCATCAGACGGCCGCCACGGACTCGGCCGCGCCGGCCTCGACGAGCCGCTTGAGAATGCGGCGGGCGGCCAGCCCACCGGCGTCGATGTTGATGCTGAGCTCCTGCGTCCCGGCCGGCTCGGAGGCGATGACCTGCTCCAGCTTGTTCAGGGCGACGACGTCCTGGAGGACGACGGTGCGGTTGTTGTCGTGCAGGAAGTCGGAGACCTCCTGGTCGTCCAGGGCGAAGTCGCGGGCCACGGCCCAGAAGTCGTGGGTGCTGTACTCGGTTTCGGGGGTGATGGCGTAGACGACCTCGACGTGGAAGGCGTCCGGGTCGCTGCCGTCGGCGCGGGGGCCGGGTGCGCCGACGGGGGCGATGCGCGAGTGCAGGAGGTACAGGCAGGGGGCGTGGTACTCGATGTCCTGCCAGCGCGTGATGCGACCGGTGATGCCGGTGGACCTGGCGTAGAACGGCGGGCAGGCCGCGTCGTCCATGTGCCGGCTGACGTACACGACGCCCGACTTCTCGTCGACCTCGGTGGTGATGGGGGTCTCGGCGACCTCGGGGGTCCCGATGTAGCCGCCGTGCAGGTACGTCTCGTGGGACAGGTCGAGCAGGTTGTCGACGAGGAGCCCGTAGCGGGCCGCGAGCGGTTCCATGCCGCAGACGGTGGTGTGGTCGGGCGAGTCCAGCCAGGGGGCGCGGGGGATCAGGGCCTCGTCGGCCTTGTCCTTCTCGCCGATCCACACCCACACGAAGGAGTCCTGCTCCTTGACGGGGTAGGAGGTGAGCCGGGCGGTGCGGGGCACGCGCTTCTGGCCGGGCACGCTCACGCAGACGCCGTCGGCGCCATAGGTGAAGCCGTGGTAGCCGCAGACGACCGTGTCGCCGTCCAGCCGGCTCGGCTTCTCGGAGAGCGGGAAACGGCGGTGTACGCAGCGGTCCGCCATGGCGGTGACCTCGCCCGCCTCGGTGCGCCAGAAAAGGATCGACTCGCCGCAGATCGTGCGGGTGAACAGCTCCCGCCCGATCTCGCTGCCGTAGGCGGCCACGTACCACTGGTTGCGCGCGAATGACGTCGTCGTCATCGTCAACTCCCTTGCGTTCGGGTGCGCCCGACGCATCGACGGACTGCGGACTGGGGGTGATGGGTTTCGGATTACGGGTCGGGGTTTGCGGGTTGCGGATGCCGGTTGCCCCGAGGGGCCGGGGTGGAACGCCGACGGTTCCCAGAGTGCTGCGGACACGGGCCTGGGAACAGGGCGCCTTCCGTTGAGCGGAAGGCCGAGGCGGGCCCCGTTCAGCGAGGCGGGCGGCCCATTGCCGCCGCCCTCGACGGTGAAGCTGGAGATCCAGCGTGCCTTGTCGCCGGCCAGGAACAGGGCCGCGTACGCCGGGTCCCAAGGCGTCCCCTCCGTGTTCGCCCGTATCCGCGAGCAGACCGGCCGGGACCCGGCCACCGTCCAGGCGGTCGGTGATCCTGCCCGTGGCCTGCGGCTCCGCCCGCCGGGAGTGGAGCCGCCACGCCGGCGTCGGACACCGCCAGACGGATCACCGCCTCAGCCGCCCGCCCCGCGCCGCAACGGGCACGGGGTGAGTACGTCGAGGCGGGGGCCGTCCAAGGCGCCGGCCGGCATCCGTCACTCTCGCAGCGGCACCGTCTCCAACAACTCCTCCGCCAGCGCCCGGGACGCCGCGTCCACACGGGCGTCGGCGCGGCGGAAGACGTCCTCGGCCACGGCGGCGGGCCAGTCGGCCGGGAGATGCTGGATCGGGAGGTGGGGGTCGGCGCGGACGATCTGGAGCCACTCCGTCAGCAGACGGAGTTTGACGGCGAGTTCGTCGACGTCCGAGGCGCCGCGGCCGTCCGCGAAGGCGGACCAGCGGTCGTGGAAGGCGGCGTAGCCGACGGCCGGGGTCGCGAGGTCCCAGGTCTCGTGCACCATGCGGGGGATGTCGGTGGCCGGGTCCGCGGTGGAGCGGAACACCCTGACGTGAGGGCCGAGTTCGGGGTCCTCCGTGATCGCGGTGACATCCGCCCGACCCGGCGCGATCCACAGGCCGCCGATGAGCGGGCCGAAGCCCGCCCAGGTCAGCTGGGAGCGCAGGTCGTGGCGCTGCCGCTGGCTGGCCTCGGGCAGGGAGAAGGCGAGCAGCGTCCACGTACCGTCCCAGTCGTCGTTGACGGCTCCCTGCTTCCAGATGCGGTGCTCGCCGTCGCGGAGGATCGCCGCCGCCCGGTCGGTGAGGCCGAAGTACATGCGGCGGCCCTCGCGGCGGCGCTGCAGCAGGCCGCGGCCCACCATGCGGGTCAGGGTGGAGCGGGTGGCGTGCTCGCCCACGCCCGTACGGCCGAAGACCTCGATGATGCTGCCGGAGTAGACGCAGACGTCGCCGCCCAGCACGAAGTTGCCGAGGAACGTGAGCATGAGGGACTGGGGGCGCAGGGTCACCTCGGATCCCGGACCCGTCCGGAGTTCGTCCCCCGTGGCCTCGTACACCGCGCTCTCGTCTCGCGCGGCGTCTCCGCCCGTCGCGCCACTGCTGCCGCCTGCCATGTCGCCCTCCCGCATCACACCACCGTCGTACGGACCGCATGTTACGCATTCTCTTGACCGTCGCAAGAAGAATGCCTAGCGTTGCGCAGGAATTGAACGAGCGGACGGGACCGGGCACGCCCCGTGGAACGGTGTCACCCCCGCCTCTTCCTCCCCCCGCTCCCCCCATCTCTCCGCCCCCCGAGGAGATACACCAATGGACCTTTCCGGCAAGGTTGCCGTCGTCACCGGCAGCGGGCGCGGCCTCGGCCTCGCCTACGCCCGCGCCCTCGCCGCCGCCGGCGCCTCGGTCGTCGTCAACGACGTGGACGCCGAGGCAGCCGAGGCGGCCGTCAAGCAGATCACCGAGGACGGAGGGCGCGCGGCCGCCGAGGTCGTCGCCGTCGGCACCAGCGAGGCCGCCGACGCCCTGGTGAACCGGGCCGTGGCCGAGTTCGGACGGCTCGACGTCCTGGTCACCAACGCGGGCGTGTTGCGCGACCGCGTCCTGTGGAAGATGTCGGACGACGACTTCGACACCGTCCAGCACGTGCACCTGCGCGGCACCTTCACCTGCGCCCGCGCCGCCGCGGTCCGGATGCGCGAGCAGGGCGAGGGCGGCCGTATCATCGTCGCCGGCTCCCCCGCCGGACAGCGCGGCAACTTCGGCCAGACCAACTACGCCGCCGTCAAGGCGGGCATCGCTGCGATGGTGCGTACCTGGGCCATGGAGCTGGCGAAGGCGGGCATCACCGCCAACGCCGTCGTCCCCAACGCGGCCACCGAGATGACGAAGACCATGCCGCTGTTCGCCCCCTACATCGAGGCGTACGAGAACGACGGCACGCCCTTCCCGGACTCCCTGCGCAAGGGCGTCGCCTTCGGCACCGCCGAGGACTGCGCGGGCCTGGTGGTCTTCCTCGCCTCCGACGCGGCGAAGGACGTCACCGGCCAGTGCGTCGGCATCGGCGGTGACAAGCTGTCGCTGTGGTCGCACCCGCAGGAGGTCTCGGCCGCGTACACCGACGGCGGCTGGTCGGCGGACGCGATCGCCGCCGCCTGGCCGACCTCGGTGGGCCGGCGTCCGGAGACGTACGGCATCCCCGCCCCGCAGCTGTAAGGAGGCCGCCATGACGGGCACCGACACCGGCATCGACATCGATGCGATCACCGCGATCGACGTGCACACCCACGCCGAGGTCTCCTCGCGTGGATGGGGCTCGCTCCCCTCCGAGCTGGAGGAGGCGTCCAGCAAGTACTTCAAGGTGGAGGACGGCCACCGCAAGCCGACGCTCACCGAGATCGCCGCGTACTACCGCGAGCGGAAGATGGCGTGCGTCGTCTTCACCGTCGACGCGGAGGCCGCGACCGGCGTCCCGGCCGTTCCCAACGAGGAGATCGCCGAGGCCGCCGCCGAGAACCCGGACGTCATCATCCCGTTCGCCTCGGTCGACCCCGCCAAGGGAAGGGCGGGAGCTCGGGAAGTCGGCCGCCTGGTACGGGACTTCGGGGTGCGCGGCTTCAAGTTCCACCCGAGCGTCCAGGCGTTCTACCCCAACGACCGGTCCGCGTACGTCCTGTACGAGGCGATCGAGGAGGCCGGTGCCGTCGCCGTCTTCCACACCGGCCAGACCGGCATCGGCGCGGGAGCACCCGGCGGCGGCGGCATCCGCCTGAAGTACTCCAACCCGCTGTACATCGACGACGTGGCCGCCGACTTCCCCGGTATGCCGGTCATCATGGCCCACCCGTCCTTCCCCTGGCAGGACGAGGCGCTGTCGGTGGCCACGCACAAGCCGCAGGTCTACATCGACCTGTCGGGCTGGTCGCCCAAGTACTTCCCGCCGCAGCTCGTCCAGTACGCCAACAGCTTGCTCAAGGACAAGGTGCTGTTCGGGACCGACTACCCGCTCCTCACCCCCGACCGCTGGCTCAAGGACTTCGCCGCGCTGCCGATCAAGGACGAGATCAGGCCGAAGATCCTCAAGGAGAACGCGGCCCGGCTGTTCGGCTTCGTCAAGGACTGATCCCGTCCGTCCCCGCAGCTCTCGGAGACGCACCCGCAGCTCTCAGGGACGCAAAGGAGCTCCCGCATGCGCAACCACGGCATCGGGTCCTGGACCGCACGACGCGCCCGCAAGACCCCGCACCGCCTGGCCGTCGTCCACCAGGGGGCCCGGTACACCTACGCCCAGCTGCACGACCGCATCACCCGCCTCGCCCACCACCTGCGTTCCCTCGGCGTCCGCCACGGCGACCGCGTCGCCTTCCTCGGCCCGAACCACCCCGCGTTCCTGGAGACCATGTTCGCGGCCGGCCAGCTGGGCGCCGTCTTCGTCCCGCTCAACATCCGCCTCGCAGACACCGAGCTGAGGCACTGCCTCACCGACTCCGGTGCGTCCGTGCTCGTCCACTCCCCCTCGTTCGGCGCGTTCGCCGCCACCTCCGGCACCGGCCGGCTCGTTGCCGTCGACGACACGTACGAGAAAGCGCTGGCCCAGGCTCCGAACTCCTCCGCCGACGAGGGCGTCGCCCTCGACGACCTCGCGATGATCATGTACACCTCGGGGACCACGGGCCGTGCCAAGGGCGCCGTGCTCAGCCACTCCAACCTCACCTGGAACAGCATCAACACACTCGTCGACGCCGACTTCGCCTCCGACGAGGTGACCCTGCTGTCCGCACCCATGTTCCACACGGCGGCCCTCAACATGACGTGCCTGCCTACGTTCCTCAAGGGCGGCACACTGATCCTCGAGGAGTCGTTCTCGCCCTCCCGCATCCTCGACCTGGTCGAGGAGCACGGCGTGACGGTCATGTTCGGCGTGCCGACCATGTTCCAGCAGATCGCCGCGGAGGAGCGGTTCGCGGCGGCCGACCTGTCGTCCGTACGGAAGATGATGTGCGGCGGCGCACCGGTTCCCCGGGCGCTGATCCGCACGTACGAAAAGCGCGGCCTGCGCTTCCTCCAGGGCTACGGCATGACCGAGGCCTCGCCCGGCGTGTGCCTGCTGGACGCGGAGAACGCCCTGGCCAAGGCGGGCAGCGCTGGCGTGCCGCACTTCTTCAACGACGTGCGGATCGCCGATCCCGACGGGCACGACGCCGAACGCGGCGAACTCCTCGTCGAGGGCCCCACCGTCATGTCCGGCTACTGGGGCCTGCCGGACGCGACCACGGCCGCCTTCACGGACGGCTGGTTCCGCACGGGCGATGTGGCCATCGCGGACGAGGACGGATACGTCACCATCGTCGACCGCGTCAAGGACATGATCATCTCGGGTGGGGAGAACATCTACCCGGCCGAGGTGGAGAAGGCCCTGTACGAACACCCGGCTGTCGCGGACTGTGCCGTGATTGGCGTACCCGACGAGAAGTGGGGCGAGGTGGGCCGCGCAGTCGTCGTCCTCGCGCCGGACGCGGAGGCCGGCGCCGACGAGATCCTGGCCTTCCTCGACGGCCGCCTCGCCCGCTACAAGATCCCCAAGTCCGTCGTCTTCGCCGACGCACTGCCCCGCAGCGGCGCCGGCAAGCTGCTCAAGCCCCGCATCCGGGAAACCTACGGACCCGCCAACTCTTCTGGAGCCCACGCATGACTGCCCTTCGTACCGCCACCGGCCTCGTCGAGATCAAGGCCCTCGCCGGCGCCGGCCTCGGCCGCACCGACTGGCTGGAGATCACCCAGGAGCGGGTGAACACCTTCGCCGACGCCACCGGCGACCACCAGTGGATCCACGTCGACCCCGAGCGCGCGGCGGCCGGCCCCTTCGGCGCCCCGATCGCCCACGGCTACCTCACCCTCTCCCTCGTCATCCCCCTCTTCAACGACCTGCTCGCCATCGAGGGCGTCTCGATGAGCATCAACTACGGCCTGGACAAGGTCCGTTTCCCCAGCCCGGTGAAGGTCGGAGCGAAGATCCGCCTGCACGGCGCCGTGGACTCCGTGGAGGAGGTCAAGGGCAACGGCGTAGAGATGCACCTGACCTTCACGATCGAGGTGGAGGGCTCGGAGAAGCCGGCGTGCGTGGCGTCGGCGATCTACCGGCACTACGCGTAGAACCGGCACTACACGGAGAACCGCCGCTATGCGGAGAAGTCCGCTCGCCCGCCCGAGCCGCCCGCTCCCCTGCCCACCGCATGCGAGGTCCTGTCCTGCCATCCCGTCTCTTCACCGAGGACCATGCCTTGGCCGGCGCCGGGTGACGCGGGATACCGGGCGCCGATGGTTGACCCGCCGCCCGTCTCACGGCAGGGCGAGCCCGCATCTTTAAGGTACCGGCCTACCGGGCACCTGCCGCTGCCGTCCGACGCTGAATACGAGTATGAATCATCGTAACAATCGCGGAGACTCTTTGGCGTCGCATTGGCCACCGTTGTCCCGCCGGTGAGTCCGACTATTGTCAGCGCGAGCACACTCTGGGCAGCAATAAGGCGGCCATTCCACTTTCGCACACTCACTGCGACCTATGACAGTGAATTTCATAGTAGGCAGCAGCGGCATGGATGTCGCTATCTCTGAGTGCACACCCGTTTGGCGATCCGTCTACTCCGCGATGCGTTGTGCTTGGTTCCGGTACTCCTTGGGTGGGACTCCGTAAACAGCGCGGAAGGCACGGGTGAAGTCGGCGGGGCGGGGGAAGCCCCAGCGGGCGGCGATGGCGTGGATAGGCGTGGTGCGCAGCGCCGCGTCGGCGAGGTCGCGGCGGGCGCGTTCAAGGCGCTGGTGGCGTATCCAGGCTGCAATCGTATCTTCCTCGTGTTGGAAGAGGCGATGCAGGTAGCTGGTGGAAATGTGGTGCGCGGCGGCGATGGTGCGTGGGGCCAGCTGCGGATCATACAAGTGGCTCCGGACGAAGGAACGGATGCGCAGGGCAAGAGTCAAAGTCTGACGGTGAGTTTCCGGCGTGAGCAGCTCCTCGGCCTCAAGGGCCTGAGCCAGGAACCCGGACAGCAGACCGAGCACGATTCCCCCTAACCGGGAGCCGTCGGAGGGATTGAAGGAGCCGGCGCCCGCCGTGATGCCGGCGAGGAACTGCGCCAGCAGAGAAGCAAAGCCTTCCCGTCCCGATATTGGGTGCCCGATCAGCTTGTTAACCGCGTTCCCGGCCGGTGCCAGCATTTTCTTGGGTACTACGACGCCCACTGATTCCACCGGACGCGCACGACCGATGGCGAGGCAGTCGAACGGTATCGAAGAGTCGAGCACACACAGGTCGCCAGGGCCGTATACGGCCTCCTGTCCACGCTGGACGATTCCCCTCCTCCCGTGGCTGACTACTGAGGTTGAACTCGTGGTGTCGTGGGTGCTGACGGGTCGACGCCTGTGCGGTATCACCGGTGCATGCGGTATCCACAAGGGGGCGGCCGGCCCCCGCGCGCCGCAGTCCGGCGGCGAACTGGTGCCGCCCACATCCAGTGGCTCGTGGGACGACTACGGCAGCGGCGACTACTACTACGTCGCCGGCTGCGGGACCAACTTGTACGCCCCCGTGTCGGCCGACTCGCTCACCGTCTACTACTGATCGGTAGTTCGCTGGGTCCCCGTGGCACACCGTGTCGCGGGGACCCAGCGCACAGAAGGGCTTCCCAATGCTGATGTCAAGCCGCTGCCGTGACAGGTGGTATGGCTTGGTAACACGCTCCGTCGCGGATCATGGCCCACAGGACATTGAGCCGACGGCGGGCGAGCGCCGGCAGCGCCTGCTTGTGTCCCTTGCCCTCGGCACGCTTGCGCGCATAGTAGGACTTCGAGGCCGACATGAGCACTCCTGCATCAGATGCCCGATGCTGCAGGTCTCACCACGCCAGCGGGCGCGTCTCGTCGAGATCATCCACAACCTCAACGACCGCATTGCCGAGGCCCGCATGAACGGGTGGCTTGGCGAAGTCCAGGGCCTCGAGGGCAGCCTGACCAAGGCCAAGGAGAAGCTCGCCGCTCTCGACAGGAGCCTGCGACGCATGCGCGGCAACGACCACGGTGTCACCGGTCTCGGTATGCCGAGCGTCGCGCGACCACGCTCATGACCACCACAGGACGGGTGCGAACCGCTGGTCAGGCAGGGCGCAATGAGGGATGCTGCCGGGCATGATCGACCGTGAGTACGCCAAGCGCGTAGCCCAGGAAGACCTGGACCGCAGATACTCGGGGCGCCTGATGGTGGCCGGGGTGGAGGCACATGAACTCGTCTGGATCGTCTACCAGACTGCGGAATACCTCCGAACCCGAGACCCAGGACAGTTTCTGGGCGGAAACGGGCCCTATCTGGTCGACCGCATCGACGGCGGTCCCCACCAGATCGGTCCGGTCTCCTACGCCACCGGAGAGTGGGAGGCCGACTACCGCCAGCGCATTCGAAAAATGCCCACACACACTGCCGTCGACAACCTGCACGACGAAGTCCGCCGAGCAGCGGAAGATCAAGGTCGGATCATCGCGATGCACCTGCTACGGCAGCGCGTCCCAAGCCTGGCTCACGGCGAAGTCATCGAGTACATAACCGCCTTGCAGACCGGTTCCGCGCCAGAGCATCTCGTTGCCATCGCCACCAGAGCCCTCGTTCCTCCTCTCCACCCGGTCCTCATGGTCGAGACGATCCAGCCCGGACGGAGCTGCGAGAGCTGAGCTCACATGGCCAGCCCGTAGTCCGGATAATCGTCACCCATCGCCTTGAATGCGACGCCCGGGCGGCGCAGCAGACCGCTGGCCACCTCGGCGGCGACGGTCTCGTCCCGGGTCAGCTCCTCGACCACCTTCACCTTGCCGGCGGGCGCGACCTTCGCGGCGACCGCGGGGCGCCGCAGGATGTCCGGAGCGATCGCTGCGGCGACCTCGTCCTCGCAGGACAGCTCCTCCACCGCCCTCACCTTGTCCGCGGGCTTGACCTGCGCGACCACAGCCGGACGGCGCAGCAGGTCCCCGGTCACAGTCGCCGCGACCTTCTCGTCCTTCGCAAGCGTGTGAATCTCACTGACCTTCTCCCGCGGGGTGACGGGCTTGACGACCTGGCGGCCCGCCCGCCGGTTCGCCTCGTCCGGCGTCCACCGCGACCACCCCTCCGGCGGGGTGCGGATCGCCTCGAACCGCTCCTTCTCGCCCGCGATCCCCGCCAGAATCCGGTGGACCGTGTAGCGCAACGGTCACCGTGCCCGTTCGCCGTACGTTTCCTTCCGGGCACGCCAGGCCCTCGGCACACACCGCCGCGAGCAGTAGACGGCGTTCGAGCGCCGGTCCACCCTCACCGCCCAAGTCGCCCCGCAGTCCGGTCGCACACCCGCCTTCCGGTCCGCCCGGCGCCCTCGGACACACGGCCAGCCTAGGCGCCAAGGCTACTGAACTTGATTGGATGATGTCGGTGCCGTTCGCCTGACAGCTGGCCGTCGGAGCCAGTAGCCGTGGGGTGTGAGGTACGCGCAGGGCGGCGGGCTGACCGACGCCGAGAGGACCACGCGGGAGCGATTGCGGCTCCAGACTGTGGAGCGTTTCGAGGGGGCTCCGTCGCGACCCCATAGTTCGACGGTGTACCGTCCGCTGACCGGGTCCTCGGGCAGTCGGCGTGCAGCACTGAAGCTGGGCAACGGCCCCAGGCCTGGGTCGCGTCCAGCCCTTCGGCTCGTCCTTGCGGCCCCGGTATTCACGGATCGCTTAGATCAGCCGGGACCGCCGGCCCGGCTTGTAGCAGGCCATACCCGCCATCGACACGCGTCCCGAGCCCCGGCCCCTCACCCTCACGACCGGGGACTATGGCGCGGAAGTGAGAGTCAGCAGGTGGGCGAGGCCTGTTCAGGCTTGGGGGAAGTCGGTGGTGGGGGCGGAGGCGGCGGTGGCGTCGAGGTTGGCTCGCAGGGCGTCGACCTTCGCGGTGGCGAAGGCGTGCGCGTCGGAGCCCAGCAGCTGACGCAGGGGGCCGTCTTCGAGGCCGGCGCGCTCGATGATGGCGGCGGCCGCCTTGACGGGGTCACCGAGCTGGTGGCCCTGAAGCCTGCGGTGGTCCTCGACCATGGCCCGAACGGCCGGGTAGTGCTCCGTGGTCTCGCTGGGCAGTGCCAGCGAGTCCGGAGTGAGGAAGGAGGTGCGGAAGTAGCCGGGCTCGACGACGGTGACCTTGATGCCGAAGTCCGCGACCTCGGCGGCGAGCGCCTCGCTCAGCCCCTCGAGCGCGAACTTGCCCGCGCAGTACAGCGCCCAGCCGGGCATCGTGGTCAGGCCCAGGATCGAGGAGACGTTGATGACGCGGCCCGCGCGCTGCTCACGCATGATGGGCAGCGCCGCGCGCAGCACGTTCCACACGCCGCCGACCTGGACGTCGAACATGTCTCGCACGGCCTTGTCGCTGGTCTCCTCGACGGCCGCGAGGTAGCCGTAGCCCGCGTTGTTGACGACGACGTCCAGCCGGCCGAAGCGCTCGGTGGTCCGGTGCACAGCACTTGCGACCTGGGTCTCGTCCGTCAGGTCCACGGTCAGCGCGAGGAGCCGGCTGGTGTCGACCGCGCTTCCCAGCGCGGTCGACAGGCGCTCGGCGGACCGGGTCGTAGCGGCCACGTTGCTGCCCTGGCCGAGCAGCTGCCGGACCAGTTCCAGCCCGATTCCGCGGGAGGTGCCGGTGACGAACCAGGTGGTGGGAGTGGTGGTGCCAGGCATGGGTGTTCCTCTTCCGTAGATGCCACGACGGGAAGCCGGAGCGGCTGCTGATCCGGCGCTGACTCGATCGTGGACCGCGGGACAGCGGTTGTGAGAGCCATGGCGGGCCCTGCGCACCCTAGGCCGCGCAGGGGTAGGACTGGCAGACCTTCCTTGGAGAGGCCGTCGTCGCTTTGTGCGGGACAGACTGTTCCTATGGCCTCCGTCAACCGCGAGCTCGCGGATTTCCTCAAGCGCTCCCGCGCCCAGTGCGATCCCGGGCGGGCAGGGCTGCCGCCGGACGACCGCGTCCGGCGCGTGCCCGGACTTCGGCGGGAGGAGGTCGCCCGCCTGGCGGGTGTGTCCGCTGATTACTACGCCCGCCTTGAACAGGGCCGCTCCATCAACCCCTCCCCCGCCGTGATCGAAGCTGTCGGGCACGCCCTGGGACTGGACGAGGCAGGCCTTGCTCACCTCAAGGATCTCGTCGGCGTCACCAGCAGCCGTCCCCCGTCGCGCACGCCCGGTGTCCAGCGCCTGCGCCCCGGGCTCCACCGGCTGCTGGACTGTCTGGACTCCGCTGTCCCCGCCCTGATCCTGGGGCGCCAGTCCGCCGTCCTGGGTGCGAACCAGATGGCCAGAGCCCTGTTCGCGGACTTCGATGCCATGCCGGCCGCCGAGCGCAACTACACCCGCTGGCTCTTCCTCGATCAGGACGCGCGCGACCTGTTCGTCGACTGGGACGTCCAGGCCCGCGCCGCGGTGGAGAACCTGCGTCTGGACGCGGTCCGCGAATCGGACCGGCAGGCCACGCAGGCGCTGGTCACCGAGCTGAGAGAGCGGAGCGGTGACTTCGGCCGCTGGTGGCAGCAGCACCGCGTGCACCAGCGCACTCATGGTTCCAAGCGGCTTCGGCACCCCCTGGTCGGTGAACTCACCGTGGAGTACGAAACGCTCTCGCTTCCCGGGGACAGCGAAACCACCCTGTTCCTCTACACCGCCGAACCCCGGTCGGCGTCCGCCCAGGCGCTGAGCCTGCTGGCCTCCTGGACGCTGGCGGGACCTTCGACAGCTCCGAGACGCTCGCGCGACTGAAACGCCGTTCATCGACGGTGATCCCACACCGAGACCGGCCAGGGGCCGTGCCGCCGCAGGCGACACCGACCGGACCCGCGGGTCAGGAGCGGCGGACGGCCACGACGCGGTAGGGCCGCCGCCGACCAGGCGGACCACGGTCGCGCCGTCCTGCACGCACGGGCGCCCTCCGCGTCCGGCGTGGGCCTGACGATGCGGCATCCGGTGTGTCCCGCGGGCCGGGTGCACTTCGCACGGTTCTCGAAGTCGATCGCGATCGAGGACGAGGTGGGGACCGGTAGGATGCCGTCGTCCTCGCGGCGTCCGCCTCGGGTGGGGGCCGGTCATGGGCGTCGGCGGTGAACGTCGACCGCGTCATTTCGCCCGTCACCGTCGCGGTCGCCCGTGCCTGCCGGGTGCCGCGGACCGTCACGAGACGCACCGCCGCAGCCGGCCCCGAGGGCTTGGTGGAGCGCCGGCACTGAGCAGTGTGTCCTGCGCCGACGGTTCAGAGCTGCGAACAAAAGTGGGCCCCGGCGCCCGGCACGCGCCCTCGCCGCGTTGCCGGAAGGCCCTGGTAGCTCCGCCACAAGGACCTTCCGGCGCCTTGCGACCGCACGCACCGGACACCGCCCGCTGACCGGAACCCACTTTTGTCCGCAGCTCTCAGACCGTGCCTGCCGGCTCCCCGGTGGGCTGGTGCTCGTCGAAATAGCGGACGATCGCGGGGTCGAGTGCGGGGACGTCGACCGGTGTGCCGTCGGAGCGCAGCGAGGTCGTCGCGGCGACCGCTGCGGCGACCGCCTCGCGGGCGGCCACGGGCGAGGTCTCCGTGGGGCCTCCGGCGGCGGCGAAGCGCAGGAACTCCTCGACAAGCGCCCGGTCCGCGCCGCCGTGCGTGTCCTCGGCCGGCGCCACGACCGGGACGGAGAGGTCGGCGTCGCCGCGGTAGCCGGAGCGGCGCCGGTTCCACACGTCGACCCGGGCGGGGTCGCCGTCGATGCCGTCGCCGAAGTTCTCCAGGCGGCCCTCGTCCCCGATGACCGTGTAGTTGCGCCAGTAGTCGGGCGTGAAATGGCATTGCTGGTAGCTGGCGAGCACGCCGTTGTCCAGCCGGGCCAGCATCATGCTGATGTCCTCGACGTCGACGACGGGGTTGAGGTCGCGCAGGGCGGACGGCGGCCAGATGTCCGGGTCGAACCAGTCGGGCATGCGCTGGCCGGGCGGTACGGTCTCGTGCGTGGCGCGGCGCGGGTTGTCGCCGTAGACGGCCAGGGCGCCCTGGGCGACGACGTTGCGGGAGTAGCCTCCAGCGAGCCAGTGGATGGCGTCGAGGTCGTGGGCGCCCTTCTGCAGCAGGAGACCGGTGGTGTTGGTGCGCTGCGCGTGCCAGTCCTTGAAGTAGAAGTCGCCGCCGTGGCCCACGAAGTGACGGCACCACACCGCGCGGACCCGGCCGATCGCGCCGTCGTCGATCAGGTCGCGCATCCGCCGCAGCATCGGCAGGTGGCGCAGGTTGTGACCCACGTAGAGCCGGGTGCGGGAGCGGAACGCGGCCTGAAGCAGCGCGTCGCAGTCGGGGACGGTGATGGTCAGCGGCTTCTCCACGAACACCGCCACGCCCGCGGCGAGGAAGAACAGCGCGGGCCGGGTGTGCAGATGGTCGGGGGTGAGGACGAACACGGCGTCCAGTTCGTCGTCGAGCATCCGCTCGTACCGGTCGTGCACCGCGACCTGGGCGCCGAACAGGCGCCTGGCGTCCTGCCGGCCCCTGGGGTCCGGATCGGCGCAGGACACGATCCGGGCGGTGTCCGAACGGTTCACCAGCGTGGCCAGGCCCGCGCGCTGGCCGACGCCGATCACGCCGACGCGCAGTTCCGGGGTCGCTGTCTGGTCACGGGTGCTCACTGGGTGGTCCCTTCGTTTCTGTTCACGTGACACGTACGGGCGCCGGCGCGCTCTGGTCCCACTGCTACCGGCGCGGCGCGGCCGGCGCGGCCAGGGCGTCGCTCAGCAGCCGCCTGTCGACCTCGTCGAGGGCCAGCCGCACCGCCCCCAGGGCCACGCTCTCGTCCCCGAGGGTGGAGGCGCGCAGCTCCGGCAGCCGCAGACAGTGCTTGGTGAGTTCGCGGCGCAGCGGGCCGAGAACGACGTCGGCGGATCGGGAGAACCCGCCGCCGTACACGACGACCTGGGGATCCAGGGCGAGTACGAGGGCGGCGACGCCGACCGCGAGGTCGCGGGTGTAGCGCCGGACGGCCGTGCGCGCGTTCCGGTCGCCGTCCCGGGCCGCCTGGAACACCCAGGCCGCCGCCTCGCCCGGCGCGGCCGTCGCCGGCACCCCGGGGCAGGACTGGAGATGGTTCGGCGCGCTGAGCCACCGTACGGCCTTGAGGGCGCCGATCTCTCCCGCGGCGCCGCCGTGTCCGCGGCGCAGGGTGCCGTCCAGGATGAGGCCGGCGCCGGTGCGCAGACCGGCGAGGAGGTAGACGATGTCGTCGGCGTCCTGCGCGACGCCGTTCCAGCGTTCGGCGACGGCTGCGAGCTTGCAGTCGTTCTCCACCTGGACGGGGCAGGAGAACCGGGCCGCGAGGTGGGCGGCCGGGTCGGCCTCGCTCCAGCCGGGCAGCGGGCTGGACAGCGAGGTCCTGCCGCTGCCGTCGACCGGACCGGTCACGCCGACGGTCACCGCCCAGATGTCGGCGGGGGCCATGCCCGCGCCGTGCAGCGCCTCGTCGATGACGCGGTCGACCGCGGCCAGCCGGGCCTCGGGCGGCGCTCCGGGATCGGCCGGGCGGCGCACGGTCCGCACCAGGTGGCCCTCCAGGTCGCTCAGGACGACGAGGATCTTGTGCACGCCGATGTCGATGCCGAGCACGTGCCCCGCGGTGGCGCGGAACCGGTAACGGCGGGCCGGCCGCCCCACCACGCTGCTGGCTTTCGGCTCCTCGACCTCCGCCCACCCGTCGGCGACCAGGCCCTGCACCAGGACGTCCACGGCGGGACGGGACAGCCCGGCCCGGCCGGCCAGTTCGGTGACCGTCGAGGGCGGGTTGCCGCGCAGTGCGCTCACGATCGACAGCTGGTTCATCTCGCGCATCCGGGACATGTCCGTTCCGGTCGTCGCCATGCTGGTGCTCCCTGGAGGTGTTGCCGTGACCATCGCCGGATAATGCTGAGCAGTTTACTAATAGGCGGCGGTCACCGTGTCCGCGTCCGGCGTCACGCGATCGGATACCGCTGCTCCGACTCCGGCGTCACGGCCGCGGTGAAGTCCACCTCCCGCCCGTCGAGCGCGAACCGGTAGCGGCCGAGTCTGCGCACCTCGGGGCGGGTGGTCAAGTAGGCCGTCATCGCCTCCAGTTCGTCGGGGTGCAGCCACCCCGGCGGGTCGGACACCGCCCGGAACCCGCAGATGTCGGCCAGGTCCCGCAGCAGGCCCTGCTGCTGCTCGGTCAGCAGGTTGAGGCGGCTGCGGAAGTACACGACGTCCGGGTCGACCTCCAGCAGCGGCGACTGCCACAGCCGGTGCAGGGTGTTGACGACGGCGTTGCGGGCGAGGGCGTCCGAGGGGTCCCGGGTGGCGTAGTGCTCCCACAGCGGGGCGACGTCCGGGCCGCTGCGGATGCCGTCGACCAGTCCCAGGGAGGGCAGCAGCGGGGCGCCGCTGCCGAGCAGGTAGGCGTCCGGTCCCGTCGCCTCCCGGATGATCTCCAGGCCGGTCCGGCAGGCCGCTTCGCGCCCGGTGTCCAGGGACCGGACGCCGGGTGCCGCGCCGGCGCCGACGAAGTCGAGCTTGAGATAGGTGTACCCCCACTCCCGGCTGACCCGGTGGATCGTCTCCCGCAGATGGTGCTGCGCCGCGGGCAGGGTGAGGTCGAGGGCGAAGTAGCCGGTGCCCCAGTTGTGGCCGGCCACCACCGGCTCCCCGGCAGCGTCGCGCAGCAGCAGCTCGGGCCGCTCCCGCGCGGTGCGGGAGCCGGGCAGCACGATGAACGGGGCGATCCACAGGCCGGGCCGCAGGCCGGCTTCCTTGATCCGGTCGGCCAGCGCCCGCATGCCGGAGGGGAACTTGTCGTTGGCCTGCCAGTCGCCCACCGCGCGCTCCCAGCCGTCGTCGATCTGGACGACGTCGAAGGGCAGGCCGCGCAGGGCGGCGATGTCTTTGGTGAGCTGCTCCTCGGTGATGTCCTCGTAGTACGCGTACCAGCTGCACCACACGTTGCCCGCGCGCTTGCGGCTGTGCCCCAGCCGCTGCCCGAGGTGCCGGGCGTAGGCGGCGAACACCTCCTGCTCGTCGCCGTGGGCGAGGAACCAGGGCGCCCCGTCGCGCTCGTACCAGCCGACGAGGGTGTCCCGGTCGGCGGTCAGGCGCGGGATGTCCGGGCCGAGCGCGCCCAGCAGCAGTACCCGTCCGTCGGGTCCCTGGAGGGCGGCGACGGCGGAGGAGTGGTGGCGGGCGGGGTCGTCCCACACGGTGTCGTCGGCGGTCAGCCGGCGCTCGGCGCTCTCGATGCGCAAGGGTGTCTCGGAGAGCCGGCGCCAGCCACACGGACTCCACGAGTTGTGTCCGTGCCGGTAGAACAGCGCGTCGCCGAGGCCGTGCAGGACGGCGGCGCGTCCGGGCGGCAGCAGCAGACCTCCGTCGACGGCCTGGGGCGGTGCGTCGCCTTCGAGCTCGACGGCGAGGGTGCGCCCGTCGAGTTCTACGAGCTGGGCCATGGATCTCCTTGGTGTGAGGGTGGGGCGGGCAGTGCCGGAGGCGCTACCGGGCTACCGGAGCAGGCCGTTGACCTTCTTGTTGGCCGATCTCAGCGCGGCCTCGGGGCTGTTTTGGCCGAGGATCGCCGACTGGATGGCGTCCTGCACGAGGGGGCCGATCTCGGTGCCGCGTTCGGTGACGGGCAGCAGGAAGGTGCCGTTCTTCGCCGTGGCGGCGTCGGTGAAGACGTGCACGTCCTCGCCCTTGGCCTCGTGTCCGGCGAGCGCCTTCCGGCTGGAGCTCTTGAGCGCGGGGAAGACGACGCCGTGTTCGGCGACGATGTCCTGGCAGTCGGCGGAGGCCAGGAACTTCACCCACTTCCAGGCCTCTTCCTTGTGCTTCGACCCGGCCCAGACGGCGTCCGACAGGCCGTTGATGGAAGTCTTGCGGCCCTCCGGTCCGATGGGCAGCGGGACGTAGGCGAACTTCCCCTTCAGCCGGGGGGCGAGGTAGGTGGACACGGTGAAGGAGCCCGCGACCGTCATCGCGCCCTTTCCGGCGATGAGCAGTTCGGAGTTGGCGAGGCTCGACTTCTGGTCCAGGCGGGGTGCGTACCCTTTGTCGATGAGCCGCTTGAACCAGGCGATGGTCTCGGCGAGCTTGGGGTCGTCGTACCGGTAGTGGGTGCCCCACGGGTTCTTGTCGAGGTAGGAGAAGCCGTTGGAGGCGGCGAGCAGGCCCCAGCCGTTCTGCCCCTGGGAGCCGTCGGCCCACTCGGTCAGGAAGCCGTAGGTCTTCACGTGGTTCTTGTCGAAGGCCGGATCGAGGCCGTTGCGGCCGTGGGTGTCGACGGTGGCCCGGGCGATGGTCTGCTCCAGGGTGCCGCCGTCGTCGGGGTTCCAGGTCAGGGAGTCGAGGCGGCCGGTGTCCACGCCCTGCTGCTCGAGCAGGTCGGTGTTGTAGACGATGGCCATGGTGTCCCAGTCCTTCGGCAGACCGTAGCGCTTGCCGTCCTTCACCCAGATGTCGGTGAGGCCCGGCTGGTAGGCGGACAGGTCGACCTGGTCCCGTTCGACGTAGGGCTGGAGGTCGAGGAGCTGTCTGCCGGCGGCGTACGTCGGATAGTAGGTGCTCTGGTCGGTCCAGACGTCGGGGGCCTCACCGGAGACCAGTTCGGTGGTCAGGTTCTGCCAGTACTGGGACCACGCGGTCTGCGTGATCTTCACGGTGATGCCGGGGTTGGCCCGCTGGAAGGCGTTCGCGCACTCCTGGTAGGCGGGCACCTGGAGGTCGTCCCACAGCCAGTAGTTCAGGGTCGTCCGCCCGTCGGCCGCGGTGCCGGAGCCGGCGCAGGAGACGAGGGTGGCGGTGGCGGTCAGGCACAGCAGGGCCGCGCCGACGCGCGAGTGTCTGGGGCTCATCGAGGGGCCTTTCCGGGACGTGCGGGGTGGGCGGCAGTCACTTCATGCCGGTGAAGTTGAGGGACTCGACCAGCCGGCGGCCGAGCAGCATCAGCAGCACCAGGACGGGCAGCACCGACAGGGCGGAGCCGGCCATCAGACCGGTCCAGTCCGGCTGGGCGTTGGGCGACTGCTGCTGGAAGATGCCGAGGGCGACGGTGAGCACCCGGGTCTGCTCCTCGCGGCCGGACAGCAGCGGCCACAGGTAGTCCTTCCAGGCCCACACGGTGGTGGTGAGCCCGATGGTGAGCAGCGGCCCGCGGGTCATGGGCATCACCACCCGCCAGAACAGCCCCCAGGGTCCCACTCCGTCCAGGACGGCCGCTTCCTCCACCTCGCGGGGCACGGACAGGAAGAACTGCCGCAGGAAGAAGACCGCGAACGGGGTCATCAGCACGCTCGGCGCGACCATGCCGACGAAGGTGTTCAGCCAGCCCAGGTCTTTCACCAGGACGAAGTTGGGCAGCACGGTGAAGATCGGAGGCACCATCAGCGCGGCGATCAGCACCCCGAACACCAGGTCCCGGCCGGGGAAACGCAGCCGGGCGAAGGTGTACCCGGCCATCGCGCAGAACAGCGTCTGCAGCACCGCGATCAGCCCGCTGTAGACGACGGAGTTGAGCAGGTAGCGCAGGAAGTCCACCTGGGCGCCCGACCCTCCGGCGGCCATCGCCTCCTTCTGACTGGTGAGTCCCAGCACCCGCAGGAAGTTGATCATCGTCGGATGGTCGGGGACGAGGCCGGTGGAGTCGGTGTAGAGGTCGGCCGCCGGGTGAGGGCGGTGCGGACCATCCAGTAGAACGGGAAGACGGTCAGGAACAGGGCGACGACGAGCACCGCCCACGCGACGACCCGGCCGGGCGAGAGCTTCTTGCGGGTGTGGGTACGAGTACGGCTCATGGTGTGCCTCTCCTCTCAGGCCAGGTCCGAGCGGGAGGCCCGCAGCAGGCGCATCTGTACGGCGGTCAGCAGGCCCAGGATCAGCGCGAGCACCACGGCGACGGCGGAGGCGTAGCCCATGTGGAAGTAGGTGAAGGCCTGTTCGTAGATGTAGAAGTAGATGACCTGCGTGGCTCCGACCGGGCCGCCCTTGGTGGTCACCGCGATCGTGTCGAAGATCTGGAAGGACCCGATGAGCGACACCACCAGCACGAGCGACAGCACCGGCCGCAGCAGCGGAAGGGTGACCTTGGTGAACATGCGCCACTCCCCGGCGCCGTCCAGTGAGGCACTCTCGTACAGGTACTGCGGGACCTGGAGCATTCCGGCGTACAGCAGCAGTGCCGTGTAGCCGGTGTACGCCCACGTGTTGACGCCGGCGACGGCCGGCATCGCCCAGTCCGGTGAGGTGAAGAAGCCGTTGGTGCTCAGGCCGAGCGCGCCGAGGACGTGGCTGACCAGGCCCAGGTTGGCGTCGAGCAGCCACATCCACAGCAGACCCACGGTGACGTTCGGCACCAGCCAGGGCACCAGCAGTATCGCGCGCAGCGCGACCGACCGGGTCAGCCGGTGCATGAGCGTCGCCAGGAGCAGTGCCAGCACGGTCTGCGAACCGATGTTGAGCACGACGTAGTAGGCGGTGACCTTCAGCGCGTTCCAGAACTGCTCGTCACCGATCAGCTCGCCGTAGTTGTCCGCGCCGACGAAGTCCGGTGCGGCGATCAGGCTGTAGTCGGTGAGCGAGTAGTACACGCCGCGCAGCGTCGGATACGCGTAGAACAGCGCGAATCCCACCAGTACGGGGGCCAGGAACAGCCACGCCGCCTTCCGGTCGTCGCGGGGGCGGCGGCTGCGGTCCGGCGCCCGGGGCGCCCCGCCCGGCGGAGGTCCGGCGTTCTCGTGCGGTGGCGGTCCGTCACTCTCGTGCGGTGGCGCAACTGCGGTCTCCGCGCCCATGGTTCCCTCCGAAGGGATCTGCGCCGCACCTCTTGCCAGTGGGGCACCGTGGACACATATTGATGAGCAACAGTGAAACTTTGTCAATGCTGCCGCATAACGAAGCGACACTGGGACGACATTCCCCTTCCGTCTCCGGAGGCCGTCACCATGCGCACCTTCGCACCCCGCGGCAGATCGCTGCTGGCCGCGCTCTGTTCGTCCGCCGTCGCCCTGTCCCTCGCCGTCGTGCCGTTCACCGCCGAGGCCTCCGACAGGGCCGGGACCGCCGCCGTGGCCGCGGCCGCCGCCCAGGGCGTGCCCGCCCGCCCGGCGCCCGGCCCGGCCCCGGACCCCTCCCTCCCGGTCCACGCCCTCACCCGCGCCGACGCGCCCCTGGACAACCCGCTCAAGGGATTCGCCCGCTTCTACCAGCCCGGCGCCGACCAGAACACCGGCTACCCGCACGCACTGACCTGGAGCTACTTCGGCCTGTCCGAGGTCATGACGGACCCGTCGGACTGCCGCAGTTACGACTGGAGCGTCCTGGACCGCGCCCTCGACGAGAGTGCCTCCTACGGCAACCAGACCGCGTTGCGCTTCTATCTGGAGTATCCCGGCGACCCGGGCAACCACCCCTCCAACGCGATTCCGCACTGCTTCGACGGGCACGTCGACTACCGCACCAACACCCGGTGGGACACCACCAGCCCCGACTACGACAACGCGTATCTCCTCGACGGACTGAAGGACTTCATCGCCGCGTTCGGCGCCCGCTACGACGGCGACCCGCGCATCGGCTTCATCCACATGGGCCTGATCGGCCTCTGGGGCGAGTGGCACACCTGGCCCTACGACACCGACACCAGCGCGGACTCCTACCCGGACTACATGCCCACCGACGCCCACGGCGCCGAGATCATACGGGCCTACACCGACGCCTTCCCCCGTACCAAGCTGGAGGTGCGGTACCCGGACTCGGCAGGCGGCGCCGCTGCCGGCCTGCCGTCCGTCGGCTTCCACGACGACTCCTTCTGCTTCCGCGAGGGCAGCCCGCTCGCCGGTGTCACCCTGCCCGGGTCGATGGGCGGCGCCTCGTACTCGCAGCTCCAGCGAGCCGTGGAACGAGGGGTGGAGAACCGCTGGACCACCGCCTCCATGGGCGGTGAGGTCCGCCCCGAAATCCAGTCCAGGGCGTTCAGCAACTGGCCCGCCGGCTCCGGTGACGTCGACGACATGAAGGCGTGCGTCGAACTGGAGCACACCACCTGGAAGATGAACGAGGGCAGCGCCGCCTACTCCGCCGGCGACCCCAAGGTGGGCGAGGCGGTCCGGCTGATGGGCTACGACCTCACCGTCGACCGTGCCTACTTCCACGACACCGCACAGGGCACCACCACCGTCGGCGTCCGCATCGGCAACGACGGTGTGGCCCCCTTCTACTACCCCTGGAAGGTCAGCCTCGGCCTCAAGGACTCATCAGGCAAAGTCGTCAAGACCTGGGACACCCCCTGGGACCTGCGCACGGTCATGCCGAAGAAGATCCGCGCCTTCCCCGACTGGGGCGTGGGCTCCGACCCCACCTACCTCGACTACGGCTACGACCGTTACTTCGACGCCGGCATCGACCTCACCGGGGTCACCACCGGCGGCTACCGGCTCGTCATGAAGGCCAGGAACCCGCTGGAAGGCATCAGTTCCAAGGCCAAGAAGCTGCGGTTCGCCGACGCCGGGCAGAACGCCGACGGCTGGCTGGACCTGGGCGCCATGACCGTCGGTGCCGGCGGCGGCACCGGCACCGCCTCCTACGAGGCCGAGGCCGCCGGCAACACCCTCACGGGCACCGCCGTGGTCGCCGACTGCGCGGGCTGCTCCGGCGGCGCCAAGGTCGGCTACCTCGGCAACGGCGCGACCCTCACCTTCCGGAACATCGACGGCGGCACCGGCGGCACCCGGCAGGTGACCCTGCACTACGCGACGGCACAGGCCCGCTCGGCCACCGTCCGAGTCGGCGGCGGCACCGCTCGGACCGTCTCCTTCAGCCCCACCTCCGACTGGACCACACCGGGCACCGTCACCCTCGCCCTCGACCTGGACAGCGGCACGGACAACACGCTCACACTCGCCAACGCCTCCGGCTGGGCACCCGACATCGACCGGATCACGGTGAGCTGACCGGCGCGGCGGCGCCGCTTGCCGCGGACACGCCCATCGCCCCGATCGGTCATGGAGGGTGAGGCGCCGCCACCCATCGCGAACTGCGGCGACCGTTCCTGGCCGTCGCTCGCCCAGAAGCAGGACGGCGGCCCTCCTGCCGCACCCGGATGCCGGCGAGTGAGAAGGGGTCGGATGTGACCTCGACGGCCGCGGCGGGGACCGATGCGGCGGAGGTCCTCACTCGGGCCGTACCAGGCTGCACGTCTCGCCCGGCCGGACGCGGACGGACCTGTCCCGCAGCCGGACTTCGATGGGTGAACGGTCGGAAGGCGGTACGGCGATCTCCAGCCGGTTCCAGGCGGAGCCGTACGCCCCAGTGCCCCCGGTAGCGCAGGCGGAATCCGTAGGACGACAGCTCCGGCAGCGGCACGGGGTCGAGCCGGACGGCGCCGTCGCGGGTCTCCAGGCCGGGCAGCCCCCGCTGGACGAGGTCGAGCGTGCCGGCCATGGCTCCCAGGTGGACGCCCTCACCGGTGGTGCCGCCCTGGACGTCGGCGATGTCACCGCGCAGCGCCTCCGGGAGGGGTTGGCAGGACGCGAGGGCGGGTCGGCCCATTCGGGCGTCCTGCGGCCCCTCGGCCCTGTGTGTGCCGGCAGTGCGGGCCCCGGTCCGCTGACCCGGTCCGCGGCGGGGATCCTGGCGGCACCGGGCCGGTCGGCCCCTCGTCCGTCCCGGGACGAGTCCGGTCGGCCCTTCGAATGTCACCTGACCGGCCCATGTGGCTCCTCCCCTGCCCTGGCACCTTCGCAAGGGTGGGGAGAGGCGGTGGAGGCCGATGAGCGGCAGGACGAGGAAGCGGCTGTGGCGGTGGCGCCGCAATCCCCTTCGACGCCACGACGACGACGTCGAGGCGTGGATCCTCCTGGTGGCGTGGGTGCTGATCCTCGCCGGTGGCGCGATCGTCTGGGCCGTGACGGCACGAGCCGTGGACCAGGACTTCTCCCGGCAGCGTGCCGACCGGCACGCGGTCGCGGCCGTCCTGCTCACCGACGCCCGGCCGGCCCTCTCGACCGCGAGCGAGACCTACCGGGCGTCGGCAGAAGTGCGCTGGACCGCTCCTGACGGCACCGCCCGCACGGCGCGGACGCAGGTGCCCGCAGGTCTGCCCGCCGGCACGGCGTTCACCGTCTGGCAGGACGGCCGGGGCACCCTGACCGGCGCGCCGGCCACTCCGGGCGAGGCACGCACCCAGGCCGCCCTCTTCGGCGCGGCGGCCGCCGGTGCCGTGACCGGTCTGGTCTACGGCACGGCCGCCCTGGCCCGGTGGCGGCTGGACGAGCGCCGCTACGCCCGGTGGGGCACGGAGTGGGAGACCGTCGGCCCGCGGTGGGACCAGAGGACTGGCTGACGAGCACCGGTCGAGCGGACGCGCCCCGTGGGCTCGGACGCCGCGTTGTCACCGGACAACAGGAGGCGGAACATGCGTTACGTGAACCGCGCGGACGCGGGACAGCGCCTGGCGCCGCACCTGGACCACCTGCGCGACTCGGACGTCGTGGTACTGGGCGTCCCCCGCGGAGGTGTCCGGGTGGCGTCCGAAGTGGCCCGCCACCTGGGAGCGCCGCTGGACCTGGCCGTCGTACGCAAACTGCACGTGCCCTGGCAGCCCGAACTGGGGTTCGGCGCTCTCGGTGAACACGGTGTGCGCGTCGTCGAACCGGACATCGTCCGGGAGAGCGGCCTGAGCACCGCCCAGCAGGAGTCCGTGGAGCGGACCGAGCGCGCCGAGCTGGAACGGTGGGTGCGCCGCTGGCGTGCGGACCGTACGCCGATCCCCCTGGTCTCGCGCAGCGCCGTGGTCGTGCACGACGCGGTGGCGACGGGCGCGGCCGCCGAGGCAGCCTGCCGGGTGGCACGGGCACGCGGCGCGGCCCGCGTGGTCCTGGCCGTGCCGGTCGCCCAGGAGGATTCCCTCACGCATCTGCGGGCGGTGGCGGACGAGGTCGTCTGCCCCCGGCCGGTGCACCACATCGGCTCCGCCGGCGCCTGGTACGAGGACTTCGCGCCGGTGGGCGACGCGGAGATCTCCGTCCTGCTCACCGCGGCCGCCGGGCCGGTCGCCGCCGCGGAACACGGTCTCCCGCCGAAGCGCCCGCCGCTCGGCCGGGCGGTGGAGGTACCGGCGGGCACGGTACGGATGCCCGCCCGGTTCACCCTGCCCCCGACGGCGCGGGGCGTGGTGATCATCGCCCGCGTCGGCGGCGGTGGCCCGGGCGGTGCACGCCACGACCCGAGCCACGGGCCGGGCCAGGACCACCTCGCCGGTGTTCTGCACCGGGCGGCTCTCGGAACGCTGCTGCTCGATCTGCTCACCGGGGAAGAGGGACGCACCCCGCACAACCTCTACGACATCACGCTGCTGGCACGGCGCCTGCACGCCGCGGCGGCCTGGCTCCGCAAGGAAACCGGACTGCCGGTGAGCTACTGGGCAGCGGGCACGGGTGCGGGGGCCGCGCTGGCGGCGGCCGCCGAGGACGGCGTGCGCGCCGTCGTCTGCGTCGGCGGCCGCCCCGAACTGGCCGGGCCCGCCGCGCTCGCCCGGGTGGACACTCCCACGCTCCTCGTCGTCGGCGCGCTGGACACACGCCGGCTGGGCTGCAACCGCCTGGCCGCGGACTGGATGCACTGCGAGCACCGTGTCGAGGTCGTGCCCGACGCCACCGACCTGGTCGCCGAGCCGGACGCGCTCCACGTCGTCGCGGAACTGACCCGCGACTGGATCACCGCCCATCTGTCCAGGACCGGCGCACAGGCGCTGCAAGGGACGCGCTGACCGGGCCGTGCGACGGAGACCGGAGGCGTCCGCGGGACCGGCCACGCCCGGCGCGGAGCCGCGCGGCGCCGTCACCGGCGCCCCGGCCGCCGCGTACGGCCGCCCGGGGCTGCGGTGAAGCGTCTTCGACGGCGGCGGTGTCCGCTCCGTGCGGGCCTTGCGGCCCACCGTGGGGGCCGGCGGTCCCTGTCGCTCGGGGGAGGGCACCGGCAGCCTGAAGGTGAGACCACCCACGCGTCCCGGCCGTGCTCGCCCGGTCTCCGCCGAAGGGCCCTCGGGCCAGGGACCCGAGGGGCGGCCGCCTGGACCGACTCAGGCGTGTGCCACCACGGCCACCGGCGCACCGGCGGGGTGCAGGACGGTGTGGGTGACGTGTCATGTGCGCGGCGGCAGGGCGGTGCGGCGAAGGCGCCGGCCCACCACCACGAGGGACGCGTGCCGGGAGGCCCCGACCAGCAGCTCGGCAGCGCTGCCCGACCGCGCCTTCCCGACGACCTCGACGTGCGGGTACCGCTGCCGCCGGGGGCGCGGCATGTCGGTCAGGCCGGCGGCCCGGCTCACCGTGAGGGGTCCGGCCGGCCAGGCGCCGGCAGGTGTGCCGTGGCCGTGGTGCGGCGGCGCGGACCAACCGTGCACGACGTGCAGCGCTGCCGCGGCGGCGGGCCGGCTCGAAGGCGAACCGGAGCGGTTCCTCGGCCGGGTGGCCGGTGTCGAGGCCCGGCACGACGGACCGGAAGGCGGTCCCGGCGGACGGGATGCCGACGGGGCACATCTCCCGTTCGTCCGTGGCCGGCTCCCCGAGACGGACCGGGACGACCGGCCCGGCCTCACGCGCCCTGTCCGGTCGTCGTGGTCCGCCGGGGCCGGGACGACGCGCGGTGACCGTTCTCGGCGGACGGCCGGTCCGGCAGCGGCCGGGGACCGTGTGAGCGTTCCGGCCGGGGCGCCGGACGGGCGGGATCCGGTGGCCGCCCGGCCTCACCCGTCGGCCGGTGTGATGCGGCGTCCCGTGAGGCGGGTGGGCACCACTCTCACCCAGAGGGTGCGTGCGCCGCCGGCCCACGGCCCGGTGCTGGCCCGCTCCCCCAGCCGCCGGGTCGTCTCCGGGTCGTCCACGGCTTCGGCGCGGCCCACCGCGAGCACGCTCCAGCCCCGGCTCATCGCCTCGTCGATGCGGTCCACCTCGAACGCGACCTCGTTGCCCACGGCCCCGGCGGGAGCGGAGCCGGCCGCGGTGCGGAAGAACACGGCGTCGTCCACCACGTCGTAGTTGACCGGGAACGCGGCGGGGCCCTGGGGGCCGGTGAACGCGATGCGTCCCACTCCGTGCGTGGACAGCAGCGCCCTGCACTCCTGCGGGGACAGGTCCGTCAGCCGGGGCCGCAGGAGTGCCCGCCCCTGGCCCGGTGGCAGTTCCTGGTCGTCGCCGCGCAGAGCGGCGAGTGTGGTGTCCAGTGCCTCGGCCAGGCGCAGGACGGTCGCGGTGCCCGGGTCGGACGGGCGCTGTTCCAGGTAGCGGAGGTACTGCGGGGACATCCGGGCCCGGGCCGCCGCCTCCTCCAGGCTGAGTCCGCGGCGCCGGCGGGCCACCGCCACCCGGCGGCCGAAGTCGCCCGGCCGCCCGGCCGCGGGTGCTTCGGGTTCGACGGAACCGGTCCCGCTCGCCGCCGCTTCTTCCCGTACCAGGTGCTGGACGTGCGCGTCCGGGCCGGGGAAGAGCAGCGTGACCTCCCCGGTGTCCGACCAGCGCACGTCGTACGGAGGTGTGCCGTCCTCGTGGTGCAGGCCGACGATCTCGCCGTCGCGGCGGGTGACGCCGGTGACCGGGCTTTCCACGAGCAGCCGATCGCCTATCTGAGCATGCATGGACGCGCCCTCCCTCATGGAGTCCGCTTCCCAGCATCACCCGGGTCCGGCGCCGGCACCAACGGCCGGAGGTCCCGGCCGGCGGGGACGTACGGCGGGGTTCCGGGCGCCCCTCCGGCACGCGGGGGCACCGGCGTCCCGCTGCGGTGCCCCGGCGGCTCAGCTCACGGCCGGGCCCTGCGCACCGGTGACCGGGGCGTGCCACGCCAGGGCGGTCCCGCCGCCCTCGGGCGTGGTGATGTCCAGCGCGCCGCCCGGTTTCCGGACGCGCTCGCCCAGGTTGGCCAGGCCGCTGCGGCGTCCGCCGGGCGGGATCCCCGTGCCGTTGTCGACGACGGTGAGGCCCACCGTCCTACCGTCGGTCTCCAGTACCGCTTCGCCGCGGTCCGCGTGGGCGTGCCGGGCCACGCATTCGAACGGTGGTGGCCTCTGGTGCTGCTCGTAGTCGTGAACATCCGCTGTCCGCTCTCGCGTGAACAAGGCCAACTCGTCCAAGGCCCGGGCCGTCCCCTTTCGTGCGTCGGCGGCCGCGGCCCCTGCGGGCTTCCGGGCGCGGCTGGTCCCGGACCATCTCCTGCGTCCGGGGCACGACCTCGGCGAGCAGGTCATCGGCTTCCGCCGGGGTGCACTGCCGCTCCAGGAACACGACCAGGCCCGTGGTGCCGCCCGCCCCCGCCGCCATGGTCACGCGCGGCCCGGCCGTGTCCGGGCGGGTCAGTGGGTGGCGGCCCTGGTGGAGGACCTGGCCAGCGCGCAGGACGGCGAGGCAGTCGGGTCCGGCTTCCGTGCCGGGTACCGCGGCGCGCCGGTCAGAGCGCTGTGCCCGCCGACCACCCGTCACCCTGTTCGATGTCCAGATGGATCGGACCGCGCAGAACGGGGCTGGGTCGGTACGGCGGCGGGTCGGTGACCAGCCTGGGGTGGTCGAGTCGGCGTACCAGCTCGGTCAGCGCGATCTGGGTCTCCCGGCGGGCCAGCGGGCCACCGAAGCACAGGTGGATGCCGCTGCCGAACCCCAGGTGCTGGTTGTCGCGCCGCTCCGGGTCGAAGCGGTCGGGATCGTGGAAGCGTTTCGGATCGCGGTTGCCCGAGGCCAACATGAGCATGATCCGTGACCCCTTGGGGATGACGGTGTCGGCGACGGTGATGTCGCTGTACGCCACCCGCCAGGGAATGATGTGCACGGGGGGCTCGTAGCGCAGCAGTTCCTCGACCAGCGGCACGACGAGATCCGGTTCGTCGCGCAGGCGCTGCAGCACGTCGGGGTGGCGCAGCAGTGTCAGCATGCCGTTGGTGATGAGGTTGACGACGGTCTCATGGCCGGCGACGAGAAGGAGTCTGGCGGTGGCGACGATGTCGGCGTCGGCCATCCGGCCGTCTGGCCCGTCATCGTTGGCCAGCCGTGACAGCAGGCCGTCGCCCGGTCGGCCGTGGCACTGTTCCACCAGCCCGGCAAGGCATTGGCGCAGCTCCTTGCGGGCCCGTACGCCCTTGTCCAGTTTCTCCTTCGGGTCGGTCTCGGGGTTGTAGTCGACCGAGTTCATGAGGTCGCTCACCCAGAGGTGGAACCTCGGTTCGTCCTCGGGGGGCACGCCGAGCAGGCGACAGGTCACGGTCACGGGGAGCGGGAAGGCGAAGTCGTCGACGACGTCGATCTGCTTCTTGCCCTCGAAATCGTCAATGAGCCTGCTGACGGTGGCGGTCAGGGCGTCTTCCATGCTGGTCACCAGGCCCGGGGTGTGCGGGGGGCCGAAGTGCCGCATCACCATGCGCCGCAGGCGGTCGTGCTCGGGCGGGTCCATGTGGATGAACGACGATGCGGCTGCTTCCCCGGGCGAGGGGACGGGACACGACAGATTACGCAGGTCGGAGCTCAGGTGCGGGTCGTTCAGCGTGTCGGTGATCTCACGGTAGGTGCTGATGACGTAGCTGCCGTCCTCCTGCCGGGCCACCGGTGTCTCGCGCAACTCGGCATACAGCGGGTAGGGATCAGCGCGGGCGGAGTGGTCGAAGATCCGTTGCAGCGTGCCGGACGTCTCGGTCGTGGCTGTCTGGCTTGCCACCTGCCGAGGCCGGCGCCGGCGCACGGCCGTGTCGCGGCATTCACCCGGGTCGTGTCCCGTGACGACCGCGGTGGCGCTCTGAGCGAGCAGGGCGGGGCCGGGGAAGTCGACGGGCACGGCTTTCATGTCGGTCGGCTGGTCCGGAGTGGGGCAGGGGGGCGGGAAAGGGGCGGCCCTCTCGATCAACCGTCGATAGTGGTCCAGCCACTTGGCGTTGTCGAAACTCACGGCAGCCGTGACGCGACCCCGGTATCCGTATGCGGCGACGAAACGGTGGTCCTCCAGCGACCCCTGGACGACGGCCACCTCGTCGGCGAAGGCCGGCACGCCGACGGACTTGATGTTGACGCCGAACTGGATCGACCAGAACAGTGGGACGGACACGTGGGGCCGGCGGTCCTCCGGGGCGCTGACCATGTTGTGGGCCGCCACCTCCGCCTGCTCAACGGCGTTGGCCCAGTGTTCCATCGAGACGAGCCGGTTTCCGTAGATGGGATTCGGGCAACGGGCCACGTCTCCCGCGGCGAAGACGTCGTCGGTGGCGTGGCCGTCGGTCTTGAGTGCGCGGCAGGTCCTGTCGCAGGTGATCCCCCACGCGCCGGATGCCAGTCCCGACTCCCGCAGCCACTCGGTGTTGCGGATGCTCCCGAGGGCCACCACCGCCATGTCGGCGTCGATGGTGGTGCCGTCGTCGAAGTGAGCACGGCGAAAGCGGCCTTGCGTGTCGCCCTCGAGCCGGGTGACCTTGACGCCGCAACGCAGGTCGACGCCGTGAGCGCGCTGAATTCCCGCCGTAACCTTGCCGATCACGGCACCCAGCGCCCCAGCCAGCGGGGCCGGCGCGAGTTCGGCGACGGTCACCGCGATCTCCCGCTCCCGGCAGACAGAGGCGATCTCGGAGCCGGTGAATCCCGCGCCGACGATCAGGACGCGGGAGGGCCCGGCCGCGAGGGCTCGGTGCAGGCTCTCGGCATGTTCGCGAGTACGGACGACGAACACCCCCTCCAGGGCCGCCTCGGACTCGACGAACCACGGCCGGGCCCGGACACCGGTGGAGATCAGCACCCGGTCGAAGGGGACGGCGCGTCCGTCGGCGAGCCGCACGTGATGCGTCGCGAGATCCAGCCCGACAGCGGGCACGCCCAACAGCCACTGCGCATCGATGTCGCGACGGCGAGGCAAGGCGGTGCTGTCGGCCGGTATCCACCCGGCCAGTACCTGCTTGGACAGGGGAGGCCGGTCGTAGGGCTCACCCGACTCGTCGCCGATCATGGTCAGTGATCCGGTGAAGCCCTCGTCGCGCAGCGCCTCCGCGGCCCGCAGTCCCGCCAGCGAGGCTCCGACGACCACGATGCGGCCATCTCGCCTGAGCGCCTTCACGTTGCCGGCACCGGTCATGGCGGTGACGCCTTCGGCGGTGCATGCCGTGCCTCGCGCCGGTCGACGAGGATCGCCGGGCCGGGGCGGACCGCCACGGCGCGCAGCACCTGGTCACGCCTGGTGTCATCGGCGTTCGGGTCGTACATGAGTGCTTCCTCAGCGTGCATCCGGTACACCTCCGGAGCCAGGAACGTGCAGTGCGCATACTTCGCGCGTCAGGAAAGATCAATGACAGCTTTTCACCCCGCCCCCCAGGGAATGGGAGCCGAAAACCGTCAAGCCGGCGCTCCCTGAGTCCGCAAGGGAAGATCCGGTCGATGCCCACCCTTGCAACGGATGTGAGGATGCGCTGCGCTCGTCGGGCTCCCATCAGAATGACTTGATCGTCGCGGCTCGGGCGATCGGCGTGTGCCTAGGGACGCAGTCCTGGTGTGGCGCATTCCGGTCAGACAAGCGGCGCCTCTTTTAGATTGCCGTTGGACGGAGCGGTACGCCGGAAAACCGTCCCGAAATCAGCGTAACAGCGGCGCCGGTACCGGGACCGGGACCGGCGAGTCTGATGGCCCAGGAGATGAACGCCTGATATGCAACGCTGAGAACAACGACGCGAGACAGTCGCGTACCTTCGCGGAGAGTCGGCGTACGCGGCACGGCAGCGAGACGCCGAGTCTGTAGAGGTCGGATCGAATTCTGGGGCTGGGGATTTTGTCCCTGGGGCCTCGACCCCGGATCCTGGACACGCTGACGATCGGCGGTGACACGGCGCACGGCGGGCGACGCCTGCCTCGGCGTGCCCGTCGGCGTCGCACGCGCCGCAGCGTGATCAAATGGGGCATGGCAACGTCCTGGACAGGCAATCGGGTACGCCTGCGCGCCGTCGAGCCCGACGACTGGACGGCGTTCGCGCGTTTCGCTGATGATGACGGGCCGCGAGCGGGTCGGCTGGAACTGCCGAGATCCGGCGAGAGCTACCGTGCCTGGGCCAAGGAACAGGCCGTTGCCGAGTGCGATGACGATCGCTTCCGGTTGGCTGTCGAAGCGACGGCCACGGGCGAGCTGGTCGGTACGATCGGTTCCCACCGCACCGGAGTTCGTTCAGGCTGGTTCGAGGTCGATGTCACCATCAGCGCCGGCCACCGGCGCAAGGGCTACGCGTCGGAAGCCGTGGTGCTCCTGCTGCGCTTCATGTTCGCCGAGCGGCGCTATCACAAATGCCTGGCGGCTGTTCTGGCCGGCAACGAGGCATCGCTGGCACTTTTCCGTGGGCTCGGCTTCACCGAGGAGGGGCGCCTGCGGGAACACGTCTTCTTCGCCGGACGGCACCACGACCTCGTCATGATGGGCATGCTCGTCAACGAGTTCGACCGGCTGCACACGATGAGCGAACCATGAGCCGGTGATCCGAGTGCGTGCGGAACTGCATTCGGACTTGATCAGCGTTCGCTCTTCGCGGCTGGAGTGGGCTGCCACCGGAAGCAGGACTGCCATCAGCCGCGCAAAGTGGCACGCAGGTGCAGGCCGGCGGTTGCAAGACCTTCGAAGGTGGTGACGCGGTAGCCGGCGGCCACGCCGGGCGGCTCGCTCAAGCGGTAGCGGCGGGCCGTCTGGGCGGTCATGAGCGTGAGCATGGCCATGGCCAGAGCGGCTCCCTCGCAGCCGTGCGGCCCGGTACCGAAGCCGAGGAAGACGCCGGGTTTCGCCGGCGAGCCCGCATCGTCGAGCCAGCGTTCGGGCCGGAACCGGTCCGGTTCGGGGTGTTCCCGTGCGTCGCGGTGGGCGGTGTACGGGCAGACGAGAACAGTGGATCCCGCGTCGATGGTGTAGTCGGCGAGCTGAGTCTGTCGCGGGGCGCGCCGGGTGAGCAGCCAGCTCGGGGGGTGCAGTCGGAGGACTTCGTGTACCAGTGCCTGGGTGTATCGCAGGTTGTCGAGGTGGGTGCTGGTCGTCGCGGCGGGGTCGGGAGGCAGCAGAGCGGCTTCGGCCGCCACGCGGTCCGCGGCCTGGGCGTATCGGGCCAGGTGGAGCAAGATCCATCCGGCTGCCCGGGAGGGTGTCTCGAAGGTGGCGACGGTGATTCCGGGGAAGGTGTCGAGGATGGCTTCTTCCGGCAGCGGGCCGTAGCGGGAGGAAGGCTGGAGCATCTGTCCCAGCACGTCGTCACCGAGCCGGCCCGATGAACGGCGCCGGCGGACGATGGGCCGCAAAGCGTCGGTGAAGGCGACTTGCCGCCGTGTGCGAAACCGCCGTGCCGGTGTGGGAACCCAGCGCGGCCACACCCAGCGCGAGGGGCGTACGAGCACCTCCCGGGCCACGAAGAGCTGCCAGGCGAAGGGCAGCAGGGCAGGAGCGTCCTCCGAGAAGAGATAGCGCACGCCGATCTCTGCCAGGACGGGCCGGACCAGAGGCAGAATCTCGACGTCCCGGCCCGTGGGCCACTGGTCGGCGAACCGAGCGGTCCCGGCCGCGATCTCGCCGATCCGGGCCGCAACCGCCTGCGGTCGCAGTCCGTGCATGCGGGCAGCGCGAGCGTGCAACCGTTCCTCGGGCACCGGCGCACCGCCGGTCCGCTTCAACGGCGGGAAGAGGGGTGATGACGGCTTGGGGAAGTCGTGCGCGCGGCGCAGGACCGCTTCACACACCCCGGCCGTAGCGGCCACGTAGACACCCGACTCCAGCTGCCACACGTCCCCGCACTCGTCAGCGCCCCGGCGCGCCAGTGCCAGCCGGTCGCGGCTCCAGGCCGCGAAGCTGCCTCCGGGCAGCCGCGGCGGCTCATTCACTCGGCCCATGGGCTTCCCCCTGACTTCTGGTACCAGTCAGGCCGATATCGGTCGGCAGCGTGGTCAGGAGTTCGGCGGGAGCCCGGGGCGCCCGCCGAGCATGTGGTCACACCCTCTCGTCGCCGGTGTGCGTGCCCCAGTCGTGAGCCCCGTACGCACCGTAGTTACGGGTGAAGGACAATTTGGCGAGCAGCTTCGCGATCATGAGGCAGTCCTCTCGCTTGCCTTCAGCACTATGTGCCGTACGTCCAATTTTTCTCGCATATGACACACGGATACAAGGCGTCGTGCTCGCGGGACGGCCCCGCAGCCGGCCAACGTCGCCCTGGATGTCGGCGCTCCGTGCCGCCCCGGCCGCGACGTGTGACGGCGCAGGGTGCCGGGGCTCGGGTCTCTCGCGGGCGGCCCCGATGCTCGCCGAGATCGGCGACGACCGATCGCGATTCACCGACGCGAAAGACCTCGAAAGGCCTTAGCCGGGGCCGCGTCGGTCACCCGGGCGTCCGGCATGAGCCTCGCGGTCCTGGCCCGCAGTTCAAGAACCAGCGTCTGGTCTCGGTCGGCTGTGTCTGGGCGTTCGCCGGCCTGACGTGGCAGTGGGGTGGCGGAGCGAGCGAGGGAGCGGAGCGAATCGGGGGAACGCCGTGCCGACGTGCCCGGCCACAGCGGGCCGGCCGGGTAGCCTCACGCCGGGCACAACTCCCGCCGCGCACACGGACGACAGGAAGCGGCCGATCCGTACAGGCCGACGACGGCGGCCGGCCCCACCCGCGCGGGAGGGGCCCGCTGATCTGCCCAGGGCACCGAGGCAGGGGAGCAGCGAGGAGGTCTGTGATGCCCCGACCGACCAGACGCGACGCCATTCCCCCGACCCCCGCCAACCGGCGTATGAGCCCTGTGATGTCCCGGACCGCCCGGCAGGAATCCCGGCTGCTGCGCCACCCTGCCTGGGGGATGGCGGTCGGTGCCCTGTGCGTGTCCGCTTCCGCGGTGCTGCTGGGACTGGCCCGGACCGACCCCGGGACGGCGTCGTTCTACCGTTGTGTTCTCGCCCTGCCCGCGCTGATGGTGCTGGCGGTGCCGGAGCGTCGCCGGCAGGGGCCGCCGTCCCGCGGACAGTACGGCCTCGCGCTGCTCGCGGGTGCCGCGTTCGCCTGGGACATGCTGCTGTGGACGCAGGCGATCGCCGAGGTCGGCGCGGGCCTGTCCACCGTGCTGGTCAACGTGCAGGTGGTGCTGGTCCCCTTGCTGGCCTGGGCGATCGACCGGGAGTGGGTGCCGCGGTCCTTCCTTCTCTGGGTGCCGGTCATCCTCTTGGGCGTTGTCCTGACCGGAGGGGTGGTCGAGGGCGGCGCGTCCGGCAGTGATCCGCGGGCGGGCACGCTGCACGCGGTGCTGGCGGCCGTGTGCTATTCGGTGTTCCTGTTCCTGCTGCGGCGCGGCGGCCACAGCGGGCTCGTCCGGCAGCGCTACGCCCTGGTGATCGCCTGCGCCGCAGTGGTGTCGCTGTTCGCCGGCCGGTTCGCCTACGGGCTGGATCTCACACCGGGCTGGAAGGTCATGGGCTGGCTGCTGACGGTGGCGGTCTCCAGCCAGGTGGTGGGGTGGCTGCTGGTCGCCTCGACCTCACCGATGCTGAGCAGTCACGTCGGCGCGGTCCTCCTGCTGCTGACTCCGGTGGGAGCTGTCGCGCTCGGCGCGGTCGTACTGGGTGAGCGGCCCACCCTGCTGCAATTGGCCGGCTGTGTCCTGATCCTGGTCAGCGCCTACTGCGCAGCCGTCCGCGAAATCCGCCCGCGTCACCGGCCTAACCGCGGCGCGGACGTGGGCGCCTCGGGTCCGGAGGGGACAGCGGACTGAAGCGTGTCCGATCCGGTCGCGGCTCGCTCGTCCGCGCGTCTCACATCACGACGCCGGTGTGCAGGGGGCCGGCGGTTATGTGGATGGTGGATGGTGCGGATCGTTCCGCTGTCGTCGAGGCGCTACGGGTGCATGAACGGAGCCCGGACGGTGGCGCACGGGTCGTTCCTCTTCGCCATGGTGGTCTCCCGGCGCAGGAACGGACCCCGTCGGGGCATCCCAGCACTCCAGGACGGTGTGACCGATGCGCAGCGGCCCATCGATCTCGGCGAAGAACGCCGGTCCCAATCGACTCCTGCCGTGCTGCCGCGCCAGGTCCCGTGACCGTCAGCCCTCTCGCGCCATGGCTGCCATCAACGCGTCCAGCAGGCCCGGTGCCGCTTCCTGGAGAGCGGTGCGGCGCAGGCGGTGTCCGCGGGAAGGGCCGACCATGACCGGGTGGAGGACGCCTGCCTCGACCAGAACCTTGAAGTGGTGGGTCGCGGTGGATTTGTTCAGGCCCTCGTAGAGGTCCGAGCAGGGGGCTTCGGCAGCGGGGTGTGTCGCCAGGCGGCGAACCATTTCCAGGCGTACGGGGTCCGCGAGCGCACGCAGCAGTTTCTGGACGGAGGCGACGGGCGGCAACTGGTCGGGCGGGGTCTCCCAGGACGGCATCAGACAACTCCACAAGTTTGACGTACGTCGTACTTCTCCCTAGTGTCCTCGAAGTACGATCCGCATCATACTTCAGGAGTCCTCGTGAAGGCACTCTCCCCGGACCGTCGTCCCCAGTCATGGAGCTACGCGGCCCTCCTCGCCCTGCTCATGCTGGGGCAGGCGACCTCCGCCATCCCCTCGCCGCTCTACTCCCTGTACGCCGAGAAGTGGGACTACCCGCCCTTTCTGACCACCGTCATCTTCGCCGCGTACGGGGCCGTGGCGGTCGTCGCGATCCTCGTCTCCGGGGCCCTGTCCGACCGGTACGGCCGTCGGCCCGTACTCCTCGTCGCCGTCATGCTGCTGCTTGCCGGGCTGGCCGTCTTCATCTTCGCCGCGGGGCCCGGCTATCTCGTCGTGGCGCGGATGCTCAACGGCCTGGGGATCGGCGCGGTTGTCGTGGTCGGCGGCGCCGCCCTGCTGGACGTGAGCCCGGAGCGGGCGGCGCGGAGCGGGACACTCACCGCCATCGCGTTCAACGTCGGCATCGCTGTTGCCGCGCTCGGCACCGCAGGCCTCGCCCAGACCGGCTTCCACCCCCTGCTCCTGCCCTATCTCGCCGACGCGCTCATCGCCCTCGTCCTGCTCGTCCTCCTCCTGGTGATGCGTGAACCGCATCCCTCGGCCGGTGCCGCGCCCCTCGGGATCCCGCGTCCGCAGGTGCCCAGGGAGATCCGCGGGCGCTTCGTCTTCGCCGTGATCGGTGCCGGTGCCGCCTGGGCCGTGCTCGGCGTCTGCTTCTCGCTGGAGCCATCGATCGCCGCCCACGCCGCGCACGTCGACGGGCCCTTCTTCGGCGGCGTCGTCATCGCTGCAGTGACTCTCTGCGCCGCGTTCGCCCAGGTAGCCAGCGCCCGCTACCCGGCCCGCACGGTCGCACTCGTCGGTGACACGGCGCTCGCCGTGCTCATGCTGGCCGGAGTGGGCGGCTTCGCGACCGGCAACGCCGCCGTCATCATCGTCACCGTCGCACTCCAGGGCGGCGCCTACGGGCTCTCCTTCGGCGGCTCCCTGCGCCACCTGACCGCCCACATCCCCGCCGAGCGGCGCGGAGCCGTCATGTCGATGTTCTACCTGCTCGCGTACGGTGCGCTCATCACGCCCACGCTCCTCGTGGGTATCGGCGCGACCGTCTGGGGCGGCACCGCGATCTTCCCCGTCTTCTCCGTGCTCGCGGCCCTTCTCTGCCTCTCCGCCGTGGTCGTCGAGCGCGTGCTGGGGCGTCGAGGAGGACACCTCACGGTGACGCGGACGTCGGCGGCTGAGGTGTCCCGGATGAGCGAGGTCGACTGACGGGCGATCCCTTGGCGCCCGGCACGCGTCCGTCGGGTAGGAGCGACCCGGCCGACCGCGTCCCCTTCTTCAGGGAGCCCGTATCGTCCACGACGAGCACGGTGTCACGGTCGCCGAGGTCGTCGACCAGGTCCTGACACACGTCATCGAGTACCTCGGTCCGCCACCCGCACAGCCTGACGCCCCCGCGCCATCCGGACCAGCAGCCGAACGGCGCGTCAGGTCACTTGTGAGCAGTGGCGGCGTGGAAGAGGAGGTGGGCTGTCTGGCTTCCGGCGCGTACGGCGTGGTCGGCGTGACCGGGTCGGCAGCGGCCGGACTCCGGGTCGTACTCGGTCATGATCACGCCCGCGTGGTCGGTGTCGGGCTCATCGAGCGAGGTCGGCCAGCCCCGGTGCTGAAGAGCCGCATGGAGTTGGCGTGACTGTCGGACGTCCACGACCGGATCAGCGGATCCGTGGATCAGCCGGACGGGGACGGCCGGCAGCAATTCCTCGGCGTCTGTCAGTTCGTCGATCGGGGCGCGGCCCGTCAGCGGTTCCGGTCGGGTGTATCCGCCGGCGATACCGACGACGGCACGAGGTCTCCAGCCGTCGAGTGCGCAGGGGTCCATGGCGGCGGCCATCGCAGCGTTGCCCCCCAGGGACCAGCCGGCCAGCGCGATCCGTCCGGTGTCCCCGCCGAATTCGGCCGCGTTCCGCTGGACGAACATGGCGGACTCGCGCAGGTGGGTTCGACCGCTGTCGTCGGCGTCCGGCCGCCAGTCCGGGACGAAACACAGGACACCCAGCGAAGCGGCGGCCCGGGCGAGCGGCGCGAGAACGTCCCGCTCCTCGGGACCTCTTCCGTGCCAGAGCAGCACGACCGGCGAAGCCTCCGATGCAGTCGCAGGCCGATACACGTCCAACCGCTGTCCACTGGCTCCGTACACGAGCCCGCTCACCACAGCGACATCAACTGCCAACACTGCCCGCCCCGTTCTCCATGACGTCCTGGCGCATCGCGCGCCAGGACCCGACCCTACCGATCAGGCTCCGCGCCCAGACGCTCACGGACACGGCGAACTCTGCCTGACGCGGCACTGGGTCGTGTCCCGCGACTTCGGTGGCGTACGGGGCCTGCGTTGATTCTCGTAGACTGATGACGTGGCATTCATGAGCACCCCGCACTGCTGCTTCCTGTGACCGGAAGGCGTTGAGGGCGATACCGAACGGCATCGCCCTCCTTGGTGTGCCTGCCGCGTGAACCACGCTCCGGTCGCTGCCCTTTCCTTCCTGATGCAGTGACCCGCTGAGCGCGCGTGCAGGCACGGACTCTTCCCTTCACCCTTGCCAGGAGTGCCTCGTGCCCGTGTCGATTCCCCCTGCCCTCGCACTGTCCCTCGACCTGCTGCGCTGCCCAACGTGCCGCGCGCGTCACCTGCGGCCCGACCGCGGTGCGCTGCGCTGCCCGGTGGGCCACACCTTCGACATCGCCCGCCACGGCTACGCCGGTCTGCTGACGGGCACCCGTCCCACCAGTGGCGACGACACCGCCATGGTCCAGGCCCGGGACCGATTCCTGTCGACCGGCGCCTACGCGCCCATCCGGGAAGTCGGGGCCCGCCTGGCGGCCGACGCCGTGTCCGAGCAGCCCACGGTTTTGGACGTGGGGTGTGGCACGGGCTACTACCTGGCCGGCGTACTCGGCCAGCTGCCCGGCGCCCGCGGTCTGGGTCTGGACACGTCGGTGCGCGCACTGCGATCAGCGGCCCGAGCCCACGACCGAGCCGCCGCGGTGGCCTGGGACGTCTTCCGTCCCCTCCCCCTGATCGACAAGGCGGCCGATGCCGTGCTGAACGTGTTCGCCCCGCGCAACCCGGCCGAGTTCCACCGGGTGCTGCACCCGACCGGCCGGTTGATCGTGATCCGTCCCACCGGGCGGCACCTGGCTGAGCTGCGCGGCCGGTTGCCCGCGATGGTCACGGTCGACCCGGCCAAGGAACAACGCCTGCACCGGGCGCTGGATCCCTTCTTCGAGGCCGCCGTCACCGAACAGGTGGAGTACCCGGCGCACCTGTCGAGGCCGGATGCCCTGGACCTGGTAGCGATGACACCGAGCGCACGCCACGTGAGCCGTGCGGACCTGAGTGATGGCCGGGTCCTGCCTGATCAGGTCACCGTCTCCGTGCTGGCCACCGCCTACCGGCCTCGGTGACCACGAGCGGGCAAGAGCCCGGCTCCTGCCACTGAGGGGCAGCACCTCCACGTCGTACGCCGGACAGCGGCGGCACCTGGTCGGCCGCCGCGGGCCGCGCCGAGGCAGGGGCGGGCGGGACCGCGTGGCGCAGCGGGACAGCCGCCGGGACCGGCGAGGCAGGGACGAGGTCGCGCGGGCGGCGGCGAGCAGCACGGCGGGTGGGCGCCGAGGGACGACCGCGCGGACCAGGGCCGGACGGCCCCCGGGGGCGGAGGCAGGGCAGCGGGCGGCCGGGACGGCGGGCGGGAGCGGGGGCGGCCCGGAACGAGCGCGCGGGACGGATCGGCGCAGCACGGCGGCGAGCCGGGCTCGATGGGCGGATCAGAGAGGTGAGCAGCAACGCCTCCCCCGGCACCCCGACCAAGCGGAGGCTTGGCACTTTTCCGTTGAAACCTGTCACTGGTGCCACTGGGCGATCATTGCGGCAGCCGGTTGACTTCGGAGCGTCCGATGGAAAACGACCCCGAAGGAACCTTCCATGCACATCCAGGTCGTCCTGTTCGACGGCTTCGACCCGCTCGATGCCATCGCCCCCTACGAGGTGCTGTACGCCGGCGGCTCGGCCTCGGACGGCGCTGTGACCGTCGAGCTGGTCACCGCGGAGGGCCCGCGGGAGGTGGTCAGCGGCACCGGAGGACTGGTGCTGCGCGCCGACGGCGCCCTCGACCTGGAGCGCGCGGACATGCTTGTGGTGCCCGGTGCCTCCGGCCGCGTGGGCGAACCCGGTGAGGTCCCGGAAGAAGAGGCAGGCGCCGGCGAGTGGAAGCAGGACGAGTTCATCCCGGTGCTGCTGGGCCGCACGCTGGTCACCGGGCTGCCCGCGCTCCTCAAGCAGGCGATGGACGACCCGGACATCACTGTCGCCACCGTCTGCGGCGGCTCGCTCGTCCTGGCCCTGGCAGGCCTGCTGGAGGGGCGTCATGCCACCACCCACCACATGGGCCTCGACATGCTGGACGCCACCGGTGCCCATGCGGTCCGCGCCCGCATCGTGGACGACGGCGACCTGGTCACCGGCGCCGGCGTCACTTCAGGGCTCGATCTTGGGCTGTACCTGCTGGAGCGTGAGGTGGGCCCCCGCGTCGCGCACGCCGTCGAGGAGCTCTTCGCCCACGAACGGCGCGGCACCGTCTGGCGCGCCCAGGGGCCGACGCCCAGCGCCTTGTGAACCCCGGCCCTTCGCCGACCCTCCGCTCACCATCCCCTCGCACAGGCAGGAAAACCCATCGTCATGTCCGTCGAAGGCACCTGGAACCTGTCCATCTCCACCCCCATCGGCAAGATCGAGGCTGTGGTCGAACTCCGTGACCAGGACGGCGTCCTGACGGGCGTCGCCCACGGAGCCGGCGAGAGCGTACCGCTCGCCGGCATCACCCTCGACGGCGAACGGCTCACCTGGAAGCAGGCCATCACCAAGCCCGTGCGGCTGAACCTGGCGTTCGACGTGACAGTCGACGGCGACACCCTCCAGGGCACCTCCAAGGCCGGCCGCCTTCCGTCCTCGAAGGTCACCGGCGAGCGCCGGACCGCCCCGGAACACCAGGCGTGAGCATACTCCTTCTGTCTCTGCACGTCCTCGCCGCCCTTATCGCCGTCGTCCCGGTCACCGTCGCCGCGAGCATGAGTCCCACGACGCTGCGCCTCGCTCTCGGCGACTTCGCCGACGGCGGCGTCCGCACCACCCTGGGGACCCTGCACCGTAACTCCCGGATCTACGCGGGCATCGGCACAGCGGTCCGGCGGTCCCCCTCTTCGGCCTCGCCACGGCCGCCGGTCCCCGTGTCCTCGGTGACGCCTGGCTGATCGCCTCGATCCGGCTGTCCGCGGCGGCCGCCGACGTACCGGCACCCCTGATCCTGCCCACCCAGGATCCCAGGACCGTTCTCCGGCGAGGCGACGGGCTCCGCCTCGCCGTTGCAAGCTCCCTCGACGCCGGGCCGTTTCGCCATGGTGACCGGCTTCTTCCACCTGCTCTGATCCACCGTCACCGTACTGATGACCATTCGTCCCGGCTCCACCACCGGAGTGTGACCATGCACCTGCGCTCTCCGCGCCATCTGCGCATCGCTGCTCACGCCGAGCTGATCTCCCTGATCGCGATGCTGGCCAACGTGTTCACCGTCCACCTCAAGCCCGTTTCCTCCTTGACGGGCCCCACCCACGGCTGCGCCTACCTGTTCGTCGTGTTCGCGACCTGGCGCCTCCCGCAGGCCCCGGCCGCCGTCAAGGTCCTGGCCCTCGTTCCCGGCGCCGGCGGGCTGCTCGCGCTACGGCGACTCGACCGCGGCGCTGCGGTCCGCGCCCGGGCGGAAGAAGAGGTCATCCCGTCATGAACTTCGTGTCACCGGTGGTCGTCGGCACCATCTACTGCCTGCTGATGTCCCTGATCGAAGAACCGCACCGGCGCCACTTCAACGCGATCATGGTGGGCGGAGCCGGCGCCGCCTATCTGAGCGGGGGCGGATTCGGCCCGTGGGAGCTGCCGTTCGTCGCGCTCATGGCCTACGTCGCCTACCGCGGACTGGAATCCTGGACCTTCATCGGCATCGGCTGGCTGCTCCACACCGCATGGGACGTGGCTCACCACCTCAAGGTCGATCCGATCCTGCCATTCGCCCACGACTCGTCCCTGGCATGTGCCATCTGCGATCCGGTCATCGCCCTGTGGTGCTTCCGCCAAGGGCCTTCCCTGATCGTGTTCGTCCGCCGCTGGTTCAGGCCCAGCCGGGCAGCAGAACACGCCCACGGCCGCGTCTCCAGTCCGTCCTCTCCCGACCGCACCGGCATCTGACCGTCGACCGTCGTCGAGCCGCTCCGGAGAATCATCCTGCAGCCCGCACCGGCCTGCCCCTGAACGCCCCGGTTTCACCCCGTCGAGCCGACGTCAGTCCGGGCGACCGCGCCTCCGGCATCGCTGTCGAAGGCGCGACCTGCCCGGGGTGCGGGTCTGCAGGAGGCGGCAAACCCCGACGGGACACCGGGTGCCGGAAGGTGCGTTCGGCCTACGGCACGCGTACGGCGTCACTGCCGTACAGCTCCCTGGTGAACGCGGAGACATCGGCGCTGCGGTCGGCGCCGTCCAGGTTGTACGTCAGGTAGACGCCGTACCCCTCCGCGACCGTGCGGCGGGCCAGGGCGGCCGCTGTGCTCTTCGAGGTCCCCCCGATCTCGACGGCCGCCGGCGAGAGCTTCGACTTGGGGAGTGCGATGCCGGGGACCTGCCAGGTGCCGTAGTACGGGTTCCATGCGTAGTCGAACATGGACGAGACGTCGACGCCGCCGTAGGACAGGCGCGACGCGGCCGGGCCGATGTTGTAGAGACTGATGATCTTGTCCGGCATGTTCGCGCGCAGCGCCGACACCAGGTACACGAAAGAGCTGGCGTTGGGCTGGCCGGTGCCGTTGTTGCCGTACTCGGCGTACTCGTCGTCGAAGTCGATGCCGTCGAGGCCGTACTTGGCCACAGCGTCCGAGAGTTGTTTCGCGAACGCCGAAGCCGCCTGCCGGGAGGGGAAGTTGGCGAAGCCCGCGCCCTGGTGGTTGCCCAGCACCGAGAGGACGACCTTGATGCCCTTCTGCTGCAACGGCCGTATCTGCGTGGCCGCGTTGTCGAGGACGCGTTGCACGTTCTCGTTGAAGTACAGGGTCCCCGCCTTCGTGCTCGTGTCGTAGTTGATGTTGGCCGCGAAGATCACGGCGATGTCGAAGACGTTGCCGCCGCCGTTGGCGAGGGTGTACTTGCCTACGTTGAGCATGCTGTTGTTGTTCACCTCGACATAGGCCACCGAGGTTGGTCCCTGTTTCGCGGGAGCGGGGGCCGCTGCCGCGCCGGTCGTGCCGGTCGCGCTGAAGGCGAGGGCCGTGACGGCCAAGAGCGCGAGCGCGGCCGTCCGCAGTCTGCTCCGCACCGGAGTGAACATCGTTGATCGGTCTCCCATCGCTTGGAGCGGCGCCCGGCCTGTCCGCAAGCGCCGAGTGCCCCGATCCTTCCGCTCCCGCGACGAAATCCCCAGAACCACGCGAGAGCTCTTCACGACTCCCACACCAACGGAAAACCACGGGGTATCGGCATGTCACAGGGGACGTGACCAAGCCCGTTACCGGTAATTGGTCAAATCCGGCGACAGGGGTCGATGCCGTGTCCGGTGGAGACCACGTCGATCAGTGACGCGCTCGCGGATCGGTGGAGGCTCTGTGCCTCGACTTTCAGCCGCCCGGTTCGGGCTGGTGTTGAGCGGAGTGGTCGCCCTCGTGCTCATGGGGTGAAGTCCAGTTCGGTCTTGTCCTGCTTCGCCCGACGCGAACCGCCGTCCCCCGTGGCCGACGTCGCCCTGGTGGCGCGCGCGGAGGCCGCACGCCGAACGGGCCCGGCACCGTGCCGCCGCAACCGGCATTCGTCACACCGAGATCGTTCCACGACCGAAATCAACATCCTCAAACGATCCCTAGGTCTTAACCATGGGTTCCCAAATTCCAGGGCAGCGCGCTGTTCCTGCCCCGCCAACCGTGACACGCTCCCTCCAGGGCCGTGCGCCCGCACGGTCCAAGGGGGAGGACTCGAAGCCTTGAAAATCCGCCACATCGCCCAGTTGGGCGTCGTCGCATGTCTCGCCTTCGCAGGTGTCACACTCGGGACCACCACCGCATCCGCCGAGGTCTGGGGTGGTGGCTGCCGCGCGTACGTCATGGAGCCGGGCGACGTCGAAATGGACTCCTGCGCCTACGCAGCGGATACCAGCAACAGCTGGAACAGCACGCGCATCTACCCGGCTGTCAGCACCATCGAGCATCAGTGGAACCCTGGTGACCCGGACCAGGTCGATCCGTGCGCACAGCTCATGCGCGTCAACCCCGACGGCTCGTTGACTCAGATCCACGACTTCGTGTGTGGAGGCTGGGTCGGGCCGGGGCAGGGCGGGCCGTCGCAGAACGAGTGGAGCGGTACGGACCGCGCATGGTCTGCCCCGGCCGGCGGCACCTACGTGGTGCAATCCGGATACTGGGCCACCGTCAACGGCCACTACGGCTACTACGGCAACGTGCAGTCTCCCCGCATCTACACCTGACACTCGTGGGTTGTCACGCCGAGTCAATCGCCACGTGCGAGGTTTCCGGCGCGGGACGGGTACGTCGGCGGCGTGGTGGGGGCGCGGTGTCAGGACAGGTCGATCTGCGCGGCGGCCTCTTCCAGGTCCGCGACGGTCCCCGACATGATCGTCCGTACGTGCCGGGTGATGTGCCGCACGGGCCAGTCCCACCACGCGGCGGCGAGGAGCCGGGCGATGTCCGCAGCGTCGTAGCGGGTGCGGATGAGCCGGGCGGGGTTGCCGCCGACGATGCCGTAGTCGGGGACGTCACCGGTGACCACGGCACCGGCGGCGATGATCGCGCCGTGGCCGATGCGTACACCGGGCATGACCGTGGCCCCGTGGCCGAACCACACGTCGTTGCCGACGACCGTGTCGCCCCGGCCGGGCAGGCCGGTGATCAGGTCGAAGTGCTCCGCCCAGGAGCCCCCCATGGTGGGGAACGGAAAGGTCGAGGGGCCGTCCATGCGGTGGTTGGCCCCGTTCATGATGAACCGGGTGCCCGCCCCCAGTGCGCAGTACTTGCCGATGACGAGCCGCTCGGGACCGTAGTGGTACAGGACGTTGCGCGTCTCGAACGCGGTCGGGTCGTCCGGATCGTCGTAGTAGGAGAAGTCACCGGCCTCGATCAGCGGCGACTTCACCAGCGGCTTGAGCAGCACCACGCGCGGGTGCCCGGGCATCGGGTGGAGCACCGTGGGGTCGGCGGGAACGGGCGGCATCGCGGGGGTCCCTCTCTGGTGGCACGCCTAGTGCGACAGATGTCGCGTTAGCATGCTGGCACGACCCTGCCGCCTTGATCAACCGGATACTGACTGCCGATGACAGAACCGCTGGAGACGACCTCGGACCGCCGTCCTGGCGGTCGCACCGCCCGCGTCCGCGCCCAGGTCCTCGACGCCGTGCGCGCGGAACTCGCCGAACGCGGTCACGAAGGACTCACGATGGAGGGTGTCGCGACGCGGGCCGGAGTGCACCGCGCCACGGTCTACCGGCGTTGGCGCGATGTCGGCGGCCTGCTCGTCGACGTCATCGACGCCGCCGGCGAGATCGACTGGCAGCCGCCGGACACCGGCTCCTGCACGACGATCTGACAGCCCTCAACCAGGAGATCCAGGAATCCCTGCTCGTACAGCCCTCGCTCGCCGTCGCCCTGATGGCCGCCTCGTTCCACTCCGAACAGGCCGCGCGGGCCCAGACACGGTTGTGGACGAACCGGTACGCCCAGTGCGAGATCCTCGTCGAGCGCGCCGTCGAGCGCGGTGAACTCCCCGCACGGCACGCGGACGCTCGAAGCCTGCTGATCGCCGCCACGGCGCCCCTCTATCACCAACTGGTGCTCCTGCGCGCCGGTCCGGACCCGCAGCTGCCGCGACGGGCCGCGAAGGCGGCGGTCCTGGCGGCTGCCGCGGGGGCCTTCTCGGTCCGCCGGGAAGAAAGCGCCTGAGCGAGGAGGCGGGGAGGGGACGCAAGCGCGGTCGACAGCGTGGCGGGACCTGGATCACCCTCCGGTGGCCGCCGCCCGCGCTGCGCACGGTGGCCGTCAACATTCTCCTGCGCCGCCACACCACGACGACCCCGGACAGCGGCGGTGCGGCTGAGTCGGCACCGAGGCACCCCGGCAGGCATGCCGAAAGGGGGGGGTGCCCTACCGGTTCAGAGCGCGGCGGGCTCGGCCCGCCCACACGAGTGAGGCGCGGGCGGCCCGGCGTGCCAGAGGTGCGGGGTAGGGGGACCCGGGCCGGGCGGGGGCGGTGCGGGCCCGTGCGGGGGCGGCGCCCTGGCGTCGGCGGCGGTGGTGGACGGAGAAGGCGCCGCCGATGCCGCCGGCGAGGACCAGCAGCTCGGCCGCGTGCTGAAGACCGAGGACGACGTCGTTGGAGGGCGAGCCCTTCAGCTCGGAGTTGTAGAGGTCGCCCTTCCACGGGCCGTACGAGACGACGAAGCCCACCTCGTAGGCGGGAATGAGCGGATCACGGTGGCCTGAGCAGAAGAAGGGGCCCCTTCGCCGCTCCTTGGTGAAAGGGTCCTTCCAGACGACTGTGCACGGGCCCGCCTTCGTCGAGCCGTCGACGACCGCGAGGTCGACCATGGGATCGTCGTCCATCCCCCACTCGCCCGCAAGGCCGAACCCGCCGGCGAGCAGGCCGGTCAGGAGGATCCACCGGAAGCACCCGCGACGGCGGGAGCGACGCACCCGGTGCCCGGCCGCAGGCCCACCGGACGGGCCGGCCCCCGCACCGCTGTCCGTGCCCGCCCCGCCGCCACGCGCCATCCGCGCCCCCGTCCCCGGTGGTCCAATTCCCCTGTGGCCAAGAATAGTTGGCTGGTCCACGGCCGTCAGGACCGGCCTCGGTCACCCTGCTGGCGAGCAGCCTGCCGCCGCCGTGCCGCCGGGTGGCGATCCTCGCGGTCGCGCCGGCATTCTTTTGAAACATCCTGGTCGAGCAGTACGGGGAAAGAGGGCACCTGGGGCAGCGAGGAACCGACCGGCGCCGCGTTCCTGCGGGCAGCGGCATCCCCGCCCCGAGACTGTTTCGTCCATGACGTCTTGATCCACTGCGCCGTGATGTCCACCGCACCTGCCCTTCGCTGAGAGCCTACGGTCAACATTTGCTTGACGTCGCCCGGGTTCCGGGGCAACTACCTGCTGCCAGTTCTCAGCAGCATTCCAGAGGGCCAGGGATCCAGACCGCTCTCCGAAACCGCCTGCAAGCGCTCTCCGATCACACCTGCGCAGCCAGAATGCTGCCGGGCGTGCTCCGCCCGCCGGGCCGGCCCCGAGCCGGCCCGGCGCGGCGGGCGGGCCACGGCGTCCAGCGGGACGAACGCGGGAGCCGCGCTCCGGGAACGGCAGCGTCGCCCCAGCTCAGGGCCGCCCCGGCCGGCTCGGCGCGCGTGATCGGCCGCGAGCTGATGTGCTGGATCGGGTGGGGGCCGTCGTACCCGTTCTCCGGAGAGACAGATGAGTACCTACCGAGTCGCGCAGGTGACCGCCCCGGACGGCGGCTTCGAGCTGGTCGAGCGCAAGGTCCCGCGGCCTGGTCCGGGTCAGGTGCGGATCGCCGTCGAGGCGTGCGGGATCTGCCACAGCGACGCCCTCTTCGTGAGTGGCGGACTACCGGGAGTGTCGTTCCCGGAGGTCCCCGGACACGAGATCGCCGGGCGCCTGGAGGAGCTGGGAGAAGGCGTGGAGGACCGCGGCTGGCGGACCGGCGACCGGGTCGCCGTCGGCTGGTTCGGCGGCAGCTGCGGCCACTGCCGGCCCTGCCGCGGGGGCGACTTCGTGGTCTGCCCGAACCTGAAGGTGCCGGGCTGGGCCTACGACGGCGGCTTCGCCGAGAAGGTGATCGCGCCCGCCGACGCCCTGGCCCGCGTCCCGGACGCGCTGGCCGCGTCCGACGCCGGGCCCATGGCCTGCGCGGGCGTCACCACGTACAACGGGCTGCGGCGCAGCTCCGCCCGGCCGGGCGACCTGGTCGCGGTGCTCGGCCTCGGCGGCCTGGGGCACCTCGGCGTGCAGTACGCGGCGGCCATGGGCTTCGAGACCGTCGGGATCGCCCGCGGCGCCGAGAAGGCCGACTTCGCCAAGCGGCTGGGCGCCCACCACTACGTCGACAGCACCTCCGGGACCCCGGTCGACGAGGCGCTGCGGTCCCTCGGGGGCGCCAGGGTCGTGCTGGCCACCGCCGGCAACTCCGCGGCCATCACCGCCACCGTGGACGGCCTGGCCCCCCGAGGGGAACTCGTGGTCATCGGCGCGGACACCGCGCCGCTCGGCATCAGCCCGGCCCAGCTGCTGATGACCGGCCGCGTCGTGCGCGGCCACCCGTCGGGCACCTCGCAGGACGTGGAGGACACGATGGCCTTCAGCGCCCTGCACGGCATCCGCCCCATGACCGAGACCGTCCCGCTGGACGACGTGGACGGGGCCTACCGCAAGATGCTCTCCGGCGGGGCGCGCTTCCGCATGGTCCTGACCCCCGGCTGACACGGCACCCGGACCGGCGCCGCGGCCCGCCGCGACGAAAGTCGGCGCTGTGCACACCGGTGAGTGCTGGGCAGCGGCCGAGAGCGGCTGCTGCCGGGTGGCCGGGCTGGCAGCAGCCGGTCAAGGCGTTGCGCCGGCAGGTTGCGGCGTGTGCCTACTGCCGCCCGGTACGGCCCTGGGCATCCTGGACCAGTACGCCACCGCCGCACGGTCACTGAAGGCGTGACCTTTCTGCACGCCCGCCGTTGGACACAGCGACGCGTACAGGACGTCTCCTCCCCGTGGACGCGTACGCAGGGGAGGGCCCGGCCGCACCCGGCTGGGCCCTCCCCCGCCCCGCCGCCGCTCCGGTCGCCGCCCGACCGCCCCCGGCGTACAAAGTCCTACTAGCGACGACAGCGGCAACGTGTTCCGCCCCGGCGAGATCGTGCCCGAATCCGGGATCTACGAGTGCGACTGCGGGCAGCGCCACCGGTACAGCACCGACGTGAAAGGGCACCGCTTCCCGCCCCCGCAGGACGGCTGCTCCGGCAGCGGCTGGAAACCGAAGGCGGCCTCGCACCCCAACCCCTGACCCCGCCCCCGGCCGGCAGGCGGCCACCGGCGGCCACCCCGAGCCACCCGGGTGGCCGGGCGGGCGCGGTGGAAGGCGGGGCCCCGTGACGTGGACGCTGCCAGACCCGCTACTCACCACCCCCTTACCCGGCCCTGCTCTGCTCTGCTCTGCCCGCCGGGTGGGCCGCCGAGCCGAAAGGGGACGACTACCGGGCTCAGCTCGCCGTGCACGCAGTCTCCCGATCTCCTGGTCGGGAGGCGCTGTCTGCCCGCCTGTGTCAGGTCCGTGATGAAACCGCATACCAGTTGTGAATATCACGGCCCCCTCCCGTGTTCTTCACCACAGCATTGCTGCAAAGCAACGCAGTCGAGGTGTGTCGATATGGTTGACCGATGTACTGATATGTGGCCCCGCATCCGCCGACAGGAGGGTTGAGCAGCTTCGACATCGGGTCGAGTCGCCTGCGCGTGGGGGGCTTTATGATCGTCGGCGAACTACTGGCTCCGCGTCCGTCCTCTCGTCGTCGACGGCTCTTGGCGACCGCGAACGTGTCCGACTCAGCGGGTCGCGTGACGGTGACGCAGGTGAAGAAGGGTGAACTCCATGGCTCTCGGGCTACTCCGTCGTCGGCGCTCCCGTGGTGCTTCCGGTGCCGGAGCGAGCATCTCGGTCCCCCTGCCGCCCGGCGCCGGAGCGTTCGGCTTCGAGGTCCTCGATCCCATGGGGCAGCCCATGGGCGGAGCCGAGGTCACCGTGACCGCCCGGGACAGCCACCGGGTTGCGACACGTGGCACCACGGATCCCCACGGCTACTTCATAGCGATGCTGCCACCGGGCTCCTACAGCGCGATGGTCGCGGCCGAGGGTCTGTCACCCGCCCGCGAGAACCTCGACATCACCGCGGGGGTGGCCCTGCCCCCGATGCGCGTCGCGCTCCAGACCGTCCGCCAGATGGAACTTCCGACAGCCGGAACCTGGCTGTTCGATCCTCCGCACACCGCGATCCGGTTCATCGCCAAACACGTGGGCATGGCCCATGTCCACGGGCGGTTCACCCGCTTCCAGGGCGGCATCCACGTCGCACCGGACATGGCCGACTCACACGTGTCGGTGCGCATCGACGCCTCCAGCGTCACCACGGGCAACAACACCCGCGACAACCACCTGCGTTCCGCCGACTTCCTCGACGTCGAACGCTACCCGCACATCGACTTCATCAGTACCCGGTTCGCCCACCGCGGCGGCTCCAAGTGGACCCTGCACGGCACACTCACCATGCACGGCACCAGCCGTTCCGTCGGCCTCGACACCACCTACCTCGGGACGGTCAACGGAGGCTACGACCAGGAACTGCGCTGCGCGGCCCTTGCGAAGGCCGAACTCCATCGGGAGGACTTCACCCTCAACTGGCGCTCCATGCTGGCCCGCGGTATCGCCGTCGTCGGTCCGACCGTCCAACTGGAGTTGGACGTACAGGCGATGTACCGCACCCACGACACGCCCACGCCACCGCAGTAGGCCCTCACACGGGGGCGTCTGACGCGGGTGCTGTCCGACAGGGGTGTCACGGTCATTCAGGGGGTGCTGATCGAGGCCGTCCGGCAGCGCACCTCCACATCGCGTCGCAGTTCCTCCGTCGGCCGCGCGCACCCCGGGCGGGACCACCGATCTCGCTGGGCAGCGCCCGGTGACTCCTTGACAGCACAGAGCGATCAGATGGGAATGGGCTCAGGATCATGGGTATCTTCAGCCGACGCCAGACCGCCCTCAGCGAACCGGCCCCCGCCGCCGGCACCGAAGCCTCCGCAGCGGAGGACACACCCGGGGCTGCCACGCTCGACCCGGCACTTCGAGCCTTGACCGGGCGATGGACCATCGACCGCCCGCACAGCCGCATCGGATTCTCCGTCCGGCACGCCATGGTCACGACAGTCCGGGGGGCTTTCACCGACTACGACAGCACGTTGTACTTCGACGGAGCCCGGCCCTCCGAGTCGCGGGCCGACCTCCTCATCCGGGTCGCCAGCGTCGACACGGGCGTGGAACAAAGGGACGCCCACATCATCGGCCCTGACTTCTTCGACGCGCGTCGCTACCCGGAAATGGTCTTCCGCAGCACCTCCACCCTCCACGAGGGCGGAGAGACTTTCCGCATGACCGGGGACCTGACCATCCGCGACGTCACCCGGCCCATCGACCTGCAACTCGACTACCTCGGCTCGGTCCTGGATCCTTTCGGCTACGAACGAGCCGGCTTCGACGGCACGACCACCATCGACCGCACCGAGTGGGGCCTGGTCTACAACCAGCGCCTCAAGACGGGAGGCACCATGGTGAGCGAGAAGGTCCGACTACAGTTCGACATCTCCGCGATCCGGTCGACGTCATAGGCGGCGTCGCAGTACCGACCCGGGGCGATGCCGCGATGCGCCGTCGTCCTTGGAGCTCCTCCAACCGCTTCTCTCAGTGGGGGCGTATGCCATTTCGGCGGCGGACCGAGACGGGTCAGTGAGCGAAGAAGTTGCCCAGGGCGGCGGAGAGCGGGCCGGGGGCTTCCTCGGCCACGTGGTGGCCGGCGTCGATGCCGTGGCCTTGGACGTCATCGGCCCAGTCGCGCCAGATGGTGCGCGGGTCGCCGTACAGGTCCTCCAGGTCGTCCCGAAGCGACCACAGAACCAGGACAGGGCAGTCGATCCGTGCGCCTCGGGCTCGGTCCGCCTCCTCGTGCCGGCGGTCCACGGTGAGCCCGGCACGGTAGTCCTCCAGCATGGCGCGGACGACGTCCGGATTTCTGGTGGCGGCCCGCCACTCGTCATGGTTCTCCTGCCCCATCACCTCTGGGTCGCCGCGGTACCAGGCATCGGGATCGGCGTTGATCACGCGTTCGGGGATCTCCGGCTGGGCGAAGAAGAACCAGTGCCACCACGCGGTGGCGAACCGGGCGTCGGCACGGACCAGGTGCTCGCTGAGAGGCAGGCCGTCCACGAACGCCACCCGGGTCACCGCGGAGGGATGGTCCAGCACCAGCCGGAGCGCCACTGCGACCCCGCGGTCGTGGCCGACGAGCCCGAAGCGCTGGTGCCCGAGCGCCCGCATGACCTCGACCATGTCCCCGGCCACGGCACGCTTGGAGTGTGGGACATGATCAGGAGCCGGCGCCGGGCCGCGCGAGCGCCCGTAGCCGCGCAGGTCGGGGCAGACGACGGTGAAGCCACGCCGCCCCAGGAGGGGAGCGACCCGGTGCCAGGTCGCCGACGTGCGCGGGTGGCCGTGCAACAACAGGAGAGGCGGGCCCTCGCCCCCGTACCGGACGAAGACGGATGCCTCACCGCTGCGCACCGTGCTGGTGGCGAACTCGTCGAACACGACATACCCCTTCCCGTTCCGAGGCCCGTTCCGCGGTACCCCGCCTCCCCGTGTGCCCCGGACGGGGCCCTGGCACCTCCTCTGAACGGTCGAGAAGGCAGAGCGTCCGCCTTGACACGGCCAAGGCCGGTGCTCAGATCGCCCCTCCCGTCCACGTCCCGCCGTAGGGGCTCAAACCCCCGAGCACTGGCCCCGCAAGCGAAATCGGCTTGCTCGCACCTTCGTCCCGTCAGGGAGGCCACTGCACTGGTCCGGCGCCCTGCACACGCGGGTCTTGCCCGTTCCCTCCGGCCCGCTGGGGAGAACTGGGTGCCGGCGCTGTGAGCGGTGTGGGTGGACGGTGTGAACTCACCTGGGGGCGGCGCACGTTGTGCAGATGACAGGATCAACCACCCCCCGTTCCTGGCCCAGGGCGGTGGCCGATGAGCCGCACCGACGCCGTTCCACTCCGGGGCGGCCGGTGCAGGCTCCGCCGGCCCCCCCCGGCCGGACAAGGAGAGTTCATGCGTAGCAAGCAGGGTCCGCGCCGGCGTTCCCTCATGGCGACGGGCGCCGTCGTCCTCGCCACCGGTGCCGCGGTCGTCGCGGCCGGGACCCCGGCCTCCGCGGCCATCAGCAACCACCGCGTCCAGCTGTGCGCCAAGGGTAATTATGACGCCGACATCACCTGGTCGGACGGCGTGCACTCCACAGCGGTCCGCCGCGGGCAGTGCCAGACGTTCGACATCTGGGCACCCGGCGGCTACACCATCGGCGGCTTCTACAACACCGGCGGAGCACACTTCGACATAGCCGGCATCGCCTCGCCCCGAGGCGGCTGGCAGGCCGGCACTCCCGGCCGCAAGTACGGCGCCGAGGGCACCACCAAGGCGCCCCGCATCGTGCGCTGGCAGTAGCGGTTCCCGGGACGCCGGTGCGCCGGTGATCCCTGCACCACGTACGCGGTCCTCCCGTGCTTCCGGCACGGGAGGACCGCGTACTCGACTCTGTCGAGATGCCCCGAGCAGCAGGGCGGCCTGCTGCCCGTTGGTCCGCCGCCTTCCGCCCGGCGCAGAAGGTGAGGTGCCACCCCGTGAGCGTGGCGAAGTCGCCCACGGGATGTGGCCGGCTGGTGAACCGCCAGGCGGGATGCCGATTCGCGGTCCGGGTGCCGGTCATGCCGTCAGACGCCAGAGGGACGTGGTTTCGGCGCTTCGTGCTGCGCGGAGTGGGTCGGTGGCGTCCGTGGCACGTGGGTGTCGGGGTTTGGTGTCGATCTTGTCCACGACGCGGAGGTGGGCTGTCCGGAGGGCGTCGAGCAGTTGCTGACGTGTCCGGAGGCCGAGGTGTTCTGCCAGGTCGGACAGGATGAGCCAGCCTTCGCCGCCTGGCCGGAGGTGGGCGGACAGTCCGGCGAGGAAGCTGTGCAGCATGGTGCTGTCCGGGTCGTAGACGCCTTGTTCGACGGAGTGGGTCGGGTGGGCGGGGAGCCAGGGCGGGTTGCACACGATGAGGTCGGCGCGGCCTTCGGGGAACAGGCCGGGGCCTGAGACCTCGATACGGTCGGTCAGTGCGAGCCGGAGGGCGTTCTCCCTGGCGCAGGCCAGGGCGCGTGGGCTGATGTCGGTGGCCGCGACGCGGTTGATTCCGCGGTGGGCGAGGACCGCGGCGAGGACGCCGGTCCCGGTGCCGAGGTCGAATGCTGTGCTGGTGGCGGGGCGGTTCCGGGTGGCCGGCGGGAGCGGCGTGTGGGCGACCAGGTCGACGTACTCACTTCTGACGGGGGCGAACACGCCGTAGTGGGGGTGGATGCGGGCGCCGAGAGCCGGAACGTCGATTCCTTTCAGGCGCCACTGGTGCGCGCCGATCACTCCCAGCAGTTCGCGCAGAGAGACCGCGATGGGTCCCTTCGAGGGGCCGTAGGCTTCCAGGCACGCCTGGCGGACGTCAGGAGCCCGGCGCAGCGCCAGCCTGTAGTCGTCGCCCAGCAGCACCAGGAGCTTTCCGAGGACCCGGGCGCGGTGACCGGTGGCGCGTCGGTGCAGGTGGAAGGACTCGCTCAGGGAAGTGCCGGGCCTGGGCGTTTTGCGGTCGATGCGGCGGCCCATCGCCTGGAGCAGTTGCCGGCCGTTGTGGAAGTCGCCCTGCCAGAGCAGAGCCGTTCCTTCGCACGCCCGGCGGTAGGCGTCGTTGGCCTTCATCCGGTCGTCGGCGACGACGATCCGCTGGGGAAGAGGGGCGGCGTTCTCGGAATGCCAGCGCGCGGACTGGCGGGTGTGGTTCTCGGTCCAGCGAATGGTGGACACCAGGTACTCCTCGTGGTCGAGCGTGCGGGGGCACGAAGAGCACTTCGACGAGGAGCAGGCTGAACCCACGCCTGTCCATCGGACAGGCGTGCGCGTCGAGGCAGGGGGCCGTTACCGCTCTCGCGTCGAAGCGCGAGAGCGGACGTCCCAGACAACCATGCCGAGCACCAGGTCAACCCTTCTGGAGGAGTGGCAGAAGGCTCGCACAGGTGCTGCTCCGCTGCAAAACGCACCAGTCGGGTCAGTCAGGCCAGGGCAACTGGCTGGGCTCCTCGTCCACTGGCTGGTCCGCGGGTTCTCGTGGGTGAGGCGCCTGTTCATCGTGGTGATGAGTGCCCTGTTCTTCAGGCGGGCTTCGCCGGGGTGACGTCAGGCGGCGCGCTTGACGTGGCGGGCCAGCCACGTCAGCAGGGCGTCGAGTTCGGTGGCGGCCGAGAGGACCCGCTCGACCGCGTCGGGAGTGTGCAGCCACTCCTCGCAGCCGAGGGAACGTGCGGCGATCAGCGAACGGTGGCGCAGCAGGTCCGCTCGGGAGTGGTCTGCCGGATAGCCGCGCGGGGGGCGTTGCATCACGTCCCCGGAGACGTCGTAACCCTTGTGTCGCAGGTCCTCGACGATGGGGGGCAGTTCGCGGCCGCTTCCCTCGGCGGCCACGGCCCTGCGGAACATGTCCACCTGGCCGGGGTCGGGGTACCACCAGGCACCCTGGATCCGCAGGCCGTCCAGGGAGAACCGGAGGCCGATCTCGACTTTGCGGCCGAGCCGGATCACCGCGCCCTGGTGCTGCCACCACCAGGAGCCGGTGCGGTAGTGCCACACGGAGAAGTCCTCGTACCGGGGGTCGGAGTCCGCGATCTCGTTGAGCAGGGCGATCATCGGCTGCCGGACCAGGCGTTCGCGGTCGGCTCGGCAGCGCTCCCTTGTCGCGTGGGTCGGTTCGCCCTGGAGCTGCCACAACACGTCCATGGCCTGCTCCGGCCAGCCGGTGAACTCTCCACGCATGCACGGAGGATAGCTCAGCCATGGCCCGGGTGACCGGAGCGGGAGACGAACAGGAGACGGCCCCCGGGAGGGGGGTGGGTGGCTCGGCTCGGAGGCGATCGTGCCGACGAATCCTCGCCGGTTTCGAGATCGACGTGCTCGAAGTCTGCGAGCCCTCCCCGGTCTACGGAGAGTCGGACCATGCGCTGAGGGTCCGGGGCACGGCGCTCCTGCGGACCACGCTCTTGGAGCACGCTGTGCAGCGCGACTCGCGCACCGTAGTGACCTCACCTCCCGTCAGGGGGCGAAGACGAGGACAGACGCTGCCCCCAGAAGTGAACGAAGCCGGCGCCGAAGGCCTGCCGTGCCCGATAATGGCGTGGTGATCAACAGGCGGCGTCTGCGCGTGGTACTGGCCGAGGACTCCGTCGTTCTCCGGGACGGCATGGTCGAACTGCTCGGCGCCCGCGGATGTGAGGTGGTGGCCACGGCCGGAACGGCGCCCGAGCTGCTCGCCGCGGTGGCCGAGCACCGGCCCGACGTGGCCGTGGTGGACATCCGGATGCCCCCCACACAGACCGATGAGGGCATCCGCGCCGCCGTGGAGATCCGCGCGAGGACGCCCGAGGTCGGCATCATGGTCTTCTCCCAGCACGTCGAGACCACCTGGGCCTCCCGGCTGCTGGCGGACGGCGCGGCGGGCATCGGGTACCTCCTGAAGGAACGCGTCGCCCGGACTTCCGAGTTCGTGGACGCGCTGTACCGGGTCGCCGACGGGGGCACGGCACTCGACGCGGAGATCGTCACCCAGCTGATGCGTGGTGGACGGCGCAGCCGGGTGGACGCCCTGACGCCGCGCGAGCGCGAGGTGCTGGAGCTGATGGCACAAGGGCACTCCAACCGCTCCATCGCCGCGCTGCTGGTGGTGTCGGAGCGGGCGGTGGAGAAACACGTGGCCGCTGTCTTCACCAAGTTCGGCCTACGGGCGACGGACACCGACAACCGCCGGGTGAAGGCCGTACTCACCTATCTGGCGGAGAACGGGAGTCAGCGGGCCGTCACAGACGCGTCGGCAGCTCGGCGGTGATGACCGTCGGTCCGCCGGGCGGGCTGTCGATCCGCAGAGCACCGTCCACCGCCGCGAGGCGTTCGGCCAGCCCCGTCAGGCCGGTGCCGACGCCGAGCGCCGCACCGCCGCGGCCGTCGTCGCGCACGGACAGGCGGACTCGGCCTTCGGCCACGCGCGCCTCGAGTTCGGCCGAGCGGGCATCGCTGTGCTTGGCAACGTTGGTGAGCAGCTCGGCGGCGCAGAAGTAGAGGGCCCGTTCGACCACAGGGTCCGGTCGTTCCGGCAGGTTCAGGCGGAGGGTGACCGGCACGGGCGAGGTGGCGGTAAGCCCTGGCAAGGCCTCGCCGAGGCCGCCGTCCAGCGCCACCGGATGAATGCCTCGGGTGAGCCGCCGCAGCTCGGTGACGGTGTCGTCGGTCTGGCTGCGGGCGCGGTCCACCAGGGTGCGCAGCCGGACGAGGTCCGGGCCGGAGTCGGGAGCGAGCGCGTCTTCGGCCAGCGAGAGGGTGATGGCCAGGGCGACCAGCCGAGCCTGGGTGCCGTCGTGCAGGTCACGCTCCAGGCGGCGGAGCTCGTCGGTGTTCTGCGCGAGAAGGGTGGCGCGGGCGGTCTCCAGCTCCCGGACGCGCCGCTGGGCACGGACCGGGCCGAGCAGCAGCCGGGCGAGCCGCCGGTTCACTCCGCTCAGCGCCCGGAGCGCGCTGGGCACTGCGGAAAGGATCAGCAGCCCGAGTGGTATGGACGTGGCGTCCAGCCAGGTGGCGTGCCGCGGGCCCGGTTCCAGCAGGCGTTCCCAGAGCGGGAAGCCGATCAGCCAGCCGCAGCCGAGGGGAAGCGCCACGGCGACGGCGAACCCGAGCACGCCGAGCGGCAACCGCAGCACCAGATAGAGCAGCGACCGCCAAGCGATCGGGTCGGTCAGGACGACACGGCCATGGGCGACCACGCCCACCGGGCGGGGCAGCCTGGCGGGCGCCTCGACGTGTTCGCCGAGCAGCCGGCCGACCAGTTGGCGGTGCAGCGCGCCGAGACCACGCGCACCCATCAACGCGGCGGCCACGAACGGCAGGCCGAATACGGTGAGCGAGAGCAGCGTCCCCGCGTAAAGGACAGCGAGTGCGTAGGCCCCGCAGAACAGGGCGAGCGGCAGTCCGACAACGGCGAAGGCCCATTCGCCGCCCCGGACGGAGAGGTATCGCCGCTGCTCAGCTCCGGTCGGCCCCGGGGATCTGAGCAGGCCCGCCCGAGGCGGGCGGCGCGCCCGCCACCGTTGCCGGATGGGCGCCTGTTCGCAGGCCGTACCGTCGGCAGCCGGCCCGTCGCCGCGCTCAGTCACGGCCGCCTGCCACCAGTTCCGCCGCCGGGCCGCGAACCGCTCGCAGGCCCGTGGCCAGGATGCCGGGAACGGTCAGCGTCGTCGCGCCCGCGGCGATCCACCAGCAGCCGGCCACCGGAAGGGACGGCATCGGCGATCCGGTCACCGCGGTGCTGAAGGCCGCCGACGCGGCGCCGGCGACCGCCGCGCCGAGCAGGAGCCCCACCGCCGTGGTCAGCACCGCCTCCACGGTCAGCATGCGCAGCAGTTGGGACCGGGTGGCGCCGACCAGCCGCAGCAACGCGAACTCGCGGCGTCGTTCGGCGGTCACGGCGACCAGGGTGTTGACGGTGGAGACGGCGGCGAAGGAGACGAGCAGCGCCAACTCGGCCTGGCGCAGCCAGGCGTCCCTGGCTGAAGTGACGCTGGACGCCACTGGGCCCGCAGCGTGCTCGGCAGTACTTGTCATGATCAGCATGGTGCCCGCCAGGCCCACGAGCAGCGCGACCGGGACGACGGCGGACGACAGTCGGCGCGCGTACCCGCGCAGGTTGGCGTCGGCCAGCCATCCCGCACCGGGTGCCAGCGCCCGTACCGGTGCGCCCAGCGCGGCCGCCAGGACGCGCGCCGCGAGCGGCCCCGCCAGAGCGACCGCGACCAGCAGCACCAGCGAGCCGAGCAACGCCGCCTGACCCGCCTTGTCCACCTGCTCCGCCGGCCTTGTCGCGGCCAGCCGCAGCAGCAGGCCGCCGCCCGCCAGCACGCCGGTCGCGGCGAGCAGACGCAGTGCACCCGTCCGCCCGTGCTCGGTCGAACTCGCCATGAGGGCGGCCGCAGGCGCGATCCGGGAGATCCGCCGCGACGCGACGGCCGAGGCCGCCAGGCCGACGGCCAGTGTGACGGCCAGCGCCACCAGCATCGGTATCAGAGTCCCCGGCACCCGCACGTCCGGCGCCGCCATCCCTCGCCGCTGCAACTCGGCGAGCAGGCCCTGGGCCGCCGCGGCGCCGGCGGCCCAGCTCGGCGCGGTCACCACCAGCGTGACCACGACGACCTGACCACGGACCAGCCGCCGCACCTGGCGGGGTGTCGCAGCGATGGTGCGCAGCAGGGCCAGCTCCCGGTGCTGCTGGCGGAGCGCGAAACCCGACGCATTGACCACCACGAAGAACGCGACCAGCACGGCGATCTCACCGAAGGCGCCGGCGATCACCACCAGGCTGGGCCCGGTGGTCGCCTTCCGGGCTGCTGCCGGGGCAGTGACGTCGGCGGCGAACAGCAGGCCGAACAGCGTCAGGGTGGTGACGGCGAGGAAGAGCGCGACCGCCAGACCGACGAAGGCAGCCGGACGGCGGCGCATCTGCCCGAGCGCGAGCAAGGTCACAGCTCTCCCCCGCCCAGCCGGCTCAAGCATGCGCCGACCTGGGCGGCAGTGGGCCGGTCGAGCTCGTCCACCACCACACCGTCGGCGAGCAGCAGCACCCGGTCCGCGTACCCGGCGGCCACCGGATCGTGAGTCACCATCACGCAGGACCCGCCGTCCTCGTCCACACCGGCGCGCAACAGGGCGAGGATCTCGTGCCCGGTGGCCCGGTCGAGCGCGCCGGTCGGTTCGTCGGCGAACAGCATCTGAGGACGGGAGACCAGCGCCCGGGCGATGGCCACCCGCTGCTGCTGCCCGCCGGACAGCTGCCCGGGCCGGTGCCGCTCGCGCCCGGTCAGTCCCACGCGGGCGAGTGCGTCCAGCACCCGGCCCCGGTCGGGCCGCTCGCCGGCCAGCCGGCCGGGAAGCTCGACATTCTGCGCGACCGTCATCGCGGGCATCAGGTTGAACGCCTGGAACACGAACCCGACCCGACTGCGCCGCAGCGCCGCGAGCCGCCGCTCCGGCAGCCGGGACACCTCGGTGCCGCCCCACCAGACGGAGCCGCGAGTGGGCCGGTCCATCCCCGCCAGGCAGTGCAGCAAGGTGGTCTTACCGGAGCCCGAGGGCCCCATCACCGCCGTGAACGTACCGGGCGCGAAGGCCACCGACACCCCGCGCAACGCTCGCACGGCGGCAGCGCCGCGTCCGTACTCACGGTGCAGATCCTCCGCCCGGGCGACTACGCCCGCCCCGATATCCGTCGCCGTCTCAGCCATGCCCTCATCCTCGGTGGGCGGAGCGCGGCGATCGATCGTGCCTGCCCCCGAATCGGGAGTTCGGGAAACCGCACCCCCGGTCGCCGGCGGACAGCCGAGCAGTCCGCCTCCGCTGGGGCCGAGGAGGCGCGCCAGCTCTTCCTGGATGCCTGATCGACCTGACCGACCTGACCGATCCCTGCGGGTCACTGGCCGGTTGGGCAGCTCAACACCCCCTGGACTAACCAGATATCAAGTCCACGGTCTGGTCGCGCGCCAGGCTGCGGAAGTCGTTGCGGGCCTGAGAGAGGCGGGCCAGGTACTCGGCGTAGAGGGCACGTCGTGCGCTGATGAGGCGGTCATCCTGCTCCCGTCGCCGGCGACTGCGGTCGAGTAACGCGGCGGAAGCGGCCTCGATCAAGGCGCCGACCACGACACCGGCCAGTGCTGTCCAAGGCATGGCCAGAGCGTAGGACGCGTGCCAGCATGCCGAAAGCGTGCTGGCCGCCGAACGCTCAGTCGGCCGACTCGACCGCTCACTCGGCCGGTGACGGGCAGTTACGACCGGTCTGACCGAGCACTCCGGTTGGTGGACTGAGCGCTTGAGTTGGCGGTCAGCTCGGGGCTCGTCCGCGCAGCACCTGGCCTGCAAGGACTCGTGGACCTTCCGGGAGCGGCCTCATGGAGATCACGTGGCGTCGGATCGATGGGCAGGATTTCCCGCTGTTGCGGAGGTGGCTTCAGCAGCCCCATGTGAAGCGTTGGTGGAACCACGAGACCACCGCGGAAGCGGTGGCGCGCGACTTCGGCCCCGCCGCCCGAGGTGAGGAGCCCTCGGAGGACCTGCTCGCATCCCTCGAAGGCCGCCCGGTCGGTCTCGTACAACGTTCACGCCTGTGCGACTACCCTGGCTACCTGGCCGATCTGGCGGCCGTCGTCCCCGTACCTGACGGCGCGATGACCATCGACTACCTGATCGGCGATCCCCGCCACACCGGCCAGGGCATCGGGACGGCGATGATCCAGTCGGTCATCGTGCGAACCTGGGCCGAGCACCCGGCCGCCCCGTGCATTCTCGTCCCGGTGGTGGCAGCCAATCAGCCGTCGTGGCGGACCCTCGAGCGAGCAGGACTGCGCCGGGTCGGGGTCGGAGAGCTGGAACCGGACAACCCGGTCGATGACCGGACCCACTACCTCTACCGCATCGATCGGCCGTGGAGCGGCGGCTGACGGACTCACCTGCCCGCCGACCAAGTTGCTCAGCCTCCCCAGTTCAGGCGCACGTCCGCCCGTCGGAGCGCTCAGTCACATTGATCTGCGTGACTGAGCACTTCAGTGGCCACTCTGAGTGCCACAGCCGGCTGGGGGCGGGGTCGATGGGGCGCACGGACGCCCCAGGTCCCGCCGCGTCACTGGCTGTCTGCGCACCGCCCTCACCATCGGACCCCCTTCTGGCGCCGGCGCTTCCGCCCCGCCGACTTCGTACACGAAGCCGGGACGACGAGCAGGACAGCCCGCAGCCGCGCAAGGTGGAGCCACCCCCGCGGGCACAGGGGCCACCCGGGCCCTGAGAGCGCCACGGTGAGTGAATCCGAGCTGCCCCCCGCGGGCGCATGGTCGCCATGCACGCCAGGGATCCGCAGCACCGGCCGGCCGAGCGCCCCACGCCCGCTACGGACGTGCCGGAGAGGCTTCGGGGTCAGGACCAGCGGCTCACCGCCCGGCCGGTCGATGACCCTGGGGGCGGCTGCCCCCAGGAAGCGGGATCGGCCGGGTCAGACTCAGCCGTCTGCGGAGGGCGGCTTGACTGCTTGGGCGAAGGTGAACAGTTCCTCGGGATCCCACACGGCCTTGACGCGTTGCAGCTTGTTACTCGCTACCCCTGGGTTCCCTGGTACGTCTGGCCGAAGCGGTCGAACCCTGACAGGGCGCACATGCCCCATGCCTCCGAATGTGCGTTAGAGCGCACCTCAACTCCTAGGTTCGGATGCATGCGATACATCAAACTCGGAACGACCGGGCTGGACGTCTCCGCCATCACCCTCGGCTGCATGAGCTTCGGCGAGCCGGACCGGGGCGGCGAGCCCTGGTCGCTGGGCGCGGACGCCAGCCGGGACATCATCAAGCAGGCCCTCGAGAGCGGCATCAACTTCCTCGACACGGCCAATGGTTACAGCGCCGGAAGCAGCGAGGAGATCGTCGGCCAGGCGGTCAAGGACTTCACCCGGCGCGAGGAGGTCGTTCTCTCCACCAAGGTCTGGATGCGGATGCGGCCCGGCCCGAACGGCGCCGGGCTGTCGCGCAAGGCGATCTTCGCCGAGCTCGACGCCTCACTGAAGCGACTGGGGACCGACTACATCGACCTGTACCAGATCCACCGCTGGGACTACGACACCCCGATCGAGGAAACCCTCAAGGCGCTGCACGACGCGGTCAAGTCCGGGAAGGTCCGCTACATCGGAGCGTCTTCCATGTACGCCTGGCAGTTCGCCAAGGCCCTGTATTTGGCTGACCTGAACGGCTGGACCCGGTTCGTGTCGATGCAGGACCACTACAACCTCATCCACCGGGAGGCAGAGCGAGAGATGCTCCCGCTCTGCGCCGACCAGGGCATCGGCGTGATCCCGTGGAGCCCGCTGGCGCGGGGCAGGCTGACGCGGCCCCAGGACACCGCCACCGCGCGTGCCGCGACCGACCCGGGCGGCAAGATCCTCTACCGCGACGGGGACCAGGCGGTGGCCGAGCGCGTCCACGAGATCGCGGGCAAGCGGGGTCTGTCCGCGGCCCAGGTCGCCCTGGCCTGGGTCATGCGCAACCCGGTGGTGACCTCGCCCATCGTCGGGGTCACCAAGCCGGCCCAGCTGGCCGACGCGGTCGCCGCGGTGGACGTCGAACTCGACGAAGACGAGGCCGCTTACTTGGAGGAGCCCTACCAGCCGCACGAGGCCGCCTACCTGGCGGAGTCCTTCTACAAGTCGCGGCCTGTGGCGGGCTCCCGGTAGCCCGGGCCACCGCCGGCCCTTCGACGAGTCCTTGGCCTCGGGCCTTCACAGCCCCGTGGTCGGCCCGGCGGTGCTTGCGGGCGCGGGCGGGGGGGGCGGGCGACTGCATGATCCGGCCGTTCCGACTGCCCGATGCCGATGCCGTGGTCGAACTCGGTCGGCCGTGCGGAGCACGCCGCTGAGCCACTGACGAAAGGGCCTGGAGAGTCGACGCGACGGGCGCCGCTCACGCCGGCAGCGGCCGTTCGTCGGGCTCGCACCGCGTTCGGCTGGTCAGCCAGATGCTCAGCACGGCGAGGGCGCTCGCCGGCCAGGTCGTGATGCTCAGCGGCCCGGCGAGCAGCGGGTCGACGAGGTGGCCCGAGACGGTGCGGGTCAGCGGCAGCGCGAACTCGTTGAGCGACAGGTGCGCCGCGACAGCCGCCCACACCGACCCGGTGGCCAGCCGGACGGTGGCGATCACCGTTCCGAGGAGCATGGCCGTCATCACGGCGACCGGTATGCCCAGGAGCACGGAATGGCCCGGGTAGCTGCCGCCGAGCGCGGTCATGGGAACGTGCCACGCCCCCCAGATCACGCCGCCGAGCAGGAGGCCGCGGGTCCTGCCGTAGCGCAGCAGACGGGGCAGCAGGTAACCCTGCCAGCCCAGCTCCTCTCCGAAGTACAGCGGAACGGACACCAGCGCGCTCACCGCGAGCGGTGTGATCGTCGCGGGCCCGGGCAGGTGCGCGGGGGTGTACCAGCCGACGAGCGTCGCCACGGTCAGACCGGCTGCGGTCAGGCCGAGCGGGACCGCGAACGCGACGGCGGCGAAACGGACTTCGTACCGCCACGGCCTGGCCCGGGCGAGCCCGAGGACCCGTAAGGTCTCGCGCGCCCCCCGGTGGCGCGCGGTGAGGCCGAAGGCGGTCAGCGCCGGCACCAGCATCATGAGGATCATGCACAGTGCCGCAAGTCGCGGGGTCCCCTGCGCCGCGCTCGTGCGACGCAGGCCGTCGATCCACAGGGGAATCATGGTGAGCCACGCGCCGACGAAGCTGATGACCAAGAAGGCGGCGAGACCGGGGCGGGAGCCGCCCGGTGGGTTCGTTCGTGTCATGGCCGTGACGCTACGAACCCCGCGGTGACCAGGTCGATCGTGCACACTCACCGGCCGATGGTGTAGCGCGCTCCACTGCGCTGCGACGCCGGAAGGGGAAGACTGGCCGCCGTGAACATGTTCTCGAAGGCCCGGGTGAGCGCGGCGCGTTCGGCCCGTGCGGCCGGATACTGCGCGGGTGTGTTCGCGCGCGGACCGGCCCTGCTCGTGCTGGTGCCCGTGCTGGTGTACTCGGCCGTGCTCTGCCTGGTCGGCGTGGGCCTGCTCGTCCTGCCGCTCGAACTGCGGCTGCTGCGCCGGCTGGCCGACCACGAGCGCGAGCGTCTGGGACGGTGGGCGGCGACACCCGCGGCACCGGCCGGACCGCACGCGCGAAAGCGCCTGATGGCGGTGTTGACGGACCCCGCGACCGGCCGCGACCTGCGCTGGGCGCCCTGCATGATGATCGCCGGCACCGTGCTCGGGTGCGTCGGCGCGGCGCTGTTCGTGTTCCCTGCGGCCGTGCTCGTGCTCGTGGGCCTGTGGTGGCTGTTCCCCGCGGACGAGCCGATCAGACTGATGCTGGACGTCCCGATCGACGGCTGGGGGGCCGTGGTCTACGCCGGAGTGCCTCAGTTCCTGCTGAGCGGGCTGCTCGCCCTGTTCGGGCCGCCCCTGTTCGCCAGGCTGCTGGCGGCCGTGAGCCGGTGGCTGCTGGCCCCCTCGGCCGCCGCGGTCCTCGCCGAACGCGTGTCGACGCTGGACCGGACGCGCGCCGGGGCGATCCACGCGCACGGCAGCGAGCTGCGCCGCATCGAACGGGACCTGCACGACGGCACCCAGGCGCGTCTGGTCTCCCTCGCCCTGCAGCTCGGGCTCGCCGAGCGGGCCCTCGGCTCCGACCCGGCGGCGGTGGGCCCCCTGCTGGCCCGGGCGCGCGAGGGAGCCGAGGAGGCGATGGCCGAGCTGCGCGACGTACTGCGCTCCGTCTACCCGCCGATCCTCGCCGACCGGGGTCTCGGCGGCGCGGTCTCTGCGGTCGCCGCCCGTTGCCCCGTCTCCGCCACCGTGGACGTCGGTGACCTCGGGGACCTACCGGCACAGGCCGAGGTCGCCGTGTACTTCGCCGTCACCGAGGCGCTCACCAACGCGGCCAAGCACGCCGACGCCCGTGCCGTTGCGGTGACCCTGGCGAGGGACGGAGACATCCTCCGCGCGGAGATCGCCGACGACGGCCGGGGCGGGGCGGCCGAGGGCGGCGGCACCGGACTGCGCGGCATGCGGCAGCGCGTCGAGGCGGTGGACGGCCGGGTGCGGGTGCAGAGCCCGCCCGGCGGCCCCACACTGATCACCGTGGAGTGCCCGTGCGCATCCTGATCGCCGAGGACAACGTGCTGCTCGCGCGGGGGCTTTCCGCGATGCTGGAGGCCCTGGGGAACGAGGTGGTCGCCACGGCAGAGGACGCCGATTCCTTCGTGGCCGCTGCCATCGCCCACCGGCCGGACGTGGCCGTCGTGGACGTCCGCCTCCCGCCGACCTTCACCGACGAGGGCATCAGGGCCGCACTGCACGCCAGGGAACGCGTCCGGGGCCTCCCGGTCCTCGTCCTCTCCCAGTACGTCGAGGCCACGTACGCCCGGGAGTTGCTCGCCGACGGCACCGGTGTCGGCTATCTGCTCAAGGACCGCGTCGCCCGCGTCGACGACTTCCTGGAGGCGCTGCACCGGGTGGCGTCCGGGGGCACGGTGCTGGACCCGGAAGTGGTGAGGCAGTTGCTCGTGACGCGCGGCAACCCCCTGGCCCGGCTCACCGACCGCGAACGCGAAGTGCTCGCGTTGATGGCCCAGGGGCACGGGAACTCCGAGATCGCCCAACGCCTCGTCGTGACCGAACGGGCCGTGCACAAGCACGTCGGGAACATCTTCCTGAAGCTCGACCTGCCGCCCGAGGAGAGCGGTCACCGACGCGTCCTCGCGGTTCTCACCTACCTCGGCGCTCCCCAGCGCGAACCCTGACGAGGCCGAGCACGTCGGAACGGCCGGAGGACGGCGCGGTGGCCCCGCGGCCACCGTCCCACGGGCAGGTCGTCGCCCCTGGGCCGCGGGGCGGACGACGCTCTCACCGTCGTCGACACCGGCAGGCGGCTCGACACTTGTACTCGACCGATGTGCGGTGGCGCATCGCCTCCGGGGCCGCTGGGTGACATCGCGGTCACCGCGTTCGACGTGGACGCGGCGGCGGCCACCCAGGGCGTGTTTCGGCAGCAGCGCCGTCCACCCGGAGGGCGGGCCCCGCAGGGTCCGGTACGTGCGATCGCGAGGCAGAGAGTCGTCCTCGTACGCGGGCGTACCGACGGTCCCCACGACTCAGCACGCGCTGGGGTGCGGCCCGCAGGTCTGCGATGTGCGGACGCGGGTGCCCCGGACGATCTCCTGTCCCCGGATTACGACCTTGGCGAGCACGTCATCGGCTTCCGGCAGAGTGCACTGACGCTCCATGACCACGGCGGCCCATCCCGTGGTGCCGTCCGCCCCCGCCGCCATGGTCAGTGCCTGACTCTGTCGGAGATCTTGCCTCCCACTCTGTACGTGAACCGTACGCAGTGGGAAGGTGGAAGGCCTGCGCCGGGGGGCGGGGGTCGGACCTCGGCCCTCACGTGTTCTACTCGCTCCAGGAGTCGACCGTGACCTGCGATCACGACGTGCTGTGGCGTCGTTGCGCGCACCTGGGCCGACTCCTGCTACCGGTGGTGGACGAGGAGGAATGGCGCCGGGGCCGCCGTCACGAGCGGCTGGATGCCTGGGGGATCGGCGTCGCGGAAGGCGAGCGGCTGATCGAGGTCCTCACGGCCCTGGCTGCCCATGCCGTCGCCGTCGATGCTTCCGTGTCTGCCGCCGAGCTTGACGTCCTGCCTCTGAGCACGGTGGCTGACGCCGCGACCGGTAAACACGACTTCGAGCTGCTCGCCGGGCTCCCGGACACCTTCGCCGACGGACGCGACGAACTGGCCGTCAACGTCATCCGGTTGTACACCTACAGAGACGGGCCCTACAGTCGTCGGCTTTCCCAACTGAGCGCAGAAGTGCGCCGTGCACTGAACGTCCTCGCCGAACGCTCGCGAATGCCCTCCCCGAGGTGCGGACACGTCTTCTTCCTGGCGGCTGCAGCAGGCCTGCCCCGTGGCCACGGAGATCCGGCGAACTGACAGTGCTTGCTGCTCCTTCACCACGATCGGCTCTGGCCGGTCCCCCCGCTCGGTAGCGTCACGCGCAGGCGTCAGCCGGTGGCGCCTGCGAAGTCCTGCCCATGTCCCCTGCCTCCCCCGCGCCCGCTTGGGCATCCCGCCTCGCCGGACGACAGGCCGACGCGCGGTCCGTTCCGGAAGTGGGCCCGTCGGGCGGGCGCCGCGCCGTCCACCGTGGCCGGTTCGTCCAGGTGGCGACGGACGGCACTCCCACCCGGTCGGGTGCGGCGGCCCGGTCCGCCGGGTGGGCGGTGGACGGCAGGCTCGGGCGGTGTGCGGTGCGCTGAGCGCTGAGCGCGGCGGCGGGGCGCGGCGGAAGCCCGGGGTGCCGGTGTCCGTCCCGCCGTGCGTCAGGGGCAGCCGCGGTCCCCCGTGACCGCTGCGCCGCACGCCTGAGCAGGGGGCCGGCGGAGGAGCCATCGACGCCCGCCGGCTCCCGCGCGTGCTGCGGGCTCCCGGCGCCGCGGGACCGTCACGCCCGCTGTGGGACCACCACCGCCGGACAGTTCGCGTGGTGCAGCAACGCGTGTGCGGTCCGGCCCAGTTGGAGTCCGAAGACCCGCGTCCTGTGCTGTGCGCCGACGATCACCAGATCGGCGGCGGCCGAGCGGCCCACGAGCACCCGGTGCGCCGGCCCCTCGACGGTCGCACGCCGCACCCGGACCGCCGGATGGTCGTTCATGGCCTCGCTCAGCAGCTGTTCCAGCAGTGCGGCGGCCCGTTCCTCGTGTCCCAGGGCGTCCCGGCCCGCCGGGGCGCCGCCGGTCGCGGGTGCCGGGCTGCGCCATGCGCGTACGACCTCGAGGACGCAACGGCGCGTCTCGGCCTCGCGGAAGGCGAACCGGACCGTCTCGCGGCCCATCCCGGCTCCGCCCGCGCCGAGCAGGATCCGCTCGTGCGTCCCGGCCAGGCCGGCGGCGTCCCCGCGGACCACGACCACCGGGCACCGTGCCCGGCCGGCCACCGCCAGGCTCACCGACCCCAGCAGCAGCCCCTTCAGCTCGCCGCGGCCCCGGCAGCCGGTGACCACGGCGAAGGCACTGTCCCCGGCGCCCAGCAGGGCGGAGACCGCGTCCTCGGGGAGGACGTCGGTGGAGACCTTCACCTCGGGGTTGCGGCGCTCTGCCCGCTCCCCGGCGGCGGTGACCACGTACTCCGCCATCACCTGCTCCGAGGGACGCCCGGGGCTCCCGTAGGGCACAGCCCCCTCGTAGTGCTCCCACAGGGAGCCGTACACCAGCCGCAGCGGCAGACCGTGCCGGGCGGCCTCGTCCACCGCCCAGTCGACCGCGGTCAGGCTCGGACCCGAACCGTCCACACCCACGACCAGGGGCAACTCCATCCTCACCACCGCCTCACACCGCAACGCCCGGGTCATGCGCCGGAACGTACTGCTGCCACCGTGGCACCCGACGCCGTCGTGGCGCGAGGGCCTACCGGCCCCCGGCACGGAGCACGGGGCCCGTGCTCCACGACGCCGTGCCGGCGGTCGGCACCGGCTCCGTGCTCCCGCACGGCAGCAGTCCCTATGCGACGGACGATGGCCGTTCGGCCCGCACCCGTGCCCGACCGGCCTCTGTGGCGCAGGGACGAGCGGCCGCGGGCTGGGGCCGGGAGCGCGGAGGGAGACGTACGCGATGACCGACACGGAGCAAGCACCGGTGCACGCGCTGCTGACCGACGGCACCACCATCCGGATCCGCCGCTCGAACCCCGGCGACCACGCCGGAGTACTGCACCTCTACGCGGAGATGTCCGACGCGAACCTGCGACTGCGGTTCTTCGCCATCAGCCCTGCCTCCGCCCGGCAGACGGCCGAACGCGTGGCCGCGGCGCCGCGCCCCGGCCACCGCGCCCTGGTCGCCGAGCACGCCGGCCGCCTGGCCGCGGCGGCGGCACGCCCACGAGGAGCGCTGGGCGCAGGCGTGGAGCGGATGCGCGGAGCGGATGCGTGGAGCGCAGGAGGGGCGCTGGGCGGATGCGCCGAGCGGAGGACGGGGCGTTTGGGGCCGAAGGGCCCTCGTCCCGGTCCGGGCGGCCCGTGGCGGCCCGCGTCCGGGCGACCGCACGCTGGAGGTGAGCCGCCCTCCCTACCAGGCCGGCACACGGAAGGAGCCGTCGATGACCTCCACCACCCTGGCCGCCGCCCTGCCGGCCGAACACCGGGCAGAGCTGATGTCCCTGGCCCACGACGTCTCCTTCCGTACGGGCACCCGCCTGTTCGAGGAAGGGCAGCACGCGGAGAGGTTCTGGATCATCCGGACCGGGACGGTCGCCCTCGACCTGCACGTCCCCGGCCGCCGCGCCGCCGTCATCGAGACCCTGGGCCACGGCGAACTGGTCGGCTGGTCCTGGCACTTCCCGCCGTACCGCTGGCACCTGGGCGCCGAGGCCACCAGCCCGGTACGCGCCCACGAGTTCGACGCGGCCACCGTACGGATGCTGTGCGAGCAGGACGCGGAGTTCGGACGGGCCGTCGCCCGCTGGGTCGGCCAGGTGGCCGCCCACCGGCTGCACGCGGCCCGGATCCGCCTCCTGGACCTGTACGCCCCCTACGGAAGCGGACCCCGGTGACACTCCGGCCGGCCCGGACGGGACAGCAGCACCCCGGCATCCCCGAGGAGGAGAACGAGACCATGCCCGCCAGCCCGCACTCCGTCAGCGACGTCATGACACAGACCGTCGTGGCCGTGGGGCGCGACGCCCCGTTCAAGGACATCATCAACCTCATGGAGCAGTGGAAGGTCAGCGCGCTGCCGGTCCTGGAGGGCGAGGGCCGGGTGATCGGTGTCGTCTCCGAGGCCGATCTGCTGCCGAAGGAGGAGTTCCGTGACAGCGACCCGGACCGCTTCACCCAGCTGAGGCGCCTGCCCGACCTCGCCAAGGCGGGCGCCCTGACCGCCGGGGAGCTGATGAGCACGCCGGCCGTGACCGTCCACGCCGACGCCACGCTCGCCGAGGCGGCCCGCATCATGGCCGTGCGCAAGGTGAAACGGCTTCCCGTCGTCGGCGCCGATGGCCTGCTCGAAGGAGTGGTCAGCCGCGCCGACCTGTTGAAAGTATTCCTGCGCTCGGACGACGACATCGCCGAGGAGGTGCGGCGTGAGGTGCTGTCACCCCTCTTCCACACCACCGGCGAGCCGGCCCGCGTCGAGGTCTCCGAGGGTGTGGTGACCCTGATCGGGCGCATCAGGGACACGTCGTTCGTGCCCGTCGCCGCCCGCCTCGTACGTGCCGTCGAGGGCGTGGTGGACGTCGAGTGCCGGCTGACGAGCGGGGCCGCCCCGGACGACCGGGACTGAGCCGCCGGCCCGGTCTGGCCCGGGGCTGAGCCGCCCAGGGCTCAGAGGCACGTACATCCTCCCGCGTGGTCGGCCGACCACTGGTCACGAGTCAGACCAGACCACTGGTCACGAGTCAACCACTGGTCACGAGTCAGAGGGAGGAACCGAGACCGTACAAGCTGTGACCACCGGTCAGTTCGCGGCCGGTGACCAGCTCCGGTTCGATGCGGATGAAGGCCTCCCGGGGCGAGGGCACCCAGGAGGGCGGCCAGTCCGTGACGAGGCGCCCCCGTTCGGCGGGGTCGGTCATCACGGAGGCGGAACCGGTCACGACGACGCTCCAGCCGGAGTGGGCCGCGGGGTCCACCTCGTCGGCCTCGAACGCCACGACCGCGCCGTCGATCGCGCGCGCCAGCTCGGAGGCGGCGGCGGTGCGCAGCAGCACCGCGCCGTCGCTGTCCACGCGGAAGTTCACCGGGAGCACCGCGGGCAGGGCGTGCCGCGTGTGGACGACCCGGCCCACCACGGCCGTGACCAGCAGCCGCAGGCATTCCTGCCGGTCCAGCTCCCGGAATCCGTCATTGCGGTACATCGGTCGATCCGCTCTCTCCGGTCCTGATCGAAGCGGCCGGCCGCTTCGGCATCGGCGCGCCGGCTCACTCGGCCGCCGTCACGGGGAGGACCTCGCTCCGCGGCGGCTCACCGAGGACGACCTTCAGAGCCCCGGTGTCGGCGGCCTGCGCGAAGACGTCGTACGCCTCCTGCATCTCCTTGAGCGGGAAGACGTGCGTCACCAGCTGGGAGGTCGGCAGCTTCCCGGCAGCGGCCATCTTCAGCAGGGTGGGCGTGGAGCTGGTGTCCACCAAGCCGGTGGTGACGGTCACGTTTTTGATCCACAGATCCTCCAGGTGCAGGGTCGCCGGCCTGCCGTGGACGCCCACGTTGGCGACCCGTCCTCCTGGCCGCACCATGCGGGTGCACATCTCGAACGTCTCCGGCACTCCGACCGCTTCGACGACCACGTCCGCGCCGAGCCCTCCGGTGAGGTCCGCGACCAGTTGCTCGGGAGCCTCCCGGGCATCCGCCACCGCCTCGGCTCCGAGTTTCCTCGCGGCCTCCAGCCTGGCCGGGGCGAGGTCCACCACGATGACGCGTTCGGGCGCGAACAGGCGGGCCGTGGCGACGGCCGCGAGGCCGACGGGGCCCGCTCCGACCACGGCGACGGTGTCCCCGGGCCGGACCCGGCCGTTCAGCACGCCGACCTCGTAGGCGGTGGGGAAGATGTCCGCCAGCAGCACGGCGTCCCTGCTCGCCACCGAGGCCGGCAGCGGATGCACGGACAGGTCGGCGAAGGGCACACGGACGTACTCCGCCTGAGTGCCGTCGATCAAGTGGCCGAGGATCCAGCCCCCGCCGCCCAGGCACTGGCCGTACACGCCCTCACGGCAGAAGCGGCACCGCCCGCAGGCGGTGATGCAGGAGACCAGCACCCGGTCCCCCGGCCGTACGCTCCGCACATCCGTACCGGTCTCGACGACCTCTCCGACGGCCTCGTGCCCCAGCACCGTGCCCGGGCGCACCTCCGCGACATCGCCCTTGAGGATGTGCAGGTCCGTCCCGCAGATCGTGACCGTGTCGACCCGGACGACGGCGTCGGTGGGCTCTTGGACGTCCGGGTCGGGCACCTCCTCCCAGGCCGAATGCCCGGGGCCATGGAAGACGTAGCCCTTCATACCGATCCTCACCCTCTCGGTGCCGGGTCCTGTCGCGGATTCGCCCGACGTGTCCAGGGTGGGCGGCGACGGCCGGGTCGCACATGGGCCGATCGGTCCCCCTCGGCCGACGGACCGGTGCCTGTTGGCCTGCACCGTGTGCCCGGCCCGGGCCGCGACGCGCTTCCCGCCCCCTCGGCCGCCCAGCGTCGTTCCTGACTGAAAGCCGCGGGTGCCGGGGTTTGTGTCGACGACTTCGACGTCGCTTCCGGGGCGGACGCGAGACCGATCGTGTCGGTGAGGATGCCGCGCTCGACGGGGCTGAGCGTCTGCTGTCGGCGAATACACCTGGCCGGGCGGTGATCCCGGTGCTTGGGTGCCGGTATGGAGATCCTGGTTCTGGGCGGAACGGCATGGGTGGCGCGGGACCTGTCGCGTCAGGCGATCGAACGCGGCCATGGGGTGACCTGCCTCGCGCGTGGCGAAAGCGGAGAAGTCGCGGACGGAGCGACACTGGTCGCCGCCGACCGGCGCGATCCGTCGGCGTACGAGCCCCTGCTCGACCGGGAATGGGACGCGGTCGTCGAGGTGTCGTGGCAGCCGGGCTTCGTCCGTGGAGCGCTCGATGCGCTGGGCTGCAGAGCCGGGCACTGGGTGTACGTCTCGTCCGGCAACGCCTACGCCTCCCACGCCGCGCTGGGGGCGGACGAGTCCGCGGCCCTGCTCTCCCCGACCGACCGGAGCGAGGTCGACCGCGAGTCGTACGGCGAGGCGAAGGTCGCCTGCGAGCAGGCGTCGACGGCCGCTGTGGGCGACCGCCTCCTCATCGCACGAGCGGGGCTCATCGGCGGCCCGGGCGATCACAGCGGGCGCTCCGGCTACTGGGCCGCCCGCGCGGCACGTGATCCGCGAGGGCCGATGCTGGTCCCCGACACACCGGCCATGCCCACCCAGGTGGTCGACGTGCGGGACCTCACCTCCTGGCTGCTCGACGCCGCGGAGAGGGGGACCACCGGCACATACGACGCTGTCGGCCCGGTCGTTCCGTTCGAGGAGTGGATCGAGTTGTCCCGCGCCTCCGGCGGGCACACCGGTCCGGTGGTCACCGCCGAGTCCGAGTGGCTGCTCGCCAACGGCGTGGCCCAGTACATGGGGCCGGAATCGCTGGCGATGTGGCTGGTGGAGCCGGGCTGGGAAGGGTGGTCGGCCCGGGACGGGTCCTCGGCGCGCGCCGCGGGGCTGCGTCACCGGCCCCGGGCTGAGATGCTGGCCGACACGCTGCGCTGGGAGCGCGAGCAGGGTCTGGACCGGGAAAGGCGCGCAGGACTCAGCGCGCAGCGCGAGCGCGAGTTGCTCGACGCCCTCGGTGGAGCGGGACGACGGCGGACGTGAGGCGGCGGCCGGCACGGTGCCGGCCGCCGCCCGACGGGAGGGACGCCCGGCCGGACACGCGCAGCGACGTGGGTGTCACCGGGTCGCGCTGCCCGCGACCCAGTCGTTCCACGACATGTTCCAGTCGCTGAAACCGTTGTCCGGGGCCGGCGTGGCCGTGTCCGCGGAGTTCTTGACGATCACGACGTCACCGATCAGCGAGTTGTCGAAGAACCAGGCGGCCGGCAGCGTGTCGTCCCCGCCACCCCTGAGATCCTTCAGCCCCACACAGCCATGGCTGGTGTTGGCCTTGCCGAAGACCGAGTCGGCACCCCAGTAGTTGCCGTGGATGAACGTGCCCGAGTCGGTCAGGCGCATGGCGTGCGGCACGGCCTGGATGTCGTACGCCGGCTTGCCGTCCTTGTTCGTGAGGCCGACGGTCGAGGCGTTCATGTGGATCTGCGGGTACTTCTCGGAGATGACCATCTGACCGTTGTACGTCGGGTGCTCGGGGCTGCCGGACGAGATCGGGACGGTCCTGATCGTCTTGCCGTCCCGTACGACGGTCATCTGCTTGGTCTTGGCGTCGACCGTGCTGATCTGGCTCCGGCCGATCTTCAACGTGACCGTCTTCTGCACACCGTGGGCGTTCATCCGCACGGTGACGGTGGAGCCGGGCTTCCAGTAGCTCTTCGGGCGGAAGTCCAGGCGGTGGCCGCTGAACCAGTGACCGACGACCTGCTGGCCGCTGCTGGAGCTGACCTGTATCTCCGACTGCACGGCGGCCTTGTCGCCGATCGCCTTGTCGAAGGTGAAGCTCACCGGCATGCCGACGCCGACGGTCGAGCCGTTCTCGGGGGTGAGGTGCCCGACGAAGTCGTTGGCCGGGGAGACCGTGGTGATCGTCGCGTTCTCGGTGACGGCGCGCCCCTTGGCGTCCTTGGCCTCCGCGGCGACCTGGTACCTGGTGGCCCGCTGCAGCCGGCCGGTCGCCTTCCAGGACGTGCTGTCCGCGGACAGCGTGCCCGGAACCTCGGTGCCGGCCGCGACCGCGGTCATGGTCACCTTGGTGAGCTTGCCGTTGCCGACGGTGACCTTGACGGGGGTGTCGGTTCCGACGTTGTGGACGCCCGGCCCGGGGGTGATCACTATTCGGGCGTCGGAGGCCTCCTGGGCGGGTGCCTGGGCCGTCGGCGCCTGCGAGGCCGACTGGCTCCCGGTGCCGTTTCCGCCGGTGGCAGCGCTGCTGGTGCCGCCGAGAGCGGTGAGGGCGACCACGCCGCCCAGCGCGCCGGCCGCAGCCACCATCCCGGTGCGTCGTTTACCTGCCGTGATCAAACGCTTCTCCCATGCCACTGGTCCTGGTTCCCTGGAGCAGGTCGCCCACAGGGAGCAACCAGCTATGAAACCAGCTATAGGCACTCATCCATCCTGAAAAGTCCAATTTGTGGCGAAGGGCACGTCTTCAGGGTGATCCCCGGCGTGCCGAGCCAGGACAGCGTCGGCCGGTTGCGCCTCCCGTCCGCGACGCGGCGATCCTGCTCGGCACCCTGGTGGACATCTTCGGCCGCGCCCCGGCGACCGAGGATGTGGCTGACGAGGGTGAGCGCATCGTGGTGCGGGCGCGGACTGCGCAAGCCGCTGCGATCACGCCGGGCGCCGCACCGCACTCGGACCATCGCCCGGCGGCCGTCCACCGGCACGTCGGCCGCTGTCCGCCGGCGGCAGGCGTGCGCCCTCCCCGCCGGTGCCCCGCACACCGGCCCCGCCCTGCGCGAGGTGAAGGCACACGGCAAAGGCCGAACATCGCTGCGGCGCCGTTTCAGCTCTGGGCGTCCGTGTCCCCCAGGCCCGCTTCGGCCAGCATGTGGCGCGCCACGACGCGTGCGCCCTCATCGCCCACGAGGATCGTGTAGTGGTTGACGCCGGGGACCAGCTTCGGCCGGACCAGGTGCGGGTCGAGGTGGGCGGCGGCGAGCCGCTGCTCGTCGTACAGGCCCTGCGGCTCGTCCATCAGACCGCGTTCGGCCCACAGCAGCACGGCCGGGCAAGGCAGCCGGTGGACGGCGCCGGACACCGCCCCGCCGAGCTGGTCGACACCGTCGGTGCGGACCGCCTCGATCCGGCAGGAGGACCGCAGTCCGGGCTCCTCCCCCACCAGGTCGCGCTGGATGTACGCGTCCACCCACGGCGACCACGCGGCGCGGAAGGCCGGGTGCTGCTGCCAGAACTCGCGGTAGGCCTGCCGGTCCGGGAAGGTCATCGACAGCCGTCGCATGGCCGGGCCGATCACCGAGGTGATCAGTTCGTCGGGGTCCAGGCCCTCCGGGACGGGGAAGCCCACGCCGCCGTCGACCAGCAGCAGCGCGGAGAGCAGGTCCGGGTGGCGCACCGCGGTGAGCGCCGCGGCGAAGGCCCCCATGGAGTGACCGGTCAGCACCACCCGCCCCAGGCCCAGCGTGTCCGCCACGGCGGCCATGTCGTCGGCGTGCGCCGCGATGCCGTACGGGCCGGGCAGCGTGCCGCTCGCGCCGCGGCCGCGCAGGTCGGGCGCGACCAGGGTGACCCGGCCCGCCAGGTGGTGGGCGACCCTGGCCCAGGTCAGGCCGTTGGCGGTGATGCCGTGCAGGGCCAGCACCGCCGGCGCGCCCGGGTCGGCCGCAGGCCAGCGCAGGACGGCCAGGTCACCGCCGGGCACCGGCACCCGCAGCTCCTCCGGCGGCACCGGGGCACCGCCCGGTTCCCCGGCTGAGGCGCCGCCGGCCGTCTCCTCGGACGGGGGTGTGCCGACGGCCCGGTCTTCGCTCACCTCGTGCTCGTCGCTCTTCGCTCGGTTCACGGGTTGGCCGCCTCCTTGTGAGCTGTGGTGGTGCGTGCGGCGCGCAGCCGCGCCGGCAGCCGGGCCATGCCGCCGGGCAGCAGGTATATCACCGCGACGAACAGCGCGCCGAGCAGGAACAGGGGCTGGGAGAGCGGTACCCGCAGCACGGCGGGCAGGCCGGCGACGGCACCGGAGTTGGCCAGGTCGCCGAGACGGTGGTCGGCCCAGGTGTAGAGGATGCCGCCGGCCATGGGGCCCCAGCGGGTGCCGGAGCCGCCCAGTACCACCATCACCAGCAGGGACAGGGTGAAGTCGGAGGTGGTGGTCTGCGGGGTGGCGCCGCCGGTCAGCAGCAGGTAGACGATGCCGCCGAGCGCGGCCAGAGTGCCGGCGAGGACGAAGGCGGTCAGTTTGAAGCCGTAGGTGTGCAGGCCGAGCACTTCCACGCGGCGCTCGTTCTCCTTGATGCCCTCCCAGACCCGCCCGGTGGGTGAGCGGACCGCCCAGTCGACGACGAGCAGCACCACTACGAGGTAGGCCAGCGCGATCCAGTACAGGTTCGCGGTGTGGTCGATGCCGACGAAGGCGCCGGGCATCTTGTCGGCGGGGGCGGCTCTGCCCTCCTCTCCGCCGGTGACGCCGCCGGGGTCACGCTGGACCAGGATCGAGCCGGCCTGCGCGAAGGCGAGCGTCACCATGGAGAATCCGATGCCGCTGACCCGCAGGCCGACCGCGCCCAGCAGGGCGGACAGCGCCACCCCGGCGAGCAGGCCGAGCAGTGCGGAGAGGGCGAACGGCAGGCCCGCCTCCAGCATCACGGTATTGGTGACGTAGGTGCCGGCGGCGAAGTAGAGGGCGTGGCCGAAGGAAAGCAGTCCGGTGCGGCCCAGCAGGAGGTCGTAGCCGGTGGCCAGGGCCCCGAAGAGCAGGCACAGGGCGAGGAGCTGGAGGTTGCCGGGGCTGCCGATGGGACCGTCCAGCAGGCCGGGGAGCGGCAGAGCGCTGTAGGGGGCGATGAGCAGGAGCGCCAGCAGCAGGGCCGGCCACCAGCGGGTGGCCCGGCGCAGCCGTTCGGTGCGGCCTGCGCGGGGGTGGTCCGCCGTGCGGGCCTCGCCGCGCGGCTGGGTGGCGGTGGTCATGCGAGTCTCCCGGTGAGCCCACGCGGCCGGACGAGCAGCAGGGCGGCGAGCAGGACGACGACGGCGAGGTCGCCGAGGCCTGCGGTGGTGTAGTAGTTGGCGAACTGCTGGACGAGGCCCACGGCGACCGAGGCCAGCGCGGCGCCGGTGAGCGAGCCCATGCCGCCCATCACGACGACCACGAAGGCGAAGATCAGCAGGGAGGTGCCCTGGCCGGGGTCGACCGAGCCGAAGTAGAGGCCGCCGATCGCCCCGCCGAGGGCCGCCGCCGCACCGCCGATGGCGAAGACCAGGGTGAAGGCCTTGCGTACGTCGATGCCGAGCGCGGTGACCATGGCGCGGTCCTCGACGCCCGCGCGGACCACGAGGCCGTGCCGGGTGCGGCCCAGGAACAGCTTGAGCGCGGCGAGGACCGCGAGGGCGGCGGCGATCAGCACCAGGCGGTTCAGCGGTACGTCGGCTCCCAGCAGCGCGAAGGTGCCGGACAGCGCCTCGGGCCCGGGGAAGGGCCGGGCGTCGGCGCCCCAGATCGCGGACAGCAAGGCCGGTACGGCCAGGCCGACGCCGACCGTGGCAAGGATCTGCTCCCGGGGGCGCATGTACAGCGGGCGGATGACGGCGAGTTCGAGCAGGACCGCGGCCAGGGTGCCGACGGCGGTGCCGAAGACCACCGCGAGGGCGAATCCGGCGCCTGCGCGTCCGGCGCCGGGCAGATGCCCGGAGGCGGCCCACCAGGTGCCGTACGCGCCGATGGACATGAGGGCGCCGTGGGCGAAGTTGAGCACGTCCATCAGGCCGAAGATGAGGGAGAGGCCCGAGGCGACCAGGAAGTACAGCGCGCCCAGGCCGAGTCCGGTCAGGGTGAGCAGGACGATGGTGGACATCAGGCGTCCGCCTCCGTGGTCCGGGCGGCGGGGTGTGCCGCGGTGTGTGCTGGTGCGGCGGGGGGTGACGTGCGGGCCTCGGCATGCTCTCGGGCCCCCTGGCCGCCTGCTGCGCCGTGTCCGACGCCGAGGAGGTTGCGGGTCGCCTCGGGGTCGGCGAGGAGTTCGGCAGCGGGACCGTGGTGCACGGTGCGGCCGTCCGCCAGTACCGCACAGTGCCGGGCGAGGCGGCGCACCACGGCGAGGTTCTGTTCCACGAGCAGTACGGGCACGGCCTCGGCGGCACGTTCCAGCACCTGGGCGACCTCGGTGACGACCTTGGGCGCCAGGCCCTTGGTGGGTTCGTCGGCGATGATCAGCCGGTTGCCGTTGAGGAGTGTGCGGGCGATGGCGACCATCTGCTGCTGGCCGCCGGACAGGGTGCCGGCGGCCTGCCGGGCGCGCTGCTTGAGCTCGGGGAAGAGTTCGTGCACCAGGCCGTAGGCGGGTTCGCCGGCTCCGGGGCGCTCGGCCAGGCGCAGGTTCTCGGCCACGGTGAGGGCGGCGAAGACGCCCCGGTCCTCGGGGGCGTAGCCCACGCCGCGGCGGACCAGGGCGTGGGTGGCGAGGCGTACCGTCTCCTGTCCGGCGAGCACGACGCTGCCGGTGCGCGGGACGAGACCGAGGATGCCGCGCACGGTGGTGGTCTTGCCGGCGCCGTTGCGGCCGAGCAGTGCGGTGGTTCCGCCGGCCGCCACGTCGAGGTCGACGCCGTGCAGGATGTGCCGGCCGCCGATGACGACGCGCAGGCCGCGCACGGTGAGCAGCGCTGTCGCCGGAGCGCTCGCGCGGGGTGCTGCGGGGGTGGTCACACCGCCTCCCCGAGGTAGGCCTGCTGGACGGTGGGGTCGGCCATCACGACGGTGGGCGTGTCCAGGGCCAGCAGCGTGCCGTGGTGCATGACGGCGAGCCGGTCGGCCAGGCCCAGCAGGACGTCCATGTGGTGCTCGACCATGAGTACGGTGCGGCCCTCTTCGCGGTGCAGCGAGCGGATCAGCTCGGTCAGGGCGGGCACCTCCTCGGCGCTCACGCCCGCCATGGGTTCGTCCAGCAGCATCAGCCGGGGTTCGCCGACGAGCAGGACCGCGAGTTCCAGTTTGCGTTTCTCGCCGTGCGAGAGGGAGTCGGCGGGGGTGTCGGCGCGGTGGGCCAGTTCGGTGCGTGCCAGCACCCGGGTGACCGGTTCGGCGTAGGTGTCGGCGCGCCGCCAGACGCGGTACGAGCCGCCTCCGGCTGCTTGGGCGGCCAGTCGCACGTGGTCGGCGACCGTCATGCCCGGCCACAGGCTGGAGGTCTGGAAGGTGCGGCCGAGGCCGCGGCGGGCGCGGGCGTAGGCGGCCTCCGTGGTGACGTCGGTGGCGTCCAGCTCGATCCTGCCGCGCGTGGCGGGGTTGATGCCGCTGATCAGGTTGAACAGGGAGGACTTCCCGGCACCGTTGGGGCCGATGAACGCGAGGAACTCGCCTTCGTGGACGTCGAAGGTGACGGAGTCGACGATGGTGGCGCCGCCGACGGTCCAGCCGACGTCGCGCAGTGCGAGGACGGGTGCGGGCGCCGGTGACGCGGTGGCCTCGCCGGCGGCCGGGGTCCCGTCGGCGCGCGGCGGCGCCGTGTTCGGGTCGGTCATCGGTTCAGCCCGCCGCCTTCTTCACGGGAGGTGCGACCGCCGCCATCTCCACGCTGTCGACCAGCTGCGGTTGCGCGGTGGCGCCTGCGCCCTTCAGCTTCGCCGTGAACATGGGCTGGAGCAGGGCGTGGTCCTCGGCGCGGATCTGCTCCTTGCCCTTGGGTCCGTCGAAGCTCCAGCCCTCCAGCGCCTTGACCATGGCGGAGGTGTCGGTGGCGCTGCCGGATTCGACGGCGTGGACGACCATCTGGGCGGCGGTGAAGCCGTCGGGGCTGAACAGGTCGGGGGTGCCGCCGGCCTTGGCGATGCCGTCGAGCATCGCCTTCTCCACCGGGTTGCCGCCGCCGGCGCCCGGGAAGTAGTGGGCGAGGAAGGAGACCTTGGCGCCCGCCGCGCCGAAGATCGGGTACGAGGCGGTGCCGGCGAGCCCGGTGACGACCTTTCCGGTGTCGAGCACGCCCTGCTGGTTCAGCGCGGTCCACAGCGCGGGTGCGGTGGCGCCCGCCCAGGCGACGAACACCAGGTCGGACTTGCCCGCCTTGGTCTGGCGGGCGAACGGAGTGAGGTCGGTGGCGCTCGGCGGAGCCAGCACGGAGTCGACCCGCGCGCCCTTCGCACCGAGCACGGCCTTCACCGCCGCCACGTTGGCCTGCCCGAACGCCGAGTTCTGGGCCAGCACGGTGACCTTCTTGCCCTTCGGGTCGCCGAGCAGCGAGCCGGCGGTCAGGGTGTCCTGGTAGGACTGGCGGCCGGAGCGGAAGGTGTAGGTGTTGACGCCGGTGAGCGCGTCGGTGGCGGCGGGGCCGCTGACGTACAGCACCTTGTTCTGCTCGGCCAGCGGCGCCATCTGCAGGGCCACACCGGAGTCGGTGGTCCCGGCGATGATCTTGTAGCCCTTGCCGACGAGTGTCTTGGCCGCGGCGACCGCCTTCGCCGGGTCGCCCGCGTCGTCCTGCTCGGTGACCTCGATCGGGTGACCGCCGGCCTTGTCGGTGCCGTGTGTGGCGTAGGCGAGGCCCGCTTTGAAGCCCTGTTCGTACTGCTTTCCGTAGGTGGCCAGCAGTCCGCTGCGGGAGTAGACCAGGCCGATCTTGACCGGGTCGGACGCCTTGTCGCCGGCGGAGGCGGTGCCGGCGGTGCCGGCCGAGGAGCAGCCGGTGACCAGGGCGCCCGCCGCGACCAGAGCGAGGATCGACACCGATCTGCTTCTGAGGGTGCCCGGAGTGTGAGAACGCATGATGGCCGGCTCCTGAGATGTGTCGCCCGCACGCGGCAGTCCGGGTGCCGTCTTCTGTCGAGGAGCGGCGTTCCGCGGTCCGCGGCGATGCAGTCGCGGTGGATGGTTGGCCGGAACGATAGGAGCGCTGTGCGACGGACGGCATGGTGTCGACCACCGTTGATGGAAGCGCAGTCATGGTGATGGCACACATGGCCGGGAGCGGCAACTGCCGCAAAGGTGAGGGCCACCGGTCTCCCCCGCCTGTCGGGCGGTGACCTGTCCGGCACACAGAACGGATCCCCGACGGGGAAGGGAACAGCATGGACAAGGTGGTGGACTCGGCCGCACAGGCGGTGGCGGACGTCCCCGACGGCGCGGTGCTCGCTGTGGGCGGTTTCGGCCTGTGCGGCATCCCGTCGACGCTGATCGGCGCGCTCGTCGAGGCCGGTACGTCCGGTCTGCGGGTGGTCTCCAACAACTGCGGCGTGGACGACTGGGGGCTGGGCCTGCTGCTGAGGGCGGGCCGGATCGCCCGGATGACCTCCTCCTACGTCGGCGAGAACAAGGAGTTCGCCCGCCAGTACCTCGCCGGTGAGCTGGAGGTGGAACTGACACCGCAGGGCACACTGGCCGAGCGGCTGCGGGCCGGCGGTGCGGGCATCCCGGCGTTCTACACACCGGCCGGCGTGGGCACGCAGGTCGAGTCAGGCGGCCTGCCCTGGCGCTACGCCCCCGACGGCAGCGTCGCGGTGGCCTCGCCGCCCAAGGAGGTACGGGAGTTCGGCGGCCGCCTCCATGTGCTGGAGGAGGCCATCAGGGCCGACTTCGGGCTGATACGGGCCGAGGTCGCCGACCGGCACGGCAACTGCGTCTTCCACGCGGCCGCACGCAACTTCAACCCGCTGTGCGCGATGGCGGGCCGGTTCACCGTGGTCGAGGCCGAACGCATCGTCGAGGCGGGCGAGCTGCCGCCGGACGCCGTCCATCTGCCGGGGGTCTACGTGGACCGGGTGGTCGCCGCCGACCCGTCGCTGGACAAGCGTGTCGAGCGCCGTACCGTGCGTCCCGCGCGGGCCGCCTCCGCGGGCGGCGCCGCTCACAGCCGTACGACCGCCACGCGCACCGCCACCGCCACCGCCACCGCCACCGCCACCGCCACCGCCACCGCCACCGCCACCGCCACCGCCACCGAGGAGAACTGACGATGCCGCTCGACCGGGACCAGCTCGCCGCCCGTGCTGCGCGGGAGCTGCGTGACGGCCAGTACGTCAACCTGGGCATCGGCCTGCCCACGCTCATCCCCAGTCACCTGCCCGAGGGTGTGCACGTGGTGCTGCACTCGGAGAACGGCATCCTGGGTGTCGGCCCCTACCCGCACGCCGGCGAGGAGCACCCCGACCTCGTCAACGCCGGTAAGGAGACGGTGACCACCGTTCCCGGGACGTCGTACTTCGACTCGGCGTTCTCGTTCGGCATGATCAGGGCCGGCCGGATCGACGTGTCGGTGCTCGGCGGCATGCAGGTGTCGGCCGGGGGCGACCTGGCCAACTGGATGATCCCGGGGAAGATGGTCAAGGGGATGGGCGGGGCGATGGACCTGGTCCACGGCGCGCGCCGGCTGATCGTGGTCATGGAGCACACCGCCAAGGACGGTTCCCCCAAGATCGTCGAGGAGCTGACCCTGCCCGCCACGGGCCGCCATGTCGTCCACCGGATCATCACCGACCTGGCCGTCATCGACGTCGTTCCCGGGGGACTGCGGCTGGTCGAGACCGCTCCCGGCGTCACGGAGGAAGAGGTCGCGGCCGCCACTGCCGCCCCGCTCCTGGTCCAGGACCATGCGGCCGAGGATCAGCCGGTGCGCGCGTAGACGTCTCGGCCGTTCGACGGAGCGCGGTCTGTCCGACGGAGCGCGGTCTGACGGGCCCGCACCGCAGCGAGCTTCCTCACGGGCACCGTCCATGAGGCGTGTCCGAGGTGTCAGTCGCTCCACAGCAGGTGCAGCCGGAGGGCGAGTTGCAGTTCCAGGGCTCGCTCGGGGCTGTTCCAGCCGGGTCCCAGCAGCGCCTGGATGCGGTCCAGTCGCTGCACGACCGTGTTGACGTGCACGTGCAGTTCTTCCTTGGCCCGGGTCAGGCTTCCGCCGCAGCCGAAGTAGGCGTGCAGGGTGCGGACCAGCTGGGTGCCGCGCTGGGCGTCATACGCCAGCAGCGGCCCGAGAGTGGCGTGGACGAACCCCTCCACATCGTGGTCCTTGCCCAGCAGCACGCCGAGGAAGCCGAGTTCGGCCGCGCACGCGCCGGTGCCGTCACGGGCCAGGACCCGCAGTGCGCGCAGACAGCGCGCCGCCTCGGCGTAGGCGTCCGCGATGGCCCTCGGTCCGGCGGCGGGCCCGGCGCCGGCCACCGTGACCGGGGCGCCGGTCAGCTGGGTGAGCTGCCCGGCGGCAGCGCGGGCGGCCTCGCCCGGCCCGTCGCCGTCGTGGGGAAGCAGCATCACCACCGCGCCGGCGTGTTCGGTGCTGACACTGCCACTGCCGAACACGTACTGCAGGGCGGCGCCCGCGAGCCGCTCCCGGACCGCGGCACCGGCCTCCGCGACCACCAGCAGATGGGGCCGGTTCAGTTCGACGCCCAGACGACGGCCACGGTCCACGAGGCCGACGGGGTCCCGGTCGGGCGCGTTGAGCAGATCGGTCATCAGGTCGCCGCGGACCCGGTTCTCGGTCTCGGCGACCGAGCGCCGCAGCAGGAGCAGCAGTGCCGTGACGACACCGCTGCGCTCGAACAGGCGCCTGTCGGGGCCGTCCAGGTCCGGCCGGCCGTGCAGCACCAGGCTGCCCAGCAACTCCTGCCCTGCCAGTACCGCACACACCCAGCGTCCGTCGCGCAGCACCGCGTGGGCCGTGGCGCGCGACTCCTCCGCGGCGGCCACCAGCGCGGCGGCCGTGTGGGCATCGCTCCCCTGGCTGCCGGCTTCCGCGCCACCGCCGCCCGGGCCGCCGTCACGGACGGTCGCGGTGAGCGGCCATCCGGCGCTGTCGTGGACGGTGACCTCCCCCTCCAGCAGACCGGCGACAGCGGCAGCCACGTCCGGGACGTCACCGCCCCGCAGCACCAGGTCGGTGAGCCGGTCGTGGGACTCCTCGGCCCGCTGCATGGCCGCGGAGTGCTCGCGGATCACGGCGTTGGCCTCGGCCAGTTCGGCCAGCGCGGCACGTGCGTCGGCCATGGCCTTGGCGGTGTCGATGGCGATGGCGGCGTGGTCGGCCAGCGAGCACAACAGGGCGACCTCGTCGGGCGAGAAGGTCCGGGGCGCGCGGTCGGCGGCGAAGAGCGCGCCGATGACCTTGCCGCCGCTGCCGGATCCCAGCAGCAGCGGCACGCCCAGGATGGCGACCAGACCCTCGTCCAGGACACCGGCGTCGATGCTGCCGGTGTGGCGGAAGCGCTCGTCGGTGCGGTAGTCCGGCGAGGCGTAGGGGCGCGCGGTCTGCGCGACCAGCCCGCCGAGGCCCTCGCCGAGCTGGAGCCGCAGGTTCTGGAACAGCTCGGACACCGAGCCGTCGGTGACCCGCATGTAGGTGTCCCCGGCCGTCTCGTCGGGGAGGGTGAGGTAGGCGGTGTCGGTGCCGAGCAGCATCCGGGCGCGCCGGACGATCGAGCGCAGTACGGCGTCCAGGTCGCGCAGTGCCGCGAGGTCCCCGGCGGTGTCGAAGAGGGCGGTCAGCTCCGCCTCCCGCCGCCGGTGCTGGCGCAGGGTGCCGCGCACGCGCAGCGCCGCGGCGGCGGCCTGCTCGACCTCCGTGACGTCCCGGGGGTCGGCGCCGCCGCTCCGCACCGCGGCGACGACGGCGCCGAAGTCGTCGGGCGGGGCGTCCGCGGCGAGGAGCTCGAACAGCCGGCGCAGGTGGGAGGCTGTGGAGGGGGTCTTGTCTGGCATGGGCGGACCGTCGGTAGGGGGTTGGCGGGGATGTGGTGCGGAAGGACGTCCGGGTGCCTGACCGGGCGGACGCAGTCCCTGGTCAGGCACCCTGCCCTCAGCTGTCAGCCGGCAGGGGAGGTCTGCCGGTCTCCGGCGGCTCGTGCGGTGTCCGCGTCCGGTTCGACGGCGGCCAGGTCGCTGCCCCGGGTCTCCCGGGCGACGGCGACGGCGACGACGGTGATCACGGCGGACAGGGCGACGTAGACCGAGATCGGGACGGAGCTGCCGTAGGAGCCGAGCAGCGCTGTGGCGATCAGCGGGGCGGGCGCGCCGGCGGCCACCGAGGAGAGCTGGGCGCCGATGGAGGCGCCGGTGTAGCGCATCCGGGTGGCGAACAGTTCGGAGAAGAAGGCCGCCTGCGGTGCGTACATGGCGCTGTGGAAGACGAGGCCGACGGTGACGGCCAGGACGAGCGCGGGGAAGGACCTGGTGTCCAGCAGACCGAAGAAGGCCCAGGACCATGCGCCGACGCCGACCGCGCCCACCAGGTAGACCGGCTTGCGGCCGATCTTGTCGGAGAGGGCGCCGAACAGCGGGATCAGGCAGAACTGCACGGCGGAGCCGATCAGAACCGCGTTGAGGGCGGTCTGCTTGCCGAGGTGGAGGTGCTCGACGCAGTACGTGAGGACGAAGGCGGTGATCACGTAGTAGGAGATGTTCTCGGCCATCCGGGCGCCCATCGCGACCAGGACGTCGCGCCAGTGGTGGCGCAGCACGGCGACGAAGGGCAGCTGGTCCTTCTTCTGCCGGGCCTTGCGCTGCTCGGCCTTGGCCAGTGCCTCTTTGAACAGGGGCGACTCGTCGACGGACAGCCGGATCCACAGCCCGATCATGACCAGCACCGCGGAGAGCAGGAACGGCACGCGCCAGCCCCAGGAGTCGAAGGCGTCGTCGCTGAGCGTTCCGGTCATCAGGGACAGGACGCCGACGGCGACCAGGTTGCCTGCCGGGGCGCCGCCCTGCGGCCAGGACGCCCAGAATCCGCGCCGCCGGGCGTCGCCGTGCTCGGACACCAGCAGCACCGCGCCGCCCCACTCGCCGCCGAGCGCGAAGCCCTGGACCAGCCGCAGGGTGGTCAGCAGCAGCGGGGCGGCGACGCCTATGGTGTCGTAGCCGGGCACGCAGCCGATCAGCGCGGTGGAACCGCCCATCATCAGCAGGCTGATCACCAGGAGCTTCTTGCGGCCGACGCGGTCGCCGAAGTGCCCGAACACCACGGCGCCGAGCGGCCGGGCGGCGAAGCCGATGGCGTAGGTGAGGAAGGAGAGCAGGGTCCCGGTCAGCGGATCGGAGTCGGGGAAGAACACGCGCCCGAAGACCAGGGCGGCGGCGGACCCGTAGAGGAAGTAGTCGTACCACTCGATGGTGGTGCCGATGAGGCTGGCCACGACGATCTTGGTCAGGCCGCCCGGTGTCCGGGGGGTGCCTGTTTCGTTCACGACGTTGTGAGCGCTGGGCATGATGTCACCGTTTCGGAGTGAGGGATGAGCGGACCCGGCCAGGGCGGGTGGAGCGGACCGGGAAAGGGGTGCGGCGCCGGGGCCGGCGGACGGACGCTGTCCTGGTGATCCGCCCGCCGGAGCCGGGTGACGCCGCCGGCGGCTCGCAGGCGGCTCGGGCCGGGGCCGTCAGTGGGCCGTCCAGCCACCGTCCAGGGGAAGGGAGACGCCCGTGACGTAACCGCTGCGTTCGGTGCACAGCCACAGGGCCGCCGCGGCGACCTCGGCCGGTTCGATCAGCCGCTTGATCGCGGTGCGCTCGAGGAAGACCTTCTCCATCACGTCCGCCGCCGAAATGCCGTGGGCCGCCGCCTGGTTGGCGATCTGGTCCTCCACCAGCGGGGTGCGGACGTAGCCGGGGTTGATGCAGTTGCTGGTCACGCCGTGCGGGGCGCCTTCCAGGGCCACCACCTTGCTCAGCCCCTCCAGGGCGTGCTTCGCCGTGACGTACGCCGACTTGTAGGCGCTGGCCCGCAGGCCGTGCACCGAGGAGATGTTGACCACCCGTCCCCATCCGCGGGCGTACATGTGCGGCAGGGTGCGTCGCAGGATGCGGAACGGCGCCTCCACCATCACTCGCTGTATCAGCGTGAAGCGCTCCGGCGGGAAGTCGTGGAGGGGAGCCACGTGCTGCAGGCCCGCGTTGTTCACCACGATGTCGGCATCGTCCGGCAGTGCGTCGACGGCATCGGGGACGGAGAGGTCGACGACCACAGCCGTGCCGCCGATCGCCTCCGCGACCTCCTTGGCGGCTTCCGCGGCCCGGTCCACGACGTAGACCTCGGCGCCGGCCGACGCGAAACCCTCGGCGCAGGCCCGGCCGATCCCACTGGCGGCGCCCGTGACCAAGGCCTTGCGGCCGGTGAGGAATCGGGTGGTGGCCGGGGCGGACGCGGCACCGGCGAGGGGTTCGGCGCACTGGGGCGAACTCTCGAGGGAGCTCTTGGTGCTTTCCATGGGGGAACACGGTAAGGAGGAACCCCTGGTCGAGACATGTGGGACGCAGACATATTTGCGAGGCCCGAAGTGGGTATCAGCGCCACGACTCAGGGATGTCTGCGCTGCCGGAGCCGACGGCTGCCCGGCCGGTCCGGGGTACGGGGGCCGTCCCCCGGATCCGGGGTACGCGGGCCGTCCCTGCGTTCGCGGAGCCTTCCGTCTGGCACGACCAGCTCGCGCACGCCATGTGCAGGCGCCCCACTCCCGGTGCGGTGCTGCTGGTTGTCCCTGCCATGTCGCGGGTCGGCGGCCGGTCGTACGGTCCGCTGTCAGCAAGCCGGTACGTCAGCCTGCCGGGGCACGGCATCGCGCCCTGACAGGCAGGGGACGAGCCCGGTCGTCCGTGTGCGCTGCCGTGGCATGACGGCGTGCCGCCCCCACCCCTCCCCACTCCCCTTCTTTGGAGCTGCCCCATGCCTTTCCCCACCGTGCGCAGGGTTCTCAGGCGCACCGCTGTGGCCGCCGCGCTCGCCGCCGGCGTCGCCGGCATGAGCCTCATGGCGCCCCTCGCCGGCACGGCCGCGGCCGCCGGCACCCTCCAGCAGGTCACCAGCTTCGGTTCCAACCCGGGCAACCTGGCGATGTACGAGTACGCCCCGGCCGGCCTGCCCGCCAACGCGCCGCTGGTCGTCGCCCTGCACGGCTGCACCCAGTCGGCGAGCGACTACCACTCCCATTCCGGCTGGCAGAAGTTCGCCGACCAGTGGGGCTTCGCCGTGGTCTACCCGCAGACCAGCCCGGCCAACAACAGCATGTCCTGCTTCAGCTGGTTCGACTCGGCCAAGGACACCCGCGGCAAGGGCGAGGCGGCGTCGGTCAGGCAGATGGTCGACACCGCCGTGGCCCAGTACGGCTCCGACCGCAGCCGGATCTTCGTCACCGGTCTCTCCGCCGGCGGCGGCATGGCGGCCGACCTGCTCGCCGACTACCCGGACGTGTTCGCCGGCGGCGCCGTCGACTCCGGACTCCCCGCGCAGTGCGCCACCACCCAGACCGCAGCGTCCGGCTGCCAGTACAGCAACCAGAACCTCACCGCGAAACAGTGGGGCGACAAGGTCCGCAACTCCTACCCCGGCTACACCGGACCGTGGCCGCGCGTCGCGATCTGGCAGGGCTCCTCCGACACCACCGTCGCCCCCGTCAACGGCACCGAACTGCGCGACCAGTGGACCGACGTCCGGGGCATCAGCCAGACACCGTCCGCCACCCGGAGCCTGCCCGGCAACACCACCGAGACCACCTACAACGACGCCACGGGCAAGCCCGCCGTCGCCCTCTTCACGGTCTCCGGCATGGCCCACGGCCTCGCCGTCGACCCCGGTTCCGGCGCGGACCAGTGCGGCAGCACCGGCACCTACTACCTCGACACCATCTGCTCCAGCTACCACACCGCGAAGTTCTGGGGTCTGGACAGCTCCGACGGCTCGGGCGGCGAAGGCTCGCTGCCGGCTCCTTCCGGAGTCTCGGTCACCTCGACCACCGACACCGGCACCTCACTGTCCTGGAACGCCGTGAGCGGCGCCGCCTCCTACAACGTCTACCGCAACGGCACCAAGGTCGCCTCGCCGACCGCGACCTCCTACACCGACACCGGGCTGTCCGCGGGCACGTCCTACAGCTACACCGTGGCCGCCGTCGACTCCGCCGGGGCCGTGGGCACCGCCTCCGCGCCGGTCACCGCGACGACCAGCGGCTCCGCCCCCGCGCCCGCGTGCTACACCGACGACAACTACCACCAGGCCAAGGCCGGCCGCGCCCACCAGAGCCTCGGCTACGCGTACGCCAACGGCTCCAACCAGAACATGGGCCTGTACACCCTGGCCGTCACCCACACGTTGAAGGAGACCGGCCCCGGATACTTCGTCATCGCCGACTCCGGCTGCTGAACGAAAGACGGACGGCCGGTCGCTCACGCGAGCCGTCCGACAGACCCTCGCTGGTGGCCACCGGCAGATCCGCCGGCCCACTGACCGCAGCACGGCACCGTGGCCGCCCGCCGGCCGGGCGGCCCCCTCATACCGGTCAGCTGCCTTCTGGAGTCCGCGGCTCTCAAGCGTCTCGTCGACCCCGAAGAGGTGGCCGGGGCGGTGGCCCTCCTGTGCGGTCCCCAGGCAGCCGCCATGACCGGCACGGACATCGTCGTCGACGGAGGCTGGAACGGCCCGCTGAGAAGGTCCGCCCAGGGATGACGGCCGGTCCGCCGCGGAACCACGACCGGCTCCCGGGCGCCCGCCGTGCCGCCCCGCCCGGGCCGGGGCCGGGTGCCGGCCCGGACCACCGCGATGACTGGATCTCCGCAGCACCGTCGGGCACTCTCGCCGGCCCCGGAACTCCGCTACGCGCGATTCGAGTGTGCAGACACTTGATTCGAGCGCTGGTACCCAGGATCATGCTTGAAACGAGCACGATCCTGCCGTTCGGGCAGGGGTGAGAGGTTGACCATGGACGACATCGACCGGGCCATCCTGCGGGAGCTGCAGGTCGACGGCCGGATTCCCTATGCCGAGCTGGGGCCGAAGGTGGGGCTGTCGCCCTCGGCGGCGAGGCTCCGGCTGCAGCGGTTGATCGACAGCAAGGCGGTGCAGGTCGTCGGCGTGACCGATCCGATGACCATGGGGCAGCAGGCGATGGCACTCCTCGGCCTGCGCGTGGACGGCGATCCCCGCGCGGTCGCCGATGAGCTGTCCCGGCACGACGAAGTCGTGTACACGGTCCTGACCTCCGGCAGCTTCGAACTCTTCGCGGAGGTCGTGTGCCGTCAGCCCCGTGACCTTCTCGACTTCATCAACGATGTCGTGCGGCCCGTCGAGGGCGTCGCATCCGTGGAGAACTTCCCTTACTTCGCGATCCACACGCACCGCTTCCTGTGGCACGTGGCCTGAAGGCACCGAACCGCCCGGCCCGCCCGCCCATCACACCAGCCGAGGAACGCGCATGCCGCACGACGAGCACCGCACCATCGACTTCTTCGCCGAGGGCGCTCTTCCCGCACCGCGGACGACCCGGGCCGAGGCCGAGCACATCGCTGCTCAGTGCCTCGGGATCGACGCACGAGCCGAAGCGCTGGGCAGCCAGCAGGACGCCAACTTCCTGCTCCGTGACGAGGCCGGGGCGACGGCGGCGATCCTGAAGATCGCCAACCCTGCCTTCGGCACTGCGGAGATCGAGGCCCAGGACGCCGCGGCGGACCTGGTCTCCTGCGTACACCCGGAACTGCGTGTCGCCACCGTACTGCGGCGTCCTGACGGTTCCCCGCGTCGTGCCGTGGTGGACACCGAGGGCGGGCCGGCCGTCGCGAGGCTGCTGCGGTACCTGCCCGGCGGGACCCTCTCGGGGCCCCGGCACCTGTCCCCCGGCACAGTGGCGGCCATGGGCGCGGTCGCCGGGAAGGTCAGCACCGCGCTGCGGGACTTCCGCCACCCTGGCCTCGACCGTGTTCTCCAGTGGGATCCGCGGTACGCCGATCGCGTCGTCGACCGTCTCGCCGGGCACATCGGCGAGCCCGAGCGGCGCGCCGCGGTCCGTGCCGCGACCGCCGATGCCTGGGCACACGTCCAGGAGGTGGCCGATGCGCTGCCGACGCAGGCCGTGCACCTGGACCTCACCGACGACAATCTGGTCCGTGCGCCCGAGGGGCATCCGCCCATGCCGGACGGTGTCATCGACTTCGGAGACGTGACCGAGAGCTGGGCGGTCGCCGAACTCGCCGTGTCGGTCTCCTCGATGCTCCATCACGACGGGATCGAGCCCCATCACGTGCTGCCGGCCGTCCGTGCCTTCCATGCCGTCCGGCCGCTCTCCCCGGTGGAGGCGGAGGCGTTGTGGCCGCTCGTGGTACTGCGCGCCGCCGGCCTGGTCGTCAGCGGGCGCCACCAGGCCGCTGTCGACGAGGACAACGCCTATGCCAAGGCGGCGCTCGGCCGCGAGTGGCGGATGTTCGAGCAGGCCACGTGTGTGCCCCTTGCGGTGATGATCCGCCTCGTCAAGGACGCGTCGGGCCTGACCGGCGTACCCGCCCGGGCCGTTGCACCTGCGCACCCTCTCGTACGGGACCTGGCCGCCGAGGACATCGCCCTCGTCGACCTGTCCACCGACGCCGATTCCATGGACTGCGGAGCCTGGACGGACTGCGGCACCGAGGCCCGGCTGGCGGCCACCGCGCTCGCGGGCGGAGCGGCTGCGGTCGCCACCCGGTACGCCCAGGCCCGGCTCACCAGGGCCCCGGCGCTGTCGGCCGTTTCCGCAGCCACGGTGCCCACCGGTGTCGACCTGTGGTTCGGCCGGGCCTGCCACGTACAGGCTCCCGCCGCGGGGGAGGTCCTCGTCGCCTCACCAGGACAGGTCGAGATGACCTGCGGCTCACGGGTGCTGTCCTTGTCCTTCCCGCGCACGGTCCGGCCGCTGGTCCCGGCCGGCTCGTCCGTCCGGGCAGGTGAGGACATCGCGCACCTCCCCGCCGGAGCGCCGGTGCGCGTCGCACTGCGCGAGTCCGCCGGCCCTGCCGTCCCTCCCCTGGTCCGTCCCGAGTACGCCGCAGGCTGGCTCGCGCTCACCGCCGACCCTGCCCCGCTCCTCGGGCTGCCCGCCACCAGCCACACGGGGCACCGTGACCTCCTCGACCGGCGTCAGGCGGCGTTCGCGACCGTGCAGGAGCATTACTACGCCGACCCTCCCCGTATCGAGCGAGGCTGGCGTCATCACCTTCTCTCCACCGACGGCCGCTCGTACCTCGACATCGTCAACAACGTCACTCCGCTGGGCCACGCCCACCCCCGCGTCGAGCAGGCAGCTTCCCGGCAGCTGCGGCGGCTCAACACCAACTCCCGTTTCCACTACGCGTCGGTGGTGGAGTTCACGGAGCGCCTGGCCGCCCTCCTCCCCGAACCCCTGGGCACCGTGTTCCTGGTCAACTCCGGTTCCGAGGCGGTGGATCTCGGCCTCCGGCTGGCGATGGGGGCCTCCGGACGGCACGACGTCGTGGCACTGAGAGAGGCGTACCACGGCTGGACGTACGCCTCCGACGCGGTGTCCACTTCGCTGCAGGACAACCCGAACGCCCTGGCCACCCGGCCGAACTGGGTGCACACCGTGGACTCGCCCAACTCCTACCGCGGCCGGCACCGTGGAGCGCACGCGTCACGCTACGCACCCGAGGCGGTCGCGGTGATCGACGCACTGGCCGCTTCCGGCCACCCGGCCGGGGCGTTCATCGGCGAGACCTTCTACGGCAACGCCGGCGGAGTCGCCCTGCCCGACGGCTATCTCGCCCAGGTCTACGCGGCCGTCCGCCGGCACGGGGGCCTGACCGTCGCCGACGAGGTCCAGGTCGGCTACGGCCGGCTCGGGCACTGGTTCTGGGGCTTCGAGCAGCAGCGGGTCGTCCCCGACATCGTCTGCGTCGCCAAGGCCATGGGCAACGGCCACCCCCTCGGTGCCGTCATCACTTCCAGGGCGGTCGCCGACCGCTACCGCGAGCAGGGCTACTTCTTCTCCTCCACCGGCGGCAGCCCGGTCTCCAGCATCGTCGGCCTCACCGTCCTGGACACCCTGCGCGACGAGGACCTCCAGGGCAACGCGGTGCGCGTAGGCGGTCACCTGAGACGTCGGCTGGAGGCACTGGCCGACCGCTACGGCATCGTCGGCGCCGTCCACGGCTCCGGTCTCTATCTCGGCCTCGAACTCGTCCGGGACCGCACCACGCTGGAACCCGCCACCGATGAGACCGCCGAGCTCTGCGACCGCATGCTCGACCTCGGCGTCATCGTCCAGCCCACCGGCGACCACCTCAACATCCTGAAGATCAAGCCGCCGCTGTGCATCGACACCCGTGCCGCGGACTTCTTCGCCGACATGCTCGACCTGGCCCTCACCCAACTCGGTCACGGCCGCACCTGGTGAGTCCGGACCCGGCGTCGGCGCTTCGCGGTCCGGCGCCGAGTGACGCTCCATCCGCCGGCCGGCGGCCCGCCGGGCGCACCGCCCTCGACCTCGCACACCGCCGATCTCAAGATCCTGGAGAAGAGAAGATGACGGACACCGTCGTCGTCGGCGCGGGAATCGCCGGCATCACCGCAGCGCGGCTGCTGCACGCCGCAGGACAGCGTGTGGTCGTGCTGGAGGCGCGGGACCGCGTCGGTGGCCGGATCCGGACCGACCGCACGGCGGGGTTCTCCGTCGACCGCGGCGCCTCCTGGATCCATGGCCTCACCGGCAACCCGCTCACACCGCTTGTCACCGCGCTCGGGATGGAGAAACGCGAGTTCACGGTGGGGAGCTTCCAGGCCGGCGGGCGGCCCATCGCCGACCACGACGAAGCGCGGCGTCTGCTGGACGACGTCGCGACACGTCGGTGGACCGACGACGTCGACACCGCAGACGGCCTGCTCCGGTCGGCCGTCGCGGCGTCCGGTCCCCACGAGAGCTACGCCGCTGTGGCCGAGCGCGCCCTTGCCTCGACGGGATGGGAACCCGAACGGGCCGAGCGGGTCCGGGCGTTCTACCGGCACCGCACCGAGGAGCAGTGCGGCGCAGAGATCGAACAGGTCGCCGCCCACGGCCTCGACGAGGACGCCGTGGAGGGGGACGAAGTGATCTTCCCGGGTGGCTACGACGTGCTCCCCCTGACGCTCGCGGAGGGCCTCGACGTACGTCCGGGAAGGGCCGTGACCGCCGTCACCAGGTCTGCCGCAGGAGTGCGAGTCGACACGGAGGACGAGTCCTTCGACGCCGCCCACGTGATCGTCACGGTGCCGCTGGGCGTCCTCAAAGCAGGGGCGATCGAGTTCACGCCCGCTCTGCCCGACGCCGTCGCCGGACCGATCGCCCGACTCGGAATGGGCGTGTTCAACAAGGTCTTCCTCCAGTTTCCGGACCGGTTCTGGCAGGACGACGTCTACGCGATCCGGCAGCACGGCCGCGCCGGCGTCCCCTGGCACTCCTGGTACGACGTCTCCGTGGTGAGCGGCCGGCCGATGCTGCTGACCTTCGCCGGCGGTGTTTGGGGACGGGAGATCGAGCAGAAGACCGACGAGGAAGTGGTCTCATCGGTGCTCGGCGCCCTGCGCGAGATCTACGGTGCCTCCGTCCCCGGGCCCGTGGCGCACTGGGTCACGCGCTGGGGCACCGACCCCTTCGCCCTCGGCTCGTACTCCTACGTCGCCGTCGGTTCCTCGCACGACGATCACGATGCGATGGCAGGGCCCGTCGACGGCGTTCTCCACTTCGCGGGAGAGGCGACCTGCGGGCGCGAGCCGGCCACCGTCCACGGCGCGCTCCTCTCGGGGCACCGGGCGGCCGAGCGGGTCCTCGGTTCGCCGATCTCCCTGGCCGGACTCACACGGGACGTGAGCCCTGCGAGGCGACACGGCCGGGGCCGGCGGTGAGGCTGACCGAGCGCCGCACTCGCAGCGGGCTGTCCCCTCACGCCCGGCGAACGGCAGACGGCGGCCCGGTCGCGGATCGAGGCGGATCAGCGGCATCCTCGCCCGCCCCGGCCTGCGGACGGTCGTTCAACAGCGGATGCGCCGCCTCGAGGTTGGTGACACGGTGGTGGTACGGCTCGAAGTCACGCCCTTGAGGGAGTGAGCCAGGCTCCCACCGCGGCAGCACGATGCCGTCTGCGCCGGCGCCCGGCCGCAGTGGCCCGGCAGCGCCGACAACCGCGAAGTCCCTCCGACCGGGCCGCAGCGGACGCTTCGACCCCTTTGGCACAACCGGTCCAGGGACACTCCCGGCCGGTCCCGCGCCGCTGCCCGGCCGATCACGCTGAAAGGTGCTGCCATGACCGGCGAGCACGGGAAGAACACCCTCACCGCACCCTCCGACATCCTGTGCGGAGACCCCGGCGACCCGGACTCTCTGTGGAAGATGGCCTGGGAGTGCCAGGAGAGGCCGGCCGGTACCTTCTGGCTCGTGTCCAAAGGGAAAAAGGGATACCTCCTCGTTCCCACCGATCGCGTCAGAGGTATCGAGTGCCCGGCCCTCATATCCGGCCCGCTCGCCAGGAACAACTACTGGCAGACAGCTGTGGAGCGAGCCGACTACTGGTTCAAGAAACCGCGATGGGGGACCGTCGGACTGGGCGTCAACGCGGCCGGGTCCCGCTCCCACGACCAGTTGCACATCCACATGTCCGCCGTACGCCAAGGGGTGAGAGCAGAGCTCGACAAAGCCCGTCAAGCGGGCACGGTCGCCGGTGATCTGAAGAGCTGGCCCAACCGGTTGACCACGGTGACCGGCTCCGACGAGGAGAAGAATCCACCGCAGCCGGATCCGCGGAGTTACCGCGTGGTCCACGTCGACAGCTTCCAGCTGTACAACCTCTTCATCGCACTGTACGACTCCGTCGTCACCCCCACGCACGAAGAGATGGGCGAACAGACGATGACCGTCATCGGTGCGGGATCCGGGCCGGCCGACGGGTATTACATTCTGAACAGCCGGAAAGACCTCCCGCACACCGCCCCCGCCCCCAAGGGGATCGGCTACTGCGACAGCATCCTCGTCTGCAAGTAGGAAGCCGTCCCATCCGGGGCGTCCGCGACAGCAGATCGTGCCGCTCGCATCCGCAGCGTGCTCAGCGCCGGTGGCCGCCGCCCTGCCGCGAGGTGCCCCGCCAGGTCGGGCCAGGTGTCCCCGGTCCACTCCGTGACCTCCGGCGCAGGTCGACGCCGTGCTCGCGGATCCAGGGGTGGTGGCGCAGCCGTACGCCCTCCGTGCGCCGGCGTACGGCTGCGGCGCGCACGGCGCGAACGGAGACTCGTTCGATGACGGCCAGACGAGGCGGCAGCGGTCCAGGTCGCCGCCGGCCACCATGTCGAACGGGGTGGTCGGGGTGCCGTTCTCCCTGCAGCCGCGCACGTGCAGGTGCCGGTGGCCACTGCGGTGGCAGGCCGGGCGGTGGATCAGCCAGGGGTAGCCGTGACAGCCGAGGATCACCGGCCTGTGCGCGATGAACAGCCCGTCGTACCCGAAGTCGGTCATGCCGTGCGGGTGTTCCTCCCGGGACAGCAGCCGGGCGATGTCCACGCCGTGCATGATCCGGCCCGACCGGACGCCCCTGCCCCGCCAGGGATGAAATCCAGCCGTTCGGCGGGCCCCTCCGGCCCGCTCGGCCACGGGCGGACCCAGGAGAACAGGAAGACATATCAGCATATCCCAAGGCCGCACATTGACCGGAAAGCGCCTTCTTTCGCATTGCACCCGTAGGGATCATGGACGGGAATTGCCTCAGACACCTTGAATTCCTATTGTGATTTTTCCGGTTTCCGGCGGTGCGGGGGATCATCGTGACGAATGAAGGCACCGAATTCGCAGGGCAAAGCGCAGCCGCAGCCGCCTTCGAACGGCATTCCATGATCGCACCGGAGCGGAGCGCGGTCCTGTATCAGGGGACCGTGATCCGCTATGCGGAGCTGAACCGGCGGGCCGAGGCGATCGCCGCGCGCCTGGCGGCCGCCGGGGCCGGCCCCTCGACGCTGGTGGCGGTGGTCCTGCCGCGCGATCCCGACCTCGTCGCCACCCTGTGTGCGGTGCTGAAACTGGATGCCGTGTGCCTTCCCGCCGACCCCCGCTCCCCGGCCGGGAGACTGCGCGAGATCCTCGCCGGCGCGGCTCCCGATGTCCTCGTCACCACCCGTGCCGCCGCTCCTGAATTCATCGGCGACGCAACCGTCTGTTTCCTGGACGACGAGCCGCAGACATCCTCCGTTGCCCCGTCGCGCCGCACCGCACGGACCGTGCCGGGAAGCGCCTGCATGCTTTATGCGGAACCCCCTGATGGAAGCACCGCTAATTCGGCGGTCTCCTATGCCGATTTGGCGCGCTATATCGACGATCCGGGCGCCGGGGTTCCGGCCGGGGCGGAGCTTCTCCACCTGATCGTGCCGCTCCTGTCCGGCAATCGCCTTGTGCTGGACACGGACACGGACGAGGTCGCACACCGGCCGGTCAGCCATGAGGCGCCACGCGATACGGTGGAGGAGGTCGTGGCGCAGGTCTGGTGCGCCGTGCTGGGCGTGGACCGGGTCGGTGTGCGGGACCGCTTCTTCGACCTGGGCGGCAAGTCGCTGCTGGCGGTCCAGGTGGTGGCGCGCCTGCGGAAGGTGCTCGGTGTCGAGCTGCCGCTGCGGGCCCTGTTCGACGCGCCGACGGTAGAGGAGCTGGCGGCCCTGGTGCGGGCCGAACAGGCCGGGGGTCAGGACGGCCGCGGGGAGCCGGCGTTCGGGCCGGTGGACCGCAGTGGGCCGCTGCCGCTGTCGTTCGCGCAGCAACGCCTGTGGTTCCTGAGCCGGTTGATGCCCGACAGCGCCTTCTACACGATGTGCGACGCCTTCCGCGTACGGGGACGGCTCGACCTGGACGGGTTGCAGCGGGCGCTGCGGATGCTGGTCGCACGGCATGAGACGCTGCGGACGGCGTTCGTCGAGCGGGACGGTGTGCCGTACCAGGTCATCGATGCCGCGGACGGCCCGGGCGCGCGGCGTGCGGCTGCCCTGACGCGGGTCGATCTGACATCGCTGCCGCCCGCCGGGCGGGAGGAGCCGGCGCGCAGGCTGGTGGCGGCGGAGGCGCAGACCCCGTTCCGGCTGGAGGACGGCGCGCTGCTGCGTGCGGTGGTGGCCCGGCTGGCGGACGACGAGCATCTGCTGGTGGTCACCATGCACCACATCGTCTCCGACGCATGGTCCGTGGGGGTGCTCGTCGAGGAACTCGGCCGGCTGTACCGCGAGTGCGTCACGGGCGCGCCCGCCGCACTTCCTCCACTCGACGTCCAGTACGCGGACTTCGCCGTGTGGCAGCGGGACTGGATGAGCGGCGCGGTGCAGGAGAAGCAGCTCGCTTACTGGAAGCGGGCTTTGGACGGCGCGCCCTCGGTGCTGCGGCTGCCCTTGGATCATCCGCGTCCCGCCGTCCAGTCCGAGCGGGGCGAGACGGTCGAGTTCGCACTGCCCGATGCGCTGGTCACCGCTCTGGAGGAGCTGAGCCGGGAGCAGGGCGTCACCCTGTTCATGACGCTGCTCGGCGCCTTCCAGGTCCTGCTGGCGCGACATGCCGGGCACGAGGACGTCGTGGTCGGTGTGCCGGCGGCGGGGCGCACCCGCACCGAGACGGAACCCCTGATCGGTTTCTTCGTCAACACACTCCCCCTGCGCGTGACCTGTGCCCCCGGTCTGTCCTTCCGGGAACTCCTGGAGCAGGTGCGTGAGGCCGCACTGGGTGCCTTCGCCCATCAGGACCTGCCCTTCGAGGCCCTGGTCGAGACGCTCGCACCCGAGCGCGACCTCAGCTACAACCCCCTCGTCCAGGTCACCTTCCAGCTGCTGAGCACGCCGGCGGCGCGGCCGGGGCTGCCCGGGGCGGAGGTGGAGCGGTACCCGGTCCGCGAGTCCGTCTCGCAGTTCGACCTGTCCTTGGACATCAAGCGGACCGACGACGGATCTTACCGGGGGATCCTGAACTACTGCCCCGATCTGTTCGACCGTCCCCGTATGGACGTGCTGGCCGGCCACTATCTGACGCTGCTCGGGGCCGCTGCCGCGGACCCGGGCCACCCGATCGGCGAGCTGCCGCTGTCCGGCGAGGCCGAACGGCACATGCTCCTCGGCCGGTCCGGGCGAGCGGAGGAGGTGCTCGGCGGGCCGGGCAGCGTCCCGGAGCGGTTCGCGGACGTGGTGCGGGCGACGCCGGACGCGCCCGCTCTGGCGTACGGGGACGCGACACTCACGTTCGCCGAGCTGGACGCTCGGGTGGCATCGCTGGCACGGACGTTGGCCGGCCTCGGGATCACCGCCGAGACGCCGGTCGCGGTGTGCCTGCCGCGCTCCGCCGACAGCATCGTGGCCCTGCTGGCCGTGATGCGGGCGGGTGGCGTCTACGTGCCCCTGGACCCGGAGTGGCCCGCCGACCGAACCGCCTACGTCCTGGAGGACACCGGGGCCCCCGTCATCATCACCCGTGACCTGCCCGCAGCCCCGGGCCGCGTCCACATCGACCCGCGGCAGCCCGTGGCCGACGGTCCGGTGCCCGCGCCGCATGTCCGCGCCGACCAGGCCGCCTACATCATCTACACCTCCGGCTCGACGGGCGCGCCGAAGGGTGTCGCCGTCCAGCACCGCTCCCTGGACCACCTCGTCAGCACCCTGCAGACCACCTTCCTCGGCCACGACCCGTATCCCGCCGGCGCCGACGGCGTGCCGCGCGAGGGCGGGAAGCAGCGCGTGACCCTCACCGCGCCCTTCACGTTCGACGCGTCCATGGAGCAGCTGAGCTGGATGCTGGCCGGACACGAGCTGTTCATCGTCCCCGAGGACGTGCGCCGCGACCCCTCGGCCCTGGTCCGGTTCGTCCAGGAGCACCGGATCGACGTCATCGACACGACGTCGTCGCAGCTCGAACTCCTGCTGGACAGTGGGCTTCTGGAGGGATCATGGGCGCCGTCCATGGTCATGGTGGGCGGTGAGGCGGTCTCGCCGTCGCTGTGGCAGGCGCTGCGCGGCCAGCGGCGTACTCGCTGTTTCAACCTCTACGGCCCCACCGAAGCGACGGTCGACGCCACCTGCCACGACCTGTCCCGCCCCGTCGACATCCCCGTCATCGGCACCCCCCTGCCCGGAGTCCGCCTCCACGTCCTCGACGAACGACTGCGACCCGCACCCGTCGGCGTCGCCGGAGAGATCTACCTCGGCGGCCCAGGACTCGCCCGCGGCTACCTCAACCGCCCCGCACTCACCGCACAGCGATTCATCGCCGACCCCTACAGCGACACCCCCGGCAGCCGCCTCTACCGCACCGGCGACCGCGCCCGCCGACGCCCCGACGGCACCCTCGAATACCTCGGACGCACCGACGACCAGATCAAACTCCGCGGCTTCCGCATCGAACCCGGCGAGATCGAAGCCGTCCTCACCCACCACCCCACCGTCAAGGAAGCCGCCGTCATCGACGACGAGCACGCGCGGCTGATCGCCTACGTCACGCCGGCGGACGCCGGCGGGGCCCGCCCCGCCGACATCCGCCGGTTCGCGCGGGGGCGGCTGCCCTCGTACATGGTGCCGTCGGCGGTGGTGGTTCTGGACGCGCTGCCGCTGACGCCGAACGGAAAGCTGGACCGCAGGCGCCTGCCGGTGCCCGAGGTGGGCAGGCCCGAGCTGGACGTCGGGTTCGTGGCGCCGCGTGACGTGGTGGAGGAGGTCGTGGCGCAGGTCTGGTGCGCCGTGCTCGGCGTCGACCGGGTAGGTGTGCACGACGACTTCTTCGACTTGGGCGGCCACTCGTTGCTGGTGATCCAGGTGGCGGCCCGGATCCGCAGGCTGCTGGGCGTCGAGGTACCGCTGCGGGAGCTGTTCGACGCCCCGACCATCGGACAGCTGGCTTCCCGCGTCCGCGCCGAACAGGCCAGGGGCCTCGGCGACGGGGCTCCGGCCCTTGAGCCGGTGGAGGACCGGAGCGGGCCGCTGCCGCTGTCGTTCGCGCAGCAACGCCTCTGGTACCTGGACCAGTTGATGCCCGACAGCGTCTTCTACAACATGTGCGACGCCTACCGGGTCCGCGGCCCCCTCGACCTGGACGCGCTGCAGCGGGCGCTGCGGATGCTCGTCGAACGGCACGAGACGCTGCGGACGGCGTTCGTCGAACGGGACGGCGTACCCTACCAGGTCGTCTCGGCCTGTGACGCGCCGGTCGCGCGGCGTGCGGCACAGGTGATGCGGATCGAGCCGGCCGAGCGGACCGAGGAGGGTGTGCGGGACCTGGTGGCGGCGCAGGCGCGCACCCCGTTCCGGCTGGAGGACGGCGCGCTGCTGCGCGTGGCGGTGGCCCGGCTGGCGGACGACGAGCATGTGCTGGTGATCACCATGCACCACATCGTGTCCGACGGCTGGTCGGTCGAGGTCCTGGTGGACGAACTGGGCCGGCTGTACCGGGAACACGTCACCGGCGCCCCCGCCGCGCTCGCCCGGCTGGACATCCAGTACGCCGACTTCGCCCTCTGGCAGCGGGCCTGGATGACCGGCCCCGTGCAGGAGAAGCAACTCTCCTACTGGAAAGGTGCGTTGGACGGCGCGCCGTCGGTGCTGCGGCTGCCCGCCGACCACCCGCGTCCCGCCGTCCAGTCCCACCGGGGCGAGACTGTCGAGTTCTCGCTGCCCGCGGCGCTGGTCGCGCGGCTGGAAGGGCTCGGCCGGGAGCAGGGCGTCACTCTCTTCATGACACTGCTCGGCGCCTTCCAGGTGCTGCTCGCACGGTACAGCGGCCAGGACGACGTCGTCGTGGGCGTGCCGGCGGCGAACCGCACCCGCGCCGAGACCGAACCCCTGGTCGGCTTCTTCGTCAACACCCTTCCGGTACGGGTCGGCTGTCCGCCGCAGGTGTCGTTCCGCGAGCTGCTCGACCGGGTCCGCGAGGCCGCGCTGGGCGCCTTCGCCCATCAGGACCTCCCCTTCGAGGCGCTGGTCGAGGCGCTCGCACCCGAGCGCGACCTCAGCCACACCCCTCTCGTACAGGTCACCTTCCAGCTCCTCGACGCTCCCGACGAGAAGCTCGTCCTGCACGGCACGGACTGCACCTCGCTCGGCTTCAGCGGCGTGACCAGCCGGTTCGACCTGTCCCTCGACATCGTCTCGGGCCGGGACGGGAAGCGGTGCCTGCTCACGTACTGCCCCGATCTGTTCGACCGGCCCCGCATGGAGGTGCTGGCCGGCCACTACCTGACACTGCTCGACGCGGCGGCGAACGACCCCGGCCTCCGCATCGGGGACCTGCCGCTGAGCGACGGCACCGAACACCTGCGCCCGCCGGCCGGGGCAGGGCCGCAGCACACGCCTGAAACGGACACGGGGACGGTTCCGGACGCCTTCGCCGCCCAGGTGCGGGCGACACCGGACGCGCCCGCTCTGGCGTACGGGGACACGACACTCACGTTCGCCGAGCTGGACACCCAGGTCACCGCCCTGACCGGGCAGTTGCTGCGCCTCGGCGTGGTGGCCGAGACACCGGTCGCGGTGTGCCTGCCGCGCTGCGCCGACAGCGTCGTGGCCCTGCTGGCCGTGATGCGGGCGGGTGGCGTCTACGTGCCCCTGGACCCGGAGTGGCCCGCCGACCGCACCGCCCATGTCCTGGAGGACACCGGGGCCCCCGTCGTCATCACCCGCGACCTGCCCGCAGCCCCGGGCCGCGTCCACATCGACCCGCGCCAGGCCCCCGCCGACGGCCCGCCGGCCGCACCGCGCCTCCACCCCGACCAGGCCGCGTACATCATCTACACCTCGGGATCCACCGGCGCCCCCAAGGGCGTCACCGTCCAGCATCGCTCTCTGCGCCACCTGCTGGGCCACGTACGGCGCATGGCGGAGGGCGGCCGCCGGCGCAATGTCGCGCACACCACCGCGATGACCTTCGACCCGTCGCTGGAACAGTTCCTGTGGCTGGTCGCCGGACACACCCTGCACGTCGCGTCCGAGAACGAGCGCCGCGACCCCGAGGCGCTGGTGGCTCTGGTGCGGCGGGCCGCGATCGACGTCCTCAACGTCACCCCGTCCCACCTGGACATGCTGATCCAGGCCGGGCTGCTGGAGGGCTTCCGGGTGCCGGAAACGCTCCTGGTCGGCGGCGAGGCCGTGTCCGCGGCCCTGTGGCGGACACTGCGCCACCAGGGCTCCGCCGCTCGCGCCTTCAACCTCTACGGCCCCACCGAAGCGACGGTCGACGCCACCTGCCACGACCTGTCCCGCCCCGTCGACATCCCCGTCATCGGCACCCCCCTGCCCGGAGTCCGCCTCCACGTCCTCGACGAACGACTGCGACCCGCACCCGTCGGCGTCGCCGGAGAGATCTACCTCGGCGGCCCAGGACTCGCCCGCGGCTACCTCAACCGCCCCGCACTCACCGCACAGCGATTCATCGCCAACCCCTACAGCGACACCCCCGGCAGCCGCCTCTACCGCACCGGCGACCGCGCCCGCCGACGCCCCGACGGCACCCTCGAATACCTCGGACGCACCGACGATCAGATCAAACTCCGCGGCTTCCGCATCGAACCCGGCGAGATCGAAGCCGTCCTCACCCACCACCCCACCGTCAAGGAAGCCGCCGTCACCGTGGCCGCCGACGACGGCACCGCCCGGCTGGTCGCCCTCGTCGCGCTCGGCTCCGGCTCCGGCTTCGGCTCCCCGCACGGCAGTCCCGCCGACGGCGACCAGGGTGCCCACGTCGAGGACTGGAACGCGGTCTTCGAGACGACCCACGCCGACGCCACCGACGGTGAACTCACCTTCAACATCAAGGGCTGGAACGACAGCCTCACCGGTGAGCCGATCCCCGTGGAGCACATGCGGGAGTGGGTCGACACCACTGTCGCCCGCCTCCTGGACCGGCCGGCCGGACGCGTCCTGGAGATCGGCTGCGGCACCGGGCTGCTCATGTGGCGGCTGCTGCCGCACGTCACCGAGTACACCGGCACCGACTTCTCACGCCCCGCCGTGGAGTGGCTCCGGGACGGACTGCGCCGGCGCCCCGCGCACCGGGCGCGGCTGCACCACCGCGAGGCCACCGACTTCACCGGTGTCGGCGCCGCGTCCACCGACCTCGTCGTCATCAACTCGGTCGTCCAGTACTTTCCCGACCGCGCCTATCTCGACGCCGTCCTGGACCGGGCCGTCGACGCCACGGCCGACCAGGGGCGCGTCTTCGTCGGAGACGTACGCAACCTCGCCCTCGCCCCGCAGTTCTACGCCCGCCAGGCCCTCGCCCACGCCGGCCCCGGTACCCCGGCGCAGGACCTGGCCCGTGCCGCGCGTGAACTCGCCGCCAGGGACAGCGAGTTGCTGATCTCGCCCGAGTACTTCACCGGGCTCGCCGCCCGCTCGCCCCGCATCACCGGCGTCGAGGTCCTGCCCCGCCGGGGACGGCACCACAACGAGATGAGCCTGTACCGCTACGACGTGGTGCTGCACGTGGGCGACCGCCCGGCCGCCCCGGAGGCAGAGGTGGTCGCCTGGGGCGACCAGGTGCACGACCTCGCGTCGCTGTCCGCCCGCCTGGACGGCGGGGGCCCGGACGCCCTGCTCGTGCGCGGTGTCCCCAACGCCCGCCTGACCCGCGACAACGAGCTGCTCCAGACGCCCGCGGACGCGACGGCCGTCGACCCCGAGCACCTGTGGGCGCTGGCGGACTCCACCCCCTACCGGGTGAGCGTCAGCTGGGCCGGCGCAGATCCGCGAGGCGCGATGGACGTCCTGCTGGTGAAGAAGGGCGTCCACGACGGCCGTCCGCTGCTCGTTCCCCACCCCGCGCCGGAGCCGTCGGCCCGGCTGACGAACACGCCGACCCGGCATCGGCGTACGACCGAGGAGGGCACGGCCGCCGAGGGACTGCGTTCCTGGCTCGCCGAACGACTGCCCGCCCACCTGCTGCCCGCGCGGATCATCGAGGTGGACGCGCTGCCCCGCACCGGCACCGGAAAGCTCGACCGCGGCGCACTCGGCGGGCTGGTCACCACAGGCCGAACCGCCGCGCAGAGCGACAACGCCGCCACCGCGCCCCGTACCGGCCTCGAACAGACCCTGGCCGACGCGTGGGCGCAGGTGCTCGGCCTCCCCGCAATCGGCGTGCACGACAACTTCTTCACCTTGGGCGGGGACTCGCTCCTCGCCGTCAGGGCCGTCGCCCGGTGCCGCCAGGCCGGCGTCCGGCTGACCGTCCGGCAGTTGCTGAGCCAACAGACCGTCGCCGCGCTGGCGGCGGCCCTCGACGAGGAGAACGATGACTGACCCTCAGCTGCGTACCGTCGCGCTCACCGAGGAGGAGAACGCGGAGGTCGAGGACCTGTTGCGCACCCTGTCCGGGGTACCGGTCGACTCCACCGTCGAGCTGCTGCACCGCACCCGCCTCGCAGCACAGCGGCTGCCGCTGCGCATCCGCACCGAACTGACCGCGATGCGGCTCTACGACAGCCCGCGCGCCCTGGTGGTCACCGGCTTCGGCATCGACGACGACCGGATCGGACCGACCCCCGCGACCCGCCCCGTCCCGGACCCCGAACGGACCCGGAACGAGGAACTGCTGCTCCTGCTGCACGCGGCCCTGCTCGGCGAAGCGTTCGGCTGGGCCACCCAGCAGAACGGCCGGCTCGTCCACGACGTACTGCCCGTCCCCGGCGAGGAGACCGAGCAGATGGGCTCCAGCAGCAAGGCCGAACTGCTGTGGCACACCGAGGACGCCTTCCACCCCCTGCGCTGCGACTACGTGGGCCTGCTGTGCCTGCGCAACCACCAGGGTGCCGCGACCACGCTGGGCTGGCCCGACCTGTCCCGGCTCACCGCCGAGGACCGGGCCACGCTCCTCGAACCGCGCTATCTGATCCGCCCCGACACCTCGCACACGCCCGAGCAGAACGCGGCGGCCGCACAGTCCTCCGAACGGTTCGCGGCGATCGCCGAGATGGACGACGCCCCGGAGCGCGTCGCCGTCCTGTTCGGTGCCCCCGACGCACCCTATCTGCGGATCGACCCGGCCTACATGAGCCCGGCGCCCGGGGACGCGGCCGCCCGGCGGGCGTACGACACCATCGCCGCGCTCATCGAGGACGGACTGCAGCACGTCACCCTGGACGCGGGCTCGCTGCTGCTCGTCGACAACTACCAGGCCGTGCACGGCCGCAAGCCGTTCGCCGCCGCCTACGACGGCCGCGATCGCTGGCTCAAGCGCGTCAACATCACCCGCGATCTGCGCCGTTCCCGGTCCGCCCGGCAGTCGGCCACCTCGCTGCTGGTGTGAGGGACGGCCGCCATGGACTTCCCGCTCACCCGCATCAACCGCTGGTACAGCGGCGGCTGCGACGGCCCGCCCCGGGTGCGGCTGTGCGCGCTGCCCTACGCGGGCGGCACCGCCGCCGTCTTCAAGGACTGGCCCGCCGCACTGCCCTCCGGAGTGGAGCTGCTCACCGCCCATCTGCCGGGCCGCGGCGACCGGTTCGCCGAACCGCCCCTGGCCACCCTGGAGGAGACCGCCGAGCAGCTGTGCGCGGCGCTGCCGGCCGGCGACGTGCCCACGGTCGTCCTCGGTCACAGCATGGGCGCCCTGCTGGGGTACGAACTGGCGGAGCGGCTCGCGGCCCTGGACCGGGCCCCGAGCCTGCTCGTCGCCGCCGGCTGCCGTCCCCCGAACGTCCCGCCGGACGCCTCGGGCCCCGCGACGCAGGACGAGCTGGCCGCCACGCTCCGGGAGGAACGACCGTGGGACGAGGCGCTGCTGAACGAGGAACTCAGGGAAGCGGTGCTGCCCACCCTCGTCGCCGACATCGCGGCCGGTGACCGCTACCACCGCCCGCGCCCCTGCGCGCTCGACCTGCCGCTGAAGGTCTACATCGCCGCGGACGACGACGGGACCGACTGGCGGACCACCCTGGGCTGGCGCGCCTGCACCACGCGGGACTGCGAGGTCGTCGTCCTGCCCGGCGGCCACTACTTCGTGGAGACCGAGCGCGCGGCCGTCCTCGCCCGCCTCGCCGTGGACCTCGCCGAGGTGGCGGCATGAGCACGCAAGCCGGCGCCCGGCCCACCTACCTCGCGGTGCTGGCCGTGCGCGAGGCCCGCTCGCCGCTCCTCGGCAGCTGCCTGGCCCGCATGTCCTTCGCCGTGCTGCCGCTGTCCCTGCTGCTGTCGGTCCGCGACGCGACCGGGTCCTTCGCCGTCGCGGGACTCACCTCCGGCGCGCTGTCGGCCACCCTCACCGTGTTCGCGCCCGCCCGCGCCCGCCTGATCGACCGCAAGGGCTCACGGACCGGACTGATCTGGCTGACCGTCCCCTATCTGCTGGGGCTCGCCACGCTGATCACGCTCGCCGAAGCCGGGGCACCCACCGCGGCCCTGCTCGTCGCAGCCGCCGCCGCGGGTGTCTTCGCTCCGCCGCTCGGGCCGACCATGCGCGTCCTGTGGGCCAAGATCCTGCACGGCCGCCAGCCCCTCCTGCACACCGCCTACGCCCTCGACTCGGTGACCGAGGAAGTGGTGTTCACCCTGGGTCCGCTGCTGGCGGGCGGTCTGATCGCGGTCGCCGCGCCCCTCGCTTCCATGATCACGGTCATGGTGCTGATCGCGGCCGGAACCGTCTGCTTCGTACTGTCCGCCGCGACCGCGGCCGCCCCCACCTCGGACCGGCCCGGCGAGGACCAGCCGCACGGCCGGCCCATGGCCCTGCCCGGGATGCGCACGATCGTGCTGTCCTTCGGCGGGGTGGGCCTGGTCGTCGGGGTGCTCCAGGTCGTGCTGCCGTTCATCGCCGACCGGGCGGGCTCGCCCGGCGCGGGCGGCGTCCTGCTGGCCCTGCTGTCCGCGGGCAGCGCGGTCGGCGGTCTCGCCTACGGGCGGATCGGCTGGCGCTCCACACCGGTGCAGCGGTTCGCGGTGCTCGTCACCGGGTTCACGCTGACGGTGCTGCCCCTGTGCCTGACCGGGAACCCGCTGCCGGCCGGGGCGTTCGCCTTCCTCGTAGGACTGTGTCTCGCTCCGCTGTTCACCACCGCCTACCTGCTGGTCAACGACCTGGTGACGGCGTCGAGGACCGCTCCGACCGAGGCCAACACCTGGGTGTCCACGGCCAACAACGGAGGGTTCGCCGCGGGCAGCGCCGCCGCCGGTGTGCTGCTCGACTCCCAGGGCCCCGCCCTCACCGTCACCGCCGCGTTCGCCGTGGCCGCCGCGACCGCCGTCACGACCGTGGTCCGCCGCCGGACCCTGGTCCTCGAAGCCGGCGACGCCGAACCGGCCGCCGCCGCATCCGTCGACCGCACCGCACCCGTCGAAGCCGAGGAGTGAACCGATCGTGTCCGAGAACGCGGCGAACTGGTCGCGCATACGCACAGGGGACGCACCCGTCGTGCTCGCCGTCGACTTCTACGGAACGGGCCGCCAGGAGGCCACCTTCAGCCACCTGTGCGACCTGCTCCCCGACCCGGTCGAGGTCTGGCACGCGGTCGCGCCCACCCCGGACGGCGACTGGTCCGCCGCCACCGGCGCCGGCTATCTGCGCTGGTGGACGGAAGGGCTCGACACGGTCCTGGCGGGGCAGCCGGCGCGGGCCGTCGTCGGCTACTGCGCCGGCGGCGTTTTCGCCTCGGCCCTCGCCGACGTCCTCGGCGAACGGGACGGCCGCCGGCCGCAGGTCGTGCTGTTCAACCCGGGCGCACCCGGCGTCGCCACGCTCACCCGTGATTTCCGCGGCCTCGTCGCCGGCATGGACGTCCTCACGGACGAGGAGCGCGCCGGTCTGCTGGCCGAGATGACCGCGATCCAGCAGGCGCACGCTCCCGACGCACTGGTCCCGGTCGCCGAGCAGTACGCCGCCCTGTACCGCAAGGGCTGCGACCTGCTCTGCGAACGGCTCGGGGTGGACGCCTCCCTCGGCGCCGAACTGGCCGCCATCCTCGACTCCTACCTGGCCTATCTGACGGCGGCGCTCGACGTGCCGCCCGCCCCGCAGTGGCGCACCGCCACCTCGCTCACCTCCCGTGAGCACCGGGGCGCCGGCTTCACCGACACCGAGCACGGCTTCGACGTCGCCCGCGCCGACCTGCTGAACTCCCCGCAGGTCGCCGACGCGCTGGCCGCGCTCCTTCACGAACACGAGGCGAGCCGATGACCCTGGCCCTGCGCGACGCCTTCCTCGACCAGGCCGCCCGGACCCCCGACGCCGAAGCCGTCGTCCACGGCGGCAGAGTATGGACGTACCGCGAACTGGAACGGCATGCCGGGCGCATCGCCCGGACGCTGGCCGCACGCGGCGCGGGCCCCGGCACGCTGGTGGCGGTGCGCCTGGCGCGCGGCCCCGAACTGGTCGCCGCGCTCCTCGCGGTCACGCTGACGGGGGCGGGCTATGTACCGCTGGCCGACGACGACCCGCAGGACCGGCAGCGGCACATCCTCGACGACTGCGCCGCCGCGCTGCTGCTGGCCGAGCGCCCCTCGGACGACGGACGCACCCTCACCCCGGACGAGGCGTCGGCGCCCGCCCGCCCGTTCGACGCGGCTCCCGTGAGGGCCGGTGATCCGGCCTACGTGATCTACACCTCCGGCTCCAGCGGCCGGCCCAAAGGCGTGCTGGTCGGGCAGGGCGCGCTCGGCACCTATCTGGCGCAGGCCCGCGCGCGCTACGACGGGTTGGCCGGACGGACGGTGCTGCACTCCTCGGTGTCGTTCGACATGGCGGTGACCAGCCTGTGGGGCCCGCTCGTGAGCGGCGGCGCGATCCACGTCCTGGACCTCAAGGCGATCGCATCCGGCGAACAGCCGCCGCCCGCCGACGCGGCACGCCCCACCTTCCTCAAGATCACCCCGTCGCACCTGCCCCTGCTGAGCCTGCTCCCGGACTCCTGCCTGCCCACCGGGCAGCTCGTGATCGGCGGCGAGGCGCTGACCGGCTCCGCGCTCGGGCACTGGCGCGCCGCGCACCCCGACGTCACGGTCGTCAACGAGTACGGGCCCACCGAGGCGACCGTCGGCTGCTGCGCACACGTCCTGCGCCCCGGCGACGCCGTGGGTCCCGGTGCCGTCCCCATCGGGCGGGCGTTCACGGGCACACGCCTGTACGTGCTCGACGCGCAGGGCGAACGCGTCGCCGCGGGCGCCGTGGGTGAACTGCACATAGCCGGACAGCAGTTGGCGCGCGGTTACCTCGGGCGCGCGGAACTGACCGACGAACGCTTCGTGCCGGACCCGTTCGCCGCCGACGGCTCCCGGATGTACCGGACCGGCGACCTGGTGCGCGAACGCCCCGACGGCGACCTCGAGTACCTCGGACGCGCGGACGAGCAGCTGAAGGTCTCCGGGTACCGGATCGAGCCCGGCGAGGTCGAGGCCGTGCTCCGCGGCCACGCGGGCGTGAGGGACTGCGCGGTCGCCGCGGTCGGCCGGGCGGACGCCCGTCGGCTCGTCGCCTACGTGGCTCCGGGCCCCGGCGCCTCGCCCGACGCCGCCGCGCTGGCCCGGCACGCGGCCGAGAAGCTGCCGCCGTACATGGTGCCGTCGGCGTTCGTCACGGTACCCGCACTGCCGCTCTCCCCCAGCGGGAAACTCGACCGTGCGGCGCTGCCCGAACCCCCTGCGCCGGACGTGGCGTCGGGCGCCCGCAGCCCGGCCGAGACCGTGCTGTGCGAGCTGCTGGCGCAGTGCCTGGGTGTCCCGGAGATCGATGCCGACGCCGACTTCGTGGCAGCCGGCGGGAGCAGCATCACCGCGCTGAAGCTGGTCGCCGGTGCCCGCAGGGCCGGGATCCGCCTCGAACTCACCACCGTCCTGCGCGAACGGACCGTGCGACGCATCCTCGCGGCCCAGCCGGACGCCGCCCCGCTCATCGCCGAAGGAGCGCCCAAGTGACCTGGCCAGTAACGCTCACTCCCCTCGGCGGGATCTCCCCCCGGCCCCGCGGTGAGGGACTCACCACCGGCGCCGAATACGACCTGGGGCCGCTCGGCGACGCGGGCCCCGACTGGGTGCGCTCCCACGGCCCGCAACTGCGCGAGCGTCTCGCCACCGACGGACTGATCCTGCTGCACGGCCTTCGCGCCGACGGCGACGGCATCGACGGCTTCCACGACGTGGTCGGGTCCGTCGGCGGCGACCTGCTGCGCTACACCGAGCGGTCCACCCCGCGCAGGGCGGTCAAGGGAAACATCTACACCTCGACCGAGTACCCTGCCGACCAGCCCATCCCGATGCACAACGAGAGTTCGTACGCGGCCAGTTGGCCGTCCACGGTGTACTTCTTCTGCCACACCGCGCCGGGCTCCGGCGGCGCCACGCCCATCGCCGACAGCCGCGTCGTCCTCGACCTGATCCCGGCCGGGGTCAGGGAGCGGTTCGCCAAGGGGGTCGTCTACACCCGTACGTTCCGCGCTGACATGGGACTGAGCTGGCAGGAGGCGTTCCAGACCGAGGACCGCGCCGACGTCGAACGCCACTGCCGCACGCACGGCCAGGAGTTCTCCTGGGACGGCGACGTCCTGCACACCCGCCACCACCGCCCGGCCACCGCCGTCGACCCGGGCACCGGGGCCGAGGTGTGGTTCAACCAGGCGCACCTGTTCCACCTGTCCAGCCTGGAACCGGACCTGCGCGAAGTGCTCCTGGAGACATACGGCGAGGACGGTCTGCCCCGCAACGCCCTGCTCGGTGACGGCAGTCCGATCCCCGACGCCGATCTGGCGGCCGTCCGCGCCGCCTACGACCGTGCCTCGCTCGCGCTGCCCTGGCGGCAGGGCGACATCATGCTCGTCAGCAACATGCGGATGGCACACGGCCGCGAGCCCTTCACCGGCGAGCGCCGCATACTCGTCGCGATGACCTGACCCGACCGTCCCTGGAGGACCTCCATGAGCAACCCCTTCGACGACGAGGACGGCACCTTCCTCGTGCTGCGCAACGAGGAGGGCCAGTACTCGCTGTGGCCGGACGACTTCGCCGTCCCCGCCGGGTGGAGCGTCGTGCACGGCCCGGACAGTCACCGCGCCTGCCTGGACCACATCGAACAGACGTGGACGGACATGCGCCCCCGGAGCCTGGCCGCGGCCCTGGACGGGGCCGACCGGGACACCCCTGTGTCCGGTGCCGCTGCACCTGAGCAGTAGGGCCACGGTCGCCGGGGCACCCACGGGAGGACGCCGGCGGCCAGCTCTGCTGTGAACGCGGGACCCGTCAGACGGTCCGCGGCTCGGCCGGCGATGCCGTGCGGGGGGATGCGTTCCGCGTGGCCTCCCGTCGCCCGGCGGGCCGCTGCGGCGGATGCCTCGACCGCACCGGCGGCGTGACCGGTTCGCCACCCCCGCGCGTACCCGGCCGGCTCGGCGTCCGCGGCTGGGCGGGTTCGCCAGCGACAGCTGGACAGCCGTTCTCGGGCCGCTCGCGGTGGGCAGGACCGGGCTCGCCCACCGTCCGGCCGCCGGGTGGACCGACCGGCTGAACTTCGGGCGTACGGGTGCGGCCCGCCTCGTGGCGTCCACCCCGTCGGCGGGCCACCGGGCCGTAGCGTGAGCGCATGGCACAGGAAGTATCGATCGTACGGCCGGGCGAGGGAGAGGTCATCGAGCTGGGGCCGATCCGGATCCGCGTCCTGGAGGACGGCGGCAGGACCGGACACCGGCTCGCGTTGTGCGAGGCGACCCTCGCACCGCGCAGCGGCGGGCCGCCCCTGCACCGCCACGCCGGGCACGACGAGGGCTTCTACGTCCTGTCCGGCACGGTTCGCTTCACCACCGGCGACCGCACATGGGACGCGCCGCCCGGGACCCTGGTCCTCGCGCCCACCGACGCGCCGCACACCTTCGCCAACCCGGGTGACGAACCGGCCTCCTTCCTGGCCACCTTCACCCCTGACCTGTTCGTGCAGTATTTCCGTGACCTGCGCGACGCCCTCGCCCGGGGCGAGGAACTCGACGAGCAGCTCGACCGCCGCATCTCCAGCCGGTACGCCACCGCCCCCGTCGACGGCCACGCCCCCTGATGAGGGCAGCGGCGGGCGCGGTCCCGCTCGCGCGGCTCCCGGGTACGGGAGGACAACGGCAGCCCTGCTGCCGGCCCGCACCGACAACCGGCAGGGCAGCTACGCCCTACGCCCTGGCCGCCTCTCCGAACGGCCGAGGCGGCGGACCGGGCCGTGAAGCCCCGCACAGGATCACCGGGCCGGTGAACTGTCATGTCCGTCGCGCCCCGGAGCCCGGCGTCTCCTCCGCAAGTGCCGGGTGGAGCGAGCCTTCTGCCCTGATGAGGGATGATCCCGTACGTGGCTGGAGAGGCAGGTGCAGATGCGGACGACGCCGGTGCATGGGCTGAGCGACTGGGTTGGGCGTTCGGGCTCATAGCGGAGGACCCCGCTGCGAGAGATGCGGCTCTCGTCCGTCTGGCGGAGGCCCGGAGGGAGGTCACGGACGCGCTCGCCCGGTCCAGGGAGACGTGGCTGCTGACGCGGCCCCTCGGGGCGGACGAGCAGTACCGGGAGCCGGCCTTCCTGCAGGCGCGCCGGAGGCATGAGGAAGCTCGGAGGCGTTCGCTGCCCGACGGGGTGTGGGGTGCTCCCGTGGACGGGGACCTGGCGGCGTGGCCGGGGCTGCCCTATGCGTTGCTCTTCCTGGAGTGGGAGGCGAGGTACCCGCTGGAGTGGACGCGGCATGCGAAGGCGTGGGGGACGAAGCAGAGCCTGATCCGCGAGGTGGCCCGTGCTCGCCGGGACGAGGCGGTCAGGGCGAAGCTCACCGACCTGGTCGAGATCGTCGTCCACCGGGCGTATCGCTGCAAGGACCGCGCATACGTGCGCGTCGCCCGGGCAGTCGACAGCGCTGACCTACGGGACAGGCTCGATCGGGCAGCCGATTCGGACAGTCCCTGGGCCCGGTGCCATGCCGGGTATGTGCTCTGGCTTCTCGACCGCCCTGACCTGCCGAACACCCGTCATGTCTGGCAGACCTGGGTGGCAGGCGAGGCCGCGGCGCTCATGTGACCGGCGACGCTGGGCAAGGTACCCGTGATCACGGGGTGCTCTACGCACCGTGACCTGCCTGGAAGGCCGTGCGTGCCGGCGCATCATCCCTGACCCCGTTGCCCTTGACCGGCTCCGCGAGCAGTCCGACCCCGGGCCTGGGGGGAGGTGCCCAGTCTGCCGGGTGCACGCGGGCGTGCGCTCGCTCACTCGGTCCCGAACCGGACGAGTACGCCGTTTCGCCTCGTGTCGGGCAGCGTCCTCTGCCACAGTGCACCACCATGACCAGTCAGCCGCAGCAGCAATCACCGCCGGACGACGCCCCCGCCGTCCGACCCGCCGCCCCGGTGGGGGTGACCGCTCCACTGACGGTGGGGGTGGAGGAGGAGTTCCTCCTCGTCGATCCCGTCACCCGAACCGTCAGTCCCCAGGGCCCGCAAGTCGCCGCCACGGCCGCCGGTCAGCTCGGCCACCGCGTCGGCACCGAACTGACCCGCTACCAGATCGAAGGCCGTACCGAGCCGCACACCCGCCTGAGCGAGGCAGCCGAGGAGCTGCGCGCAACGCGGGCGGTCCTGGCACGCGCGGCCGCAGGCCGCGGCCTGCGCATCGCCTCCAGCGGATCCCCCATCCTCGGCCTGGTCACCCCCGTGCCCCTCACGCCGGGCCCGCGCTACGCGGAAAGCCTGTCCCTCTTCCGCGCGCTGGACGACGAGCAGAGCGCGTGCGCGTGCCACGTACACGTCGGCGTGGCCGATCCTCGTGAAGCGATCGAAGTGAGCAACCACCTGCGGCCCTGGCTGCCCACGCTGACCGCGCTCACCGCGAACTCGCCGTACTGGGCGGGTCGCGACACCGGCTACGCGAGCTGGCGCACCACCACCTGGGGGCGGTGGCCGGTGGCCGGCCCACCGCCCTACTTCGAGTCCCCCGCCCATTTCCGGGACCTGGTGGAAGAACTCATCGGCACGGGGACCGTCATGGACCGCGGCGGCCTCTACTGGGACATCCGCCCCTCCCACCACCTGCCCACCATCGAGGTACGCGTCGCCGACGCAGGCCTCACCCCCGAGGACACCGTCCTGCTCGCCGCCGTCGTCCGCGCCCTCACCGCCACCGCCCTCACCGCCGTCCGCGCCGGGGATCCGGCACCCCGGCCCGCCCCCGAGATGCTGCGCGCGGCCTGCTGGCGGGCAGCACGCGACGGTCTGAGCGGACACGCCCTCGACGCCGTCACCCGCCGGCTGCTCCCTCAGACCACGCAGACCGAGCACCTGCTGCGCGCCATCTCCCCCGCCCTGCACCGCCACGGCGACCTCGACCTCGTACGCGCCCACTGGAACCGGCTGCGCACCCGGGGAAACGGAGCCGACCGGCAGCGCGCCGCCTACCGCCACCGCTCCAGCCTCCACGACGTCGTCGACCACGTCATCCACGCCACCTGCCCCCCGCAGGCTCACTGAACAAGTCGATCCGGTCCCGTTGCGCGCCTGGCTCAGTCCCGCCGCTCCCCCGTCCGACACGTGCCGGCGGCCGAGGCACCGACCGCCCGTACCGACGTCGCCGCCACCGGCGCGCTGTGCGCTCACGAGCGCGAGCACGCCCGGATGTAAGCAGACGGACGGCCCGTCGGCGAACCTGCGGCATCGAAAGCTTCCACCGCCTGCTCACCGTCCCCCGTCGAGGCCCGACAGCCAAGCCCTCTTGGCTGTCGGCGTCACTCACCGAACCGGAGGGCACAGATCCGGATCGTCGCGGGCGGAGGCGGGGCCGCCGGTGCCGCTCTGCCCGGACGACCGCCTCGTGGTTAGGGGGCAGGACCTCGGCCCGGGTCGGCGCGGAAGGCGATCAGGGCGATGTCGTCGCGGGCGTCGGAGAGGTTCTGCAGGTTGCCGAGCAGCTCGGGAAGAGGTTCGCCGCGGTGGTGGGGGGCGGCTCGCAGGAGGCACTGCTGCCCCTCGTCGAGGGAGGAGTTGGGAGTTTCGATGAGGCCGTCGGTGTAGTACAGGAGGGTGTCCCCGGGGGCGAGGGCTCGGGTGTGGGTGGTGCGGCGGGTTCTGGGGTCGACACACAGCGGGGGGTCCTCACCTGTGCCGGTGAGGAAGTGGGGCATCCCCCGGGCGGGGACGAGCAGGGGCGGTGGGTGTCCGGCGTTGGACCAGGCCATCCGCCAGGTGCCGTCGGGCCGCCGCCGGAGGTGGGTGTGGACGGCGGCGGCGAACGAGGCGATGGCCAGTCCGTCCGCGGCGTCGTCGAGCATGGCCAGCACGGTCCCGGGCTCGCAGCCGGGGCCCATGTTCCAGGCGAGGCCGCGGCACATACTGCGCAACTGGCCCATGGCGGTCGCCGCGGTAAGGTTGTGGCGGCGACGTCCTCGATGTCGAGGGCCAGGGTGCCGTCGGAGTGGACGATGGCGTCGTACCAGTCTCCGCCGATCTCGTTGGCCGAGCTGGCCGGCTGGTAGCAGGCGGCCAGGGACGCGCCGGGCACGGTCGGTGGCTCGATGAGATGGGCGCGCTGCAGGCGCAGGGCGATGCGGCGGGCGCGCTGGAGGTCGAGGACGCGGTGGATGGGCCGTTGTGCGAGGTGGAGGACCTTGCGCAGCAGTTCCACGTCGTCGGGGCCGGGCACCGGGGTGTCGCCGTTGGTGCTCGTGGCGGCGTAGCCGAGAACGATGCCGTCGACGACCAGCGGGACGAGGGTCAGGCTCGTGGCGCCCGCGGCGACCAGCCAGCGCTCGGTGACGGCCGGGAGCAGGCCGGCGGGGAACCGCCGCCCGGTGGCCGGGAAGCGGAAAGGCCGCGGGACCCGGCTCTCCAGCATCTCCCGGACCGTGCCCGTAACGGCGACGCTCTGCCCCGCAGTGCGGGGGCGGCCGGCAGTCCCGGGCGGATCGCGGAGGCCACCCGCCGGGCCGTAGCAGCCGACCCGGACGAAGCCCCGTCGGCCCGCGCATCCCCGCTGCCGCAGGAACTCCTCGCGGGGCCACCACGGTCGTGGGGCGGCCACCGCCGGCTGTCAGGCCGCTGTCTTCTTACGGCGACGCCTGCTGCCGGCCAGTGCGTCGATGAGCTGCTCGCGGCTCATCTTCGACCGGCCCGGCATGTCCAGATCGGTCGCCCGCTGGTACAGCTCCGCCTTGCTCAGCTTCCGCAACTCGCTCCTGCCGCCCGCACCCTGGCCGCGGGCCTGCACAGCCGCCCCGGCCTTCTTCGGCGGAGCCTTCCGCGCCCGCGTCTTCGCCGCCGTGTCTGTCGCCGAGGACCGGGTGGACGCCGCCTCACCGGGCGCGGCCCTTTCCCCGGCAGCGGGCTCCTTGCCGCCGCGGCCGGAGCGGGCGGCCTGGAGGCTGCCTTCGAGTACCTTCATCAGGTCGATCACATTGGTCGCCTCCGGCGGTTCCTCCGCCACGGCGATCTCCTGGCCCTCAGCCTTGGCCTCGACCAGCTCGCGGACCTTCTCCTGATAGGTGTCGTGGTAGCGGGACGGCTCCCAGTCGGAGCTGAGCGCGTCGACCAGTTGCAGTGCCATGTCCAGCTGCTTGCCGCGCCCCGCCCGGGCCGAGGGCAGCTCCGGCAGCTCCTGGCCCGGATCACGGACCTCGTCCGCCCAGTGCAGTGTCTGCAGGACCAGTACCTCGTCCTCGGCGCGCAGCGCGGTCAGGTACTGCTTGTTGCGCATGACGAAGGTGGCGATGCCGACCTTGCGCGCCTCCGCCAGGGCGGCGCGCAGCAGCTCGTAGACCTCGGTGTATTCCTTGCCGCGGGGGGCGATGTAGTAGGTGCGGTCGAAGTACACCGGCTCGATCCGGTCGAGGTCGACGAAGTCGGTGATGTCGACGGTCCGCGAGCGGCCCGGGGCGATGTCGTCGAGTTCGTCGGGTTCGACCACGACGTACTGGCCCTCGCCGAGTTCGTAGCCCTTGACGATGTCGTCGGTGCCGACCTCGTCGCCGGTGCGTTCGTTCACCCGCTTGTTGCGGATCCGGTCCGAGGTGCCGCGCTGCAGCTGGTGGAAGTGGAGGGTGTGGTCCCCGGTCGCGGTGTAGAGGCCGACGGGGACCGTGACGAGGCCGAACGTGATCACTCCTGTCCAGATCGCCCGAGCCATCGCCGTGCTCCATCCCGTCCGTGCCAGCTCCTGTGCTTGGCCTGTTGCCTTCCACGCTCGCACCACGGCCCGGCCCCCGCCCGCCGAGGCGGCACGCCAGGCACCCGAACGACCTCCGACGGCAGGCGCCGGCGCCCGGGACCCTCCCCATGGGGGCGTCGCGCGGGTACGGCTTCAGGAGCCGGGGCCACACCCCGCGAATGCCCTCGTCGCCGGCGGTGAGAAGGCGCGCGGCGGCACGTGGTCGCAGCCTGGTCGACGGCACTCGCCGCAGGGCCGGCGAGCTGAGCCACCGCAGCGGCGGAAGGGGGGCGGTACGGCGGAGCGGCGGCTCGTCGATCAGGTCTGGCGGGTTTCGCGGCCCGTGAGGGCGCCGTGGAAAATGGCCGCCGCCGTGGCCCGGTGGCCCTCGCTCAGGACGAGGACCGGCTTCGGCGGTGCACGGTGGCGACGGCCCCCAGAACCACGCCGACCGCGATGACACCCAGCCCGCGAAGCCACACCTCGGCCTCCACCTGTGTGGCAAGCACCACGCAGGACACTGCTCCGAGGACGGGGACGGCCGTGCGTGATCTGGTGAGAGCGGGATACCAGCAGGTCATGAGGTTGCTGACCGCAGTGCGCGAGATGGACCGCCGTCTGACCAAGCGGATGGCCTCCTGGCGGGAGCCCGCCCTTCACCGCACGCTGTCGGCGGTGGAGGAAGCCGCGGAAGGCAGCAAGTTGTGGTGCGGTGCCGCCGTGGTGATGGTCTGGGTTGGCGGACGGGAGCGTCGTAAGGGAGCGCTAGCGGGTGTGACGGCTCTGGCCTTGGCCCAACTGGTGTCCAACGGTGTGTGCAAGCAGGTGACTGACAGGCCGCGGCCGCCCAAGGAATGGATCCCGCACGACGAGGTCGAGGACCGCCCCGATTCGCCGTCGTTCCCCTCAGGGCACACCGCGGCTGCGGTGGCGTTCACCGCAGCGGTCGCCCCCTCGTGGCCGCTGGCCGGGACGGTCTGCGCGGTACCGGCCGCCCTGGTGGCCGTGGAGCGGGTGCAGTCCGGTGCCCACTACCCCAGTGACGTCGCCGCCGGTGCCGCTCTCGGTCTCGTCAGCGCGTGGCTGGTCAGGCACCTGCCGGAGCAGGCACTGCGCAGATGGCGGTGACAGGACCGGGACGGGTCCCGTCCCGGCCAGAGGTGACTGTCTCCAAGCCGCGGCCGATTCCTCCTCGACTTTCGCCGGCCAGGACGTACGCGGCGACGACCGCGCTTCCCGTGCCCATGCCGCCGATGGTGGCCCCGCAGGCGGCGTCACCGACGAGGCACACGCGCCCGGTGGACCAGGTAGCCACGTCCACCCGACTGATCGGGTCGAAGTACAGGTCGGGGGCCTGGTGCAGCGCGAGGAGCAGGCGGGGCACCTCCCGGCCGAGTCCGGAGAACGCATCGGAGATCAGACGCTTCTGCTGTTCGGGATCGTGGCGGTCGTACGACAGCTCCGGCGCCGCGAAGACGAAGAATGCCCCTGCCCGCGCAGGCACAGCGTTCGGGCTCTGCCGACACCTCGATGAACCGCTCCGGCAGCGCCAGCCGTTCCCCGCGCGGCGTCTCCGACAGGGCGATCTGCTGCCGTTGCTGTCAGAGCTGCGAACAACAGCGGGGTCCGGTCAGCGGGCGGTGTCCGGTGCGTGCGATCGCAAGGCGACGGAAGGTCCTCGTGGCGGAGCTACCAGGGCCTTCCGGCAACGCGGCGAGGGCGCGTGCCGGGCGCCGGCCGCCGGGGCCCACTTCTGTTCGCAGCTCTCAGCGCGTTCCGCTACCACCATGCGTGGTACAGACGCAGACGTCGGTGGACGAGGCCTCGCGCGGCCGGAGCTGCACGAGGTCGCCAGGATGCTTCAGTCGGGTCGCGCCTCAGCGGAAAGCAGCGACGTTGCGGGCGACCCAGCTGTCGAAGGGACGCGGGGCGCGGCCGAGGACTCGTTCCACGTCCGGACTGATCCGCAGTTCGGCCGGGTTCGGGGCGGAGGTGATGTCCAAGGTGTCGTCGGCGAGTTCCGCCGGTACGAACCGGGTCATCATGGCCTTGGCTTCGTCGCGGGTGAGTTCGTGGAACGCTACGGGCGAGCCGAGCGCGGCGGCGATCGTCTCCGCCTGCCGGCGTGGCGTGATCACCTCCGGGCCGGTCAGCTCGTAGACCTTGCCGGTGTGGCGGTCGTCCAGCAGGCAGGCCGCCGCGACCTCGGCGATGTCCGCCGGGTCGACGACCGGCACCCCGACATCGCCGAAGGACGCTGCGACCGTCTTTTGCGTGCGGACGGACTCCGCCCAGGCCAGGGCGTTGGACGCGAAGCCGCCCGGTCGCAGGACGGCCCAGTCCAGGCCGGACCTCCGCAGCGTGTCCTCCACCGCGCGCATCGCGACCCGTGACGGGCCGAGCGGCCTGGTCGCCACGCCCTGCGAAGACAGCAGGACGAGTCGGCGGACCCCACTGGCCGCGGCCAGGGCGATGATGTCGGACGGCCTGGCTTCGGAGGCGTGCAGGTCGCCGGACAGCAGGAGGAACAGCGCCTTCGCCCCGTCCAGGGCGGGTGTGAGGCTTGACGGCTCGGCCAGGTCGGCCGCCACATGCCGGACCCCGCCCGGCATCGCCCCCGTGTGCCGCGACACCGCCGTCACCTGCTCACCCGCGTCAGCCAGGGCCTGCGTCAAAGGTCGGCCCACATTCCCGGTGGCTCCGGTCACCACGATCATGTTCAACTCCTGGTCCGTTGTGAACTGCGCTGATCGACACTAGGAGCCGTTGTTACTTTTCGTAAGGACATACCCAGAGGTAAGCTCCCAACATGAAGGAAGGTGCGCAGTTGACGCAGGCCGAGGCGGGCAATCGGTATGAGGTGTTTCACACTGACTGCCCCGCGCGCGACATGGTCGACCACGTGACCAGCAGGTGGGGTATCTGGGTGCTGATCGCCTTGCGGAGCAACGACCTCCGGTTCTACGAGCTGCGCAACAGCATCCAGGGCATCAGCGAGAAAATGCTCACCCAGACCTTGCGCGCGCTGGTCCAGGACGGTCTGGTCCGGCGGGAGGTGGAGCCGACGACGCCGCCCCAGGTCACCTACGGACTGACCGAGTTCGGTCGGTACGTCAGCGAGCCGCTGACGGATCTGTTCAACCGGATCACACAGCGGCTGCCGCCGCACAGTCCGTGACGCGCCGCCCACCTGAAGTGTTCACTCGTCACTCTCCCCGGCCGTGCGGCCCGCGAGGAAGAAGCGCCCTCCCCCGGCTGGACGAGGAAGCCGGATATCGCCGGCCGGCCCCCCTTGCCAGGGGGACTTCCGGGTCTGCGGTGCCATAGGACGTTCTACTGGGCCTTGTAGCCGCCGTCGACGTTGAGGATGGTTCCGGTGACGAAGGACGCGGCCGGGGAGGCGAGCCAGGTGATGGCTTCGGCGACCTCGGTGGGGCGGCCTATCCGGTTGACCGGCTGGAGGGCGGCGATGGCGGCCTCGTCCCACGTGCCGGCCTCGATGGCGGTGCTGAGGATGTCGGTCTTGATCGAGCCGGGGGCGACCCCGTTGATGCGGATGCCGTCGGTGGCGTACTCCAGGGCGGCGGACTTGGTCAGGCCGACCACGGCGTGCTTGGTCGCGGAGTAGTTGGCCGCGTAGCGGATGCCGCCCAGGCCCGCGATCGAGGCAAGGTTGACGATGGCGCCACCGGGGTTGTCCTGGGCCAGCATCTGCTGGATCTGGTACTTCATGCCCCAGAAGACGCCGAGCACGTTCGTGGTGAGCATCTGCTGGAAGCGGCTGGTGGGCTCGTCGGCCATGCGACCGGTGTCGAGGGAGACTCCGGCGTTGTTGACCGCGACATCGAGGCGGCCGAAGCGCTCGACGGTGGCCGCGACCAGGGCGGCGACGGACTCTTCGGAGTCGACGTCGGCGGCGATGAATGCGGCTCGGCCGCCGTTGCCGCGGATCTCGCGGACGACGGCTTCGCCCGCTTCCTTGCGCCGGCCGGAGACGACGACGGCGTGGCCGGCGCGGGCCAGGGCCAGGCTGGCCTCCTTGCCGATGCCGGTGGTGGCTCCGGTGACCAGGGCGATGCGGGAGACGCTCATGACGGCGGACCTCTTCCTTGTACGAGTGGGCACGGCCGGCGGTGCGCTGTAGTCCCTTTAGGAGACCGCCGGTCTCTTGCGTTCGAGACTAAGAGACTGGCGGTCTGATGTCAAAAGACCGACGGTCTGTAACAAGAGGTGACGACCTCTCAGCGAGTACGCGGCGAAGGGCGCGAGACCCACTGGCGGGCGATCCTCGATGCCGCAGCGGCGATGCCCGCCGACGCGTCCGCGAGAGGGGAGAGAAGCAGGACTGCTGACCCGATGAGTGTCCAACGGGGACCGCTGGGGGCCTCCGTCATGTGACGCCGAGGAAGGCGACGGTGCGGACGATGATGCTCGGCGGTGTCTGCGGAGACATCTGTCAATCGACGTCAGGGAGGCGGCGGTGCTCACGGATGGAGTGCTCCGCCCCAGAAGCCGCCGGCCTCCCCCATCTGAGGACTACTGACGGTCCGATTTCAAAAGACCGGCAGTCTGTAACATGGGGGCATGACGACCTTCCAGCGAGCGCGCAGCGAGGAACAGCGCGAGATCCGGCGGCGGGCGATCCTCGACACCGCGGCGGCGATGCTCGAGGAGATGTCCGTGGGGGCACTCAGCCTGAACGAACTGAGCCGGCGCGTGGGCCTGGCGAAGTCCAACGTGCTGCGCTACTTCGAGTCACGCGAAGCCGTCCTGCTGGAACTGCTCGACCGCGACTGGCGGCAGTGGACCGCCGCCCTTCCCGAACAGCTCGCCCTCTCACTCACCCCCGACGCCCCGCCGACCCGGCGCGGTCAGGAGTTCGCCGCAGTCCTGGCCCGCTCCCTGGCGCAGCACCGGGTGCTGTGCGACCTGCTCAGCGCCCAGGCGGGCGTCCTGGAACACAACGTCTCAGCGGACGTGGCCGCCCGCAACAAACGAGCGGCCCTCGACAACGTCGCCGCTCTGGCCGCCCTCGCCCGCCGGCACCTCCCCGAACTCGGCGGCCACGCCGATCAGCTCTGCGCCCAGGCCGTCATGGTGAGCGGCGCGGTATGGACCCATGCCCGGCCCTCTGCCGCCATGCTCGCCGCCTATGAATCCGATCCCTCCCTCGCCGTCCTGCGGATGGACTTCACCACCACCCTGGAGGAGATGCTGACCACCCTCATCGTGGGCACTCTCGCCAGGGCAGAGGAATGACCACGCTCCCCTCCCCTCTGCCGCAGGCACCAGGGGCGAGAGCCGAGCACTGTCACGCCCCTGCCGGCGGAACGGGCGACTGCCCCTCGACTACGCGGAACCGCCATCGCAGCCCGCTCGCCGCGAGCGAGCACGCCGAACGACATCAACTACGCCACGCCGGCCGAAGCCGCGTGCCGCGTCTCCAGGATCGAGGGGCAAGGGCCGGGGTCCGGGGAGCCGAGTCCGCAACCGGCCGTTCGGACCGTTTGCCCTACGGCACGGCCCGGGTGGGCCAAGTCTTCGGGAAGGCCGGGGCGGGTCAGGCGGTGTCCGGCCATGTCAGGCGTCGGGCGTAGTGGACCCCTGCGGCAATGACCGTGAGGGCGGCTGTCATGCCGCCCAGGGTCATGACCGTCGAGGGTGAGCCGGCGTCGACGACGAGTCCACCGGTCAGAGCGCCCAGGGAGATCGTGGCCTGGAACGACGCGGTGAACATGACGGAAGCAGCTTCGGGGGTGTCGGGGCTCGCCTTGACGAACCACGTCTGGGAACAGACAGGGACTGCCCCGTATGCCACGCCCCAGACGATGAGGAGGGCGATCGTTCCCGCCTTCCCATCACCCACAACGGGCAGGAGCAAGGTGGCGGCGGCAATCCCGCCGGCGGCGGTGGCGAAGGTGGCCCGGGGGTGGCGCACGACCAGGGAGCCGCCCAGGAAGTTGCCGAGGATGCCCGCGGCTCCGTAGACGAGCAGGAAAACGGTGATGAGCCCCGAGCTGACGTCGGTGACCTGCTCGAGGAACGGTGTGACGTAGGTGTACGCGCCGAAGTGCGCCAGCACGACCAGAACCGTCAGGAGCAGGGCGAATCGGGTGGCAACGCTGCTGAGCATGCCGCGCAGCACGCGCAGGCGGGTGGTCCGGTGAGGTGGCAGTGGCGGCGTGACGATCAGCAGCATGATCAGGACGGCGACGGTGAGGCCGCCCATGGCGATGAATGCGGTGCGCCATCCGGCCAGGTCGCCAATGAGTGTGCCGGCCGGCACGCCGAGTACGGAGCCCAAGGGCACTGCGGAGAAGATCACTGCTGTGGCCCGGCCGACGGATTCGGCGGGTACCAGGCGTTCGGCCAGTGAGGCACCGATGGACCAGAAGCCGCCGATCACGATGCCGACCAGGACGCGGGAGACCAGGACCAGCCAGTAGTCGGGGGCTGCTGCTGCCAGGAAGTTCGCCGCGGCGAGCAGGACCATGAAGACGCACAGCATCAGGCGGCGGTCGATCCGCGCGGTCATGACGGTGACGACGGGGGCGGCGATCGCTGCGAGGAAGCCGGGCATGGTCATCATCAGTCCGGCCATGCCGTCGGAGACGGTGAAGTCGGCGCCGATCCTGGTCAGAAGTCCGATGGGGAGGATTTCTGTGGTGACGATGGAGAAGATGCCCAGCATGACCGCGACGACGGCCAGCCATCCGATCACCGGGGAGCGGGACGGTGAATCGGCCCCGCCGGGGTCGCGCCTGGTGGCGGTGGTGGATGCAGCCATGGATTCCGTCCTGTGATGGTGTGCTGTTGCACGATCAGTTCAGCAGGCGGAGCGGGGCACAGGCTGGCAGGTCTGCGACATCAATGCTGTCCGGAAGGGTGGTGTCGCAAATCTGCTCGTGCACGTCCCTACGGCCGGTCCGAGTAACGGGGTCGTGGCAGGAAACTGCCGACGGAACACAGGTCAAACTCGGCACCGTCATCGGCAACACCCGCCGCCGCACCCACAAGCTCACCGCCGAACAGCCGCGCGCACAGGCCGGCCCTCGGCATGCGCTGGTAGACCGCTTCGCATGGCGAACGTCCGGTCCGGTCAGTTCAGCAATGCGGCCGTGAACGCCTTGCGGTGGTCGGCCAGCCATGTCTGCACACGGTCCCAGCGCTCCCATCCACCACGCTCGGCCAACGCCCGGAGATAGAGAGGGTCACCGTCGGCCACCCGGCGGGCGACAAAGGCCCGGCAGACCCCCGTGGCCTGTTCGATGACACTGGGCAAGTCGGCGCGGTCCCCCGCCGAGAGGCCATAGCCGTCGGCAAGGATCCGCAGCCGTGCAGGCGCGTCGAGCGCCGAAGGATGGGCAGCGGCCGCGGAATCAGGATCCAGCACCGGAACCCAATAGCGGGCGCACATGGCGACGTCCCACAGGGGACGACCCGGGGCCGCCAGGTCGAAATCGATCAGGGCGGCGGCACGGCCGTCGCGGAAGACGACGTTCTCCGGGCACACGTCGTTGTGGCACAGCGTCGTTCCCCCCTCCGGATCGGCCAGATCCCGGGGCCACTCGGCATGGAGGTCGACCGCCACCGCCGCGCTGGTCTCATGCAGGCGCCGCAGCAGGCTCCCCACCGATCCAAGGGCGGTCTCGGTCATTGCCCAGTCCGGGTACGGCGGCAGAGCCACGTCACCCGGGACGAAGGTCAACTGCTCGCGACCGTCAGCGGTGAGACCGACAGGGGCCGGCGCAGCGTCGAAGCCGTGCTCCTGCAGTGCCAGGAGATAGGCGTGCAGGGCGGGCGCGTTGAGCGGTGCCGGACGCTCCACCAGTTCCCCCCGGCGGAAGACCGCTCCCGCGTTCATCATCCCGCCGACCAGCGCCTCGTCTTCAGCCGTCATGAGGATCACGCTACCGCCGGATCGCCCCGCGCGGGCCGGGCCGCGAACTCAGCGCGGACAAGCGCCCGAGGCCCACACACCAGACCATGGCCACCCGGGCCGACGTCTGTCACGGACACACTCGTGTACGCGCAGCCTGTGCTCTGACCGCATGGTTTCGCCGGGGCGGTGGTCGTCGTAGCGGCCTGAGCAAGACCCGGCGAACCCCTGTGCGCACAGCACTAGCCAGCCGAACTGACCAAGGTCTCGAAGCCTGAGCTGTCGCAGTAGGACACTGCACGACCCTCAGCCCCGACGTCGCCGCCGACCGCGTCGACGGTGTCATCGAGGATGTGGGTGTTACCGTGTTCCAAGCCTGCCTGGTCAAGCCTTTTCGAGGCCTCGATAACCGCGTGTCCTGCCGATTCGGTGTTGTCGAAGTCGGGCGACTGGGCACTCTGCCCTTCACCGGCATCGGCATCTGCCTCGCTGGTTGTTGTGGCGTGTGCAGCGTCCTGCCAGGACCCCAGCTTGGTGCAGTAATCCCGCTGCCACTCCTCGGCCTGCGCTGGATCGTCCGACGAACAACCATTCATCAGCACAGCGGCAACGACAACGGCCGCTGCTCGCTTGACTGCTCGTGTGATCCCACAGCTGTGCCGCATGTACATGCCCTCCCGACGCTGCCGACACAGAGTATGGATCACGCATGTGTCACCTTGCCGCCGGCCTCCACGCCGGCCCAGAGTCCGCGCCGAACAGCACACTGCTGCCGGACGGCCTGGAAACGGCGCATGCCGGGCCCTCTTTCACCGGCAGGGCGGCGGGCGATGCGGATACGGCACTCATCGGCCGCCTTCGGCCAACACGGCGGCGAGGAGTCCCGGGAAGCGGGTGTCGAGATCGGCGCGGCGCAGAGCCATCAGGCGTGCCTTTCCGATCCGTGCGGCACGCTCCTCGGCCACCCCGTGGCGTCCCGCGCTCGACGCGTCGACTCGGCAGGCCGGTCGTGCCACCGTGACCGGCGTGAGGATGCGTCTCGCGGGCACTTGAGTGTCATGAACGCGTTGATCAAGCGGCCGAGGAAGACATCGGACTCACCGTCACCGGGCCCGCACCCGTCGTGCGGCCGCTCCCGCCGGGGGAGGTGAGCATGCTCTTCCTGGTCGTCGCGCTGCTCCTGCTGGGGCTCCTGGTGGGGGCGGCCGCCTATCTCCCGTGGCCCGTCACTCTGGTGCTCGCAGCGGTCATTCTCGTCTGGCTCGCGGTCTTCACCGTGCGCGAACGCAGGCGCCGGCACGACCCGAGGAGGGCCCGGGCATGAGGCTGACCGCACCTGCCTCCCACGCGACGGGCCGCCGGGACACCGAGGGCATGGCGGTGGCCTCCTTCGTGCTCGGCCTCGTCGGACTGCTCGTCCTCAACGTCCTGCTGGGCCCGATCGCGATCGTCCTGGCCCTCGTCGCGCTCCGCCGGGGCACGCCCCGCCGCTTCCGCGCCCTGCTCGGACTGGGCCTGGGCATCGCCGACCTGGCCGTGCTGGGCATCCTGGCGTCCGTACACGGCTCGGCACCCTGGTCGGTGTGGGGCGGCTGACGGGAAGCGAGCAAGACCACGAGGACTTTCCGGCACCACCGCGAGCATGCGTGCCGGGCGTCGCGTGCCGGGCGCCGCTGGTGCCCGGGGTTCCAGATGCGGGGCGCGGCCCACGGCCTGTCTCGCGCCCCCCTCGACCCGTCGGGCTGCTCCGCGTCGGTCTCTGCGGGCCCCTCGGGCGCTCGGCGGCGGGGCCGGGCGCGTGCCGCCGCTGACGGTGCTCGCAACGACCGCCTCCTGCAAGTCAGTTGCCGGGGGCGCCCGGAACGTTCTGCGGTCATCAACGACGGCAAGACTCTGTCGCAGGTGCAGCCGGTGAACCGGTGGGCGGCCCGGGCGGCGTCCGTCCCGGTCCGCCGGCGCCCCGGGGTGCTCACCGTCCCGGGGCGCTCACCTCCCCTTCGCCGCCACTCGCCGCGCGACCACGACACCCTGCCCGCCCGCTCTCCCGTCATGACCGGCCTCACCGCGGGGCCGACCGCACCTGGACGGGCACGGGCGGCCACCGTTCGACGGTGGCCGCCCTGGATGCCGTGCCGCTTTGGGGCCCACTTCTGTCCGCAGCTCTTACTCGCAGGTGCCCGCGAACGTCGAGCGGGTCACGACGTCCGTCGTGGCGGCGGTGGTGTCCAGCCAGACGACGCGCTGGCCGTCACCGAGGGACGGAGCCAGCTGCGAGCCGGAGGAGCAGGAGACGCGGCTGAATGTGTTCAGCCCGGCCAGCACGTCGGAGGTGCGGGCGACCCGCACCTTGGTGGGGCCGCTCCAGGCGCCGAGGGCGCCCCAGAAGTCGTACGTCGAGTACGCCAGGTAGTTGTCGTTCACCGAGAACTGGGCGGCGTAGAGACTCGTGGGGAAGCGCAGGGTCGCCATCCGGGTCACGTCGTCGGCCGGCGCCGAACCGATGGTGGAGGACGGGAACAGGAAGCCGCCCGTGATGCGGTAGAAGACCCGGCCGGAGGTGAGCTGGATGTCCGAGAGGTAGTTGAACAGGAAGCCGGGGATGCGCTTGTTCTGCGTCCTGCCGGTGGCGATGTCGTGGACGTACAGGTACGTGCCGTCACCGCCGGCCCAGGCGATCGTGCCGTTCTTCATGGCGAGGTGGGATGCCTTGGTGCCGGGCTCGGGTGTCACGTCGACCGTGGTGCCGTCCGCCTTGCGGAGCATGACGTCCTGCTCGCCGTCGGGGGTGGTGCGGATGTAGGCGAGGGCGCCGTTCTCGGTGACCGGCTCGGTCTCGTCCACGCCCGGCTCGTCGACCAGCTTCTTGATCTCGCCCTGGCCCTTGCCGCCGGCCCGGTAGATGCCGACGCCGTCGGCGGTGATCCGGGTGAAGGCGATGCGGTCGTTGTCGAGGGACGGGTCGAGCAGGTAGGCGTCCTTCTGGGCCAGTTCGTGCCGCGGGTGCTTGGAGAAGCGGCCCACGGTGATGCCGAAGGCGGCGCTGCCCTGGTCCCAGGCGATGGCATCGCCGTGGGGGATGGCGTAGACGTCGCCGTTGATCTGGGCGGCCTGCTCGTCGACGCCGCCGTAGACCTCGTAGGCGGGCAGGACGTTGCCGGCGATGGTGGTGGCGTCGTGCGTGCCGCCCTTGTTCTCCCAGCCCTGCTCGATGCCGTGGGCGGCGAAGGCCTTGTCGATCGCGGCGAGGTCGGCGGCGGGGACCTTCATGGACTTCGCCGCGAGGGTCACCGCGTTGCGCATGTCGGTGAAGCCGGACAGCGGGGTGAGGTAGTTCTCCGCGGCCCGGTAGATGATCTGGTCCGCGAGCTTGGTGTCGATGCTCTTGCGGAGGTCCCACAGCGCGCCGCCGACGATGGTGGAGTTGGAGTGCACTCCGCCGTTGTCGATGTCGAGCGTGATGGGCAGGTAGTCCTTCTGCGCGTTGCGGCCGTCGTTCAGGTCGCGCAGGGCGCAGTCCTCGAGCGGCTTGGTGCCGTTGCAGAGGTACTCGCCGACGAGGCCGGACGTGGGGTCGCTCATGGCGATGCCCTTGTCGGCGGTCTCCATGGCGTTGCCGAAGTAGTCGGAGATCGCCTCGTTGAGGGCGCCCGACTGGTTGAGGTAGACCAGTCCGGCGGCGTGCTCGGTGACGCCGTGTGTCATCTCGTGGCCGACCACGTCCAGGCCCACCGACAGCGGCACGCCGTTCATGTGGCCGTACACCATCTTGGAGCCGTCCCAGAAGGCGTTGGCGTAGTCCTTGCCGCTGCTGGCGACGTTGACGACGGAGTAGATGCTGCCGCCCTTGCCGTCGACGCCGTCACGACCGAGCTGGTCCTTGAGGTACTCGTAGACCTTGGCGGCATTGACGTGGGCGTCGACCGCGCCGGAGGTGGTGTTCGCGCCGTCGAAGCGGTCGGTGGCGGACTTCACCAGAGGGATGTCGTCGGTGACCGGGCCGCCCGCCACGAGCGTGTAGTTCTTGCGCTGCGCGTCGTAGGTGCGTATCTGGCCGCCGGTCCGCGCGTACATGTCGCGGGTGGAATCGACCAGGGTGTACGAGCCGTCCGCCGCGTGATCGGCGTTCAGCCGCACCTCGGAGCCGTCCACGCGCACGCCCGTCCCCGTCGCGGGGGCGGCGTCGGCCGCGTCGATGTTGTTGTAGGACAGGGCTATGCCGCCGACGCTCGCGTCGACGTACACCTCCTGGCGCACGGGACTGCCGTCACCCCGGGCACCGGTCACGGTGAAGTGCCAGGTCAGTGTGCCGCCGTGGGAGTTGGGCAGGACGACGAGTCCGTGGCCGGCAGTCCGGGCGCCCCGGACGGCGCCCACGCGCGGGTCCAGGGAGAACATCCGCTGCCTGGCGGTCGCCTCGGTGACCTTCGGGGTGGTGGAGACGGTGAGGTCCGTGTACAGGGTGCCCGTGGCGGAGGTGACCTTCTGGCCGCCCTCGGCCGGCTCCGTCTGCACCGCGTACTCGGCGCCGAGGACCGGCACGCCGTTGTGCTTCTGCTGGAAGCGGACCGCGGACTGTCTGCCGGTCCTGGTGGTCTTCAGGGTCTGCAGGTCGGAGACCGGGACCTTGTACTTGTCCTGATGGGCCTTGAGGTGCGCGCGGGCCGCCTCGGCGGGAGTCCCCTCGCGGGCGGTCTTGTCCAGGCCCTCGGTCATGGCCGGGGCGACCGGTGTCCGGCCGGCCGTGACGTTCGCGGGCAGAGACACCTCGTCCTCGGCCCAGGCCGGCGCGCTCGGCAGCGCTGATACCGCGGCCGCAACCACCACTGCGGCGGCAACGGATCGGTGGAGCCGTCTTGTTCTTCTCGGGAACACAGGAACTCTCCCCATCTCACACGGGTACGTGGATCGGCACCGACACGCAGAGTCCGTGGTCCTGCGCGTTCGGTGGCTCGATGGTTCGGTATCAGGCGTTCCGCGGACAAGGGATCATCACAGGCGTGAATGCGCCTTGGCGCGAACACGCCCCAAGTCGTGCCGGACCTGCACCGGTTGGGCCGCTGCTGTCACCTTTCGTGGAGGAGAGTGCAGGCGGGTTCACCGCAGGGCCGCTCGACGAGGAGTGCGGGGGCGCGGTGGGTCCTCCGCGCGGATCGTCCGCTTCGCGGTGCCGGGTCGAGAGGGAGCGCTGACCGCGCTCCGGGGTCGTCAGGTACGCGGCTCGGCCGGCTGCGGTGAGCCGGTGTCCTCCGCCACCGGGTTCGGCGCCGGTGCGGACGTGGCGTCGTCGCCGCTCAGCCAGCCCGCGCGCACGGCCTGGCAGCCCAGCTGGAAGCGCGTCCGGGCGTCAGCCAGCTGCATCAGCCGACTGAGCCTGCGCTGCACCGTGCGATGACCGAGACCGAGCTGCCGGGCGATACTGACGTCCGTCAGGCCCACGTGCAGCAGCCCCAGGATCGACCGGTCCACCTCGTCGGGCCCGGCCTCGGGATCCGGGACGGGCCCTGTCTGCTCGGGGCCGACCAGCCGCCAGCCGCGCTCCCGGTAGGCGTGAAAGAGCGCCACCAGGGCTTCCAGCAGCCCAGTTTCATGGATGATCAGCGCTCCGGGATCGCGGCTGCCCGGCATGAGCGAGAGCCGGACCATGGCGATCTTGCCGTCCGCGATGGCCAGTTGTACGGGCACGGAGTCCACCACGGTGAGTTCCTGCCCGGCCCGCAGTGACTCCTCCACGAGGCCCCCGATCCCGGGCTCGTCGAGCCAGGCCCGTTCCAGGACCACCCGGTACCGCACGCCGCGCCGCATGGCCTCGGCTTCGGCGTCGTTCTCCTCCACCGGTACCACGGCGTTCCGCCGCCGGCTGACCGGCATCATCAGGCCGAGGACCTCGTGGTGCGCCGCGAGCTGCAGTTGCAGGAACCGGTGGCGCACCGCTTCCCGTCCGGACACCACCTCCACGGGCGCCCCAGGCTGGCTGCTCTGGGCCTCCTGGTACTGCTCGGTGAGCCAGGCTATGAGTCTCTCGGCCTGCCGCAGGCCGTCACGCCGGGCGGAGAGCAGCGGCTCCAGGGCGAGGGCCGGTGGCGTGGCCCGGTAGCGGGGTTCCTCGCCGGAGGCGGTGTCGGCGAGGGCCAGGCCGGTACTGACCAGCCGGTGCAGCACGTCGGCCACCCCGTGCTCCGACCAGGCGACGGCCCGGGTCGCGTCGGCGGGCGCGGCAGTCAGTGTCCGAGTGAGTTCGGCGGCCCGCACCCCCGGATGCGCGACGAGGACGCGGTAGACCGCGTCCTCCTCGTCCGCCAGTCCCAGCGCAGTCAGCACCCTCGGCCTCCTCGTCCTGGCGTCGGGCGACACCCCGCCCCCACCGCCGGATCCAGCCCTCCGGCTCCGGCATTCTCCCTCCCGCCGCAGGCCTGCCGCCAGCCTCACGCGGACGCGGCCCAGGGGCCTCCCCCTGAAGCGGCAGGCTCCAGGGCCGGCCCTCGCGGAGCGGCGCGGCGCCCTCGCGCCACCGTGCGGTGGGGAGTTCGGTTCGGTGTTCCCGACGGACGGCAGGTCTGTCCGGAATCGAACTCGGGCTCTGGGGGCCGGAGTTGACAGTCAAGGATGTGCGGTCAGGGTTCGACGGGAGGCTGACGAGGTGCCGCGAGTACGTCCTGGAGTACGTTCTCGAGCGTGACGCGGGCCAGTTCGCTTCTCAGGGTCTCCTCGATGCCCTCGTAGATGCCCTGCATCGCCGGCTGGATGCCGTGACCCACCACGCAGCCCTGGTCCGGGGTGGTGCGGTGCATCGCGAACAGCGGGCCGGGTTCCACTGCCTCGTACACGTCGAGCAGGGTCATCGACCCCAGCTCGCGCGCCAGCGACCAGCCCGCGCCCACGCCTCTGCGGGACTCCACGAGCCCGGCCCTGCGCAGTTCGCCGAGCAGGCGCCTGATCACCACGGGGTTGGTGTTCGCGCTGGCCGCGATCTGCTCGGAGGTGGCGACCTCATGGCCCTGGCGCTGGTAGAGGCCGATCCAGGTCAGCGCGTGGGCGGCGATGGTCAGCCTGCTGTTGGCACTCATGAACCCCTCCTCTCAGCCGCAGCGCTTCATGCTACGGCAGCGCAGTCGTAACAGCGAAGGTTGCATCAGACTGTCGTAACAATTAACGTTGCGACTGCCGGGAACGGTCAATCAACGAGGTGAGAAGAATGAGCAAGCCACTCACGGGCAAGGTCGCCCTGGTCACCGGAGGGTCGCGCGGACTGGGAGCCGCGACCGTGCGGCTGCTGGCCGAGCAGGGCGCCGACGTCGCCTTCACCTATGTCAGCTCCGAGAAGCAGGCGCAAACTGTCGTCGACGAGGTGCACGGCAAGGGGGCGAAGGCCGTCGCCTTCAAGTCCGACCAGGCGGACACAAGCCGGGCGCCGGCGCTGATCGACGACGTGGTCGCGCACTTCGGCGGCCTGGACATCCTCGTCAACAACGCGGCGATCTCGGTGGAGCAGGGCCGCAGGGTGGACGACCCGGACGCCGACACCGCCGCACTGGACCGGATGCACGCGACCAACTACCTCGGCGTGATCGCCGTCATCCGGGCCGCCTCCCGAGTGCTGCGCGCGGGCGGCCGCATCATCACGGTGAGTTCCGGACTGGGCTCCCGGGTGGGTGCCCCGGGTCTTGCCGACTACTCGGCGACCAAGTCGGGGATCGAGAGGTACACCATGGGGGTCGCACGGGACCTCGGGCCCCGGAACATCACGGCCAACGTCGTGGAGGCCGGACTGATGGAGGGCGGCATGGAAGGGCCGGACCCCGAGACCCTCAAGGCCCTGATCAGCTCGCTGTCCCTGCAACGCATGGGTCACCCCGACGAGATCGCCGCGGCGATCGCGTTTCTGGCGAGCCCCGCCGCGTCGTACATCACGGGTGCGGTGCTGGACGCCCACGGCGGCTACAACGCCTGAACCGGAACACCTGCCGCGCGCCCGGAGGACATCGCGCCTTCGGGCGCACCGCCGACGACCCGCGCGTGCGCGGACGGTCCCGCCTGCGTGCCAAAGGGGCAGCCGCGACCGGTCCGTCGCCGGCCGGGCTGCGGAAGACGGGCAAGCGGTCTTGCGGGACACCGTCCTCTTCCCGGCCGGAGGACGAGGCACTGCGTGCCGGAGGGAGTCACATGACCGCATGGGTCTCCAGCGGGCCCGCGGTGATGCGCAGTTCGCGGATGCGGAGCGGCCCCTCGTCCTCCGCCAGGTAGAAGATATGTGTGAACGGGGCGCGGACGACGCGGTCCGGTTCGCTCTTCTTGGCCATCGTGGCCTCGCCGCGCAGCAGCCTGACGCCGTTGTCCGCGCTCCAGAACTCCAGTACCTCGTGGGTGATGTCCAACGGCTCGTCGATCTTGACGAAGAATGCCTTGATGGCTTCGACGCCGCGGATGTGGGCGGTGCCGAAGTACAGGTCGGTGTCGTCGGTGAGCGGTGCGAAGCCTTCGTCGAACGACAGGGTGTCGATGGCGTCCATGAACTTCAGGACCCAGCCGGGGACGTTCGTCGGGTGTGCCGTGTTCGCCATGGCGTGGTTCACTCCGTCGTGGTCAGGCCGCGGTGGGCAGGGCGGCGAGAAAGGTGTCGATCTCGGCGTTGACCGCGGCGGGGTTCTCGCGCGCGGCGAGGTGGGCGGTGTGCTTGAGGACGCGGAAGGAGCTGCCCGGGATGGCGTCGGCCATCTTCCGGACCACGTGCACGGGGAACTGGCTGTCCTCCTCGCCGGCGATGACCAGGACGGGCACGTCCTTGATCGTGCCGAGGCGGCGGTGTTCGTCCTTGCGGCCGATCAGGATGCTGCGCAGTGCCCAGGCCACGGACTTCGGGTCGTCACGGAGCACCACCTCGGTGAACTCGACGAACTCGGGGTTCGAGGCCTCCGCACTGGGCCCGGCGAACGCGCGGCGCGCGGCCTTGGCGGCCAGCGCGGGCATCGTCGAGTTCAGCGACAGGAACGCGGCCAGAGCGGTGGCCCAGATGCTCTCGAACGTCGTGGGCAGCGAGGCGGTGCAGTTGATGCCGACCGCGGCCGCGGTCCGCTCCGGGTGGTAGGCCGGGAAGACGCCGGCGAGCATGCCGCCCCAACTGTTGCCGACCAGTACACACTTGCCGATGCCGAGCGCGTCGAGGATCTCGACGAGGACGGTGGAGCAGTCCTCCAGGTCGATGATCTTCCGCAGCGCGTCGGACTTGCCGTGTCCCGGGCTGTCGATGAGCACGACGCGGTGCGTCGGTGCGAAGTGCTCGTACTGGTACTCCCACATGGTGCCGTCCATCATCAGGCTCGGCCAGAACACCATGGGCGCTGGGTGGCCAGCAGGCCGCCCGCGTTCATCGCCGACTGCAGCAGGAACATCGCGCACGCCCCGACCGCGATCATGGACCACAGCTCCCAGCCGGTGAACACGGCGGCCAGACCGTGGGAATAGGTGTTCGTGACCGCCTTGATGAGTGCGGCGGTCAGCCCGAAGGCGCATCCGGTCGTCACTCCGAGCAGAGCGGCCCGGCGGGTGCCCGACGCCCGGCGCGCCCACAGGACACCGGCCACGATCAGCATCACGTTGGTTCCTCCGCCGATCAGCCAGGCGGTCCAGGAGACCGACGAGGACATGCCGTGACCGGGCCCCAGCGCGAGCAGCAGCCCGGCCACGCCCGCTGCCATGACCGCCGAGGCCGCCCACTCACGGCGGCCCAGCCGGGTCCCGAAGAAGAATCCGGAGAGGATCAGCGCCGCCGGCAGGTCCAGGGTGAGCAGCGGCTGCACCTCCGAGATCGGGCCCGACCCCAGAGCGACCGCCTGCAGCAGGAAACCCGCGATCAGCGACAGCACTCCGCCGAGCCACACGGGCCGGTGCAGCAGACGCCACACCAGGCGAAGGCGCAGGTTCTGCGTGGTGGACTCCTCCCGGGCGGCCTTGCGCTGGAGCGCGGACGCCAGGGCGTTCGCCAGGGAGGCCAGCACAGCGAGGAGGGGACTGAGCAAACCGGACCTCCTCGTCCAGCGGGTGGTGGATCACCGCGGTGGCCTCGCGGCTCTCACGTCCGGGCTGCTGTCCTGTCCGGTGAGGGACGCACCGGCCGTCCGGTCCCGGTCCCTCGTTCTCCGGGACGCCCCGGATCGGCGGCGTCCACACCGCTCCCTCCCGACCATGTCCCCTCCGCGCCTCCTGTCACTCATGGGGGTGCCGCCAGGCCGGTGGAGTCAGGCCGGTGCCTGGTGCGGGGCGCGGCCGGCGTCAGCGTGCCATGCGGTGGCGGACGGCGTCGCGGGCCCGGTCGAGGGGACCGAGGAGGGGCGCGGCCAGCTTGTTCGTCGCCTCGTTGTTGACCCAGCGGTGCGGCCGGGTCGGCGCGTAGGCCTGGGTGAGTTTCACCTCGGCGCCCAGCATCCGCAGCCGCTTCGCGCTCACCGCCTTGCGCAGGGCGGCGAACTCCTCGCGTTCCTCGCGCGCCGCGTGGCCGGTGACCGCGCGCCGGGCCTGGTTCAGCAACCGCAGGTATCCGCGTCCTTCCGGCCCGGTGCGCCACAGCGCCACCAGCAGTTCCTTGGCTTCCTTCTCCTCGTGCCGGCGGCGGGCGGCCAGCTCGCGGCCGTGCTCGAGGGCCCGGCGCGCGACCGGGTGAACGTGTGCCTCTTCCGCTGCTTCGTGGACGGCGAGCAGGCGCATGAGCCGGTCGAAGTTCCGGCGCCGCGGCGGTCCGGGCAGAGCGGCTCGCAGGAACCCGATCCTGATCTGCCGGTGCTGGCGGGTGAGCACGTCGACGGCGTCCTCGCCGCCCAGGACGCGTACCGCCTTCGCGGACCAGGCGGGGACGGTCTTCCCTGCCTTCGCGGCAGCCCTGGCGGTCCACAGGGGCTTGGTCGCCGTGGTCACGGCTGCCGTCCTGCCGAGCTTTCCCATGGTTGCCTCCTCACTCCCGGGTCAAAGGTGCTGGGTACCCCGGGCCGGGCGGTGTCACCCGCTGCCGGAGGGCTCGGCCGGTCCATCAGCGGCAGGCCGACGAGCGTGGGGAGCCGGGCCGCGCCGGCGGCGAGTCACACGAGGTGATCACCGGCGCGTCGGCGGTGGGGCCGGCGTGGTCCCGCCCTCACGGCCGGCGCCGAGCCCTGCGGCAGTCTCGGCCCGGGCGCGCCTCAGCGCGCGGTGCCGCGGCTCCCCGTCGAGGACGGGCTGCCCGGCCTGGACGTCCGGGCCCCGCTGGCACACGTCCCGCCGAGGAGCGCTTCCCGGACGGTCCCGAGGACCGCCTCGACGCGCTGCGCCGCGCCGCACGGCTGTCGGGCTACTGAATCAAGAAATCAGATCGCCTTCAACGGAAACATCTGTTGGACAGGTTTTCCGCCGGGCTCAAGGATGTCTCGTGCGGTAGCGCAGTCAACGCGACGCCGGGATGGACTACCGCCTGAGTGGAGGCTGAAGTGCCCAGTGAAGAAACTGAAGTAGTCGTCGTCGGGGCGGGCCAGGCGGGTATCGCGGTGAGTGAGCACCTCGGTGCCCACGGCATACCGCACATCGTCCTGGAGCGGCACCGTATCGCCGAGCGGTGGCGCTCGGAGCGGTGGGACTCCCTGGTGGCGAACGGGCCCGCCTGGCACGACCGGTTCCCGAATCTGGAGTTCTCCGGCGTCGATCCCGACGGTTTCGCCTCCAAGGAGCAGGTCGCGGACTACCTCGTCGCCTACGCCGAGAAGATCGGCGCCCCGGTGCGGTGCGGTGTCGAGGTCACCTCGGTGCGCAAGCGGTCCGGCCGGCCCGGCTTCCGGGTCGAGACCTCGGAGGGTGCCATCGACGCGCGCTTCGTCGTGGCCGCCACGGGACCGTTCCAGCGGCCCGTGATCCCGCCCATCGTCCCGGACGGCGCCGTCCCCGTGCAGATCCACTCCAGCGGGTACCGCAATCCCCAGCAGCTGCCCGAGGGTGCGGTCCTCGTGGTGGGGGCCGGTTCCTCGGGGGTCCAGATCGCCGACGAGCTGCGCCGGTCCGGCCGCCGGGTCCTCCTCTCCGTCGGCCCGCACGACCGTCCGCCCCGGCAGTACCGCGGACGTGACTTCTGCTGGTGGCTGGGCGTGCTCGGCATCTGGGACGCGCAGACGCCTCCCCAGGGTGCCGAACACGTCACCATCGCGGTCAGCGGCGCCCGCGGGGGTCACACCGTGGACTTCCGTGCCCTGGCCGGCACCGGCATCGAACTGGTCGGCATGACCGCGTCGTACGAGGACGGCGTCCTGCGCTTCGCGCCGGACCTCGCCGCGAACATCTCGCTCGGCGACGACAAGTACCTGGCGTTCCTGAAGGCGGCCGACGCCTACGTCGAGCGCAACGGGCTCGACCTCCCCGAGGAGCCGGAGGCGCATGTCCTCGGGCCGGACCCGGAGTGCGTGCGCAGCCCCCTCCTGGAACTCGACCTGGCCGCGGCCGGTGTCACCTCGATCGTGTGGGCGACGGGCTTCGCCACCGACTACGGCTGGCTGCAGGCCGACGCGTTCGACGAGAAGGGCAGGCCGGACCACCGGCGAGGAGTCTCCTCGGAGCCCGGCGTCTACTTCCTCGGCCTGCCCTGGCTGTCGCGCCGCGGGTCCAGCTTCATCTGGGGCGTGTGGCACGACGCCCGGTACGTCGCCGACCACATCGTCACCCAGCGGGGCTACCTCTCGTACGGCACCACCGACCGGCCCGGTCTCACGCCGGCGATCCAGAACAGCTGAGGAGCAGTCGATGACTTCCACGAACGAGGGCCGCGGCCGGGCGAAGGACCCGGTCGTCGCGGGCGGGCACACCCGGATCCGTCCGTTCAACACGCGTGACACGTATCCCGAGCAGAACCTCGACAACGACCTCTGCCAGGCCGTCGTCGCCGGCGACACCGTGTATGTGCGGGGGCAGATCGGCCAGGACCTGGACACCAGCGAGTCCGTGGGCATCGGTGACGCCGGGGCCCAGGCCGAGCAGGCCATGGCCAACATCAAGATGCTGCTCGAAGAGGCGGGCAGCCGCATGGAGCACCTGGTCAAGCTGACCATCTACCTCGTCGACCCGCGCTACCGCGAGGCGGTGTACCGCACCGTGGGCCGCTGGACCAAGGGTGTGCACCCCATCTCCACCGGCCTGGTGGTCTCCGCCCTCGCCCGCCCGGAGTGGCTGTGCGAGATCGACGCGATCGCCGTGATCCCCGAGGAGGACCGGGCATGACCATGTCCCTGGTGGTACGCGACGGCGCACGCTTCGGCATCGTGGCCTGCTCCTCGTCCCCGGCGGTCGCCGCCCGCGTCACCCATCTGCGGCCCGGCGTGGGCGCGGCGACCTCGCAGAACATCACCGACCCCACGCTCGGCACGGACCTGCTGGACGGGCTGGCGGAGCACGGTGACGCGCGACGCGCCCTGGCCGGCGTCACCGCCGCCGCGCGGAACGCGAAGACCATCGAGTACCGGCAGCTGACCGTGCTGGGCCGCTCCGGGCCCGGGTTCGCCCACAGCGGCGCGCGAACGCTCGGCACGTACGCCTCGGCCACCGCGGACGGCGCGGTGGCGGCCGGCAACCTGCTGTCCGGTGAGCACATCCCCGGCGTCCTCCTCGACGCCTACGCTGCGGCCACCGGGGAGCTGGAGGAGCGCCTGCTCGCCGCCCTGAAGGCCGCCGTCGCGGCGGGCGGCGAGGAGGGGCCCGTGCACTCCGCGGGCCTCGCGGTCGTCGCGGACGTGCAGTGGCGGGTGACCGACCTGCGGGTGGACTGGTCCGAGGACCCGGTGGACCGGCTCGCCGAACTCCTCGGCGTCTGGCTGCCGCAGCGGGACGACTACGTGCGGCGCGGACTCGACCCCGCCTCCGCTCCCTCCTACGGCGTCCCGGGCGACCTGTGAGGGGCGCGCGGGAAGAGCGGTCCGTGGAGGGCACGCCGGAAGAGCGGTCCGTGAGGGGCGCGCTGAAGGAGGCGGCCCGGCGGGCGGTCGGCCGGCGCGCCGAGGAGCTGGTCGCGCTGTCCGAGCGGCTGCACGCGGACCCGGAGACCGCCTGGGAGGAGCACCGGGCCGCCGCCGCCGTACCGGAGCCGCTGGAGCGCGCCGGGTTCGACGTCACCTCGTCCTACCTGGGTCTGGAGACCGCGTTCCTGGCCCGGTACGGCAGCGGGCCGGTGCGGATCGCGCTGTGCGCCGAGTACGACGCGCTGCCGGGCCTCGGCCACGCGTGCGGGCACAACCTCATCGCGGCGTCCGCGGTCGGGGCCGCGCTCGGCCTCGCGGCCGTGGCCGACGAGGCCGGCCTCACCGTCGAGGTCTACGGCACCCCGGCCGAGGAGGGCGGCGGCGGCAAGATCGAGATGCTGGAGCGGGGCGCCTTCGCCGGGGTGGACCTCGCGATGATGGTGCACCCGGCGCCGGTCGACGTCGCCGAGGCCCGCCCGTTCGCCGTCAGCCACTCCAGGATCTCGTACACCGGGAAGTCCGCGCACGCCGCGGCCTATCCGGAAGCCGGGGTCAACGCGGCCGACGCCTTCACCGTGGCCCAGGTCGCCATCGGCCTGCTGCGCCAGCAACTGCCGGCGTCGGCCAGGGTGCACGGGGTGGTGACCCACGCCGGGGACGCCCCGAACGCCATCCCGGAGCGGACGAGCGGCCGGTGGTACGTCCGCGCGGAGACGCTCGCCGAACTGGCCGAGCTGGAACCGCGGGTGATGCGGGCCTTCGAGGCCGGCGCCCTCGCCACCGGCTGCGAGCTGGAGATCGAGCCGGAGAGCAAGCCGTACGCCGAGTTCCGTACGGACGAGTCCGCCCTCGGGCACTACCGCGCCAACGCCCTCGCCCTGGGACGGGAGTTCGCGCCGCCCGGCCAGGCCGCCCGCATGAACCGCGCCTCCACCGACATGGGCAACGTCTCGCAGGTGGTCCCGGCCATCCACCCCTACATCGGCATCGGCTCCCTGCCCGCCACCAACCACCAGCACGAGTTCGCCGCGTACTGCGTGGGCGGGACGGCCCAGCGGGCCCTGCTCGACGGGGCGACGGCGCTGGCGTGGACCGGCGTGGACCGCGCCACGGCGCACGAGGGAGAGGTGGCATGACGGCAACGGACGGGTACCGCACCGAACACGACATGCTCGGTGCCGTCGACGTGCCGGCGGACGCCTACTACGGGGCCCACACCGCCCGGGCGGTGGTCAACTTCCCGATCACCGGGGAGACCGTGGCCGCCCGGCCGCACCTGATCGGCGCCCTGGCGGCGGTGAAGCACGCCGCGGCCCTCGCCAACGCCGAGGTCGGCGCCCTGGACCCCGCCCTCGCCTCGGCGATCGCGGACGCCTGCGCCGAACTGCGCAAGGGCGCGCTGCGGGAGGAGTTCGTGGTCGACCTCATCCAGGGCGGCGCGGGCACCTCGACCAACATGAACGCCAACGAGGTGATCGCCAACCGCGCCCTGGAACTGCTCGGCCACCCCCGCGGCGCGTACGCGGTCCTGCACCCCCTGGACCACGTCAACCTGGGCCAGAGCACCAACGACGTCTATCCGACCGCGGTGAAACTGGCGCTGGACGCGCACATCGCCGAACTGCTCACCGCCATGGCCCGCCTGCGCGAGGCGTTCGCCGCCAAGGGCGCCGAGTTCGCCGACGTGCTGAAGATGGGCCGCACCCAGTTGCAGGACGCCGTTCCGATGACGCTGGGTCAGGAGTTCGGCGCGTTCGCCGCCACTCTCGCCGAGGACGAGCAGCGGCTCGCCGAGGCCCGGGTGCTGCTGCACGAGCTGAACCTCGGCGGGACGGCGATCGGGACCGGACTCAACGCCCGTCCGGGCTACCGGGAACGCGCCCTGGAGCACCTGCGCCGGCTCACGGGGATCGGGACCCTCGTGTCCGCGCCCGACCTCATCGAGGCCACCCAGGACGTCGGTGTCTTCGTCCAGTTGTCCGGCGTGCTCAAGCGTATCGCGGTCAAACTGTCAAAGATCTGCAACGACCTGCGGCTGCTGTCCTCGGGGCCGCAGGCCGGGTTCGGCGAGATCAGCCTGCCCGCGCGGCAGGCCGGTTCGTCGATCATGCCCGGCAAGGTCAACCCGGTGATCCCCGAGGCGGTCAACCAGATCGCGTTCGAGGTCATCGGCAACGACGTGACGGTCACGCTCGCCGCAGAGGGCGGACAGCTCCAGCTCAACGCCTTCGAGCCGGTCGTGTTCCGGAGTCTGAGCGCCGGCCTCGCCCACCTCACCGCCGGGATCACCGTCCTCACCGAACACTGCGTACGCGGCATCACCGCCGACCGCGACCGGCTGGCGCGGACCGTGGCGGCCTCCGTGGGCCTGGTCACCGCGCTCAGCCCCGCCCTCGGCCACGAGACCGCCTGCGCCCTCGCGCTGGAGGCCCACCACACCGGCAGACCCGCCCTCGACCTCGTACGCGAGCGCGAGCTGCTGACCGAGGCGCAACTGCGCGAGCTGACCAGTCCCGCCTCCCTCACCGGCCTGCCCGTGCCCTGAAGGGCACGGCGTCGGCAGCACCCGCACAGCTCCGGCTTCTCCACCCATCCCCCAAGGAGGCGCGCATGCGCACCTACAACAGCGCCGGCCCGCACGACGGTGCCGGCACGACGACCGACGTCGAGGCGGCGACCGACGTCGTCGCACTGCGCAGGAGCGTCATCGCGGGTGCCGTCGGCGTGTTCGTGCACTGGTTCGACTGGGCGGCCTACGCCTATCTCGCCGGCACAGTCGCGACCGTGTTCTTCCCGGCCCAGGACCGTACGACCGGGCTGCTCGCGGTGTTCGGTGTGTTCGCGGTCTCGTTCGGCATCCGGCCCGTCGGTGCCCTGGTGTTCGGGCCGCTGGGCGACCGGATCGGCCGCAAACGAACCCTGTCGCTGGTCATCTTCATGATGTCCGGCGCGACCCTGACGATCGGCCTGCTGCCCGGCTACGCGTCGATCGGCATCGCCGCGCCGGTGCTCATGCTGGTGCTGCGCCTGGTCCAGGGGTTCGCGGCGGGCGGCGAGTTCGGCAGCGCGGCGAGCTTCCTCGCCGAGAGCGCGCCCCGGCGCCGCCGCGGCTTCGGGGTGAGCTGGCTGGAGGCCGGCTCCCTGCTGGGCTTCCTCGCCGGCTCGTTCGTCTTCCTGCTGCTGTCGGCCGGGCTCGACGAGAACCAGCTGACGTCCTGGGGCTGGCGCATCCCGTTCCTCGTCTCCGCGCCGCTGGGGGTCATCGGTTTCGTCATCCGCAGCAAGATCGAGGACACCCCGCAGTTCCGGGTGCTGGAGGCCGGCGACTTCGTCCCGCGCAGCCCGGTGCGGGAGCTGCTGCGCTCGCACAGGCGGCAGCTGCTGCAGGCGGCAGGCCTCATGGCGGCCATGCACGTGCCCTTCTACGCCGTGCTGACCTACCTCGTCACCTACGAGACGGACCACCTGGGCCACTCGGCCGACAGCGCCGCCCTGCTGTCCACGGTGATCTCCCTGCTGGGGCTGGCGCTCGTGCCGCTGTTCGGCATGCTGTCCGACCGGGTGGGACGCAAGCCGGTGTTCGTCGGGGCGACGGCGGCCCTGCTGGTCGTCTCCACCCCGGCGTTCCTCCTGATGCGGACCGGGCTCGCCGGGACCTGGGCCGCCGGTCTGCTGCTCGGCGTGATCCTGGCGGCGATCCTCGGCACGTACGCGGTGTGGTCGGCGGAGGCCTTCCCGACCCGGACCCGGCAGAGCGGCCTGTCCATCTCCTACAACATCACCGCCGCCCTGTTCGCCGGCACCGTGCCGTACCTGATGACCGTGCTCATCTCCGCGACCGGCAGCACTCTGGTGCCCGGCCCGTACCTGATGGTGTTCGCGCTCGCCGGCCTGGTCGCCGCCCTGACCCTGCGGGAGACCGCCGGGTGCGCGCTGCTGCACCCCGAGGACGTGGCCGAGGGGCCGGCCCGCGAGACCCCGGTGGACAGTGCCGCATAGGGTCGGCACCGGCACCGGTCACCAGGCGCGAGGGTCACGTATGACGGCACCAGTGGGTTTCACGCTCGTTCAGCTCCGCTACTTCCTCGTGGCGGCCGAACGCGGTTCGATGACGGAGGCGTCGGCACAGCTGCACATCGCGCAGTCCGCCGTCTCCACGGCCGTCTACAACCTGGAGCGGGACCTGCAGGTGCAGCTGTTCATCCGCCGGCGGGGGCGGGGCCTGACCCTCACGCCCGCCGGTGAGCGGCTGCGGCAGCAGGCGCGGGATCTGCTGGCCCGCGCCCGCGAGATCGAGCGGGAGGCCCGGGGAGACGGCGAGACCCTCTCCGGGCCGGTCGCCGTCGGCTGTTTCGTGACCCTGGCCCCCTCCTACCTGCCGCCGCTGTTCAGCGAGTGCACCCGGCGCCATCCCGGCATCGAGATCGACGTGGTCGAGGCGGAGACCGACCGGCTTGTCCAGGCCCTGGCGTCCGGGCGCATCGACTTCGCCCTCACCTACGGCCTCGGTCTGTCCGCCGATCCGGAGCTGCGCAGCGAGACGATCGCCCGTGCCCCGGCCTACGTCATCGTCGCCGCCGGCCACCCGCTGGCCGGCCGGGACAGTGTGGAGCTGGCGGAGTTGTCCGCGGAGCCCCTCGTCCTCCTGGACCTGCCCCACAGCCGCGACTACTTCCGCTCGCTGGTCGCCGCCACCGGCACCGCGCCCGACGTCCGCTACCGCACCCAGAGCTACGAGACCGTGCGCTCCCTGGTGGCCCGCGGACTCGGCTACTCGGTGCTCAACCAGCGGCCCGCGACCAGCCAGACCTACGGCGGCGGCGAGGTCGCGGAACTCCGGCTCCGCGACGGCGGCCCCGCCCTCGAAGTCAAGATCGCCACCCTCGGGGGCGTGAACCAGACCGCCCGCGCCCGGGCGGTGATGGACCTGCTGCGGGAGATCGCCGCCCAGGGCGGCGGGGCCTGAGCCGCCGGCCGCTCGCCGGACCCGCGGGGCCTAAGAGTTGCGGACAAAAGGGGCGCCCGGCTCGCGGCGCCCGGCACGCGCCCTCGCAAGGCGCCGGACACCGCCCGCTGATCGGAACCCACTTTCGTCCGCAGCTCTAAAGCCCGGCGCAGCCCGTCACCGCCCTCGCGTGGGCCAGGATCAGCTCCTGGGCCCGCTCGGGACGCAGCGCAGCGTTGCGGCTGACGACGTGCAGGCCGTACCCGTCCTCCAGGGCCACCAGCCCGTGCGCCAGGTCGTGCGCGGACGCGGCGAGCGAGAACGCCCCGGTCGCGGCGCCGACCTCCAGGGCGGTCGTGTAGAGCGCCACCTCCCGGGCGAACAGGGAGGTCATCAGCTCGGCGTGGCCCGGGCTGCGGCCGGCGCGCCGGTGCAGTTCGTACAGCAGCCCGTGGACGGGATCGTCCGTCATGGCCGGCAGGCCGCTGTGCAGCAGGGCCCGCAGCCGCGCCGCGGGCCCTGCCGCGGGTGCCTCGTCGTACGCCCGCTGCCGCGACTCCAGGTAGCTCTCGACCGCGCCCCGGTGCACCTCCAGGACGAGGTCGTCCAGCTCCGGGTAGTAGTACAGAACCGAGCCCTGTGAGACGCCCGCCGCATCCGCTATGTCCTTGATGCGCAGCCCTTCCAGCCCGCGCTCCGCGATGGCCCGTCCCGCGGCGGAGACGAGGGCCTGCCTGCGTGCCGTCTGGTTGCGTGGTCTGCCCGCTTTCCCCATGACGGCCCATTCTCTGCCACCAGAGTCAGTTTTCGCAACAAGTTGGTGCCGGGGGCATTGACGGTGGGTTCACCTATTGTTTGAATCTCGGCTCAAAGAAACCGAGGAAGCCGAAGAAGAGCCGGGGACCGCTCCGCCGGGCCCTGCCCCGCTCGCACGCCTCCGCCACCTCCGGGCGGCGCCCCCGGGACGGCCCGGCCGGCGCCGGCCCGCCCGCACCGGTTCGCCGCGGCCCGGCGTCCACGAAGCGATCGAAGGCCACAGCATGCAGACGTACGCCCACTGGCGGCAGCGCGCCGCCGACCTCACGCCCCGCACCCGTCTGTTCATCGACGGCGCGTGGGCCGACCCCGACGGCGACCAGTGGTTCCCCACCGTGAACCCCGCGACCGGCAAGACCACCGCCCAGGTGGCGGCCGGCTCGGCGGCCGACGTCGACCGGGCCGTGACCGCGGCCCGCGCCTCCTTCGAGGACGGCCGCTGGTCGCGCACCGCACCGGCGGAACGCAAGCGGGTCCTGCTCGCCCTCGCCCGCCTGATCGAGGAGAGCGGCGAGGAACTCGCCCTGTGCGACACCCTCGACATGGGCAAGCCCGTCGCGGAGTCGTACGGCACCGACGTGCCCGGCGCGGCCGGCGTCTTCACCTGGTACGCGGAGGCCGTCGACAAGCTCTACGACGAGGTCGCCCCGGCCCCGCCCGGCAACCTCGCCCTGGTGCGCCGCGCCCCGCTGGGTGTCGTGGGCGCGGTGGTGCCGTGGAACTTCCCGCTGGACATCGCCAGTTGGAAACTGGCGCCGGCCCTGGCCGCGGGCAACAGCGTAGTGCTGAAGCCGGCCGAGCAGTCCCCGCTGTCGGCACTGCTGCTGGCCGAACTCGCCTCGGCGGCCGGCCTTCCCGACGGCGTGCTGAACGTCGTACCGGGCCCGGGAGAGATCACCGGGCGGGCCCTGGGCCTCCACCCGGACGTGGACTCTCTGGTCTTCACCGGCTCCACGGCCGTGGCCAAGCGGTTCCTGGGTTACGCGGCCGAGTCGAACATGAAGCAGGTGTGGCCGGAGGCCGGCGGCAAGAGCCCCTGCGTGGTCTTCGCCGACGCGGACCTGGAGGCGGCCGCGGAGCGCGCCGCCTGGGGCTTCGTCTACAACGCCGGGCAGGTGTGCTCGGCCACCACGCGTCTGCTGGTCGAGGCGTCCGTCGCCGAGGAGTTCACGGCGAGGGTCGCCGAGCACGCCCGCACCTGGCTGCCGGGCGACCCGCTGGACCCGGCCACCCGCCTCGGACCGCTCGTCGACGAGGCCCAGGTGGACCGCGTCCTGCGGGCCGTGCACTCGTCGGGCGGCACCGTGGTGTGCGGCGGTACCCGTCCCGGCCGCGACGGCGCCTACCTCGACCCCACCGTCGTCACCGGCCTCGCACCCGGTGCACCGCTCGTCCGGGAGGAGCTGTTCGGCCCCGTGCTGACCGTGCTGCCCTTCCACGACGAGGCCGAGGCGGTCCGCCTCGCCGACGACTCCGTCTACGGGCTCGCCGCCTCCGTGTGGACCCGGGACCTGGGCCGGGCGCACCGCGTCGCCGACGCCCTGCGGGCGGGCACCGTCTCCGTCAACACCGTCGACGCGCTCAGCCCGTTCACCCCCTTCGGCGGCTTCAAGCAGTCCGGCCACGGCCGCGACCTCTCCCTGCACTCCTTCGACAAGTACACCGGCCTGAAGACGACCTGGATCACCCACTCCTGACCGCACCGGCCGCACCACCCGCCCACCGCCACGGACAAAGGACACAGCACTCATGACCCTCGGCACCGCAGATCTCACCCGTCTCGACCGGGCGCACATCATCCACCCCTACCTGCCGGGCAGCGCCACCGAGCGCGTCGTCATGACCGCCGGCTCCGGCTGCCGCCTCACCGACACCGAGGGCCGCGGCTACCTCGACGCCACCGGCGGCCTGTGGCTCGCCCAGGTCGGCCACGGCCGTACCGAACTCGCCGACGTCGCCCACGAGCAGATGAAGAAGCTGGAGTACTTCACCAGCTTCTGGGAGTTCTCCAACGAGCGGGCCATCGAACTCGCCGCCCGCCTGGCCTCCCTGGCCCCCGAGGGCATGGACCACGTCTACTTCACCTCCGGCGGCTCCGAGGGCAACGAGGCCGCCATCAAGATGGCCCGCTACCACCACCACCGGCGCGGGGAGAGCAGCCGGACGTGGATCCTGGCGCGCAGCAAGGCCTACCACGGCATCGGCTACGGCGGCGGCTCGGCCACCGGCTTCCCGGTCTACCACGAGGGCTTCGCCCCGATGATGCCGCACGTCTCCCACCTCACTCCCCCGTGGCCGTACCGCAGCGAGCTGTACGGCGAGCAGCCGCTGAGCCCCGAGCAGGTCACCGACTTCCTGATCCGCGAGCTGGAGGAGCGGATCGCCGAGATCGGCCCGCAGAACATCGCCGCGATGATCGGCGAGCCCATCATGGGCGTCGGCGGCATGCTCGTCCCGCCGGCCGACTACTGGCCCCGGGTGCGCGAGGTCCTGGACCGGCACGGCATCCTGCTGATCTTCGACGAGGTCGTCACCGCCTACGGCCGCGTCGGTGAGTGGTTCGCCGCGCAGTACTTCGGCGTCACCCCGGACATCATCGTCACCGCCAAGGGCATCACGTCCGGGTACGTCCCGCTCGGCGCGCTGCTGGTCGGCGACCACGTCGCCGAGGTGCTGCTGCGCGACCACGGCTTCCCGATGGGCTACACCTACAACGGGCACCCCGTCGCCACCGCCGTGGCCACCGCCAACCTGGACATCATCGAGAAGGAGGGGCTGCTCGCCCGCGCGACGAGCCTGGGCGCCTTCCTCCACGGCGAACTCCAGGCGCAGCTCGGTGAGTTGCCCGTCGTCGGGGAGATCCGCTCGGTCGGCATGATGCTCGCCGTGGAACTCGTCCAGGACCGCGCCACCCGCGCGCCCCTGCCGCTGCACCCCGACCGGATGCCGCACGACGTCATCCGCCGTGAGACCGGCGTGATCGTACGCGACTCCGCGCACAGCCTCGTGCTGTCCCCGCCGCTCGTGATGACCGAGGCCGAGGCCGGGGAAGTGGCCCGCGCGCTGCGCGGTGTGCTGGAGCGCACCGGGCCCACGGGCGAGATCCGCGCCGCCTGACGCCTGCGACGCGTCCGGCGCCTTCGGGGGCGGTCCGGCCCGTGACGACCGGGCCTCCCCCGCCGGTGCCCTGCCCCGCACCACCCGACACGGACCCCACACCGTAGCGGCGCCCGTCCATGCGCCTCCTCGCAGTCATTCCTCTCCCCTCCTAGGAACTGCCCGTGTCCTCCAACCTCTCGACGACCGGACCCCGAGCGTCGCGGCCCGAGACCGGCGGCGCCCTGCAGCGCAGCCTCAAGCGCTTCGACATCACCGCCATGGCCGTCGCCGCGGTCATCTCCTTCGACACCGTCGGGCAGATCGCCACCGGCGGCGGCGAGGCCGCCACCTGGACGGCGGTCATCGCCCTGTTCTTCCTCGTCCCCTACGCGCTGCTGTTCGCCGAGACCGGCGCCGCGTTCCCCCAGGAGGGCGGCCCGTACGTGTGGGTCAAGCTCGCCCTCGGCCGTCCGGCCGCCGCGCTGACGACCCTCATGTACTGGGTCACCAACCCCATCTGGCTGGGTGGTTCCCTGGTCTTCCTCGCCGCGCAGACCTGGGACGGCTTCGTCTTCCACCTCGGCTCGGGCACGGCGGCCGACTACGTCTTCAAGCTCCTCTTCGTCTGGGTCGCCATCCTCACGGCCGTGGTCTCCCTGCGGCGCGGCAAGTGGATCACCACGGCGGGCGCGGCGATGAAGGTCCTGGCCCTTGCCCTGTTCACCCTCACCGCGGTGCTCTACGGCGTGCGGCACGGCTTCCACGGCCTGACCGGCACCAGTTTCACCCCGACGACCGCCGGTTTCCTCGCCCTGGTGCCGATCCTGCTGTTCGCCTACGTCGGTTTCGAGGCGCCCAACGCCGCCGGTGAGGAGATGCACGACCCGCAGGCCGACGTGCCCGCCGCACTCGGCCGCTCGGCGACCGTCGCGGCCTGCTGTTACCTGCTGCCGGTCCTCGCCCTGCTGGCCGTCGTCCCCGCCCGCCAGGTCACCGGCATCGGGGGCTTCATGGAAGGCGCCCGCCTCGTCTTCGGCGTCTACGGCGCCGCCGCCGGCCCCCTGCTGAAGGTCACCGCCGTCATGTTCGTCCTCGCCCTGCTCACCCAGGGCAGCGCCTGGATGATCGTCAGCGACCGCATGCAGGCCATGGCCGCCGCCGACGGCGGCTTCTTCACCCGCGCCCTCGGCGCCTTCCATCCGCGGCTCGGCACCCCGGTGCGCACCAATCTGCTCTCCGGTGTCGTCGCCACGGTGTTCATGCTCGCCGCCATGCGGCTCGCGGACGGCGACGCGGCCGACGTCTTCGCCGTGGTGCTCACCGTCGCGGTCACCACCCTGCTGCTGTCCTACCTGGTGGTCGTGCCCGCCCTGGTCCTGCTGCGGCTGCGCCGGCCCGACGTCCCGCGGCCCTACCGCGTCCCCTTCGGCACCCGCGGCTTCCTGCTGTGCGCGGCGCTCGTGTACGCCTGGATCGTGGTCGGGTCCTGGTCGGCGCTCTTCCCCGGGGTGCTGGAGCACCTCTTCGGCATCGGCTACGCCTTCCATGACGTCTGGGGTGTCTCCCGCGCCTCGTTCGAGACCTTCACCCTGGGCACCGTCGCCGCGCTGCTGGTCGTGGGTGCCGTCGGGGTGGCGGTGGCCCGTCGGGAGGACGCCGTGGAAGGACGGTAGACGCAGGGGCACGTGACCGTGCCCGGCCGGGCGGCCGCCACCGCACCGTCCGGGCGTGGACGGTGCGGTGGCGGCCGCGGAGCCATCTCGCCGCGGCGCTCCCGGCCCGCCGGCACCCGGTGGCGCCTACGGAGAGGGAGTCTCGGCCGGGCGGTTCTGTGCGGGTGCCGGGGCCGCCGCCGTGGGGGCCGCGGGCGTCGCCGTGGGGGCCGCGGGCGTCGCCGTGCCGCGTCGTCCGACGTTCGCGGCGAGCGCGGTGAGAGCGCCGGCGAGCAGTCCCCAGAAGGCGGAGCCGATGCCCAGGAGGGTGACTCCGGAGGCGGTGGCGAGGAACGTGACGACGGCGGCCTCCCGCGAGTTCTTGTCGGACAGGGCCGTGGTCAGGGAGCTTTCGATGGTGGCCAGCAGACCGACACCCGCCGTCGCGAGCACCAGGGCGTGCGGCATCGCGGTGAGCAGGGAGGCGACGGTGGCGCCGAACACGCCGACGCAGAGGTAGAAGACCCCGGCCCACACGGCGGCGGTGTACCGCTTGTTCCGGTCCGGGTGCGCTTCCTCACCGGTGCAGATGGCGGCGGTGATGGCGGCGAGGTTCAGCCCGAACGCACCGAACGGGGCGAGCAGGACGTTGGCCGCTCCGGTCCACGTCATCAGTGGGGACACGGGGACGCTGTAGCCCGAGGCGCGGAGCACGGCGACTCCGGGCAGGTTCTGCGAGGCCATCGTGACGACGAACAGCGGTACGCCGACGCTGATCAGGACCTTCCAGTCGAAGTCCGGCGCGACGAGGACCGGTGTGGCGAGCGAGACCCGCAGCGTGTCCAGGCGCCATCCACCGGTGAGGACCGAGGCGAGGACGCCGCCGGCGAGGGCGAGCAGCACCGCGTACCGGGGAGCGAGGCGGCGTGCCAGCACGTAGAGCACGAAGACGGGGAAGGCGACCGTGAAACTGCCGTGCATCGTGCTGAACAGGCCGGTGCCGAACCGCAGCAGCACTCCGGCGAGCAGGGCCGAGGCGAGCGGTACCGGGATGCGGTCCATGGCGCGGGCGAACCAACCGGTCAGGCCGGTGAGGAGGACGAGCACGGCCGAGAGGACGAAGGCGCCGACGGCCCGCGCCATCGACACCCCGGTGAGGCTGGTGGCGAGGAGGGCCGCGCCGGGAGTGGACCAGGCGGTGACGACGGGTGCGCGATAGCGCAGGGAGAGGCCGACGCAGGTGAGGGCGAGTCCGACGCCGAGCGCGAGCATCCAGGAGCCGATCTCCCGGGGGCCCGCGCCGGCCGCCTTCGCCGCGGTGAACACGAGCGCGGCCGAGCTGGTGACGCCGACGGTCACGGCGATCAGGCCGGCCGCCACGGCCGAGGGCGGGGCAGCCGCGCGGACGCGGTAGGTGAAGGAGGGCATACGGGGCAACTTCCGGGGCGGGCGGGACGGCGGCTGACGGTGGGCGCCCGGCAGGGAGGGCCGGGCGTTCCGTAAACAGAACGTTCTGTTTGTGGAACACTAGGCAGGAGGGCCAAGACCCGTCAACCACGGCGACGGCGACGAGAGCGGGAGCGCGATCCGGCGATGGGGCTGAACGACGAAGTGGGGCGCAGGCTCCGCACGCTGCGCACCGCCCGGGGCCTGACGCTCTCGGAGCTGGCGCGGCGCTCCGGGGTGGGCAAGGGCACCCTCTCGGAGTTGGAGAGCGGCACGCGCAACCCCACGCTCGAAACCCTCTACGCGCTGACGACCGCGCTCAACCGGCCGCTGAGCGCGGTACTCAGCGACGACCTGCCGTCCGGCACCGGACAGCACGAGGCCGCCGTCTCCGGCAGTGCGGTCACGGCGGTCCTGATCGAACGGCACGAGTCCCCCGAGGCGGTCACCGACGTCTTCCGGATCACCATCGCCGCCGGTGCCACCCAGGAGTCCGCCGCGCACGTCGCGGGGACGACGGAGAGCCTGATGATCCTCAGCGGCACGGCCGTCGTGGGAGACCCGGCCGCGCCCAGCAGGGTCGGGCCGGGCGGGTCGGTGCGCTGGCCCGCCGACACCGTGCACCTCTACAGCGCCCCGCACGGCGACGTGCACGGCATCCTCTTCGTGCGCTACCCGGCGACCGCACTGTGATCTGAGGGCCGGCGGCGCGGGGCGGTGCCGCGCCCGCCCGGACACCGTCCGAGACTCCGGGCCCGGCTCAGTGCTCCGTGCCGTTGCCGGCCCAGACCGTGGGCGTCCGGCCCGACCACGGGCTCGCCTGCTCGAGCTGGCCGGCGAGGCGGAAGAGGAGGCCTTCCAGACCGAATCCGGCGGCGAACTGCATGCCGACCGGCAGCCCGGTCCCGGTGTCGGCCGTGACCGGCACGGACATGGCGGGCGTGCCCGCCACATTGAACGGCAGGGTGAACGGCGAGCGGCCGGCGACGCGGTCGATCCAGCCGAGGCCGTCGAGCGCCCGTGCGCCCTCGGTGAGGCTGCCGAGGAGCGCGGGAAGCTCCGGCAGGGTCGGGGTGAGCAGGAGGTCGTGGCCGGCGAAGAACCGCGCCAGGCTCCGGGCGACCTGGTTCCGGACGGCGAGAGCGGAGACGAACTGGGCGCCGCTGACCCGCTGTCCGTAGTGGTACCCGGCGAGGGTCACCGGTTCGAGGGTCGAGGAGTCGGCGGGCCGGCCGAAGGCGGCGGCCAGTTCGTCGACCGAGGCGGCGAGGTTGACCGTGAACACCCGCGCGACGGCCAGTACGAACTCCTCCCAGGTGGCCCCGAGGCCGACCGTGACCTCCTCCACCCGGTGACCGAGGGATTCGAGCAGCCGCACGGTGCGGGACAGGGCGTCCGCCACCGGTGCGGTGGTGCGGCGTCCACCCCACGCCTGAGCGAGGACACCGATGCGCAGGGAACCCGGAGGGAGGGTGACCTCCTCCGCGTAGGGCCGTGAGGGCCGCTGGGCGGAGTAGGGGTCACCCGGTTCCGGTCCGCCGATCCGGTCGAGCAGTGCCGCGCTGTCGCGTACGGTCCGGCTGACGCTGCCGTGGACGGCCAGGCCGTTGAAGGTCTCGTCGGCGTAGGGCCCCATGGAGACGCGGCCACGAGTGGGTTTCAGTCCGAACAGACCGGTGGCGGCGGCGGGGATGCGGAGGGAGCCGGCGGCATCGGTGGCGTGCGCGATCGGGACCACCCCGGCCGCGACAGCCGCGGCCGAGCCCCCGCTGGATCCGCCCGCGCTGCGCTCGGGGTCCCACGGATTGCGGGTGACGCCGTGCAGCACGGACTCCGTGCTGATGCTGTAGGCCAGCTCCGGTGTGGCGGTACGGCCGAACGTCACGAGGCCGGCGCTGCGGAAGCGCCGCATCAGGGAGGAGTCGGCCCCGGCGACGTTTCCGGCCGCGAGACGGCTTCCGAGCTCCATCCGCCGGCCGGCCATGGGGACTCCGATGTCCTTGACCAGAAAGGGAACCCCGGCCAGCGGCCCGCTGCCGGGGCTCGGCTCGTCGTCGGCCGCCCATGTCTCCACGACGGCGTTGATCCGCGGATTCACCGCCTCTACGGCCTGACGTGCCGCTGCTTCCAGTTCGGCCGGGGTCACCTCGCCCGCGGCCACCAGCTCCGCGAGCCCGACCCCGTCGAAGTTCACATACTCGGCTGTTTCCACTGCCACTCCTCATCGGACAGAACAAAGACGATACCGTTGGGTCCCAGACGATACCAGTCGGTATCACTCGGGCCTGAGTGGTATCGTGACGGAGGAGTCGGAGAGTGGGGCCGACCATCGACCGCAGTCCCGGAGTAGTCATGGCATCGACCGCCGGCAGGCCGACCCGGGTGGCGAAACTGCCGCCTCGTGAGCGCATCCTCGACGCCGCGGAAGAGCTCTTCCGCACGGAGGGCGTTCGTGGGGTGAGCGTGCAAGCGATCGCCGAGAAGGCCGAGACCACCAAAATGGCGATCTACCGGCACTTCGAGACCAAGGACGCACTGGTCGCGGAGTGGATGCGGATCGTCGCCGCCGAGTACCGGGCGGCCTTCGACCGGGTCGAGGCCGAGTACCCCGGCCGGCCCAGGGACCAGATCCTGGCTCTGGCCTCCTTCATCGCCGAGGGGCTGCCGGCGATCTCGCACCGGGGCTGCCCGTTCATCAACACCATCGCCGAACTGCCCGACCGTGCCCATCCGGCACGGCAGGTGATCGAGAAGCACAAGGCCGACCAGACGCGCCGGCTGGTCGGCATGTGTGCCGGGGCCGGGCTGCCCGACCCCGAGCAGGCCGCCGCCGAGATCACCTTCGCACTCGAAGGCGCGCAGGTCAGCACGCAGAACGGCAGCATCGACCGGACCGCGGACCGGCTGATGCGGATCGTCGGGGGAATCCTGGACCGGCATGGCACCGGAGGCGACGCATCACCGACGGGCGCGGGGTGACCAGCCCCGCACCACGCTCCTCACCAGGGCACCGGTGGAACTCGCGGCCGAGCCCGGTGGGCGACGGTGCGCACCGTCGGGGCCGCCCACGCGCCGAGTGCTGATGTCTTCCCCCCTCCCCCACCCCGGCAGGTCAGGTCACCCGGGGGTCCAGGGACGTGGACTGGGCAGCAGGTCCGGCTGCCAGATGACCCGGTGCGCATGGACGTGCGCCGTGGGGGACAGCTCGTAGGAACCGGCCGCGGAGTCCGCAGGAACCACCCAGCCCACCCCTTGATAGGCGATGTACACCGTCCGCCGGGGAACGGAACACCTCGCCGGGTCCGTGATGAACGTCCCGCGGGCCGGAACGGTGACGGCATAGGCGCCCGACGCCCGCGGGCACGCGTGGAACTCGCGGTGGTGGGCGTACTGCACACGCACCGTGGCGCCGACCGGGCGCGGTCCCGGATTGGTGATCTTGACGGCGAACGCGACGCGGTCGTCGGTGACCCGGGCGCACACCCGCCACACGGTCGGCTCGGGCCCCGCGAACGGGACGCTGCACCGGCTGTCGCTCCCCAGCGACCCTTTCTCGAGCGTCCCGGACGGAGCGGGCGCGGGCTGCGCGGGAGCCGCCGAGACGCGCCGGGACGGCACGGTGTGCTCCGCGACCGGCCGTTCGCTGTTCCAGATCGCGGCGCCGACGACCCCCAACGCGACGCCCGCCCCGAGGACCGCCGTCCGGGCTCGCGGCGCCGGCCGGCGCCGGCCGTCATGACGGGGTGACGAGCCGGTGTCCGCCCTGGCAGCGGCCGTACCGGGGACGGGACCGGTGGCCTCGCTCCGCGCGGTCCGCGGACCGGGCCGTGGCTCCGCCGGGTCCTCGGAAGGGGAGGCGGCCGGCCGGTCAGGGGCCGTCCGCTGGTACCGGCTGCGTCTTTGCGCACGGTGTGCCTGCTCGCGCAGCTCCTGCCACCGGGCGCTCTCCTCGGCCCCGACCTCGAACACGTCGGCCAGCGCACTCAGCACCGCCGCTGCGGGAAGCGCCGTCTCCGTCGGTTTCAGATAGCGGCTCAGGGCCGTGTCGCTGATCCCCCGCACCTTCTGCCCGCGCAGCAGGACCCGCAGCCGGTGCTCGACGCTCTGTTGCTTCAGACCCGACCGCGCCCATGCCGCGCGCAGGCCCTCGACGAGCTGCCGCCGCGGGTCCCCGTCCGCCGCGTCGGACCCGTCGACCGGTGCGGACCGCCCGCCCGAGTTCCCCGTCACTGTCCCTCCGTCATCCCGAACACGACGCTTCCTGCAGGCAGGAGCCGTATCGCGAGACCGGGAACGGAGCGGGACGTGAACGGGGCGAGGCGCGACCGCCACCCTCTGGTGTCCGCCCCCCGCCGCCCCCGACCCTGGGTGCCGTGGCGCTCGCACGGCCCGGCCCGATGCCACGACCTGACTCGATCCCTCGCGTACCGGCGTCCGCCGAGCGTAGCGAGGACGACCGGACGGGCCTCATCACGCATCTCCCCGGAAGGGTTCACCATGAGTGCTGTCATCACACGAACGGCGCGGTCCGCGACCGTTTCCCTCGTACTGACGTCCGCTGCCCTGCTCACCGGCCTGACGCCCGCGGCACAGGCCCAGGAGCCGGCTTCCCCCGCTGTGGCCGGCGCCGACGCGGCCGGCGCCGTCTCGTTGATGTTCGACAAGAACGGCAAGCATCCGACCTACTCCCGGCTGTCCGTCATCAAGGGGGGCAAGGTCTGGGCCGACTTCCGCGCGGGCTCGGGAATCACCCAGAACGAGTGCACGTCCGGCCGCGGTTGGCTGCCCAACGGCACCTACTCGGTCGGCTCGCACACCCGGACGTACAACGGCCGGCAGATCAAGGGCTATGCCATCCGCCTGGCCGACAAGCGCTGCCACAACGGCACCGGTCGGCTGCGCACGGAACTGTTCATCCACAGCGAGATGAACCGGGACGGCTCCCAGGGCCGCAGCGAGCCCCGCAAGTGGACCGACAACAACCCGAACGACTACCTCTCCAACGGCTGCATCAAGATGCGTCCCGAGGAGATCAAGAAGCTGTTCCGGCTGCTGGACCGGATCGGCTGGCCCAAGACCCTCAAGGTCGTCGGCTGACCGCCCGCGGCCGGTCCGACCGCTGAATCCGGCGGCGGGCGGGCCGCCCCCTTCTCCCCGCGGCAGCGGCGCCCGGCCGATGGACCGGGCGCCGCCTGCCTCGCCGCCGTCCTGCTCCGGACGCGTCTTCGCCGTTCCGCCACGCCAGTTCGTCGAGGGGGCAGCCGTGCTCATCGTCCCCCCGTGCGCGGGCGGCCCACTGCGCGCACGCCCGCCCCGCCCGGGGACCGTGGCCCGGACCGGGCTCAGGCGCAGGTGTTGCCGTCCGTCCAGGTCTTCGTCGTTCCTCCGCCGAGGTTCTGGAAGTGGATGACCGTGCACTGGAAGTTCTGGCGGATCTCGTTGCCCACCGTGTACTCGTAGCCGGTGGGATAGCCCGTCCATCCCGCCTCGCACCCCTGGCCGCACCAGTAGTCGCCGATGGCTCCCCACACCGGCCAGGCACCACTGCGCGCGGACCAGTAGACGGTTCCGTGCTCGAACTGCGATCGCCGGCCGAACCCGTCGGGGTTGACCAACTCGTCCGTGAGGGGGCATCCGAGTGCTCCGCCGGGACCGCCCATCCGGATGTATCTCTGCTCGATGTCGCCCACGACCTGGTGCGTCCCGCAGTAGGCCGTGGCCTGCGCGGGCACCGCGGCCGACACGAGGAGCACGTTCGCCAGCAGGGCCAGCGCACCCGCCACCGCGGCGATCCGGCCCCGAAGCCCCGGCAGGACAACCGCATCCCGACCCATCACACGTCCACCTTCCTCAGCTGAGCAGCCATTCCCCGAGTGCAACGAAGCACGGGCCAACCGGTCACGAGGTCGCACCGCTGCCCCGGTCCCGGGCGGCGGCTTTCGGACACGCGCCGAGTCGCAGGACGCCGCCGCGCGGTCTCACCCCGGCGAAGAACGGCTGGAAGCGGTTCCCCCGCCCGCGCCGCACACCGGCGGGCCTTCGCGGCCCGCTCGGCGATCTCCCGGGTGAGGGGGCGGCCCCTCGGGAACGGCTCCGGTCTCGGCGGCCGGGTTCCGGGTCTCTACTGTGCGCGGGGCCGCTGGGTGCGTTCGGCCAGTTCCGGGCTGAGCAGGGAGGTGACGGGTGCCATCATGTTGGCCACCCGGAGGAACGCCGTGCCCAGGACCGGGTCGATCGCGGCGGAAGCGCGGAACCGGTCGAGGTAGCCGTTGATCTCCTCGTCCTGCGGGCCGCGTTCGCCCTCGACCTCGGGGAAACGCAGGTCACCGCCGGTGGCGAGGGCCCACGGTTCGGCGAGCAGCGTGGCCGCCGCCTTGAAGAAGCGCGGCGCCAGGTCCTGCCGGTCGCCCTCCTGGAGCAGGGACTCCAGCAGCTCGGCCTCCATGACCGCCACCGTCATGCCCTGACCGTAGATCGGGTTGAAGCTGCACAGCGCGTCACCGACGACGAGGAATCCGCCGAGGTGACGGTCGAGTTCGTCGAAATGGTGGAGGGTGCTCTCCGGGTAGCGCATCTTGACGGCTTCGTCCACGGGTGTGGCGGAACGGAGCACGTCGGCGGCGTCCTGCCCCGCCAGGGTCGAGGCGAATTCGATCATCCCGGCGTCGTCCGTGGGAGGTTCCTCGCCGAGCAGCCCGGCCAGCAGCACCGCGATGCGGCCGGCTTCCTGCCGGATCACCACTCCGGCACGGGGCTGCCCGGGAAAGGGCACGACCGTCGTCCCGAGCCTTCCGTCCAGCAGGCCGGGCTCCTGCTCGTAGTGCCGCGTCACGTAGACGACGTTCGTCCTGACGGCCGTCCGCCGCGGGACCGGGTAGCCGGACTCGCGGAGCCAGGGCAGGGCGCGGGAGCCGCGTCCGGCGGCGTCCACCACCAGTTCGGCCGGCACGGCCTCCTCGGCGCCCGTGTGCCGCCGCACCCGTACCCCGGCCACCCGGCCGTCGTCGAGGAGGAGTCCGCCGACCTGGGTGTCGTCGACGAGGGAGACGTTCGGCAGGGCTCGGACGCGGTCCCGGATCATCTGCTCCGCCTGCGGCCTGCTCACGCCGAAGCCGCGCAGCCCGGACACCGCTCGGGCCATCCTGTGGCCGTCGAGGAACCAGGAGAAGTCCGCCTGCCCGTCACCACTGGGCACGCCGGCCGCGGTCATGGCGTCGATGAAGCCGGGGAAGAGGCCGTCCAGCCCGACCGCGCCGCGGGTGAGCAGCGCGTGCACCTGGCGGCCCTGCGGTACGCCGCGGCGGGAGACGGTCTGTGCGGGGAACGTGTCCCGTTCGAAGACGGTCACGTGCGTGAACGACGAACTCAGTGCGCGTGCGGCCAGGAGACCGGCGACGCTGCCGCCGATGACGACCGCGTGACCGGCGGCGGTGTGCGATTTCGTTTCCATGTCAAGGGGACGGGGATGAAGTGGATCTTTGTTCACCGATCGCCAGTGGCCTCCCTCACGTCCGGCGAAGACGGCCCGTCAAAGATGTTCGACGGGCCGTCGGCCAGGTCTCGGAGGAGCCGTCAGGCGTCGGTGATCGGGGCGGTGCCGAGGCGGACGTTGTCGATGGCCCAGAACCAGTTGTTGCCCGCGTTGAACATCCGGAACCGGACCTTCGCGGAGGTCGCGCCGGACGGCACGGGGCACGAGAGGCGCACCAGCCGGTTCTGCTGGTCCTGCCCCTGGTTGGTGTTGCCCGTGGAAGCGCCGCTGTAGTGGAGCAGCCGTACCGTCGCGCCGGAGTCGAACTCGACGCTCACCTCCGCCTCCTGGGGGCTCTCCTGCCGGTAGTGGGAGTCGAATCCCAGGTGCAGGGTGGAGGTGCCGGAGGGGATCGGCACGGGCGGGCTGGTCAGGGTCGAGTCGAAGCGGCCGCGGGCGGACGGGCTGCCGGTGTCGTCCCAGTCGTCGGGGTCGGCGACGGCGACGATGCCGAGGGAGCGGGTGAAGCCCGAGCGGTCCTGTCCGGCGGGGAACCAGAACTGCTTGGACAGGAAGGTCCAGCCCTGCAGTTCCCTGGTGCCCTGCGGCATGCCCGTCGCGTCGGTGACGGTCCACCCCTCGGGCGGGGTCCGGGTCCAGCCGAGCAGGCCGGGCCTGCTGAGATCGGCCGCCGGAGCGAGGGCGCCCACGACGGACTCGAAGTCCTCCGCGAGCAGGTATCCGGTCATCAGGGGACCGGTCCTGGCGGGCAGGGACGCCGACGCCGCCACGGGCCGGCCCTTCAGCTTCGCCGTGACATCGGCCTTCAGGCTGCCCGTGGTCCGGGCCGCCGAGGCGGGTGCGACGACGTCCCACGCCAGGGTCACGGACGAGCGGGCCGCGACGGACGTCGGTGCGGCGCCCTTCGCCGTGGCGCTCCAGCCCTCCGGCAGGGCCGGTGCGGCGGCCAGGCCGGTGAGCGGTGAGCTGCCGGCGTTGGTGACGGTGGCCGTCACCGTGGCGGGCCTGCCGGGTGAGAGCACGGTGCCGTCGGTCCCCGGCGAGCCCGCGGGCCCGGTCAGCGTGACGCTCAGGGCGGGGACGACCGTGGTCTGCACGCGCGTGTCGGCGAGCCTGAGCAGGCCGCCGCCCTCAGCGTGCGCGGCGACGGCCAGCCGGCCCGCGGTGGCGCCGTCCGCAGGGGTGACCGTGAAGCGCACGTCGGCCGAGTTCCCGGCACCGAGTTCGCGGGGGACCGTACCGGCCCGCTCCACCGACCAGCCGGTGGGAGCGAGCAGGGCGACGGAGAGTCCGTCGAGCCGACCGCTGCCCTGGTTCCGCACGGTGACGACGACCTCGGTCGGGTTGCCCTGCGTGAGCGGGGTGTCCAGGGGAGGAAGCGCGGCGGGCAGGGTGATCGCCGCGGTCAGCGCCGGTGCGGTACCGGTCGCCGGGTCGGTGACCCCGGGCTCGCCGTCGGCCAGCCGGCCGGTCGTGCGGCGCAGGAACGCCGGGTCGTCCCTGTCCAGGACCGCGATGTCGTACCAGCCGTGGTCCGGCAGGCGGAGCCGGACCGTACGGGACCTGCCGGGCGCGAGCGTGACGGTGCGGGCGGGTTCGCCGTGCCGGTGGGAGTAGACCGACTCGCCGACGAGGAGTGTGCGGGTGGTGGTCGAGGGGTTGGAGCACACCACGTCCACCTGGCCGGCGGCCGGATGCTCGACGAGATGCGCCTCGGCTCCCGCGCCGCGTCCGCGCACTTCCCAGGTGGACCAGCCGGGGCCATGGATCTGCAGGTCGTAGCCTTCGGTACCGTACTCGACCGTGGTGTCGGCGCTCTTGCGTGCGGGCACCGTCCAGGCGCGCGGCGCGGTGCCGTCTCCGGGATAGGCGGTGAGCGTGGCGGCGACGGTGCCCTGGTTGTCGAGCCGCAGGCGCACGGCCGAGCCGGTGACGTCGGTGCGCAGGCCGAGCCGGTAGGGCAGGGGGCGGGTCGGACGTGTGCCGCTCTCCTGCTGCGGCAGTGTCTGCTTCTGCGGCGGTACGGGGTTCCAGCGGGCGACCGCCGCGGGTACCGGTCCGGGCTGCCGGACCTCGGGCCGGCGGTGGCCGCGGTGGAAGTCGAAGGCCGAGGTGAGATCGCCGAAGACGCTGCGGCGCCAGGCACTGATGTTGGGCTCGTGGACACCGGTCCACTTCTCGAGGAACCGGATGACCGAGGTGTGGTCGAACGCCTGCGAGCTGACGAACCCGCCCGCGGTCCAGGGCGACACGATCGTCATCGGCACGCGCGGGCCGGGGCCGATGGGGCTGCCGTTGAACCAGTCGTCGCCGTTGCCGGAGGGCGGCTGGGGTGCGACCGGGGCGGGGACGTGGTCGAAGTAGCCGTCGTTCTCGTCGAAGTTGATGAACAGTGCCGTCTTGGACCAGGTCTCCGGGTCGCTCGCGATGGCGTCGAGGAGGTCGTAGACGAGGTTGGCGCTGCCGACGGGGGTGGAGCTGCTGGGGTGTTCGGAGAGCGCGGCCGTGGGAACCACCCAGCTGACCTTCGGCAGGGTGCCCTTGGCGATGTCGGACCGGATCCGCTGGACGAGCGTGTCCGGTTCGGAGCGGTAGGCGCCGCGCAGGAAGAGCCGGCGCTCCGCCTCGGTCAACGCGTCGACGCCCTGCTGGAACTCGGCGAGCGCGGACTCGCGCTGCTGCGGGGTCCTCTTCCAGAGGCTGTCGTAGAACTGCTCGGTGGTGGAGTAGGTGCCGGTGACCTTGGAGAGGATCTTCCGGCCGATCTCCTTCCACGGCCGGAAGTACTCGACCGCGTTGTCGGTGAAGTTGTCCCACTCCTGGTAGATCTGCCAGGAGACGCCCGCGGCCTCCAGGCGCTCGGGGTACGTCGTCCAGGTGTAACCGGGGTGGGCGTAGTCGTACGCGGCGTTGGTGACGGCCCGGTTGACGCCGTCCGCCTCGTAACCGGTCGTGCCGGACCACAGGTAGAGGCGGTTGGGGTTGGTCGAGCCGTAGACGGAGCAGAAGTAGGAGTCGCAGATGGTGAAACGGTCGGCCAGTTCGTACTGCAGCGGTATGTCGCGGCGGTCGTAGAAGGCCATGGTGCTCTGCGTCTTGGCGGCGACCCAGTCGTTCCACCAGCCCTTCGCCCGGGCCTGGTTGGCGTCGGAGAAGCCGTGCGCGAGTGACCCCAGGTACTGGATGTCGCTCTCCTGGCGGCCCGCGTCGACGGCCGCCCGGCGGGCGGAGAACGGCAGCACCTCGCCGCCCTGGCGCCGGGGCTGCTCGAAGACGCTCGCTCCGGTGGGCAGGCGCAGCGGGGTTCGGTCACCGAAGCCGCGGACGCCCTTGAGGGTTCCGAAGTAGTTGTCGAAGGAACGGTTCTCCTGCATCAGGACGATCACGTGCTCGATGGCGCGCATCCCGCCGCGCGGCATCGGCGCGGCCATCGCCCGGTGCAGCGACGGCGGAAGGAGGGAGAGCGCAGCGCCACCGGTGAGGGTGCCGAGGACCTTGCGACGGGAGACATCAGACATGCGCCGTAGGCTAGATCGTCTTCACCGCGCTCCATAAGCATGTGCGGCGGGATTTCTCCCGCCGTTCAGCCAACGACATCCGTCGTTCTCCTGCCGCCGGCGGCGGGCTCCGGGCAGGCGCTCCTCGCCGAGCCGATGGGGTCCACCGGGCCGCGCCGCCGCTGCCTCGGCATGCCCGGCCGTCACCTCCGCACCCGGAGCCGGCACCTCTGCGCTCCCGGCGCCGCCTCGGCGCCTGACGCGGACCGCCTCCCCGGGCCCCGGCGCTCGCCCGCCGGTCCATCACTCGGGTACCGGGGCCCGCCACCGGTTCCCGGGACGGATCGCGCGACACCCCGCAGGCGGCAGCCGGGGCGGCCCTCTGGCGGGAGGGGGAGCCAGGGGCGGGAGGGGGGCCAGGAGGCGGAGATATATACTTTCCATATGCACGTACCTTCCGACGCCCAGAGCGGCCTGCCGCCCGGGCAGCGGATCGAGAACGCCGCGCACGGCCTGTTGCGCGACCTGGGACGACTGAACCGGGCGCTGTTCCGCGCCGGTGACTTCGGGCTGACCCGCAGCGAAGTGTCCGTGCTCGACGCCCTGGCGGCCGGGCCGCTGCGCGTCACCGAACTCGCCGGGCGCACCGGGATGGTCCAGCCCCGTGTCACCGTGCTGCTCCAGAAGCTGGCGAGCCGGGAACTGGTCGTGCGCCGGCGGTGCGCGACCGACCGGCGCGCGGTGGAGACCGCCCTCACCCCCGCCGGACGGCGTCTGCTCGACCAGGGACGGCAGCGTATGGCCGAGGCCTTGCTGACAGCCCTGCGCACCACACCCGTCGACGACTGCGAAGCAGCCGTGTGCGCCGCCCGGCAGTCCGTCGCGGTGCTCGTCGAAGCCATGGAACCGGAGGCCACTTGACCAGCTCGGAAACCGCCCGCCGGCCACTGGGACAGGACACCGGAGCGGGCCCCGTCAGGGGTGGGCGCGCCGATGTCGCCCCACGACGGGTCACCGGTCCGCACCGATGGTGGGACCGGGTGCTGGTCGCCGATCCCGGGCTGGGGCAGCTGCAGGCCGGCTGGCGGACGCTGGTCGCCATGGTCACCTCCCTCTCGGTCGGCTACGGCATGGCCCACGCCCTCTCCGTGCCGACGATGACCGGCATGATGGTCGCCGGGATGATGGGCCTGATGAGCGCCTTCGCGGTGGCCGGGAACTCCTGGCTCCAGCTGGCCAGGCCCATCCTGTGGATGCCGTTCCCCTATACGGCGGTGCTCTGGCTCGCCGCGGCCCTGCACGACGACCGCGCCCTGGAGATCGGTCTCGACGCCGCCGCGCTCGCACTCACGTTCCTGCTGGCCCGGTTCGGCCCGCTGGCCCTGCTGACCGGCATGATGATGTTCAACGGCCTGATGGTCGGCATCATCGCGAAGATCCCCTCGGCGATGATGTGGCAGGCGTTCGTCGTCGCCCTGGTGTCCGCCGCGGCGGTGCTGGCCACGCGGCTGCTGCTGTGCTGTCCGATGCCGCGGGAGGACCTGCTGCGCACGCAGCGCGCCTTCGTCGTCGAGGCCCGCAGGCTGGCCGACACCATGGTCGAGGCGCTGGACCCCGACGCCGTCCCGGCCCGGGTCGAGCGCCGGACGAACCGCTCCCTGCGCCGCCTGAACATCGTGACGATCACCATCGACGGCCGTCTCGCGCAGCCCGAGACGGCCACCGATCCCGCGGTGGCCGAGCTGCTGCACCGGCACCTGTTCGACGCCGAGCTGGCCCTGCGGGGCATCGCCCAGGCGGTGCGGGTGCTGGCCGGCCAGTCGCCACCCGAACAACTGCGCCAGGCACTGACCGTGGGCATGCTGCTGGCGCGCGACACCCCGCCGGCCCGGGCCGGCGGGCTGCGGCCCGCGGTGGGGACGATCCGAGAGCAGGCCGACGCCATCCTGCGGGACCCGCGGGCCGACCCGCGGGCCGCCGAGTCCGCCGCGCTCGCCCGCAGGGTCGCCGAACTCCTCGACGCGCTCGCCGACTCGCTGGTCAGCTGGCTGGCCCTCGGCGAGCGGACGCCCGGGTCGCCCGGCGCGGTTCCCTTCCAGCCCGCCGTCGCGCTGGAGAACAACCGCATACCCGGCTCCGTCGCGCCGATGCGGCGCGCGCTCACCGCCCGGACGCAGAGCGGCTGGCAGCGTGCCGTGCCCTTCGTACGGGCTCCCCTGCACGCGGGGGTGGCCGCCGCGATCGTCTGCCCGATCGCGGACGCCATCGACCCCCAGCGTTTCTACTGGGGCCTGGTCGGCGTGATGATCACCCTGTTCGGCACGAACACGACGCACGAGCGGCTGCGCAAGTTCGGCCACCGCATGATCGGCACGGTCGCGGGCGCGGTGATCGGTGTGCTGCTGCTCCGTGTGACCGGCCACCACCACATCCTCTGGACGCTCGCCGTCATCGTCGCCGGTCTCTCCTTCGGCTCCTGGGGACTGCAGCGGGCCTACGCGCTGTGGGTGGTCGGGCTGGTCGCCGCGCTCGTGCAGCTCTACGGGCTGACCACCCCCGACAGCCGGATGGACCACCTGCTCGGTGAACGTCTGCTGGACAACGGCCTGGGCGTGCTGGTCGCGACGGCCTGCGCCGCGCTGATCTTCCCCCTGTCCACCCGGGCGGTCGTCCGCGAGGCCGAGCACGGGTACGTCCGGGCGGTGCAGAACCTGCTCACGCAGGTCTCCGCCCGCTGGGAGGAGCCGGACAGCCCGGTCCGGCTGCGCGGCGCGGCACGCGCCGTCGACGCCGCGCTGTTCCAGGTCGCGGAGGTGTCCCGGCCCGTGGTGCGGATGCCGCTCGGGGTGCGCGGGCGGGCGCCGCACGAACGCATGTCCCTGCTGAACACGGCCGCCGCGCACGCCCGGGCGCTGGCGGTCGCGGCGGACGTCGACATCGACCTCTCGTCCCCGTTGGCCGAGCGCGCCCGGCTCATCACGCGCACCCTCACCGATTCGCTGAGGGCGCTCGACCACCACCTCGCCAACGGCACCGCCCAAGGCGCCTGGCACCGCGTCGGCCCACTCGTACAGGAGTTCCAGAGAGAGCTTCGGCCCGCCGCGCCCGGCCCTCGCGCGCGGCGGCTGCAGACCGCCCTGCACGAGCTGGACGCCCTCGACGCGGCCCTGGCCGCCTTCGCCGAACGGTGCGGACTGCCGCCGGCCTCCGGCGCCGGCCAGGAGGACGGACCGGCGCCCGCCGCCCCGCCGCGGCAGACCCGCGCCTCGGCGGCGGACCGGGGCCGGCCGCAGCCGTCACGGCCCGCGGCCGCTCCCTCCGACGCGTACGCCCCCGGCCGCGGTGCGGACCGGACGGACGCCACGACAGGCGTGCCCGTGACCGGCGCGGTCTTCTGCGCCGCCCACCCCGGCGGCTGCTCAGCGCAGATCACCGTGGTGAACTCACGCGGCCGGCGCATCGCCCACACGTACACCGACGCGGGCCGCTACCGGCTCGCCCTGCGTCCGGGACACCACATCGTCGTCGTGTCGGCACCGGATCACTCCCCCCGCGCGGAACCCGTCACGGTGCACGCGGCACAGCCGGGGATACGCCTCGACGTCCGGCTGTAGTCGTCTGCCCGCAGGGCCGCTACGGCATCGGCCGCGAGGCGGGCTCGGCGGGCCGTCCCGGGGACGCGTGCGTGCGGGGCGCACCGATCGCCGGCCGGACGCGGTGCGCCGGTGGTGCGCCCGGCGCGGTTCCCGCGCGTTCGACGGGCGGCGGGCACGGCGCCCGCCCGGCTCCGCGGGGAGCGTTCCGCCGCCGCGGCCGGCCGGCGGAAGACGGGTGGCAGGGTCAGCTCGATCACCCGTCAGCGGGATCTGGAACCGGTGCGGCCGGCCGTGCAGGGCGAGCGAGAGGAGCCGGCCCGCGCCGGCACTCGCACGGAGCCGGTCGGCGCCCCTCGCCCCTCACGCTGACGCAGGCCGCGCCGTGTCCTTCGCGCGGACGCGCTGGGTGAGGAAGAGGGCCGCGCGGTCCAGTGCCTCGTCCGCCTCGTCCAGGACCCCGGCGAACGCCTGGAACACGTGCGGCACGTCGGCGGTGACGTCCAGGATGACGTCCGCTCCGGCCGCCCTCGCCCGCGCGGCGAGCCGCGTGGAGTCGTCCAGCAGGAGCTCGTTGGTGCCCACCTGGAGCAGCATCGGGGGGAAGCCGGTCAGATCGGCCAGGACGGCCGGGCTGAGCAGCGGCTGGTGCGGGTCGGCTCCGGCGAGGTACATCGCCCCGGTGTGGTCGAGGGCGCTGCGGGTGAAGACCGGGTCGATGCCTTCCTTGGTGTCCATGCTCTCGCCCGTCCGGGTCGCGTCGAGCCCCGGGGAGAACGCCACGAGGGCGGCGGGCAGCGGGAGGCCCGCGTCGCGTGCGGCCAGGCAGGTGGTGACGGCGAGGCCGCCGCCGGCGGAGTCCCCCGCGAACGCGATGGCCGAGGGGTCTTCCCCGCCGTCGAGCAGTGCGCGGTAGGCACTGAGGGCGTCTTCTGTCGCGGCGGGGAACGGATGCTCCGGGGCGAGCCGGTAGTCCAGCGAGTGCGCCTGGAAACCGGTCCTGACCACCAGGTGTCCGGTCAGCGACAGGGCGGTCTCCGGGGACCCGAACACCCAGCCGCCGCCGTGGAAGTACAGGATCGTCCCGGCCCGCCGCCCGGTCTCCGGCTCGACACGCAGCGCGGGCCGGTCGCCGAGCGTGGTGGGCGTGGTGCGTATGCCGCCGGGCACGGCCATCTGGGCCATCAGCGCCCTGAAGTCGGCGCGCAGCGCTTCGGCCGACCGGGGGCCCTCGGGCCGCGGCGTCCGCATCATCGCGTCCACCCGGGCACGCTGTTCCTTGCTCATGGGTGTGCTCCCCTCACTGAGTACCTTCCGATACACTATATGCCATGGAAGATAAATCAACGGGTGGCGCGGTCGACCTGCCGGTCCTCTTCTCCGACCTCGTCCGGTGCGAGACCCGTCTGTACAACGCCCTCAACGACCGCCTCCGTGAGCGGCACGGGATCGTCACCTCGCAGTTCGAGGCCCTGCGTCACCTGCGTGACCACCCCGGGGCCCGGGTGGCCGACCTCGCCGCCGAGTTCGCCGTCGGCATCGGGGCGACCAGCAAGAGCGTCGACCGCCTGGAGAAACAGGGGTGGGCCGCCCGGCAGCCGAATCCCTCCGACCGCCGGTCCTCCCTGCTGACCCTGACCGGCGCCGGCTCGCGGCTCGTCGACGCGGCGGAGGAGACGTTCAGCGACACGCTGGCCGAGCTGATCGGAGCCACTCTCGACGCCTCCTCGGTGGCCGCGGTCGCCCGGGCCCTCGCGACGCTGCGCTCCGCCCTCGAGGGCGGCCGGATCGGCGCGCCCACCGGCTGACCGCCTCCTGACGGTGGCACACCGGGGCGCGCGGGGCCGGGGCACGCCGGGCAGCCTTCGCGCCGGCCACCAGTCGCCGACCGCCCCTTGCGGATCACCGGTTGCGGCCACCGGTCGCCGGTCGCCGGTATCAACCCGCCCCGGAGGCAACGGATTCGGACCCCGAGGTCTACGACCAGAGCGGGCGGCACGACGACCCGACCGCCGTTCTCGTGCCCTCCGCCGTGGCAGGCGGGTCCACGGGCGAGCGCCGTGCGGAGGGGACGAGGTGGCCCGCCGGTGGAGGAGGACTTACCGTGGTGTCACGGAGCAGCGACCGGCGGCGTGACCGGCCGCCGGGTCACGACGGCAGCGGGCGGACCCCGGCGAGGGCACACCGCTGCGCCTGGAAGGACCACGCATGGCCGATGCCGCCGCGCGGCGCCCCGGGACCCGGCCGGCTCCGCTCCCCGGGGAAGCGGCCGCGCGCCGCCCGCCGCGTACGGGGATCGCCCTGACGGACGCCCGAGGGCGGGTGCACCACTGGGACGGCGGGGCCGAGGAGCTGACCGGGATCGGTGCGGGCGAGGCCCTGGGGCGGGAGCTGGCGGACGTGCTCGCGTCCTCGCACGGATTCCGCCACCGGCTGGCCCGTGCGCTCGACGGCGTCGCACGCTCGGGCGAGCCCGGTGATCCCCTGCCGCTCCCCCGCACCGCCGGACGCCGCGTCGTGCGGTTGCACCCGCTGCGTCCGCCCGGCACCGTGGCCGCCGTCTTCTCGGACGCCACCGGACCGGCGCGCGGGGACGAGCGCAGCGAGCTGCTGGCCGCGGCCTTCGAGAGGTCACCGGTTCCCACCGCCGTCTTCGACGCCGGCCTGCGCTACGTCGGCGTCAACCGCGCCCTGCAGGCGGTCAACGGCCTCCCCGAGCCGCCGCATCTGGGCCGGTCGATCACGGACATGCTGCTGTCCTTCGGTTTCACCGCCGAGCAGGCCGCCCGGGTGCAGGCCGTGGCGGCGGAGGTGAGGCGCACCGGCACACCGGCGCAGGACACCCTGTTCACCTCCGCACCGGACTCCGTGGCGCCGAGCGGCCGCTGGTGGAAGACCCGGTGGTACCGGCTGGAGGGCCCGCGGGACCGGGTCCTGGGCGTCGGTGTCGACGTCACCGACGTGACCGCACGCGAACAGGTCGCCGCCCAGGCGCGGGCCGGCCAGCAGCGCCTGGCGCTGCTGGCGGGCGCCGGCCGCAAGGTGGGGACCACGCTGGACCCGGACCGCACGTGCAGGGAACTGGCGGAGCTGTTCGTCCCCGCCCTGGCCGACCATGCCGCGGTCGACGTCGTCAGCTCGGCGCTGCGCCGGGGGCGGCCCCTGTCCGGCACGTGGGACGCGCCGCTGGAGCTGCGCAGGGTCGCCCTGCGCACGCACGGGCCGGCCGCGGAACGGCTGCGGGCCGCCGTCCACGGTGTCGGCCGCACGTTCACCGTGCCCGCCTCATCGGTGCTGCACCGGTGCGTGGCCGGGAACCGCCCGATCCTGCTGGCCGACCTGCGTGCCGCCGCACGGGACCGGGGTGTGCGCGATCTGCCGGCGATGAAGGCCGGCACGGACAGCGGCATGACCTCGATGCTGCTGGTGCCCCTGTACGCCCGCGCCACCCCGTTGGGCGTGGTCCTCCTCGCCCGGTACCAGGACCGTCCCGCCTTCGAGGAGGACGACCTCTCGCTGGCGGCTGAGCTGGCGGCGCGGGTGGCGGTGAGTCTCGACAACGCCCACCTGTACGAGCGCGAACGGGAGGTGGCCGCGACCCTGCAGCGCCGGCTGCTCCCGCAGGAAGCGGCGCACCGGCCGGGTGTGCACACCTGCCATCGTCACCTGGCCGATCCTCAGACGCCCGGTGCCGCGGGCGGTGACTGGCTCGACGTCGTGCCGCTGCCGGGTGTGCGGACCGCACTCGTCGTGGGCGACGCCATGGGCAAGGGCGTGGAGGCGGCGGCCCTGATGGGGCAGCTGCGCACCAACCTGCGCTCCCTGCTCACCCTGGGGATGCCCGCCGACGAGGCGCTGTGGAATCTCGACCGGCTGGTGTCCCAGGCCGAGGAGTCCCCGCTGGCGACGTGTCTGGTGCTGGTCTACGACCCGGTCAGCGGCCGGTGCACCGCCACCTCGGCCGGTCATCCCCCGCCGCTGGTCCGCTTCCCCGACGGCAGCACCTCCTACCTGGAGGTGCCCCCCGCCGTGCCGCTGGGTGTCGGCGGTGTGCCCTTCGACACCGTGGACATCGATCCCCCGGACGGAAGCCTTCTGGTGCTCTACACCGACGGCCTGGTGCAGGACGGCGGCTGCGACGTCGGCGGCGGCATGCGGTGGCTGCGGGACACGGTGCGCGGCCACCGCGGCGACGTGGCGGCCCTCTGCGACCGGCTGGTCGGCCCACCCGCCACCGGCCGGCGCGAGGACGACGTCGCCCTGCTGGTGGCACAGGTGCGGACACTGCCGCGCGGCGACGTCGTCTCCTGGGACCTGGCGGCGGATCCCGGCGCCCCCCGCCGGGCCCGGCACCTGGTCGGCCGGCAACTGGCCGCCTGGCACCTCGACGACCTCGTCGACATCACGGAGCTGCTGGTCAGCGAACTGGTCACCAACGCCGTACGCCATGGCACGCCGCCCATCACGCTGCGGCTGCTGCGTCTGGACCGGCTGCGCTGCGAGGTGTCCGACCACGGCCGGATGCTGCCCCACATGCGGCTGGCCGGGCCGGCCGACGAGGGCGGCCGGGGCATGCACATCGTCAGCATGCTGGGGTGCCGCTGGGGCGCGGACCGCACCAACGACGGCAAGACCGTGTGGTGGGAACAGGACCTCGGGACCGGCTCGGACCGGACGGGACCGGAGGCGCCGCTCAGGCCAGGAACTCCCCCAGCACCCGGTTGAGTCCGTCAGGCCGCTCGGTCGGGAGGGAGTGGTGCGAGGCGCCGGGCAGTATCCCGACGGTGGCGGCGGGGAGGAGACGTCGGGCCCGCGCGGCCACCCGTCGCGCGTCGTGGGCGCGGCTGCGCTCGGCCAGGAGTACCAGCGTCGGAACGGTGAAGTCCCTCAGATCCTGTGCCGCGGGCCGTCTCATGGCGACGACCTTCGACCGCCGGGCGGTGGCGGTGCTCTCCAGGAAAGCGGCCCACACCGGATCCTGCGGGTCACCTCCCGTCTCCCACCGGTGGAACGCCCGGATGCGTCCGGGAGCGGGCTTCAGCAGCATCGGCAGCGCCCGTAGGAGGTAGCGCGCCCCCAGACCGGCGAAGCAGCCGGTGGGATCGAGCAGCGCGAGCCGCCGGACCCGGTGGGGCGCGTGCAGTCCGTACATCAGGGCGATCCAGGCACCGTAGGAGTGGCCGCACATCTGGACGCCGTCCAGGCCGAGTTCGCCGAGGACGCCGTCGAGCCAGGCGGTCAGGTCGGCGGCGCCGCGCAGGGGTGCCCCGTCGTGCACGCTGCGGCCGATGTCGCCCATCAGGTCGAGGGCGTGGACCCGGTGGGTGCGGGCCAGGTGGCCGACGGCCGCGAACCACGCCACGGAGGTCGCACCGCCCCCGGGCAGCAGCACGAGGGGTGTGCCGTCCTCCGGCCCGCAGACGTGGACCCGGGTGCTGCCGTAGGCCGACGGCACCTGCCTGCTGAGCACCTCCACGGGCCACCGCCGCAGGACGGCGTCGTACGCCTCGGAGAAGTCCGGCACCCCCGTCACCTCCGAGTCGGCACCTTGACGTCCGGCACCTTCGACTCCGTCCTCTCGCCCACGGTCCCCACCCCCGACGCCTCGCCCCATGATTGCTCGACCTACGATAATCTCGATGCCCGAGATATTGAAGTCCGATCGGAGGAGACGGTGGACCACGACGCACCCGGTCTGCAACTGGTGCACCTGCTGCGCGCCGTGACCGTGGAACTGAACCTGTCCGCGGCGGAGTTCGCCGCGGACAACGGGCTGCACCCCACGGACGTGCGCGCGCTCATCCACCTGCTGGACGCGGACCGTGAGGGCGTCACCGCCACCGCCGGCCGGCTGGGTACGCAGCTGGGGATCAACTCGGCCTCCACCACCGCGCTCATCGACCGGCTGGAACGGCTCGGCCTGGTCCGCCGCGAGCGCGACACCCGCGACCGACGCCGGGTCCTGCTCACGGTCACCGACAAGGCCGTCGCCCTGGGCTGGTCCTTCTTCGGGCCGCTGATCAGGGAGATGATCGCCTCGATGGACTCCTTCGACGCGGCCGACCTGGCGGTGGTACGCCGCTTTCTGCTGGCCATGCGCGACGTCGCCGCCGCGGCGCGAGAGGCCGGGCGAGAGGACACCGCCGGGCGGTGAAGGCCGGACGGTGAAGACCGGGCGGTGAAGGCCGCGGCACCGGCCGGTGGAGACGGGACCGGGCGGTTAGGAGCGGCGCACGCGGCTGCCTGCGGGAGGCGCGCACGCGCCGTGGAGCCGATGATCGTACCCAACGGGCGGCATGCCGTCGGAGCGATCGGTGGGAGAGGCGCGCGTGGACACGGACTCGGAGCGAAGTGGTGAACGCCTGCACTGCCTGGTCACCGGGGCGTCCGGGTACGTGGGCGGGCGGCTGGTGCCGGAACTGCTGAAGGCGGGCCACCGGGTCAGGTGCCTGGCCCGGTCCCCCGGCAAGCTGCGCGACCATCCCTGGGCGCCGGACGTCGAGACGGTCCGGGGCGACGTCACCGACGCGGCCTCCCTCGCCTCTGCGATGCGCGGGATCGACGTCGCGTACTACCTGGTGCACGCGCTCGGTACCGGATCGGGGTTCGAGGACACCGACCGCCGTGCGGCCCGGACCTTCGCCGAGCAGGCGCGGATCGCCGGTGTGCGGCGGATCGTGTACCTCGGAGGGCTCACCCCGCAGGGCGTCCCGGAGCATGCCCTGTCCCCGCATCTGAGGTCCCGCGCCGAGGTCGGGCGGATCTTCCTGGAGGGTCCCGTCCCGGCCACGGTGCTGCGGGCGGCCGTCGTCATCGGCTCGGGCTCGGCGTCGTTCGAGATGCTGCGCTACCTCACCGAGCGGCTGCCGGTGATGGTGACCCCCAGCTGGGTGCACACCCGCATCCAGCCCATCGGGATCCGCGACGTGCTGCGCTACCTCGTCGGCTCGGCGGCCATGCCGCGGGACGTCGACCGGGCCTTCGACATCGGCGGCCCGGACGTCCTCACCTACCGTGAGATGATGGGCCGCTACGCGGCCGTCGCGGGGCTGCCACACCGGCTGATCCTGCCGGTGCCGGTGCTCACGCCGGGGCTGTCCAGCCACTGGGTCGGTCTCGTCACCCCGGTGCCCGCGTCGATCGCCCGGCCGCTGACCGAGTCACTGCGCCACGAAGTGGTCTGCGCCGAGCACGACATCTCCCGCTACGTGCCCGACCTGCCGGGCCGTCCGCTGCCCTTCGACGAGGCACTCGCCCTGGCTCTGCGCAAGGTGCGCGAGGCGCAGGTCGCCACCCGGTGGTCGTCGGCCGCGCTGCCCGGGGCACCCAGCGATCCGCTGCCCACCGACCCGGACTGGGCCGGTGGCAGCCTCTACGAGGACGAACGCGAGATGCCGGTGAACGCGTCCCGGCAGTCGCTGTGGAAGGTGATCGAGGGCATCGGCGGCGACAACGGCTGGTACTCCTTCCCGCTGGCCTGGGCCGTCCGCGGCTGGCTGGACCGCTTCGTCGGCGGTGTCGGCCTGCGCCGCGGGCGGCGTGACGCCGAGCGGCTGCGCGTCGGCGACTCACTGGACTTCTGGCGGGTCGAGGAGATCGAGCCCGGCCACCTCCTGCGGCTGCGTGCCGAGATGCGGCTGCCCGGCCTGGCGTGGCTGGAGATGCGCGCCGAGACGGACGAGGAGGGCCGCACCCGCTACCGCCAGCGCGCCCTGTTCCACCCGCGCGGCCTGCTGGGCCACGCCTACTGGTGGTCCGTCTCGCCCTTCCACGCCCTCGTCTTCGGCGGCATGGCCCGCAACATCACCCAGGCCGCCGCCAAGGGAATGAGCGCCCGGGGACCACGGCCGCCCGCCGGGCGCCTCCGCTCCTCCCGCTCGGGGCGGACAGGGCGGACAGGGCGAACGCGGCCGTAGGAGCGTCCACGGCGTGCCGTCAGGCGGCACCGGCCGGGAGCCGGGGTCACCTGTCGGCACACCCCGGCCCCGGCGACCCTCCGAAGGCTTCCGGGACAGCGGCGCCGAACCCCGCGTCACGCCTCCAGGGGACCGGGCCCGAAGGCCGCGCCGCCACCGGTCCGGCTACCGCCTGTCCGGGAGCTCGACGCCTGTCCGCTCCCAGGGCGCCGGTCCGGTGCCCTCGCACCACGCCCGCAGGTCACGGCCGTTGACGCAGATGATGCCGCACTGGCGTGCGTACTCCAGGGCGGGTGCGGTGAAGTCGCTGGTCGTCACCACCGCCGCGACGTCGGCCTCGTGGATGGTGAAGCAGGTCCCCCCGAACCGCTGCAGGTCCTGCGATCCGACCTTGTTCGCTTCCTCGTAGTGCTTGCACTGGATCACCACGCGCCGTCCGTCCGGTGCGACCGCGGTGACGTCCGCCCCCAAGTCGCCTGCGCCGCCGACCACTTCGGCCTCCCGGCAGGCGTCACGGGCGCACAGCTCGGCCACGGCCCGCTCGAAGCCGTCGGGGTCGAGCGCGGCGTGGACCGCCACCTGGTCGAGCGGAACCGTCCGCGCCTCTTCGTCCAGGTCCGGCGCGAAGGTGACCGCCTGCGCCGGGGCCTCTCCCGCGATGCTCTGCGTCCCGCCGCGGGCGGTCAAGGCGGGCTCGACGGCGTCCGGTGCGGCCGGCGCGCCGCCCCCCACGGCCGGCGGTGCGGCTTCCTCCACCGCCGTCTCGCCGAGGCTGTCGGACGCCCGCTCGGCCGCCTCCTCCAGCGCCCTCGCGGCCCGGCGCGCGCATCTCGCCGCGGAGAAGCGGCGCCACCGGGAACGGAAGAGCACCACGGCCACCGTGCCGGCCAGGGCCAGTTCACCGGCCCACAGCGGACGGCGCTCGACCACGCCCAGCAGGAGCCGTACCAGGAAGGCGAAGACGCACAGCAGGATCGCGAGCAGCAGGAAGAACAGGGCGGTCGTGCGCAGATCAAACCGTCGGTCGCGGCGCACGCGGGGTATGCGGCTCACGGGCTGGGTCATGCGGCTCTGCCTTCCTCCTGGGCGGCGGCGAAAGTCCTCCACGCCTGTCCGAGACGACGGCGGCCACGGCCGGCCGTGCTGCTGTGCGGGCGGCCCGGCGCCGCCTCACGCCTCGCCGGGACGGTCACCGCCGGACGGGTCCGGCGCCGGGGGCCGGAAGCACGCGGTGACCATCTTGCCGTCGGGGCACGGGTGGGCCTGCCAGGTGTCGGCCAGCGCGTCGACGAGGAACAGGCCGCGTCCACCGGTGCGTCCGGCACTGGGCGGGCGGGGCGTGGGCAGGTGCGGGGAGGAGTCGTGGACGCTCACGTGCAGGCACCGCTGGTCCCAGGTCATGACGAGCTGGGCACTGCTGCGTGCGTGGACGTGGGCGTTGGTCACCAGCTCCGAGACGGTGAGCAGGACGTCGTCCGCCGTCTCGGGCAGACCGGTGGTCCAGCCCAGGTCCTCCAGGTGGCCGCGGGCCCACTCCCGGGCCGTCCTGACCCCGCTCGAGACGGGCAGCGACCGTGCCCAGCCCACCGCGCGTACGGACGCTCCGCTCACAAGTTCCTCCTCGGTCGATCCATCCTGTGCCTGCGTGTGCCTGTTCCCGGCTCCTGCCCGGGAGGCGGTTCCTCCGCGCCCGGCCGGTGCTTCCGGGTGTCCTCACCGCCGGCGGTCGTCCTCACAGTCGACGCCAGCGCGCGTTGCACCACGAGAAGGCACCGAACGCGGCCAGCCCCAGAGCGATCAGGGCGAGCAGCCAGGGACCGGCCGGCAGGTCCCTGAACGAGCGCAGCGTGTCGTCCATCCCCCTGGCCCTGCCGGGCTGGTGCCGGACGGCGGCCACGACGGCGAACACCCCGGCGACGGCGAAGACGACGCCGCGGGCCGTGCCGCCCGCCACCCCGAGAAAGTCGGTGACCTGCCGGGCCCGGGGGGACATGGCCCCGGTGCGCAACCGCTCGCGGAACTTCTTCCGCACGGCCCGGACCGCGATCCACAGCCCGGCGGCCACCACGGCGGCGCCCGCCGCCCCGACGATCCACTGGCCGGTCGGCCAGCTCAGCACCGTGGCGGTGACGTCGTCGGTCCGCCGGTCGGACGATCCGCTGCCGCTGCCCTTGTCACCGGCCGCGTAGGAGAGCACGGAGAAGGACACGAAGGCGTAAAAGACGCAACGGGCCGCTGCCGCCGCCCGCTTGGCGGGCTTCGCGCCGTCCCGGCCGGCTCCGCCGACCACGGCCTCCGACAGCCGCCACAGCGCCATGCCCGCCAGCGCGACGCCCACGGCCCACAGCATCACCGAGCCGAGGGGCTTGCCGGCCAGCTCGCCCAGCGCGCCGCCGCGATCGGCCTGCCGGCCGTCGCCGTCACCGTGGAACGCGATCTGCAGCGCGATCACGCCCACGAGCACGTAGATCAGTCCACGGGCCGCGAACCCCGCCCGGGCCGCGACAGCCATCGCCGTGCTGTCGGCCGCACGGCGGGCCTGCCCCCGTCCACGCAACGCCATTGCCCCTGTGTCCATGGGTCCCCGATGCCCCCGGACCCGCGTGTGACACCCGTGCGCCCCGAAGTGCCCGGTGCACCGGCCTTCTTCGCGGTCCCGTCGTCGCGGCGCGCGGCCGGTCTCCGGCCCGGGGGTGCGTGAGGCCGCCCGAGCCGGCCGGAGGTCCGCCGCACGCGGAGCTGCGAACGAATGGGGAGCCGGGCGCCCCTTTCGTTCGGAACTCTCAGGCCGTGGCGGCGTCCAGGAGTTCCAGGACGTGCCGGTAGGGGCGGCCGGTGGCCCGGGTCATGCCCATCTCGCAGGTGCGGTTGCAGGAGGCGTACGCGTCGTGGGCGCGCGAGGTGACCTCGGCGGCCTGGGCGGCGGTGGCCGCGGCGGTGATCTCCGGGTGGAGCAGGCCGCGGTCGCCGGCGAACGCGCAGCAGCCCCAGCTGTCCGGGACGGTGACCTCCTCGCTCACGGCCGCGGCCACGGTGCGCAGGGCGTCGTCGGCGCCGAGGTGCACGGTGGAGCAGGTGGGGTGCAGGGCGAGGCTGCGCAGGCGGCGGGGCTCGGGCAGTGCGGGGAGCAGGTGCTCGGCGGTGAAGACGACGCTGTCGACGAAGACCAGGGCCGCGAAGCGGGACCGTTCCGGCTCCGTGAGGGCGCCGGCGAGTTGCCCGAGACCGTGCGTGCACGAGGAGGCGTCGCAGACCACGGGCAGCCTGCCGTGGCCGGTGGCCTTCCAGAGCGTGTCCAGGGTGCGGGCGGCCATGGTGCGGTGTCCGTCCGTGTACCCCTTGGACTGCCAGGGGGTGCCGCAGCACAGGCCGGACAGTTCGGGCACGGTGACGGGGACGCCCGCGCGCTCGCACAGCCGCAGGAAGGCCGCCGCCGAGCCCCCCGCCCCCTCGAACGCCCCTCCGGGAGCCCCCGGTGACGCCTCCTGCGACGCCGCCTGGGGAGCGAAGACGCTGCCGATGCACGCGGCGAAGAACACCGCCCGGGCGCCGGCGGGCCGCCGGGGGCCGGGACGGGCCGGGCCGCCGCGCGGGATGTCGTCGGCCCAGGCGGGCACCAGGTCCGACGCGCCGAGTCTGCGGGCCGCGCCGGTGGCGGCGCGCGCCGCGGGGCCGGGCACGGCATGGGCGGTGTTCAGCGCGGCCCGCACACCCTTGACGGCGCCTGCCCAGTGGCGGGCCACGGCGGTACCGGCCCGCTGCGCGGCGGCGCCGTGGCGCTCGGCGCGCAGCCTCTTCATGACCGCGCCGGTGTCGATGGTGACCGGGCAGGCGGTGACGCAGAGGCTGTCGGCCGCGCAGCTGTCGACGGCCGCGTAGGCGTAGTCGGCTTGCAGGGCCCGGCGCCGTTCGTCGTCGCCCGCGGCGGCGGCCAGCGCGATCTCGCGCCGCAGGGCGATGCGCTGGCGCGGTGTGGTGGTCGCGTCCGCGGTGGGGCAGACCGGTTCGCAGTAGCCGCATTCCACGCATGCGTCGACGGCCGGGTCGACCTCCGGGACGCTCTTGAAGCTGCGCAGGTGGGCGGTCGGGTCGTCCTCCAGGAGCACACCCGGGTTGAGCACGCCGTGCGGGTCGCACAGCCGCTTCAGCTCCCGCATGACGTCGTACAGCTCGTCGCCGTACTGGCGGCGGACGAAGGGGGCCATGGCGCGGCCCGTGCCGTGCTCGGCCTTCAGTGTGCCGCCGGCGTCCAGGACCAGATCGACCATGGCGTCGGTGAAGCGTGCGTAGCGCTCGATCTCCCGGGCGGAGTCGAAGTCCTGGGTGAGCATGAAGTGCAGGTTGCCGTCGCGGGCGTGCCCGAAGACCACCGCGTCCTGGTAGCCGTACCGGTCGAAGAGGCCGGTCAGGCCGTCGCAGGTGGCCGTCAGCCGCTCCATGGGCACCGCGATGTCCTCCAGCAGCGCGGTGGTGCCCGGACGCCGGGCCCCCGCGACCGCGGTGTACAGGCCCTTGCGCAGGTGCCAGAGCCGGGCCCGTACGCGCGGGTCGCGCACGAGCCGGGTGTCGCCGACGGCGGGCAGGCGGTCCAGGACCGGCCGCACGGCCGTCATCCGCTCCTCCAGCAGTTCGGCGCTGTCCTCGGCGAACTCGACCAGCAGGGCGGCGTGCCGCTCGACGCGCAGGCCGCGCAGCGCGTCGACGGCGTCCGGGGCGTGCTGCGCCACGCGCAGGGACGCCGCGTCCAGGAGTTCGGCGGTGCGCGCCCCCGCGGCCAGCAGCGCGGGCAGTGCGTCGGTGGCCTCGGCGAGGCCGGGCAGCACCAGCAGTCCGGTGGCGGTGTGCGGCAGCAGCGGTACGGTGCGGAAGACCGCCTCGCCCACGAAGCCGAGGGTCCCCTCGCTGCCGATCATCAGGTGGGCGAGCACGGCGGCCGGCTCGGTGTGGTCCAGGAACGCGTTGAGGCCGTAGCCCATGGTGTTCTTCATCGAGAACAGCCGCTCCACGGTGGCGCGGGAGGCGGCCGAGCCCCGTACGCGGTCGCGCAACCGCCGCAGCCCGGTGTGCAGTTCGGGCTCGCGGGCGCGCAGCGCCTCGTCCGCGTCGGGGGCGGCGGTGTCGACGACGGTGCCCGAGGGCAGCACGAACCGGAGGGACTCCATGGTGCGGTAGGCGTTGTCGCGGGTGCCGCAGTTCATGCCGCTGGAGTTGTTGGCGACCAGGCCGCCGATGGTGCAGGCGGACTCGCTGGCCGGGTCGGGGCCGAGCCGGCGCCCGTACCGGGCGAGCCGCGCGTTGGCCTGACGGACCGTCAGTCCCGGTTGCAGCCGGATGCGCAGGCCCTCGTCGAGGACCTCGGCCCCGCGCCAGTGGCTGCGTACGTCCACGAGGATGCCCTCGCCGCCCGCCTGCCCCGCGAGGCTGGTGCCGCCCGAGCGGAGCGTCAGGGGTACTCCCGCCGCGCGGGCGCCCGCCATCAGCGCGCCCACCTCAGCCGCGGTGGCGGCGCGCACGACGGCCTGCGGGGTGAACAGGTAGGGCGAGGCGTCGTGGGCGGCCGCGACGCGGCGGGGCACCTCGGTCGTCACCCTGGCCGGGTCGCCGACGCACCGGGCCAGCAGCGCTGCCAGCCCTTCGGCTCCGGTCAGCCCTCCGGCTCCGGCGGGTCCTTCGGCTCCGGTCAGCCCTTCGGTTCCGGCGGGTCCTTCGGTTCCGGCGCGGCGGGACGGGACGGCGGGGGGCGGGACGGCGGAGGTGCTCATGGTTCCTCGGGGGAAGGAGGTGGGCAGGGGGTGGCTCCGGCGGGTGCGCCGGGTCAGCCGGTGCGCGGTCGGCCGATCGCGGGGACGGGGCCGGTGATCCGCAGCCGGTGCGGTGGGCGGGACGCCGGCCGGGGCAGACGCAGGGGCCCGTGGCCGGGCGTGATGCTGCCGAGCAGCGTGGCCCGGCGGGCGCCGGTGGCCGACGGGAGCGTGCCGGGCAGGCCGTTGACGGTGAGATAGCCGAGGACGGCGAAGGCGAGGGCCTCCTTGGCGTCGGAGGGCACGCCCAGCTCGTCGCTGGGGCGCAGCCGCACGCCGGGCAGTTCTTCGGCGATCATGCGCATCAGCACCGGGTTGCGCAGACCGCCGCCGGAGACGACGAGTTCGGTGACCCCGTGGGCGCGGCAGGCGTCGGCGACGGTGACGGCGGTCAGCCGGGTCAGGGTGGCCAGGACGTCGTCGGTGCCCGGGGTGGGCGCCGCTTCCAGTGCGCGCCGGAGGTAGGGCAGGTGGAAGTGTTCCTTGCCGGTCGTCTTCGGCGCGGGCCTGCGGTAGTAGGGGTCGTCGAGGAGGACGCGGAGCAGTGCGGGGCTGGTGCGGCCGGCGGCGGCCCGGCGTCCGTCCTCGTCGTAGGCGGCGGCGCCGTCGGTGACGTGGCGTACGGCGGCGTCCAGCAGGGCGTTGGCCGGGCCGGTGTCGAAGGCCAGCGGTTCGGCACCGGGCGCGAGGACGGTGACGTTGGCGATGCCGCCCAGGTTGAGCGCGGCGGGTGTGCCGGCCAGGGCGCGCAGCAGCAGGGTGTCGGTCATGCCGACGAGCGGGGCGCCCTGCCCGCCCGCGGCCACGTCCCTGCTGCGCAGGTCGGAGACGACCGGGAGGCCGGTGGCCTCGGCGATCCAGGCCGGCCGGCCGAGCTGGAGGGTGCCGCGGACTATGCCGTCCTCGACCCAGTGGTGCATGGTCTGGCCGTGCGAGACGACGAGGTCCGCGGTGCCCTCGCACAGCTCGCGCAGGGCCCGGCCGGCGGCCTCGGCGAAGGCCCGGCCGACGCCGGTGTCCAGGGCGCAGATCGCCTGGGTCGTCGTGGCGGCCGGCGGCAGGGTGGCGGCGATCAGGTCCCGTACGTCCGCCGGGTAGGGGACGGAGAGGTGTCCCAGGGGCCGCAGGAGCAGGGTGTCGCCGTCCAGGGTGAGGTCGGCGGCGGCGGCTTCGATGGCGTCGTAGGAGGTGCCCGACATCAGGCCGATCACACGCACGGCGCCTCCCGGTGCACGGTGCGCCCCGGGGGCGGGGTGTGCTGCGGCATGGTCTCTCCCAGGAGGTCGTGGGGCCAATCGGGACGGGCGGCGCCCGGCGGTCGGGCGGCGGTGCGAGGGCGTCCGGGGACCGCCGGGGCGACCGGGGCAGGCGGGGTGGCCGGGGCGGTCCAGGTGGCCGGGGCCGTCGCTGCCGTCGGGGTGGCCCGGACAGTCGGGGTGGCCGAGGCGGCCGGGGCTGCGGCCCGGGCCGGGCGCGGGGCGCGCGCCGTCATTCCCGGCCCGCCGCGGCGGTGACGCGCTCGGGGCCGGCGCCCGGCTCGCCGTCGCCGGTGTCCGCCGCCGGGGCACGGTGCAGCAGGCTCGTCAGGCCGCCGACGGCCAGGGTGACCAGTACGCCGATGGGTACCAGCCACTGGGCGGCGATCCCGGTGGGCACGGTGACGCCGGCCACGGTGACGTCGATCTTCACCTCGCGCACGATGTACGTCATCACGCCGACCGTCACCAGGAACGCCACGACGGCGTCGGCCTCACCGGCCCGCCGGACGATCCGTCCGAGCAGGAACGCGCCGAGCAGCGCGCCGTAGGTGTAGCCCGCGATGGTGAGGCCGGTGAGGTAGACGTTGCCGGTGCTGGTGCTGAAGGCGCAGGCGAAGACCGCCATCAGCACCGCCCACACCAGCGTCATCACCCGGGCCAGCCGGAGCAGGAACTCCTCGGAGGGTGTGCCGCGGAAGAAGCTGTGGATGATGTCGGCGACCGTCGAGTTCGACATGGAGTTCAGCGCGGAGGACAGCGATCCCATCGCGGCGCCGAGGATGCCCGCCACGAGCAGGCCGGAGATCACCACGGGCAGCCCGTGCAGGATGAACTCGGGGTAGAGGTTGTCGGAGCTGCTCAGGCCCAGTGCCTTGAAGTCCTTGCCCTGGTTGTACGACCACAGCAGCGCGCCGACGAGGGAGAAGGCCGCGAACTGGAGGGTGACGAAGACACCCGAGGCGATCATGGCCTTCTGCCCGTCGCGCAGGGTCCGGGTGGCCAGGATGCGCTGCACCATCAGCTGGTCGGAGCCGTGGCTGGCCATGGCGAAGATGGCGCCGCCGATGATGGCGGTGGGCAGGGCGAAGGAGCTGGTGAGGATGTGCGCCGCGCCGAAGTCGGTGTCGAAGAGCTTGAACCGGCCGGCGTGCAGGGCGTCCGCGAAGCCGGCCCCGCCGACGTGGGCGGACAGCACGGCGATGGCGAGGACCGCGCCGCCCACGTACAGCGCCATCTGGATGGTGTCGGTCCAGATGACCGCCTTGATGCCGCCGAGGTAGGTGTAGACGACGGTGATCACGGTGACGGCGATGATGATGACCCGGTAGCTCGCGTGCACGCCGAACTCGTCGAGCAGCAGCTTGATCGGGATGGCCGAGGCGAACAGCCGTACGCCCTCGGCGAGCAGCCGGGTGAAGACGAAGGTCACCGAGGCGAGCCCCTGCAGTTTCAGCCCGAACCGGCTTCTCAGGTACTGGTAGGCGCTGACGAATCCGCCGCGCTTGTACAGCGGGATCAGCACGGCGGCCACGACGACGCGGCCGATCACGTAGCCGAGGGCGAGTTCGACGTTGCCGAAGCCCTGCCCGCTGTAGGCGCCGCCGGGGACGCTGATGACGGTGAGCACGCTGGTCTCGGTGGCCACCACGGAGAACGCGACGGTCCACCACGGCATGTGGCCCTCGCCGACGAAGTAGTCCTTCGCGGTCTTCTGCCGGCCCGCCAGTCTGAGGCCGATCACGGCGATCGCCACCAGGTAGACGACGACCACCACGAGGTCGAGTTGGCGCACGCTCAGCTCCTAGGCAACGACCGGCGGGGTCACCGGCGGGGTGGGGACGGTGGTGGAGGGTGCCGACCGCCGTACGCGGGCGACGTGGGGTTCGTGGGGTGCCGAGGCGTCCAGGGCCAGCAGGCGGGCGCCGTCCAGCGGGTCGCCGAGCGCGGGCCGCACGTCGAGGGCGAGCGGGGAGCCGGCGAGGGAGGCCCGCAGCGGGCCGAGCAGTGGTTCTCCAAGGCCGGTGAGCCCGCCGGTCAGGGCGACGGGCAGGGGGGCGGCTCCGGTGCCGGACGGGGGCGCGGTCGGGGCGAGCGGGGGCGTGCCGGGCAGCGGGCCGGACGGGGTGGCGGGCAGGGCGGTGGCGCCGCCGATGCGGCGGGCGGCGGCGAGTACGGCCTCGCCGAGTGCCGCGGCGGCCTCGCGCAGGACGGCCGCGGCGCTCTCGTCGCCCGCGGCGGCCACGCGGGCCACGTCGGGTGCGAAGGACGCGGCGGTACGGGCGGGGTTGCCGTCCCTGTCCAGGGCCGCGGGCAGCCGCTCGGGGTCGCCGAAGCGTTCCACGGCGGCGGCCAGCAGCGCGGTCGCCGGGCCGCGTCCGTCGTGGGCGCGCAGCGCGGCCCGCAGTCCGGCGGCCCCGATCCACGCGCCGCTGCCCTCGTCGCCGAGCCAGGGGCCCCAGCCGTCCACGCGGGCGTACGTTCCGTCGTCCCCGATGCCGAGCGCGACGGAGCCGGTGCCGAGCGCGAGCACGACACCGGGGCGGGTGCCGAGGGCGCCGGCGTGCGCGGTCACGGCGTCGCTGGTGACGGCCACCTCCTGCGCCGGCAGGTCCTCCAGGAGCCGCTGGGCCAGGTCGCGGGCGGCCTCCGGGGCGCTGGCGGCGCCCGCGGCACCCACGCAGAGGGCGTCGGGACGGAACGCGGGCACTCGTTCCAGGAGCGGGAGGACGGCGGCACGCACGGCGGCACGCGCCGCCGCGACCCCGTCGCCGGTGGCCAGGCCGGGGGCGCCGGGCACCTCGTGGACCCCGCCGAGCGGGCGGGCGGGAACGTCGTCGTCCCACAGCACGGCACGGCAGCCGGTCTTGCCGAGGTCCACCGCCACTGCTGATGTCATACAACACGCCTTCGTGTGCTCCGGGGATCCGTCGCGTCGGGCGGTCACGGCACGGCCGGGGACGGCCGGTGCGGTGACGGGCGCGGATCGCGGTCCAGTGAGTATCAGAACCCCGGCCTCCGCATGTCAATAAGTAACCTCTCGAAATTTGGTCCGTAACTTTTTGACGTCGCCCGCGCGGTGTGATTACCGTGTCGCTCACCCACCCAGGAGGGAACGGCCCCCATGCCCCAGCAGGAACCACCCCGTCCCGCCGCGCCGGCGCCGGACACCACCGCGGCCGGGACACTGGCGGGCATCAGGGCGGCGCTGCCCGCCCTGGCCCCCTCCGAACGACGGGTGGCCGAGGCCGTCCTGGCCGATCCGGCGCAGGCCTCGGAGCTGTCGATCAGCGCGCTGGCCGGGCGGGCGGACACCTCGGTGGCCACGGTGATGCGCTTCTGCCGGACCATCGGGATCGCCAACTACCCGCAGCTGCGCCTGGCGCTGGCCGCGGCGGCCGCCCGCGAGCACGCCCTCGGCGGGGAGCGCCCGGCACCGGTCACCGACATCAGCGCCACCGACACGCTGGACGAGATCGTCGGCAAGATCATCTACAACGAGGTGCACGCACTCCAGGACTCGGGGGCCGCGCTGGACACCGAGGTGCTGGGGCGGGCGGTGGACGCGGTCGCCCGGGCCCGGCGGATCGACATCTTCGGTGTCGGAGCCAGCGCGTTCGTCGGCCAGGACCTGCACCAGAAACTGCACCGCATCGGCCGTACGGCGTTCGTGTGGACGGACCGGCACGCGGCCCTCACCGCCACCGCCCTCCTCGGCCCCGGTGACGTCGCCCTGGCCATCTCCCACTCCGGGGAGACCGAGGACACCGTCGAACCGCTGCTGGCCGCCGCCGGACACGGTGCCACCACGATCGCCCTGACCAACGTGCCGCGCTCCACCCTGGCCAGGGGGGCGGACCTCGTGCTGACGACCTGCGCCCGGGAGACCCCCTTCCGCTCCGGCGCGACCGTCAGCCGCATCGCCCAGCTCGCCGTCATCGACTGCCTGTTCGTCGGTGTCGCCCAGCGGTCCTACGACGCCACGACGGCGGCGCTGGAGAAGACCTACGGAGCCGTCCAGCACCGCAGACGCTCCCCGTCGCAGCGCCGCTCCCCCGCCGGCGACTGACCCGGACCACTCCGTTCACCCCCCGCTCGCACCACCGCCGGCCCTCCTCACGCCCAGCCCCGCCCGCACCGAAAGGACGACCGCGCCGTGGACCTCAGCACACTCGGTACCGAGACCCGCAACGAGCGGACCACCGAACTGGACCGCATGCCGGTCCTCGACCTGCTCTGCGTGATGAACGCCGAGGACCAGAGCGTCGCCCTGGCCGTACGGGGCGCCCTGCAGGAGATCGCGGCGGCCGTCGAGGCGGTCACCGAGTCGCTGCGTCAGGGCGGCCGTCTGATCTACCTGGGCGCCGGCACGAGCGGCCGCATCGGCCTCCTCGACGCGGTCGAGTGCCCTCCGACCTTCGGCACCTCCCCCGACCAGGTCGTGGGTGTGCTCTCCGGCGGCCCGGGCGCCTTCGCCGTCGCGGTCGAGGGCGCCGAGGACGACCCGGCCAGGGCCGCCGCCGACCTGGACGAGATCGGCGTGGGCGACCGGGACACGGTCGTCGGGCTGGCCGCCAGCGGCCGTACCCCCTACGTCATCGGCGGCCTCGAGCATGCCGCCGCCAAGGGCGCCGTGACCGTGTCGGTCGCCTGCAACGCGAACGCGGCCGTCAGCCGCTACGCCGACATCCCCATCGAGGTGCCCACCGGCCCCGAGGTCGTCACCGGATCGACCCGGCTCAAGGGCGGCACCGCCGAGAAGATGGTGTGCAACATGCTCTCGACCGCCTCGATGGTGCGCCTCGGCAAGGTCTACGGCAACCTCATGGTCGACGTACGGGCCAGCAACGACAAGCTCGTGGACCGCGCCCGCCGCATGGTCGCGCAGGCCACCGGCACCGACCCGGACACGGCGGCCGAGACCCTGCGCCGGGCCGGCGGCCACGCCAAGACCGCCATCGTCATGCTCCTCGCCCGCTGCACCGCCGAAGAGGCCGCCCGGCGCCTGGAGCGGGCCGGCGGCGACACGCGGGCGGCCGTCGCCGCGGCCCCTTCCGGAGCATGAAGGGACGGCGCGCGGGCACCCGCCCGGCATGTCCCACACGCAGCAGTTCGCCGTCGGAGACCATGTCCGGTGGAATTCGGAGGCCGGACACGTCCAGGGCGTCATCATCGAGAAACACACGCGGGACGTGGACTGGAAAGGGCATGTGCACCGCTGCTCCGAGAGCGACCCGCAGTACGAGATCAAGAGCGACAGGACCGATCACATCGCCCTGCACAAAGGCGGCGCGCTGACGAAACTGTAGGGCGACGTCGGGGTGTTGCGGGCGAGGCGGCGGGACGACGGATGACGAACCGCATCTGCACGGTGGGGCACTCCACGCGTGGTTTCGGCGAACTGCTGGAGATGCTGCGCGGCAACGGGATCACCTGCCTGGCCGACGTCCGCTCGTTCCCGTCGTCGAGGAAGTACCCGCAGTGGAACCAGCCGGCGATCGTCGAGTCCCTGCCCGCCGACATCGGCTACCGGTGGATCCCTCGGCTGGGCGGCCGACGGCACACGCCGAAGGGGGTGGCGAGCGCGAACGGGGCGTGGCGGGTCAAGGCCTTCCGCGACTACGCCGACTACATGGCGACCGACGCGTTCGCGGAGGGGCTGGAGGAACTGCTCGGGCTGGCGGAGCACGGAAGACCGGCGATCATGTGCAGCGAGGCGGTGCCCTGGCGCTGCCATCGCAGGCTGATCACGGACGCTCTGATCGTCGCGGGCGCGGAGGTGGTGCCCATCATGTCGGCCACCACGGCGAAGCCCGCGGTGCTGAACCCGGACGCGCGGGTGCGGAACGGGCGTCTGACCTACCCGCCGGACCCGCCGGACCCACAAGATTCCCCGGATCCGCCAGGTCCGCCCGGCCCGTCGGTGAGGGCGCGATGAGCCTCGTCGAGGATGTCCGGGAAGCGGTCCTCGCCGTCCCGGCCGGGTCCGTCGCCTCCTACGGCGCCGTCGGCAGGAGGATCGGGGCGGGACCGCGGCAGGTGGGACGGGTCATGGGGCTGCTCGACGAAGGCGTCCCCTGGTGGCGTGTCGTCCACGCCGACGGGACCCCGGCCACCTGCCACGGCGGCCGGGCGCGGGAACTGCTCCTCGGCGAAGGCACACCGATGCGGGGGACGCGGGTGGACATGGCGCGGGCGCAGCACCGCTGGGGGCCCTGAGCGGGGGTGCTCCCGGGCGGTGACGTTCCGGACGCCCGTGCGGGCACGGTCTGCTCGGCCCTCCCCCGGGCGGGGAGGCGCTGGAACCGGTGGCGATGACGCCGAGCGCACGCCGTCCGCGCCGTGCGGACCGGGCCGACGACGGCCTCCCGTCCGGCCGGGTCACCGTCTCCATCCCGGCCACCGCCTGCCGGCCGCGGTGTCCGATCGGGCGTACGACGGGGGCGTACGTCTGCGGCCCACGCCCCGGTGAACGGCCGGGGGCGGGATGCCGGTCGGGGTCGTCAGGGGGTGAAGACCGGCGTTTCGGCCACCCGGGGCACCGCGGCAGCGGCCTGAGCACGGTGGCCGCGCGGCCGGGCCCTTGCCCTCCAAGGGGCCCAGGGCGTCCGAGACCGAGCGCGTTCGATTCACGTTCCTCCTCGTTGAGCCGGGCACCGCCGGGCCACGCGGGCGCGGCGCCGACCCACGAGGAGGAACCCGGATGTCCGCGACCGACGCCGGCGCACAGAGCGCTGAGACGCCGCCGCCTCCCCCGCCGGCCACCATCACCTTCGAGGGCCAGCACGGGAAGAACCCGCTGGCAGAGGCCAGTTTCGGCGCCCTGTGCCGGCGCCTTCCCGGGGTGCTCGGACGCACCGCGCGCATGGCCTGGGCCGTCGACAGGCCCGGTGTCGTCCTCCTCCTGGTGTGCCAGTGCCTCGGCGGTGTCACCGCCGCGCTCGTGCTGGCGTTCACCGCGCGGGCGATGACGCACATCCTCGGCACCGGCACGGTGCCCGAACGCCTGCACGGCGCCCTGCCCGCGCTGATCGTCGTCACGTCCGCCGCGGGCGTCGGCCGGATCAGCGGCGCCCTGTCCTCCTACGCGGACGGGCGGATCACCCCGCTGCTGACGACCGAGGCGGACATCGCCCTGGTCTCCGCCGTGTGCCGGGTCGAGGCGTTCGCCTACGGCGAGGACGGGTTCGCCGACCGGCAGGAGGCGGCCGAGGTGGGCGTCACCCGGACCCGGCTGATGGTCCAGGACGCGCAGCGGTTCATGGCCGCGCTGATCCGGATGACCGCCGCGGGCGGTGTCATCACCGCGCTGCACCCGCTGATGCTGCCGCTGCTCCTGCTGGCCGTGCTGCCGGCGGGCGCGGGCGCCGTGCTCACCGCGCGCGTCGACTACGAGACCCACTACCTGAACGTCGGTGACCGCAACGTACGCGGCATGATGCGCTGGTGGGCCACCTACTCCCGGCACGGGGACGAGGTCCGGGCCAACGGCATGACGGGCTACCTGATCCACTGGTACCGGGTCCTGTCGGACCGTATCGACGCCCGTGTGCTCGCCGCCGCGCCGCGCATGCTGCGCATCACCCTGGCGACGAGCGCCCTGGGCGGGGTGTTCCTGCTCGCCGCCTGGGCGACCCTCGCCTGGCTGGCGGCCACCGGGCGCGTGGCCCTGCCGGTCGCGGCGACCGCAGTCGTCGCCGTGCAGACTACGCTGGGCGCGCTCTCCCAGTTCGTCATGCACGGTGCCGCCATGTTCCACACCTCCCTGTACCTCGCCGACATGCGGTCCTTCCTCGACATGGCCCGCGCACGCGCCCCGCGCCGCGGCGAACTGGCCGTTGCCGAGCGCGTGGCGGAGATCCGCCTGGACGAGGTCACCTACCGCTACCCCGGTAAGGACGAACCCGCCGTGCACGGTGTGTCGCTCACGCTGCGCCGCGGTGAGATCCTGGCCGTCGTCGGTGAGAACGGTTCGGGCAAGTCCACGCTGGTCAAGCTCATCACCGGCATCCTGCTCGCCGACAAGGGCCGCGTCCTGTGGGACGGTACCGACCTCGCCGGCGCGGACCCGGACGCGGTGTGGCGGCGCACCGCCCTGGTCCCGCAGAACTTCGCCTGCTGGCCGTTGCGCGCCCGCGAGAACATCACCCTCGGCCAGCCGAGGACGTTCGACGACGGCCCGGTGTGGGAGGCGGTCGACGCCGTCGGCATGCGCGAGGCGGTCGAGAAACTGCCCCAGCGGCTCGACACGCTGCTCGCCCGGGAACTGTGGGGCGGGGCGGAGCTGTCCGGCGGCCAGTGGCAGCGGCTGGCCTGCGGGCGCGCGCTCTACCGGCAGACGCCGCTGCTGATCCTGGACGAACCGACCTCACAGATGGATCCGCGGGGCGAGCACGGCATCTTCGCGCGGATCAAGGCCATCGCCGCCGACCGCATCACCGTCATCGTCACGCACCGCCTGGAGAACACCAAGGTCGCCGACCACATCGTCGTCATGGAGCAGGGGCGCGTGACCGAGCACGGCAGCTACGAGGATCTCGTCCACGCGAGCGGCACCTTCGCCGCGCTCCTGCGCCTGTCCCAGGACCGCTGACCGACCGCCACCCCTGCCGCGCCCCGCCGGCGGCACCTGTCGTCCGGCGGGGCGTGTGTCAGAGGTTCAGCGGCGGCTGCCGGCGCGGCGGCCCCCCGACGAGCGCGGGGCCCTGGGGAGTTCGGCTCGCCGTACCGCGCCGGAGGCCAGGGTGACGGTCGCGCCCAGGGCGCCGAGGACGCCGCAGCCGACGAAGACCGGGGCGGCGCCCCAGGCGCCGACGGCGGCCCCGGCCAGCGGGTAGCCGAGGGGCGCGAGCCCGACCATGGTGAGCATGACGACGGAGGTGACCCGGCCGAGGAAGGCCGGGTCCGCCGCGGTCTGGATGAGCACGTTGTCCAGGCCGCCGAAGACTCCCGCGTTCAGCCCGATCACGGCCGCCAGCACCACCGCGGTCCACAGGTGCGGTACGAGGGCGATGGCCGCCGCTCCCGCCGAGCCCGCCAGGAGCGTCACGGACAGCACCAGGCCGGCCCGCGGCAGCCGCCCGGCGACGGCGAGCAGCAGCGCACTGGCGGCGGCTCCGGTTCCGAAGGCGCTGACGATCCAGCCGTAGCCGGAAGGGCCCCAGCCGCGCTCGGCGTTGAGGAGCACCAGGCCGACGTTGAGGGTGCCGGCCAGGCCGAGTTCGCAGATGGCGCCGGCGACGACGAGCGGGCCGATGAGGGGATGGCGGCGGATGTAGCGGAGGCCTTCCAGCAGGTCCGCCCGTGCGGTGCCGGGCTCCGGCCGTCGCCCGCCGCCCGGTTCCACGGGCCGTATGCGTATCGTCAGCAGCAACGGCAGGGACAGGGCGAAGAGCAGGCCGGCCAGGGCGAAGGCCGTGGCGGGTCCGCCGAGTGCCATGGCCAGACCGCCGGCCGGCGGGCCCGCGATCTGGCTCAGGCGCAGCGCGAGCGAGCGCATGCCGGCGACCCGGGCCAGCTGGTCCGGCCCGGTGATCCGCGGCGGGAGGGCGCCGACCGCGGGGACGAACAGAGCGTCCACGGCGCCGAAGAGGAGCGCCAGGGCGACGAGGATCCACAGGGCCGGGGCGGTCAGGGCGACGGCGGCGGCCACCGCCAGGATGAGCAGACAGCGCAGCGCGTCGCTGGCGAGGATCACCCGGCGCGGGTCGGTCCGGTCGGCCACCACTCCCCCGCCGAGCATGAGCAGGGCCCGTGGCAGAGCGCCCGAGGCCATGACGAGGCCGACCTCCGCGGGCCCGGCGGCCTTCTGGGCGGACCAGCCGAGGGCGACGAAGTACACGCTGTCGCCTACGAGGGAGACGGTGTACGCGCTGAGAGCTGCGAACAGAAGTGGGTTCCGATCAGCGGGCGGTGTCCGGTGCGTGCGATCGCAAGGCGCCGGAAGGTCCTTGTAGCGGAGCTACCAGGGCCTTCCGGCAATGCGGCGAGGGCGCGTGCCGGGCGCCGCCCGCCGGGGCCCACTTCTGTTCGCAGCTCTGAGCCAGCGCAGGACGTTGCGGTCGCGGTGGGCCGGTGCGGGGGCGCGTGCGGGCAGGGCTGTCTCTGCGGTGGCCATGGCGGGCTCCGTGGGCGTCGGGGAGGGCGGGGTCAGGGTCTGAAGGGGAAGCCGTACAGGTGCACGGAGACGTGCTCGCGTCCCTCGGTCCCGCCTGCCGCGCGAGCGGCCTTGCCGCGCTCGCGCCAGTGCCGGGCGAGCGCCTCGAACTCGTCGCTCATCTCGGCGAGTTCGTCCGCGGTCAGTTCGAGCAGCCACTCGGAGGCGAAGGCCGCGTCGGTCCAGGGCTTTCCCCAGGCGGCCTTCTGGTCGAGGTAGGCGCGGTACTGGGCGACGCGGGTGTCGAAGATGCTCCGGGTCACCGCGCCGACGGCGGCGGCTCCCTCGGGGGTGTCCGCGAAGTCCGAGTCGCGAAAGCCCCAGCCGTCCTCGGAGGCCACCTTCCACCACCGTTCCCGGCCGTCGGCGCCGCGGTCGCCCGCCTGTGTCACGAAGCCGTGCTCGGAGAGCTTGCGCAGGTGGTAACTGACCAGCGACGGCGTCTCGTCGACATGCTCGGCGAGCTGGGAGGCGGTCGCCGTGCCCGCGGCGTAGAGCAGCCGGTAGAGCTGCATGCGCAGGGGGTTCATGAACGCCCGCAGCCGCGCGAGGTCGGTGATCTGCTCGGGCTCGTGGTCACGCTTCGTCCGCCGCATGCCCTCACCGTAGATGTGAAGTGAAAACTTCGCAATATCGCCTTCAGATGTGCCGCCACGGGCGCGAGACGACTCCGAGAAGGACGACAGGGGGCTGGGGGCGGGAATCAGGGCAGCGGGCGGCAGGGGCATGCGCGGAGTGAGGGCCCGCGGGCTGCGGCACGGCGCGGGGTGTGCGGGACGTGCGGAGTTGTGGGGGGCGGGGGGTCACGGTCTGATCGAACCGGTGGTCAACGGCCGGTCTCCCGGGGCAGGATGGCCGCCATGACGGATGAAGGCCTCTCGATCGACCCCACCAAGCCGAGTATCGCGCGCGTCTACGACTACCTGCTCGGCGGCAAGGACAACTACGCCGTGGACCGCGGGATCGGCGACGTGTTCAAGCGCGACCTGCCCGGTTCGGTGGCCATCGCCTTCGCCAACCGGGCGGCCCTGACCCGCGCCGTCGCGGAGATCTCGACGTCCACCGGGGTACGGCAGTTCATCGACCTGGGCAGCGGCCTTCCGACCGCCGACAACGTCCACCAGGTCGCGCAGCGGCACGCCGAGGACGCCCGGGTCGTCTACGTCGACATGGACCCGCAGGTGCTGGTCCACGGCCGTGCGCTGCTCCAGGAGAACGAGCGGACCCGGGTCATCGCGGCCGACGTACGCGATCCCGAGGTCATCCGTACCCACCCGGACACGCTGGAGCTGATCGACTTCGACCGCCCCGTCGCCGTCGTGTTCAGCGCGATCCTCCACCACGTCAACGACGACGAGGACCCCGCGGGGATCGTCCGCTACTGGCGCGACCAGGTCCCCTCGGGGAGCTACTTCTTCGTCAGTCACTTCCGGTCCGGTCACAACGCGGAGACCGCGGAGGCCGAGAGGGTGCTCCAGCAGACGTTCGGCCGCGGCCGGTGGCGCACGGACGCGGAGATCGCCTCCCTGCTGGACGGCCTGGAGATCCTGGAGCCCGGGATCGTCCCGGCCTCCCTGTGGCGTCCCGGCACCACGGGCGGCCCCGGGGGGCCCGGCGGCGAGCCGGAACTCACCGTCTGGGAGCGGCTCATCGCCGCCGGGCTGGCCCGGAAGGCCTAGCGTCAGCGCTCGTCGGGACGTCCGCGCTGACGCCGAGGTGGTGCCGACGGGTGTCCCCTGCGGGTCATGGAAGGGTCCCGCCGGCGTCCCGAGGGGTCACAGAGGCGTGCCGCCGGTGTCACCCGGGGTGATCCGCCCGCGCCAGGCCCCGCTCTCGCCGCCGCGTTCCTCGATGTACTTCTTGAACCGCTTCATGTCGCCCTTGACGCGCCGGTCCATCACACCCAGCAGGTCACCGGCCTTCTCCGCCATGCCGCTGGGCTCGATGTCCATCACCAGCTCGACGCGCGTGTGCGAGTCGTCGACCCGCTCGAAGCGGACCGAGCCGCGCTGCCGGGTGTCGCCGCTGGTGGTGCGCCAGGTGATGCGCTCGTCGGGGAGCTGGTCGACGATCTCGGTGTCGAACTCGCGCGTGACGCCGGACACCTTCGTGACCCAGTGGTTGTGGCGGTCGTCCAGCTGACGGATCTCCTCCACCCCGTCCATGAAGTGCGGGAAGGACTCGAACTGCGTCCACTGGTTGTACGCGGTGTGGACGGGGACGTCGACTTCCACCGTTTCCTTGACCGTGCTCATATCCGTGCGCCTCCGGTTCTGCTGATCACTTCCTGCCGGTCACTTTCCGCCGATCAGGTCCTGCTGATCAGCTCCTGCTGACCAGGTTCCGCCTGATCGACCGCGGGGGACCCACGGCCCGCCCGTCCGGCATGGTCCGCGAGTACCCGGCCCGTACGGCTTTACGACTGCCCGTCGCACCGACCTGCCGTGCGTGACCGCCCGGAGCGGCCGCAGCGCGAGCCGTACGCCCCCGACGACCCGCCTCCCGGACCCCGCCCGGGCCTCCCATCCGTCCCCCTCCGCGGCGGTGGACCGCGGGCCGGAGGCGGGCGCCGAAGTACGGTGGGCGGGGGCGAGGTTGCGTGCCGCACTCGTGCGGTCTCCGGGCGGAGGCGCACCGCCCCGGGCGCGGCGGCCCGGGGACGCGACCTGCCGGCGGCCCGGCGCGGTGCCGCCGGAGACGGCCGGGACGGCCCACCCGGCACCGCGCCCACAATGCGGCTATGGCAGCAGATCGTCCGGTTCGCGGGCCTCTGACTCGTCTGTTCCGGAGAACCTCTTCGCCCCGGGGCCCGGCAAGCGGACTGCGCGCAGGCGGGCCGGCGGCGCCGAGCGTCGCCGGACAGGTCTTCGTCCTGCAAGTGGTGCTCGCGGCGCTGCCGGCCGTCGCGGCGGCGCTGTCCCTGATCCTCCAGGTACGGCGTGACAGCACGCAGGAGGCCCGGCAGCGGACCCTTTCGGTGGCGCAGACCTTCGCCGACACGCCCGGCACCGCGGCGGCACACCGGCGGGGCTGTCGGAGCGGTGACCGCCCCGAGTACCGCCTCCGCGGCGCCACCCGGTGACCTCGACGGCTTCTGTTATCGATGCCAAGCAAGGAGAGCGGCAGTCGTCATCTCCGCACGACCCCGATCAGACGGCCGCTCAGCGCACGAGGGAACGGGGTCACGGCCCTATTGTTATCGATAACTTTGCCTTACTGTCTTCCTCCCTCTCCCGTTCAGAGCCACGAGGAAGCCCCCAGGTGGATCCCATGCCCCTGCACCACTCCCCACGTCCGCGGCGCCGCGGACGCCCGAGACCCGGCGCCGCGACGGCCGCCGCGCTCATCGTCCTCGGCACGCTCTCGGCCGGCGCCCCGCCGGCCCGGGCCGGTCAGGCCGCGGTCCCGGCCACGGCCACGGCCGCGCCCGCTCCCCCGGACACCCCCGCGACACCGGTCGAACTCACCGGCCCGGGCCTGACCGTGCGGGTGGCCGAGGAGTTCCCCCAGGTCATCTCGTACACGATGGACGGCAGGACGCTCGGCGGCCAGGCACGCGCCCTGGACACCTTCACCGTCAACGGCAAGGCGCACACCGCCACCACGACCATGAAGGCGCACGGCGACCAGGCCGTCTACACCTCCACGTTCGCCGATCTGCCGGACCTGACCATCACCTCGACGATCACGGTGACCGACCGGCACACGGTCGTCTTCGCGGTGAAGAGCATCGAGGGCGCCGCCGCCCCGACCGTCGGCCAACTGGCCGTCCCCGACCAGTCGCTCGTCTCGGTCGACTCCTCCGCCGCGCGGGCGGCACTGGCCCGGACGCGGATCTCCGCGGACTCGACCACCACCGCCGACCAGTTCTTCCCGATCACCGCGGCGACGGCCCCCGACAAGACCCCCGTCGGAACGCCGTACGGGTTCGTGAGCGACGGCGCTCTGGCCGCCGGCGTCATCACCAACGCGACCGACGACTCCGCGCAGGACAACAACGACAACTGGAACACCCGTCTGCAGTCCCGGATCGTGGACGCCGGCAACGGCGCCCGCCGGGCCGAGCTGTCCGTCGGTTCGTACACCTACGCTCCCCGGGGCGCCACCGACCGGCGGGTGCGGACGTACGCGCTGCCCCGGGCCACCGTCGTGCTCTCCGGGGACGCCAACGGCGACGGGACGGCGGACTGGCAGGACGGCGCCATCGCCTACCGTGCCCGCATGACCCGCCCGCTCGGCGCGGACCGGGTGCCCGAGCGGGTCGTGCAGCACATCCCCTTCAACTTCGCCGGCCAGGCGACCAATCCGTTCCTGAAGACGCTCGACAACGTCAAGCGGATCTCGATGGCCACGGACGACCTCGGCCAGTGGGTGCTGGAGAAGGGCTACGCCGACGAGGGCCACGACTCGGCCCACCCCGACTACGGCGGCAACTACAACGTCCGGGCGGGCGGCCTCACCGACCTGAACAGGCTCACCGCGGCCGGTGCCGGCTACAACTCCGACTTCGCGGTGCACGTGAACGCCACCGAGGCCTACCCGCAGGCCCGGCACTTCACCGAGGCGCTGGTCAAGGGCCAGGCCGACGGCTGGAACTGGCTGAACCAGTCCTACCACATCGACCAGCGCACCGACCTGGGCAGCGGCGCGATCCTCGACCGGTTCGCGCAACTGCGCAAGGAGGCGCCGGGCATCAGGACCGTCTACCTCGACGCCTACTACTCCAGCGGGTGGCTGGCCGACGGACTGGCCGCGCAACTGCGGAAGATGGGCTTCGAGGTCGCCACCGAGTGGTCGTACAAGTTCGAGGGCAGCTCGGTGTGGTCGCACTGGGCCAACGACAAGAACTACGGCGGCGCCACCAACAAGGGCATCAACTCCCGCATCGTGCGGTTCATCGCCAACTCCGACCGTGACGTGTGGAACGTCGATCCGCTGCTCGGCGGCAGCAGCATCAAGGAGTTCGAGGGCTGGACCGGCCACGACGACTTCCAGGCCTTCTACCGCAACATCTGGACCGACAACCTGCCGACCAAGTTCCTCCAGCACTACCAGATCACCCACTGGGACCAAGGGAAGTCCGCCACCCTCACCGGCGGCGTGCGGGTCGGCCTCGACGACGGACGGCGCCGGGTGTCGATGGACGGCGCGGTCGTGCTCGACGGGGACACGTATCTGCTGCCCTGGGGCGAGGCGAAGGACGGGAACGGCACCTCCTCCCCGAGCCGGGCCGACAAGATGTACTACTACAGCGGGTCGGGCGGCACCCACACCTTCACGCTGACGAAACAGTTCGCCGCCACCCGCTCCTTCACCCTGTACCGGCTCACCGACCAGGGCCGCGTGAAGGCGGGCCGGGTGCGGGCCCAGGACGGGAAGGTGACGGTCACCGGCGACAAGGACCGGTCGTACGTCCTCGCACCGGACGGTGACCGGGCTCCGCACCGCTCAGCCCACTACGGTGAGGGCACCCCCCTGGCCGACCCCGGCTTCAACGCCGGGAACCTCGACGCCTGGAGCCCCCGGGGCACGGCGGCCCTCGCCCGTACCGGCACCGGCGACAACGTGGTGCGCCTGGGCAGCGGGGTGTCCGGCGTCTCCCAGCGGGTCAAGGGCCTCACACCCGGCAGGCGGTACACGCTGAGCGCCGACGTCGAGGTCGCCGCCGGGCAGCGCCGCGCCGTCGCACTCGGTGTGCAGGGGCACGGGGTGCGGGCCCGCAACGGTTTCGACACCACCCCGCTGCGCAACACGGTGGCCGCCGACGCCAAGCAGGGCACCTACGCGCAACGCGCGTCCGTCGCCTTCACCGCCCCGGCCGGCGGTCAGGTCACCGTGTCGGCCGGCGCGGGGGCCGGGGACGCGGCGGTCACGGTGGACGACGTCCGGCTCATGGCCGACACCTCGGCACCGGCGGCGGGCGGCGGCGTCATCGCCCGTGACGACTTCGAGGGCAACCGGCCGGGCTGGGGCCCGTTCGTGAAGGGCGACGCCGGAGGCGTCACCGACCCGCGCACCAGTGTGAGCCGCCTGCACGCGCCCTACAGCCAGAAGAGCTGGAAGAACACCCACTCGCCCTACGGCTCCGGTGCCCTCGCGGGGCAGGCGGTGGACGACGTCATCGACGGCGGCCACTCGCTCAAGGCGCACGAGGAGAACACGGGGCTGGTGTACCGCACCGTCCCCGCGACGGTGCCGTTCGTGGCCGGGCACAGGTACGCGGTCTCCTTCGAGTACCAGAGCAACGTCGACGGGCAGTGGGCCTGGGTGACGGGCGCCGACCGGGTCGGGGACGGCAAGGCCGTCTCCCGGGACATCACCCGTGACGCGCTCGCCCCGGCCCTGGACACCACGACGTACTCGAAGGAGATCGTGGCGGGCTGCGGCGACACCTGGGTCGGCCTGCGCAAGCTCGGCGGTGCGGCCGGTACGGACATGGTGCTCGACGACTTCCGGGTGACCGATCTCGGCCCGGCCGGCGGCGGCGCCGCCTGCGCGAGTGTGACCACGCCCGCCGGCACCGACCTGAGCCCGGGTGTGCCCGGCGAGTACGTCACGACGTTCACCGACAACGAGGAGACCGACGCCACGGACGTCCTCGTGCGGCTCGAGGGGCTGCCCGCCGGCTGGACGGCGGCGGTCAAGGACCGTGACGGCAACGCCTTCGCGCGTGTGCGGCCGGGCGCGACGGTCAGCACCACCTGGATCCTGACCCCGCCGGCCGGCGCGGCGGGCACGTCGGCGACGTGGAAGGTGACAGCCGCCTACACGGACTCCGGGGCCGCGAAGACGGTGTCGGCGCCGGCCAGGGCCGCGGTGGCGAGCGTGCCGGTCCTGTCCCCCGGCTCGATGCGGGCGAGCGCCGACTCGGAGAACCTCTCCTCGGGAGCGGCGGAGGGACCGGTCTCCAACGTGCTCGACGGCGATCCGGGCACCATCTGGCACACCGACTACACCGAGTCCGAGGCGCCCTACCCGCACTGGGTGACACTCCGGCTGGGCGGCCCGTCCGACGTGAACGGTCTCGGCTACCTGGACCGGCAGAGCGGCGGGCAGAACGGCCGCGTTGCGGGGTACGAGGTGGCCGTCTCCGACGACGGCAGCACGTGGACGACCGTGGCCGGGGGCTCGCTCGTCGACTCACCGCAGATGCAGCGGATCTCCTTCCCCTCGGTGCGCGCCTCCTACGTGCGCTTCACCGCGCTGAACGCCCTCAACGGGCAGCCGTTCGCGGCGGCCGCCGAGATGCGGGTGTACGGCACCGTGGCCGATCCGCCCACGGGCTACCCGCCGGCCGGCCGGGCCTAGCTAGGCCCTGTCGTGACCGACATCGGTGTCCGTCGGCCGCGGCCGGCCGTCCGGTGCGTGCCGCCGGCCTCGCGCGGGGTGACGTGAGGGCCCCGTGCCGCGCACTGCGGGCGGGCGGTGGGTGACGTGACGATCCCGGGCGTTGCGCGGCGGTCCTCCCGGACCCGGTCTTCCGCCGGATCCGGGAGGGCGTCCGTGTCAGTTCGCGTAGACCTCCGCCCGGTCGACGCTGACGTACGACGCCTGGGACTGCCCGTCGTGCTCGCCCGTCACCCGCACCCGGAGGGTGTGCTTCCCGTAGAGCAGGGCCGGGCTGAGGAACTGGAGCGTCTCGCCGGTGCGGATCGCGCCGTAGTAGTCGAGGCGCTGCTCGGGTCCGCCGTCGATGCTCAGGGCCGCGTAGCCGTTGCCGGTGTCACGGACGGACAGCAGGGCGATGCGGGTGCCGGTGAAGGTGAACGTGGCGGTGTTCCCGGCGGTCGCGCTCCAGTGGTCGTCGCCCCAGAAGCACTGGACGGCGCAGCCGGTGCCGGAATTCCAGGAACCGGTGTAGGTGACGGTCCCGGCGCCGCTGGAGCGGCCGTCGTCGTTGATCCAGTACGCGCCGGGCCCGGGGTCACCGGAGGGCAGGTCCTGGGTGGCCCCCGTCGCGAGCGGGACGCCGAGGGCGGGGCTGCCGTCGGCGTTCCAGCCGATGCGCTGCGCCCGCGTGGTGCGGTCGCCGTAGGTGTAGGCCGAGGTGGTCTTGGCGTGGTAGACGATCCAGTCCTGGGTGCCGTCGGGCGAGCGGAAGAAAGCGTGGTGGCCGGGCCCGAACACACCGTGGCCGTCGGCGCGGGAGAAGACCGGCCCCTGGTGCTGCGTCCAGTTGCCGGGGACGAGCGGGTCGGCGCCGGACGGCAGGGACATCATCCACACCTGGTAGTCGGGCTTGCCGGTGTCGCAGGTGGAGTAGGTCATCCAGGTGCGCCCGTTGCGGTACAGGAACTCCGGGCCCTCCCGGACCTCCGGGCAGCCGCCGGCCGCGTCGATGGCCACGGCGTCGCCGGAGACGGTGTAGGGATTCGACAGCGGCGCGATGTTGATGCCGTTGTGCTGGTACTGGTTGATGCCGCTGTAGGCGAGGTACAGGCGGCCGTTGTGCTGGAGGATGCCCGGGTCGATGGCGAAGTCGGAGGCGTGGTTGGGCGGTACGAGCTTCGCCTTGAAGTGCTAGGGGCCCGCCGGGTCGTCGCCGTCGGACTGCGCGACGTAGATCCGGTGGTGGTCGTCGGTGCCGTCGTCGGCGGTGTAGTACAGGTACCAGCGGTCGCCGAAGCGGTAGAACTCCGGTGCCCAGATGTCCCGGTCGCGAGAGCCGTCCGTGTCGGTCCAGACGGTCACGGGAGCGGTGGTGAGCAGCGTGCTCAGGGACGGCGAGCGCCACATGCGGATGCTGCCGCCCTGGGTGGTGGTGAGGTAGTAGTTGCCCTTCCAGTAGGTCATGAACGGGTCGGGGCCGGTGTTGAGCGGGTTGCGGAACGTGCCCGCCGCTGCGGTGCGCTGGGCCGCTCGGGCGGCGGCGGGGCGCAGGGCGCACGTACCGGCGAGGATCAGGCCGAGCACGGCGAGGACGCCGAGCAGGCGCAGGGCGAGAGGGGGGTACGGGGTTCGGCGGCGTTGCGTGTGCATCAGTTGCGTGGGCATCAGAGGCTCCTTCCGGGAGGCCCGTCCGCACGCCGGGTCGCGCCGCGCGTCGGGTCCCACCGCTTTGCATCGATGCAATGACGACGATGCGCCACCGTAGGGCTGGGCCGGCACACGGTCAAGAGGGCGTCAGCGGCAGCCGGCCGGAGTCTTCAGCCTGCTCCGCGACGCAGGGGCTTCCGCATCCCCGGGCACCCGCTCCGCTGTTACAAGACAGGGACAGAGCGCGGATGAACGCCCGCCCGCGCCGTGCCCTCATTTCCAGTGACTGCGCCAATCGGCACGTAGGTGCCCTTCGGCGCGAAAGACTCTTGTCACCCAGAAAGGGGCAGATCAGTGATGGTCTCGAAACGGGGTTCTCTGCGTACAGCCGTCGTCGGTGTCATCGGCGCGGCCTCCCTCGCCCTCGCGGGCACCGCGATGGCGGCCACTCCGGCGGCGCACACCGCGGCCCGCGGCGCCGTCACGCAGCAGGCCGCGCCCGCCAAGGCCGGCATCACCGCCAAGCCGTCGGTGACCTCGGTGCGTGCCTGGCAGCTCTTCCGGGTCACGGGCCGGACCACCGGTCTCAAGCCGGGCAGCAAGGTGACCCTCCAGCAGAAGCAGCACGGCAAGTGGGTCAGCCTGCCCGCGTCCGTGAACACCTCGCGCACCGGCTCCTACTCGCTCGGCGTCAAGCTGGGGCTCAAGGGCAAGAACGACCTGCGCATCGTCAGCGGCACGGCGGCCTCGGCCGTCTTCCAGGTGACGGTCCGCTGAGCCAGGGCGCGAACCCGGCGCCGCCACGGCGCGCAGACGCGCACGGGGCCCGGCCGTCACCGGCCGGGCCCCACCCGTCCGCGCATCCGCGCCAGGCCTACCACCGGTACCAGCGGCCCCTGCGGCCGCCGGTGCCGGCGGGCCTGACCACGAAGCCCAGCAGCCACAGCACCAGCACGATCACCGCGGCCCACCACAGGACCTTCAGGGCGAAGCCGGCGCCGAAGAGGACCAGGGCGAGAAGAAGAACCAGAAGCAGGGGAACCATCGTCATCGACCTCCTGGCCACCGGATGCCCTGGCTTCACCCGCGTACGCCCGCCCGACGCGGGCTGTTTCCACGCCGGGCAGGGCATACGCGCGGCCGACGTGGCCCCTCAAGGTGCGGACGGAGCGGCGCCGTGGTCCGGGCCCACGGAGAGGGTGGCGGTCCAGGCCGTGGGGGCCAGGCCGGTCTGGCGCCGGAAGAAGGTGGTGAAGTTTCCGGTGTCGGCGAATCCGAGGCGGTGTGCGCAGGCGCCGACCGGAAGGCCGGTGTGGGCCAGCAGCCGCTTCGCCTCCAGCAGGATGCGCTGGTCGAGGAACGCCTTGGCACCGGTTCCGGTGGCGGCCCGGGTCGCCCGGGTCAGGGTCCGTACGTCGTAGCCCAACGCCTGGGCGTACTCGGAGACTTGGTGCCGGTGGGCGAAGTGCTCCTCGACGGCGGTGCGGTAGGCGCGGAAGACCGCCGTCGCCCGGCCGCCTGCCGCCGGGAGAGCCGCGCGGCCGGCCGCGTCGCGGGGTGACGGCTCGCGGGGCAGGGGACGGACGCGCAGGACCAGCGCGGCCAGCAGGTGGGCGAGCAGTGCCGGGGAGGCCAGGCGCGGCGAGCGCACCGCGGCGCGGTGTTCGCGGGCGAGGTGCTCGGCGGCCAGCTCCGCCAGCGCGAGGACCTGCGGTGACAGGCGCCGGCAGACGGGCGCGGCGGCGTCCGCCGTCTCGAGGCCGGGGTCGGGCAGGAAGCCCGGCTGGAACAGGACCAGGGGGCCGTCCACTGCCTCGACGTCGCTCCAGCGGTGCACCGCACCGGGTCTGATCCACACGGCACTGCCCTCGCCCAGCTCGTGGCGTTCGAAGTCCGCCTCGTGGCTGCCTCTGCCCCGGGTGATCAGGGCGAGGACGTGGAAGTCGGGGCGCTGCAGCTGCGTGCGGCGCCGTGCGGTGTCCATCCTCCGCAGGGACTCGAAACTGAGGACCTCCACCCCGTAGGCGGCCCCGACGGCGGGGAGGTAGCGCAGCTGCCGCACGGCAGGCTGTCCGTTTTCCACAACCACTCGTTCTCTTTCCCGCAAGGAACACAGGCGCACCGGCATAGCGTCGTCCTCGTGAGCGAGGCAGGCAAGGCGCGCCGTTCGGGCCGGTTCCGGACGGGGCCCGTCTGCCGCGACAGCGGAAAGAGGACGTGAAGGTGTCGAATACTACAAGGACGGTGGCCGTGGCGGGCGGCTCGCTGCGGGTGCGGACCGGGGGCGGCGGCAGTGCGGTCGCGCTGGTGTTCACGCACTACTGGGGCGGCTCGGCGGGCACGTGGGACGAGGTGGTGCGGCGCCTGCCGCGGGAGCAGGCGACGGTCCGCTTCGACCAGCGCGGCTGGGGCACGTCGCGTGCGCTGCCGGGCCCGTACCACCTCGACCGGCTCGCCGACGACCTGATCCGGGTGGCCGGGGAATGCGTCGGAGGCCCCTTCGTCCTCGTCGGTCACTCGATGGGCGCGAAGGTCGCTCAACTGGCCGCGGCCCGGCGGCCGTCGGGGCTGGCCGGTCTGGTGCTGGTGGCGCCCGCTCCCCCGCTGCCGGCCGCCGCCGTGACGCAGGAGTACCGGCAGGGCCTGTCCCGCGCCTACGATTCACCGGAGTCCGTCGGCCATGCCCTGGACCACGTCCTGACCTCCGTCACGCTCCCCCGGGACACACGGGAGACGGTCGTCCGGGACAGCCTCGCCGCCGCGGACGACGCCCGCACGGAGTGGCCGCTGCGCGGGATCGCGCAGGACATCACCGCTCAGGCGCGGGACATCGAGGTCCCGGTGACGGTGCTGGCCGGGGAGCACGACGCGGTGGAGCCCCCCAGCGTGCTGCGTGAGTGTCTGCTGCCCTTCGTGCCGCACGCGGGCATGACCGTCGTCCCGGGCGCCGGGCACCTGCTGCCGCTGGAGGCTCCCGGGGCGGTCGCGGACGCGGTGGGCCGCTTCGTGGCGACCGTCCCCGTCCGGACCTGAGCCGCGCGTGGCACGTGCGGCGGGCGGCCGCCCACGGCGGCTCACGGTCGGTGCCGCCGGGCGGGACGGGCACGGGACCGCCTCGGGGCGGGCTCGCCGCAGGGGGCCGGAGGGCGGCCCTGCGGCGGCCGGTCCCGGCGGGTGCTCTCACCCGGCCGTGCCGTGGCCGGCGGCCGTGCCCGCGTAGGCCGCCAGGCCTTCGGCCATCCGTCGCATGTAGCGGGTCAGGTACCACTGCCACAGCCGCCCGGTGCCGGGCAGCCTCGGTTCGAAGTCGGCCGCCCAGGTGATGTCGGTTCCGCCGTGCGGTGCCTCGGCGAGTTCGACGGTGCCCCGGTAGGAGCGGAACGGCCCGCCCGCGTTCTCGTAGACGAACCGGCGGTCGGTGACCAGCTCGGTGATGCGTTCACGGGAGACGGCCCGGCCCGTGCGGAAGATCCGGGTGTCGCCGACGTCCTGGCGCTCGGCGGGGTCACCGCCGCCCTCGATCTCGACCGAGTCGATCGGTGACCAGGCGGGCCAGGTCACCCCGATCAGGAGCATGGTGTAGACGGTCCCGGGCTTCGCCTGCGAGCGCGCGGTGACGCGGTAGTGGTACGGCATTCCGTCACGCTAGTGCGGGCACGACGGTGGGGGGATGCGCGGGATTGCGCATCCGTCGGCCTCGTCTTGCGGTGCGCCCGTCCCGCCCCGGCCCGCCCTGCCTGACGGGATCCGGCCCCCTCACCGGCTCCGGATCCGGTTTCCTTGCCCGCCCTGTATCCGGCCTCCCTGCCGCCGCCGGCCCGCCGCCGGCACGGCACCTCTGCCGTCAGTACGCGACCGCCGTCGTCGGTACGGAAACACTGCCGTCGGCACGGACCCCGGGTACGGCACCTCCGCGGCCGGGAGCGGACGTGCGGCGCGCGCCTTGCCGACGTACCCGCGCCGGGCGTCCACGCCGGGCCGGGGCGCGGTTCCTCACGCCGGCGTGAACCGCACCGGTGTCCCCGCCGGGGCCTGGGCGGCCGATGCCAGGCCGGGCTCCGTGACGACCCCGATCACCGGATACCCGCCGGTCGTCGGATGGTCGTTCAGGAAGACGACGGGGCGCCCGTCCGGGGGGACCTGCACCGCGCCGAGCACCATGCCCTCGCTGGGCAGTTCACCGGGCCTCGCCCGCTGCAGCGGGGGCCCCTCGGTGCGCAGGCCGACGCGGTTGCTGTGCGGGGAGACGCGGTACGTCGCCGAGAACAGGGTGCGCAGCGCGGCCGCGGTGAACCAGTCGGCGCGGGGCCCGGGGCGCAGGGGCAGGACGAGTTCGCCGGGCGGGGCGGGCCAGGGTACGGCGCCGGGCAGCGCCGTCGGCCCGGTGGGGGCGCCCAGGGGGAGGACGTCTCCCGCGCGCAGGGGATCCGGGCCGAGCCCGGAGAGCAGGTCGGTCGAGCGGCTGCCGAGGACCGGTGCGACCGCGACACCGCCGGCGACGGCCACGTACGAGCGCAGTCCCGCCGTCACGGTTCCGGCGTCGAGGACCGCGCCGGCGGGCACGTGCACCGGTGTGCCCCAGGCGGCGGGGCGGCCGTCGACCGTCACGGGGCAGGGCGCGCCGCCGACCACGACGGTGACGGCCCGGCGGGCGCGCACGGCGCAGCCGGTCACCGTGGTCTCCAGGGCGGCGGCGTCGGGGTCGTTGCCGAGCAGGCGGTTGGCGAGGCGCAGGGCGGGCGCGTCCAGCGCTCCGGAGCGCGGGACGCCCAGGTGGGCGTGGCCGGGCCGGCCCGCGTCCTGGACCGTGGTGAGGGCGCCGGGGCGTACGACGGTGATCTCGGAACTCATGCCGTCCCGTCCTCGGCGACGAACCTCACCCGGGTGCCGGGGGTGAGGAGCGCCGGTTCGTCCCGGGTGAGATCCCACAGCCGGCCGGGGTCGGGCATGGTGCCGATCAGCTGCCAGCCGCCCGGGGTGGCGCGCGGGTACACGGCCGTGTAAGGGCCCGCGAGGCCGACCGCGCCGGCCGGTACCCGGGTGCGGGGGGTGTCGCGGCGCGGCACGTGCAGGGTCCCGGGCAGGCCGGTGAGGTAGCCGAACCCGGGGGAAAACCCGCAGAAACCGACGCGATAGGTGTAGGTGCAGTGACGGGCGGCGACCTCCTGGACGCCGATCCCCCACAGAGCGGCCACCTCGGCCAGATCGGGCCCGTCGTAGCGGACGGGTATCTCGACCACTCCCCCGGCGTCCTCCATCCGCGCGGGGACGTCCCAGTGGGCGAGGAGGCGGGCCAGCGCGGCGGGGTCGGGGACGCCGTCCAGGAGGACGGTCCGCTCTCCGGGCACGATCTCGCCCACCGGGGGCAGGGCGCCCGCCGCGCGGCGGCGCAGGAGTTCGGTGTGGAAGGCGGCGGTGCGCTCGGCGTCGGGCAGGTCGACGAGGAGGGCGTGCCGGCCGGCGGTGCGCACGGTCAGGAGCGGCTCGCCCGTCATGCGAAGGCTCCGACCTCCACGCCGGCGCTCTCCAGCGCGGCGCGGACCCGGGCCGCGATGAGGGCCGCACCCGGCGTGTCGCCGTGCACGCACAGGGAGCGCGCGGCGACGGTGACGCTCGTGCCGTCCACGGCCTGGACGACGCCGTCGACCGCGAAGGCGACCGCTCGGCGCACCACGGCGTCCTCGTCCGTGATGACGGCGTTCTCCCTGCGGCGCGGCACGAGGGTGCCGTCCGGCGTGTAGGCGCGGTCGGCGAAGGCCTCGGGCACGGCGGTGAGCCCCGCCTCTTCCGCGGCGGCGAGCAGGCGCGAGCCGGGCAGGCCGATCACGGGCAGGCCACCCCCCGCGAGGACCACCCCGGCCACGACCGCGGCGGCCTGCTCGTCGTCGTGGACGGTGTGGTTGTAGAGAGCGCCGTGCGGTTTGACGTAAGCCACGTCAGTGCCTGCCGCCTGTGCGAAGACGCGCAGCGCCCCGATCTGGTAGGCCGTCTCGGCCGCCAGTTCCTCGCCGGGCACGTCCATGGCGCGCCGTCCGAAGCCGGCCAGGTCACGGTAGGAGACCTGGGCCCCGATCCGTACTCCGCGTTCGGCGGCGAGGTCGCAGACGCGGCGCATCACCGAGGGGTCGCCGGCGTGGAAGCCGCAGGCGACGTTGGCGCTGGTGACGACCGACAGGAGGGCGTCGTCGTCGGTGAGGGTCCAGCGTCCGAAGCCTTCACCGAGGTCCGCGTTGAGATCGATCACGCCTCGAAAGTAGACGATTGTTGAACGATCCGACAAGGGGTGCCGTGGCCGCCCGGAGACAGCGACGTGAATTCACCCCTTGTTCGATCGTTCAACGATCGCCTAGGGTCCGTGCATCCCCCTGGAACCGGAAGCCCGGCTCCGCCCCTGCGGGGCACCCTGTCCCCAACGCCTGAAGAAGGCCGCGCATGATCGTTCTCCTCGGTGTGGTCGTGGTGATCCTCGGATTCGTCACACGCCGCAATCCCGTCCTGGTCGTGGGCGTCGCCGGGATCGTCACCGGACTGCTCGGCAGGATGAACCCGCTGGAGGTCCTCGCGGCCTTCGGCCGGTCCTTCGCCGACAGCCGCTCGGTCACCGTCTTCGCCATCGTGCTCCCCGTGATCGGCCTCCTGGAGCGCTACGGCCTGCGTGAGCAGGCCCGCAACCTCATAGGCCGTCTCGGCAGCCTCAGTGCCGGCCGCTTCCTCACCGTCTACCTGCTGGTCCGGCAGGTCACGGCGGCCTTCGGCCTCAACAGCATCGGCGGTCCCGCGCAGACCGTGCGGCCGCTCGTCGCGCCCATGGCCGAGGCGGCTGCCGAACGGACCACGGGCGCGGCGCTGCCCGAGCGCCTGCGCGAGAAGGTGCGCTCCTACGCGGCCTCGGCGGACACCGTCGGTGTCTTCTTCGGCGAGGACTGCTTCATCGCGATCGGCTCGATCCTCCTGATCACCGGTTTCGTGAACTCGACGTACCACCAGGAACTCGAACCGACCCAGCTGGCGCTGTGGGCGATCCCGCTCGCCGTCTGCGCCTTCCTCATCCACGGCGCCCGTCTGCTGCTCCTGGACCGGCAACTGGAGCGCGAGATGGCGCTCGCCGCCGCGGAGCACGACCTGCCGCTGCCGAAGGGAACCGCCAAGTGATCAAGGTCGAATGGCTCTACTGGCTGGTGGGCCTCGTCTTCGTCGTCATGGCCGTGCAGATGGCGGCCGACCGCAGCAACCCGAAGCGGTGGACGTCCGCGGCGTTCTGGGGGCTGCTCGGCCTCACCTTCCCCTACGGCACCGGCGTCGCCAACGGCGAGGCGCACAACGGCGGCTGGACCCTGCCCGCCGAACCGCTCGGTGTGGCGGTCCTGGTGCTGATCGTGCTCGCCGGGTTCAACTTCCTCGGCAAGGGCGTCCCGGTGACCACCACCGCCGAGCAGCGCGAGGCCTCCGCCGCCCGGCTGGGCAGCCGGATCTTCATCCCGGCCCTGACGATCCCGCTGGTCGCGATCGTGTGCGCCTCCGTGCTCGACGACTCCGGGCTGTTCGAGACGGGCAAGGCCACGCTGATCGGCCTCGGCGTCGGATGCGTCGTCGCCCTCGTCGTCGGCATGCTCGTCACGGGTGAGAAGAAGCTCTCCGTGCCGCTGCACTCCGGCCGCTCCATGCTGGAGGCGATGGGCTCCGCGCTGCTGCTGCCCCAGCTCCTCGCCGTCCTCGGGTCGATCTTCGCGCTGGCCGGGGTCGGCACCCAGGTCGGCAAGATCGTCGACGACGTGCTGCCGGACAACTCGAAGTACCTCGCGGTGATCGCGTACTGCGTCGGGATGTTCCTCTTCACGGTGATCATGGGCAACGCGTTCGCCGCCTTCCCGGTGATGACCGCGGCGATCGGCTGGCCCGTCCTGATCGAGCAGATGCACGGCAACGAGGCGGCCGTCCTCGCCATCGGCATGCTGGCCGGTTTCGCCGGCACGCTGTGCACGCCGATGGCCGCCAACTTCAACATCGTCCCGGCCACCCTGCTCGAACTGAAGGACCAGTACGGGCCGATCAAGGCGCAGATCCCGACGGCACTGCCGCTCCTGGTCTGCTGCACCGTGATCATGGCGGTCTTCGCCTTCTGAGCCGCCCGGCCGGCACCGCGCGCCGGGCCGCCGCGCCGGACCCGTCCCACCGTCGTCCCCCGTGAAGGAAGTCCCATGACCCGTGTGCTCGTCACCGGCTTCGCCCCCTTCGGCGGCGCGACAGTGAACCCCTCCTGGCAGGCGGCCTCCCTCCTGGCCGCCGAGCCGCCCGCCGGGCTCACGGTCACCGCCGCCGAACTCCCCTGCGTCTTCGCCACCTCCCTCGGCGCGCTGCGGGACGCCGTCCGCGCCTGCGCCCCCGACCTGGTCCTCTGCCTGGGCCAGGCGGGCGGCCGTCCCGGCGTCACCGTCGAACGCATCGGCATCAACCTCGACGACGCCCGCATCCCCGACAACGACGGCGCGCAGCCGGTGGACGAACCGGTCGTGCCCGGCGGCCCCGCCGCCTACTTCTCCTCGCTGCCCGTCAAGGCCTGCGTCGCCGCCGTGCGCGCGGCCGGGGTCCCGGCCGCCGTGTCCCACACCGCCGGGACCTTCGTCTGCAACCACGTCGCCTACGGCCTCGGCCACCTGATCGCCACCGAGTTCCCGCACGTCCGCGGCGGTTTCGTGCACGTGCCCTGGGCGCCCGAGCAGGTCACCGACGGCACCGCCCCGGCCCTGGAGCCCGCCACCGTCGCCCGCGGACTGCGCGCCCTGCTGGTCGCCGCCGCCACCACCCCGGCGGGCCAGGACCTGAAGACCACCGAGGGGGCCACCCACTGATGCCGCTCACCTCCTACGCGGAGCCCTTCGCCCGGCTCGCCCTCGCCAACATCACCCGCGAGTACCCCAACTTCCCCGCCCACCTGGTCACCTCGGCCGGACAGGACGTGCGGCCGAGCACCCTCCACCCGGCCTTCTACGGTGCCTACGACTGGCACTCCTCGGTCCACATGCACTGGCTGCTCGTGCGTATGCTGCGCCGTCACGGCGCGACGCCCGCCCTGGCCGGGACGGCGCCGTTCACCGAGGTGCTCGACCGGCACCTCACCCCGGACGCCCTCGCCGTCGAGGCCGCCTACCTCCTGGAGCGGCCCTCCTTCGAGCGGCCCTACGGCTGGGCGTGGCTGGTCGCGCTCGCCGCCGAGTGCCGGGCGTACGGGGGCGCCGCCGGCGCACGCTGGAGCGAGGCGCTGGCACCGGCCGTCGCCGCCGTCGACCGGCTGCTGGCCGACTGGCTGCCGAAGGCCACCTATCCGGTGCGCCACGGCAACCACCCCAACAGCGCCTTCGCGCTCGGTCTCCTCCTGGACACCGGGGAACTGTCGGCCACGACCACCGAGGCCGTGCGCGAACGCCTGCTGGCCTGGTTCGCCGACGACCACGACGCCCCCGCGCACTGGGAGCCCTCGGGCCAGGACTTCCTGTCGCCCGCGCTGAGCGAGGCCGACGCGATGCGCCGGGTGCTCGACGGGGAGCGGTTCGCGCAGTGGCTCGACCGCTTCCTGCCCGCGCTGCGCTCCGGCGCGCCCTGCCCGCTCCTGGACGTGCCCGTCGTCTCCGACCACGCCGATCCGCAGATCGGTCACCTGCTGGGCCTCGCCCTGAGCAGGGCCGCCGCACTGCGGTCGATCGCCGGGGCGCTGCCGGCCGGCCCGGTCCGCAGCCGCCTGGCGAAGGCGGCCGACGCGCACCTCGCCGCGGGCCTGCCCGCCGTGGAACGCGGCGACTTCACCACCGACCACTGGCTGGCCACCTTCGCCGTGCTGGCGCTCGACGTGCCGGACCCGGGCGAGGCCTGACGGCGGGCCGGGCTATCCTGGCGGCCGTACCTGGACACGGGGTGCCCCCGCAGGGGCTGAGATCACACCCGTCGAACCTGAACCAGTTAGGACTGGCGGAGGGATGTCACATGTCATGGCCGCATGCCCGCACCGAGCCGGCCGTCGCCGGCCCGCGGCACGTCTTCGACGGGCGGATGCCGACGGCACCCGGTGATCTGCGGATGGAGGCACGCGGCATCACGCCGGTGCCCGAGGACAGCCGCTACGGCGGTCCGGGACGGCTGTTCACCGTCTGGTTCGCCCCCAACCTGACCATGACCGGCGTGTTCACCGGCACCGTCGGCATCGCGCTCGGACTGGACGCCGCCACCGCTCTCGCCGCCGTGGTGCTCGGCACCCTGCTCGGCGCGGTGCCCACCGCCTACCTGGGCACCTGGGGAAGCCGTACCGGCGCGGCGCAGATGCCGCTGGCCCGGCTGGCCTTCGGCGGGGCCGTCACCGTGCCGGCCGCGCTGCAGTGGCTGTCGTCCATCGCCTGGGACGCGCTGATCGGCCTGTTCGGCGGGGAGGCGCTGGCCCAGTTGTGCGGCTGGCCGTTCTGGGCCGGCGTCCTGGTGATGATGGCCGGCCAGGGCGCCCTGGGCGTGCTCGGCTACGAGGCGATCCACCGGCTGCAGACGGTGATGACGTTCGCGCTCGCCGCGGCCTTCGCCGTCCTCGCGGTCAAGCTCCTGGACCACGCCCACCCGGCGGCCACGGCCGGCACCGCACACGGCGCCGACAAGGCCGGCGCGTTCGTCCTGACCTGCACGATCGCACTGAGTCTGGCCCTGTCCTGGGCCCCGTACGCCAGTGACTTCAGCCGTTATCTGCCCCGCTCGGCGTCCCGTCCGCGCATGTTCTGGTGCACCCTGCTCGGCATCGGCCTGTCCTTCGTGGCGGTGCAGGCGCTCGGCCTGTGGGGCGCCGCCGAGTTCACCGACCAGACCGCCCACGGTGTCGACGCACTGCTCGGCGGGGGCCCGCTGGGCGCCTTCGGACTCCTCTCGATCGCGCTCGCGGCCCTGTGCAGCAACGCCATGAACGACTACAGCGGGTCGCTGGCGCTGCAGACCATGGGCGTACGCCTGCCCCGGCCGCTCGCCGCCGCCCTCGCCGCGCTGCTCGGCTTCCCGCTGGTGCTGTGGATGCACGCGGCCGACACCACCGCCCGCTTCCAGAACGTCCTGCTGTTCGTCGGGTACTGGATCCCCGCGTTCCTCGCGATCGTCATCGTCGACTGGGCGGCCCGTGCCCGGGCCCGCGGCGGCCGCCCGGTCGAGCTGTCGCACGAGACGGCCCGCCCGCAGTCCTGGTGGCCGGCGCTCACCGCGTTCGTCGTCGCCTTCGCCGTGTCCGTGCCGTTCATGAACACCGGCCTGTACACCGGACCGGCCGCGCGGGCCCTGCACGGCGCCGATCTCGCCTACCCGGTCGGATTCGTGGCGGCCCTGCTCGTCTACGCGCCGCTGCGCGCACGGCGTCGGCGCTGAAGGCACGCGCGACGCGCTCGGGGCGGCGCGCCGGAGGGCGGGAACCGCGTTACCACCGCCGGGGGCGCCGCGCCACGGGAAGGCGCGGGAAGACGGCACCCTGGCCAGGACGCCCGGGACGCGGCACGGGCGCGCCGCTGCCGCCCCGGTCAGGGCCTCAGCAGTCACACCGGCAACGAAGTGCGCTTTAGCCCATTCGGCCCCACACTGAGAAGTGCCTCGCCGCGTGCGGCTCGCGGGGCCGGGTGAAGAGTCCGCCGGTGCTCCCCTCGGGAGGCTCCATGGTTCTGGTAGCGCTGTGCACTCCGATCGCGATGATGCTGCTCCTGCTGGGGATGGACGCCTTCGAGGAACTCCTGTCCCGCTGGTCGACCGATCCCGACGAGGAGCAGCCGGAGCCCTGACCCCGGCCGTCCTGGAGTGTCCTCAAGAGCTGCGGACAGTGATTCGTCGACACAGCGGAACAGCGCTCGGTAAGTCGTCCGGAGCGCTGTTCCGTCATGTGCGGGGCCGCGATGGAGCCGCCCTCGGGGGTCAGCTCTCCGGGGCCTCGGTGCTCAGTTCCGCCCGGTCGCGGTGCCGTCCTCGGGGGCCAGGAGGACGGCGATCCGGCTGGCGTGGGCGACGGCGTCGCTGACCCGCGGGCTGATGAATGCCTCCAGGGCGCTGCGGTGGTGGTGGCCGAGGACCAGGAGGTCGGCCTGGAACTCCTCGGCGGCGGCGGAGATGGCGGTGGCGATCTGCGTGGTCAGACCGCCCGCGACGGCGCCCTCGGCGTCGACGCCCGAGTCCCGCAGCGTGGTGACGGCCTCGTCGACGACGGTCTTGGCCTCCGCGTCGTTCTCCAGGGGGACGACGGCGGCGAGCGTGGCCGCGGTGGGGGCGACGTGCAGCACCCGGACCTTGGCGCCGGTCAGCCGGGCCACGTCACCGGCCAGCCGGACCGTGGCGTGGCGGGCGGGGCTCGGGTCGACGGCGACGAGAACGCGGTGGAACATGAGCTGACTTCCTTGTCTGTACGTGTTTCTGAGTGCTCTTCGGGTGTTTCTCCGGAAGTGTCTTCGGGTGTGGCCGCAGGTGTGCTTCCGGGTGGGGCCGTCCCGATCGCACCGGGGCCGGTGCGATCGGGACACGTCGTGAACAACGCGACAGCAGGGATCTGTTCCACGAGGCCGGCCCGTCTCGTCCCCCGCGCCGCCGCCCGGCCCGGTGGCGGGAAACGGCCACAGCGTAAAACCGCCTCGTCCCGTCCTCTCCCCCCAGCGGTCCGTCTGCCAGGGTGGTGCCCACCGCAGCACCAACCACCTTCCGCGATCCGGCTGTTCACGCATGCCCGCACGGGCGGATCGCGCAGACGTGACACCGGTACGCACGTGCCGGTGCACAGATTCGGGAGAGCGATGCGCTCGATATCGCGAACAGTCCTGGGGGTCACGACGGCCACGGTCCTGGCCGTCACCGCGGCCGTGCCCTCGATGGCCGCACCGCCCCGGGACACCACCGCACACGAGAGACCCGTCCTCGGCACCGCCGCGGCCGCGGCGCAGACCGCGCGCGGCACGGTCGTCACGCTCGTCACCGGCGACCGGGTCCTGGTCACCGGGGATCCGTCCGGACACAGTTCCGCGGTCGCGCTGCCCGCCGAGGACGGCAGCACCCCGCTCCTGCAGACCCGGCAGGTGGGCAAGGACCTCTACGTCTACCCGGAGAGCGCCGCCGCCGCCCTCGCCGCCGACCGCGTGGACCAGGAACTGTTCAACGTGAGCGGACTGGTGCGGCAGGGCTACGACGACGCGCACTCCGGCGTGCTGCCGCTCATCGCCGTCTACGACAAGGCCGCCGGCGTGACCCGCGAGGCCCCCGCCACACCGCGCGGGGCCCGGCGCGGACTCGTCCTGGACTCCATCGACGGCATCGCCCTCAAAGCCGGCAAGAAGAACGCCGCCGCCTTCTGGGCGGACATCTCCGCACCGCGCTCACGGGCGGCCCGGGGCCTGAAGAAGCTGTGGCTGGACAGCAAGGTGCAGGCCGCCCTGGACACGTCGACGCGGCAGGTGCACGCGCCGCAGGCCTGGGCCGCCGGGTACGACGGCAGGGGCACCAAGGTCGCCGTGCTCGACACCGGCGTCGACGCCGGACACCCCGATCTCCAGGGCCGTATCAGCGCCACGGAGAACTTCACCGACTCGCCCGACACGGACGACCGGCAGGGACACGGCACCCACACCGCCTCCACCGTCGGCGGCACCGGCGCGGCCGGCGGCGGCAGGCAGCGCGGTGTCGCACCGGGCACCGACCTCCTGATCGGCAAGGTCCTCGACGACTCCGGCTCCGGCGACACCTCGTGGATCATCGCGGGCATGGAATGGGCCGTCGCCCGGCACGCCGACGTCGTCTCCATGAGCCTGGGCAACCCGGCCCGCACCGACTGCTCCGACCCGATGGCCACCGCCACCGAGGAACTGGCCCGCACCAGCAGGAACACGCTGTTCGTCATCGCGGCCGGCAACACCGGACCGTCCCTCAATTCCGTCTCCTCGCCCGGCTGCGCGCCGAGTGTGCTGACCGTCGGCGCCGTCGACGGGAACGACGCGACCGCGTCGTTCTCCAGCCGCGGCCCGGCCTACGCCTCGCACACCCTCAAGCCGGAGATCGCCGCGCCCGGTGTCGGCATCCTGGCCGCCTCCGCCGGCGGCCGCGGCCTGTACGCGTACCGGGAGATGAGCGGCACCTCCATGGCGACCCCGCATGTCGCCGGTGCCGCCGCCGTCGTCCGCCAGCGCCACCCCGACTGGACCGCGCAACAGATCAAGGCCGCGCTGGTGTCCTCCGCGGACAGCACCGTCCCCGGGGACGTGCGCGAGACCGGCGGCGGCCGGCTCGACGTGAAGGCCGCGGTCGACGAGACGGTGCTCGGTGCGCCCGCCGTGCAGGGCGGCAGCTTCGACTGGCCGCAGACGGAGGCGGACCGCACCACCGTCGAGGTGCCCTACACCAACACCACCGGCCGGCCGGTCACACTCCGCCTCGGCGTGGAGCACGTCACCGGCAACGACGGCAGCGCCGTCCGCTCGGCCGTGGCCCGGCTGGACAGCGGGTCCGTCACCGTACCGGCGGGCGCGACCGTCGAGGTGCCGCTCCGGCTGGACCCGGCGGCCCCGCTCAAGGCGGGCCAGTACGGCGACGTCACCGGCCGCGTGACCGCCACCTCGGGCAAGGTCACCGTGTCCACGCCGTTCTCGCTCCACGTCCAGCCGCGAACCGTCAGCCTCCGCGTCCGGCTCGTCGACCGCGGCGGCCACCCCGCCGGCGGCTCCTCCTCCCTGGACCTCATCGGCACCGACGACGCCTCCGGCGAGCGCCGCTTCAACGACGGCGCCACCGAGCAGACGTACCGGATACGTCCCGGCAGCTACTTCCTGTCCTCCTTCGTCGTCACCCCCGACGGCGACGGCCCGGCGGCCGACTCGGTGACGTACGAGGGCCGCCCGCAGCTGGAGATCACCAAGGACACCACCGTCGTCCTCGACGCGCGCCGGGCGCACCGCCTCTCCGTGCGCACCGACCGGCCCACCGAGGACCGCGGCGCCACGCTGGCCTTCGCCCGGACCTGGGACAGCACCTGGCTGCACGCGGGCAGCATGAGCGGTGGCCGCGGCACCGCGAACTACTACGCGGACGTGCAGGGCCGCGCCCACGACGGCGGCTTCGAGTTCGGCAGCTACTGGCGCCGCTACGCCCCGCAGATCACGGACTTCGGCATCGCCGGCGGGCCGGACCTGCACCCGGTCACGGCCTCCACCGGCTCCGTGAACCTCGACGGCACCGGCCGGGCGGACGTGGTGGACGCGGGCGCGGGCACCGCCACCGAGCTGGCCGCGGCGCAGGTCAAGGGGAAGATCGCCCTGGTGCGGATCCCGGACGGCACCACCTCCGTGCTGGAACAGGCGCGGGCCGCCGCGGCCGCCGGAGCCGTCGCCCTCCTCACCCACCACGACACCACGGGCCGCTGGTACCCCTCGGTCGGCTACACCGGCGGCCCCCTGCCGGTGCTCGGGCTCCCCGCCGCGGAGGCGAAGGACCTGCGGCAGCGGCTGGCCTCGGGGCCCGTCGTCGTCCACTGGCGGGCCACCGCGGTCAGCCCGTACGTCTACAACCTCGCCCTCCCGGAGAGCGGCCCCGTCGCCTCCGACCGCACGTACCGCGTGCGGGACGCCCGCCTCGGCCGTACCCGGTCCGTCCTGCACGCCATGGGCGCGGCGGGTGACTACCTGTCCACCGTCGTCGCGCACCGTCCGGACACCGACATCGTGCTCGGCTCGGTCGACCCGGTCACGGCGCCCGGCGAGCGCACCGAGTACTACTCCGCGGGCGGCACCGGCTTCTCGCAGAGCGTCTCCAGCAGCTTCCCCTGGGGCGAGAGCATGACCAGCGCCGTCCGCACCCACCAGGCGGGCCGGCTGCTCACCGAGAGCTGGTACGGCGGTGTCCTGGCCCCGGCCACGCCGCGGGACGCCTCCGGCGGGGAACAGCTCGCCGCCGAGCGGCAGGGCGACCGGATCGGCATCGCGCCGGCCTTCTGGGGGGACAGCGACCACAGCGGCGTCCAGGGGTCCTTCGGCGACCTCGGGTCCATGACGCTGCGCATCGACGGCGAGGAGGCCGGCACCAGCTCCTACCCCTTCGGTTCCTTCACCGTCCCGGCGGCCGACTCCGCGTACGAACTGACCCTGACGACGACGAAGATCGGGCAGCCCGCGCAGGTCTGGAAGCGGTCCGTGGCGACCGAGACCACGTGGTCGTTCCGCTCCCGGCTGGAGGAGAACGTGTACTCGCGGGGGCTGCCGGTCCTCTTCCCGCGGTACGGACTGCCCGAGGACGGCATGAAGACGCTGGCCGCGCGGGACGGGCAGCGCATCACCCTGGGCGTCACCGGCCACGCCGGCTACCACCCCGGAGGGCTGCGCGCCGCTGAGCTGTCCTACTCCTACGACGGCGGTGCCACCTGGACCGAGGCGGCGACGGCCGAGCACGACGGCGTCTGGAGCGCGACCGTCGACCACGCCGGCGCATCGGGCCGGCAGGTCACCTTGAGGACCACCCTGACGGACACGAACGGCAACTCGGTCACCCAGACCGTGACCCGGGCCTACGACGTCCGCTGAACCGGGGCCCTCGACGCGGCGCCCGCCGGAGGAACTCCCCTCCGGCGAGCGCCGCTTGGCGCGCGGCGGCCGCGGAACGCCCGCGCCACAGGGCCCTTGCCCTGAAGCGGGCTCCAACTCGTAGGGTCACGCCCACCAGCGGACGACATCCAAGAGGAGAAGCGCATGCGCCACCGCGTTCTGGGCGGTACCGGCATCGAGGTCAGCCCCTACTGCCTCGGCACCATGATGTTCGGGTTCATCGGCAACCCCGACCACGACGAGTGCGCCCGGATCATCCACACCGCGCTGGACGAGGGGATCAACTTCGTCGACACCGCCGACATGTACTCGGCCGGGGAGTCGGAGACGATCGTCGGCAAGGCGCTGAAGGGCCGGCGCGACGACGTGGTGCTCGCCACCAAGGTGCACTTCCCCATGGGGGAGGGCCCCAACCGGGGCGGAAACTCACGGCGCTGGATCGTCCGCGCGGTCGAGGACAGCCTGCGCCGGCTGGGCACGGACTGGATCGACCTGTACCAGGTGCACCGGCCCGACCACCGGACCGACGTCGAGGAGACGCTCTCCGTCCTCACCGATCTCGTGCACCAGGGCAAGATACGGGCGTTCGGCTGCTCCACGTTCCCGGCGGACCAGATCGTCGAGGCCCACCACGTGGCCGACCGCCGCGGACTCCAGCGGTTCCGCACGGAGCAGCCGCCCTACTCGCTGCTGGCCCGGGGGGTCGAGCGGCACGTGCTCCCGGTGACCGAACGCCTCGGCATGGGGGTGCTGACCTGGGCCCCGCTCGCCTCGGGGTTCCTGACCGGCCGCTACCGCAAGGACCGGGCCGCCGATCTGAGCAGCGGGCGCCCGACCCTGCACCCGGACCGCTTCGACCCGTCGGCGCCGACGACCACGGCGAAGCTGGAGGCCGTCGAGCGGCTGGTGGCGGTGGCCCGGGATGTGGGCTGTTCGCTGCCGGAGCTGGCCGTCGCCTTCCCGCTCGCGCATCCGGCGGTCACCTCGGTGATCATCGGTCCGCGCACCCCGGAACAGCTGCGCGCCACCCTCAAGGGCCGCTCCGTGGTGCTCGACGACGCGGTGCTCGACCGGATCGACGAGATCGTGCCGCCCGGGACCGACGTGTACCAGCCGGACGGCGTGTGGGCTCCGCCGTCGCTCACGGTCCCGGCGCTCCGGCGCCGCCCGGCCGGTTCCCGCTCGGCGGCGTGAGCCGGGCGCCCATTTCGTCCGCAGCTCTCAGAGCGGGGAGGGCGTGGGCCGGACGGCGAGGACGGCGATGTCGTCCTCGCCGTCGGCGCCCAGTCTGATCAGGAGTTCGTCGCAGAACACGTCGAGGGGTTCGCGGGCCAGGGCCGCGGCGTGCCGGCTCAGCCGGTCCAGGGCGTGGTCCAGGGGTTCGCCGCGGCGTTCGACGAGGCCGTCGGTGTACAGCAGTACCGTCGCGTCGGCCGGGATCTCGTCCGACGCCCGGGTTCGTGGCACGCCGGGGTCCACGCCGAGCATCAGGCCCGAGCCGTCCTCCAGGAACCGGGTGGGGCCGCCCGGCACGGTCAGCAGCGGTGGCAGGTGCCCGGCCGAGGAGTGCACCAGCTCCCACCGGCCCTCCCCGAAGCTCCTGATCAGCCCGTAGACGCAGGTGGCGGTGGCCTCCCGGTAGAAACTGTGGTTCGCCGCGTCCAGACGGCGCAGGACCGTCTCCGGGGGCTCCTCCCGGCCCACGGCGATGCCGCGGAGCATGCTGCGCAGCTGACTCATGGCGATGGCCGCGTCGAGGTTGTGACCGGCGACGTCACCGATGACCACGGCCGTGTCGCCGCCGGGCAGCACGAAGCTGTCGTACCAGTCGCCGCCGACCTGCGCGGTGGTGGAGGAGGCCGCGTAGCGGGCGGCCAGCCGCAGGTTCGGCACCTGCGGCAGCACGGGCAGCAGCGAGCGCTGGAGGCGCTCGGCGATGTTGCGTGTCTCCTGGTGCAGGCGGGCGTTGTCGACACCCAGGGCGAGACTGCGGACGAGGTCGTCGACCAGGGGCAGGTCCGCCCGGGTGAAGGGCCTGCGCCGCCCGCTGCGGGCCACGGTGAGGGCACCGATGACCTCCCGGCGTGCCCGCAGCGGGGCGACGACGACGCTGTCGGCGCCCAGTTGGCGCAGCAGTCGCAGGTAGTGGACGTCCAGGGGGCTGCCGGCCTGGTCCGGCGGGGGCGGCTCGGTCAGCAGCAGGGGGCCCGCACCGCGCAGGGCACGCGCGAGCGGTCCGCGGGCGCTCGCGGAGACCGGCGGGAGCGGTCCCTCGTGCTCCTCGGGTGACACCTCGCCCGGGGCCCGGTGGACGACGCAGACGCGTTCCGCCTCCGCGTTCTCGGTGAACAGGTCGACCGCGCACCAGTCGGCCAGCCGCCGGGTGAGGATGCCGGCCACCCGCTGCAGGCCCGCGTCGAGGTCGGGAGCGCTGCTGAGCGCGGCACCGGTGTCGGCCATGAGGGCGAGCCGCTCCAGCGCCGAGACGCCCGCCGGGCCGCCGCCCCCCGCACGCGCGCCCTCATGGGCGGCCGGCTCCAGGGGCCCGCCCGGCTCCCGGGGCCACGGCGCGGAGCGCGGGCGGCCGAGCGGACTGACCGGTGCGACGGGCGCGGCCGCCCTGGGGGTGAGCTGGGCGACGAAGACGGTACGGCCGTCGGCGGTCTCCTGGGTCTGGATGAACAGGCGGACGGGGATCAGCCGGCCGTCACCGTGCAGGGCGGGCAGCGGCACGGAACGGCCCAGGATCCGGGGCTGTCCGGTGAGCAGCAGGGAGGTGAACGATCCGGTGTGGCGCCTGCGCAGGTGCTCCGGCATCAGCATGGTCAGCGGCTGTCCGAGGAGCTCGTCCGGGTGCCGGCCGAGCAGGTCCGCCGCGGCGCTGTTCGCGGCGATGATCACGTTCCTCTCGTCCGCGGCGATGGTCGGCACCCGCGCGGCACTGACCTGGCCGGCGTCCCAGGGCACCAGTTCGGACAGGCCGGCGCCCGGCTCCCGGGGCACCACGCTCCACGCCATGGGGTTCTCGCCGTCGAGCTGGCCGGCGATCTGGTCGAACAGCCAGTGGTGGAAGACGCGGTTGCGGGGCAGCGCCGGCAGGGTCAGCAGGCACTCCTCACGGGCCGCGTCCTCGGCCACGTCCAGCACCTCCCACAGGGTCCGCACGGCCGGCCCGGCGTCCGGCGGCATGCCCAGGCGCAGCGAGCGGAACCCGGCCTCGGCGGGCTGCTCGCGCAGCGCGGCGGTGATGCAGGCACTGATCACATTGCTGGTGTCGTGGGCGACGGCGAGGTCGTGCGCCGGCACGCCCACCAGGCCGGTTCCGGCGGCTGCGGCCAGGACGGCCTCGCGCAGCAAGGTGTTGCGGTGCTGCTGGGAGGCCGAGTACAGGGCCTCGGGCACGTCGATCAGTGTCACGGTGGCCCCGGCACGGCTGGACGGCGCGGTGACTTCCCAGCCGGCGGGCCGCGGCGGGCCGCCGCCGGGGCGCAGCTCGAACCAGACGCTCTTGTGCTCCTCGCCCGTGTCGACGCCGCAGCGGGAGGCCAGCAGCCCGACCAGGGCCAGGCCCTGGCCGGTGCCGGCGTATGGGGAACACTCGTGCGGTACGAGTCCGCGGTCCGGTCGCCGGTCGCTCACCCGCACCCGCACCGTGCCGCCCTCGGCGCAGGCGGTCACCTCGACCGGTGTGCAGGCGTGCAGCACCGCGTTGGTCACCAGTTCACTGACCAGGAGCTGAGCGGTCTCCACCAGGTCCGCGGCGACATGGTCGAGAGCGGCTCGTACGAACCGCCGGGCCTGCGGCACGCTCTCCGGCTCCGGGGGGAACCGCCGGGCGGATGCCCCCCGGGCATTGAGATCGCCCATGCACCCAGTGTGCCCCACCTGGGGCCCGCCCCGGCGTCTGCGTCCGCCTTCCGCCCGCCGGACGGGTGAGCGCCCGGGCCCGGCCCGCCCGGACGGCCCAGCGGACCGGCGCGGTGGCCGGCGCCGGCGGCGTGCACGCGGGGCGCACCGGCGCGTGGGCCGTATGCGGCGCACGGGCCGGCCGGCCGGGGGGCCGCCGTCTGCGGCAGGCGCCCGGAATCCTCCGGACGGTCGGGCACTGCCGTACGGTCGGGCACCTTCGTACGGTCGGACTTCTCCGGACGGGGTGCCTCCGTACGGTCGGACTTCTCCGGGCGGACCGGCTCCCTCGTACCGTCGGACTTCTTCTCCAAGCGGTCGGGCACCCCCGTACGGTCGAGGTTCTCCGGGCTGCGAGGACCGGATCCGCGGCGGGCTCCGGTTCTGCGCGGCGAGCGGCCGTTCCGTTCCTACGAAGTGAACCGCTGGGCGGCGGAGCCGTCGCAGGGCTGCAGGCGCAGCGGCTGACGGGCCGTCGTCTGGGTGAGGCACAGGCCGGTGGCGGCCGCCGGGCGGACGGTGGCGCCCTCGCGGACGAACTTCTGGTTGACCGCGCCCGAACAGTTCCAGATGATCAGCGCGGCGCCCGCCCGGTACTGGGCGCCGGGGACGTCCAGGCAGCGGTCCTGGGTGAGTTCGGTGTGGAAGGTCTGCCGTGCCGGGTCGTACCACCAGTCCTGGTTGCGTGTCCCGGCGCAGTCCCAGCCGAGGACGGCGGTGCCGTCGGCGCTCTGGGACGCCTCGACGTCCACGCAGCCCCCGGTCGCCTGGTTCTTCAGCGGCTTGAACACGTCGTCCCAGGCGTGCGGGAAGAGCGTGGGCGTGCCCGAGGAGGCGGTGTCGGCGCAGGACGCCTCGCGCAGCCCGGAGTCGTAGAACCGGGTGAGGCACTCGGCGAAGGCGGCGTGGCCGCGGGCGTTGGGGTGGAAGGACTGCCGGACGGAGTTCTCGTCCGGGAGCCCGGGCTTGGAGAGGTCGATGAAGAGTCCGCGGGCCCAGGTGTCCTCGGTGCACACCTCGTGCCCGTGGAAGAGGCGCGAGTTGTCGAGGTAGAGCGCACCGGTGCCGGCGGCGGCCTTGCGGATGCCGCGTTCGAAGGCGGGGACGGCGACGTCGCGGCCCCAGGCGGTGTCGGAGTCGTAGCCGAGGCCGCCGCAGGCGAGCTTGCCCGGGAATCCCGGGTTGTCGCGGAAGTCCGGTCCGATGGGGCTGGGGTAGCTCATGACGATCAGCTTGTAGTCGTCGTCGGCGTAACCGGCGTCGCGCATCACCGATTTCAGGTCGCGCACGGTCTGCTCGACCTTGGGGACCAGGGCGTCGACCCTGGCCTGCCAGCCCGGTGCGTACTTGGCCGCGCAGGGCCCCTGGGAGAGCAGGTACCGTTCGACGCAGTCGGTCATGACGGGGCCGAACTGGAGGTCGTCGTTGGCACCGGCCACCAGGAGGACCGCCTTGACGCGGGTGTTGCGCGCCTTGACGGCCAGGCTGTCGCTCTGGACGAGTTCGTCGGCGTACTGCTTCGAGCCGCCGGTCCTGATGTTGCCGGTGTAGGCGCCGGAGCAGGCGACGTTGAAGGTGAGGTCCGCGGGGATGCCGGTGCGGTGGACGGCGGCGTCGGGCGAGCGGTGGCACCAGTTGTCGGGGCCGTCGGTCGGCGGTTCGTAGGTGCCGACGCCCTCGCCGGAGATCTCGCTGTCACCGAGGGAGATCAGGGAGGTCCTGCGCTCGGCGGCCGGTCGTTCGGCGGGGTCGCCGTAGAGAGCGGTGGCCTCGGCCGCCCGGATCTTCTCCAGGCCGGGCGGGAGCGGGGCGGAGGACGTCTGGCGTGCACCGGTGGTGTCGGCAGCCGCCGCGGGGACGGCGGCGGGCGCCGTGCCGAGCAGGGCGGCGGTCGCGACGGCGGCGGTGACGGTCCACCGGAGTCTGTGCCTGGTGCGTCTCATCGGACCTCCTGGCCGAGTAGGGTCACCCACGGTTCTTACTGGCCGGTAAGGACTTTGGGAACACCCCGGACAGGACTTCCCCCTGAGCCCGGACCTCCTCGGGTCCGGAACCGGCCGTCCCGCCCCTGGGGTGCGCGGGCGGTCCCGTGCTCCGCCGGCCAGTGCAGGGTGGACGCGGCCGGGTCGGTGCCGGTGCCACCGGCCAGGCGCCCCGACTCCCGCCCGGTGGTGAGACGGGCGGGGGTCGGTGGTGAGACGGGCGGGGATCACGGCGGTGCGTCGCGCGGCCGGCCGCTGGCATAGTGCGGGCATGCTCCGACCCCTGCGTGCCGCCGGACGCCCGGCCGCCCCGGCCGCCGCCGTCCTCGCCCGCTCCACCACCGCGACCGCCGTCCTGGGCGCCGTCCTCGCTGTGGTTCTCGTACTGCTCCCGGCGCCCGCGGCGGCCGGCGGGAGCCAGGTCGCCTTGCGGTTCGAGGCCCCGGCGGTCTTCCGCATGTACGGCGCCGACGAGGGTGCCCGCGCCTCGAACAGCGGCTTCGCCGTGCCCGTCGCGGTCCCGGCCGGCGGCACGGGCCCGGCCCGCGACGTCCGGGTCGTCGTGGACACCTCGGGACTGTCCGGCGTCGCCCGGGCCGTCCGGGGCGGCGGCGGGAACTGCACGGGCGAGGGCCCGGTGTTCACCTGCGCGTACGGCGACGTGCAGAACGGCGACGGGGAGTCGCAGACGCCCTTCGTCCTGCACGGCGCGGACGGTGTCGAACCGGGCGACAGCGGGACGGTGACGTACACGGCCACGGCCGGCAACGCGGCCCCCGTCACGGGCTCCACGCGGATGACCGTGGGCGGCCCGGCGCTGCTCTCACCCGGGACGCAGACGACGGTACGCGGCGTGGAGCCCGGCGATCCCGTACCGCTGACCCCCCGGTTCGCCAACCGCAGCCGGTTCACCGCCGGGCGGGGCGTCGCCCTGCACCTCACCGCGCGGGACGGTCTGCTGCTGACCTCACGGCCGGGCAACTGCCTGTTCGACGCCTCCTTCACCTCCGCGTGGTGCACGTTCTCCACGAAGGCCGCGCCGGGCACCGCGTACCGCACCCGGTCCCCGCTCACCTTCACCGCGGCCCCCGGGAAGCTGACGGGCGCACTGTCGTACACCTGGTCGTCCGACCCCGGCGGACCGGACGGACCGGACGGACCCGGCGGTCTCACCGTGCGCGGCACGGGCGCCCCGCTGACGCTGGTCCCCACGGCCGGCCGCGGCCTCACCGGCGGCACCGGCCAGGTCGCCGTCGAGACCACCGTGCAGGACGACTACGAGCCCGTGACGGCGGCCGTGCGCGGCCGGGTCGGCGAGACGGTGACGGTGCGGCTCGGGCTGCGCGACCACGGCCCCGGCCGGCCCGGCACCCCCGAGTCGCTGGGCGGCTTCGAGGTGGTCCCGCCGGAGGGGACCACCGTCACCTCCGTCCCGTTCACCTTCGAGGACACGCACGGCACATGGGCGTGCGGGCGTCCGGACAGGCCCGGCGGGGCGTTCGTGTGCGACATCGGCAGCGAGAGCTTCTCCGAGGTGCGGCACGAAGGGGGCACGACGGTCATCGGGTTCCGCCTGCGCATCGACCGGCAGGTCCCCGGCGCCCACGGCACCGTCCGCACCCACAACCCGTACGACCGCACCCCCGGCAACGACACCGCCCTCCTCCCCCTCGACGCGTCGCCCGCCCTGCCCCGCCCGCCCTACCGGGACCCGCTGCTGTGGTGCGTGGCGGCCGGCACGGTGCTCGCCGCCGGGGCCACGGCCCGGTACCTGCGGCGCCGGCGCCGGGCCCCGGCCGGGGGCGGGCGGTGAGCCCGTGGCCGCGCGGGCGGCGGCCGGTGGGACACCGGTGAGCGCCCGGGAGGCGATGCGGTTAGCGTGGTCGCATGCGACATGAGGTGACCGACGCCGACACGGCGACGTCGGTGGGCAGTGGCGACGTGCCCGTGCTGGCCACCCCGCGGCTGATCGCCTGGCTGGAGGCGGCGACCGTACGGGCCGCCGCGCCGTTCACCGCGGCCGGCCAGACGACGGTGGGCACGGCGATCCGCGTCCAGCACCTGCGCGCCACCCGGGTGGGCGGCCGTGTGGACGTCGTGGCGGAGGCGCCCGCCGCCGCCGTGGGCCGTCGGCTCACCTTCCTCGTGCGGGCCGTCGACGGCGCCGGGGAACTCGTCGCCACCGGGGAGATCGACCGGGCGATCGTCGACCGGCAGCGGTTCCTCGCCACCGCGCCCGACCCTCAAGCGGGTGTGTGGCCCGCCAGGTAGTCCCGTACGGCACCGGGAAGGTCCGCCGGGACCGGCTCTTCCATGGGCACCCAGCGGATCCGCTCCGGTGCGAGCCGCGCCCCGGAGGAGGGGTCCTCGCTCAGCAGCTGGCACACCACCGCGGCCGGCTCCGTCCCCCTGGCCCCGCCCGGCGCACCGAGCGTCGCCGAACCGTCGACGAGGTACCCGGTGGACTCGTAGACGAGGCGTGCCGCGGTCGCCTGCGGTGTCTCGGCCTGCTCCGGGACGCCCGACGGCAGTCCCCAGCCGTCCTGGCCGTCTTCCGCCACCAGCAGCAGCCGCCCGTCGTAGACGACCACCGCCTGCACCGCGCACCCCGCGGCCTGCTCCGCTGTCATGGTCCAGCCCTCCCGCTGTGGTCCGTGCGGCCCTCCGGCAGGGCACCGTCGGTCGTCCGCCCCCCGGTTCTCCTGCCCCCTGCGCGGTGCGCCTACCCCTGGTCCGAGGCGCCGAAGGCGCCTGCCCCGGGGCGCCGTCGCCCGGCCCCGCACCCCGCCCGTCCCCATCCCCCCTCCCCCGTCCCCATGTTGTGTCACACCACGGTCACCGCGACGCCGGTGCCGGTGATCGCGGCGAGCGCGCCGGCGGGTGCGGCCTGGTCGGTGACGAGGTGGTCGATGTCCTTCAGGGAGCAGATCCGGGCGAAGGTGGCCCGGCCGATCTTCGAGTGGTCGGCGACGACGACGGTCCTGTCGCTGCTGGCGGCGAAGGCCCGGTCCGTCGCCGCCTCGAGCTGGTCGTGGGTCGTGCAGCCGTGCTCGGCGCTGATGCCGTCCACACCGAGGAACGTGATGTCGGTGTGGTGGTCGGCGAGCGTCTTCTCCGCGATGGGGCCCACGAGTTCGTAGCTCTCGGTGCGGGCGTAGCCGCCGACGACGACGAGCGTGACGTCGTGGTGCGGGACCATCTCGGCGGCGATGTTGACGGCGTTGGTCACGATGGTGACGGCGCCCCGGGCGGCCAGGACGCGCGCGATCTCGGTGACGGTGGTCCCGCCGGTCATCCCGACGACCGCGCCGCGGGGCACGAGCCGGGCCGCGGCCCGCGCGATGGCCTGCTTCTGCGGCCGGCTGCGCTCGGTGCGGTGCTGGACCGGGAGTTCGGGACCGGCGCTGCCCTGGACGGCTCCGCCGTGCGTCCGGCGCAGCAGGTTCAGCCGGCTCAAGTGCTGCAGATCGCGCCGGATGGTGGCTCCGGAGACGTTCAGCAACCGGGACAACTCGGTGACGTCGATGGCACCACGCGCGGAGACATGCTCAAGTATTCGCGCATGACGCTCAGTTTTCAGCATGCGATGAGCATAGACCGGACAGGGGCGGCACGAGGGCCGCGCGGCGGGGAGGCGTGACCGCCCGTCTGCGGGAACGAGGGGCGGCCCAGCCCCCTTGCCCATATGAACAAGATGCGCATCTTCGGTCTGTTGACATGGCGAAAGTTGCTCGCTTTACTCCTTCCAACGCCAGAGTTGAGCACCCGGCGTCAGAGGTACGCCCAGCCGGTAGCACGGTGCGCACACCGTAAGTCCGGACAAAGTCGCCAGGATCCGTCCGCACAGACGTGGGGTCCGAGGCGGGGACGTACCCTCGCATCTTCTGGAGCTCAAGATGTCCCTCTTCGATCGTGCCCGGCCGCACGGGCGTGCCACCGTGGCGGTGGCCGCCGCGGCGGCGGTCATCTGTCCGCTGTCCGCCTGCGCTTCGGCGAGTGCGGCCACATCCGCGGCCACCCCCGCGGCCACGGTGACCCTTCCTCCCGCACACGCCGCCTTCGACTACCAGATCGGCAAGGCCTATCCGCCGCCGTCCGGGGTGAAGGTCGTCACCCGCGACTACACGGCCGCCCCGGCGGCCGGTCTCTACAACATCTGCTACGTCAACGCCTTCCAGGCCCAGCCGGGCGCCGAGAGCCAGTGGGGCGACCTGCTGCTGCGGGACGCGAACGGCAAGGTCGTGTACGACGACAACTGGGGGGAGGCCATGCTGGACATCCGCACCGACGCCAAGCGGCAGCGGATCGCGGCGAAGGTGAACTCCTGGATCGACACGTGTGCGAGCAAGGGCTTCAAGGCCGTCGAACCCGACAACCTGGACACCTTCGACCGGACGAAGCTGATCAGCGAGGCCAACGCCAAGGCGTTCATCCGGCTGCTGTCCGCCCACGCGCACGACAAGGGCCTGGCGATCGCCCAGAAGAACACGTCCCAGTTCTCCACCGACCGCGCGGACACCGGGCTCGACTTCGCCGTCGCCGAGGAGTGCGGCGAGTGGGACGAGTGCGGCGACTACGTCGACGGGTTCGGTGACCACGTCATCGTCATCGAGTACCAGGAGAAGAACCTCAAGAAGGTGTGCGCCGCCTACGGTGACCGGCTCAGCGTCGTGCTGCGCGACGTGAACGTGACGGCTCCCGGCGACAGCGGTTACGTCCGCAAGACCTGCTGACGCGGCAGCGGCACGGCCCGCCCGGTGCGTGCGCTCCTGTCGCCGGCGCACCGGGCACCACTCCGGCTCCCGCCCCGCTTCCGGGTCGCCCGGCTTGCGGGGCACCCTCCCGTGAGCCGCGCCCTGATGAGCCGCTCCCCCGGCCGGGGCTCCCCGCCGCGCGGGAAGCGCGCTCCGGCGCACCCCGTCCTCCGCGGCGCACCCCGCCCTCCGCGGCAGGCGCCGGCCGCGCGTCCGGCGGCACCCTCCCGTGCCGCCCGCCCGGCGCGGCGGCACCCCTCCCACCGCACACCGTCCCGTCCGGCACCGGCCCGCCGTGCCGGCCCGTCCGTCCGGCGTGGCGTCCCGCGTCACGCGTCCTCCTGGGGGCTCACATGGCCGCAGCACACCGCCCGTCCGGCGCCGGCACCGGACTTCCGCGCCGTACGATCCTGCGCCGGGGCACCGCCCTGGCCCTCGGTGCCGCCGCGACAGCGGCGCTGCCCGGGTGCGGCGCGGCCACGGACGACGGCGTCGGCGCCGACGGCCGGGTCACCGTCGAACTCTGGCACGGCCAGACGGACACGGGCCGCGCGGCGATCGAGAAGCTGGTGGCGGAGTTCAACCGCACCCACCCCGGTATCCGGGTGGACCCGGGCGGCGGGGTCCTCGCCGACGCGATGCTGCAGAAGATCACCGCCGCGCTCGCGGCCGGTTCCTTCCCCGACGTCGCCTACGTCTTCGGTTCCGACCTGGCCAGCGTCGCCCGCAGCCCCTCGGTGGTGGACCTGACCGACACCGTGCGTTCGGGACCGACGCCCTGGAACGACTTCTGGGCGCCCGCCCGCACCGCGGTCACGCTCAACGGCCACGTCCGCGCCTCGCCCGCCCTGCTCGACTCCCTCGCCGTCGTCTGCAACAAGAAGCTCTTCCGTGACGCCGGCCTCCCGCTGCCCCGGCCCGGCTGGACCTGGGAGCAGTTCGTGGCCACGGCGGCCCGGCTCACCGACCGGCGGCGCGGGGTGTTCGGCACCGGCTGGCCCGGCGTCGGCGACGAGGACACCGTGTGGCGGCTGTGGCCGATGGTGTGGGACCTGGGCGGCGACGTCATCGGCCCGGACGGACGGCGCATCGGGTTCGAGGAGAGCGGCGTCAAGGCCCTCCAGACGGTGGCGGCCCTGGCCGGGGACAGGAGTGTCTACGTCGATCCGAAGCCGGGCAGCGAGCAGATGTACCAGGTCTTCGCGTCGGGCCGCATGGGCATGGTCGTCACCGGACCGTGGCAGCTGCCGGACATCCGCCAGGCCGGCATCGACCACCATGTGGTGCCGCTGCCCAGCTACAGCGGCCGCCCGGTCACCATCTCGGGCCCCGACACCTGGACCGTGTTCGACAACGGACCGGCCCGGGTCCGTGCCGCGCGCACCTTCGTGACCTGGCTGTCCCAGCCCGCCCAGGACGTCCGCTGGGACGTGCAGGCCGGCAGTCTCCCCCTGAGCCGCAGCACGCAGGCGCTGCCCGCGTGGCACGCGCAGGAGGCGCGGACCGAGGGCCTCGCGGTGTTCACCGAGGCACTGACCTCGGCCCGGGTGCGGCCCGTCCACCCGGCGTACCCGCAGATCTCGCAGGCCCTCGGCCAGGCGATCGCCTCGGTGCTCATCGGCCGGAGCACCCCCGCCAAGGCGCTGCGCGACTGCGCGCACGAGGCCAACGCCGCCCTGCTCATCCCGCGTTGAGAGGACCACCATGCCCCGCCTGCCCTCCCCCCTCACCCTCGCGGACCGCGGACCCGACCGGAAGACCCGCACCGGCCGCCGCCCCCCTGGCGACGACGACGGACACGGCACCGCCGCGGACACCCCGCCGCGCTCCGGGTCCGCGCGCCGCCGGGCCGGCCGGGAGTCCGCCACCGCCTGGGCGTTCGTCTCCCCCGCGGTACTGGTGATCCTGGGCCTGAGCGTCGTACCGGTGGCGTGGTCGCTGCTGCTGTCCTTCCAGGCCGACGACCTGGTCACGCCCAGCCGCTGGGTCGGCCTCGCCAACTACCGGGCGCTCGCGCAGGACCCGCACTTCAGCCAGGCGGTGCGCAACACCCTGCTGTACACGGTGCTGTACGTGCCGTTGAGCATCGGCCTCGGGTTGCTCCTGGCCCTGGCGCTCAACCAGCGGCTGCGGCTGGTCGCCCTGTACCGCACCCTCTTCTTCGTGCCGTTCGTCGTCTCGGCGACGGCCCAGGGAGTGCTGTTCTCCTTCATCCTCGACCCCGAGTTCGGCGCCGCCAACTCCGTGCTGCACAAGGTCGGGATCTCCCCGCAGGGCTTCCTCACCGACCCCGGCCAGGCGCTGCTCGCGCTCGTGGCGATCTCGCTGTGGAGCGGCACCGGCTTCTGCGTGGTGGTGCTGCTGGCCGCCCTCCAGGACGTACCGCCCTCCCTGGTGGAGGCGGCCCGGCTGGACGGCGCCGGCCGCCGCCACGTGCTGCGCCACGTGACGCTCCCGGCGCTCGCCCCGGTGCTGGTCTTCCTCCTGCTGTGGCAGACCATCAACGCCCTGCAGGTCTTCGACCTGGTGTACGTGACCACCAAGGGCGGTCCGCTCGGCTCGACCACGGTGATCGTCTACTTCATCTGGGAGCAGGCCTTCAAGAACTTCACCGCCGGTTACGGTGCGGCGGCGGCCTACGCCCTGGCCCTCGCCCTGATCCTGCTCGCCGCGGTCCCGCGGATCGCCCGGGCCGTACGGCGCCGGGCCCACGCCCACCACGGCACCGCCGGTTCCGCCGGTTCCGCCGGCCTGGAAGGAGCCGCACGATGACGGCCACGTCCCCCGCCCCGTCCTCGTTCCCCCCGGCCCCTGCCCCGGCGTCCCCGCACGGCCCGGCGGGTGCTCCCGGACGGCCGCGCAGGAGGCTGCCGTTCAGCCCCTGGCACCTGCTGCTGGCGCCGCTCGCCCTGGTGTTCGCGGTCCCGCTGATCTGGCTGCTGCTCAGCTCCGTCATGAGCGACGCGCAGATCAACCGGTTCCCGCCCGCCCTGTGGCCCTCCCGCATCGATCTGGGCGGCTACCGCTACGTCCTGGGCAACGCCATGTTCCCGCGCTGGTTCGCCAACTCGCTGCTGGTGTCGCTGGCCGCGGTGGTGTCCAACCTGGTCCTCGGCGCCCTGGCGGGTTACGCGTTCGCCCGGATGCGGTTCGCGGGCTCCCGGCTGCTGCTGGGGCTGATGCTGGCCACGATGGCGATCCCGTTCCAGCTGACGATGATCCCGACGTTCCTGGTGATGAAGCGGCTCGGGCTCATCGACACGCTCGGCGCGCTGATCGTGCCGTCGCTGGTCACCCCGTTCGCCGTGTTCCTGCTGCGGCAGTTCTTCCTGTCGCTGCCGAGGGAGCTGGAGGAGGCGGCCTGGCTGGACGGCTGCTCGCGGCTGCGGGTGCTGTGGCAGGTCGTGCTGCCGCTGTCGCGGCCGGCGCTGAGCACGGTGGCGGTGCTGACCTTCCTCACCACGTGGAACGACCTGAGCTGGCCCCTGATCGCCATCAACCACGACACCCAGTACACCCTCCAGCTGGGCCTGACCACGTTCCAGGGGCAGCACCACACCAAGTGGTCCGCGGTCATGGCGGGCAACGTGATCACCGTGCTGCCCGTGCTGCTCGCCTTCCTGCTCGCGCAGAAGTCCTTCATCCAGTCGATCACGTCGAGCGGCCTCAAGGGGTGACCGGCCTCCCGGCCGCCTCCCCCGTCCGCCGCTCCACCGCCGTCCGCCCGTCAGGGTCCTCACCGGGGCCCGTCAGGGTCCGCACCTCAAGGAAGACCGCATGCAGCACGCCTACGACCTCCTCGTCCTGGGAGACGCCAACCCCGACATCGTCGTCGGACCGCTGGAGGCGCCCCTCGCCTTCGGACAGCGCGAACGGCTCGTCGACAGCGGGACGCTCACCCTCGGGGGCTCCGCGTCGATCATGGCGTGCGGGGCCGCCCGGCTCGGACTGAAGGTGGCCTTCGCCGGACGCGTCGGCGACGACGACGCCGGACGGTTCGTGCGGGCGGCGCTGGAGGAGCGGGGCGTCGACACCTCCGCCCTGCGCGTCGACCCCGACCTGGCCACGCCGCTCACCGTCGTCCTGACCCGCCCCGACGGCGACCGGGCGATCCTCACCTCACCGGGCACCCTCCCGGCCACCGGGCCCGACGACGTGCCCGAGGCCCTGCTCACCGGCAGCCGCCACGTCCACGCCGCCTCCTACTTCCTGCTGCCGCGGCTCGCCGCCGCGCTGCCCGCCCTGTTCGCCACCGCCCGCGCGCACGGCGCCACCACCTCCCTCGACACCAACGACGACCCGGCCGACACGTGGGCGCCCGGCGCCCTGGCCGAGGTGCTCGCCGTCACCGACCACCTGCTGCCCAACGCGCGGGAGGCCACCGCCCTCGCGGCCGCCGCCGCCGGCGCTCCCCGGGACGCCGCCCCGGAGGCCGCGGCCGCCGCGCTGGCCGCCCTCGGCCCGCACGTGGTCGTCAAGGACGGCGCCCGGGGCGCCCTCGCGCACGACGGCCGAACGCTGCTGCGCACCCCCCGCCGTCCCCGTCCGGCCGCTGGACACGGTCGGAGCCGGTGACAGTTTCGACGCCGGTTTCGTCGCCGCCCGCCTGCGCGGCCTGTCCACCCCGCACGCCCTCGAGATCGCCGCGGCCTGCGGCGCCCTGTCCACCCGGGCCCACGGCGGAACGCCGGCCCAGCCCACCTGGGACGAGGCCGCGGCCGCCGTCACCCGCAACGGAAAGCACCTGTGATGACCACCCACACCTCCACGGCCGCCACGACCTCCCTCCCCTCCGGCTCCCCGAAGATCGCCTTCATCGGCGCGGGCAGCGTCGTCTTCACCCAGGGCCTCCTGGCCGACCTGCTGGCCTTCCCCGAACTCCAGGGCGCGCACATCGCCCTGCACGACATCGACGCCGAGCGGCTCGCCACCGCCCACGGCGCCGCCCGGTACATCGCCGACCAGCGGGCCGGCTCCGGCGGCTCGCGGGTGCGGGTCACCGCCCACGCCGAGCGGCGGGCGGCCCTGCAGGGCGCCGACTTCGTCATCAACATCGTGCAGGTCGGCATGCGCGCCGCGACCCGGACCGACTTCGAGATCCCCGCGCGCTACGGACTGCGGCAGACGATCGGCGACACCCTCGGCGTCGGGGGCATCTTCCGGGCGCTGCGCACCTTCCCGCTGCTCAGGTCGCTCGGCGAGGACATCGCCGAGGTGTGCCCCGACGCCTGGCTGCTCAACTACACCAACCCCATGGCGATGAACGTCCAGTACCTCACCCGTGCGACCGGGCTGACCCGCGTGGTGGGACTGTGCCACTCCGTGTACTGGACCGTCCACGACCTGGCCGAACTCCTCAAGGTCCCCCAGGAGGAGGTCGTCTACCGGGCCGCCGGCGTCAACCACCAGGCCTGGATCCTGAGCCTGGAGCACCAGGGGAGCGACCTGTACCCCCGGCTCGACGCCCTGATCGCGGACGACCCCCAGCTGCGGCGCCGCGTCCGCGTCGACATGTACCGGCGCCTCGGCTACTACCCCACCGAGACGAGCGAGCACTCCTCCGAGTACGTCCCCTGGTACCTGCACCACGCCGAGGAGGTGGAGCGCCTGCGCCTGCCGGTCGGGGCCTACCTGGACATCGTCGACGAGAACATCGCGGCCTACGAGCACACCCGCGACGCCCTCGCGCAGGGCGCCCCGCTCGCCGTCGAGGGCACCATGGAGTACGCCCCGCAGATCATCCACAGCATCACCACGGGCACGCCGCGCACGGTCTACGGCAACGTGCCCAACCACGGGCTGATCGACAACCTGCCGGCCTCGGGGACCGTGGAGGTCCCCTGCCTCGTGGACGCGACGGGTGTGCAGCCCACCCGGGTGGGTGCGCTGCCCGCCCAGTGCGCGGCGCTCAACCGCACCTACCTGAGCATGAACGACCTCGTGGTGCGGGCGGCCCTGGAGGACGACCCCCGTTCGATCCGGCAGGCGGCGATGACCGACCCGGCGACGGCCGCGGCGCTGCCCGTGGAACGCATCTGGGACCTGTGCGACGACATGGTCCGCGCCCACGCGGACCTGCTCCAGCCCTCGCTGCGCGCCACGCTCGGCCACTGAGGGATGCCGCACGCGCGACGCCCGGACGACGGGCACGGCCGTGGACCTCGCGGCCCGCGCGGGGCGGCCGGCTGAGGTGGGAGCCCGGCCGCGCGCCCGGTGGGCCGGTGCGTCCGTGCGTGCCCGCCGCGCTCGCTCAGGCGGCGGCGATCGCGGCGTCCGGGCGGACCCGGCCGCGTCCCCCGTCGCGACCGCGAGGACGGACCGGGCCCCGGCGAACGGGGCCCGGCACCGTCACATTCCGACGCCGTCACGTCCCCGCACCGTCACGTTCCCGACCGGGTGACGAGCATGACGACCAGGACGAGGACCAGCAGGGCCACGTACGCGGCGGAGTGGAGCCGGTCGGGGACCCGGCCCCCCAACCGCTTCACGACCGCGATGGCCGGCAGGGAACCGCACAGCAGCGCGGCGCCCGCGCCGAGATCGACGTAGCCGAGGCGGCCGGTGTGCGCCTGGGCGGCGGGGGCCAGGGCGTAGACGACGCTGCCCGCGAGGGCGACGGGGACACTGAGCGGGTTGGCCAGCGCGGTGGCGGTGGCCATGGGCAGCCCGCGGCGGCGCAGCAGCGGAACCGTCATGACACTGCCGCCGACACCGAGACTTGCGGCGACCGTGCCGATGCCGACGCCGCCGAGCGTCGTCGTGATCCGTCCGAGCGGACGCGGCGCGCCGTCGCCGGTGACCGCGAGGAACCCCTTGCGCAGCACGCTGTCGGCGATCGTGACCAGCAGGTACACGGCGAACAGCGCGTTGAGCAGGGTGTCGCTGATCCGGGTGGCGACGAGCGAGCCGAGGGCCGCGCCGAGCAGGACGTACCCGGCCAGCGGCCACAGGTACTCCCGGCGCAGCCGGCCGGCCCGGTGCTGGGCCACGGTGGCCCAGGCGGCGTTCACGACCATGACCGCGGTCGAGGTCGCGACCGCCACGTGCATGGCGCCGGCGCCGTCGCCGTGCGCGGTCGCGCCCAGGAAGCCGTAGACGACGGGGACGGTGACGAATCCTCCGCCGAAACCGAAGAGCACGGTCGTGACACCGGTCAGGCAGCCGAACAGCAGGAGGGTGAGGAACGAGGAGGTGGTGAGCACGGTGACGACGCTACGGACCCGCACGGGTGGCGGGCATTCGACTGTTCGCCAGCTTCTTACGCGCAGACGACAGCCGGGGTAGGCTCGTGCGGTGCGCAACATCTCCGTCGACGAGGTGGACGGCCTGGACCGTGCGGTGCTCGCCATCGGCACCGACTACCCGCACGACCATCTGCTGCCCTTCCACGAGCACCGGCGCGCCCAGGTGCTGTACGCGGCCACCGGCGTGATGGAGGTCGAGACGGCGGACGGCTCGTGGACGGTGCCCACGGCCCGCGCGGTCCTCGTCCCGCCGCGGGTGCGGCACCAGGTCACCATGACGGGCGTCAGCACGCGCAGCCTGTACATCGAGCCCGGCGCCGCGCCGTGGTTCCCGGACCGCTGCCGCGTGGTGGAGGTCTCCGCACTGCTGCGGGCGCTGATCCTCGATGCCGTCGACATGGAGCCGCGCTACGCCGAGCACGGGCGGGACGCGACGGCGATCGAGCTGATCCTGCACGAGCTGCGCACCCTGGCACCGCTCCCCCTCGACGTGCCGCTGCCCGCCGATCCGGGGCTGCGGCGGTTGTGCGAGGCGTTCCTGCGGGCTCCCGACATCCATGACCCGCCCGCCCGCTGGGCGGCGGCCCTGAACGTCAGCGAGCGCACCCTGGGGCGTCTCTTCCGGCGCGGCACGGGGCTCGGGTTCGCCCAGTGGCGGCAGCGGGCGTGCATCCTGCGGTCGGTGCACGCGCTGGCGGCGGGCACCCCGGTGACGCGGGTCGCGGTCTCGCTCGGCTACGAGAATCCGGCCGCGTTCACGACGGCGTTCCGCGGCCTGCTGGGCCGCGCCCCGTCCGCGTACCTGGCGCAGCCGCCGCCTGTGGCCGCCGGGCGGCGCGTCAGCGTGCGACCAGGCAGAAGGGATGGCCCGCCGGGTCGGTGAGGACGCGCCACTTGTCGCCGCCGGGCTGGTCCTGCGGCCTGCCCGCGCCCAGTTCGAGCAGCCAGGCCTCGGCCTCCTCCAGGTCCGCGACGGCGAAGTCGAGGTGGATCTGCTGGGGGACGCCCCGGCCGGGCCAGGACGGCGCCCGGTGGTCCTCGACCCGCTGGAAGCCGAGGCTGAGACCGTCGTCACCGGTGAGGCCCGCGAAGTCGGCGTCGGAGCGCGGGTGGAGGGCGTACCCGGTGGCCTGCTGGTAGAACGCCGCCAGGGCGAGCGGGTCGGGGCAGTCCAGGGTGACGGCGGTCGGTCTCATCCGCAGGGTCACGGCAACTCCGTCTCGTGCGCGGCCGGTTCGGTGCGGCTCAGCCTACGGGGCGCGGTCAGCCTGTGGGCCGGGGCTCAGCGCAGGCCCAGGCAGGGCAGCCAGGTGCGCGGGGCCGCCGCCGTGGCCGTCAGGAGCGCGCTCAGCACGCCGGGCAGGCCGTTCAGCAGGTCCGTGGTCCACTCGGCGGGCGGCTGCGCGGGGAGCCTGCCGCTCAGGTGGTGGACGAGGCGTCGCACGAGTGCGGCGGCGGCCGGCAGCCGGGCGTGGCGGTGCAGGGCGTCGGCGACGCACAGGACGCCCGCGGCACCGTGGCACAGTCCGAGGCGGTCGGCGGGGGTGTCACCGAAGAGGTGGAAGGTCTCGTCGTAGTGCTCGGCGAACCTGCGGAACACGGTGGCGGCCCAGTCGGCGGTCGCCGTGTCGCCGAGGGCGTCGCCCGCGTCCCACAGCGCCCAGGCGATCCCGGGGGCGCCGTAGCACCATGCCTGCCGCGGTTGCGCCGCCGCGGGCGGCGGCGCGTCGAGTCCCGCGCCGGGCCAGGTCCGGATGCCTCGGTCGTCGTCGTAGGCCTGGCGGACGAGCCAGCCGGTGGCGTGGGTGAGCGCCGTGGTCAGCGCCGGGTCCGGTCCGAGGCGGCGCAGCGCGGCGGTGAGCGCGGTGACGACACCGGCGACGCCGTGGCCCATGCCGGTGTTGATGCGCCCCTGCACCCAGGACAGGTACGGGTGCTGCGCGTACTGGCCGGTGCGCAGCCGGGGCAGTTCCGGTTCGTCGCACAGGAGGGCGAGGTGGGTGGCCAGGGGGCGCAGTTCCTCGGGGCCGGGGGTGCCTGTGCACAGGGCGAGCAGGGTGCCTGCGGGTCCGGAGATCAGGTCGTAGTCGGGGAAGGCGACGGCGTGCGTGCGGTACTTCGGCAGGCGCCGGCTCAGGGGGGCGGCGAGGCGGTCGCCGACGGGCCGGAGCGCCGGGTGGAGGCCTTCGCCCAGGCGCAGGCCGACGAGGGTCCCGGCGAGGCCGCCGTCGTGCAGGGCGGGGTGGGCCGGGCCGCGTCCGGCGGCGCGGGCCCAGACGGCCACGGCGTCACGGGCGGTGCCGCGGTCCGCGACCAGGTGTGCCAGTACGGGGATTCCGGGGTCGCCGGGGTGCCGGGCCGGGCGGGGCGCCGCGGTCCAGTCCTTGAGGTACCGGGCGGCAAGGGCGTGGACCTCGTCCCGGGCGGTGGCCGGTGAGGCGGTTTCGGGCGCCATCGGGCTCCTCGGATCGGCCGGGGCGGAGCCGCCCGCCGGGACGGGCGGCTCCTGTGGGGGGTGGTCAGGCGCAGATCACGACCGTGGCACAGACGATGATCGTGCACAGGCCGCTGCACCCGGCGGTGCTGGCGGACGACGACGGCAGGTCGCTGTCGCTGATCCGCTCGTCGAGGTCGCTGATGAGGGCGTCGAGTTCGGTGAGTTCGGTGGTGGGCATGGGACTTCCCCTTTCTCTCATCGGGTGATGGCCGCCCCGGCGGACCGCCTGGCGGGCGGGCCGGGGACGTCTTGCCGCTCGCCGCGGACCAGTGCGTCGGCGGCGGCCTCGGCGAGGTGGGCGGCGCCGCGGTCGTGCGGCAGGCGGAGCAGGACCTGCGCGGCGACGGCCGCTTGGCCGTGCACCGGGTCGCGCAGCAGCAGCTCGTCCGGGCCAGGGAGCATCTCCTCCACGAGCAGGGTGGTGCCCGCCTGCTGGGCGCACAGCCGCTCGACGAGGTGGAGGGCCGTCAGCGAGGCGAGGTCCACGGGCACCGGTTTGCCGCCGGGGGCGGTGCGGAGGAACGCGTGGCGGGGCAGTCCCGCGGCGCGGCGCAGCAGCGCGAGGGTGCGGACCTTGCCGAGCGTGTCGTCGCCGGGCTGCCACAGGCGGGAGCGGTCCACGCGCCAGGTGGCCGGGGCGAGGACGAGGTCGCCGCCCGCGGTCAGCCGCGGCAGTACGGGCCGGTCGGGCAGGGCCGCGTCGAGGGCGTCGAGGCGGAGCAGGTAGGAGGCGGCGGGGTGGCTCGCGGCGAGCAGGAGGCGCACCAGGGTGTCGTAGGGCGGCGCGGGTGACCGGGTGGCGTGGTACACGGGGACGATGCGCCGGCCGTCGGCCTCGGCGATGATGCGCCGGCCGCTGCGGCGCAGGCTGATGCGGTCCAGGGGGAGGTAGCGGGCGTGCCGGGTGTCCGGTCCGTAGTACGGGGTGGGGTCCGGGTCGCCGGTCCACCAGCGGGTGGTGACGGGCCGGCGTACGGCGTTCGCGGAGCGCTCGTTCAGGGGCGGTACGAGCAGGTCGACGAACCTGACCCCGGTGCGGCGTTCGACGGTGGCGAGGAAGTCGCGGTAGGCGTCGCTGTTGCCGTAGCCGCCGTACAGCGTGCGCAGCCCGTCGGCGAACCTGGCGTCGAGCACGCCCGCGGCCGAGGCCGTCTCCAGGACGGCGACCGGTCCTCGTCCCTCGGACGGGCCGAGCGGGCGCAGCAGGCAGTCGACGGGCCAGCACGGCAGGGCGGCTTCGGGCGGGGGCGCGCCCAGGTCGTCCAGCAGGTCGTCGTCCACGTCGACCTGCGCGGCGCCGGCGCGGGCGGCGGTGTCCAGGTGGCGCAGCAGGCGGGCGTAGGCGCCGGTGCGGTCGCGGGCCGGCACCCATCCGGTGGGCCGGCGCGGCGGGGGCTGGGGGGATTCGGCGGGCAGCCGGTCGGCGAGGAACTCGCTGACGGGGCGGGGCTGTTCGGTGAGGCCGGCCGGTTCCGCGCGCTGGGCGGGCAGGTCCGGGGGGCTGTCGGCGGCGCACAGGGCGGCGATGCGGGCCGCGGTCCGCAGGCCGCGCAGCACCCGGGCGGCGGCCCGGCCCGGAACACGGGTGGGGGCGGCCGGGCGGCGGTAGGAGTCGAGGAACCACTGGCCGCTGTCCTCGGCTCCGGGTGCCCGGGGAAGGGCGCAGTCGGGGGTGACGGCGCCGGGCGGGATCCAGTCGACGCGGTGCTGCCGGGGCGCCCGGCAGATCTGCAGGACGCCGAGGGCGAGCAGGTGCTGGAGGAAGCCGCGCAGCACGTCGGCGGAGGCCAGGGGCGGCCCGCCGGGCGGTGCCGCCGCGTGCGCCAGCGCCGCTTCGAGTTCGCCGAGCGGGCGGGGCCCGTCGGCGAGGAGGGCCAGGACGCCTTCGAGGGCGCGCGTGCGGCGCAGCACGATCTGCCGCAGCCGTCCGGGTTCGCGGGGGTCGACGACGTAACAGCGCACCTGGCCGGGGGTGTTGCCGGGGGTGGAGGCGGGGGGTTCGGTGAAGTGCAGGGGCGCCGGGGTCAGCAGGAGGCCGGGGTCGGCGGTGCGCAGTTCGGGCGGTGTCGCGCGGGTGCGGACCAGGTGCACGTTCTCCACGGCGACGGCGGCGAGCGCGCCGAGGCTGCCGCCGGGTTCCAGGAGCAGGGGGCTGCCGTCGTCCGCGGGGGCGACCGGGAGCGCGGCGATCTGCCCGGCCCAGCCGCGCGGCGTGGTCTTCGCCGCCGCCCGGCCCACGGCCCGCCACAGGTAGGCGGTGCGCTTGCGCAGTTGCCTGCCGGACCAGGACTGGCCCTCGTCGAGCCGCCTGCGGACGTCGTCGGCGAGTCCGGGCGCGGCGCTGTCGAGGAAGGCCCGCAGGAACGGGTTCGCGCAGGTGGTCCGCCAGGCCTGTGCGGCCAGGCGTTCCTGTTCGGCTGTGATCGCGTGCTCCAGTCCCGCCAGGGTCTTCGCGGCCTCCTCGTACCCGCGCAGCAGGTGGTGGACGTCGGCGGCGACGCCGGCGGGGACGGCGGGCGACCGCAGCAGAGTGGCGTGGTCGGCCGCGCGCGGCGGGAGACCGGAGTGCAGTCGTCGCCGCAGGGCGAGCACGGCGCCGCGGTCGGCGGCCCTGAGCGCCGGGTGCGGTACGACCTCCTCGCCCAGCCGGTCGGCCAGCAGCCGGCCCTGTTCGGCGAGCCGCCCGGTGGCGTCGGCGTGCCGCACCACGCTGTCGAACAGGCGGGGTGCGCCGGCCGCCGTCCAGGCGTCGCAGGGCATCCCCGCGATGCGCAGCAGCGCGGTGTTGCCGAGCGCCTGCCCGGCCGTGCCGGTGGTCCCGGGCGGGTTTGCGGGAGGCTGGCCCATGCTCAGTACGCCTCCTCGTGGCCGCCGGCGGCGAGCGCCTCCGTGAGCAGGCACTGCCGTGCCGTGGAGAGCCGGCCGCGGTTCCAGTGGAAGATCACGTGGTGTGCGGCGGCCCGGCGCGGGCCGACCGAGGCGTCGCCGGACGCGAAGTAGCGGTCGCGCCAGCGCTCGGCGGCCCGCCGCACGTCGTGCGTGTGCCGGCCGAGCACGTCCTGCCAGTCCTTCGGCAGCGCCGCGAGACGGGCGCCGGGCTCCTGCTCCCAGTACGCGCGGATGCCGTCGGCGGCGCGCCGGCGGTCCGGGTCGCGCAGTCCACCGGGCAGCCGGCGGCCGGTCTCGTCCCGTACGGCCTGCCAGACTCCGCGGTGTTCCCAGCCCACCACGCCGAGGCCGTCGAACACCGCGTCCAGCAGCGGCAGGGACACCCGCCAGTCGGCGGGGACCGGCGCGCCGGCGACGGCGGTGTGGACGTCCAGCCAGGCCAGGGAGTCCGCGGTGAACAGCTCGTGCACGTGGGGCATGGAGCGGGGACCGCCGAAGAGGTACGTCTCCGGCTCGTACACCTCGGCGACCGGCAGCGCCCAGGAACCGTCGGCCGCGGGGGCGAGCCGGCGGACCAGGGTGGCGCGCAACCGCGGGGCGCGGGCGGGTTCCGCCGCGTGGAAGCGGATGCGCAGTCCCGGCGGCTTGTGCATGAAGAAGAAGCCGCGGGCCGCTCCGGTGCCGAGCACCTCCCGGGCCGTCTCGGCGAGGCGGGCGTACAGGCGGGGCCAGCCGGCCGGCTCGGCCCGGACGTTGAGCTGGACCCATCCGGCGTCGGGCGCGTGCTCGCGCAGTGCGTGCAGCCCCGCCGCCAGGAAGGTCCGGCGAGCGTCCGCGTAACCGGCACCGTCGGCGTCCAGCGGGACCGCGCCCATCGGCCGGGTGCGTGCGTCGTCCAGGCAGTCGGCCAGTAGTCGCTCGACCTGCACCATGCGGCCTCACCTCGCAAGCGGCGGAAATCCACCGTGGTGATGTCCGTGCCGCGGCTACGACAAAGCCTGAAAAGACTTCTTCATATCATCAACAGAAGTGCGCGAGCGTACGTCGGGCCCCACGGGTGACAGCGGGATGCGCCCCGGCCCACCGGCGCCCCGGGGTACGCCCTCCCCTCCCTGCCGCTGCCCCTGTGCACCGGGGCAGCGCGGCAGCACGAGCGCCGTGTGGGCGGCGGGGCCTCACGGCCCACGGGTGGCCGGTCGCACAGGGCCGCGTGCCTGGCGTCCGGGACGTGCGGGCGGCGGGGTCAGGGCGGTGCCGCCCTCGGCCGCCGGGGCCCGTGCCGCCACGTCCGGAGGGTGGGTCGTGGCTCCACCGGGTCCGTGGGTCCCGCCGCCGCGGAAACCCTTCGACGGTCCCGCGGCGCTGAAGCCCTTCGACGGCCCGTCACGCGGCGCCGGGGATGCGTTCCTTCACCAGCGTGTACAGCGCCACGGACACCGCCATCACCCCGGCCGCGGTGAACACTCCCGGCGCCCAGCTCCCGGTGGCGTCGCGCAGGACTCCGCTGATCACCGGGCTGGCCACCGCACCGGCCTCCGCGACCAGGTTGAAGAGCCCGAACAGCGCGCCGCGGTCCTCCGCGTCCGCCAGGTCGCCCAGGAGGCTGTGCACGATGGGCTGGAGCGCGTTGAAGAAGAGGCCGGAGAAGAACAGGATCAGACCGAGCAGCAGCAGGGAGGGCCTGCCGTCCAGCAGGCTGAGCCCGAAGGCCGTCGCCAGCACCGTGTGGACGGCCGCGCAGGCGACGGCGAGCGGCTTGCGGCCCTTGCCCGCACGTACGCGGCGGTCGGCGATCCAGCCGCCGACCGGGAAGCCGATGATGCCGGCGCCTGCGTTGAAGGCGGCGGTCAGGGCCGCCGCGCCCAGGCTGCTGTGCGCGCTCTCCTTGACGATCTGGACCGACCAGAAGGAGAAGAACCACAGGTTCCACATCACCGCGACGAACGCGACGCAGACCAGCCACACATTGCGGTTGAGCAGCGCCGCCGAGCGCCCCTCGCGCACGATGCCGCGCACGACGACCGCGAGCATCCCCGCGAACAGCACACCGGAGCCCACCGCCGTCAGCCAGTCGGGCCAGCCGAAGGCGTCGGCACACAGGAAGAGCGCCACGATCACCGCGGCCGTGGGCAGGGAGTAGCCGATCAGCCGCAGCGTGGGGGGCCCGAGCCGCAGCGGGCGGTCTCCGCGCCCCCGGAAGAAGACCCAGGTGGCGGCGGCGATCAGCAGCGAGACGACACCGAACACGTACAGCGGCATGCTCCAGGCCCGGCCGCCCAGGCCCAGCGAGCCGCCCCAGTCGATCAGGTGCGGGGTGGCGAGGACGCCGACGGTCAGTCCGATCGACAGTCCGGACAGGACGATGCCGAGGCCGGCCGTGCGCCGGGCAAGCGGGGTGTGGGCGATCACGAGCACCCGGTCGTTGGAGTAGAAGACCCCCTCCCCCAGGCCGGTGAGGACCCGGGCCACGACGAAGGCGACGAGTCCGCCCGCGAGTCCGGACACCAGGGTCATCAGTCCGGCCCACAGCAGGGACACCACCAGCATCTCGCGGTGGCCGTAGCGGTCGCCGAGCCGGCCGCCCGCGTACTGGGTGAGCATGTAGCCGGTGAAGAACATCGAGCCGATCAGGCCGCCGAGGGTGGCGGGATGCGCGGCGTCCCCGATGAACCCGGCCTTGTTCTCGATCATCCAGGAGACGACCGGTCCGGTGACCGTGCGGTCGGCGTAGCTGATCAGCCAGCCGGCGAGCAGGAAGGCCCACAGACGGGTGTGCCGCCCGGAGAAGACCGGGCGCAGGTCGCCGGACCCCGGGACGGCGCCGGTCCCGGATCCGGCGACCTCGGGAGCTGCGGCTGCTTCCTTCATACGTCCCCCTCGACGTGAAGGCTCCCGGCGGGGCCGGGTGCTGTGCGGATGACCTGGGGAAAGCCCACTAGAAAGCGCTTGCTAACATGGCAGCGCGTTTCGGCCAAGTCAACCGTTGACTTTCCGCCGGACAAGCCGTAGGAGCGAGGGCCCCGGCGGGGTGACGACATGACAGGGTGACGGGGCCACAGGTCACGCGCAAGGGGGGCGGCTCCCGGCTGACGGGTCTTCATCGCCGCGCGTACCGAAACCGGGGCGCGTATCGAGGCGTGATCGCCGGCGGGCCGCGGTGGGCGGGACGGCAGGTCCCCGGGGTCCGGCCGCCCGCACTGCGGACCGGGCGGTCCACCTCCCGCCGTCGAGAAGGAGAGCGGTGTCAGACCCCGCCGATACGGTCGTGCCCATGAGAGCCACAGGAACGTTCACGGCCAAAGGGTTCGTCCCGGCCGAGCTGAAACCGGACCCGGCCGTGTCCACCGGGCTTCCGGTGGGTGCCGCGACGATGGAGAAGCACTTCGACGGCGAGGTGGCCGGCCGCTCGGCGACCCTGTTCGACGCTGACGGGACGCATCGGATCCGGTTCGACCACGGGTGGGGACCGGGCCGATGACAGACGACAAGCGGGAAGCAGGGGCTGTCGGCCTGCGCATGTACGAGGCATTCAACGGCCGGGACCTGGCCGGCCTGGACACGGTCCTCGCACCGGACTTCGTGAGTCATCCGCTGGGAACGACCGGTATCGGGGCCGTCGCAGACGCCTGGTCCAGGATGTTCGCAGCCCATCCCGGCGTTCAGGTCACCGTCGAGGACATGCTCGTGGACCACGACCGGGTCGCCGTCCGTTCCGTGCTGCGCGGGCTTTCGGCCTCCGTGCCGGACGGCGCGGAGCCTGCACCCACCATGATGGAGATCTTCCGAGTTCAGCACGGCCTGATCGCCGAGCTGTGGGGACTGTCCGGTCTCGGCCGACCGGCCGGCCAGGCCGCCCTTCCGGTCGCAGGCGATCCACGGGATCCGTCGTCACGGCAGGGCTGATCCGGTAGATCGTCTTGCCCGAGGTGCACGCAACTGAGCGACTCGGCGGGGAAGTTCATCGGTCCGTACCTGCCGATCGGCAGGTACGGACCGGCCCCGAGCGGTTGCGGCCGCAGTTCGAAGACGTGATCCGGCGGTTCAGGACCGGCGGCCGGTGGCGGGAGACACCGCAGCAGTTCGGCGCCTGGCCGACTGTCCATGCCCGCTTTCGGCCGCGGCGTGCCACGGGCGTCTTCGAGGCCCTGCCGGAGCGCCTGATCCCGGCAGCAGGACGGCGGGGCATCGTGGACCCGTCCCGGCTCCTCACGCGCCCTAGTAGGCTCCACTCCCCAGCGAAGGCCGCATCACACTCTCGTCCGGAGGCCCGTGTGACACGCACCCACCGCTCGTTCGTCCGCCGCGTCCTGACCGCCGTCGCGCTCGGCGCCGCCGTCACCCTCGCCGCCGCGTCCCCCGGGGACGCGGCGGCGCGGCCGGCGGCTCCGCCCGTGCCGTTGCGGGTGGCCACGTACAACATCCATGCCGGAGCGGGCGAGGACAACGTCTTCGACCTCGGCCGGACCGCGCGGGCCATCCGTGACCTGCACGCGGACGTGGTCGGCCTCCAGGAGGTCGACGTGCGCTGGGGTGCGCGCAGCGAGTTCCGCGACGAGGCCCGGGACCTGGCCCGGATGCTGCACATGCGGGTGTTCTTCGCGCCGGTCTACGACCTGCCCGCCGAGCCGCCGCGGACGGAGCGGCGCCGGTTCGGTGTCGCGGTGCTGAGCCGCCACCCGGTGGTGAGCGCCGAGAACCACGAGATCACACGGCTGTCCACCCAGTCCTCCGACCCGGTGCCCGAGCCCGCGCCGGGCTTCGCGGAGGTGACGGTACGGGTCCGGGGCGCCCTCGTGCACGTGTACACCACCCACCTGGACTACCGCGCCGATCCGTCCGTGCGGCGCGCCCAGGTCGACGACATGCTGGCCGTGCTGGCGGCGGACGCCGGGCCGAAGGTCCTCGTCGGGGACTTCAACGCCGAACCCGGTGCGCCTGAACTGGCGAAACTATGGGGGCCGCTGGCCGATGCCGCCCCGCACGGCGGCATGACCTATCCGGCGGCCGCACCGGACCGGCGCATCGACGTCGTGGCGGTCTCCCCGCGGATCGCGGTCGCCGGGGTGCGTGAGGCCGTCACCACGGCCTCGGACCACCGCCCCGTCGTCGCCGATCTCCTCGTCCCCCGGCCGCGCTCCTGACCCCCGCGTCCCGGTCGCCTCTCAGGAGCGGGAGCTGGATTCGAGGTGGGCGAAGACGACCACGTTGGACTCGTAGTCCTTGCTGGTGCGGTTGAACGTGCCGCCGCAGGTGATCAGCCGCAGTTCGGGCGTCGGCGTGTCTGCGTACACCTCGTCGTCGGGGAAGTCCGCCTTGCTGAAGGTGTCCACCGCGTCGATCTGGAACCGGGCGACGATGCCGTCCTCGCGGGTGATCTCCACGTGTTCGCCGGCCTTGAGGGCGTCGAGGCCGACGAAGACCGCCGGGCCGGTCGTGGTGTCGACGTGGCCGACCACGACCGACGTGCCGCGCTCGCCGGGCGAGGCTCCGCCCTGGAACCATCCGACGAGATTGGTGTCGTCGGCGGGCGGCGGGGTCAGGTGCCCGGTGGAGTCCAGGGACAGCTTGGTGAACGGCGCGTCCACGGAGATCGCCGGAATGGAGATCCGGGTGGGGGCCGACCGGGGCAGCGCTCCGTCGTCGGGCCCGGTGGACGTGGGCGGCGTGGCCTGGGGGGTCCCGGCCGCCCGGGTGGCGACCGTGGTCGGCCGGTCCGGCTGCCGGGGGCTGGTCACCGGCGCGGTGCCCAGCGATTGGTGAATGAGCACCAGTCCGAGCCCGACCGCCGCCACCGGCCACAGCAGGCGCAGCCGGCCGCGACGAGGTGCGGTCCCGGTCCCGGACTGTTCCGTCTGAGGCGGACGCTGGAAAGCCATGGACGGTGCCTTTCGTCAAGAAGGTGGTGCGGGCCCCGCGTGGCGGGGTGGGGCGCCGCCGCCGCGGCCCGCGCGTTCCTCACGGGGAGGGACGCAGGCCGCGGCAGCGCACCGACGGTGAACAGGTTCTGTTCAGGCCACGGGAGTGCCCGACGCCTTGCGGCGCCGCAGCATGTAGGCACCGGCTCCGACGCCGCCGAGCACGAGAGCGGCTCCCAGACCCATGGTGTTCGAGGACTGGGCCAGGCCGCCGCCACCGGCGTGGACACCACCGTGCGGCTTGTCGCCACGGTCACCACCGCGGTCGCCGCCACGGTCACCACCGCGGTCGCCGCCACGGTCCCCACCGCGGTCGCCGCCACGGTCGCCGCCACGGTCGCCGCCACGGTCGTCGTTGCCCTTCGACGAACGGTCGTTGCCGTTGTCGTTGCCGTTGTCGTCGGAGTCGTCACCGGTGGTGCGCAGCGCCAGCGCACCGCCACCGGCGTGAACCCCACCGTGCGGCTTGTCACCGCGGTCACCACCGCGATCACCGCCACGGTCGCCACCGCGGTCGCCGCCACGGTCACCGCCACGGTCCCCGCCACGGTCGCCGCCGCGGTCGTCGTTGCCCTTCGACGAACGGTCGTTGCCGTTGTCGTTGCCGTTGTCGTCGGAGTCGTCACCGGTGGTGCGCAGCGCCAGCGCACCGCCACCGGCGTGAACCCCACCGTGCGGCTTGTCACCGCGGTCGCCGCCACGGTCGCCACCGCGGTCCCCACCGCGGTCGCCGCCACGGTCCCCACCGCGGTCGCCGCCACGGTCCCCACCGCGGTCGCCGCCACGGTCCCCACCGCGGTCGCCGCCACGGTCGTCGTTGCCCTTCGACGAACGGTCGTTGCCGTTGTCGTTGCCGTTGTCGTCGGAGTCGTCACCGTGGACGACGGTGGCCGCCTGCGCGGGCGCCTGGGCGGTCACGCCCAGGGCGCCGGCGGCGGGAGCGGAGAACGCGACGGCGGAGGCGATCGCCGCCGAGACGAACAGAGTACGGGAGATACGCATGGTGATCCTTCCGTCGCGACTGCGAGAACGGGCACGATGCCCGCTCTTCGGGATCGCAGGTGCGACGTGATCACTGTCAGCGGGATGCGCGGCGCGCACCATCGGAGCGCCGCATTCGGACTACTGACGCCCCCTCGGCGCGTCCACGCGGGGGAACCGCGGGCGTGTCCGCGCCGAGGTGAGAGCGGGTCACCTGACGATCCCTACGGGGTCACTCCGGCGGCCCCGTGCCGCGCCGGTGACCGGGTCACGGTTTGCGGGCGAGGCCGCCGTGCTCCCCGATGGGCTCCGGGGCCGGGTCCGAGGGGTCCGGCCGCCACCGGTTCACCGGCACGACGCCGGGATCCACGAGGTCCAGGCCGTCGAAGAACGCCGTGATCTGGTCGACCGTCCGCAGGATGTAGGGGGCGGCGCCGCTCTCGTTGTAGGCGTCCTGGGCCTGCTCGAAGACCGGGTCGGTACCCCGGGAGCCGTCGTTGACGGAGAGGTAGCTGCCGGAGGGAAGCGCGTCCATCAGCCGGGTGACGAGGGAGCGCGCCCGGTCGTAGTCGGGGACGTGGCCCAGGATGTTGCTGAGGATCAGGGCGGTGGGGCGGGAGAGGTCGAGGGTGGCGGCGGCGGCCGTGAGGATCCGGTCCGTGTCCAGCACGTCGGAGTCGATGTAGGCGGTCGCCCCCTCCGGCGTGGAGTACAGCAGGGCACGGGCGTGGGCCAGGATCATCGGGTCGTTGTCGACGTAGACGATCCGGGCCTCGGGGGCGAGCCGCTGCGCGACCTCGTGCGTGTTGTCGGCCGTCGGCAGGCCCGTCCCGATGTCGAGGAACTGCCGGATGCCCGCCTCGGTGACCAGGTGGGTGATGTTGCGGCGCAGGAAGGCCCGGCTGCTGCGCGCGATGGTGACGATGCCGGGGAAGACGGCGGTGTAGGCGTCGCCGGCCTCCTCGTCGACGGGGTAGTTGTCCTTGCCGCCCAGCCAGTAGTTCCAGATCCGGGCCGAGTGCGGCACCGAGGTGTCGATCTTCGGGTGCGCCGCCGGCCCGGGAGTGTTCGCGGGGTGGGTCATGGATACCGTCCGTCCGTGTGCGGTGGAGATGTCGAGCAGTCGAGCGTGAAGCGTCCGCAGCACAAGATACGTGCCAACCGGCTTACGGTGCACACCAGTTCACCGGCGCATCGGTGCGGCGCCGACGGGTGTCCCACCGGCGCCCGGTCTGGCACCCCGCCAGGCCCTGCGGACGCACCACCGGGCAGGCCGGCCGACTCGCCGGGCGCGCGCCGGCAACCCGGGCCGGGGTCGCGGCGGGGTGCGGGAATCCCCCGCGCGGACCGGACCCGTACCCTGCTCGCGTGTCACCCTCTCGTCTGCGACGCGTCGCCGTCCTCGTGCTCGACGGTGCGAAACCCCTCGACGTCGGTATCCCGGCACAGGTGTTCACCACGCGCGCGAGCATGCCGTACGAGGTACGTGTGTGCGGCGCCGTCCCCGGGCTGGTCACCGGCGGTGACGGTCTGTCGTACCACGTCGCGCACGGCCTGGAGGCCCTGGTCTGGGCCGACGTCGTGTTCATCCCCGGCTACCGTTTCCCGGACCGCGACGACCCGCCCGCAGCGGTCGTCGACGCGCTGGTCGCCGCGCACCGGCACGGCACGCGGCTGGCCGCCATCTCCACCGGAGCCTTCGCGCTGGCCGCGACGGGCCTGCTCGACGGCAGACGGGCCACGACGCACTGGCACTACACACGGGCGCTCGCGGCGAAACACCCGCTCGTCCGGGTGGACGAGAACGTGCTGTTCGTCGACGAGGGCGGTGTGCTGACGTCGGCCGGGGCGGCCTCCGGCATCGACCTGTGCCTGCACATGCTGCGCGGCGACCTCGGGGTGGCCGCCTCCAACCACGCGGCGCGGCGGCTGGTCGCGGCGCCCTACCGCAGCGGCGGCCAGGCGCAGTACGTGCCGCGCAGCGTGCCCGAGCCGCTGGGTGAGCGGTTCGCCGCCACCCGCGAGTGGGCGCTGCACCGGCTGGGCGAACCGCTCTCCCTGGAGGTGCTCGCCCGGCACGCGGCGGTGTCGCCGCGCACGTTCTCGCGGCGGTTCGCCGAGGACACGGGGTACACACCGATGCAGTGGGTCATGCGTGCCCGCATCGACATGGCCCGTGAGCTGCTGGAGCGTTCGGAACTGAGTGTCGAGCAGATCGCCGCCGCCGTCGGCCTGGGCACCGGCGCGAACCTGCGGCTGCACTTCCAGCGCGTCCTCGGCACCACGCCGAGCGAGTACCGGCGCACCTTCGCCCGGGGCGAGTAGCGCCGGCGCCTGGCACGATCCTTGCGAACCGTGGCGCTCACGCCGCTGTCCGGGCCGGTCGCCGCTGGCGAAGCTGGTGGTGAACGGAAGGGATGCCACTCATGACGCGTATCGCCATCAACGGATTCGGCCGCATCGGACGCAACGTGCTGCGTGCGCTGCTGGAGCGCGACAGCGCCCTGGAGGTCGTCGCCGTCAACGACCTCACGGAGCCCGCCACGCTGGCGCGCCTGCTCGCCTACGACACGACGGCCGGCCGGCTCGGCCGCCCGGTGACCGTGGACGGGGACACCCTCGTCGTCGACGGGCGCCGCATCAGGGTGCTGGCCGAGCGGGAGCCTGCCCGGCTGCCGTGGGCGGAGCTGGGCGTCGACGTCGCGTTGGAGGCGACCGGCCGGTTCACCTCGGCCGGGGCGGCCCGTGCCCACCTCGACGCCGGTGCGCGCAAGGTCCTCGTCAGCGCGCCGTCGGACGGCGCCGACGTGACGCTGGCATACGGGGTGAACACCGGCGCGTACGACCCGGAGCTGCACACGGTCGTCTCGAACGCCTCCTGCACGACCAACGCGCTCGCGCCGCTGGCCTCGGTGCTCGACGAACTCGCCGGTATCGAGCACGGGTTCATGACGACGGTGCACGCCTACACCCAGGAGCAGAACCTGCAGGACGGCCCGCACCGCGACGCCCGCCGGGCCCGCGCCGCCGCCGTCAACATCGTGCCGACCACGACCGGCGCCGCCAAGGCGATCGGCCTGGTGCTGCCGGGTCTGGACGGGAAGCTGTCGGGCGACTCGATCCGGGTGCCGGTGCCGGTGGGCTCGATCGTGGAACTCAACACCACCGTCACCCGTGAGGTGACCCGTGACGACGTGCTGGCGGCGTACCGGGCCGCCGCGCAGGGCCCGCTCGCCGGGATCCTGGAGTACTCGGAGGACCCGCTCGTGTCGTCCGACATCACGGGCAACCCGGCCTCGTCGGTCTTCGACTCGGCGCTGACCCGGGTGGACGGCCGGCACGTCAAGGTGGTCGCCTGGTACGACAACGAGTGGGGTTTCTCCCACCGTGTGATCGACACGCTGGAACTGCTGGGCGGCCGCTGACGGCGCCGGACGCCCGCCCGGCCCGGCGGTGCGCGGCGGACGGCCCGGCCCCGCGGCTCACAGCTCGCGGCGGACGTGCCCCGGCCTCGCCGCTCGCGGTTCACGCCCGGGTTCCCGCGGTGCGCGGGGACCCGGCCGCAGACGCCCCCGCCCGCCGCAGGGCGGCGGGGGCACGTGACCGCCGGGGTCAGAGGTTGATCATGTGGCCCGCGATGCCTTCGACGGCCTCCTTCATGGCCTCCGACAGCGTCGGGTGGGCGAAGATGTTGCGGGCGACCTCGTCGGCGGTGAGGTCCCACATCTGGGCGAGCGTCAGCGCGGGCAGCAGTTCGGTCACTTCGGGACCGATCATGTGGGCGCCCACGATCTCATTGTGCCGGGCGTCCGCCACGATCTTGACGAAGCCGACGCCCTCTCCCATGCCGCGGGCCTTGCCGTTGGCGGAGAAGGGGAACTGCGCCACCTTGACGTCATAGCCCAGCTCCCGGGCCTGCGCCTCGGAGTAGCCGAACGAGGCGATCTGCGGCTGGCAGAAGGTCGCCCGCGGGATCATCGCGAAGTCGATCTCCTGCGTCTCGGCACCGGCGATGGTCTCGGCGGCCACGACGCCCATGGCCTCGGCGGTGTGGGCCAGCATGAGCTTGCCGGTCACGTCACCGATGGCGTAGACGCCCTCGACGTTGGTGCGGCCGCGGGCGTCGACCGCGATGGCGCCGCGCTCGGTGAGCTGGACGCCGGCCGCCTCGAGGCCGTAGCCCTCGACCCGGGGCGCGAAGCCGAACGCGGCGAGCATCCGGTCGGCCTCCAGGACGCGCGCCTCGCCGCCGCCGGCGGGGCTGACGGTGACCCGGACGCCCGAACCGGTGTCCTCGACCGAGTCCACCTTGGTGGAGAGCAGCACCTCGACGCCCAGCTTGCGGTAGTGCCGCAGCAGTTCCTTGGAGACGTCGGCGTCCTCGGTGGGCACCATGCGGTCGAGGAACTCGACGATGGTCACCTCGACACCGAAGTTCCGCAGCACGTAGGCGAATTCGACACCGATCGCGCCGGAGCCGCCGATGATGACGGAGCGCGGCAGATCCTCGTCCAGGATCTGCTCCTCGTAGGTGACCACGTTGGCACTGCGGCTCATGCCGGGCAGCATCCTGACCTGCGCGCCGGTGGCGATGATCAGGTTGTCGCAGCTGTACGACGTCATGGTGCCGTCGGCGCCCCTGACGTCCACCGACTTCGGGCCGGTGAGGGTGCCCCAGCCGTCGATCTCGGTGATCTTGTTCTTCTTCATCAGGTAGTGCACGCCCTTGGCGCTGGCCTCCGCCACGGAGCGGCTGCGCCGGTGGGTGACACCGAAGTCCATGGTGGCGTCACCGGTGATGCCGAAGGTCTTCTTCTCCTGGGTGAGGATGTGGGCGATCTCGGCGTTCCTGAGCAGGGCCTTGGAGGGGATGCACCCCACGTTCAGGCAGACACCGCCCCAGTACTTCTCTTCGACCACCGCGACCGACTTGCCGAGCTGGGCCGCGCGGATGGCGGCGACGTATCCGCCGGGGCCTGCGCCGAGGACGAGGACATCAAAGTGCGTCATGCCGTCAGCGTAGTACCCCGCCAGGGCCGCACGATCTTACGCCCGTCCCCGAGGGGTCACACCGTTCCCAGGTCGGAGGAGACCCAGTGTTCCGGCCGCATGCGGACGACGACCTGCTCCCCGTGGTTCTTCCAGGCGAAATCGACGTAGGCGTCGACCTTCCCGGCCGGCAGGTACCTGGCCGCCATCTCCCTGAGCTGCTCGACCGTGGCGGGCGAGGTGCCGGTGACCGGGCCCTCCACCGACACGTACCGGACGGTGGGTTCCACCCGGTCGATCATGAGCGAGAACCGGCCGGCCGCGCGGATCAGCCTGTTCTTGCGGGAGTCGAGCCCGGTCATGATCCACACCTGGCCGCCGGGCTCGTACTGGTACCAGATGGGAACGGTCAGCGGGCCCCTGCCCGCCTCGCCGTCGACCGCCAGCGCGGCCACGTGCGGCTCGGCGAGGAAGCTCTCGCGTTCTTCCCGGGTCAGCGCCATCTCGGTGTCCTCCGTGAGGTGTGGGGGTTCGTCGGACGTCCCGGTCATCCTTCCCCGTCCGGGGCGGACTTCGGCATCCCGCCGGTGTCGTCCACAGTTCCTGGCCGCCCTCGGCCTCCTGCGCGTCACCGGCGAGGGTGGCGAAACCCCGGCGGCCGGGGCACGGTCGGAGCGGCCCGGCGCCGCAGGACGGTCGCGACTGCGGCGGCAGCGTGAGGAGAACGGGCAGGACGATCTCCATGGGCCCACCCTGCGCGAGGGGGCGGCCCCGTTCCCGGCACGACACGGCAATACGGCAGCCGCTCCACCAAAATGGGCAATTGCGAAGCCATCGGCCGTTTCCAAGACAAGACCCGTCCCCGCTCCTGGATTTGCTGTTTCTTTACATGACCTTATGGTTTTGGCACACCCCCGGACGGTGATGATCGCAGCAGTGCGTGACGCGCCGGAAACGACGATCTCGGAGGCCGCAGGGTGACGTCGGGAAGCATGGACCGGGTCGCGGGAGACCTGGCGCGGGCCGACGGCACGACTCCGGCCTTCGACCCCGTGGCGGTCCTCACACCTCTGCTGCGGGAGCGGAACCGGGCTGGTCACGCGTGGCGCATCACCCGTGATCAGCTGTGGTGCCGGGTGTCGCCGGCCGGCGGGGACCTTCCCGGCCAGGGCTGGAAACTCCATGTCTCGGCCACTCCGGTGGCCGCCGCGGAAATTCTGGAAAAAGTCGCGCCGGTCCTTCTGCGGCACGGCCTGGATTTCAAGGTCGCGGCTTCCGCGGATCGCGTGCGGGAATTGGTTTCCCGGCAATACGACCGGGCTTCCGCGGGGAAATTCATCACGGTCTATCCGCGGGAGACGGAACACCTTCGGGCCATAGCGGCCGAGTTGCACGACGTGACGGCCGGGCTGCCGGGGCCGCGGATCCTGTCGGACCGGCCCTTCCGTCCGGGCAGCCTGGTGCACTACCGGTACGGAGGGTTCCGGCCGGTCCTGGTCCTCGGTGACAACGGTGTCTACCGGCCGACCCTCGTGGATGCCGAAGGCAGGCGGGTGCCCGACGTGCGCGAGCCGTGGTACACACCGCCGGCCGGGGTGGCCGACCCCTTCGAGACGTCCCCCGCCGCCGCGGACCGGCCCGCCTGCGCGGCGGAGAAGGACCGGCCGGCGCGGCCCGTCGTCATCGGTGACCGCTTCGTCGTGCAGGCCGCCCTGCGGCTCAGCACCAAGGGCGGTGTCTTCAGGGCGACGGACCGGAACACGGGCCGCCGTGTCGTCGTCAAGCAGGGCAGGGCGCACATCGACGCCACCGCGCTGGGCACCGACGTACGCGATCTGCTGCGCAACGAAGGGGAGATGCTCGACCGGCTCGCACCGCTCGGCCTGACCCCCGAGAAGGTCTCCTTCCTCACCGAGGACGGCCATGTCTTCCTGGTGCAGGAGCAGTTGGACGGCGTCCCGCTCCGGCTCTGGAACCTCCGTGCCCGCGCGCGCGGCGGGGCACCGGCGCAGGAGACGGTGCTGGACCTGGCCCGGCGGCTGACGGACCTGCTCTCCCGCGTGCACGCGAGCGGCGTGGTGCTGCGCGATCTGACCCCTGACAACGTTTTCGTGGCTCCGGACGGCGAACTCCGTCTCATCGACCTCGAACTGGCCGCGCGCGCCGGAGTTCCCGCCCCCGGCGGCGGCACGGCGGGCTACGGCGCCCCGGAACAGCTGGACCCGGGCCCCGGCCGCCGTGCCCTGCCCGACCCCTCGGCCGACCTCTACTCGCTGGGCGCCGTGCTCTTCCTCGTCGTGACGGGCACGGAGCCGCTGCTGGCGCCCGACCGGCCGGCCGGACGGCCCGCGTGGCGGCGCCTGGAGGGCCGGCTCGCCTCTCTGGCACCGCACAGCCCCGTCGTACGCCGTCTCGCGCCGCTCGTCCTCGGCCTGCTGCACGACGACCCGCGGCGCCGCTGGTCCCTGGAACGCGTGAGGACCTTCCTCACCGACGGCCCGGCCCCCGGCGCCCCCCGGTCCGTGCGCGCACCGCACGGACCGGCCGCCGCGCCCGGCGCGGACGCGGAGCGCCTGCTCCGCGACGGCCTGCGCCACCTTCTGGACACCCTGCGTCCGGACGACCCCGAACGGCTGTGGCCCGCCGAAGGGTTCGCGGCCACCACCGACCCCTGCAACGTCTACTACGGCTCGGCCGGGCTGCTCGGCGTGCTGACCCGGGCCGCGCGGACCCATCCGCGGGACGGGCGGCTGCGCGAGACGGTGGGCACCGTGGCCGCGTGGACGCTGGAGCGCGCCGCGCGCGAGCCCCGGCTGCTGCCCGGACTGCACTTCGGGCGGTCCGGTACCGCGTGGGCCCTGCTGGACGCGGGACTCCTGCTCGCGGACGACGCCGTCGTGGCCGCCGCCCGGGACATGGCGCTGCGTGTTCCGGTCACCGGGCCGGTCCCGGACGTCGTCCACGGAACCGCCGGCGCCGGACTGGCCCAGGCGCACTTCCTCGCGCGCACCGGGGACGAGCGCTTCCGGGAGCGGACGGCGCGCTGCGCCGACGCGATCCTCGCCGCCGCGGACGACCGGGCGGGTCCGCGCTGGACGGTGCCCTCGGAGGACGGCCCGGCGGCCCGGCCGGTGGTCCACCACGGGTTCGCGCACGGCGCGGCGGGCATCGGCACGTTCCTCCTCGAAGCGTTCCGGGCCGTCGGCGACCCCCGGTACCTGGCCACCGCCGTACGGGCGGGTGACGCCCTGACCGAGGCCGCCGTCGAGGACCGGGGCGCGCTGCGCTGGACGGCGGGACCGGACGACACCGTGGCCCTGACCAACTGGTGCAGCGGCTCCGCCGGCGTGGGCACCTTCCTGCTGCGGCTGTGGCAGGTCACCGGCGACCCCCGTCACCTGCGGGCGGCGCGCGGCGCGGCCGAGGCCGTGCACGCCGACCGTTGGATGCTGCCGCCCGCCGCCTGCCACGGCGTCTCGGGCAACGCGGAACTGCTGCTGGACCTCGCGGACGCCACGGGCGAGAACCGCCACCGGCGGCGCGCGCACCAGGCCGTGGAGGCGGTCCTGAGCCGCACGGCACTGCGTGACGGGCTGCTGCTGCCCGCCGACGACACCCTGCGCGGGGTGAGCACCGGCCACCACACCGGTGTGGGCGGAGTCGTCGGCTTCCTGCTGCGGCTCCTGCGCGGCGGCCCGCGCGCCTGGCTGCCCGACACCCTCGCGGCGGCCCCTTCGACCGCGGTACGCGCACCAGGGCGCGCACCGTGTGACGTCCCGCTCCCGACCGGGAAGTCCGGGACCCTCACGAAAGGAGATCGGCCATGACCGACAACCTCGACGAGCTGCAGCGCATGCCCCAGGAGACCGCCGCCGAGGAGGACACCCCGTGCATCCCCCGGGCCGCGGCCCAGGTCCCCACCTTCACGACGGTGTGCTGAGCGTCCTCTCCGGGCGCCGCTGACCGGGCGGCCCGTACCGGCCTCGGCCGGTACGGGCCGCCGTCACGCGCAGGGACGGGGAGGACGGTCGGCCGGACCGGCAGCCGGGCGCCGCACCCCCGCCACCTCCGGGGCCCGCGCGGCGAGGCACCGGGCGAGGAAGCGGACCGCGCTGCCGGCCGCGTACCGGGGCGTCGAGGGCTTGCTGGGCATCCGGGGGCGGACGGCTGCATGCCGACAGAGCGATCATGTTCTCGGCCAGGCGTTGTTCACCGGCCGGGCCTTGCGGCCGGGCCTTTTCCACCGGCGGACTTTCCACCGGCGGCGGAGTCACACTCCGGCGCGGAGCCATGTTCCGGGGGTGGGGTCACACTCCGGGGGCGGAGCCACGTTCCGGCGGCGGGGTCACACTCCGGGGGCGGACCGTACGGTGATGCCGTTGCGCTCCAGCAGGGCCGCCGTCACGCCGTCCCCCGGCACCAGTTCCCCGGCGAACGAGCCGTCGTACACCGTGCCCCGTCCGCACGACGGGCTGCGCGGCATCAGGAGTGCCTGGGTGCAGCCGGCGTGCCGGGCCGCCGCGAGGGCGCGCCGGGCACCGGCCACGAACTGCTCCGTCACGTCCCGTCCGGTGTCCTCCACCACCCTCGCCGTGCCGTCGAGCACAGCGTGCCCGTCGCCGCCCACCAGCTCCGCCGGCCGGCGCGGTGTCGCGAGTCCGCCCGCTACCTCCGGGCAGAAGGAGACGACGTGGCGGCCGGCCACCGCCTCCTCGGCCGCGGCCGACGCCTTGTGACGCGCGTCGAACCGGCAGGGCACCCCGCGCAGACACGCGCTGACCAGGATCGATTCCATGGCGTAAGCCTAGGTTGGGTCCTGCCGTCCCCGCCCGCCGCCCGGCCGTCGCCCGCGGGAGGGAGGCACTCGCGGCGTCAGGTGCGTACTCCGTACTCCGGGAGGAGACCCGACACCTGCTCGAAGAGCTCGGCGCAGGGCCGGGCACTCGCCCTCGTACCGGGTGCCCGTTCGCGTGGAATAGTGGAGGGGTGGGAGCCGGGCCCCGGTCCGGCGACCGGCCACGGCCGGATGTCCGGCCCCGCGGCGGCCGCAGGGTGGTGGTGCCTATGTGCGACGACTCCGCTGCGAACGGTGCCCCGGACGGCAAGGGCTCCCCCGCCGCCGACGCCCGACAGGGGCTCCAGGAGCTGGGCGTGTGCCTGTCCGGCGTGGTGTCGGGGCTCGGTGCGTACGGCGGCGGGGTGTACCTGCTCGATCCGGCCGGGGACGCACTGGCGCTGTCCGTGTACACCGGGCTGCCCCCGCAGTTCGCCGGGCCCTGGCGCCGGATCCGCCTGGACGCGCCGGTCGGGGCGGCCGAGGCGGCCCGCGAGCGGAAGCTGGTGTGGGTGGCCGACGCGCAGGAGATGGCCCGCCGCTATCCGCGGACGGCGCTGCTCCTGCCGTACCGCCTCGCGTTCGCCTGTCTGCCCGTCCTGACCGACGGCGCGGTGCACGGCACGCTCTTCGTGAACTGGGCCGGATCCCGCCCACAGCGGCTCGAGCGCTCCGAGCGCGACCGGCTGGAGGCGGCCGCCTCGGCGCTCGGCCGGATCCTCGCGCACGCCGAGGGCACCGGGCTGCCGGTCCGTCCGGCGGCGGAGCCCCTGGTGCTGCCCGGCCCCGCGCCCGCCACGGGCGGGCTCCTGGAGGGCTCGGCGCTGGCGCGCCTGCCGGAAGGGGTGTGCGTGCTGGGCGTCGACGGCCGCGTCCTGCTCGCCACTCCGGCCGCCGCCGCCCTGCTGGACGCGTCCCCGGACGACCTGGTGGGCCGGGTGCTGTGGCGGGCGCTGCCGTGGCTGGACCATCCGGTGTACGAGGAGCGGTACCGCGCGGCGGCGATGAGCCGGCAGCCGACCGCGTTCACGGTGCTGTGCCCGCCGGACCGTTGGCTGTGCTTCCAGCTGTACCCGGACGCCTCCGGCATCACGGTGCGCATCACCGGCGCCGGCCCCGACCCCCGTCCGGCCGGCCCGCCCCACCCGGCGGTGCCGCTCCACCGCCCGGGCGGGCCCCCGGCGCCCGCACGCCTGGACGGCGTCTACCACGTGCTGCACCTGGTGGGCGCCCTGGCCAACGCGACGGGCGTACGGGACGTGGTGCGTCTGGTCGCCGAGGAGATGCTGCCCGTCTTCGGCGCCGCCCGCGCGGTCCTGCTGGCCCTGGAGGGCGACGGACGGCTGCGGGTGATCGGCGCGCACGGCTACCCGGCCGACGTCCTGGGGCGCATCGACAGGCCGCCCGCGGGCGCCGAGACCCCCGGCACCCGGGCCCTGGCGGCGGGCGCGCCGCTCTTCCTGGAGAGCCGCCACGAGATGGCCCGGCTCTATCCGCGGCACGCGGCGCTCGGCCACGGCTGCGCCTGGGCGGTGCTGCCGCTGCTCGCTCCCGACCGGGACGTCGGCGCCTGTGTCCTGGCGTACGACCGGCCCCGCCGGTTCCTGCCCGAGGAGCGCGCCACGCTCACCGCCCTGGCCGGTCTCATCGCCCAGGCGCTGGCACGGGCCCGCCGCTACGACGACGCCAGCGGCCTCGCCCGCGACCTGCAGGACGCCCTCCTGCCCCGCCGGGTGCCGCGGATCCACGGCCTGGAGAGCGCGGTCCGCTATCTGCCGGCGGCCGAAGGCATGGCCGTGGGCGGCGACTTCTACGACCTCATCGCCCTCGGCCACCACCGGGCCGCCGCCGTCATCGGCGACATCCAGGGGCACAACGGGCCGGCCGCCGCGCTGATGGGCCAGATCCGCACGGCGGTGCGCGCCCACGCGGCGAGCGGCGCCGATCCCCGCCGGGTCCTGGCCCTCACCAACCGGCTGCTCACCGCGCTCGACACCGAACTGCTGGCCAGCGCGGTGTACTTGCGTCTGGACCCGCGCCGCCACCGCGTCCTCCTCGCGCGGGCCGGGCATCCCCACCCGCTGCTGCGCCACCCGGACGGCCGGGTCGAGGCCCTGGACCTGCCGGGCGGTCTCCTGCTCGGCATCGACCCGCGGGCCGCCTACCCGCACGTGCGGCTGTGCCTGCCCGAGGGGGCCGTCCTCGCGCTCTACACCGACGGGCTGACGGAGCTGCCCGGCGCCGATCCCGACCGGGCGCTGGCCGCGCTGGCCGGCCGTCTCGCCGCCGCCGGGACGCCGGGCGCACCGCTCGACGAGATCGCCGGTGCCCTGCTGCGCGACCACCGCCCGGGAGCCGACGACACGACCCTCCTGCTGCTCCGGGCCACGCACCGTGCCTCCGGTCCGCCGCCGCGGGCACCCGGGAGGCACCAGCGGGCCGTGCGGGAACAGGAGAGCACCGCGCTCGACGGGTGAGGGTCCGCCGCGCACCCGCGCGCGGGCGGGTGTCCCCGCCCCCGCGGTGCGTGCCTCAGCCCTCCCGTACGCGCCGTGCCGTGGCGAGCAGGCCCTCCAGGGCGAGTTCGAAGGCCTGGTCGGTGCGGCTGCCGCGGACCGCGCCCAGTGCCTCGGCCAGGCGCGGGGTGGCGGAGGCGTCGGCGATCTCCCACATGGCCTCCGGTGCGGCGAGGTCGAGCGCGGACCCGAGGACGACATTCTCCAGGGCGGTGATGACCCGCATGACGTCGGCGGTGGCGAAGCCCGCTTCGAGCAGGAGGGCGACGGCCCGTTCGTACTGTGCCAGTACCCGGGGGGCGCGCACCGCGTTGGCCATGAGCAGGGGGATGGCCCTCGGGTGCGCGGCGAAGGCGGCGCGGTAGGAGCGGGCCCAGCCCGCGAGGGCGGCGTCCCAGGGCCGCACGTCCAGGGTCGCGGTGTCGATGGCCTCGGCGATGCGCTCGCGCACCAGCTCCACGATCCCGTCCCGGCCGTCGACATGGTGGTACACGGAGCCGGTCTGCACCCCGAGGCGCCGGGCGATCTGCGGGACGCTGAACTCGCCCTGCTCGTCGAGGAGTCCGAGTGCGGTCGCGGTGATGCGCTCCTGGTCGAGCAGAGCCGTGCGCGGGCGCCCCATGGCGTGCTTCCCCCTTCAGGGTCTTCCCATCCGTACGAACGGAAGGTTACATTGCGGAAACCGAAAGCCTTTAGATTTACGGCTCCGGAGATCCCGCACGCCTGCCGTCCGCCGTCATCCCTCCGCGCCCGCCGCCAGAAGGGCTCTTTCCCCATGCCCGTCACCACCCCCAGCCCCCGCCCCTCCGAGAGCGCCGCTCCCCCGGCCCCGACCCTGCGCCCGGGGTCGCTCGGCACCACCGACATCGCCTTCTTCGTGGTGTCCGCCGCCGCACCGCTCACGGTCATGGCCGGGGTCGCTCCGCTCGCCATCATGCTCGGCGGGATCGGCGCCCCGGCCGGCTATCTCCTCGCCGGGATCACCCTGGCCGTCTTCGCCGTCGGCTTCACCACCATGAGCCGCCACGTCCGGGGCGCGGGCGCCTTCTACGCGTACATCACCCGCGGGCTCGGCCGCCGCGTCGGCATCGGCGCCGCGCTGCTGGCCCTGCTCGGCTACAACGGCATGGAGATCGGCGTCTACGGGCTCCTCGGCACCGCCACGCAGGACACCGTGCACGCGCTGACCGGCGGCCACGTCCCCTGGCTGCCGGTCTCCCTCGCGGGTCTGCTGGTCATCGGTTACGGCGGCTACCGGTCCATCGACTTCGGCGCAAAGCTCCTCGGCGTCCTGCTCACCGCCGAGACCGGCATCCTGGTCCTCCTCGCCGTCGGCGTACTGGCCAGGGGCGGGGCGCACGGACTGTCGGCGGCCTCCTTCGCCCCGGGCCACGTACTGGTGCCGGGCATGGCGGCGGTGCTGGCCTTCGCGTTCGCGGCGTTCACCGGCTTCGAGTCGACCGTCATCTACCGCCGCGAGGCCCGCGACCCCGCGCGCACGGTCCCGCGCGCCACCTACCTCGCCGTCGGATTCCTCGGCCTGTTCTACGCGTTCGTCGTCTGGATCGCGATCCAGGCCTTCGGGGACGCCCAGGTCGTGCGGGCCGCGGGCGGCGACCCCGCCGGACTGTTCTTCTCCGCGATCACGACGTACGTGGGCGGCTGGGCCGCCGACGCCATGCACGTGCTCATCGTGACCAGCGTCCTGGCCTCCCTGCTCGCCTTCCACAACGCCATCAACCGCTACGGGCTCGCCCTCGCCGAGGAAGGGATCCTGCCCAGGGCACTGGCCCGCGTCCACCCGCGCCACCGTTCCCCGTACGTCACCGGGGCCGTCCAGACCGTGCTGGGCGCCGCCGTCGTCCTCGTCTTCGCGGCCGCCGGCGCGGACCCGTACCAGCAGCTGCTGCTGTGGGTGAACACGCCCGGCATGCTCGGTCTGCTGGTGCTGCAACTGCTGGCCGCGCTGGCCGTTCCGCTGTACTTCCGGCGGGTGAGGCACCGCGAGGGCGTCCTGCGCACGGTGGTCGCGCCCGTGACCGCCGCCGTGCTCCTGGCCACCGCCATCGTGCTGGTCGTCGCGCACCTCGACCTGTTCACCGGTGCGTCCGCGACGGTGAACACCGTCCTGGCGGCCGTCGTCCCGCTCGTCTTCCTCGCCGGCCTCCCGCTCGCCCGGTGGCTGCGCCGCAACCGGCCCGCCGTCTACGAACGGTTCGCCGCGGAACCGGCCGCCGCCCCCGCGCCCGCCACCCACTGAGCAGCCCCCGGCAGCCCCCCGAGCCGCCCCTTGGGCCGGCCCTGGGCGTAACCACCTTGCCACCGGCCGGTGTTACGGCCGCCCCCCCTTCCAACCCGTTTCTCCCCGACCAGTGACCCGCCGACCAGACCAGGAGCCCTCCTCATGCCCGCAGCCGACCTCGTCCTCACCGGTGCCCGCGTCCGCACCCTCGACGCGGAACGTCCGCACGCCACCGCCGTGGCCGTACGCGACGGCCTGATCGCCGCCGTCGGCGACGAGGACGACGTACGGCACTGGCGGGGACCCGGCACCGAGGTCGTGGACCTGGCCGGCGCCCATCTCGTGCCCGGCCTGGTGGACTGTCACAGCCACCCCGTGATGGGCCTGGAGATGACCACCGGCGTGGACCTGTCCGCCGTGCGCGACCTCGACGGGCTGCGGTCGGCGCTCGCCGCGGCGGACCGGATCGACGGGTGGGTCGTCGGCTTCGGCCTGGACCACAACGTGTTCGGCGGCCGACCCGTGGACCGGGCCCTGATCGAGGACGTCCTGGAGGGGGCGCCCGCCTTCCTGCGCCTGTACGACGCACACTCGGCCCTGGCCACCGGAGCGGCGCTGAAGGCGGCGGGGATCACCGGACCACGCGCGTTCGCGCAGCGGGCGCACCTCGCGACGGACCCCGACGGGCGCCTGACCGGACACCTCGTCGAACACGCCGCGATGGACCTGGTCACCACGGTCATGCCACGGCCGTCGCGGGCCGCGCGGCGCGCCCGGCTGACCGAGCTGCTGTCCGCCATGGCGGCCACCGGGCTCACCGGGGCCCACGTCATGGACATCGGCGACCCGGACCTCGTCGGCTCCGTCGCCGAGGACACCGTCCTTCCACTGCGGCTGCGCTTCGCCCCGTGGTGCATGCCCGGGGCGGCCAAGGAGGACCTGGAGGAACTGGTCGCGCTGCAGGGGCGCGGCGGCAGGCACTGGGAGATCGGCGGGGTGAAGTTCTTCATGGACGGCACCGTCGAGGGCGGCACGGCCTGGCTCGAACACCCCGACTGCCACGGACAGGGAACCGAGGCGTTCTGGCCGGACCCGGCCGCCTACGGCGAGGCCGTGCGCTTCCTGGACCGCGCGGGAGTACGCACGGCGACCCACACGATCGGGGACGCGGCCGTGCGGCACGTCCTGGACACCGTGGCGGCGCTGGGCGAGGGCGCCCGCCTCACGCACCGGGTGGAGCACATCGAGTCCGTCCCGGACGACATCGTCGGCCGGTTCGCCCGGACCGGCGTCATCGCCTCGATGCAGCCGCCGCACACGGCCTACACCCGGGCCGACCGGTCCGACGAGTGGTCCGTGCGCCTGGGAGAGGAACGCGCCCGGCGGGCCTGGCGGCTGCGCGACCTGCGGGACGCCGGCGCGGTCGTCGCCCTCGGCTCGGACTGGCCCGTCGCCCACCATGACGTCCGCGCCGTCCTGGCCACCGCGCGGGCGCCCCGGGGAGCGGCCTCCGCCCGTGCGGGGCTCACCGGTGCCCAGGCGCTGGAGGGCTGCACCACCCACGCGGCCGTCGCCGCCGGTGAGAGTGCCGTCGCCGGGCGCATCAGGCGGGGGTTCCGGGCCGACCTGACCGCCCTGGGTGCCGACCCCGTCGAAGCGCCGGCCGACGAGGTCGCCGAGGCCCCGGTACGGCTCACGGTGACCGGCGGCCACATCGTGCACCGCGGGGCGTGAGTCTCCGCCGGCGCCCGCAGCGGTGAACGGCGGGCACCGCCGTGTCAGGGCCTCGTCCCCGTAGTCCCGGTCCTCGGGCCGGTCGGCGCCGGCCAGGCGGAAGGCCGCAGGGCCGGCGGGGACGCGGTCGGCGGTGTGCCGGCAGGGGGCGGCCGCGGCCCCCGGCGGGCGGCGACCGGCGCCGGGCGGGCTCGCGGGCGGGGGCGCGGGCTCCGGGGCGGAGCGGCCGGCCCGCCGAGTCGCGCCGGCCCACTCCGGCCGCCATGTCACGTCGGCCCACCGTTTCATGTCGTCAGGAGGCGGCGGACGGCCCGGGTGGTCCTGGTCCCGCCGCGACCAGGACCACGGGGGCACTGGCAGGCCGTCGGCGCCCGCGCGCAGGGTGGGACGGTCAAAGCCGTCGAGGCGTCCGCCTCACCTATCCCGTACAGGAGCCGTCATGAGCAAGCTCGCACTCGTCACCGGGGCCACCTCCGGCATCGGCAGGGCGTTCGCCCGGCGTCTCGCGGGCGACGGGCACGACGTGATCGCCGTCGGCCGCCGCGCCGACCGGTTGGCGGAACTGGCCGCCGGCTTCCCCGGCGACCGGGTCCGTCCCGTGGTGGCCGACCTGTCCACCGACGACGGTGTGGAGGCGGTCGCCGCCCTGTGCGCCGGCGAACCGCTGTCGATGCTGGTCAACAACGCCGGGGTGGCGCACTACATGCCCTTCGCGGACCTCCCCGCCGAAAAGGCGCGCGAACTGCTGCACGTCAAGGTGGCGGCTCCGACCCTGCTGACGCGCGCCGCGGTCCCCGGGATGCTCGCCCGCGGCGCCGGCGCGATCGTGAACGTGGCCGGCATGATCGCGTTCAGCGGACCCGCCCCGGCGGAGCAGATGCCGCGCCGCGCCGTCTACGCCGGAACACTCGCCCACCTCGTCACCATGTCCCAGGTGCTGCACGCCGAGCTGAGCGGGACCGGGGTCCGGGTGCAGGTCCTGTGCCCCGGCGTAGTGGCGACGGAGTTCCACGAGCGTCAGGGCCTCGACCTCAGCGCCGTTGCCCGTATGTCCGCCGAGGACGTGGTCACCGCCGGTCTGCGCGGTCTCGAACTGGGCGAGGTGGTCTGCGCCCCCGGTGTCGAGGACAGCCGGCTGCTGCGTGCCGTGTCCGAGGCCCAGCTCGCGGCGTTCGGCGCGCAGAGCCCCCGTCTCGCCGAGCGCTACCGGCACGCCTGAGCCCGCGGATCGCACCGCGCGGCGCCCCGGGGAGGACCGGAGAGGACCGGGGAGGGCCGGGGAGGGCCGGGGAGGGCCGCACGGTCCGGCCGCAGGGGCACCTCGCAGAACGCCGCGCCGACCCCGCCACGGGGGAACACCCCCGGCTCAGCCGGCCGCCGGCAGGCGGACCTCGAAGCGGCAGCCGCCGGGCACGTTGCGTACCGTGGCCCGGCCCCGGTGGGCCTCCACGATGCCGCGCACGATGGCCAGCCCCAGGCCCGCCCCGGCGGGCGGGGTCCGGGCGTCACTGCCCCGCCAACCGGTCTCGAAGACGCGCGGAAGGTCCTCGGGAGCGATGCCCCCGCAGCCGTCGGTCACCGACACGACGACGTCGTCCGCCTCCCTGTGGGCCGCGACGGCGACGGCCCCGTCCGCGGGTGTGCGCCGGATGGCGTTGACGAGCAGGTTGGCCAGGACGCGGGACATCTCACGGCCGTCGACCTCCACCGGCACCGGCTCCACGCCCTCCCCCACCAGCCGTACCCCGTGCTCCCTGGCCAGTGCGCCCGCGCCCGCGAGGGCGTCGCCGACGAGGTCGTAGACCGACAGGCGGGTCCGGTCCAGGGTGAGGACGCCGGCCTGGATGCGGGAGAGTTCGAACAGGTCACCGACCATGTCGCTCATGCGCTCGACCTCCCCGCGGATCCGGGCGTGGTACACCCGCGGGTCGTCGGCCAGGCCGTCCTCCAGCGCCTCGGTCATCGCCTGCAGACCGGCCAGCGGGGTGCGCAGGTCGTGGGAGATCCAGGCGACCAGTTCGCGCCGCGAGGCCTCCAGAGCCCGCTCCCGCTCACGCGAGGCGGCCAGCCTGGCGCTCGTGGCGGACAACTCACGGCTCAGTTCCGCGAGTTCGGCCACGGGCGGCTCGGCGGGCGGGGTGAATCCGCCGTCGTCACCGATGGCGCGGGCGGCCCGCGCGAGGGCCCGGCTGCCCTTGACGACGCCGCGGCCCAGGACGAGCGCCACCGCCAGCGAGACGACCGCCGCCATGGCGCACACGACGGTGACGACCCACAGGTCGTGGTCGGACAGGAGCATAGCCGACGACACCAGCAGGGTGCCCGCGAACATCGCCGTCACGGTGACGGCCGCGACCACCGCCAGCGACAGCGCGACCGACCGGTGGCGCAGCAACCTGAGTGCCACCGCGCCCGCCAGCCCGGCCGCCGCCGCGCCGATCGCCGCGTAGAGGGCGATGAGCAGCATGTCACCGGCCATCACGCGCCCCGCTCAGGTCCGGCCGGCGGCGCCGGAGGGTCGAAGCGGTAACCCACGCCCCACACCGTGCTGATCAGCCGGGGGCGCGCCGGGTCGTCCTCGATCTTCTCCCGCAGCCGCCGTACGTGCACGGTGACGGTGGACAGGTCGCCGAACTCCCAGCCCCACACCTCACGCATGAGTTCCTCCCGGTCCGTGGCCCGGCCGGGGTGCCGAAGGAAGTACTCCAGCAGGTCGAACTCCCTTGCGGTCAGCGGCAGTTCGGATCCGTCACGGGTGGCGCGCCGGGCGGTGCGGTCGAGGGCGAGCGGGCCCGCGCTCAGCCGGCCCCCGGCCGCTCCGCCCCCGGCCTCCGCGCCCCCGCTCGCTGCGGCGCGGCGCAGCACGGACGCCACGCGCAGCACCAGCTCGCGCGGGCTGAAGGGTTTGGTGACGTAGTCGTCCGCGCCGACCTCCAGGCCGAGGATCCGGTCCTCCTCGTCGCCGCGCGCGGTCAGCATGATCACGGGCAGCGGGCCGTCGCGGCGCAGCCGGCGGCAGACCTCCAGGCCGTCCATGCCGGGCAGCATGAGGTCCAGGACCACCAGGTCGGGCGGCCGGGTGGCGGCCCGTGCCACGGCGGCCGGGCCGTCGGCGGCCACGTCGACCGCGAAGCCCGCCCGGTTCAGATACCCGGCGACGACCTCGGACACGGTCGGGTCGTCGTCCACGACGAGTACGCGTTTCACACCAGCGAGTCTGGCACCGCTGCCGCCGCCCCGGAGACCGCGCGGTGACGGGCGTCAGCGATCCGTAAGGGACCGGCAGGGCGCTCGGCGCGCCGTGCGGTGCCGGTCGTACTCAGGAGTCCGCCCGGGCCGCGGAAGGCACCGCGAGCGAAGGCGAGCCCGCCGTCGGGCGGGCCGTCCGGGGTGCCGGCCCCGGCCCGCCTCCTCGCCGCCGCGCCACACCGGTCACGGCACACCGCCCGGAGCCCGGCGCACCGCCGCACACCGTCCGGCACACCGCCGCTCCGGCTACCGCGCCGGAGGCCGGGCCGAACGCCGGATCCGCGGAATCTCCCACGGTCCGGCCACCGGGGCGGCCGGCGAGCCGGTTCCCCCTGACGGACGCGTGCGCCGCACACCGCCGCACCGTCCCTGCCTCCCGGCCGTCGGCCTGCCCCCGGGTCTCCGCCTCCTCCCCGCCGCTCCCTCTCGCCGCCTCCCTCCCCAGCCTCTCCGTCTCTGCGCCTCCCCGCGCCCCGCGTGGTCGGAGCGGGCCGGTGGTGCGACGCTGGGGGGACAGGTGTCCGAGGAGGGGCAGAGTCGACCGGGGAGCGCCGATGGGACGGGACGTCCCGGCAATGGTCTTCACCCGCGAGGACCGCCGCCGGTACCGGATCAAGATGCAGGACTGTCTCGACGCGTTCGCGCAGATGCTGCGGGAGGCGCGGTTCGAGTCCGAGCGTCCCCAGGTGGGGCTGGAGATCGAGCTGAATCTCGTCGACGACCGGGCCGAGCCGACGATGCGCAACGTCGACGTGCTGGAGGCGATCGCGGATCCGGCGTGGTCCACCGAGCTGGGCCGGTTCAACCTCGAGACCAACATCCCGCCCCGGGCGCTGACGGCGGGCGGCCCCGACTCCTGGGAGACCGAGATCCGGGCCGCGCTGAATCACGCGGACCGGCACGCCAGGTCGGTCGGCGCGCATCTGATCATGATCGGCATCCTTCCCACGCTGCGGCAGGAGGACGTGGGCCAGGCGGCGCTGTCGGAGAACCCGCGCTACCGGCTGCTCAACGACCAGGTCTTCGCGGCCCGGGGCGAGGACCTGCACATCGAGGTGGACGGCGTCGACCGGCTGCGCACGTACGCGGACACGATCACTCCCGAGGCCGCCTGCACCAGCACGCAGTTCCATCTCCAGGTGTCCCCGGAGGAGTTCGCCGGTTACTGGAACGCGGCGCAGGCGGTCGCGGGGGTCCAGGTCGCGCTGGCGGCCAACTCGCCGTTCCTGTTCGGCAGGGAGCTGTGGCACGAGACACGGATCCCGCTGTTCGAGCAGGCCACCGACACCCGCCCGCAGGAGATCAAGGTGCAGGGAGTACGGCCGCGGGTCTGGTTCGGCGAGCGGTGGATCAACAGCGTCTTCGACCTCTTCGAGGAGAACGTGCGCTACTTCCCGGCCCTGCTGCCGCTGTGCGACGAGCAGGATCCCGCCGAGACGCTGGACCGCGGCGACATCCCCGAACTGGCCGAGCTGACCCTGCACAACGGCACCATCTACCGCTGGAACCGCCCGGTCTACGCCGTCGCCCAGGACAAGCCGCACCTGCGGGTGGAGAACCGTGTGCTGCCCGCGGGCCCGACCGTCGCCGACACCCTCGCCAACGGGGCGTTCTACTACGGGATCACGCGGGCTCTGGTGGAGGAGGACCGGCCGGTGTGGTCGCGGATGTCCTTCTCGGCCGCGCAGGAGAACCTCCACACGGCCGCGCGGCACGGCATCGAGAGCCGGCTGTACTGGCCGGGCACGGGCGAGGTCCCGGTGCCCGAACTGGTCCTGCGCCGGCTGCTGCCGATGGCGCACAAGGGGCTGGAACTCTCCGGGATGGACGAGGCCTGGCGCGAGCCGCTGCTCGGCATCATCGAGCAGCGGTGCGTCACCGGCCGCAACGGCGCGGTCTGGCAGAAGGAGATGTTCCACCACCTCGACGCCGCCGGCCGCACCGGCCGCCACGAGTCCCTGCGCCGGATGACGCAGTTGTACATCGACTACATGCACCTCAACGCGCCGGTGCACACCTGGCCGGTGGACTGACCCAGGGGACGTCCCGGCGGGCAGCACCGCCGAGATCCACGTCCCCTCGGCCGCCGGACGGCAGGCCGGCGCCCCGGCGGGTGCCCGGCCGCTGCGTCCGGCCGCCGGGGAGGCGGTATACCACGTGGGGTCGGGGCACGGGGAGTTCCGGACGGTGATGCCGGCCGGCTGACCGGCCCGCCCCACCGCCCGCCTCACCCGTCCTCTTCCCGAAGGCCCGTCCGGTTCGCCCGGTCCACCTCGGCCATGTGTTCCTCTGCCCAGGCCCGGACCGCGGCGAGCACGCTCTCCAGGGAGAGCCCGAGCGGGGTGAGCCGGTAGTGCACGGCGGGCGGGACGGACGGCTCGACCCGGCGTGCGACCAGACCGTCGCGCGTCAGGTTCCGCAGGGTGACCGACAGCATCTTGTGCGAGACACCCGGCATCCGGCGCTGCAGTTCACTGAAGCGCACCTCGCCGGGGTGCTCCCGCGCCAGCACCTTGACGGCCATCGACGTCCACTTCGTCCCGATGCGGTCGAGCAGCCCGCGAGTCGGGCACTGCGGGTCGAACAGGTCGCCGCGCCCCGGGGCGGGGGCGGGGACGTCCGTGACCTGGGAAGTCACCTGGAACTCACCACCTGATGCAGAAGTGCGGTCTTGGCCGGTCCAGATTAGTTTCCTACGGTTCCCTTGTCACCATTGGTTACTCAAGGGAGCGCACATGGGTACGACGAACACGACGGGACCGGCCGACGCCACGGGCGCCGCGGTCGACGTCGAACTGCGCCGGGTCACGGTGGGCGGCGTCGGGCTGAACGTGGCGCTGGCCGGCCGGGGCCGGGCCGTCCTGCTGCTGCACGGCTTCCCGCACACCTGGCGGCTGTGGACCGACGTCCTCGCGCCGCTCGCCGGCCGCCACCGCGTGATCGCCCCCGACCTGCGCGGCTTCGGGGACAGCGACCGTCCGGCGGACGGATACGACGCGGGCACCCTGGCGGCCGACGCCGAGGGCCTGCTGGCGGCCCTCGGCGTGACCTCCGCGGCGGTGGTCGGCATCGACGCCGGCACTCCGCCCGCCTTCCTGCTCGCCATGCGGCGGCCCGGCCTCGTGCGGCGGGTGGTGCTGATGGAGTCGCTGCTGGGCAGCCTGCCCGGCGCCGGGGACTTCCTGGCCGGCGGGCCGCCCTGGTGGTTCGGTTTCCACCGCGAACCGGGTCTGGCGGAGTCCGTTCTGGCCGGGAACGAGGCGTCGTACGTGGACTGGTTCCTCGATCGCGGCACCCTCGGGCGCGGCGTGCGGCAGGAGGTGCGCGACGCGATCGTCGCCGCGTACGCCCGTCCGGGGGCGCTGCGCGGGGCCCTGGGCTCCTACCGGGCGCTGCCGGACAGCGACCGGCAGATCCGCGCGGCCGTGGCCGCCGGCCGGCTGGCGGTACCGGCCCTCACGATCGGCGCCGACCCGGTGGGCCGCGCGCTCGAACAGCAGCTGCGGCCCCATGCCGACCGGCTGACCGGGCACGTCCTGGAGGACTGCGGCCACATCATCCCGCTCGACCGTCCCGCGGCCCTGCTGGACCTGCTGCTGCCGTTCCTCGCGCCCGCCCGCTGACCCTCCGGCCCCCGGCCGCCGGGCCGGTCACCGCGCCGGGCGCCGAGCCCGGTCGTCAGCGCGTGCCCGCCTCGCCGGCCGGCATCGGCGTGATCCGCTTCTCGAACCAGTGGTGGGCGTAGGGCTCGTCGTTGAAGGCGGCCACCTCCTGGAAGCCGCACGAGCGGTAGAGCGACCGCGCGACGGTGAGCGCCTTGTTGGTGTCCAGCCGGAGCAGGTCGCGGCCGTGCCCGGCGGCCCGCGCCTCCAGTTCGGCCAGGAAGCGGCGGCCGAGGCCGAGCCCGCGGGCCCCGGGGGCGACCCACATGCGTTTGATCTCCGCCGGGGCGCCCGGCGGGAGCTTCAGACCGGCGCAGCCGACGGGCTCGCCGTGCAGCCGCGCTACCAGGAACAGGCCGCGCGGCGGCAGGAGTTCCCCCGCGTCGGGCAGCAGACTGCGCGCGGGGTCGAAGCCGGTGTCGAAGCGCTCCTGCAGCTCGGTGAAGTAGGACCGCAGGCAGTACTGGGCGTCGGGGTGGCCGGGGGCGACCGTGTCGAGGGTGACGGTCGCCGCGGTCAGCAGCCGCTCGGTCTCGGCCATGGCGGCGACCAGCCGGGTGCGCTGGGCGTCGTTGAGCGGTGCGAGGAGCGAGCCGGCCAGGTCGTCGCTGCACGCGTCGAGCAGGGCGCGCTCGGCGCGGCCCGCCGCGGTGAGCCGGACCGTGCGCACCCGGCGGTCGCCGGGGTGCGGCTCCACCGTCACCAGGCCGTCCGCCTGCAAGGCGCGCAGGAGCCGGCTGGCGTACCCCGAGTCCAGACCGAGGCGTTCGCGCAGCCGTCGTACGTCCTTGCCCCGCTCACCGATCTCCCAGAGCAGCCTGGCCTCGCCGACGGGCCGGTCGCCGCCCAGGTAGTGGTCGTGGAGCACGCCCACCCGTTCGGCCACGGTCCGGTTGAAGCGCCGTACCTGTTCGATCTGTGCCGCGTCCATTCTCTGACACTAGTCAGAGAACGGACACGCGGCCAGTGGCCGGTGCGGTGCGCCCGTCGTCACTCGCCCGGGGCGAGGGTGCGTGCGACGACGCGGGCCGCGTCGGCGACGAGGGCGTTGTCCACGGCGGCGTCCTTCGCCGGCTTCGAGGTGAGCACCGCCAGCACGACGGGGGTCCCGCGGGTGGTCCAGGCGACGCCGATGTCGTTGGCGGACGCGTAGTCCCCGGTGCCCGTCTTGTCGCCGACGACCCAGCCGTCGGGCAGTCCCTTGCGGAAGCGTTCGCCGCTGGTGGTGTTGCCCTTCAGCCAGGTGACGAGCTGCTCCCGGTCACCGCCGGTCAGCGCCCGCCCCACGGCCACCCGCTCCAGGCTCGTGGCGATCGCCTCGGGCGTGGTCGTGTCCCGCGGATCGCCCGGTACGGCGGTGTTCAGGTCGGTCTCCCAGCGGTCGAGGCGGCTGACCCGGTCGCCGAGGGACCGGAAGAAGCGGGTGAGGCCGGCCGGTCCGCCCAGCTCGCGCAGCAGCAGGTTGCCCGCCGTGTTGTCGCTGTACCGGATCGCCGCCGCGCACAGCTCGCCCACGGTCATGCCGCTGTCGACGTGCTGCCCGGTGACCGGGGAATTGGCCAGGACGTCCGCCGGAGGGTAGTGCACGACCTTGTCGAGCGGCGCGCAGCGGCCGTGGTCGCGCAGGACGGCCGCGGCGGCGAACGCCTTGAACGTCGAGCACATCGCGAACCGCTCCCCCGCCCGGTAGGAGAGGGTTCCTCCGGTGCGTACGTTGCGGGCGTGCAGGCCGAGCCGGGCGGCGTAGCGCTCCTCCAGCGCGCGCAGTTCGTCCACGGCCGCGCGCGCTCCGCTCGCGAGGGGCGCACCGGCCGCGGCCGGTGCGGCCGTCGCCCGTGCGGCCGTCACGGCAGGGGCGAGCACGGCGGTGGAGAGGGCGAGGCCGGCCTTGAACAGGCCGCGCCGCCGCAGAGGGCTGTCACTCGTCATGCGCAGGGGTCTCCCGTCGTCCGTTCGCTGTCGCGTCGTTGAGCCGCCGGCCGTCCGGGCCGCCGACGGGGAACAGCGAAACAGCAGGGGGCCTCTCATGTCCAAGAGTGAACATTGAAGATCACATAACTTATTGCTATGAAAGAACCATGGACCTGCTCGCTCACCTGGAGGCCTACGTCGCGACCGTCGACGAGGCGAGCTTCTCCCGCGCCGCCGACCGGCTCGGGATCGCCCAGCCCCTCCTCAGCCGCCGCGTCAAGACGCTCGAGGAACACTTCGGCGGCCTCTTGTTCGACCGTTCGCGCCGCCAGGTGACGACCACCGAGTTCGGTGTACTGCTGCTGCCGTACGCGCAGGACGTGCTGGACCGGGCCGAACGGCTGCGGCAGGTCGCCCGGTCGGCCCGGCGCTCGGCGGTGCGTGTCGTCGCGGTGCCCCCGGACTGCGGCCCGGCGGCGCTGGCCCGCGTGATCCGCGCCGGCGCCGAGCACGGCGTCACGCTCGGCGTCCGGGAACTGGGCCCCGAGCCGCGGGAGGCCGGCCTGGCCGACGGATCGCTGGCCTACGCGCTGGTGCGCGTCCCGCCGGAGGACGCCCCGCTGCGGGTGCCGCTCGGTGTGGGTTCCGCGCCCGCGGCGGACGCACCGCGGGACGCGCCGGGCCCGGGAGCCGCCGGCGCCCCGCCCGGTCCCCGTCCCCGTGCGGTCCACCTGGAGGACCTGCGGCCCCGGCGGAGCCGGGACGCGGCGGGCGGACGGCCCGCGGGGCTCGCCCTGCTCACCACGGCGGAGGACCAGGTGCCCTTCGCGGCGGACCGGCTCGCCCGGGCCGTCGCGCGCGCGGGGCTGCCCGAGGGCCTGCTGCGCCCGGCCGGGCCGGTGGCGACCGCGCTCGCCGAGACCCTGGCCGGGCGGGTGCGGCTGCTGTGCACCGAACCGTTCGCGCGGCGGCACGGGGTCGACTGGGCCCCGCTGCACGACACCTCCCTGCACCGCGGCTACGCCCCCCGGGCGAGCCACCGGCAGCCGGGGACCGGCGGTGTGCCCCGGTGGCTGGTGTCCCTGCTGGCGGCCGGGGTCGGTGCCGGGACGGCGCCCCCGGCGGCGGGGCCGCCCCCGGGGGCGGACGAGGACGCGGCGGCACGGCTGGCGGCCCGCGGATGAGCGCCGGCCTGCCGCACCCGCCGGAGCACCGGCCGCACCGCCCCGCGCACCTCGTCGGTGACGGCGCGCTCCTCGACGTCGCCGAGGCGATCGCCGCCGACTGGGCGGCCATCGGTGTGCGCGGCTCGTTCCTGGCCCGCGACATCGACACCGGTGAGCAGCTCGGGTTCGACGCCGGCGTGCCGCTGCCGCTCGCCTCGGTCGTCAAGGTGCCGCTCGCCCTGGTGGTGCTGGACCGCATCGCGGCCGGCGACCTCGACGCCGGGCGCGGGGTGAGGGTCGACCCGGCCACCAGCAGTGTCGGGCCCACCGGGCTGGCGGCGTTCCGGTACCCGGCCACCGTCGCCGTCGGCGACCTGCTGCACCTGATGCTCACGGTCAGCGACAACGCCGCCGCGGACGCGCTCTTCGGCCTGGTCCCGGTGGCCGAGGCCGACGCCCGCCTGCGTTCCTGGGACTGCGGGGACCTGCGGGTGCGCCACCGTATGAACCGCATGTACGAGTGCGCCGCCGGGGCCGCGGGGAAGGACTTCTCCCTGGCGCTGGAGCTGGCCGTGCGTGACGACCGCTCGGGGCGGCACACCATCGAGACGCTGGATCCGGCCCGCGCCAACGCCGGTACCGCCGCCGCGCTCGTGGATCTGCTGCAGCGGGTCTGGCGGGACGAGATCTCCCGGCCTTCCGCCACCGCGGAGCTGCGCCGGCTGATGGGGGCGCAGGTCTTCACGCACCGGCTGGCGAGCGAGCTGCGCGCCGACACCCTCCGGGTGAGCGGCAAGACCGGCACGTTCCTGCACCTGCGGCACGAGATCGGGGTGGTGGAGGCCGACTCCGGTCACCGGGTGGCGATCGCCGCCCTCACCCGCTCCGACCGCAGGGCCGGCCTGGCACCGGACATCGACCTCGCGATCGGGACCGGCGCACGCGACGCGTTCGAGGCGCTGCGGCGCTGAACGGGGCGGGGCGGCACCGGCCGAGCGGTCCAGGGTCAGCGTTGACCAAAGGCTCGCTTTGAGGTTCTCAAAGTTCAAGTGTTAACGTTCCTGTCATGAAGACAGCAGCCGCGCACCGCGCCGACGCCTCCCCGGGCGTCCGCCGCGCCGTCACGGGCGTACCGCTCGTGGCGCGCCTGCACGTCGATCTCTGCCGCTGCATGTCCGCGGCTTGTCGCGCCTGATCGCGAACTCCCCGGTGCAGCGGCGCCGTTGACACTTCTTCACGGTCGCTGCTTCCTGTACGTACGTCCCGCTCGTCCCGCCCCCACGCGTTCCTACTGGAGTGTGTCCGTGTCCGCGAACACCGCTGATCCGAAGCCCGCGAAGTCCGGCTTCCGGATACCCGTCCCCTTCTGGGCCCAGGTCCTGATCGGCCTCGTCGTCGGCCTGGTCCTCGGTTTCGTCGCCCGCACCTACGACGTGTCCTGGCTCGCCACCACTCTCGACAAGGTGGGCGGCATCTTCATCCAGCTGCTGAAGCTGGCGGTGGCACCGCTGGTCTTCTTCGCGATCATGGTGTCGATCACCAACCTGCGGAAGGTCAACAACGCGGCCCGCCTGGCCGGCCGCACCCTGCTCTGGTTCATGATCACCTCGCTGATCGCGGTGGTGATCGGCCTGGTGATCGGCCTGGTCTCCAACCCCGGTTCCGGCTCGAACCTCACCGCGGCCGACGGCGCCAAGCCGGAGCACGCCGGCAGCTGGCTCGACTTCCTGACGGGCATCATCCCGACCGACGTCGTGACGCCGTTCACCGAGCTGAACGTGCTCCAGATCGTCTTCATGGCGGTCGTCGCCGGTGTCGCGATCCTCAAGATCGGCCCGAAGGCCCAGCCGATCCTGACCCTGTCCGAGTCCATCCTGGAGCTGCTGCAGAAGGCCCTGTGGTGGGTGATCCTGCTCGCCCCGATCGGTTCCGCGGGACTGATCGGCCGCGCCATCGTGCAGTACGGCTGGAACCTGCTGGGCAACTACGCCACGTTCACCGTGGACATCTACGTCGGCTGCGCCCTGGTGCTGTTCGGCGTGTACCCGCTGCTGCTCGCCACCGTCGGCAAGCTGAACCCGCTGCAGTTCTTCAAGGGTGCCTGGCCGGCCATCCAGCTGGCGTTCGTGTCCCGCTCCTCGGTCGGCACCATGCCGGTCACCCAGCAGTCGGCGATCCGCCTCGGTGTCCCCAAGGACTACGCCTCCTTCGCCGTGCCGTTCGGCGCGACGACCAAGATGGACGGCTGCGCGGCGATCTACCCGGCGATCTCGGCGATCTTCGTGGCGCAGATCTTCCACGTGCACATGGGCGTCAAGGAGTACCTGCTCATCGCGTTCGTCTCGGTGATCGGCTCGGCCGCCACCGCCGGTCTGACCGGAGCGACGGTCATGCTGACGCTCACCCTGTCCACCCTCGGCCTGCCGATGGAGGGCGTGGGTCTGCTGCTCGCGATCGACCCGATCCTGGACATGATGCGCACCGCCACCAACGTGGCGGGCCAGGCCCTCATCCCGGTCATCGTCGCCGCCCGCGAGAAGATCCTCGACCACGCGAAGTACGACAGCGCGTCGGCCTCCCCGGTCGACGAGGTGGAGAGCGTGTACAGCGAGCCGAAGCAGGCCGCGCCGGTGGCCGGCTGACGCCGCCCCTGCGCCCGGCCCGGGCGTACGTCCCCTCGGCCCCGCCGGATCCCTTCCGGCGGGGCCGAGGGTTTTTCCGGTCGGCTACGAGGGTGCGCCGGACGGCGATGTCCCGCGCCCGGGGCCCGGCCCGGCTGGTGGGCATACCGGATGCCTCCCCGGGGGCAGGTAAACGTACCGGGGCCCGGCCCGGCGGGTGGGCCCGGCGAGTGGGCCTGACGGATCCCACCCCGGGGGCGGGCAGGCCTACCGGGGCCCCGCCCCCGCCCCGGTCTCCCCGCCCCAGGGCTCCATGCCGCCGATGAGCCCGCGCAGACAGCGCGTGGCCAGGCCCACGGGTGAGTCGGGGCCCTCCGTACCGGCGTCGGTGGCCGCCCAGGTCTCCAGCGCGATCCGGATCGCGTCGGTGGCCGCGGCCGCCGCCAGCCGCACCTCCAGCGGCTGTGCCCGCGGCCCCGCGAGCCGGGCCAGCACGGGCACGAGCCGCTCCTCCGACTCCTGGTTCACGCGGTACCAGACCGCCCGCAGCGCGGGATCGTCCGCCGCCGCGCGCAGCAGCCCCCGCGTGCGCAGCAGCGCCCGCTCGGCTTCCTCGTCGGGCGTGGCGAGCGCCTGCCCGACCGCGTCCTCCAGCGCCCGCTGGAGCGGTGTTCCGGGCTCGGTCGCCTCCAGCAGGGCCCGCCAGCGGTCGGCGCCGTCGGCGAGCAGCGGGCTCACGGCGTCCTGCTTGGAGCGGAAGTACCGGTAGAAGGTGCGCAGCGCGACTCCCGCGCGCAGGGCGATCTCCTCGGCCGTCGTGCCGTCGGGGCCCCGCGTGGCGAAGAGTTCCGCCGCGGCGTGGGCGATGTCGAGCTGGGTGGCGGCCTTGCGGCGTTCGGTCAGGGTCGCGGACGGCTTGGTGCTCACCCGCAGAAGCCTACGCCCCGCCGCCATGGGTCGGCACGTCAGGACGATGTGGCAAAACGTGCCATGCGGGCGTACCGTGACGACATCGGGAGCGCCGGCGGGCAAGAGGGCCGGCGCCGCAGGGTCCCGTCGGTGACCGACGGGACCGGGTTGGAGACACACATGAACCGCTATGAAGGCCGCCGCGCGCTGATCACCGGCGGCGGCTCGGGCATCGGCCAGGCCAGCGTGCTGCGCGTCCTCGCGGAGGGCGGCACCGTCGTGGCCGCCGACGTCAGCGAGCGGGGGCTGCTGGACACCGCCGCGAAGGCGGGCGCCGACGCGGACCGGCTCACCACGGTCGTCGTCGACATCGCCGACGAGGCGTCGGTGCGCGACGGCGTCGCCGCGGCCCTCGCAGCCCTCGGGGGTCTGGACGTGCTGGTCAACGCGGCCGGGATCCTGCGCTCCTCGCACACCCACGAGACGAGCCTGGAGGCCTTCACCCGCGTCCTGCAGGTCAACCTCGTCGGCACTTTCCTGGTGATCCGCGAGTGCATACCGGCCCTGCTGGAGGGCCGGGACGCGGCGGTCGTCAACTTCAGCTCGACCTCGGCGATGTTCGCCCACCCCTACATGGCCGCGTACGCGGCGAGCAAGGGCGGCATCCAGTCGATGACGCACGCGCTGGCCGCCGAGTACGCGGGGCGCGGCATCCGGTTCACGGCCGTGCAGCCGGGTTCCATCTCCTCCGGCATGACCGACGGCAGCGGCGCCAGCGGGCAGAGCGCGGGCCCGGGGCTGCCCGAGGACGCCGACATGAGCCTGTTCGTGAAGCTGGCGCCGGCCCTCGGCCAGGGCTTCGCCGGCCCGGAGACGGTGGCGTCCGTGGTCGCGATGCTCGCCTGCGAGGACGGCCGGTTCATCACCGGCACCGAGGTCCGCATCGACGGCGGCACCCACCACTGACAGGCCGTCGGCCGCCCGCGCGGGCGCGCGTGCCCGCGCGGGCCACATCCAAGGAGCACGACATGAACGACCTCACCGGCAAGACCGTCGTCGTCACCGGCGCAGCCCGCGGCCTGGGCGCCGAGGCGGCCCGGCAGGCGGTGGCCGCCGGAGCCGACGTGGTGATCACCGACGTCCTGGAGAGCGAGGGCGAGGCCACCGCCGCCGCCCTCGGCCCGCACGCCCGCTTCCTGCGCCACGACGTCACCTCCGAACAGGACTGGCGACAGGTCGCCGACTTCGCCGTCGCGGAGTTCGGCGGCCTGCACGGGCTCGTCAACAACGCCGGCGTCTCGACCGGGCAGCTGCTGGAGAACGAGTCGGTCGAGCACTTCCGCAGGGTGCTCGACATCAACCTCACGGGCGTCTTCATCGGCATGCGGACCGTGATCCCCGCGATGAAGGAGTGCGGTGGCGGTTCCATCGTCAACGTCTCGTCGGCGGCGGGCCTGATGGGGCTCGCCCTGACCGCCGGGTACGGCGCGTCGAAGTGGGGCGTGCGGGGGCTGACGAAGATCGGTGCGGTGGAGCTGGGCACGGCCCGGATCCGGGTGAACTCGGTGCACCCGGGCATGACCTACACACCGATGACCGCCTCGGTCGGCATCGAGCAGGGCGAGGGCAGGTACCCGAACACGCCCATGGGCCGGGTCGGTGAGCCGCACGAGGTCGCGGGCGCCGTCGTGTACCTGCTCTCCGACGCCGCCTCGTACGTGACGGGCGCCGAACTGGCGGTCGACGGCGGCTGGACCGCCGGGCCGACGGTGAAGTACGTCATGGGTGGGTGAGGCACGTCCGGCGCGGTCGGTGAGCAGGCGCTGCGCGGGGCCGCGACGGTCCGTCAGGAACCGGTCGTGCGCGAGGGCGGACGGACGCACGGCCCGACCGTAGGGTGGACCGTCACTTGTGTCCGCTCCGAGGGGAACTGATGGTGCGCAGTACAAGGATGGTCCGCTACGCCGCCGCCTGCGCGTCGGCTCTGCTGCTCTGTGCCGGACTCGCCCCGGCGGCCTTCGCCGGCGGCGGTCCGGGCGGTCCCGACCCCGCCGCGGCCCGGCTCGACGCCTACTGGACCCCGGCCAGGATGGCCGCCGCCCTGCCCGGCGCCCCCGCCAAGGGCACCGAGTCCGGTCCGGACGCCGTCGCCGCCTCACCGGCGGTGGACGGTCCCCGGCCCGGCGAGTACATCCCGCCCAGCAGGAGTTTCACCGGCATACCGCAGGCCGGCACCTTCTTCTGGACCGACGCCACCGGCACCGGCCGCACCTGCAGCGGCTCCGTGGTCCGCAGCCCCGGCCGGTCGCTGGTGCTCAGCGCCGGGCACTGCCTGAAGAGTTACGCCGGCGCGTCCGCGAAGCGGCACCTGGGCTTCGTGCCGCAGTACCACGACGGGCTCAAGCCCTTCGGGATCTTCCCGGTCCGCGCCGACGGGGTCTACGTGCCGCAGCGGTACTACGACCTGGGGGCGCACGCCGGGGCCGAGTACGACGTCGCCCTCGCCGTCACGGAGCCCGACGAGAACGGGACGCTGCTGCAGGACGCGGTCGGTGCGGTGCGGCTGCTCACCGGGACCGGCTACCTCCACGCGCCCGTGCGGATGATCGGCTACCCGGCGGGGGCCGCCGAGCCGCTGGAGTGCTGGAGCTGGACGACGGCGTGGGTCAGTGACGACCCGGCCGAACCGGGCACGTTCCCGCGGATCGCCTGCGACGCGTTCGTCGGCGGGACGAGCGGCGGGCCGATGCTGGTGCCGTGGCCCGGCGGCTGGGCGGTGATCGGGGTGATCGGCGGCTACCACACCGGCGGCAACACCTCGCAGGTGTCCTACAGCGCCTACTTCGGCACCGCCGTCCGCGCGCTCTACGAGGCCGCGGTCACCGGCGAGCCGCCCGCGGGCCCGGCTTCCTGACACGCGGCCGCCCGGCCCGGCGGGCCGTCTGCCTGCCGGGCCGGGCACCGGCCTCCCGGCCCCCGGGCAGGGCACCTGCTTCCTGGAACGGCCCAGAACGGTGCTTCACCGCACGGGCAGGGCGCGCAGCCGTATGCCGTGCCGGGCCCGGAGGCGGCCGATCTCCCCGCCGCGACGGCGGTCGTGGTGAGCACCGCCCCTGCTGAATACCGCGCCCCGCGCGTCAGATGCCGGGGGCCCCGCGACGGGCCGCGTCGACCAGGGCGTGCAGACACTCCATGAACAGCCGGTGCGTCCCAACCGCGTCCTCGTTCTGCAGGACAGTGGCGAAGTACTGGCTCAGCGCCGCGCCGACGGCGGCTCCGACGACGGCGTTCACCGGATGGTCGCCGGGCAGTCCGGTGGCGGCGGCCAGGGCGGGCCCGGTGATGCGGACGGCCTCGGTGATCTGGCTGCTGCCGTGGGCCCGCAGCGCCGGGTTGGCCTCGTACATCGCGGTGAGCAGCGCCACGACCTCCGGGTCCAGGGCGTCGGCCTCGCCCCTGAGCCAGGTGTCGACGACGTCGAGGAACCCGGAGTCGGGCCGGTCCCTGAAGACGGCGGTGAGCCGGGCCGCGATCTCGTCGGGCACCGACAGGGCGATGTCGTGCTTGGAGGGGAAGTAGAGAGAGACCGTGCGGGGCGCGACGTCGGCCGCCTCGGCGATGTCGGCGATGGTCGTCCCGTCGTAGCCCTGCTCGGCGAACAGGCGCATTCCCGCCCGTCTGATGGCCTCCCGGCGTCTGGCCTTGCTGCGCTCCCGGTGGGACGCCCGCGTCTCGCCCGTCATGGCCGTAGCGTAGTCGCAGCGGCGAGCCGGACGGCCGGAGCGGGGCCACCGGCGGCCGCACGGGCGGCAGCGGATGCACGAACCGCACTGGCCGCTTGGACCGCAGTCGCCGCAGTCGCCGCAGTCGCCGCAGTCGCCGCAGTCGCCGCAGTCGCCGCAGTCGCCGCAGTCGCCGCAGGCAGGCTCCAGCCCGAACCCTGGCCGCAGCAAAAACCCCGCGCCTCACCGGCCGACGACAGCCTCACTGACCACCCGTCCCATGTCACCGGCCACCCGCCACCTCACCGACACCCACCACCTCACCGACCATTGGCCAACAGCCACCGACCATCAGCCACCTGACGCTTCGTCAGTCACCTCACCGACCTGCCGATCGGCCGGTCACCTGGCGGTCCGCCGGCACGCCGGGCCGCCCGCCCGGAGGCAGGGGGGCGCGGCACCGCCGCGCCCGCCGTACCGCCGCCTACTCCTCGGGCGCGATACGGACGCCGGTGTCGCGGTGCGTCACCAAGATGGCCTCCATGGGACAGGACTCCGCCGCGTCGACCACCTCCGGTGCCGGCTCGGTGGTCGGCGACGTCGGGTGCGAGGCACCGTCACGGACCTGGAACCGCCCGGGTGCGACGCCCGCGCAGATGCCGGTGGCCATGCACGCCTTCTCGTCGACCTGTACGCGCCAGGCTCCCTCGCCCGGCCCCGGGACCCCGCCGGGAGCGCGCCGGGTGGAGTCCTGGTCCCGGCCGGTCACGCCGCGTCCCAGGTCACCAGCATCTTCTGCAGCCCCTTCACCCCGGCCCCCGCCTTCCACACGAGGTCCTCGGCGGTACCGGCCAGACGCAGGCCGGGCAGGCGCTCCAGCAGCGTGCGCAGGGCCACCTGGAGTTCCATTCGGGCCAGTTGGGCCCCCAGGCAGTGGTGCGGTCCGTGGCCGAACCCGACGTGCGAGGCCTCCTGGCGGGTCAGGTCGAGTTTCTCGGGGCAGGTGTAGACGGCGGTGTCCCGGTTGGCCGACGCGTTCGAGGCGACGACCGGTTCGCCCGCGCGCACCACCCCGCCGCTCAGCTCGATGTCCTCCAGCGCGTAGCGCGCGACCCCGCCGCTGCCCAGCGGCACGAACCGCATGAGTTCCTCGACGGCCTGGGGCACCAGGTCCAGGTCGGCGCGGAGCCGGGTCAGCTCGCCGGGGTGCTCGAGCAGCGTGTACACGAAGTTGGGGATCTGGCTGGCGGTGGTCTCATGGCCCGCGACCAGGACGCTGACACCCATGGCGACCAGTTCGTCCTCGGAGAGCCGCTCCTCCTCGTCCCGCGCGGCCACCATCACTCCGAGCAGGTCGTCCCGGGGTTCCTTGCGCCGCTCGGCGACCAGTCCCGCCATGTAGGCGGACAGTTCGTCGGCGTAGCGTTCGACCTCCTCGGGGCGGAAGCGGGTGGTCGAGAGCAGGGCGTCGGACCACAGGCGGAACCGTGTCCGGTCCTCCAGGGGCACGCCCAGCAGTTCGCAGATGACCGTGACGGGCAGCGGCAGGGCGAAGTCGGCCACCAGGTCGGCGGGCGCGCCCCGGACCGTCATCGCGTCGACGAGACCGTCGGCGATGGCCTGGGCCCGCAGCCGCAGCTGCTCGACGCGGCGGGCGGTGAACGCCTTGGCGACCACCCGCCTGAGCCGGGTGTGCTCGGGCGGGTCGAAGGCCAGGATGTTGCCGCTCAGACCCCGGTGGTACCGGGTCCTGGGCTCGTCGCGGACGGCTGCCTCGGCGCGGCTGAACCGCGGGTCGCCGAGCACGGTCTTCACGTCCTCGTACCTGGTCACCAGCCAGGCGGGCTCGCCGTGGGCCAGGCGCACCGGGCACATCGGCCGGTTCGCGCGAAGCTCCTCGAACTCCGGCTCGATGAGCAGTTCGTCGGTCTCGTGGAACGGGAACGCCTGGGGATCGCTGATGGTCATGAGGTGCCGCCTCTCGTGGGGGAACCATCTGCAACGGGCTGTCCGCACGCTGCGAGCATCACAATTCGTCCATATCGGAACCGTAAGCAATCTTGCAGGACGCTGCAATATTGCTTTCGGACGCATTCCGGTTGGCGGTATATGAGCTGCCTGCGGGGCGGCGCCGGAGCGGCGCGTAGGGTGTGAGGGTCCCGATCAAGCCGTGACAGGCGGTGCGTCGCCGCGCGCCCCCGTCCGCCGCGGCAGGCACCGAGGAAGCTGGAGTCCCGTGACCGAGACCGAGGTCGTCACCGCGCCCCGTCCGCTGCTCCTGGACGACGGCCGGCCCGCCGCCGCGGCCTGGTCCCTGGATCCCGGCCTGCTGCACCTCAACCACGGGTCGTTCGGCGCCGTTCCGCTGGTCGCGCAGCGCCGGCAGAACGAGCTGCGGGCCGAGATGGAGCGCGCGCCGGTCGTCTGGTTCCCGCGGCTGCCCGCCCGGATCGCCGAGACCCGGGGCGCCGTCGCCCGCCATCTGGGGGCCGAGGCCACGGACCTCGCGCTGGTGCCGAACGCCAGCGCGGGCGCCAGTGTCGTCTACTCCGCCCTGACCGCGCGCCCCGGCGGCGACGTCGTCGTCACCGATCACGGCTACGGCGCGGTCACCATGGGGGCCGAACGCCTCGCCCGCCGCTGGGGCCGCCGGGTCCGCACGGCGCGGGTGCCGCTGGCCGCCGACGCGGACCGGGCCCACCAGGCCGTGATGGCCGAGGTGGACGACGACGTCGCGCTGGTGGTCCTGGACCAGATCACCTCCGCGACGGCCCGCAGGCTGCCCGTGGAACGGGTGGGTGCGGAGCTGGCCCGGCGCGGCGTCACACTGCTGGTGGACGGCGCACACGCGCCCGGCCTGCTGGCCGCCCCGCTCGACGGACTGGTCTGCGACGCCTGGGTCGGCAATCTCCACAAGTGGGGCTGCGCACCGCGCGGCACGGCGGCGCTGGTCGCGCGCGGGCCGCTGCGCGAGCACCTGTACCCGCTGATCGACTCCTGGGCCGCGGCCGAGCCGTTCCCCGACCGGTTCGACCAGCAGGGCACCCTGGACGCCACGGGTCCGCTCGCCGCCCCGGCGGCCCTCGACTTCGTCGCGGACACCTGGGGCTGGGAGACGGCCCGCCGCTACATGGACGAACTGGCGGACTACGGCGCCCGCGTGATCGCCGCCGCGTTCGCCGGATCCTCGGGCACGGCGGAGACCGCCGACGTCGGCATGCCCGTGCCCGGCATGCGCCTGGTCCGCCTGCCCGAGGGCCTGGGCGCCAGCCGCATCGCCGCGGACGCCCTGCGCGACCGGGCCACCGCCGAACTGGGCGCGGAGGCCGCCTTCACCAGCTTCGACGGGGTGGGGTACCTGCGGCTGTCGGCCCACGTCTACAACACCCCCGCCGACTACGACCGGTTCGCCGAGTCCTGCGTCCCGCTCGTGCGGGAGTGGGCACGGGCGGCCCGCGCCCGGAGCTGAGCGGCCGGCCCGCGCCCCGGCGGCCGCCCCGCGCCGCGTGCGTGGTCCGTCACGACCGGCTGTGGCTGACCGTGAGGCCGTAGAAGGCGACCCGGGCCCCCTTCGTGGTGCTGTCGGAGGAGGACTGGTTGTACGAACCGGCCTTGAAGTACTGCTTGTACTGCCGGAACGAGGACGGGATGGCGTAGTGGGTGGTGCTGCCGTCGACGGTGAGGTCGATGGTGTCGCCGCCGGAGACGGCGATGGTGTACCGCCACGTCTTGCCGGTGGAGACGTGCCCGACGGTGTGCGGCGTCTGGCCGCCGTCGGGTGAGTTCTCGGTGCCGAGGACGATGTCCCCGCCGGCCCGGTAGTACAGCTCCACCAGCGGCTTGGTGGAGGAGCCGCCGGTGCCCAGGTGGATCTGTCCCACGCACACGTTCGAGGTCACGGAGACCACGCGGAGCGTGGCGTTCAGCCGGTGGGTGCCGCTGAGCGGCCAGTCGGCGGCGCTGCCGTCGCGGTTCATCTCCCGCAGTTCGGAGCGGGCGTAGTGGGAGTTCGGCGTGGTGACGCCCTTCTCGGGTGCCCAGAAGGTCATCGCGCCGTCGCGGGTGTCGGTGTAGAAGTACGCGTCCTGGTAGCCGTCGGGCCCCTGGAGCCGTGCGGAGGGGATGGTGGTCGGGGACCCGGGTGAGCCGACCGGTTCCTGGAGCTGCCAGGTCGACAGGTCGAAGTTGCCGCCCGGTGCGACCTTCGGGTCGGCGGCGTTCGCGCCGCCCGCACCGAGGACGGCCAGGGTGCCGGTGAGTGCCACGACCGTCGCGACGGCGACGATCCGGGAGCGCTGGGAAGAGGTCATGGGGGGTCCTGCCGGGTGGGGGGAAGCGGTGCCGGACCGAACTGTTCAACCGGCTGAACGTCGAACGTGTACATGCACTGCCGGTGACCCGGGAACCTAAAGGTCTGAACCTGACACGTCAAGGGGTCCGGCGGGGTACGGCGGCGGGACAGCGGGGGCTACGGCGGCGGGAGGGTGTGCCGGCGGGGCGGCGGCGCCCCGCCGGCGGGCCGGGGCGCCGTCGCGCCCCGCGTCACCGGGTGAACCGCACCGGCAGACTGCGCGGGCCGCGGATCATCAGCCCGGGGCGCCAGGTGATCGCCGCCGGGTGGATGTCGAGGGCCAGGCCGGGGCAGCGTTCCAGCAGGGTCCGCACGGCGATGCGCGCCTCGAGGCGGGCCAGGGGCGCGCCCAGGCAGTGATGGATGCCGTGGCCGAACGCCACATGACCGCGGGCGTCGCGGAAGATGTCGAAGCGCTCGGGCGCGGCGAAGCGCGCCGGGTCGCGGTTGGCGTCGGCGATGGCGACGAGGACGAGTTCACCGCCGCCGGGCACGACGGTGCCGCCGATCGTCACGGGTTCGGTGGTGAAGCGGTAGGTGGGGGTCTCCAGCGGGCCGTCGTAGCGGAGCATCTCCTCGACGGCGGCGTCGATCAGGCCGAGGTCGGCGCGCAGGGCGGCCAGTTGAGCGGGGTGGGTGAGCAGGGCGAGGACACCGTTGGAGATGAGGTTGACGGTGGTCTCGTGGCCGGCGACGAGCAGCAGCCAGGCCATGCCGACGAGTTCCTCGTGGGAGAGGCGGTCGCCCTCGTCGTCCTCGGCGTGGATCAGCGCGCTCAGCAGGTCCTCGCCCGGCCGCCGCCGCTTGCCGCTCACCAGCTCCCGCATGTACCGGGCCATCGCGGCCGCCGCGGCCTCGCGCTCCGAGACGTCGGCGGCACCGATCGCGTCGTTCGACCAGGTCCGGAAGGACGCGCGGTCCAGGTCGGGGACGCCGAGGAGCTCGCAGATGACGGAGATGGGCAGCGGGAAGGACAGGGCCTCGACGAGGTCGGCCCGCCCGTCGGGGGCGGCGAGCATGCGGTCCAGGAGCGCGTCGGTGGTCTTCTGGACGCGCGGGGCGAGTTCCTCCACCCGGCGCGCGGTGAACTCGCGGGCGACCAGCCTGCGCAGCCGGGTGTGGTCCGGCGGGTCGGACCTGAGCATGTGGGGCCCGGAGGAGACCGACCCCAGGGGCAGCGCGGGCGACGCCTTCGCCCAGTCCTTGGTGAGCCGGGGGTCGGCGAGCGCGGCACGCCCGGCCTCGTACCCGACGACGAGCCAGGCCTCCGCTCCCCCTTCGGGCATCCGGATGCGGTGCACCGGGCCCTGCGCCCGTAACCGGGCGTACACCGGGTACGGATCACGGGTGAACGGCTCACCGAGCGCGGCGAGATCGACGATGCTCCTGCTCATGGACACAGCCCCCTCCTCACGGCCCCCGCAGCCCACCGACTGTAGTCCCTCTCCGGGCCGGGCCGCTGCCCTCGCGTCGGCCCGGGCGTGGCACCGGCGGGGTCAGCCGGGCCGCCGGCCGGGGCCGAGGTCGGCGCGGACGGTCGTGGCGCCGTCGCCGACGACGACCCCGGCGGTGAGCGGCGGGCCGTCGGCGGTGGCCACGGTGTAGGCGCCCGGGGCGAGGCCGCTGACCGTGTACGTGCCGTCCGGGGCGGTCGTGGCCGAGTCCACCGGTTCGCCCCCGGCGTCGAGCACGGTGACACGGGCGCCGGCGAGGGGCCGGCCGGAGTCCGGGTGGCGGACCGTGCCGTGCAGGACGGCGGCCCCGGCGGACGGGCCGTCGGCGGCCTCTCGTACATGCTCCCGCGGCGCGGGCCGGGTGCCGGGGACGGAGCCGGGACTCGCCGGACGCGGCACGGTGGCGGTCCCGGCGACGGGCACGGCCGGTGCCGGGGTGCCCGCGCGGCCGCGGACCAGCGAGGCCGCCGCGGCGGCCAGGGACATGGCGATGGCGAGCGAGAAGACGACGACGAGGCCGTGGTGGAACGGCTGCGCGATCAGGTGCGGGAAGTACTCGCGGCCGGTGAGGTGCGCGGCGGCGGACGGGGTGAGGTGGCCGAGGATGTCCGGTCCGAGCAGGTGCTGGATGGGGTTGTAGCCGAGGAACGCGGCGAACAGGACGCCGACCGGGGGCAGTTCGGCGACCGTGTGGGCGGCGCCCGCCGGGACGCCCTGGCCGGTCAGGCCCGAGGCCAGGGTGTGCGGAAGGGTGCCCGAGAGCCCGGCGACCATGAGCGAGAAGAAGACACCCATGGACAGCACCATGCCGGCGTTCTGGAAGGTGGCCCGCATGCCGGAGGCGGCGCCCCGCGCGTCGGCGGGCACGCTGGACATGATGACGGAGGTGTTGGGGGCGGCGAACAGGCCCCCGCCGAGACCGTTGAGGAGGATCAGTCCGGCGAAGACCCAGTAGCCGAAGTCGCTGGGCAGGACGAGCAGACCGGCGAACGAGACCGCCATCACCACGAACCCGGACGCGGCGAACAGCCGGGCCCCGAACCGGTCGGACAGCGCACCGGACACCGGCCCGGCGAGCAGGAAACCGATGGTCAGCGGCAGCATGTAGACACCGGCCCACAGGGGGGTGTCGGCGTAGTCGTAGCCGTGCAGGGGCAGCCAGATGCCCTGGAGCCAGATGATGAGCATGAACTGCAGTCCGCCGCGGGCGATCGCGCCCAGCAGGGTGGCCGCGTTGCCGCCCGCGAAGGCGGCGTCGCGGAACAGGCCGAGCGGGAACATCGGCTCGGGCACCTTGGTCTCGACGAGGCAGAAGAGGCCGAGCAGTGCCACCCCGCCGGTCAGCCCGGCCACGACCCACGGGCTGGTCCAGCCCATGGTGTGACCGCCGTAGGGCTGGATCCCGTAGGTGATCGCGGCGAGCAGCACCGTCAGCCCGGCGGCGAAGGTGACGTTCCCCCACCAGTCCATCCGTCCCGGCCTGCGCACACCGGTCTCGTGCAGCGACTTGTACGCCCACACGGTGCCGATCAGGCCGATGGGCACGTTGACCCAGAACACCGAGCGCCAGTTCCAGGTGACGAGCACGCCGCCCAGGACGAGGCCGAGGAACGAGCCCGCGATGCCGGCCACCATGTTGACGCCGAGGGCCATGCCGCGCTGCCGTGCCGGGAAGGCGTCGGTGAGGATGGCGGCGGAGTTGGCCATCAGCATCGAGCCGCCGACCGCCTGCACGATGCGCCAGCCGATCAGCCACAGCGCCCCGCCGCCGCCGTGGAAGGGGTCCAGCGAGAGGACCACCGAGGTGAGCGTGAAGACGAGGAACCCGGCGTTGTAGATCCGCACCCGGCCCTTCATGTCGCCGAGCCGCCCGAGGGCGACCACCAGGACGGCGGTGACGAGCATGTAGCCCATCAGCATCCACAGCAGGTAGCTGACGTTGGCGGGTTCGAGCGGGTCGAGGCGGATGCCGGTGAAGATGCCGGGCAGCGAGATCAGCACGATCGAGCTGTTGATGGTGGCGAGCAGCATGCCGACGGTGGTGTTGGTCAGCGCCACCCACTTGTAGCCGGGGTGGTCCACGCCGGTCCACGCCCTGCGGCCGCGCTGCTGGACGGTGGTCATCGTGTGCTCCCGGTGGGCTGGTGTCCGGGAGACGTGGGCTGCTCCGCGCGTTCCCCGAGCATCCGCCGTACGAGCGGCAGGGCGGTCCGCATCGCCGCGCCCAGCGCCTGCTGGTCCTCGGCGGGAAGGGCGGTGAGCAGCTCGGCCAGCCGGGCGTCGCGGGCCTGCCTGCGCTCGGCGAGGACGGCACGGCCGGTGCCGGTGAGGGTGACCAGGCTGACCCGGCCGTCGCCTGGGTCGCCGACCCGCGCCACGAGGTCCTGCGACTGCAGCCGCTGCACCAGTTGGGTCATGGACGGCTGGGTGACGCCCTCGGCGGCGGCCAGTGCGGTCAGCCGGGCCGGGCCGTCGCGTTCGAGCCGGGCCAGTGTGGCGGCGGCGGTCAGACTCAGCCCGCGCCGGTCCGTCAGTGCTCTGATCACCGCCGAGGCCAGGTCGGCCAGGGCCCGTGCGGTGTCCTGCGCGCCGGGTGCGGAGTGCGACTGGTCCACTCCTCTTTCGTATCACGCTCCTATATAGGTGTCCTATCAAATGACGGTAAGGAAAGGAGCGGGAACCGGCCCGCCCGGTGCTTCCGTCCGCCGGCGGGGCGTCCCCCGCCCTCCCGCCCCTATCGCGTCCCGCGGGTGGCGCGGTACAGCTCCTCGGAGGTGGAGAGCAGTTCGCGCTGCTCCTCCTCGGAGCCCACCATCGGCTGCGACCCGTGCAGCGGCACCTGCGCGCTCTCGGGCAGGAACTTGACGGTCACCAGGCCGATGACGCCGGCCAGCATCAGGTAGTACGCGGGCATCAGGTCGTCGCCGGTGGCGTTGACCAGGGCCGCGGTGACCAGCGGGGTGGTGCCGCCGAACGCGGCGACGGCGAAGTTGAAACCGATGCCCATGGCCGCGTAGCGGACGGCGGTGGGGAAGAGCGCGGGCAGGGTGGCGGCGCTGGGCGCGGCGAAGCAGGCCAGCAGGGTGGACAGGATCAGGACGCCCGCGATCGGCGGCCAGGTGCCGTCCATCTTGAGCAGCAGGAAGGCGGGGACGGCGAGGACGATCATCGCGGCGGCGGCGACGGCGTAGACCGGACGCCTGCCGACGTGGTCGCTGAGGCGGCCGATGAAGGTGATCAGCAGCACGATCCACACCATGCCCAGCAGGACCAGGAGGTCGGCCGAGCTGCTGGAGCGGTGCAGGGTCTCCGTCTGGTAGGTGGGCAGGTACCCGGTCACCATGTAGTTGGTGACGTTGTAGAGCAGCACGATGCCCATGCAGATGAGCAGGGCCGCCCAGTGCTTCTTGACGATGGTCTTGAACTCGCTGCCCGCCGACTTCTGCGCGAGGCTCTTCTCGTGCTCGTCGAGCTGCTGCTGGAAGGCGGGCGACTCCTCCAGTTTGAGGCGCATGTACAGGCCGATGACGCCTAGCGGGCCGGCGATGAGGAACGGGATCCGCCAGCCCCACGAGAGCATCTGGCCGTCGCTGAGCAGGAAGTTCAGAGCGGTGACCAGGGCGGAGCCCAGTGCGTACCCGACGAAGGTGCCGAAGTCCAGCCAGCTGGAGAGGAAGCCGCGGCGGCGGTCGGGCGAGTACTCGGCCACGAAGGTGGTGGCCCCGCCGTACTCGCCGCCGGTGGAGAAGCCCTGGACCATACGGGCGAGCAGCAGGAGCACGGGCGCGGCGATGCCGATCGTGCCGTAACTGGGGATCAGGCCGATGGCGAACGTGCCGGCCGCCATCATGATCATGGTGGTGGCGAGGACCTTCTGCCGTCCGAGGCGGTCTCCGAGGGGCCCGAAGAAGAGGCCGCCGAGCGGGCGCACCACGAAGGCGGCGGCGAAGGTCGCGAAGGAGGAGATCACCTGCGCGCCGGGTGAGGCGCCGGGGAAGAAGACCTTCCCGATGGTGGCGGCGAGGTAGCTGTAGACGCCGAAGTCGAACCACTCCATGCAGTTGCCGAGGGCGGAGGCCCCGACCGCGCGCCTGAGCAGGGGCGGCTCGACGACCTGCACGTCCTCCTTGCGCAGCGCGCGCCGGCTGCGCCTCAGTCTGCGGGTCAGCTCGTCGCGGACCTGCTGGGGCAGGTGCGCGACGGTCTCCCGAAGGCGCTCCCCGCTGGAGGGGCCGGCCTGTCCGTCGGGTGTCACATCCATGACCACGCCACCTTGCCCGTTCACTCGCCGTTCGTCCGTTTTCCGCTGTTTGTAATGTATTGGCATTTCGCTGAAGATCGGCAATCTCTGTGGTGGGTCGGCTGCCCCGATGTGCGCTCTTCACGCACCGCCCGGCGCGCCCGTCGCGGTCCGCCCGGCGCGCCGTTCGCGGTCCGGGGCGGCACTGCCGTGCGCACATACGGTGACAGATCTCTCACTGTCTGCGACGCTCGGAGTCCGCCCCCGGGACGGGCCGCTCCCCGGTCCGTTGCGGGGCGGACCGCCCGGGGCCCGGCCCGGGGCGGAGGGCCCCGGGGTCGCCGTCCCGCGCCGGGCGGGGCGCCGTACTCGCCGCACAGCTGTTCGTCGAGTGTTCCCCGCGCCGTCACCGCCGGGAGCAGCGGTTGCTGCGCCCGCCGGTTCTCATCGGTCGGAACAGGCGGCGGCACGGCACGGCCCGGGCGGCCGCGGCCGTCCCAGCCGGCACAGCCATCGGAGAGGGAGGACGTCATGGGTCTCCAGCACAGGTCCGCCGCACGGGTGCGAGTCCTGCTGAGCACCGCCGCGGCGCTCGCCGTCGTCACGTCGGGCGGGCTGTGGGGAACGGCCCGGGCCGCGGTGCCCGGCACCGCCGCCGGCGGCCCGGCCGCCTCCGCGGTCAGGTGGACGGCCACCGCACTCGCACCGGGCGTCGAGGTGCGCAGTGCCGCCCTCGGGCACACCGGCGCCGAGCCGGTGTGGACGGTCACGGTCCAGGCGCCGGCCACCGGCCGCCTCAGCGGCGCAGCGACCTGGGCGCCGGTGGGCACGCGGTACTGGGCCGACGACACCGCCGCGCGCCTGCGGGCGGCCGGCCACCCGCCGCGGGTGGAGAAGGTGTACTGGCCCGTGTACTCCGACACCCCGCACGGCGTCATGGGCCTGCGGGTCAGGATCGGCACGTACGCCACCGAGGCCGCCGCACGCACCGTCGCGCGGGCGGTGACGGCCGCGGGCTTCCACACCGCCGTCGACTGGACGGGCTACGACGCCGACCAGCCCGCCGACCGGCAGAACGTGCACGTCGCCGTCATCGACCCGCGCAGGTTCACGGGCACCGTCCGGGGCACCCACGACGGCAACGTCGCCCAGCGCGCGACCACCTCGTCGGTCGCCGCGAGACTGGGCTCCCTGGTGGGGGTCAACGCAGGGTTCTTCGTCACCTCCGACGCCGACGGCGTCCAGGGGACGCAGTCGGGCCTCAGCGCGGACGACGGTGTCCTGCAGTCCATGGCCGCCGGCTCCCGGGCGGCGCTGATCGTCGAGGGCGGGGGGAAGCGGGCGCGGGTGGCGGACCTGACGACGGCCGTCACGGTGTCGGCGGGTGCGCGCCGCCACGACGTCCAGGGCATCAACCGGACACCCGGGCTCGTCCGCGACTGCGGGCGTCCGGGGGTGACGCCCAGCGAGCGGCCCTGGCAGGACGTGACCTGCCACATCTCCGACGAACTCGTGCTGTTCACCGACGAGTTCGGCGCTCCGCTGCCCACCGGTCCCGGCGCCCAGGCCGTGCTGGACGCGGCGGGCCGCGTGGTGTCGGCCGGCGCCCGGGGCGGCTCGGTCCCGGCGCACGGAACGGTCGTCCAGGGAATCGGCCCGGCCGCCGGCTGGCTGACCGCTCACGCGCACCGGGGCGAGCGGATCGATGTCCGCGCGGACGTCCGCGACACGGCCGGCCGGCCGGTGCGGCTGGGGCGCGGCGACAGCATCGTCAGCGCCGCCCCCACCCTGGTCCGCCGCGGCCGTACGGACATCGACGCGGCGACGGAGGGGGTCGTGGACCCCCGGGACCTGTCGTTCGGCTACGCCTGGGCGAACGCCCGCCAGCCGCGCACCATGGCCGGGGTCGACGCCCGGGGCCGGCTGATCCTGGCGACGGTGGACGGCCGCCGGACCGGCGGCGGCAGCGAGGGCTTCACCCTGCAGGAGGCCGCTTCGTTCATGCGTTCGCTCGGCGCCGTGGACGCGCTCGCCCTCGACGGCGGCGGCTCCACCGCCATGGCCGTCGGCGGTGTCCTGGTCACCCACCCCTCGGACGCGACGGGCGAGCGCGCGGTCGGCGGCACCCTCCAGGTGCTGCCGTCCGCGCCCCGCCGGTGACCCGCGCCGGGGCGGGCCCGGTGCGCAGCGCCCGGCCCGGAGCAGTTTCGCCGTAGGGGTCTCGGCCGGGTCACGCGGTCCGTGCGGCCGGGCCGCCCGCGCGGCCGGTCACTCCCCCTGCGGCGCGGCGGGGGCGGCGGCCGCCGGGTCGGTGGGCGCGAGCGGGCGGCGCGTACCGCCGGCCGCACCGGACGCCTCCGCCGGGCTGCCGGAACCGGGAGCGGGCGCCGGGCGGTTCCGCCGTGCGCCGAGGAACCGGTAGAGCACGGCCGGGACGACCAGGCCGACGATCCAGGAGATGTCCGCGCCGCCCAGCGGGCCGACGAGGGGACCGGTGTAGAAGCTCGTGGACAGGAACGGGAACTGGGCGGCCAGTCCGATGCCGTAGACGAGCAGGGCCTCCCAGCGCCAGCCGCCGTAGCGGCCGTGCGGGTCGGACAGGGCAGGCAGGTCGTAGCGTTCCTTGGAGATGAGGTAGTAGTCCACCAGGTTGATCGCCGACCACGGGGTGAAGAACGTCAGCAGGAAGAGCAGGAAGTCGGCGAAGGAGTCCAGGAAGGAGTTCCGTCCGGCGAGCGCGACGGCCGTGCCCGCGACCATGATGGCCGCGATGTAGGCCGTACGGCCGCGCTGCGACAGGACCCGCCGGCCGCGGAATCCGCTCACGCTGGTCACGATCGACATGAAGCCGCCGTAGGTGTTGAGCACGTTGACGGTGAGCTTGCCCAGCGCGATGACGAAGTACAGGAAGGACGCGATCAGGCCCGCGCCGCCCAGGCTCACGACGTAGCCGACCTGGTCGTCGAGGAAGGCCGTGCCGGCGGTCGCGGCCACCACGACGCCGAAGGCCATCGACCACTGGGCGCCGAGCACGGTCCCGGCGAGCGTCCAGCCGAAGGTCGCCCGGGGCGAGGTCGTCCGCGGCAGATAGCGCGAGTAGTCCGCCACGTAGGGGCCGAAGGCCAGCTGCCAGGACGCCGACAGGGACATGGCGAGCAGGAACATCGGCAGGGTGAAGTGGTGCTGGTGCGCGACGTGCCCGAGGTCGATCCTGCTCAGGAGCCTGCCGCCCAGGTACAGGAAGCTCAGCGCGCACACGACGCTGGCCACCCGGCCCAGTGCATGGATGACGCGGTAGCCGACGGTCGCCATGACGGCGGTGACCAGCGCGAACAGGATGATGCCGGGCACCGGGCCGAGATGGGTCAGCTTGCCGACGGCCTGACCGGCGAGGACCGACCCGCTGGCGAAGAAGCCGACGTACATCACGACGACCAGCGCCAGGGGGACGACCGCGCCGCGCACCCCGAACTGTGCCCGGGAGGAGATCATCTGCGGCAGCCCGAGCCGGGGCCCCTGGGCGGAGTGCAGGGCCATCACCCCGCCGCCGAGCAGGTTGCCCGCCAGCAGGCCGAGCAGCGACCAGACGACGTCGCCGCCGAGGACCACGGCGAGGCCGCCGGTGACCACCGTCGTGATCTGGAGGTTGGCCCCCAGCCAGAGGGTGAACTGCGAGAACGCCGTACCGTGGCGCTCCTCGTCCGGGACGACGTCGATGGATCGCCGTTCCACAATTGCCTGGGCCATGTACTGCTCCGTCCTGGTAGGCGCTGGACGATGTCGCTTGGCCGGGCGAGCGCTCGGACCGACTGCATATGGCTATGCAGACTATGGGCTGATGAATGGATTGCCAATAGTCCGCAGGCAGATCGGTCCGGTGGCCGGGAGGTCCGCCTACTCGTCACCCCGGTCGGCGGCAGCCTGGGCGCCTCGGCCGGTGACCCGCTCCGCGCCGGGAGCGGGTGCCTCGGCGGGCCGGGAGGCGGCCCGGGGGGCGGAGGCGGACGCGGTGATCCGGGCGACCGCGTCCGCGGTCAGCGCCCGGTCGTGCGGTGCGGTGTCCAGCGCCCGGTGGATGGACAGGCCCTCGATGAGCGCGTCGAGCTGACGCACCGTCACGGGGTCGAAGTGCCGCCCCAGGACCCGCCGGCTCGCCTGCATCCAGGCTCGGGTCAGCTCCCGGAACGCGGGCTGCCGGGCGGCCAGGGTGTACAGCTCGTGGGTGAGCACCAGGTCCCGCTCGTCACCGTCCGAGATCCGGTGCACCAGGTCGGTGACCGCCGCCCTCGCCTCGTCGGGGGTGGCGGCCGCGCCGAGGTGCTCCTCGAAGCGGGCGACGGCCCCGGCGGTGAAGCCGGCGAACGCCTCGCGCAGCAGTTCGTCCATGTTCCGGAAGTGGTACGTCATCGACCCGAGAGGGACGCCCGCGCGGGCCGCGACCTTGCGGTGCGAGGTCCCGGCGACGCCCTCCTCGGCGATGAGGTCCAGAGCGGCCGCGATGATGCGCTCGCGCCGCCGGGGGTCGGTGTGTCCGGTCGCCACGGAGCCTCCTAGAGCGTGCGGGTGATCCGGGCGGGGTTGCCGACTGCGACCACACCGGCCGGAATGTCCTTGGTGACCACGGCGCCGGCGCCGACGACGCTGTCGTCCCCGACGGTCACTCCCGGCAGCACGATCACGCCGCCGCCGAGCCAGACGTTGTCGCCGATCGTGATCGGGCGGGCCGCCTCCAGCTTGTCGCGGCGGGGCCGCGGCTCCAGGGGGTGGACGGGGGTGAGCAGCTGGACGTTCGGCCCGATCTGGCAGTCCTCGCCGATGGTGATGGGCGCGACGTCGAGAGCGGTGAGGTTGTGGTTGACGAAGGTCCGCGCGCCGACGGTGATGTGGCTCCCGTAGTCGACGCACAGCGGCGGCCGGACATGGGCGTCGGGGCCGAGACCCCCGAGCAGCTCCTCGATGAGCGGACGGGCCGCTTCCATGTCCTCGGCGTAGGCGGCCTGGTACGCCGCCACCAGACGTACGGCCCGCTGGGCCTGGCGGGCCAGTTCCGGGTCGTCGGCGATGTAGAGGTCACCCGCGAGCATCCGCTCACGGTGGGTGCGGGGGTCGTCGGCGAAGTAGGCGTCCATGCGTACGATCGTACGCTCCGGAGTGTACGTCCGTACGCTTCAGCTCCGGCGGGTGTGTCGCGCAGGTGGTCGCACCGGCCGGGACGGGGCTCAGTCGCCCCCGCAGGACGCGCGGACCTTCAGCTCGGGAAGCAGTTCCACCCGGTGGACCGGGAGGGACGCCCCGTGGCGCAGCCGCCGCAGCAGGAGGTCGACGGCCGCGGCGCCGACGGCCCTCTTGGGCGGGGCCACGGCGGTCAGCGGCGGCGCGCCGAGGGCCGCGAAGACGTCGTCGTAGCTGATCAGCGCCAGGTCCTCGGGGACGGACAGGCCCCGCGCCCGCAGCAGTGCCGGGAGCTGGATGGCGTCCTGGTCGTTGTGCACCAGTGCGGCCCGCACCCCCTTCTCCGCCCCCTCGGCGAGCTTCCGGCTCACCAGCTCCGGAGCGGTGGCGGGGTCGTCGATGTCGATCACCGGCTGCGGTGTCAGCCCCAGCGACTCGCAGGCCTCGGCGTAGCCGCTGCGCACCTTCATCGCGGTCCAGGTGTCGCGGCGGGCGGCGAGAACGACCGCCTCGTGGCCCAGCGCGGACAGGTGGCGCAGGGCGAGCAGCACTCCGTGGTGGTGGTCGGAGCTGACCGAGTCGAGTTCCGCGGCGGGCGTCCCGGTGGCGGCCCGGCGTTCCACCAGCACGGTGGGGACGGGCAGTTCGTGGAGCCAGCGCCAGTCCTGGGGGTTGTCCGTCGACGTCCAGTTGGGCGTGAGCATGAGCCCTTCGGCGCCCGACCTGAGCAGTTGCTCGGCCTGGGCGCGGTCCGCGCCGGGGTCGTAGGAGTCGTAGGAGGAGATGCCGAGCACCAGATGGGCTCCGGCGTCGGCGGCGGCCGCACGCGCCCCGGCGATCACTTCGTCGAAGTACTGACTGACCGTGTGGCTCACCGCAGGCACGACCAGACCCAGGGTGCGGCCGTCGACCGGCACGCCGAAGCGCTCCTCGGGCACCGACACCGAGCCGTGCGCACGGCGCAGCAGTCCGCCGTCGGCGAGGGCGGCGACATCGCGGCGCACGGTGACCGCCGGCAGGTCCAGACGGGCCGCGAGGTCCGTCACCCGGACCGTGCCGAGCTTGCGCACGATCTCCAGGATCCGCGTCCGGCGCTCGTCCGCCGCGATCGACATGGCGGTCCCCTTCTCATCGGTCCGACGTCCCTCGAAGAATATCATTCGATCTCAGAGTGATCTACTGCTCAAGCAGCCGGGAGGATCATTCGTTAGATCGATTTTTGATCGAAATTCGATCACCTGGTTCATTTGTATTGACGCGGTCATGCCGTGCTCCTAGCTTCTGGGCCCCCGACCAGCGCAGGAGGAGCCTCTCCATGAGCATCAGATCCCTGGGCACGGGCCTCGTCGCGGCCGCCCTGACCGCCGCGAGCGCCCTCATCGCCTCCCCCGCCACCGCCTACCCCGCCGCCCCGGCGCCCGCCCCGGCCTCCGCCGTCTCCCCCGCCGCCACCGGCACCGGCACCGGCACCGGCACCATCGTGCACCTGGACTGCTCGCGGGCCGCCGACGGCACCGGCACGCAGGACGCTCCGTACAACTCCCTGGCCTCCGTCAACGCCCTCACCTTCGGGCCCGGGGACACCCTGGCCGTCGCCTCGGGCACGACGTGCCACGGCACGCTCGCGCCGCGGGGCAGCGGCACCGCGCAGGTACCCGTCACCATCGCCCCCTACGGCACCGGCCCCGCCCCGGTCATCGACGCGGACGGGGCGGAGAACGCCCTCCACCTGACCAATCAGGACCACTGGAGCATCAAAGCACTCGAACTGACCGATCCGGCCGGTGCTCCCGCGCAGCGGCAGGGGCTGCTCATCGAGTCCACGGACGGCCGCACGCACTCCGGGTTCGACGTGGACGGTCTGATCGTCGACAAGGTGGCGGGCGAGACGGACAAGGCTTCCCACGCGACGGCGTTCTCGCTGTCCGCGTGCATCCGCACGGGCGCGTCCGGCACGGGGTCGCTCCTCAGCGACGTCCACGTCCACGGCACCCGGGTCGCCAACTGCGGCGGCGGCGGCATCAAGGTCCGTGTCGGCTCGGTCAACACCCGCCTCGGCCAGAACGTCCTCGTCGACCACAACACGGTCAGCGCGGTCGGCGGCGACGGCATCATCGTCTCCTACGCCGAGTCACCGCTGATCGAGTACAACACCGCGGCCGGTCTCGGTACCGGCGCCTACCCGTGGACCGGCGGCAACTTCGCCGGGATCTGGGTGCTCGGCGACCACGACGCGGTGATCCAGAAGAACGTCGTGTACGGAAGCGTCATGTCGGCCTACGACAGCGAGGCGTTCGACTGCGACTGGGGCAACACCGGCCACTGCACGGTGCAGTACAACTTCAGCCGCGACAACGCCGGCGGGCTCTTCCTGGACTGCGACGGCTGCGGCACCGTGGGCGGGGCGACCGAGGTGGTCCGCTACAACGTCTCCCAGAACGACTGCCGCATGGTGGGTGCCGGGGGCGGCCGTTCGGCGCTGCGCTTCTACAACAACGTCGTCTACTGCCCGGGCAGGAAGCTCGACGTCTCCGTGCCCGCCGACAGCCTGCTGGAGAACAACATCTGGGTGGGCGGCGCGGACTCCCGGCTGCCCACCGGACCCGGCGTCTCCTGGCAGTGGAACGTCTTCCAGGGTGTGCCGCGGCCCACCGCCAACGGCATCGCGGGCGACCCGGGCTTCGTCACCCCCGGCACCGGCGGCGACACCCTCGCCTCCGCCGACGGCTACCGTCTCAAGGCCACCTCACCCGCGCTGCGCAACGGCGGTGTCGTCGCGGACAACGGCGGCCGCGACTACTGGGGCACCCCGGTCTCGGCCACGGCCAAGCCCGACCGCGGCGCCTACGACGGGCCGGGACTGTGACCCCCGGACGCCGCTCCTGACCCTGGCCGTCACCTCAGCTGTCCCGCTTGCCGGGCCCCGCCCCGGGCCGGGGTGACGGTCACCGCGCCGGCGCGGAAGAGCGCCTCGCGGTCGCCGCCGGGCAGGCGGACGAGCAGCCGGTGCCCCTGCGGCACGGCCTCGGCCGTGATCCGCACGGCGGGCGGCGCGGCGGTGTCCGTACCGGTCAGCCGCATCGCCGAGACGAACAGGCACTGCTCGCCGGTGACCGTGCCGGTCAGCACCGGCACCGCCGCCGACGGCCCGAAGGCGGTTCCGGCGGGCAGGCGCCGTGCCCGGGCGGTGTGGAAGCCGTGCAGCGCGACGCCCTCGGACAGCAGCGCGGCCCCTTCTCCGCGCTCGGCCCGGGCCCGCGCCCGCCCGCCGTCGGACGTGGTCCGCACCGCGTGCCCGGCCACGGCCCACCCGGTGTGCCGGACCCCGGTACCGGTGGCGGCGCCGCGGACCAGGTGCGCGTGCACCTCCAGGTCGCCGGCCGCGAGGACGAGGGAGGTGACGGTGACACCGGGCAGTTCGGCGCCGGCGACGCGGGGCCGGTGGCTGGAGGCGGCCCAGCCGGGACCGGCACCGAGCGGGCGGATCGGGCCCCGTTCGCTCGCCTCGTCGCCGGCCAGCAGCGCGAAGTGGTTGTCGGCGGTGCCCTCGAGGACGGGGCCGGTGGCGGTGGAGTACGCCAGGCGGGCGTACAGCGGATCGTCCGGCAGCACTTCGCCGGCCGGCTGGTCGTCACTGCCGTGGTTGTGCACGCGTACGAGCCCGTCGGCGGCGGTGGACTGGACCAGCCAGCCCGGCGCGGGCAGCGCGAGGACGGTGTCGGCCCGCTGTGCCGGGGCGGGTTCCTCGGCCGCGGTCCACACCGGGTGGCAGGCCGGCAGCAGCAGGCCGAGGAAGCCCTTGCTCGCCCAGTACGGCGAGGCGGGCCCCGAGTAGGGCTGCACCAGCGGCGGGCAGGGGCCGTACCAGCCGAGCGTGAGGAGGCCGTCCTCGTCCGTGGCACCCCGGTCGAGGAAGTGACGCAAGGCGCCGGAGGCGAGGCGCCGGGTGGTGCCGGGGGTCAGCGGACTGTGGTCCGTCAGGGCGCCGGCCCACAGCGCGGCGGCCGAGGCGAACCGGTAGACGAGGGAGCGGCCCTGGTGCAGCGGGGCCCCGTCGGCGCCGAAGGTGTGCGCGTACCCGCGCAGGTGGGCCGCGAGCCGTGTGCCGTAGTGGTCGAGCAGGTCCGTGTCGCCCGACAGGTGGGCGTGCAGGACCGGGTAGAGGTGGAAGGCCCAGCCGTTGTAGTGGTCGACGGCGCGCGGGCGGCCGTCGGTGTACCAGCCGTCGCCCAGGTACCACCGTTCGATGCGGGCCAGGCCCTGCTCCACGGCGCGTTCCGCGGCTTCGGTGTGGTGGCCCGCCTCGGCGAGGAAACCGCCGACGGTGACCTGGAAGAGCCACCAGTTGTTGTCGACGGGCGTGTGGCGCAGGGCGCCGGCGAGCCAGTCGGCCGCGCGGGCGCGCTCCGGGCCCGAAAGGCGGTCCCATAGCCACGGGCGGGTCAGGCGCAGGGCGAGCGCGACCGAGGCCGCCTCCACCATGGCCTGTCCCCGGTCGGTGACCGCCGGCCAGCTCACCGGGTCGCGTCCGGTCAGTTCCCGGTCGGTCGTGGGGCGGCGGGTGCCGGCGGTGAGGCCTTCGGCGTACCGGCCGAGCAGTCCCAGCGGGTCCCCGCCGCCGGCCCCCGCGACGCGGAACGCGGCCAGCAGGAACGTACGGGCGTAGCCCTCCAGCGCGTCCGAGCGCGGGCCGGACCAGCTCGGGCGCGGGCCCGGCAGTGCCAACAGGGCGTGCTCGGGGCCGGCGTGCCGCAGCGCCGCGCCGAGGAGCCGGTCCGCCGCCGTCTCCCAGTGGGCACGGGTCCACCCGGTGTACGGGCTGAGTGCGCGGTCCTCGGGCGGGAAGGGCGGGTGCGGCATGGCGAGGGCTCCTGGCTCGGGGATGCCGAATGTAGGAGGCGTGCGATCGATCGTCAATGCGGACGATCGAATGATCGGATGGCAGGGTGGTGAAGTCCAGAAAAGCGAGGAATGAACCGTTATGTTCCCCTGACACCACTGATCAGACTCGATCGTTCGATCGGAAGGTATTGACTTCGATCGGATGTGTTCTCAAGATGTGCCTACCCGGGCCCGACGGCCACGGAGCCCGGCAGGTCTCGTCGCCGCCGGTTCCCACCGGGTACCTTCCACCCGTCTCGTTCCCCAGGAGCCGAGCCATGTCCGCTGCCCCTGCCCGCAGTCGCAGAGCCCTCCGCGCCGCCGCCGCCTTCACCGCCGCCGCTCTGTCGGCCACCCTCCTCGCCGCCTGCGGCGGGGGTGACGACGGGCCGTCGGCCGGTGCGGGCAAGCCCGCCGACATCACCTTCTGGGGCTGGGCCAAGGGGACCAAGCAGGTGGTGGACGCCTTCAACGCCTCCCACAAGGACGTCCACGTCACCTACGAGGAGATCCCCTCCGGCGCGGCCGGCGGCTACGCCAAGCTGTCCAACGCGGTCAAGGCGGGCAACGCCCCCGACGTCTTCAACGTCGAGTACCCGCAGCTCCCCGACTTCGTCAGCCAGGGCGCCATCCAGGACATCAGCCAGTACGTCGGCTCCGACCTGAAGGCCAAGTACCTGCCGCAGGCCGTGCAGTTGACCACGCTCGGCGGCGCCACGTACGCGCTCCCGCTGGACGCCGCGCCGCAGGCCTTCTACTACCGCAAGGACCTGTTCGCCAAGGCCGGCATCAAGGCGCCCACGACGTGGGACGAGTTCCGCTCGGCCGCCCAGAAGCTGAAGAAGGCGGAGCCGGGCAGCCGCATCGCCACCTTCTTCCCCGACGACCCGACCACCTTCGAGGCGATGGCGTGGCAGGCCGGCGCTCCCTGGTTCGGCACCTCGGGCGACACCTGGCAGGTGGGTCTCGACGGGGCGGACACCCAGAAGGTCGCCGCCTACTGGCAGAAGATGATCGACGACGACCTGGTCCGGGTGCAGCCCTCGTTCAGCCAGCAGTGGACGGCCTCGCTCCAGAAGGGGCAGACCGCCGGCTACCTCGGTGCCTCCTGGGGCGGCGGCGTGCTGAAGGGCACCCTCCCCCAGGACCAGTCCGGCAAGTGGGCCGTGGCCCCGCTGCCCTCCTGGAACGGCACGCCGGCCAGCGGGATGCTCGGCGGCAGCACCTTCGCCGTCTCCAAGGACAGCAAGAAGGCGAAGGCGGCCGTGGAGTTCGCCACCTGGGCCACCACGACCGCGCAGGGCATCCAGGCCCGGATCTCCTCCGGTGACTCCTCGGCCTACCCGGCCGACCCCGAGCTGGTCCCCGTCGCCGCGAAGGCCTTCTCCACCGGCTTCTACGGCGGCCAGGACATCTACGCCGTCTACAAGAGCGCCGCGCGGTCCATCGGGCAGAAGTGGACCTGGGGACCGGCGATGGGCGTCACCAACAACTCCCTCAAGGACTCCTTCGGCAAGCTCTCCTCCAACTCCGGCACCATCGCCCAGGCGCTCGCCGCCGCGCAGAAGGACACCGTCGCCGAGATGAGGACCCGCGGTCTGAAGGTCTCCGCCCGATGACGCCCACCGCTCCCACGGCCGCCCGCGCGGCGGCCGCCGCGCCCGCCCGTACCGCTGCCGTCCGGCGGCGGCGGTACGGGGCACCCGCCGTACTGCTCGCCCCGTTCTTCGTGCTCTTCACCGCCGCCACCCTGGTGCCGATCGGCTACGCCGTCTACCTGAGCCTGTACACGGAGCACCGCTCCGGTCTCGGCTTCGGCGGCAGCGAGACCGTCTTCACCGGCCTCGGCAACTACACCCGGGCCCTGGGCGACAGCGCCTTCCGCGGCGGCTTCGCCAACCTGCTCCAGTACTGCCTGCTGTACATCCCGCTGATGATGGCGCTGGCCCTCGTCCTCGCCCTGCTGCTGGACTCCGCGCTGGTGCGCGCCCGCCGCTTCTTCCAGCTCGCGCTGTTCCTGCCGCACGCGGTGCCCGGCACCATCGCCGCACTGGTCTGGGTGTACCTGTACACCCCGGGCATCAGCCCCGTCATCGGCGCCCTGAACTCCTTCGGCGGCCAGAGCGATCTGCTGGGCCACCCCCTGCCGGCCGTCGTCAACATGGCGGTGTGGGAGTGGACCGGCTACAACATGGTGATCTTCTTCGCCGCGCTGCAGGCCATCCCGCGCGAGGTCCTGGAGGCCGCGGTGGTCGACGGCGCCGGGCCGCTGCGCACCGCGCTCAGCATCAAGATCCCCCTGATCCGCTCCTCGCTCACGGTGGTCGGCCTGTTCACCGTCATCGGCTCGCTGCAGCTGTTCACCGAGCCGATGATCCTGCACGGCACCACACCCAGCGTCGTCTCCACCTGGTCCCCCAACATGTACGCCTACACCGCGGCCTTCGAGCGGCACGACTACGGCCTGGCCGCCGCGTCCTCCGTCCTGCTCGCCCTGGCCGCCGCCGCGCTCTCCTTCGTCGTCACCCGCGCCACCCGCGGCCGCGGCGAGCGGGCCCGGTCCCAGCACGCCACGGAGGCCGCCGCATGACCACCGCCACCGCACAGACCGGTGCCGCCCACGGGCGCGGCCGCCCCTGGTCCCTGTCCAGGACCGCCGTCAACGGCGCCCTGGTGCTGGCCACCGCCTACACCCTGCTGCCGCTCGGCTGGCTGCTGACCGCCGCCGCCAAGAACACCGGCGACCTGCTCGGCGGCCGTTCCCTGTCCCCCTCCACCTGGCACCTCGGCGCCAACCTGCACGCCCTGGCCACCGCCGGGGACGGCATCTACTTCCGCTGGTACCTCAACTCCCTGCTCTACGCCGGGATCGGCGCCGTGCTGTGCGCGCTGGTGTGCGTGTGCGCGGGATACGCCTTCCACGTCTACGCCTTCCCCGGCAAGGAGAAGCTCTTCGGCCTGGTGCTGCTCGGCGTGCTGGTGCCGACGACCGCGCTGGCGCTGCCGATGTACCTGCTGGCTTCCGAGCTGGGCGTCGTCAACACCTTCTGGGCCGTCTTCGTCCCCAGTCTCGTCAACCCCTTCGGGGTCTACCTGGCCCGTGTCTTCTGCGCCGGGTACGTGCCGGGCGAGGTGCTGGAGGCGGCCCGCATCGACGGCGCCGGGGAGCTGCGGACGTTCTGGTCGGTGGGCCTGCGCATGGTGATGCCCGGTTTCGTCACGGTCTTCCTGTTCCAGTTCACCGCCATCTGGAACAACTTCTTCCTACCCCTGGTGATGCTCTCCGACAACCGGCTCTTCCCGGTCAGCCTCGGCCTGTACAGCTGGAACACGCAGTCCCACGCCTTCCCCGAGTACTACCCGCTGGTCGTCACCGGCTCCCTGCTCGGCATCGTCCCGCTGGTCATCGCCTTCGTCGCCCTGCAGCGCCACTGGAAGGCCGGCCTCACCGCAGGCAGCGTCAAGTGACGTCAAACCCTGCCGCACACGTACCGGAGAACCGAGTGTCCAACCCCCCGACCGCACCCGCCGCCCAGCCGGCCCCGGCCCCCCGGCGCCCGCGCACGCTGCTGGCCATGCACACCGATCTCGCCGCCCGGCTGATCGACCCGGCCACCCTGGCCCGGCTCACCACGCTCGCCGACCTCGACCCCGGCCTCGTCGTCGACGACTTCACGGCCGAGCGGGCCGCCGCCGCGCTGGGCGAGACGGAGGTCATCGTCAGCAGCTGGGGCTGCCCCCCGCTGGACGAGGCCGTCCTGGACCGGGCGCCCGCGCTGCGTGCCGTCATCCACGCCGCCGGTTCGGTCAAGCACCACATCACCGAGGCCTGCTGGCGGCGCGGGATCGAGGTGACCTCGGCCGCCTGGGCCAACGCGCTGCCGGTCGCCGAGTACACCGTGGCCGCCGTACTGCTCGCCAACAAACAGCTGCTGCGCATCCGGGACGACTACCGCACCCGGCGCGCCGACCACGACTGGCAGGCGGCCTACGCCGGCGCCGGCAACTACCGGCGCACGGTCGGCGTCGTCGGCGCCTCCCGCATCGGCCGCCGGGTCCTGGAACTGCTCCGCCCCCACGACCTCGACCTGCTGCTGCACGACCCCTACGTCGGTGCCGCCGAGGCCGCCGCGCTCGGTGCCCGCGCGGTGGAGCTGGACGAGCTGTGCGCGGCGAGCGACGTGGTCACGGTGCACGCCCCCGAACTGCCCTCCACCCGGCACCTCATCGACCGCCGCCGCCTCGCCCTGTTCCGCGACGACGCCACCTTGGTGAACACCTCCCGCGGCTCCCTCGTCGACCAGGACGCGCTCGTCGCCGAACTGCGCACCGGCCGGCTCAACGCGGTCCTGGACGTCACCGTCCCCGAAGTCCTGCCCGCCGACTCGCCCTTGTACGACCTGCCCAACGTCGTCCTCACCCCGCACGTCGCCGGCTCCCTCGGCGGCGAGCTGCACCGCATGGCGGCCGCCGCCGCCGACGAACTGGCCCGCTACGCGGCCGGACTGCCCTTCGCGCACGCCGTCCGCCGCGAGGACGTCCTGCGCTCCGCCTGACGGGGCCCGGGCCGAGGGCGCGAGCGAGGGAAGCGGCCGGCCCGGACCGCGGGGCCTCGCGGCGGTCCGGGCCGGGCGGCTCGCAGGCCCGCGGGGCAGCGTCGACAGCTGCCTGCCGAAAGACCGGCGGACAGCCCGCGCGGACAGCCGACGCACTGTCAAGCAGCCCCGGCCGCAGGCCGGTGGGCGAGGGGCCGGGACGGATCCGCCACGTCCCGGCCCGCCCTCGCCCACGCGACCGACCCCGGCGACCGCCTCCGCCCACGGCGCCTGCACCCACTCTTGACGAGTACACGCACAGGACGAAGAATGAGCGCCGCTTCTGACAACGTTGTCCGGTTGCTCGCGGAGAGGGGCTGACGCCCATGAGATGGATCCAGCGCATACGCCGCGCGGGAACGGCCGTGACGGCGGCGGCGCTCCTCGGCGCCGCCCTGGCCGCGCCGGCGGCCCAGGCCGCCGGCGTCCGGGACACCCCGCTCACCGATCTCGTCAACCCGTTCATCGGCACCGAGAACGAGGGAAACACCTACCCGGGCGCGGCGGTGCCGTTCGGGATGGTGCAGTTCTCCCCGGACACCGGGCACAACACCGGCTACGACCACTCCCAGAACCACATCCGGGGCTTCTCGCTCGTCCACCTCTCCGGGGTGGGGTGCGGCCTCGGCGGCGACCTGCCGGTGCTGCCCACCACCGGGGACGTCACCGAGACCGACTACGCCAAGTACCAGGCGGAGTTCAGCCACGACACCGAGAAGGCGAGCCCCGGCTACTACAAGGTCGGGCTGAAGAACGGCATCGACGCCGAGCTGAGCGCGACCGCCCGCACGGGCGTGCAGCGCTACACCTTCCCGGCCACCGACAAGGCCAACGTCCTGCTCGACGCGGGCCAGTCGCTGCACCGGACGCTCTCCACCGAGGTCGAGGTGCTCGACAACCGGACCGTGCGCACCGCCATCACGGGCAGCGGCTTCTGCCAGGACACCAAGCCGTACACCGTGTACACGATCACCCGCTTCGACCGGCCCTTCACCGCGTACGGCACCTGGAACGGCTCCACCGTGACCGCCGGGGCCCGGACCGGGCAGGACGGTGCCTACGTCCGCTTCGACACCACCCACGACCGCACGGTGGAGGCGACCACCGCGCTGTCCTACGTCGACGCGCGCGGGGCCGCCCTCAACCTCCGTGCCGAGGGCGGCCGTTCCTTCGAGAAGGTGCGCGAGGCCGCACAGCGCGCGTGGGAGGACCGGCTGGACGACGTCCGGGTGCGGGGCGGCAGCGACACGCTCCGCCGCACCTTCTACTCGTCCCTGTACAGGTCGTTCCTCGCGCCCAACGTCGGCAGCGACGCCGACGGCCGCTACACCGGCTGGGACCAGCGCGTGCACCGCGCGCGGGGCTTCACCTACTACCAGAACTGGTCGCTGTGGGACACCTACCGCACCCAGTCGCAGCTGCTGTCGCTGCTCGCGCCGCGTGAGGCGCGCGACATGGCGATCTCCGTCATCCACATCGACGAGGAGAGCGGCTGGCTGCCCAAGTGGGGCTACGGCACGGTCGAGACGAACATCATGACCGGCGACCCGGTCACCCCGTTCCTGACCAACGCCTACCAGCAGGGCCTGCTCAAGGGCTACGAGGACCGCGCCTACCGGGCCCTGAAGAAGAACGCCGACGGCGTCCCGCCCGCCGGCTCCCCGGCCGTGGGCCGCGAGGCCAACAAGGAGTACCTGGCCGACGGCTTCGCGCCCTACGTCAAGGGCCGCCCGCACGCCAAGCCCGGCGACTCGGACTACGACCACGGCCCGTCCGCGACACTGGAGTACGCCCTGTCGGACGCCGTGCTCGCCGAGATGGCCCGCGGTCTCGGCCATGACGCGGACGCGACCCGCTATGCCGCGCGGGCGCAGAACTACCGGCGGATCTTCGACGCCTCGACGGGCTTCTTCCGGGCCCGCGACGCCTCCGGCGCCTTCACCGGACCGGCCGATCCCGCCCGGAGCGAAGGGTTTCACGAGGGCACGGCCTGGCAGTACCAGTGGCTGGTGCCGCAGGACCTGCCCGGCATGATCGGCCTGATCGGCGGCAAGCAGGCGGCCAACGACCGGCTGGACTCGTTCTTCGCCTACGACCAGCTCGTGAAGGACCCCGCGAAGACCGCCCGCGAGGTGTGGGTGAACGGTCCGTACGACTACTACAACGCGGACAAGTACAACCCGCAGAACGAGCCCGACCTCATCGCGCCCTACACATACCTGTCGACCGGGCAGCCGTGGAAGACGACCGACGTGGTGCACGCCGCCCTGACCCTGTTCACGGACACCCCGACCGGGATGACCGGGAACGACGACCTGGGCACCATGTCCGCCTGGAACGTGCTCTCGTCGATCGGTGTCTTCCCGGTGCAGCCCGGCTACGGCACCTGGGGCCTGTCCACCCCGGTCTTCGACCGGGTGGACCTGACCCTCGACCGGCGCTACTACCCGCACGGTTCGCTGACCATCACGGCGCCGGGCACCTCGGACGCCCGGCACTACATCCGGTCGGCGCGTGTCGACGGCTCCGCGTACGGCCGCACGTACCTCACGACGGACGACCTGCGGCACATGCGGTCGCTGGCGTTCACCGTGGGCGGCACACCGTCCGCGTGGGGCACGGATGCCCAGGCCGGTCCTCCCGCGCTGAACTGACCGCCCGCGCGGCCCCGCCACCGGCGGGGCCGCGCCCGCGGCACACCGGCCCTACGGCACACCGCCCCGCGGCACACCCGTCCCGGTGGCGCACCGGTCCGCTGTCGGGGCCGGTGGAAAAGCGGGTGCGGCGCCCGGGCCGCTGTGCCAGTGTGGCGGGCCGGCCGCCCCGCCGGGGGGCGGCCCGCCCACCCAGGAGTGTCCCGTGGTCCCGCCCCGCCTCGTCCCCCTGCTGGCACAGTTCGACTTCGCGCGCGAGCGTCTGAGCGCCCGGCTGACGGGTCCCGTCATGGACAGCGGAGACGGGACCGGGACCGAGGTCTCGCCCATGACCGACGAGGAGTACTTCTGGGAACCGGTGCCCGCCTGCTGGTCGGTGCGCCGGCGGCCGGACGGGCCCGGACCGCGGGCCACGCTGCTGGCCGGCGCCGGCGCGTGGGGGCGTGACGCCGCGCCGTACCCGCACCCGTGGCCGCCGCCGTTCACCACCATCGCCTGGCGGCTGAGCCACCTCGGCGAGATGCTGGCGCTGCGCGCCGATCACACGGCGGGCTCGCACACCCTGGACCGGGACGTCCATCCGGTTCCCGGCAGCGCCCGGGAGGCGGTGGCGGCCTTCGACGCCGCGGCCGCGGCCTGGCGGCGGGCACTGCTGAGCGTGGACGACGACGCGCTCGACACCGTGGGGTACTGCACCTACCCGCACGGCAGCGATCCGCAGGAGCCGTTCATCGACATCGTGTGGTGGGTCAACCAGGAAGTGCTGCACCACGGGGCCGAGATCGCCCTGATCCGCGATCTCCACCGCGCCCGGCGGAGCTGAGCCGGCGGCCGGGGCTCCCGCGTCCCGGCCCCGGGGTCACTTGCTCACGGCGAAGCGCATCAGGGCGTGCTCGTCGCCCTGCTTGATCTTGCCGGTCACGTTGATCACCTCGAGCTTCCACGAGCCGCCCACGCGCACCGCCTTGGCCACGGCGCAGCCGTTGTCCTGGGTGAGCAGGCTGGGCCAGATGTCGGCGACCTGCTGGGAGCTGCCGCCCGTCGCGTCGTACACCTTGAAGCTGATGTTGCGCGCCTTCTGGAAGGAGCTGCCCTTCTTGAAGGCGGCGGCCACGAAGACGATCGAGGTGATCTGCTGCGGGATCCGGGCGAACTCCACGGTCACCGTCTCGTCGTCGCCGTCGCCCCGGCCGGTCTGGTTGTCACCGCTGTGCACCAGGGACCCGTTGCCCATGGGGTCGAGGGAGTCGAGACCCGCCAGCCGCACCGGGTCCCCGCCCTGCATCGCGATGGCGATCAGGTCCAGGTCCGTGCCCGTCTTTCTGCGGAGCATGCCCATCACGCCTCCGCTGGCGCCCGCCGTGGGGTCCCAGGACACTCCGATGGACAGGTGCGTGACACCGTCCAGGTCCGCCGGGCCGTCGTCCTTCGTCAGCGTAATCATCCGTTGATCATCCTCTGGTCAGGGGAGTGCGACACCCAAAGTGTGCCCGGGGCGCCCGGTGCGCTCCACGGCGGGTCCGCCATGCCTCCCTTCGTCCGGGAAAATCCTTCCCCGCCGGTGCGCTGCCGGCCCGGCCGCCGGAAAAGCGGATGCGCCGGGTCTGCGGCCCGTGTCACGCTCCGCCGGTGAACCGTGCCCAGATCTCGCTGCTCGCCCACGCCGGCCATCCGGTCGCCGCCCCGCTCGACGACGACTCCGTGTGCCTGCTGCTGGACCGCGTCCTGCCCCGCGAGGACGCGCGGGTGCTCGACCTGGGCTGCGGCGGGGCCGAGTGGCTGCTGCGCGCGCTCGCCGCGCACCCCCGGCTGCGCGCCGAGGGGGTGGACGTCTCCGAAGTCGCCCTGGCCCGCGCCCGGGAGGCCGCACACACCCTCGGTGTGCAGGACCGCCTGGTGCTCCACCACGAGGACGCGGCCGGCTTCACCGCCGCGCACGCCTTCGACGTGGTGCTCAGCGTGGGGGCCACGCACGCCTTCGGCGGACTGCGCGCCACCCTAAAGGCGGCGCGCCGCCATCTGGCACCGGGCGGACGGGTCCTGATCGGGGACGGCTTCTGGGAGCGGGCGCCCTCCCCCGAGGCCGTGGAGATGCTCGGGGACCTCGGCGGACTCCCGGCCGTCATGGACACCGTCACGGCCGACGGCTGGACACCCGTCGGCGGGCACATCAGCTCGCGCGCGGAACTGGACGCCTACGAATGGGCGTGGACCGGTTCGCTGGCCGCGTGGGCGCTGGACCACCCCGCCGACCCCGGCAGCGCCGAGGCCCTCGCGGTCGCCGACGCCCACCGCGACGAATGGCTGCGCGTCTACCGGGACTGCTTCGGCTTCGTGTGCCTGGTCCTGCGTCCGACGTCGGGATGAACGGGCTGCCGGTGCCTCAACCGAGCCGCCGGCAGCGCAGGAAGAGCTGCACCTCGGGCGGTGCGCCCGGGCCGTCGGCGGGGTCCGGGGCGCTGGGCGCGTACGAGCGGGAGGACTCCTCCACGACTTCGAAGCCGGCCCCCTCCACCACCGCGCGCAGCTCGCCCCGCGGGTGACCGGAGACGCGGATCGTGCTGCCGAGGAACGCGACGGGCAGGTCGTCCGCGTCGGCCTCCACCATCGAGAGCGCGAACAGACCCCGGGGCACGAGCAGTTCACGGACCGAGGACAGCACGCCCGGGATCTCCGCCCGGGGCAGCATGAGCAGGGAGAAGAAGGCCGCGACCGCGTCGAACCGGCCCAGGTCGAGGGGGCCGTGGGGTCTCACGTCCGCGAGGTCGCCCTGATGGAACCGCGCCCCGGGCACCTGCGCACGGGCCAGCGCGACCATCCTGGCCGACAGGTCGACGCCCACGACGTCCAGGCCCGCTTCCGTCAGCCGCCGGGCGGTCGGCACGCCCGTGCCGCACCCGAGGTCCAGGACCCGGGCCCCGGCGGGCAGGGACGCCACGAGCCAGTCCGTCGCCTCGATCTGGCCGTCCTTGTGCGGGAAGGCCGCGTCGTAGCGCTCCCCGATGGAGTCGAAGGCCTCGGCCTGACCCGTGCGGTCGCGCGGCCCGGTGTCCTGGCCGCTTCGGCCGGTCGGACTGCTCATGCGGTGTCTCCCCCTCGTGCCTCGTCGTGCGACGTGCGGTGCGGTGCGGGTGCGCGCGCCGCCTCGGACGTGCACCGCTCTCGGCGCCGCCCCGCTGCGGAGCGTGCGCCGTGCCCGCCCGCACCGTCGGCGGGCCCGCACGGTGCGACAGTACCGCCGGGACCGAGCGCGGGAGGGGCGGTGGCCGGAACACGCCGCGCGGACCGTGGCCGGGCCACGGTCCGCGCGGGTCGTGCGGGGCCGGCCGCCGCCGGGCGTCAGCGCACGCTGACGGCCTTCTCCAGCGCCTTGGCCAGACCGTTCGCCCACAGCTGGTTCACCCGGGAGCGTTCGGTGGAGTTCGGGTAGCGGTTGGTGCAGGACGGGCCGGGGCCGCCGCCCGACATCAACTCGCTGCACGGGCCGCTGTAGTGGTCCGGCAGCCCGAGCACGTGCCCGGTCTCGTGCGCGACGACACGGATCGAGTCGTACTGCTGGTTCTGCGAGTAGTCCAGGAAGATGTAGCCGCTGCCGTGGCCGTCGGTGGAGGCGTAGGACCCGTTCGACGGGTCGTTGCCCTCGTAGTAGGCGAAGTCGCCCTGGCCCGAGGTCGCCGCCAGCTTCACGTTCGAGACGGAGCTGTTCCAGATGGAGGCGGCGCTCGATATCTGCGAGCGGAAGCTCGGCGCCTGGGAGGCGTTGTAGTAGACGGTCACCGACTTGAGGTTCGGGTGGGCGGCCTGCTTCTCGGCGACCGACTTCAGCACGGCGTCGAAGAACGCCTGGTTGTCGGCGGCGTGCCCGGCCGAGCCCGTGTACCGGGCGACGGCGGTGGTGGAGGCGGCCGACCCGGTGTCCGGGGCCGCACTCGCCGGCATCGCGGTGCCCAGCGCGGCGGACGCCAGGCCGAGTCCGAGCGCGAGGGCCACGAGTCTCCTGGAGGACTTCGCGGACTTGGCGGTCGTGGAACGCGACATGATGGGGGGCTCCTACTCGTTCGATGTGGGGTGAACGATCGGTTGCGCACGAGTCTCGGGCAGGCCAACGCCCGCGGGATGATGGCAAGTGGGGATAGCGCGGAGCTATCGGGGGCCGACTCGTACGGTTCCGTAGGGGTTTGAACATCTGGTGCGGTCCGGCCGCACCGCCCTACGCTCCCCCTCATGGAGCTCGAGGTGAGGCACCTGCGCGTGCTCTGCGCCATCGCCGACACCGGCAGTCTGCACAGAGCGGCGCGCGAACTCGGCATGGCACAGCCCTCGTTGAGCACCCAGTTGCGCCGCATCGAGCACACGCTCGGCGGTCAGCTCTTCGTCCGCGCGCGCACCGGCTGCCGGCCCACACCGCTGGGACACGCGGTCCTGAGCCGGGCCCGGCCCCTGGTCACCGAACTGAGCGCGCTGGTCACCGAGACCCGCGCGGCCGCCGCCCGCGCGGTCGGCGGTCCCCGCCTGCGCATCGGCGCCACCGCGAGCCGCGCCCTGCCCGGCTGGCTGCGCCGGCTGCGTGCCCGTACGCCCCGGACCGAACCGACGCTGCAGATGGACGTCTCCGCGAACGCCCTGCTGGGCATGGTCGCCTCGGGCCGGCTCGACACGGCGTTCGTGCACGAGGTCGAGGGCAGTCCGCTGCGCGTGCCACCCGGTCTGCGCGTGCGGGTGCTGGTGGAGCGCGAGCCGCAGTTCGTCTGCCTGGCCGCCGACCATCCGGCGGCGGCGCGGCGCGAGGTGCGGCTGTGCGATCTCGCGGCGGACCGCTGGATGGTCGACTCGACGGTCGACGGCGAGTGGGACGCCCTGTGCCGGGTGCTGCGCGCGGCGGGACTGCAGCCCGACGTGCTGCACGGGGACTACCTCACCGCCTACTCCCTGGCGGCCACCGGGGAGGTGGTGACGGTCAGCCAGCCGACCGCGCTGCCCCGCGCGGACCTCGCCATCCGGCCGCTCCAGGGCGACCCGATCGGGGTGCGGCTGCTGCTCGTGGCCCGCGCGGAGGAGGAACTGGAGGGCAGTTACGCCGAGTTGGAGGAGGCGTACTGGGAGGCGGCCTTCCAGGCACCGGCGTACCGCGAGTGGCTGAGCCGCGCGGACGCCGCCCTCACCGCCGCGGCTCCCCCGCCCTCACCGAGTACGGCCGCACCGGCGGCCGGGGCCCCGGAGCGGGTCGCGCACCCCGCCCGGTGACACCCCCGCGGCCGGGCCGGCGCCGTCCGGCCAGTGGCTCGTCCCGCGTCGTCAGCCGGGTGATCGACGTGCCGCCCGGCATCAGCGGACTGTCTCCAGGACCTGGCTCTCGGAGGTGGGTGCGGGGCGTCGACCGAGTGCCGGACCGTGGGGTCTTCAGCGGTGGTCCCACCACCAGGAGATGCTCGGGTAGGGCAGGGGGCTGGTGTCGGTGGTCGACAGTGAGGGTGCCCAGCAGGAGGGTGTCCTGACGACGTCTTCCGGGGCCATGCGGGGTGCGGGTGGCGGGTTGTAGCGTCGCGCGCACAGGGTGACTTCGGTGTTGGCGATGATCAGCTGCCCGAGTCGGTCGATGAGGTAGTGCAGGGGCGGCGCGGCCGTGGGCAGCAGGCGCTCGCGCAGGCGGAGGAAGAGGAGCATCAGGCGGTCGCGCGTCTCGATCGCCGCGGTGACGGCCTGGTCGAAGGAGAGTCCGCGGGTGGCTTGCAGGACGCCCACGAAGTTCGGGGAGGTCTGCCCTTCTGCTTTTTCCTTGTGGTAGGAGACGACATCGTTCTCCACTCCGACGAGCAGAGTCGTGCAGCCGATCAGGGCCCGGACCGCCGGTGCGTTCCAGTCCTCGTCCGGGATGGGAGCGGGGCCGCACATCTCGATCATCGTGGCGTACGCGTAACCTCCGACGTCGTGAATGCGCAGGGCGAGGTATTCGTCTTCGTCGGGTTCGTCCATGTGGATCTTGTGCACGCCGCTGGTGAGGATGCACCTGAGTCCGGTGCTCACGCGGGCCACCTGTGTGGGTGTGCACTCCGCGCGCAGTTGCTCCATCACGTCATGGATCGCCGCGGTGAGGGGGACTGCGTTCTCCGGTACTCGGTATCCCGGAGATTCCATCACGTGCATGATCTGGCTCACGAGTCGGATGACTTCGCCGGACCGGCTGCGGGCCTCCGGGTGGTCGAGCACATCGTCGTCGATGGCGAACGACCATTCCAGCAGGCAGCCGATGGCGTGGAGCACTCCCTCACTGGTCTCGGGGGTGGAGAACCTCCCGAGGCACCAGCCCATGGCGATTCCGGCATCGGAGTGGGGTTCTGTGACCGGTTCGGTCCACCCGTACGACGCCTTCCACACTTGGGCCCGGGCCGCGACGTCCCTGGGGACGTGGGAGGGCTGCGGCATCGGCAAGGGGTAGTGGAAGCGCGGCCGTGGACCCCGCTGGGCCGGAATCGCCGTCTGGTCCACGCCTGATGTGCTGCTCATGCATGCTCCTTCGTCGGTGCGGAGTCGCGGGGGTGAGGGCCTGAATGCGTGCCCGCACTGCGACCAGCCGGAGACGGCGTTGATGCCGCCCGCCCGGGTGAGTGCGGCGGACACCAGTCACGGGGAGCCCGGCGCGGAGTTCTCGCTGGTGCCCGCTGGGCGCCGGGGGGACACGGCGCCGCGTGGTTCCGCGGTCGCGGACCAGTCGTGACGGCCCGGCCGGGGCAGGGCGTTGCGGGTGCGGTGGTGGAAGGCCAGCAGCCCCAGGAACGCGGCCGCGACGCACCACAGCAGCTGCACAGCGAGGTACGCGGGCACGGAGGTGGCGGAGAACCCGGCCGCAGTGGCGGCCTGGACCGAGCCGTAGGTAGGCAGCAGGCGTGTCAGCGGGCTTCCGGCGCCGGAGCTGACCATGGGATTTTGCAGGGCGACGTCGATGACGCTGGTCATCACCAAGGCGAACATGCCCTCGACCTCACGGCGCAGCAGGGAGCCGAGGACCACGCCGATGGCTCCGTAGGTCAGCGCGGCGCAGAACAGTGCGGCGGCAAGCAGGAAAGGCTGTTTCGGTGTCCAGGCGATGCACATGGCCGCGGTGGCGTAGGCGGCGAGAAGGGCGGAGGCGAGCATCAGGGAACCGGCCTTGGCCAGGACGAGATGGGTGCGGGGGTAGCCCGCCATGGCCAGGCGCCGGTCGAAGCGCCCGCCGGAGAAGGTCGACGCGAACATCATGAACCCGGTCACCAGGGTGACGGCGTTGAGGGCACCGGTGATCTGCGTCAGTTCATTGCCGGCAGGCGCCAGCTTCTCCCCGGTGGAGGCCAGCTGGAACGGGGCCGCTCTGCCGGGAATGGTGAGGTAGACCAGGCCGGCCCAGGTGGGGACGAAGAAGACGACCAGCAGCATGGCGAACCGGTTACGGGCGTGCTCGATGAGGTCGTACCGGGTGGCTGTCGTGAACAGGTTCAGGTGTCTCCTCATGCCGCTGCCGTCGTCTCCGGGCGCAGCGTGCCCGCCTCCAGACGCCACAGCTCGTCGAGGCGTTCGGTGTCGTAGGCCAGATGGGAGACGACCAGGACGGAGCGGCCGGCGTCGCGCAGTCGGGCGGCCAGTTCCCAGAACCGCTGGTAGGTGTCCCAGTCGAAACCCTGGTACGGCTCGTCCAGCAGCAGAACCTGCGGGTCGTGCATGATCGCGAGCGTGAGGTTCAGCTTCTGCCGGGTCCCGCCGCTGAGCACCCCGGCGCGCACATCGGCGTACTCGGAGAACCGCAAAGCCTCCATGACCCTCTCGGCATGACGCAGATCGTCCAGCGCGAGGGCCGTCCTGAAGAACTCCAGGTGCTGCCGGACGGTCAGGGCATCGTTGAGGACCACGTCCTGCGGACAGTAGCCAAAACGCCCCCGGTGACGCACCGCGCCACGATCCGCCCGCAGTTCACCGGCAAGGATCTTCAGCAGGGTCGTCTTGCCCGTGCCGTTCTCGCCGACGATCCCGGCCAGCACACCGGCACCGAGGTCCAGGTCGACACCCCGGAGGACCACCCGTCGGCGGTAGGCGTGTCGTACCCCTCTCACCTCCACCGCGCCGCCCCCACCCCATCCAGAAAGTACTGATGCCATGTCATCTGGAAATTTGACGGCACGGACACGGCCTGGCCCACAGCCTCATCGCCAAACCGCTCGAAACGGTGAAACAGACGCACCACGTAGCTCGATCCGTCGCGTGACTGCACCTGCGTCGGGACCAGCTCTGCCACGAGTGCCTGACACGGACTGACGGCCGGGGTCCGCAGTTCTGCCGGCGCGACCAGGCACGAGGTCGGATCACTGCCGGGGGCGTGCGCTGATCCGAGCGCCTGATCACGTGGGTGAACGTGTTCGCGAACCGCGGCCGGACCGCCGTCCGCGCGCGAGTTCTCGCCCCGGCACCGTCAGGATTCCGCGGCCCCGTGCGGGCGTTTCGCCAGCGGATGCAGGCGGCGACGGCGGCGCTCTGCTCCTGGTGGGTGCGGTGGCCGGTGCCGTTCGGCGGGAAGCAGCGCAACAATGCTCGTGATCAATACACCTAGCTCCGGGCCGGTCCCCCGGCGGCCATGGCCTCGCGCATCGCCTGCGCGGTGCCGGCCGGGTCGTAGTCCTCGGGAACGCCCGGGACCAGGATCAGGTCGCCCTCGATGTGGCGGGAGCGCAGGGGTGCGATCTCCTGGTAGGCGGGCGAGTCCCACCAGGCCCTGGCCTCGGCGATCCCGGGGAACCCGATGACGACGACGTGACCGGGCCAGGCGCCCTCCTTCACCTCGTGCTGCGTGGCGTGCACCAGGAAGCGGCCGCCGTACGGCGCGAAGGTGGCGGTGATCCGCTCGATGTACTCGGCGATGTCCGGGTGCGGGGCGGCGTCGCGCAGGTGGGCGATGGCGTAGGCGGTCATGGCGTCCTCCGGTCGGTCGGCCCTGCGGGCTGTGCTGTGTACGGCCACGATCCTCGCACCGGGGCGGAGCGGGGTCGATGACCCGTCAGGTAAGCGGCGCACCGGGCGGCCGGTCCGCCGGCCAGCCGCGTGTGCCGGTTCCGGGCCGCCGGCCTCTCCCGTGCACCGGATCCGGGCCGTCAGCCGGCCGCGTGTCCCGGTCCCGGGCCGCCGGCCGCTCCCACGCACCGGATCCGGGCCGTCAGCCGGCCGCGTGTGCCGGGCGCGCCTGGCGGCCGCCGGGGTGGCGGTGGCGCCAGCCCCAGAAGACGGCGCAGGAGACGACGGCCCAGGCCGCGAGGACGAGGAAGGGGAAGGCGTGCTGGTGTCCGGCGAAGTAGACGGCGGTGTGCTGGGCGTTCACCGAGGCGCCCGGCGGCAGCCAGCGGCCGATCTGGCCGAGGGGCGAGGGCAGGAGGGGCCAGGAGACCGCGCCGCCGGAGGAGGGGTTGCCCAGCAGCACCATCAGCCCCCACGTCGGCAGCATGGCCCAGCGCCCGAAGAGGGTGTTGAACATGGTGAAGACCATGCCGGAGGCGAACATGGTCAGCGCCAGGATCAGCCAGGACTCGACGAACGGCAGGTTCAGGGCGCCGAGCATCCAGTCCACCACCGCCGCGATCACGAAGCCGCCGAGCAGGGCGTAGCCCACGGTGAAGGCGATGCGCTCCAGGGGGTTCAGCGCCCGGGCGTGGACACTGAGCTGGATGGCGCCGACGAAGCCGATGATCACGGCGGCGAGCGAGATGTAGAAGATCGCGAGGCCGCGCGGGTCGCCGTGCTGGAGCGGGTTGAGATCGCGGACGGTCACGGGGATGCCGGTGGCCCGGCCCACCTGCTGCGCCGATTCCGTCAGGACCTGGGCGACGGTCGCGCCCGAGGCGCCGGACACGTCGAGGACGACGGGCCCGCCGCCGGTGGGGACCTCCAGCACGGCGAACACCTTCTGGTCGTCCACGGCCGTCCGGGCCGCGGGCAGGCTGCCGTAGGGGCGCAGCTTCAGCGAGGCGGCGAGCGCCTCCTCCATGCCGGTGATGAAGCGCCGGCCCTTCGGCTGGTCGTAGGCGCCGACGACCGCGGTGGGGATGGTGTGCGGCGTGGGGTTGGCCATGGCGTACGTGTAGGAGCCGGCGAAGAGCCCGGCCGCGGCGGCGAGGATCAGTGCGAGGACGGTCGCGGGCAGGAAGGGGGACTTCCGGAAGGCGGCCCAGCGCTCTCCGGGTGTGGGCGGACGACCGTGCTCACCGTGCGGCAGTTCGGACATGGCGACCACGCTAGGTCATACCGCCACCACTCCTCTCGCCGAGCGCGCCCGGCCCGCCCTCCTGAGCGCACCGCTGGAGGCGGCCCGCCCTTCTCGGGCCCCGGAGGCGACCCGTGCCTCCGGGGGCACGTCTGGAGACGGCCCGCACTTCGCGGCCGGGCGCGCCCCGGGAGACCGCCCGCACTGCCGGGGCGCTTTTTGAGGCGGCCCGCACCTCTGGGCGCACGTCCGGGGGCCGCGCCGCGCCTCCGCCTACGTCCCGGCGGCGGCCCGCGCTTCATTTCCGAGCGCCCCCCGGGAAGCCCTCCCGTACGATTCCCGCCCCGAAGTGCGCTGGGGTGCACTTTTTCCGGCACCAGACGGGCTCATACCGGACAAACCCGTGTGATTTGGAGGAAGGCCCGATCCTGCCCGACCATGGGGCGTGCCCGGCGATCCCGGGCGCTGTCCGACGAGAGGCGCACCACCCCATGCACGTCCCCGGGACCGCCCCGCAGCCGGCTACGGCCCCTGGGGAGAACCCCACGGCCGCCGCCGGCCCTGCCGGGAACACCCCCGCCGGCGCACCGGACCCCGCCGCCGGCAGGCACGCCCGCCGCTTCGGGCTGCCCGTCGCCACCGCCCTGGTCATGGGCAACATCATCGGCGGCGGGATCTTCCTGCTCCCGGCGTCCGTCGCCCCCTTCGGCACGGTCAGCCTGGTCGCCTTCGGCGTCCTGACCGTCGGCGCCATCGCGCTCGCGCTGGTCTTCGGACGGCTCGCCCAGCGCGATCCGCGCACCGGCGGCCCCTACGTCTACGCCCGTGAGGCCTTCGGCGACTTCGCCGGCTTCCTGGCCGCCTGGGCGTACTGGATCACCACCTGGGTGTCGAACGCCGCGCTCGCCGTGGCCGCCGTCGGCTACCTCGACGTGCTGATCCCGGTGAACGGCCACCGGTGGAGCGCCTGCCTGGCCGCGCTCACCATCCAGTGGCTGCCCGCGCTCGCCAACTTCGCGGGCACCCGGTACGTGGGCGCCGTGCAGGTCGTCTCGACGGTGCTGAAGTTCGTGCCGCTGCTGCTGGTCGCGGTCGGCGGGCTGTTCTTCTTCGACCCGCACAACCTGGGCCCCTTCAACGCGAGCGGCACCAGCGCGGTCGGCGCCGTCTCCGCCTCCGCGGCGATCCTGCTCTTCTCCTACCTCGGCGTGGAGTCCGCCGCCGTCAGCGCGGGCGAGGTGCGCAACCCTCGGCGCAACGTCGGACGGGCCACCGTCATCGGCACCGCCGGCGCGGCCCTCGTCTATCTGCTGGGCACGCTGTCCGTCTTCGGCACGGTCGCGCACAGCCGGCTGGTCGGGTCCTCGGCGCCCTTCTCGGACGCCGTGAACGCCATGTTCGGCGGCGCCTGGGGCGGCTGGGCCGTCGCGCTCGCCGCGCTGGTGTCGATGACCGGCTGCCTCAACGGCTGGACGCTGCTGAGCGCCCAGACGCCGTACGCCGCCGCTCAGGACGGCCTCTTCCCCGCGGCCTTCGCGCGGCGGCGGCGCGGGGTGCCGACCGTCGGCGTCGGCGTCACCGTCGTCCTCGCCTCCCTGCTCACCGTCTACAACTACACCTCGGGTTCGGCCAAGGTGTTCCAGGTCCTCGTCCTGGTCACCACGTTCACCGCGACCGTGCCCTACCTGCTGGCCACCGCGGCGCAGATCTTCCACCTGGTCTCCGGGCGCCGCCACCTGGTGGACCGGGCGCGTCTGGTGCGGGACTCCGTGGTGGCGGCGGTCGCGGCGGCCTTCTCGATGTGGCTGGTGGCGGGCGCGGGCTACGCGGCCGTGTACCAGGGGGTGCTGTTCCTGTTCGTCGGCGTCCTGGTGTACGCGGTGATGGCGGCCCGGCGGACCAGGACCCCGTGAGGACGGCCGCCGCACCGCCGACGGGGTGAAGCCGACGGGAGCGGGCGTGGTGGCGTCGGCATTCCGAGGCGAAGATCGTTATGTATCACGGTGTGACGATCGCGGCCCATCTCGACGAGTCCGGCATCCCCTTCCCGACCGGTCCGGCCCGGCGGCCCCTGCCCCGGCCGGCGCCGCGGCCCCCTGCCCCGCGCTGGCTGCAGCGTCCGCCGGCCGCGTCCGGCGGGCCGCCGCTGAGCGGGGTCACCGTCGCCGTGGTCGGGCTCGGCTACGTCGGGCTGCCCCTGGCGCTCGGCCTGTGGGAGGCCGGCGCCCGGATCATCGGCGTCGACCGCAGCGAGGAACGGCTCGCCGACATCCACGCCGGACGCGTGGACGTCCTGCCCGCCCAGCAGGCGGCACTGGCGTGCGCCGAACGCGACGCCGCCTTCGCCCTCACCGCGCGGCCCGACTCCCTCGGCGAGGCGGACGCCGTGCTGGTCTGCGTGCCGACGCCGGTCGCCGCCGACCGCACCCCCGACCTGGGCCCGCTGCGCCGGGCGTGCGCGGACGTCGTGGAGCGGGCCCGCGAGGGGCAGCTGATCGTGCTGACCTCGACGAGTTACCCGGGCACCACCCGTGACCTGCTGATCGAGCCGCTCGCGGCGCGCGGGCTCACCCCCGAGGAAGAGGTGCTGGTCGCCTTCGCGCCGGAGCGCATCGACCCCGGCAACGCCGGGCACGCCCCCGAGGGCACCCCGCGGGTGGTCGGCGGGGCGGGTCCGGTCAGCGCGCGGGCGGCGGCGGCCCTGCTCGCCCCGACCGCCGCACGCGTCCACCTGGCCCCCGGTCCCGAGGCCGCCGAGATGGCCAAGCTGTGGGAGAACACGTTCCGGGCGGTGAACATCGCCCTGGCCAACGAACTCTCCGACGCGTGCGTCGCCCTCGGCCTGTCCCCGCTGGACGTGCTCGACGCCGCGGCCACCAAGCCGTACGGCTTCATGCCGTTCCGCCCCGGTCCGGGCGCGGGCGGGCACTGCATCCCCTGCGATCCGCACTACCTGCTGGCCCGGCTGCCCCGGGGCGCCGAGGACGCCCCGCTGACGGGCGCCGCCATGTCCGCGCTCCACGAGCGGCCCGCGCAGGTGGTCCGCACGGCCCTGCGGACGCTCGGCGCCGACGGCGTCGCACCCGAGCGGGCCAGGGTGCTGGTCCTGGGCGCGGCCTACAAACCGGGGGTGAGTGACGTGCGGGAGAGCCCCGCGCTGCGCATCCTCGGGCTGCTGGCCGCCGAGGGCGTCCAGGTCGCCTACAGCGATCCCCGCGTCCCGGTGCTGGCGCTGGCGGACGGCTCCGTGCTGCACTGCGTGACGGCGCCGCAGGAGCAGCACTGGGACCTGGTGATCGTGCACACGGTCCAGCCCGGTACCGACCTGGCCTGGCTCGACGAAGGACACCGGGTGCTCGACCCGGGCTTCCACCGCCGCGCCGCCGCACCCGTCGCGGGGGTGACGCCGTGAACGGCCCGGCCGCCCTCGGCCGGGCGACGGCCGCCCCGCCCGGGGACGCCGCCGACGACCTCCGCCGTCTGCTTCCCCCCGCGGCCACGTCCCCCGAGGGCTCCGCCCTGCGACGCACGGTCTCGGCCCGCCTGGGGGCTCCGCTGCGCAGGGCGGAGCGGCCCGTGCGGCACGGCCTGGTCCGTCTGCTGACCCTGACGGCGCTGTCGCCGCTGCTGCTCCTGCTGGCGGGGCGCGCGGTGCGCCTGCCGCACGGCACGGGCGTCACCGCCCTGTACGGGGTGGCCGTCCTGACCGGCACCCTCTGCCTGCTCTACTTCGCCTACACCCGCTACGACGACCCCGCGGTGTGCGAGATGCGTTCCCGCGCGCCGGGGCACGCGGACTTCCCGGCGCTGCCCGAGCGGCCGAAGGTCACCTTCCTGCTCGCCGTCAAGGACGAGGCCGGGCACGTGGAGGCGTGCGTGCGGTCGATGGCCGCCTCCGACTACCCGCACCTGGAGATCGTCGTCGTCGACGACGGCTCGCGGGACGGCACCGGGGACGTCCTCGATGCCCTGGCCGGGGAACTCGGCATCACGGTCCTGCGCCTGGAGCACAACGTCGGCAAGAAGGCCGCGCTGGTGCGCGCCTGCGCCCACGCCGACGGTGACGTCCTGGTGTTCACCGACTCCGACTGCCTGCTCGCCCCCGACGCCGTACGCCTGTGCGTCGAGGCCATGGTCCGCCATCGCGACCTGGGCGCGGTCAGCGGTCACTGCCGCGCGCTCAACACCTCCTCCGGGCTGCTCGCCCGGATCCAGGACGTCTGGTACGAGGGGCAGTTCCGGGTGGCCAAGGCGGCCGAGTCGGCGTTCGGTTCGGTGTGCTGCGTCTCCGGTCCGCTGGCCGCCTTCCGCCGGGAGGCCGTGGTCAACTACCTGCCGGCCTGGGCCGAGGACCGGTTCCTGCGGGCACCGTTCCGCTTCGCCACCGACCGGCAGCTCACCGGCTACGTACTGGGCCAGGCGTGGTGCGGGCAGGCCCTCAAGCGGCGGCACGCCGGCTCCCCCTTCGTCCGCGACGAGGACCATCCCGAGCGGCGCTGGCAGGTCGGGTACAGCCGGGCGGCCAGGGTGTGGACCCAGGTGCCGGCGCGCTGGGGTCCTTTCCTGCGCCAGCAGATCCGCTGGAAGAAGAGCTTCCTGCGCAACCTCTGCTTCACCGGCCGGTTCATGTGGCGGCGCGGCCTCGCGCCGGCCACCTTGTACTACGGACGCGCCCTGTGGGTGCTGGCCGCGCCCGCGCTGGTCGCCTACCACCTGCTGTGGGCGCCCGCGCACCGCACGCTCGCGCTGAGCGCGCTGTACCTGGCCGGAGTCCTCCTCAAGGGCTGCCTGTGGGGACTCGCCTACCGGCTGGACAACCCCGGTGACCGCCGCTGGCGCTACCGGCCGCTGATGAGCCTGCTGTCGTGCTGCGTGCTGGCCTGGCTGCTGCCGTACGCGGCGCTCACGCTGCGCCGCGGCACCTGGACGAGGAGCCCCGTGTGAGGAAGCCGCTGCCGGCCCTGGGCCGGCTGACCACCACCGTGCTGACCCTGGCCTGTGTGGCGCTGCTGTACTACGCCGTCCTGACCAGGGGACGCCCGCTGTGACGGCCACCGGACGGCCCGGCCGCTGCCGTTCCCTGCGCCGCGCCCTGCTCAAGGGCCTGCTGGGCACGCTGAGCGCCGGCGTCCTCAGCGCCCCGTTCGCCGTCGCCTGGCGCTACGGGGACCACGGGCCGGCCGGTGTCTCCGCGCAGGCCGAGCCGCCGGCCGGCCCGGACGACGCCCGGCCCGCGGCCCTGCCCCCCGGGCCCGGCGCGGCGCCGGTCGTGCTCACCTACCACGACGTCGCGCCGCACCCGAGGAGCCGCTACGCCGTCACCCCCGAGCGGTTCGCGGCCCAGCTGACCGCCCTGCGCGCCGCCGGCTACCGCACCCTGTCCACCGCCGAGTTCACCGGCTTCCTGGCCACCGGCCGCACCCCGGCCCCGCGCACCGTCTACCTCACCTTCGACGACGGGACCCGCGGCCTGTGGAGATACGCCGACCCGATCCTGGCCCGCCACCGGATGACGGCGGCGGCCTACCTCATCACGGGGGCCGTGGGCACCCACCGCCCGTACTACCTGTCCTGGCCGGAGGTGCGGCGGATGGCGGACTCGGGCCGCTGGGACTTCCAGGACCACACCCACCTCAGTCACCGGCGCGCGCCGGTCGACGCCACCGGCCGCCTCGGCTCCGTGCTCGCCCACCGGCTGTGGCGGCCGGAGCTGCGGCGCACGGAGACACCCGCCGAGTACCGGGAGCGGGTCCGCCGCGACCTCGGACAGTCGCTGGCGGCCTTCCGCGACCACGGCCTGCCCGCGCCACGCCTGTTCGCCCACCCCTTCTCGGAATCCGCCGAACAGCACAACGAGGTGCTGCGGCAACTGCTGCGCGAGCACTTCACGGCCGCCCTGACCAACACGGCCTCCCCCCCGCTGCCGCCCGGCAGGCGGGCGGCGGCCGCCGGCCAGGTGCAGCGTCTGGAGGTCCTGGGGAGGACGACGCCGGACGAACTGCTGCGCCTGATCGGCTCCTGGCGCACCGCCGTGCCGGGCGACGTGCCCGACCCGCTCGGCCACAAGAAGCTGTGGGAGTCCGCGGGCGGCCCGCCCGGCACCCGCCTCGACGCGCTGACCGGGCACGGCCCGCTCCGGGGCACGTACGCGGCGGCCTCCTACCGGCCCGTCGCCACGGCGGACTGGCGCTCGTACCAGGTGCAGGTCACCGCCGACCGGCTGGAGGGCACCCGGGACAGCGTGTCCGTGACCGTGCGCGACGGCAGCGCGTACCCGTGCGTCCTCACGGTCGGTGCCCGCACGGTGCGGACGACCGAGCGGATCCCGGGCGCCCCGGCCCGTACGACGGTGCGCCGGCTGGCGTCCGCCGGGGCGCACCGGGTCCGGCTGGAGGTGTCGCCCGCGGCCGTCACCGTCACGGTGGACGGCGCGGTGACGTTCACCCGGCCGGCGCCCTCGCGGGACGCGGGCCTCACCGGCGGCGGCGTCGCGCTGGCCGTGCGCAACGAGGACCCCGGGCGGCCGTGGCCCCGGGTGGCCGCGCTGCGGATCCTGCCGTGAGGGGCGCGGACCGGCCCGCTTGCCGGCGTCCGGTCCCGGCGCCCGGTCTCAGCGCCCGAGAAATTCGAGCAGGTCCTGGTTGAAGCGCTGCTTGTCACCGTCGACCATGGCGATGCCGTGGCTGCCGCCCTCGTAGATCTTCAGTTCGGCGCCGGGGACGAGCTGCGCGGCCTTGCGGCCGGTGGCGTCGAGGGGCACGACCTGGTCGTCGTCGCCGTGCACGACCAGGGTGGGCACGTCGAACCTCTTCAGGTCCTCGTGGAAGGGCGTGGTGCCGAAGGCGTCGACGCAGGCGACCGCGCCCTCGATGGTCTGGGCCATGGCCATGTACCAGAAGGCGTCCCGGTTGCCCTGGGTGACCTTGTTGCCCGCGCGGTTCGCGGAGAAGAAGCCCTCGGCGGTGTCCTTCCAGAACTGTGAACGCTCCTTGAGGATGCCGGCCTTGATGTCGTCGAAGACGCTCTGCGGGACCCCCTCGGGGTTCTCGGGACCCTGCAGCATCAGCGGTGTGATGGCAGACAGGAGCACGGCCGAGCGCACCCGTCCGGTGCCGTGCCGGCCGATGTACCGGGCGAGTTCACCGCCGCCCATGGAGTGCGCGACCAGCGTGACGTCGCGCAGGTCGAGGTGGGTGAGCAGGTCGTCGAGGTCGTCGGCGAACGTGTCGAAGTCGTAGCCGTCGTAGACCGGGGTGGAGCGGCCGTGGCCGCGGCGGTCGTGGGCGACGGCCCGGTACCCGGCGTCGGCGACCGCCTTGAGCTGGTCGTACCAGGCGTCGCCGTTCAACGGCCAGCCGTGGATGAACACCACGGGCCGGCCGCGGCCCCAGTCCTTGTAGAAGATCTCGACACCGTCTCGCGTGCTGCACACGGGCATGCCCGACACCTTTCGCCGCTCTGGCCCCCCGTCCATCGTCCCCGCCCCCGCGGGCACCGCAATTCGACGGCCCGTGACCGGCGGGACCGGGCGCTGGCTATGGTGACCGAGCGGTACGTCCCGGCGGCGGCGCCGGCCGCGAGCACCGGAAGGTGGCACGATGCCCAGCAGTGCGTCCCCGCACCCCGACGTCCACGAGGTCCCCGACTTCCGGGATCTCGCCGGTCTCTACCGCGACCTCCACGCGCACCCCGAACTCGCCTTCTGCGAACACCGCACCGCGCAGATCGTGGCGGAGCGGCTGCGGGCCACCGGGTACGAGACCACCAGCGGCGTCGGCGGCACGGGCGTCGTCGGCGTCCTGCGCAACGGCGACGGGCCCACGGTGGCGCTGCGCGCCGACATGGACGCGCTGCCGGTGGAGGAGCGGACCGGCCTGCCCTACGCGAGCACCGCGCGGGCGGCCGACGGCGACGGCAACGCCGTGCCCCTGATGCACGCCTGCGGCCACGACATGCACGTCAGCTGTCTGCTGGGCGCCGCGGCGCGGCTCGCGGCGGCCCGCTCCGCGTGGCGCGGCACACTGCTGCTGGTGTTCCAGCCCGCGGAGGAGGTCGGCCGGGGCGCCGGTGCGATGATCGACGACGGTCTCTTCGAGCGGTTCGCCCGCCCCGACGTCGTGCTCGGCCAGCACGTCGCACCGCTGCCCGCGGGACACGTCGGGCTGCACGGCGGCCCGTCGTTCGCCGCCTCCGACTCCCTGCGCGTGGTCCTGCACGGCAGCGGGGGTCACGGTTCGCGGCCCGAGGCGTGCGTCGACCCGGTCCTCATGGCCGCCGCGACGGTCCTGCGCCTGCAGGGCATCGTCGCCCGCGAGGTCGCCGGCACCTCCACGGCGGTGGTCACCGTGGGCGCCCTGCACGCCGGGAACAAGCCCAACGTCATCGCGGACCGCGCGGAACTCCTGCTGACGGTACGCACCTTCGAGCCCGCGGTACGGACGTCCGTGCTGCGGGCCGTGGAACGGATCGTACGGGCCGAGGCCGCCGCCTCCGGCGCACCCCGCGATCCGGAGATCACCGTCACCGAGTCGTTCCCGGCGGTCGTCAACGACCCGGGGGCGTCCGAGCGGACGCGGCGGACGCTCGCCGAAGTGCTGGGCGGGGCACGGGTGGTGGACCCCGGGCCCGCGACCGGCAGCGAGGACGTCGGCATGCTGGCGGAGGCCGCCGGGGCCCCGTGCGTCTACTGGCTGCTGGGCGGTGCCGACCCGGCGGACTTCGCCGCGGTCCGCACCCCCGAGGACTTCTCCCGGGTGGCCCGGGCCCTGCCGTCCAACCACTCTCCGCTGTTCGCCCCGGTCGTCGGGCCGACGCTGCGTACGGGCGTCACGGCGCTCACCGCCGCCGCCCGGTCCTGGCTGGGCCGGACGGACGCCACGGACGGGTGAGCCGCCCCGCGCCCCGCCCCACCGCCCTCGGCCCCGGCGGACCGAAGGCCGGAGGACGAGGGACGGAGCACCGGTCCCCGGCCTTCGGCCACCGTCCCCCTCCGGCCCGCTCCCCGGTCCCCTTCGCGGGCCGGGGAGCGGCCCGAGCCGGGTCAGACGACCTCGATCAGCAGATCGCCGCCTTCCACCTGCTGGATGCGGTTGATGGCCAGCCGGCCCACCCGGCCGGCCTTCGGGGCCGTGATGGCCGCCTCCATCTTCATGGCCTCGATGGTCGCGACGGTCGCCCCGGCCGCCACCTCCTCGCCCTCGGCGACCGCCAGGGTCACCACACCGGCGAAGGGGGCCGCGACGTGGCCGGGGTCGGCCCGGTCCGCCTTCTCCGTGACCGGGACGTCGGAGGCGGCGGCGGTGTCCCGCACCTGGATGGGGCGCAGTTGGCCGTTGAGGGAGGACATCACGGTGCGCATGCCCCGTTCGTCGGCCTCGCCGACGGCCTGCAGCTCGATCAGCAGCCGTACCCCGGGTTCGAGGTCGACGGCGTACTCCTTCGCCGGACGCAGACCGTAGAAGAAGTCCTTGCTGTCGAGCACGCTGGTGTCGCCGTAGGCCTGGCGGTGCTGCTCGAAGTCGCGGGTCGGGCCGGGGAACAGCAGCCGGTTCAGGGTGGAGCGCCGGGACTTGTCCAGGCCCTCACGGTCCTCGGCGCTCAGCTCCGTGACGGGCCTGGCCTCGGCGCGGCCCTTGAGCGCCTTGGTGCGGAAGGGCTCCGGCCAGCCGCCGGGCGGGGTGCCCAGCTCGCCGCGGAGGAAGCCGATGACGGAGTCGGGGATGTCGAACCGGTCGGGGGTCTGCTCGAAGTCCTCCGGTGCGACGCCCGCGCCCACCAGGTGCAGGGCGAGGTCACCGACCACCTTGGAGGAAGGGGTGACCTTCACCAGGCGGCCCAGGATCCGGTCGGCGGCGGCGTACATCGCCTCGATGTCCTCGAAGCGGTCGCCGAGGCCGAGGGCCACCGCCTGGGTGCGCAGGTTGGAGAGCTGCCCGCCGGGGATCTCGTGGTGGTAGACCCGGCCGGTCGGCGAGGCCAGGCCCGCCTCGAAGGGGGCGTAGATCCTGCGGACGCTCTCCCAGTACGGCTCCAGGTCACCGACGGCCTTCAGGTCCAGGCCGGTGGAATGCTCGGAGTGGTCGGTGGCGGCGACGAGCGCCGACAGCGACGGCTGGGAGGTGGTGCCCGCCATCGAGGCGACCGCCCCGTCCACCGCGTCGGCGCCGGCCCCGACCGCGGCGAGGTAGGTGGCGAGCTGACCGCCCGCGGTGTCGTGGGTGTGCAGGTGGACCGGGAGGCCGAACTCGCGGCGCAGCGCCGAGACCAGTGTGGCCGCGGCGGGCGCCCGCAGCAGTCCGGCCATGTCCTTGACGGCCAGGACGTGCGCGCCCGCCTCGACGATCTGCTCGGCCAGGCGCAGGTAGTAGTCCAGGGTGTACAGGCGCTCGGCGGGGTCGGAGAGGTCGGCGGTGTAGCACAGGGCGACCTCGGCGACGGCCGTGCTCGTCCCGCGTACGGCGTCGATGGCCGGGCGCATCTGGCCCACGTCGTTGAGGGCGTCGAAGATGCGGAAGATGTCGACGCCGGTGGCCGCGGCCTCCTGCACGAAGGCGTCGGTCACCTCCGTCGGGTACGGCGTGTACCCGACGGTGTTCCGGCCGCGCAGCAGCATCTGCAGGCAGATGTTGGGCACCGCTTCGCGCAGGGCGGCCAGGCGCTCCCAGGGGTCCTCGGCGAGGAAGCGCAGTGCGACGTCGTAGGTGGCGCCGCCCCAGCACTCCAGGGAGAGCAGTCCGGGCAGGGTGCGGGCGACGACGGGGGCGACGGCCAGGAGGTCTTTGGTGCGCACCCGCGTGGCGAGCAGGGACTGGTGGGCGTCGCGGAAGGTGGTGTCGGTGACGCCGAGGAGGGGCGACTCGCGCAGGTGCCGGGCGAATCCCTCCGGGCCTAGTTCGACCAGCCGCTGCCGGGAGCCGGCGGGCGGCTCGCCGGCGGGCAGCGGCGGGAGTTTGGTGACCGGGTCGACGGTCTCGGGCCGCTCCCCGTGCGGCTTGTTGACGGTGACGTCGGCGAGGTAGGTGAGGAGCTTGGTGCCGCGGTCGGCGGAGGAGCGGGCGGTGAGCAGGTGCGGGCGCTGCTCGATGAACGACGTGGTGACCCGCCCGGCCTGGAAGTCGGGGTCGTCCAGGACGGCCTGCAGGAAGGGGATGTTGGTGGCGACGCCGCGGATGCGGAACTCGGCGACCGCGCGCCGGGCCCGGCCGACCGCGGCCTTGAAGTCCCTTCCGCGGCAGGTGAGTTTGACGAGCATGGAGTCGAAGTGGGCGCTGATCTCCGTACCCGCGTGGGTGGTTCCGCCGTCCAGGCGGATGCCCGAGCCGCCCGGTGAGCGGTAGGCGCTGATCCGTCCGGTGTCGGGGCGGAAGCCGTTGGCCGGGTCCTCGGTGGTGATCCGGCACTGCAGGGCCGCGCCGCGCAGCCGTACGGTGTCCTGGGACAGTCCGAGGTCGGCCAGGGTCTCGCCGGCGGCGATGCGCAGTTGCGCCTGGACCAGGTCGACGTCGGTGACCTCCTCGGTCACGGTGTGCTCGACCTGGATGCGCGGGTTCATCTCGATGAAGACGTGGTTGCCGTCGCGGTCGAGCAGGAACTCCACGGTGCCCGCGTTGCGGTAGCCGATCTCGCGGGCGAAGCGGACCGCGTCGGCGCAGATCCGCTCGCGCAGCGCCGGATCCAGGTTCGGCGCGGGGGCGAGTTCGATGACCTTCTGGTGGCGGCGCTGGAGCGAACAGTCACGCTCGAAGAGGTGGATGACCTCCCCCGTGCCGTCGGCGAGGATCTGCACCTCGATGTGGCGGGGTTCGACGACGGCCTTCTCCAGGAAGACGGTCGCGTCCCCGAACGCGGAGGCCGCCTCGCGGGAGGCGGCCTCGATGGACTCGCGCAGCGCGGCCGGGTCCTCGACCCGCCGCATCCCGCGTCCGCCGCCGCCCGCGACGGCCTTGACGAACACGGGGAAACCGACGTCCTCGGCGGCCCGGACCAGTTCGTCGACGTCGGTGGAGGGGGCGCAGGAGCCGAGCACCGGCACGCCGGCGGCGCGCGCGGCGGCCACCGCGCGGGCCTTGTTCCCGGTCAGTTCGAGGGTGCCGGCGTCCGGGCCGACGAAGGTGATCCCGGCCCGCTCGCAGGCCCGCGCCAGTTCCGGGTTCTCGGAGAGGAACCCGTAGCCCGGATAGACGGCGTCGGCATCGGCCCGGAGCGCCGCGGCGACGATCTCCTCGACGGAGAGGTAGGCCCGCACCGGGTGCCCGGGTTCACCGATCTCGTACGCCTCGTCCGCCTTCAGCCGGTGCAGCGAGTTGCGGTCCTCGTGGGGGAAGACGGCGACGGTGCGCGCGCCCAGCTCATATCCGGCGCGGAACGCGCGAATGGCGATCTCGCCGCGGTTGGCGACCAGTACCTTGCGGAACATCCTGGATCCCTTCGGCCTGCCGGTGACGAGGACCATGGTGTCGGTCACGTTCCCGGCACGCCATGTGAACCGGGCCACTCGTCGCGCTCACGGGTGTGCGGATGCGCCCGACGGGCCGTCAGGAGGCGTCTGCCGGCGCCGGACTGTCGCACGTCGTCCGCGGAATTGTCAGTGATCCGTAACAGCGGGATCCCGAGCGGCGGTTTCGTCGTCATCAGGAGTGCACGACAACACGGAAGACTGCGAGAAGCGGGGCGGGACATGGTGCGGCATGGCGGCGGACGGGGTTGGCACGGACGGGTCCTGGCAGCGGCGCTCGGGGTGACTGCGGTGGCCGCCGCGACCTCGGTGTGGACCGCGCAGGCCGATCCCTCCGGAGGGGGCAAGGCACACGGGGACGCGGCGGCGAGCGCGTCCGCGGCGGGAGCCGGCGCGCAGGGCTCCGCCGCGAAGGTGGACGTGACCATCGCGCACTCCTCGGACAAGGGGGCCCGGGGCGTCAACATCACGATCGACGACGGGCCGGACCCCACCTGGACGCCGAAGGTGCTCGAGGTGCTGCGGGAGAACGGGGTGAAGGCCACGTTCTGCATGGTGGGCACGCAGGCCAAGGCGCACCCCGACATGGTGAAGGCGGTGCTGGCCGCCGGGCACCGGCTGTGCGACCACACGGTGTCCCACGACACCGCCATGGACCACAAGTCGCAGGCCTACCAGTCGCAGCAGATCCTCGACGCCGAGAAGATGATCACGGAGGCTTCCGGCGGCGTCCGGCCGATGTACTACCGGGCGCCGGGCGGGGCGTTCACCCCGTACAGCCGTCAGCTCGCCGCCTCCCGCGGGATGCGGCCGCTGGGCTGGAACGTGGACACCAAGGACTTCGAGCGGCCCGGCACCGCGGCCATCGTCGCCACCGTCAAGCGGGAGATCCACAACGGGCCGACCGTCCTCTTCCACGACGCGGGCGGCGACCGCACCCAGACCGTGGACGCCCTGCGCGAGATCCTGCCCTGGCTGAAGCAGCAGGGCTACTCCTTCGGCTTCCCGGTGCGCTGAACCCACCCGCCCGGCCGGCGCCCCCGGATCGGGGCCGCCCAGACGGCCGGGACCGTCCAGGCAGTCGGGCCCGTCCCATCCGCTCGGGGCTCACAGCCCATCGGGCACGTCCCGTCTGCCGGGCGCGCCCAGACCGCCGAGGCGCCCAGACCCGGGCGCGCCCGGATCACTGAGCGCACGTCGGTCCGCTGAGCCGCCCAGACCACGGACGCACTCATTCCGCCGGGTGCGTCCAGGCCGCCGGGTACGTCCAGATGGGGGGGCGCGCCCAGATCGCCAGGCGCTCCCCCGCCCGCCCGCCGGGCACCCAGACCGTCGGCGCGCCAAGACCCGGCGCGCCCAGACCCGGGCGTGCCTCAAGCGTTGCGCGCACCTCCGTCCGCCGACGTGCTCGACCTGCCGGGTGGCTCGGGTCACCGGGCGCCTTGAACCACCGGGCGTGCGCCCGACCGGACCGCCCGCCGCCAGAAGTGTGCCTGGGGCGGGTGGACCGCCCGGCCGCCGGCACTGTGCCCCGACAAGGCGGGCCCCACCGCCGGTTGAGGGCGGCCGGCCGCCGACCGTCAGTGGAGGGCCCGCCGCAGGTGAGGCCGGCCGCCGGGTGAGGCCCGGTCAGCTGCGCCCGCACCGAGGGGCGCTGCGGCCGGACGACGGGCGCCACGGCGCCACCTGCCCCGCGGCCGAGCGGACGCACCGGAACACACACCAGCGCGCGCTGGCGCGGGCCCGGCGCACCGAGCCGCCGACACAGCCGACCGAACATGCCCGGGTCGGGTCCCAGCCGGCCGAACAAGCGCGGGTCGGGTCCCGGCGCGCCCCAGCCGCCGGCTCCGCCGGCCGAACATGCGCGGTCCCGGCGCGCCCCGGCCGCCGACGCAGCCGACCGAGCAGCTACGGGTCCCGGGACAGCCCCGGGTCGGCGTGGCGGCCCGGCCCCCGGGCGGGCCGGGCCCAGCCCACCCGCGGTCGTCCCGGCCCGGTGCGGCGCCCCGCCCCCCTCCGAACGGCGCCGGCGACCGCACCCCTCGCGACCAGCGGCTCACCCCGCGTGGACGCCGGCCACGCCGTCGCGGCCGGCCGCCATGCCGCCCCGTCCGGCCGCCGTGGCACCCCCGTCCGCCGCCCCGACGTCCCGGCTCGCGGCCAGGGCCGCCGCCGTGAGGGCGGCCCAGCCCAGCGCGGTCACGACCGTGCCCGCCCGGCGTACGCGGCCGGTGACACCCGTCCCGAACAGCACGGCGTCCCCCAGGTCGGAGGCGATGCGCACGGCCGTCGCGGTGACCAGGGCCGGGCCGCGGGGGGCGAGCAGCATGGCCAGTCCGCTCGCGGCGTCGCGCCACGCCAGCGGGCGCAGGGCCATGGCCGTGTGCGGCCGGGTGGTCCCGTCCGGGTCGACCAGACCCACCGGACGGGCCAGCCAGTTCGGCCGGTACGCCGCCACGGCTCCGTACACGGCCGTCGCCGCCCCGACCGAACGCAGCAGTCCTGTACGCACCGACGCACCTCCACTGGAAGGAAACCCTGGATGAGAGAGAGGACCGTGAAGATCCCCTCATGACCGACTGACACCAGTTGGTCAGTTTTCCGTATGTACATACCCACTTGCCGCTTTTTGGGTGCACAGTGGAGGAAGTACTACCCCCTTCAGGAGGCGGCCATGATCCTCCTCGGCGTCATTCTGCTCATCGTCGGTTTCGTCACCGGCATCTCGATCCTGTGGACCATCGGCATCATCCTGGCCGTCATCGGCGCGGTGCTGTGGGTGCTGGGCTCCATGGGGCACGCGGTGGCCGGTCACCGCCACTACTGGTGACCGACCCGGAGGTCGCCCCACCGTCACCGCCCTTCCGGCACACGCACACGACACCCCGTCCCGCACCGGTTCGCCGAACGAACCTGCCTATTCCGTGCGGGGCGGGGTAACCGGAGAAACGGAAGAGCAGTAACACAATGTGACAGTTTGAGGCAACCGTATGGCCATCCCGCTTAGGCAGAAGGCGTCGGATGAGCCGGACCGGGACAGGAACACGCCCGCCGTGCTGCGCTGGGACGCCCACTGGGACAGCGGGGCGATCACCGCCGCGGAGGCACGGGCAGCCGTAGGCAGGTTCCTGGACCGAGTCCGTGTCACCGGCCGCACTCACGTCCCCGACCGCGTGGCACAGGACGCGCAACTGGTGGTCAGCGAGCTGATCACCAACGCAGTACGGCACGCCCCCGGTCCCTGCGGGCTGCGCCTGGAAGCGCTGCCGGAGAGCGGACTGGTCCGGATCAGCGTGTGGGACACCTCGCCCCAGCCGCCCCGGCCCCGCCCCCGCGACGGGCGCCGCGTGGGCGGGCACGGGCTGGAGATCGTCGGCGCGCTGAGCGGCAGCCTGACCGTCACCGACCGTGACACCGGCAAGGAGATCACCGCCCAGCTGCGGCTGCCCACGCCTTCGACGGGCGGGTAGCCGCGCCCCCTTCCACCCGGCTCCGCCCCTTGTCGTGGATCTTGACTGCGGCACCGCCGCGGCTTCAGCGTTCCCGCGGTTTCGGCGGGGCCGAGATCGCCGCCGTCCACCACAGCATCAGCGACAAGTCCGTCCTGGACACCGCCCGCCACGGCTGGGGCAGCCGGCCCTGGCGCGACGGCGTGGAGGCGTCGCTGCGCCGGGCCGCGCGGCGCGGGCTGACCATCGACCTCACCCTGGGCCCGAGCCGGCCCACCGCCGTCCCCGGGGTCCGGCCCGACGACGCCCGACGACGAGGCCGCCGCCACGGAACTGGCCCACGGACGCGCCGACCTCGCCGCCGGAGCGACCTTCGACGGCCCGGTCCCGGCGAACGGTCCGCGCGCCTGCGCCCTCCGTCACCGGGAGCGGCTCCTCGCCGTGCAGGCGGCCCGGGTCGACCCGGCCGACTCCACCCGCAAGGAGACGGGTCTGGACGCCGGCTCCGTGACCGACCTGACCCCTCTGGTCAGCGACGGCACCCTCACCTGGACGGCGCCCGCCGACGGCGACCGGGTGATGCTCTCGTACTGGCAGCGCGGCTCCGGCGGGCAGCCTGAGCCGGGACCGCACTCCTCCACCGCAAGGCCCTGTTCCTCGAGGGCGACTTCTTCCACGGCTCCTCCCCCACGCTGGCCCTCGCGCATGCGCGCAAGCTGCTGGAGTTCGCCGAGGCGGGCCTGCCGACCGTGGTGCTCGGCGCCTTCGACCAGGCCCTGACACCGGGGGTGCCCGCGCCCGGGGAGACAGCCGCGCCGCGGGACGTGACGGCCCGGCTGTTCGCCCTGCCTCACGTACGGCGGGTCGCCGACAAGCCCCTCGTCGGCGACCCGCTCGCCGGTCCCGGGGTGCGGCCGGACGTACGCCACGCCGTGCCGTCCACGAGGTCGCCACGCCTCCGCCGAACCGGCTGCGGGTCGCCCGGCCCACCGTGTTCGGCGCCGCCGCCCGCCAGGCGTACGGGCTCCTCGGACCGGTGCGCCTGGTGCCCTACCGGCAGGAGCGGATGCGCTGACCGGCCCCTTCCGGCGCGGTTCCCCCGGCCCCCTTCGGGGGGCCTCGGCCGGCCCGCTCCACCGCTGCGCCTGCGGATGCGTCCCCCGGACGGGCGGGCCATGCTGGAAGGGAACCACGCCGTGAAGGAGTACGCGATGAGCATGATGGACAAGCTCAAGGGGCTGCTCAAGGGGCACGAGGAGCAGACCGGCAAGGGGATCGACAAGGGCGGTGACTACATCGACGAACGCACCCAGGGCAAGTACCGCGGCCAGGTGGACACGGCTCAGGACAGGCTCAGGGAGCAGCTCGGCGACCAGGACCGGGGCACCGGCACCGACCAGCCGCCGCGCTGACCCGGGCTCACCCTCTGAGGACGTTCATCACCGTTCGACGGCCGGGGCGGCGGCGCCCTGTCAGGGGACGCGGGCGACGCCGGCGTAGATGCCGCTGCCCTCCGGCCGCGGCGCCGGGGACTGCTTGAACCACTCGGTGGCCGTCACCAGGCCGGGCTCGACGAGTTCGAGGCCGTCGAAGAAGTGCGAGACCCCCGCGCGGGTGCGGAAGCCGAGGCGGATGCCGCCCTTGGCGTACTCGGCGGTGACCTGCTCCGCCAGCTCGGGATAGAGGTCCGAGGCGGCGTGCGACAGCACGAGGTAGCTGCCGGACGGGAGGGCGGCGCGCAGCTCGTGGACGATGCCGTGGGCCACCTCGTCGTCGGGGACGAAGTGCATCAGCGCGATCAGCGAGAGGACGACGGGGCGCTCGAAGTCCAGTATCTCGCGGGCGTGTTCGAGGATCTGAGCCGGGCGGCGCACATCGGCCTCGATGTAGTCGGTGACCCCCTCGGGGTGACTGACCAGCAGCGCCTCGGCGTGCCGCAGCACGATCGGATCGTTGTCGGTGTACACGATCTTGGCGGTCGGGACGGCGCGCTGCACGATCTGGTGCAGGTTCGGCTCCGTCGGGATGCCCGTGCCGACGTCGAGGAACTGGTCCAGGCCGCGCGAGGCGAGCCAGGCCGCGGCGCGGTTCATGAAGGCGCGGTTCTGCCGGGCGGCGTCGTGGGCCTCGGGAGGCAGTTTGCGGCCGACGGCCTCGTCGACGGGGTAGTTGTCCTTGCCGCCGAGCAGCCAGTCGTACACCCGGGCCGGGTGGGCCTTGCTGGTGTCTATCTGCGGGGACGGCAGGTCGGGGCTTCCGGTCGCCATGGCGGACTCCGTCGTGCGAGTGGATCGGGCGGGCTGTCGATCACCGCAGTCTCGCACACTGTTTCCCCTGCCCGTAAGCGAGTTGGCGGCGCCCCGGCAGGCCGGGGCGGCGGTCAGGCTGCGGCCGGCCGCGTCCCGTACACCCGGTGCGGTTCGGCGTCGGCCCACTTGACGTCCAGGCCGAGGCCGGGCCTGGACGTGTCGGGCCGCAGGGCACCGCCGTCGGGTGAGAGGGTGCCCTCGAACACCAGGTGCTCGAAGCGGACATGGTCGTGGAAGTACTCCAGGTGCCGAAGCCGCCGCACGGCGCAGAAGGCGTGGGCGGAGACGGCGGGGGCGCAGTGCGCGGAGAGGTCGAGGTGCCGGGCCGCGGCGAGTCCGCCGACCTCCAGGACCGCGGTGATGCCGCCGCAGCGGGTGACGTCCGCCTGGAGGCAGTCCACCGCGCCCCCCTCGACGAGGTTGACGAAGTCGCGGCTGGTGTACGCGTACTCCCCCGCCGTGATCTCCAGCCGTGCCGGACCGTGCTCCCGCAGGCTCCGCAGCCCCTCGATGTCCGCGGAGCTGACCGGCTCCTCGAACCACCGTACGTCCCACTCGTCGTGGAACCGGCGGGCCCAGTACAGGGCCTCCTTGCGGCCCAGCGCGCCGTTGGCGTCGGTGAACAGTTCGGGGTCCTCCCCGATCGCCCGGCGCACCGCGGCCAGCCGCCGCGGGTCGCTCTCGGGGTCGCGGGAGGTCTTGAGCTTGACCCGGGGGATGCCCTGCTCGACCCAGCCGGCGAGCTGGTCGGCCAGGCGCTGCGGGGGGTAGTTGGTGAAGCCGCCGCTGCCGTAGACCGGGACCCGGTCGTGGTAGGCGGGCAGGAGATGGACCAGGGGCAGGTCCAGCAGCCGGGCCTTGAGGTCCCACAGGGCGATGTCGGCGGCGGAGACCGCCATGGCGCCCACCCCGGGACGGCCCGCGTTGCGGATCCGCCGGCCCATCAGCTCCCGCAGCGCCGGCGGCGAGGTGGCGTCCCGGCCCGTCAGCAGCGGGGCGAGGGTGCCGGACAGGAAGGCGGCGGCCGACACGTCCCCGTAGGTGTAGCCGAGGCCGGTCCGGCCGCCCGCGTGCACCCGGACGAGCACCATGGTGGTGGAGTCCCACTCCAGGGTGCCGTCCTGTTCCGTGCCGCCGGGCCCGTCGGTGGGCAGTTCGAAGGCGTGGACGTCGACGGCGTCGATCCGCGCGCACTCCATGGCTGACTCCTTCGACGACGGCACTGCCGTCCTGCGTGTGACCCGGGAGCCGGGTGCGTAAACGGCACGGCGGTGCCGGTCACCTCGGTGGCCCCGGGGGACGCGGCGGAACGGGCCGGCCGACACACCGGTGGATCACCCCTGGGGCGGAACGTGCGCGGCAGGCGGGGGAAGTCCTGCATGGACGACTCGCGCAGCGGGTCCGAATGAAGCACTCGTGCGCCTGCCCCGGCCCGTCCTGGACGCCGGGCGCAGCCGTCCACCGATGGGAAACCTGCCGTGCAGACCTCCACCAGCGTCCCGGGACGCGGTGCCCGCCGCACCCTGCCCTCCCGGCACTCCGGCACGTCCGAGGACCAGGAACTGGTGTACCGGATGGCCTCCTGCCCGCCCGGACCGCAGCGTGCGGCGCTGCGTGAGCAGGCCATCCGCGCGTTCCTGCCGATGGCGCGCAGGATCGCGCGCCGGCACAGCACGCACGCCGAGGGCGAGGAGGACCTCTACCAGGTCGCCTGCATGGGGCTGGTCAAGGCGGTGGACCGGTTCGACCCCCGGCGGGGGCACGCCTTCCTGGCGTACGCGGTGCCGACCGTGGACGGCGAGGTGCGGCGCCATCTGCGCGACTGCGCGTGGGACCTGCGGGTCCCCCGGGCCCTGCAGGACAAGCACCGGCGGTTGCGGGCGGCCCAGGAGACGCTGCGCCGTTCGGGGCACGGCGACGGCGGCAGCGCGGCGGAGCTGGCGCGGGCGACCGGGATGGCCGGGGAGGACGTCCGGCTGGCGCTCCAGGTGGAGGGCGCCCGGCGTCCGGCGTCGCTGGACGAGGAGCGCGGGTTCGGCCGCGCCGGGCCGCTGGCCGAGACGCTCGGCGCCGAGGATCCCGCGCTGGACCGGGTCACCGACCGGGTGGCGCTGCGGGCCGTGCTGCGCGCCCTGCCGCCCCGGGAACGCAGGGTGCTGTGCCTGTACTTCCTGGAGTCGCTGACGCAGCAGCAGGTGGCCCAGGCGGTGGGCCTGTCCCAGATGCACGTGTCCCGGCTGATCTCCCAGAGCTGCGCGCGGCTGCGGGACCGTCTGGCGGAGCGGTGAGTCCCGGCCCCGGCACGGTCGGGCCCACGCCCGCACAGGCCAGGCCCGGCACCGGCGCTCTCGGGCCCACGCCCGCAAGGGTCAGGCCCGGTACCGGCTCCCTCGGGCGCACGCCCGACGAGATGAGGCGCGACGTCGGCACTCTGGGGCCCAAGCCCGCGCGGGCCAGGCCCGGCGCCGGGTCCCTCGGGCGCACGCCCGGACAGGTGAGGCCCGGTGTCGGCTCCCTCGGGCGGCCCGGGCCGGTCAGGTGCGGCGCCGGGGCGCGGGCGCCCGCCCGCACGGGCCGCTGCGCCACACGGCTGACGCCTGTTTACGCCCACCGGCGGGCGGTCACTCCCCCGCTCCCGCCGCGGAACCCGAGGTGATCCATGCGTGTGCTGCTCGTCCATCCCAGTGCCTTGATGTACTCGGAGATCTTCCTCCGGCTGGAGCCGCTCGGTCTGGAGCGGGTGGCCGCCGCGGCCCGTGAGGCCGGGCACGAGGTGCGGGTGGTCGACCTCCAGGTGCTGCGCCACCGGGACCTGCGCCGCGTGGTGCTCTCCTTCCGGCCGCAGGCGGTCGGTTTCGGGCTGAACTACCTGGCGAACATCCCGGAGGCCATCGGCCTGGCGGGCGCCGTCAAGCAGGTGCTGCCGCAGTGTTTCGTCTTCTTCGGCGGGCACAGCGTCTCCTTCGTCGCCGACGACGTGCTGCGCCAGGCGGGCGGCGCCGTCGACGCCGTCGTGCGGGGCGAGGGGGAGCCGGCGATGGCGCCGCTGCTGCGGGCGGTGCGCGACGGTGGCCTGCAGGAGGTCCCCGGCATCGTCACCACCGCGGGGCACGGCCCGGCGCCGCTCATGATGCACGGCATCGACGAACCGCGCCCGGCCCGGGACCTGATGCGCCACCGCCGCCGCTACTTCATCGGCGAGCTGGACCCCTGCGCCTCGATCGAGTTCACCCGCGGCTGCCCGTGGGACTGCTCCTTCTGCTCCGCGTGGACCTTCTACGGCCGCAGTTACCGCAAGGCGAGCCCGCGCGCCGCCGCGGACGAACTGGCCTCCATCGCCGAGCCGAACGTGTTCATCGTCGACGACGTCGCCTTCATCCGGCCCGAGCACGGCGACGCCATCGCCGCCGAGCTGGAACGCCGCCGGGTCCGCAAGCAGTACTACCTGGAGACCCGCGCCGACGTGCTGCTGCGCAACACCGAGGTGTTCGAGCGCTGGACGCGGCTCGGCCTGCGGTACATGTTCCTGGGCATGGAGGCCCTCGACGCCGAGGGCCTGGACCTGTTCCGCAAGCGGGTCGACCCCGACGACAACTTCCGGGCGCTGGAGACCGCGCGGCGGCTCGGCATCAACGTGGCCATCAACCTCATCGTCGACCCGGCCTGGGACGAGGAGCGTTTCCGTCTGGTGCGCGAGTTCGCCCTGTCCGTCCCGGAGATCGTGCACCTGACGGTGATGACCCCCTATCCGGGCACGGAGATCTGGCACACGGAGGCCCGGCGGCTCACCACCCGGGACTACCGCCTGTTCGACATCCAGCACGCCGTGGTCCCCACCACCCTGCCGCTGCCCCGCTTCTACGAGGAGCTGGTGCGCACCCAGTCCGTCATCAACCGCAAGCACCTGGGGCTGCGCACCGCGTTCGGCGCGGCCCGGGTCCTGGCCGGCCGGCTGGCGCACGGCCAGACCAACTTCGCCCGGATGCTGTGGAAGTTCAACCGCGTGTACAACCCGCAGCGCCAGCTCGCCGACCACCGCCGCAGCGTCCGCTACCGGTTGCCGCTCCCGCCCGGGGTCCCGGTCGGCGACCGGCGGGAGCTGTACATCCACACCAAGCCGGTGCCGCGTTCGGGGCCGGGGACCGCCCGTCCCCTGGACGGCCCGGCCGACCGGACCCCGTGAGGCGCGTGGAGGACGTTCATGTCACAGACACATCCCGGCGTGGGAGCGTCGCGCAGGAGCCCGCGTCCGGCCCGGCCCAGCACCGGTGAACGGATCCGGGACTACCTGACCACGACCGACCACAAGAAGATCGGCAACCTGTACCTGGTCACCGCGTTCGGCTTCTTCCTGGCCGCGGGCATCATGGCGATGCTGATGCGGGCCGAGCTGGCGCGCCCGGGCCTGCAGTTCCTGGACGAGAACCAGTACAACCAGCTGTTCACCATGCACGGCACGATCATGATGCTGCTGTTCGCCACCCCCACGTTCGCCGGGTTCTCCAACGCGATCATGCCGCTGCAGATCGGTGCCCCCGATGTCGCCTTCCCCCGGCTCAACGCGCTGACCTACTGGTTCTTCCTGTTCGGCGGGCTCACGGTGCTGTCCGGTTTCCTGGTCGACGAGGGCGCGGCGCCGTTCGGCTGGTTCGCCTACGCGCCGCTCAACAGCGCCGAGCACAGTCCGGGGCACGGCGGTGACCTGTGGGCCCTGGGCCTGGCGATCGCCGGTCTGAGCACCACGCTCGGCGCCGTCAACTTCATCGCCACGATCCTGTGCCTGCGGGCGCCGGGCATGACGATGTTCCGGATGCCGATCTTCACCTGGAACGTGCTGTTCACCTCGATCCTGGCGCTGCTGGCCTTCCCGGTGTTCACGGCGCTGCTGCTGGCGCTGGAGGCCGACCGCAAGTTCGGCGCGCACATCTACGATCCCGCCAACGGCGGCTCCCTGCTGTGGCAGCACCTGTTCTGGTTCTTCGGCCACCCGGAGGTCTACATCGTGGCGCTGCCGTTCTTCGGCGTGGTCACGGAGATCATCCCGGTCTTCAGCCGCAAACCGGTCTTCGGCTACGTCGGCATGGTGGGGGCGACGATCGCGATCACCATGCTGTCGGCCACGGTGTGGGCCCACCACATGTTCGCCACCGGCGGGGTGCTGCTGCCGTTCTTCTCCCTGCTGTCGTTCCTGATCGCCATTCCCACGGGGGTGAAGTTCTTCAACTGGATCGGCACCATGTGGAAGGGCAGTCTCTCCTTCGAGACGCCGATACTGTGGTCGATGGGGTTCATGGTCACCTTCCTGCTCGGCGGGCTCAGCGGCGTCCTGATCGCCTCCCCGCCGCTGGACTTCCACCTCACCGACAGCTACTTCATCGTGGCCCACCTGCACTACGTGCTCTTCGGGACGATCGTCTTCGCGACGTTCGGCGGCCTCTACTTCTGGTGGCCCAAGATCACGGGAACGCTGCTGGACGAGCGGCTCGGCAGGATCCACTTCTGGACGCTGTTCGTCGGCTTCCAGACGACCTTCCTCGTCCAGCACTGGCTCGGCGAGATGGGCATGCCCCGGCGCTACGCCGACTACCTCGCGGCCGACGGGTTCACGGCCCTGAACACCGTGTCCTCGATCGGCGCCTTCCTGATCGGCCTGTCCACCCTGCCGTTCCTGTACAACGTGTGGAGGACGAGCCGGGACGGGACGAGGGTGGAGGTGGACGACCCGTGGGGGTTCGGCCGCTCGCTGGAGTGGGCGACGTCCTGTCCCCCGCCCCGGCACAACTTCACCGCGCTGCCCCGCATCCGGTCCGACTCCCCCGCCTTCGACCTGCACCATCCGGACATGCTGCGGGAGTTGCCGGCGTCCGGGCACGGAACCGTGGAGCCCACACCCGACACCCTGGGGACGCAGAGCGAATGAAATCCGAGACCTACCTCTTCGCCGGCGTGGCCGTGTTCTTCCTGCTCACCGACGTGGCCTACATCTGGTTCGCGCGGGAGCCCGCGGGCATCGCCGCCCTGACGGTGTCCTGCTTCATGGCGTCCGTGATCGCCTTCTTCTGCCTCGTCAACCACCGGCGCAAGGGCGAACGCCCCGAGGACCGGCCGACGGGTGAGATCCACGAGCGCAGCGGCCGGGTCGACTTCTTCCCGCCGCACAGCGGGCACCCGGTCGTCACCGCGGCGGCGGTCACCATCTGCGCCGTCGGCATCATCTACGGGTTCTGGCTCTTCATGATCGGCATCGGTGTCCTCGCCGTCGGGCTGATCGGCATGGTGCTCGCCTACGTGGGGCGTCAGGACGGCTGACCGCCCTGACCGGGGGTGAAGGTCCCGGCATCCTCCGCGGGCGAGAATTCTGGATAAAAGGTGCATAAGTCACTCCGACGGGGGAACCCTTGCATAAGGCAAAGGAACCCCCTTTTGGAGAGGAGACGACAGAAATGTCGTATCCACATCGCTCCAGTGACGTGGGCGCCCATCCGGAGATGATGGGCTCGCATCCCGAGATGGCGGAGATGCGGGAACGGCTCGAGCGCACCGCATCGAGCGCCCCGGCGATCGCCATAGAAGGCCTGGTCGTCCTGGCCGGCCTCTACGCCGCGATCTCACCGTGGGTCGTGCACTTCGCGATCCAGCCCGCCATCACCGTCAACAACCTGATCGTCGGCATCACCATCGGCGTGATCGGGCTCGGCCTGGCGCTGGCCCCGGAACGCATGTTCCGGCTGGCGTGGGCGCTCGTGCCGCTCGGCGTGTGGCTGTTCATCTCCCCGTGGGTGGTCACCCTCACACACGGCGCGCGGGCGGGCATCATCTGGAACAACTGCTGGGTCGGTGCGGTGACCGCCGCGCTGGGTCTGGCGGCCATGGGACTGACGATCGGCGTGGCCCGCCGGGGCCGTACCCACCAGCGTTGACACACCACCGACCCACCGCTGACACAAGGAAGCGCGCCGTGCCCGCACACCCCGTGCGGGCACGGCGCGCTGTCACTCGCGGGAGGATCCGGCGCCGCCCGCCACCGGATCGGCCGTACGCCCGCCGATCTGGAGGCGTTCCTCCGCCGTGGTCGGCATGTCCACGCGCTCGCCGTAGTACCAGGCGCTGAGCGAGGCCTGCAGGCGGTGGCGCAGCGGGGCTCCGGGCCCCGGGTGCTTCAGCGGCAGCGGGATCTCCCTGACCAGGAGCTTGTAGCGGTGCCGCGGGCCGATGCCCGCGTGGCTCTCCGACATGCCCCCGGGCAGGTCCTGGTACACCACGCCCGTCTCCTCCCCCTCCTGGAGCAGGTGCCGTTCGTGCCGTTGCAGCGCCAGGCAGACCCGTCTGGTGATCAGGTAGGCGAGGACGGGCGCCAGGAAGAACGCCACCCGGAAGATCCAGGTGAGGCCGTTGACGGAGGTCCTGAAGGTGACCGCGAGCACGTCGTTGCCCCCGGCCAGCAGCAGGACGGCGTACCAGACGACCGCGGCGACGCCCAGTCCGGTGCGCACGGGCCGGTCACGCGGACGGTCGCACAGGTGGTGCTCCACCAGGTCGGCGGTGATCCAGCGTTCGAAGAACGGATAGCTGTAGAGCACGAGGAACAGCAGGGCCGGAAGCACCACCGCGGGCAGCAGGACGTTCCACATGAAGGTGTGCCCGGCGACGTTCCACTCCACGCCGGGCATCAGCCGCAGCGCCCCCTCCAGGAACCCGACGTACCAGTCCGGCTGGGCGTCGGTGGACACCTGGTCGGGGATGTAGGGGCCGAAGTTCCAGATCGGGTTGATCTGGGCGATGCCCCCCATGACGGCGAGCACGCCGAAGACCATCAGCGACAGGCCGGCCGACTTGCCGATGAAGGACGGGAACATGGGCTGCCCGACCACGTTGCGGTTCGTCTTGCCCGGCTCCGACCACTGGGTGTGTTTCAGGTACACGACCATGAACAGGTGGAGGGTGATCAGGGCGATCAGCAGACCGGGCACGAACAGGACGTGCACGATGTACAGCCGCCTGATGATCGCCTGCCCCGGGAAGGGGCCGCCCCAGGCGAAGAACGCGAGGTAGGTGCCGACCACCGGGATCGACTGCACGATGGAGTTGGCGGTGCGCAGCCCCGTGCCGGACAGCAGGTCGTCGGGGAGGGAGTAGCCGCAGAACCCCTCCAGGAGGGACAGCAGGAACAGGGTCACGCCCACGAACCAGTTGATCTCCCGCGGTCTGCGGAAGGCGCCCGTGAAGAAGATCCTGAGCATGTGCACCCCGATGGCCGACACGAAGACCAGCGCGGCCCAGTGGTGCATCTGGCGCATCAGGAGCCCCCCGCGCACCCCGAAACTCAGGTCCAGGGTGGTCTCGTACGCCTTGGAGACCAGTACGCCCCGCAGCGGGGCGTACTGCCCGTGGTAGGGCACCTCGGCCAGGCTGGGATCGAAGAAGAGCGTCAGGAAGCTCCCCGTGAGCACCAGCACGGCGAAGCTGTACAGCGCGATCTCGCCCAGCAGGAAGCTCCAGTGGTCGGGGAAGGCCTTGCGCAGCACCTGCCCGGCCAGTTCCGAGACCGGTGCTCTGCGGTCCGCGACGACGTACGCCTGGAACGCGGCCTGCCGCGCCCTCGCCTGCACCCGTTCCCTGCGCCGCCGCATCAGCACGCCCGCATCACGCTCCTTACGCGTCGTCACGTGTCACGTGGGGTCTCCGGCGTCCGCCGGGCGGCCCCGGTGGCGCGGCGGGCCGGGGACGCCCGGCTGCCAGGTGCTTCAATCTTGGGTGTGCGGTCCGGACGCGTCGCGCAGGCGTGCCGGGAACACCCCCATTGCCACACGGCCGAGCCCGCGGGGCCGGTCGCCACGCACCGGTCCCGGCGGGGCGCCGCGCGGCCCGGCGGCTCAGCGAGGAGCAGGAGTGGACAGTCGCAGCGGCATCGTCGACGAGCTGACGCGGGACCACCAGCGGATCCAGGGCCTCTTCGACCGCATCCGGTCCGTCCGCCCGGACACCGGCGAGCGGCCGGCCCTGGTGGAGCAGGTCTGTGCGGCGCTGGTCCGCCACGCGGTCGTGGAGAAGGCCCATCTGTACCCGGCGGTGCGCCGGTACCTGCCGGACGGTGACCGGTGGGCGGAGCGCGAGCTGGCCGCGCACCAGGAGCTGGAGGAGCTGCTGGTGTCCCTGGAGGCCGCGGAGCCGGGCGGCGAGGAGTCCGGGCGGCTGCTGCTCGCGGTGGTCACCCTGGCGACGGAGCACATCGTCGGGGAGGAGCAGCTGCTCTTCCCCCGCCTGCAGGCCCTGTGCCCCGCCGAGGCGCTGCGGGACCTCGGGGACAAGGCCCGGGCCACCGCCGCGTCCGCCCCCACCCGCCCCCGCTCCACCACCCCGGACTCGGCCCCCCTGGTCAGGCTCACCGCCCAGGTGTGGGGCCCCTGGGACCGCCTCCGGGACCTGACGACCCGCCGCGGACGCCGATGAGACCCTCCGCCGGGCGGGCGACCGCGGGCCGGGCGCGGCCGGCGCCCGGCGGGCCGTGTGCGGGAGGGCCGTCGCGTGGACGCGGCCGTGGGACGACGCGCCGGCGGGGGCCCGGCGGCCCGAGGCGGAAGGACGTGGTCGATCCGCGCGTCGGTGGGCGCCGGGAGGGGTACTGCGGAGCTACGGACCGCAGCGCCCCTCCCCCAGGGGGGCCGGGTCGTCTCTTCGCGCTCCGCCCGGTGGGGGGCCGCGCGGTACGCCGGAGTTCACCGCCGTATCCCGCCGCAGTGCCGGATCCGAAGGAGTCCGTCCGTGAACGTCGATCGCGAACTCGCGCGGATAGAGAAACAGTTGGTGGCACAGGACCCGCTCCTGGCGTCGAAGCTCGAGACCTTCGAGCAGATCACCGCCCCGCGGCCGAGAGCCCCGGGCCGGCGGCACGTGTACCTGCTCGCCGCCGTCGTCATGACGCTGCTGGCCCTGACGACCGCGCTCGCCGCCGGCACGGCCGACGAACATCCCAGACCTCCGCAGGTGGTCCGGGAACAGGGGCCCGGTCAGCGGAGCGGTGACCGGTGAGGGCTCCGCCGGCCGGCCGCCCGCGCGTTGCGGCCGGGCGTGCGCGCGTGCAGAGTGGCGGTCGTGAAGCGCCACGTGCCGCGGGTCCGGCAGGCGGTGCTCGGCCTGGAGCACCGGCTCGGCGCCTACGCCCTGGTCCGGCGCGGCCGCGACCTCGAGCTGATGCACCGGGCCATGGGGTTCGCCACCCTCTCCCTCGTCACCCTGGCGCCCCTGCTCATCGTCGTGGCCGCCGCCGATCCGCTGGGCGAGGGCGGCTTCGCGTCGTGGCTGGTCGACGGCATGGGACTGTCCGGCCGCTCCGCCCGCGTGCTCACCGACATCATCACCCCGCCGGTGAAGGTGATCGGCACCACGAGCGTCTGGGGCGGCATCCTGCTCGCCGTGTTCGGCGTCTCCTTCGCGGGCAGTGTCCAGAACGGCTACGAACGGATCTGGGGCCTGCCTCCGGGGCCGTGGCACCGGGTGTGGCGGCAGGTCACCTGGCTGGGGGTGCTGACCGCGTACCTGTACCAGGAGGTGCTCAACGGGCACCAGTTCCACGGGCTGCCGCGGATCGCGGTGTCCGCGACCACGGGGGCGCTGTTCTTCTGGTGGGGCCAGCACTTCCTGCTGGGCGGCCAGCTCCGCTGGCGGACGCTGCTGCCGGGCGCCGTGGCCACCATGATCGGCCTGGGCGGTCTGCGCGTCTTCTCCTACCTGGTCTTCACCCCGCTCATCGTCGACAACGCGATCAGCTACGGAACCGTCGGCATCGTCCTCGTCGTGGAGTCATGGCTGACCGGGGTCGGTTTCGTCGTCTACGGCGGTGCGATGTTCGGCCGCTGGTTCTGCGAGCACCACTGGACGCGGCACCGGAAGTGAGACCCGCCGGGCCGCGGACACGTTTGGTGACGCGGGCGCCGGGATACTCCGTGTCCGCCCAGCCCGTCCGAACCGCGGGGTGCCCGCAGCCCGGCTGCGCCGCCCCGGGGTTCCCGTCGCAGCCGAGGTCGGTCGCCGTGTCCCACGCCCCTGCCCGGTCCCGCCCCCTCGCCGCGCCGTGCCCGTGCGGCGCCGCACGGGCCGGCCGCGCCGGTCCGCTCCGGTGCGCGCCCGGGCACCGCCCGGCCGACGGGCGGCCGACGGATCCGGGCGAGTGCCGGTGAGCGCTCTGACGATCGTGCTGGCCCTGTTCGCGGCGCTGTCCAACGCCTCGGCGTCGGTGCTGCAGCGGCGGGCCGCGACGGACGAGTCCGCGAGCGGTTCAGGGCTGCGGCAGGCGCTGCGCTGGCTCGTGCGGGTGCTGCGGCGGCCGTACTGGCTCGCCGGTGCCGGACTGCTGGCGCTGTCCACCGTGCTGCAGGCGGCGGCACTGGCCGTCGGCAGTCTGTCCCTGGTCCAGCCGCTGCTCGCCAGCGAACTGCTGTTCACGCTGGCCGTCGGCAGCGTCGTCTTCCGCCGCCCGCCCGACCGGCGGACCTGGCTGGCGTTCGCCGCGCTCGCCGTGGGGCTCTCCCTCTTCCTCGGCGCGGCCTCGCCCTCCGAGGGCCGGACCACCGCCGAGCCGCACCTGTGGCTCCTGGTGGGCGCGGTGGTGCTCGGCGTGGTGGCCGCCGTGGTGGCCGTCTCCCGGCTGGTCCGCGGTGCCGCGCGGGCCGCTCTGCTGGGGCTGGCGTCCGCGGTGTCGTTCGCCGCGACGGCGGCGCTGATCAAGGAGGTCATGGGGCGGCTCGGCCAGGGCGTGGGCGCCGTCCTGACGCAGTGGCCCCCGTACGCGGCCCTCGTGGTCGGCGCGCTCAGTTTCCTGCTGCTGCAGAGCGCGTTCCGCGCCGGGAGCCTGACCGCGTCCCAGCCCGCGCTGACCCTCGGTGACGCGCTGACCAGCGTGGCGCTGGGCTGGGTGCTGTTCCAGGAGTACATCGGGCTCGGGGTGCGGGTGGTGCCCGAGGCGATCGGGGTCGCCCTCATCGGGGCGGGCAGCGTGGGGCTGGCCCGCGCCACGGCCACCGACGGCGGCTGGGACACCACGCCGGACGAGCGGGACGGGTCCGGCCCCGACGCCCAGCGGTCCGCCTCCCAACGGTCCTGACCCGGCCGCCGCGGCACCCGCCCGCTCTCCGGCTCCCCCGGCTCTCCGGCTTCCCGGACGGGCGGGTTTCCCGCCGCCCCGCCGTGCCACCGCCGCCCGGCCGTGCCACCGCCGCCCGGCCGTCAGGCCACCGCGGCGCGGCCGTCGGCCGTCACACCTCCGCCCGGCCGCCGGCCGTCACGCCACGCCCGGCCGGCCGCCCGGCCGGGTCCGGCGGGTTCACTCCTGCGCCAGCAGGGCCTCGACCGCGGCGTGCAGCTCGGCGGGGGTGGTGCCGCCGACCGCGCGGACCACACCGCGGCCGTCGACGAGCACGTTGGTGGGCACCCCGCGGATCCCCAGGCGGGCGGCGTACTCACCCGTGCCGTCCAGGAGCACCGTGGCACCGATGTCCCAGACGGCGGCGAAGTTCGCGGCCTCCTGCCGGGGATCGGCGTTCTCCCAGATATTGATCATGACGACGTCCAGCCCGGACCGGGCCGTACGGCGGCGCAGCTCCTCCAGGACCGGCGCCTCCGCGTTGCACGGGCCTCACCAGCTGGCGAAGAAGTTGATCACGTACTTGCGTTCGGCCCACTCGCGGGAGGTACGGATCCGGCCGCCGCGCAGGTCGGGCAGTTCGAACGCGGGCAGCGGCCGGCCCACCAGCGGGTGCACCGCGGGCTGTACGGGGCCGGGCAGCCAGGGGCGGTCCACGCAGCTGAGGGTGCCGCTGCCCGCGTTGGACACCAGCAGGGCGCCGGAGACCGGGTCCAGGGCGCAGTCGCCGGGGGCGTTGCCCACGGTGATGCGGTGCGTCTCCCGGCCGGCCGCGGTGTCCAGGACGCTCACCGTGCCCGCGCCCCGGTTGCAGACGTAGAGCCGCTCGCGCGCCGCGTCCACGCACATGCCGACGGGGGCCCGCTCCACGGTCATCTCGTCGAGTACGGCGCCGGTGCCGAGCGAGATCCGGGTGACCGTGCCGTGCAGGGAGCTGGCCACGTAGAGGTGTCCGGCGGCCGGGTGGGCCACCGCCTTGCAGGGGCCCTCGCGCACGGCGATCCGCTCCAGCGGCCGCAGCGAGGCGGCGTCGAAGACGGTCACCGAGCCCGCCATGAAGTTGGCGCAGTAGCCCCGGTCCCGCTCGGTGTCGACGGCGATGCTGCCCGCGCCGAGTTCCGCGGGCACGGTCCCGACCACTTCCAGGCGGTCGGCGTCGATCGCGGTGACCGTGCCGTCGGCGGTGTCGCCGCAGTACACCCGGCGCAGCCCCGGATGGTGGCCGAGCCCGGCGGGGTAGGCGCCGACCGGGAGCTGCGCGAGGCGGTCGCCGGTCGCGGCGTCGAGCACGGTCACCGTGTCGGAGCGCGCGTCCGCCGAGAAGATCCGCCCGGTCGGCCGGTCCAGGACGATCGGGATCGGCTCCCGTCCGACCTCGGCCCGCCACACGGGGCCGGCCCGGTCCCCGTCCAGGTCCAGCGCGACGACCGCGTTGCTGCGGGAGCACGCCACGTGGACGCGCCGCCGGTCGGGGTCGACGACGACCGCCTCGGGGCCCTTGCCGACGGGGCGGTGGGCCCGTACGCGATGGGAGAGGTCGACGGAGCAGGCGGGCCCCTGCTCCGGCCGGTCGCGGTCCTCCATGTCTGAGGGGTGCACGGATGGAGGCGGATTCAAACAGGGGTCCACCCCTGACGGGGTCAGGTGGGCCGTCCGGACAGCCCACCTGGGGTGTTCCGTTCCGCCAGGCCCTACGCCAGGTGGGCCTCCAGCGCGGCGCGTACCCCGGACTCGACGGCACCCTCGATCCAGGACGGCTTCACCGAGGTGTGGTCCCCGGCGAAGTGCAGCGGCCCCTCGGGGGCGCGGATGTGTCCGAGCAGTTCGGTGTGCTGGCCGGGCAGCAGTACGGACGCCTCGCCGTAGGCGTAGGGGTCGCGCAGCCAGCTCTGGGTGCGGCCGGCCCCGGTGTAGAACACCTCGATCCGCTGCCCGTACACCTGCTGCAGTCCGCGCAGGGCGTACGGGTAGCGGGCCTCGTCCTCGAAGGAGTCCCAGCGGGAGGCGTCGTCGGCCCAGCTGTAGGAGGCCAGGACGACCCCGCCCTTGCTGCCGGGCACCGGGTGCGAGGGGTTGATCATGAAGCGGTTGGAGTTGTCGGAGACGGATCCGCCACCGGTGATGTGCGCGGCCTCCGGCTGGTCGCGGCCGGCCCAGCGGGTGGCGGCGTAGTGGGCGCGCTGTGCCGGGCTGATGTGGCCGCGCGGCACCGAGGGGTGCGCCCCGAGCAGGCTGCCGTCGGCGGGGGCCTTCCCGCGCCGGTACTCGTCGTGGAGCCCCGGGCGGACGGCGTCGAGTTCGCGCTTCCAGTCGGCCTCGGTCATCTCCCACCAGCGGCGGCTGAACTCCAGGAGCACCTTGGTCGCGCTGTCGTAGTGCAGTTCGGCGACGGCACGGCGTTTGCCGTACGACATCAGCGGGCTGATCTGCACCTGCCGCAGCCCGGAGAACGGCACGGTGACGACGGCCAGGTCGCCGGTGAACTGCTCGCGCACGACCTTGCCGTCGCGGCCTTCCGAGACGGTGTCGATCCACACGTGGGGGCCGTCCCGGCGTACGTGCGAGATGTCGTCGGCACCGGGCTCCCGCTGCCGGCCGGTGTCCCAGTACTCGATGCGGGTCGCGCGCCGGTCGCGGCGCAGCACATCGGACACCTGGCGCAGCAGCGCGTCCGGGAGCGTCGCCGTGCCGCCGGTCAGCTCCCAGAAGGCGGTGTCGGGGCTGATCAGGGACTGGCTGATGAAGCTGTGGATGAAGGACAGCGGCAGCCGTGAGGTCAGGTTCTCCAGGGTGCCGATCAGATCGATGGTGTGCTCGTCGAAGCCGGCCTGCTCGGTCAGGAACCGGTACATGGACCAGTCGCCGTAGCGCTGGACGACCCGCGCCCAGCCCTGGACCCGCTCGGGCATGGGTTTGTCGATTCGTCTGCCGTCCGGTCCGACCGTGCTGAACTCGTCGCGTACGGGGTCGAGGGCGCCGGCGAGGATCTTCGAGGAGGGCGTGTCCCAGTACTCGCGCGGTACCCCGAAGGACTGGTTGACGCGGCGCGGGGACCTCGCGTAGTCGGAGCGGCGCACGCGGATGCCGTTGACGTGCAGCCAGGCGTGGTTGACCGGCTTGCCGGAGGCGTCGACGTCGACGAGGTGGAACGGGCGCTTCTTCAGGCCGAGCCGGTCGATCAGGTGCATCACCAGGGGGTGGCTGCCGGGGATGCGCATCGCGCCGGCCTCCGCGTACTGCCGCGGATCGGCGAACGGCTGCGCGGCGTGCTCATGGCCTCCGGTGCGGAAGGTCTTGATGCGCCCGCCGACGCGGTTGCCGTTGGCCTCCAGCAGCGTCACGTGGTGTCCGGCGCGCTTGAGCAGCCAGGCGGCGACGAGCCCCGCCGGTCCGGCGCCCACGACCAGGATCTTCTTGGCTGCTTTGGTGCCGGCGCGGGGCAGTCCGGAGCCGAGGATCTTCTCGTACCCCGGTACGAGGGGCTTGTCGTGGGCGTCGACGACGAGCAGCGCGCGGGCGACCGCGAGGCAGGTGTCCCAGTCGGCGGTGGAGCGGGGCGCCGAGGGGGCCTGCCCCGGGTCGGCCGGTGCGGCCGGTGCGGCAGGAGGCGCGGCGGTGGCGGGTCCGGCGGCGCCCAGGCCGAGGGCGCCGGCCCCGGCGGCCGTCCCGGCTGCGGTCGTGAACCGCCGCCGGGACAACGGGGGTCGGCTGGCTGCGGTGCTGAGTTCAGGCATACGTCCTGGATAGGGCAGCGCCGGGGTCCCCCGAGCGGAGATGATCACCGGTCACCTGAACGAGCGAGCGCGTCGGTCGACTCGCCCTCGCGCACGGCTCATTCGAGAGGGTGCGCGCTTCCGTACGCCCCCGGGGCGCGTCCTGCGCCCGGCGCGAGCCGGTTTGTCTCCCGCAGTTCCTCGTCCAGGCACACCTCGACCCCGCCCGCGCAGCGCGCCACCACGTTGTAGAGGAAGGTGCACAGGGTGGTGAACGCGGTGACCAGCACGACGGTGCCGACGGCGCACACCGCCAGCCAGCTCGCGGACGGCCAGGGGTCCTGGCCCAGCAGCCGCAACAGGATCCACACCGGGGGCATCGTGACGGCCGCGCACAGGACCAGTCCGACGGAGAGCAGGAAGCTCGAGACCATCAGCGTCCAGGGTTCGGCGGTGTCCATGCGCAGCCGCGCGTCCCGGACGTTCAGGGGCCACGGAAGGTCCCCGGCCGCCGGCCGGGTCTCTCCGTCCGTGCCGGCGGGCGCGTCCGTGCCCGCCTCACCCCCGGCGGCGTCCGGACCGGTGTCCTTGCGGGCGTCCTCGGGGGTGTCGGCGTCCGCCATCGTGCGGGTCTCCGCGTCGCCGCCGTTCTCGGTGCCGGTGCCGGTCCCGGCACCGGTCCCTGTGCCGGTTCCCGTGCGGGGCCCGGTGGTTATGCCGGCGTCGGCGTCGGTGCGCCTGGGGCCTCGGCCCATGTCCGTCTCCTCCGCGGGGTCGCGTCACGGCACGGGACCCGGCGGTAGCCGCCCCACGCCGTTGCGGTGAACGGGCGCGGGCGGGTCGGGACCGTGGGATCCGTGGGGTTCCGACGCTAAGCGCGGCGGCGGCGGCCCGCACCCGCGGTTCACCCGGACGGCCTCGGCGCTTTGGGAGGGGGGACCGCTTCCGGACGGTCGAAGGGGATCGACTCGCCCACCCGGCGGCAGGCGGCCTCGCTGCCGTCCACGCGGAAGCCCATGAACGCGCACAGCCGGCGGGCCGGGCGGGGGTGCCGAGGGGCGTGGCGCACCATGATGTCGCCGCCCTCCTGCGGCGGCGGGAAACGCGCCGTCACCCGGTGGCGGCGGTCGCCGGCCTGGATCGACGTCTCCGGCCGTCGGCGCGGGTTCTGGTACCGGTCCGCCTCGGGCCCGAAGCCGGACACGATGGTCCAGCTTCCGCCTGCCGGGTCCCTCGTGACCACTTCGAGGACCACGGTGCGGTCCAGGCCCGACGTCCGCCCCCTGTGGTGCAGCAGGAGCATCCGCTGCCCGGGCAACGGGCCCGGTCCCGCCCGGTACAGGCGCAGGGGCAGACGGGCGACGGCCCGCTGCCGACCGGCGGGCGGCGGACGGCGGCTGACCGGTTCGCACTGCTCCCCCATGGCGGGGAGTCCAGGGGAGCACGCCGCCCGCCGGCAGGGGTCAGCGCCGATGCCGGGAGCCTGGGCGGAGACCGACCATCCGCCAGATCCGCACCTCGCGGACGATCCCGGGCATCTCCCGGGCCAGCAGCACCAGCAGGAGTGCGCCGAGCACACCCGCCTCCGCCGCCAGTACCTGCCTGCCTGTCATCCCGGCTCCTTCCGTGCGTCGCCCGGCCCTTCCGGTCCCGCCCGCCTCGCGCTCCCCGCGCTTCCCTCGCTTCCTGCGCCCCGCGGTCATCCGGGCGAGATGTTGGGCATGATCTTCAGGATCGCGTTGTGCTTCTTCCAGTGGATGCCGGTGGACCGGCGGGCGTCGGACGTTCCGTCCTTGTGATGGCCCGGCTGACGGTCGTAAGGGCCCTTGTTGCCCTGGTGCAACCCGGTGACGTGGCCCGGGGTGTCGGGCCGCGCGTCGGGCCTGCCGACTCTGATCCTGCCCATGGTCCGCTCCTCACGGTCGCTCGGTCAGCTGCGCGAAGAAGTCGTCGACGGCGCCCCACACCCGGTCGCCCCCGGACAGGCCGCGCCATTCCCGGCGTACGACGGCGACGAGGCGGAAGCAGTCGTCGACGGGCACGATCCAGTGGTGCCGGGCGCCGCGCGCCGTGTGGACGAGCAGGGCCTCGACGCCGGGTTCCAGCGTCGCCAGCACCGGGCAGTCCTCGGTCAGCCGCCGCCAGGCGCCGGGATCGGCCTCCCACCGGGTGGCGCCGGCGGGGCTGGGCCAGTGCCCGGCGGGGGTGCCGTCCCGGCCCGTCACGAAGAACGCCAGACCGACCGGTGCCCCGAGCGCCGCGGTGTCCACCGGGGGCAGCCGCAGGCGCCGGGTCGGAACCGGCCGGTACCGCCCGCCGGCCGCCCCGTCGTCGACGAAGAGCAGCGAGCAGGCCCGGCAGGCGCACAGCAGGTCCTCTCCGTCGCCCCCGCCCGTGTCGAGCAGGTGCCGGTGGTCCCCGGGCACCTGCTCGCCGCACAGGTCGCAGCGTTCGGCGGTCCCCGCGCGCGCGTCGGCGGCACCGCGGATCAGGCGCGCCAGCGCACCGGTCATGTCCTTGGCTCCCGTTCCGTGTTCACGCACGCCAGTAGGGGTCGTAGCCGCTGGTCAGGCGGTCTTCGTTGTGCCGCCACCTCGGTTCCTTGTTGACGGCCATGCTGGTGATGCCGCGCATCCGCCGGATGAACGCGCCGTACGGCCTGATGAGGACGGCGGACAGGCTGCCGCCCGTGGGCTCGTCCATGAAGGGCATGAAGGCGTCGGGGAATCCGGGCATCGTGCAGCCGATGCAGATGCCGCCGACGTTGGGGCAGCCGCCCACGCCGCCCATCCAGCCGCGTTTGGGCACGTTGCAGTTGACCACCGGCCCCCAGCAGCCCACCTTCACCTGGCACTTGGGCGAGTTGTAGTCCTTGGCGAAGTCGGCCTGCTCGTAGTAGGCGGCCCGGTCGCAGCCCTCGTGCACCGTCTTCCCGAACAGCCACTGCGGGCGCAGCATGTGGTCGAGCGGCGGGGGCGGCGCGGAGCCCGCGGCGTGCTGGAGCACCCAGGTCAGGGTCTCCATGAAGTTCTCGGGCTGGATCGGACAGCCGGGGACGTTCACGATGGGCAGGGCGCCCTGCGACCTGAAGTCCCAGCCCAGGTAGTCCGCGAGGCCCATGGCACCGGTCGGGTTGCCGGCCATCGCGTGGATGCCGCCGTAGGTCGCGCAGGTGCCGGCCGCGACGACGGCCCAGGCCCGGGGCGCGAGCCGGTCGATCCACCAGTTGAGGGTGAGCGGCCGGCCGGTCTCCGGGTCGTTGCCGAACGAGGTCCAGTAGCCGTCGCCCTCGATGATGTTCTGGTTGGGGACCGAGCCCTCGATGACGAGGATGAACGGGGTCAGTTCGCCCCGGGCGGCGGCCCGGAAGGGGGCGAGGAAGTCCTCGCCGCCCAGGCTCGGCGAGAGCACCTTGTTGTACAGGTGCACCTTGGGCAGTCCGGGGACGAGCCCGAGCACGACGTCCTCGATGGCGGGCTGGCCCGACGCCGTCATGGAGACGGTGTCGCCGTCACAGCTCATGCCCTCGGAGATCCAGAGGATGTGGATCTCGTCGAAGCCGTGCCGTTCACCGGCGCCTTCGGGTGTCTGTCCTGTGCGGGTGGTGCCGCTCTCGGCGGTCATGTGCTCGGCCTCCCCTGGAGACGGTCACGGAGCCGGTCGTAGGCGGCGGCCACCGGGGCCACCGCCGTCAGGGCCGGGGGCCGGTCGGGCGCGTGCGGGTGCGGCCGGGTCGGGGCGCCCCGCTTGGACTGGTCGAGCAGCCGGCCCAGTTCGTCGAGATCCTGCTGGGCGACGTGTTCGCGCAGTGCGGGCATCAGCTCCGTCTCCTGCGCGCGTACGTGTGCTTCGGCCTCCCGCCCGAGCCGGGCCATGAGGTCGCTCTCGCGCGGGTCGTCGGCGGGCAGCCTGTCCAGGGCCAGCAGCAGCTTCTTGACGGCCATGTCCTCGCCCAGGTGCTCGTCGGCCCGGCGCGCGCCGTCGGGCAGCGCCTTCCTGGCCAGCGGGTAGACCATCATCTCCTCGAGCGCGGCGTGCTTGGACAGTTCGCGCACCGTCAGCTCGATCACGCCCCTGCGCTGGGCCGGGGAGGCCGCGGCGTGGTAGTCGCGGAACAGTTGCTCGACCATCCGGTGGTCGTGCTGCAGCAGCTCGATCGCGTCCATCGCATCTTTCCTCGTCCGGGGCGGCGATCCGCGGCACGGCGGGCGGGCTCGGCTCGGGGCCTGGGCGGACGCCGCCCGGAGCACGCGGGACGGTCCGTCCCTGCCCCAGGCTCACACAGGTCGCCGCCGACCGCGCGTTCTGCGCGGCCGCTCCCGTGTGCCGCGGCACGCGCGGCCGCCGCCCGCCCCGGCGGCGCGGTCCGGTGACCGGGTGTGTCCGCGCCCTGTGCGGTGGCACCCGGACACCTCGACCAGGGCAGGAGACGCGTGGGGGACGCGGGCCTCGGACGGACAGGAGACGCGGAGACGGGAACACCGGGTGAGGGCGCCTCGTCGGGCGCGGGCCGGATGGGTGACGCCGCGGCCCGGCTCGGCCAGGACGCCGCGGAACTGGCGCGGGACGAGGTCAGGGCCGTACGGGACGACCCGCCACGCCTGGTGAGGGCCCGCGCCCTCCCTGCGCATGAGCCGCCCCCGCACCCTCGAAGCGCCCCGCACCCGCCCGCCCGGACCGGCGCACCCCGCACCCCGGTACCGGGGTGCGCCGCGCCCACACCGCCCGTACGGGCGTGCACCGCACCCACACCGTCCGTACCCGCCCGCGGCCGAACGCACCGCCCATACCCGCGTGCACCGCACCGGTCCCGTCCGTACCGCCCGCGCCGGAGCACACCGCCCGTACCGGCGCGCCGCACCTCCACCGCCGGTGCCGGCCCACGCCGCCGCCTCACACCTCCCGTTCCGGCCAGCCGAGGAGGCGGGCGCCGATCACCGCGGTCTGCAGGGTGTAGCGGTGCACGGGGTCGGCAGGGTCGGCGCCGGTCAGTTTGTGGATGCGTTCCAGCCGGTAGGTGAAGGCCCGGACGCTGAGGCTGAGGCGGCGCGCCGCCTCGGCGGCCGTGCAGCCCGCGTCGAAGTACGCGGTGAGCGTGTCCAGGAGGGGCTGGGCACCGCCGCGGGCGGCGCGGAGCGGGCCGAGCGTGTCGCGGACGAGGTCGGCCATGGCCTGCCGGTCGCGGGTGAGGACGGGGTAGACGAGGAGGTCGGCCGCCCGCAGCACCGGTTCCCGGAGTTCGAGGCGGTGGGCGAGGTCGAGGGCGTTGAGGGCCTCCTCGTAGGAGTGGACCACTCCCCCGGCCCCGGGGTGCGGACGGCCGATGGCGACCCTGCCGCCGTCCGTGGCCGCGTAGGCGTGCTTGGCGAAGAACGCCAGGACGTCGTCCTGGTCGCCCGGGGCGACGCAGACGAGCCGGCCGTCCTTGGTGGTGAGCAGCACCCGGCGTTCACCGAACCGGACGAGCAGCGAGGTCTCCACGTGCCGGGTGGCCGGGTGCGTGTCGTCGACGGGCTCGGTGCCCTGGGCGACCGCGACCGCGTGGGCGCGGGAGAAGAGCAGTCCGTAGCGTTCGGCGCGTTCCGCGAGCCGGCCGAGGTCGCTGCGGCCGTAGAGCAGGTCGTCGATGAACTCGCGGCGTGCCGCCTCCTCCTGGCGCATGGCGAGCTTCTGGGCGCGTTCGTGGCCCTCGGCGAAGGCGTCCATGGCCTGTTCGACGGCGGCCAGGACCCGGTCCACGCCGGCGGTCTGCAAGGCGGCGGAGACCGCGCGGGTCTCGGCCAGGTGCCGGTGGACGAGCCGGCGCAGGCCGTGCCCGGCCTCCGCCGCCCGCTCGCCCTCGGCCCGCAGCAGCTCCAGTTCGTCGCGGGTCAGACGGCGGCCGGTGACGCACACGTCGGCCAGGATCCGGGTGTAGCCCCTCAGATACGCGTCGGGCAGCTCTGGCCGTGTCACGGACCCTCCCCAGCCTTGATCGGACAGCCTTGGTCGACAGCCTCGATCGGCCGCTGACGCTTTCTAACCCACGGCGAACAGCAGTGCCAAACCCCGTCTCCCCCGCCTCCCGTGGGCGGCCCGGCCCCCTCCCGCCGCGCCCTCCCGCCCGGTCCCGGGGCCGACGGACGCCACCGGGCACCCCCTGAAGGGCGGAATCCCCGTCGGGTTAGCATATGAGCGCTGCCTAGCTCGAAAGAGAAACCTGTGACTGTCAACGACGACTCGTTCACCAACTGGAAGCACCGCGAGGAGATCGCGGAGTCGATGATCCCGATGATCGGGAAGCTGCACCGGGAGCGGGACGTGAACGTCCTGCTGCACAGCCGCTCCCTGGTGAACAAGTCGGTGGTGAGCATCCTCAAGACCCATCGGTTCGCCCGGCAGATCGCCGGCGAGGAGCTGTCGGTCACCGAGACGCTGCCCTTCCTCGAGGCCCTCACCGCGCTGGACCTCGGTCCCTCGCAGATCGACATCGGCATGCTGGCGGCGACGTACAAGGCCGACGACCGGGGCCTGTCCGTGGCCGAGTTCACGGCCGAGGCGGTGGCGGGCGCGACCGGCGCGGACAAGGCCGAGCGCCGCGAGGGACGCGATGTCGTCCTCTACGGCTTCGGCCGCATCGGCCGCCTCGTCGCCCGGCTGCTCATCGAGAAGGCGGGCTCGGGCAACGGGCTCAGGCTGCGCGCGATCGTCGTCCGCGGCGGCGGTGAGCAGGACATCGTCAAGCGCGCCTCGCTGCTGCGCCGCGACTCCATCCACGGCCAGTTCCAGGGCACCATCACGGTCGACGAGGCGAACAGCACGATCCTCGCCAACGGCAACGCGATCAAGGTGATCTACGCCGACGACCCCTCGTCGGTGGACTACACGGCGTACGGCATCAAGGACGCCATCCTCATCGACAACACGGGCAAGTGGCGCGACCGCGCAGGCCTGTCGAAGCACCTGCGTCCCGGGATCGAGAAGGTCGTCCTGACCGCGCCGGGCAAGGGCGACGTCCCCAACATCGTGCACGGCGTCAACCACGACACCCTCAAGCCGGACGAGCGGATCCTGTCCTGCGCCTCGTGCACGACGAACGCCATCGTCCCGCCGCTGAAGGCGATGGACGACGAGTTCGGCGTGGAGAGCGGTCACGTGGAGACCGTCCACTCCTTCACCAACGACCAGAACCTGCTGGACAACTACCACAAGTCCGAGCGCCGCGGCCGCAGCGCGCCGCTCAACATGGTCATCACCGAGACCGGTGCCGCCTCCGCCGTGGCCAAGGCGCTGCCCGACCTGAAGGCGCGGATCACCGGCAGCTCGATCCGGGTGCCGGTGCCGGACGTCTCCATCGCGATCCTCAACCTGCGGCTGCGGCGCGAGACCAGCCGCGCGGAGGTCCTCGACCACCTCCGCGAGGTCTCCCTGACCTCGCCGCTCAGGCGGCAGATCGACTTCATCAGCGCGCCCGACGCGGTCTCCAGCGACTTCATCGGCTCGCGCCACGCCTCGATCCTCGACGCGGGCGCCACCAAGGTCGAGGGCGACAACGCCATCCTCTACCTCTGGTACGACAACGAGTTCGGCTACTCCTGCCAGGTCATCCGGGTCGTCCAGCACGTCTCCGGGGTCGAGTACCCGACCTACCCGGCGCCCGCCCTCTGACCGGCGCCCCCCGCTCCGCCCGGCGGCCCGGCCCTCCCTCCCACACCTGCGGAGGGGGTGCCGGGCCGTCCCGGTGTCCACGGCGGGCACCCGCCCGGTGCGCGGCGCGGGCGGTGTGTGAGACTGCGGCCATGATCCGTGCCGCGACCCTCGCCGACGTGCCCGTCATCCACGCCCTGATCCGCGATCTGGCCGAGTACGAGAAGGCGCTCGACGAGGCGCGGGCCACGCCGGAGCAGCTCGCCGAGGCCCTGTTCGGGGAACGCCCCGCGGCCTACGCGCACGTCGCCGAGGACGCGGACGGCGAGATCGTGGGCTTCGCGCTGTGGTTCCTCAACTTCTCCACCTGGCGCGGCGTGCACGGCATCTACCTGGAGGACCTGTACGTACGGCCGCAGGCCCGCGGCGGCGGCCACGGCAAGGCCCTGCTGACCGAACTGGCCCGCATCTGCGTCGCCCGCGGTTACGAGCGCCTGGAGTGGTCGGTCCTGAACTGGAACCGTCCGTCGATCGACTTCTACGAGTCCCTGGGCGCCCGCCCGCAGGACGAGTGGACGGTGTACCGGCTGACGGACGACGCGCTGGCCGCGCTGGGCCGGCCGCGGTAGCGGGCCCGCCGGCGCGGCCGTCCCGGGCGGCGCGACAGGGCGCCCGATGCGAAAATGTGCCCGTGGGGTCCTGCCCGTGGATGGGGATGACAGCATGGGCGTCAGCGGTGCCGGCAGCGCCTTTCCGCGCGATCCGCTCGACATCACGTCCACGGCCGTGGCGGTCGTCGACGCCGGAGGGCTGATCGTCCGCTGGAGCCGCGGCGCCCAGGAGCTGCTCGGCCGTCCGGCCGCCGAGGTGCTGGGGCGGTCCGTGGGGGGCCTGTTCGCGCGGGGTGACCCCGCCGCGGTGGTGTCCGGGCTGCGCCGGGTCCGCCGGGGCTGGCAGGGCGTGGTGCCCCTGCGCCACGGGGCCGGCCACACCGTCCGGCTGGTCGTCCGGGTGTCCCCGCTGACCGCCGCGACCGGGGCGCCCGAGTGGCTCGTCGCCGGGTGGGACGCGGCGGACCTGCGCCGGCGGGAGCTGTACGCCACGGTGGCGCGCGGGCTGCTGGAGCAGTCGCCGTTCGGCGTCGCGGTCCTGGACACGGGGATGCGGTACCGGTGGGTCAACGCCGCGCTGGCCGCCATGGAGGAGGGCCCGCCGGCCCGGCCCGGGCGACGCCCGGCGCAGGCATCCCCCGGCCCCGCCCCGTCCACGGGTCCGGCCCTCACGGAGACGTCCGCCGCGCACACGGCCCCCGCGGACCCGGCCCCCGCAACCACGGCCTCCCCGGACACAGCTCCCACGAACGCGGCCCTCGCGGACCCGCCTCCCGGGGGCGCGGCCCCCACACGCGAAGGCCCCCCGAACGCAAGCACCGGCGCAACCTCCGCGGACCCGGCCCCCGCAGCCCCGGCCTCCCCGGGCCCCGCCCGCACGAGCCCGGCCCCGACGGACACGGCCCCCACGGGTCCGGCCCCCACCGACACCCCCCACACGGGCCCGGCTCCCCCGCCCACCGGTCCCGGGGACGGTCACGGTGCCGCCCCCGGCGAGCGCCTCCGCCCCCGCGCGGCCAGGGCGTCACCGGTGGTGAGCCGACAGGCCCGGCAGGCCCTGCTCTCCGGCCGCTTCCGCATCACCCTGGAGCCCGTACCGTCCCGTCCCGGCGCGCCGGGCCCGCCGCAGCCGGGCCGCGCCCGGCTGCGTGCCTTCTTCCCGCTGAAGGACGCCTCCGGCCGGACCCTCGGCATCTGTTACGCCGCGCTGGACCTCACCGGCCAGGACCCCTCGCGCCAGCGGCTCGCGCTGCTCAACGCCGCCGGCGAGCACATCGGGACCACGCTGGACCTCGACCGCACCGTACGGGAGCTGACGGAGGTCCTCGTCCCGCAGGTCGCCGACTTCGTCACCGTGGACCTGCTGGACGTCGTCCGGGCGCGGCAGATGCCGGCCGCGTGGCCGGAGCGCGGTGCGGCCACGCTGCGCCGGTCGGCCCACCGGTCGGTCCAGGAGGACGAGCCGGACCGCGTCGTCGGGGTGGGCGACCCCACCCGGTACCCGGCCGGTTCGCCCCAGCGGCGGTGCCTGGCCACCGGCGAACCCGTACGGGTGGCCGCGGTCGGCCTCACGACGCCCTGGGTCGCCGACGACCCCGCGCGCTGGCACCGGCTGATCCGGCTCGGCGTGCACACCCACCTGGTCGTGCCGCTGCGGGCGCGCGGCATGACCATGGGCGTCGTCACGCTGATGCGGTGGAAGAACCCCGACCCCTTCGACGAGGACGACGTGCTCCTGGTGACGGAGCTGGTGGCGCGGGCCGCCGTGTGCGTGGACAACGCGCGGCGCTACGCCCAGGAGCACCGGGCGGCGCTCACCCTCCAGACCAGCCTGCTGCCGCCCTCCCTGCCCGCGCACAGCGCCGTCGAGGTGGCCCACCGGTATCTGCCCGCCGACGCGGAGTCGGGCGTGGGCGGTGACTGGTACGACGTGATCCCGCTCTCCGGTGCCAGGGTGGCGCTGGTGGTGGGCGACGTGGTCGGCCACGGGCTGCACGCCGCGGCCAGCATGGGCCGGCTGCGGGCCGCCGTACAGACGCTGGCCGATCTGGACCTGGCCCCCGACGAGCTGCTGGCGCGCCTCGACGACCTCGTCGTGCGGCTGTCCGACGAGGCGGAGGCCGCCGACGAGGGCCCGCCGGTGGTCGGGGCGACCTGTGTGTACGCCGTGTACGACCCCATCGCCCGCAAGATCGCCGTGGCCCGGGCCGGCCATCCCAGTCCGGCGATCGCGCACCTGAACGAGCCGGTCGAGTTCCCGGACATCCCGGCGGGGCCGCCGCTCGGGCTGGGCGGGCTGCCGTTCGAGTACGCCGAGGTGCCGGTGGAGGAGGGCAGTGTCATCGCCCTCTACACGGACGGCCTGATCGAGGCGTCGGACCGGGACGTCGACGTCGGCATGGAGCGGCTGTGCTTCACGCTGGCCCATCCGGACCGGCCGCTGGAGGAGATCTGCGACATCATGGTCCGCACGCTGCTGCCGGACCGCCCGCGCGACGACGTCGCGTTCCTGATCGCCCGGACCCATGTGCTCAGCTCCGACCGGGTGGCCTACTGGGAGGTGCCCCCCGACCCGGCCGCGGTGGGTGTGGCGCGCGGCGACGTGGCCGGGCAACTGGCCCGCTGGGGCCTGGACGAGGCGGCCTTCAGCACCGAGCTGATCGTCAGTGAGCTGCTCACGAACGCCATCCGGCACGCCTGCGGTCCGATCGGTCTGCGCCTGATCCACGAGCGGACGCTGATCTGCGAGATCTCCGACGGCGCCAGCACCTCGCCGCACCTGAAGCGGGCGCGGAGCACGGACGAGGGCGGGCGCGGCCTGTTCCTGGTCGCCCAGGTCGCCCAGCGCTGGGGCACCCGTTACTCGGGCTGCGGCAAGACGATCTGGGCGGAGCAGCAGCTGTCCCGCCCAGGGGGGTGACCGCACCGCCGCCGGGGCGGCGCGGTCACCCGCCGGCCGCGGCGCGCTGCGCCTGCCGCGGCCGGTCCGTTCAGCGTTCCTCGCGGAACAGGACGTGCCGGGCGGCCACCGGGTCGTACTTGCGCAGGACGAGCCGGTCGGGGTCGTTGAGGCGGTTCTTGCGGGTGACGTAGGTGACGCCGGTTCCGGCGGTGGACTTCAGCCGGACGACGGGGCGCACGGTGGTGCGTGCCATGTGTTCCTCCTTTCGGCCGCATCCCCGGATTGATCCAGACATGCCAGCCGGGTGCGTCAACAGCGCGGGCACGGGCCGCATTCCCGGCCGGGCGGGGCCCCACAACCCGAGCGAAACCGACATACCGGTCGCCCGGCGGGCGAGCGCAGTGCTAGAACTGGGAGCATGATCGGACGTTCCCGCCGGTCCCGGTCGAAGGCGGCAGCGCCGCAGGACGGCCGGCGGTCCGCTGATCCCTCGCGCCGCCCGGGACCGCGCCGCTTCGCCGGGCGGCGCCCGCCGGTGCCCTGGGGGCCCGGCACACTGGCCGGACAGGTGCTGCTGCTCCAGGTCATCGTGGTCCTGGTGCTGGTCGCGGCGGCGGCCACCGCCCTGGTCCTGCAGGGGCGCTACGACGGCGAGAACGACGCCCGCAAGCGTTCCCTGGCCGCGGCCGAGGCCTTCGCGCACGCCCCCGGCACCGCCCTCGCGTTCAAGGCCCCGGACCCGACCAAGCTGCTGCAGACTCCGGTCATACAGGCGCAGGCGGGCGCCGGCATCGACTTCATCTCCGTCATCGACGTCCACGGGGTGCGGCTCGCCGACACACAGCCGCGCCTCATCGGCACCAAGGCCACCGACGTCAGCCGGGCCATCGCCGGGGAGACCTTCACCGACACCTTCCGCGGCGAGCCGGCCGACGCCGTGCGCGCCGTGGTGCCGGTGATGGACGCGAGCCGCCGGGTGGTGGGCGTGGTCACGGCGGGCATCCAGGTCGTGAACCTGGGGCACCTGCTGGACCAGCAGGTGCCCATGGTGCTGGGCTCGGCCGCGCTGGCCCTCGCGCTCGCCACGGCGGGCACCGCCCTGGTCAGCAGGCGGCTGCGCCGGCAGACGCACGGTCTCGGGCCGGCCGAGATGACCCGGATGTACGAGCACCACGACGCGGTGCTGCACGCGGTGCGCGAGGGCGTGCTCATCGTCGGCGCGGACGGCCGGCTCCTGCTGGCCAACGACGAGGCGCGCCGCCTGCTGGACCTGCCGGCGGACGCCGACCAGCGGCACGTGACAGAGCTGGGGCTCGCCCCGGAGCTGACCCGGGTGCTGGTGGCGGGCGAGGTCGTCTCCGACGAGGTGTGCCGGGCCGGCGACCGGCTCCTCGCCGTCAACACCCGGCGTACCGCGCCGTACGCGGACGCGCCGGGCCTGGTGGCCAGTTTCCGCGACACCACGGAGCTGCGGGCTCTTTCGGGGCGCGCGGAGGTGGCGCGGGAGCGCCTGACCCTGCTGTACGAGGCGGGGGTGCGCATCGGCACGACGCTGGACGTGCGGCGCACCGCGGACGAACTGGCCCAGGTGGCGGTGGACCGGCTGGCGGACGTGGTCACCGTGGAACTCCTGGAGGCCGTACTGCACGGCGAGGAGCCCACCGGTGCCATGCACCGGATGCGCCGCACGGCGCTGCGCGGATCGCGCAACCCGCTGCAGCCGGTGGGCGATCTGATCCGGTTCGTGGCGGCCGACACGCCGATGGTGGCGGCGCTGCGCCGGGGCAAGGCCGTACGGGTGCCGGATCTGCGGGCCGCCGAGGACTGGCGGGCCCAGGACCCGCAGGGCGCCCGCCAGGTGCTGGCCGCGGGCATCCACTCGCTGATCGCCGTGCCGCTGAGGGCACGCGGAGTGGTGCTGGGCATGGTCAACTTCTGGCGGGGCGCCGGCTCGCCGCGGTTCGAGGAGGAGGACGTCGCCGTCGCGGAGGAGCTGGGGGCCCGGGCGGCGGTCGCGATCGACAACGCCCGCAGGTACTCGCGCGAGCACGCGATGGCCGTCACGCTGCAGCGCAGTCTGCTGCCCCGGGACCTGCCGGAGCAGGACGCGCTGGAGGTGGCCTGGCGCTACCGCCCGGCGCAGTCGGGGGTGGGCGGCGACTGGTTCGACGTCATACCCCTGCCGGGGTTCCGGACGGCGCTCGTGGTCGGCGACGTGGTGGGCCACGGGCTGCACGCGGCGGTGACCATGGGGCGGCTGCGGACGGCGGTGCTCAACTTCTCCTCGCTCGACCTGCCTCCGGACGAACTGCTCGGCCACCTCGACGAGATGGTGGCCCGGCTCGACACCCCCGGGGAGGGGGCGGGCGACGAGGGTTCCCTGGTCACCGGGGCCACCTGCCTGTACGTGATCTACGATCCGGTCGGCGGGCACTGCACCTTCTCGCGCGCCGGTCACGTCACGCCGGCCGTGGTGGACCCCGTGGGCCGGGTGGTCTTCCCCGACCTGCCGCTGTCGCCGCCCCTGGGCGTGGGCGGGCACCCGTTCGAGACGGGCGAGCTGGTCCTGCCCGAGGGCAGCCGCCTCGTCCTGTTCACCGACGGCCTGGTCGAGGACCGGCGGCGCGACATCGACGAGGGGCTGGCGATGCTCGCCGCGGCGGTCGCCCACCCGGACCAGACACCGGAGGACACCTGCCGGGCCCTGATGGAGACGATGCTGCCGGAGCACCCGAGCGACGACGTGGCCCTGCTGGTGGCCCGCACCCGGCTGCTCGACCCGTCCCGGGTCGCGGTGTGGGACGTGCCGTTCGACGTCAGCGCGGTCTCCCGGGTGCGGACCCAGGTGAGCCGGCGGCTGTCGGAGTGGGAGCTGGAGGAGTCCGCCTTCGCCACCGAGCTGATCCTCAGCGAGCTGCTCACCAACGCGATCCGCTACGGCGCTCCCCCCGTGCGGGTCAGGATCCTGCTGGGCTCCACCCTGGTCTGCGAGGTGTCGGACGGCAGCAACACCTCTCCGCGGCTGCGCCGCGCGGCCACGACCGACGAAGGGGGCCGGGGCCTGTTCCTGGTCTCGCAGTTCGCGGACCGGTGGGGCACGCGCTACGTGGCGAACGGCAAGGTGATCTGGGCGGAGCAGAGCCCCGGCGGCGCCCGGCAGCCGGACGCGTCCGTGCTGCTGGACCAGATGGCCTGGTGAGGGGCGGAGCCCAGCGGGCGGGGCGGCCTCGGAGCGGCACCGGCTGACGCGCGGTGACCCCGGCGGCGCAGTATTGGACGCCGAGTCAAGTTACTGAACCGTAACCTGCCACCTGCTACCGGCGGTAACAGCAGGTGGGTACGGTCGCGTTCACTGTTCTCCGCCCGCGTGCCCGGCCTCATCCCAGGAGGTTCCCCATGCCCGCGTCCAGACGGCTGCTCGCCGTGGCCCTCGCCGCCGCCTCGTGCCTCGGCGTCCAGGCGCTTCCGGCCGCCGCGGCCGGCGGCTCCGCTCCCGTGGTCTCCCGCGGCGTCACGATCCCCGAGTTCTACGACCCGCCCGCCCAGCTTCCCGCCGCCGACGGCACCCTCGTGCGCAGCGAACCGCTCCCGCTCGCCCTGAGCCTGCCCAGCCTGCACGGCCCGCTGCCGGGCCGGGCCACCCGCCTGATGTACAAGTCGACCGACGCGAACGGCGCGCCCGTCGCCGTCACCGGCGCCTACATCGAGCCCACGGCACGCTGGACGGGCGCCGGAGCACGCCCGCTGGTCGTCGTCGCGCCGGGCACCATGGGTCAGGGCGACCAGTGCGCGGCCTCGCTCGGCCTGGAGCACCCGCTGTCCCTCAACGGCCAGACCGTGTCGGTCGGCTACGAGGACCTGTCCGTCTACCGGCTGCTCGCCCAGGGCACCGCGGTCGTCGTCACAGACTACGTCGGCCTGGGCGCCACGGACCGGCTGCACACCTATGTCAACCGCGTCGACGGCGCCCACGCCGTCCTCGACGCCGCCCGCGCCGCACGCACCGTCCAGGGAGCCTCGGTCACCGCCGCCTCACGCGTGGGGCTCTTCGGCTACAGCCAGGGCGGCGGAGCGACCGCGGCCGCCGCCGAACTGCAGCCTTCCTACGCTCCCGACGTCCCGCTCGCCGGCACCTACGCCGGCGCACCGCCCGCCGACCTGACCGAGGTCACCAAGGGCATCGACGGCAGCGAACTGGCCGGCGCCCTCGGCTGGTCGCTCAACGGTTTCCTGCAGACCGACCCGGAGCTGCGCCCGATCGCCGACGCCCACCTCAACACCGCCGGGAAGGCCGCCCTGGCCGATCTGTCGACCATGTGCGTGGGCGACGCGATCCTGCACTACGGCTACGCCAGGAGCAGCAGGTGGACCACCGACGGGCAGTCCCTGAGCGACATCATCGCCGCGAATCCCACGCTCAAGGCCTTCCTCGACACCCAGCGCATCGGCAGGCTGAAGCCGGCCGGACCGGTGCGGGTGGCCACCGGCGTCAGCGACGACCTCGTGCCGCACGGCCAGGCACGGCAGCTCGCCGTCGACTGGTGCCGCAAGGGTGCCGACGTCAGCTACGCGCCGGTCGTCCTGCCGGACGTCGTCAGCCCCCTGCTCAACCACTTCGGGCCGCTGCTCGCCGACCAGGGCACCGCGGTCTCCTGGCTCACCGACCGCCTGTCCGGCAGGCCGGCCCCGTCCAACTGCCTCACGCTGCCCGTACAGCCCTGACCGGCCCGCACGCGCGACGGCCCACGACCGCGAGAGCGGCGGACCACGACGGGCCGGGCCGCCCCGCCGAAACGACGGGGCGGCCCGGCCCGTGCGGACACCGCGCGCGGGTCACAGGGCGCCGCGGCTCCTGCGGCGCCAGGTGAGGTACGTGCCCGTGGCACCGGCCGCCAGCAGCGCGCCCGCGCCGACGGCCACCGCGAGCACCGTGGAGGAGGGGCCGGTGTCGCTGGTCGCGGCCGCGCTCTCGAAGGCCGGGCCGGGCGTGATGGACGTTTTCACGGGCGCCACGGAGCGGATCGGTCCCACCGACCTGACCGAGCCGTCGCGGTTCAGCAGCACCTGCTTGCGGTTGGGGTGACGGAAGTCGAACATGCCGGTCAGCGGGCCCGCGGTCGCGTCGAAGGAGTGGTCACCGATGCGCCCGGTGTGCCAGTTGTCCTCGATGAAGCGGATGATCGACGCCTGGTCGGTCTGGGTGTGGTCGACGTTGTTGACCTTGCTGTACGGGGAGATGACCAGCAGCGGCTGGCGCGTGCCGGGGCCGCACCGGTCCTGGTAGCCGCCGGCCGCCTTGGGGCCGGCCTGGCAGGCGGGGCTGTCGGTGGCCTTGCCGTTGGAGCCGACCGAGGTGTCCGTCGAGCCGTTGCGCACCTGGGCGTAGGCGTGGTCGTACCAGCCGTCGGAGTCGTCGTAGGCGATGACGATCGCGGTGGACTTCCACTGCGGCGAACGCTGGATCGCGTTGATCTGGTCGACCAGGAAGTGCTGTTCGTCGATCGGGTCCGAGTACCCGGCGTGGCCGTCCTGGTAGGAGGGGGCCTTGACGAAGCTGACGGCCGGGAGCCTGCCCGCCTTCAGCGCGGCGGAGAGGTCGGTCAGGTCGTAGTTGTGGTTGGCGCGCCCGTCGTGGCCGATCTCGGCGACGTCCCTGGGCGGCAGGTGGTGCGGGTTGGCCGTCGACTTGTAGTACGCGAACGGGTTGTGGTGCGGGCTGTAGTCGACGACCTGGGCGCCGCCGACGTTGGCGTGCGCCGTCTCGCACCTGGCGTACTCGCCCTGCTCGCCGCTCCACGCGGTGGAGGGCCGGAAGCCGCCCTGGAACCAGCCCCAGCTGACGTGCTTGCGGTTGAGGAGGTCGCCGATGTTGCGGCCCTTCATCACCGCGAGCGCGTTGCGGCTGGTGTGGTTCTTGCCGGCGCAGTCGTCGAAGGCGGGGTCCGGGTCGTTGATCATCGTGCCGACGCCGTTCGCGTCGGGCGACTTGACGGTGTACGGGTCGGGCGTGGACGTCTGCTTCGGGTTCTCCGTGCCGGAGGCCGGGTCGACGGAGATGATGCCGTGCGTCTGGCCGGAGGCCAGGTTGATGGCGCCGGGTGTGGAGGGGCCGTAGTTCGAGCCGAAGGAGCGGTCGCTCAGGGCGTAGTGCTGGGCGTAGTTCCACATGGCGGTGACGGTGTTGCCGTCGTAGTAGTCCATGACCAGGCCCGGCTCGCCGAACAGGCCGCCGCTGCACTTGCCGACCTCGGTGTTCTGCACGAACTGGTCGGCCCTGCCGCCGTTGTAGGCGTACTGCTCGGGCCCGTAGGAGTGGTTCTGGTCGCAGGTCACGGCCTGCTGCGGGGTGAGCCTCTTGGGGGCGTACTGGTTGGGGTTGTTCTCCAGCAGCCCGGCGTGCGCCAGGGTGTCGATGTCCTTCGGTGTCTTCTTCGACGCGGTGAACTTCGTGCCGTCGGTGTTGGCGGCCTTCGGATAGGTGGCGAAGTAGTGGTCGAAGGAGATGTTCTCGTCGAAGAGGACGACGACGTGCTCGATGGGGGTCGCGGTCACGCCGTGCCCGTCGTGTCCGGCGGGCACGGCGGCCCAGCCGGGGGCGGCCGCGCCCAGGACGGTGAGCGCCGCGGCGCCGGCCAGCGCCCCCAGCCTCCGCGTCGTTGCTCGTCTTCCCCTGCTGGCCATGTGGGTCCACCTTCCGGGCAGGATCGTGCTGCGGTCTACGGGCCGGGACGCGCCGCCGGCCCGGCGGAGGGGCCATGATGACGCCCGGATGAACACCGGGTCAGGCAATCCGAGTCAATTCTTGACCGTGTATTGACCGAATGGGGGAGCAAATCACGCCTAATCGATCAGGGATCAGCTCAGGAGTGCGCGTCCGTACCAGTCCTCCGCATCGCGGACGCCAGGCAGGGCGAAGAAGTACCCGCCGCCGAACGGCTTGATGTAGTCGGTGAGCGGCTCGCCCTCCAGGCGCTTCTGCACGGTCTCGAACTGGCGGGCGAGGTCCTGCTGGTAGCAGCAGAAGAGCAGGCCCATGTCGAGGTTGCCGTTGGTGTCCATGCCGCGGTCGTAGTTGTAGGCGCGGCGCAGGATGCGCTGGTCGTCGGTGGCGGCCGTGCGCGGGTTGGCGCGGCGGATGTGGGCGTCCAGCGGGATGACGTCGCCCTTGGGGTCGTCTGCGTAGTGCGGTGTGTCGTGCTCGAAGTCGCCGTCCAGCGGCGCGCCGGACTCCCGGGCCCGGCCGAACATGCGCTCCTGCTCGGTGAGGGAGACCCGGTCCCAGAACTCCACCAGCATCCGGATCAGCCGGACCACCTGGTAACTGCCTCCGGTCGCCCAGGCCGGTTCACCGCCGCCCCTGCCGACCCACACCAGGCGGTCCATCTCCCGGGCGTCACCCGCGTCCGGGTTGGCCGTGCCGTCCTTGAAGCCCATCAGGTTGCGCGGGGTGCCGGCGGGGCGGGGCGGTGAGGAGAAGCCGTCCAGCCGCCAGCGCACCTGGAGGCCGCCGCGGGTGTGCCGGGCGATGTCCCGCAGCGCGTGCAGGACGGTGTCCGGGTCGTCGGCGTGCAGGTGCAGGCTGAGGTCGCCGTGGCACCAGTCGGGTCTGAGGTCGTCGTCGGGGAAGGACGGCATGGCCGTGAGCCGGCGGGGGCGCAGGGCGCTCAGGCCGAAACGGTCGTCGAAGAGCGCGGCACCGACGCCGACGGTCACGCCCAGCGCGCCGGAGGGCAGCCGGCCGCCCAGGATCCCGGAGTCGGCGGGCGGCCCGGTGATGCCGGCCGGTTCGGGCGTACCGCCACAGGCCAGGAAGCGGGCGCGGTCGGTCAGGGTGTGCAGGAGGTCGGTCAGCTCCCCGCGGCCGTCGGCGGTGACGTCGAAGGCCACGAAGACGGTGGTGCGGCGGGGGGCGGCGAGCACCGACTGCTGGTGCGGGCCGTGGAAGGGGACGGCGGCGGGCAGCGCGGGCCCGGCCGGCCCCGCGGCGAGGTCCGCGCCGGTGCCGGACGCCGCCGCGCCCCCGGAGGCGAGTCCGGCGCCGGCCAGCGCCGCTCCCCGCAGGAACCGGCGCCGGGCCACGCCGCCCCGGGGGGCGGCCGGCCCGTCCGCCGCCGCAGGCTCGCCCGGCGCCGCGGGGCGGCGGCCGTCCGCCTCGGGAGCCGGTGCGGCCCTCCCGTCCCTGTCCCGCTCGCCCCGGCCCCGACTCTCGGACACCCGTGCCTCCTCGCTCCGGTCCCGTCCCCGCACCTGCTCCGCCCGCTCCCGTGACACCTGCTCGGGTCCCGTGTGTCCGGCCGGGCTCACGACGTCCTCCGGGGGTCGCAGAGCGTGGCCACGGAGGCCAGCCGCTCCACCAGGTCGCCCAGCACGGCGTCGGTCCGCTCCCGCTGCGTGCGGCTCAGCCGGTCCAGAGGCGTCCACCGCTCCCCGTGCCGCGCGCCGTCGAGCAGGATCCGGGCGCGTTCCGTCATACGGTCCAGCTCCGGCAGACCGGCGTAGCGGGTGGCGAGCAGCGGGCGCAGCCGGGACAGGACCGCGCGGGTGCCGTCGAGGTTGGCGCGGGCGGTGGCGAGGCTGGTGCCGCTGCCGTAGTCGGTGCGGCCGGTCAGCTCGAACTGGACGGTGTTCTCCAGGATCTCGTGCGCCCGCAGGCCGAGCTGGGCGGGGTCCATGCGGGCCTGGGACCAGGTGTCGCGCAGCGCGGTGAGCGCCCGTACCAGGGCGGCCGCCGGGGCCCGCAGGGTCCGCGCGCTCTCGCCGTGCCACAGCCCGTACTCGATCCGGTGGAAGCCGGTGAAGGACGGGTCGTGGACGCCGCCGGGCAGTCCGGCGTCGGTGCCGTTGATCCGGGCGTCGGCGTCGCCGAAGGCGTCGTAGGCCGCTCCGAGCCGCTCGTACTGCAGGTGCGCGGGCAGCCAGGCCGTACGGGCCCGGCCGAGGTCGCCGCCGTCGACCGCGTCCCGCAGGCGGCCGGTCAGCCGCACCGCTTCGTCCAGGCCGCCCGCCACCCACTTCTGGTAGTCGATCGCCGGGGGGATCAGGTCGTGCTGGGTGACCGCCGCCGCGGCCGGGCCGCGGGCCCCGCGGCCGACCCGGACCGTCGGTCCGGTCACCGCGTCGGCGTCCTCGGGCACGCACCGGAACGCGTACGCGCCCTTGCCTACGCGGACGGTCAGGGGCCGGGTGGTGCCCGGGCCGATGCCCTCGACCTCCCCGTACACGGCGTGGCTGCCCGGGTCCTCCAGGTAGACCTCGACGGCCCGGTCGGAGACGTTGTGGAGGTCGAAGACGCGCAGGCCGGGCGCCGGCTCGTCCCAGCCCCGTCCGCAACGGCCGGTCGACACCTCGACGGCGGTGTGCGGCACCGCTCCGGCCGCGGTGCCCGTGCGGCCGGAGGTCCGCGTGAACGCCAGCACCCCGGCGGCCCCGAGCACCAGCGCCAGCAGCACCACCCCGAGCGCGGCCACCGGCCTGAGCCGTCGTACGCCCGAGCCGGGCACCCGCATTCCGGTCCTCCCCAGGTCGAACCCCGCGTGATCGCGTCCGGGACCGCAGCATGCCGGACGACGGCCACCACCCTGGCAGACGGCCGGGAAAACCGGTACCCGCGGGTTTCCCGAGGTGCGCGGGCGTGTCGCCGCGGTGCAGTGTGGAGGCGTGAGTGCCGGGCAAGGAGGCGTCAGCGGTCGCGGGCAGCCGCGGCAGTCGGGTCATGTGCTGCTGTTCGTCGCGGCCGTGCTCGTCGTCCTCATCACCGTGTCCGACATCGTGACCCCCACCGACATCCACCTCGGGCCGCTCCTGGTGATCGCTCCCGCGATCACCGCGTGGGCCGAGGGCCCGTGGACGACGGGGTGCGTGGGGGCGCTGTCGGTGGCGGCGCAGGCGTTCATCGGCTGGCACTCCCACGCGCTCCTGTCGCGGAACGTGATCGTGCAGGTGATCTCGCTGGCGGTGCTGTCCGCGCTGATCGTGGCGCTGTCCGTGGTCCGCGACCGGCGCCGCCGCGAACTGGCGCAGGTCCGGTCGGTCGCCGAGGCCGCGCAGCGCGTCCTGCTGTGGCCGCTCCCGGACCGGCTGGGGTCCTTGGAACTGGCCTGCCTGTACCTGGCCGCGGAGGACGAGGCGTCGATCGGGGGCGATCTGTACGCCGCCGCCCGGACCGGGCGGGGCGCCCGGCTGCTCATCGGTGACGTGCGCGGCAAGGGCCTGCCCGCGGTCGGCGAGGCGGCCCTGGTGCTCGGAGCGTTCCGCGAGGCCGCCCACCACCACACCGCCCTGCCGTCGCTCGCCGCGTCCCTGGAGCGCAGCGTCATCCGGTATCTCGCCGACTTCGAACCGGAGGAGGAGTCCGGGGAACGCTTCGTGACCGCGCTGCTGCTGGAGGTCCCCGACGACGAACCGGTCGTGCGGATGACCAGTTGCGGCCATGTGGCGCCGCTGCTGCTCGCGCGGGACGAGGGACGCGTCGGCGTCGCGGACCTGAATCCCGCTCCCCCGCTCGGGATCGGGCTGACCGACGCCGACGGCTCCACCGTCGACGAGCTGCCCTTCGCTCCCGGCGACACCCTGCTGCTGTACACCGACGGCGTCATCGAGGCGCGTGACCGCCACGACGTCTTCTACCCGCTGGCGGAACGCACCTCGCGGTGGGCCGGCTGCGCCCCCGACCTGCTGCTCGACCACGTCCGGCGCGATCTGCTCGCGCACACCGGCGGGCGCCTCGGTGACGACGTCGCCCTGGTGGCGGTCCGCCGGCTGCCGCCCGCGCCCGCCGGCTCCCGCGTCGCCCGCGCCCTGCGCGGCGCCCGCCCGGACGGCGCACCCGCCGTACGGGCCCGAGCCCGGCGGAACGGAGCGGCCGCACCCGCCGTACGGGCCTGAGCCGGCGCCCCCGAGGGCCAGCGGGCGCTGTCACGGGCCGGAGCGGACGTCCGCCCGAGCCGGCTCGGGCGTCTTCCCTGGCCGGAACAGGCAGCCGTGACGCACCGGAGCCGGGCGGAGGGGAAAGGACCGGACGCGGTGGTCCCGCCGGGCGGTCTCCTGGTCCGGCAGAACCGCCCGCCGGTGCGGGCGATCGAACCGGGCCTTTCCAATATGATCACCAAAGCTCGTATAGTGACCGACAGTTGACCGCACGTGTCACCTGCCACCCGCCAGGCCCTGCCCAAGGACCCGACCGAGGGCCGCTCTCGACCGAGCGGCGGCCGCCCGAGGACCCGATTGATGACCGCGCCCACGCCTCACGGCGAGCGACCCACCGTCCGCAAGCTCCTCCCCCTCCCCGCTCTCACCGCCGTCGTGTCCGTCGCCGCGGTCGCGGGATCGGTCTCGGCGGCGCCCGCCTCGGTACGCACCCCGCTCGCCTGGGGGGCGGGCGCGGCGGCCGTCGTCCTGGTGGTCACCGTGTTCCTGGCCGTGCGCGCGGCGCAGACCGCGCGGATCGCCCGGCGCCGGCTGCACACGGCGGCCCAGGACGTCGAGCGCCTGGCCCAGGAGCGCTACCGGGTGGTGGAGGAGGCGCAGCGGGAACGGCAGCACCTGGTCGACGAACTGGCCCGCCAGCGTGCCGAGTTCGCGCAGTCCTTCGCGCAGGAGAGGGCCCGGCTCGAAGACGCCGCCGCCCGGGAGGCGGACCGCCTCCAGCAGGAGAACGCGCGGCTGAGCGGCGAGCTGGAGCGGGCCGGCCGGGCCCGGGACGCGGCGATCTCCGCGACCTCCAACGCGGCCGGCCGCATGCAGGCGCTGACCACCGCCATGCTCGCCGACCTGCGGGCCATGGAGGAGCGCCACTCGGACGAGGAGGTCCTCGCCGACCTGCTGCACCTGGATCACCGTACGGCGCAGGCCGGCCGTCTCGCCGACTCGGTCGCCGTGCTCACCGGTGCCCGTTCGGGGCGGCGCTGGGCGCGGCCCATCGCGATGGAGTCGATCCTGCGCGGCGCGCTGGGCCGCATCAGCGCCTACCGCCGGGTGCGGGTCCACGCGACGAGCGAGACCGCGGTCGCGGGACACGCCGCCGAGGGTGTGATGCACGCGCTCGCCGAACTCCTCGACAACGCCGCCAACTTCTCCCCGCCGACGTCCGAGGTGCACGTGTACGTCGAGGAGGTGCCCGCCGGGGTCATCCTGTCCGTGGAGGACAGCGGGCTGGTGATGGGCGAGATCCAGCTGCGCCGTGCCGAGCAGGCCGTCTCGGGCGACGTCTCGGAGCTGGGCGGCCTCTCCGGCACCCGGCTCGGGCTCGCCGTCGTGGGCCGTCTGGCCCGCAAGTACGGCCTCAAGGTGTCCTTCCGGCCGTCCGCGCGGGGCGGCACGGGGGTGCTGATGCTCGTCCCCCAGGACATTCTCACCAGCCCCGTCGCCTCCTCCGCACGGCCCGCGGGTCCCCCGGCGCAGGACCCCCGCGAGGACACCCGGGACAGCGCCCGGGACGCCGTCCAGGACGGCCCGCGGGCGCTGCCCGCCGGAACCCGGGCCGCCGCGCCCGCCGCCGGTTCCGGCGGCCCCGCGCCCGTGCACGAGAGCGTTCCCGACGGCACGGACGGCGAGACGGCCGAGCGGCCCGTCGCGGGGCTGCCCAAGCGGCGCAGGGGCCGCACCCTGGCCGAGGCCGAGCGGGCCCGGTCGGCGTCCCACACCCCCGTCCCACGGCCCGCGCCCGCCGCCGAGGACGCCAAGGCCCGCGTCGCCCGCTTCAGCAGCTTCCGGCAGGCCGTGCGCCCGAACACCGGCGCGGCCGCCGCGACGCCGCCCGACCCGACCACCGGGCCGTCGTCCGCCCAGGGCGACGCCGCCGCCCCGGCCGCACCGGCCGGCTCCCCGTCCCACCTCACCGCGCACCCGGAAGGCGACCCCACTTCATGACCGGCCAGACCACCGCCGACGACCAGCTCACCTGGCTCCTGGAGGGCCTGTTGGAGCGGACCCCGGGCGCGCGGCACGCGCTCGTGCTGTCCCGCGACGGGCTGAAGCTGTGCCGCACCCCCGAGCTGACGGTCGACCAGGCCGACCAGCTCGCGGCGATCGCCGCCGGCATCCAGTCGCTCTCCCACGGCGCGTCCGCCGAGTTCGGTGACGGCAGCGGGGGCGTGCGCTCGGCGATGACCGAGTTCTACGGCGGTGTGCTGTTCATCGTGGAGGCCGGTGAGGGCGCTCATCTGGCGGTCGTCACCACCGAGGACGCCGACGCCGGACTCGTCGGGCACAACATGAGCGAGCTGGTGGAGCAGCTCGGCGAGTACCTGACCGCCCAGCCCCGCACGTCATGAGCAGGCCCGGCAGGGACGACGCCCCGGACCGCCTGTACACCATCACCGGCGGGCGCACCAGCTCCGGCCCCGACAACCCCTTCGACCTGGTCACGCTGGTCGTGGCGGAGTCGCAGCCGGCGCCGGGGATGCAGTCGGAGCACGCCGCGATCCTGCGGCTGGCCGAGTCCCCCACGGCCGTGGTGGAGATCGCCGCCGAACTGCGGCTGCCCGTGAGCATCACCAAGGTGCTGCTGTGCGACCTGCTGGCCGCGGGCCGCGTCAGTGCCCGCCATCCGCGCAAGGCCGCCGTTTACGACCCCGACATCCTGGAGCAGGTGCTCGTTGGACTCCGCAACCTCTGACGCCCGGACCCCGTTGGGTGCCTCCGCCGACAACGGTCTGAAGATCGTGGTCGTGGGCGGTTTCGGCGTCGGCAAGACCACCCTGGTCCGCTCGGTCAGCGAGATACGTCCCCTCAACACCGAGGAGACCATGACGCAGGCGGGCGAGGCGATCGACGACGTCAGCGGGGTGCGCGGCAAGACCGCCACGACCGTCGCCTTCGACTTCGGCCGCATCACACTGGACGCGCACAACGTGCTGTACCTGTTCGGCGCCCCCGGCCAGGAGCGGTTCTGGTTCCTGTGGGACCGGCTGTTCTCCGGGACGCTGGGGGCGGTGGTGCTCGTCGACACCCGCCGGATCGGGGACTCCTGGTACGCGATCGACCGGCTGGAGCACCACGGCACCCCCTTCATCGTGGCCTGCAACGACTTCGGCGGACCTGCCCACCCGCACGCCGAGATCCGCGACGCGCTCGACCTGGATCCGCAGGTGCCGCTGGTGGACTGCGACGCCCGCTCCCGGGAGTCCGGCAAGCAGGTGCTGATCACCCTCGTGCAGCACCTCAAGGACCACTACGCCGGACAGGCCGCCGGGCCGGCGGCCCTGCCCCGACAGGAGTTCGTGTGACGACCCCCGACGCCGTCCCGCTCAGCGGCCCCCGGTTCCAGACCGAACCCGCCGTCCTGTACCGGGAGATGCGGCGCGACCACGGCGCCGTGACACCGGTGCTGCTCGACGGGGACGTCCCTGCCTGGCTGGTGCTGGGCTACCGCGAACTGCACCAGGTGACCGGTGACCCGGTGCTGTTCAGCCGGGACTCCGACCTGTGGAACCAGTGGGAGAACATCCCCGCGGACTGGCCGCTGCTGCCGATGATCGGCCGCAGGCAGCCCTCGATCCTCTACACGGTCGGTGAGCGCCACCGCGAGCGCGCCGCGATGATCAGCAACGCGCTGGAGGCCGTCGAGCCGTCCGAACTGCGCCGCCACTGCGAGCGGTTCGCCGACGAGCTGATCGACGCGGTGTGCGCCGAGGGCGCCGCCGACCTGATCGCCGACTACGCGATGCTGCTGCCCGTCCGGGTCCTGGCGCGCCTGTACGGGTTCTCCGACGAGGAGGGCCCGGCCCTGGTCACCGCGCTCAACGACATGATCGACGGCCGGGAGCGGGCGATCGCGGGCCAGACGCACCTGGCCCGTTCCATGGCCGCCCTGCTCGCCGAGCGGCGGGAGCGGCCCGCCGACGACGTGGCCTCGCGGATGCTCGCCGACACCGGCGGGTTCAGCGAGGAGGAGGTCGCGCAGGACCTGATGGTGATGATGGCGGCCGGTCACCAGCCGACCGCCGACTGGATCGGCAACTCCCTGCGTCTGATGCTGACCGACGAGCGGTTCGCCGCCTCCCTGTTCGGCGGACGCAACAGCGTCGCCGAGGCGATGAACGAGGTGCTGTGGGAGGACACGCCCACGCAGAACGTGGCCGGGCGCTGGGCCACCCGCGACACCCAGCTCGGCGGGCGCCGGGTCCGCGCCGGCGACCTGCTGCTGCTCGGCCTGCAGGGCGCCAACTCCGATCCCCAGGTGCGCACCCACGGTTCGGCGCTCACCGGCGGCAACAACGCCCACTTCTCCTTCGGCCACGGCGAGCACCGCTGCCCGTTCCCCGCGCAGGAGGTCGCCGAGGTGATCGCGCGGACGGGCATCGAGGTGGTGCTGGACCGGCTGCCGGACATCGACCTGACGGTGCCCGCCGCAACCCTCACCCGTCGTCCCTCGCCCTGGCTGCGGGGGCTGACCGAGTTGCCCGTGCGGTTCACTCCGACCCCTGCTCTGGGAGGCACGTGACGATGACGACCGGCACCGAAGAAACGACAGGCACCGACAGCACGCGCATCGCCCTCGACCCCTTCGTCAGCGATCTGGACGGGGAGAGCGCCCGGCTGCGCGCCGCGGGTCCGCTGGCCGCCGTCGAACTGCCCGGTGGTGTCCCGGTGTGGGCCGTCACCCGCCACGCCGAGGCCAGGGCCCTGCTCACCGACCCGCGTCTGGTGAAGGACATCGAGGTGTGGGGGGCCTGGCGGCGTGGGGAGATCCCCGCCGACTGGCCGCTGATCGGCCTGGCCAACCCGGGCCGTTCGATGCTCACCGTGGACGGCGCCGAGCACCGCCGGCTGCGCACGCTGGTGGCGCAGGCGCTCACCCCGCGCCGGGTGGAGCGGATGCGCGAGCGCATCGAGAAGCTCACGCAGGACCTGCTCGACGAACTGCCCGCGGACGGCGGGACGGTCGACCTGAAGGCCGCCTTCGCCTACCCGCTGCCGATGTACGTCGTCGCCGACCTGATGGGCATCGAGACGGCCCTGCTGCCCCGGCTGAAGGTGCTCTTCGAGAAGTTCTTCTCCACGCAGACCCCGCCCGGCGAGGTCGTCGCCACGCTGGCCGAACTGGCGCGCCTGATGGTCGAGACGGTGGCCGCCAAGCGTGCGGCGCCGGGCGACGACCTCACCAGCGCCCTGATCCTGGCGTCCGAGGACGGCGACCGCCTCACCGACGAGGAGATCGTCTCCACCCTCCAGCTGATGGTGGCGGCCGGTCACGAGACGACCATCTCGCTCATCGTCAACGCGGTGGTCAACCTCTCCACGCATCCCGGGCAGCGCGCGCTCGTGCTGTCCGGCCGGGCCGGCTGGTCGGCGGTGATCGAGGAGACCCTGCGCTACTCGACGCCCACCTCGCACGTGCTGATCCGGTTCGCGACCGAGGACGTGCCGGTCGGCGACAAGGTGATCCCCGCCGGGGACGCGCTGATCGTCTCCTACGGCGCGATAGGCCGCGACGAGCAGGCGCACGGGCCGGGCGCCGGCGACTTCGACATCACCCGCGAGTCCGGGGCGCGCCACATCTCCTTCGGCCACGGCCCGCACGTCTGCCCGGGCGCGGCGCTCTCCCGTCTGGAGGCCGGTGTCGCGCTGCCCGCGCTGTACGCCCGTTTCCCGCGCCTGGAGCTGGCGGTGCCGGCGTCCGAGCTGCGCAACAAGCCGGTGGTGACCCAGAACGACCTGTTCGAGCTGCCGGTCCGGCTGGGCTCGTAGGGTGGTGGCGTCCCGCCGGCCCCGGCGGGGCGCCCGTCACCGCACCACCCGGAGAAACACCCGATGACCCATGTCGCGGACCCTGAGCGCTACAACGGCACGATGCGTTACCGGCGCACCGGACGCTCGGGGCTCGACCTGCCCGTCCTGTCCCTCGGCTACTGGCACAACTTCGGCGACGACCGGCCGTTCGAGACGCAGCGCGAGATCGCCCTGCGCGCCTTCGACCTCGGCATCACCCACCACGACCTGGCGAACAACTACGGGCCGCCCTACGGTTCGGCCGAGACCAACTTCGGCCGCCTGATGCGGCAGGACCTCGCGCCCTACCGGGACGAGCTGGTGGTCTCCACCAAGGCCGGCTGGGACATGTGGCCGGGCCCCTACGGGCAGGGCGGCGGCTCCCGCAAGTACCTGCTCGCCTCGCTGGACCAGTCGCTGAGGCGGACGGGCCTGGAGTACGTCGACATCTTCTACTCCCACCGGCTGGACGCGAGCACGCCGCTGGAGGAGACGATGGGCGCCCTGGACACCGCCGTCCGCCAGGGCAAGGCCCTGTACGTGGGCATCTCCTCCTACGACGCCGAGCGCACCCGGCAGGCCGCCGCGATCCTGCGCGAGCTGGGCACCCCGCTCCTCATCCACCAGCCGTCGTACAGCATGGTGAACCGCTGGATCGAGACGGAGGGCCTGCTGGACGCCGCCCGGGAGGAGGGCTTCGGGGTCATCGGCTTCACCGCCCTGGCCCAGGGGCTGCTGACCGGCCGCTACCTCGACGGCGTCCCCGAGGACTCGCGGGCCGCGCGGGGCACGTCCTTCGACACGGCATGGCTGTCGGACGACATGCTGCGCCGGCTGCGCGCCCTGAACGGCCTCGCGGCGCGCCGCGGGCAGAGCCTCGCCCAGATGGCGCTCGCCTGGGCGCTGCGCGACGAGCGCGTCACCTCCCTGGTCATCGGCGCCTCGCGGGTCGACCAGCTGGAGCAGAACGTGGCCGCGCTGGAGAACATGGACTTCAGCGACGAGGAGCTGGCGGAGATCGACGAGTACGCCACCGACGGCGGCGTGGACCTGTGGCGCGAGGCCCGCACCGGCACGCTCGCCTGAAGCACGGCGAAGGCCCCCGTCCCACACGGCGGATTCCAGGGGCCTTCGCCCTGGAGCGTTGGGCAGGCCTTGCACCTGCATCTCCCCGCGGGAAGCGGGGTGTCTTTCCTTGGACCACCAACGCACGGCCGGGGGCCGGGAGTTGCGCGCTCCGGCGGCCTGCTCGTCTCCACGGTAGCCGAGGTCCGCCGGCGCCGCCTCACGGGGCGCGTCCCGGTTCACCCGAACGCGCGGACGCCGCCGGCCGGCGCCCCGTTGCCGACCGCGGCCGGGGCCGCGCGCCGTCCAGGGCGAGGGCGACCAGCCGGCCCACGTACGCGGCGTCCAGCGGGGCGCCGCTGAGCAGCACGCGGGTGAACAGCGGCCCGCTGACGGCCTCGACGAGCAGGCCCGGGTCGGTGCCGGCGGCCAGCTCTCCCCGCTCGACGCCGCGCCGGACCATGACGGCGGCGCGTTCCAGGCGTTCGCTCCAGTAGGGGCCGCGGCGGTCGTCGAGCGTGTCGTCGTGCTCGACGCTCAGCCGCAGCAGGGCCTGTCCCTGCGCGGTGGACAGCAGCCCGGCCAGTGCGGTGAAGAAGCCCTCCATGTCCGCGCGCACCCCGCCGGTGTCGGGGATCGGCAGCGCGCTGTCCAGTTCGGTGGTGAGGGCGTCCAGGATCAGGTTCTCGCGGGTCTTCCAGCGCCGGTAGACCGATGTCTCGTGCACCCCTGCCGCGCGGGCGACGGCGGCGACGGTCGCGCCCGCCAGTCCGTGGCGCGACAGCAGGTCCACGGCGGCGGCGAGCACGGCCTGCCGCATGGGTTCGCCGCGGCGCCGCAGGGGCTCGGCGGCGGGTCCTTCCGGGGACGCGTGCGAGGTCATGCCCCCATGCTACGTCCAACGCAGGTCGTCTTGCGTTGACCGGGACGGCGCCGTACGGTGCAAAGCAAGGTGACCTGCGATAGGAGTGCCGGTCGCCCCTACCGAGGAGGTCACCGCCCATGGACCGGATGCTCGCCGCCCGCCTGCACGTGCCGAGCCGCACCCTGCGGCTCGAGGAGGTGCCCCGCCCCCAGCCCGGTCCGGGCGAGGTGCTGGTGAAGGTGGAGGCGGCCGGGGTGTGCCTGTCCGACGTGCACCTGATCGACGGCACGCTCAGCCCGCTGCTCCTGCGGGGCGACACCGTGACCCTGGGCCACGAGGTGGCGGGCACGATCGCAGACACCGGAGCGGGGGTGACCCGGTGGACGGCCGGCGAGCGGGTCGTGCTGTACGCCGGGGAGACGCGCGACGGCGTCACCTACACCCGGGGAGTGGACTACGACGGCGGCTGGGCCGAGTACGCACTGTCCTCGGCCGACGCGCTGACGCCGCTGCCCGGCACCATCCCCTTCGAGCAGGGTGCGATCATCCCCGACGCCGTGTCCACGCCGTGGGGGGCGATCACCGCCACCGGTGCGGTACGCCCGGCCGAGGCGGTCGGCGTGTGGGGCGTGGGCGGTCTCGGGGTGCACGCGGTGCAGCTGCTGCGCGCCGTGGGCGCGTACCCGGTCGTCGCGGTCGACCCCAACCCCGTCGCCAGGGAGCGCGCCCTGGCCGCCGGGGCCGACCTCGCGCTGGACGCGGCCGACCCCGAACTGCGCACCCGGATCCGCACGGCCACCGGCGGGGCGGGCGTCGCGGCGGCCTTCGACTTCGCCGGTGTGCCCGCCGTGCGCGAGCAGGCCCTGTCCGTACTGGCGCCCCAGGGACGGCTCGTCCTGGTCGGCCTGACCGACAAGCCGCTCAGCGTCGGTGACGGCATCCGCTTCAGCTACCTGCAGCAGCGGATCCTCGGCCACTACGGGTCCGACATGCCGGTCGCCCTTCCGCAGCTGCTGCGCCTGGTCGAGGGCGGCCGGCTGGACTTCTCCGCGTCCGTCAGCGGCGTGCTCCCGCTGGCCGAGGCCGCGCGCGCGGTCGAGATGCTGGAGAAGAAGGAGGGCAACCCGGTGCGTCTCATCCTGCGCCCCTGACGGTCCGTCCGGCGGGGCCGCCCGGCCTGCCGAGCGCGGGCGGCAGTACCGGCGTCAGGTCGTGGGCGGCGGCCGGGACCGCCGGCGCGGGTCCCTGGGGAGCGGGCGCGGCCCCCGCGTCACCCGCCCCGGCGGCACTCCCCCCGCCCGCCTGGGACGGCAGGACCGGCCCGAGCAGCAGGCCGCCCCCCAGTGCCAGTACGGCCACCACCTGCCGCCCGCCGATACGCCCGACATGACCGGACAAACGCCACCTCCCGCTGTCGGCCGGGCCGTTGCGCCCGGCACAGGGAGGCTGGCAGACGCGGTGATCGCCGCGCCGGCGTGTCCCGCCCGGCTCCCACGGAAGAGGGACGCCCCGGCACGAGGGTGACGGACCGGCGGACCGGCGGACCGGCGCCGCGGCCGTCCGGGGCCACCTCCGGCCGCGGTGCCCCGGCGGCGGGCCGCCTCGGCACACCCGGCCGCACCGCCCCCAGGGCGTCCGCACCCACCGGTGCAGCCGCTCCGCGTGTCCGCCACCCGCGGGTCACCGGCCCGCGCCGAACCCCCGCTTGGTGTAGGCGCACTCGGTGTAGATGTACCCGGACCGCAGCTCGGCCTTGTCCGAGCCGGGGGACGAAGCGCTGCTGCCCCGCGGCTTGTGCAGGAAGTACGTCGTCCCCGGGGGCAGCGAGACGGTGCGCTGCGGGTAGTCCTTGCCGCTGTCGCTGCACGGGTGGAACCCGCCGAGGGGCAGGGTGGCGCCGAAGCTGTAGGCGGAGCAGCTGCCGCAGCCCTTGATCGTGACGCTGCCGGTGACCGGACCCGTGTACAGGACCTCGATGTCGTCCGGGCTGTCGTTCTTGATCGTCACCTGGATGCTGCCGCCGGAGTCCGTCGTCGGCAGGTGCTTCCCGGCGGCGGGGACCGTCTGCGCGATCTCCGCCGCTATGGCGATCTTCCGCGCCCTCCCCCGGTTCCGGTCGTGGGGGTGGTCCCGGACGAAGTCGTTCATGCTGGTGCGGGCCGCGGCGAAGTCGCCGTCCCGGTACTGCTGCACGCCGCAGGCGTAGACGCCCGAGTCGGCGCCGCGGCCGGCCCGCTCGGCGTCGGAGACCAGGGCGTCGGCGACGGCCGGCGCGGTGGCCGCGATCCCGCGGATCTGCGTGCCGAGGCCGCGCAGACGGCGCACCGCGGTACAGGGTTCGTCGCCGTGGACGTCCCTGGCCGCGCTGTCCACGGCGGACCTGACGGCCGGCTCGGCTCTGGCGGCCTGCCCGGAACCGGGGAAGACGGTGAGCAGTTCACCGAAGTGCCCGGTCCAGCCGTCCTGGCCGCCCGTCAGCTCGTTGGAGCCGCAGGCGTACAGCGCGTCGGCCAGCCGTGCGTCCGGCCAGGTGGCGAGGGCGCCCAGGGTCTGCTTCGGCATGCGGTCGGGGACCGTCCGCAGGTACTTCAGCGGTTCGACGGCCTCGCAGTACTTGCGCTGCTCGTAGGCCGCGCCGACCGTGCGGTAGTAGGCCGCCATCCGGTCCGGCAGGCGACGGGCCGCGCGGGAACCGGGGTGGTCGCGGCCGAGGCCGGCGTAGACGCCCAGCGCCTCACGGAAACCGGGCTGCGCGGTGTCGAACGGCTGGTCCGCGCGGGCCCGGACGAGGTCGTCGGCCCGCTGGAGGCGGTCCAGGAGCATCTGCTCGGTGGCCTCGTCGCGTGCCCTGTCGTAGAGCACTCCGCCTCCGGCCGGCACGGCCAGCAGCACCAGGCCCAGTACCGCCGCCAGGGGCGGCCGGCCCGGCCAGGACAGCCGCGTGCGCAGTCCCGCGGCCGCGCCGTGCGCGGCCGCGATCCCGAGGAGCACGGCGTAGCCGACGAGCACGGCGGACGGCACCCCGTCGGGGTCGGCCGGGAGCGCAACCGCCAGCAGGACGGCGCTCGCGGCCCAGCACACCACCGCCGGCGCCCAGCGGCGCAGCAGCACTTAGCCCAGGCCGAGGCCGGTGAGGTTGAGCAGTGCCACCGCCAGCGCGCGCACGGCGTCCGGCTCGGCGGGCGGTACGGCCGGTGGTCCCGGCGGCATCGGTGGTACCACGAACGCGTCGGCCGCGCCCGGAACGTCCCCGGACATGTCGGCTCCCCCCGTCACTCTCGTCCCGCATGTCGGCGGAGTGAAAGTGTACGGCCAACTCACAGGGCGCGGACAGGGAGTTAGGCCGCCGGCGGCCCGGCCGGGAGGGCCCAGGACGGCCGGTCAGGGTGCCGCCACCAGAGGGGGTTCGCCCCGGTCCGCGGTCCGCCCCTGCCGCAGCGAGCGCACCCCCGCGGCGCCGATGCGTTCGGCGAGCACCGACTCGACGACGTCGATGGTGGCCTGGGCCCGTTCGTGCACGCGCTGTCCCTCGGCCGTCCTGCGGATCAGCCGGCGGCGCGCGGACCGCGGGTCGGGGACCTGTTCGAGCAGTCCCATGCCGATGAGCCCGTGCGCCGCCTGCTGCGCCGTCTGCCGGGTCACGCCCATGCGGCGGGCGAGTCCGGACACCGTGGTGCCCTCGGTGTCGGGCATCGCGAAGACGGACGCCTGGGCCGTCGTGACCGGCTGCTCCCCCGCAGGAGAAGCTGCTCACCTCCGGCGACTTCGGTTTCGTCCCCAAGAACTGCCCGCACGCCCCGACGCCGGTGCGGGCGTCCCGGCCGACGCCGGTGACGGGGGTGGTGCCGGTGACTGGGCAGGAATCGGGTGAGCGGGACGGCGCAGGTGGCCGGTCCGGGCTGTTCACAGGGCCGCCAGGAGGACCTGTCCCAGCAGCATGCCGAGCAGTCCGCACAGGGCGGCCGGGGGCGGCGCCGGGCGTGGTCGGGCAGGAAGGTCACGTCGTACTGCCGGGGCAGGTGGCGAACTTCTCCGGCGCGGGGACGAACGGCCGGGCGGGGGGCGTGAGTCCGTCGGTCGGCGTGCCCAGTTTCTCGAAGAACCGCTCGAAGGTCCCGCCGGGCCCGGCGGCGACGCCGGCGAGCTGGGTGTGGTGCCGCTCCATGCGGCAGGGCGGCCGAGCTCGGCCAGCCATGTCAGGCTACCTGACATGGCTGGCGGCGCCGCCCCTTGCGCCGGCCCTCTTCACGACTCCCCCTCTCATGAGCCGTGCGCATGATTTCCTGAATCTTCAGGCATTGGACGCATGTGTCCCGCGTGATCGACCCTGGGGGGACAAGACATCTGCCCCCTCCCCCGCAAGGAGTCGATCGGTCCATGAAGGCGTCGCGCCGCGTCCCGCTCACCCCGCTGCCCGTCGCGGCGGCTGCGCGGGGTGCCGTCGCGCTCGCCCTGCCGTTGCTCGTCGGGGTGGCCGCCGGGCACGTGGTTCCCGCGGTGCTCGCGGGCATCGGTGCGCTGTGGGGAGTGAGCCAGGACGGCGAGGACCCCTACCGGCTGCGGGTCCGGCGGCTGGCCTGCACGGGCGCGGCCGCCGCCCTCGGCCTGCTCGCCGGTGAACTCGCGCTGCGCAGCGGCCGGCCGGGCGCCGTCACCGTCTGCCTGGTCGCCGTCGCCCTGCTCGCGGGCTCCGTCAGCCTCCGCGGGCCGCTCGCCTCCGTGGCCGGGCTGCACCTCCTGCTCGGCGCGACCGTGGGCGGCGGCATCCCGGTGCCCGGCCCGTGGTGGCAGGCCCCGCTCGCCCTGCTCGCCGGGGTCGGCCTCGTGGTCGTCCTGTCCACGGCACCCTGGCTGTGGCGGCGGCACGCCATCGAGCGGGCGGCCGTCCGCGCCGTGTACCGGGCCGCCGCCGACGCACTGGCGGCCGCGGGCTCCCCCGGGGCCGAGGCCGCGCGCAGGCGGCTGACCTCGGCCCTCGACGACGCCCACCGGGTGATGGACCGCCACCTGACCGGCCGCGTCCGTCCCGGTACGGAGCTGAGCGCGCTGCGCACCGCCTTCGACACGGCGGTGCGGCTCGGCGAGGTGACCTCGGCCCTGGTCTGGGAGGGGCGCCCGCTGCCGCACTGGGCCGTACAGGTACCGCAGGCGACTGCCGCCCGGCTGCTGCCGCCCGCGGGGAGGACGGCGCCCCGCGAACCGGGCTCGGCCCCCGCACCCGCCCCGCGTCCCGACCCGGCCCCGGCCCAGGTCGCCGCCCAGGCGTGCGGGCCGGACGGCGGGCCGGACTCGCCGGGCCTGCGGGCGCTCGCCGGCCTGTGCGCGCAGACCGCGCCGCCGGCCCGTGCGGAGGGGACGGCGGCACGGCTCCCGGCGCAGCCCTGGCACGGCCGGGCGGCCCAGGTGCGCTACGCCGTGCTGCTCACCGGCTGCGTGCTCGTCGCCCAGCTGTGCGCGGTGCTGCTGCACGGTCCGCGCGGGTACTGGCTGCCGATGACGGTGGCCTTCGTGTACAAGCCCGACTTCGGCCCCGTCCTGCGCCGGGCGCTGCACCGCTGCGCGGGAACGGTCGCCGGGGTGGCCGCCATCGGCGCGGTGACGCTGCTGACGACCGACACCCACGTCCTCATCGGCGCCGTGGCCGCCTTCGGCGCGCTCATGGCCGTCGGAGTACGCCACCACTACGCGCTCGCCACGACCGCTCTGACGGCCGTCGTCTTCGTCCTGGTCGACCTGCTCGGCGACCACCGGGCGCTGTACTCGGCCCGCATCCTCGACACCGCCCTGGCCGCGGCCGTCGTCCTCGTCGCCCACTTCGCGCTGTGGCCGCACTCCGCGCGGGGCCGTGCCCTCGCCCGGACCGAGGCCGCCCTGGCCGCCGCCCGCCGGTACGCGGATCTGGCACCCGGCGCCGCACCTGCCCAGCGGCACGCGCTGCGCCGCGGCGCCTACCACCGGCTCGCCGAGGCCCGGCGGGCGCTCGCCCACGCCCGGTTCGAGCCGGGACGGCCCGGCCGCGGGCCGGCCGCCCTGGCCGACCTCCCCGGCCTGGAGGACGCCGTGACCGAGGCGGAGCGGCTCTGCGACGCCGTCAGCGCGCGCAGCCTCGGTTCCGCGACGGCCGCCTCCGCACTCCGTGCTCCTCGCTGCACAGCGGCGGGTGCGATGGGAGGATGAGCACGATGGATCTCCAGGTGCTGCGCGCGTTCCAGGCGGTGGCCGAGGGCCTCACGGTGACGGAGGCCGCCGCCGACGCCCGTGTCACCCAGCCCGCCCTGTCGCGGGCACTGCACCGGCTGGAGGACGAGGTGGGCGCGGAACTGCTCCAGCGGGTCGGCCGGGTACTGCGGCCGACCCCGGCCGGGCGCGTGTTCAAGGAGTACGTCGACACCGCCCTCGACGCCTGCGACCGCGGGCGGCGGGCGGTGGCCGAGGCCGTCGACCCGGAGGCGGGCGTGGTGTCGCTGGCCTTCCTGCACACGCTGGGCACCTGGCTGGTGCCCCGGCTCGTCACCGGGTTCCGCGAGGCGCTCCCGCAGGTCCGTTTCGAACTGCACCAGCACGAGGAGAACGGCCTGGTGCAGCACCTGCTGGCCGGCACCGCGGACCTGGTGATCACCAGCGGGGACCCGGAACACCCGCTGATCGCCTGGCGGCGGCTGCTGGTCGAGCCGCTCTGGCTGGCCGTGCCCACCGGGCACCGCCTCGCCCGGCGCGGCCGGGTCCGCCTTGCCGAGGTCGCCGAGGAGCCCTTCATCCTGCTCAAACCGGGCTACGGACTGCGCAGCGTCACCGAGTCCCTGTGCCGTCAGGCGGGTTTCGTCCCGCGGGTCGGCTTCGAGGGCGAGGAGGTGCACACCCTGCGCGGGCTGGTCGCGGCCGGCCTCGGCGTGTCCCTGATCCCGTCGTCGCCGGACGCGGCGGCGACACCGGACTTCCCCATCCGGTACCTGGAGATCACCGATGTGCACGGCGCCCGTGACATCGGCATCGCCCGGCTCACCGGCCGCACCCTGCCGCCGGTGTCGCGGCGCTTCCTCGACCACGCGCTGCGCTCGACGGCCGCCGCGGACGGCACGGAAAAGTGAGGGGCGTCCCGTGGCCCGGCGCCGGTCGCCCCACCCGGCCGGCCGTTCCGCCCGGGCGGCCGCCGTCCGTACCCGGGTCCGCGCGGCGGCCGCCGTCCGTGCCCGGGTCGGTCCCGCGGCCGCCGTCCCTGCCCCCGCCCGTGCCGCGGACATGCCCTTGCCCGGAGCAATGGGCCGCACGGGGCGGGGCCGCCCAGCACGCTGGTGGTCCGGTCGAGCCCGTCGGGAGTTCTCGTGAACAGGCCGCCTGAGTCATGGCGCGTGGACCGCCGCCCGCGGGCGGCCCGCACGTTCGTGCGTGCCTGCGTGCGCGCGGCCGGTCCTTGCGCGCGCCGCCGCCCGGCGGCCGGGCTGTGCGGGAGCGAACGGTGAGACGGCTTCTCCGCGGCGGGCACGGCGCCTCCCGCTCGGCGCGCGCGGAGGCCGAGCGGCCCCGCCTGCCCGCGCCGCCGCCCTGGCTGCGCTGGCTGCCGGTCGGGTACCTCGCGGTCGTCCTGGCCATCGAACCGGTCACCCCGGTGGACTGGCCGGTGAGCTTCCTGCTCATCGCGCTGCCGCTCGTCGCGGCCTACGCCTACGGACCCTGGGCGGTGGCCGTCGTCACCGTCTTCGCCATCGTGTTCGAAGGCGTGCTGGCGGGCACCCCGTGCTGCGCCGGCCGGTCCGTGGGCTACCTGTGGGACCGCCACTACGTCGCCAACTACGTCTGCACCTCCCTGGTCGGTGTGCTGGGGACGATCCTCGCGGTGCACCGCACCCGCCGTGAACGCACGCTGGCCACGGTGCGTACGGTGGCGGAGACCGCGCAGCGGGTGTTACTGCGCCCGGTCCCCCGCCGGCTCGGCCAGGTCGCCGTGGAGACCCTCTACCTGTCCGCGGCGGCGGAGGCGCGCATCGGCGGCGACCTGTACGAGGTGGTGCCGACGGCGTTCGGGGTCCGGCTGCTGGTGGGCGACGTCCGCGGCAAGGGGCTGGTGGCCGTGGAGACGGCGGCCACCATGCTGGGCGCCTTCCGTGAGGCCGCCCACGACGAGCCGGACCTGACCGGCGTCGCCCGCCGCATGGAGCGGAGCATGAGCCGCCACGCGGCGCAGTTGCCCGGCGGTGAGGCGGCGGAACGCTTCGTCACCGCGGTGTTCGCGGAGATCCCCGACCACGAGCCGGTCATCCGCATCGTCAACTGCGGTCACCCGCCCCCGCTGATCATCAAGGAGGGCGGGGTGGCCGAACTGCACGCGACCGACCCGTCCCCGCCCATCAACCTGGGGGTGCTGATCGGCGACGGCTACCACCAGGACGTGGAGCCGTTCCGGCCCGGCGACCAGTTGCTGCTCTACACCGACGGCGTCACCGAGACCCGCGATCCCGGCGGGGCCTTCTACCCGCTCGCCGAGCGGGTCGGTCCCTGGGTCGGCCTCGCGCCCCGCGAACTCCTCGACCGCCTGCACGAGGACCTGCTCGCCTACAGCGGAGGAAACCTCGACGACGACATCGCCGCGCTCGCCGCGTACCGCCTGCCCGGCGACTCCCGTTCCTGAACCGCCCGGCCCGCCGGGCCGGGCCGCGGGCGCCTGTCCGGCGCCCGCCCCTCCTGAGCTGCCCGGCCCGCGCGGCCCGGCCGGACCCGAGCCGCGGGACGCCCGTCCGGAGCCGCCCGGTCCCGCCGTCTCCCGGCAGCCGGAGGCCGGTGCCGTCCAGCGGTCAGCCGGCGTCCGGTGCCGTGCGGTGGCCCGCCCGGTCCCGGTGCGCCAGCGCCCGCTGGGCCCGGGACAGTCCCGGCGGCAGCCGGCGGCGCAGGGCGGCGCGGGCCGCGTTGGCGCCCGGCGCGCCGTGGACGCCGCCGCCGGGATGGGCCCCGGCGGAGGCGAGGTAGAGACCCGCCACGGGTGTCTCAGGGCGCCCCGTGCCGGGGACCGGGCGGAACACGAGCTGCTGGTGGAGGGCGGTGGTTCCGCCGTTGATGGAACCGGTGTCGAGGTTGCTGTCGAGCGCCTGGAGCGTGGGCGGGGCGAGGATCCGGCGGGCGCGGACCTTGGCGCGGAAACCGGGCGCGAACCGTTCGACCTGCCGTTCCATCCGGTCGGCCATGATCTCCTGCTCCCGGGTGTCCCAGGTGCCCGTCAGGCCCTCGTCCGCCGCGTCCCCGGTGATCTCCCGGGGGACGTGCGTGTACGCCCAGGCGGACTCGGTGCCGCGCGGTGAGCGGGTGGGGTCCGCGGTCGTCATCTGGCCGAACAGCGCGAACGGCCGGTCGGGGACCTGGCGCATGGCGATCTGGGCGGCGAACCGGGTGAGTTCGTCGAGGCCGTCGGCCAGGTGGACGGTGCCCGCCCCCGCGGCCTGCCCGGTCCGCCAGGGCACCGGCCCGTCCAGGGCCCAGTCCACCTTGAAGGTGGCGAAGTCCCACTGGAAGCGCCGCAGGTCGGCGAGGAGCTGGGCGGGCAGGTGCCGGGGATCGACGAGTCCGCCGTACAGGGCGGGCACGGACACGTCGGCGAGCACGGCGCGGTCCGCGGGCACGGTGGCACCGCCCGCGGTGCGCACGGCGACGGCGCGTCCGCCGCGCACCACCACGTGGTCGACCCGCTCGCCGCAGCGCAGGGTGCCGCCGTGCGCGCGCAGCCGCCGGGTCAGGGCCTGTGTCAGGGCGCCGGCCCCGCCGACCGGGACGGGGAAGCCGTTGCTCTGCCCGAGCATGGACATCAGCCAGCCGAACCCGCCGCTGCCGGCGGACTCCGGGGCGAGGTCCGCGTGCAGCGCGTTGCCGGCCAGCAGCAGCCGGCCGCCCTCGCCGCGGAACTCCTCCTCCCCCATCCGGCGTACCGGCAGCAGCATGGTGCGGGTCAGTCGCAGTCCGCCCGCGCCGCGCAGCCGGGCGGCCAGCCGGGCCCCGGCCCTGACGGGCGGGAACGGCGCGAACAGGGCGTCCATCAGGTCGGGTCCCAGCCGCTGCCAGATCTCGTGCAGGCCCCGCCAGGCGTCCCCGTCGCCGTCGCCGAACGTGTCGAGGGAGGCCGCGGTGGTGTCGATGCTGCGGTCCAGGACGGCGCACCGGCCGTCGGTGAGGGGGTGGGCCAGGACGTGCGGGGCGTGGCTCCAGCGCAGGCCGTGGTCCTGGAGCCGGAGCCGGGCCAGCACGGGCGAGGCGGCGGCCAGCGGGTAGAAGGAGCTGAAGAGGTCGTTGACGAAGTCGGGATCGACGCCCCGGTCGTGGCGTACGGCGCCGCCCGGCTCGGGCTGCTCCTCCAGGACCTCCACGCTCCAGCCCGCGTCGGCCAGCAGGTTCGCGGCCACCAGGCCGTTGGGGCCGGCCCCGATCACCACGGCGTCAGGCATGGCCGCCTCCGGGCGCGGACGGCCCGACGGGGTGCGGCGTGTCCGGCCCCCGCGCCTCGTGCGCGCCGTCGGCCTCGCACACCTTGGCCAGGCGGGCGAGCATGGCGCGGTGCCGGATCTGGATCAACGACTCGACGCCCACGTTGTGCACCAGGCCGCCCGCGCCCTGGAGGGGGTGTTCGTCCACGATCACCAGGCAGTGCTCGCCCCAGGGGCGCAGTTCGATGGCGATGCGCGCGGTGCCCAGGAAGCCCGCGTTGGCCTCGAGTTCGAGGAGTGTGCCCTCTTCGCAGTTGCGCACGATGGTCTGGTTGGTCAGGCGCAGCGGTCCGAGGCGGACCTGGTACTCCAGGGCGGAGCCGAGCTGCGGCCACCGTCCGCGCACCGGCTGCGAGCGCTCGGTGCCCACGACCCACTCGGCGTAGCGGGTGCCGTCGGCGAGGAGGGCCCACACGGTCCGGGGACTGGTCCTGATCAGACGGTGACGTACGGCCACGCGTGCCTCCGGGATCGGTTGTGGTGCGGTCGGCCGACCGAGTGCCCCCTGCGGCCCTGGCCAACCGGGTGCCCCTCGCGGCGCGGTCCGGCCGAGCGCGCCCCGCGGCCCGGGCCGGTCCGGAGCCCGGGCCGTGTGCGCTCCGGACCGGCCGGCTAGCGCCGCTCGTGCCCGTCCCGTTCACGCGCGGGCGCTTCGTCCCCGCCGGAGCCGGGCGGGGGGCAGGGGGCGCCGGGTGCGCCGGGTGCGGGGGGCAGTGCCAGGTGGGTGAGGTCGCCGGGGGGCGGGGTCGTCACGGGCCACAGCGGTGCGGGGGTGCCGTCGGCCACGGCCGCCGGGGCGTCGGTGAGGTTCATGCGCTCGCGCAGCCGACCGTAGAAGTCCATCGGGCCCAGGCGTACGGCCCGCAGCCGGCGCGGGGCGGCGTAGACGCCGATCCAGTCCCCCGGGTCGAGCACGCCCCGCAGCTGCCCGTCGATGCTGACGGCGGCCTGCCCGGACCGTTCCAGCACGCGCAGCGCGACGGGTTCGTCCGGCGCGGCCACGACCGAGCGGTCGAACACCATGTGCGGGGCGACCGGGGTGAAGACCAGGGCGTCCGCGCGCGGGGAGACGACGGGACCGCCGGCGGCGAAGCTGTAGGCGGTCGACCCGGTCGGGGTGGCGACGAGCAGGGCGTCGGCGGAGTACGACGCCAGGAGCCGGCCGGCGATGTAGACGCCGACGGACACCTGCCGGTCCCGGGCGAGTTTCTCCACGACGATGTCGTTGAGCGCGGTGACGTTCAGGGCGATGCCCCAGTCGTCGCCGGCCTCGCAGTCGGTGCGCACCCGGGGCGGCGGGAGCAGTGGGCGGCGGCCGTAGCGCATCAGCTCCTCGATGCCCGCGGGCACCTCCAGGCGGCGGGAGGCGCGCAGGGTGAGCAGCATGCGGTTCTCGACGGTCAGCCGGCCGTCGACCACGGCGTCCAGCGCGGAGCGCACGAACGCGGCGGGCACCTCGGTGAGGAAGCCGACCCGGCCGAGGTCTACGCCCAGTACCAGGGCGTCGTGTTCGGCGGCGAGCCGTGCGCCGCGCAGGAAGGTGCCGTCGCCGCCCAGGGTGACGATGAGGTCGGGGTCGCCCGCGGCCTCCACCTCCTCGCCGGCGCTGCGCCGGCCGCCGTCGTGCCACACGTCGATGTCGGTGCAGCGTACGGCGCGCTCCTCGCACCAGGCGTGCACGGTCCGCTGGGCGGCGACGGCCTCGGGCCGTCCGCCGTGCACGACCAGGCCGATGCGATGCACTGTCACAGCTCGGCCGGGTTCCCCCGAAGGCGTCGGACCAGCACAGGACCCAGGTAAAGGAATCTTATGGTCTAGTCCAAAGAATCGTCTGGTCCAGACCAATCCATTGACGTGCTCGCAACAGCGTCAGGAAGCTGGGGCCGCTTCCCCACCACCTCCCCTCCCCTGGAGGCACGCAGTGAGACGTCTTCGCGCATGTCTGGGCGCGACCGCCGCCGTCGGGCTCGCCGCCCTCGGCACCACCGCCCTGGTCGCGGGCAACGCCTCGGGCGCGCCGAGCGCGCTCGGCAACCGCTGGTACGCCGCGGCCCCCTACCTCATGCCGCTGGACAACGACCCGCCGGACGCGGGCGCCATCATGGACGCCACCGGTCTGAAGGCCTTCCAGCTCGCCTTCGTCCTCGCCCCCAACGGCGGCGGCTGCTCACCCACCTGGGACGGCACGGCCGCGGTCTCCTCGGACACGGCCGTGAAGTCCGTGATCGACGGCATCCGCGCCAAGGGCGGCGACGTCTCGGTCTCCATCGGCGGGTACGGCGGCACCAAGCTCGGGCAGGCCTGCTCGGACCCGGCGGCGACGGCCGCGGCGTACCAGCAGGTCATCACCAAGTACGGGCTGCACGCCATCGACTTCGACCTGGAGGAGCCGGAGTACGAGAACACGGCCGCCATCAGGAACGAGATCGGCGCGGCGAAGATCCTGCAGCAGAACAACCCGGGGCTGTACGTCTCCGTCACCACCGCCGGGACGGCGGACGGCACCGGCTGGTTCGGCAAGCAGATGCTGCTGGAGGCCAAGTCCCAGGGGTTCACCCCGAACAACTTCTCCATCATGCCCTTCGACGGCGGCTTCAACGGCGCGGCCTCGCAGACCGCCGCGCTGACCAAGTTCAACCAGGTGCTCCAGTCCACGTTCGGCTGGAACGAGGCGACCGCCTACGCCCACGAGGGTTTCTCCGGCATGAACGGCCGCAGCGACACGGGCGAGATGTTCCCGCAGAGCGACTTCCAGACCGTGCTGGACTTCGCCACCGCCCACAGCATGGACCGCTTCACCTTCTGGTCGCTCAACCGCGACCGGCAGTGCTCGCCGCCCGACAACGGCGGCCGGACCTCCGGCACCTGTTCCAGCGTGCCGCAGAACTCCTGGGACTTCGCCAAGTACTCGGTGAAGTTCGCCGGGGCGACCCCGCCCACCACGCCTCCCACCACGCCCCCGCCCACCACGCCGCCGCCGGGCACCGGCTGCAGGACGGCCTGGGACGCGGGCACCGCGTACACCGGAGGCAGCGAGGTCTCCTACGGCAAGCACAACTGGAAGGCCAAGTGGTGGACGCAGAACGAGACGCCCGGGGCCTCCCAGTGGGGACCGTGGCAGGACGAGGGCGCCTGCTGACGCCCTGAGAGCGGCGACGGCCGGCCGCGGCGCGGGTGTTCTCCCGCCGCGGCCGGCCGTCGCCGTGCGTTCAGGGCCGCTTGGCGACCGTCAGCAGCGCCGCGGCATCCTCTAGGGCCTCCAGGCTGTGCCGTGCCCCGGGCACGATGAGCAGGTCCCCGGCCATGCCGTCCCAGGAGGCGTCGCCGCTGCGCAGCCGGACCCGTCCGCGCAGCACCAGCACGGTCGCCTCGCCGGGGTTCTCGTGCTCGGTCAGGGCGGTTCCGGCGCGCAGGGTGATGAGGGTCTGCCGCAGCACGTGCTCGTGGCCGCCGTAGACGGTCTCCGCGCTGCGGCCGTTGGAGGAGGCCTCCGCCCGTTCCAGGTGCTCACGGGCGCGGGCGTCGAGGGAGATCTTCTGCATGGCTCGCTCCTCAGCGGGACGGTGGGTGCGGACGGGGCGGACGCGGCCGCCGCGCCGGGCCGCGGCACTCGGGCCTCAGTAGCGGACCCCGATACGGCGCCAGCGGCGGCCACTGGTGCCCGGCTCGGCGGGGTGGGCGGGTACCCGGCGCCGGTAGAGGACGTACGGACGCCACAGATACCACAGCGGGACGCTCCAGGCGTGCACGAGCCGGGTGAAGGGCCACACCGCGAGGATGGCCCAGGCCGCGCTCGCGTGGACCTGGTAGATCAGCGGCGCGTGCGAGATGGCCGCGACGTCGGGGTTCCCGGCGAACAGGCCGCGGAACCACAGCGCCACGCTCTGCCGGTAGTCGTAGCCCGCGCCGAAGAGGTTGACGCCCATCGTCGGGATGATGCCCAGCACGATCACGATCGCCAGCAGCACCAGCGCCAGCCAGTCGACCGGGCTGGTGGCCGCGCGCACCCGGGGCACGGTGGTGCGGCGGAAGGCCAGGAGCCCGACCCCGGCGATCACCGCGAGCGCGGCGACGGTGCCGCCGACGGTGGAGAACCAGCGGTAGGTGTTCTCCGGGATGCCGAGCCACCGGGTGAAGGACTCCGGCACGAGGATGCCGAGGACGTGTCCGGCGATGGCCGCGAACGTGCCGTAGTGGAAGAGCGGTCCGCCCCACTTGAGCAGGCGCCGCTCCTGGAGCTGCGTGGAGCGGCTGGTCCAGCCGAACTGGTCGTAGCGCCAGCGCCACACGTGGCCGACGACGAAGGTGACGAGCGCGAGGTAGGGCAGGATGACCCACCACCACAGGTCCCAGGAGTTCATCGGCTCTCTCCGGTCGGGGCGGGGACGGACGTGGGCACGGGCGCCGGGTGCGGCGCGGGGGCGGAGGCGCCGGCCATGTACTCGGGCGGGGCGAAGGGATCGAGTCCGACCTGTTCCGCGGGCGGCCCGTCGGCGGCCAGCCGCTGCCAGGTGTCCCGCTCGCGGCGGCCCGGGCGGGGCAGTCGCCCGCACACCGTCTCCAGGACGGGCGTGTACGGGTCGCACCGTTGCGCGAGCGCCCGGCGGAGCAGTTCGAGCCCGGCCCGGCACTGCACGAGGACGCGGTGTCCCGGTTCGGGGGCGAGCGCGGCGAACTCCAGTACGAGCGGCAGGAAGTCCGGCAGTTCGTCCTCCGGGGGCTCCTGGCCGGCCTGCCGGTAGGTGTGCTTGAGGGCGAGCAGCGCCATGCCCCGCGCGCGGGTGTCGCCGTGCCGGTAGTAGGTCAGGTGCAGGGAGCGGCGGCGGGTGTGGTCGAAGGTGGCGACGTAGTGCTGGGCGGCCTCGGTCGGTGTCAGGGCGCGCAGGTGCGCCGCGACGGCGGCCAGCCGGGCCCGGTCGGTGGCGTCGGTGACGGCGGGCAGGGCCTCGGTGACGTCGTCGAGGCAGGCGAGCGTGGCGGGGTCCGGGTAGCGCAGCAGGACGGCGGCGACACGGTGCACGACCGGGGTGTCGGCGGCCCGCTGGGGGCCGCGGCGCGGGGCGAGGCGCGGGCTCACGAGGCGTCCCCCGGGGCGCCGAAGAGTCCTGGTGCCGGGCCGTCGCCGTTCCAGCCGAGGAGGTTGAAGCGCACCTGTCCGTCACTGTCGTGGAACTGGCTGCCGCCGCCCGGTGCCGTGAGACCGGGCAGCGGGGGCGGCGGCACCGGACCGAGCGGGTCGTCCTCGCGCGCCCCCGGGTCGCTCCCGCCGCCCGGACGGTCCAGGGAGCAGTGCTGGGCCAGCAGCGCGCCCGATCCCTCGGCGTGCGCCTTGGGGACGACGTAGCGCTCCTCGTACTTGGCGACGGCGAGCAGCCGGTACAGGTCCTCGATGTCGTCGTCGCTCGCACCCACGCGGTCGAGCAGTTCGCGCGGGGCGGGGTCGCCCAGCTGCCTGGCCCGCATGTGGGCGCGCATGGTGGTGAGTCTGCGCAGCACGCCCTCGACGACGGCGGTGTCCCCGGCGGTGAAGAGGTTCGCGAGGTACTCGACGGGGATGCGCAGCGCCTCGATGGCGGCGAAGATCCGGTCGGGGTCGTCGTCGTGGTGGCCGGTGGCGTGCACGGCGTCGGCGACCGGGGAGAGCGGGGGGACGTACCACACCATCGGCAGGGTGCGGTACTCCGGATGCAGCGGCAGCGCCACCCGGTGCCGTTTGATCAGGGCGTACACCGGTGAGCGCTGGGCGGCCTGGATCCAGTCGCGGGCGACGCCGTCGCGTTCGGCGGCCTCCTGGACCCACGGCTCGTGCGGGTCGAGGAAGACCGACAGCTGGGCCTCGTAGAGGTCCTTGTCGTCCCTGACGGAGGCGGCGTCGAGGACGGCGTCGGCGTCGTAGAGCATCACTCCCAGGTGGCGCAGCCGGCCGACGCAGGTCTCGGAGCACACGGTGGGCTGCCCGGCCTCGATGCGCGGGTAGCAGAAGGTGCACTTCTCGGCCTTGCCGGTGCGGTGGTTGAAGTAGACCTTCTTGTACGGGCAGCCGGAGACGCAGAACCGCCAGCCGCGGCAGCGGTCCTGGTCGACGAGGACGATGCCGTCCTCCTCGCGCTTGTACATCGCGCCCGACGGGCAGGAGGCGACGCAGGACGGGTTGAGGCAGTGCTCGCAGATGCGCGGCAGATAGAACATGAAGGTGTGCTCGAACTCCATCCGCACCCGTTCGGCGAGCCCTTTCAGGTTCGGGTCGGCGGCGGCGTACTCACCGGCGCCGGCCAGGTCGTCGTCCCAGTTCGGGCCGTGCACGGGCCGCATGTCCCGGCCGGTGAGCTGGGACTTGGGGCGGGCGCTGGTGAAGCTGTCGGACAGCGGCGCGGTGGTCAGGCTCCGGTAGTCGTACGTCCACGGCTCGTAGAAGTCGTCCAGCGAGGGCAGTCCGGGGTTGTAGAAGAGGCTGAGCAGCTTGCGCACCCGGCCGCCGGACCTGAGCGTCAGCCGGCCCCGGCGGTTCAGGGTCCAGCCGCCCTTCCACCTCTCCTGGTCCTCGTAGCGGCGCGGGTAGCCGGCGCCGGGCTTGGTCTCGACGTTGTTGAACCAGATGTACTCGGAGCCCGGCCGGTTGGTCCAGGTCTGTTTGCAGGTCACCGAGCAGGTGTGGCAGCCGATGCACTTGTCGAGGTTCATCACCATCGCGACCTGGGCCATCACCTTCATCAGAAGTCGACCTCCTGGGCGCGCCGGCGGATCACGGTGATCTCGTCCCGCTGGTTCCCGGTGGGACCGATGTAGTTGAAGCCGTAGCTGAACTGGGCGTAGCCGCCGATCAGATGGGTGGGTTTGATCATCAGGCGGGTGAGGGAGTTGTCGCCGCCGCCGTGCAGCCCCGAGGTCTCGGTGCGCGGTACGTTCAGGTGGCGGTCGATGGTGTGGTACATGAACACGGTGCCCTCGGGCATGCGGTGGGTGACCACGGCGCGGCAGGCGACCACGCCGTTGCGGTTGTACGCCTCGATCCAGTCGTTGTCGGCGGCGCCGATCCGCTCCGCGTCCAGCGGGCTCATCCAGATCACCGGGCCGCCGCGGAACAGCGTGAGCATGTGCAGGTTCTCCTGGTACTCGGAGTGGATGGACCACTTCGAGTGCGGGGTGAGGTAGCGCACCACGAGTTCGGGGTGCCCCCGCACGTCCCGGCGGGGGTCGCCGACATGGGCGAGCATGTTCAACGGCGGCCGGTAGACCGGGAGTTGTTCGCCGAACTCGGCCATCCAGTCGTGGTCGAGGAAGAAGTGCTGGCGGCCGGTGAGGGTGTGCCAGGGTTTGAGGCGTTCGACGTTGACGGTGAAGGGCGAGTAGCGGCGCCCGCCGGACTCGGTGCCGGACCACTCCGCGGAGGTGATGACCGCGCGCGGCTGGACGCGGGTGTCCTCGAAGGTGATGCGGTCGCCGGAGCGTTCCTCGGCCAGGTCGGCGAGGGGGACGCCGGTGCGTTCCTCCAGCGCGTGCAGCGACTGCACGGCCACCCGTCCGTTGGTGGTGCCGGACAGTGCCAGGACGGCCTCGCAGAACTGGTCGTCGCGGGCGATGGAGGGCCGCCCGTCGGCGACGCCGCCGCGGACCGTGCCGTTGCGGGCGCGCAGGTAGGCGATCTCCTGTTCGGGTCTCCAGGTGAGGCCCTTGGTGGAGGTGCCGAGGGTGTCGATGAGCGGCCCCACGGCGGCCATCTTCTCGGCGACCTTGGTGTAGTCGCGCTCGACGACGGTCAGCCTGGGCATGGTGCGCCCGGGCACGGGCGCGCACTCGCCGGCCCTCCAGTCGAGCACCCGGCCGTGCGGCTGGGCCAGTTCGTCCGGGGTGTCGTGGGCGAGCGGGGCCGCGATGACGTCCCGGCGCACGCCGAGGTGGGTGGCGGCCAGGCGGGAGAACTCGGCGGCGAGGGTGTGGAAGATGTCGAAGTCGCTGCGGGTCTGCCAGGGCGGTGCGATCGCCGGGTTGAAGGCGTGCACGAAGGGGTGCATGTCGGTGGAGGACAGGTCGTACTTCTCGTACCAGGTGGCCGCGGGCAGGACGACGTCGGAGAACAGGCAGGTGCTGGTCATCCGGAAGTCGACGGCCACGGACAGGTCGAGCTTGCCGACGGGCGCCTCCTCGCGCCAGGTGACGTCCTTGGGGCGCAGACCGGGCGGCGTCTCGGGGGCGGTCACCGCGTCGTCGGTGCCGAGCAGGTGGCGCAGCATGTACTCGTGGCCCTTCATCGACGACGCGAACAGGTTCGCGCGCCAGATGAGCAGGACCCGGGGGAAGTTGGCCGGGTCGTCCGGGTCCTCGGCGGCAAACCGCAGCCGCCCGGCCTTCAGTTCGTCGACGACGTGGTCGGCGACCTCCTTGCCGGCCCGCTCGGCCTCGTCGCACAGGTCGAGCGGGTTGCGGTCGAACGCCGGGTGGGAGGGCATCCAGCCCAGCCGGGCGGCGAGCGCGTTGCAGTCCGGCAGCGTCCGGCCCGCGAGCCGGCCCTGCCCGAGCGGGCTGGTGAGCACGTCCGCGGAGAAGGCCTCGTAACGCCACTGATCGGTGGCCAGCCAGAACAGCGGGGTGCCCACCATGTGCCGGGTGGGCCGCTGCCAGTCCAGCCCGAAGGCGAGGTGGAACCAGCCGGTGAGCGGGCGGACCTTCTCCTGGCCGACGTAGTGCGCCCAGCCGCCGCCGTTGACGCCCTGGCAGCCGGTCAGCATCACCAGGGAGAGGAAGGACCGGTAGATCTGGTCGGAGTGGAACCAGTGGTTGGTGCCCGCGCCCATCGCGATCATGGACCGGCCGCCGGTGCGTTCGGCGTTGCGGGCGAACTCCCGGGCGACCCGCGCCGCCGCCGCCGCGGGCACCGAGGTGACGGCCTCCTGCCAGGCGGGGGTACAGGGCACGCTCGCGTCGTCGTATCCGGTGGGCCACTGGCCGGGCAGGCCCTCGCGGGCCACCGCGTACTGGGCCATGACGAGGTCGAAGACGGTGGTGACCAGGTGGCCGCCGACCCGGGTCGCCGGCACCCCGCGCCGCAGCACTCCCCCGGACTCCCCCGGCCCGGCGTCGAAGCGCGGCAGGTCCACCGCCACCGCCTCGCCGCCGGGTCTGCCGTGCAGGGACAGCAGCGGGTCGGTGCCGTCGAGCCGCAGGTTCCAGCGGGGGCCGCCCTCGGGGGCGGTCCAGCGGAAGCCCAGTGATCCGTTCGGCACGACCGGCTCGCCGGTGCGGGCGTCCAGGAGGACGGTCTTGAACGCGGCCGCCTCCTCCTCGCCCGCCCCGGGCAGGTCCGCGGCGGTGAGGAACTTGTCGGGGACGTGGGCGCCGGGCGCCCCGTCGCGCTCCCGCAGCCGGACCAGGAACGGCAGGTCGGTGTAGGTCTTGGCGTACTCGGTGAAGCGGGGCACCTGCCGGTCGCGGTAGAACTCGGTGAGGATGACGTGGCCCATGGCCATGGCGAGCGCGCCGTCGGTGCCGGGGGCCGCGGCGAGCCAGTCGTCGGCGAACTTGGTGTGGTCCCCGTAGTCGGGCGAGACCACGACGACCTTCTGTCCCCGGTAGCGCGCCTCGGTCATGAAGTGCGCGTCCGGTGTGCGGGTGATCGGCAGGTTGGTGCCCCACACGATCAGGTACCCGGCGTTCCACCAGTCGGCGGACTCCGGCACGTCGGTCTGGTCGCCGAACACCTGCGGCGAGGCCATCGGCAGGTCGGCGTACCAGTCGTAGAAGGAGGAGATGGTCCCGCCGATCATCGACAGGTAGCGGCTGCCCGCCCCGTAGGAGGCCATCGACATGGCCGGGATCGGCGAGAAGCCCACGATGCGGTCCGGGCCGTAGCGCTTGACGGTGTGCACCTGCGCCGCCGCGACCAGTTCGACGGCCTCTTGCCAGGTGCAGCGCACGAAGCCGCCCTTGCCGCGGGCCCGTTTGTACGCCGCGTGGCGCCCGGGATCGGAGGTGAGCCACTCCCAGGCGGCGACCGGGTCGGCGGTGCGGGCGCGGGCCTGCCGCCACAGGTCCAGGAGCGGGCCGCGCACGTACGGGTAGCGGATGCGGGTGGGCGAGTACGTGTACCAGGAGAAGGAGGCGCCCCGCGGGCAGCCGCGCGGCTCGTACTCGGGCGAGTCGGGGCCCACCGAGGGGTAGTCGGTGGCCTGTGTCTCCCAGGTGATGATGCCGTCCTTGACGAACACCCGCCACGAGCAGGAACCCGTGCAGTTCACGCCGTGGGTGGAGCGCACCTCCCGGTCGTGCCGCCACCGCTCCCGGTAGAACTCGTCGGCCGCACGGCCCCCGTCGCGGTAGAGGACCCGCCGGTCGGGCGACTGCTCGCCGGGGAAGAAGTACTGCGCCGAGCGCATCAGACGGTCGAGGGCCTCACCCGGGCGGTCGGTGCTCACACTCTCGCCTCTCTCGCGTCAGGACCCGGCCGGACGCGGCCCGCGCGGGCCGGGGATCCGGCCCTCGCCAGTCTTGATCGTGACCGGCGCGGCGACAAGCGGCCAATCGCGCGAATCATCGGAAGAGCCGCCTTCCGGGCGGCGGCGTAAGGTGATCGTGCGGGGGGCCGAGGGGGAACGAAACGGGGCTCCGGTCCTTGGCGGGAGGTGCCTGGCGTGTCCGACGATCCATGGCTGCCGGAGCCTGCGGACGAGGCCGCCGGGCAGGTGGCCGCCGCGCTGGAGGAGATCGGCCGCCGGACCGGGCCGGGGTCCTTCGAGGAGCTGAGCGCGCAGGTGCGCCGGCTGGCCCTCCGACAGGGCAGGCTGCGCCGGCTGCTGGACGCGGTGGTGGCCATGAGCGCGGACATGGACACCAGGGCCCTGCTCCAGCACATCGTGGACGCGGGCACCGATCTCGTCGCCGCCCGCTACGGGGCCCTCGGGGTGCTCGGCGAGGACGGCGACTTCACCGACCTGATCACCGCGGGCGTGGACGCCGAGCAGCTCAAGGCCGAGTCCGGGCTCCCGCAGAGCCACGGGCTGCTGGGCAGCCTGATCGCGGACCGCAGGCCGCTGCGCGTGGACGACGTGGCGGCCGACCCCCGCTCGGTCGGCTTCCCCGAGGGCCACCCGGTGATGCGCACCCTCCTGGGCGTGCCCCTGACGGTGCGCGGCACGGTGTACGGCAACCTGTACCTCGCCGACAAGGAGGACGGGACGCCGTTCCGCGACGACGACGAGGCGCTGCTGACCGCGCTGGCCAGCGCCGCGGGCGTCAGCATCGAGAACGCCCGGCTGTACGAACGCCTCAAGGGGGCCACCGAACAGTTCCAGCGCCGGATGCTGCCCGTCCTGCCCGATCTCGCGCCGCTCAGTGTCCAGGCGCGCTACGAACCGGCCTCCGAACTGCCCCGGCTCGGCGGGGACTGGTACGACGCCACGCTGCTGCCGGACGGTGCGGTGTTCGTCGTCGTCGGCGACGTCACCGGTCACGACGTGGAGGCGGCGCCGCTGATGGCGCAGATCCGCAACATGCTGCGCGCCCTGGCCTTCGACCGCTGCGGACCGCCCGGTCTGGTCGTCGACAGGCTCGACCGGGCCCTGGCCATGTACGGCGAGCCGACGGCGGCCACCCTGGTCGCGGCCCGCATCGAGCACGAGCCGGGCGCCCGCTACACGGTGCGCTGGACCAACGCCGGGCATCCGCCGCCCCTGCTGGTCACCGCCGACGGCGCCGTCGACGTGCTGGCTCCCGAGGAGCACGGCATCCCGGTCGGCGTCGATCCCGCGCTGCCGCGCCCCGACCACAGCGTGGCCCTGCCCTGGGCGAGCACCCTGCTGCTGTTCACCGACGGTCTGATCGAACGCCGCGGCCAGGACATCGACGCCGGCCTGCGGCAGCTGGCCGCGCGGGCGGCCGCCCTCGCCACCGCCCCGCTGCACGCGCTGTGCGACGCGCTGATCACCCGGCAGGACGCGTACGACGACGACGTGGCCCTGCTCGCGGTGCGGTTGCCCGCGGCGCCGGAAGGGGGCCGCGGCCCGGCTCAGGAAGGGCAGCCCGGGTCGTGATCCCCCGGTCCCGGGTCGTCGTCGGCGCGCGCGTGCGGGGGCGGGTCGAAGTGGACGGTGATCTTCTCGAACCCCTTGAAGGACTCGGTGGTCGCGTAGGACCGGTAGGCCCGCTGGTCGCCCGCGCTGAGGTGGACGCGGTCGGTGAACGGGCTGAGCAGGCTGCGGGGCCACAGCCGCATGCACCGCACGGCGCCGACCTCGGCCGTCAGGACGTAGACCAGCGAGCCCAGGTAGATCCAGGCGAGCAGGCCGAGCACGATGCCGAACAGGCCGTACGTCGCCGTGGCGCCCCGCAGCACGTGGCCGACGTAGTAGGTGCCGACCCACAGCAGTCCCTGCCAGGCGCACCCCGCGCCCAGCGCCGGACCGGCCAGCACGCGCAGGGGCAGCCTGCGCCGGGTCAGCAGCCGGTAGCTGGCGACCAGCAGCGCGGCGTACAGGAGGACGGCCAGCACGTCGGCGGCGACCCGGACCCCGACGGCCAGCCGGGCGCCGAACAGGCCCGACGCCCACTCCTCGACGGTGGACAGGGCGGTCGTGACGCACAGGCCGAGCGCGAGCAGCGACAGGAACTTCAGGCCCTTCAGACGTGAGCGGAACGGGTCGGGCCGGGCGTGCCGGGGCACGGCGAAGATCTTGTTCAGGGCGTGCTGCGCGGCCTGGGCCACGTTCAGCGCCCCGTAGACACTGCCCACCACACCCACCGCGACGGCGAGCACGTTGCCCTGGAACGAGTGGATGTTGTGGGCGATCTGGTCCCCGATCACGGGGAACTCGCTGAGGGCCGAGTTCAGTACCGCGTGCTGCAGGTGGGGGCTGCTGCTGAGGACGGCGCTGAGCACCGCGACGAGGAAGAGCAGCAGCGGGAAGAGCGCGAGGAAGCCGTAGTACGTCAGCAGGGCCGCCAGGTAGGCCGCCTGGTCGTCGTAGAACTTGTAGACCACGGCCAGCGGCAGCCCCGCCCAGCGGTGGCGTCGCTGGTAGGAGTCCACCCGGGCCAGCACTCCCATGCGCTCTCCCACACGGTCGGCCGCAGCTCCGCTGCCGCGTACGCCGCCCGTTCCAGGTGCCCTGGCCAGGGCGTTCCATGCGGGAGGGCTACGGGGCGGCCTCCCGGTCCGAGGCCGGCCACACGTACGGCAGGTCGTCCGGCACCCCCGGGAACAGGTCCGCGTAGTGGTCCGGGTCCTTGCGCACCAGGGCCGAGCGGTGGCTGCGGTGCAGGGCCTCGTCGCCCAGCCAGGGCGGCAGCTCACCGGCCGCGGCCAGCTCCGGCTGCTCGCGCACCCGCAGGCCCGGGCGGTGGGCGGCGAGGTCGGCGACGAGGGTGGCGGCACAGCTGTCCTGGTGGCCGTACTCGCGCCAGACGCGGCAGACGTCCAGTCCGTAGCGCACCAGGGCTTCCTCGTAGCCGGCCCACATCCGCACCGCCGGATGCCGGCGCCAGCCGTAGCCGGGGACGGTCAGCCCGCGCAGCACCTGAAGCGCCTCGACCCGCTGCTTGCCCAGTCTGCGGCGGTCGAGCACCCGCGCCGACTCGGCGAAGACGGGGTAGGGCAGGAAGGTCTGCATGGCACCGTCCGCGGGTGGTGGTCGTGGGGCTCCTCGTCGCCCCGGCAGTCTGCCGTGTCCCGGTGGCCGGCGAGGGGCGGGTTCCGCCGGACGGCGCAACGCGGTGAGCCGCAGGGGCGGACCCCGGGTGAGGCGGGGGCGGGTGGTGGAAGAGATGCGGCATACACGACCCCAGGAGGCCGGATGCCCGATGCCGTGGCCGAGGACGGCGCTGCCCGCGCCGGTACCGCCGGTGGTGCCCCGGGCTCCGGCCCCGACGACGGGTGCGGTTTCGCGCGGCTGGGCGCGGTGGCCGACGCCGTCCTGTACGAGGGCTACCTGCTCTACCCCTACCGCCGATCCTCCCCCAAGAACCGGGTCCGCTGGCAGTTCGGGGTGCTGCTGCCCCGCGGCCGGGCGGAACGCGACGGGCCCGTCACGGCCGGCCCGTCCGGCTCCGCCGACTCCTGGTACCAGCAGACCGAGTGCCTGCTGCGCATCCGGCGGCCGGACGCCGTGCTGCGGGTGCGCGTGCGCTACCTCCAGGTGCGGCACAAGCAGGTGGAGGCGGCGGGAGCGGACGGCCGGCACCGCCCGGTCGGCTCGCTGCGCACGGACGACGGCGCGACGCACCTGACCTTCGACGAGGCGGTACCGCGCGAGAGGGACCTGACCGTCGCGCCGGCCGGCCTGCTCGGCGGCGGCGGGTTCACCGCCGAGGTGGGGGCGCCGGCCGGTACGGAGACCGAGCCGCTGCCCGGACGGGCCGGCCGGGTGGTGCGCCGGTGCGAGGAGGTGCGGGCCCGCACCACGATCACGGCGCGGCGGGCCGGACCGGGACTGGTCCGGCTCCGGGTGCGCACCGAGAACACCGGAGCGGACCCGGACCCGAAGGCGCCGCGGGAGGAGGCGCTGCGCCGCGCGCTCGTCGCCACCCACACGCTCATCGGCGGTACGGGGGTGGAGTTCGTGTCGCTGATCGACCCGCCCGCGGAGCTGGCGGACCTGGCGGGCGGCTGCCGCAACGCGTTCACCTTCCCCGTCCTCGGCGGCGCGGAGCCGGCCGGCGACCGCCCCGAGGGCGTCGGGGAGATGATGCTCTCCGCCCCCGTCATCCTCCCCGACCGGCCGCGGGTGGCGCCCGAGAGTCCGGGTGACCTGCACGACGCCGCGGAGATCGACGAGATCCTCACGCTGCGGACGATGCTGCTGACGGACGAGGAGAAGGCCGAGGCGCGCGCCACGGATCCGCGTGCGGCGGACATCCTCGACCGGGTCGACACCATGCCCCCGGAGGTCTTCTCCCGTCTCCACGGCGCTATCCGCTCCCTGGCCCCCGCCGGGGAGCGTGCGGTCACGGCCGCACGGCAGGAGCCCGCACCGCAGGAGCCCGCTCCGGGTGGCACGTCCGGTGGGCCGGGGACCGGCGCCGGGCGGCCCGTGTGGTGGCGGGAGGGCGGCGACGACGGTCTGTCGCCGTCGACGGACACCGTGCTGGTCGACGGTGTGCCGGTGGGCGCCGGCAGCCGCGTGCGGCTCCGGCCGCGCCGGGGCGCCGACGCGCAGGACATGTTCCTCGCGGGACGCGCCGCCCGCGTCGCCGCGCTCTTCCACGACGTGGACGGCAGCGTGCACCTCGCCGTCACCGTGGACGACGACCCGGCGGCCGAACTGCACACCTGGTACGGCCGCTTCCACTACTTCCGCCCCGACGAGGTCGAGCCGCGTCGCGCGGACGACGAGGAACGAGGTTCACTGACATGACGGCGACCGAGGCGCACGGGGCGGGGCGCAGACCCGCTCAGATCGTGGACATGTCCTGGGACCCGATCACCCGGATCATCGGCAACCTGGGCATCTACACCAAGATCGACTTCGCGAACAGGGAGGTGGTGGACTGCCGTTCCACCTCGTCGCTGTTCCGCGGGTACTCGGTGTTCATGAAGGGCAAGGACCCGCGGGACGCCGGGTTCATCACCTCGCGCATCTGCGGCATCTGCGGCGACAACCACACCACCTGCTCCAACTACGCCCAGCAGATGGCGTACGGTGTCAAACCGCCGCCGCTGGCCGAGCACATCACGAACCTCGGCGAAGCGGCCGAGTACATGTTCGACCACACGATCTTCCAGGACAACCTGGTCTTCGTGGACTTCTGCGAGGCCATGGTCAAGGCCACCAACCCGTCCGTCCTGGCCCGCGCGGAACGCACCCAGGCGCCCCGCGGCGACATCCACGGCATGCGCACCATCGCCGACATCATGCGCGCCTTCAACCCGTTCGAGGGCGAGGTGTACAAGGAGGCGCTGAAGGTCTCGCGGGTGACGCGGGAGATGTTCTGCCTGATGGAGGGCCGGCACGTGCACCCCTCCACCCTCTACCCGGGCGGTGTCGGCACCGTGCCCTCCCCGACCGCCTTCACCGACTACCTCTCCCGGCTCCTGCACGTCGTCGACTTCGTCAAACAGGCCGTCGCCATGAACGACGACGTCTTCGACTTCTTCTACGAGGCGCTGCCCGGCTACGAGGAGGTCGGCCGCCGGCGCGTCCTGCTCGGCTGCTGGGGCGCCTTCCAGAACCCCGGCGTGTGCGACTACCGCTACGAGACCATGAACACCTGGGGCCGGGCGATGTACGTCACCCCCGGCATCATCGTCGACGGCCGGCTGGTGACCAGCGACCTCGTCGACATCAACCTCGGCCTGCGGATCCTGCTGGGCTCCTCCTACTACGAGGACTGGACCGGCGAAGAGCCCTTCGTCACCCACGACCCGCTGGGCAACCCGGTCGACATGCGCCATCCGTGGAACCAGACCACCGTCCCCGTCCCGCAGAAGCGCGACTTCGACGGCAACTACAGCTGGGTCATGAGCCCCCGCTGGTACGACCGGAGCAGCGGCGACCACCTGGCCCTGGACACCGGCGGCGGCCCGCTGGCCCGGCTGTGGTCCACCGCCCTCAACGGCGTCGTCGACACCCCGTACGTCAAGGCCACCGGTCACAGCGTCCGCATCACCCTGCCCAGGGGCGACACCCTGCCGGAGTCGACGCTCGAATGGCACATCCCCAAGTGGTCCAACACCCTCGAACGCGACCGGGCCCGCCCCTACTTCATCGCCTACGCCGCCGCCATGGCCTTCCAGTTCCTCGACGAGGCGATGACGCTGGTGCGCGCCGGCGAGACGAAGGTCTTCGAGAACTTCGAGGTGCCCGACGAGGCGATCGGCTGCGGTTTCCACGAGGCGGTCCGCGGAGTCCTCTCCCACCATCTCGTCGTCAAGGACCGGAAGATCGCCAACTACCACCCGTACCCGCCCACCCCGTGGAACGCCAGCCCCCGCGACCACTACGGCACACCGGGCCCCTACGAGGACGCCGTCCAGGGGCAGCCGCTCTTCGAGGAGAACGGCCCCGACGACTTCAAGGGCGTGGACATCATGCGCACCGTCCGCAGCTTCGACCCCTGCCTGCCGTGCGGCGTCCACATGTACACCGGCAACGGCAGGACGCTCACCACCCTGCACAGCCCCACCTACGGCGCCTCCCATGGCTGAGGCGGCGGAGCAGTCCCCCGCGGCCCGGCTCACGGACGCCGACGCCGAGGCACGGCTGGCCCGCATCGACGGGCTGCTCGCCGAGCTGGAGGCCGCACCGGGCCCCACGGTGCGGCGCGCGCTGGAGGCGGTGCGGCTGCTGAGCGAGGTCTACGGCGAGGCGCTGGCCCGGCTGCTCGGACACGTGGGCGGTGAGCCGGACGGGCGGCCCGCTGTGGCCGAGGACGAGCTGGTGGGGCACCTGCTGGTGCTGCACGGCATCCACCCCGAGCCCGCCGAGCGCCGGGCCGCGCGCGCCGTGGAACGGCTGCGGCCGGCCGCGCGCGAGCGCGGCGGTGACGTGGAGTGGGTGGGACTTGAGGGACGGGTGGCCCGGGTGCGGGTGAGCGAGGGCGGCGGCGGGTGCGGTGCGGGATGCGGCGCCGCGGCCTCCGGTCTCGTGGAGGCGGTCCGTGAGGCGGTGTTCGCGGCCGCCCCCGAACTGGCGGGGGTGGAGCGGCTGCCGGAACCGTCCGGGCGGCGGGCGGCTCCCGCGTTCGTCCCGCTGGACGCCGTGGCCCGCCCGGCCTCCCGGAGGTGACGGTGCACGAGGTGTCGATCGCCGCCGCGCTCGTGGAGCGGGCCGGGGAACTCGCCCTGGCCGAGGGCGCGGACTCCGTCTCGGCGGTGACCGTGCGGGTGGGTGAGCTGTCCGGAGTGGTGCCCGACGCGCTGGACTTCGCGTTCGAGGTGGTGCGGGCGGGCACCGCGCTGTCCGGCGCCCGGCTCGTCGTCGAGCAGGTGCCCGCGCGGGCGTACTGCGGTCCGTGCGCGGCCGAGTTCGCGGTGGGCGTGCCGCCGTTCTTCTGGTGCCCGCGCTGCGACCGGCCCTCGCAGGACCTGCGCAGCGGACGGGAACTGGCCATCACAGCGATCGAGACGGCGCCGCAGGCGGCCACGTGACGGGTCCACCGGTTGCGGACGGAGCGGTGGCCCGCGGGTGCGCGGTGCACCGGCGGTCCACCGCTCCGTCCGGACGGGTCAGCAGATGCGGGGCAGTTGCTCCCCCAGCGGCAGGTCGACGACCCGGGTCCCGCCGAGGCCGGTGGAGACGACCACCATGCCGGGGTGCTCGGCGACGCACTCCCCGACGAGCGCGGCGCCGGTGCCCTGCGGGTGGGCGCGCATCGCCGCCAGGACCGCCTCGGCCTCGCCGGCCGGCACGAAGGCGACGAGCCTGCCCTCGTTGGCGACGTACAGCGGGTCCAGGCCCAGGAATCCGCAGGCGTTGGCGACCGCCTCCGGGACGGGCAGGGCCCGCTCGTGGAGCCTGACCCCGGTGCCGGAGGCGCGGGCGATCTCGTTGAGGGAGGCGGCGAGGCCGCCACGGGTCGGGTCGCGCAGTACGTGCAGGTCCGGGGTGACGGCGAGCATGGTGGCGACCAGGTCCGCCAGGGGCGCGGTGTCGCTGGCGATCTCGACGCCGAACTCCAGGCCCTCCCGGACGCTCATGACCGCCACGCCGTGCAGGCCGATCGGGCCGCTGACCAGGACCGCGTCGCCCGGCCTGGCGCGCTGCGGCCGGATGTCCACGCCCTCGGGGACGAGCCCGACACCGGCGGTGGTGACGTACACGCCGTCGCCGTGCCCGGCCTCCACCACCTTGGTGTCGCCGGTGGCCACGGTGACCCCCGCCGCCTCGGCCGCCGCGCCCATGGCGCGGGCGATCCGGTCGACGACGTCCAGTGCGACACCCTCCTCCAGGACGAACGCCGCGGACAGGTAGGCGGGCCGGGCGCCGCTCATCGCCAGGTCGTTGACGGTGCCGTTGACGGCCAGGTCGCCGAGGCTCCCGCCGGGGAAGAACAGCGGACGCACCACGTAGGAGTCGGTGGAGAAGGCCAGCCGCGCACCGCCGAGGTGGAGGACCGCGGAGTCCCCCATGGCGGCGAGCACGGGGTTGCCGTAGGCGGGGGCGAAGACGTCCTGGATCAGTTCCGCGGACAGGGCGCCGCCCCCGCCGTGGCCCATCACCACGACCGGCTGGTCGCGCAGCGGGGCGGGGCAGGTCCAGTTCGCGGGGTCGACGGCCGCGTCCGGGCTCGCGAGGTCAGCCAACGGTGTTCAACTCCTCCTGCGGGGCGGGCGATCCCTGGGGGGCGGTACCGTTCATGCGGCGGTACAGGTAGTAGGCCGCGCAGGCGCCCTCGCTGGAGACCATGGTGGCGCCCAGCGGGGTGCGCGGGGTGCAGGCGGTCCCGAACGCGGCGCACTCGGTGGGCTTGATCAGGCCTTGCAGGACCTCGCCCGCGCGGCACACGGCGGGCTCCTCGGTGCGGATGCCGGTGACGTCGAAACGGTGCTCGGCGTCGTAGGCGCGGTAGGCCTCGGACAGCCGCCAGCCGCTGGCGGGGATCCGGCCGATGCCGCGCCAGGAGCGGTCGGCGACCTCGAAGACCTCCTGGAGCATCCGCAGGGCGGCCGGGTTGCCGCTCTCGCGCACCGCGCGCGGGTAGGCGTTGTCCACCCGGTGCTCGCCGCGCTCCAGCTGGCGCACGGTGCGGCGGATGCCCTCCAGGATGTCGAGGGGCTCGAAGCCGGTGACGACGATGGGGACGCGGTGCCGTGCGGCCAGCTCCGGGTACTCGTCGGTGCCCATGACGCTGCACACGTGCCCGGCGGCGAGGAAGCCCTGCACCCGGCAGGCCGGGGCCGTCATGATCGCGTCGATGGCCGGGGGGACCCGCACGTGGGAGACGAGCAGGCTGAAGTTGTCCAGACCGAGACGGCGGGCCTGGTGCACGGCCATGGCGTTGGCGGGCGCGGTCGTCTCGAAGCCGATGGCGAAGAACACCACCTGCCGGTCCGGGTGCTGCCGGGCCAGCCGGAGCGCGTCGAGCGGCGAGTACACCACCCGGACGTCTCCGCCCTCGCCCTTGACGCGGAACAGGTCACGGTCGGTGCCCGGCACCCGCAGCATGTCCCCGAAGGAGCAGAAGATCACCTCGGGGCGGGCGGCGATCTCCAGTGCCTTGTCGATGACCTCCAGCGGGGTCACGCACACCGGACAGCCCGGCCCGTGGATCAACTCCACCTCCTCGGGCAGCAGTTGGTCGATGCCGTGCCGGATGATGGAGTGGGTCTGGCCGCCGCAGACCTCCATCAGCGCCCAGGGCCGGGTGACCGTCGCCCGGATCTCGTCCAGCAGCCGCCGGGCCAGGGCCGGGTCGTTGAACTCGTCGATGTACTTCATCGGGCCTCGCTCCCGTTCTCGTCGCGCGCCGCCGGGGCCGCCCAGGCGGACGGGGCCGCGCGTCCGGCCTGCTGCGCCGCCTGCTCCCAGGCGTCGCCGAACTCCTCCTCCAGCAGCCCCAGTTGTTCGAACAGTTCCAGCGACGCGCGAGCCGACGCCTCGTCCAGCCGTTGCAGGGCGAACCCGACGTGGACGATCACGTACTCCCCCACCCGCAGATCGGGCAGGTACTCCAGGCACACCTGTTTGCTCACCCCGCCGAAGTCCACCAGTCCGGTGAGCGGGTCGGCGCGGTGGTCGATGGACACGACCTTGCCGGGCACTGCCAAGCACATGGGTCACTCCGTCTCGTCGCTGTCAGTGAGCCGCCCGGCGACCATGAGCTGGCCGAGGGCCAGACCGCCGTCGTTCGGGGGGACCTCGCCGTGCCGCAGGACGGTGAAGCCGTCGCCGGCCAGCAGCACGGCGCACTCCTCCTCCAGCAGCCCGTTGGCGAAGACGCCGCCGCTGAGGACGACGGTGGTCAGGCCGGTGGCCCGGCGGGCGCGCCGGCAGATCCGGGCGACGGCCCGCGCCACCCCCCGGTGGAAACGGGCCGCCAGCACCGCCGCCGGGGTGCCGCGCCGCCGGTCGGCGAGGAGGGCCTCCAGCATCGGTGCCGGATCGCAGCCCACGGGCCCCGGTCCCGCGGTCAGCCCGAAGGGGTACGCCGCGGTCTCCGTCTCCCGGGCCTCGGTGGCCGCCGCCTCCAGTTCCAGGGCGGCCTGCGCCTCGTACGCCGCCCGGTGGCAGATGCCCGCCAGGGAGGAGACGGCGTCGAAGAGGCGTCCCATGCTGGAGGTGGGCACACAGGCCAGGCCGCGTTCCAACTGCCTGCGCAGCACGGCGCGTTCCGCGTCCGTGCAGGCGGTGACGCTGGGCAGGTCCGGCTCCCAGGGCAGTCCCGCCGTCCACAGCCGGGCCAGTGCCAGGCGGCACGGATTGGCCACGCCCGCGTCGCCGCCGGGCAGCGGTGCGGGGGTCAGGTGGGCGAAGCGGCGGTGGCCCGCGTAGTCGGCGAGCAGGAACTCGCCGCCCCAGACGGTGCCGTCGTCGCCGTAGCCGGTGCCGTCGAAGGCCACGCCGATCACGGGCGTCGTCCCGTCCAGGCCGTGCTCGGCCATCGCGGAGGCGATGTGTGCGTGGTGGTGCTGGACGAACACCGGTCCACCCGCGCGCAGCCGGGCGGCGCGGTGCCGGGCCCAGCGGGCCGAGTGGTAGCCGGGATGCCGGTCGGCGGCGACGAGCGCGGGCGCCACGCCGGTGAGGTTCAGCAGGTGCCGCTCGGCCCGCCGGGCGGCGTGCAGGGTGGCCAGGTCGCCCATGTCGCCGATGTGCGGGCCGAACCAGGCCTGCTCGCCGTCGCCGACGCACAGGGCGTTCTTCAGGTCGCCGCCGACCGCGAGCGTGGGCCGTACGGGCACGGGGAGCCGCAGCGGGCGGGGAACGTAGCCGCGGGAGCGGCGCAGCACCTGCTCGGTGCCGTCGGGGCGGACCCGCAGCAGCGAGTCGTCGCACGGGGAGGCGACGGGCCGGTCGTGGATGAGCCAGGCGTCGGCCAGTCCGGCCAGCCGGGTCAGTGCCTCCCCGTCGTCCGTGACGATGGGTTCACCGGAGCGGTTGCCGCTGGTCATCACCAGCACCCGGGGGCCGGGCGGGTCGCCCGGCAGTCCGAACAGCAGGGAGTGCACGGGGGTGTAGGGCAGCATCACGCCGATGTGCGGGCTGCCGGGGCACACCGCCTCGGCGAGGCGCGGGCCGTCGGGGCGCGCGCACCGGCGCAGCAGGACGATGGGGCGGCGCGGGCCGGTGAGGGCCTCTCGTTCGCGGTCGGTGGGGGCGGCGATCCGCTCGGCGGTGGCCAGGTCCGCGCACATCACGGCGAACGCCTTGCCGCCGCGTTCCTTGCGGGCGCGCAGGGTGGCGACGGCGTGCGCGTCGGTGGCGTCGCAGGCCAGGTGGTAGCCGCCGACGCCCTTGACGGCGACGATCCGTCCGGCGGCGAGCAGCGCCCGGGCGCCCGCCAAGGCCTCCGCGTCCCGGGCCGGGCGCGGGCCGCTGCCGTCGGCGGGCACCAGGGTCAGCCGTGGCCCGCAGTCGGGGCAGGCGACGGGCTGGGCGTGGAAGCGCCGGTCGGCGGGGTCGGCGTACTCCCGCGCGCAGGCCGGGCACAGCGGGAAGCCGGCCATGGTGGTGGCGGCGCGGTCGTAGGGCATCGCGGTGGCGACGGTGAAGCGGGGGCCGCAGTGGGTGCAGGTGATGAACGGGTGCCGGTGCCGGCGGTCGGCCGGGTCGGCCAGCTCCCGCAGGCAGTCGGCGCAGGTCGCGGTGTCGGGCGGGAGCTGGGTGCGGCCCGCGCGCTGCTCGGTGGGACGGATGGTGAAGGGGCGGGCGGCGCCGGTGGCGGGGATGTCCTCGTGTCCGATGCCGGTCACGGCGGCCAGCGGCGGCGGCTGTGCGGCCAGCCGGTCGCAGAACCGGGTGACGCCGTCCGCCGGACCCTCGACCTCGATCAGCACGCCGTCCGCGGTGTTGCTCACGAATCCGGCCAGGGCCAGGTCGGCGGCGAGGCGGTGCACGTAGGGCCGGAAGCCGACGCCCTGGACCGTGCCGCGCACGGTGAGGCGGCGGCGTACGGCGCCGGTGGCGGGTGCGGTCACGGGGCGGGGGTGGTCGCCGGGTGCGGGCCGGCGTGCCCGGCGGCGGGAGCGTGCTCGTGCGGTCCGTGGTCGTGGTCGTGGCTGTGGGGGCGCGGGGCGAGGGGCGGGTGGTGCGGCGGGGCCTCGTGGCGGACGGCGAGCGCGCGTTCCAGGACGCTGTCGACGCCGTCGCCGGTGCGTGCGCAGGTGCGGACGATCTCCACCCCGGGGTTGACCCGCTGCACGTGGGCGCGGAAGGTGCCCTCGTCGAAGCCAGCCGGCTCGGCCAGGTCCGTCTTGGTGAGGACGACGAGGTGGGCGGAGCCGAAGGCGGTGGGGTACTTCAGCGGCTTGTCCTCGCCCTCGGTCACCGCCATCAGCACGATCCGCAGGCTCTCCCCGAGGTCGTAGGAGGCCGGGCAGACGAGGTTGCCGACGTTCTCGACGAACAGCAGCGCGGTGTCCGCGGGCAGCCAGCCCGCCAGCCGGGTGCGCAGCTGGCGGGCTTCGAGGTGGCAGAGGCCGTCGGTCAGAACCTGGCGCACGGGCGCGCCGGAACGGGCGAGGCGGCGGGCGTCGTTCTCGGTCGCCAGGTCCGCGGTGAGCGCGGCCACCGGGATGTCCAGGGCGACGGCGCGGGCCAGCACCCGTCCGAGGAGTTCGGTCTTGCCGCTGCCGGGACTGGACAGCAGGTTCACGACGCCCACGCTCCGCCGGGCGAGGTCTTCGCGCAGGTCCCGGGCCAGACGGTCGTTCTTGGCGAGTACGGCCTGCTCGACGTCGAGGGACCGGCACATGGCACTTCTCCTCACGTTCGGTTCAGGAGGGGGCCGCTCGTGCGGGACGAGCGGCGCCTGACCGATCGTGGACGCCGCCGGCCGCGCGGTACGGCAGCGCGGCCGTGCGCGGGACCCCGGATTGGTCCGGGCGGCTCAACGGGAGGGCGCCGGCGGGGGCGGCGGGGTCCGCGAGCAGGGCCGGGACGAGGGTGTGCAGGGCGTCCACCGCGTGGCCGACCGCCCGGCGCACCGGGTCGCTGAGTCCGGGCATGACGTCCTCCTCGCCGGTGGGCCGGACCGCGGGTTCGCAGGCGAGCACGAGGACGCGGGGAAGCGGCCCGTCGTCCAGGCGGGCGGCCAGGGCCAGCACCCTGGCCGGGTCCATGCCGTGGGCCTCGGGCGGGGCGGCGGCCGGGCCGGCCGGGCCGGGCAGGTCGGCTTCGACGAGGGAGAGGGTGCCGGGCCGGTGCCCGCGCGGGGCGGCGTCGACGAGGACGGCGGTGGCGTAGCCGTCCAGGAGTTCGTAGGCGAGGTCCAGGCCGCGGATGCCGAAGTCGCGTGCCCGGACGCCGGCGGGCAGCGGCCGGGCGGCCAGGGCCTTCAGCACCTCGGGGCCGAAGGCGTCGTCGGCGAGGAAGATGTTGCCGACGCCCGCGACCAGCAGCCGGGCCGGGGGCGGCGCCGTCACCGGGGGCTCCCGGTGAGCGGGTCGGCGGCCGGGGCCAGGGGGCGGGCGGTGCCGGAGGGCACCTTGCGGACGAACGCCGAGCGCAGCGCGTGGTAGGGGGCCCCGGGGTCGAAGAAGATGGCGTGCATGCGGGCGAGTTCGGCGCTGCGGTGGTCCGCGAGCGGCCGTGCCGCCTCGTCGCGTGCGCGCGTGGCCGCCTTGGCCTCGATCCGCCGGCCGAGCCCGGGGGCACGGGACATTTCGGCCGCGAGGCGGTCCACCTCGGCGGTGAACTCGGCGGCCGAAGCGGGGACCGGACGGTCCACCAGGCCCAGCCGGTGCGCGGTGGCGGCGCTGACCGGCAGGGCGTCGGTGGTGAGCCGCTCGGCGGCCCGCGCGCCGGCCCGGCGCGGCAGGCTGTACGTCCAGTACTCCGAGCCGTACAGGCCCATCCGCCGGTAGTGCGGGTTCAGGACGGTGCCGGTGCGGCACCACACCTCGTCGGCGGCGAGCGCGAGCATGACGCCGCCGGCGGCGGCGTTGCCGCCGAGCGCGGCGACCACCAGCCGGTCGGTGGTCCGCAGCACCGCCTCGACCAGGTCGTTCATGGCGTTGAGGTTGGTCCAGGACTCGACGGCCGGGTCGGGGGCGGCCTCGATGACGTTCAGGTGGATGCCGTTGGAGAAGAAGTCGCGGGCGCCGCCGAGGACCAGCACGGAGGTGGGGCGGGTGAGGGCGTGGCGGTAGGCGGCGAGCAGCCGGCGGCAGTGGTCGGTGCTCATGGCCCCGCCGGGGAAGGAGAAGGTCAGGAAGCCGGTGTCGCCGTGCTGCCGGTAGCGGATGTCGGTCCAGGTGCGGCGGCCGGCGGGCAGTTCGAGGGGGACGGGGTCCTCCTGCGGCGCGTCGGGGCCGAGCACGGAGGCGGCCGGGCGTTTGAAGGGCGCGGGGTCGCCGGAGTTCTTGCGGGGCCTGAGTTCCGGGATCCACACGGCGCCGTCCGAGGTGGCCCGGCACACCGCTCCGGCGCGGGTGGCGAGCAGGTCGCCGGGGCGTCCGCGCAGCCGGTCCTCGGGGTGACCGCCGTGCAGGAAGACCTCACGGCCGAGCATCTCGTCGAGCACGCCGGGCTGGGAGTCGGCGCCGCGGAGCTTGCGCAGCACGGTGGCGGTGCTGTCCGCGGCCCAGTCGATGCGCCGCCGGGTCTGACGCAGGGCGTCGCGCCACACCACGCGCACCTCCGGGTCGCTCTGCGGCCGCGGCTTGAAGGAGCCCTCCTCGAAGCGGCGTACGGCCAGCAGGACCGCGGCCACCGCCGCGTCGGAGGCCTCGTTGCGGTACAGGTCGCTCTTGCCCACCTGCTCCGTCCTGAACGGCACCGACGCCCAGATGTCGCCGGCGTCCATGCCGGCCTCGGCCCGCAGGACCGTGACGCCCCAGTGCTGGGCCTGCTCGGCGATGGCCCAGTCCAGGGAGGACGGGCCGCGGTCCCCCTCGGGTCCGGGGTGCACGATGAGGCAGGTGTGCTCGCGCCACAGGTCTTCGGGCAGCGCCGTCTTCAGCATCGGCGCGATGATCAGGTCCGGGCGGGCGCGCGTCACCGCGGCGCGGACGGCGTCGGGGCCGTGCGAGGCGAGGACGGCGTCCACGCGGTGTCCGTGGTCGGTGAGTTCGGCGTAGACGCGTTGGGTCAGGCTGTTGAACGCGCTCGCCACGAGCAAAATGTCCATGACATGGCATGGTGTCCGTTTCGCCGTTCGCCGGGAAGGACCGGGACGGCGTTTCGTCCGCACCGGCCGGCCGCGTGCTCCATCCGGGCCGCGGGTGCGGGAGTGCGCCCAGAGCGCGGGCGCGGGAGTACGTGCTCCATCCGGACCGCGGGTGCGGGAGTACGTGCTCCAATCCAGACCGCGGGCGCGGGAGTACATGCTCCATCCGGGCCGCGGGCACGGGGCGGCGAAGGGGACATCGGCTCGTCCCGGCGTGGCGCTGCAATACTTTCTGCTTATCTGATGTAACAGTCTGCACATGATCTGGCAGCAGAGCATCGACAGGGCCCCCGTCCGATGTGACCGGGCCGCCGTTCGTCACCCTCGTCGCCTCACCCTGCGCGGAGCACTGCTGGTCGCGGCGACCACCGCCGCGCTGGCCGGCGGACCCGCGGCCACGGCGGCGCCGGCCGGCGCCTTCACCGCCGACTGGGACTCCATCGCCGCGTGCGAGTCCGGGGGCAACTGGCAGGCGAACACCGGCAACGGCTACTACGGCGGACTGCAGTTCGCCCAGTCCAGCTGGATCGCGGCCGGCGGACTGCAGTACGCGCCCCGGGCCGACCTGGCCACCCGCCGGGAACAGATCGCGGTGGCCAGGCGGCTCGCCGCCCTCCAGGGGATGCAGGCCTGGGCCTGCGCCTGACGCCGGACCGTCAGAAGGGGTAGTGCGCCTGCTGGGTGGCGAGGGTCATCCAGCGGGTGTTCGAGAAGGCCTCGATGCCCCACCGGCCGCCGAAACGCCCGTACCCGGAGGCCTTCACCCCGCCGAAGGGCGCCTGGGGTTCGTCGGCGACGGACTGGTCGTTGACGTGCACGATGCCGGTACGGACCCTGCGGGCGACGTTGAGCCCGTGGGTGGCGTTCTCGGTGATGATGCCGCAGGTCAGTCCGTTCTCGGTGTCGTTGGCCAGGGCGACGGCGTCGGCGTCGTCCGCGAACGTCTCGACGACGCACACCGGTCCGAACACCTCCGTCCGGTACACCTCGGCGTCCTCGGGCACCCGCGTGAGCACGGTGGCCGGGTGCACCGCACCCTCCGGCTCACCGCCGCCGGCCAGGACCTTCGCCCCCCTGGCCACGGCGTCGCGCACCAGCCCGGCCACGCGCCGCGCGGCGTGCTCGCCGACCAGCGGGCCGATGACGGTCTCCGCACGTGCGGGGTCACCGGACGGCAGGGCGGCCACCTTCGCGGTGAACCTGGCGGTGAACTCCTCGGCCAGTGACTCGTGGACGAGGACGCGGTCACCGGACATGCAGATCTGGCCGGCGTTCATGAACACGCCGAAGCAGGCGGCGTTCACGGCGTGTTCGACGTCCGCGTCGTCCAGCACGATGATCGCGTTCTTGCCGCCGAGTTCCAGGACGGCGGGCTTCAGGTGCCGGGCCGCGTGTTCGCCGATCACGCGGCCGACGCCGGTGGAACCGGTGAAGTTGACCGCGCGCACTCTCGGGTCGGCGATCAGCGTCTCGGCGACCTCGGCGGCGTCCTCGCGGGCGTTGGTGACGACGTTGAGCACACCGGCGGGCAGTCCCGCCTCGCGCAGCACGTCCGCGACGAGCAGTCCGCAGGCCAGGGGCGCGTCCTCGCTGGGCTTCACCACCACGGTGTTGCCCGCCGCCAGCGGTGCGGCCACCGCCCGCACGCCCAGGATGACCGGGGCGTTCCAGGGCGCGAACGCGGCGACGACGCCGAGCGGTTCACGCACCGCCAGGCTCAGCACGCCTTCCTCCTGGGCGCTGAGCACCTCACCGCGCGGCGCCGTGATCGCGGCTGCGGCCTCGCGCAGGATGCCGGCCGCGAGCATCACGTTGAAGTGCGCCCAGGGCCGGGTGGCGCCCACCTCGTGCGCCATCAGGTCGGCCACCTGGCCGGCGCGGGCGTCCAGGAGGTCGGCGGCCCGGAGGAAGACCGCCCGGCGGGCGAAGGGCGCGAGGGCCGCCCACTGCGCGAAGGCCGCGTCGGCGGCGTCCACCGCCCGGGTCACGTCCTTCGGTCCGGCGGCGGCCACGGTCGCGTAGACCTCCCCCGTGTACGGACTGACGTCCGTCTCGGTCCGCCCGGAGGCGGCGGGGACGTCCTCACCGCCGATGAACAGCTCGCGGGCTATGGGCATGATCGCGACCCTTCGTGCGGACCGGCTGGACGGGCTGGACGGAACGCCGCCGTTGTTCGTCCAGTGAAATTTCCTTCGCATCGTCGGCGGGAATGCTGCTCCGCTTCCACGGCTACGTCAAGGGTCGCCCGCCAGGACGTTCCGCACAGCCGGAGCGCGGCTCGGTCGGGGGTGGGTCGGCGAGGGCGGGGTGGATCGGTGGAGGCGGATCGGTGGAGGTGAGCCGTCGGGGCCGGACCGGCCGGGCGGTCGGCCGTTGCGGACGGGGCGGCCCGGTCGGCGGGCTGGGCAGGCCGGCGGGGCGACGGCGGGGTGGTCAGCACAGCACGGCGAGGGCGCCCGGCAGGACGCGGGCCGTGACGGGCAGCGCCGCGTCGACCTCGCCGTCGGCGCCGTAGGGGATGTCGCGGTCGGCCTCGACCCGGACCTCCCTGCCGCGCAGGATCCGCACCTCGGGCCGGCGGGCGTGGCCGCCCGACTTCAGCTCGTTCATGAGCGTGAAGAAGAGCCGGCGCGGGGCGGCGCGGATCAGCACCACGTCGAGCAGGCCGTCGTCGACGCGGGCGGCGGGGGCGATCATCCGGCCGGAGCCGTAATAGGCCGAGTTGGCGGCCACGACCGTGTAGCCGCGGTGGACGTGCTCCTCGCCGTCGACGGTGACGTGGTAGGTCGCGGTGCGCCAGGTGGCGACGGCCCGCAGCCCGCCGGCGTAGTACGAGGCGGCACCGCGCAGCAGCCGGGCCCGGTTGGCGTGCCGGTTGGCGAGTGCGTCGACACCCGCGTACACGCTGCCGAGGACGACGGTGCGGGGGTGGACCGCCGACTCCACCTCGATGGTGTCGACGCGGCGCGGGGCGTGGTGGAGCAGCACGCGCGCCAGTGCGGCGGGGTCGGCGGGCAGGCCGAGGGCCCGGGCGAAGTCGTTGCCGCGGCCGGCCGGCACCAGGCCGAAGAGGGTCTCGGTGCCGCTGAGGGCGCCGCCGACGCCGCCCGCGATGCCGTCGCCGCCGACCGCGAGCACGGCCCGGCCGCGCTCACCGGCCCGCCGGGCCAGTTCCCGGGCGTGGTCGAGGCTGCGGCTGTACTCGGTCTCCAGCCCAGCGCCCGCCTCCCTCAGTTCCCTGCCCACCTGCAGCAGCGCGGCGGCGCCGGAGGCTCCGCCCGCGGTCGGGTTGACGATGGCGGTGAACTGACGCATCGGTGGGCCTCCGGGCGGAGTGAGGGCGCGGACGGGGTGTAGGGCGAGGCGGAGCGGGGCGAGAGGGCGGCGGGGGGGCGATGGGGCGGGGCGGGAATCACGGGGCCGGGAGCGGGGGCCGGGTGTCCGGCGGGCGGGGACGGGGACGGTGGGAGGTGGGCCGCCGGTTGCCGGACCGGCGGCCCGTCCGGACCGGCTGCCCGTCCGGCGGGGGGACGAGGACGAGTGCGCGGGCCTCGGGCGGCGGGCGGCACAGTGCTGTACGCCGTGCGCCGCGCACTGCCTGCCGTCCGCCGTCCGCCGGAGGCGACCCGGCGGGCGGGCCGTGCCGGGTGTCAGCCGTCGGCCGGATCGTGGGGCAGCAGCACGCCGGGGTTGAGCAGACCGGCCGGGTCCAGGCACCGCTTGACCGCCCGCAGTGCCTCGACGCCGAGCGGTCCGGCCTCCCGGACGTACGCGTCGCGGTGGTCGGTCCCCACGCCGTGGTGGTGACTGATGGTGCCGCCCGCGGCGAGGACCGCCTCGCTCGCGGCGTGCTTGGCGGGCGCCCAGTGCGCCACGGGATCCTCGCCCTGCGCGCTGACCACGGTGAAGTACAGGGAGGCGCCGTTCTCGTAGACGTGCGAGATGTGGCACATGACGAGCGGCGGAGTGCCCGCGTCGGTGAGGGTGACGGTGAGCGCGTCGCGTACGGCGGCGTACAGGCCGGGCACGCGCGACCAGAAGGCCGCGGTCTCCAGGGTCTCGGCGAACGCGCCCACGTCCAGGAGCGCGTCCCGCAGGTAGGGGGCCGAGTAGCGGCCGTGGGCCCAGCGTTCGCCGGGTTCCTCGCCGAGGGGGGTTCCGCCGCACGCCCGCAGGACGGCCGCGGCCCGTTCCCTGCGGTGGGCGACGTCCTCGGCGGTGCCCTCGTAGCCGGTGATCGCCTGGCAGCCGGCGGACCCGTCGGCGAGCGAGGCGCCGATGGCGTCGGGCTGGGCGAGTCCGATCAGGGTCTCCGTCTCGTCGGACAGGCGCAGCACGGTCGGCAGCGGCCCGTCCTGCGCGAGCCGGCGCACCGCGTCCGTGCCCTCCTCGAACGAGGCGAACCGCCAGCCCTCGTAGACGCGGGTCTGCGGCAGCGGGCGCAGCCGCACGGTCACCGCCGTGATGACGCCGAACGCCCCCTCGGAACCCAGGACGAGCTGGCGCAGGTCGGGACCGGCGGCCGAGCGCGGGGCCCGGCCCGCCTCCAGGGTGCCTTCGGGGGTGGCGAGGGTGAGGCCGAGCACCATCTCGTCGAAGCGGCCGTAGCCCGCGGACGCCTGGCCGCTGGAACGGGCGGCGGCGAACCCGCCGATGGTGGCCCACTCGTAGGACTGCGGGAAGTGACCGAGGGTGAAGCCCTGTTCGGCGAGGAGCGCTTCGGCGTGCGGGGCGCGCAGGCCGGGCTGGAGGGTGGCGGTCCGCGAGACCGGGTCGAGGGCGAGCAGCCGGTCCATACGGCGCAGGTCCAGCGCGACGAAGGGGCGCCGGCCGGGCGCCCGGTGCTCGGGAGCGAGGCCGCCGACGACGGACGTGCCGCCGCCGAACGGCACGAGGGCCACGTCATGGGCGGCGCAGGCACGCAGCACGGCGAGCACCTCGTCGTGGTCGGCGGGGAGCACCACGGCCGCGGGCACGTCGGTGAGGTCGCCGCTCCGGATGCGGAGCAGGTCGGGGGTCGACTTGCCGCGGGTGTGGCGGATCCGTGCGTCGGCGTCGGTCCTGACGTGCTTCTCGCCGCCGACCGCCTCTTCGAGAGACCGGCGGGCGGCGGCGGTCAGCGGGGACTCCGGGACGCGCAGTTCTTCCCGGCCGACCGGTGCTGCACCGGCGGGCCTGACGCCGAGCAGGTCGCGCAGCAGCCCGGTCACCGGGGCGGGCAGCGGTGCGGCCTCGGCCGGGTCGCCCCAGCCGCTCCACAGCATGTCCATGGGTCGTTCCTCACCGGTCGCGTCGAAGGGGCGTTACACTGTTACACATGACGCCTATTCGTCACAACGGCTCGGACCCCGGAAGCGGCGGAAGCGCCTCGAGCGGCGCGGAGGCCATGCGCGGCTCGGCGGGCGCACGCGCCGCGGACGGTGGGAAGGGCACGGGTACCGGTGCCGCGGGTTCCGACTCGCCGTCCGGTGATCCCGTGCTCGACGCCGTGCGCGACTGCGTCCTGGCCGTGGGGGTCCGCCGTACGACCCTGACGGACGTGGCCCGGCGGGCGGGCGTCTCCCGGATGACGCTCTACCGGCGCTGGCCGGACGTCCGTTCCCTGGTGGGCGATCTGATGACCCGGGAGTGGATCGGCGTGGCCACCGGTGCGATGCCCGAGCGGCGGCCCGGCACCGCCACCCGCGCCCTGATCGTGGACGGTCTGGTGGCGGGGGTGGCGGCTTTCCGCGCGCACCCCCTGTTCCGGAAGATCGTCGACGTGGATCCCGAGCTGCTGCTCCCCTACGTGCTCGACCGGCGCGGAGCCAGCCAGGACGCCCTGCTCGAACTGGTCACCGACGCCCTGCGCGAGGGCCACGCCGACGGCTCGGTGCGCCCCGGCCATCCCGCGCGGCAGGCGCGCTCGCTGCTGCTGGTCGTCCAGTCCTTCACGCTGTCGCTGCGCACGATGGCCGACGAGGACGACCCCGAGCTGTCCGCCCAGGCCTTCCTCGGGGAACTGCGGACCCTTCTGGAGAGGACCCTGACGCCATGAGCCCCGCCCCCTCCCGTCCCGGCCCGGCGGACTGCGCCGGGCCGTCCGGCACCCCGGCCGGCTCGTCGCTGAGCGCCGCGCGGCGGGCGCGCGAACTGGCGCTGACCGTCGGCGGTCCGGCCGTGGACGTGCTGGTGGTCGGGCTGGGCGCCACCGGCGCCGGCGTGGCGCTGGACGCCGCGGCCCGCGGGCTGTCCGTGGCCGCGGTCGACGCCCACGACCTGGCCTTCGGCACCTCCCGCTGGAGTTCCAAGCTCGTCCACGGGGGCCTGCGCTACCTGGCCTCCGCCCAGCTCGACGTCGCCCACGAGAGCGCGGTGGAACGCGGGGTGCTGATGGAACGCACCGCACCCCATCTGGTCGGCGCGCAACCGTTCCTCCTGCCGCTGACCCCCTTGGTCTCCCGGGGCCAGGCGGCCCTCGCCTGGGCGGGCTTCCGGGCGGGCGACGGGCTGCGCCTGGCCGCGCGCACCGCCCGCACCACCCTGCCCGCGCCGCGCCGGACGTCCGCCGTGGAGACCCGCCACCTCGCCCCGGCGCTCCGCGGGGCCGGGCTGCGCGGCGGCCTGCTGTCCTGGGACGGCCGGCTCAGCGACGACGCCCGCCTGGTCACCGCCGTCGCGCGGACGGCCGCCGCACACGGAGCGCGGATCCTGACGCGGGTACGGGCCCTGGAACTGACCTCGTCCGGTGCCCGGGTACGCGACGAACTCACCGGGGAGGAAGGGGAGATCCGCGCCCGCTCGGTGATCAACGCCACCGGTGTGTGGGCGGGCGGTCTGGTCGGCGGCGTGCGGATCCGGCCCTCCCGCGGCACCCACCTCGTGCTGCGCGCCGCCCGTCTCGGCCCGCTGCCCGCCGGGCTGCACATCCCCGTGCCGGGTGAGACCAACCGTTTCGTCCTGGTGCTGCCCCAGGGGGACGGCCGGGTCTACGTCGGACTCACCGACGAACCCGTCGACGGTGAGATCCCCGACGTTCCCGAGGTCCCCGAGGCGGACATCGGCTTCCTGCTGGACGTCCTGGGGTCCGCCCTGGAGACGCCGGTCCGCCGCGAGGACGTGGTGGGGGCCTTCGCGGGCCTGCGACCGCTCCTCGGCGCCGGGTCCGACGGTCCGTCCGGTGCGGCTTCCCGCACCGCCGACATCTCGCGCAGGCACGCGGTGCTCACCTCACCGGAGGGGGTGGTCACCGTGGTCGGCGGCAAGCTCACCACCTACCGCCGGATGGCCGAGGACGCCGTGGACGCAGCCGTGCGCACCCGCCGCCTGGCCGCGGGGCCCTCCCCGACGGCCGCGCTGCCCCTGGTCGGTGCAGCCTCGCCCCGGGCCCTGGCCGCGCTGCCGGCGCCCCGCCGTCTGGTCCGCCGCTACGGCACCGAGGCCCCGGCGGTGCACGCGCTCGGCGCCGCCGATCCGGAGCTGCGCGAACCCGTGCTGGAGGGGCACCCCGTCACCCGCGCCGAGCTGGTGTGGGCCGTGCGGCACGAAGGGGCGCTCGACGAGAGCGATCTGCTCGACCGGCGTACGCGGATCGGCCTGGTCCCGGCCGACCGGGCAGCGGCGCTGCCCGCCGCCAGGAACGCGGTGGGCCAGGCGCTGGAATCCCGGTGAGGCGACGGCGCCGGCATCCCCGGTGAGGCGACGGTCCGGTACCGGGACCGGGCCTGTACCGGGGGCGGGGCTGTCACCGGGGCGGGGCTGTCACGGGGAGGGCGAGCGGCGGTGCTCGCCCTCGCTCGTGTCCCGGCGGACGAGCACCCGGTCTCCGCGCGGCGGCGCCTGCGCCCCGCGGCAGCCGCGCGGCACAGGGTCAGGCCGCCAGGGTCTCGTCCGGTTCCAGGCGCTCAAGGAGCTGGGCGCGGTGCAGGGCGGCCACGGGGGCGAGCAGGTCGGGGTGGCGCAGCAGGGCCGCCGCCGAACTGTCCCGCTCGTCCGGGGTGAGCAGGCGCCGGAACTCGACCGGAGTGTGTGCCGCACGGCCGTCGCCGGTGAGCGCGTCCTCGGCGAGCGCGGCGACGGCGCGGCCGGCCAGGGCGGGATCGGTGAGAAGGCAGGCCGCCCAGCTCGCCACGACCTCGTCCACCCAGGTGCGCCAGGCGTACGTGTCGGGGTCCCCGGCCCCGGCGCCGTCCGCGCCGGCGACCCAGTCCAGGCGGGCGGAACCGCCGGGGCCGGCCATGCCGACCAGCGCCGCGTCCATGGGCGTCGGGTAGCGCAGCCAGGCCGCGAGCGCCACTGCCTGGCGCGCCTGCACCTCGCACAGGGCGGAGGCCAGGGCGCCGCCGGATGCCGGGTACGCGGCGGTCAGCCACTGGGCGGTCGCCGCGATGAGGGGGGAGAGATCTTCGAGCACTGCCGGGCCGTTCGCACTGGTTCACGGACACAGGGACTACCTGGAACCGTAGTGCGCGGCCCGCGCCCCGCCTATGGCGCGGACCTCCTCCGGGGCGTGGCCTTGGCCACAGCGCGAGCGCTGCGGCGGGCCGTCCCGGAGGAGGTCCGGAGCCGACGGGACGGGGGCGGGTCAGGCCTCCGCGGGGAACCGCTCCCAGACGCGGTGCGCGCCCAGGAGGCGGGTGATCTGCTCCAGTGTGGCGGTCCCGCTGTCCCCGAGGACCACGCCGGGCGCGTCGGTCGGGACGCCCGCCGCCTCCAGCGCGGCTTCGGCTCCCTTCCAGGCGCCGATCGCCTTGCCGTGCCGGAACGCCTCGGACAGCAGCAGGCTGACGCGCGGATCGTGGCTCGCCTGGCGCGGGGAGGCGAGGCCGGACTTCGCGTCCCGGGCGCCGTAGGCGTCGGCGCCCACGCCCGGCGTCCCCGACACCAGCACGGCGTCGAACTCCACGGACCGGGCGGTGGCGTAGGTGCGCTGCACGGACAGCGGGTCGGCGCCGTCCCCGAGCGTGCCGCCGGCGGGCGCGACGACGAGGGGCACCATGCCGCCGGCGAGCACGGCCTCCCGCACGGCCCGTACGCCGTCCAGGTCGCCGTCCGGACCGGCGACGATCCCGATCACCCTGCCGTCCGTGGGCCAGGTGTGGCCGACCTGGGACAGCGCGGGGCTGGGCTGCACGTCGGCCAGCGGCACGGTCGCCTCCGGCGCGGGCAGGCCGAGCCCGGCGGCGACCTCGGCGCACAGTTCGGGGTCGATGTTGGCCAGCACCTGCAGGCCTCGCTCCTTGACGGCCTGCTCGTAGCACTTGCCCAGTTCGAAGGTGTAGGCGCCGATGATGTGCTCGCGCTCGACGGGGGTCATGCTGAGCCAGAACCGGCGGGGCTGGCTGAAGTGGTCCGCGAACGTCTCGGGAGCCTCCCGGACCTTCTTCGCCTCCGGGATGCGCACGGGTGCCTCGATGAACGCTCCCGTGTCCGCCCCCGCGGTGAACGGGCAGCCGCCGTCGAGGGAGTTCGGCCGGTAGGGGGCCACGCCCCGGTGCACGGCCGTCTGGTGGAAGCCGTCGCGCAGCATGTCGTTGACGGGGGCGTGCGGGCGGTTGATCGGGATCTGCGCGAAGTTGGGGCCGCCGAGCCGGGTGATCTGGGTGTCCAGGTAGGAGAAGAGCCGCCCGGACAGCAGGGGGTCGTCGGTGATGTCGATGCCGGGCACGAGGTGGCCGGGGTGAAAGGCGACCTGCTCGGTCTCGGCGAAGAAGTTCGACGGGTTGCGGTTGAGGACGAGCCGTCCGACGGGCTGCACGGGGGCGAGTTCCTCGGGGACGATGTTCGTCGGGTCCAGCAGGTCGATGCCCTCGAAGGTCTGCTCGGGGTTGTCGGGGAAGGTCTGGATGCCCAGCTCCCACTCGGGGTAGGCGCCCGCCTCGATGGCGTCGGCCAGATCCCGCCGGTGGAAGTCGGGGTCGACGCCGCTCACGATCTGCGCCTCCTCCCACACCAGCGAGTGGACGCCCAGTTTCGGCTTCCAGTGCCACTTCACCAGCGTGGTCCGGCCCTCGGCGTCGACCAGGCGGAAGGTGTGGATACCGAAGCCCTCCATCATGCGGAACGAGCGCGGGATGCCCCGGTCCGACATGTTCCACAGGACGTGGTGGGTGGCCTCGGTGTGCAGGGTGACGAAGTCCCAGTGCGTGTCGTGGGCGCTCTGCGCCTGCGGGATCTCCCGGTCGGGGTGCGGCTTGGCGGCGTGCACGATGTCGGGGAACTTGATGGCGTCCTGGATGAAGAACACCGGGATGTTGTTCCCGACCAGGTCGAAGACGCCCTCGCTGGTGTAGAACTTGGTCGCGAACCCGCGGGTGTCCCGCACGGTGTCGGCGGATCCGCGGGATCCGAGCACCGTGGAGAACCGTACGAAGACCGGGGTCTCGACGTCCTTGGCGAGGAAGGCGGCCTTCGTCACCGAGGACGCGGTGCCGTAGCTGGTGAAGACGCCGTGCGCCGCGGCGCCACGGGCGTGGACCACGCGCTCCGGGATGCGCTCGTGGTCGAAGTGCATCACCTTCTCGCGCAGATGATGGTCCTGCAGCAGTACGGGACCGCGCGGCCCCGCCTTGAGCGAGTGGTCGGTGTCGTACAGCCGCGCCCCCTGCGCGGTGGTCAGGTAGCTCCCGCTCTGCGCCATACGGGCCCGGTCCGCGCCGGTCGGCTGCCCGGTGGGCGAGACGGTGTCCGGGCCGCTCTGGTCGGGCTTGGGCGGCAGCGGGTCGCGCGGCTGTGTCGGCTCGGCGACGGAGGGGGACTCGGAACCCGGCTTCCCCGGGATGCCCTCCTCCGGCCCCGCACCGTCACCCTGGAGCGCGTCGGCCACCTTGTGGGCCGCCTGCTTGATGGGGTTGGCCTCGCTCATGCGTACCGTTCCTCCACTCCTGGCCGCCACCACGTGCGTGTGCGGCGGCCGTCACTGTCCGATCGCCGGTCGCCCCGACGGGGCCCCTCGCCTGCGGCTGCCACCGGTCCTGCCGTTCGGTCCGAGAGATCGAAAAATACGGGCAAACAGCCCTTTACGGACATCGGCCCTGTCAATCTCTCACGGCCCGGAGGGCGGCGCACGGGGCCCGCCACGACGGGGTGAACCCCCGGGCGCCGTGCCGCCCCGCCCCCTTCCCTCCGCGGTCGCCGCCACCCCGGCCGGCTGTCACCCCCACGTACCCCGGTCGCGCCGGTCAAGCCCTGTGGAAAACGCGCCGGCCGCGGTGACCGGCCCCCCGGGGAGGGGAGGGAGCGGACCGCACGGCTGCCGGACCCGAGCCGCGTCGTGTCGGTGCGGGCACGGCGGGTACCCGTCCGGGCGCCGGAGAACAGCGGAAACCGTCCGGTGCGCCGGCGACGGCCCGGCCGAGGCGGTCCGGCGGCCGAGGCGGTCCGGCGGTTCAAGGACGAGGACGGAGGGAGCGGGCATGGCAGGGGACGGAGGGGGCACGGCGCCCGCACGGCGGGGCGGACCGGCGGGTCTTCGCCTGGCGGCGGGCGCAGCCGAGCGGCCGGCGCCGCACGCCGCGCAGGACCTGACGCCCCAGGCTCCGCAGGGCCCCGCACCACAGGCCGAAGGGGGCCTCACGGCGCGGGAGCACCCTCCCCAGGAGCCGCAGCAGCTGCCCCGGGACCGCAACCAGGCGATCCTCGAGGCGACCAAACAGGTCGGGGCCCTGCTCAAGCGGAAAGGGCACGCTTTCGCCCTGGCGGGCAGCGTGGCGGTGTACGCGCACGGCGGCAGCGAGAACCTGCAGCACGACGCCGACTTCTGCGTCCTGCCCGACGACGCCCGGGCGGTGGCGGCCACCCTGCGGGAGAGCGGCCTCACGGTCTACGAGCCGCCGGAGGACTGGCTCATCAAGGCCAAGTGCTTCGACCAGGACATCGACGTCATCTTCGTCCTCGCTCACCAGCCCGTCTCCCGGGAGATGCTCGGCCGCGCCGAGGAACTGTCGGTCGACTCCGTGCGCATGCCCGTCCTGGCCCCGACCGACCTGCTGTGGAGCCTGGTCGCCGCGTTCTCCGAGCACCACTGCGACTTCGGCGCCGTGCTCCCCATCGCCCGCGCCCTGCGCGAGAAGGTCGACTGGGACCGGGTCCGGCGTGCCTGCGGGGACGACCCCATGCCGGCCTCCTTCTTCTTCCTCCTCGAACGCCTGAACGTCATCGCCCCGCCGAAGGAGCCGTCATGAACCACCACCCCGGAGAGCGGGCATCCGGCCCTCCTGCCCCCGGAGACAACCTGGAGTACCGCGTCGCCCATCTCAGGGAGCGGATCGCCGGCGGCCCGCTGGGCGAGCTGGGGGTGCGGCTCGAAGTGCGCGGCGAGGCGGTGCTGCTCACCGGCACGGTCCCCTCGGCGCACTGCCGGGACGAGATCTGCGGCCTCGTCGGCGCCGAACTCGCCGGCCACCGCGTCCACTGCGACGTCGTCGTCACCGACGCCTCCTCCCCCGACCACGCGGAGGACCTCGCATGATCCGGATCGCAGCGGTCGGGGACATCCACATGGCCCCCGAGACCCAGGGCACCCTGCGGCCCGCCTTCGAGACCCTGCCCGAGTGCGCCGACCTCCTGCTGCTGGCGGGCGACCTCACCCGGCACGGCACGCCGGAGGAGGCACGGGTGGTGGCGCGGGAGATCGAGGGCCTGGGGGTGCCGGTCGTGGCGGTCCTCGGCAACCACGACCATCACGACGAACGGCCCGAGGAGGTCGCCGCCGTCCTGGAGGACGCGGGCGCGCAGGTACTGGAGGGGCGCGGGGTCGTCATCCGGTGCGGCGGGGCGCGGGTCGGCGTCGCGGGGACCAAGGGCTTCGGCGGCGGCTTCCTCGGCCGCAGCGCGGGCGAGTTCGGCGAACCGCTGATGAAGGAGTTCGTGCGGTGCAGCCGCCGCTGTGCCGAGGGCCTGCGCGCCTCCCTGGAGCACCTGGCCGAGCAGGGCTGCGACGCGCGCATCGCGCTGACGCACTACTCCCCCGTACCGGAGACGCTCGCCGGTGAGCCCCTGGAGATCTACCCGTTCCTGGGCAGCTACCTGCTGGCCGAGGCCGTCGACACGGCGGGCGCCGACCTCGCCGTGCACGGGCACGCGCACGCCGGCACGGAGAACGGGATGACGAGCGGCGGCGTGCGCGTGCGCAACGTCGCCCAGCCGGTCATCGGGCGCGCGTTCCACGTGTACCACCTGCACGACGGCGACGACGGAGGGCCAGGAGAAGAATCGGGGCGGTGACGGTGCGTTCGGCAGCCGGGCGGCGGCCGTGAGTCCGAGGGCTGCCGCGTGCGGGCCCCCGCGCGGGCGGGGCGGGGCGCGCGCCTCCCGTTCCGTACCCTGGGGTCCGTGCACATCTGTTTCGTCTGCAGCGGGAACATCTGCCGGTCGCCGTCCGCCGCCCTGGTGTTCGCCGAGCATCTGCGCCGGGCGGGGCTCGCCGGCCGGGTGCGGGTCACCAGTGCGGGCATCGGCCCCTGGCACGCCGGGAAGCCCATCGACGAGCGGGCCGGTGACGTACTGGTCCGGCACGGCTATCCCGTGGAGCACGTGGCCGCGCAGGTCGGTGCCGAGCACCTGGACGCCGACCTGTTCCTGGCCATGGACCGGGGTCACGAGAAGGCGCTGCGCCGTCTGGTCGAGGACCCGTCCCTGGTCCGCATGCTGCGCTCGTTCGACCCGGACGCGGACGCGAGCGCGCATCTCGACGTCCCCGACCCGTACTACGGCGGCCCGGAGGGTTTCGAAGAGGTGCTGGCCATGATCGAGGCCACGATGCCGGGCCTGCTCGCCTGGGTACGGGACCGCCTGACGCCATGACCGCCCGGCCGGCCGGCGTCGCCGCCGCGACGAACGGTGTCGCCCGCCGGATCGGCCCGCCCCGCGGCCCACGCCGGGAAGGGTGACCGGCGGCCCTCGCGCCGGTTCCGCCGACGTGGCGAATCTCGCTCTGTACCGACGGCCCGTTTGCGCTCGCCACGTGTGAGCAGGCGGTCTCCTGGATGTCTGTGCGTCGGCAGAGAGGAGCCCTCATGGCGGGCAACGGAGACGGCCTTCGGGAGAACGACGCCGATCGGGGTGCCCTCAGACGTCACCGCGCGCTGTTCCGCGCGGCCGAGCGCCGCAGGAACCCCCCGTTGCGGCGGACCGACATCACCGTCACCGACGAGCGTGCCGTACGGCGCGCGGTGAAGGCCGCCTCGCTGGGCAACGCCATGGAGTGGTTCGACTTCGGCATCTACAGCTACCTGGCCGTCACCATCGGGCACGTCTTCTTCCCGTCCGGGAACGGCACGGTCGAGCTGCTGGCGTCGTTCGCGACGTTCGCCGTGTCCTTCCTGGTGCGTCCGCTCGGCGGCATGGTGTTCGGACCGATGGGCGACAAGATCGGCCGCAAGACCGTCCTGGCGATGACCATGATCATGATGGCGATCGGGACGTTCGCGATCGGGCTGATCCCGTCGTACTCGGCCATCGGTTTCTGGGCCCCGGCCCTGCTGATCTTCTTCCGGCTGGTGCAGGGCTTCTCCACGGGCGGTGAGTACGGCGGTGCCTCCACGTTCATCGCCGAGTACGCGCCCGACCGGCGCCGGGGCTTCTTCGGGAGCTTCCTGGAACTGGGCACGCTCGCCGGGTACGTCGGCGCGGCGGGCCTGGTGACACTGCTGACCACGGTCCTCGGCAGCGGCGGGATGGAGTCCTGGGGGTGGCGCGTGCCGTTCCTGGTGGCCGGGCCCATCGGACTGATCGGTCTGTACCTGCGGCTGCGGCTGGACGAGACGCCCGCCTTCCAGAAGCTGGAGGACGCCTCGGTGCACCGGGCGTCCGAGGCGGCGTCCGCGGTGGAGACGACCGCCAAGGGGGACATCGCGAAGATCTTCCGCCAGTACTGGCCGTCCCTGGTGCTGTGCGTCTGCCTGGTCGGCGCCTACAACATCACCGACTACATGCTCCTGTCGTACATGCCCACCTATCTCTCCGACGAGCTGGGCTACACCGAGACGAACGGCCTGCTGATCCTGATCGGCACCATGGTGGTCCTGATGCTGCTGATCAACCAGGTCGGCAGGCTGTCCGACCGGATCGGCCGCAAGCCCGTCCTGATGACCGGCATGCTGGGCTTCCTGCTGCTGTCGGTGCCCGCCTTCCTGCTGGTCGGCCAGGGCGGCGCGGTCGCGGTGAGCGCGGGGATGCTGATGCTGGGGCTGTCCCTGGTGTGCATGCTCGGGACGATGTCCGCGGCGCTGCCCGCCCTGTTCCCGACCGAGGTGCGCTACGGCTCCCTGTCCATCGGGTACAACCTGGCCACCTCGCTCTTCGGCGGAACGACCCCGCTGGTGATCACCGCGCTGATCTCGGCCACCGGCAGCGAACTCATGCCCGCCTACTACGCCATGGCCGCCGCGCTGGTCGGCGTGGTCTCCGTGGCGTGCATGAAGGAGACCGCGCGCAGGCCGCTGGCGGGCTCCCCGCCCGCCGTGGCGACCGCTGAGGAAGCGGCGCGGATGGTGGAGAGCCAGGCGCCCGCGCCGAAGTTCTGAGCCACCGCGCGACCGCCGCGGGCGGCGGCGGACCGGGACCCGCGCGCCGGCCCTCGCACCGTCGTGCGCCGACCGTCCCGGACCAGTCGGCGCGCGGGTCCGGGACGGTCCCCGGCTCACAGTTGCGGCCGGTGACCCCGCTCCTGGTGCGGGATGGTCTGCTCGGCGCCGGGCAGCACCGGCTTCGGCGGCGTCGCCCCCTCCTCGCGTCACGGTCGGACCGGAAGCGGCCCGGCCGCCGGCCCCTTCCTGCCCACCTCGGTGGGCGTGTCAGGGGCGGCGGGTGAAGAAGTGGCCGACACCTGGGAGGAGGTTGGCCGGCCCGTGCCCCGGCGCCCCGTCCGCTCACGGCCCGGCGTCCCGACCGCCGGGACACCGCCCGGGTTGCCCCGCAAATGTTCCGGTTTGGTCACCAAGTAGCACTGTAGTCACAGTAGTTGCTTTCGCGGCTCTCGTCCGTGTTAGGAAATACGGCGTCACTGACCGGCGGGCCGCCTCGGCGGGCTTCGCGGGTCATGTCGTACCGGCCCGCGAGGGCCGCAGGGGGAAGAGGTAACACCGCAATGAACCGCACACGCACGGCCGTCGCGGCCCTGGTGGCCACCGGCGTCCTCACCACCGCCCAGGTGGGACTGGCCGGTGCCGCCTCGGCGGCGACCGTCACACAGAAGAGTGCGGGCTGCCCGCTCGACATCGTCTACCCGACCCGGTTCTACGTGGACCACCAAGGCTGGGTAACGGGCGGTGGCCTGTACTTCGGCATCAGGAGCAAGACCAGCCGGAGCTACAAGAACGTCACCTTCACCGTCACCGACGTCAGGAACCTCCGGTTCGGCTCGGCGACGGCCACGGGCGGCCGGATCAGCCACAGGACGTCGAAGACCGTGTCCGTCTCCACCCGGACCTTCAAGGGAAGGGCGAGCCTCGGCTTCAAGGTCCGCACCCACCTGCTCAACACCCGCAACTACAAGCTGAAGTTCACCCTGCACGGTTCCGGCTGGCGGTGCGCCGTCAACCAGGGCACCTGGGGGTCCTGACCCCGGCCACGGCCTGCCGCTCCTGAACCGTCCACCCGGTGCCCCGGCCCCCGGCCGGGGCACCGGCATGCCATGATCGCCTTACCCGGGTGCCACGACGGTCGGGGAGGTACGCTGCGAGGACCGCAGTCCGCGGGCGACGACACCCCCGGAGCGGCACACGTGGCCGGGAGAAGGGTGGTGTGCGGGATGGACTGGCGCGACTTCGCCGAGAAGATGGCCGATCTCGCCCGGCGTCTGCTGGCCCAGCCGTCCCCGGCGGCGACGCTCGAGGAGATCGCGGCCGCGGCGGTGGAACTCATCGACGGGTGCGAGGCCGCGGGGATCCTGGCCGTGCGCAAGGGACGCGCCGTGAGTCTGGCCGCGACCGCCGGCATGGTCGAAGAGTCCGACCGCCTCCAGGGCGAGCTGGGCGAGGGCCCCTGTTTCGACGCCGCCCGCCGGGTGAACGGCGACCGGGTGTTCCGCATCACCGACCTGACCCGGCCGCAGCCCGAGTGGCCGCTGTACGCCCCGGCGGCCCGGGACCTCGGCATCGGCAGCATGATGGGCTTCCTGCTGTTCACCGACGAGCAGGACTTCGGCGCGCTGGACTGCTACTCCAGCCGTCCTGGTGCCTTCAGCCAGGACAGCGAGACGGCCGGCTGGCTGCTCGCCTCGCACGCCGCCGTCGCCCTGGCCGGTGCCAGCGCCGTCGACCAGCTGGAACACGCGCTGGAGACCCGGCACGCGATCGGCGAGGCGATGGGCATGCTGCGCGAGCGGCACCGGCTCAGCGAGGAGGACGCCTTCGCGGTGCTGCGCCGCATCTCCCAGCACCACAACGTCAAGCTCCGCGACGTCGCCCAGAACATCCGCGGGCAGGGCCCCCACAAGACCTGACGGCGGTACGGCCGCGCCACCCGGACGGCCGTACCGGGGTCCACGGCCTCCCCGGCGGGCGCCGCCCTCGCACCGGACGCCGGCGCGCCCGCCACCGGGCCGGCACCGCGTCCGCCACCGACGCTCCCCGTGCGCCGTCCCGTACCCGCGCCCTGAGCGGTGGCCGCTCGGCGGGTGTACGGCCGCGGGAAAGGGGCCCTGCCGCCGGCGGTGAACCGGCCCGGCGCACAGGCGTGACGGGCCTCGCCACGAGGGGCCCGGCAGTGTAGACATGGCACATGGTCCGACTCCCGGGTCGAGCCGGTACCCGGTCGACCCGCCGTTCCGGCGGTCAGCGTCTTCAGCCGGCGCCCGGTTCCGCTCGTCGAGCGCGTGAGCACGCCGAGCGGAACCGGGCCGCGGGCGGCTGGTTCGCGCGGCGGTGGGCGGCCCTGCGCGGCCGCACCGTCGCCGGACAGGTGTTCGTGCTCCAGGTCGTCGTGGTGCTGCTGCTGGTCCTGGCCGCGGTCGTCGCCCTGGTGCTGCAGGTGCAGCACGACAGCACCCAGGAGGCCCGCAACCGGTCGCTGGCGGTCGCCGAGACGTTCGCCAACGCGCCGGGGACCGCGGCGGCACTCACCGGGCCCGATCCGACCGCCGTGCTGCAACCCCGCGCCGAGGCGTCCCGCGCGGCGGCGCACGTCGACTTCATCGTCGTGATGAACACCGACGGGATCCGCTACACCCACCCCGTGCCGGGCCGGATCGGCAAGAAGTTCGTGGGCACCATCGCGCCCGCGGTGCACGGCACTCCCGTGGTGGAGGAGATCAACGGGACCATCGGGCGCCTGGTGCAGGCGGTGGTGCCGGTCAAGGCGCCGGACGGCACGGTGGTGGGGCTGGTGGCGGCCGGTATCACCACGCGCAACGCGGGGGGCCTCGCGGACCGGCAGCTGCCCGTCGTGCTGGGCGCGGCCGCCGTCGGCCTCGCCCTGGCCACCGCGGGGACCGCCCTGGTCAGCAGGCGGCTGCTGCGTCAGACGCACGGCCTGGGGCCGGGCGAGATGACCCGCATGTACGAGCACCACGACGCGGTGCTCCACTCGGTCCGGGAGGGCGTGATCATCGTCGGTGACGACGGCCGGCTGCTCCTCGCCAACGACGAGGCGCACCGCCTGCTCGGCCTGCCCGAGGACGCGGAGGGCCGCCGGGTGCTCGACCTGGGGCTGGATCCGGGCACGGCGGCGCTGCTCGCCTCCGGGCGGATCGCCACCGACGAGGTGCACCTGGTCGGCGACCGGTTGCTGGCGATCAACCAGCGGGCCACCGACCTGGAGGGCGGCCCCTCGGGCAGCGTGGCCACCCTGCGCGACTCCACGGAGCTGCGCTCGCTGTCCGGACGCGCGGAGGAGGCCCGCGAGCGCCTCAGCCTGCTCTACGACGCCGGGGTGGGCGTCGGCACCACCCTGGACGTGACCCGGACCGCGGAGGAACTGGTGCGGGTGGCCGTGCCGCGCTTCGCGGACTTCGCCACGGTGGACCTGTACGACGCCGTGCTGCGCGGCGAGGAGCCGGAGCAGGGTGCCGCGCTGCGCCGTGCGGCGGCCGGCGGCATCCGCGACGACGCTCCGCTGCTCCCCGTGGGCTCGCAGATCCGCTTGGCGGCGTCCTCCCCGCAGGCGCGCAGCCTCAGCACCCGCAGGCCGGTCCTCGAACCGCGGGTCGAGGGCGTCCCCGGCGGGCCCGCGCAGGAGACGGAAGGTACCGGGCAGGTGGCCCGGTACGGCATCCACTCGCTGATCACCGTCCCGGTGCGGGCGGGCAACGTGATCCTCGGTGTCGTCGACTTCTGGCGCTCGCAGAAGGACGAACCGTTCGACGCCGAGGAGCTGGCCCTGGCCGAGGAGCTGGTGGCGCGGGCCGCGGTCTCCATCGACAACGCCCGGCGCTACACGCGCGAGCACGGCATGGCGGTCACCCTCCAGCGCAGTCTGCTGCCGCGCAGCCTGCCCGAGCAGGGCGCCCTGGAGATCGCCTACCGCTACCTGCCCGCGCAGGCGGGGGTGGGCGGGGACTGGTTCGACGTGCTGCCGCTGTCGGGGGCGCGGGTGGCGCTGGTCGTCGGGGACGTGGTCGGTCACGGACTGCACGCGGCGGCCACGATGGGCCGGCTGCGCACCGCCGTCCACAACTTCTCCGCCCTGGACCTGCCGCCGGACGAACTGCTGGGTCTGCTGGACGAGATGGTCGACCGGATCGACCAGGACGAGAGGACTGGGGCCGCCGACGGTGCCGGCGCGCCCGTGATCGGCGCGACCTGCCTCTACGCGGTCTACGATCCCGTCTCCCGGCGCTGCGCGATCGCCCGCGCCGGCCATCCGCCGCCGGCCGTGATCGCCCCCGACGGCGAGGTGACGTTCGCCGACGTGCCCGCCGGCCCCCCGCTCGGACTGGGCGGTCTGCCGTTCGAGACGGCCGAGCTGGAACTCGCCGAGGGCAGCCGCCTGGTGCTGTACACCGACGGGCTCGTCGAGGACCGGACGCTCGACATCGACGTGGGCCTGGAGGAACTGCGCGGCGCGCTCTCCTCGGCAGGCCCCTCGCCCGAGGAGACGTGCCGCGCCATGCTGGACTCGCGGCTGCCGTTGCGGCCGGGGGACGACATCGCGCTGCTCGTCGCGCGGACGCGGGCGCTGGGCGCCGACCGGACCGCCGAGTGGGAGGTGCCCGCGGACCCGGCGGCCGTCGGGGACGTGCGGGCCTCGGTGAGCCGCTGCCTCGCACGGTGGGGGCTGGAGGAGGCGGCGTTCACCACGGAGCTGATCCTCAGTGAGCTGGTGACCAACGCCATCCGGTACGGCAGCCCGCCCATACGGGTGCGGATGCTGCGCGACACCGCCCTGATCTGCGAGGTCTTCGACAGCAGCAGCACCTCGCCGCACCTGCGGTACGCGGCCTCCACCGACGAGGGCGGCCGGGGACTGTTCCTGGTCGCGCAGCTCGCGGACCGCTGGGGCACCCGCTACACACCCACCGGGAAGGTCATCTGGGCGGAGCAGTCCCTGTCCTGAACCCGGCATCCGCCCGTCTCCTCCTCCCTGCTGCTCCCCCAGTGCATCCCTCGTTCGTTCCTACGAATTCGTGCACGACGGGTGCCCACCTGTTCGAGCCTCTGGTAGGAAACCTTCCTATCAGTTGGTCCTCCGGACCAACTCCCCACCCCCCACTCCCCCTTGGAGCCCATGGTGCACCCGAACCCCGACACAGCCCGTCCGGCCGGTGCCTCCCGCCGTACCGTCCTCGCCCTCCTCGGCGCCGGCGCGGTCGCCGTCCCGCTGCTCGGCACCGTTGCGCAGGCGACGGCAGCCCCGGCGGCGGCGCCCGGCCTGGACGACCCGGCGAAGAAGGAGATCGCCATGAAGCTGGTGTCGAGCGCGGAGAACTCCTCGCTCGACTGGAAGGCGCAGTACAAGTACATCGAGGACATCGGCGACGGCCGCGGCTACACCGCCGGCATCATCGGCTTCTGCTCGGGCACCGGCGACATGCTCGACCTGGTCCAGCTCTACACCGACCGCAAGCCCGGCAACGTGCTCGCCAAGTACCTGCCCGCCCTGCGCAGGGTCAACGGCAGCGACTCGCACTCCGGGCTCGACCCCGACTTCACCAGGGACTGGCGCACCGCGGCCAAGGACAGCGCCTTCCAGCAGGCCCAGAACGACGAGCGGGACCGGGTGTACTTCGACCCGGCGGTCGCCCAGGGCAAGGCGGACGGACTGCGCGCGCTCGGCCAGTTCGCCTACTACGACGCCATCGTCATGCACGGTGACGGCGACGACCCGACCAGCTTCCGCGGCATCCGCAAGCGGGCGCTGCGCAGCGCCCAGCCGCCGGCGCGGGGCGGTGACGAGGTGGCGTACCTGAACGCGTTCCTGGACGCGCGGGTGTGGGCCATGAAGCAGGAGGAGGCGCACAGCGACACCAGCAGGGTCGACACCGCGCAGCGGGTCTTCCTGCGCAAGGGGAACCTGGACCTGAAGCCGCCGCTGGACTGGAAGGTGTACGGCGACTCGTACCACATCGGCTGACCGCCGGGCGGGCCCCGGGGCCGGCGGACGGTCCCGGGGTCAGCCGAGGGCACGGTCCAGGTTGTAGGCGGCGCTGATCAGGGACAGGTGGGTGAAGGCCTGCGGGAAGTTGCCCTGCTGTTCGCCGGTGCGGCCGATCTCCTCCGCGTACAGGCCCAGGTGGTTGGCGTAGGTGAGCATCTTCTCGAAGGCGAGGCGGGCCTCGTCCAGGCGCCCGGCGCGGGTCAGCGCCTCGACGTACCAGAAGGAGCAGATCGAGAAGGTGCCCTCGTCGCCGCTCACGCCGTCGGGGCTGGTGCGCGGGTCGTAGCGGTAGACGAGGGAGTCGGAGACCAGGTCCTCGGTGAGCGCGTCGAGGGTGGCCAGCCACTTGGGGTCGGTGGGGGCGATGAACTTGGCGAGCGGCATCATCAGGACGGCGGCGTCCAGCACGTCGCCGCCCTCGTACTGGACGAACGCCTGCCGCCGCTGCGACCAGCCGCGGTCCATGATGCGGCGGTAGATCGCGTCCCGGCCGCACTGCCAGCGGGCCAGGTCGGCGGGCAGGCCGCGGCGGTTGGCCAGCCGGATCGCGCGTTCGACGGCCACCCAGCACATCAGGCGCGAGTACAGGAAGTCCCGGCGCCCGCCGCGGGTCTCCCACACACCCTCGTCGGGCTGGTCCCAGTGCGCGCAGACCCAGTCGACCAGTGCGCACACGTCGTCCCACTGGGCGCTGGAGATCGGCTCGGCCCACTTGTCGTAGAGGTAGATGGAGTCGATCAGGGCGCCGTAGATGTCGAGCTGGAGCTGGTCGGCGGCGGCGTTGCCGACCCGGACGGGGGCGGAGCCCTGGTGCCCCTCCAGGTGGGTCAGCTCGCGCTCGGGGAGGTCGGTGCGGCCGTCGATGCCGTACATGATCTGCAGCGGGCCGGTCGCCCTGCCGTCGCCCGGGCTGATGTGCCGGGTCACGAACCGCATGAAGGCCGCGGCCTCGCCGCTGAAGCCGAGGCGCAGCAGGGCGTAGACGGCGAAGGCGGCGTCGCGCACCCAGACGTACCGGTAGTCCCAGTTGCGCTCACCGCCGACGCGCTCGGGCAGGCTGGTGGTGGGCGCGGCGACGATGGCGCCGGTGGGCGCGTAGGTGAGGAGTTTGAGGGTGAGGGCGGAGCGGTGCACCATCTCCCGCCAGCGGCCCCGGTAGCGGGACTGCGCGATCCAGCGCCGCCAGTACGCGACGGTGGCCGCGAACTGCTCCTCCGCCTCGGTCCGCGCGCACCGGCGCGGGGCCACCTCGCCGCCGACCTGGTCGAGGGCGAAGACGGCGGTCTCGCCCTCGGTGAGCTTGAAGTCGGCGCGCACGTCGGGTCCCTCGGTCTCCAGCGGCACGGTGGCCGTGAGGGCGAGGGCCAGGCGCGCGGACTCGAACAGGGTCATGCAGCCCTGCGTGCGCACCGTGTGCGGGTCGGCGCCGTAGCCGAAGCGCGGGGCCACGCGCACGCGGAACGGGACGGTGCCCCGCACGCACACCACGCGCCGGATCAGCCGGTGCCGTTCGGCCTCGCCCAGGCCGCCCGAGACCGGCATGAAGTCCTGCACCTCCCCCACGCCGTCCTCGGTGAAGAACCGGGTGATCAGCACATTGGTGTCGGGGAAGTAGAACTGCTTGGTGCGGGCTCCCTGGGCCGCGGCGAGTTCGAAGCAGCCGCCCCGCTCGGCGTCCAGCACGGCGGCGAAGACGCTGGGGGCGTCGAAGGCGGGGCAGCAGTACCAGTCGATGGTGCCGTCGGTGCCGACCAGGGCGACCGTGCGCAGGTCGCCGATCAGACCGTGGTCGGCGATGGGCACGTACCGGCGTGCGCCCGCCGGCGGCGGGCCTGAGCTGTCGGTCATCGCTGCGGCCTCCCTGTCGGGTCGCGCGGTCCCCGCGTCTGCCGCCCCGGCGGCTTGCCCGGGTCCTTCCAGCTTACGGAGCGGGCCGGCGGAACGGAGGTTTCCGGACGGGACGGTCCGGTACTCCTGGAGCGGGCCGGGGCCGGCCCGCTCGGTGCGGCGGCCCTTCCGGATGCAGGGTGCGGCGCGGCGGGCAATCGTAGGAGGAGGTCCCGGTCCCGCGGCACGGGTGGCGCAGTCCGGACCCGGGCGGGTACCCGGCCGGACCCGAGGAGGACACATGTCGACGTCAGAGCCCGACGCATCCCGTTCGCCCGAAGCATCCCGTTCGCCAGGCAACCGTTGCACGCCGGACAGCGTGCTCCACGCCCGTACCGGCACCGACGTCTCGCCCGAGGACGTCGTGCTGGCCGCGGGCCGTGACATCACCCCGCGCAACCTGGAGTGGGCCAAGCGCAAGATCGAGACGGAGGGGCCTGCCGCCCTGGACAAACTGCTGCCCTAGCTGAGGGAGCTGAGGGCGGACCGTGGGGTCCGCCGGCGTGACGGGGACCGGAGCCGTGGGCTGCGGTCCCCGTCCGTGCCACGCCGTGCCGCGCCTTCGGCGAGTCCGTGGGCCCGCACGGCCGGGAGAACCGCCCGCGGGGCCGCGCCGGCCCCGCAGGGCGCGGCGGATCCGTCTGCCGCGGCGCCGGCTGTACGGCGGCGATGGCGGAGCCGTGCGCGGCGGTGCCGTCAGCGCCCGGTGTCCTCGCCGGGCAGGGTGCTGTCGTCCTCGACGACGTGCACGGCGGCCTCCTCGGCGCCCGCGGCTCCCCCGTCGATGCCGGCGTCGAAGGCGACCTCCTCCTTGGTGGTGTCGGCGTGCGCGCCCTCGTCCGGGGCGACCAGGCGCCCCGCGCGCTCGTCCCCCGCCTCGGGGTCGACCGGCTCGCCCTCGCCGCCGGGCAGGTCGCCCGTGCCGTCGCCCTCCTGCTCGCCCGTGTCGGGCTGCTCCTGGGCCAGCCGCTGGTCGAGGCTCTCGCCCTCGTGCTGCTCGGCGGCCGTGGTGCCGTACTTGTCGACGCCGAGCGGCTTCTCGGGCGGTGAGTAGCCCTCGTCGAGGGTGTCGTCGTAGGTCCGCTCGCCGATCGCGTCCTGCATGTCCAGCGGCGCGGCGTCCTCCTGCTCCTCGTTGTTCCCGGTGGGCTGGTAGGCGTCGTCGGCCATCGGATCGGTGCTCACGGGTGCCTCCCTCGCGGCGGCTTGCGGTCGCGGTGTCGTGCTCCGCGTTTCCCGCCGCGGGCGCTCCAATCCCCCGGGCCGCGGATTCCCCCGGTCAGGGACGCGCCGGGCGCCCCGTGCTCACTCGCGCCCGGATTCGGCGGAGGCGGCCAGGCCCGCCGTCCACTTCTCCTCGATCCGGCCGAGCTTCCACACCGCCAGGGCGAGCACGCCATGGCACGGTCGTGCCGGTCCGGCGCCGTGACCGGGCGCGGCCGGTCAGACCGCCGGCCGCATCCGTCATGGACCGTGGCCGGGCCGGTCAGGACCACCGGTCGGGCCGGACAGGCGCCGTGGCCGGCCGGTCAGGCCGCCAGCAGACCGCGGCCGAACCAGTCGGCGGAGTCCCGCACTCCGGGCAGGACGAAGAAGTAACCGCCGCCGGTCGGCGAGATGTAGTCGACGAGCGGCTCGTCGATCAGCCGGGTCTGGGTCGCCTCGAACTGGCGGACGACGTCCTGCTGGTAGCAGCAGAAGACCAGGCCCATGTCGAGGTTGCCGACGTTGTCGACGCCCCGGTCGTAGTTGTAGCCGCGGCGCAGCAGACGGGAGGCGTCGGTGGCGGCCGTGCGCGGGTTGGCGAGCCGGATGTGGGAGTCCAGCGGGATCGCGGTGCCGTGCGGGTCCCTGGCGTACTGGGGGACGTCGGTCTCCCGGGCGCCGTCCAGCGGGGCGCCGGTGTCCTTGCGGCGGCCGAACATCTTCTCCTGCTCGGTCAGGGAGACCCGGTCCCAGAACTCCACCAGCATGCGGATGATCCGGATGACCTGGTAGCTGCCCCCGGTCGCCCAGGCGGGCTCGCCCTGGCCCGCGCCCACCCAGATCAGGCGGTCGGTCTCCCGCGCGGAGGTGACGTCCGGGTTGGCGATGCCGTCCTTGAAGCCGAGCAGGTTGCGCTGTGTGCCGGTGGGGCGCGGGGTGTTCTGGAAACCGTCGATGCGCCACTTGATCTGCAGGGCGCCGCGGGTGTGCCGGGCGATGTCGCGCAGGGCGTGCAGCACGGTGTCCCGGCGGTTCGCGCAGATCTGCAGGGACAGGTCCCCGTGGCACTCGGCGGCCCGGAGGTTGTCGTTGGGGAAGGTGCGCATCGGGGTGAGCCGGCGCGGCCTGGCACCGGCGAGGCCGTAGCGGTCGTCGAAGAGGGATGCGCCGACGCCCACGGTGACGGTGAGGGCGTCGGCGGGGACCTCCGGGCCGAGGATGCCGCTGTCGGACGGCGGGGCGCCGACACCCAGGTCGGCGGGGGTGCCGCCGGTGGTGAGGAGACGGGCCCGCTCGGTGAGGGTCTTCAGCAGGTCGGCCAGTTCCCGGCGGCCGTCGGCGATGACGTCGAAGGAGACGAACGCGGCGGCGGCCTGGGCCGGGGTGACGACGCCCGCCTGGTGGACGCCGTGGAAGGCGATCTCCCTCGGCTCGGAGGAGTCGGCGGCGTGCGCCTCGGCGGTGCCGGCCCGGCCCAGCGCGAGTCCTCCGCCGGCCAGGACCGCGCCCGCGGCCCCGGCCCCGAGGGCCGTACGGACGAAGGCCCGGCGGCCGTGACCGGCGGGGCAGCCGCCCGAGGGGGCGGGCGTGGCGGCGGACGGCATGGAGGGGTTCCCTTCGGGGTCGGCGGTGGTGGCGGGGCGGACGGGGGCTGCCGCGCGGTCCGCGCGGGGTGCGGGCATCAGGCGGACTTCCTGATCTCCAGCAGGTCCGGCACGGGGGCGAGGTCTTCCAGGAGCTGTCCGGTGGCACCGTCCAGGCGGGCCCGGGTGTGCGCGTCGAGCCGGTCGACCGGCGTCCAGGCGGTGCCGTGGCGGGCCGCGTCGAGCAGTGCGCGCAGCCGGGCGATGTCGCTGTCCACGACGGGCAGCAGGTGCGGGGCGCGGCTGGTCAGCAGCGGCTTCAGTACGGTGAGCAGCTCGCGGGTGCCGTCGAGGTTCGCGTCGGTCGTGGCCAGCTCGGTGCCGCTGCCCTGGTCGGCGTCGCCGGTCAGCTCGAACTGGAGGGTGTTCTCCAGGATCTCGTGGGCGCGCAGCGGCAGGTCGCCCGGGTCGAACTCCTGGCGGGGGAAGGCCTTGCGCAGACCGGCCGCGTCGGCGGCGAGCTGCCGGGCCGACGCCTCGAGCCGGTCGGCGTCCTGTCCGTGCCACAGGCCGTACTCGATGCGGTGGAACCCGGTGAAGTCCTTGTCCTCGACGCCGTCCGGGAGCCCGTCCGGCCTTCCGTCGATCTTCTTGTCGAAGTCCTCGAAGGTGCCGTAGGCGGCGCCCAGGGAGGAGTAGGTGCGGTGGGCGGTGAGCCAGTCGGCGCGGGCAGCGCCGAGGTGACCGCCCCGGATGTCGTCGTCGAGCCTGGCGGTCTGGGCGGCCAGGGCGGCCAGGCCCTGGCCGACATACTGCCGGTACTGCGCGAGCGGTCCGGCCAGGTCCTGCTCGGAGACGGGGACGACCGCCTTCGCCCCCGCGCCGCCGCTCACCCGCACGGCTCGGGAGGTGACCGCGCTGCCGCCGGTGGGCACGCAGCGCCAGGCGTAGCTGCCGCCCGCGACGGTGGCGACGAGGTCGCGGGTGGTGCCGGGGGCCAGGCCCTCGATCTCGCCGTAGACCGCGTTGCTCGCCGGGTCGATCAGGTAGACCTCGGAGGTCTTCGAGCCGGTGTTGTGCATCCGGAAGGTCTGCCGGCCCGTCCGGGGCGCGGTGAAGCCCTTGCCGCAGTCCTTCTCGGAGACGGCGACGGTCTGCGTACCGGCGGGCTTGGACCGCCCGAGGGCGACGACGAGCCCGGCCACCACAGCGGGCACGGCCACGACGGCGACGGGAACGACCCAGGCGGGACGCCGGCGACGGAGCCGACCGCCGGCGCCGTGCGCGACGGGCGCGTCGGCGCCGGGGGCGGCGGCCGCGTCGGCGCCGGAGGCAGAGTCGGGACCGGGGGCAGAGTCGGGGGGCGTGGACTCGGAGGCCGCTGTGGGCTCGGGAGCGAGGGCAGGCGTCGACGCGAGGGCGGGGGCGGCCTCGGCCGCCCCCGCCAGGCTCGCCGCCGCGGCCGGCTTCGGGGCCGGCGCGGCATTGCTCGCACCCGCGCTCGCGCCGCCCGCCCGGACGCCGCGCACGAACAGGGTCATCACCACGGCGAGGTAGCCGGCGTAGGCGACGACCTGGACCCATGTCATCGTCGGGGTCAGGTTGAGGACGCCCTGGACCAGGGTGCTGTACCAGGAGCCGGCGTCGACGCTGCCGCTGAGGTCGACGGCGTAGGCCGTGCCCCCGGGCAGGAGGCCTCCTTCCTGGAGGTCGCGCAGGCCGTAGCCGAGGACACCCGCCGCGATCACGATGAGCACGGCTCCGGTGGCGGTGAAGAACTTGGTGAGGTTGATCTTCAGGACCCGCCGGTACAGGCCCCAGCACAGCCCGGCCGCCAGGACCAGCCCGATCCCGGCGCCGGCCAGCGGCCCTGCGGACTCCCCGGCCGCGCGGGCGGTGGTCCACAGGAACAGGGCGGTCTCCAGGCCCTCGCGGCCCACGGCGAGGAAGGAGGTCAGGATCAGCATGCCCGCGCCCATGGCGAGCGCGCCGGTCACCTTCTGCTTGATCTCGCCGGAGAGGCTGCGGGCCGAGCGGCGCATCCAGAAGACCATGGCGGTGACGAACGCCACGGCGACCACGCTGAGCGCGCCGCCGAACGCCTCCTGAGCCGTCGCCGAGAGCGAGGCCGCGGTGAAGGTGAGGACCGCGCCGAAGCTGAGCGCCAGCGCGACGGCCGCCAGGACGCCGGTCCACACCTGCGGCAGCCGGGACCTGGCCCCCGCCCTGACCAGGGTCGCGACCAGGATGGAGACGATCAGCCCGCCTTCGAGTCCCTCTCGCAGCCCGATCAGGAAACTCGGAAACGCGTCGTCCCACATGCCGTGCGGCCCTCCCGGCACACCGCCCCGGCCTCGCTGGGACCGACTTAGAGAAGGCATGCCTTACTTAGGCACCCATCATGACTACACGCATGTAGTCGATCGGTCACGAAGCGGCAATGCGCGGGCAAAACCCACAGCGGTCCGGCGCACGGAGTGGTCCCGATGGCGCCGCCCGCGCCGCCGCCCGCACCGATTCACCGGCCGGTTCACCCGTTGGGCCGATCACGGGAACGTCGTACGAGTCGTTTTCGTCTACAGTGCAGTAGACGGTCTACAGGGATGTAGTCACTCCGGACCGTCGCTTCGCGCGTCCCCCGCCCTCCCCCGACGGAAAGAGTCCGCGCCGATGATCACACCCTCGCTCCTGTCCTCACAGCTCGCGGTCAATGTGCTGGACGCCCAGTCGCTGCTGGCCGCCTTCGGCGTGCTGGGCGTCGGCGTGGTGCTCTTCGCCGAGACGGGTCTGCTCGTCGGCTTCTTCCTGCCGGGCGACTCGCTGCTGTTCACGGCGGGACTGCTGTGCACGGGCTCGGCCGACCGGGGGGTGCGGCTGTCGCTGGCGCCGCTGCTGCTCGCCGCCGCCGTGGGCGCGCTCGCCGGGTCCCAGTGCGGATACCTGCTGGGCCGCAAGGCCGGGGGCGCCCTGCTGGCCCGCAGCCGCTCGCAGCGGCTGCACGAGGGCGCGCGGCGCGCCGAGGAACTCCTGGACCGGTACGGGTTCGCCAAGGCGATCGTGCTGGCCCGCTTCGTGCCGGTGGTACGGACGGTGCTCAACCCGATGGCGGGCGCGCTGGGCGTGCCGGTGCGGACGTTCACCCTCTGGCAGGTGGCGGGCGGCCTCGTGTGGAGCATGGGCCTGACCCTCGCGGGGTACGCGCTCGGCTCCTCGGTGCCGGACGTGGACAAGTACCTGCTGCCGGTGATCGCGCTCATCGTGGTCGTGTCGCTGATCCCGCTCGCCGCCGAGGTGCTGCGCTCCCGGCGCGCCGCGAAGGCGAAGGAGGCACGCGGATGATGCTCGCCCTGTCGGGCGCGTCGGTCGACGGGTCCCTCTACACGGACGTGGTGGACCTGGCCCGCCGCTCCCCTGCCTGGCTGGACGACACGGTGTCGGTGTGGTCGGCGTACGGTCTCGCCCTGTTCGCCGTGCTGATGCTCGCGGGCTGGTGGCGGGCGCGCCGGGTGGACGCGGCGGCGGCCGTGACCGCGCTGGCGGTGCCGGTGGCCGTGGTCCTCGCCTACCTCGTGAACTCGCTGGTGAAGGCGGCCGTGCACGAGGTGCGGCCCTGCCGGACCCTGCACGCGGTGACCCTGGAGGCCTGCCCGGCGCGCACCGACTGGTCCTTCCCGAGCAACCACGCGGCGATCGCCGCCGCCGCGGCGGTGGCCCTCTTCTTCGTGTCGCGGCGCCTCGGGGCGGTCGCCGTCGTCGCCGCCGTGGCGATGGCGGCCTCCCGGGTCTGGGTCGGCGCGCACTACCCGCACGACGTGGCGGTGGGGCTCGTGGCCGGCGCGCTGGTGGCCTTCGCGGTGATGCGGGTGGTGCTGCGCAGTCCCGAAGGCCTGGCCCGGCGGATCGCGGCGACCCGGCTGCGCCCGCTGCTCGTCTCATGAGGCGCCGGGACACGGCCGACCTGGCGGGCAGTACGGCGCTGGGCGCCTGGGCCGCCTTCACCGTGATCGCCCTGGTCGTCGTGGGCGGGCACGGCGCTCCGTTGCGGGTGGACCGGACGCTGCTGTCCTGGTCGGCCGGTCACCGTCCCGAGGTGGCGGTGGCCGTGGCCCGGGCGCTGACCGCCACGGGGACGGGCGCCGTCCCGTACCTGCTGGTGGCGCTCGCCGGGGCGCTCCTCGGCCGCACGGCACGGCAGCGTACGGCCGCGGCGGCCGTGTGCGTGGCCTGCCTGGCCCTGGGGCAGGCGGCGCGCCAAGGAGTGATGGAGCTGATCAGCCGCCCGCGTCCGCCGCGGCAGGACTGGGCGACGCACGCCACGGGCTGGTCGTTCCCGTCCGGTCACACGACCACGTCGGCGGTGACCGCCGCGGTGGTGATCCTCGCGGTGGTCCTGCGCGCTCCGCGCGGCCGGGCGGCGCTGTGCCTGGTGACGGGCTGCTGGGGCGCGCTGGTGGGGCTGACCCGGGTCTACCTCGGGGTGCACTGGTTCACCGACGTCGTCGGCGGCTGGCTGTTCGCCGCGGGCTGGTTCGGGGTGTGCCTGTGCGCGGCCGTCAAGTGGCTGCCCCCGCGGTTCGTCGCCGCGCTGACGAGGCACGCCCCGGACCCGGCGGACACCGCCCTGCCGCCGGGCCGGGATCCTTCCGCCGGGCCGGGCCAGGACCCTCCCGGCCGGCCGGAACGGTCCCGCTCGGCCTGACGCCCCGACCGCACCCCTCCGCCCCGGGACCGCCCTCGCCCGCCTCCGCCCGCCTCGCCCGGGCCCGGCGGGTTGGTGGGCACCCCTGTCTCACACCGCCCTGCGGCGGATCAGGACGCCCAGCACCAGCAGGCCCGGCACCAGCGGCAGCCAGACCGTCAGCAGGCGGTAGCCGAGGACGGCGGAGGCCGCGGCGGCCGCCGGTGCGCCGGAGGCGGTCAGGGCGAAGGCGAGCGCCGCGTCCAGGGAGCCGAGCCCGCCGGGCGTGGGCAGCAGGGCGGCGGCACTGCTGGCGGCGAGATAGAGGAGCGCCACCCGGACCGGCGGCAGGGGCAGGCCGACGGCCTGCACGACGGAGACGAGGACCAGGCAGTGCGCCGCCGCGAAGGCGAGCGAGCCGCCCCACAGGGCGGCGGCCCGCTGCGGCCGGCGGTGCACGGCCCGGATGTCCGTCCCCAGCGTCGCGACGGCGCGGCCGCACCGGGACCTGAGCGGGCCGCGCAGCAGCACCGTCACCAGGACGACGACGGCCAGGGCCCCGGCCACCGCGGTGACCGGGACGTGCGGGAACCGCAGGACGCCGGGGCAGGCAGCGGCGAGCACGGCGATCAGCGCCGCGCGGGCCAGCGCACCGGCCGCGGCCTTGACCGCGAGGGCGCTCGCCGAGCGCGAGGCGGGCAGCCCGCAGCGCATCAGGAACCGCAGGTTGACCGCCCCCGCGCCCAGTCCCGCGGGCAGCACGTGGTTGGCGGCCGAGGCGGCGAACTGCGCGGCCAGCAGCCGGGCCCGGGGCAGCCGTTCGGCCACGGCTCCCTGCTGCGCCAGGGCCGCGCACCCCCAGGTGGCCAGGGCGGCGCTCGCGCCCACCAGCAGCCATCCCTGGTCGGCGACGGCGAGCCGGTCGGCACCGGACTCGAGGACGGGCCAGTGCCGCTGCCCGAGGTACACGGCGCACAGCAGCACCGCGAGCATGGCGCCGGTGTGCCACCAGGTACGGCGGCGCAGGGCGGCGGGGCGGGTGAGCAGCGGTGAGGTCATGTGGCGGGGCCCTTCTGCGCCGTCGGCGCGACGTACAGGAGGAGGCCGCCGAGTCGGTGGGCCGGCCAGCCGCGGGCGTACGCGGGCGGGGAGCCGCCCGCCGGGGTGAGTGTGGCGACCGGGATCCGTCGTGCGCTCTCCTCGATGGCGGCGCGGGTGGAGTTGGCGTTGTGGCCGTCCGTCGCGGCGGAGCCGCAGCCGGCGTAGAACGCGACGGGGATGGCGTCCTGACCGGTCAGCAGGCAGGGCGGGCGCACCCCGAGGGCGTGCAGCGCCGCGGCGGTGCGGTGCCACGCGCGGCGGTCGGCGGTGGTGCGGTCGACGGTGTGGGCGAGGACGGCGTACTGGACCGCCAGGTGCACGGCGAGCGCGAGGACGGCGAGGCCGAGGGCGGCCGGCCGCCAGGTGCCCCAGGGGGTGGTGACGAGGTGAAGGACGGCGTCGGCGGCGGGGAGGGCGAGCAGGGCGTAGGCGGGCAGGAGGAAGCGGGGGGCGGCGTAGCCGATCAGGAACAGGTACGGGAAGACCGCCGCGGCGGCGCAGGCGAGCGCGGTCCGGGTGGGCCCGGAGCGCCGGGCGCGCCGGGCGAGGAGCAGGCCCAGCAGGGCGAGCACGGGCAGGACGTACCACCAGGCGGTGACCAGGGGGCTGGGCAGCGACCCGGTGCAGGGGCGGCACAGCGTCCGCCCGCCGAGGCTGCGCAGTTGGTCGGGGACGGCGAAGTGCAGGCCGAGGCCGTCCTGGATGGCGGAGGCGTCGGCGAGCCGCCGCAGCGGGCCGCCGTGGCCGGCGTAGGCCTCGGCCGCCCATTCGCCGCAGCCGGCGGCCAGACCGGCCAGGAGTGCGGCGAACGCTCTCCAACGGCGTCCGGGGACGGCGAGGACGAGCAGCGGGAGCGCGATCCAGACCGCGTCCATCGGGCGCATCAGGGCCATCAGGGCGGCGGTGCCCGCCAGTCCGGCGTGGGCGGGGCGGTCGTGCGGGTCCGCGCGGGCCCGCACGAAGCAGCCCGCGCAGGCGAGCGCGCCGACGGCCACCCAGTAGTTGGGCATGGCCTGCGGGCCGTAGAAGAGGGTCACCCACAAGGAGGCGAACAGGGCGCCCGCGAGGGCGAGGACGCGGGCGGGGAAGAGCGTGCGCCACACCCGCAGGGCCAGGTACAGCGCGAGGCCCGACAGCAGGGCGAGACAGATCCGCAGCAGTGCGGTGGAGGACGACCAGGAGGCGACGGGCGCGACCAGGAGCGGGACGCCGCGGGCGCGGGGGGCGCTGAAGAAGGCGGCGGGGGCGTGCGGGCTGACCTGGCTGACGTAGACGGTCTCGTCCCAGCCGAGGCCCATGCCGGGGCGGACGAGGAGGACTTGCGCCACGGTGAACGCGGCGGCCACGGCCGCGAGGGGCAGGGCGCCGGTGCGGCGCCCCGCCCTGCCGGGGCCGGGCGCCGGTGCGGGTCGCCGGATGCCGGCGAGCAGGAGCTGCGAACGAAAGGGGAGGCCGGTCGGCTCGCGGCGTCCGGCGCGTGCGCGCGCGAGGCGCCGGAAGGTCCTCGTAGCGGAGCTGCCGGCGCCTTCCGGCAACACCGCGAGCGCGTGTGCGGGACGTCGCGAGCCGGGCGCCCGTTTCGTTCGCAGCTCCAAGGCGTGCGTGTGGTCGGCCATCTCCACCCCTCGTCCCTACGCACTGTAGGGTTTCTGACTTCACAGTGTGCGGGAGCGGTGCGGGAGTCGGGCAGGGCGCCGGGGAACCGCGGGGAAAACGTCGCGGAAAATCCGGCGAACGCACGGGGCACCACCGGCAGGAACGCGCCGGCGGCCGGGACGGGAGAGCGGGCACGAGCGACGGATCACGGACAACGTACCCCGTCTCGGGGCGTTCCGCCGGGCGGGACACCGCCGGACACGGGGCATCCCTACGCGCTGTAAGGTTGAGGGCATGGCTGGCAGAGGGCCTCACGGCAGGACGGAACGGCGCAGTCCGGGCGAGTTGGAGAGCGAGGTCCTCGCCGCGCTGTGGTCCACGGAGCGCCCGCTGACACCGGCCGAGATCCAGCTGGAACTCGGTGGCGACCTGGCCTACAACACCGTGCACACCATCCTCAAGCGGCTCTACGACAAGGGCCTGGTGCTGCGGGAGGTCGACGGACGGCGGGGCGCCTACCGGCCCGCGAAGAACGCCGCCGAGCTGACCGCCCAGGCCATGCACGAGGCGCTGGACCGCGGCCCCGATCCGATCGCCGCGCTGCAGCAGTTCGTGACCGGACTGAGCGCCGAGGAGGAACGGGCCCTGCGCGAGCTGCTCGCGGGAGGGGCGGCGTGAGGATCGACGTCTACACCCCGCTGGCGCTCTCCCTGCTGCTCTCCTCGATCAGCCCCGCCGTCGGCCGCCGGGTGGCCCCCGCGCTCGCCGCGCGGGTGCTGACGGCCGCCGCCGTGGTGACGGCCTGTGCCACCGTCTGGTCGCTCTCCCTGCTCGCCCTCACCCTCGCGGACGACGGACCCGCCGCCCTCCTCGCGGCCCCGGCAGGCGGCCGGCGGCTCCCGGAACCGGTGCCGGAGGCGGTCGGAGTGCTGGCCGCCGTGGCCCTCGGGGCCGTCGCCCAGCGGCTGTGGCGGGCGGTGCGCGCCGTCTACGGCACCCGGCGGGCGCTGCGGCGGCTGTGCGCGGCGCATCCGGGCGACACCGAACTGATCGTCGCCACCTCCCCGGTGCCGCGCGCGTTCGCCATCCCCGGCTCCCCCGGCCGGATCCTGGTCACGGCCGCGCTGCTCGGCGCGCTGCGGCCGCAGGAGCGCCGGGTGCTGCTCGCCCACGAACGCGCCCACCTCACCCACCGGCACGCGCTCGTGGTGACCGCCGCGACGCTGGCCGTGGCGGCCGACCCGCTGCTGTTCGGGGTGCGGCCCACCGTCGCCTTCCTCGTCGAGCGCTGGGCGGACGAGCGGGCCGCGGCGGCGGTCGGCGACCGCACGGCGGCCGCACGGGCGCTGGCCCGGGCGGCCCTCACCGCCGGGCCCGCTCCCGGACCGGCCGGCACCCTGCCTCTCACCGACCGTGCCGTCACCCGCCGGGTCGCGGCCCTGCGGTCGGCGCCGCTGCCGCCCCTGCGGCCGGTGGCCGCCGCCGTGCTCGCCCTCGGCGTCCTCCCGGTGCTGGGCGCCGCCGACGCCACCGGTGACCTGCTCCACCTCCTGTCGGACGCCGTCCTGCGGGTCCCCTGAGCCCGGCGGGAGGAGCGGACCGGGTCAGCGCACGCCCGGTGTGCGGTGCGGGGGCTGCTCCGGGGCCGGCAGGTGCCGCGGCGGCGGCACCGGGCGGACCTCGGGCGTGCCGGGCCGCAGCGGGACCTCCTCACCGTGGTGACCGACCGTCAGGGCGGGCCCCGACGCCAGGGTGTACGTGGCGCTCTGCTGGGTGATCTCCACGCGCAGCCGCCGGCCGCGGAACTGCAGGGTGAAGGCCAGACGGCTGAACTTCTCCGGCATGCGCGGCGCGAACTCCAGGGTGTCGCCGGACCTGCGGGTGCCGCCGAAGCCCGCCACCAGCGCCATCCAGGTACCGGCCAGCGAGGCGATGTGCAGTCCGTCGCGGGTGTTGTGCTCCAGGTCCTCCAGATCCATCAGGGCCGCCTCGGCCGCGTAGTCGTAGGCCAGCCGCAGGTGGCCCGCCTGCGCGGCGATGACCGCCTGGACGCACGCCGACAGCGAGGAGTCCCGCACGGTCAGCGGTTCGTAGTAGGCGAAGTTGCGGGCGATGTGCTCCTCGTCGAACTCGGCGCCGCAGGTGTACATCGCCAGCACCAGGTCGGCCTGCTTGACCACCTGCTTGCGGTACAGGTCGAAGTAGGGGAAGTGCAGCAGCAGCGGGTACTGGTCGGCCCGGGTGCCGGCGAAGTCCCAGCGCTGGTAGCGGGTGAAGCCCGCGTGCTGCTCGTGCACGCGCAGTTCGCCGTTGTACGGGATGTTCATGGCCTCGGCGGCGTCCCGCCAGGTGGCGCTCTCCTCGTCGTCGGCGCCGAGCAGTTCCGCCTCCTTGGGATGGCGTTCGACGACGTCGGCGGCGGCCAGCAGGTTCGCACGGGCCATCAGGTTGGTGTACGTGTTGTCGTCGGCGATGGCGCTGTACTCGTCGGGGCCGGTGACGCCGTCGATGTGGAAGGTGCCGCGGTGGTCGTGGTGGCCGAGCGAGCGCCACAGCCGGGCCGTCTCCACCAGCAGTTCCATCCCGGTGTCGCGTTCGAAGTCCTCGTCGCCGGTGGCCGCCACGTACCGCACCACGGCGTGCGCGATGTCGGCGTTGACGTGGAAGGCGGCCGTACCGGCGGGCCAGTACGCCGAACCCTCCTGGCCCTCGATGGTCCGCCACGGGAACGCGGCGCCGCCGAGCCCCAGCTGGGCCGCCCGCTCGCGGGCGGCGGGCAGGGTGTTCTGCCGCCAGCGCAGCGCCTCGGCGACCGCGTCGGGCGAGGTGTAGGTGAGCACGGGCAGTACGAACATCTCGGTGTCCCAGAAGGCGTGCCCGTCGTAGCCCGAGCCGGTCAGCCCCTTGGCCGGGATGGCCCGCTCCTCGGCGCGGGCCCCGGCCTGCAGCACGTGGAACAGCGCGAAGCGGACGGCCTGCTGGATCTCCTCGTCGCCGTCCACCTCCACGTCGGCGCGGGCCCAGAAGTCGTCGAGGTAGGACCGCTGCTCGCGGACCAGGCCCGACCAGCCGCCGTGCGCCGCGGCCGCCAGGGCGGCGTCGACCTGGTCGCTCATCGCGGGCAGCGAGCGGGCCCCTGACCAGCCGTGCGCGACCAGCTTCTCCACGCGCAGCTTCTGCCCCGCCTCCAGGACGGCGGCGACCGTCAGCCGGGCCAGGTCCGGGTGGCTCTCGCTGCTGGTGGTGGTCCGCTCGGGGCCCGTCACGACGTGGTCGGCGGCGACGGCCACGCGCAGACCGCTGCGCCGGGTGCGGTGCACCAGGCGCAGCCGGTGGCCGGAGGCGAAGTCCTCCTCCGGCTCCAGCGGGGCCTGCAGGGCCATCGCCGCGCGCGGGTCGCCGTTCGCCTGCGGCAGCTGCTCGTTGGCGACGAGTTCCGACTGGATGACGACACGCGCCTGGCAGTCGACCGGTTCCACCTCGTAGGCGACGGCACCGATGGAGCGCTGGGTGAGGGAGACCATCCGGGTGGCGCGCACGCGGACCCGGGTGCCGGCCGGGGAGATCCACTCGCAGGTCCGCTCCATCACGCCCCGGCGCAGGTCGAGGACGCGCTCGTGGGAGACGAGCCTGCCGTAGCGCAGGTCGAACGGTTCGTCGTCGACGAGCAGCCGCAGTACCTTGCCGTTGGTGATGTTGATGACGGTCTGGCCGGACTCGGGGTATCCGTAGCCCGCCTCCGCGTACGGCAGCGGGTGCACCTCGTACACGCCGTTGAGGTAGGAGCCGGGCAGGCCGTGCGGTTCCCCCTCGTCGAGGTTGCCGCGCCAGCCGACGTGGCCGTTGGAGAGCGCGAAGACCGACTCGCTCTGGGCGAGCACGTCCAGGCTCAGCTCCGTCTCGCGCACGGTCCACGGCTCGACGGCGTAGGAACGGTGGGTGATCACGCGGCGCCTCCCTGGCGGGTGGGTCCGGGGCCGGTCCCGGTGAGGAGTTCGGCGAGGTCCTTGACGACGACGTCGGCGCCGTGGGCGTACAGGGCGTCCTGCTGCCCGACGCGGTCGACGCCGACGACGTACCCGAAACGGCCCGAGCGGCCCGCGTCCATGCCGGCCAGGGCGTCCTCGAAGACGGTGGCCCGCCCGGGTTCCACCCCGAGGTCGTGGGCGGCGGCGAGGAAGGTGTCGGGGTGCGGTTTGCCGGGCAGCCCGCGCTCGCGGGCGACCACGCCGTCCACGCGCACGTCGAACAACTGCTCGGCGTCGATGGAGCGCAGCACGTCGAGGGTGTTGGCGCTGGAGGACACGATCGCGGTCTTCAGGCCCGCCGCCCGGACCGCCGCGATGTAGCGCAGGGTGCCGTCGTAGGGTTCCACTCCGTCTGTACGGATTTTCTCCAGCACGAGTTCATTCTTGCGGTTGCCCACCCCGTTGACCGTCGGCGCGTCCGGCGGGTCGTCCGGGGTGCCCTCGGGCAGTTCGACGCCCCGCGAGGCGAGGAAGGTGCGCACCCCGTCGGCGCGGGGCCGCCCGTCGACGTACTCGTCGTAGTCGGCGACCGCGTCGAAGGGGCGGTAGCCGGCGCCGTCCCGCTCGCGCAGGAACGCGTCGAACGTCTCCTTCCAGGCGGCCGCGTGCACCACCGCCGTCTTGGTGACGACCCCGTCGAGATCGAAGAGGCAGGCCAGGATTTCTTCGGGCAGACCGAGCTGTGTCATACAGGCACCCTTCCCCACGACGGGGCGTTGAGGGGGTGGCGCACGCCACATCGGGCGTACTTCGCCGGATCTCCGTACGCCTTTCCCTCCCCCCGCCCGTGCGGGCCGGGACGGCGGAGTCCTTCCGGCCGCCGGCCGGCGCCGTCGGCCGGGTGGCACACTGGCGCGTGTGCCGCCGACCTTCGACGACCTCCTCGCCCGTGCCCGGGCCCTCCCCCGCGACGGACACCGCGCGATCCTCGGCATCGCGGGCAGCCCCGGCGCCGGCAAGTCCACGCTGGCCGAGCATCTGGTGCGGGCCCTGAACGGCACGGGCGACCCGTGGGTCGCCCACGTCCCGATGGACGGCTTCCACCTCGCCGACGCCGAACTCGACCGCCTCGGCCGCCGCTCCCGCAAGGGCGCGCCGGACACCTTCGACGCGGCGGGGTACGCGGCCCTGCTGCGCCGGCTGCGCGAGGAGTACGCGGCCGGCAGCGAGGAGACGGTCTACGCCCCCGGTTTCGAACGTGTCCTCGAACAGCCGCTGGCGGGCGCGGTCCCGGTGCCGCCGTCGGCCCGGCTGGTCGTGACGGAGGGCAACTACCTGCTGCTGGACACCGGCGCCTGGGCGCGGGTACGACCGCACCTGGACGAGGTCTGGTTCTGCGACCTGCCCGAAGAGGAGCGGGTCCGCCGTCTCGTCGCCCGGCACGAGGAGTTCGGCAAGGGCCACGACCAGGCCGTCGCCTGGGTCCTGGGCACCGACCAGCGCAACGCGGACCTGGTCGCGGCGACCCGGCACCGCGCGGACCTGATCGTCCCGGCCACCGCCCCGCCCGTCCGCTCCCCGCTCCTGCCGCCGCCCTCCGCCCCGCCGCCGGGCGCGGGTCGCGCCGTGTCCGGATCCGCTCCCGCGCACCCTGCTCATGACAGTGAGTGAGCTATGTTGAAACGCTGTGGGAGACAAAGCAGGCGCCTCGGTGCCATCGCCGCAGCAGGCTCGCGCCCAGGCGTCCGCCATCACCTCGGGCACGCCGGCCACGGGGGCCGAGGCCGCTCCGGCCTCGCAGCTCAGGGCGCTCTTCGACCGGCCCCAGCTGTCTCCCGGGCAGCGCCGCATCGCCCAGTACCTGATCGAGAACCTCGCGGAGGCGGCGTTCCTGCCGATCACCGAACTGGCCGACCGGGTGGGTGTCAGCCAGCCCTCGGTGACGCGGTTCGCCGGCGCGGTCGGCTTCAGCGGGTACCCGGCGCTGCGGGAGAAGCTCCAGTCCATCGCGCTCAGGACCCTCGCGGGCGGCCCCGGCACGGTCGAGGAGGACCGGGGCAACGAACTCCAGGCCGCGGTCGACGCCGAGATCGAGAACCTGGAGAACCTGCGCCGGGACCTCGCCGATCCCGGGCAGGTGATCGCGGTCGGGCGCGAGCTGTCGCGCTCGGCGCCGCTGACCGTGCTCGGACTGCGCATCTCGGTCTCGCTCGCCGAGTACTTCGCCTACGCGGCCCGGCGCATCCACCCCGACGTACGGCTGGTGACCCTCGGCGGCAGCGTCGCCTACGACGCTCTCCTGCAGTCCCGTGAGGCCGGCGGCACCTGGGTGCTGGCCTTCTCCATGCCCCGGCACGCGCAGGAGACCCTGACCGCCGTCCGGGTCGCCCGCCGCGCCGGGCTCAAGGTCGCCCTGATCACCGACCTGGCGCTCGGCCCGGTGGCCGACGAGGCCGACGTCACCTTCGCCACCGGCACCGGCTCCCGGCTGGTCTTCGACTCCTACGCCGCGCCCGGCATCGTCTGCGCCGCCCTGCTGCAGGCCATGACGGACGCCGACCCGGAGCGGACCCAGGCCCGCCTGGAGGAGTACGAGCAGATCGCCGACCAGCACCAGTTCTTCCTCAAGGAGTGACCTGGCGGCCCCTGCGCGGCACCCGCGCGAGTGGTCGGAACGCAAGCGGACCAGGCACCGCAATCCGGACATGAATGTTTTCATACGTCTTGCCAAGCGGATGGCATATATAAATACTGCTCACGGATCGCGGCCCGGCGGCTCCTCCGTCGTCCGCCCTCCACGACGCCGCACACCCGGAAGCGATGATCCATGCCTGTGACGACCACGCGCGTCAGCCCGGACTGGCCCTGCCAGGTCAAACCCCCCGGCAGCTACGACTGGGAGCGTTCGGCGGCCAGGTGGCTGCGCGAACTGGTGCCCGCCCGCTACGCCAGTTACCCCGTGCTGCTGCGCCACCCCGTGCTGCTCGCCCGGCACGCGCAGATCCAGGTCCAGCAGGAGGTCCGGGTGGCCCGCACCGCCCTGCAGACCGCGCGCGCCGACCTGCCCCGGCTGGGACTGCCCGAGTCCGTCATCGAGCACACGATCAAGCTGTACGCCGCGGAAGTGCTTCAGCTCCAGCACATCGCGCGCAGCGTACGGGCCGTGACCGAGGCCCTGATGGAGCGTGGCACGGGCCGCTGAGGGCGCAGCGGCGCGGGGCGGGTGGCGGGGAGTCCGTCAAGTTCTTGATCGGACCGGGATCGGACTGGGCCACATGTGCGATGCTCGTCGCGTGACCGGCGATTCCGTTTGCCCCAGGGACCCCGGCGCCGCACCCGGCACGGCGGCGCCGGCCGGTGGTGCGTCCCGGCGGCAGGGCGAGCCCGGCCGGCCCCAGGAGCCGGCGGAGGACGCGGCCGTCGTCGAGCGGGCCAAGGGCGCCCTGATGGCGCTGACCGGCTGTTCCCCCCAGGCCGCGCACGAGGATCTGGCGCGCCGCGCCAAGGCCGCGCGCCGCACGCTGGTGGAGGAGTGCCGCATCACCCTGGGCACGCTGGTGCCCCCGCTGAGCCATGCCACGCGCGCCGGCGAGGCGGACGGCGTCGCCGTCCTCGCCGCGCTCGGCCGGGCCCTCGTCCGGGTGGAGTCCGCGCAGGACCTCGCCGTGTGTCTGCTGGAACACCTCGCGGCTCCCGTCGGCGCCGACGCCGTGCTGATCTACCGGCCGCTGCCGGCGGGCGGGCTCACGCTGACCGGGTACGCCGGCTCGGACGGGACACCGGCCGACCCCTCCTGGCGGCACGTGCCCCCGGGAAGCCGCAGCGCCGCACTGGACGCCCTCACGGCCCGGGAACCCCGCTGGCTGGAGAACACCGCCGCGGACGGCGAGCGGCACCCGCCGACCGGTGACCCGGCCGGGCGCTGGCCCTCCCGCGCCTGGCTGCCGGTGACCGGTGCGGGCCCCGCGGACGCCGCCATCGGCGTCCTGCGCGCCCGGCCGGGCCCGTTCACCCGGCGCGACCGCGAACTCCTGCACGACGTCTCCTGGCTCTGCGCGGCCCGGCTGCGCGCCGTCACCCCCCGGCCGCAGCCGGCGCCGGACCGGGCGCCCGAAGCGGTGCGCGCCCTGCTGGAGGCGCTGCCCGGCGCGACACTGCTGCTCACCCCGCTGCGCTCGCCCGCGGGCGACGTCGAGGACTACCGCGTCGACGCCGCCACGGCGCAGAGCGCCGGCGTCCTCGGCCGCGACCGGAGCGATCTGGTCGGGCGGCGGCTCCTGGAGTGCTGGCCGGCCGCCGCGCAGGAACCGCTGCGCCGCGGCTGGCTGAGCGTGCTGGAGACCGGGGAGCCGTACGAGAGCGAACCGTTCGCGCAGCAGGAGACGGGGCCGCGCGGTCAGGGGCCGTCCACGTACGCGGTGCGGGCCGCCCGGCTGGGCGACGGCCTGGTGGTGTCCTGGCTGCGGCACGACACCTCGAACCGGCAGGAACAGCGTCTCGCCGATCTCCAGCGCCTCGGCCGCCTGGGCTGGGCCACCTGGAACCTGGTCACCCACGAGGCGGCCTGGTCCGCCCAGGCCTACCAGCTGTGCGACCGCGACCCGGGGCTCGGACCGGTCCCGCTGGAGCGGCTGACGGACCTCGCCCTGCCCGAGGACAGGCCCGCGCTCGGACAGGCCGTGCGCGAACTGGTCACTAAGGGCACCCCGTTCGACGTGACGTTCCGGACCGCGGCGACGGCCGGACCGCGGCATGTGCGGGCGGTGGCCGAGGCCGTCCTGGACACGAGGGGCACGCCGGTCGAGGTCCACGGCTTCCTCCAGGACCTCACCGCGCAGCGCAGCGCGGAGCTGGCCCTGGTGGAGAGCGAGCGGACGATGCTCGCACAGGACGGCGTGCTGCGGGCCGAGCGGACGCTGGCGGGACGGCTCCAGCACGCACTGCTGCCGCTGCCGCGCCGCCCGGTGCGGCTGGCCGGTCTGCGGGTCGACGTCGCCTACCTGCCCGCCGAGTCGGGCACCCATGTCGGCGGCGACTGGTTCAGCGCGATCGAACTGCCGGACGGTGACGCGCTGTTCGTGGTCGGTGACGTCGCCGGGCACGGCATCGACGCGGTGGCCACCATGGCGCAGCTCCGGTTCACCGCCAAGGGCATGATCTTCACCGGGTCGTCCCTGACCGGCGCGCTGCAACGCCTCAACACACTGCTGCTGCACTCCCGGGACACCCAGGGCACCGCCACCGTCGTCCTGGCGCGCTACCGGGCGGCCGATCGCCGGCTCGTGTGGGCACAGGCCGGCCATCTGCCGCCGCTGCTGCTGCGCGGTGGCGAACCGCGTTACCTGCAGCGTCCGTTCGGGGTGCTGCTCGGCGCCACGGAATCACCGGTCTACGAGGAGGCCGAGATCGTGCTGGAGCCCGGCGACCGGCTGCTGTTCTACACCGACGGCCTCGTCGAGCGGCCCGGCGAGGACATCCACCGGGGCCTGGACCGCCTCGCCCGTACCGCGGGCACCCCGCCCTGCGACGGGCCCGGCTCCCTCGTGCCGCTGCTGACCGAGATGCTGGAGACCGAACGGCGCGACGACGTCTGCGTATTGGACATCCGCGCGCCGGGAGATCCGGCGTGACCGCCACCGCCGCGTCCGCCGGCCCCTGCGCAGACGCCTGCCGGCTGCTCCCGGGCCGTTCGGCGCAGGCGTCCGCGGACGGCTGACGGCTGACGGCTGACGGCTGACGGCTGACGGCTGACGGTTCCGGGCACCCGCTGACTGCTGACGGCATCCGCTGACGGCTCCTTCGGCGGGGGCGGGCCGGTCCCGCCGAGGCTCACTCGGCCGGGTGGCCCGGGGAGATGTCCAGCGCGTCCGACAGGCGCAGCAGCGCCCCGTCCGGACCGCCCCGGCCGCCCGAGTCCACCGGGTCGAGCACGAAGCCCACGTGGTCTCCCCCGTCGGCGCGCAGGAGGACACGTCCGACGAACCAGGCGGGCGCCTCGTCCAGGACGACGGCTCCGTCCGGCCGCACCGTGCAGCGGACGTGGGCGAACTTGTCCACGCCGTCGTCGCCCGTGCTCCCGCCGAACAGCTCGGCCAGCGGGTGCTGTTCGCGGGTCAGCACGTGCACGGCGAGCCGGTCCGCCCGTTCCGCCACCCGGAAGGTCCGGTTCTCCTTGGACAGCCACACCACGAACCGGGGCGGGGCGATGGAGCACTGCGAGGCGAAGCCGACCAGGCAGCCCGCCCGTTCTCCGTCCGCGGCGGCCGTCACCACGTACATGTCGGGGTCCAGCCTGCCGGCGAACGCGTCCAATCCCTTCATCCCTCACCACTTCCCCGCGCCGCCCCCGTGTACCGCGCGTCCGTCCTCGCCTGCGAGGACACCAGCTCAGCACACCTCGGGCCCGCGTGCCCGGGGGGACGCGCGGGCCGGGAGAGCCGGGCGGACGGGACGGGAGGCACCGGAAGGGTACTCAGTTCCCTCCTGCCACTGCACCCGGTGCCTTTACGCCGGTCGCGGGTGCTACGTTCCCCTCCATGAGCTCCAGGAGCGCGGCGCCCGGCCGCGGCGAGAAGGCCTCGGCGGCGGGCGCCAGGCCGCCCATGCGGGACGCCCTGGTGGCGGCCGCGTTCCACCTGTTCATGGAGCGGGGGTACGAGCAGACCACCGTCGACGACATCGTGGCCCTCGCCGGGGTCGGGCGGCGGTCCTTCTTCCGCTACTTCCCGTCCAAGGAGGACGTGGTCTTCCCCGACCACGAGCGGTGCCTGGCCGACATGACCGCCTTCCTCGCCGCCCCGGACCGGCACGGCGACCCGGTCCGCCGGGTCTGCGACGCGGCCCGGCTGGTGCTGCTGATGTACGCGGAGAACCCCCTCTTCTCGGTCCAGCGGTACCGGCTGACCAAGCAGGTGCCCGGGTTGCGGGCGTACGAACTGTCGGTGGTGTGGCGCTACGAGCGGGCCCTCGCCGGGTATCTGCGCGACCGGTTCGCCGGGCGGGACGACGGCACGCTGCGGGCGGACGTGATCGCCGCGGCGGTGGTCGCCGCGCACAACAACGCCCTGCGCTCCTGGCTGCGTTCGGACGGACGCGGTGACGCGCGCGCGGCGGTGGACCGGGCGCTGGACCATGTGCGGGAGGTGTTCGGGCCCGCCTCCTCCGCCCCGGAGGCACCCGCCGCCCCCGGCGAACCCGCCGCCCCCGCCCCGGCCGCCGGCCCGGGAAAGGCGGGGGGTGAGGACACGGACGGGGACGGGGGCCCGGCCGGGGCCGCCGAACGGGCGGCGCGGGAAGGGGAGGTGGTCGTCGTCGCGGCGCGGCGGGGGGCTCCGCTGTGGCAGGTGGTGCGGGAGATCGAGACGGCGTTCGGCGAGGAGCCCCCGGGCCGGACCGACACGAGATGATGGTACGCAGTGCCTTTACGTCTGGCACTGAGTGCCATAACCTGTCGCCGTGCACGGTGGCACCGCGGACCGCGCACGGGCGTGCACGGGTTCCCCGCGCGCGCCGGATTCCGGCCCAGTGCAGGGAGTTGACCAGCGTGTACCACGCTTCAGGAAACGCGACGCGTCCGGCAGCCGGTTCCGCGACCGGCCTCCTCGAACCGGGGGCCGGGGACCGGGAAGCGCTCTGCTTCCAGCGCTGCACCTGGTGCGGCACGGCCATGTACCAGCGGCTGCTGTGTCCGGTGTGCCGGGGCAGCGACCTGCGCACCGAGCGCAGCGCGGGCACCGGCACGGTACGGCACGCCACGGTGGTGCACCGCAACACACCCGCCGCGCGCAACGTGTCGCTGATAGAGATGAGTGAGGGGTTCGTCGTGCGCGGCAGGGTCATGGGCCCGCTCATCGGCATCCACGGCGGTGACCGGGTCCGGCTGACCACCGCGCAGGATCCGGTCCGCGGGGAGCCGGTCTTCCAGCTGCTGGACGAGCCGTTCCGGGCCTGGAGCTGACCGCCGCAGGCAGGCCCGGCGCCTGCTCCGCCCCGGCGGCACCGCGGCCCCCTGCCGCACCTCCACCGCCCACCGTCCGTCCCGCGCCGTCAGGGCAGCGCCGTCCCTCCCGCCCCGTCAGGGCAGCGGCGAGCCGTCGGCCCGGGCCGGGGACCGCCCGTCGGCGCGGACGGGCTCGTCCCGGTCCGGGGGCCGGGTGCCCCGGGCCGTGCGGGCGAGCGCGAGGAGCGTGAGCAGCGCGCAGACGACGTAGACGCATCCGGGCCAGGCCAGCGGCCAGGGGTACGGGCCGGGCAGGGCCAGCCGGTCCTCGACGCCGGTCAGGCGGGGCACCAGGCGGGCGCCGGTGGCGGCCGCCCACAGGACGAGCGCGAGCCGGCTCAGCGTGTGTCTGCGGTGCGGTCCGTGCGCCAGCCAGATCATGGCGGGCAGGCACCAGATCCAGTGGTGGCTCCAGGAGACGGGACACACCAGCAGCCCGTACAGCTCCACCGTGACCAGGACTCCGAGCGGGTCGTCCCGCCGCAGGGCGGCGCGCAGGGCGCCGGCCGCGGCCAGGCTGACGAGGGCGAGCGCCGCCCACCACAGCGCCGAAGCGGTCACTTCCGGTCCGAGCAGCCTGGTGAGCGCGCCCCGCAGGGACTGGTTGCGCACCGACCACACCGGTCCGACGCGCCGGGTGTCCGTCACGAGCGTCGACCAGTAGCGCACCGACTCGCCCGGGGCGAGGCACCAGGCGAGCCCGGCGGCCGCGGCACCGGCGGCGACCGCCCACGCGGCGGCCCGCCACTGCCGGGTCGCCAGCAGGTACAGGCCGCCGACGGCCGGGGTCAGCTTGAGCGACGCCGCCAGGGCGACGGCGCCTCCCCGGGCCGCCGTGCGGCGGCAGTGGACGAGTCCGCCGACGACGACCGCGCCGAGCAGCAGGTTGATCTGGCCCTGGTCCAGGGTGTGGCGCACCGGTTCCAGCCAGGGTGCGGCGGCCGCCCACAGCAGCGCGCGCTCGCGGATACGGCCCCCGGGGCGCGGGAACAGCAGCCGCAGGGCGCCCGCAGTGATGACGGGCACGGCGGCCAGGGACGCCGCCCGCCAGAGCACGATCGCCGCCGTCCAGGGCAGGTGCGCCAGCGGCAGCAGGACCAGCGCGGCGAACGGCGGGTAGGTGAAGGGCAGTTCCGGGATGGGCGGCCCGGTGCGCACCACGTGGTCGTAGAGCCCGCCCGAGAGCACGTACGGTGCGAGCCGGCGGTAGACGCTCAGGTCCAGCGGCTCGGCCGGACGCACCAGGGCGGTCAGCACGTACAGCGCCAGGGATCCGGCCAGGCAGCGGCCCGCGCGGGCGGTCAGCCACTCCCCCGCCGCCCGGCCGCGGTCCGCGTACCCCTTCCCCGCCGCCCGGCCGCGCTCCGCGAACCTCTTCCGCGCCGCCCGGCCCGCCAGTTCCTTCACGGCATCAGCCCCGTCCCGCCCGGTTCCGGCTCCGCTCTTCCGTCTCCTCCCAGGAACGACCGGCGGGCGCGGACGTCACCGACCAGTACCCCGACTGGCGTGATCGCGTCAGGCGGGCGCGGACGGCACCGCGCGGTGTCCCGACTGGCGTGATCACGTCGCTGCCGCCGGCCGGCCGCGTCGCACAGGCAACCCACAGCCGGCCGGCCCCGTCCTCCGGGACACGAGTGGCCCCCGGGACCGACGGGGCGCCCGAGTTCACGTAGTGGAGGAAGTCCGTGTTCCGAGGAGGGGACCATTGATCCGTGCCCGGCGAATAGGAATCACCGCCGTGGCGTTGCTCGCCATGGCGGGGGCCGCGCCCGCGGCGGCCGGAGCGGCACCGGCCCGGCAGCCGTCCGCCGCACGGCCGTTCACGGCCGCCGGTGACAGCGACACCGGGCTCCCGCCCGGCTGGCGCGTCACCGGCTCCGGCCCGGCACGGCAGTTGGAGTGGCACTCGGAGAGCGCGGTGCCCATGGGGGACGCGCGCGTCGAGTTCTACGCGGGCGACCGGCTGCTCGGCCGTCCGCGGCCCGGCGACGACGGCCGTACGTTCCGTCTCGGCCTGGACGACGTGCCGGCCCGCGGTCTGAAGGACCTTCAGGTACGCGCGGCCGGACGCAGGCTGGACGCCCAGGGCTCCCCGGGCACCGCGCACGTGCCCGGGCGCGGCGCCCTGACCGCGGCGCGGCCCCCCGCCCCGCTCCCCGCCGGCGAGGTGGACCCGGGCAAGCCGGGTCCGTACCGCACCACGAGCGGTGAGTACCAGCTCAAGCCGGTCCGGCTGCCCGGCTTCCCCGCTCCCGTGGAGATGCAGGCCGTGGTGGTCTCGCCCCAGGGTGCCACCGGCCGCCGCCCGCTCGCGCTGTTCCTGCACGGCCGTCACGCGCCGTGCTACAAGCCGCACAGCGACGAGGTCGGCGGTGACTGGCCCTGCCCGGCCGGCATGCTGCCCATCCCGAGCCACCGCGGCTACCTCCAGGACCAGAAGCTGCTGGCCTCCCAGGGCTATGTCACCGTGTCGATCTCGGCCAACGGCATCAACGGGCAGGACTGGTCGGCCGAGGACGGCGGCGCCCAGGCCCGTTCCTCGCTGGTCCGGCAGCACCTGGCGCGCTGGGCGGAGTGGGCCGCGCAGCCGGCCTCCGCCCCGGACGCCGTACGCCGCGGACCGCGCGCCGACCTGTCGCGCGTGCTGCTCGTCGGGCACTCGCGCGGCGGCGAGGGCGTCAACCGCGCCGCGATGGACAGCCTCTACCCGCCGCCCGCCGACCAGGACGGCTACCACGGCAGGACCCGGTGGCACATCAGCGGCACCGTGCTGATCGGCCCGACGATCTTCGGCCAGAATCCGGTCGCCGACGTCCCGTCCACGACGATCCTGCCCGGCTGCGACGGTGACGTCTCCGACCTGCAGGGCGAGGTCTACGTCGACGGCACCCGCGGTGTCAGCCGCGGCACCGCCCTGCACAGCGCCGTGTACGTGGTCGGCGCCGACCACAACTTCTTCAACACCGAGTGGACCCCGGGCAAGGCGCAGGCGCCCGCCGAGGACGACTTCTACGACGACCCCGACCAGCGTGACGCGGTCTGCTCCCCCGGTGCCGCCACCCGCCTGACCGCGGACCAGCAGCACCGGGCCGGCGCGACCTACATCGCGGCCGCGGCCCGGCTGTTCGTCGCCGGGGACGACCGGGTGCGTCCGCTGCTGGACGGTACCGGCGTCCGGGCGCCCTCCGCCGACCCGGCGCGGGTGCTCACGCACGCCGTGGGCGCCGGCCGCGCCGGCGGTGTGCTCCCCGACGGCCCGGTCACGGTGACCGGCGCCGGCCGGCTGTGCTCGGCGGTGGACCCGTCCCCGTCCGCCGCCTGTCTCCCCGAGAAGACGCCCGGTGGCTCCCCGCACTTCGCGCAGTGGGAGACCGACCGCGAGAGCGGTCGCCGCGCGGTGGCGCTGCGCTGGTCCGCCGCCGGTTCGGCCGTGCGGATCCGGCCCGGCTCCCCCGTGTCGCTGAAGGGCGCCGAGCAGCTCGCGCTGCGCGTGTTCGTGCCGCCGAACACCACCGGCACCCAGCTGGACGTGGCCGTCACCGACGCCTCCGGGCACCGGGCGGCGCTCGGCCGGGTCCGCGTCGACGGTCTGCCCGGCACCGGCCGCACGGCCTCCTTCTGGGCGCGCGAGGTGCGCGTCCCGCTGACCGCGGCCGTCCGGGGCAAGCTGGACCTGCGGCGGATCGCGACGCTGGAACTGACCCCGCGCACCCGTGCCGGGCAGGCCTGGCTCATGGACGCGTGGGCCTGGCGGCCGGGGACGGCGCCGGTCCGCCCGGCCGCGCTGCCCCGCGTCGACATCGGCCGGCTCACCGTCAAGGAGGGCGACTCGGGCGTGCGCACCTACCGGGTGCCGGTGCGGGTGTCGGGGCACGGCAGCGGGCAGGTGCGGCTGTACGTCATCGACCCGCTGACGTACAAGGCGACGGACCGGCTGGTGACGGTGCGGCCCGGCGGACACGACATCGACGTCCCGGTCCGGGTGCGGGGCAACACCCGCTACGGCCAGGACCTGCCGAACGACATCGCCGTCAAGGCGGTGCACGGCGCGGTGGTCGGCGCCCACCGGGGCGGGGTGACGGCCGAGAACGACGACCCGCAGCCGACGGTCACGGTGACGCCGGTGGCCGACCGGGTCACCGAGGGCGAGCCGCTGCGGTGGCGGGTGAACCTGTCCGCGGTGGCCGACTCCGACATCGGGGCCGTGTTCGCCGTCCGCCCCGTGACGGACGGCCCGGAGCTGTCCACCAAGGACGTCGACCCGCGGTGGCTGGAGGAGACCACGGGTGAGCCTGCCGACCCGGAACGTCCGCTGTCCGCCCTGGACGGTCTGTACCTGTGGGTCGCCGTACCGGCGGGCCAGCGGAGCACCGAGGTGATCCTGCCCACGGTCAGGGACCAGGTGAAGGAGCAGCCCGAGAAGGTCCGCTTCCAGCTGACCGACGACGACGGGGAGGTGCACGAGGGCGCCCCGGTGCTGACGGGCACGGTCCTCGACGCCTCGTAGGGCGGTCCTCGACGTCTCCGAGGGGCCGTCGGGTCCACCACCGGGTGGTTCCCGCGCGCGGGTCAGCGCGTGGGGGTCACCCGGATCCCGACGGTCCCCCGCTCGCCCCGGCGCAGCCGGCTGCCGAACAGGGTGAGCCGGCCGATCAGGCCGTACTTGCGGGCGATGAGGCCCCGGTAGCGCGCGGTGGTGGCCCGGTCGCAGATCTCGGCGGTCGCCGGCACCTGGTCACCGGTCGGGTTCCCGCGCACATCGCACGGTCCGACCAGCACGTCGGCGCGGTCGCGGATCCGCTTGACCTTCCAGGAGCCGGCGGCCGTCCACACGCCGAGCGCGGCACCGTCCCGCACGACCCACACCGGGGTGGCCACGGGGGTTCCGTTCCTGCGGTAGCTGGTGATCAGCACGTACTTGCCGGCCCCGAGCCGAGCCACCAGGTTCTCGTCCATGCCCGGCATCCTAGGGCGTGCCGGGAAACACTCCCCAGGCGCACACGCGCCGCCGAACCCCGCGCGGGATGCCCGGCCCGCCTCCTCCCCCTGGACACCGTGCCACCCCGGCGCCTGGCTCGCGCGGCGCGCCCGGGCTGGGGGCGGGAGGCAGGACAGGGCGTCCCGGCACCGGACGGCCGGGAGGTGAGACAGAGGCGCCCCGGCACGGACGGCCGGGGCGGGGAGGGACGGAAAGGCAGGTCACGGAAGACCGCGGAGGGGGGCCGGTGCCCAGTGGGCCCAAGGGCACCGACCGGGACGGGTGGCGGGTCAGGCCGCCTGGTCCGAGTCCGGAGCGGCCATGGCCCACTCCAAGACGAGGCGCTGGTACTCCTCGCGCTGCTCGGTGGTCAGTGTCCCGCCCGACCGGCGCCACAGGGCACGGATCTCCTCGTTGACCTCCGCGGCCGATCGCTCGGAGGCGGCTTCAACAGTGGTGGACATGCTGTGAAGCATATGCCGCTGGACGTGAAGACGTTGTGAGTAAGCAGGACCGATTCGGACATACCGGACCGTGTTGCTCATCACGTCGGCCGGAGCCGGCCCGCCCCTCCCGCACCGTTTCCTCTCAGGTGCCGGGCTTGCGGCCGTAGACGAAGACGTCGTCGCCCTTCCGCAGCAGCGACCAGTACTTCTTGGCGTCCTTCGACGTCATGTTGACGCAGCCGTGCGAGCCCGGCGGGTTCCACATGCTCACGCCCACGGAGTGGAACGCCTGACCGCCGTCGAAGAACTGGCTGTAGGGCATCTTCACGTGGTACAGCGTCGAGACGTGGTCGATGTGCCGCCAGTAGATCTTCTTCAGGCCGGTGCGGGTCTCGTACTTGTCCCGTCCGGTGCGCACCGGCACGGGACCGTACACGAGCCGCTTGCCGTCCTGGATCCAGCTGAGCTGGAGCGTGAGGTTCACGCAGGCTATCCGGCCCTTGTCGGTCGGGCACCTGCCGTCCTTGTTCGGGTTCTTCCCGACGGCCTTCTGCTTGTTCATGAGATCCATCACGCCCCACGTGACCGGGCCCGCGTACCCGATGGTGGGCGTGATGCCGTGCTTGCTCTGGAATGCCTTGATCGCCTTGCAGTCGGCGGCCGACTGCCGGCCGTCGACGGGACGGCCGAGGAACTTCTCGACCTTCTTCTGGTACGGCCCGGTCGACGTCGTGCAGCTCGTCGCCGCCTGCGCCGGAGCCGTACCGAGCGCGAGCGCGAGCGGCGCCACCAGTCCGGTGACGCCGAGCACGACGGCTCCTCGTCTGGCCATGTGCCTCATGGCGGGCTTCCCCCTCGGTTGGTCCATATGTCCGTGGTGTCGGAGAGCTAGACCGCGGGGCGGACGTTCCGGTTGTAGAGCGGCTCACTTCGAGACGGAACGGTGACACTCGACGGGCGCTCAGCCGGTGCGGCGGGGTGCGTGCAGTGCCGTGTGGAACCCGGTGTTGACCGCGGTGAGACCGCCGTCGACGGTCAGGGTGGTGCCGGTGATCCAGGCCGCGTCGCGCGAGGCGAGGAAGGCGACGGCGGCGGCGATGTCCTCCGGTTCACCGACCCGGCCCAGCGGGTACAGGCCGCGGACCCGCTCCAGGTCGTCCTCCCGGCCCTCCCAGGCCGAGGTGCGGACGGTGCCGGGCACCACCAGGTTGACGCGGACCCCGCGCCCGGCGGCGTGCCCGGCGAGGGTGCGGGTGAGCGAGACCAGGCCCGCCTTGGCCGCGCTGTAGGCGTGATTGCCGAAGTCCTGGAGGCTGTTGACCGAGCCGATGCCCACGATCGCGCCCCGGCCGGAGGCGGCCAGGTGGGGCAGCGCGGCGCGCCAGCAGCGGTTGACGCCGGTCAGGGTGACGTCGAGGTCGCGCTCCCACGCCTCGTCCGTGCCGTCCTCGAAGAGGGGCGTGTCGGGCGTGCAGTGGGCCGCGCACGTGACGAGGACGTCGAGCGCTCCGAAGGCGTCCACCGCGTGGGCCACGGCCGCCTCCACCGCGGCCCGGTCCGCCACGTCGCACGCCGACGCCCGGACGGCGAGCCCCCGTTCGCCCAGGGCCGCCGCGGTCCTCTCCGCCCCGGCCCCGTCCGCGTCGGTGACCAGGACCCGCGCCCCCTCCTCGGCCAGCCGCCGCGCGACGGCCGCGCCGATGCCGCGCGCCGCCCCGGTGACGAGCACCCCGTGCCCCTGGAAACGCCTCGTGTCCGTCATGGGCCAGAACCTACTGCCCTCGCGTCCGGCCCGGCAGATAGCGTGCACCGCATGTCGGCGTTCATGCAGCAACTCCCCGCACTCATAGGCGTCGTGATCGGCGCGCTCGGCTCGTACCTGGCGGTCGTGCGCAGCGACCGCGTCCGGTCCGAACGGGAGCGCGCGACGCGCTGGGAGGAGCGGCGCCTGGCGGTGTACTCGGACTACGCCCGGTCGCTGAAGGCGTCGGTCACGCTGACCTACCGGGTGGCCGCCCACCTCGGCAACGACCCGCACCCGCATCCGCTGCCCCTCTCCGACGCCGAGCCGCTGCTGACGGAGGCCGTCCTGGCCCGCGATCCCGCCGGTGAGGCACTGATCATGCTGGGCAGCCCGCAGGTCGTGGAGAAGGCCCGGGGGTGGGTCCTTGTGGTGATGGAGATGGAACGGTTCCTGCGCGAGGAGCGGCGCGAACCCGAGGCGTGGCAACAGCTGCTGGAGCGCCAGCGCGCCGCGCGCCAGGAGTACTACGCGGCCGTACGCACCGATCTCGCGCTGCCGCCGGGTCACTCGGCCCGCTGGCCGGTGACCGCGGGCCAGCCGCCGGCGACGGCCGGCGGCCGGTGACGGGGCGTACTGGCGCCGGTCAGCGGTAGCCGGTCGTGTCCGCCGGTCTGCCCGCGTCCTGGACCTCCACGAGGTAGCGCCAGGCGTCGGGGCGGCTGCCGTCCAGGTCGGTGAAGCCGTACTCCCGGGCGAGGGCCCCGCTGGACAGGGACCGTCCGTTCCAGCGGGCCACGCGGGGATCGGCGGCGAGGGCGGCGACGGCGCGGCCCACGTAACGCGGCGTCTCGGAGATGGCGAAGTGCGGCACGTGCTCCAGGGCGTCGCGCCAGTTCTCCTCGGAGACCTGGAAGTGTTCGAGCATCAGTTCCGAGCGCATCCAGCCGGGCGTCAGCGCGAGCGCGGTGGCGCCGCGCGGCCCGAGTTCGTGACCGAGGGCGAAGGCCATCCGCAGGACGGACGCCTTGGCGAGGTCGTAGAAGAAGTTGACCCGGTAGGTGTCCCGGTTGTACTCGGCGGTGCCGTCGGTCATCTCGACGACGAGGCCGCCGGGCCGGCGCAGCAGCAGCGGCAGGGCGTGGTGGCTGGTGACGGCGTGCGTCTCCACGGCGAGCCGGAGCAGTCTGAGGCCGTTGTCGAGGTCGTGCTCCCACACGGGGGTGTCCCACTCGAAGAGTTTCTCGCCGCCCCAGATGTCGTTGACGAGGACGTCGAGGCGGCCCTGTTCGCGGGCGATGCGGTCGACGAGCGCGCGCACCCGGCCGGGGTCCAGGTGGTCGGTGGGGACGGCGATGCCGTGTCCGCCGGCCTCGGTGACCAGGTCGGCGGTGTCCTCGACGGTCTCGGGGCGGTCGTACTCCGAGCGGTGGGCGCGGGTGGTGCGCCCGCTGACGTAGACGGTGGCCCCGGCGGCGCCGAGTTCCACCGCGATGCCGCGGCCCGCTCCCCGGGTGGCGCCCGCGACGAGCGCGACCCTGCCCTCCAGTGGACGTGACATGTCCGGCCTCCTGTGGTTCTCGTGACTCTCGTGTGCGGTGTGCTCGTCGAGCGTCGCGTGGAAGCCGGACATCTCCTGTCGCCTTTCGGCGCGGGTTCACCCGGGGGCGGTGCCGGGCGTGTCAGTGACCGCGGTCGATCCACTCCTGCAGGTGCGGGGCCTCCGCGCCGATGGTGGTGCCCTCGCCGTGGCCGGTGAGGACCTTGGTCCCGGGCGGCAGCGTGAGGAGGCGGTCGCGGATGGAGTCGATGATCGTCGGGAAGTGGGAGTAGGACCTGCCGGTGGCGCCCGGGCCGCCCTGGAAGAGCGTGTCGCCGGTGAACACGACGCCGAGGCCCGGGTCGTGCAGGCAGACCGCGCCCGGCGCGTGGCCGGGGGTGTGCAGGACCTTCAGATCGGCTCCGGCCGTCTCGATGACCTGTCCGTCGAGCAGGTGCTCGTCGGGCTCCCGGCCGGGGTGGGTCATCCTCCACAGCGGCAGGTCGTCGCGGTGCAGCCAGATCGTCGCGCCGGTGAGGTCCGCGAGGGCCGGGGCGGCGTTCACGTGGTCGTTGTGGGCGTGGGTGCAGACGATGGCGGTCAGCCGGCGCTCGCCGAGGGCGGCGGCGATGGCCTCGGCGTCGTGGGCGGCGTCGATGACGATCGCCTCGTGGTCGTCGCCGACGATCCACACGTTGTTCTCGACGTCCCAGGTGCCGCCGTCGAGGGTGAACTGCCCGCTGGTGACGAGGCGTTCGATGCGGGCCGCCATCAGAACACCACCACCGAGCGCAGCACGTCGCCGCGGTGCATCCGCTCGAACGCCTGCTCCACCTCGTCGAGCCGGATGGTCTCGGACACGAACTTGTCCAGCGGCAGGCGCCCTTGCAGGTGCAGGTCGATGAGCATCGGGAAGTCGCGGGAGGGCAGGCAGTCGCCGTACCAGCTCGACTTCAGCGCGCCGCCGCGCCCGAAGACGTCGAGCAGCGGCAGCTCCAGCTTCATCTCCGGGGTGGGCACGCCGACCAGGACGACGGTGCCGGCCAGGTCGCGGGCGTAGAACGCCTGCCGGTAGGTCTCCGGGCGGCCGACCGCCTCGATGACGACGTCGGCGCCGAAACCGCCGGTGAGGTCACGGACGGCGGCGACCGGGTCGTGGTCCTTGGAGTTGACGGTGTGCGTGGCGCCCATGGTGCGGGCGGTCTCCAGCTTGCGGTCGTCGATGTCGACGGCGATCACCTTCGCGGCGCCCGCCAGGTGGGCCCCGGCGACGGCCGCGTCCCCTACGCCGCCGCAGCCGATGACGGCCACCGAGTCGCCGCGGCCGACGTTGCCGGTGTTGATGGCGGCGCCGATGCCGGCCATCACTCCGCAGCCGAGCAGTCCGGCCACCGCCGGGGAGACGGCCGGGTCCACCTTGGTGCACTGTCCCGCCGCCACCAGGGTCTTCTCCGCGAAGGCGCCGATGCCGAGGGCCGGGGAGAGTTCGGTGCCGTCGGTGAGGGTCATCCGCTGCCGCGCGTTGTGGGTGTCGAAGCAGTACCAGGGCCGCCCGCGCAGACAGGCGCGGCAGGCGCCGCACACGGCACGCCAGTTGAGGACGACGAAGTCGCCGGGCGCGACATCGGTGACGCCCTCGCCCACCGACTCGACGATGCCCGCGGCCTCGTGGCCGAGCAGGAAGGGGAACTCGTCGTTGATGCCGCCCTGTTTGTAGTGCAGGTCGGTGTGGCACACGCCGCAGGCCTGGACCCGTACGACGGCCTCCTGGGGCCCCGGGTCCGGCACGACGATCGTCTCGACCCGTACGGGTTCGTTCTTCCCGGGTGCGATCACGCCGCGCACTTCCTGCGCCATGGTGGTGGTCCCTTCCGTCGGCCGTTGTCCGTCCCTGCGACCCTACGCCGTGACCGGACGGCGGCGGCACACGGTCCGGTGCCGCCGCCACCCGGTCGCCGCACACCGGCGCGTGGCTCAGTACTGGACCGCGGGAACCAGTCCGAACAGCGGGGAGACGAGGCCGGTGACCGCGTTCAGCCGGCTGAGCTGGTTGAGGTCCTGGACGTGGTGGAGCGAGGACAGCTGCTCGGAGACCGGGGGCACCTCGCCCTGCCGGCCGGCGGGGATGCCGGTGCGGCCGAGGGAGTCGAGCAGGCCGGTGGGGACCGCCCGGCCGACCACCGGGACGGCCGAGTCGGCCGCGCTCGCGGGCAGGGCGGCGAGTCCCGCGACCGAGACGGCGAGGGAGGCGACGGCGACGATACGTCGAGTGGAGATCATGCCCTCAGCAACGCCACCGGGCCCCGGCCGGACACGGGCCCCCGCCGCCGCTCACCCGTCAGGGCGAGCGGCCGTCCGCGCGCAGTGATGCCGGGGCGGGCGGGGTGCCGGGCATCGCGCGGGCGGCCGCGCTTGCCGGGTGCGGCGTGCCGGAGGAGGCTCGAAGGAGAGGCCCGTGAAGGGCCGCTGTCCGGGGCCCGGAGGCCCCGGGGCTCCTCCCAGGAGGCCACCATGGCGACCACGGCAGGTCCCGCCTTCGACACAGGTGCGCTGCGCCGGGGCATCGAAGGGCACACGGCGTCCACTCTGCTGTCGCTCTACGCGGACGACGCCGAGATCCGCATCGTGGACCGCGACTCCCAGCCGAGCCACCCCAAGGTCCTCAGAGGACGTGCGGAGATCGGCTCGATGCTGGAGGACGTCTACGGCCGCGACATGACGCACCGGCTGGAGCAGTGCGTCGTCCAGGGCGACCGCGCGGCGTACGCCGAGTCCTGCGCGTATCCGGACGGCGTCCGGGTGCTCGCCGAGTCCATGGTCTCGCTGCGCGACGGCAAGATCACCGACCAGATCATGATCCAGGCATGGGACGAGTGACGAGGAGGACCGCGAGGTTCCAGGTCAGCTCCCGGCTGACCTGGTCCTTTTCGGCCCGGGCCGGACTGGGGCAGGCGCGTTCCCCGCTGCTTCGCCGCACCGGCCCGGCCGGTACGGCGGCCAGGTCCGTGCCGGCGGTCCTGCTGCGGTCGCTGCTGCGCGCGGCCCGGCACCGTACCCGTACGCCGGTGGCGCGTACCCCTGTGGCGCGTACCCCGCGCGCCCGCCACGGCCGCCGCCGGTGAGGGTCCGCACCCCGGGCGCGGTCCGCGGCGCCGCCCGGCCCGCCTCCCCCGCCGTCTCCCGGTCCCTCCTGGCATAGGGTGGGGCCGGGCCGTGACTGGCGCTGAGGTGGAGCACCACCGGGGAGCGGCCCCAGCCGAAGTCACAGCCGCGCGCCTGGGCGATCCGTCGCACGCTCAGGAGTGGACATGTCCCAGGCCCGCCTCATGGACGGCACCGCGCTCGCCCGGCGCATCGTCGGCGAGACCGCGCGCAAGGCCGCCGAGATCACCGCCCGCACGGGCACCCCGCCGTGTCTGGCGACGGTGCTGGTGGGCGAGGACCCCGCCTCCGTCACCTACGTCCGGATGAAGCAGAACCGGTGCCGCACGGCGGGCATCGCCTCCCGGCACGTGGAACTGCCCGCGACGACCGGCACCGACGAGCTGGCCGGCACGCTGAGGTCGCTGTCCGCGGATCCGGCGGTGCACGGCATCCTGCTGCAGCACCCCGTCGGCGACCACATCGACGAGCGGGCCGCGTTCGAGGCCATCGCGCCCGAGAAGGACGTCGACGGCGTCACCTTCGCCTCGTTCGCCGCGATGAGCTTCGGGCTGCCCGGGTTCGTCTCCTGCACACCCGGCGGGATCCTGCGGCTGCTGGACGCCTACGAGGTGGATCCGGCCGGGAAGCGGGCGGTGGTGGTCGGGCGCAGCGCGATCCTCGGCAAGCCGGTGGGCATGCTACTGCTGGCCCGGGACGCGACGGTGACGTACTGCCACTCGCGGACCCGGGAGCTGTCGTCGGTGGTGCGGGAGGCGGACATCGTCGTGGCGGCGGTGGGCAGGCCGCGGCTGGTGCGCGGCGAGGACGTCAAGCCGGGCGCGGTGGTGATCGACGCGGGCTACAACGCGGGCAACGTCGGGGACGTGGACTTCGACTCCGCGGTGGAGCGGGCCTCGCTGATCACGCCGGTGCCGGGCGGGGTCGGCCCGATGACCATCGCGACGCTCCTGGAGCAGACCGTGGACGCCGCCGCCCGGCAACTGGGGGTCTGAGCGCTCGTCCGGGCGCCCCGGGCCGCCTGCCGCCCGGCGGCCCGGGGTCTCACGGGGACGGCCGGGCGCCCGTGCGCGCCGGTGGTGCCCCTGCGGCTGCGCGGGTGGGCGCGCCGACATGGACGGGTCGTTCGCCGGTGGCGGGCGGCGGCGCGGCCATACTGGCCGACGTGCGCGTAACGATCATGACGGCGGGTTCCCGGGGAGACGTGGCCCCCTTCACCGGACTGGGGCACGGCCTGGCCCGCGCGGGCCATGCGGTCACCGTGGTCACCCACGCGTGCTTCGAGCCGCTGGTCGCGGGCTCGGGCCTCGCTTTCCACCCGCTTCCGGTGGACCCGCGGGCCGAACTGGAGTCCACGCGCGGGCGGGGCCTGCACCGCAGCGCGACGGACGCGGGCAAGATGCTGCGGGCCGTGGGGCTGGTCCGGGCGGCGCTCGCCCGGATGACGGACGACCTGGTCGCCGCCGCCGAGAAGAGCGACGTCCTGCTGCTGTCGGGGTCGCTGGGGCCGGTCGGGCACGCCATCGCCGAGGCGCTGGGCCTGCCCAGCATGGGCACGCACCTGCAACCGCTCTCCCCGACCCGCGAGTTCGCCCCGCCGCTGCTCGGCGGCGGTCACTGGGGGGCGGCGGCGAACCGCCTCGCCGGCCACGGGGTGAACCTCGCGATGGAGCGGGTCTTCTCGGCGGCCGTGCCGACCGTCCGGGCCCGGCTGGGGCTGCCGCCCGCCCGTCTCGGCACCACCCGCCGGATCCGGGCGGGGCTGCGGCTTCCGGTGTTCCACGGGTTCAGTCCGCTGGTGGTGCCCCGGCCGCGTGACTGGCGGCCCGGGCTGCGGGTGTGCGGCTACTGGTGGCCGTACGACCGCGACGACCGGCTTCCGGCGCGGGTGCGGGAGTTCCTGGACGCGGGGCCGCCGCCGGTCTTCGTCGGGCTGGGCAGCGCCACCGTGCCCGACCCGGCCCGGCTGAGCGGGACCATCGTGCGGGCGCTGCGCCTGGCCGGGCTGCGCGGGGTGGTGCAGCGGGGCTGGGGCGGCCTCGCGGCGGCGGGCGAGGACATGCTGACGATCGGTGAGGTGCCGCACGCGGCGCTGTTCCCGCGGACGGCTGCCGTGGTACACCACGCGGGAGCGGGCACGACCGCGGCCGGGCTGCGCGCCGGGGTCCCGGCGGTGCCGCTGCCGGTCCAGTTCGACGAGGGCTTCTGGGCCGAGCGCCTGGTCTCCCTCGGGGTGGCCCCGTGCGCGGTCCCGCTGCGCGGCGTCACCGCGGACGGACTGGCCGCGGCCCTCACCCGGGCCACCCGCGAGACCGCGCACCGGCGGCGGGCGGAGCGCCTGGGTGCCCGGATCCGCGCGGAGGACGGCGTGGGCCCGGTGCTGGAGGCGGTCGACCGGCTGGCACGCTGACGGGCCCCACCCGAGGACCGGCCGGCACGCTGACGGGCCCCACCCGAGGACCGGCCGGCACACCGGCGCGGCCCGCCCGGCGACCGGCGGCACCCCCACGACCGCCGGGGCGGCGGCCGCCGGCGGGCACAGGCGGGCAGCGTCCGCCCGCCGGGCCCCCGGAGGCGGCAGCCCGTGCGCCGGGGCGCGGTGGCCGCCTGATCACCGTCCCGCGTGGGCGGCCAGGTGTTCGATCGTGCGGAGGGTGCGGGACACCGCGTCCTCGGCCGCGAGGTGGCGGGCGGCGGTGGCCGCGGCGCGCGCGTGTCCCGTGTCCCCCACGGCGCGGCCGAGGGCGTCGGCCAGCCGTTCGGCGGTCAGCGCCGCGTACGGCACGGGCCGGGTGGCGGCGCCGAGCGCGGCCAGCCGGGCGGCCCAGAAGGGCTGGTCGGCCGCCACCGGCACCGGCACGGAGGGCACCCCGGCGCGCAGGGCCGCCGCCGAGGTTCCCGCGCCCGCGTGGTGCACGACGGCGGCGACGCGCGGGAAGAGCAGGGCGTGCGGCACCTCCCCGACGGTCAGGACGTCGTCCCCGGCGGCGTCGAGCCCCGCGCTGCCGGACTGGAGGACGCCGCGCAGCCCCGCCCGGCGCAGTGCCCGTACGGTCAGCTCGGTCAGCCGCGGGCCGTCACCGCCCGCCATGGAGCCGAACCCGACGAACACCGGTCGCGGCCCGGCCGTGAGGAAGTCCTCCAGGTCCGCGGGCAGCCGCGCCTCCGGGTCGAGGTACGGCCACCAGTTGCCGACGACCTCCAGCCCGGCGCGCCAGTCGGCCGGGCGGGGTACGACGTGCTCGCTGAAGCCGTGCAGGACCGGCCCGCCCGCGGCCTCCTGCCGGCGGCGCGCGGCGGCGGGGCCCAGCGGGGGCAGGCCGAGGTCGCGCCGCAGCCCGGCGACCGCCTCGGTGTAGAGGCGGTCGGCCATCCGCAGCCCGAGGCGTCCCGCGGCGCGGTTGCCGAGGCGCCCCAGGGAGCGGGTGCCGCCGACGACGGGCGGGAAGTCGCCGGTCGGGGTGGTGGGCTGGAGGTGGGTGTCGAGGCTCGGGATGCCCGCGGCTTCCGCGAGGTGCCGGCCGAGCGGGGCGGTGGTGGTGGACAGCACGAGCAGGTCGGTGTCGTCGTCCACCACGTCGGCGAAGCCCCGCGCGAGCCCGGTGACGAACGCGGCGGCGCTGCGCATCAGTCCCCGCCGGCCCGCGACGTCGCCCCGGGCCTCGGGGCGGGCGGGCAGACCGCGGAACTCCAGGCCGGCGCGGCGGACCAGCGGCGCGAAGGCGTCCGGGGCGGCCAGGGCGACCTCGTGTCCGGCCCGGCGCAGTCCGGCGCCCAGGCCCGTGTAGGGGTCGACGTCGCCCCGCGATCCGGCCGCGGCGATCAGGATCCTCATCGGTTCTCCCCGGGTCCGGTGCGGCGGGCCGCGTTGGCGTGCACGGCCTTGCCCAGGTAGGCGGCGAGCCCGGGACGCTGCTGGGAGGGCGGGACGACGAGGGCGAAGGCGCGCGGGTCGGCGACGATGTCGTCCGCGATGCGCCGGTGCATGGCGGGCGGGCACGAGGTGAACCAGCGGGAGATGTGCAGGCGGTGCTCCTCGGCGAGGTCCATGGCCCGTTCCCCGTCGGCGCTCTCGCCGTCGTCGAAGGCGGCGAGCAGTTCCGCGCGCCAGGCGGCGGCCTCGCGCATGAGCTGCCGCCAGTCCTCCTTGCTGTGCGCGGCGGCCCGGGCCATCGACTCCCGCTGTCCGTCCGAGTCGGCCCACTTCAGCTGGGCCTCGGTGGCGTAGCTGAGGTCGAAGGTGATCTCGCCGAAGACGTCGAAGCGTTCCTCGGGGGTGAGGGACACGCCGGTCTGCTGGACCTCGATGGCGCGCTCGGCCACCTCGGCCAGCCGCCGCAGCCGGGCGATCTCCTCACCCAGCGCGCGCTGCCGTGCCCGCAGGTGCTCCAGCGCGTTGGCCTGCGGGTCCTTGAGGATGTCGGCGATCTCGTCGAGGGAGAAGCCGAGTTCGCGGTAGAAGAGGATCTGCTGGAGTCGTGCCAGGTCGGCGTCGTCGTACAGCCGGTACCCGGCGTGGCTGCGGCCGCCCGGCGACAGCAGCCCGGCCCGGTCGTAGTGGTGCAGCGTGCGCACCGTCACCCCGGCGAACGCCGACACCTGGCCCACGGAGTAGCTCATTCACCTGCCCTTTCGTCGGCGTACAGACTGAAGCCTGACGTAGGGGCAGGGTCAACCGCCCCGCGCCGGCGCAAGAGCGGACCGCTGTCCCGTGCCCGCCGCACGGGCCGCCCGCCCACCGCTCCGCGCCCCCGCGCGAGGGCAGGTCCGCCCCCCGCATCACGCGCAAGGGCAGGCCCCTGTGCCCCCAGGCGAGGCCAGGCCCGTCCCCCATCCCGCGAGGCAGACCCCCCGTGTCCCCACGCAGGGGCGGCCCCGCCACACCGCGTCCCGCGCAAGGCGGGGCGCCGTGTCTCTGCGCAAGGGCGGCCCGCCGCCCGGCGCCCGGTCTGCCGGGCGGGTCGGCCGCGGTCCCGCCCGCCGGCGCGGCGGGTCAGGATCAGCAGGTGCTCCCGGACCCGGGCGCCGTCGCGGCGTCCGGTGAACCGCGTCGCACCACTCGCCCTGCCTGGAGCCCGGCCATAGAGTGACGTACATCACGCTGGTCGCTGATTTCCCTCACGTACGCCCATTCGGTCTCTGGAGGGCCCATGACCCACATCTCGGTCACGGTGGACGGCACGACGTACGAGGACGAGGTCGAACCCCGTCTGCTGCTGGTGCACCACCTGCGTGACCGGCTCGGCCTGACCGGTACGCCGATCGGCTGCGACACCTCGAACTGCGGTGCCTGCACGGTCGAGCTGGACGGTATGACCGTGAAGAGCTGCACGGTGCTGGCCGTCCAGGCGGACGGCGGCGAGGTCACCACCGTGCAGGGACTGGCGAAGGACGGCGAGTGGACGCCGTTGCAGCGCGCCTTCCACGAGCGGCACGCCCTCCAGTGCGGCTACTGCACCCCGGGAATGATCATGGCGGCGCGTGATCTGCTGCGCGAGAACCCGCACCCGACGGGCGAGCAGGTGCGCAAGGCGCTGGAGGGCAACCTGTGCCGGTGCACCGGCTACCAGAACATCGTCCGCGCGGTGCTGGCCGCCGCCGAGGCCGGGGACGCCGGCTCCGCACGTGCGCAGGAGGTGACGGCATGAGCGGCCAGGCCGTCGGGAAGGAGGTCGGCCGGGCCCGGCTGCGCAAGGAGGACGCGCGGCTGATCACGGGCCAGACCACCTGGACCGACAACATCTCCGTCACCGGGCTGCTGCACCTGGCGTTCCTGCGCAGCCCCATGGCCCACGCGCGCATCGCACGCGTCGACGTCTCGGCCGCCCTCGAACGCCCCGGCGTGGTGGCCGCGTTCACCGGCCGCGACCTCGCCGGCGGTCTGGGCTCGCTGCCCTGCGCCTGGCCGGTCACCGAGGACATGGTGCTCCCGGACCATCCCCCGCTCGCCCTGGACGAGGTCCGGCACGCCGGTGACCCGGTGGCGGTCGTGGTGGCCCGCGACCGGTACGCCGCCGCCGACGCGCTGGAGGCCGTCGAGGTCGACTACGAGCCGTTGCCGCCCGTCCTGGACCTGGAGGCCGCCCTCGCCGAGGGCGCCCCGCTGGTCCACGCCGGCGAGGGCACCAACCGCGCCTACGACTGGACGCTGCGCGCGGGCGAGGACTTCGAGTCGGTCCGCGAGCGCGCGGACGTGGTCCTGGCGCGCCGCTACCGCCAGCAGCGGCTCATCCCCAACGCCATGGAGCCGCGCGCCGTCGTCGTCACCCCGCTCGCCGCCACCGGCGAGTACACGGTGTACTCCGCGACCCAGATCCCGCACATCCTGCGGATCATGCTCTCCGTGGTCACCGGCGTCCCCGAGCACAAACTGCGCGTGGTCGCCCCGGACGTGGGCGGCGGCTTCGGCTCCAAGCTCCAGGTGTACGGCGAGGAGGCCGTCGCGCTGGCCGTCGCGCGCGAGCTGGGCCGGCCGGTGAAGTGGACCGAGTCGCGTTCCGAGGGCTACCTGGCCACCCACCACGGCCGGGGCATGATCCAGGACATCGAGCTCGCCGCGACCCGCGAGGGCAGGCTGCTCGGCCTCAAGGTCCGCCTGCTCGCCGACATGGGCGCCTACCTGATGCTGGTCACCCCCGGCATCCCCATCCTGGGCGCGTTCATGTACCCGGCGATCTACAAGGTGGGCTCCTACGCGTTCGACTGCACCGGCGTGTTCACCACCCGCACCCCGACCGACGCGTACCGGGGCGCCGGACGCCCGGAGGCCACGTACGCCATCGAGCGGGCCATGGACGAACTGGCCGCCGAGGTCGGGCTGGACCCGGTCGAGGTGCGCCGCCGCAACTGGATCCGGCACGAGGAGTTCCCGTACACCTCCGTCGCGGGCCTGACCTACGACAGCGGCGATTACGAGGCGGCCACCGAGAAGGCGCTCGCCCTGTTCGGGTACGAGGAGCTGCGCGCGGAACAGGCCGAGCGCAACGGGCGCGGCGACACCGTGCGCCTGGGCATCGGCGTGTCCACGTACACCGAGATGTGCGGGCTGGCGCCGAGCCGGGTGCTGCGCGACCTGAAGTACTCGGCCGGCGGCTGGGAGGCGGCGAGCATCCGCATGCTGCCCACCGGCAAGGTCGAGGTGGTCACCGGGACCAGCCCGCACGGGCAGGGGCACGTGACCTGCTGGAGCCAGATCGCCGCGGACGTGCTGGGCGTGCCGTTCGAGGACGTCGAGGTGGTGCACGGCGACACGCTGGTGGCCCCGCAGGGCATGGACACCTACGGCTCGCGGTCGCTGGTCGTGGGCGGGTCGGCGGTGCACCGGGCGGCCGAGAAGGTGGTGGAGAAGGCGCGCAGGGTCGCCGCCCACCTGCTGGAGGCCAGCGAGGGCGACCTGGAGTTCAAGGACGGCGTGTTCTCGGTGAAGGGCTCACCGGACGCGCGCCGGACCATCCAGGAGGTCGCCTTCGAGACGTTCACCTCGCACGACGTGCCCGACGGCATGGAACCCACCCTGAACGCCGAACACGTGCTCGATCCGGAGAACTTCTCCTACCCGCACGGCACCCATCTGTGCGCGGTCGAGGTCGACACCGAGACCGGGCGGACCCGCATCCGGTCCTACGTCTGCGTCGACGACGTCGGCCGGGTGATCAACCCGGTAATCGTCGAGGGCCAGGTGCACGGCGGCCTCGCCCAGGGCATCGCGCAGGCGCTGTACGAGGAGGCGGTGTACGACACCGAGGGCAACCTGGTCTCCGGCACCATGGCCGACTACCTGATCCCCTCGGCGGCGGACCTGCCCGACTTCGTGACCGACCGCACCGAGACGCCCGCGGCCTCCAACCCGCTGGGCGTCAAGGGCGTCGGCGAGGCGGGCACGATCGCGTCCACCCCGGCCGTCGTCAACGCGATCGTGGACGCGCTGCGCCCGCTGGGCGTGCACGACGTGCCGATGCCCTGCACACCGGAGAGGGTCTGGGAGGCGGTCCGGGGCGCGCGGCCGTCCGGGACGGCGGACGAGGAGGTCCCGGCATGATTCCCCCCGCGTTCGACTACGTCCGGCCCGCCACGCTCGACGAGGCGGTGCGCGTCCTCGCCGACGCGGGCGAGGATGCCAAGGTCCTGGCGGGCGGGCAGAGCCTGCTGCCGCTGCTCAGGCTGCGCCTGGCCTTCCCCGAACTGGTCGTCGACGTCGGACGGATCCCGGGACTGCGCGGGGTCCGCGAGGAGGGCGGCACGCTCGTCATCGGCGCGCTGACCACCCATCACGAGGTGGTCCACGACCCGCTGGTGCGCCGGTACGCCGGGCTGCTGGCCCAGGCCACCGAGACGGTCGCCGACCCCGCCGTACGCCACCGGGGCACCCTGGGCGGCTCCCTCGCCCACGCCGACCCGGCCGGCGACCTGCCCGCGGTGGCCCTGGCGCTGGACGCCGAGCTCGTCGCCGTGGGGCCGGGCGGCCGGCGCACCGTCCCGGCGCGCGACTTCTTCGCCGACTACCTGCAGACCGCCCTCGCACCCGACGAGGTGCTGGCCGAGGTGCGGGTGCCCGGGCGCGAGGGCTGGGGCTACCGGTACGAGAAGTTCCACCGGGTCGCCCAGTCCTGGGCGATGGTCGGCGTGGCCGCGCTCGTCCGCCGCGACGGCGGCCACATCGCCGAGGCACGGATCGCTCTGACCAACATGGGCGCGACCCCGCTGCGGGCCGCGGCCACCGAGGAGGCGCTGACCGGCGCCGGGGACGCCGGCGCGGTGGCGCGGGCGGCCCGGTCGGCGGCCGACGGCACCCGGCCCTCGCGGGACGCCTCCGCCTCACCCGAGTACCGGGCGCACCTGGCCCGGGTCCTCACCGAGCGGGCGGTCCTGGCCGCCACCGGGGCGAGGTGAGCGCCGATCACCCCCATCGACAGCCCCGAGCAGGCGCGCGCCCGCCTGGAGCAGACCGGCTACCTCGTCGACGACGGGCTCGCCGTCGCCTGCTTCCTGGCGCTGCGCCTGCACCGGCCGGTCTTCTGCGAGGGGGACGCGGGCGTCGGCAAGACGGCGCTCGCCACCGCCCTGGCCGAAGCCCTCCACGCACCGCTGATCCGGTTGCAGTGCCACGAGGGCATCGATGCCTCGCAGGCCCTGTACGACTGGGACTTCCCCCGGCAGCTGCTGCACCTGCGGGCGGCCGAGGCCGCCGGTGTCAGGGACGCCGACCGGCTGGAGCGCGAGCTGTACGACCGGCGGTTCCTGGTCGCCCGGCCGCTGCTGCGCGCGCTGCAGACCCAGCCGTCGGTGCTGCTGGTCGACGAGATCGACCGGGCCGACGACGAGTTCGAGGCGTTCCTGCTGGAGGTGCTGTCGGAGTTCCAGGTGACGATCCCCGAGCTGGGCACGCTGCGGGCGGAGGTGCCGCCGGTGGTGGTCCTGACGTCCAACCGCACCCGTGAGGTGCACGACGCGCTCAAGCGGCGCTGCCTGTACCACTGGTTCGACCATCCCGGCTTCGCCCGTGAACTGGCCATCGTGCGCCGTCGGCTGCCCGGGGTGTCGGCACGGCTTGCGGAGCAGGTGACCGCCCTGGTGCAGGCGCTGCGCGCCGAGGACCTGCTCAAGCCCCCGGGCGTCGCGGAGACCCTCGACTGGGCGCGTGCCCTGGACGCGCTGGGCGCGGACGAGGTCGACGCGGAACTGGCGGTGGCCACCCTGGGTTCGGTCCTGAAGTACCGCGAGGACACGCACCGCGCGCGCGGCCTGGACTTCGCGGCGATCCTGGCGTCCCGGGGAGCGGGGCCGGCGTGACGGGGAACGGAAGGGGCGCGGGGACGGGCGGAGCCGGCCCGGACGGCGGGAGCCGGCCCGGTGGTGACGGCCGTCCCGGTGGTGGTGACCGCGCCGGCGAGGGGACGGGGGCGCCGCGCGCGGACGCGGTGCTGCTCGGCTTCGCGCGGGCGCTGCGCGCGGCCGGGGCGGCGGTGAGCAGCGAACGGGTCCACGCCTTCCTGCGGGCGATGGACGCGCTGCGCCCGGGGATGCGGGCGGACGTCTACTGGGCGGGCCGGCTGACCTTGTGCGGGGACCTGGACGATCTGGAGCGGTACGAGCGGGTGTTCGGCGCGTACTTCGGCGACGCCCCCGGGCAGCCGCCGGGCGGGCCCGTGCGGACCGCTCCGCCGCCCCGGCTGCGCCCCGTGGTGCGGCAGGCGCCCGCCGGGCGGCACCGGGACGACACGGACGAGCGGCGGCACGGCCCGCCCGTCGCCTCGCTCGCCAGTTCCGCGGAGGTGCTGCGCCACCGTGACTTCGCCGGGCTCGACGCCGCCGAACGCGCACAGGTGCGCCGGCTGCTGGCGGCGTTCGCGCTGCGCGGTCAGTCACGGCGCACCGCCCGGCGGCGGCCGGCCCGCCACGGGGCGGTCGATCCGCACCGCACCGTGCGGGAGATGCTGCGGCGCGGCGGCGAGCCCGCTCTGCTGCGGCGGTACGCACGGGTGGAGCGGCCCCGGCGGGTGGTGCTGCTCGTCGACGTCAGCGGATCCATGGCGCCGTACGCGGACGCGCTGCTGCGGTTCGCGCACGCGGCGGCCCGCGGCCGGCGCACGGAGGTGTTCACCGTCGGCACCCGGCTGACCAGGGTGACCCGGGAGCTGTCCCACCGCGACCCGGACCTGGCGATGGCGGCGGTCGCCGAGGCGGTGCCCGACTGGCGCGGCGGCACGCGGCTCGGCGAGCTGCTGCGGGAGTTCCTGGACCGCTTCGGCCGGCGCGGGATGGCCCGCGGGGCGGTCGTGGTGCTCCTGTCCGACGGCTGGGAGCGGGGTGATCCGCACCTGCTCGCCGACCAGATGTGCCGCCTGCACCGGCTGGCCCACCGGGTGGTGTGGGCCAACCCGCGCAAGGCCCGCCCCGGCTACGCACCCCTCGCCGCCGGCATGGCGGCGGCGCTGCCGAGCGTGGACGCCTTCGTCGAGGGCCACAGCCTGGCCGCCCTGGAACGGCTGGCCGCGGTGGTGCGCGGCGCGGACACGGGCGGGACGGAGGCGGGCGGGCGACAGGACGGCGCGGACGGTGCCTGCCGGCCGGCGGCCCCGCAGGCACCGCCGGGCGGTCGGCGGCCGGGCGCGGCACGGACCGCTGCGGACGCCGTGGGCCGTGCGGCACGTCCCGCGCCCGGCCGCCCGCCGGACAGCCCCGCGCGAGGGCCCGAGGGCGGCGGGGAACGCCGGAACAGGGAGGAACGGAAGCGTGCGTGACATCTTTCCCGTGCTCGAACGGTGGTACGCGGCGCGCGTGCCGTTCGGGCTCGCCACCGTGGTGACGGTGAGCCGCAGCGCACCGCGTGACCCGGGTGCGGCGATGGCCGTGGGACCGGACGACGAGGTGGTGGGCAGCGTGTCCGGCGGCTGTGTGGAGGGCGCGGTCTTCGACCTGGCCCAGGAGGTCGTGGCGAGCGGCGAGGCACGCCTGGCGACGTTCGGTTACAGCGACGAGGACGCGTTCGCGGTCGGGCTCACCTGCGGGGGTGAGATCGGTGTGCTGGTCAGGCCCGTGACGGTCGAGTCGGACCCGGCCTTCGGTGCCGTCGCGGCGTCGGTCGCCTCCGGCGAGCCGGTGACCATGGCGACCGTGACCGACGGGCCCGCACCGCGCGGGGCGACCCTCGCCGTGTGGCCGGACACGGTGGCGGGGACGCTGGGCGAGCCCGGTCTGGACGTGGCGGTCACCGCCGACGCGCGCGGCGAACTCGCCCTCGGTGCCACGGGGACACGCCACTACGGGCCGCGCGGCGAGCGCCGCGAGGACGCGGTCTCGGTGTTCCTGAACTCTTTCGCGCCGCCCCCGCGGATGCTGGTCTTCGGCGCGATCGACTACGCGGCGGCGGTCGCCCGGATCGGTGCCTTCCTCGGCTACCGGGTCACGGTGTGCGACGCCCGCCCGGTCTTCGCCACGCCGAAGCGGTTCCCCGACGCCGTCGAGGTGGTCGCGGACTGGCCGCACCGCTACCTGCACGCGACCGGCACCGACGAGCGCACGGTGATCTGCGTCCTGACGCACGACCCGAAGTTCGACGTGCCGCTGCTGGAGGAGGCACTGCGCCGGCCCGCCGCCTACATCGGTGCCATGGGCAGCCGCCGTACCCACCACGACCGGGTGCAGCGTCTGCTGGAGGCCGGTGTGACCGAGGCCGAGCTGTCCCGGTTGCGCTCCCCGGTCGGCCTCGACCTCGGGGCCCGTACCCCCGAGGAGGTGGCGGTGTCCGTCGCGGCCGAGATCATCTCGCTGCGCTGGGGCGGCACCGGGGCCCCGCTGACCGCGACGGCGGGAGCCATCCACACGAACGGTTCCGCCTGAGCCCGCACGCGAGGAGGAAGACATGGAACTGCACCACGGGTTCACCGTGCTCGTCCCCGTCGACGACGCCTGGCGGGCGCTCCTCGACATCGAGCGGGTCGCCCCGTGCCTGCCGGGGGCGGTGGTGGAGGCGTACGACGGCAGGACCGTCACCGGCTCGGTCAAGGTGCGGCTGGGGCCGGTCACGGTGACGTACAAGGGGACGGCGGTCTTCGAGGAGCAGGACGGGACGGCCCACCGCCTGGTGCTGGTCGCCGGCGGCCGGGAGACCCGGGGGCAGGGCACGGCCCGGGCCACGGTCACGGGCACGCTGCGCGAGCACGACGGCGTCACGGAGGTCTCCGTGCGGACGGAACTGACCGTGACCGGGCGGCCCGCGCAGTTCGGGCGCGGGGTGCTGGCGGAGGTGGGTGACCGGATCGTGGGTCAGTTCGCGGACTGCCTGGCGGGACGGCTGGCCGCCGCGGCGCCGCAGGAGACGGAGGACGCCGTGACCCTCCCCGCCACCAGTCCCAGCACCACTCCCCCCAGTCCCAGCCCGGCTCCCCGTCCCAGCGCCACTCCCAGCAGCCCGAGTCCGGACGCGGGCCCGGGCCCCGGCCCCGGTGGAACCGCCCCGGGCCGAGGCGTCCCGCCGGCCACCGCCGCGCGGGCCGCGGCGGGCGACGAGCCGGTCGACCTGCTGCGCGTCGCGGCCCTGCCGGTCGCCAGGCGTGCCGCTCCGGTCGCCGCCGGGGCGGCCGTGGCCGTGGCGCTGCTCGTCCTGGGCGTACGACGGCTGCGGCGCGGGCGAGGCTGCTGACGCAGCACACCGACCGACGCCACGCACAGCCCACGACCGCCACGCACAGCCCACGACCGACGCCCGACCTCCCCTTTTTCCTCTGTTTCCGGAATCTCCAGAATTTTTCGGATTGCGGTGGTTCACCCCCGACGAACGGGGTAGGCGGCTCACAACGGATGAGGCGTGCACGCCTCTGTGGCACATGTGCTGCACACACCCCTCTGGAAGGAGGTCCGTGACAGCGCGTACTCGCAGCTGCCGGGCCGCTTTCGCGCACGGAGCGGCCCGGATCTCGCCGAGAATTCGGAAACGAGAAAGGGAAGTGTGACCTCGGGGCGGCCCCTCTCAAGGGGCCGCCCTCCGGTGTGCCACCCCGGGCAGCAGGGCCAGCACGAGGACGACGGCCGCCGCGTACAGGCACGCCGAGCCGAGCGCCACCGCGTGGAGGCCGGACAGGAAACGGTCCGGGTCGTCGGGCTGTCCGGCGACCGCCCCGGCCACCGCGATACCGATCGCGCCCCCGGTCTGACGGGCGGTGTTGTTGACGGCCGAGGCGAGTCCGGAGCGCTCCCCCGGCACGGCAGCGACGGCCGCCGCCACGACGGCCGGGGTCAGTACGCCCAGGCCGACGCCCCACAGCAGCAGCGCCGGCAGCAGTACGGGAACGGGCGAGTGCGGTGCGGCGCGGGCCAGCAGCGCGAGCCCCACGGCGGCGCAGAGCAGACCGGCCGCCGCGGGCAGCCGTGCTCCCGTCCGGCTGGTGATCCGGCCGCCGAAGGGGGCGATCACCGCGAGCGGCGCGAACAGCGGGAGCAGGACCAGCCCGGCCTGGAGGGCGGAGCGGCCCTGGACGGTCTGGAGGAAGAGCGTCAGCACGAACAGGGTGCCGAGTGTGCCCAGGTTCATGATTCCGGCGGCGGTGTTCGCCGCGGCGAACGCGGGCCGCCGCAGCAGCACGGTCGGGAGCATGGCGCTCTCCCCGCGCCGGGTCTCGGCGATGCCCAGGGCGGCCAGGGCGAGCAGGGCGATCACCGCGGCCGCGACGACCCGCGGCGCGCCGGGGCCCGAGCGGCCGCCCTGGATGAAGGCGTACGTCGTCGCGCACAGCAGCAGCCCGCCGAGCAGCATGCCGGGCAGGTCGAGCGGCGGGACCGCGCTCTCGCGGCTCTCGTCCAGGACCGCGGCGGACCGGACCAGGGCCACGAGCACGATCGGCACGTTGACCAGGAAGACGGCGCGCCAGCCGAGGCCGTCGACGAGCACGCCGCCGAGCAGCGGCCCGGCGGGCAGGGCGAGGCTGCCGACGCCCGCCCACAGTCCGATCGCCCGCGCGCGGGCGGCGTCCTCGGGAAAGGCACGGCCGACGACGGCCAGCGTGCCGGGCAGCAGGAGTGCGGCGCCCACGCCCTGGACGATCCGGGCCACGACGAGCACCGGCACGTCGGGGGCGAGGCCGCAGGCCAGCGAACCTGCCCCGAAGACGGCGAACCCGGCGAGGACGACCCGCCGGTGCCCGTAGCGGTCACCCGCGGTGCCGCTGGTGAGCATCAGGCAGGCGAGCGCGAGCGCGTACCCGTCCACCACCCACTGGAGCCCGGCGACGCCGGTGCCCAGGGCCGCGCCGATCCGGGGCAGCGCCACGTTGACGACGGTGACGTCGAGCAGCACCAGGAAGTAGCCGGCGCACATGACGAGGAGGACGGTGCGCGGTGAGCCCGTCCGGCGGGCGGGCCGCACGGCTCGGCGCAGGGGTGCGGGCGGAATGTCGGCCATGGGCTCACCAGTACCATCCGGACCGGGCCGTTCCGCTCAGGCCGGAGCCCGGCACGGGCCGTTCGGGCGGGCCGCGTCACCCGGTCCGGCGGCGGCTGCCGGCCGGCCCGGTGCCTTCGCCGTTCCGCGGCGCCCTCCCGGTCACCCGGTCCGGCGCGGCGGCAGGCGGTGCAGCTCGACCCGGGTGAGGCGGCCGTCGGCGACCGTGGCGGTCATGTAGGTGCAGTGGGGCTGGCGGCGCCGGTCGGTCGGGGACCCGGGGTTGAGCAGCCGCAGCCCGGAGGGCGCCGTGGTGTCCCAGGGGATGTGACTGTGCCCGAAGACCAGCACGTCCAGGTCGGGGAAGCGGGCGGCGCAGCGGGCCTCGCGGCCCTGGGCGGGCCCGGTCTCGTGGACGGCACCGAACCGCAGCCCGCCCAGCTCGGCGTGGGCCACCTCCGGGAGCCTGGCGCGCAGGTCGGGGCCGTCGTTGTTGCCGTACACGCCGATCAGCCGGCGGCTGCGGCTCTCCAGCAGGTCGAGGGTGGCGGTGTCGACCCAGTCCCCGGCGTGCAGGACGACGTCGGCGCGCGGGAGTTCGGCGAGCAGCTCGCCGGGCAGCTCCCGGGCGCGCTTGGGGAGGTGGGTGTCCGACATCAGGAGCAGACGCACCTCGTCAGCGTACTGCGCGCGGCCCGGCCCCCGCCCTCCGCGGCCGTCCGCCCTGCTCCAGTCGGTCGGCAGGTGAAACTGTTCAGTTCAGACTGGACAGTTTCACCTGCCGGATCTACGGTGGCGGCATGGATCAGCAGCGCAGCGAAGAAGTGCCCGAGGGTGTCTCCGCCTCCGCCGCGCGGGCCGCACGCGACCTGCGGGTGGTGTTCAGCCGGCTGCGGCGGCGGATCCGTGAGGTCGCGCGGGACGAGGACCTGACGCCGTCCCAGGTGTCGGCGCTCACCCTGGTCGGCAAGCACGGTGCCGCCACGGCGAGCGCCCTCGCCTCCGCCGAGGGGGTCCGCCCGCAGTCGATGGCCACGACGCTCTCCGCCCTGGAGCAGCGCGGGCTCATCCGGCGCCGTCCCGACCCCGACGACGGCCGCCGCCAGCTCGTCACCCTCACGGAGGGCGGCCGCGAGCGCATCGAGGGCGACCGGCAGATCCGCGAGGAGTGGCTCACCCGCGCCCTGGAGGACCGGTTCACCGAGTCCGAGCGGCAGACCCTCATCGAGGCGTTCACACTGATGGAACGGCTGACGCGGTCGTGAGGTCCAGGCTCGTCCGCCGGCCGGGCGGCGACCGCGCCCCGGTGGGCGCGGCCCCCGACGCCTTCGACCGCCGGCTGATCGCCCCGATGATCCTGGGTTCGGTGCTGAACCCGGTCAACTCGTCGATGATCGCGGTGGCCCTCGTCCCGATCGGCACCGCCTTCGGGGCTCCCCCGGCGCAGACCGTCTGGCTGGTCTCCGCGCTGTATCTGGCAACCGCCGTCGGACAGCCCGTCATCGGCCGGCTGGTGGACATGTACGGCCCCCGCCGCCTCTACCTCGCCGGTACGGCCCTGGTCGGGGTCGCGGGCCTGCTGGGAGCGCTCGCGCCGTCGCTCGGCGCGCTCGTCGGGGCGCGGGTGCTGCTCGGTCTCGGCACCTCCGCGGCGTATCCGGCGTCCATGCAGCTCACCCGGCGCGAGGCCGAGCGCACCGGGCGGGACAGCCCGGCCGGCGTCCTGACCGCGCTCGCCGTCGCCAACCAGACGGTGGCCGTGATCGGCCCGGCCCTCGGCGGTCTGCTCATCGGCGCCGGCGGCTGGCGGACCGTGTTCACCGTCAACGTGCCGCTGTCCGCGGCCTGCCTGGTCCTCGGCGCCCTGCGCCTGCCCGGCGAACCCGGGCAGGACCGGCACGCGGAGGCCGGCGGGACGCGGGAGACGGGCGCCGTGCGGGACACGCACGGAGGGCGGCCGCGGCGGGACGTCGACCTGCCCGGCATGGTCCTGTTCGCCGGCACGCTCGTGTCGCTGATGCTGTTCCTGATGCGGCCGCGGGCGGACCACTGGTACCTGCCGGTGCTCGCCGTCGCGGCCGGTGCCGCCTTCGCCGTGCGGGAGCTGCGGGCCGCCGAGCCCTTCGTCGACCTGCGGGTGCTGGGCGGCAACGTGCCGCTGCTGACCACGTACGTCCGCCAGTTGCTCGGTTACACCACCACCTACGCCTTCATGTACGGCTACACGCAGTGGCTGGAGGAGGGGCGCGGGCTCAGCGCCTCCACGGCGGGGCTGGTGCTGCTGCCGCTGTCCGGTACCGCGCTCGTCGTCTCCACCCTGACCGGTCGCCGCGAGGCCGTCCGCGCCAAGCTCGTCGTCGGCGCGGCCGTCCAGGTCGCCGCCTGTGCCGTCCTGCTGCTCATCGGCGCCCGCAGCCCGCTGTGGCTGCTGCTGCTCGCCGGGGTCGTGATGGGCATACCCCAGGGCCTGATCGGCCTCGCCAACCAGAACGCGCTCTACCGGCAGGCCGATCCCGCCCGGATCGCCTCCGGCGCCGGGCTGCTGCGCACCTTCATGTACCTCGGCGCGCTGGGCGCCTCCGCGGCCACCGCGGGGTACTTCCCGCACCGCGCCGACACGGGCGGGCTGCACGGCCTGGCCCTGTTCATGGTCGCCGGATCGGTGCTGCTCCTGGTGAGCAGCGTGCCGGACCGGTCGCTGTCCCGCCTGACCCCCCGAAAGCCCTGACAGTTCCGCAAGCCCTGAAAGGCCCCTATTCCCATGGCACTCACCGCTCTCGACCCCCGTACCGCCCTCGTGGTGATCGACCTCCAGGCGGGCATCGTCGCCGCGCCGACCGCGCCCCACACGGGAGGCGAAGTGGTCGCCCGCAGCGTCGAGCTGGCCGAGGCCTTCCGCGCCCGTGACCTGCCCGTCGTCCTCGTCCGGGTCTCCTTCGCCGCCGACTTCGCGGACGCCGTGCCCGGCCGTACGGAGGCTGCTCCGGGCGGCGGCAGCCGTCCCGAGGGCTGGGACGTGATCGTGCCCGAACTGGGCGGCCACCCCGGTGACATCACCGTCACCAAGCACAACTGGGGCGCCTTCCACGGCACGGACCTCGACGTGCAGCTGCGCCGCCGCGGGGTGACGCAGATCGTGCTGACCGGCATCGCCACCAGCATCGGCGTGGAGTCCACCGCGCGCGCCGCCCACGAGCACGGCTACCACGTCACCCTGGCGACGGACGCCATGGCGGACCTGGACGCGGAGGCGCACCGCTCCAGCGTGCAGCGGATCTTCCCGCGGCTGGGCGAGACGGGCACCACGGCCGAGGTCCTCGAACTGCTGGCCAAGACGCACGGCTGAGCCCGCACACGCAGGTGGGGGTGTCCGGCGTCTGCACGCCGGACACCCCCACCTGCGCGGTACGGGCTCTCCCGGAACTCTTCCGGCCGGACGGCCGCCGGTCAGTCCTCGCCCCGGACGATGTTCCACTCGCCGCCGTCGCCGCGCCCGCGCTCCCGCCGCGTCCCGCCACGGTCCTCGACCGCCGGGAGGCACGTGCGCACGTGCCTGTCCCTGAGCCGCCGGGCTCTGGCCCAGCCCGACTCGGCGGGCTGGACGGCCGGTTTCTCCATGGTGTGCGCGAGCACGGGTCCTCATCTTCCTTCTGCGTCGGTGGGGTGGTGGCGCGCCGGGCTTCGGGTCCCGGCCGCCGGCCGCGGTGTCCGGTGCGGCCTTCTCGGTCCTGGCGGTCGGGTCCCCGCACGGACCGGACGCAAACCGCCGGCCGGGGCCCCGGCGGTCATCTGCCGCCGGAGCCGCCGCTGCCGAAGGAACCGCCGGAACCGGGGTCCCAGCGCGGACGGGACTGGTCCTCGCTGCGCCGGCTGCCGGACGAGCCGAGTTCGTGCGGGGTGAGGCGGCGGCCGGTCTCCTCGGCGCGCGGGACCTCGTCGGGCTCGCGTCGCTGCCGGGTCTCGTGGACCGGCCCGGAGTCCGGGAGCGTCGGGTGCTCGCCGCCCCGCGGGGTCCTCGGCTCGCGCTGCTTGACCCGGATGCCGAGCCGGACGGCCCAGATCAGCGCGCCGACGATGACGAGGGCGCCCACGACGATGACGACGATCCCGAAGACCGATCCGGCACCGGAAGCTGCTTCGTAACGGGAGGTGTCCATGGCGCGCGGGTACCCGCACCCCCGGCGAATACGTCACCGCTCCCACGTCCCGCTCCGCACGGCCGGCCCGGCGCTGCCGCGGGTGCCGGGACCCGCGCCCGGCCCGGCGCGGTCACGGATGCCGGGGCCGCCGCCCGGCCCGGCGCGGCGGCGCTCAGGTGACGTCCTGCCCCTCCGGGCGGGCCGCCCGTTCCACCTCGGCCTCGATCTCGGCGCGGGGCCTGGCCTCGTGGTTCGCGTACTCGTTCAGGGCGGTCTGCAGGTCCCTGGCCAGGTCGCGCCAGGCCCGCAGGGCCGTCTCGTACGTCTCGCTCTGCATCCCGGTCCACCGCTCCTGTGCGGGCGGTCCGTAGGCCGCCCGGAGCTGTTCGACCCGGGTGTGCGCCTCGTCGGCGGCGCGCTGCTTCGCCACGAGCTCTTCGAAGGTGTGTGACACAGCCCAGGACCCTAAGCACGGCGACCGTGCGCGCGGCTCAGACCTGCCGTGCCGGCGGCGCGGCGCACCCGTGTGGCGGGGTCGGCGGCCGGGCGGTGCGCTCACCGCCCCAGGAGCAGTTCGCTCCAGACCTGCTTGCCGCCGCTGACGGGCAGCGCCCCCCAGGCCGTCGAGACGGCCTCGACGAGGAGGATCCCGCGTCCGCCGGTGGCCGCCCACCCGATGTCCGTCGGCTTGACGGGCGTACGGGGCGAGGCGTCGGCGACGGCGATGCGCAGCCGGTGGTGGGCGAGGGTCAGGTCCAGGCGCACCGGGCCCTCGGTGTGCACGAGCGCGTTGGTGACCAGCTCGGAGACGACCAGGAGGGCGGCGTCTGCGTCCTCGCCCACGCCCCAGGAACGCAGGGTGCGCCGGGTGAAGCGGCGGGCGTGCCGGACCGCCTCGGGCACCCGCCACACCGTCCAGCTCTCCCTCAGCGGGCGTACCGCCAGGCCGTCGTAGCGCACCAGGAGCAGGGCGATGTCGTCGTCGCGGCGGGCGCCGGTCAGGAGCGCGTCGGCGACCGGGCCGAGACGGCCCGGGTCGACGGCGGCGAGGCGGCGGGCGAGCCGGTCCATGCCGGTGTCGATGTCGGCGTCGGGCGACTCCACGAGTCCGTCGGTGGTCAGGGCGAGCACGGTCCCCGGCCGCAGCCGCAGCGGGGTCATCGGGAAGTCGGCCCGGGACAGCACGCCCAGCGGGGGGCCGCCTTCCACCTCGGTGATCTCCGCCGCGCCGTCCGGGTGGCGCAGCACCGGGGGCAGGTGCCCGGCGCGTACGCACCAGGCGGTGCCGGACTCCAGGTCCAGGTCGACGTAGGCGCAGGTGGCGAACAGGTCGGTCTCCATGCCGAGCAGCAGCCGGTTGGCGTGGGAGACGACGACGTCCGGCGGGTGGCCCTCGGCGGCGTAGGCGCGCAGTGCGGTGCGCATCTGCCCCATCAGGGTGGCCGCGCCGGTGCTGTGCCCCTGGACGTCGCCGATCACGAGGGCCACGTGGTTGTCGGGCAGCGGGATCACGTCGTACCAGTCGCCGCCGACCTCCAGTCCCGCGGTGGCGGGCAGGTAGCGGGCGACGGCCTCGGCGCCGGGGAGCCGGGGCAGCCTGCGGGGCAGCAGGCTGCGCTGGAGCATGCCGACGAGTTCGTGTTCGGCGTCGAAGGCGCGGGCGCGCATGAGTGCCTGCCCCGCCAGTCCGGCCGAGGCGGTGAGCAGGGCCCGCTCGTCGGGTCCGAAGTGGTGGGGGCTGTCCCAGCCGATCAGGCAGGCCCCCGCCGTGCGGCCGGCCGCGGACAGCGGCAGCACCGCGAGACCGCCGGGGCCGACCTCGGCGAGCGCGGGTTCCATGGGGGTGCCGGCGGGCCAGATCCGCGCCCGGCCCTCGCGCAGGGCGGCGGCCAGGGTGGGCATGGCCCGTACCGGCGCGTCCGGCCACTCGGTGCGCCACTCCAGGCGCCACAGTTCGGGCCACGACTCCGGCTCGGGCGGGTCGAGCACCGTGACGACGAGCCGGTCGTTCTCCAGTTCGGCCAGGGCGATCCGGTCGGCCCGCAGGGGTGCGCGCAGCGCGGCGACCACGGCGTGGCTGACGTCCCGGACGGTGCCCGCCGTCGCGAGGGCGGAGGCGAGCCGCTGGACGCGGGCGACGTCGGTGACGCCCGGGCGCAGGGCGGAGGCGTCCGCGACGGTGCCCACCAGGCGCGCCGGGCGGCCGTCCCCGCCGGGCAGCAGGCGTCCGCGCAGCCGCAGCCAGCCGGGCGGCCCGGCCGGCCGCAGGACGCGGAACTCCAGTTCGCGCTCGCCGATGGACATGTGGTCGGCCTCGACCACGGACATCAGGGACGGCAGGTCCTCGGGCACGGTCAGCGCGAGCAGGGTCTCCACCTTGCCGTCGAAGCCGGCCCGGTCGACGCCGAACAGGGCGAGGACGTCGTCGCCGGCCTCGACGCGCCCGCTGTCCATGGCGAGCGCGAAGGCGCCCGGCGGCAGTTCCCCGCCGGGCACCGGGACGGCGGCCACGGGACACGCCGAGGCCTCGGCGACCAGTTCCAGGCAGGGTCGGTCCTCCCTGTCGAAGCCGCCGGGGGCGTCGGTGACGGCGAGCAGGCAGCCGCCCCGGGCACCGCCGAACGGCAGCGCCGCCAGGGACACGTCGCCGGCGGGCATCCGGCGGGAGTCGGCGTGGTCCGCCACCTCGTCGGGGCCCAGCCACACGGCCCGCCCGGTGCGGCGGGCCTCGGCCAGCGGCGAGCGCCCGGCCAGGGGGTAGGTGTCGCGCAGCCCGTACAGCGTGCGCGGCACGCCGGCGGACTCCGCCAGGCAGAGCGCGTCGCCCGCGGGGCCGCCGGGGACGTAGACACCGGCGAACACGGCCGAGGTGAAGACGAGGGCCTGTTCCAGGACGCGGCGCGGCCGGTCGGGCGCGGCGGGGTCCTCGGTGAGCGTGCTCAGGGCGAGTTCGGCCTGCAGCGTCCTCGATCTGCGTGCCGTAGCGCCCTCATTGACCACGTTGGCCATTACAGCGCGTATGAGTCGTTCGCGCAGCCCCTGTGACGGTTCGCGCGCCCTCGGGCGGTTTCGCGCCCCGCGGCCGGCCGGCACCGGAGCGGACACCGCGGTCCGGCAGCTCCTCCGGATCTTTCGAACAGGTCTCTGCGGTCTCTTCGAACGGTTGTTGACGCGTGCGTTCCGCACGGCGGGCTCGTGACAGACGTGACTGTCGGCGGCCCCCGCCCGGCTGGAAGGCTCGGTGCCGACCAGGGAGGGGGGACGGACATGGACCAGCGCTACGAGGTGTACGCGCTCGCCGATCCGCACTTCTACGAGACACCCGACCGGCTGTCCCAGGGCGGGCGGTCCGGAGCGCAGCTGTACGGGACGGCCCGGCGCGCCGTGCCGCAGGGGTGGGACGCGACCCGCACCGGCGACTGGCTGACGCTGACCCCGCTCGGCGCGGACGGCGCCGCGGCCGCGGGCCCGGCCCAGGGCTGGAAGATCCACGCCTCGGCCACCCGGGACAACGCGGACGAGATCGCCGCGATCGTCTGGGACTACTGCGTGCCGCGCCGGATCCCCTTCAAGTTCGTTCCCGGCCCGCACCTGCTGCACCTGCGGAACACGAAGTACGCCGCCCGCGACACCAGCGGCAAGTTCGTCACCGTCTACCCGGACGGCGAGGAGCAGCTGCACCAGGTGCTGTGCGAGCTGGGCGGGCTGCTGGAGGGCTTCGAGGGGCCGTACATCCTGACCGATCTGCGCTGGGGCCAGGGCCCGCTCTACGTCCGCTACGGCGCGTTCGCGCGGGCCTTCGTCGTCGACGAGCGCGGCTCGCTGATGCCGGCGGTGCGCGACGGCGAGGGGCGCCTGGTGCCGGACCGGCGGGCGCCGTCGTTCCAGGTGCCCGACTGGGTGACGCTGCCCTCGTTCCTGGAGCCGCACCTGGCGGCGCGCAACACCACCACGGTCGGCGAGCTGCCGTACCGCATCGAGAAGGCGCTGCACTTCTCCAACGGCGGCGGCGTCTACGCGGGCACCGACACGCGCGACGGCCGGCGGGTGGTGCTCAAGGAGGGCCGGCCGCACGCGGGGCTGGCCGCGGACGGCGCCGACGCGGTCACCCGCCTGGAACGCGAGAGAGCAGCCCTGGAACAGCTCGCCGGGACCGGGGTCGTGCCGGAGGTGCGGGACTGGTTCACCCTCGGCGACCACCGCTTCCTCGTCATGGACTTCGTCGAGGGACGGCCGCTCAACTCCTACTTCGGCGACCGCCACCCGCTGCTCACCCCGGACCCCGACCCGGGGGCCGTCGCCGCGTACACGGCGTGGGCGCTGCGCGTGCACCGGGCGGTGGAGCAGGCGGTGGCCGCGGTGCACGCCCGCGGGATCGTCTTCAACGACCTGCACGTGTTCAACATCGTCGTCGGACCGGACGACGAGTCGGTGCACCTGCTGGACTTCGAGGCCGCCGCGCCGGCCGGGGAGGGCGGCCGGCAGGTCGTCGCCCACCCGGGCTTCTTCGCGCCGCCCGACCGCACCGGCCCCGACGTGGACCGCTACGCCCTGGCCTGCCTGCGGCTCGCCCTGTTCCTGCCGGTGACCACGCTCTTCGTGATCGACCGGGGCAAGGCGGCCCACCTGGCCGAGGTGATCGCCGAGCAGTTCCCCGACGTTCCCCGGGAGTTCCTCGACGAGGCCGTCGCGGAGATCACCCGCGACGGCGCCGGCCCGCGGGGCGGCACGCCGGGGCGGGGCGACGGCACCCTCTTCACCGGGCGCGGCGGCCCCGCGTACCCGGACCCGGCCGACTGGCCCGCGAGCCGGGACTCGATGACCAAGGCGCTGCTGGCCTCGGCGACGCCGGACCGCGCCGACCGGCTCTTCCCCGGCGACATCGCGCAGTTCACCGACGGCGGCGGCCTCGGCGTCGCGCACGGCGCGGCCGGTGTCCTGTACGCGCTGCGGGCCTCGGGGGCCGGGCGTTACGAGGAAGGCGAACGCTGGCTGCTCGCGCGCACCGCGGCCGCGCCGCCGGGCACCCCGTTCGGCCTGTACGACGGTATCGCGGGCGTCGCCCACGTCCTCGACCTGCTCGGCCACCGGCAGCGCGCCCTGGACCTGATCGGCGGTGTCCTGAAGGAGCGCTGGCAGAAGCTCTCCTCCGACCTGCGCGGCGGGCTCGCCGGGCTGGGTCTGGTCCTCGGGGCGCTGGCCCGCGCGACGGGCGAGAGCGAGCTGCGCGAGCGGGCCGGCGAGGCGGCGCACCTGCTCACCGCCCGGCTCGCCGAGCCCCTCCCCGACGTCCCCCGGAGGCGGGCCGGGCTGCTGCGCGGCGCGAGCGGAGTGGCGCTGTTCCTGCTGCGGCAGTACGAGTGGACCGGCGAACGCGCGCTGCTGGACGCCGCCGCCGTCGCGCTCCGCCGCGACCTGGAGCAGTGCGCCGTCCAGCCGAGCGGCGGCGGCCTGGAGGTCGACGAGGGCTGGCGGACCCTGCCCTACCTGGGCGACGGGAGCGCGGGGATCGGCATGGTCCTGGACGACTACCTCGCCCACGCGCCCGACGAGGAGTTCGCCCGGGCCCGCGACGCCGTCCTCACCGCCGCCACCTCCCGCTTCTACGCACAGCCGGGCCTCTTCCAGGGCCGCGCCGGAATGATCCTGCACCTCAGCCGCAGCACGGCACCCGGGGCGACCCCTCAGAAACTGGCCGGGCAGGTCGGCGCGCTCGGCTGGTACGCGATGGCGTACGAGGGCCAACTGGCCTTCCCCGGCCACCAGATGATGCGGCTGTCCATGGATCTCGCCACCGGTACGGCCGGATGCCTGCTCGCCCTCGCGGCGGCGCTGGACGGCGCGACCGGCGCGGCGCTGCCCTTCCTGCCGCCCCCTGCCGCCGCCCAGGCGGCCCACCCAGACGCGGCTCCGCGACCCGCGGAGTCGTGACACCACCCCCGTCCCCGACGTGGGAACCGACCGGAGTCCCGGCACCGTCCGGGGCCGACCGAAAGGACACGGCATGGCACTGCTCGACCTGCAGACGATGGAGTCCGACGAGAACAACGGCGGTGGCGGCGGCGCCAGCACGGCGAGCCTGCTGTCGTGTGTCAGCGCGGTGAGCGTCCTGCTCTGCCTCTGACCCGCACCGTCCGTCCCACGGCTCCGGGCGGCCGCCTCCCCTGTTGGGGAGCGGCCGCCCGGGGCCCGTTCCGGGCGCGGACGCGAGACCACGGCACAGGATGCGAGGCGGCAGCCGTATGACGACCCTCTCCGACCAGGCCCGCGGCACCCCGCCGGTGACCGCCCGCTCGCTCCTGCGCGCCGCCGTGCGGCACGGCGCGGTGCGCTGCGCCGCCCTGTGCCTGGTGAGCACGGCGGCGACCGGGGCCGGGCTGCTGCTGCCCGCCGTGCTGGGCCGCACCCTCGACCTGCTGCTGGACCGGGCGCCGGCCGGCCGCTGGGTCGGGTACTCGGTCGGACTGCTCGCGCTGCTCACCGTCCTGGACATGGCCGAGACCGTGCTCGACACCGCCACCGGCGCCCGTGCGACCGCATGGCTGCGGCTGCGGCTGACCGGGCACGTCCTGGCCCTCGGTCCGCGCGCCACGGCCCGCTTCGGACCGGGGGAACTCGTCGCCCGGCTGGTGGGCAGCGCCGCCCAGGCGGGCAGCGCGCCCGCCGCGGTGGCCGCGGCCGTCGCGGCGGTGGCCGGGCCGGCCGGCGCGGTCGTGGCGCTCGGGCTGCTCGACGTGTGGCTCGCGGTCGCCTTCCTGGCCGGGGCGCCCCTGCTCGCGCTGCTGCTGCGGGCGTTCGCCCGGGACGCCTCCCGGTGTGTCGCCCGTTACCAGGAGACACAGGGGCGGATCGCCTCGGCGCTCGCGGAGGCCGTCGGCGGTGCCCGCACGATCCGGGCGGCCGGTACGGCGGACCGGGAGACGGCACGGATCCTGCGCCCGCTGCCCGAACTGTCGCGGGCGGGGCACCGTATGTGGCGCGCGCAGGCCCGGGCGGCCGCCCGGGCCGTCGCCGTGGCCCCGCTGCTGCACCTGGTGGTCGTCGCCGTCGCCGGGACGCTGCTCGCCCGGCACCGGCTGACCGTCGGCGACGTACTGGCCGCCTCCCGCTACGCGGTCCTCGCCGGCGGGGTCGGCGCGCTGGTCGGACAGCTCTCGGCCCTGGTCCGGGCGCGCGCGGCGGCCGGACGCCTCGCCGAGGTCCTGGCCGAGCCGGCCCCGGTCCACGGCGGCCGGCGGCTGCCGCCGGGCCCGGGGCGCCTGGAACTGCGCGGCGTCACGGCGCGGCGCGGTGGCCGTACGGTGCTGCACGGCGTCGACCTCACCGTGCCCGGCGGCACGACACTGGCCGTGGTCGGCCGCTCCGGCTCCGGCAAATCCCTGCTCGCGGCCGTCGCCGGACGCCTGTGCGACCCGGACGCCGGGGAGGTGCTGCTGGACGGGGTGCCGCTGCGCGAACTGACCCACGACGCACTGCGTGGCGCGATCGCCCACGCCTTCGAACGGCCCGTCCTGATCGGGGCGACCGTCGAGGACGCCATCGGCCTCGGCCCGGCCGCGCCCTCCCCCGGCCGCGTCCGGGAGGCGGCCCGCACGGCCCGCGCCGACGACTTCGTGCGCCGGCTGCCCGACGGCTACGCGACCCCGCTGGCCGCCGCGCCCCGCTCGGGCGGCGAGTCCCAGCGGCTCGGGCTCGCGCGCGCGTTCGCCCACGGCGGCCGGCTCCTCGTCCTCGACGACGCCCTCTCCAGCCTGGACACCGTCACGGAGCACCGGATCACCCACGCCCTCGCCCAGGGCGGCGCCCGCACCACCCGCGTCGTCGTGGCCCACCGCGCGGCGACCGCGGCCCGCGCCGACACGGTCGCCTGGCTGGACGGCGGCCGCGTACGAGCGGTCGGCACCCACGCCTCGCTGTGGCGGCAGGCGGGATACCGCCAGGTGTTCGGGGAGGAGGGCGGAGACGGCCGCGGGGGCGGGCCCGCTTCGGGCAAGGGCCGCGGGGACGGCACCGCGGCGGGAGAAGGCCCTGGTCCGAGTGCGGGCGCCGCACGCCCGGCCGGGGACCCGGGCCGTCCGGCGCAGGGGGCACGGCCGTGAGCGAGGAGGACCGGCGCCGGACGGCGGCGAGCGGAAGCGGGACGCACGGGCCCGGTGCGGGGCGGTCAGCCGGCCCGGCGGAGGACCACGGAGGACGGCTACCGGCCGCGCCCGGCCCGGCCCTTCCGCCCGGCTCCGCCGCACAGGGACGTGCTGAGGGGCACGCGGAGGGTGCGGCCGCCGTCGGTCACGGGACCGGCATGCGGGGTGCGGCGACGGACGGGACGGGAGCCGGCGGGGTGGCGGACGGGGGCGGGGCTGCGCGGCGGTGGCGGCGGACGGTGACCGGTGCGGGACGGTCTGGGGACCCGGCGCCGGACGCAGGACAGCAGGCAGACCCGGCGCCCGACGCGAGACAGCAGGGGCACCCAGCATCCGGCACAGCACAGCAGGGGGGCCGAGCGCCCGGCACAGCGCAGCAGGAGGACGGGGCACCCGGCGCAGGACGGCCGCGGGGCGCGGCGACCGGTGCGGGGCGGCGAGGGGACGGGGCGCCCGACACAGGACAGCAAGCGGACCCGGCGCCCGACGCAGGACAGCAGGCGGACCCGGCGTCCGGCGCAGGACGGCCGCGGGGCGCGGCGACCGGTGCGGGGCGGCGGGGGCTGAGGTTCCTGCGTGCCCGGTGGCGGGTCCTGGTGCGGCTGGGCGGGTGGTCCGTGCTGGAGACGGGGCAGACGTTCCTGCTCGGTTACGCCCTGGCACGGTCCCTGGACTCCGGGTTCCTGGCGGGACGCGCCGCGGCCGGGCTGGCCTGGCTGGGCGTCGCCGGGGCCGGAGTCGTCCTGGGCGCCGTCGGGACCGGGCGGGTGTACCGGTCGGTCGCCGCGCTGGTCGAGCCGCTGCGGGACCGGCTCGTGGAGCGGGTCGTGGCACGCGGGGTGCGGGAGGCGGACGACGGCGCGCTCTCCCGGCTCACCCAGCAGGTGGAGATCGCCCGCGACACCTTCGCCGGGCTGGTGCTGGTCTCCCGGTCGTTCGTGGTCGCCGCGGCCGGCGCTCTGATCGGCCTGTTCTCGCTGGCACCGCCGCTGGCGCTCGTGGTCGTCGCGCCGCTGGCCGCCGCGATCACCCTGTTCGCGGTGACGCTGCGGCCGCTGGCCCGGCGCCAGGAGGCGTACCTGGCCGCGGACGAGGCCCTCGCGGAGCGGCTGGGCCGGGTGGGCCCGGGCCTGCGGGACGTGACGGCCTTCGGCGCCGAGGCCCGGGTCGCGGCCGGTGTCGCGCAGTGCGTGGAGGCCGAGCGGCGGGCCGCGGGCGCGCTGGCCCGCTGGGGTGTCCTGCGGGTGGCGGCCCTCGCCGTGGGCGGTCACGCACCGGTCGTCCTGCTGCTGGTGGCCGCGCCGTGGCTGCTGGACCACGACGTGTCGCCCGGCGCGCTGGTGGGCGCCCTCTCCTATGTCACCCAGTCGCTCCTGCCGGCGCTGCAGAACCTGATCCACGGCCTGGGGGCCGGCGGCGCCCGCCTGACGGTGGTGCTGCGCCGCCTCGCCCCGGCGGGCGACGAGGACGGCCGGACCGGCCGGACTGCCACGCCCGCCCCCCAACCGGCGCCCCCTCCCCCGTCCACGCCCCGTCCTCCGTCCGTCCCCGCTCCTCAGCCCGCGCCCCCTTCCCCGCCCGCGCCTCCTCCCGCGGCCGCGTCCCCTTCCCCGGCCGCGGCCGCGTCCCCTTCCCCGGCCGCGCCCGCTCCCCTTCCCGCCCCCGGCGCGGCCCCCGCCCTCGCCCTGTCCGGCGTCACCTTCGCCTACGGTCCGCACAGCGAACCCGTGGTCCGGGATCTCGGCCTCGTCGTCCCGCACGGCGGCCACCTGGCCGTCGTCGGGCCGAGCGGGATCGGCAAGTCGACGCTCACCGCGCTGGTGGCGGGGCTGCTGGAACCGGCGGCCGGGGAGATCAGGGTGTGCGGGCGGCCGGTTCCCGGGCCCGGTGCGGCCGCGTGCCGCGTCCTGATCCCGCAGGAGGCGTACGTCCACACGGGCACCCTCGGCGAGAACCTCACCCAGCTGCGCCCCGACCCGGTGCCGCCGCACGAACTGCTCGCCGCGGCGGAAGCGGTCGGACTCGCTCCGCTGCTGCACCGCCTCGGCGGCCCCGGCGCGCCGGTGGACCCGGCGGCGCTGTCGGCGGGCGAGCGCCAGCTGATCGCGCTGACCCGGGCGTACCTGTCGCACGCCCCGCTCGCCCTGCTCGACGAGGCGACCTGTCACCTGGACCCGGACGCCGAGGCCCGCGCGGAGCGCGCCTTCGCCGCCCGGCCCGGCGGAACCCTGGTGGTGGTGGCGCACCGGCTCACTTCCGCCCGCCGGGCCGACCGCATCCTGGTCATGGACGGCCGGGACACGGCGTACGGGACGCACGAGGAACTGCTGCGGGGCTGCGGGCTCTACCGGGAGCTGTCCGGCGGCTGGGCACCGCCCGGTTCACAGCCACCCCTCCCCCTGGGAGATACGGATGGCGTCGATCCGGTTGCGGGCCCCGGTCTTGCGGGTGATGGCCGCCATGTAGTTGCGCACGGTTCCGTGGGACAGGTGCAGGCTCCCGGCGATCTCGGCGACGGAGGCGCCCTCGGCGGCCAGTGACAGCACGCTCAGTTCGCGCCGGGTCAGGGGCATCTCGGCGGCCTTGAGGAAACCGAGGCCCAGGGACTCGTCGACGAAACGTTCCCCCTCGGCGACACGGCGTATCCCGCGTACCAGACGCTCCGGCGATCCCTTCTTGTCGACGTACCCGAGCACCCCGGCCTCGATCGCCTGCCGTAACAGTCCCGGCCGGTCCGCCGTGGCCAGCACCAGTAAGCGGGGGGCCCGCCGGCCGGGTTCGCGCGGACACAGCTCGTCCAGCGGGACCTGCTTGCGCGCCCTCGGGTGGTCGAGATCGACGGCGCACACGTCCGGCCGTACCCTCCGCACCTGCCCCGGCGCACCGCGCCACGGCGTGTCGTGCACCCCGAGGTCGGGCTCCCGGCGCAGCCACTCCGCCATGACCGATCGCACCAGACACGCGTCGTGCACCAGAAGTATCCGGATCACTGCCGCCCCTTCGGTTCGCCCCGCGCGCCGGTTCCGTGCCGGTCCCCGCGCCGGTTCTGTGATGGTGGTGTGCGCGTGCCCCATTCTTGGGCGCGTGTACGGCCCCGTGGCGCGGAGAATTGGCCAAGGGGAGGCGCGGGGGCGCACACGCGGCGGCCGTCCACCGCAACACGCCCCGCCCGCCCGGGCATGGGCGGCGCCCGGCGGGGTACACGGGGCGCCCGCCTGGGCCACCCGTGCGAGCCGCCGGCGCCGCACTCACCGCGCGGGCCGCCCCGCCGCTCACCGTGCGCGGCGGCCCGCCGAGGGCGGTTCCGGGTCCCGGAAGCTGTGGCGCGGCCCTGCGAGGAGGTGGTCGGCGTGTCGGAGCGGCCGAGGTCCGCACAGCCCCCGACGACCGCCTCCGGGCCCGTCGGCCGCCCGCTGCTGTCCCTGGCGCTCGCCGCCATGCTGGACGAGGTCCACGCGCACTCGGGCGCGGTGTACCTGCTGGCGCCGGACCAGCCGGTCCTGGAGATGGCGGTGATGGCGGGCATGCCCCGGGCGTTCGCCGCGCCCTGGGAGCGGGTCGGGCTGAGCGCCCCCATCCCGGTCGCCCAGGCCGTACGGGAACGGCGGCTGATCTGGGTCGGCGGCGAGGAGGAGATGGCCCGCCGCTATCCGCGCATCGCCGTCGTGCTGCCGTACCCCTTCGCGCTCGCCGCACTGCCGCTGGCCACCGGTGCCACCGTGTACGGGGCCGTCTTCGTGACCTGGCCGGACGCCCACCCGCCGGTGCTGTCCGACTGGGAGCGCGAGCACCTGACCGCGGCCTGCGACCGGCTGGCGGTGCGTCTGGAGCGGGCCGCGGCCGAGCGCCGCCCGGTGCTCCCGGAGCCCGACCTGCTCGCCGCGCCCCCGGCCGGTGGCGTCGCCGGCACGCTCGGCTCGGCCGAGGCGGCCCGCATGGCGGCCCGGCTGCCGTACGGGCTCGCCTCGCTCGACCTGCACGGCCGGGTCTCCTTCGCCAACGCGGCCGCGGCCGGCCTGCTCGGACTGCCCGTCGCCGAACTGCTGGGCACCCGGCTGTGGGCCTCCGTGCCGTGGCTGAACGACCCGATGTACGAGGACCGCTACCGGGCCGCCCTGCTCAGCCAGCACGTCACGTCCTTCGTGGCGCTGCGCCCGCCCGGGGAGTGGCTGTCCTTCCGGATGTACCCGAGCACCACCGGGCTGAGCCTGCGGATCAGCCGGGCCCGCGCGGTCGCCGAGCTGGGCCGGACGGCGCCGCACTCCGGAGGGACGTCGTCACCGGCCGGCCTGGTGACCATCTCGCGGGTGCTGGGGCTGGCCGGGGCGCTGACCGAGGCGGTGGGCGTGCAGGACGTGGTGCGGCTGGTCGCGGACGAGATCGTGCCGGCCGTCGGCAGCCGGGCCCTGATGATCCTCGGCTCCCAGTCGGGGCGGCTGCACGTGCTCGGCCACCGCGGCTACCCCGATCCGCGGGCCGTCGAGGAGTTCCACGGCACGCCGCTCGGCGCGCCGACCCCGAGCACGCGGGTGCTGTCCACCGGAGCGCCCGCCTTCTTCGAGTCCCGGCAGCAGCTGGAGCGGCTGTACCCGGTACGGCAGGCGGTCCGCGACGGCTTCGCCGCCTGGGCGTACCTGCCGCTCATCGCGTCCGGCCGCCCGGTGGGCACCTGCGTGCTCTCCTACGTCCGTCCGCACCCCTTCCCGGCGGACGAGCGGGCCGTCCTGACGAGCCTGGGCGGCCTGATCGCGCAGGCACTGGAACGGGCCCGGCTCTACGACACCAAGCACCGGCTGGCCCACGGCCTGCAGCAGGCGCTGCTGCCGCGCTCACTGCCCCGGCTGCCGGGCTTCGAGACGGCCGCGCGCTATCTGCCGGCCACGCAGGGCATGGACATCGGCGGCGACTTCTACGACCTCGTGCCCACCCGCCCGCTGGCCGCGGCCGTGATCGGGGACGTGCAGGGGCACAACGTCACCGCCGCCGCTCTGATGGGCCAGTTGCGTACGGCGGTCCGCGCGTACACCACGGTCGGTCAGGAGCCGCAGGACGTCATGGCGAGCACCAACCGGCTGATGATGGAGCTGGGCGTCGAGCTGTTCGCCAGCTGCCTGTACCTGCGGCTCGACCCGGCCGCAGGCTGTGCCGTGATGTCCCGGGCCGGGCACCCGCCGCCGCTGCTGCGCCGCCCGGACGGGCGGGTGCGCGTGCTCGACCTGGCCGGGGGCCCGCTGCTGGGCATCGACCCGGCGGCGACGTACCCGACGACGCGGGTGGGCCTGCCCCCCGGCTCGGTGCTGGTCCTCTACACCGACGGGCTCGTCGAGTCGCCCGGCACCGACATCGAGGAGGCGCTCGCCGACCTGGGGCGGCAGCTCGGCGAGGCCGGGGACGTGCCGCTGGGCCGGCTGGCCGACCTGCTGGTGGAGCACAGCGCGGCGGCGCGGGAGCGGATCGACGACGTGGCGGTCCTGCTGCTGCGCGTCCGCGGCGACGGCTGACACGGCGGCCGGCACGGGGCACCACCCGCGTGGGAGCCCGCCGTCCGCCGCTCCCCGTCCGGGGTGCGCCGTGCACCCGTGCGCGGCCCCGCCCGTCCACCACCGGACGGAAACAGTCCGCTACCGGTCGGTCACGGTCGGTCGGCGAACCCGCGCGGCCAGGAAGCGGAACCCCTGCTTCAGCAAATCTGCACAGCGACTGCCCAGCGGGGTCACCGGGCGGCGCGGATCTGCACAACCGCGCGCCCCCGGCGGCGCGTTTGGCGCGGAGTGCCGGATTCCGCGGCGGCCCGGCAAGAGCCGTGGTGAGCCGATGCCGTGCGCCTTGTGAAGAAGTGGCCGACAACTCGTGCCCGGGCATGCACGGATGAGCCTCCTGGAGCGAGAAGTTCCCTGGTGAGAGGCCTGCTTGAGTGGAGGAGCCGGTTCGTGCCGTGCTTTGATCCATCGCACCGCGGGGCCCGCCGGACGCTTGCGACAGCGACGGCCGGCTGCCCCGCCCGCGGCCGTCCCTCTGCCCCCCGGAGGGGGCCGCTCCCCGTTGAGAAACCCCATACGAAGGGAAGTTCCACCATGAACTCCACCCCCCAGGTCGAGACCGCCGAGATCTCCGACGCCGACCTCGACAACGTCTCCGGCGGTCTGTCGCTGAACGCCGTCGGCACCGTCACGGGCCTGGTGGACAGCGTCGCCCCGGTGTCCGGCCTGGTCGACACGGCCGTCGGCACCGTCGAGGGTGTGACCGGCCTGAACACCGCCCCGGTCACCAACCTGGTCGCCGGTCTCTGAGCGCATCGCGCCCCGAGGCGTCCCGGAGCCGTACGCCGGTTCCGGGACGCCCGGATGCCCGCCCGGTCCTGCCGGGCCCCGTACCTCGAAAGACCGCCCCGCACAGGCCTCAGCCACAGGTGAGGGAAGTTCCGTGCAGTTCCGCCAACAGGCCCTCGCCAAGCTCCAGTCGCCCGAGGAACTCGACCTTCCGGTACACCTGGCCCGCCCGCGGGGATGGCTCGTGCTCTGCGTCACCCTCGTCGCGACGGCCGCCGCCTGCGTGTGGGCGGTGACCGGTTCGGTGGCCTCCACGGTCACCGCGCAGGCCGTCCTCACCCACGGGCAGGGCAGTTACGTCCTGCAGAGCCCGGTCTCCGGGCAGGTCACCGCGGTCCTCGCCGAGGAGGGCGAACGGCTCGCCGCCGGCACGCCCGTGCTCAAGGTCCGCACCGGCTCCGGCGCGACGACGCTCGTCCGGGCCGTGGCCGCCGGCCGGATCAGCACGCTGGCCGCCGCCCTCGGGCAGATCGTCTCCCCCGGCACGGACGTCGCCGCCGTCGAGAAGGCGGCCCACGCCTCCGACCCGCTGTACGCGACCGTCTACGTGCCCGCGCAGAACGCCGCCGCCGTTCCCGCCGGGGCCCCCGTCGACCTGACCGTCTCCTCCGCGCCCCCCGAGCGGTACGGCGTGCTGCGCGGCCGGGTGGCGTCGGTGGACCGCTCGGCGCAGTCCGCCCAGCAGATCGGCGCGTTCCTCGGGGACGCCCGGCTGGGCGGCCAACTGGCCGGGAAGGGCCGGCCGGTGGCCGTCCGCGTACGGCTCGACGCCGCACCCGGCACACCGAGCGGGTACCGCTGGTCCTCCGCGGACGGCCCGCCGTTCCGGCTCGAGTCCATGACCCTGGCCACGGCCTCGATCCGCCTGGCCGACCAGCGTCCCGTCGATTGGCTGCTGCCGTGAGCACCGCACCGCAGACCCGCGGGCGGCGACGCGCCGCCCCGCCCCGGCGCCCGGTGCCCCGGGGCCGCACCCGCACGGTCCGTACACCCACCGTTCTCCAGATGGAGGCCGTGGAGTGCGGCGCCGCCTCGCTCGCCATGGTCCTCGCCCACTACGGCCGCCACGTCCCGCTGGAGGAACTGCGCATCGCGTGCGGGGTCTCGCGGGACGGCTCGCGGGCGAGCAACCTGCTGAAGGCGGCGCGCGGTTACGGCCTGACCGCCAAGGGCATGCAGATGGACACCGCCGCCCTCGCCGAGGTGGCGGCACCGGCCGTCCTGTTCTGGGAGTTCAACCACTACGTCGTCTACGACGGCATGGGCCGCCGCCTGGGCCGGCGCGGGGTGTACGTCAACGACCCGGGCAAGGGCCGCCGTTTCGTGCCCATGGAGGACTTCGACAGCAGCTTCACCGGGGTGGTGCTGGTGCTGGAGCCGGGCGAGGATTTCACGCGCGGCGGGCGCAGGCCGGGTGTGCTGGGCGCGCTCCCGGCCCGGCTGCGCGGCACCGCGGGCACGCTGCCCGCGGCGGTCCTCGCGAGCCTGCTGCTGGTGGTGGCCGGCGCGGCGGTGCCCGCGCTCAGCCGCACCTACATCGACTCGTACCTGATCGGCGGACAGACCTCGCTGCTGGGCGTGCTGTTCGCGTCGATGGGTGCGTGCGTGCTGCTCACCGTCGTGCTGACCTGGCTGCAGCAGACGAACCTGCTGCACGGCCGCATCGTCTCCTCCACGCTGTCCAGCGCCCGTTTCCTGCGCCATCTGCTGCGGCTGCCGGTGACGTTCTTCGCCCAGCGCAGCCCCGCCGACCTGGTGCAGCGGCTCCAGTCCAACGACGCCGTCGCCGAGACCCTGGCCCGCGACCTGTCCGCGGCGGGCGTCGACGCGATCGTCGTCGTGCTGTACGCCGTGCTGCTCTACACCTACGACCCGCAGCTGACCGTGGTCGGCGTCGGCGTGGCGCTGCTGAACGTGGTGGCGATGCGGGTGGTCGTACGGCTGCGCGCGACGCGGACGGCGAAGCTGCGCGCGGACACCGCCCGGCTGACCAACACGGCGTACACCGGCCTGCAGTTGATCGAGACGATGAAGGCGACCGGTGGTGAGGACGGCTACTTCCGCACCTGGGCCGGGCAGCACGCCACCACGCTGGAGGAGCAGCAGCGGCTCGGGGTACCGAGCGCCTGGCTGGGCGTGGTCGCGCCGGCGCTGGCCACGCTGAACAGCGCGCTGATCCTGTGGATCGGCGGGATGCGGGCGGTCGAGGGCCATGTCTCGGTGGGCCTGCTGGTCGCCTTCCAGGCGCTGGTGACCCGTTTCACCGCGCCGCTGACCCGGCTCAACGGGGTGGCGGGCCGCATCCAGGACTTCGCGGCCGACGTGGCCCGGCTGAAGGACGTCGAGAGCTTCTGCACCGACCCGCTGTACTCCCGGCCCGGCACCGGCGACTCCACGCGCCGGCTGCGCGGCCACATCGAGCTGCGCAACGTCTCCTTCGGTTACAGCCCGCTGGACAAGCCGCTGCTGACCGGCTTCGACCTCACGGTGGGACCGGGGCAGCAGGTGGCGCTGGTCGGCGGCTCGGGCAGCGGCAAGTCGACCGTCTCCCGGCTGATCTCCGGGCTGTACACGCCGTGGGAGGGGGTGATCCGCGTCGACGGTCAGCACCTCGCGGACATCCCGCGCGGCGCGCTGGCCTCCTCGGTGTCCTTCGTCGACCAGGACGTGTTCCTCTTCGAGGGCACGGTCCGCGACAACGTGACCCTGTGGGACCCCTCGATCCCGGACGACGCCGTGGTGGAGGCGCTGCGCGACGCCTGCCTGTACGACGTGGTGGCGCGCCGCCCCGGAGGCATCCACAGCCGGGTCGAGCAGGACGGCCGGAACTTCTCCGGCGGGCAACGCCAGCGCCTGGAGATCGCACGGGCGCTGGTGCGCCGGCCGAGCATCCTCGTCCTGGACGAGGTGACGAGCGCGCTGGACGCGGAGACCGAGCAGACCGTCATGGACAACCTGCGGCGGCGCGGCTGCGCCTGCGTGGTGATCGCCCACCGGCTGTCCACCGTGCGCGACAGCGACGAGATCGTCGTCCTGGAGCACGGCACGGTCGTCGAACGCGGGCGGCACGAGGAACTGGTGGCGCGCGGCGGCGCGTACGCCGCGCTGGTCGGGGAGCGATGAGATGACGGCCGTCGGCGAAGGCGACCTGGTCGTCGGGGCGCTCGCGTCCCTGGGCACGCCGCTGGACTGCACGGGACTGTCCCGGCTCGGCCTGGAGGGCCCGCAGGTGCTGTGGCTGGTGGCAGCCGGTGCGGTGGACCTGTTCGCGGTGGACGCGCAGCAGGAGGGCCAGTGGCACCACCTGGGGCGGCTGGAGGCGGGGTCGCTGCTGCTCGGTCCGGTGGCGGGCCCCCGGCACACCCTGGTGGCGCGCCCGCTGCGCGACTGCGTGGTGCACCGGATCGGGCTGCGCGAGCTGTACCAGCAGGCGGACACCCGGACCTGGTCGTACGACGAGTACGGCAACCCGCAGTACGTGCCGCCGGCCGCCGGCCCCCTGGAGTACGCGCTCGCGCTCGGGATCGGGCGCAGCCTGTCCGTCCTGTTCCAGGCGCCGACGGCCGGGCAGCGCGGTGCCGCGCCCGCCGACGACGACGTGTTCTGGATGCAGGTGCCGCCGGGCAGTGTGCAGTACGGCTCGCTCCACGGCGCCGAGGCCGCGGCCGACCTGTTGATGGACCCGGCGCTCTGGCAGAGCGTGGTGGACCAGCAGTACCGACTGCTGACGGCGCTGGACCGCTGGATCGAGGAGCTGGAGCGCGGCCACGAGATGCGCACGGCGGCCGGTATCGAGGCCGGTGAGGCGGTCCGCGCCGAGGCCGACCGGACGCTGCTGGCCGCCCTGGGCTCCTCCTCGGCGCGGCGCGCCACGGCCGCCGACGCGGACGCGACGTACGCGGCCTGCCGGCTGGTCGCCCGGGCCGCGGGGATCACCCTCGCCGCGGCCCCGCGGCCCGGCAGCGAGGGCGACCGGCTCGATCCGGTGGAGCGGGTCGCCCTTGCTTCCCGGGTGCGCACCCGCACCGTGCGCCTCGAAGGCCGCTGGTGGCGGCAGGACGCAGGCCCGCTGGTGGGTCACCGGGCACTGTCGGGGGCGCCGGTCGCGCTGCTGTGGCGGCGCGGCGGCTATGTCGCGGTGCATCCGGCGACCGGGCGCGAGACACCGGTCGAGAAGGCCAACGCCCGGGAGTTCGAGCCGCGTGCGGTGATGTTCTACCGCCCGCTGCCCGACCGCCGCCTCTCCCCGCTCGGGCTGCTCCGCTTCAGTCTGCGCGGCACCGCGGGAGACCTGTTGAACCTTCTGGTCAGCGGGTTGGTGACGGTCGCCGTCGGGGCGCTGGTGCCGGTCGCGACGGGCAAGGTGCTCGGGCAGTACGTGCCCAGGGCCCAGGAGGGGCCGATCGCCCAGGTGTGTCTGGCGGTGATGATCGGCAGCGTGGTGGCCGCGGCGTTCACGCTGCTGGAGAACCTGACCGTGCTGCGTCTGGAGGGGCGGATCGAGGCGACGCTCCAGCCGGCCGTGTGGGACCGGCTGCTCAGGCTGCCCACGGCGTTCTTCGCCGCGCGCTCCACCGGGGAGCTGGCGAGCGCCGCGATGGGCGTCAGCGCGATGCGCCGGCTGCTGGCCGGGATCGGCCCGGTGGTCGCCCAGTCGGTGACCGTGGGCACGATGAATCTGGCGCTGCTGTTCTGGTACAGCCCCTCGATGGCGTGCGCGGCGCTCGGCATGCTCGTGGTGATCGCGGCCGTGTTCCTGGGTCTCGGGCTGTGGCAGGTGCGCTGGCAGCGGCGGCTCGTGGTGCTCGGCAACAAGCTGAACAACCAGGCGTTCCAGACGCTGCGGGGGCTGCCCAAGCTGCGGGTGGCGGCGGCGGAGAACTACGCGTACGCGGCGTGGGCGCGGCAGTTCGCGCGCAGCCGTGAACTCCAGCAGAAGGTGGGCTGGATCAAGAACCTCACCACCGTGCTCGGCGCCGTGTACCTGCCGGTGTGCACGCTGGTGATGTTCATGCTGCTGGCGGGACCGGCGCGCGGCTCGATGTCGGCGGCGGCGTTCCTGACGTTCAGCACGTCGGTGACGATGCTGCTGACCTCGGTGACCCAGCTGACCGGGGCGTTCGTGTCGGCGGTGGCCGCGCTCCCGCTGTTCGAGGAGATCAGGCCGGTGCTGCGGGCCACCCCGGAGGTGCGCACCGGCAGTACCCGGCCGGGCCCGCTGTCGGGGGCCGTCGAGGCGCGGCGGCTGTCGTTCCGGTACGCCGAGGACGGGCCGCTGGTCCTGGACGACGTGTCGTTCCGGGTGCGGCCGGGCGAGTTCGTGGCGGTCGTCGGGCCGAGCGGCTGCGGCAAGTCGACGCTGCTGCGGCTGCTGATCGGCTTCGACCGGCCGCTGTCGGGCAGCGTCCTGTACGACGGTCAGGACCTGGCCGCGCTCGACCAGTCGGCGGTGCGCCGGCAGTGCGGGGTGGTGCTGCAGCACGCGCAGCCGTTCACCGGGTCGGTGCTGGACGTCATCCGGGGCACCGAGCCGTGCTCGCCCGAGGAGGCGATGGCGGCGGCGGAGCTGGCGGGTCTGGCGGAGGACATCCGCCGGATGCCGATGGGGCTGCACACCATCGTCTCGGGCGGCGGGGCCGTCTCGGGCGGCCAGCGGCAGCGCCTGATGATCGCGCAGGCCCTGGTCAGGCGGCCGCGGATCCTCTTCTTCGACGAGGCCACCAGCGCCCTGGACAACGAGACGCAGCGCACGGTGATCGAGAGCACCCGGAAGCTGAACGCGACGCGCGTCGTCATCGCGCACCGGCTCTCGACGGTGCTGGACGCCGACCGGGTGATCGTCATGGAGGAGGGCAGGATCGCCCAGGAGGGCACGCCCGCCGAACTGCTCGCGGACACGGGGGGCCGGCTGCACGAGCTGGTGCGGCGGCAGCTGGCCTGACGCCGCACCCCTCCCCCGGCACCACGGTCCTCGCAGCGCACGCGCCGACGGGACCGCCGGCGGGTCACGCGTCGGCGCGGCCCCCGCGAAGGCAGGGCTCGGGCTGCGCGTCACCTGGACGTGACCCGGGGTGAACCGGCCGTTGTCCCGCTGTTCGTGCGCCGCAGCCGCCGGTGACAGGCGTAGGAGATCACCGGGCCGGGTACCCACCGGCCCATGCGAATCAGCGTGGTGGACGTGGGGTCGAAGACGGTACGGCTGGTGGTGGCGGACGCCGTGGGCGGGGCGCCGCTGCCGGTGCACACCGCCAAGTGGCGGCTGCGCCTGTCGGAGCAGGTCGCGCCCGGCCAGGAGATTCCGCAGGAGGCGGTGGAGCGCATCGTCCGGGCGGTCTCGGAGGCCGGCCGGACGGCGGCCCGGTGGGGCGCGGCCGGACCGCCCGCCTTCGCGACCGCCGTGGTGCGCGGGGCCCCGAACCGGCTGGACGTCCTGCGCACCGTCCGGGCGCGCACCGGCATCGCGCTGTGCACGCTGCCCGGGGAGGTCGAGGCCGAACTGACCTTCCTGGGCGCCCGGCGGTGGATGGGCTGGCGGTCGGGACCGCTGGCGCTGCTCGACATCGGCGGCGGCTCCCTCGAAGTGGCCTTCGGCCGCGGCCGGCTGCCCGACTTCGCGGCGTCGCTGCCGCTCGGCGCGGGACGGCTGACCCACGAGTTCCTGGCGGAGCAGGACCCGCCGTCCCCGGAGCGGCTCAAGGAACTGCGGCGCCACGTCCGGCACCAGCTGCGGGACGTGGCGGCCCGGATTCGCTGGGAGGGGCCGCGCACCGCCGTGGCGACCTCCCGCACCTTCCAGCAGCTGGGCCGGCTGTGCGGGGCCGCGCCCGGCCGGCACGGGCCGTTCGTGGAGCGCCGGGTGCACCGCGCGGCACTGCGCCGGGCGGTCGGCGAACTGGCCGCGCTGCCCGCCGCCGAGCGCGCCGCCCTGCCGGGCATCTCCGCGCCGCGCGCCGCGCAGAGTCTGGCCGGCGCGGTGGTCGGGCACACGGCGATGAAGCTGATGGGCCTGAAGACGGTCACCGTCTCCCCCTGGGCCATCCGCGAAGGGGTGCTCCTGCGGCAGATCGAGGAGGGGGCGGCCGGGGCGTCCTGGTGGGAGCGGGTCTCCCGGCTCGGCGAGGACCCCGCGCCGCCGGACCCCGTACCGCTGCGCCTGGCGGCGGCGACGGCCACGGCGACGGCGCGGGACTGAGGGGCCGGCCGGCCCGGGACGGACCGGCAGTCCCGATCCCGGGCACTCGGTGTGCCCGGCGACCGTACGGCGGAGGTCCGAGGAGCCCCGCGGGACCGGCACGGAACATGACAGGAAACGACGAGAAGGAGGTACCGGCCATGCCGGACGAGGAGCGCAAGCAGCACCAGGACAAGCCCGACACGGCGCTCGGCGAGGTCCTGCGCGAGTTCGAGAAGGCCGAGACCGACGTCGGCGACCGCCGCGGGCGCCGGCACCGGGGCGAGGCCGGCGAGGCGGTCACCCCCAACAGCCGGGCCCAGGAGGAGGCCCGGAAGGACGCCGCTGACGAGGCCGACGGAGACTGAGCGGGTGGCCGGGGGCGTGCCGGGTACCCGCGCCCCATGAATCACGTTCACCTCGGACCCGGCCTGCCCCCCGCCCGCGGACCCGTCAGCGCCGCCGTACGGGAGTACCTGCGGGGCACGGGCCCGCTGCCCCGCGCCGAGGACGCGGACGCCGCGGCGGTGTACGGCGACGACCTCCAGCTCGCGCTGTACCTCTGCTACGAGCTGCACTACCGCGGCTTCGCCGGGGTCCCCCCCGAGCGGGAGTGGGACCCCGGCCTCCTCGGCGTCCGGGCCGCGCTGGAGCGCCGCTTCCTGGCCGCGCTGCGCGCCGACGCCACGGTGCACACCCGTCTGGACGACGCGCTCGCGGACCTGCTGGTGGAGCCGGTGGACGGCGCCGGGGTCTCCCACTTCCTGCGCGACGAGGGCGAGCTGTGGCAGGTGCGCGAGTACGCCGCCCAGCGCTCCCTCTACCACCTCAAGGAGGCCGACCCGCACGCCTGGGTGCTGCCGCGGCTGTGGGGCCGGGCCAAGGCGGCGATGGCGGCGGTGGAGTTCGACGAGTACGGCGGCGGCCGGGCCGAGCGCGTGCACGCCCGGCTCTTCGCGGACCTGATGCGGGACCTGGGGCTGGACACGGCGTACGGCCGCTATCTGGACGCGGCCCCTGCGGAGACCCTGGCCACCGTGAACCTGATGTCCCTGTTCGGGCTGCACCGGGAGCTGCGCGGCGCGCTGGTGGGCCACTTCGCCGCCGTCGAGATCACCTCCTCGCCGGGCTCGCGGCGGCTGGCGGAGGCGATGCGCCGCACGGGCGCCGGGGCGGCCGCCGCGTTCTTCTACGACGAGCACGTCGAGGCGGACGCCGTGCACGAGCAGGTCGTACGGCACGAGGTCATCGCCGGTCTGCTGGAGGAGGAGCCGCACCTGGCGGCCGACGTGGCCTTCGGCATCGACGCCACCGGCCATCTGGAGGACCGGCTCGGGGACCGGCTGCTCGCCGACTGGCGCGCCGGCCGCTCGTCGCTGCGCGTGCCGCTCGGCACGGTGCCGGGCGTGCTCGTCGGTGAACCGCGTTAGCCGACAGCACCGGTGGGCGGCACTATTCAAGGGGCGACGGGGTACTCGCGTGGCGTGAGCCGACTTCTGCTACCGGGCGTGTACGCCCCCCAGGACGACACCGCGCTGCTGGCCGAGGCCCTGGCCGGCGAGGCGCTGCGGCCGGCCGCCACCGTGCTCGACGTGGGCACCGGCAGCGGAGCCCTGGCGCTGGCGGCGGCCCGGCGCGGCGCCCGGGTGACCGCGGTCGACGTGTCACGGCGGGCGGTGTGGACCACCCGCCTGAACGCCCGGCTGAACCGTCTGCCGGTCCGTGCCCTGCGCGGGAACCTGTTCGGTCCGGTGCGCGAGCGGACCTTCGACCTCATCCTGGCCAATCCGCCCTACGTGCCCGCCCCGCAGGCCGGGCACGCCCCGCGGGGCAGGTCCCGCGCCTGGGACGCCGGACGCGACGGGCGCCTGGTGCTGGACCGGATCTGCGGGGAGGCGCCCGCGCTGCTGCGGCCCGAGGGCGTGCTGCTCATGGTGCACTCCGCGCTCAGCGATCCCGGCCGCAGCCTGGAACTGCTGCGTACGGCCGGTCTCAAGGCGGCCGTGGTGCGCCGCCGCTGGATCGGCCTGGGACCGGTGCTGCGCAGACGGCAGGACTGGCTGCGCGCCCACGGTCTGCTGGGGCCCGCCGACGAGAGGGAAGAGCTGGTGGTCATCCGTGCCGAACGACCCGTGTGACGAGGTGCCGGGCGGCGCCCCGGCTCCCGGCCCGCCCCGCCGGGTGACGATGCAGCGGCAGGGCCCGATCCTCGTGGAGGGCCCGGTCGAGGTGGAGCTGGAGGACGGCACCACCGTGGTGTCCGACCGGTTCCGGGTCGCCCTGTGCACCTGCCGCCGCAGCCGCCGCTATCCGTGGTGCGACACCAGCCACCGCAAGCGGGTCCCGGACTCGTCCGGCGGCGCGGCCGGAGGCCGTGGCCGCGCCGCGCCGGACGGGTCCGGATGACCCACCGCGATGCAGGGGCCGGCGGGAGGCCCCACTCCGCCCGCCGGCCCCTGGGCGGGATCGCCCCGGTCCCCGTGCCGGGCCCGCACTCCCCAGTCACGGGACCCTCGTGCTGCGCGGGGACCGCGCGATCCCGGTCTCAGAAGGCGAAGACGCTCGTGAGGGAGGCGTTCTTCGCGCACTCGTTGGCGAAGGTGTGCCGGAAGGAGACGCGCCGGCCCTGCCAGACGCCGTCGGCGGTGACCACGACCGGGTTGTACTCCCTGGTGCACAGCACGTCGCCGCCGCCCGTCAGGGCCTCCATGTCGCCTCCTGCCGCACGCAGCTCGGCGCAGGCGTCGAGGGCGGCCGGGTGCGTGCCGGAGGCCGTCGGGGCGCAGGTGAGGGTGACGGCGCGCTCCGGTACGGCGGTGGCGGCGCTGTCGCCGTGGCCCACGGTCAGCACCAGGGCCGAGGGGGCGTAGAGGGAGGCGGGGGCGGTGGACGGGGTGGCGAGGGCGGCCCCGGTGAGGGGTCCGCAGACGGCGGTGGCCGTCAGGCCGAGGGTCACGGCCCAGCGCGCGGTGTTCCGCATTGTGTGCTTCCTTCCGCAGGAGGTCGAGGGTGGTGCCGGCCGCGACACGGTCGGTGCCGGACCGGCGAGCGGGAGTCTGCCGAGTCCGCCGCCGAAACTCACATCGGACCCACTGGTTTCGGTAACCTTGCGTATTGAATCAGTGGCGCGAAGTCACCAAGTCCCGGCCGGACGACCCCCGTACCACGGGGTTGACGATCACCGGGTCCGGCCGGATGGCCTGATCACCCCCGCTGCGCAATCGTCCGGAAACATTCCGGGCGACCCCGCCGGCGACCGCGTCCGTTCACCCTCCGCTCACCCGCGCGCCCCGCGCCGTCCCCGCGCCGGGGACCGCGTCCCGTGGTCGACCCCGCCCCTACTCGCCAGTATGGTCGGCGGGTGCACGCGGTGGGGCGGCGAGGAAGGCGGGACGCACGGATGGCGAAGCACTGGGCGGATTTCCAGTACGAGATCTATCTGAACGGCATGACGGGCGCGGTGCCGCGGCTGCCCACCGATCTGAGCCGCCTGGAGGAACTGACGGAGCGGCGGCTCGGGCCGGGACCGGTGGGCTATGTGGCGGGCGGCGCGGGCGACGGCAGCACGGCGCGCGCCAACCGGGCGGCCCTGGAGCGGCGCCGGATCGTGCCCCGCATGCTGCGCGACGTGGGCGAGCGCGATCTGTCGGTTCAGGTGCTGGGCCGGGCATGGCCCGCGCCGGTGGCGCTGGCACCGGTCGGGGTGCTGTCGATCATGCACCCGGACGCGGAGACGGCGGCGGCCCTGGCGGCCGCGGCGCAGGGCGTGCCGTTCGTCCTGTCGTCGGCCTCCAGCACGCCCATGGAGGAGGTCGCACGCGCGATGGGGGACGCCGAGCGCTGGTTCCAGCTGTACTGGGCCAAGGACCGCGAGGTGACCCGCAGTTTCCTGCGGCGGGCGAAGGCCTGCGGCTTCAGCGTCCTCGTCGTCACCCTCGACACCCCGCTGCTGGCCTGGCGCCCCCGCGACCTCGACCAGGCGTATCTGCCGTTCCTGCGCGGGGTGGGCACCGCGAACTACTTCACCGACCCGGCCTTTCTGTCCACGCTGGCCAAGCCGGTGCACGAGGACCTCGACGCGGCGGTGCTGCGGTTCGTCGGCATGTTCGCCGACCCCGGCAAGACCTGGCCCGACCTGGCGTTCCTGCGGGAGAACTGGGACGGCCCGATCGTCCTGAAGGGCGTCCTGCACCCGGACGACGCCCGCCTGGCCGCCGAGGCCGGGATGGACGGCGTGGTGGTGTCCAACCACGGCGGGCGCCAGGTGGCCGGTTCGGTCGCCGCCGCCGACGCGCTGCCCCGGGTGGCCGAGGCGGCCGGCGACCGGCTGACGGTCCTGTTCGACAGCGGTGTGCGCACCGGCGACGACGTCTTCAAGGCGCTCGCGCTCGGCGCGCGGGCGGTGCTGCTGGGCCGGCCGTACGTCTACGGGCTCGGCCTGGACGGCCGGGCCGGGGTGGAGCACGTGATCCGCTGCCTGCTCGCCGAGTTCGACCTGACCCTCGCCCTGTCGGGCCACGCCACGCCGGGCACCGTCGGTCCCGCCGACCTGGTGGAGGACGTCCGGTGAGCGGGCGGCGGGGTCAGATCTCCCAGGAGCGCAGCCGGTCGGCGGCGCCGTAGACGTCGGTCTTCCCTGACATCAGGTCGCGGGCGAGGTCGACGAGTGCGCCGTAGGGCGGGTCGATGCCGACACCGCTGACGTACATGTAGGCCACGGCGGTCGCGCAGGCGAAACGGGCGTTGGCCGACGGCAGCGGTTTGAGGACCGCGAGGGTGTGCAGCAGCGCGGCGGCCCGCCAGGCGGGGTCGGAGTCGACGCCCAGGCGCGGCGGATCCACGCGATGGCGGGCGACGGCGGCCACGAGGGCGGAGAAGTCGTTGACGGTGGGCTGGTCCGGCAGCACTTCCTCGTGGCGCTGGAGCAGCCAGGGCACGTCGATGTGGAGGACGGGGGTCATCGGTCAGGCGGCCCGTCCCTGGCTCCTGCCGGGCCGCTCGTCCTCGGGGAAGGCCGCGGCGAATTCGTCGGCGTGGGCGGAGAAGAACCGGCGGAAGGCCTCGGCGCCCTCCTGCAGGGCGCGGTGCCGGGCTATGTCGGCCGCGGCGGCCTCACGCACGAGCGCCTTCATCGACGTACCGCGTTCCTTGGCGATCTGCCGGAGGTCCTCCAGCTCGCGGTCGCTGAACTCCACATTGAGCGCTGGCATGGACCATACGGTACCGCGATGGTACTGGCGCGTAAATAGCCCCAGGTCAGGGCGGTTTCGGGAGGTACCGCGACGGGAGTGCGCCGGTCGGCGGACCGATCCCCCCTGAGAGGTGCGTCACATTCCTTGCCGTCGTGTCACACCCGCGTCCGCGTCCGCCCGTCCCCGTCTTCCCGGATCCTTCCCCGGCCCTTCCCGGGGCGGCCGACCGCACGGAGGCGGTACGCACTACGCTGGAACGCGAGTGACACACCTGATCACTGTGAGTGTGCGCGATGGAGTGACGAGGATGAGTCCGGTCTATCCGTTCGACGACGCCGCCACGGCGCGGGCCGTCGTCGACGAGCACGGCGACCTCGTCGAGTGGAACGAGGGCGCGCGCCGGCTGCTCGGCTGGGCGCCGGACGAGGTCCTGGCCAGGCCTGCCGCGACCCTGCTCGCGGACGGCATGCCGACCGCCCTGCCCGCGGGACACCGCTGGAACGGCACGCTCAGCCTGCGCCACCGCGAGGGGCACGCCGTGTCCGTCTGGGTGCTGGCGCACCACCGGCACGCGCGGGACGGCGGCGACTGGCTGGTGGTCACCCCGCTGGAGGGCGGCGACCGCGAGGCGCCGGACGACCCGCTGGCCCGGGTGGAGCTCGTCCAGTCCCCGTGCGCCGTCGCGATCTACGACGAACGGCTGCGGCTGCGCGCGGTCAACGATGCCATGGCCGAGGTGCTCGGCGTCCGCGGGGAGCGGCTGCGCGGGCTGCGGCTGTCCGAGATCGGCGGCGGGCGGCAGAGCGAGGACGTCGAACGGCACATGCTCCAGGTCCTCGACACCGGCCGCGGGCACGACGTGCGGACGTACGCCCCGGTCGGCGGCGACGGGCGGGTGAGCGCCTGGATGGCCCGCATGTCCCCGGTCACCGACCCCTCCGGCCGGGTGCGCGGCGTCTGCGTCGCCGCCCACGACTTCACCGAGCAGTACCGGGCCCGCGAGCGGCTGCAACTGGTGAACGAGGCCAGCGTGCGCATCGGCACCACCCTCGACGTCACCCGGACGGCACAGGAACTCGCCGACGTCTGCGTCCCCGCGCTCGCCGACTTCGTCAGCGTCGACCTGGTCGATCCGCCCGAGCACGGCGGTGAACTGCCCATCGGCACGCTGAGCGTGCCGGCCGCGCTGCGGCGCGTCGCGCACCGCTCGGTCACACCCGGCGAACCCGAGGCGGTGACCCCTCTCGGGCAGAGCGAGGTCTACCCGGCCGCCTCGCCGCAGGGCGCCTCCCTGCTGTCGGGGCACGCGATCGTGGTGTCCGAAAACTCCGGTGACCTGGAGAAGTGGCTGGCCTGGAACCCGGTGCGCAGCCGGCGCGTCGGCCGGCTCGGAGTCCACTCGACGATGTCGGTGCCGATCCGTGCCCGGGGCATCACGCTCGGGGTCGCCGTCTTCACCCGGTTCGCGCAGACCGCCCGGTTCCTGCCCGACGACGTGCTGCTGGCCGAGGACGTCACGGCACGGGCCGCCGTCTGCATCGACAACGCCCGCCGCTACTCCCGCGAACGCGAGACGGCCCTCGCCCTGCAGCGCAGTCTGCTGCCGCGCACCCTGGCGCGCACGGCCGCCGTGACGGCGGCCTCCCGCTACCTCCCGGCGGCCCGGGCCGGTGTCGGCGGCGACTGGTTCGACGTGATCCCGCTGTCCGGCATGCGGGTCGCCCTGGTCGTCGGGGACGTCATCGGGCACGGGGTGGGCGCCTCGGCCACCATGGGCAGGCTGCGCACCGCCGTGCGCACCCTGGCGGACATCGACCTGGCCCCCGACGAGCTGCTGACCCACCTCGACGACGTGGTCGCGCGGATGTCCGCGGAGGCCGGCGGCGAGGAGCGGGGGCGCCCCGGCGAGGTCGGCGCGACCTGCCTGTACGCGGTGTACGACCCGGTCTCGCGGCGCTGCACGCTGGCCCGCGCGGGGCATCCCGTCCCGGTGCTGGTGCCGCCCGACGGCCCGCCCCGCCGGATCGAGCTGCCGCCCGGCCCTCCGCTGGGCCTGGGCGGGCTGCCGTTCGAGTCGGCCGAGCTGGACCTGGCCGAGGGCAGCGTGCTGGCGTTCTTCACCGACGGGCTGGTGGAGAGCCGTGAGCGGGACGTGGAGGCCGGTCACCGGCTGCTGCGCGAGACGCTGGCCGAGCGGGGGGACTCCCTGGAGGAGACCTGCGACCGTGTGCTGCACGCGCTGCTGCCCGCGGGCAGCCCGTCGGACGACGTGGCCCTGCTGCTCGCCCGCACGCGGGGACTGCCCCCCTCCCAGGTGGCCACCTGGGACATCCCGGCGGACCCGTCGCTGGTGGCGCCGGTCCGCAAGCAGGTCCTCGAACAGCTGGAGGTCTGGGGGCTGAGCGTGGTGGCGTTCACCGCCGAGCTGGTGGTGAGCGAGCTGGTCACCAACGCCATCCGGTACGGCACCCCGCCGATCAGGCTGCGCCTCATCCATGACGACACGCACCTGATCTGCGAGGTCTCCGACACCAGCAGCACCGCCCCGCACCTGCGCCGGGCCAAGACGTGGGACGAGGGCGGACGCGGACTGCTGCTGGTCGCCCAGCTCACCCGGGGCTGGGGAAGCAGGCACACCACCGAGGGCAAGACGATCTGGGCCGAACTGAGCCTGCTCGACGACGAGTGAGGAGTGACGAGTGGGCCGAGGGCGGGCCGGCCCTGCGGGACGCGGCCGGCCACCGGGGCGGCGGACGTGACCGGGTACCGCGCAGGCCCGGCGAGACCGACAGCCCGCGCGGCCTGAGACGGCCCGTACGGGGTGGCCGGTGCTGCCGTGGGCGGCCGGTGCCGGCTCAGGGCGTGTCCGGCGCGCCGTCCGACAGCCAGGGCCTGACCTGGCGGCGCGCCGCGTGCAGCCGCGACTTCAGCGTGCCCAGCGGGATCCCCGCCCGTTCGGCGGCCTCCGCGTACTCCAGCCGGCAGATGTCCCGGTACACCAGCGGCGCCACCAGGTGGGGGTGCTCCCGCTCCAGCCGTTCCAGCGCCTCCAGGAGGTCGATCCGGGAGCCCGCGATGACACTGGTGGTGCGCGGGTCGACGTGCTGGGCCGGTTCGATCGCGGCGGGCTGCTCGGCGGCGCGGCGCCTGAGTTCGCGGTACTTCTGGCGGCAGCAGTTGGCGACGACCGTGTAGAGCCAGGTGCTGAACCGGCTGCGGCCCTCGAAGGTGGTGATCCGCCGGGCGAGCTGGAGCAGCACGTCCTGCGCGGCCTCCTCCGCGTCCTCCCGGCAGGGCAGGAAACGCCCGCAGCGCCGCACCACTTCCGGGCGGATCTCCCGCAGCAGTTCCTCCAGCGCCCCGCCGTCGCCGGCCGCGGCGCGCCGGGCGAGTTCTTCGGTCGGCGCCGCATCGGGCACGACGGACCTCCTCGGAGTCGATCTCGCAGCAGGCATGATAGTGCCATGCACTCCGTCGGACGGATCGGCCGCTACCGGCTCGAACGGCGCCTGGGTACCGGCGCCTTCGGCACGGTGTGGCTGGCCCACGACGACGAACTGGACGCCCCGGTCGCCGTCAAGGTCCTCGCCGAGAACTGGTCGCACCGTCTGGACGTGCGGGAACGGTTCCTGTCCGAGGCCCGGCTGCTGCGCAAGGCGGCCTCGCCGCGCGTGGTACAGGTCCACGACATCGGGGAACTGCCCGACGGAAGACCGTACTTCGTCATGGAGTACGCCGACGGCGGCACCCTCGCCGACCTGCTCGCCGCGGGCCCGCTGCCGCTCGCCGAGGCACTGCGGCTGACCGCGCTGGCCGCCCGGGGCGCGCAGGCGCTGCACGAGGCGGGCGTCGTGCACCGGGACATCAAGCCGAGCAACGTGCTGCTGCGCACCGCGCCGGACGGCACCCGGCGGGTGCTGCTCGCCGACCTGGGGCTCGCCAAGAGCCTGGCCGAGGCCTCGGGGCTGACCCTGGCCGCCGGCTCGGCCGGGTACCGGCCGCCCGAGCAGGCGGAGCCGGGCGCGGGCATCGACGCGCGGGCCGACGTCTACAGTCTGGGCGCGGTCGGCTACGAGCTGGTCACGGGCACGGTTCCGGGCGCGCCGGGCCGGATCGTGCCGCCGCGGCGGCTGCGGCCCGGTCTGGATCCGGGCGTGGCGCGCACGCTCCTGCGCGCGCTGGAACCGGACCGTGAGCGGCGCTGGCCCGACGCCGGGGCGTTCGCCCGGGAACTGGAACGGGCGGCTGCGACGACGGCCGGGGCGGAAGGCGGGGCGGAGGAGGCGGAGCGGGCGGAGCCGCCGGCCGCCCGGCCGCGCGGGCGCCTTGCGTGGCGCGGACGGCGCGCGGCCGTGACGGCGGCGGCCGTCGTGGCTGTCCTCGCCGCCGCGGGCGTCGCCCTGGCGCTGGTGCTGCGGCCGCCGGCCCCGTCCGGGGTGCGGGTGACGGACGCCACCGGCCGCATCGAGCTGCGGGTGCCGGACGGCTGGGGGCGGCAGCTGCTGGACTCCGGCTGGGACCCGCGGTCGCTGGGGCTGCCCGCCGGGCACGAGCCGGGACTCGCCGTGGCCGACGACCTGACGCGGTGGCAGGACCTCGGCACCGGGGTGCGCGGCGTCTTCGTCGGGCTGAGCGGGCCGGGCGACGTCACCGCCCGGGTGGACGCCGTGGACCATCCCGGCTGCCACTACGACGGGAGCCGTTCCTACACGGGTGACCGGTGGCACGGCCGGATGCGCACCTGGAGCGGCTGCCCCGCCGGGAGCCGGCTCACCGAGGCGGCGCTGGCCCCGGCCGGCTCCGCCCGCCTGCCCCGGGTGTACGTGCAGATCCGGCAGCGCGACGGCGACGACGCGACCGACCGCATAGTCCGCTCCCTGCGGGTCACCTGACCCCGTACGAGTGAACGTGGCGCGGGCCGGAACGGGAAGAACGCTTCGGGAGGAATTCCCCGGAACCGCGAACTTTCCGCCCGGTCCGCGCATCGGACCTCATGTCGGCGCACCAGGCGCCGGACGCACGCCCCGAGCGCGTGCGACGAAGACGAGGAGCGTGGAACATGGCGCACACGTCCCCTGCCCACCGCCGCGGTGCCCTGCTCGCGGGTTCGGTGGCCGTACTGGGTCTGCTGACCGCCTGCGGCAGCGCGGACGGCACGTCGGCCGGTCCGCAGAAGGTACCGGGCCCCGCCGCGCCCGCGACCGGCGGCACCACGAGCGGCGCGGCACCCGTCACGAGCGACACGCCCGGCCCCGCCACCACCGCACCGGGCAGCACCGCCGCCACCCGGCCGGGCTCCTCCCCCGCCACCACCGCCCCGGGCCGCGGCACGGGCACGCGCGAGGGGAGCGGGACGGGCACGACGGCGCGGAGCACCCGCTGTCACACCTCGCAGCTGAGGGCGACGGTGGGCCGAGGCGACCCGGGCGCCGGGCAGGAGAACTTCCCCTTGGTGCTCACCAATACCTCCGGCCGCACCTGCACCGTGCACGGCTATCCGGGCGCCGCCTTCGTGGACGCCGCCGGCAGGCAGCTGGGCCCGGACCCCAGGCGGGAGACGGGCTCGCCCGCCACCGTGACGCTGCGCCCCGGGCAGAGCGCGTGGGCCGGCCTGACGTTCTCCAACCCCGAGGTGAGCGAGGCGAAGACCGCGTCGCCGGCGGCGCTGATCGTCACCCCGCCCGACGAGCGCGACCACCTCACGGTGCGGTGGACGGCCGGCCGGATCCCGGTGGGCGGGAACTCGTCCTCGGTCTTCCTGACGGTCCTCAGCCCCGGCACCGGCCCCTGAGCCGCCGCCCGCCGGTCCCCGGCCCGCCCGGGACCCCGCACGTGCGCGCGGAGCCGGCACGCGGGTTTGCTTTGATGTGCGAGCACCGCTGACCGCCTCCGGAGGACCGAGCCCTGAACACCGCGTTCGCAGAGACACTGTCCGTCGTCCTGCTCGTCGCCGTCCTCGCCTGGGCCGTGGTGCGGCCCTTCGGATGGCCGGAGGCGGCGCTCGCCGTCCCCGCGGCCTGCGTGGCCGTCGCCACCGGGGCGATCTCGCTCGGCCACGCGCGCGAGGAGGCGCAGCAGCTGGGTCCGGTGGTCGGGTTCCTGGCGGCGGTGCTGGTCCTCGCCCACTTCTGCGACGTCGAGGGGCTGTTCCAGGCGTGCGGCGCGTGGATGGCCCGCCGGGCGCGGGGCCGTCCGGTGCGGCTGCTGACGGCGGTGTTCGCGCTGGCGTCGGCGATCACGGCCGTGCTCAGCCTGGACGCCACGATCGTGCTGCTGACCCCGGTCGTGTTCGCCACCGCGGCGCGCACGGGCGTGCGGCCGAAGCCGCACGTGTACGCCTGCACCCACCTGTCCAACACGGCCTCGCTGCTCCTGCCGGTCTCCAATCTGACCAACCTGCTGGCGTTCGCGGCGAGCGGGCTGAGCTTCACCCGGTTCGCCGTGCTGATGGCGCTGCCGTGGCTGGTGGCGATCGCCGCCGAGTACCTGGTCTTCCGCGGGTTCTTCGCCCGTGACCTGGCGGCCTCGGCGCCCGCCCCGGACACCGGCGAGGCCCCGGCGTTCCCGGTGTTCGCGCTGGTCACCGTGGCCTGCACGCTGGCCGGGTTCGTGGTGACGTCCACGTTCGGTGTCGAACCGGCGTGGGCGGCGCTGGCCGGGGCGCTGGTGCTGGCCGGGCGGGCGCTGGTGCGGCGCCGGGCCACGCCGCTGACCGTGGTGCGGGCGGCGGCGCCGGCCTTCCTGGCGTTCGTCCTGGCGCTCGGGATCGTGGTCCGTGCGGTGGTCGACAACGGGCTCGCCGACGCGCTCGGGCACCTGCTGCCCGGTGGGACGGGGCTGCCCGCGCTGCTCGGGATCGCCGCGCTCGCGGCGCTCCTGGCCAACCTGATCAACAACCTCCCGGCGGTCCTGGTCCTGCTGCCGCTGACCGCCCCGGCCGGGCCGGGCGCGGTCCTCGCCGTGCTCCTCGGCGTCAACCTCGGCCCCAACCTGACGTACGCCGGTTCGCTGGCGACCCTGCTGTGGCGGCGGATCGTGCACCAGCACGAGCACGAGGTGGACCTCAAGGAGTTCACCCGCCTGGGTGTGCTGGCCGTGCCGGCCACGCTGGTGCCCGCGGTGGTGGCACTGTGGGGGGCGCTGCAGATCCTGTGAGACACCCGAACGGCTGAGGAGGCCGTCGTATGCGTGTGATCGCCTGGCTCGTCGAGGGCACCTGGCCCGCCTGCGTGGACGCCGTGCGCGGCCATGCGCCGGACTCGTCCGAGGTGGTGCTGCTGCACGTCAGCGGGGCCGAGGTCCCGGCCGTGGCGCACGGTGCGTTCGCCGGGCTGCTCGGCCGGGGGCATCCGGAGCGGGATCCGGGGGACCGGCTGGCCGACCTCGGCGGGGCGTCGGCGGCCGGGCTGCTGGAAGCGGCGGCGGCCCGGCTCGGGCGGCCGTGCACCCGGCTGGAGCGGGCGGGGCGGGCCGAGCGCGAGGTGGTGGCCGCCGCCGGGGACGCCGACCTGCTGGTGCTGGCCCGTGACGGCGACCGCGACCGGCTCGGGCCGCGCAGTCTGGGGCCCGCCGTGCGGTTCGTCGTCGACCACGCACCGTGCCCGGTGCTGCTGGTGTGGCCGGAAGCCGCACCGGACCTCACGACGCTGCCGCCGCCCCCGCCGCACGCCGGACCGCGGCACGGCGAGCCGGGCCACCCGGGACCGGACCGCCCCGGACCGCCGCCCCCGAAGCCGCCGCACGGCGAACCCCCGCACCCGGGCGGGCCGCCCCGGCACCGCTGAATCCGCCGGGCGGCGCCGCTCAGTGGCCGCTGACCTCGTGCGGCGTGTAGGGACGCGCCAGCTCGTCGAGTTCCTTGTCGCTCAGTTCGAGTCCGACCGCGGCGACCGCGTCCTCCAGGTGCCCGGGCCGGGCCGCGCCGACGATCGGTGCCGTCACCGTGTCCTGGTGGAGCAGCCAGGCGAGCGCCACCTGGGCGCGCGGGACACCGCGCTCGGCGGCGATGCGGGTGACGGCCTCCACGATGGCCCGGTCCCCCTCCGGGTAGAGGGTGCTGCCGAAGTTGTCGGTGGCGCTGCGCCCGGTCTCGACGCCCCAGTCCCGGGTGAGGCGGCCGCGGGCGAGCGGGCTCCAGGGCAGGACGCCGACGCCCTGGTCCGCGCAGAGCGGCAGCATCTCGCGCTCCTCCTCGCGGTAGAGGAGGTTGTAGTGGTTCTGCATGGAGACGAAGCGGGTCCAGCCGTGCGCCTGCGCGGTGTACTGGGCCTTGGAGAACTGCCAGGCGTACATCGAACTCGCCCCGATGTAGCGCACCTTGCCCGCCCTGACCAGGTCGTGCAGCGCCTCCATCGTCTCCTCGACCGGCGTGTACGGGTCCCAGCGGTGGATCTGGTAGAGGTCGACGTAGTCGGTGCCGAGGCGGCGCAGGCTGTGGTCGATCTCCGTCATGATCGCCTTGCGGGACAGGCCGGCGCCGTTTGGTCCGGGCCGCATCCGGCCGTGCACCTTGGTGGCGAGCACGATGTCGTCGCGGCGGGCGAAGTCCCGCAGGGCCCGGCCGACGATCTCCTCGCTGGTGCCGTCGGAGTAGACGTTGGCCGTGTCGAAGAAGGTGATCCCGGCCTCCAGTGCCTGCCGGATCAGCGGCCGGGACGTCTCTTCGTCGAGGGTCCACTCGTGCGTGCCGCGCTCGGGCACGCCGTACGTCATGCAGCCCAGACAGATCCGCGACACGTCCAGGCCCGTCGAACCGAGCTTCACGTACTGCATCGTTGCTGCTCCCGTCTTCGGGGTGGTTGCCAGGGAGAGCGTAGGGCGCATTCGATCATGACGGTCGGCCGGACCGGATGCCGGACGGGGTGGGCCGGGCCGGGGGCGCGGGAGGTCAGGGCCGCAGCCGGTCCGCGTCGAGCAGGTCGAGGGCCTGTTCCCAGGGGAAGTCCGGCCGGGTGCCGTCCTCGCGGAGTGCGCCGGTGTACCGGTCGGCGATGCGCACGCCCATGCCGCGCAGGCGGGCCAGACTGTCACGGTAGGCGGGGTGGACGGCCAGCGCGTCGGCCACGCAGGGCAGGGCGGCGACCGGGACGCCGAGGCCGTGGGCCTCGCACAGGGTGGCCACGGCGAGGGTGTCGGCGATGCCCGCCGCCCACTTGTTGACCGTGTTGAAGGTGGCGGGCGCGACGGCCACGGCGTCCGGCGGCGGGAAGGGGCGCGGGTCGGCCGGGGTGCGCCACCGGGAGCGGACGGGGCGGCCGGTGCGCTCCCGGACGTCCTCGGTGTCGAAGAAGCCGCCCATGGCGGTGGGCGTCGCGATCACGCCCACCGCCCAGCCGCGCGCTCGGGCGGCGGCGACCAGCGTGCCGACGCCCGCGGCGACACCGGCGGCGCAGACGACGACGTAGAGGAAGGGTTTCGCGGGTGTCTCCCCGGCCGGTTCGGTCACCCGCGGCACCCTACCGCCGCGCGGCCGGGGCGGGCCGGGGCCTGCCCCGGCCCGGCTGCCCCGGCCCCGTCGTTCCCGTCACCCCAGGGGCTGGGCGCCGTCCTTCTCGGTCACGGTGATGGCTCCGACGGGACAGGCCCGCGCGGCCTCCCTGACCATGGGGTCGCCGCCGCCGTCCTCCCTGCCGGGGAGCAGGGTGCTGAAGCCGTCGTCGTCCTGGGTGAACACGCCCGGGGCGGCCAGGGCGCACTGGCCGGCGCCGATGCAGCGGTCCTTGTCGATGTCGATGCGCATGGGAGCAGCCTCTTACCAGGTCACGGGGAGTTCCAGCATTCCTTGGATCGTGTCGCCGGGTTTGAAGGGGATCTCCTGCGGCGGGGCGGCCAGCCGCAGTCCGGGCAGCCGGGCGAACAGGGAGCCGAGGGCGATCTCCAGTTCGGTGCGGGCGAGGTTCTGGCCGAGGCACTGGTGGATGCCGAAGCCGAAGGCGACGTGGTGGCGGGTGGGCCGGTGGAAGTCCAGCTCGTCCGGGGCCTCGTAGAGGGTCCGGTCGCGGTTGATGACGGAGGTCGAGAAGATCACGCCGTCCCCGGCCCTGATGGTGGTGCCCGCCACCTCGATGTCCTCGTCCGCCTGGCGCAGCAGTCCGTCGGCGATGGAGAGCATCCGCATCAGCTCCTCGACCGCGACGGGCAGCAGCGCGGGGTCGGCGCGCAGCTCGGCCAGCCGGTCGGGGTGCTGCAGGAGGGTGTAGGTGCCCAGCGAGATCATGTTGGCGGTGGTCTCGTGGCCCGCGATGAGCAGGATGATGGCCAGGGAGACGACCTCGGCGCGGTCCAGTTCGCCCTCGCCGAGCCGCTGCTGGACCAGGTCGTCCAGGACTCCGTCGCCCGGTTCCTTGCGCTTGTGGTCGACGAGGTCGCCCAGGTACGCCTCCAGCCGGTCGCGCGCGTCCAGCACGTCGGCCACGTCCGGGCCGCGCAGCAGCCGGCGGGACTGCTCCTCGAAGAACTCGTGGTCGGCGTAGGGGACGCCGAGCAGTTCGCAGATCACCATGGAGGGCACGGGCAGGGCGAAGTCCCGCACGAGTTCGGCGGGCGGTCCCTGGTCGGTCATCCGGTCGAGCAGGCCGTCGACGATCCCCTGGATCCGGGGCCGCATGGTGGTGGCGCGCTTGAGGGTGAAGCTCGGGATCAGCATGCGCCGCTGTGTGCGGTGCTCGGGGTCGTCGACCCCGAGGAGGGCGGTCCTGCGGTCGCGCACCCCCGCGAGACGGGCGGTGGTCACCGGGAATCCGTCGCGCGTGCGGTCGCTGGACAGGCGCGGGTCGGCGAGCAGCTGGCGGGCGAGGGCGTGCCCGGTGACGAGCCAGGCCGGGCGGCCGTCGTAGAGGGTGATGCGGGCGAGCGGGCGGGTCTCGCGCAGGGGGGCGTAGCCGGTGGGCGGGTGATAGGGGCAGGTGCGGTCCTGCGGGAAGGCCACGGCCTGGGCGGTCCCGGCGGAGTGGGGGGTCTCGGCGGTGCGGGGGGTTTCGATGGTCGGGTCCGGCATGGAAGACCTCGCAGACGAAGGGTGCGTCGTGCCGATCTTCATTAGATGCCTGGGGCATCTATAGGGCGACGCGAAGTTCGGCCACATCGGCGATCTGCCGGATCTGGCCGGGAAGCGCCTCTTCCGCTTCGTAGTCCGATTGTCCCCGAGGCGGCCCCGGCCGCACGATCCGGCCATGTCCGCCCGCACCGTGTCGCCGCCCCTGTCCGCCGCCGCCCTCGGGCCGCTGCGCCGGCAGCGGCCGGGCGCCGTGATCCCGGCACGGGCGGTGCGGACGGCCTGGTCGGCAGGCCTACGGGGGTGGTGGGCCGGGCCGAGGGCGCGCGCGGTGGGCGCACCGTCCGCGCGGACGTGGTGACGCAGGACCGGGCCGCACCGCGCGGTGAGGTGCGGCCGCGGAACCTGGCGCGATACGGCCGTCCGGCGGACCCCGGCACCTGCCGGATCTCGCCGGGCACCACGGCGCCCTCACCGTCGGCCGGATTCCGCGCTCCCTGGCAGACGACGGCACGGGCCGCGCATGGGCGAGGGGGAACGCGGTAGGGATGAATCGTCCGTGCGCCGGTGTTGCAGCGCGGTGGACGGCCGGAGACCTGCCGGAGACGGATCAGGACCGACGGATCAGAACCAGCGGATCACCGGCCGACGGATCAGGACCGACGGATCAGGAGAGGACGGACGTCATGCCTCTGGAGGGCGAGTACGAGCCCAGCCCCGCCGCGTGGGTGCGGGAACAGGTGGAGTTGTACGAGAAGTCCGGCGGGACCGAGGGAACCACGCTGATGGACACGGGGCTGCCCGTCATCGTGCTGACCACGCGCGGTGCGCGCAGTGGCCGGATCCGCAAGACGCCGCTCATGCGGGTGGAGCACGAGGGGCGGTACGCCGTGGTGGCCTCGCAGGGCGGCGCGCCCAAGCACCCGTTCTGGTACTTCAACCTGCTGGCCGACCCGCGGGTCGAGCTGCAGGACGGCCCGGTGAAGCAGGACATGACGGCCCGTGAGGTCACCGGCGAGGAGAAGGCCGAGTGGTGGGAGCGGGCCGTCGCCGCGTTCCCGCCGTACGCCGAGTACCAGGAGAAGACCTCGCGGGAGATCCCGGTCTTCGTGCTGGAGGCGACCGGCGCGCACTGAGACCGGCCCGGGACCGCGCCCGGTGCGGCCCGGGACGGCCGGGGACCGCCCGGGACGGCAGGGGGACCGTCGGGGGCGGCCGTCGTGGATGTACGTCCGTTGCGGGCGGATGCCGGACCGGCAGGCATGGACCGGCCGTGCGGCGGGCACCCGTCTCTCAGGCCCCGCCGCGTTCCCCCGTCGCGGCGGGGCTCTTTCGTGCCTCCTCGGCCGGGCGGTCGGTCACGTCGAGGAAGATCTGGTCCGCGACGGGGACGGTGCGGGCGATCGACTCCTTGATGCGCACCGCGACCTCCTCGACCCGCTCGCTGTCCATGCCGGGCGCCAGGTCGACCCGGGCGGCCACCAGGACGGAGTCGAGGCCCAGTTTCATGGTGAGCAGCGCCTCCACGCTGTCGATCTCGGGCTGCGCCCGCAGCAGACTGCGGATCCTGCCGCTGAGTTCGGGGTCCGCGGCCTCCCCGATCAGCTGGTCGCGCGCGTCGCGGCCCAGCCGGTAGGCGACGTAGACGAGCAGCGCGCCGATGGCGAGTGAGGCGGAAGCCTCCCACACGACCTGGCCGGTGGCCATGTGCAGCGCCATGCCGGCGAGGGCGAGCGTGACACCGAGCACCGCGGTGCCGTCCTCGGCGACGACCGTGCGCAGCGCGGGGTCGCGCAGGCCGCCCGCGCCGCCCTGCCCGCGCACCTGGTGCACCGCCCGCAGCAGGGAGGTCCCCTCGGCCAGCAGAGCGACACCGAGGACGACGAGACCGACCACGTAGCCGGTGAAGTCCTCCTCCGCGCCGTCGCGCAGGGCCTCGACGCCCTGGAAGAAGGAGAAGCAGCCGCCCATCACGAAGATGCCGACGGCCGCGAGGAGCGACCAGAAGAACCGCTCCTTGCCGTAGCCGAAGGGGTGGCGCCGGTCGGCGGGGCGGCGGCTGCGGCGCAGCGCGGCCAGCAGGAAGATCTCGTTGAGGCTGTCGGCGACGGAGTGGGCCGCCTCGGACAGCAGGGCCGGCGAGTGCGTGACGAGGCCGCCCACGGCCTTGGCGACCGCGATGACCAGGTTGGCCGCGAGCGCCACCAGGACGGTGACCCGGGTCTTCCGGTCTGCGGCCGGTCCCGGGTCCGGTCCGGAGGCGCCGGTGGCCTTGGAGGTCCCGGCGGCGCCGGTGGCCTCGGAGGTCCCGGCGGCGCCGGTTTGCCCGGCATGCTCCGCTCTGTCGGCGGTATCGGCACCTCCGCCCGTGCCGGCGGTCTCGGCGGTGTCCACTCTGCTGGCTGCGCCGGGCGTCTCGGCCGGCTCGTCGGGTGTCCCGTCCACGTTCGCCGACTGCCCCCGTCGGTGCGGATCACACCGTGCCGCCGGCCGATTTCGGGGAACGCGTTCACCAGCGCACCTCACCGGTGTGCCGCGACGGCAGGGAGGAACGGGCATGGGCGACGGAGACGACCGGGACGACGGCAACCGCTCCTACGGCCACAAGTCATTCAAACGTTCGAAGAGCCATTTCGCCGACCGGATCACCGCGGACGGACGGGACGGGCACCCGGTGGCGGCCGGGCGGTACCGGCTGGTGGTCAGCCGGGCGTGTCCCTGGGCAAGCCGGGCCCTGGTGTCACGGCGGCTGCTCGGGCTGGAGGACGCGCTGTCGCTGGCCGTCGTCGACCCGGTCCAGGACGACCGCAGCTGGCGGTTCACCCTGGACCCCGGCGGCCGGGACCCGGTGCTCGGCATCCGTTACCTCAGCGAGGCCTACGACCGGCGGGAGACCGGCTACCCCGGCGGGGTGAGCGTCCCGGCGGTCGTCGACGTGTCCAGCGGTGAGCTGGTCACCAACGACTACCAGCAGATCACCCTCGACCTCGCCACCGAGTGGACGGCACTGCACCGGCCCGGGGCGCCCGACCTGTATCCGCAGGCCCGGCGCGACGAGATCGACACGGTGATGGCGCAGGTCTACGAGGACGTCAACAACGGCGTCTACCGGGCGGGTTTCGCCACCGGCCAGCAGGAGTACGAGGTGGCGTGCGAGGGCGTGTTCCGCCGGCTGGAAGCGCTGGCTCAGCGGCTGGAACGGCAGCGCTACCTCGTCGGCGACACGATCACCGAGGCGGACATCCGGCTGTTCACCACGCTGGTCCGCTTCGACGCCGTGTACCACGGGCACTTCAAGTGCAACCGCTGGAAACTGACGGAGAACCCGGTGCTGTGGGCGTACGCCCGCGACCTCTTCCAGACGCCGGGCTTCGGGGACACCGTCGACTTCGACCACATCAAGCGGCACTACTACCAGGTGCACACCGGCATCAATCCCACCGGCATCGTGCCCCTCGGGCCGGACCTGTCCGGCTGGCTGACGCCGCACCGGCGCGAGGAACTCGGCGGCCGGCCCTTCGGTGAGGGAACTCCGCCGGGCCCTGTGCGCGACGCCGAACGGGTGCCGTCCCGGGGCAGGCCCTGACGCCCCGGCGGCGACGGCGGCGTCATCCGCAGGCGTCGTCGCACCCGCCGTACCCGCCCTTCCCCCCTTGACCGCAGTGCCGGCCGTGACCGCACTGCCCGCCGTACCCGCCGTATCCGCTGTCCCTGCGAAGGAGGACCCAGGTGGCCAAGAAGAAGAACAAGCTCCCGCTCGTCTACCAGCCCGTCGGTTTCGTGCTCGGCTGGGTCGGCGGCGCGCTGGCCGGAAAGGCGTTCCGCACGACGTGGAAGGCCTTCCGGCACGAGGACGACGCCCCGGACGCGCTCGACGAAGACCGCCGCTGGGGCGAGATCCTGCTCGCCGCGGCCGTGCAGGGCGCGCTGTTCGCCGTGGTGCGCAGCGCGGTGGACCGCGCGGGCGCGGCGGCCATCGCGCGCTCGACCGGGGTCTGGCCCGCCAAGAGCGCGGACGGCCGCGACTGACCCCGAAGGGCAGCGACCGACCCCGACGGCCGGGCCCCGCGCGTCCGGGAGCGGGACCCGGCACGGACGACGGCCGGGACACCGCACCCCGCCGCGTCGCCCGCCGCCCCCTGCCGCCCCCCGCGCGTCCGGGCCCCGCTCCCGGACGCGCGGGGGGCTCAGTCGTCTCCCCCGGCCGCCTCCCGGAGTACGTCACCGCGCTGGACGCCCTGGGTTTCCAGTGCCGCTTCCACGCGCTGGGAGGCGGGGCGGTACGGGACGCGCTGGACGCCGTCGAGGCCGCGCGCGGCGAACGGGCCGAGCGACACCCGGCCGCACCTGGCACACCTCCAGGTGGTGCACCCCGACGACGTCCCCCGGTTCGCCCGGCTGGGCGCGACGGCCAGCATCCAGCCACTGCAGGCCGCGCCGGTCAGCAGCCCCGATCCGCTCCGGGGCATCCACGTGGCGGTCAACCGGCACGAGCCCGCCCGCCGGGCGCCGGTGTTCCTGCCCGCCGAGCGCATCGGCCTGGCGGAGGCGGTCAGGGCCTGCACGGCGGGCCCGGCGCGGGTGAACCACCTGGACGACACGGGCGAGGTGCGCACGGGGGCGCTCGCGGACCTGGTGGTGCTGGACCGTGACCCGTTCGCCGGTCCGCCGGAGGAGATCGCGGACACGAAGGTGCGGGAGACGTACGTGGGCGGGGTGCGAGTGTCCGCCGCCGAGTGAGGCGGGACCCCGCCGGGAGGCCAACGGCAATTCACAGACATATGTCAATCGAACATGCTGGAATTCACTCCAACGAGGGTAACTTGCAGGACGAGGGCGGGCAGTGCGCTCCCTGAGCGCGCCCCCCGCCGCAGCGAACCCACCGGTTGGAGGCGAAGTCGTCGTGGCGAACGCACCCGCACCCGCGCCACCCGCCCGGCAGCTGCGCGTCCGCAGGCACCGCGGGTACACCGTGCTGGAGCTCCACGGGGAGATCGACATCGCCTCCGCGCTGCGGATCCTGCCGCGCCTCGACCGGGTCACCGCCCGGCCGGGGGCGCGGGTGGTGATCGACCTGAGCGGAGTGGAGTTCTTCGACTGCTCCGGGCTGCGCCTGCTGCACCGGGCCCGGATCCGCGTCCTCGGACAGGGCGGGGAACTGCTGCTGGTGTGCGCGCACCCGCTGACCCTGCGGGTGCTCGCCGTCACCGGCCTGTCCCGGCACCTGCCCCCGAGGCCGACCCTGGACGCCGCCGTGGACGCCGCCCCCGCCCGGCCGCCGGCCCGCTCTACTCGTCCCGCGGCGCGTCGAAGAGCGCGCTGACCGATTCCCCGTTGTGGATCCGGCGCACCGCCTCGGCGAGCGCGGGGGCGATGGACAGCACCCGCAGCTTGTCCCCGTGGGCCCGGTACTCCTCGTGGCCCTCCACCGGCACCGGCACGGTGTTGGTGCACACGATCTCCAGCACGTCGCTCTGCTCGGTGAGCCGTTTCAGGGCGCCCGCCGCGAACAGACCGTGCGTGCAGGCGATCCGGATCGAGCGCGGCCCCGACTCGCGCAGCCGGTCCAGGAGTTCCAGCACCGTGCTGCCCTTGGCGATCTCGTCGTCCAGCACGATCACGTCCCGCCCGGCGACATCGCCGATGACCGAGCTGATCGTGACCCGGTCGTCGGCGTAGCGCTGCTTGGCGCCCGCGGCCACCTGGGCGCCGATCATCCGGGCGAAGGCGGCGGCCTCCTTGGCGTTGCCGAGGTCGGGCGAGACGACCGTGGTGCGTGTCAGGTCGTACTGCCTGAAGTGCGCGGCCAGTTCGCGCAGCGCGTGCAGGTGGTCGACCGGCACCGTGAAGAAGCCGTGCACCTGCGGCGCGTGCAGCGTCATCGCCAGGACCCGGCTCGCGCCCGCCGCGACCAGCAGGTCGGCCACCAGCCGCCCGCCCAGGGAGATGCGCGGGGCGTCCTTCTTGTCGGAGCGGGCGTAGGAGTAGTGCGGCATGACGACGGTGATGCGCCCGGCGGAGGCGCCGCGCGCCGCGTCGCACATCAGGAGCAGCTCCACCAGGTGCTCCTGCACCGGCTTGACCAGGGGCTGGATCAGGAACACGTCCCGTTCCCGGCAGTTGGCCTGCAACTGCACCTCCAGGCAGTCGTTGGCGAACCGGCTGACCCGGGTGGGACTGAGCGGCACACCCAGGTGCGCGCAGACCTCCGCCGCCAGGTCGGGATGGGCACTGCCGCTGAACACCGCGATGTCTCGCACGATCCGCTCCTCGCATGATCATTCCGGACTGCCGGGGCTCATGCTACTGACCGGGCGGCAGGGGTCACCCGAGGACGCCGGGCAGGGCCAGCGCACCGAGCAGCGCGGCCCCGACCAGCAGCCAGGCCACGTAGTCGCCGACGTGCCCCGACTGCAGGCGCCGCAGCGGCAGCGCCCAGTCCGGGGCTGCCAGCAGCCCCGGGCGGGCCACGGCCACCGCGGCGAGCGCGACCGCCAGCAGGGTGGACAGCAGGTCCAGCAGGACACCGCCGGCCGTCCACTGCACCGAGGAGAACACCCCCCAGGTCCCGGCCTCGTCGACGGCGTGCCCCACCCGGCCGGCGAAGCCGGGGACCGCGCCGACGGCGAGCGCGGCGGCGAGCAGCACGGCCGGAACCGTGCGCATGGTCATCGGGACCTTGTCCAGCCGCTGCCTGGTCTCGGGCTCCTCGCCGGAGCCGGACGTCTCGTCCTCGTCGCGTTCCCCGCCGTCCCGCCCCTCGGGCCGGGGTCCGAGCCCGAAGAACACCCGGACGGCGACGCGCAGCACCGCTCCCCCGGTGAGGGCGGAGGCAGCGACGTAGAGCACGGTGAGCGGGCCGCCGACGGCCTCCTCGCTCACCGCCTTGCCGAGGCCGGTGCCGAACGGCGGCAGCCCGGCCAGGGCCAGCGCCCCCACGGCGAACATGACCCCGACACCGCGCAGGCGCCGGGCGCGGCCGTGCAGAGAGAACTCGTCGACGCTGCCGTAGCGGTCGAGCAGGATGCCCGCGCAGGCGAACAGGGCGGCCTTCACACCGCCGTGGGCGAGGACGTACAGGGCGGTCCCGTCGTCCGCCTCGGCCTTCAGTACGCCGATGCCGACCAGGAAGAGGCCGGTGTGGGAGATGGTGGAGAAGGCGAGCAGTCGCTTGATGTGGCGCTGGTACCAGCACATGACCGAGCCGACGGCCGCGGTCAGCACGCCGAGCACCACCAGCGCCCGCGTCGCGTCGGCGGCGGGGACGCCGCCCGGCCCGGAGAAGACGGTGCCGTACACCCGCCAGACGCCGTAGACGCCGAGTTCCACCATCACCCCCGACAGCAGCATGCACACGGGGGTGGGCGCGACGGCGTGCGCGTCCGGCAGCCAGAACTGGAAGGGCACGGCGGCGGCCTTCACCAGCAGGCCGGTCAGGAACAGCACGAAACCGGCCAGGACCAGCGCGTCGGGGCCGTGATGCCCGGCGGCGGCCAGTCCCCGCCCGATCTTCGCCATGGCCAGTTCACCGGTGCGGGCGTAGAGCAGGGCGATGCCCATGAGCATGAAGTAGGCGCCGAGCGAGTTGACGACGCCGAAGGTGAGGCCGCCCTGGACGGCCTTGGCCTCGTCGATGCGGTAGCCGGTCAGCGCGTAGGCGACGACGCTCATCAGCTCGAAGAACACGAAGGCGTTGAACAGGTCGGCGGCGATCGCGAACCCGCACATGCCGCCCTGGAAGAGCAGCATCAGCGCGGGGAAGGAACCGGCGTGGCCGCGCGGCGGCTCGTCGAAGTAGTGCCAGGAGTACGCCAGCGCGGCGAGGGTGAGCAGCGAGACGAGTGCCGCCATGCCGAGGCTCGCGCCGTCCCCGGTCACGACGATGCCGACGCTCTCGCCGCCCACCGGGAACCAGCCGCCCACCCACTCCGTGAGCGGCGGCGAGGAGCCGGTGAGCAGCCAGATCGCCAGCGCGGCGGTGGCGGCGCAGACCAGGGAGGCGAACGCCTCGGCGGCGGGGCGGGGCAGGCGGCGCCCGCCGGCGACGAGGAGGGCGGCGCCCAGCAGCGGGACGGCGGGCAGCAGCGGCAGCAGACGGTGCATCAGCCGCGCAGCTCCCTCAGCTCGTCGGGGTCCACCGTGCCGTGCCGCTTGGAGATCTGCACGGTCAGCGCGAGCAGCAGCGCGGTGACCGTGGCGCCGACGACGATGTCGGTCAGTGTGAGCGCCTGCACCAGGGGGTCGACCACGGGCCGCGAGCCGGGCTTGATGTCGGAGAAGACGGGCGCCGTGCCGCCGTCTCGGTACCCGACGGCCAGCAGCAGGATGTACGTCGCCGACTGGCACACGGCCAGGCAGCCCACGGCGTGGATCAGGTTCCGGCTGGTGGCCAGGCCGTAGCAGCCGGCCAGGAACACGTAGGCGGCCACCAGGTACGGAAGGACGTGCATGACGTCGCTCACGGCGCGCTCACTCCCCCTTCTCCTCCTCGATCTCGACGGCCTGGTCCAGGAAGCGGGCGAGCAGCACGACGACGGCGCAGGCGACCTCCATGCCGATGGCCGCGTTCAGCAGCGGGACGGTGCCCCCGGAGGACAGGGTGTTGAACGTGCCGTACGGCAGCAGGGTGTTGGCGAGGAACGCGGTGCCCGTGAGGACTCCGGCGAAGCCGAGGACCAGGTACGCGGAGGCCGACAGCGCGTCGCCGATCTCGTACGCGTCGACGGGGCGTACACGTTCGAGGGCGGCGTAGTCGGCGCCCAGGTACATCAGGTGCAGGGCGGTCGCGGCGACGACCCCGCCCTGGAAGCCTCCGCCGGGGCTGAGCTGGCCGTGGGCGACGACGTAGAGGCCGGTGACCAGCGCGACGGGCAGCACGGCCAGGGCCCAGCGGCGTACGGGGGCGGCGACCTCGGAGGGCAGGGGCGGATCGCGGTGTTCGTCGCGGGCCTGGCGCAGCAGGACGACGCAGCCGAGGACGGCCGCGAAGAGGATCGTCATCTCGCCCATTGTGTCGAAGGCCCGCTGGTCGAAGTTGACGGAGGCGATGGTGTTGGCGATGTGCCGGGTCAGGGAGGCGCCGACCGCGCGGTCGCCGTAGGGGTGCCACGGACCGCCGAAAGCGGGCAGCCGCAGACAGGCCGCGACGAGCAGCGCGGCCAGAGCGCCGCCGCCGAGGAACACCAGCCACAGCCGGGCGCGCGGGGTCACTGCCTGCCGTTCTTGCCGTGGGCGGAACGCCGCCGGACCTTGCGGACGGTGAGCATGACGAGCAGCGGGGTGAGGGCGGAACCCACGGCGAGCTGGGAGAGACCGACGTCGGGCGCCTGCAGGACGGTGAAGAGCACGGCGAGGGCGGTGCCGAGGACGGACAGGACGAGCGCCTGGCGCGCGGGGTCGCGGTTGGCGACGGCGGCGGTGGCGCAGCCCGCGACGGCGAGCAGGGCCAGGACGACGAGTGCGTCAGCCACCGTTCACCCCCGGGAAACCGCCGGACAGGGCCCGGGAGGCGAGGAGGTTCCCGCCGACCAGCAGCGCCCCGACGATCAGGAGCTTCACCGTGGCCCGGCCGGGTCCGGTGACCACGCACAGCACCAGCACGACGGCCGCGCCGGCGAGGGCGCAGGCCCAGGTCGCCGCCCAGGCCTGCGGCGGGTCCTCGGCGAGTTCGTCGGCGAGCAGACGGGCGAAGACAAGGGTGCCGACCGGGCCCAGCAGGGCCAGGAGCAGGGCGAGATCGACGTAGGAGGTGCGCCCGTAGCCCTGGGAGAGCAGGAGCAGGCCGGGGCAGACCAGGGCGGTGGAGAGGTTCTGCGCGACGACGCGGCGCCCCAGCGGGCCGGTGGCGACGCCCCACAGGGTCGTGCCGAGACCGACGGCCAGGACGGCCGTCGCCGCGACGAGCCACCCGTTCACCTGCGGCTCACCGCCTGCCGTCCGGCCCGTGCGACCAGCGCGCCCACGCCCGCGGCGCAGGCGCCGACCACCCACTCCAGGGTGTAGACGGTGCTGATGAGCATGAGCCACAGCACGACGAGCGCGGCCCACCAGGCCAGCACCTCGCCCACCGCGAGGAGTGTCGTACGCGGGTTCAACCGGCACCTCCCCGGGCTGGTTCCGCTGCCGTGCTCTGCCTTGCCGTGCGCCGGCTCGCTGCGCACCGCCTCGCCGTGCGCTGTTCCGCTGTACTGCCGCGTTCCCTGACGCCGCTTCCCCGGCATCCAAGCACCGCCCCGGCCGTGGGGCGCGCGGCGGCGCGCGGGTCCGCTGCCCGGATGCCCCGACAGCAGCAACGGAAACCGGCGGCCCGGCCGGGCCGCCGGGGCCGCCGGTCCTGCATCCCGGGGGCGTTCGCGGGTAACCGGCCCAGCAGCAGGCCGAGTTGGCGTACGGAGGATGACATGAGCAGGATCGCGTTCCACCCGCTCACCGTGTTCCGGTCCCGCACGGCCAGGTCCCGGCCCGCCGCGCGGAGCGGGGAGGCGCGGGACGCGAAGGCGCGGGACGCGCGGGAGGACCCGCACGGCCGCAGGCCCCTGCCGTGGCCGCTGCGCCTTCCCGCGATGGCGTGCGCCTTCGTGTTCATGGTGGCGTTCGCCGTCGTCCTGGCCCGGCTGACGCTCCAGCCGTCGCCCTCGTCGGTGTCCTTCGTGCACACGAACCTGCACCCGGGCCGGTCGCTGCGGGCCTATCTGAACGAGCCGGGACTGCGGGACGCGGTCCAGCAGATCGGCGGGAACCTGCTGCTCGGGGTGCCGTTCGGCGTGCTGGTACCGGTGCTCGCGCCGCGGGCGCGCGGGCTGCTGCGCGTGCTGCTGCTCACCGCGCTCGTCATGCTGCTGGTGGAGTTCGCGCAGGGGGCGCTGATCACCGGGCGGGCGTTCGACATCGACGACGTCATCCTCAACACGACGGGTGCGCTGGCCGGTCACCTCCTGCTCGGGCGGCGCATGGGCCGGGCCGTGCACGCGCGCAGGCGGCACGGGTGACGCGCGGCACGGTGACAAGTGGCACGGGTGAGACGGGACACGGCTGACACGAGGACCCGGCGCGGGCCCCGCCCCCGGGCACCGACCGCTCTGTCCCGGAGTATTGACGCCCCCTTAATTCACCACTTGAATCAAGGGGCACCCCTCTCCTCGTCCCCCCACGACCGCGGCACGCCCGCGCACGGGCCGCCGCACGGAAGGGAGTTCCGTGACCTCCCCACGCCTGCTCCGCAGATGCCTCCTCGCCGCCCTGTCCGCCGTGCTCGCCGGCGCCGCCGCCGTCGGCCCCGCACGGGCGCAGGATGCGGGCGTCTCGGCCCGCCCCGGGGCCGCCACCGCCGCCTCGACCGCCGCCGTCACCGCGTTCTCCGACACCTTCGACGGACCCGCGGGCGCCGCCGTCGACCCCGCCAAGTGGCAGACGGAGACCGGTGACAACGTCAACAACCACGAACGGCAGTACTACACGGCGGGTACGCGCAACGCCGCCCTGGACGGCCAGGGCCACCTGGTCATCACCGCCCGGCGCGAGAACCCGGCCAACTACCAGTGCTGGTACGGAACGTGCCAGTACACCTCGGCACGGCTGAACACCTCGGGGAAGTTCACCGCGCAGTACGGGCACGTCGAGGCGCGGATGAAGATTCCGCGCGGGCAGGGCATGTGGCCGGCGTTCTGGATGCTCGGCACCCCGGTGAACTGGCCGGACTCGGGCGAGATCGACGTCATGGAGAACGTCGGGTTCGAGCCCTCGACCGTGCACGGGACCATCCACGGCCCCGGCTACTCCGGTTCGGGCGGCATAGGCGCCGCCTACACCCTGCCGGGCGGCCAGGCCTTCGCCGACGCCTTCCACACCTTCGCCGTGGACTGGGCGCCCGGCTCGATCACCTGGTCGGTCGACGGCACCGTCTACCAGCGCCGCACGCCCGCCGACCTGGGCGGGAAGACCTGGGTGTTCGACAAGCCGTTCTTCCTCATCCTGAACCTGGCGGTGGGCGGCTACTGGCCCGGCGACCCGGACGGCTCCACCGGCTTCCCGCAGCAGCTCGTCGTGGACTCCGTCTCGGTCACCACGGGCGGCACCTCCGCCGGCGGCGCCATCCGCGGGCTCGCCGGCAAGTGCGTGGACGTGGCCGGGGCGAACTCCGCCAACGGCACCCCGGTCCAGCTCTACGGCTGCAACGGCACCGCCGCCCAGCAGTGGACGGTGGGATCCGACGGCAGCCTGCGCGCCCTCGGCAAGTGCCTCGACGTCACGGACAACGGCACCGCGGACGGCTCCACCGTCCAGCTGTGGGACTGCACCGGCGGCCCGAACCAGAAGTGGGCGGTCTCGGCGGCCCACGACATCGTCAACCCGCAGGCGGACAAGTGCCTGGACGTCACCGGCAACTCCTCCGCCGACGGCACCCGCCTGCAGATCTGGACCTGCACGGGCGGCGCCAACCAGAAGTGGACGGTGGGCTGAGAACCGCGGACAAAAGCGGGTTCCGGTCAGCGGGCGGTGGCCGGTGCGTGCGATCGCAAGGCGCCGGAAGGTCCTTGTAGCGGAGCTGTCAGGGCCTTCCGGCAACGCGGCGAGGGCGCGTGCCGGGCGCCGGCCGCCGGGGCCCACTTCTGTTCGCAGCTCTGAGTCCGGCGCGGCCGGAGGCGGTGGGAGGTGCGCGGCTACACCGGGCGGCGGCCTCGTCAGTGCCAGGTGAACTTGTCGCCGCCCACCCAGCGGACCACGTCCGGGTCGTCCAGGTCGTGGACGGTGATGCCGAACGCGGCCGCGGCCTGGAGGACGTCGGTGACGCTCTTCGCCTCGCCGATCACCTCGCCGTCGATCTCCATGATGCGGAACGGCGGGTCGGCCCGCTGGACTCCGAGCACCATGATCCGCGGTCGGGAGATGTAGGGACTCGCGCTCTCGGTCATGTCTTCAAGCCTAGATCGTGTCGGGTGCGGGCGGGGCCCGGACCGTTCCGGGTGCGGGCGGCGGCCACGGGCCGTCTCAGGGGCGCCGCCAGTCGTCGCCGGTCAGGTGGGAGCCGGCCATCGGGCCCATGCGCAGCATCCCGCCGTCCACGCTCCAGGACGCCCCGGTGACGTAGGAGGCGTCGGGACCGGCGAGGAAGGCGATCACGGCGGCGACCTCACGGGCGTCGCCGGGGCGGCCGAGCGGCACGCCCGGGCGGTGCTCGGTCCGTACGTCCGTGTCCTCCTGGCCGGTCATGGGCGTGGCGATCTCACCGGGCGCCACCGCGTTCACGGTGATGCCGTGCCCGGCCAGCTCCAGGGCCATCACCTGGGTGAGCAGTCCGAGGCCGCCCTTGGCCGCGCAGTACGGGGCGGCCCCCACCCGGGGCTGGTGCTCGTGCACCGAGGTCACGTTGACGATGCGGCCGCCGCCACCCTGCCGGATCATCCGCCGGGCCGCCTTCTGCCCGCACAGGAACGGGCCGACGAGGTCCACGTCCAGCACCTCGCGCACGTCCTCGAGCCGCAGGTCGACGAAGGGCGTGGCGGTGCCGGTGCCCGCGTTGTTGACCAGCACGTCGATCCGGTCGCCGAGCGCGCCGGCGAGTTCGTCCAGGGCGTCCGCGGCGGCGGGCAGCCGGGTGAGGTCCATCCGGGCCACGGCGGCCCGGCGCCCGTGCGCGCGGACCTCCTCGGCGGTCTCCTCGGCCCCTTTCTCGTCGCTGTGCCAGGTGATGCCGATGTCCAGCCCGGCCTCGGCCAGGCGGACGGCGGTGGCACGGCCGATGCCGGAGTCGGCGCCGGTGACGACGGCCACGCGGGCGGGCTGCGACGAAGCTGCGGACATGAGACCTCCTGCGGTACGGGATCGCCGTAGGGACCCGAACGCCGTGCGGGCGGTTCCGTGGGGTAAGGGATCGTCGTGCGGACGGGGCATCGCAGTACCCGGGGACGTCCGGGGCAAACGGGATGGGCCGGGCGGTGCCGGTGCGGGTGCGGGTGCGGCCGGAGCGGGCAACGCTGGGGGTGGAGGTGGTGATGGACCCCGTCGAGGCGCTGGACCGGATCGCCTTCCTGCTGGAGCGGTCCCGGGAGCCGACCTACCGCGTGCGCGCTTTCCGCACGGCGTCGCGGGTGCTGGCCGCACTGCCCGCCGGGGAGGTGGCGCGGCGGGCCGCGGACGGGTCGCTGGAGTCGCTCAAGGGAGTCGGGCCGAAGACCGCCCAGGTGGTGCGCGAGGCGCTGACCGGTGAGGTGCCCGGCTATCTGCGGAAACTGGAGGGCGAGGCGGACCGGCCGCTCGCGGAGGGCGGCGAACGGCTGCGGGCCCTGCTGCGGGGCGACTGCCACCTGCACTCCGACTGGTCCGACGGGGGCAGCCCGATCGAGGAGATGGGCCGGGCCGCCGCGGCCCTCGGACACGAGTGGGCGGTGCTGACCGACCACTCGCCGCGGCTGACGGTGGCCCGCGGGCTGTCGCCCGACCGGCTGCGCGAACAGCTCGACGTGGTGGCCCGGCTGAACGAGACCTGGGCGCCCTTCCGGCTGCTCACCGGCATCGAGTGCGACATCCTCGACGACGGCTCCCTCGACCAGGAACCGGAACTGCTCGAACGGCTGGACGTGGTGGTCGTCTCGGTGCACTCCAAGCTCCGGATGGACGCCCGTTCGATGACACGCCGCATGGTGGCCGCCGTACGCGACCCGCACTCCGACGTCCTGGGGCACTGCACCGGGCGGCTGGTGACCGGGCGGGGGCGGCCCGAGTCGGAGTTCGACGCGGACGAGGTGTTCGCCGCGTGCGCCGAGACCGGCACCGCCGTGGAGATCAACAGCCGCCCGGAGCGGCTGGACCCGCCGCGCCGGCTGCTGCGCCGCGCGGTGGAGGCGGGGGTGCTGTTCTCCGTCGACACCGACGCGCACGCGCCCGGGCAACTGGACTGGCAGATCCACGGCTGCGCGCGGGCCGAGGAGTGCGGGGTGCCGCCCGGACGCGTGGTGACCACCTGGTCCCTGGACGAGCTGCTGGCCTGGGCCCGGGAGCGGCGGACGCCGCCCGGAGTGAGGGACGGCTGACGTGGTACCCGGACCGGTGCCGCCGGCCCGCCGACCGCGGGCTCCGCCGGCACCACCGACTCTCAGGAGATCTCCCAGGAGCCCTCTCACCAGAAGGGAACACACCGGATGGACCGTGCCGCCGTCTTCGATGTCGACGGAACGCTCGTCGACACCAACCACCTCCACGTCACCACCTGGTGGGAGGCGTTCCGGCAGGCGGGCCACCGGGTCCCCATGCACGCCATCCACCGCTCCGTCGGCCTGGGCTCCACCGACCTGATCGCCCATCTGCTCGGCGACGACCGCGACGAGGAGCAGGACGCGGCCCTGAGCGACGCCCACAGCACGCTCTACGCCCAGTACTTCGACCGGCTGCCGGCCCTCGAGGACGCCGGCCGGCTCCTGCGCCACCTGCACAAGGGCGGCTGGACGGTGGTCCTCGCCACCTCGGCCGGCGGCGGGGAACTGGGCGCGCTGCGCCGGGCGATCGACGCGGACGACGCCATCGCGGCCACCGCGAGCGCCGACGACGTCGAGGCGGGCAAACCGGCGCCCGAACCGGTGCAGCACGCCCTGGAACTGGTGGGGGTGCCCGCGGAGCGCGCGGTGTTCGTGGGCGACACCGTCTGGGACATGCGGGCCGGCAGCCGGGCCGGGGTGCGCTGCGTGGGGGTGCTGTGCGGCGGCATCCCGCGCGCCGACCTGGAGCAGGCCGGTGCGCAGGCCGTCTACGACGACCCCGCGCACCTGCTCGCCTCCCTCGCCGACAGCCCGCTGGCCTGACGTGCCCGGACGGCACGGCGGGCCGCCGCCCGGGAATGTGACGTACGCCCCGCATGAGACACCGCGCCGCGCGGATACCCGGGCACGATGACGGGCGTACCGGAAAACCCAGCACCCACTCCCCCGCCGGCCCGCCGCTCCCCGCGCCGGAGCGCGCGGGGAGCGGCCCGTGCCCCCGGCGGGCGGTTCGGCGCCCGCTGCTGCCGCGCCGTCGGCGAGGAGGCGCGCCGCGTCGGCCGCTCCCTGCGGGCCGTGGTGCGCGGCCCCGGCCGGGAACGCGACCTGGTCGTGCAGTCGCTCAAGGCCGCCGCGGCGGCGCTGCTGGCCTGGGTGGTGGCCAAGGTCTGGCTGGGCGACCCGATGGCCCTGATGGCGCCGTGGGTGGCGCTGGTCATGGTGCAGGCCACGGTGTACAGCTCGCTGCTGCGGGCGGGGCAGCAGTGCGCGGCGATCGGCGCGGGGACCCTGCTCGCCTCGGGCGCGCAGGCGGTCACCGGTGACACCCTGTCCGCGCTCGCGCTGTCGCTGCCGGTGCTGATGCTGCTGGCCAACTGGTCACGCTTCGGCGACCAGGGGATCTACGGCGCCACCACCGCCGTGTTCACCCTGGCCACCGGCAGTGTCTCCGTCGCCTCGGTGGGGCACCGGCTGTGGCAGACGGCGCTCGGCGCGGTGATCGGCCTGGCCGTCAACGCCTTCGTCCTGCCGCCCATCCATCTGCGGGACGTGCGGGAGAACCTCGCGGCGGTCGCGCGGGAGGCGGGCGACGTGCTGTGCGCGGTCGCGGGCGGCCTGCGCGGCGGCGACTGGGACGGCGGGACGGCGGCCGAGTGGTCCCGTGGCTCCGCCCGGCTCGAACGCCGCCTGGAGACGCTGCACTCGGCCCGCCGCTGGAGCCGGGAGAGCCTGCGCCTGACCGCCGGTCCGCTGCGCGCGCTGCGCCGGCCGCCGTCGCCCGTGCCGCCCGAGACGGAGGACGAGCGCTGGAGCCGGGTCACCGGGCACGTGCGGGCGCTCACCCGTACGCTCGCGGTCGCGGCCGACCAGGACCGCGCTCCCGAGCCGCCGGACCCGGCGGTGCTGCGGACCTACGCCGACCTGCTGGAACTGATCGCGCGGGCGTGTCACGCGGAGAGCGGCCGGCTGCTCGGCGCAGACCCCGCCGGCGAGAGCGGCAGCGGCGGGGAGCCGGAGGCGAAACGGTGGGAGCTGCACCGGCGGCTGCAGGACGGCCTGCGGGAGCACGCGGGCCGGGCGGCGGCCCCGGTCACGGTGCTGGGGTCGCTGCTGCTGCAGGCGGAGAACCTGTGGGCGGAGACCGTCCCGGGCGCCGCGTCCGGGGCGGCACCCGGCCGGGCGCGGGACCCGGAGGGGGAACCCGGACCGGCGCGGGACGCGGAGGCGGAACCCGGGCCGGCACGGGACGCGTCTCCCCCGGACCCGGGGCCGGGTTCGGCACCCGACCCGGCATCGGGACCGGTGTCCGGCCCTGTGTCGCGTACCGCCGCGGAGTGAGCCGGATCACCACAAAACGCGGCAGAGTCAGGAACACCGGGCGCCCTTGCGCCGTTGAACCCACCGTGGGTGCGGATGGGACAGTGTCCCCGGGCCTCACCTATTGCCCAGAGGGACGATCGTTCGGCTGAAGCCCTGTGGAGCGTCTCGCCGAGAGGCGACCGCCATGCGTGCCCACACCAGGTCCGCCCCGGCCGTGATTCCCCCGTCCGGCCGGGGCTCTCCCCTGCCCGCCCCCGGCCGGCCGTGACTCGCCGGGTGCGCCCTTGACTTCGAGAGCACTCCAATCCGTAGCGTTCCGCGCATGAGCACTACGCCACAGCACAAGATCGGCTCCGGCTTCGGGGCGACCAGCACCGCCGACGACGTCCTGCGCGGCATCGACCTCACCGGAAAGCTGGCGATCGTCACCGGCGGCTACTCCGGCATCGGTCTGGAGACCACCCGGGCACTGACGAAGGCGGGCGCCCGCGTTCTCGTCCCCGCCCGCCGTCCCACCGCCGCGCAGGAGGCGCTGAACGGGATCGAGGGTGCCGAGGCGGACACCCTCGACCTGGGCGACCTGGACAGCGTCCGCGCGTTCGCCGAGCGGTTCCTGGCCTCCGGCCGCACGGCCGACCTCGTCATCGACAGCGCCGGGATCATGGCGTGCCCCGAGACCCGGGTCGGGCCCGGCTGGGAGGCCCAGTTCGCGACGAACCACCTCGGTCACTTCGCCCTGGTCAACCGTCTGTGGCCGGCGATCGAGGCCGGCGGCGGCCGGGTCGTCTCGGTCTCCTCCCGCGGCCACCAGTTCTGCGGGATCCGCTGGGACGACGTCCACTGGCGCACCGGCTACGACAAGTGGATGGCCTACGGCCAGGCCAAGACCGCGAACGTCCTGTTCGCCGTCCATCTCGACCGGCTCGCCCGCCACGCCGGTGTCCGCGCCTTCGCCCTGCACCCCGGCGCCATCATCACCCCCCTCCAGCGTCATCTGTCCCACCAGGAGATGTTCGAGCGCGGCTGGGTGGACGAGCGGGGCGTCCCGCTGAACCCGGAGGGCTTCAAGAGCCCGGAGCAGGGCGCGGCCACCCAGGTCTGGGCGGCGACCTCCCCCCGGCTGGACGGCCTCGGCGGCGTCTACCTGGAGGACTGCGACATCGCCGAGCCGGCCCCGGACGAGGGGTCCCACCCCAGCGGCGTCAAGCCCTGGGCGACCGACCCGGAGCAGGCGGCCCGTCTGTGGGCGCTGTCGGCCCGGCTGACGGGCGTCGACGCGTTCGCCGGCCGCTCCTGAGCGCCCCCGCGCCGTGACGGCGGCCCGGCGGGCCACCGCCGGGCCGCCACGCCGCCGCCGTCACGCCGTCCGGCAAGCGGCCGCCCTGGAAGCCCCGGTCGCCGCCAGGTCCGCCGTCCTCGCCGGGTCCGCCGTCCTCGCCGGGTCCGTCGGGATCGCCGGGTCCGTCGTGCCGGCCGTCTCCGTCCCGCCCGTCGTGCCGGTCGTCCCGGTCGTCCCGGTCATACCGGTCATGAAGGAGTACAGGTCCTCGGTGAGGCGGTCGGCGTGCGTGACGTACAGGCCGTGGCCGCCGCCGTCGTACACCTTCAGGGTGCTGCCGGGCACCAGGGCGGCGGTACGGCGGCCCGTGGCGGAGAGCGGGGCGGACGTGTCCTGGTTGCCGTGCACGACGAGGACCGGCAGGTCGAGCCTCGCCGTCTCCGCGGCGACGTCCACGGTGGCGACCAGCTCGTTGACGGCGTTCGCCGCGTGGGCCGTGCACACCAGGGCCTGGTCGACGACGTGGCGGACGTACTGCGGCGACACCTCGTTGCCGGGCCGGCCGAGGGCGAAGTAGGGGGCCGCCCCCTCCTCGTAGAACGCCGCCCGGTCCCTGCGGAAGACCTCGTGGGAGGCCCGCATGACGTCCGGGTCCCAGCCGTCGGGGTGCCCGGCCGAGCGGACGACGCCCGGTGCGATGCCGGCGACGAAGGCGGCCCGGGCCACCCGGCCGGTGCCGTGCCGCGTCAGGCAGCGCACGATCTCCGCGCTGCCCAGCGAGTGCCCGACGAGCGTCGCTGCGCGCAGGTCCAGACGGTCGAGCAGGCCGTGCAGATCGTCGGCGAGGGTGTCCAGGTCGAACCCGCCCCAGACGTCGTCCGACCGGCCGTGGCCGCGCCGGTCCAGGCCGACGCAGCGCACGCCCCGGCGCGCCAGCGGCAGCATCTGGAACTCCCACATCCCGGTGCCGAAATAGGCGCCGTTCACGAAGACGACCACGGGGCCGTCGGCCGGTCCGTAGTCGACGAAGTGCAGGCGGGTGCCGTCGGCGGGGCTGGTGAAGTACGGCATGCGGACCTCCCGGAGAGGCGGTTGCGGGGCGGTTGACGACGTTCGGTGATGACGTCCCCCATCGTCGTGGCGCGCCCTGGGCGCGTCGATTACCCGCGGGGTCATGCCGGGTCGACCCGCGGGGAGCGGGTACTCGGGCCCCGCACTCGACCGTCCCCGGAAGGAGCCGAACGTGAGCAGCGTGTCGGGCAGCACGATCGTCGTCACGGGCGCCACCGGCAATGTCGGGACGAGCGTCGTCCGTCTGCTCTCCGAGGACCCGGAGGTGGCCTCGGTACGGGGCCTGGCCCGCCGGATCCCGCGGTGGTCGCCGCCGAAGACGGAGTGGGCGCGGGTCGACATCGCCTCGGAGCAGGCGCCGCTGGCCGCGCAGTTCGAGGGCGCGGACGCGGTGGTCCACCTGGCGTGGGCGTTCCAGCCGACGCACGATCCGGCGACGACCTGGCGCACGAACGTCCTCGGCGGTATCCGCGTCCAGGAGGCCGTGGCCGCCGCCCGGGTACCGGTGCTGGTGCACGCCTCCTCGGTCGGGGCGTACTCGCCGGGGCCCAAGGACCGCGCCGTCGACGAGTCGTGGCCGACCCACGGCTGGCCGGACGCCGCGTACACCCGGGAGAAGGCGTACCTCGAACGGGCCCTGGACACGTTCGAACGGGACCACCCCGGCGTCCGGGTGGTGCGGATGCGGCCGGGCTTCCTGTTCAAGGCCGAGTCCGCGAGCGAGCAGCGGCGCATCTTCGGCGGCCGGTTCCTGCCGGGGCCGATGGCGCGGCCCGAGCTGCTGCCGTTCCTGCCGGACATCCCCGGCCTGCGCGCCCAGGTCCTGCACACGGACGACGCCGCCCGCGCCTACCTGCTGGCGCTGCGCCACGAGGTGCGCGGTGCCTTCAACCTGGCCGCCGACCCGCCGCTGGACGCGCGGGTGCTCGGCGAGCTGCTCGGCACCCGGCCCCTGCGGCTGCCGCGCACCGCCGCTCGCTCCGCGATCGCCGCGGCCTGGGGCCTGCACCTGCTGCCGGCCTCCCCGCACCTGTTCGACGCGGTGCTGCGGCTGCCCCTGATGGACTGCACCCGGGCCCGTACGGAACTCGGCTGGCGCCCGCAGCACACGGCGACCGAGGTCATGGAGGAGTTCCTGCGGGGCCTGCGGCGCGGCGAGGGCGCGGACACGGAGCCGCTGCGCGGCCGCAAGGTGGGGTGAGCCGGGTGGGGCGAGCCGGGGCGGGCGCGGGGTGAGTCCGGCGGGCGTGCGCGGGCGGGGGGCGCCGCGTACGCGGGCGCGCTGGGCTGGCGTACGCGGGCGCGCTGCGCTGGCGCGGGGACACCGAAAACACCCGCCCGCTCGCCCACCGGCCCCGTCGGTCGGCTCGTCGGCTCTCCCCTCGCGGGCCCACGCGGGTCGCCCTCGCCCGCCCCGGGACGACGCCACCGACGCCGCCGGGTGCGGCGGGTGGAGGGCGGGTGCCGACGGATGTGGAGGGCGGGTGCCGTCGGAGGGTGTCAGGCGGAGGGTTCGTCCGGTACGGGATGTTCCTCGTCGGCGCCCGGGACCTCGTCGCGGGCGGTCCCGTGGGCGGGCCGCTCCTCGCGGGCCGGTTCGGCCGCGGAGGTGCGCGCCGTCTCCCAGGGGTCCTCGTCCACGTCCGCCTGCTGGTCCGGCATGTCCCGCGGAACGGGCGAGCGGTGTCCGGTCACGATGTACTCCTTCGCGGGTCGGCGCGTGGCACTGCGGCCGGCCGCACGGCGTGCGGCCGACGCGCGGGTACCTCCCCGGTGACCTGCGAAACCTTCGGTGCCCGCCCCTTTCAGCCGCGCAGCCGCAGCGCCCTCATCTGTTCCTCCATCGGTCCGAGCCCCACGTCCTGGCGGCGCTCGTCGAGGCTCCCGGGCAGGCGGACGGGATACGGGCGCAGCGTGGCGGGGTCGATCCGGGTTCCGTAGAACTGGGGTTCGCCCAGGTCGACGGCGCAGTGGTCGGCGATGTAGGCGAAGTGGACGGCGGGGCAGCGGCCGTCCGCCGTGGCCTGGGCGATCAGGTCCCGGCAGCGCAGCCGCAGGTCCAGTCCGGGAGCGTGCAGCAGGATCATCAGCGCGGCGGTCGACGCCCGCGTGCCCACGGTGTCGGCGGTCGGCCAGCCGTGGCGGCGCACGATCTCCTCCAGGGCGGCGGCGTTGTCGCGGTGGCAGCGGGCGACCTCGTGCCGGCGTTCCGGCGTGGGCGCGGCGCCCGCCTCCCGGGTCAGCCTGCGGTCCTGGTCGGCCCGGCGCAGCAGCTCGGCGGCCAGCGAGGCGTTCTCGGCGGTGCCGGCCGGGACTCCGCCGGCCGCGTACATCGCCGACAGAGCCCGCCAGAGGTGTCCGTCCGGCGTACCGCCGGTGCGGGCGCCCGCCGTCCCGCGTTCCGCCTGCCCGTGCCGGGTCCGCTCGCAGTCGGTGCGGCCGTGCTCCGGCCGCTCCGCGGGCGCGTCGCCCGTCCTGGGGCCGCGCCCGGCGGCCGGGGCGGTGCGGGCCGAGGCCGCTTCCCTCGCGTACATGGCGGTCAGCGCCTGCCGCAGCCCCTCGTGCCCCGGTGCGTTCCCCTGCGGGCCGTACGCCGTACCGGCCGACGCGTCTCCCGCCGGGCCCGGGGTCCGCTCACCGGCCGCCGGAAGGCCGGCCGCCGGGCCGCCGCCGGTCCCCGGACCACCGGGCGCCGGACCGGGGCGGGCCACGGTGTCCACTCCCGCGGTGCGCAGGGGGCTGTCCGTCATGACGCGGCACCTCGCAGGCTCAGGGTGAACCAGACTCTCTTGCCGGGGGTGCCGGGTTCGGGAGGCGCGAGGCCCCAGTCGTCGGCGAGCGCTGCCACGATGGCCAGTCCGCGGCCCGACTCGGCGGCGGCGTCCGCCGCCCGGCGCCTGGGCAGCAGCGGCGAACGGTCGGCCACCGTCACCCGCAGGGTGCGCGCGGTGCGCTCGACGGTGAGGGTGACGGTGTCGCGCGGGCCGCGGCTCGCGTGCCGGACGGCGTTGGCGAACAGTTCGTCCGTGGCCAGGACCGCGCTGTCGCACTGGTCGGCCGACAGCCGCAGCCGGGCGAGGTGCTGGGTCACCATGCGCCGGACGGCCGAGGCCCAGGAAGGGTCGGCGGGCACCGTGGAGCACAGGCGGGCCGGCTCACCGCCGTGCTCGGGCGCACTGCCCGGCGGGACGGTCTCCCCGAGGGACGCCGCGGCGTCCTCCTCGTGGCGTGCCGGGGCGGACGAAGGAGCCCGATGCGGGGCCCGGGAGCCGGTCATCGCCACCCCTGACACAGTGTCGGGCGAGGGCCGTCGCAGCGGCCGGGCCGGTGCGCACCACCCGCCCCGACCGAGGTTCTGTCGCGGCTCTCCGACGGTCCGTCGGTCACGGTGGTCATCCAGCTCTCGCCTCGCAGTCCCGTACGGCCGCATCGCCGTACCGCACCTGTCGGAACATCAGTTCCCATACCAGCACCCGGAGTTGACCGTCACGAAGGCCTTCCGGGTGAGGGCTTCCCGGATCACTATGATGTGGCACACACTCGGCTCGCAACCTGCGTTCTGATAATTTCAGCCAGCCCGGCATCACCCTGTCGGGGTCGCCGGGAGCGTGGCACACTGCACGCTGTGACAGCCGCTCCGGGAGGTCAGAGGTGAGTGAGAACCGCTCCGGCGGCAGCGCACCCACTGTCCTGCGGATGGTTCTCGGCAAGCGTCTGCGGCAGTTACGGGAGCGGGCCGGGATATCCTTCGAGGACGCCGCGCGGGCCATCGAGGTGACCCCGCTGACCGTCCGCCGCATGGAGAAGGCGGAGGTCGGCCTCCGCATCCCGTACGTCAAGGAGTTGCTGCGCACCTACGGCGTCCCGGCCCCGGAGATCGACGACTTCGCCGCCATGGCCAGGGAGGCCAACAAGCCCGGGTGGTGGTACACGTACCGCGACGTGCTGCCCGAGTGGTTCAAGGCCTACGTGAGCCTGGAGAGCGAGGCCAGCGTCATCCGCCTGTACGAACCGCACTACGTTCCGGGCCTGTTGCAGACGTTCGACTACGCCGTCGCGCTGCTGCGCGTCGGTTTCCCCAACGAGTCCGAGGAGGAACTCGCCCGCCGCGTGGACCTGCGCCTGAGACGGCAGGACCTGCTCGCCAAGCCGGACGCCCCGGCCGTGTGGGCCATCCTGGACGAGACCGTGCTGCGCCGTCCCGTCGGCGGCGCCGAGGTGATGCGCGCCCAGGTGGACCGGCTGCTGGAGGCCGTGCGCAGGCCCAAGGTGCGGATCCAGATCATGCGTTACTCCGTGGGGGCCCACCCGGGCGCCTACGGCCCCTTCCACCACTTCCGCTTCGGCTTCTCCGAACTGCCCGACATCGTCTACGCCGAGAACCTCACGGGCTCCGTCTACTACGACCGGCGGCAGGACGTCGGCGCGTATCTCGAAGTGCTGGACCGGATGGCGGTCCAGGCGGAGCCGGTCGCACGGACCGAGGACATCCTGGCCGAACTGCGTAAGGAGTTGTGATCCCATGGCATCCACCGCGTCACGGACCCCCGAAGGCCCGGCGCCCGAGGGACCGGTCCGCAACGGCATGCCCGCGGGCGAACTGGGCACCGAGGGCTGGCACAAGCCCTGGAGCGGCACCAACGGCGGCTCCTGCGTCGAGGCCAAGCGCCTGCCCGACGGCAGGGTCGCCGTGCGCCAGTCCACCGACCCAGAGGGACCCGCGCTGATCTACACCCGCGACGAGATGCTCACCTTCCTCCAGGGGGCCAAGGCCGGCCTGGCGGACTTCCTGGTCGACTGACCGGGCCGCGGTCCGCACCGCACCGCCCCTGCGCGCCGGTTCCCGCCACCGGACCCGGGCCGCGGCGGTCCGGGTCCCGGCCGAACCGGACCCGGGCCGCAGACCGGCCCGACCCCCGGGACCGCCCGCACGCCACCTCCCGCCGTGCGGGCGGTCCCGCCTGCGCGGGGTGCCGCCCGGGGCGCCCGCACACGGCCCGGCCCTGGGCCGCCTCGCGTGCGCACCGGCGCCCGGTGCCGCGCCCGCGCCCGTCGCGCGGCGCGAACTACGGGCGCGCGCACGCACGTTGGCGGTATTTTGATCCCCCCGCGCGACGCACGGCAGGAGACCCCCCATGACTGACGGCCGGCCCACCCCCGACCAGGACGCGTTGTCGAAGATCGACACCTCGGTCCCCCACTCGGCCCGCATCTGGAACTACTGGATGGGCGGGAAGGACAACTACGAGGTGGACCGGATCGCGGGCGACGCCTACCGCGAACACGCGCCCACCATCGAGACGATGGCCCGCGCCTCCCGCCAGTACCTGATCCGTGCCGTGACGCACGTGACGGGCGAACTCGGCATCCGCCAGTTCCTCGACATCGGCACCGGGCTGCCCACCTACGACAACACCCACCAGGTCGCCCAGCGCATCGCCCCCGAGGCGCGCATCGTCTACGTCGACAACGACCCGCTGGTGCTCCGCCACGCCCAGGCGCTGCTCACCAGCACCCCCGAGGGCGTCACCGAGTACATCGACGCGGACCTGCACGATCCCGACCGGATCCTCGAACGGGCCGCGAAGACGCTGGACTTCGGCCGGCCGGTCGCCCTCATGCTCATGGGCATCCTCGGCCACGTCCAGGACCACGAGGAGGCGAAGTCGATCGTCCGCCGCCTCCAGGCCGCCCTGCCCTCCGGCAGCTGCTTCGTCCACTACGACAGCACCGACACCGACCAGGCGCTCAAGGAGGCCCAGCAGGGCTACGACGACACCGGCGCGGTCCCGTACGTGCTGCGCAGCCCGGAGCAGGTGGCCGCGTACTACGAGGGCCTGGAACTGCTGGAGCCGGGCATCGTCTCCTGCCCGCTGTGGCGCCCGGAGCCCGGCAGCACGCCGCAGCCGACGGACATCTACGGCGGCGTGGCCCGTAAACCGTGACCCGGTGAGCCGGCCGGCCCCCGGCCTCGCCCGGGTGCGGCGCGGCGCACGCGACCACGGCCGCCGGGGCCGCTGAGAGCTGCGGACAAAAGTGGGTTCCGGTCAGCGGGCGGTGTCCGGTGCGTGCGGTCGCAAGGCGCCGGAAGGTCCTTGTAGCGGAGCTACCAGGGCCTTTCGGCAACGCCGCGAGCGTGCGTGCCGGGCGTCGCGAGCCGGGCGCCCCTTTTGTTCGCAGCTCTAAGACCTGCGCTCCTCCAGGGCCGCCTGCCAGGCCGGGGGCCGTGCCTCGGGAACCGGTTCGGCGCGGCGGCCACCTCGGGCGAAGAAGCCGGCGAGCGGCAGGATCGCGGCGCCGACGGTGACCGCGTCGGGGCCGAGGCGGCCCAGTTCGACGGTCACCTTCTCCGCCGGGTGGCGCAGCGCGTACGCCGTGGCGTGGCGGCGCACGGCGGGCAGGAAGCGGGCGCCGAGCTGGAGGCCCGCCCAGCCGCCGATGAGGATGCGCTCGGGCTGGAAGAGGTTGATGAGGTCGGACAGGCCCGCGCCGAGGTACTCGGCGGTCTCCTCCAGGACGGCGAGCGCGACCGGGTCGGCCGCGGCGCCGTCCGCCGGGTAGGCGGCGGCCAGCATCGCGGTCAGCGCGGTCTCCTCGTCGGTGCCGCGCGGCGGCTGCCCGCCCTCCTCGCGCCAGCGGGCCAGCAGCGACTCCGCGCCCGCGTACGCCTCCAGGCAGCCGAGCGCGCCGCACCGGCAGCGGCGCCCCCGTACGCGTACCGTCAGGTGTCCCCATTCGACGGCGCGGCCCCGCTCCACCTCGGGTGTGACCAGGCAGGCGCCGACGCCCGAACCGAAGAGCACCACGACCGCGTTGCCCGCGCCGCGCCCGGCGCCGAACCACATCTCGGCCTGCCCCAGGGTCTTGGCGCCGTTGTCGATGAGGCAGGGCACGCTGTCGGGCAGCCCGCAGGCGGTGCGCAGCAGCGTCTCCAGGGGCACCGCGTCCCAGCCGATGGTCTGGCCGTGCACGACGGCGCCGCGGTCCGGGGTGTGCTCGACGATGCCGGGGACGCCGATGCCGACGCCCAGGAGGCGTTCCGGGACGAGTCCGGTCGCCTCCAGGACCTCCGCGACGCCGTCCCGGATGTGACCGGTGATCACCTCGACGTCGTAGCGCTGCGCGGCGAGCGGCCGTTCGGTGCGGGCCAGTTCGGTCAGGGTCAGGTCGAACAGTTCGACGCGGACGCGGGTCTCGCCGACGTCCACGCCGATCATGTGCCCGCTGCCCGGGACCACCCGCAGCAGGGTGCGCGGGCGGCCGCCGTCGGAGTCGACGCTGCCGGCCTCCTCCACCAGGCCGTCGGCGACCAGGTCGGCGACGACGTTGCTGACCGAGCCCGAGCTGAGGCCGGTCGCCGGACCGAGTTCGAAGCGGCTGAGGGGGCCGTCGAAGTACAGCCGCTGCAGCACGGCCGTGCGGTTGGCCCGCCTGAGATCGCGCACCGTGCGCCCGTTCCGCCCCGCCATGTGGCTCCCTCGTCCGACACCCGGCGTTCCGCCCCGCCATGTCCGACCTGCAACATACCTCTGCCGCCTGTCCGGGCGCGACTTCCGCACCCACTTAGGTCAGACAATAAATTAAGGTGTGGACAGCTCTGGGGCGGTGGGACCGGCCGCGGCGAGGCCCGGTGCGGCGGAACCGGGCAGAGCCGGACCGGGCGCCGCCGGAGCCGGGACGCCGGACGCCGCCCCCGAGCCGGGGCCGCGCGGGACGCGTGCCGTCCCCGCCCCCTCGGGGGCCCCGTGGCGGGCGAGGATGTGCCACACCATCTTCAGGTCCTGCGTCTCGTGGCGGCCGGTGCGGGCCGCGTCACCGATGATCCGCGGGTCCAGGAGCCCGTCCTGCGCGATGCGCGCCCCCAGCGCGGTGTACTCCTCGCCCCGGAAGTCGTCGTGGCGGCGCAGTTCGCCGACGGTGAGACGGTAGCCGGGGTGCCACTCCAGCCGGCACGGCAGCTCCCGGGCGTCGGCCTCGACGGGCGTGCCGCGGTAGCTCGCGTCCAGGACCAGCGCCTCGACGTCCCGGGCGAGGTCGACGCCGCCGTGCACCTGGGCCTCGATGTAGTCGTCGAGCGCGTCGCGCTCGTCGGCCTCGGCCAGGGCGATCAGCGCCATGGCGGAGGCGGTGCCGAAGTCGGCGGGCTCGGCCGCGCTGTCGGGGTAGCAGAACGTGGCGCGGGCGAGGGCGGCCGCGGTGAGCCGGAAGTGCGCGGAACCGAACCTCGGGGCGGCCCCCACCACCTGCCGGCGGAAGTCCAGCGCGCCGTAGACGGGCCGGTCGGCCGCGGGGGCGTCGTCGTAGGCGCCGCCGAAGATGCGGCTCTCCCAGCGCCAGCGGTCCCCGCCGGGGTGGGCGGTGAGCCCGCCGTTGCTGGTGCCGGTGACGAACTGCGAGTGGTACGCGCCGTCGCGGGCCAGGGCCCGCAGGACGGGCACTTCCCCGCAGAGCCGGTCGGGATGGAGATTGAGGGTGATGCGCAGGCCCGCGTCGAGGGCCGGTCCCGTGGAGCGTGCCGTCACGTGGGCGAGCGCCGCCCTGGCCCGCGGTGATCGTACGTCGCCGAAATCCATTGGATCCCCTCCCGGAACCTGCTTACCCTAGCCATGAAACTAACACTATTAGGCAACCGGCCCCCCGGGGTCCTGGTCGCCGTGATCCACCCGGAGCCTTTCATGAGATCACTGTCCGAGCAGGAGATCCGCGCCTCCTTCGTGAACTGCTCGAAGGGCGAGGCCAAGCGCCTGGCCGTCCCCCGCGACCTCACGGAGCGCCCCTGGGACGATCTCGACTTCCTGGGCTGGCGCGACCCCGGCGCGCCCGACCGCAGCTACCTGGTCACCGAGCGGGAGGGCCGGCCGGTGGGCATAGCCCTGCGTTTCCCCTCCTCCCAGCGCGGCTTCCTGCACCGCAGCATGTGCTCGCTGTGCCTGACCACGCACCCCGGCGGCGGCGTCTCCCTGATGACGGCCCGCAAGACGGGCACGGCCGGCCGGGAGGGCAACTCCGTCGGTCTGTACATGTGCACCGACCTGGCCTGTTCCCTGTACGTGCGCGGCAAGAAGGTCCCGGCGTCCGGGACCCGCTTCGAGGAGAGCCTGACCCTCCAGGAGCAGATCGCCCGGACGACCGCCAACCTGGCCGCGTTCCTGGACAAGCTGTACGCCTGACACCCGGCGCCGAGCCCGGCACGGATCGCACGTGACCGCCCCGGACCGTTTTCGACCGGACATGACCGGGTTCGATGCACGTGTGAACGGGGAAGAGCGCAAGGGATGCACGAGGTAAGTGAGTCGATGTCGTCCCTTGTCCGGCTGGTCAAGCGGCACCGGGACCCGGTGGTCGTCCAGGCGCTGCGCTCGACGGTCGCGGCGACGATCGCGTATGTGATCGCGAAGTGGCTGAGTCCGGAGCCCGCCCCGCTCACCGCTCCCCTGACGGCCCTGCTGGTCGTCCAGGTGACCCTGTTCGCGACGCTGAAGACCAGCGTGCGCCGGGTGAACGCGGTGGTGGCGGGCGTGGTCGTCGCCATCCTCTTCTCCCTGCTGGTGGGGCTGACCTGGTGGAGCCTGGCCCTGGTGATCCTGGCCGGTCTCGGCGTGGGCCACCTGGTACGGGTCGACGAGTTCGTGGCCGAGGTGGCGATCAGCGCGATGCTGGTCCTCGGTGTCACCACCGTCGGCAGCACCGCCTGGGCGCGGATCGTGGAGACCCTGATCGGCGCGGTGGTCGGCATGGGCTGCAACCTGCTGCTCGCGCCCCCGGTGTGGACCGAACACGCGGGCGAGTCGATCGAGGGGCTGGCACGCCGGATGCGGCAGCTGATGCTGCACATGGGCGAGGAGGTGGCCGACGGCACGCCGGTGGAGCGCGCCGCGGCCCGGCTGCACGAGGCCCGCCGGCTGGACCACGACATCTCGGACGTGGACGCGGCCCTGCGCCAGGCCGAGGACAGCCTGCGGCTGAACCCGCGCGTCCGCGAGGGCCTGCTGCACCGGGTGGTGCTGCGCACCGGTCTGGACACGCTGGAGATCTGCACGGTGGTCCTGCGGGTACTGGCACGCACCTTCACCGATCTGACCAAGGCGCGGGAGCCGGAGCCGCTGTTCTCGCCGCAGACGGGAGCGCTGGTGCAGCAGCTGCTGTGCGAGATCTCCGACGCGGTGGTCAGTTACGCGGTGCTGGTGACCACCGACGTCAGTGTGAGCGCCGAGTCCGCCGAGTCCCGGCTGGCGGCGGAGCTGCGGCAGGCCTCGGCCACCCGCGACAAGCTGGCGCAGCAGTTGCTGGCGGAGGTGCAGCGGGACGCGGGCCAGTGGCAGCTGCAGGGCGCGGTGCTCACCGAGGTCGACCGCATCATCGACGAGATGGACACCGAGCACCGCTCCCAGCGGCTCCTGGAGGAGCTGGACCGGCACACCCGCGCGCAGCGCGAACGCCGGTCGCGGCTGACCCGGATCGGGGACCGGCTCGGGGCCCCGGTGCGCAGCCGCCGCAACCACGAGGACGCCGCACGGCGTTCTCTGTGAGGGCCCGGTGACCGACGGCGGACGGCGGTCGCGCCGGGCGCACCGTCCGTCGCCCCTCTTGCCCGCCGCGGGCGGTCCGGGCCAAGGTGACCGTGACGACCGAATCGGACCGTCGTGACGACCGAATCGGACCGGACGACGATCTGGGGTGGCGGCATGGACAGTGGTGGGCGGGCGTCGGGCAGCGCACCGGGCGGCAGGTGGAGCAGGCGGCGGTTCGTCGGGGCCGTCACCGGAGCCGCCGCGGTGGCGGCCGTCCCGGCCCCGGCCTCCCTGCCGTCACCCCCTGCGTCCCCGGCTTCCGGGCCGCCCGCGCCGGTGGCGGCCGCGGGCGGCGGGGAGGGCGCGGGCGCGTCGCCCCGCCTCCGGCCGCTGTACCTCGGCACGTACACCTCCGCCGAGGGCGGCGGCACGGGCATCGGCCTCGCGGTCTACGACCCGGTCTCGGGCGCCGTGGCGGGCCGGGGCACGCTGACCGGCGTGGCGGACCCCTCGTACCTGGCCGTGCACCCCGACGGCCGCACCCTGTACGCGGTCGACGAGGGCCGGGAGGGCCGGGTGAGCGCCGTACGGCTCGCCGACCGCCGGCTGCTCGGCTCCCGTGGCACCGGCGGGGCGGGCCCCTGCCACCTGTCCGTGCACCCGGGCGGGCGCTGGCTGCTGAGCGCCGACTACCAGTCCGGCAGCGTGGCCGTGCACCCGATCGACGGCTCGGGCGCGCTCGGCGAGCGCACCGACCTGGTCACGCACACCAGCCCGCCGCCCGGACCGGGGCAGCAGGGCCCGCACGCGCACCAGATCGTCACCAGTGCGGACGGCGGCCATGTGCTCGCCGTCGACCTCGGTACGGACACCGTGTACACCTACCGCCTGGACCCGCGGGCGGGCAGGCTCACCGAGGTCTCCCGGGCCCGGACCCGGCCCGGCGCCGGGCCGCGCCACCTGACCTTCCACCCGGGCGGCCGGTACGCCTACCTGGCCAACGAGGTCGACGACAGCGTGGCGGTCTGCGCCTACGACCCGCCGACCGGCCGGCTGACGGTGGGGAAGGAGCAGCCCACCGGCTCGGGGGCAGGCACGAACTATCCGGCGCAGTTCGCGGTCACGGCGGACGGCCATTTCGCCTACCTCGCCAACCGGGGTGACAACACCCTCGCCCGCTACTCCGTGGAGGCCGGCGGAGCCCGGCTGCGGCTGCTGGACACGGTGCCGGTCGCGGGTGACTTCCCGCGCCAGATCGCCCTCTCCCCCGACGGACGGCTGCTGTTCGCCGCGAACCAGAAGTCGGGCACGGTGAGCGTCTTCCACGTGGACCGGGCGAGCGGCGCGCTCCGCTTGGCGGGCGAGCCGTTCGCGTCACCCGTCGCCGTCTGCGCGCTGCCGCTGTAGGGCGCGGGGGCAGGAGGCGGCGCTCGCCTGGGCGAGGAGCGCGCGCATCCGTTCGGAGAGCTGGGTGACGTCGTCGGCGGGCGTGTGGAAGGGCAGCCGTACGTCGCCGTGGGCCCACGCCCGTTCGATGCGCAGGGTGAGGCCGTGCCGGTCCACGGCGAGCGGCCGGACCCGCACCGCCCCGTGCAGGACGTCGGGTCCGACCAGCCGGGTGAGCCGCTGCACCGCGTCGGGGTGGGCGTCGGCGAGGTGGGTGAGCAGGCGGGCCTCGGCGGTGGCCAGCGGGTCGGGCACGGCGGCGGCGAACTCGTCCGGGTCGACGACGACGGAGCCGGAGGCCTGGCGCAGCACCACACGCTTCGGCCGGAACTCCAGGTGGTCGTCGGTGCGGGTGAGGCGTCCGGCGAGCCACAGCCGGGCGCGGACCCGGTCGCGCACGGGGACGGGCGCGGGGTCGGCGAACTCCAGCACGGCGGGCAGTTCCCCGCGCGGTGCGCACAGGGCCGCGGCGCCCAGCGCGCTGTCCTCGGGCGGCCGCAGGAGCACCCGGCCGTCCGCCGTCACGGTGTGCGCGCCGGTGAGCTCCTCCCGGCCGCCCTGCGCGGTCGCCGCGCAGGACCAGGCGAGCGCGAGCACCGTCCGCGCCCGCTGCGCCGCCCCGGGCACCGCCGTCCATGTGTGACCGCCACCCATCGGGGAACCTCCTCGCTAGCCCATTAGGTAAGGCTTGCCTAACCTATCGGAGATCGGGGCGCGCGCCAACCAGGCCGGGCGGGGGCCCGGGAGCCCGCGGGGGGGCGTACGGAGGCACGCGGGAGTCCGCAGGGGCGCGGACCGCCGCCGGGCCCGGGGTCACAGGGTGACGACGGAACCTACGGCGTCAGGACACCCAGCAGCGCCCGCGCGCACAGCTCGCGCACCTGCGCGCGCGTCAGCTCGGAGCCGCGCAGCCACTCCAGGCAGACGGCGGTGGTGAAGGCCAGCCAGCCCCGGACCGCGAGCCGCACGTCGGCTCGGCGGGCGAGCGGTCCGAACTCGGGGTCGGCGTCGAGCGCCGCCAGGATCTGCCGCTCCTGCGCGGCCAGGGCCCGCCGGTAGACCTGGCGCACGGCCTGGTCGCCCGCCGCGTCGGCGCGGTGGAAGGCCCGGTAGCCGTGCGCGTGGGTGCTGACGTACTCCAGATAGGCGTCCAGGCCGGCCGTGAGCTGCTCGCGCAGCGGCACCCCGGGGACGGCCTCGGTCATCCGCAGCATGCGGGCGCTCTCGCGCTCCACGACCGCCGCGAAGAAGTCCCGCTTGGTCGGAAAATAGTGGTACAGCAGTCCGCGCGAGACACCGGCGATCTCGGCGACCTGCTCGATCCACACGTCGTCGTAGGGGCTCTCCGAGAACAGCCGGGCCCCGACGGAGAGCAGTTGTTCCCTGCGTTCCCCGGTGCTGAGCCGGCGGCGCGTGCGCTGCTGCCCCTGGTTCGCGGCCATCCCCGCACTCTACTTGACGCCGGTTCAACAACGGGACCAGACTGGGAACCGCTGTTGAACCCACATCCAACACGTGCCGCCGGACCGGTACGGCGCCTGCTCGGCGGTCCGGTGGACCCAGGGAGACCCCGGGAGCGCGCGGCATGGCGGAGACAACGACCGGAACCGGACTGCCGAAAGGATTCCGCAGCGCGGAGCTGGGCTGGCCCGAGCTGCACCGGCTGCCCCACCCACCGCGCCGGGTCCCCTTCCTCGGCGATGTCCTGGGCGTCGACCGGAGCACCCCGGTGCAGGACTCGATGCGCTCCGCCCGCTCGCTCGGTCCGATCTTCCGCCGCAAGGTGTTCGGCAGGGAGTTCGTCTTCGTCTGGGGCGCGCGCCTGGTCGCCGACCTCGCCGACGAGTCCCGCTTCGCCAAGCACGTGGGCCTGGGCGTGGCCAACCTGCGGCCGGTCGCCGGGGACGGGCTGTTCACCGCCTACAATCACGAGCCGAACTGGCAGCTGGCGCACGACGTCCTGGCCCCCGGCTTCAGCCGCGAGGCGATGGCGGGCTACCACCTGATGATGCTGGACGTGGCCGGGCGGCTCACCGACCACTGGGACCGCGCCGAGGCCGCGGGCCGCTCCGTGGACATACCCGGTGACATGACCAAGCTGACCCTGGAGACGATCGCGCGCACCGGCTTCGGCCACGACTTCGGTTCCTTCGAACGCCCGCGCCCGCACCCGTTCGTCACCGCGATGGTCGGCACGCTCTCCTACGCGCAGCGCCTCAACACCGTCCCGGCCCCGCTCGCCCCCTACCTGCTGCGCGGCGCGACCCGCCGCAACGCGGCCGACATCGCCCACCTCAACCGCACCGTCGACGACCTCGTGCGCGCCCGGCGCTCGGGCGGCGCCACCGGGAGCGGGGACCTGCTCGACCGGATGCTGGAGACCGCCCACCCCGTGACCGGCGAACACCTGTCGGCCCAGAACGTACGCCGCCAGGTGATCACCTTCCTGGTCGCCGGTCACGAGACCACCTCGGGCGCGCTGTCCTTCGCGCTGTACTACCTGGCCCGGCACCCCGAGGTCGCCGCGCGCGCCCGGGCCGAGGTGGACCGGGTGTGGGGCGAGACGGCGGCACCCGGCTACGAGCAGGTCGCCAAGCTGCGGTACGTGCGACGGGTGCTGGACGAGTCGCTGCGGCTGTGGCCGACCGCGCCCGCCTTCGCCCGCGAGGCCCTGCGGGACACGGTGCTCGCCGGGGAGCACCCCATGTGGCAGGGGGCGTGGACGCTGGTGCTGACACCGATGCTGCACCGCGACCCCGAGGTGTGGGGCGCGGACGCGGAGCGGTTCGACCCGGACCGGTTCGACGCGGGAGCCGTACGGAGCCGTCCACCGCACGTCTTCAAGCCGTTCGGCACCGGGGCGCGGGCGTGCATCGGCCGCCAGTTCGCCCTGCACGAGGCCACCTTGGTCCTCGGTCTGCTGCTGCGCCGCTACGAGTTGCGGGCGCGGCCCGACTACCGGCTGAAGGTGACCGAACGGCTCACCCTCATGCCGCAGGGGCTGCGGCTGCACCTGGAGCGGCGGACGGCGCCCGCCCGGACCGGTGCCGTGCCGGTGCCCGACGAGGGCGGGTCAGCCCCGCGCTGTCCAGTGCGCGGGGCGGGTGACTGACCCGGGCAGCCGGGTGCCCGCGCTGCCCCGGGCCGCTGCGAGCTGCGGCTGGGTCAGGAAGAACGCGCCCGTCAGGTCCGCGTCCGTGAGGTCGGCGTCCCGCAGGTCCGCCCCGATCAGATCGGTGCCGCGCAGGTCCGCGCCGGTGAGGTCGGCCGCGATCAGGTAGGCGCCGCGCAGGCTGGCCCCGCGCAGGTCGGCGCCCCTGAGCCGGGCGCCCATCAGGTCCGCGCCCCGCCGGTCCTTCTTCCTGCCGCGCACCGCGGCCCGGGCCAGTTCGCTGGTGCGCAGCAGCAGCACGTTGACCTCCTGCCGGTGGGCGGCGACGTCCAGCGCGGCCAGGCCCTCGGGCGGCAGCAGGGTGAGCTGCTCGGTCCGCTCCAGGGCCCGGCGCACCTCGGCGTGGACGGGCCGGGCGGCGGGCAGGGTGAGCGCCTCGGTCAGGTACCAGAGCAGTTCGTGCAGCTGCCGTACGACCGGGAACACGTCGGACATCTGCCGCAGCGCCCCGGCGCCTCCCCTGCGCCAGTCGCGGCCGCCGAAGGTGACCTGGGAGACCTTCTGACCCGCGCCGAAGCAGTCGTAGACCGTGCAGCCGGTGTAGCCCTCGTCCCGCAGCCGGGCGTGGATGCCGCAGCGGTGGTCCTCGCGCAGGTTCGGGCACGGCCTGCCCGCGGGCTTGTCACGCGCGAAGTCCGCGGAGGCCGTGAAGGGCAGGGCGACGCAGCACAGCCCGAAGCAGTTCGCGCAGTCACCGCGCAGTCCGGGCCGCGCGCCCGGCTCGCGCCGTCCGGCTGTCTGATCTGGCATGTCCCCACCCTACCGACCCGCGCGGCAGGCCCCGGACCGCCGGGTCAGCGCAGGAACCCGGCGGTGACCGCCACGAACCGGGCCGGGTCGTCCAGCCAGGGGAAGTGTCCCGCGCCGGGCAGGACGGCGAGGTCGCCGTGCGGGAACAGCCCGGCGTACTCCGCCATCGCGGGCGGCGGTGAGTTCAGGTCGGCCTCGCCCGCGAGCACCAGCACGGGTGCGGACAGTGCGCCGAGCGCGGCCCGGGTGTCCTGCGGGCCGTACGCGCCCTCGGACCCGTACACCGCGGCGGCCTCGGCGTTCTTCTCCTCGGCGTCCGCGGCCTCCAGCGCCCGCGCGGCGTCGTCCCAGCGGCCGTGCAGGAAGGGGGCGATCGCCTTCCAGCGGACGTCCGTGGCACGGCCGGCCACGACGTCCTCCAGGGCGGCGTACGCCTGCGGGTACCACGGTTCGTCCGCGCGCAGGCGTGCGGTCGCGAGCCGGACGTCCGCCGTGACGGTGATGCCGACCGCCACCACGCTCGGTGTGATCAGCGCGAGCCGTCCGACCCGCTCGGGGAAGCGGCTCGCGTAGAGCGCCGCCAGGTTCGCGCCCGCGCAGTGCGCGAGCAGGTCCATCCGTTCCAGGCCCAGGTGCTCGCGCAGCGCCTCGATGTCGCCGACGAGCCGGTCGCAGCGGTACGTCGCCGGGTCCCGGGGCGGCTGCGAGGCGCCGGTGCCGCGCAGGTCGAGGCGGACCAGCCGGCGGTGGGCGGACAGGCCGCCGAGGTCCCCGAGGTAGGCCGAGGCGCGCATCGGCCCGCCGGGCAGGCAGATCAACGGCGCGCCCGCACCGCTCTCGTGGCAGGCGAGGCGGGTTCCGTCGTGGGCCGGGAAGACAGACATGGCGATGACCATGTCAGCGCCGTCCCGGCCCCGCAATCGCTTTTGCGGCGGCCGAAGTTCAGCCCGCCATGGCCTCGCGCAGCCCGAGGTGAGCCAGCCGGCCGGGGTCGGACAGGATGTAGAGGTGGGTGATCCGGCCGTCCGCGACGGTGACGCCCATGACCGAGTGCGGGCCGTCCTCGGGGGTGTTGGCCAGCCCGACCGCGCCGTTGACCAGCACCAGGCGCGCGGTCGGCGCGTAGCGGGAGAAGGTGAGCGCCTGCGCCGCCACCGTCCGCGCGCCGTGCACCACCTTGGACCCGGCGGCGCCGCGGACCAGGGCGCCGGCGTCGACCCGCAGCACCACATCGGGGTGCAGCACGGCGACCAGCGCCTCGAAGTCACCGCCGCGCGAGGCGGCGAGGAACGCCTCCAGTACCTGCCGCTGCCGTCCGAGGTCGGTCTCCGCCGAGGGGGCGGCGCCCTGGACCCGGCGGCGGGCCCGGCTGGCCAGCTGCCTGGTCGCGGCCGCGGTGCGGTCCACCACCGGCGCGATGTCGTCGAACGGCACGGCGAACAGGTCGTGCAGCACGAACGCGAGCCGCTCGTCGGGCTCCAGGGTCTCCAGCACGACGAGCAGGGCGAGCCCCACCGAGTCGCCCCGCAGCGCCTCCTGTTCCGGGTCGGCCGTCGTCAGGGGACGCACGAGGGGGTCGGGGACGAACGTCTCGTCCATCGGTTCCTCGCGCCGCGCGCCGCGCGTGCGCAGCAGGTCCAGGCAGACGCGGCCGGTCACCGTGGTCAGCCAGGCCGCCAGGTTCCCGATGCCGGCGGTGTCGGCGCGGGTGAGCTTGAGCCAGGTCTCCTGGACGGCATCCTCGGCCTCCGTCAGCGAGCCGAGCATGCGGTAGGCGACCGCGCGCAGCCGGCCCCGGTGCTCCTCGAACCGCCGCGCCAGGGCTTCCTCACCGGCCGCCGTGCCGGTCGTACCGTCCACCATGTCCCGTTCCCCGTCCCGCGTCCCGGGCCCGGATGTCCTGTCCGCGGCCGGCTCGCCCCTGCGCCCTGTCCGTCGGCGCGGTGTCCCGCCGCCTCCGGTCGATCATCCTAGGCCGAGGACGGCGTCACCGGCCGGCCGATGCGAACGTCACCGCCGGTTCACCCCCGAACCGGCCGGCCCCCGCCTCGGCGCTCGCGGTCAGGAAGGCACGGACGCGGCAGGGCCCGTCCGGCGGCCGGGACGAGGTTCCCGCGGGTCAGGGTCAGCTCGAAGGAGTGCGCGGCGGCGGTGCCGACGGGCCGCCCGTCCCGCGTCAGCGCGAGCAGGCAGCGGTCCGTCTCGAGCGCCGGCCACCGGAGTCCGCCGCCCTCGACGGGGGTTTCCGGGAAGCGCCCGAACGCGGCGTGGACGGTGTGGCGAAGACGCCGAGATCCCTGTCGGTCGTGGGACAGATGTCCATCGTTGCCGCTGCCTCCCCGGGTCGCCGGCGCCACGACGCGCGGTGTCCGCCCACGGTGCGGCGTCGGCGCGGGACCGGGGCAGGTGGATGACGGCGGTGGGTGGGGACCGGCCCGGCGGACGCGGGCCGGGTCGCGGGGGTGGAGGCCCGTGGACGGCCGGCTCAGCGAAGCCGGCCGGACTCCGCCGGCCGGGCGGGGGTGGCCGCGAGATCGCCGGCGGCCGTCTGGGTGACCGCCCCCACACGGTGACCGCCGCCGCCGCGGGCGCCACCCTCCTGCTGCTCGCGATCGTCCTGCTGGCCGGCTCCGCCCCCGTCGCGGTCGTCCTGGTCGCTCTGCTCGGCTTCTTCGGCCTGGGCGCCAATCCGGTCCTGATGGCCCTGGCCGTCCGGTACGCCGGCAAGGCGCCCACCCTAGCCTCCGCCCTGACCGTCTCCGCGTTCAGCCTCGGCACCGCGGCCGGCTCCGGGACCGCCGGCCGGGCCCTCGGCTCCGGCCCGGGCCCCACCGGCCCCGCCGTCGTCGGCACCGCCATCGCCGCTCTGACCCTGATCCCCACCACCGTCCTCGCCCTGAACCGCCGCCGCGCCACGGCGGCCGTCTCGGGGGAGCTTCCGGGTGCGCCCGCCGACCGTGCCCGTCAGGGTTGAGAACGGCCGGGGCGCGCACTCGCCCATGAACCACCGACCAGCACCTTCGAAGCACACGATTCCCCGCACTGGAGAGCACCTCATGCGCGCGACCCTCATGTACGGCGCCGGCGACGTCCGCGTCGAGAACGTCCCCGACTCCGCCGTCAAGCTGCCCACCGACGCCCTGGTCCGCATCACCGCGTCCTGCATCTGCGGCAGCGACCTGTGGCCCTACGGCTCGATGAAGCCCGAGGACGGCCCGGCCCGCATGGGCCACGAGTTCATCGGCATCGTCGAGGACACCGGACCGGAGGTCACCACCGTGAAGTGCGGCGACCTCGTCGTCGCCCCGTTCGCGATCTCCGACAACACCTGCGAGTTCTGCCGCGAGGGGCTGCACACCTCCTGCGCCCACCCGCAGGCCGGCTTCTGGGACGGCGAGCCGGAAGAAGGCGGCCAGGCCGAGGCCGTCCGTGTCCCGCTGGCCGACGGCACCCTGGTCAAGCTGCCCGTCGCGGCGGACTCCGCCCTCATCCCGTCCCTGCTGACCCTCTCCGACGTCCTCGGCACCGGCTACCACGCCGCCGTGGCGGGCGGTGTCGGCGAGCGCACCCGCGTCACCGTGGTCGGCGACGGCGCGGTCGGCCTGCTCGCGGTCCTCTCCGCCGAGCGGCTCGGCGCGGAGCAGATCATCCTCATGGGCCGCCACCAGGCGCGCACCGACCTCGGCCGCGAGTTCGGCGCCACCGACGTCGTCTCCGCCCGCGGTGAGGAAGGCATCGAGGCCGTCCGTGAGCTGACCGGCGGGCACGGCACGCACGTGGTCCTCGAATGCGTCGGCAACATGCCCGCCTACGAGCAGTCCCTCGGGGCCGTCCGCCCCGGCGGCGTGATCAGCCGCGTCGGCGTCCCCCAGTACGAGGAGGCGCCCGTCGGCTTCGGCAGCCTCTTCCGCCACAACGTCCGCCTCGCCGGAGGCCCCGCGCCCGTGCGCGCCTACATCGAGGAACTCATGCCCGACATCCTCGACGGCACCATCCGGCCCGGGAGGGTCTTCGACGCCACGACCGGCCTCGACGGCGTCCCGGCCGGCTACCAGGACATGGCCGACCGCAAGGCGCTCAAGGTCCTCGTCAAGCCCTGACCCGCCGGGCCGGCGGGGGGCCGGCCCGGCCGGCCCCCCGGCACCCGGCGTTCTCGCCCGCGGCACGCCGTCACCGGGCGTTCTCGTCGCGGCACCCCGGCGCCCGGGCGGCGGGCCGGTGTCAGGCGTCGTCGCGGGCGAGGGCGAGGAGCCGGTCGAGGACGCGGGGGCCGCCGGCCCGCACCCCGTCGTGCTCGAACTCGTCGGTGACCCAGGTGCGCAGACCGCGCACGGCGCGGGCGGTGGCCAGGGCGTGGCCGGTGTCGACGTACATGTCGTCGTGGTAGACGGCGGCGGCGACCGGGACCTCGTTGGCGGCGAGCCGGGCCGGGTCGTACAGGGGCTGCCAGTCGGTGCGGGCGGCGAGCAGGTCGGCGCACTCGCGCAGCGGGCGCAGCGCGGGGTCGCAGTCGAACGTCCAGGGGTGCACGGTCTCGCCGGTGAACAGCAGCGGCCCGTCCCCGGCGAGCGCCTTGGCCGCGTCGAACTGGGGGAACTCGGCGCGCACCCGCTCGGCCGACCAGGCGGTGGGCCGGCTGTCCTGGGCGTAGATGGCCTCGTGGACGAGGGCGTAGAGCGGGTGGGCGGCGTAGGACAGCGCGCCGCGGACCTCCTCCTGGAAGGCGTCGGAGAGGGCCGGCCCGCCGGGGGTGGGCACGAACGCCTGCTCCAGCAGGAAGTGGAGGCGGTGGCTGCCGTCCGCGCCGCCGAGCATGATGCCCAGGGACTGGAAGGCCTCGGCGGTCAGCCGGTGTCCGCCGGGGAGCACCACGTCGTGGGTGAGGAGGTGTTCGGCGATCTCGCGGGCGCGGGCGACGTCCTGCGGGTAGCGGGCGTAGTGCGCGGCGACCTTGCGCTCCATGCGCGGGTAGGCGGCGCGGTAGACGTCGTCGGCGTGTGCGTCCAGGGCGGGCAGGCCGCCGGTGATCAGGGCGGTGTCGAGGCCTTCGGGGTGGGTGGAGAGGTAGTGGACGGCGCAGAAGCCGCCGAAGCTCTGGCCCAGGACGGTCCAGGGCGCGCCGCCGGTGACCTCGGGGCGGATCGCCTCACAGTCGCGGACGATGGAGTCGGCGCGGAAGCGGGTGAGGTAGTCGGCCTGTGCGGCCGGGCCGCCGCGCAGCGGGAGGGTCTGGCGGTTGGCGGGGGTGGAGCGTCCGGTGCCGCGCTGGTCGAGGAGGAGCACGCGGTACTCCTGCAGGGCCCGGCCGAGCCAGGCCTGCCTGCCGATGAACCGGTTCGCCCCGAAGCCGGGGCCGCCCTGGAGGTAGAGCAGCCACGGCAGGTCGCGGTCGGCCTTGTCACGGGCGGCCACCGCACGCGCGTAGAGCTGGATCGTCTCCCCCGCCGGGTCGTCGTGGTCGAGCGGCACGGTGAAGAAGCGGTCGGTGAGGACGACGCCGGGCTGGTGGTAGCTGACGGTCAACGGTTCTCCCAGGACGGAGGTGCTACGGCCGCGTCCCAGTGGAGCACATGCCGCCGGGCCCCCGGGCCGGCGGGAGGGGGAAGCGTGCTGAACGGCCGGTCAGCGGCCGGGGAGGGTGGAGCTGCGGACCACCAGTTCGGGATGGAGCACCACCCGCCGGTGCTCGTGCGCCTCGGGGCCGCCCCTGGTCTCCGTCTCCTCCAGCAGCAGTCCGGCCGCGAGGGCGCCCAGGGTGACGGCGGGCCGGCGGACCGAGGTGAGCGGGACGGCCGCCGCGGCGGCGAACTCGATGTCGACGCCGGCCGCGTACATGGCCTGCAGGACGCCCAGGGCGAGCAGGTCGTTGGCGCAGAAGACGGCGGTGGGCCGGTCGGCGAGGCCGAGCAGCCGTGCTCCGGCGTCCCGGCGGCGGCGACGTCGAGGCGTTCGGTGGGCAGTTCGCGCAGCACGTCGGGGCCGAGTCCCGCCTCCGCGAGCGCGTTCAGGGCGCCGGTGCGGCGGTCGCGGACCTGGTTGAGGCCGGGCGGCCCGCTGACGTAGGCGATGGAGCGGTGCCCGGCGTCCACGAGGTGCCGTACCACCGCAGGGCCGTCGAGCAGGCGCAGCGTCTGGCCGGCCGTGCCGTCGACGTGGTGCACGTCGTCGGCGGCGGCACCCGCAACGCGCTGCTGTGCCGGCTGACCGCCGGCGCGTGCGGGCTGCCGGTGGTGGCCGGGCCCGCCGAGGCCGCCGCCTTCGGCAACGTGCTGGTGCAGGCCCGGGCGCACGGGCTCGTCGGTGACCGGGCGGGGATGCGGCGCCTGCCGGCCCGCACCCGGTCGCTGACGCGGTACGAGCCGCGCGGCGACGCGGCGGCGTGGCGGCGTGGCGGGCGGCCGGGGCCCGGCTCGGCACCGCACCGTGAGGTCGCCCGGCCAGGGCCGGGCCGGCAGCGGGGCAGCCTGCCGCCCCGCCGGGACCGGAGCCGGCCGCCGCCTCCGGGAGCGGAGCGCCCGGACCGCCACGCCCGGAGCGGTCCCGGGTCTCCCGCCCCGCTGCCCGCCTGACTACGCTTCACCCGTCCGATGACCGACGACAAGGAGCCGCGATGCGTGTCGCCCTGTTCCTGACCTGCGTCAATGACACGCTCTATCCGGACACCGGCCGCGCGGTGGTGAAACTGCTGGCCAGACTGGGCGTCCGGGTGGACTTCCCGCTGGGGCAGACGTGTTGCGGGCAGGCCCACTACAACACCGGGTACCGCCACGAGGCGGAGCCGCTGGCCCGGCAGTTCTCCGATGTCTTCCGGGACTACGACGCGATCGTCACACCGTCCGGGTCCTGCGGGGCGATGGTGCGGGAGCTGTATCCGCGCATGGGCGAACGGGCGCGGGCGGAGGGGCGGGGGGACTCGCTGGCCCGGGCGCTGGCGCCCGTGGTGCCGAAGACGTACGAGCTGACCGAGTTCCTGGTCGACGTGCTGGGCGTGACGGACGTGGGGGCGTACTACCCGCACACCGTCACCTACCACCCGACCTGCCACGGGCTGCGCGCGCTGGGTCTCGGGGACCGTCCCCGGCGGCTGCTGGAGGCCGTGAAGGGGCTGGAACTGGTGGAGCTGCCCGGCGCCGAGGAGTGCTGCGGCTTCGGCGGCACCTTCGCGGTGAAGAACTCCGACGTCTCCGCGGCGATGGGCGCCGACAAGGTGCGCGGCGCCGAGTCGACCGGCGCCGAGGTGCTGTGCGCGGCCGACAACTCCTGCCTGATGCACATCGGCGGGACGATGACCCGGCTGCGCAGCCGGATGCGGCCGGTGCACATCGCGGAGATCCTGGCGAGCACGGAAGAGGAGCCCCTGGCATGAGCGGTACGTTCGTCGGCATGCCGGCGTTCCCGGCGGCCGCGCACGAGGCTGTGCGCGACGCGACGCTGCGCGGCAACCTGCGCCACGCCACGCACACCATCCGCGCCAAGCGGGCCAAGGCGGTGGCCGAGGTCTCCGACTGGGCGCGGCTGCGCGAGGCGGGACGGCGCATCAAGGACCACACGCTGCGCCACCTGGACCGCTACCTGGTGCAGGTGGAGGAGGCGGTCACCGCGGCCGGCGGCACCGTCCACTGGGCGGTCGACGCGGCCGAGGCGAACCGGATCGTCGCGGGCCTGGTCCGGGCGACCGGCGAGAGCGAGGTGGTCAAGGTCAAGTCGATGGCCACCCAGGAGATCGGGCTCAACGAGGCACTGGAGGCGGAGGGCATCCGCGCCTACGAGACCGATCTCGCCGAGCTGATCGTGCAGTTGGGCAAGGACCGGCCGTCCCACATCCTGGTGCCCGCGATCCACCGCAACCGCGGGGAGATCCGCGACATCTTCCGCTCCGAGATGAAGGAGTGGGGACGCCCGGCCCCCGAGGGCCTGACCGACACGCCGGCCGAACTCGCCGAGGCAGCCCGGCTGCACCTGCGGGAGAAGTTCCTGCGCGCCAAGGTCGGCATCTCCGGCGCCAACTTCGTGGTGGCCGAGACCGGCACGCTGGTGGTCGTGGAGTCCGAGGGCAACGGACGCATGTGCCTGACGCTGCCCGAGACGCTGATCTCGGTCGTCGGCATCGAGAAGATCGTGCCGACCTGGCAGGACCTGGAGGTCTTCCTGCAGACCCTGCCCCGCTCCTCCACCGCCGAGCGGATGAACCCGTACACGTCCACCTGGACCGGCACCACCGACGGGGACGGCCCGAGCACCTTCCACCTCGTGCTGCTCGACAACGGGCGCACCGACACCCTCGCCGACGAGGTGGGCCGGCAGGCCCTGCGCTGCATCCGCTGCTCGGCCTGCCTGAACGTGTGCCCGGTCTACGAGCGGGCCGGCGGGCACGCGTACGGCTCGGTCTACCCGGGACCGATCGGCGCCATCCTCAGCCCGCAGCTGCGCGGCACCGGCAGCGCGATCGACGCCTCCCTGCCGTACGCGTCCTCGCTGTGCGGCGCCTGCTACGAGGTGTGCCCGGTCGCCATCGACATCCCCGAGGTCCTGGTGCACCTGCGGGAACGGGTCGCACAGGGCGGCGGGGCGACCCGCGAGGGCAACAAGGTGGTGCTCAGGCCCGCCCGGGGACACCGGGCCGAGCGGGCGGCGATGCGCGCGGCCCGCCTCGCCCTCACCCACCCGGCCCTGCTGCGCGGCGGCCAGCGGCTGGCGTCGCGCACCCGCCGTCTCCACCCCCGCACCCTGCCCGGTCCGGGCCGGGCCTGGACGGGGTCCCGGGACCTGCCGGCGCTGCCCGCGGAGCCGTTCCGGGACTGGTGGCAGCGGACGCACGGCGGCGAGGAGGGAACGAAGTGAGCAGCAGGGAACGGATCCTGGGCCGGGTGCGGCGCGCGCTGGCGGACGTACCGCCCGACGACCCGCCCTACGAGCAGGCGGTCGCCCGGGACTATCTGCGCCGGCACGGCGACCTGGACGTCCCGGCGACGGTCGAGCTGCTGGCCGCGAACCTGGCCGACTACCGGGCGCTGGTCCACCGCACCGACGCGGCCGGGCTGCCCGCCCTGATCGCCCGGCTGCTCGCCGAGCGGGGCTCGGCGACCGTCCTGGTGCCGCCGGGCCTGGAGGAGGCGTGGACGGCGCGGGCCGGGGTGACGCGGGTCGAGGACCGGCCGGACAGCTCGCCGCGCGAACTGGACCGCGTCGACAGTGTGGTCACCGGCTGCGCGGTCGCCGTCGCGGAGACCGGCACCATCGTCCTGGACGGCTCCGCCGACCAGGGCCGCCGCCGGATCACGCTCGTCCCCGACCATCACGTCTGCGTCGTCCGCGTCCCGGGCCAGGTGGTCTCCTCGGTGCCCGAGGCCCTGGCCCGCCTGGATCCGCGGCGCCCGCTGACCTGGATCTCCGGCCCCTCCGCGACCAGCGACATCGAGCTGGACCGGGTGGAGGGGGTGCACGGACCGCGCACCCTGGAGGTGGTGCTGGTGAGCGGGGAGTGAGGGGCGCGGCTAGCGTGAATGCATGATCCGGTTCGAGCAGGTCACCAAGCGGTACCCGGACGGGACCACGGCCGTGGACGGCCTCGACCTGGAGGTGGCCGAGGGCGAACTCGTCACCCTGGTCGGGCCGTCCGGGTGCGGGAAGACCACCACCATGATGATGGTCAACCGGCTCGTCGAACCGACCTCGGGCCGGGTCCTCGTGGACGGCGAGGACGTCGCCGCCGTCGACCCGGTACGGCTGCGCCGCCGGATCGGCTACGTCATCCAGCAGGTCGGTCTCTTCCCGCACCGCACGGTCCTCGACAACACCGCCACCGTGCCCGCGCTGCTCGGCTGGAAGCGGGCGAGGGCGCGGGCGCGGGCCGCCGAGCTGCTGGAGCTGGTGGGCCTGGACCCGGCGACGTACGGGCCGCGCTACCCGGAGCAGCTCTCGGGCGGTCAGCGCCAGCGGGTCGGCGTGGCGCGGGCGCTGGCCGCGGACCCGCCGGTGCTGCTGATGGACGAGCCGTTCGGGGCGGTGGACCCGGTGGTGCGCGAGCAGTTGCAGGACGAGTTCCTGCGCATGCAGGCCGCGGTGCGCAAGACGGTGCTGCTGGTCACGCACGACATCGAGGAGGCGGTGCGGCTCGGCGACCGCATCGCCGTGTACGGGCAGGGGCGCATCGAGCAGTTCGACACGCCCGCCGCGGTGCTGGGCACCCCGGCGAACGGGTACGTCGCCTCGTTCGTGGGCGCCGACCGCGGTCTGAAGAGGATGTCGGTGACGGCGGTCGAACGAGGCGATCTGGAGCAGCCGCCGATCGCCCGGCTCGACGAGCCGGCCGCGCGCGTGGCCGGGCGGCTGCGGGCCGCGGGCGCCCGCTGGGCGGTGGTCCTCGACACCTTCGGGGACCTGCACGGCTGGGTGGGTCTGGACGCGCTGGGCGCGGGCGGCGCGGTCGGTGACCTGGCGCACCGGATGAACGCGTGGGTGCCGGTGGGCGCCCCGCTGAAACAGGCCTTCGGGGTGATGCTCCAGCACGACGCGGGCTGGGTCGCCGTGCTGGACGGTGCGCGTTTCCTCGGCGTGCTGACCCCGGCGAAGCTGCACGAGGCGCTGCGCCGTTCGGTGGACGCGGACGCCCGCGGGGTGCCGCGCGGGCAGGTCGGCTTCGACTCGGTGGCGGACGCCTGACCCGCGCGCCGGGCGGCAGGCCGGGGGCGAAGGCGCGCACCGGTCACGCCGGGCGCGTCGAGGACGTCCGCGCCGGGTCACTTCAGCAGGCCCTTCTCCTTCAGGTAGCCGCGGGCCACGTCGGAGGGCAGGCGGCGCCGGCTGTCGACCCGCTGGTTCAGCGCGGCGAGGTCGGCGGTGGTGAGGACGGCGTTGAGCCTGCCGAGCACCTCGGTCACCGCCCGGCCCCCGGCGCGGGCGCGGTTCACGACGGGGACGACGTAGTCGGCGTTCTGCAGGTGCTTGTCGTCGGCGAGGAGGACGAGACCGAAGGCGTCCAGGGTGGCGTCCGTGGTCGTGGTGAGCACCAGCTGGTCGCGGCCGCTCGCCACCGCCTGTTTCGCGGGGACGGTGCCGACGCCCTTGGGGTCGACGCCGGTGACGTCGATGCCGTACGTCTTCTTCAGGCCCGGTGCGCAGTACGGCCGCCGCACGCACTCGTCGCCCGCGGCGAGCCGCACCTTCAGGCCCGAGGCGCCGAGGTCGCCGAGGGTCTTCAGGCCGTGCGCGCGGGCGTAGGCGCGGCTCACCGCGAAGGCGTTCTGGTCGACGGCCCGGCCGGGGTCGAGGACGGCCAGGCCGCGGGGGGCGGCCAGCGCGCGCAGGGCCTTCATGGTGGCGGCGAGGTCGGGCGAGCCGGCCGGGGGCGCGTCGGCGCCGTGGGTCTTGGCGTTCAGCCAGTCCGCGAAGGTGGCCGCGTACTCCGGGACGACGTCGATCTGGCCGGACTCCAGGGCCGGTTCGTACAGCTCGCGGTTGGCGACGCTGATCAGGGACGTCGTGTACCCGGCCTGGTCCAGGAGCAGGGCGTACATCTGCGCGAGCAGGTCGCTCTCGGTGAAGCCGGCGGACCCGACGGTCAGGTGCCTGCTGTCGCCGGGCGGTGCGGTGACCCGGCCGCGGTTCTCCAGGGACGGGCCGGTGGCGCAGGCGGCGAGCGGGCCGAGCAGGAGCAGCAGGAGCAGCAGGGCCGGCGGGCGTACGGCGGGGGCTGTCACCGGGTGCCGCCCCGGCCGCGTCGGGGGGCCAGCCGCTCGGCGGCCTCGAAGGCGGCCTCGACGGCCAGCGCGAACGCGGCGACGAGGGCGGCGCCCGCCACCACCTGCGGTGTGTCGGCCAGGTTGAAGCCGGCCGTGATGATCCGGCCGAGGCCGCCGCCGTCGGCCAGGGCGGCGATGGTGGCGGTGGCGACGAGTTGCACGGCGGCGATCCGCACGCCGTTCAGGACCATCGGGAGCGCGAGGGGCAGTTCGACGCGCAGCAGGCTCTGGCCGCCGGTCATCCCCATGCCGCGCGCCGCCCGCACGACGTCGCGGTCCACCTCCCGCATGCCGACGTAGGCGTTGGTCAGCAGCGGTGGCACCGCGAACAGGACGAGGGCCACGACCGTGGGTCCCTCGCCCCACCGGCCGACCGGGGTGAGCAGCAGCAGGACGAGGACGGCGAAGGTGGGCACGGCGCGGCCGGCGTTGGAGATGTTGACGGCGAGGGCTCCACCCTTGCCGAGGTGGCCGAGGACGAGCGCGACCGGCAGGGCGATCAGGCAGCTGACGGCCAGGCAGACGACGGTGAGCAGCAGGTGCTGGAGCAGGCGGTGCGCGATGCCGTCCTCGCCCGTCCAGTGCGCGGGGTCGGTGAGCCATCCCCAGGCGTCGGTGAGCGTGCTCATGGGCGCGGGACCCCCTCCCCCGCCGCGCGGGTCACGGGCGCGCCGCCCGGGTCCATGGGGTGACCGCCCGCTGGACGCCGAGCAGGAGCAGGTCGGCGGCGACGGCGATCACCACGCACAGCACGGAGGCGGTGAGCACCTGGGCCTTGAAGTAGGTGTTCATGCCGGCGTAGATGAGGTTGCCGAGCCCGCCGAAGCCGACGATCGCGCCCACGGTGACCAGGGAGACCGCCGAGACGGTGGCGATGCGCAGTCCGGCCATGGCGGCGGGCAGGGCGAGCGGCAGTTCGACGGCGAGCAGCAGCCGGACGGGACCGTATCCCATGCCGCGGGCCGCCTGCCGGGTCTCCTCGGGCACCGCGCGCAGCCCGGCGAGGAGGTTGCGGACGAGCACGGTGAGCGAGTACAGCGCCAGGCCCGCGACGACGAGCGTGGCCGACAGCCCGTACAGGGGCAGGAGCAGGGAGAACATGGCCAGTGAGGGGATGGTGTAGAGGACGGTGGTGAGGGCCAGCACGGGGGCCGCCGTCCAGCGCAGGCGGCGGGCGAGCACGGCCAGCGGGAGAGCGACGACGAGCCCGATGAGCACGGCCAGGGCGGTCAGGCGCAGGTGCTGGAGCACGGCGTCGAGCAGCACGTGCCGCCGGGTGCTCAGGTAGGCACCGCAGATCCATTCGTTGCGCGCGAGGCAGTCGTCCGGGGGCGCGGTCACCCGTCCATTGCAGCGGGTGCCCCACGGGTCGGCTCGTCGGGATGACCCGTCCGGGGTGCCGCCGGGTACCCGGTGACCAGGAGCCCCGGCGGCGACGGCGGGTGCCGTTGCGGTGGCGGGAGGGGCTCTCGCTCGGCCCGGAGTGCGGAACGTCCACCGCTGTGACGGATCCTTCGGGGCCGGGCGGATGGGCTCAGCCGCGGGGCGCGGCCGGGCGGCGGGACCGTGAGGGGACGACGGTCCACAGAGCTGACGCAGCTGATGGAGCGTCAGGTGGTGCGTGCGCCGGCCGTGGACGCGGGGGGCCGCCCCGGCGTGAGGCCGCTGGTCCTGCGGTGCGGCACCGAAAACGTGTTGACCGCCGGGCGGCCGCTCTCGTTTGCTTGCCGACCATGTGCGCCGACACCGACACCCCCGCCCTGCACCCCGGCGAGCCGGTCCTCGACGTCCCGCGCGTGCGCCGGCTGCTCGCCGGGCAGTTCCCGCGCTGGGCCGGGCTCCCCCTCGCCCCGGTCGCCTCGGCCGGTACCTCCAACGTGATGTACCGGCTGGGCCAGGACATGGTGGTACGGCTCCCCCGGACCGCCGGTTCGGCCCTCGACGTGGCCAAGGAGCACACCTGGCTGCCCCGGCTGGCGCCCGCCCTGCCGGTGGCGGTCCCCGTACCGCTGGGCGCGGGCGCCGCGGCCGGCGGATTCCCGTGGCCGTGGTCCGTCTACCGGTGGCTGGAGGGGCGGCCGCCGGGGGACGACGACGGCGGCGACCCGGCCCGGCTCGCCGTGGACCTCGCGGGGTTCGTCACCGCCCTGCACCGGATCGACACGGCGGGCGGGCCGCCCTCCTACCGGAGCGAACCCCTCGCCGACCGGGACACGGACACCCGGGCGGCGCTGGCCGCGCTGCGCGGCGAGATCGACGCCGGCGCGGCGGCCGCCGTCTGGGAGGAGTCCCTGCGGGCTCCCGGGCCGGCCGGAGCGCCGGTGTGGATCCACGCCGACCTCCAGCCGGGGAACGTCCTGCTGTCCGGCGGCCGGCTCACCGCGGTGATCGACTTCGGCTGTCTGGGCCTCGGCGACCCCGCCGTCGACCTGATCGCCGCCTGGTACGTGGTGGCGGACGGGGCCCGCGACGTCTTCCGGGCGGCGGCCGGCGCCGACGCGGCGGCCTGGGCGCGCGGCCGCGGCTGGGCGCTGTCCACCGCCCTTCAGGAACTGCGCCACTACCGCGGCACCCATCCGTACATGGCCGCCGTCGCCCGCCGGGTCATCGGCGCGCTGACCCGCGATCACCGGGCCCGGCAGGCGGCCCGCCCGACCCGGTGAGCCGGGCTCACGTGTCCGGCGGGGCGGCCGGGTCCAGGGCGTCGTCCACGATGCCGCGGTCCCTGTGCGCGTCGTCGTAGGCGTCCACCGCCGTCTCCCCCGCCGCCTCCGTCAGGGCGTGCAGGGCGGGGACCAGCGCGGCGCGTTCCTGGGCGGGCAGCCGCTGCACCAGGCGGCGGATCTCGGCGCGGCGCTGGGCGAGGACCCGGGTGACCAGTTCGTGGCCGCCGCCGGTCAGGCTCAGCACGACCTCGCGCCGGTTGGCCGGGTTGGTCCTGCGGTCGACGAGGTCGAGCGCCTCCAGGCGTTCCACCATGCGCAGCGCGGTGGACGGGTTGACGCCGAGGGTGGCGGCGAGCACGACCAGCTTGACCGGTCCGCAGGTGTCCAGCACGACCAGGGCCCGCAGCTGGGGCAGGGTGAGCGAGTCCGCGGTGGACGCCAGGGCGCGGGCGGAGATCGCCACGAACAGCCGGGACGCGGCCATCACGGCCACGCTCAGCTCCTCGGCCTCACGGTCGAGCGCGGCCTGCCCGAAGCGGCCACCGGCTCGGGCCCGTCCCCGGTCGGTGTCACGCTGTGCCATGGTGTCCCCCTTCCGCCACTCCGCCCGGACGGGCGGAAACGATCAGGCGCGGAGCATCATTGCAGAGGACAACGGCGCCCGGCAGGGATTGTCCCAAGGTCCCGTCCCCTCGCGCACCGCCCTCGTGTCAGCGGGCCGGTCCGGGGGCCGGGGCGCCGCGCCCGGTGTCGAGCTGGTGTCTCAGCTCGTGCAGCAGGTCGGCCGGCAGCCGTCCCGACGTCGCCCATTCGACGACGAGTTCGGCCACGTGCTGCTCCTTGATGCGGGTGTGCGCGGCCATCGCGCGCAGTACGGCACGGGCCCGGCCGCGGGTCACCCCGCCCACGAGGGCCACGATGTCGGTCGCCTCGTCGAGGAGGTGGTGCGGGCGTTCGGTCAGGGTCATCGCGGTCTCCTCACGCGGCGTCGGGGCGGGCGCCCCTGCCCAGCGCCGCCCTCGCGGCCACGGCACCGACGGCGCCGACGGCGATCACGGAGGCGACGGCGGCGGGGTGGCGGGCCAGGGCGGCTTCCAGGGAGCGGCTGTGCGCGGAGCCGTCGAAGGCGCCGTGGGCGCCGCGGTCGTCGCCCCCGGGCCGGTCCAGCGGTTCGAAGAGGTTGCTCTCGCCGGTCGGCGGCACCTGGTCGGTCTGCTGGGAGTCGAAGCCGGTGCGGGCCAGGTAGCGGTCGAGGAGGGCGGGGGCGAGCCGGTTGGCCCAGACGGTGGCCACGGTGCTGGCGCCGATGTAGTACTGCTTGCGGCCGGGGTGGTCGGCGGCGTGCACGACCCCGCGGGCGGCGACCTCCGGCTGGTAGATCGGCGGCACCGGCTGGGGGTGCTTGGGCAGCCGGGAGCGGACCCAGGAGAACTGGGGGGTGTTGACGGCCGGCATCTGGGCGACGGTCACCCGGACCTTGCTGCCGCGGTGCAGGAGTTCGGTGCGCAGCGAGGAGGTGAAGCCGTTGATGGCGTGCTTGGCGCCGCAGTACGCCGACTGCAGCGGGATGGCCCGCTCCCCGAGCGCGGAGCCGACCTGCACGATGGTGCCGCGGTCGCGGGGCAGCATCCGCTTCAGCGCGGCCCGGGTGCCGTTCACGAAGCCCAGGTACGTCACCCGGGTCACCCGCTCGTACTCCTCGGCGGTGATCTCGTCGAACGGCGCGAAGACGCTGCTGAACGCGCAGTTGATCCATACGTCGACGGGACCGAAGGCCTCCTCGGCGGCGTCGGCGGCGGCTTCGACCTGCCCGGCGTCGGAGGTGTCGGTGACCTGGACGAGGGGCCGGCCGCCGAGCGCCTCGATCTCCTGGGCGGCGGCGTCCAGGCCGGCCCGGCCGCGGGCCAGCAGCACGACGTTGGCGCCGCGCCTGCCGTACAGGCGGGCGGTGGCGCGGCCGATGCCGGCGCTGGCACCGGTGATGACGACGGTCTGGGGCATGGGTGGGCTCCTTACCCGGCGGTGTGTGCCGGTGAACTCGGTTCCTCCGGGAGGCGGGCGGCGGCCTCCAGCAGCAGGGCGTGGACGAAGGCCTGGGGGAGGTTGCCGCGCAACTGCCGCTGGGCGACGTCGAACTCCTCCGCGTACAGTCCCGACGATCCGCAGGCGCCGCGGTTGCGTTCGAACCAGCGGTAGGCGTCGGTCTCGTTGCCCTGCTGGTGCTCGGCGAGCGCCATGGCGAACCCGCACAGCAGGAAGGCTCCCTCGGCCTCTTCCAGGGGCCGGTCGTCGTGCCGGAAGCGGTACATGAAGTGGTCCTGGGCGAGCTGGTCGCGGCAGGCGGCGAGGGTGGCGCGGGTGCGCGGGTCGTCGGCGGGCAGGGCGCCGCGCAGCGGGGGCAGCAGCAGCGCGGCGTCGGCCTTGGGGTCGCCGGGGGTGCGCTGCCAGTGGCCGTCGGGGTGGACGCTGGTGGCGGCGGTGTGGGCGAGCAGGGTGTCGGCGAGCCGGTCGCAGGTGCCGGTCCCCGCGGTGCGCGGTGCCGCCGCGGCCAGGGCGCGCAGCCCGGCGACGCAGGTGAGCCGGCTGTGGGTCCAGTGCTCGGGGTCCAGTTCCCAGATGCCGGCGTCGGGTTCCCGCCACCGTTCGGCGATCGCCCGGACCGCGACCTCGGCGGCCCGCCGCCCGTCGGCGTCGAGGCGGCCGGCGCGTTCGGCGGCCGCGAACAGCAGCAGCGCCTCGCCGAAGCAGTCCAGCTGGAACTGCTTCTCGACGTGGTTGCCGATCCGGCTGGAACCGCCGGGGTAGCCGGGCAGGTCCAGCTCGCGCTGGCCGGGGACCGGCCGGCCGTGCACGGTGTAGGCGGGGGCGAGGCCGGGGCCGTCCTCCAGCAGCCGTTCGCGCACGAACCGGACGGCGGCGTCCAGGAGTTCGGGGGCGCCCGCGGCGGCCGCCGCCTGCCCGGCCAGGCTCTGGTCGCGGATCCACACGTACCGGTAGTCGTAGTTGCGGCCCGCCTCGGCGCGTTCGGGCAGGCTGGTGGTGGCCGCGGCGACCATGCCGCCGCCGTGCGTGGTCAGCCCGCGCAGCAGGGCGTAGGCGCGGCGGGCGTCGCCCGGGGCGACGGTCCGGTCCAGGGCGGGCACGCTGCCGCGCCAGGCCTGTTCGGTGGCGGCCCAGGCGTGGCCGGCCCGGGGCGGGGTGCGGGGCAGCGGCGCGTCGGAGCATTCGAGGACCAGGTCGTGGCGCTCGCCGGGTGCCAGGACCAGGTCGGCGGTCAGGCCCTCGGCGCGGACGGTCGCCGCCGGGGCGCCCTGCCAGCGCAGCCGGTGGCGGCCGGAGTCGAGGTGCCAGACGCCGTCGTCGTCCCGGTGCGGGACGGCGGAGGGGGCGCGGCCGTAGTCGGCGTGCGCGTCGAGGACGACGCGCACGTGCGCGGTGCCGTCGACGGCCATCAAGCGGCGCAGCAGGACGAGGCGGTCCCGCTCGCCGGGGAAGGCGAGGGCCTCGCGGCACTCGATCACCCCGTCGGTGGTGATCCAGCGGCTGCGCCGGATCAGGGTGCCCTCCTCGTAGTAGCCGCCGGGCACGTACCGGCCGCGCGGGGTGACGGCGTAGACGCCCCGGCCGCCGATGAGGGAGGCGAAGACGGCGTCGTCGTGCCAGGTGGGCGCGCACAGCCAGTTGACCGCGCCGTCCTGGCCGATGAGGGCGCCGCGCTCGCCGTCGGCGAGCAGCGCGTAGTCGTGCAGCGCGTGCGGGGGGAAGGATGTGGTGCTCATGTCCGCGGGGCCTCACCGTGTGTCGCGGGGGTCTGCGCGGCGGGGGCGGGCACCGCGGCGCCCGCCCCCGCCGTCACCGGACCGTGCCTCACCGGCCCTCCTCGGCGCCCGGCCGGTCCGAGCGGTGCCGGCCGCCGGGCAGGAACTCCTGCACCTTGGCCTTGAAGCCCTGGCGGACCATGCCGGCGCGGTCGCTGTCGCCCTTGAGGACGGAGGTCGCGGCGGCCTCGATCTGGTCGAGGGTGGCGTGCGGCGGGATGGGCGGCACGGCCGGGTCGGTGACGAAGTCCAGTACGCAGGGCTTGTCGCTCCTGAGCGCCGTCTCCCAGGCGCCGCGGACGCCGTCCGGTTCCTCGATCCGCATGCCGTTCAGGCCCAGCGAGCGGGCGAAGTCGGCGTAGGCGACGTCGGGGATCGACTGGGAGGGCAGGAACTGGGGGGCGCCGGCCATGGCGCGCATCTCCCAGGTGACCTGGTTGAGGTCCTGGTTGTTGAGGACGGCGATGATCAGGCGCGGGTCCTGCCACTCCTGCCAGTACTTGGCGATGGTGATCAGCTCGGCCATGCCGTTCATCTGCATGGCGCCGTCGCCGACCAGGGCGATCGCCGGGCGGTCGCCGTGCGCGAACTTGGCGCCGATGACGTACGGCACTCCGGGGCCCATGGTGGCGAGGGTGCCGGAGAGCGAACCGCGCATGGCGCCGCGCAGCTTGAGGTGGCGGGCGTACCAGTTGGCGGCGGAGCCGGAGTCGGAGGCGAGGATGACGTCGTCGGGCAGCAGGTCGCTCAGGGCGTGCGCGACGTACTCGGGGTTGATGGGTTCGGCGTCGACGGCGGCCCGCCGCTGCATCACCTCCCACCACCGCGCGACGTCCTTCTCGATGGTCTTGCGCCAGCTCTTGTTCTTGTTCGTCTTGAGCAGCGGCAGCAGCCGGGTCAGCGTCTCGCGGGCGTCGCCCACGAGGTTCACCTCGAACGGGTAGCGCAGGCCGACCATGTGCGGGTCGATGTCGATCTGCACGGCCCGCGCCTGCCCGAACTCCGGCATGAACTGGGTGTACGGGAAGGAGGAGCCGATGACGAGCAGCGTGTCGCAGTTCTCCATCATCTCGTACGACGGCCTGGTGCCGAGCAGGCCGATCGACCCGGTGACGTAGGGCAGCTCGTCGTCCAGCACGTCCTTGCCGAGCAGCGCCTTGGCGACGCCGGCGTTGAGCCGGTCGGCCACCGCCATGACCTCCTGCCGGGCCCCGCGCGCGCCCTGCCCGACGAGGATCGCGACCTTCTCGCCCGCGTTGATCACCTCGGCCGCGCGGGTGAGGTCCTCGTCGGAGGGGACCGGCGCGTAGTGCGGCATGCCGAGGCTGGAGGGGACCATCTTGAAGGCGTGCTCGGGCGGCGAGTAGTCGAGTTCCTGCACGTCGGCGGGGATGACCACGGCGCACACCGAGCGGCGGGCCATGGCGGTGCGCATCGCCCGGTCCAGCACGTTGGGCAGCTGCTCGGGGACGGTGACCATCTCGCAGAAGTCGGAGGCCACGTCCTTGTACAGGCTCAGCAGGTCGACCTCCTGCTGGTAGGAGCCGCCCATGGCGCTGCGGTTGGTCTGGCCGACGATCGCGACGACCGGGACGTGGTCGAGCTTGGCGTCGTAGAGGCCGTTGAGCAGGTGGATGGCGCCGGGGCCGGAGGTGGCCGCGCACACGCCGACCTTGCCGGAGAACTTGGCGTAGCCGACGGCCTCGAACGCGGCCATCTCCTCGTGCCGGGCCTGGATGAACCGGGGGTTGTCGTCGGCCCGGCCCCAGGCGGCGAGCAGCCCGTTGATGCCGTCGCCGGGGTAGGCGAAGACATACTCCACACCCCAGTCGCGCAGACGCTCGAGGAGGTGGTCGGAGACTTTCTTCGACATGTGCGGAAAACCTTTCCGGAGGGTGCGTTCTCAGGGCTCGGTCAGGGCGCCGGGTCAGGGGCGGCGCAGGGAGCGGACGGCTGTCCGGCCGGCCGCGGTGACGGCCGCCGCAGTCAGGGCCGCGACGCCCGCGGTGGCCGCCCACCGGGCCGCGCGGGACGGTTCGGCGGGCCGGGTGGCCAGCCGTTCGGGCTGCTCCTGGGGCAGGTTCCCGTCCAGGCCGAGGGCAAGCACCTCGGCCAGGTGCAGGGCGCGGCGGCCGGTGCCGCCCTGTTCGATCTGGGTGCGGCAGCTGAAGCCGTCGGCGAGGACCAGGCTGTCGGGGGCGGCCGCGCGGACGGCGGGCAGGACGCCCTGTTCCGCGACGGCCATGGAGACCTCGTGGTGGCCGCGTTCGAAACCGAAGTTGCCGGCCAGGCCGCAGCAGCCCTCGTCCAGGACGTCGGCGTCGAGGTGGGCGCGGCGCATGAGTTCCCGGTCCGCGTCGAACTTCATGATCGCGTGCTGGTGGCAGTGGGTCTGCACGGTGGCCTGCCGGGCCAGCTTCGGCGGCTGCCAGCCGTCGGGGGCGTGGTGCACCAGGTGCTCGGCGAAGGTGCGCACCTGCCCGGCCAGCCGCTTGACGTCCAGGTCGGCCGGCATCAGCTCGGTCGCGTCGGAGCGGAAGACGGCCGTGCAGGAGGGTTCCAGGCCGATGATCGGCGTGCTCGCGTCCAGGTAGGGGCGCAGCACGTCGAGGGAGCGGCGCAGCACCTTCTTGGCGGTGTCGAGCTGTCCGGTGGAGATCCAGGTGAGGCCGCAGCACACCGGTTCGGTGGGGACGGCGACCTTGAAGCCCGCGTCGCGCAGCACCCGTACGGCCGAGATCGCGATGGAGGGGTGGAAGTAGGTGCTGAAGGTGTCGGGCCACAGCACCACGGTCCGCGGGTCGGCGGGGTCGGGTTCCTCGGCGTCCTGCTCCCGCCACCACTCGAGGAAGGACTGCCGGGCGAACACGGGGGCCTGCCGCTCCTCGGCCACCCCGGCCAGCGCCTTGCCCGCCCGGGACAGGCCGGGCGCGTGCAGGAGCGTGTTGACCAGGGAGGGGGCGAGGCGGGAGAGACGGGCCCACAGCGGCAGCCAGCCCATGGAGTAGTGGGCGGGCGGACGCAGCCTGCCCTCGTAGTGGTGGGAGAGGAACTCGGCCTTGTAGGTGGCCATGTCGACATTGACCGGGCAGTCCGACTTGCAGCCCTTGCAGGCCAGGCAGAGGTCGAGCGCGTCCTTGACCTCGGTGGAGCGCCAGCCGTCGGTGACCGTGGAGTCCGCGTGGCCGTCGAGCATCTCGAACAGCAGCCGGGCCCGGCCCCGGGTGGAGTGCTCCTCCTCCCAGGTGGCGCGGTAGGAGGGGCACATCACGCCGCCCTCGTGGCTGCGGCAGTTGCCGATGCCGACGCAGCGCATCACCGCCCGGGTGAAGGAGTGGTCGTCCTCCGGGTAGCCGAAGCGCGTCTCGGGTGTGGCCGGCCGCCAGTCGGCGCCGAGGCGGAGCCGGCTGTCGACGGGGTTCGGGCCGACGATCTTTCCGGGGTTCATCCGGTTGCCCGGGTCGAACAGCCTCTTCAGCTCGCCGAACGCGGTCACCAGGCGCGGCCCGAACATCCGTACCAGCAGCTCGCCCCGGGACTGGCCGTCGCCGTGCTCGCCCGACAGCGACCCGCCGTAGGAGGAGACGAGGTCGGCGGCGCGCTCCAGGAAGCGCCGGAAGTCGGCGACGCCCTCGGCCGTCTTCAGCCCGAAGGGGATCCGGGTGTGCACACAGCCCTGACCGAAGTGCCCGTACAGCGAGGGGTGGTCGTAGTCGAACTCCTCGAACAGCTTCTTCAGGTCGCGCAGGTAGTCGCCGAGGCGCTCGGGCGGCACGGCGGAGTCCTCCCAGCCCTCCCAGGTCTCCCGGTCGTCCGGGGGCCGCGCGGTCACGCCGAGCCCGGCCTCGCGGGCCTTGAGCATCTCCTGCTCGCGTTCCGGGTCGTCGGAGAAGGCCACGTCCGGGTCCTTCTCGCCCCGGCCGAGGGCGCGCAGCAGAGCGTGCGCCTGCTCGTCGACTGCCTCCTGGCTGTCCCCGCTGAACTGCACCAGCAGCCAGCTGTCGCCCTTCGGCAGGACCCGCAGGGAGTCGAGGTAGGCGCCCTCCTCGCGCATCAGCTGCGCCATCCGCCCGTCCAGGGCCTCCAGCTGGCTGGGCGAGCAGTGTTCGAGCAGCCGGGAGACGTCGTCCCCGGCCTGGCAGATGTCCTCGTAGCCGAGGACCAGGATCGACTGGTACGGCGGCACCGGCACCAGTTCCAGTTCGGCCCGCAGGACCGTCACCAGGGTGCCCTCGCTGCCGACCAGCGCGCGGGCGACGTCGAAGCCGTTCTCGGGCAGCAGCGAGTCGAGGTTGTAGCCGGAGACCCGGCGCGGGATCTTCGGGTAGCCGCGCCGGATGTCGGCCAGGTACTCGGTGGCGATGCGGTCGAGGCCGGCGTAGATCTCGGCCTTGCGGCCGCCCTCGGCGGCGATCCGGGCCCGCTCGGCCTCGGAGGTGGGACCCACCCACGTCCGCAGGCCGTCATAGGTGAGGATCTCCAGCCGGCGCACGTTGTCGACGGTCTTGCCGTACGCCTGCGCGGACGCGCCGCACGAGTTGTTGCCGATCATGCCGCCGAGCGCGCAGTGACTGTGGGTGGAGGGCTTGGGGCCGAACTGGAGACGGTGGTCGGAAAGGCGCCGGTTCAGCTCGTCCAGGACGATGCCGGGTTCGACCACGCAGGTGCGGGCGTCGGGGTCGACGGAGATCAGCGCGTGGCAGTACTTGGTCCAGTCAATGACGACGGCGGTGTTCGTGGACTGCCCGGCCAGGCTGGTGCCGCCGCCGCGGGAGAGGACCGGGGCGCCGAACCGGGCGCACACCGCGACCGCCTCCGCGCCCGCCTCCACGGTGCGGGGCACCACCACGCCGAGCGGCACCTGGCGGTAGTTGGAGCCGTCCGTGACGTACGCGCCTCTGCTCCCGGCGTCGAACCGGACCTCGGCGTCCACGGACTCGCGCAGCGCCGCCTCCAGGGCGGCGACGTCCACCGCGGGGGCGTCGAGCGGGGGTGTACGACTCATCAGCGGCAACCGCCTTCCTGGACCGTGCGAGGCGTCCCCGGCGACCCGGGCCTGCCGGCTCCGTGGCCGGTCGCCGGCCCTGCCGGGGCGGCGGGCCCGTGCCGCCGACGCTCCCCCGGGTACCCGCCCTTGCAGTGTGCAAGGGTGCCTTTTCCGGCGCGCGCCGGACCGGGGGCGCCGGACGCCTTCACGCACCTTGCGCGGGCGGGGCGTACGCCCCCCGCACGCACGCGGCGCCGCGCGCCGGCCCGGGCGGAAGCCACCGCGCCGGACCGGCGGGCCGGGCCCACCGGCGACGCGGCCCACCGGCCGGCGCTGGGCCGATCGGGTGAGGGGGCGGGGCGGGAGCGGCACGAGGACGGGAGCGGCACGAGGACGGGAGCGGCACGAGGACGGGAGCGGCACGAGGACGGGAGCGGCACGAGGGCGACGGCTTGTGCGGGCGCCGGGCGGGGAGCGGCGCGCGAACGTGCCGAGAGAGGGTGCCGCCGGGAAGGAGGCGGAGATCGTCGGCACCCTCGTCACCGCGCTCGACGCCCTCGGCCGCCCTCGGCGCTCGGCGACGGCGCCCCACGTCGCGGGGTCCGGCTGCTACAGGCTTTCGTGAACGGGGTCACCGCGGTGGCCGGGTCGTACGACGGCTCCGCGGCGGTGCGGCCGCGCGGTCCGTCCGCCTCACGGCCGCGGTGGCGTCACCCGGGGGGCCGTGACGGCTCAGCGGTCCCCGTGCTGGCGGCGGATCCGGTCGGCCACCTCGTTGTGCTCGGTCTCCCACCAGGGGCGCACCCGCTCGGGCGCGGGCGGTTCGGCCGGGCGCGGCGCCGGAGCACCGTCCACCGAGCCGGCGGCCGAGGCGCCCGCCGTCGCGAGTGCCGTGCCCCGCTCCTCGTCCAGGCGCCGGTCGAGTGCCGCGTTCTGGAGGCGTTCGGCGCGGGCCCACTGCGCGAGGACGGCCAGCAGGAAGGGCAGCGCGACCAGTTCCGCGATGCTGAGCATGGCCCCGCCGCCGATCTGCTGGTCGTGGCGGACGTCGGGGGCCCAGGCGGGAGCGTGGTGGAGGTACCAGGCGCCGGCGATCAGCGTGCCGTGGGTCATCACCACGACGCCCGGCACCGCGTCGACGAGGCCGTCCAGGAAGACGAGCGCGGCGCGGACCGGGTGCGTGCACCAGGCGGGCAGGGTCTGCTCCCGGGTGAGCACCGGAACGACGAACAGGCACCCGGCGGCCAGCAGGTGCAGGTACATCAGCTGGTGCAGCCAGCCCACCCGCAGTGCGGTGGCGAAGTACGGCGTGAAGTAGACGACCAGCTCGGTGGTGAGCACCAGCGCCGTGCTGACCAGCGGAAAGGTCAGCACGCGCACGACCCGGCCGGTGACGGCCCGCCGGACCCGGGCCGCCCGCTCCCCGGGCAGTGCCTCGACGGCGAGCCGCAGCGGGTCACCGAGGGCGAGACCGAGCGGCGCGAGCAGGTCGAGCAGGACGTTCTGCACGGCGGCCGGCCAGAACAGGACGTGGTCGTAGACGGCCAGCGCCGACATCGTGGCCACCACCAGCGCGCCTAGCCCGAGCAGCACGAACGCGGCGAGCCGGGCCACCGGCCAGGACCCGCCCCGCCGGCGCAGCCGCAGCACGCCCCACCCGTAGAGTCCGCCGAGGACGGCCACCAGGACCAGGGCGGGCACGTCCGGCTGCCACGAGGTGAGCAGCCTGCCCACCGTCGGCTCCGCCAGGTGCCCCGTCGGCAGCGACGTGCCGGTCATCGCGTCCGCCGTCATGCGTATCGGTCTCCTTCGCCCACCGGGGGACGAGTCGGTACAGGTCCCCCGGGACGGTAGCGCCCCGCGCCCCCGGGTCCGGCGGCGGGGTGCCGCCGGACCCGGGGGCGCGCGGCCGGTGCGGAGCCGCGGGGCGCCGCGCCGGTGTGACGTTCTCGCCGCCGAAGGGGGCGGGGGGCGGCCGTCCGCGGCGAAGGACCAGCCGCATCGCGCGCTCGCGGCGAGGGGCGCGCAGGCGCCGGCAGGGCGACGGGACTGCCGTGGGCGCGTCACCGGTCAGGTCGGAGGCGTTCATTCATGACATGAACGAAACGGAGCGCGGCGGGGAGCGCGGGAGCCGGGGCGCGGCGGGGCCGTACTCAGGCGGGCCGGGGCGGGACGCGTCGCACCTGGGCGGCCGGGGGCAGTTTCGCCCACCAGTGGTCGTACCGGCCGTACACCCGCGCCTCGCGGGCGGCCAGCAGGTCCAGGAGGGAGCGGGCCTCGGCCTCCAGCGCCTCCCAGGCCGCCGCGGGGAGTGCGTGGAAGGCCTTCATCTCGACGGCCCCGCCGTCCGCCGTACGCCACACGCCGGCCACCCGGCCGTCCACCAGCAGGGTCGGCAGCACGTCGCCGTTGACGCGGATCACGTGCGGGCGGTAGGCCGGGGGGATCACCCGGCTGCGATCGGCGTGGGCGAGCAGGACGCTGTCCCACATCGCCATCAGGCGGGGCGGTGCGGGAGTGTCCGCGGGCGGGCGCGGAGCGCCGGGAAGGTCGAACAGGACGGTGCCCCCTGGGCCCCGGAGTTCCTCGACGGCGCCGTCGAGCGAGCGGAGCGCCTGCCGGACGAAGGACCGGCCCACCAGGGCGAACCGGGCCATGTCGGCCACCGAGGCCGGGCCGAATCCCGCCAGGTGGCGCAGGAGCAGCGTGCGCAGCGCCTCCTGGTCGGGCTCCTTGCCCATGGGCCCGGGCTCCGGCTGGGCGGCCACGTAGGAGGCGGGGTCGCCGAAGGACCAGGGCGCGCCGGTGACCGCGTGCAGCAGCGGCGCGTACCCCTTCATCCCCCACCACGCACCCTTCTTCCGTTCACCGCCGAGCCGCTGTCCGAGCCACGCCTCCAGCTCGCCCGCGGTACGCGGCTGTTCGGCGTACCGCAGCAGGTGGGGCAGGAGTTCCCCGGCGTCCGCCGGGGTGAGCCCGGCCGCCGCGAAACGGGCGCCGAGCCGGGAGGCGTACAGCGTCGGTTCCAGGGCCCTGCGGAACACCGGGCGGTCCTCGGCGTGGACGGCGTGCAGGGTGACGCGCATCAGGGTGGCCTTGACCACCGTACGGCCGGTGAAGGCGGCGTCCAGCGACTCCGGACGGAACCCGTCGAGCCGGTTCCACAGGGCGACGTACGGCGAGGCGGCGTGCTGGGCCTGCAGCGCGACCACCCGGCGTACGGCCTCGGGCACCTCCAACGGCTCCCGGCGCAGCAGCAGTTGGCGGGCGAGCGTGGCCCGGTTGAGGTCCCCCGTGGTCAGCGTCACGGGGGTGATTCTGCCCGGCCGCCCATCCTGGCCGCCATCGCGCGGTCACGCCGGACGGGACGGCTGGACTGCGAGTCGGCGAGACGGCGAGACGGCGGCAAAGAGGTCCCCGGGCCCGGCCGGTCGCACCGGACAAGCCACACGCCGTCCGTCACACCGGCCGTCCGTCACACCCCGCCCGTCGGCCCCTCCGGTCACGCCCCCTCGGCTGCGGCGAGGAGGTCCGTGGTCTGGCCGCGGACCTCCTCCCAGGCGGCGGCGGACAGGTCCCCGAAGGCGGTGGTCGTCCGCAGCGCGTCGAGCGCGGGCGCGGCGCCTGCGTCGCACACGACGCTGTCGTCGCGTACGTCGTAGCCGTCGCGGACGGCGACGTGGAGACGACGGCCTCCCCCCGCCTCGGCGTGCAGGGCCGACGCGACGACCAGGGGCGGCGGTCCGCCCGCCTCGCCCGGCAGTTTGCGGTACGCACCGGCGAGCGGGGTACGCCAGTGGAGGCTGAGGAGGAGGGGCCCCTTGGCCGTGACCTCGGCCAGGCCGGCCTCCCGGACGCCCTCCGCGTCCAGCACCGTGGCGCGGGCCCGCAGGACGAGGGCGGCGGGCAGCAGGCAGCGCAGCGAGCTGCCCACGAGGTTGCCGCCGACGGTGGCCGTCCGGCGCACGGCCCCGGTGCCGACGGTCGCTGCGGCCCGGCGCAGCACCTCCGGGACCCGTTCGTCGATCCGGTGCAGCACCACCGCGGCGCCCAGTGTCTCCGGACCGATGACGTTGGCCTCGGGCAACTCCCGCAGGGACATGGCCTGTTCGGGGAACCCGTCCCGTTGCCAGGTGGCCCACACCAAGGTCGCCCCGCCTATCGGGACGGCCCCCTCGGCCACGCAGCGCCGCGCTTCGGACACGGATGTGGGCAGAAGCAAGAGCACCGCGGCCGACCTGCCTTCCTGGAATTGGGGTGCCGGGCGGCCGGGCCCTCGGTCGACCGCCCGTCCGGCACGGCGCATTCTTGCCGCGCGGACGGGGGGCGCGTACAGGGCTCACACGAGCATGCCGGGCGCCGCACCGTCCCCGGCCTGGTGCCCTCGCGCCTCACCGCCCCGCCTGCCCACGTTGCCGGTGGTCCCCGAGGGACCTCCGGAGCGGTCCTCGACCAGGCCGGGCACTTTGTACGTGCACGGGCCCCGGAGGAGCACGGTCACCGGCGCGGGCGGGGCGGGCGTACCGCCGTCGGTCCGCCCCGCCGCAGCCGCGGGCCGGGTCAGTCCTCGCCCTCCAGGTGTCCCTCCGTCTCCAGGTACACCTGCCGCAACTGCTCCAGCACGGCCGGGTCGGGTTTCGCCCACATCCCCCGCGACTCGGCCTCCAGGAGCCGTTCGGCGATGCCGTGCAGCGCCCAGGGGTTGGCCTGGCTCAGGAACTCGCGGTTGACCGGGTCCAGGACGTAGGCCTCGGTGAGCCGGTCGTACATCCAGTCGGCGATCACGCCGGTCGTGGCGTCGTAGCCGAACAGGTAGTCCACCGTGGCGGCGAGTTCGAAGGCGCCCTTGTAGCCGTGGCGGCGCATCGCCTCGATCCACTTGGGGTTGACGACGCGGGCCCGGAAGACCCGGGAGGTCTCCTCGGTCAGGGTGCGGGTGCGGACCGTCTCGGGGCGGGTGGAGTCGCCGATGTACGCCTCGGGGGCGGTGCCGCGCAGGGCGCGGACGGCGGCGACCATGCCGCCGTGGTACTGGAAGTAGTCGTCGGAGTCGGCGATGTCGTGCTCACGGGTGTCGGTGTTCTTCGCCGCCACCGTGATGCGCCGGTAGGCCGTCTCCATCTCCTCGCGGGCCGGGCGGCCCTCCAGGCCGCGGCCGTAGGCGTAGCCGCCCCATACCGTGTAGACCTCGGCCAGGTCGGCGTCCGTGCGCCAGTCGCGCGAGTCGATGAGCTGGAGCAGGCCGGCTCCGTAGGTGCCGGGCCGGGAGCCGAAGATGCGGGTGGTGGCGCGGCGTTCGTCGCCGTGGGCCGCCAGGTCGGCCCGGACGTGCGCCCGGACGTGGTTGGCCGCGTCCGGTTCGTCCAGGCTCGCGGCCAGCCGTACGGCGTCGTCGAGGAGAGCGACGGTGTGCGGGAAGGCGTCGCGGAAGAAGCCCGAGATGCGCAGGGTGACGTCGATGCGGGGACGGCCCAGCTCCTCGGCGGGGACGGGTTCCAGGCCGGTGACGCGGCGGGAGGCCTCGTCCCAGACCGGCCGGACGCCCAGCAGGGCCAGCGCCTCGGCCACGTCGTCGCCCGCGGTGCGCATCGCGCTGGTGCCCCACAGGGACAGGCCGACCGAGGCGGGCCACTCGCCGTTGTCGGTGCGGTAGCGCTCCAGGAGGGAGTCGGCGAGGGCCTGGCCGGTCTCCCAGGCGAGGCGGGAGGGGATGGCCCTCGGGTCGACGGAGTAGAAGTTGCGGCCGGTCGGCAGGACGTTGACCAGGCCGCGCAGCGGGGACCCGGAGGGGCCCGCCGGGACGGAGCCGCCGGCCAGCGCGTGCAGGACGTGGTCGATCTCGGCGGTGGTCCCGGCGAGGCGGGGCACGACCTCGCGGGCGGCGAACTCCAGGACGGCCCTGACCTGTTCGCCGTGGGAGGCGGGGACGGCTGAGGGGTCCCAGCCGGCGTCCTCCATCGCCTGGACCAGGGCGCGGGCCTGTTCCTCCGCCGCGTCCGCGGCCGTCCGGGTGGGGGCGGACTCGTCCAGGCCCAGGGCCTCGCGCAGCCCGGGCAGGCTGGTCGTGCCGCCCCAGATCTGCCGGGCGCGCAGCACGGCGAGGACGAGGTCGACCCGCTGGGGGCCCTGCGGGGCCGCGCCCAGCACATGCAGGCCGTCGCGGATCTGGGCGTCCTTGACCTCGCAGAGCCAGCCGTCGACGTGCAGCAGGAAGTCGTCGAAGCCGTCGTCGTCCGGGCGGTCCTCGAGGCCGAGGTCGTGGTCGAGCCGGGCGGCCTGGATGAGAGTCCAGATCTGGGCGCGGATCGCCGGGAGCTTGGCCGGGTCCATGGCGGCGATCTGGGCGTGTTCGTCGAGGAGTTGTTCCAGGCGGGCGATGTCGCCGTAGGAGTCGGCGCGGGCCATCGGCGGGACCAGGTGGTCGACGAGGGTGGCGTGGGCGCGGCGCTTGGCCTGGGTGCCCTCGCCGGGGTCGTTGACCAGGAAGGGGTAGATGAGCGGGAGGTCGCCGAGGGCCGCGTCGGGTCCGCAGGACGCCGACAGTCCGGCGTTCTTGCCGGGCAGCCACTCCAGGTTGCCGTGCTTGCCGAGGTGGATCATCGCGTCGGCGCCGAAGCCGCCCTCGTCCCGGGCGGCGGCGATCCAGCGGTAGGCGGCGAGGTAGTGGTGCGAGGGCGGCAGGTCCGGGTCGTGGTAGATGGCGACGGGGTTCTCGCCGAAGCCGCGCGGCGGCTGGATGAGGATGAGCACGTTGCCGAAGCGCAGGGCCGCGAGGACGATGTCGCCCTCCGGGTTGCGGCTGCGGTCGACGAACATCTCGCCGGGTGCCGGGCCCCAGTGCTCCTCCACGGCGGTGCGCAGTTCCCCGGGGAGGGCGGCGTACCAGCGGCGGTAGTCGGCGGCCGGGATGCGCACCGGGTTGCGGGCCAGCTGTTCCTCGGTGAGCCAGTCCTGGTCGTGGCCGCCGGCCTCGATGAGCGCGCGGATCAGTTCGTCGCCGTCGCCGGAGGCCAGCCCGGGGACGTCGCCGTCCCCGAGGTCGTAGCCGTCCGCGCGCAGGCGGCGCAGGAGGGCCACCGCGCTGGCGGGGGTGTCCAGGCCGACCGCGTTGCCGATGCGGGAGTGCTTGGTGGGGTAGGCGGACAGGACCAGGGCGAGGCGCTTGTCGGCGGGCTGGATGTGACGCAGCCGGGCGTGGCGTACGGCGATCCCGGCGACGCGGGCGGCGCGCTCGGGGTCGGCGACGTAGGAGGGCAGGCCGTCGGCGTCGATCTCCTTGAAGGAGAAGGGGACGGTGATCAGCCGGCCGTCGAACTCGGGGACGGCGATCTGGCCGGCCGCGTCCAGCGGGGAGACGCCCTCGTCGTTCTCCTCCCAGGCGGAACGTGCGCCGGTCAGGCACAGGGCCTGCAGGACCGGTACGTCCAGGGCGGCGAGCGCGCCCGCGTCCCAGGACTCGTCGTCGCCGCCGGCGGAGGCGGTGGCGGGCCTGGTGCCGCCGGCGGCCAGCACGGTGGTGACGACGGCGTCGGCGGCGCGCAGTTCCTCGATCAGTTCCGGTTCGGGGGCGCGCAGGGAGGCGACGTACAGGGGCAGGGGCCGCCCGCCCGCCTGTTCGACGGCGTCGCACAGCGCGTGCACGAACGCGGTGTTGCCGCTCATGTGGTGGGCGCGGTAGTAGAGCACGGCGACGGTCGGGCCGTCCGCGGGCGGGGTGCTCTCCCGGGGCAGCGGTCCCCAGCTCGGGGCGGGCGCGGGCGCGTCGAACCCGTACCCGGTGAGCAGGACGGTGTCGGAGAGGAAGCGGGCGAGGTGCTCCAGGTTGGCGGGGCCGCCGTGGGCGAGGTAGGCGTGGGCCTCCGCGGCGATGCCGACGGGTACGTTGGAGGCGGCCATCAGCTGGGCGTCGGGCGCCTGTTCGCCGGTGAGGACGACGACCGGGCGGCCGTCGGCGAGCAGCAGGTCGAGGCCGTCCTGCCAGGCGCGGACGCCGCCGAGCAGGCGTACGACGAAGAGGTCGGCCTGCGCCATGAGGGCCGGGAGGTCGGCCAGGGCCAGGCGGGCCGGGTTGGCGAAGCGGTACGTGACGGGACCGCCCGCGGCCCGCGCGCTGAGCAGGTCGGTGTCGGAGGTCGACAGGAGCAGGATCCGCGGGGACGGCGGCTGGTCTCCGGCTGGGTGCGGCATACGGCGTCCTGCCTTCCTCGGGGTGTCCACGCCCCGGGTGGTGTCGGAATGGGGGTCTCCGCTGCTCGGGCGGGCCGAGAGCCGGAGAAAGGGAGTTCCTGACTCACCCGGTTCCTTCGGGAACCGGGCTCACAGTGGCGGGACCGCGCCGGAGTCGCACCGGGCTTCCTCCCCTGTCGCCGTCGTGGCGATGACGGACCGGATGATCCGCCGAGAAGCATAGTAGGGGCCGTCGCAGCAGGGCAGGACATGTGTGCGATGTGATGGTAGGTATGCTCGCCGCCATGTCCTCGGCTGCCCTCCCCCCGCCGTCCCGGCCCGCACCGGCCGGGCGCGACCGTGACGACGCGTGCCCGGGAACGCTGCGGCTGCACGCGGCGGACGACGGCGCGGTGGCCCGTGTGCGGATCCCCGGCGGTGTGCTGAGCGTGCGGCAGGCCGAGGCGCTGGCCGAGGCGGCGGGCCGCCTGGGCGACGGCGACCTCCACCTGACCTCGCGCGGCAACGTGCAACTGCGGGCCCTGCGCGAGGAGGACGGCCCGGCCCTGGCCGAACTGCTGGACGAGGCGGGTCTGCTCCCCTCCCGCGGCCACGAGCGGGTGCGCAACGTCGTCGCCTCCCCGCTGTCCGGTCTGGACGCGAACGGCCTGCGGGACGTGCGCCCGTGGCTGTCCGGCCTGGACGCGCTGCTGTGCGCCGGTGAGCCCGCGCGGGCGCTGTCGGGGCGGTTCCTGTTCGCCCTCGACGACGGCCGCGGCGACGTGGCCTCGCTCGGCGCCGACGTGACGGTACGGGCCCTCCCCGGCGAGGGCGCGCAGCTCGCCCTCGGAACGGCGGGCGAGGCGCTGGGCCTGTCCGCCGGGGACGTGCCCCGGGCGATGGTGGCGGCCGCCGAGACGGTCGTGGCGGCGGCGCGGGAGCGGGGGACGCGGGCCTGGCGGGTGAGTGACGTACCGCTGCCCGCGGACGCCCTGCTGCGCCTGGTCGCCGGCCGTCTGACCGCCGAAGGCCTGGCGTGCGCGCCGCAGCCGCGCACGACCGCGCACCGCCCGGGCCCGCCGCCCGGGCCCGCCGGCCGTGCCCTGTCGGTGCACGTCCCGCTCGGCCGGCTGACGCCGCCGCAGTGGCGGGAGCTGACCCGGACCGCCGCCCGCACCGGCGGGGAACTGCGTCTGACGCCGTGGCGCGGGGTCGTCGTCCCCGTACCGCAGGAGGCGGCGCGGCACGCGGCACTGGAGGCGCTCGCCGCCACCGGACTGGTCACCGGCCCCGGTTCGGCCTGGCCGCGGGTGGGCGCCTGCGTCGGACGGCCCGGCTGCGCCAAGTCGCACGCCGATGTGCGGGCGGACGCGACCGCCGCCCTCGGTGCGCTCGGCCCGGGCGGCCTGCCCGTGTACTGGTCCGGCTGCGAACGCCGCTGCGGGCGGCCCGCAGCCGACCACGTCGACCTGGTCGCGGCCGAGGGCGGCGGCTACCGGCTCTCGCTCGCCTCCTCCTCGCCGTCGCCGCACACCCGTACCGTCCTCCTCGACGCCCCCTCCCGACTCGCCGCCGCCCTGGCGGCGTTCACCTCATGATCCGTACGACCCCCGAGAGCAGCGAGAAGAACACCGTGACGCCCTACGACTACGAGAAGGACGGCGCCGCGATCTACCGCCAGTCCTTCGCCACCATCCGCGCGGAGGCGGACCTCGCGGGTCTGCCCGCCGACGTCAGCCAGGTGACGGTCCGGATGATCCACGCCTGCGGGATGGTCGACCTCGTCCGCGACCTCGTGTACACGCCCGCCGTGGTGGCCCGTGCGCGCGAGGCCCTGCGGGGCGGGGCACCCGTCCTGTGCGACGTGCAGATGGTGGCCAGCGGTGTCACCCGCAAGCGGCTGCCCGCCGGCAACGAGGTGCTGTGCACCCTCTCCGACCCGGCCGTCCCCGGGCTGGCGCAGAAGCTGGGCACCACGCGCAGCGCCGCTGCCATGGAGCTGTGGCGGGACCGGCTGGAGGGTTCCGTGGTCGCCGTCGGCAACGCGCCCACCGCCCTGTTCCGTCTCCTCGAGATGATCGAGGAGGGCGCGGGCCGGCCCGCCGCCGTCATCGGTGTGCCCGTCGGGTTCGTGGGGGCCGCCGAGTCCAAGGACGCGCTGGCCGCTCACCCCTCGGGGCTGGAGCACCTGGTGGTGCGCGGACGGCGGGGCGGCAGCGCCCTGGCCGCCGCCGCGCTCAACGCGATCGCGAGTGAGGCGGAATGAGCGGGCGGCTGTACGGGGTGGGGCTCGGCCCCGGTGACCCGTCCCTGATGACCCTCCGGGCGGTGGAGGTCATCGCCGGGGCGGACGTGATCGCGTACCACAGCGCACGCCACGGGCGGTCCATCGCCCGCTCGATCGCGGGCCGGCACATCCGCGCCGACCACGTCGAGGAGGCGCTGGTCTACCCGGTCACCACGGAGACCACCGACCACCCCGGCGGGTACCGGGGCGCTCTGGAGGAGTTCTACGAGCAGGCGTCGGCGCGGCTGGCCGCGCATCTCGACGCCGGCCGCAGCGTCGCGGTCCTCGCCGAGGGCGACCCGCTCTTCTACGGCTCCTACATGCACCTGCACAAGCGGCTCGCCGACCGCTACGAGACGGAGGTGGTCCCCGGGGTCACCTCCGTGTCGGCCGCCGCGGCCCGCCTGGGCGCCCCGCTCGTGGAGGGCGAGGAGGTGCTGACCGTCCTTCCCGGCACCCTGCCCGAGGAGGAGCTGACGGCACGGCTGGCGGCGACGGACTCGGCGGTCGTCATGAAGCTGGGCCGTACGTTCCCCAAGGTGCGCGGCGCCCTGGAGGCTTCGGGCCGGCTGGCGGAGGCCCGGTACGTCGAGCGGGCCACGATGCCCGGAGAGCGGGTCGGCGCGCTGGCGGACGTGGACGCCGGGTCGGTGCCGTACTTCTCGGTGGCCGTGCTGCCCAGCCGCGTCGACGCCGAACGCCCGGCGCGGGAGCGGGGCGAGGTCGTCGTGGTCGGCACGGGTCCGGCCGGTCCGCAGTGGCTGACTCCCGAGACGCGGGGTGCGCTGGCCGCGGCCGACGACCTGGTCGGCTACACCACCTACCTGGACCGGGTGCCCGAGCGCCCCGGCCAGGTCCGGCACGGTTCGGACAACCGGGTGGAGGCCGAGCGCGCGGAGTTCGCCCTGCAACTGGCCCGGCGCGGGCGCCGGGTTGCCGTCGTGTCCGGCGGCGACCCCGGGGTCTTCGCGATGGCCACCGCCGTCCTGGAGGCCGCCTCGCAGCCCGCTTACGCCGATGTGGCGGTGCGGGTGCTGCCGGGCGTGACCGCCGCCAACGCCGCCGCCGCCCGGGCCGGCGCCCCCCTCGGCCACGACTACGCCACGCTCTCCCTCTCCGACCGGCTCAAGCCCTGGGAGGTCATCGCCGCACGGCTGCGCGCGGCGGCCTCGGCGGACCTGGTGCTGGCCCTGTACAACCCGGGCTCGCGCAGCCGCACCTGGCAGGTGGCCAAGGCCCGGGAGGTGCTGCTGGAGCACCGGGCCCCGGACACGCCCGTGGTGGTGGCCCGGGACGTGGGCGGCCCCGGCGAGCGGGTGCGGATCGTGCGGCTCGCCGGCCTGGACCCGGCCGAGGTCGACATGCGCACGATCCTGCTGGTCGGCTCGTCCCAGACCCAGGTGGTCCGGCGGGGCGACGGCCAGGAGATCGTCTGGACACCCCGCCGGTACCCGGAGGCGTGAACGGGGGCGCGGGGCCGGAGGGCGCACGCCGTGGCCGGGACGGAATCCCGGCCACGGTCCCGCGCCCCGCGTCCGTGGCGCGGGGACGGGTTCAGCCGGTGGACCCGGGCCCGGGCCGGCCGGGAAGCCGCCCGGCGAGCCAGTGGGCCGCCTCCTGCGGGGTGGCCACGGACGGGACGCCCTCGGGCACGGGCGGTCGCCGGACCATGACCACCGGCAGTCCGGCCTCGCGGGCCGCCGTCAGCTTGGGCGCGGTGGCCGCTCCCCCGCTGTCCTTGGTGACGACGACGTCGATCCGGTGGCGGCGCAGCAGTTCGCGTTCCCCGTCCAGGCCGAAGGGACCCCGGTCGAGCAGCACCTCCATGGCCGCCGGGTGCGGCGGCTCGGGCGCGTCGACGGACCGTACGAGGAACCACAGGCCGTCCAGGCCGGCGAAGGCGGCCAGGCCGGTCCGCCCGGTGGTGAGGAACACCCGCCGCCCGAGCCCCGGCAGCAGCCGTGCCGCCTCCTCCAGCGAGGCCGCCTCGTGCCACCGGTCGCCCGCGACGGGGACCCAGCCGGGGCGGCGCAGGGCGAGCAGGGGAACATGGGCGGTGGCCGCGGCCCGGGCCGCGTGGAAACTGATCGTCCCGGCGAAGGGGTGGGTGGCGTCGATGAGCGCGTCGACCGCGTGCTCGCGCAGCCACGCCGTCAGTCCCTCCGTCCCGCCGAAGCCGCCGACGCGGACCTCCCCCGGCGGCAGCCGGGGGCCTGCGACCCGTCCGGCGAGGGAGCTGGTCGCTCTCACTGCGGGCGTGCCGTGGAGCAGTTCCGCGAGCCGGCGGGCCTCGGTGGTGCCGCCGAGGATCAGGACGTGCATGGGATCCGGTCCGTTCATGAGTGGCAGTGAGCAGTGAGGAAGACGACGTGGGCAGGGCGAGCGGCGGGAGCACCGCGGGCACGGACGGCCGGGACGTGCCGCGGGCGGAGGGCGGCGCACCGGCGCCGGCCGTCAAGGGCGGGCGGCGCGGGCAGCTGGAGCACAGCGGGCTGCGGCCGGGCTGGACCACGGGTGCCTGTGCGACGGCGGCCACGACCGCCGCGTACACCGCGCTGCTGACCGGCGAGTTCCCCGACCCGGTGACCGTCACGCTGCCCAAGGGGCAGACCCCGTCGTTCGCGCTGGCGGTGGAGGAGCTGACCGGCGCGTACGCCATGGCGGGCGTGGTCAAGGACGCCGGGGACGATCCGGACGTCACGCACGGGGCGCTGGTGCGCGCCACGGTCCGGGCGCTGCCCGCCGGTTCGGGGGTGGTGTTCAGGGCCGGCCCCGGGGTCGGCACCGTCACCCGGCCCGGCCTGCCGCTGCCGGTGGGTGAGCCCGCCGTCAATCCCGTCCCGCGCCGGATGATGCGTGATCACGTCGCCGAGGTCGCCGCCCGGCACGGGGGCGGCGGGGACGTCGAGATCACCGTCTCCGTGGACGACGGCGAGGAGATCGCCCGCTCCACGTGGAACCCGCGGCTCGGCATCATCGGCGGTCTGTCCGTCCTCGGCACGACGGGCATCGTCGTGCCGTACTCGTGCTCGGCCTGGATCGACTCCATCCGCCGGGGTGTGGACGTGGCGCGGGCGGCGGGGCGCGAGCACGTCGCCGGGTGCACCGGGTCGACCTCGGAGAAGACGGTCGTCGCAGAGTACCGCCTCCCCGAGGACGCGCTGCTCGACATGGGCGACTTCGCGGGCGCGGTGCTCAAGTACGTACGCCGTCACCCGGTCCCCCGGCTCACGGTCTGCGGCGGCTTCGCCAAACTGTCCAAACTGGCGGCCGGCCATCTCGACCTGCACTCCGCGCGGTCCCAGGTGGACAAGGGGTTCCTGGCCGCCCTGGCCCGGCGCGGCGGCGCGGACGAGGCACTGGCCGCGGAGGTGGCCGCGGCCAACACCGGCCTGGCCGCGCTCCAGTCGTGCCTGGCGCGCGGGGTGCCGCTCGGCGACCTCGTCGCCGGGGCGGCCCGCGACGAGGCGCTGGCCGTGCTGCGCGGGGCGCCGGTCGCGGTCGACGTCATCTGCATCGACCGGGCGGGCGCGATCGTGGGCCGCAGCGCGGTGGCCGGCCCCGGCGGCGCCTCCCGGTGAGCCGGTGGCACGGTCCGGTGGACCCGTGCCGGCGTCCGACGGTCCCGCGGTGCCCCGCGCTGACCCCGCACCGCCGTCCGGTGGTCGCGTGACGGCGCACGGTGACCGCCCCGCCGCCTCACCGCCTCCCCGCCACCGTCCGCAGATAGGCACCGAGCCGGGCGATCGCCGCCGGGTTGCGCGGGCTCTCCACCAGGTCGGCGTAGTCGAGGACGAAGATCCTGCGGTGCCTCACGGCGGAGACGTCCCGCAGCGGGGCGTAGGAGAGCAGGAACCGCTTCTTCTGCTCGGCGCCGACGTCGCCGTAGTCGCAGACGACGATGACGTCGGGGTCGCGTGCGACGACGCTCTCCCAGCCGACCGTGGTCCAGGAGTCCGCTGCGTCCTCCATCACGTTGACGCCGCCCGCCTCGGTGATGATCTGCTGCGGCGCGGCGTAGCGGCCGGAGGTGAAGGGCTGGTCGCGGCCGCTGTCGTAGAGGAACACCTTCGGGCGGGCGGCGCCCCGGGGGGCCCGTGCCCGGACGCCGGCGACCTGTTCGCGGAAGCCGGCGATCAGCTTCGCCGCGCGCTCTTCGGCCCCGAAGAGGCGGCCGAGGTTGGTGAGGTCGGCGTAGAGGGCGTCGAGCGGTGGCATGATGCCGCGGGAGGTCGTGGTGCGGCCGTTGCGGCAGGACTCGGTCAGGACGTACGAGGCGATCCCCAGCTTCTCGAGCGCCTCGGGGGTGAGGCCGCCGTCCTCGCGGAAGCCGTAGCCCCAGCCGGCGAGGACGAGGTCGGCGCGGGCGTCGAGGACGTTCTCGCGGGTGAGCTGGTCCTCGGAGAGCCGTCTCACCTTGCGGTAGGCGTCCTTCCACGGCACGCCGGTCAGGTCGCCCTTGTCGTCGGGCATGGCGTAGCCCGCCACGCGGTCCTCCAGGCCGAGGGCGAACATCAGCTCGGTGATGCCCACGTCGTTGGTGACGACGCGCTCGGGGACCTTGTCGTAGGTGACCTTCCGGCCGCAGTTGGTGAGGGTGACCGCGGTGGCGGAGGCGGCGTCGCCGGCCGGCTCGACGCGGGCGCCGCAACCGGTGAGGGCGGCGGTCAGCGCGGCGGCCAGGCAGAGGGCGGCGGCGGGCACGAGGCGCATGGGGGCGTGTCCTTACGTGGTGGGCGGGAGCAGGTCGAACAGCAGCCGGACCGCGCCGGTCTCCGGGTGCCGCACCCGGTGGGCGCGCACCCCGAACACCTCGGCGAGCAACTGGGGGCGCAGGACGTCGTGCGGCGGCCCCGAGGCCACGATCTGCCCGGCGTGGATCACGTGGAGCAGGTCGCAGTGGGCGGCGGCGAGGTTGAGGTCGTGCAGCGCGGCCAGCACGGTCAGGCCGCTGTCGCGGACCAGGGCCAGCACGTCCAGCTGGTGGGCGATGTCGAGGTGGTTGGTGGGTTCGTCCAGGACCAGCACCCGGGGCTGCTGGGCGAGGGCGCGGGCCATGAGAACCCGCTGTCTCTCGCCGCCGGACAGGGCGAGCAGGCCGCGGTCGGCGAGGTGGGCGACGCCCGTGCGGGCCATGGCCCGCTCGCAGATCTCCCGGTCCGCGGCGGCCGTCCGGTCGCGGTGCGGTGTGCGGCCCATGGCGACGACCTCGGCCACCGTGTAGTCGAACTCGGCCGACGACTCCTGCGGCAGGGCGGCCAGCACCCGGGCGGCGCCGCGCGCGTCCCCGGCGTGCAGGTCGTCGCCGTCGAGCCGGACCGTGCCCGCGGCCGGGCGCAGCGCCCGGTACACGCAGCGCAGCAGGGTCGACTTGCCGCTGCCGTTGGGGCCGACGAGTCCGACGAACGTCCCCGGCTCCACGGTGAGCCGGACGTCCTCGACCAGCCGGCGGCCGGCCGCCTCGACCGTCACGTCCTCGATGTCGACGCGCATCTCAGCGGCCCGGGAACGCGTAGCCACCGCGCCGCATCAGCAGCAGGAACACGGGCACGCCGACCACCGCCGTGACGACCCCGACGGGCAGTTCGGCGGGGGCGAGCAGCAGCCGGGACACCACGTCGGCCCAGACCAGCAGGACGGCCCCGGCGAGCGGTGCCACGGCGAGGACCCTGCGGTGGTCGGCGCCGACCGCCATCCGTACGACGTGCGGCACCATCAGGCCGACGAACCCGATGGCGCCGCTGACGGCGACCACGGTCCCGGTGACGGCCGCGGTGACGACGAAGACCTCCCGGCGCAGCCGTGCGGGCGGCACCCCGAGCGCCGCGGCGGTCTCGTCGCCCATGGCCAGGGCGTTGAGCGCCTCGGCGCGCCGGCGCAGCCACGCCCAGCCGGCCGCCACGGTGCCCGCGGCGAGCGGCACCTGGGCCCAGGTCGCGCCGCCCAGGCTGCCCAGCAGCCACATCATCGCCGACCGGGCCGCCTCGCCGCGGGCCGCGCCGAACACCATGACGGTGGTGAGCGCCTCGAAGCCGTACGCCAGGGCGGTTCCGGTCAGGACGAGCCGCAGCGGGGACAGGCCGCGCGGCGAGCGGGCGACGGCGTAGACGAGGACCATGGCCGCCAGGCCCGAGGTGAACGCGGACACCGACAGCGCCCACACGCCGAGGCCGGCGAACGCCCCCATCAGGATGACGGCGTTGGCGCCGACCGCCGCTCCCGAGGAGATGCCCAGCACGAACGGGTCGGCCAGCGCGTTGCGCACCATGGCCTGGACGGCGACGCCGACGGTCGCGAGCCCGGCTCCGACGACGGCGCCGAGCGCGACCCGCGGCAGGCGGATCTCCCAGACGATGGTGTACGCGGCGGCGTCGCGCGCGGGCACGGTGCCGCCGGTGAGCCCTGCCGCCAGGTGGCGCAGGACGTCCGGCCAGGCGACGGAGGCGGCGCCGAGGCCGACCCCGCACACGAGCGAGACGAGGAGCAGCAGTCCCAGGCCGGCGGCGAGCGGCGGCAGGGGTGTCCGGCTGGGAGTCGTCCTTCGGCGCACGAGGGGGCCGTCCTTCGGCTGGGCCGCCTGCGGGACGGGAAGCAGGAGATCAGCCCGTACGGCCCGCCGGGCCGCGCGGTCCCCTCTCGCAGTCCGCGGCGAGCAGTCAACGGGTCGCACCACCCACGGGCGATCGGGCTCGCGCGAGGGGCCGTCAGGCCCTCGCGCACACCGTTGCGGGTCAGCGCCGGACTCTCACCGGACTTCCCCCGCGGGAGGCAAGGGGAGCCTAACAAACGGCGCGTGGGGTCCGCCGCGGGGCCCGGTCAGCACACGTGCCGCTCCCGCTCGGGCGAGTACAGGTGGCTGTCGCCGAACTGTTCCGCGCCCAGTGTGCGGCCCACGACGATCACGGCGGTGCGCAGCACTCCGGCCGCCTTCACCTGCTGGGCGATGTCGTCGAGGGTGCCCCGCAGGACCAGTTCGTCGGGGCGTGAGGCGTAGGCGACGACCGCGGCGGGGCAGTCGGCGCCGTAGTGCGGGAGCAGTTCGCTCACGACACGGTCGACGTACCGGGTGGCCAGGTGCAGCACGATGAGGGCGCCGCTGCGGCCCAGCGTGGCCAGGTCCTCCCCCGGCGGCATGGCGGTGGCGCGCTGGGCGATCCGGGTCAGGATGACCGTCTGGCCGACGGTGGGCACGGTCAGTTCCCGCTTGAGGGCGGCCGCGGCGGCGGCGAAGGCGGGCACGCCGGGGACGATCTCGTAGGGCACCCCGGCCGCGTCGAGCCGCCGCATCTGCTCGGCGACGGCGCTGAAGACGGACGGGTCGCCGGAGTGCAGCCGGGCCACGTCGTGGCCCTCCTCGTGGGCGCGCACCAGTTCGGCGGTGATCTGGTCCAGGTCGAGCTGTGCGGTGTCGACCAGACGGGCTCCCGGCGGGCATTCGGCGAGGAGTTCGCGGGGGACGAGGCTGCCCGCGTACAGGCAGACCCGGCAGGCGGCGAGGGTGCGGGCGCCGCGCACCGTGATGAGGTCCGCGGCGCCGGGGCCCGCGCCGATGAAGTACACGGTCATCTGTCTGCTCCTGTGGGTTCTTCGACGGTCTTGCGCACGGCCCACTGGGTCACCGGCATCGCCTGCCGCCACCCGGTGAAGCCGCCCACCGGCACGGCGTGCGCCACCGCGAGCCGCACCAGTTCGCCGCCGTGGCGCCGGTAGGCGTCGGCGAGCAGCGCCTCGGACTCCAGGGTCACCGTGTTGGCGACGAGCCGTCCGCCGACGGGCAGCGCCGTCCAGCAGGCGTCGAGGAGGCCGGGGGCGGTGAGTCCGCCGCCGACGAATACCGCGTCGGGGGGCGGCAGTTCGGCCAGCGCCCGGGGGGCCGTCCCGGTGACCACGCGCAGGTGGGGCACTCCGAGCCGTTCGGCGTTGCGGATGATGCGCGCGGCCCGCACCGGGTCCCGTTCGACGGTGACCGCCCGGCAGGCGGGGTGGGCGCGCATCCATTCGACGGCGATGGAGCCCGATCCGCCGCCGACGTCCCACAGCAGTTCGCCGGGGCAGGGGGCGAGCGCGGCCAGGGTGGCGGCCCGGACGTGCCGCTTGGTGAGCTGTCCGTCGTGCTCGTACGCCTCGTCCGGCAGCCCCGGCACGACACCCAGGGGCACGGCGCCCGGGGTGCCTTCGCGGCCGGCGGCGGGAGTCGGTCGTCCTGGTCGGGCGGGCTTCACGTGCTGGTACCTCGGGGTCGGGCGGCGGACGCGGGCACTTCGGCGTGCGGGGGTGCTTCGCCGGGTGGCGCACTCGGGGGGCAGGGGCGCACTCTACTGGGCGGTGCCGTCCCGGGTCACAGGGGGCTCGGCGGCGCGGTGCCGGCCCCGGCCGCAGGGGGCGGGGAGCGTGGTGCCGGCAGCACGCGCCGCAGCCGCCGCAGGCCGGGTGGCGCGGTGCCGGCCGCAGGTTGTCCGCCGCGGGCGCCCTCACCCCGCCGGCCGGGTCTCCGGCCCGGGCAGGGCTTCCGCCCTGGCCCGGATCTGTCCGGCGCGGGCGACGCGCAGGGCACCGAACAGGTCGGCCGACCGGGTCCAGTTGACCCGGGCCGTCTCGGTGTCCCCCTGTTCCAGCTGGGCGGCCGCGAGGTGGTCGAGCACGTCGGCCACGTTGTAGTCGTCCAGGACCTCCTGGTAGAGGTCCAGCGCCGCGCGGTAGTGCTCGATCGCGGCGGTGAGGTCGCCCGCGCGCTGCCAGGCGTAGCCCATGTGCCTGCGGGTCGCCGCCTCGTCGTGGCGGTTCCCGGTCTCGCGCAGCAGGGGGATCACCTCCTCGCAGGTGGCGACGGCTTCCTTCGGGTCACCGTGGACGGAGAGGAAGTAGGCGACGATGGCGAGGGCCCGCGCGATCTCGTACGGCTCGGCGAGAGCGCGGGCGAGCGCCAGGCTGTTGCGCGCGTGCCGCAGCCCTTCCGCGTGGCGTTGCTGGTAGTGACGGATGCGGCTGGCGTGCCGCTCCGCCTGGAGCTGCTCCTGCGGGGGCAGCCGGGGCATCTGGCGCAGGATCAGGCCGAGCAGGTCGTCGGCCTCGTCGATGCCCCCCGTCTCGACGAGCGCCCGCGACAGGTGGGCGGCGGTCCTCGCGACGGCCACCGGGTCGTCCAGGGCGAGAGCCGCTTCGAGCCCGATGCGCGAGGCGGAGATCTCCTCGGCCCAGCGCCCGGTGACCGAGTTGTAGGCCACCCATTCCACCGTGACGTCGATGCGGTGGCGCCGCAACCGTGCGTCGTTCAGGGTGCGCAGCGCGGCCGCGGCGGTGGTCTCCTCCTGGCGGTACCACTCCAGTGCTTCCTCGCGGTCGTCGATCGTGACGCGTGCCACGCCGGGCACCGGGTCGCCGGCCGGGGCGGACGGGAAGCGCCAGACGAACCGGTTGGCGGCGCGGGCGTTGTGGCGCAGGTAGTCCAGCAGGCGCATCTCGGCTCCGAGGCGGTCCTCCTTCTCCTGTTCGAGGAGTTCTGCGCCGTAGGCCCGTACCAGGTCGTGCAGGACGTAGCGGCCCTCCGTGTCCCGGGTGAGGAGGCTGGCCGCGGTCAGTTCGCGCAGATGACGGCGGGCCTGGACCGTCTCGACACCGCCGAGCGAGGCGGCGGCCTCGGCGGAGACCGCCGGACCTGGGTGGACGGCGAGGTACCGGAAGAACCGTGCCGTCGCGGGTGTGAGCGCCTGGTAGGACCACGAGAAGACGGCGCGTACGTCGGCCTGCCCGTCGGCGGCCGACAGCGCGTCCAGCCGCGATCGCGCCTCTCCCAGCTCCCGCACGCCTGTCCGCAGCGGCATCCCGGGCGCCGCGTTCAGCTGCGCCCCCACGACGGCGACCGCGAGCGGCAGGCAGCCGCACAGCGCGACGAGTTCGGCGGCGGCCGCAGGCTCCGCCGCGCACCGCTCCTCTCCGATCCGGGCGGCGAGCGCCGCAAGGGCCTCCTCGCGGCTCCACACGTCCAGGCTGACCAGCGAGGCCCCCTCCGTCGCCGCGAGGCCGGACAGCCGGTTGCGGGAGGTGATGATCGTGAGGCAGCCCGGGGCGGCCGGCAGCAGCGGCCTGATCTGGTCGGCGTCCCGCGCGTTGTCCAGGACGACGATCAGCCGCCGCGACGCGCTCCGCTCCCGGAACAGGGCGCTGCGCTCCTGCACGCCGGCCGGGATGTCGCTGCTGGGCACCTCCAGCGCCCGCAGGAACCCGCCGAGCGCCTCCCCGGGGTCCAGGGGGCGGGCCTCGGCCTCGAAACCCCGCAGGTTCACGTACAGCTGGCCGTCGGGGAAACGGTCCGCCACCTGGTGCGCCCAGTGCACCGCCAGCGCCGTCTTGCCGACTCCGGCCATGCCGCCGATCGCGGAGATGACGACGTGGCCGCCCTGTCCGGCCACCCGCGCGGTGAGCCCGTGGACGGCCGCCAGCGCCTCCGTGCGCCCGCGGAAGGCCGTGAGGTCCGGCGGCAGTTGCCGCGGGACCCGCCGGGTGCGCCGGGCGGACGCGCGCACCAGGCGGCGCCGCTCGTCCTCCTCCAGCTCCAGGGCGTCCAGCAGCTCGCCGAGAGTGGCCTGGCGCGGCAGGCTCCGTCCGCGCTCCATGTCACTGATCGCGCGGACACTGACTCCGGATGCCTCGGCGAGGCTCTCCAGGGTGAGCAGGGATCGCTGCCGTGCCTCGCGCAGCAGCCCGCCGAACGTACCCTTGTCCATCCCCACCTCCGGCGACCCGCCCGGCGCGCCTGTCATGGCCGGATGTCACCGCTTCGGAATCGGCATGAACCTAGCAGTTGTGGATCGGGCACCACAGTTGCCGTCTCACCTGGTGGGCCCGGGGCGGGCACCGGGCGGCGGGGCGGACGCCCGCCACTGGCTGGGCGAGCAGCCGTGGACGGACTTGAAAGCACGGCTGAAGTGCGCCGCGTTGCGGAATCCCCAGCCGCGGGCCACGGCGGAGATCGTGCGGCCCTCGTGTCCGGGGCGCAGCAGCTCGCGGGCGCACTCCTCGATCCGCCGCCGCTGGATGAGCCGGTGCACGGTGGTGTCCTCGCTCTCGAACAGCGCGTGCAGGTAGCGCAGCGAGATGCCGTGGTCCTTGGCGACGAGCGCCGGGGAGAGCCTGGGATCGCGCAGATGGGCGTCGATGTGGGCGCGGATGTCGTCGACGGTCCGCGCGCGGGGGGTGAGCGGCGCGGTCCCGTCCGGCCGGCGGGCCTGCTCGTCGACGAGGGTGGCCAGCAGGTCCGCGAGACTGCCGGCGAGGCGGTCCCTGACGTGGCCCGCGAGCGCCGCCGCACCGGAGGCCATGTCCGCGGCGAAGGGCCGCAGCAGCGCCGCCACGCCCTCGGTGGCGGGGATGGCTCGGCCCGTGACCTGCCGGGCGCGTGCCGCGGAGGGGCCCAGGGCCTGCTCCGGGAGCCGCAGCGCGTACAGGTGGAACGGCGTGTGCTGGTCGAGGGAGAAGGGCCGGCGCAGGTCCAGGAGTGCCAGTTGTCCGGCGCCGAGGACCGCCTCGCGTCCGTCCTGCCGTACGGCGGCGGTGCCCTCCTCCTGGAGAAGCAGGACCAGCCGGTCGTCCCGGACGGCCGACACCAGCCGGGCGGTACGGCTCAGCCGCAGCGGCGCGGCCCGCATCGACAGCAGCCGCAGGCAGCCCGCGTCGCCCGTGGTGAGCGTGCCGCGGAAGTCCGCGGGCCCCGGTCGTGGCGTGACGTCGACGGGGGCCAGTCGTCGGCGGACCGCGCTCTCCCAGTGTCCGGCACGGTCGGCCGGCGGTACGGATGCCGTGCTGACCTCGTCGTGCATGGTGACTGCCCCCTCTCGGCCCGGTCCCGGCGGCGGGACGGACACGTGTGCCTGTGCGTCTCTCCAGCCTGGGCGGCGGCGCCGCGAGGGCGGTAGGTCATTTGACCCGCGGAGAGGGGGGGAGGCTCGGCCGGTCACCGCGCCGGCGTGCCGCCGCGGGCCGGAGGGTGAGGGATGCGGTGCGAGCAGCGGGGACCCCGGGCTCCGGAGCGCAGGCACGACTCGACGGTGCCGACCCGTGCGGAAGAGGTACGAGGCCGTCCGGACCCGCAGGCCCACCACTCACGGGAGAGACATGGGGCCGTCCCGGCCCGCAGCGCGCCGTCACCGGTGCCGTCCCCGTCGGTCAGCGCGGGCGGTGGGCCCCGCGCGCTTTCACGCGCCCGTCCCCTCCAGGGCCCGGGCGAGCGCGGCACGCGAGGCGATCCCGAGTTTGGGGAAGGTCTTCGCCAGGTGGCCGCCGACGGTCCGCGGGGACAGGCCCAGCCGGGCGCCGATCTCCTTGTTGGTCAGCCCGTCCGCCGCGAGCCGGGCGATCCGCAGTTCCTGCGCGGTGAGCGAGGCCGGGCCCTCGGTCCGGGTGCGGGCGGCCCGCAGTTCCCGTTCGGTCCGCTCGGCCCAGGGCCGGGCGCCCAGCGCGCGGAAGGTCTCCAGCGCCTGTTCCAGCACCTCCCCCGCGCGCGGGCGCCTGCGGTCGCGCAGCCACGCGCCGTGCGCCAGCCGCAGCCTGGCCAGTTCGAACGCCCACTGGCCCGCGCCCGGTACGGCGTAGGCGGCCTCGTAGAGCGCGTCGGCGTCCTCGTCGGCGGCGGCGAGGGCGCGGGCGGCGGCCAGCAGGAACGCGTGGTGCGGGGAGATGTCCCCCATCCGTGCCGCGCCGCCCGCCGCCACGTGCGCCCGTGCCTCGGCCGTCCGCCCGGTGCGCAGGGCCGCCTCCACGAAGTCGAAGAACGGCAGGTGGAACCAGGGCAGGGCGGCCGGCAGCACGCCGGGCGGGGTCAGAGCGGCCAGCGCGGAGTACGCCTCCTCGTCCCGGCCGTGCGCGAGGGCGGCCAGGGCGCGCAGGTGCGTGAGGTGGTCCTCCACGAACGTCATACGCGCCCGGGCGGCCGGCGGCCGGATGGCGCCCTCCACCGCGAGCAGCCCCTCCTCGTCGCCGCGGCCGGCCAGGAAACGGGCGTAGTGGTTGCGGAAGAGCAGGGCGTTGCAGTGGTACCCGAGGGCGTCGGCCGCCTCGGCCTCGCGCAGGCACACCTCGGCCCGGTCCCACTCGCCCCGCAGGTAGGCCTGGTGGGCGCCGGCCTTGGCGATGCTGCCCTGGGTGGCGTAGGCGTGCTGGCCCAGGAACCGGCGCCACAGGGACGCGTCGGCCATGTCGAGGGCGGTGGCGGTCCACAGCAGCAGCCAGGCGGCTCCGGCCTGTTGCTCCTGGCTCATGGTGCGGGCCGTGGCGTGCAGTTCGGCGCCCGCGCCGTGGGCGGTGCGGGCGGGGTCGGACCAGGCCCGGCGGCACAGGTCGGCCAGCGGCGAGACCTGGTGCCGGTGGGCGCGCAGCACGGCCCAGCCGCGGGCGTCGCCGGTGTAGACGGACGCCAGCAGCAGTTTGAAGTAGACCTGTTCGGCGAGGTCGTCGAAGGGGCCGGCCCCGGCTCCCGTCCGGGCGAGGGCGTCGAGGGCCTGGGGAAGCAGGGTGAACGACGACGCGAAGTCGACGTGGTGGCTCTGGTCGACGTAGACGACGGCGTAGGCGTGCAGCGGCGCGCTGTCGGCGGGCACCGGCGCGCGGCGCAGCTCCTCCACGAGCCTGGCAGCGTACGGGAGCCGCCCGCCGCGGGCCGCCATGGCCGCCGCCCAGGTCAGGCGGCGGGCGCGGGTCTGGGCGCCGGTGCTCAGGACGGCCGCGCGGTGCAGCAGCAGCGCGCCTTCGGCGTCGCCGCCGCGCAGCGCCAGGCGGCGGCCGGCCTCCTGGAGCCGTCCGGCCAGCTCGTCGTCGGGCAGCAGGGTGGCGTCGGCCTCGTGCCCCAGCCGGCGGGGGTCGTCGTAGGGCAGAGCGGCGGCGAGCGCGCGGTGCGCGGCCCGCCGTTCGGGGCCCGAGGCGCGGGCGACGACGGCGCCGCGCACCAGCGGGTGCCGGAAGGTGAGCCGGCCGTCCGGCTCCAGGCGTGCCAGGCCGCTCGACTCGATCTCGTCGAGCACCTCGTCGGCCCGGTCGGGGGCGAGCCCGGCCGGCCAGGCCGGTATCGCCCACATCGCCGCCGTGCCGCCGAGAGCGGCGTGCAGCAGCACGCGGGCGGCCTCGCCGGACAATTGGTCCAGCCGGGGTGCGAACAGCCGCTCCAGCCGCCCGCCGAGCGGGAACCGCCTCGGCAGGGGCATCACGCCGCGTGCCTGGTCGGGATGGAGGTGCACGGGCAGCTCGACCAGGGCCAGCGGGTTGCCCGCCGCTTCCTGCAGGATGCGGTCGGCCGTGGGGAGCGACAGGTGCGGGTGCCGGGTCCGCAGCAGCGTGCGGGCGTCCTCGCCGTCCAGCGCGGTCAGGTCGACCACCGTGCCGGGCCTGCCCTCGGCCGCCGGGCCCTCGGGGCGGCCCGCGCTGACGAAGGCCAGCGGCACCTCGCCGGTCCTGCGCTGCAGGAAGGCGAAGACGGCCGCGCTGGAGGAGTCCACCCACTGCAGGTCGTCCACGAGGACCAGTACGGGGCGCATGCGCGCCTCCCCGGCGAGCAGGGCCAGTACCGCCGCGCCCACCAGGAAGCCGCCCCGCGCCGGTTCCGCGTCCTCGCCGAGGGCGAAGGCCAGCGCCCGGCGCTGCGGTTCCGGCAGCGCCCGCATACGGTCCGTGAGGGGCCAGAGCAACTGGTGCAGCGCGCCGAACGGCACCCCTGCCTCGGCCTCGGAACCCACCGCGCGCAGCACGGTGAACCCCAGGGCGCGTGCCTCGGCGTGCGCCCAGTCCAGCAGGGCCGTCTTGCCGATCCCGGCCTCACCCTGCAGCAGGGTCCCCGTGCCCCCGTCCCCCGACCGTGCCTCGCGCAGCACCCGGCGCAGCAGCTCCTGCTCCGGGCCACGGCCGGCGAGCGCGACGCGGTCCTCCCGGGAATCCGGGCCGCCGGACAGGCCGGCGGCGTCACGCTCGGCGGGTGCTCCGCGCCTGCCGGGTGCGCCGGGCTCGCCGAGCGTGCCTCGCTGACCGGATGCGCCGGGTCCCTGCGAGGGCCGCGCGGGGCCGGCCCCGGCGGTCTCGGGACGTGCGGCGACCGGCCGGGGTCGCGCGGTGACAAGCTCGGGGCCTGCGGTGAGGGGGCCAGGCGGCGTGGCGAGGGAACCAGGCGGCACGGTGACCGGCTCGGGCCCTGCGGCGACGGGTCGGGACGGCCTGGTGACGGACTCAGGCCGAACGGTGACCGGCTCTGACCGTCGCCTGCCGGGTTCAGGCCGCACGGTGACGGATTCAGGCCGCACGGGAGGCGCTCCGGCCGTCGCCGTCGTGAGCCGTCCGCCGGGCACGTGGCCCCACCTCGGCGTACGGCGCCCGCTCGGGGTGCGGCACCCGCTCATCAGGGTGCGGCACCCGCCCCGCTGCGGCTTCCGGGGCCCGGTCGCCGTACCGGCCGTACGGGTCCTGCGGGGGCGTGCCCGAGGTCGCGAGCCGGCGCCATTCGCTGGGCGTGTGCCCGTACATCCCGCGGAAGACCCGGCTGAAGTGGGCGGGGTTCACGAAGCCCCAGCGGTGCGCGACCGCGGCGACGGCGGGCGCGGCCCGGCCGCCGCGTGCCAGTTCGCGCGCACACTCCTGCAACCGGCGCCGCTGGATGAGCCGGGCCACGGTCACCCTCTCGTCCTCGAACAGCCGGTGCAGGTACCGCACGGAGATGTGGTGGGCGGCGGCCACGGTCTCGGGCGCCAGAGCGGGGTCCTCCAGATGGCGGTCGATGTGGTCGCGGATGCGCAGCACCAGCTCCTCCCGTCCGGTTCCGGCGCCGCCGAAGGGGCTGCGTTCGGCGGCGAGGGTGGCGAAGAGGTCGACGACGGTGGCCGCGAGCCGCGCCCCGACGGCCGGTGCGTAGGAGTGGGCCGAGGCGAGCAGCCGGGTGAGGAAAGGGCTGAGGACGGCACCGATCCCGTCGGTGGGCGCGACGGCCGTCACCGCGAGCCCGCGCAGTTCCCCGTCGGAGACGTCCAGTTCCCGGCGGGGCAGGTGGAGGATGTGGCAGGCGAACCGCGCGGGGAAGTCCAGGGTGTACGGCCGTGAGGTGTCGTGGACCAGGAGGTCCCCGGCGCCCGCGACGGCGTGCCGGCCGTCCTGGAGCAGGGACGCCGTGCCCGCGGTCAGGACGAGGACCCCCACGGCGGCCTCGTCCGCCGTCCGCTGGTGCGCCGCCGTGCGGCTGATGCGCTGGGCGTCGGACTCCAGGGTGCAAAAGCGCAGGCGGCCGAGGCGGCCACTGGTGATCCGGCCGGTGAGGGGGCCGCTGCCGCGGGGCGTGACGGCCATCGGGAGGAGGGCCGAGCCCAGCGCGGCCCGCCAGCGGTCGAGCCGGTCCCGGCCGGGCACCGCGTCCGTCGACGGGGCAAGCTCCACGTGGTTCTCCTCCTCTTTCTTTCCGACAGGAGAAATCAACCAGCCGGGCAGGTCGCTGACCAGGCACTCTCCAGGCAGAAAACGCGGTGCCGGACGGAAGGGCACACACCGTCCCCGCGGTACCGGCGCACGTCCGTGCGCGCAGGGAACAGCTCCGTGCGCGCACGGAAAGGAACGGTCGCCGCCGTACACGTATCGTGAGGACCGGTTCTCCCCCAGGAGCGATGTCCCGGCCGGCACCGGGGTGTGCGGTCGCTCGGTGGGTGCGCCGGGGTCAGTTCAGGTGGGGCGCAGGTCGGACCGGGGCGGGGTCGGCGAGTCGGGAGCGGGCCACGGCGACCCGCTGGGGGTCGGCACCCGCGCCGAGCGCGACGCACCGCTCGAACGCCTCGTGCGCCTCGGCGGTCCTGCCCGCCGCGAGGAGGGCGTCGCCGAGCGTGATGAGGTAGCGGCTCTCCAGCGCGGTGTTGCCGTCCGCGTGACAGAGGTCGACCGATTCCCGCAGGTTCTCCACCGCTTCGTCCCAGCGCCCCAGACGGCTGTAGCTGATGCCCAGCCCTGCCAGCGCGTTGACCCGTGCGAAGGCGGCGATGTGGGGTTCGATGCGCTCGCCGGCCGCATCCAGCCGGGTCAGAACCTGCCGGCTGGCCTCGATCGCCTCCTCGTGGCGCTCGGTCGCCCGCAGTGCCAGCGCGCGGCCGAGCAGGGCCTGGAGCATGCCGTGCAGGTCCCCGGCGGCGTCGAAGAGGGCGACGGCCCGGGCGTTGTGCCCGGCGACCTTGTCGTTCTCGCCCATGAGGCGGTGGGCCCAGCCGGCGTACTGGTGGGCCCATGCCTGCTGGGCGGGGTCGCCGGCCCGCCGGGCCGCGTCCAGCGCGCGGGCGGAGTACCGGAGGCTGTCCGCGGGTCTGCCCTCGCACAGCAGGACGGCCCAGGCGTAGTAGTTGAGCTGGGTCGCTTCCACGAGCGGGTCACCGAGCGCCTCGGCGGAGCGCACGGCGGTGCCGTAGACCTCCGGCCAGTGCCCCCAGAAGATCCACTGGTCGGAGAACCAGTGCAGGGACTCGGCCACCTCGACGACGGTGGCGTGGTCGCCGTCCTCCGCCGCCGCGTGCAGGGCCGCCAGCCAGTTGGCCGCCTCGGCCTGGAGCCACTCGCGGGCCTTGTCGGCGCTGGACAGGTCCACCGTGCCCCGCCAGGTGGGAGGCGGGGCGCCGTGGTCGGGTTCGTACCACCGGCCGGCGACGACGGCCGTCTCCAGCAGCCAGCGGAACATCGCCCGGCGGGCCCGCTCGGCGTCCTCGGGGTTCTCCTGCGCGGTGAGGCGGTCGCGGCCGTACAGGCAGAGCAGGTCGTGGAGACGGTAACGGTCCCCGGTGACGCCGAGGAGCCCCGCCTCGACCAGTTCCTCCAGGGTGTCCTCGGCGTCGTAGAGGTCCTGGCCGGTGAGCCGGGCGGCGCAGGCGGCGCCGACGTCCGGACCGGGGACCAGGGACAGGCGCCGGAACAGCCGTGCGGCGGCGGGGGTGAGCTGCCGGTACGACAGGTCGAAGGCGCTCGCCACCCGTATGTCCCCGGCGGCCAGCGCGTCCAGCCGCCGCTCCTCGCGCGCCAGCCGGTCCGCGAGCCGGCGTACGCTCCAACCGGTGCGCGTCGCCAGCCAGTTGCCCGCCACCCGCAGGGCCAGCGGCAGGTGTTCGCAGAGCCGGGCGACCTCCTCCAGAGCTTCCGGTTCGGCGCTCGCCCGGTCGGCGCCGACGAGCGCGGTCAGGAAGGCGGCCGACTCGGCGGGCTCGAGCGTCCCGAGCGGCAGCCGGACCACGTCGTCCAGACCGGTGAGCATACGGCGGCTGGTCACCAGGACGAGCGTCCCGCCGGAGCCGGGCAGCAGGGGGCGTACCTGCGCCTCGTCGCGGGCGTTGTCGAGGACGAGCAGGCAGCGGCGGTCGGCGAGGACCTGCCGGTAGACGGCGGGGTGGGCCTGCGGGCCGGCCTTCGCCAGGTCGCGGTCGGGCACGCCGAGCGCCTTGAGCACCTGGACCATCAGCTCGGAGGGGGCGGGCGGGGTGTCGTCGGTCCCCCGCAGGTCCACCATGAGCTGGCCGTCGGGGAACCGGCCCGCCAGCCCGCGGGCGGCGCGCAGGGCGAGGGTCGTCTTGCCCGTGCCGGGCGCCCCGTGGACGGCGACGACGACGGACCGGGTGTGCGCGGCCCCGGCTCCCCCGTCGGCGCCGCGTTCCGCGGCGCCCTGGTCCGCGGACGGTCCGGCGAGTGCCTCCAGGCGGGCCAGTTCGTCGGCGCGGCCGACGAAGTCGTCGATACCGCGCGGGAAGGAACGGACGCCGACGGGGCTGTACCCGGGAGCACGTCCGGTACGGGCGGCGGCGAGCAGCCGTTCCCGGCCGGTGTCGTCGAGTCCGAGTCCGTCCGCGAGCGCGGCCACCGTCCGCCGTTGCGGCGCGGCCCGCCGTCCGCGTTCCAGGTCGCCGATGCCGCGCACACTGACGCCGGACGCCTCCGCCAGCGCTTCGATGGTCAGCGACTTGGTCTGACGCATCTTTCGCAGCAGGGCGCCGAACGCCGCCTCTTGTGCGGACACGTCCGCCCCTTTCGCCCTGGATATTGAAGATTCTAATAGAACGGGGGAAGTGCTGGTCACAGGGCCGATGAGGGGGTGCGCTGCGGGGTCCGGGCGGTCCACATCCGGCCGCGGCGCGGCCCGCCGGTGTCCCGGCCGCCGCCGGGAGGGCCGCACGCCGCGCCCCCCGTCACGACGAAGGCGCCTCCTGGCCGAGAGCAGGGCGGCCTCCTCGTACGGGGACGGGGCGCGCGCGGGGCGGGTGCCACCGCCCCCCTCGGCGCATCCGCCCGGCCCCTGGTCCCCCGCCCGGAACGCCTCCTCGCCGACCCCCGAGAAGGCCCCCGCCGCCGCGCTCGCCGTCACCGTCACCGGCCCCGGCGTCGGCCGGCTCGCCGAGGCCGCCTGCCGCGCCGCCGAAGCCGGAAGGGACGTCGCCGGCGCCTGCGAGACCTTCCAGGCCCGCGGCGCCACCGCCCTGAGCGCCCAGCAGCGGCTGCGCCTCACCGGGCTCACCGAGGGCGACCGGCGCCTCGGCCGCTCAGGACTTGCGGACGACATCACCCGCGAGGACGAACGGCCGCGCACCGTCCTGACCGCCCTCCGGTCCCGGGACCGGGGCGGGCCGGCGAACCCCCGGGCACCGTCCCGGCGGCACACCCGCCACGGACGGCCGTCGTTCATCGCGCAGGGACGCGGAACTCGAATTCGGGACGGTCCCACGGCACGGCGGGCGGGTTCGCGAGCGCGGTCCCGGTCCGCACGGCACCGACGCGGTGGTAGAAGTCCGCGGCGGGAAGATGCGACACGACCTTGACCCGGTCGAGCCCGGCGGCACGGGCCTCGCCCTGCATGTGCGCGACGAGCAGTCGCCCGATGCCCCGCCCTTGCGCGTCGTCGGCGACGAAGAGCAGATCGAGTTCCGGTGGGGCCAGGACGAGCGAGTAGAACCCGAGGACCCGGCCTCCGGGCTCGTCTGCGCCGACGGCTGCGAAGGCCCGGTGGGCCTCGAGGTAATCGGGACCCACCCGGTAGCCCGCGACTGCCGCCGCGTACTCACCCCGGTAGGCGCCCGAGCCGCGCACGATGCGCGTGAGCCGTCTGGCGTCCCCCGCGACGGCCCTGCGTATCGTGACCGGCGGGCTGACCGGGGACGTGCGTGAACTCATCGGGAGAGTAAACCAGACCGGCGCCGGTGTCCGACGTGCCGCCGGGCCGGCCGGGACGCTCCTCGCCGGGCACCGCGCGGACGAAGGCGGCCGGGGCCGCCGGACACGGGCCGTCCCGGGGCCGGGGACGGGGCCGCCGGGCGCGGCGCTCCCCCGGTAGCGGGGAGCGTGGTCCGCCAAGGAGGCCGCACCCCGGGAAAAGAGACCACGCAGACATGGATCACGCAGGCGATGGATCATCCCGCCCCCCTCTGCGGGTACCGTCAGGGTATGAGTCATCCCCACCCCGACCTCAAAGCCGCCCCGCCCCTTCCCGACGGAGGGCTGAGGGTCATCGCCCTGGGCGGCCTCGGTGAGATCGGCCGCAACATGACCGTCTTCGAGTACGCCGGCAAGCTGCTCATCGTGGACTGCGGCGTGCTGTTCCCCGAGGAGACCCAGCCCGGTGTGGACGTCATCCTGCCGGACTTCACCTCCATCCGGGACCGGCTGGACGATGTCGTCGCCGTGGTGCTCACCCACGGTCACGAGGACCACATCGGCGGCGTGCCCTACCTGCTGCGGGAGCGCTCCGACATTCCGGTCGTCGGCTCCAAGCTGACGCTGGCGTTCCTGGAGGCCAAGCTCAAGGAACACGGCATCCGGCCGCGCCCGGTGCGGGTGCGGGAGGGCGACCGGCGCGGCTTCGGGCCCTTCGACTGCGAGTTCGTCGCGGTCAACCACTCCATCCCGGACAGTCTCGCGGTCGCGATCCGTACCGGCGCCGGGATGGTGCTGCACACCGGCGACTTCAAGATGGACCAGTTCCCACTGGACGAGCGCATCACCGACCTGCGCGCCTTCGCCCGCCTCGGCGAGGAGGGCGTGGACCTGTTCCTGACCGACTCCACCAACGCCGAAGTGCCCGGCTTCACCACGTCCGAGCGTGAGCTGAACCCGGCGATCGAGCAGGTGATGCGCACCGCGCCGCGCCGGGTCATCGTGTCCAGCTTCGCCAGCCACGTGCACCGCATCCAGCAGGTCCTGGACGCCGCCCACCAGCACGGCCGCAAGGTCGCCTTCGTCGGCCGCTCGATGGTCCGCAACATGGGCATCGCCCGTGACCTGGGCTACCTGAAGGTCCCGTCCGGTCTGGTGGTGAGCACCAAGGAGCTGGAGAAGCTCCCGGACCACAAGGTCACCCTGGTGTGCACCGGCTCCCAGGGCGAACCGATGGCCGCGCTGTCCCGGATGGCCAACCGGGACCACATGATCCGCATCGGCAAGGGCGACACCGTCCTGCTCGCCAGCTCCCTCATCCCCGGCAACGAGAACGCCATCTACCGGGTGATCAACGGACTCACCCGGTGGGGCGCCCACGTGGTCCACAAGGGCAACGCCAAGGTGCACGTCTCCGGGCACGCCAGCGCCGGCGAACTCGTCTACTGCTACAACATCGTCAAGCCGCGCAACGTCATGCCCGTGCACGGCGAATGGCGCCACCTGCGGGCCAACGGCGACCTCGCCATCCGTACCGGCGTCGACCCGGACCGGGTCGTCATCGCCGAGGACGGCGTCGTCGTCGACCTCGTCGACGGGCGCGCGTCCATCACCGGGAAGGTTCCGGCCGGCAACGTCTACGTGGACGGCATGGAGGTCGGCGGCGCCACCGAGGCCTCCCTCAAGGACCGCCTCACCCTCGCCGCCGAAGGCGTGGTCACGGTGGTGGCGATCGTCGACGCGGACACCGGTGCCCTGGCCGAGGCCCCCGACTTCCTGGCCCGTGGTTTCGTCCACGACGAGGCCACCTTCGAGCCGGTCGTCCCGGTCATCGAGAAGACCCTGGCCACCGCGGCCGAGGAGGGCGTCGGGGACGCGCGCCAGCTCGAACAGCTCATCGCCCGCGCCGTGGCGAACTGGGCGTTCCGCACCTACCGCCGCAAGCCCCTCATCATCCCCGTCATCATCGACGCCTGAGACACGGCCCCGGAAGCGGCCGGGGCGGCGCGCCGGCCGCCGCCCCTCGCCGTCCCCGGGCCGGCCGGGTTCGAGGACGGCCGGGACGACGAGGGCCACCAGGACGACGACCGCGCCCGCCCTCCGGAACGTCCGGGAACCGCTGCGTTCAGGCGGGCCCGGTGCTCGTGCGCGCGGGTGACGGCGTCCCGCGGCCCCCGCCCGGTGCCGGGTCGGCCGGTCCCGGCAGCACGCCGGTGCCGGCTCCCGGGACCGGGCTTTCGAGGGCCGCCTCGGCGCTCTCGCCGAGGAAGCCGCCCGACTGGTGCCGCCACAGTCGGGCGTAGGCCCCGTCCGCCGCGAGCAGTTCCTCGTGGGTGCCCTGCTCGACGACGTCTCCCCGGTCGAGGACGACGAGACGGTCCATGCCGGCGACGGTGCTCAGACGGTGGGCGACCACGAGGGCCGTACGGCCGTCCATCAGCCGCCACAGGGCGTCCTGGACGAGGAGTTCGCTCTCCGAGTCCAGGGCGCTGGTCGCCTCGTCGAGCAGCAGGACCGGGGCGTCGCGCAGGATGGCCCGGGCGAGGGCGACGCGCTGGCGCTGGCCGCCCGAGAGTTTCACTCCCCGCTCCCCCACCAGCGTGCCGAAACCGTCGGGCAGCTGGCAGGCGAACTCCGTGACGTGCGCGGCCGCGGCCGCCGCGTGGATCTCCTCGTCGGTGGCGCCGGGCCGGGCGAAGGCGATGTTGTCCCGCAGGCTGCGGTGGAACAGGGCGGGTTCCTGCGGGACGTAGGCGATCAGTGAGCGCAGGTCGCTCTGGCGCAGCCGGCTGATGTCCTGACCACCGATCAGGATGCGTCCGCCGTCGATGTCGGACATCCGCAGCAGGAGCCGGGTGAGCGTGGTCTTGCCGCCGCCGGACCTGCCGACCAGACCGATCCGTGCGCCCGCGGGCACGTCCAGGGTCAGTCCCCGGAAGATCGGCTTCGCACCCGCGTGGGCGAAGGTGACCGCCTCGAAGCGGATGCCGGTGTCGTCCCGCCGCGCGAGCGGTTCGGGTTCCGGCGGGTCGAGCACGGTGGGCGGGTCCAGCAGCAGCTCCGTGAACTGCGCGGCCTCCGTCATCGAGCTTTCCAGACGCCGGTAGATCTGGTTGAACTCGAACATGATCTGGGTCGCGTTGGAGTAGTAGGTGAACGCGACGACGACCTCCTCCACTCCCTGGCCGGAACCGCCGAAGGCGACCGCGACCAGCAGCCCCAGCACGTTGGTCAGCACGGACATGGGGGCGATCAGGACGTCCACGCGCAGATTGCCGTAGTCCCACGACCTCAGCGTCAGCCGCCGGGACTCCGCGACCCGGGCGCGGTGTTCGGCGGCCTCCCGCCGCTCGGCCGCGAACGCCCGGACGGTCTCCATGTTCATGAGGCTGTCGGCGACGTGGCCGGAGACCCGGGCGATCGCCGCCTCGCGGTCGTCGACGAGCCGTTGCCGGCGACGGATCAGGGGTGCCGCGGCCACCACGGTCAGCGCGATCATCACCAGGAGGCCGAGGACGAGCATCGGTTCGTAGCTCCACAGCACCGCGGCACCGAACACCAGGGGGACGAGACTGCCCACGACCCGGTACGTCACCGTGTCGACGAAGTCCTCGAAGCGTCTGCCGAAGCTCAGGACCCGCTTGGTCAGGGAGCCGGCGAAGTTGTCGTGGAAGAACGCCGCGTCCTGGGCGAGGAGTTCGTCCATGCCCCTGACGTACAGGTGTTCCGAACCGAGGGCGTCCACGCGGTTCAGGCAGTGCTGGCCGACCCGCCACACGGCCTCGGCGAGCAGCAGCGTCACACCGAACCCCAGCACGTACGGCAGCGCCGAGGTGAGCGTGAGACCGCTGTGGCCGGCGGCCTGTCCTGCCAGTTTGGCGATCAGCAGGGGGGCGACGTAACGGATGCCGATGTTGCCCGCGGCCGGCAGCAGCATCGCGGGCAGGGCCAGCCGGTGCAGTCGCAGCAGTTCCCGGCCGTAGTACCGCGCTGCGAGCAGGACGGCGCTCCTGCCCGGCGCCGGCCCTCGCTCTTCTGTGTTCCCCATCACACTCCCGGAGGTTCGGAAGTCGGCAGTCTCCCGCCGGGGAAGGCGTTCAGTCCAGGCATTTACCGCGGATAGGCGATAACCGGACACCTGCGGACTCGGGGGGCGCGGCGGCGCATCCCGAGCCGGGCTCGGCGGTGGTGGGTGCCCGACGGACCGACGGGCCCGCTGCCGCCGCCGAGGGCGGTCGCACCGGGCCCACGCCTGCCCCGGCCTCACCCACGGTCCTCGTCCCTGGGGGGCAGTCCGGCCCCGACCCGCGCCGCCGTCTCGCGCAGCCAGATGTGGGCCGCGTCATGGGTGTGGACCGGGTGCCACCACAGGGCCTCGCGCAGCGGCACCGCCTCGTAGGGCGGCTCCACCACCCGGACGGCGGCGACGGGCGCCAGCATGCGTGCCGGCCGCGCCTGGATCAGACCGATGCGCGGCAGCTGGACGATGTCCGGGACGCGGACCTGCCCGGCCTGACGGGCCGCACGATGACGATGCTGCGGGAGCTGCCGTGAGCACGGCCCCCACCGTGGACGTCCACGCCCATGTGCTGCTGCCCGAGGTGGAGGCCCTGGTGTCCGGCCTGCCGGGGCTGGCGGAGGCGAAGGCACTGGACGCCCGGCGCAACGGTCCCGCGGCCCTGGCGCCGTCAGCGGACCCATGGTGCGCGAACGCGTTCCCCGGCTGACCGACCCCGCCGTGTGCCTGGCCGCGATGGACGCCCAGGGCGTGGACGTGTGGTCAGTCCCTCCCCCTCGCACGACCACCACTGGGCGGGCGAGGAGACGGCGGAGAAGGTGTACCGGCTCGCCAACGAGGCGACCGCTGCGCACTGTTCGGCCGGACCCGGCCGGCTGCGGGGACTCAGCCTCGTGCCCTTGCAGCATCCTGACCGCCCGGTGCGCGCCCTCGATCACGCGCTGGTCCAGGGCCTGCTGGGCGTCGGCTCCGTTCGCGGCGGCAACGCCTCCGCCCTCCTCTTCAAGGAGTGACCCCATGCGTCTTCTCACCCATCTGCGGCACGTCGATCTCGCCGTGCCCGATTACGACAGGCCTGCTGCGGGAATCCGGCGGGCTGCCCGGGCTGCTCACCGCGGGTGCCACCGCACTCGACGTACCGCCCGGCCCGCACGTGTCCCAGGTCCGGCTGCTGCCGCCCCTCCAGCCCGCCTCCGTCCGGGACTTCGTCACCTTCGAGGAGCACGTCGAGGGCGTACGGCGCTCGGTGAGCGGCGCCGTCGGCGTCCCGGAACAACGGTACGCCGCTCCCACGTTCTATTGCACCAACCCGCACGGCGATCTACGGTCCGCACGACGACATCCCCGTCCCGCCCGGTTCGACCGTGCTGGACTTCGAACTCGAGGTCGCCGCCGTCGTCGGCCGCGAGGGCCGCGACCTCACCCCCGAGCAGGCCCGCGACCTCACCCCCGAGCAGGCCCGTGACCTCACCCCCGAGCAGGCCCGTGACCACATCGTCGGCTACACCGTCTTCAACGACTGGTCGGCCAGGGACCTGCAGTCCGCCGAGATGACCGTCGGCCTCGGCCCGTGCAAGGGCAAGGACACGGCCACCACCCTCGGCCCGTACCTGGTCACCGCGGACGAGCTGGAGCCGTACCAGGACGCCGGCGGATTCCTGCGCCTGGCGCTCACCGCGGAGGTCAACGGCGAGACCGTCGGCACGGACCTCCTGTCCAACATGAGCTGGACCTTCGAGGAGCTGGTCGCCTACGCCTCGCGCGGTACGCGGGTGCTGCCCGGCGACGTCCTGGGCTCCGGGACCTGCGGCAACGGCGGCTGCCTCGCCGGACTGTGGGGCGTGCACGGCGAGCGGAAGCCACCGCCGCTGAAGCCCGGTGACACCGTCACCCTCACCGTGGAAGGGATCGGCAGCGTGTCCAACACCGTCGTACCCGGTGCCGCTGCCCGCCGGCCGGCGCCGGTCCCGGGAGCGGCCGTGAACGCCCCGCGCTCCGAGGGGCTGCGGGGCACGGTGGCTGCGGTCACCGGCGTGGCACGCGGCCGGGGCGCCGCCGAGGCGGAGGCGCGTTGAGACGGGAGGGCGCGCGGGTGACCGCCACGGCCGCTGGGTAGTGTCGGGACTCACCGAGCGGAAGGGCAGTTGCATGGCCAGCGACATCGTGATCGCACAGACGACCATCGACGACGAGGAACAGGCCCAGACCCTCGCCCGCGGCGCGGTCGAGAGCCGGTTGGCGGCCTGCGCCCACATCGACCAGCCGATCACCGCGACGTACCGGTGGAAGGGGGCCGTCGAGACCGCGCAGGAGTGGCGGATCTCGTACAAGACGACGAGAGAGCGGCTCCCAGCGCTGGAGGCCTGGGTCGCGGAGCAGCACAGCTACGAAGTACCGGAATGGATCACCCTCCCGGTGACGGGCGGATCCGTGGCCTACCTGAAGTGGGTGGTCGACGAGACCTCGCCGCAGTCCGCCGAGTAACTGCTCACACGGCGAACCACGGCGGGCGCCGGACGAGTTCACGCCCTGGAGGCGGGGCGGCGGCCCCGTCCCGCCATACGTACTGCGCCGTACCCGTTGACTCCCGCCCGGACGACTGTCGAAAATGCTGCCTTGACAACGTTGTCCGAACGGAAGGCCTCGCCGTGTCGCACCTCCCCGCCCAGGTCGGCCGCCGACGTTTCCTCCAACTCATGGCTGCCACCGGCGCGTTGACCGCCCTGCCTGTCGGCACCGGGGTGGCACAGGCGGCTGACGCGCCCGCCGCCGGGACGGCCACGGCCTCCGACGACATCGCCGCCACCTACCTGCGCGTCCTCGCTCAGCACACCCGCTGGTCCGAGACCCGGTGGGACGCGGCCCGCGGCTACTACACGGACAAGGACTTCGGCTTCGCCGTCGTCCTCGGCCATGCCGTGCTGCTCACCCACGGCAGCTACGACAGCGACCTGACCGGCATCGACCGCGACACCCTGCGGACACGCACCCTCGCCACCATCCGCCACTTCGCCGCCTCCAACCGGCTCACCGGCGGCGACCAGTGGGGCCGCACGCTCTTCTTCGACACCACCTTCCAGTCGTACTTCGTCATGGCCGCGAAGCTTCTGTGGACCGAGCTGGACGCGACGACCCGCGGCCACGTCGACGCGCTCCTGCGCGGCCAGGCGGCCTACACCGACGGTCTCGGCACCGGCGACGACCCGGCGTCGGGCTCCTGGACCCCGCACGGGCTGACCGGCGGCTTCCAGGGCGACACCAAGCTGGAGGAGATGGGCGTCTACGCGCAGTCCCTCGCCCCCGCGTTGGCCTGGGCCGGCGACGATGCCCGGCACGACGCGTGGCGGGAGCGCTTCGGCACCTGGTCGCGCAACGAGGCCGGGCTGCCGCCCGCCGACCTCGCCAACCCCGCCGTGGTGGACGGGGTGCCGGTCTCCCACAACACCGCGCGCAACCTCTACGACACGTTCATCGTCGAGAACCACGGCTCCTTCGGCCCGCACTACCAAGAGGAGTTGTGGCGCACCTCGGGCCGTAACTCCTCGCACTTCCTCGCCGCGGGCACTCCGCTGCCGGAGGTGCTGACCAAGCAGCCCAACGCCGCCCCGTTGTGGCGGACCCTGCTCGGCGTCATGAGCGACGCGGGCGAGCCGTTGATGCCGATGGTCAACGACCGCGAGCACCTGTACGGACGCGACGTCATCCCGCTCGCCTTCCTCGCACGGGTGCTGGGGGACCGCGCCGCGGCCCGCGCCGAGACCGAACTGGCCGCCCGCCTGGAGGCGTACCAGCAGTACGCGCCGCGCTACCGGCTCGCGAAGTTCTCCGGCGAGCCGAAGTACGAGCCCGAGGCGCGCGCCGAGATCGCCTTGAGCTACCTGCTGCACGTGTGGACGGCGCACACGCCCGTGGAGCCCCTCTCGCTCGAGGAGTTCTTCGCGCGGGCGGCCGGGGTGACGGACTTCGGTACCTGGCCCGGGCTCGTCTCGCACCAGTCCCCCGCGGCGTGGGCGGCGGCGGTCAGCAAGCCGGGCTTCGTGAAGTTCGCCTGGCAGCCGGCGCACGACGACTGGCTGTTCAAGCTGAGCGGCGGCACCCCGATGTTCCTGCCCTCGACGGCGGGCACGGTCGCGGGCCGCGCGGTGGAGACCTGGACGACGGTCCGCGACGGCTTCGACGGCAGCGCGACGCTGCTGCGTCTCGACACCGGCTGGGCCGGGTTCACCACGCTGGGGTCCGGCGCCGTCGTCTACGCGAGCAGCGGTACGGCTGCGGGCGAGGGGCACTTGGAGGTGTACAACCTCACGATGCCGGGAATGCCCGGCCTCGGCGGATCCCGCACCTTCCGCTTCGCGGAGGGCTCGGTGCGGGTGGCGGCGCAGGACGGGGCGAGCGCTCCGGCGGCCGGCGGGCGCGTCGACACGCTCGACGTGCCGCGCACCACCGTGCGTCACCTGCGCCTGCAGGGGGTGCGGCCTGATCCGGCGTACGGCTATTCACTGTTCGCCTTCGAGGCGCGCGCGTTGGCCGGTGGCGAGGACCTCGCGCGCGGCGGCGCGGCGACGGCCTCCTCGGCGGCCCCGGGCATGGGCCCGGAGCTGGCGGTGGACGGTGACGGGGCGACCCGCTGGGCGGTGGCCACCGCGGACCGCAAGCGTGCGGACAGCTGGCTGGCGGTCGACCTCGGCGCCGCGCGGGAGGTCGGGGAGGTGACGCTGCGCTGGGAGGCCGCGGCCGGGCGCGCCTACCGCGTGCAGGGCTCGGCGGACGGGGAGCGGTGGGAGGATCTCGCCGTCTATCCCCTGCCGCGGGCCCGCAGCCACGGCGGCTGGCTCGACGTGGACGGCCGCGCCGGTCTCGTGGTGCGCGGCGCGGACCGGGACCACCCCGTCTCCGTCTACGACGACGCGCTCGTCCTCAGTGACGGCCCCGCCGCCCCGGTCGTGATCGAGGGGTATCCCGCTGCCTCGCCCGACCGGTTGCGGGCGCTGGCGGCGCGGAAGGCGCCGTCGGCCGAGCACCCGCGGGTGCGGGCGGCGTACGTGGAGGAACACCTGAGTCTCTTCAATCTCTCCGCCGAGGAGGTCCGCACTCGTGTCTCGGTGCCGCAGGACGGCGCCGAGCGGTATGTCTTCGCGGGGACGCAGACCGTGACCGGGGACGGGATCGTCCACGAAAGCGAGTTGCCTGCGGCGCGGGCGCTGCTGCTGGCGCCGCGGTTCACGCTCGCCCCGGTCTCGGGTCGTTCGCTGCCTGCCGGGCTGCGGGTGAGTGTCGAGGACGGTGCCACGCTGCGGCTCTCGGGGGCCTCCTGCCGGGTGCGGGTGCGCGCGCAGGGCCGGACCGCGGTGGTGTCGGTGCGCTCCGGCGGGCGGCCGGCCGTGGTGCGGCTGCACGGGGCGAGACCGTACCCGGTGAACGATCTGGCGCTGGGTCGCACGGTCTTTCCCACCAGCCCGCTGCCCGCGGGCATGTCGGAACCGTCCGCGGCGGTCGACGGGGACCCGGGCAGCTCGTGGCGGCCGGGCAAGGACGGCCGCCTCGTCGTGGACCTCGGCACGGCGCTCCCGGTGCGGGAGATCGAGACCGAGTGGACCGACGGCGACATTCCCGGCCTGCGAGTCGAGGGCAGTACCGACGGCATCGGCTACCAGGCCTGGGGGCGCGCCTCGGGGCGCGGCCGCACCCGCGCACTGCGCGTCCGCGCGACGGCCCGTTACGTCGCGGTGCGGGTGGAGGGCGGCGACGGGCACCGGGCGGCGCGGCTGGTACGGCTTTCGGCGCGCTGACGGACCGCTCCGCGTCCCATGCCCCCCGACGCACCGGCCGCACGATCGCCCACGGACGCCGCCTGACGAAGGCAGGCGTGCTCGCACCGCTCTGGTACACCGCCCTGACCAGACAAAATGGGGGAAATATGTGAGGTTGCAAAGACTCGGGGAAGAAGGTGCGGCAACCGACAGGAGGTTGCTGTGAGGGGTGGAGACCTGGAACTGGGCGAGTTGCTGGCCGCTGCGGAAGCGGCCCCGCCCGGTGAGTCCGTCGACGTGGTGGCACACGACCTGCGGAAGCGGTTCGGTGCGGAGGCCGTGTCCTTCCTGTTCGTCGACCTCATCGGCCAGCGGCTGGTACGCCTCGCCGCGACCGGTGACAAGGCCGCCGATCCGGGCGATCTGATCGACCTGCGGGGCAGCGTCTACGACAGCGTCCTGCAGAGCCAGCGCCAGTATGTGGAACCGGACGGCCAGGGCGGACGACGCGTCATCACGCCCGTCACCAACCGCGGCGACTGCATCGGCGTCCTGGAGGTGACCCTGCAGTCCGCAGACGACACCGTGCTGCGCCAGGTCCGCCACGCGGCCCACGCGCTGGCCTACATCATCGTCACGGACCGCCGCTTCACCGATCTGTACCACCAGGGCCGGCGCACCACCGAGACCAGCCTGGCGGCGGAGATCCAGCACCAGTTGCTTCCCTCGGCCTCCTGCTGCGAGGCGGCCCAGTTCACTCTGGCCGGCGGACTGGTCCCCGCCGACGACATCGGTGGCGACACCTACGACTACACGCTCGACCGCGACACTCTGCACCTGTCGATCACCGATGCCATGGGCCACGACACCAACTCTGCTCTGCTGGCCACCTTGCTGGTCGGCGCGCTGCGGCGGGCACGTCGCAGCGGTTGTGACGCCCTCAAGCAGGCACACCACGCCCACGAGGCCCTGCTGAGCCACAGCCGCGGCCTGGCCACCGGCCAGCTGCTCTGCGTCGACCTCGAGACGGGCCGGTGCGAACTGGTCAACGCCGGCCACCCCCGTCCCCTGCTGCTGCGCGGCAACGCCGTCGAAGAGGTGAAACTCGCCGTCAACCTGCCCTTCGGTGTGGCGGCACCCACCGCCTACCGTCTCCAGGAACTACTCCTGAGACCCGGGGACCGCCTGGTCCTGCTCACCGACGGAATGCAAGAACGCGGTGCCGCGGCCGTCGACCTGGCCTCGGTCGTTCGCGACACCCGCGCGCTGCACCCGCGAGAAGCCGTCCGGACCCTGACAGCCGCGGTGTCCGACGCCTGCCACGGCAACCTCAAGGACGACGCCACCGTCCTGATACTGGACTGGCACAGCAATCGCAGCCGTCCGGCCGGACCGAGCCCCGACCCCGCAGCCACGACGGCCTCCTCCTGAGTCCCTGCTGGGAGCGGGTCTGCTCGACGGTGGGGCGGCGGCGGACGAGCACGGCGACGGCCAGTCACCTTTGAGCGTCACTCACATGCCCGTCAGCGGTGGGGAGGATGTTGATCGGTAACGCTCTCGGGGGTGCTTGATACGTGGCCCGGCGCCCGGTCGTGATGCGGTGTCGCGCCAGCGCCGCCGTGGACCTCGCAGGCGATCCGGTCGCTCTCGGCCCGGATCCGCAGCGCACCCGAGCCGGCACCGCGGACGGCGCTGCCGGTGGTCAGCTCCGCCACCGCGCTCAGGAGTCGAGGCCGGGTTCGGTCCAGACCGTTTTGCCGGGGTGACCCGGGGGACGCCCCGGCGTCGGGCGAGTCGGTCGAGGAGTTGCATGCCGAAACCGCCGGGCTCGGTGTTCGCAGCGGCGCGCCCGCGGGGCCGACGGTCGCTGGAATCGCTGACGGCTATGCACAACCACCGCCCGTCCCAGGTGAGCTGGGGTCCCGCCGGGGAGGTTCGTAAACTCGGCCCGAGTCGCACGTTGTCGCGCCGCTGTACACCTCCTCGAAGGCGGCGCCGACGATGTCGACCACGCAGTACGCCAAGGGGCTCAAGGGCATCCGCGTCAACGCCGCCGACCCCGGCTGTACCGCGCCGAGCAGTGAACGGGACGGGGATCGCCCGTTCGACCACTCGGCATCGGGACTGATCCGTCTCGGACGGTGTCAGAGGATCTCGAGACTGAGGGCGCCCGAGACGGTGGTGAGTCCTTGTTCGGTGAGGCAGTCCAAAGGCTGCGTCGGGCCCGGGGAGAGAATGAACTCGACCACGACCGTGGATCCCGTGAAGTCACCCGATGCGACCTCACCGGTCATCACGATGGCCGAAACACCGCCAGGCCTCACGCTGATCGCGGTGGTGAACGCGAAGGTGCTGGAGCTCTTCCGGGGATTCGTCCAGTCGATTCGGCCGCTGCCCTCCGCGTCTTCCAGAACACAGGACAAAATGCCATGGCCGGAGAAGCTGACGGTGCCGGTCGTGTGGTCGAGCGGTAGTCCCACGCAGGGGCCTATCGCTCCGGAAGCGGACAGGGCCACCTGCCGCGGCAGGAGGGTCAGACCGGGGTTGTACGTGCTGGTTTCGTAACCGGGGCACGTCAGGACGGCTTGAGTCTGAGGTGCCGTTCCCCGGACGGCGGTCTGAGCTGCGGACGCTCCTGCCCCTGCGGTGGTGGTGGCTGCTGAGGCCGCAGGGGCCAGCGGCGAGGCAGCACACAGAGCGAGGGACATCAGAGCGGTGGTGAGTACTCGGCGCATGGAGCGCTCCTGCTTCTGGTACTGGGTACCTGACGTCTCAGTGCGGGGACAGAGCCGTTGTGCAATCGACCGATCCGTCGCCGCGCACGAGAATTTCGTGATGAAGGTGTGGCCGCTTGTGGTGTTCGCGTCCTGCTCCACCCCCGACGTGCCATGTCGGGCACGCGGCCGGCGCCTCCACGCACCGGCCGGCCTGCTGCCGTGCGCTTCCCGCTTGGACCGACGCCTCACAGGGGAAGGATGACGAGGGTGACGTCCCCGGAGGTTTTGGTGACACCAGGAGGTGCCGGACACTGCAGGACATCGGGGGCGGCAACGACGGTGGTCTGGACGACCTCGTGTCCGGCGTAGAGGCCGGACAGGACGTTGCCGGTGCCAGTGCCGGCGATGGCGATGGCGATGGCGATGGCGATGGCGACGGTACCTGCGGCGATGACACGGGCCTCGGACACAGACAGGGTGTAGCCGCCGCCTACCCACGTCGCGTAACCGACCGACGAGCTGAAGTGCACCTGCTGTGGCGTCAGTAGCAAACCCGGGACCGTAGGACTGCTCGACGGCACCAGTGCACACCTGCAGAGGCGCGTCGTCGGTCTGGCCGTGCCGGCCGCGGTGAGCAGACTCAGCAACAGGTCGTCAACACACCACTACAGAGAATTACTCATGCGTTCCTCTCCCCGGCGGGTTCTGGGCGCCGCTCTCACCGTGCTCCGATGCCTCTGCCGAGTGCCGGTACCCGCAGTATGTGGCCGACGCGTGGATTGAACTGTGGCGCGAACAGGCCAAACTCCCCCCTACTAATAGGGCAGTTACCGCACTCGGCCTCTCCCGGACGAGGCGGAGGGCGGCTGCCATCGCACCGATGTGTATGCCGTAGGACGTGCCGGTCCGGTCGGTGCGGTCCATGTCGCCCCGCAGGGCTTGCCTGACGAAAGCTTCGGCGTCGGGATGCCCGAGATCGCTGAGCACCCGTGCGTGGGCAGCGGCGCTGAGCGTGGACCCGTGGGCGGTGCGGGACAGACAGTAGTCGACGGTGCGCGGCGGTATCCCTCGTACTCCCACACCCATTCGCTGTCCTTTCCCAACCGTCACCTGCTCCTTTCCGGTTCTCGCCCCGCCGGTTCGAGGAGTTCGCAGAGCACCTCGTCGAGCATCACGGGATCCTGGGCGGCCCTGCCCAGCGCCACTCCGTCCCAGGGAGCCAGCCGGCGCAGTGAGGAGTAGGTTCCCGCGGTGACGGCGCCGCCGTAGACCAGAGTGAGGGCGATCCGGCCGGGTGCCGCATGGTGCAGAGCCTCCAGCACCGCCGCGGCTTGATGGGGCTCGGCGCCTTGATCGGAGCCTATGGCCCACCCGGGCTCGTAGAGGATGACGGCCGCCGCGTCGGGGGGCAGGGACTGGAGGGCGGCCGAGGCCTGTCGGCTCACCTGGGCCGTGGTCTCGGCAGGGCCGAGACGTTCCTCCTCACCGACGCATATCACCGGCGTCAGGCCGACGAGTGAGGCTGCCCGTGCTTTGCGGCCGATGAGCCGGTCGTCCTCGAAGAACAGCCGACGCCGCTCCGCGTGTCCGACCATGACGTGCGTGCAGCCGATCTCGGCCAGCAGGCCGGCGGAGACCTCTCCGGTGACCGCTCCGGCCTCGCACCACACGTTCTGGGCCCCGATGCTCATGCCGGTTCCCTCGGTGCGACGCATGCCGAGGGGCAGAAGCGGGTGGGGCAGGCAGACGCAGAAACGCAGTTGCCCCAGGGCGTCGGCCCTGGGCAGGAGGACGTCGTCGATCCATTCCTCGGTCTGCCGCAGACCGAGGTTCATCTTGGTGCTGGTCAGTGAGACTGGTGTGGTCATAGGTGTTCCTGTTCCGTACCTATTCGAGGTTGGTGTGGAAGGCGAGCATTTCCTGCGGGTCGACCTCGTGCAGCCGTTCGTAGGCGAGGACAAGCGAGTCGAAGTACAACAGGGCGCCCTGTTCGAAGAGGGTGCCGACGAACTGGATCGATCGGCCGGTCTCGTGATCCTGGCTGTACTCGGCCAGATGAACCACCAGATCGGCCCCCCGCGCCAGCCGCGAGTCGGCATTCGCCGTCACCGCGACGACCCGGGCCCCTGCGGCGGCGGCGTTCTCCGCCATCACCACCGATGTGGGTGTCTCGCCCGACCCGCTGCACACCACCAGCAGGTCACCGGGGCCGACGGCGGGAGTGGTGACGTCACCGGCGACGTGAACGTTGAGCCCCAGATGCGTCAGACGCATGGCGAACCCTTCCACGGAAAGCTTGGAACGGCCTGCCCCCGCGACGAAGATCCTGTCGGCGTCGCGGAGCTGGGTGACGAGGACGGCGGCGGTCCGGTCGTCGACATGGGAGAGCATCGCGTCGAGTTCCCGGACGACGAGACGCCGGGCCGAGGCATAGGGACCGTCGACGCCCACGGCCGCCTCAGCCGGGGAGACGTGTTCGATGGGCTTGTTCTGGTCGACCATGTGGTGTCAGTCCTGTTCAGAGTGGTGAGCGGTTCGAGGAGCCTGCCGGGCAGGTCAGCGGCCCGGGCGCCAGAAGTCCTGGTGCAGCACTTCTTCGATGTTCTTGCGCCGCGCCGGGCGAAAGGAGGTGCCCGTCGGGTGCGCCACGGCCAGGAGACCGGCCTGGGTGACGTGATCCGGGAGCCGGAGCACCTCCGCGGCCTCCTGAGCACGGGCGACGTGCAGGGCCGTCACCGCGCAGGCCAGACCGCGCAGCCGCAGAGCGAGCATCAGACTCCACATGGCGGGCCAGATCGAGCCGTAATAGACAGAGTGCGCGACGTGATCCACCGGAGCCGGGAACCCCAGACTCGTGAACCTCTCCTCGAAGTCGCCAGGTGACGCGTTCAGGCAGGGCACCACGAGGACGGGCACCCGGTGCAGATGCTCCGACAGATGAACCGACGCGTGCCAGACGCCTGTTCGCTCCGGTTCTCCGGCCGCCTGGTCCGCCATCGCCTCCAGGTAGGGGCGGGCGGCCCGCCGGTAGCATTCGGCCAGCCGACGCCTGCGCTCGGCGTCCGTCACCACGATCCACTGCCACGGCTGGTCATTGGAGCCGTTGGGCGCCTGCAACGCGTCCGACAGCGCCTCGCGCACCAGCCGGATGTCGACCGGCCGCTCGAGATCCAGACGCCGGCGTACGGAGCGGGTCGTCGTCAGGAGTTCCTCGCCGCTCAACTGCCCGGCCGCCGGGGCGGCCTCGTGTCCCCCGGTTCCCCCGGTTTTCTCTTCCCGCACGGAATCCACCCTCCTTCTTCGGGTGAGGCGGAGCGTCAGCCATGCACCGCAGGTCACTCGTGTCGATCAGGTCTTCTCGCCGGACCACTCGCCTTCAGAGGTCCCGCAGGCCGTCGGTGCGGCGACGGTGTGCGACCGGCGCCCGGAAGGGGCACGGGACCACAGGCCGGCTCCCGGCGGTCTTGCCCCTCGGCTCTCCTGGAGCAAGCTCCTCATACCTCGGCGCGCACGGAGATCCGTGAACACGTTGAACGACGTCGGTGGTCCGGGTGCCGCCCGCGTACCCCTCGCCCGGTTCTCAGACCGATCCTGACGGTGCGGCAAGGTGCGAGATCCTGCTCAGCAGGCCGGCCGCCTCCGGGACGCGCGGGAAGCGCCCCAGCCCTGCCTGTAACTCCTTGAGCAGCAGCACGGCTCGGTGGGAACGCAACAGCAGGCACTGCTCGGTGAAGTACCGCCCGTGGACGCAGGCTTCGTCGACTCGGCCCAGATCGAGCAGGACCAGTGCCATGCGTGCCTGGCTGATGGCCTTCCTGCGACGTTCATGAGGGGGGCGTTCCTCGGCTGCGCACCTCAGCGCCTCCAGGGCCGCTTGTGCGTCCCCCAGCCGATGCAGCACCTGTCCCTTGCGGTAGGCGAATCCGGCCCTCGGATAGGAGGTGAAGAGGCCTGGACCGGGTGTGCTCCGGTCCAGGCATCTCTCGGCCGTGTCCAAGTCCTGGTATGCGGTGCGGCGTTCTCCCGTGAGGGCCCGTACGTGGGCACGCTGTGCCAGCACGAACGCCCGTAAGTCGTCGCTGTCCCCGGCGCCGACAGCGGTGACCGCTGTGTCGGCGAGGGCCACCGCATAGCGCAGCGCTCCTGACCGGACCGCCTGGACGCTCAACGCTCGGAGCGTGATGGCGCGCGCTCGGTGGTCTCCGTTTTCAGCCGCGGTTCGCAGCGCGGCGTAGTAGTAGCGTTGCGCCAACCCCTGATGGCCCGCATCTGCGGACATGTCACCTAATATATGCGTCATTTGGGTGGCTGCTGACAGAAGTTCCCGACGTACGGCCGGTGATGCCGGTCCGGTCAGCAGGCGTCCGATGTCATCACCGAGGTAGGAGGCGGGCAGGGCGCGGGCGTGCGCGCCCCCGAACCGGGACCAGTTCGCGGCGATCTGCTCCAGCATGAACTGAGCCCTTTTCACGTCGGCGCCGCCGACCCTGCCGCGTTGTCCGCCGCCGCCGGCGTCCAGCCTCGCGGACGACGGCTCGTCACCTGGCAGCGGCAGCTCCCGGAACACCGAACGCAGCAACTGCGGGCGACGGGTGGGATCAGCATCGGTCCTGGCCAGGGCGACGAGGCTGCCGATGGGGTCCTCGCGCTGCCCGCTCGCCGCCTCGTCGGACTCGTCCGCGCCGGCATCCGCGACCAGTCCCGTCTCCACGGGGGTGACCAGGCGCCCCGTCCTGCGGGTCAGCACCTCAGCCACCAACTCGGGAACCGGACCCCTGGGTCGGGAGCCGTCGAGCCAATGGGCCACCGCCGTACGGTCATACCGCAACGGCCTCCCCTCGGTGGCGGCCAGGCGGTTGACACGCCTCGCCAGTTCCGCGGCGCTCATGTCTGCCTCAGCCAGTAGCTCCGCGAGTGAAGCGTTGTATCTGCGACGGCGTGGCACCCTTTCCTCCTCCGCATCGGCCTGTCTGTGGGCATGGCGGGAACCGCTCTCGGTGACGAACAGCGCCCATCCCGATGTGCTCCTGACGTCGCGCGGGCCCGCCTCCTGCCGAGGCTGGACCGGACGGAGCGCTCTCCATCGTGCTTGTGCCGCGGGCTGTGCCAATGACCCCGACGGGGCAGTGCGCGTACTGCCCCGTGCGGCGAACACCCGTCTGCGACGGGCACACCCCGTGTGCGCGACCGCGCTCCCGCTCAGCAGGGCAGACGACCACAACCGGATGGGCTGTACGCACCTTTGAGGAACCGGGAGAGCGGTGCGCCGCCCGGTTGACCGGCGATCTCATTCAGGCATGACGGCAGCGGTGTCCACTTGGAGTGCTTGTTGTGACAGAGGCAGTTCGAATCGCTCGCTCGCGCATGCGCTCACTTCACGTGTTCTCCACTTGTCGCCCATTCATGCTCAAACTGGCGAGCATGGCATGTTCCTACTGCCATCGGGTTGTCACCGCAGCGGCGATGTGGGCTAATCGTGGCCACAGGACCTCCGACGGGGACTGCGGGACTGGACTCCGTCCCCGAACTGAGCCTTCGGCCCATCCCTACCGGACCGACCGCAGCTCCGGTCTCCTCCCTGCCGGAGTCGTCGTGACGGCATCGGCCAAGAGCTTGTGCCGTCGCACCACCTCTCTGCGCATGCAAACCTCGTCCCTCGTCCATGGCGTGAGGTCCGCGCCGAAGGAGGCACCGATGTACACGATCCGAGCCGGGCTCGCTGTCGCAGCAGCGACCCTGACGGCAGCAGTCGGCCTGATGGCCGCGCCCGCGTCCGCCGCCGCCGGTCACGCGAGCGGCACCTTCTTCTACACCGACCTGCTCGGCGGCAACCAGCAGGTGGTCAACCCCGAACTCGACACCTGCAAACTGGTCTCCACCCTCGGTACCAGCGTCGACAACCAGACCGACGCCACCGTGGTCCTCTACACCGACACCAGTTGTGCGCTTCTGGCCAACCCGGTCTCACCGGGCAGCACCATCACCTTCGCCTTCAAGTCCTACCGGTTCATCCGTTCCTGAGCCCTGTGAGCCCCGCCGGCGCGGTCGGTCCGGGTACGCCGGCTCCGGTCCGGCGTACCCGAGGCACCGCGCCGGCTGCCCCGGAGAGAGGACGTCAAGACACCCGTGGCGGGACGAGCGGGGCCCACGTCCGGGAGACGCGTGCCATCTCGTGTACACGGCGAGGCGCGCTGACACGGAGGTCGCACGGCGTAGGGCTGGGCAAAGGCCGGCGGCGTCGAACCGGACCGGCCGGCGCGCCGCCTGCCGCGGCGAAGAGGACGCGCCGGAAACACAGCTGCCCCTGCCCAGGCGACTGCTTGAGGCCACCATCGACCTGTCCGAAGGAACAATTCATGCGAGTTCTGAACTCACCGGGCGCCGTACGGCGCCTGTGCGCAGCCACAGCGGTGTTGTGCACCGTCGCAGCAGCCCTGTCGTTCAGCGCTGGGCCCGCCTCCGCGGCGACCCTGGTGACTTGCGGTGGCACCCAGAACATCCAGTACAACCCGGGGCTGACGAACACCCCGCGGACGGTGACAGCATCGGGTAGCAACCACCTGGCGCCCTGTGTCGCGCCGGGCACCTCCATCACCGCCGGCACGATCACCTTCGCGTCCACCGGTAGCTACTCGTGCCAGGACCTGCTTGCCTCCTCACACGTCGTCAACGTCGTCCAGTGGTCGGACGGCACATCCAGCACGCTCGACATGACCCGTACCGCGACCAAGGTCTCGGGAGAACTGGTGAACACCTTCACGGGAACGGTGACATCAGGCACGTTCCAGGGCGCGGCCGTCACCTGGACCATCACCAACCTCACGCTGGATCTGCTGGCCTGTGACACCCCTGGGGGTCTGACCTCGCTGACCGGCGTCGACGTCTTCACTCTCCTCCAGCTCTGAGGCCGAACTGCTCGGAACCGAAAGGCAGTCGTCGCTCCGGCGGCGGCTGCCTGCTCCTGCGCGTGCGGGACCAGGGCGTGTTCCGAAGGGGACGCTGTCCGCCCGAAGGGCGGGCTCCGCGGCGTCCGGTGCGTGTGATCGCAAGGCGGAGGGTCGTCCTCGTACTGGGCGTACGTGGAGATCCCGACAACGCGGCGAGCGCGCGCCAGGCGTCGCGGGGCAGGCGGGATTTTCGGAACAGCCCTGGGCAGGGAGCATCTCAGGGACAGGGCGGTCGCACCTGCGCCGCTCGTCGGACCTCTGCGTGACTCGGGGACGAGCAGCGGAACGACCGGCCCGCCAACACATCGCCGGCGGCTCCCCTTGAAGGCAGCTAAGCTCCGGACGATGCCCGCCGGCCGTCTGCGCGCGCTTCGATCGCGTCTGCGTCGCCCGGTCTGTTGCGGATCTGCGGCGGCAACCGCGTCAGGGTACGAACGTGATCCTGCGGACGGCCACGGCTCAGACCGAGCCGGCCCGGCCCAGTGACCGAGCCCGCCGAACCGGCTTCGCCGCCTCCGTGAGGCTGCTGGGGATCTCGTCTGTCCGGAGCGCTTCCTCCTGTCGGGCCGGGGCCCGGGGAAGCCTCCGCCCTGCGTCCGGACGTCACCCCCTGCGCCAGGAGGCCTTCCCCCGTTGCTCCGTCGCGCGGAGCGGACAGGCCGTGAACGCCCTCCGGCAGGCAACGGAGCGATTCTCCCCGCCCCACGCCGTGGAAGGTGCTTCGGCCGAGCACACCGGCGCCGGTGCTGCTGGAACAGGGCTGAGCCGGCGAAGCCGACGGCTACGGCCTGCGCCTCGACGAGGAGCGCTCCACCCTGCACCTTCGCCGGTGCGCGGTCATGCTGCGGGCAGGGCTGCTGCTGCGAGTCCGACGGGTTCCTGACGAGGCAGCGGATCCGACAGGAAGGATCTCGGCGCCGGCTTCCGAGAGGCAACCGACGGAGCGGCCGTCCGGTCACGGGCATCCGCGCGCTGCGTCGTCCCGGACGCGCGACGGACGGCGAGGGCGGCAACCTGATCGAACAACGGATCGTTCATGGGCCCATCGTCGAGCCCGCCGTGCGAAGCCGCCACCCGATCCGCCGTTCCGGGTGACCGGCGCGCGCGGTCGGCGGCTCGTCCCCGCGTTCAACACGTTCACACACCGCCGGTGCGTCCGCGGGTGTGTGCTCCGTACGCGGGGAGAGACGCAGTACGTCGCCGGCGGGTGAGACGGTCACCCGGTGGAAGGGGCAGATCCGCGTGCCGCTCGCCCGGCGTGCGAGGTGGCCGGCCGCACGGCGAACCAGCCGCCCCTCTTTCGCATGTCCCGATTTTTTTTCGGATCGAAAGCTACAGTCGGACGCAATTCCTGCCGAGCGATAACAAGGCCCTTCCCATACTTCCGGAGAATCAGTAACGTGAAGCCACCGGCGCTGCTCCTGATCGCGGTTTCCCGCATTCTCTGCGCCGTTTTCTGGCGAGTGCCATCTCCCTTGTTTCCCGATCCACCCGACTCCCTCGGATCGGCGTACGGGTGTCCGGAAGGAGAGAATTTCATGATTGCGGATCCCGCGTGACAACCGCGGACAACACACCGCCGGAGTCGTCGGAACCGCCTTCCGCCCGCCGAATTGCGGCGGCCGTGGCCGGCGAGGAAGCGGTTCAGGGGTTCCTCGACGCGCTCGGCCCGGTCGGCGGGTATGTGGCCGACCTGGTGATCGATGTGGTCTTCGGCAGACTGCACAGTCGGCCGGCGATGAGTCACGAGGAGCGGGAGATGATCACGCTCGCGGTCATCGCCGCACTCGGAGGAGCCGAGGAACAGCTGACCACTCACCTCCGCATTTCTCACCGCTTGGGGATTTCCCCGGAGAAGGTCATCGAGATCTTCGCGCACACCGGCGCCTATGCGGGTTTCCCGCGCACGCTGAACTCCGTCGAAACGGCCAGGCGATTCTATGAGGAACTGGGCGCCCTCCCGCTGGGAGAAGGTCAGTAGCCAGCGCCCGATTGCTCCCGACGCATCATCGAAAGGAATTCTTCATGTCCTTGAGGACCGCGGTTCTGTTTCCCGGCCAAGGCGCCTACCTGCCCGGGGTTCTCGCCGAGCGGGCGAGCCATGTCCCGAAGGCCGCCCAGGCACTGGAGGCGATCGACGAGGTGGTGACCGCCCAGGGCCACGAGCCGGTCACGCCCCTGGTCATGGACCGGGACGCGCCTTCCCTGCAGGACCTCCTGGAACACGACAGCGACCGGCTGGATCTGGCGATCTACGCCACCAACGCGGTGGCGGCCGAACTGCTCGTCGCAGTGGGGGTGCGAGCCGACGTCCTGGTGGGACACAGTTTCGGTGAATTCGCCGCACTGTCCGCCGCCGGGGCGGTCTCCGTCGCCGACGTCGCACGCATGGCCTGCGCGCGGATCGAGGCGTTCCGCCGCGCCGCCCCGGAGGAGGGAGGCCTCGTGGCACTCGACGTCCCCGCCTGGCGGGCCGACCATCTGGTCGGCGCCCTCGACGAGCCCGGTCTGCGGACCGCGATCGACAACGGCCCGGCTCAGACCGTCGTCTCGGGACCGGCGGCGTCCCTCGAGAAGGTCGAGAAGATCGCGATGGACCTGGGGATCCGGGCCACACGGCTGCGGGCCAGGTACGCCTTCCACAACCCCCTGCTCCACGACGCGGCGGACCACTTCCGGCAGTCCACGGCGGACGTGGCCGTCGGAACTCCCCGGGTGGCCGTCTTCTCCCCCGTCCTGGGGCGGTACGTCTCCAGCGCCGCGGCCGCCCGGGAGGTCGTCGAACGGAACATGATCGCACCCGTTCCCTTCTACGACGCGTTGCTGACCCTGTTCCGGCAGGGCGCACGTGTTTTCATCGAGGCCGGCGCGCGGCAGGCGCTCACCGGGATCGTGCGCTCCTCCCTTCCTCCCGCTGTCACCGCGGTCCCGCTGCTGGCGAGCCGTGGTGACATGGAGGCCGTCGTGGCGCCCCTGGGAGCTGCCGGTGTGCAGGCCCGGTGGCGGTCCGGGACGGGCCGCACGGCCCACGAGGACCAGGTGGCAGACAGGCCGCAGGACGACACCGCGCCGGCGGCCGACGATGCCACGGACGGCGGGCGCGCCGGGCTGCTGGCCGAACTGACCACCCTGTACGCCGACGACCTCGGTTTCCCGGCCGAGATGCTGACCGGTGAAGTCGACCTCGAAGCGGATCTGGGCGTTGACTCGGCGAAACAGATAGCGCTCTTCGAACGCGTCCGACGGCAGTACGGTCTGCCCGCCGTCCCCGGCGAACGACGCAACGAGGCGACCACCCTGGAGCGCATCGCCGACCTGGTCGAGGAACTGCGCCGATGACGACACCGGACACCACCGAGGAACTCGTCGCCGTGGTGGGCATCGGGCTGGCAGTGCCCGGAGCCGGCAGCCCCGCGGAACTGTGGCGCCTGCTGAACGGAGGCCGTGACGCCTTCAGCGAACCGGGAGAACGCTTCCGCCTCGACCACTTCTGGTCCCCTGACCCGCACGAGGAGGACAAGACCTACGCACGCCGGGCAGGATACCTGCACGGTTTCCGCCCCCACCCGGACCCGGCGGACGAGGAGAGCGCGGGCACCGGCCGCGACGACGCGTCACGGTGGCTGTGGCACGCACTCCTGCAGGCGCGCGAGCATGTCCGCACGGGCCCCGGCCGCCGGTGCGCGGCTTACGTCGGGGCCTGGCCAGGAGGCAGTCAGAGCCTCGTCGAATCGGTACTCGTGGACGTTCTCACCCGCCCCCTGCCAGACGGAGGGGAAGCAGAACAGGTTCGCAAGGCGCTGTTCGAGCACTACCGGCACGCGCTGCCGGCAGGCGAAGCGGCCACACCCGACGCCGTCGTCCGGGAGGTGTTCTCGCGGCTGCCCGAGCCGGTGACGGAGTCGTGCGTCGTGGACACCGCGTGCGCTTCTTCGCTCTACGCGGTGGATCTCGGTGTCAAAGCCCTCCTGGCCGGCGAATGCGAGATCGCCTACTGCGGCGGCATCACGGTGGTGGATCCCACGATGGCAGTGATGTTCGCGAAGCTGAACGGCCTGTCGCGGCACGGACGCGTCCGTGCGTTCACGAAGGCGGCGGACGGGACCCTCTTCAGCGACGGCGCCGCAGTGGTAGCCCTCAAGACGCTACGACAGGCGGTACGCGACGGGGACACGGTGCACGGGGTACTGCTGGGATTCGGAGGAGCCGCGGACGGGCGCGGCAAGTCGATCTCCGCGCCCAACCCCGCCGGGCAGCGCCGGGCGATAGAGCGCGCCCGCGCCGTGAACTCCGTGACGCCGGAGCAGGTCGACTGGGTCGTGGCGCACGGGACCGGGACGGCTGCGGGTGACCGCGTGGAGTCACAGGTACTGTCCGCTCTCGGGCCGTCCTCGGGACAGCTCTGCACCAGCAACAAACCGGTGTTCGGGCACACCGGGTGGACGGCCGGTGTCGTGTCCCTCATCCACGCGCTGCTCGGACTCCGGCACGGCTGGGTCCCGGCCCAGCTCGGCGCCTGGGAGAGCCCGGACGAGCCGGCCGGCGGCCTCGTCGTGCCCTCCGGACCCGTCCGTCTGCGTCCGCGCCACGACGGGCGCCGGACCGTCGGTGTCTCCGCGTTCGGCTTCGGCGGAACCAACGCCCACCTGCTGGTGGCCGACCGCTGCGACCGTCCCGGTCTGCGCTCCGCGCCCCCTCGGTCCGCCGACGAGGACATGGTCCTGGTGGCCTGGTCCGCGCACCTGCCGGGTGCTCCGTCGCGCGACGCCCTGCGGAACTGGCTTCGCGGGTCAGCTCCTGCCCCGGCGGCGTCGTTCCCGGATGACTACCCCGCCCCACAGCCGTCCGAAGTGAGGCTGTCCGCCCGCACCCTGCCCGTCGTCGACCCCAGCCAGCTGATGGGCTTGCAGGCCGCAGCACGCTTCGTCGACGAACACGGCGAACTATGGGCGGAGCTGCGGGACACAACCGGAGTGATAGCCGCGCACACAGGCATGCCGCGCGGGCTCGTCGGCACCGCCGTCCGCTGCTACGCCGATGACGCGACCGCGGCTCTGCAGGCGCACGCCGGCGAGCCGGGCTTCACGACCGCCGCCGTGCACCTGGAGACGACACGCAAGGCTTTTCCCGCGTGCACGGAGGACTCCCAGGCGGGTGTACTGCCCAATGTCATCGCCTCCAGGCTCGCCGCCCGCTACGACCTGCACGGGCCCACCATGGCCGTGGACGCCGGCGTCGACAGCACGCTCACGGCGCTCCGCGTGGCCCAACGCTACCTGCGCACGAGTGAACTGGACCTGGCCCTGATCCTGGCCGTCAACGGCAACGCCACGGCCACCAACGCGGCACTGGCGCCCACCGGAGCCACCACGCTCGCCGAAGGCGCCTTCCTCCTCGCAGTGACCACCGGACGCCTGGCCGAACGCCACGGATGGCAGGCACTGGCGCGGCTGTCCTGCGGGAACCAGACCCGGGCCGCGACGACGGCCGTCCCGGGAACGCCCGAACGCAGTTACCTCGCGGCCGACCACGCGGTCGCCCTGCTGCGCGCCGTCGAGTCGGACGGGACGGCCGTCCGGCTGCGCGCCCGCCACTACGACGCGGCACTGGGCGTCGAGCCCGTCCGCGCCGGACACTCGGCTTCCCCCGCCCCGCAGGCCTCCCGCCTGACCACGCGGTACGCGCGGACCTTCGTACGCGAACCCCTCTCTCTGCTCTCTGACCGCTCCTCATGTGCGCCCCTGCCCCGGCGGGGACTCGTGCTGGCCGGATCCGACGAAGTCGCGGCCCGGCTCAAGGCCGACGCGGAGGCGACCGAATCCACGGTACTGACCCTGCCGGCCGGCGACGGCGCCCACACGGCAGCCCGGGACCGAGAGGCACTGCTGGCTGCCGCCGACCGGGCCGCGCCGCACCTGACCGTGGCCGGCGACCTCTCCGCCCTGACCCTGAACCGTGCCCTCGCCCTGCACGAGATGACCTTCCTGGCCGTACAGCGTCTGTGGACACGCCCGGAGCCGGACGGTTCCCTGGCCGTCGTGCTGAGCGGGGCGGCGGACTCGGGTCCGGCCTCGGAGATCCCGGCCCTGTTCGAGGGGATGGTCAAGAGCCTGCGGTGGGAACGCCCCGGCTCCGTGGCGATCACCGCGACCGCGGACGAGGTCCCGATCAGCACCGTGCTCGCCCGGACGGCGGCAGAACGCTCCTCCCGGCCGGGCCCTCCCCCAGTGGTGCGCTACCTGCGCGGCGAGCGCTGGGTCGAAGCCGTGCTTCCCGCCCCACTGCCCGCCTCGGTGCCCGCCGCCGGTCTGCTTCCGGACGACTGTGTGGGCCTGGTCACGGGAGGAGCGAGCGGTATCGCACAGGCACTGCTGGCGGCACTGCCGCAACACCTGCGCCCCCGCCTGTGGCTTCTGGGACGCACCCCGGCGGACCGCTCGGAGCGGGCCGCCGGAACCGGCGACGGGCCGGGGCAGCGCACACGGGCCGCCCTCGTCCGGCAGGTCCGGCGGGAACATCCCGACCTGCCGGTGCGAGCCGTCGTGGAACGGGTGGACGCCATTCTCGGGCAAGGCAAGGTGCACGAAGCCCTGCAGTCACTCCGAGCTCGGTTCGGAGACGATCGCGTGCATTACGCGACCTGCGACGTGACCGACGAGGGATCCGTCCACGAGGTGATCCGACGCGTCCTGCGCACCGAGGGCCGGGTCGACTTCGTCCTCCACGCCGCAGGGCAGGTGGCCTCCACCCTGGTGCAGAACAAGTCACTCGATGCGTTCCGCGCGGTCCGGGACACCAAGGTGCTCGGGCACCGTCATATCGCCGGCGCGCTGGCATCCCGTCCGCCCCGGTGGTGGTGCAACATCGGCTCCTACTCCGGCACCGCCGGCGCGCCCGGAGACACGGACTACGCCTCTGCCAACGCCTACCTGGCCGCCGTGGCCGAGACAGCGACAGGGGCCGCTCAGACGACCATCGGGTTCACCATGTGGGGGCAGACCGGCATGGGCGCCGGTGAACTGTTCCAGGAACACGTCGCGCGCCAGGGCCAGTTCACGCCCATCACCACCGAGGAGGGCACCGAGCAGTTCGCGGCCGAGATGCGGGCGGCAACGTTTTCCGGCGGCTCATCGGTCTACCTCGGCCCGGCGGAACGTGAGCGACTGCGTCGGCACCGGCCGGGCCTCGTCCACGACGAGCGGCCCCGGGCCCTCACGGTCCGCCGACGGCCGCCCTGGTGGACACCGCGCCCGGAAGCCGCCGACGGCGCCGAGTGGGCACACCTGGTCGACCCGCATCTGGAACGGCACCTCTTCGACCACCTGGTCAGCGGAAAACCGACCATACCGGCGACCTTCATACTGGACCTCGCCGCGCAAGCGGCCGAGGCCCTGGTCCCCGACGCCATCACCACCGGATTCCGCGACGCTCGTTTCGACACCTTCATCCGCCCGCTCAACCGCAAGACGCCCTCACCCCTGCGCATCCGGGCGCGGACGGTGGCCGCCCCAGCCACTGAAACCGGCACGTCACGGTCCGCCGTCCAGGTGAGCGTCCACTCGGACACCCTCGACCCCCGGGGCGGAACGCGGCCGGGTGCGCTGCGGCACTTCCAGGCCCTCGTACTGCTGGACCGGCAACCGCGAGGGCAGGCCCCACGACAGGACCTCCCACCTCTGCGCCCTGCGCTGCCGGCCCAGGACGCCTACGCCTGCCCGCACGTACCGGTATCCCTGCGCGGCCCCTTCCGCAACCTCTCGGACTGCCTGGTCAACGCAACGGCCGCGCGCGGCACCTGGACGCCCTCACTCGCAGGTCACCCCGGGCTGCGCACCATGACCACGCCGGCGCTCTTCCTGTGCGCCGCGCTGCGCGCACTCGCTCTCAGGCCCGGCTCCGCCGACCACCAACCGCTCTTCGTACCCCGGTCGATCGGACACATCGAGCTGTACACGGACGGAGCCAACGACCACGACCTCCTGCTGCGGTACGGGCACAGCCTCAGCGTGTCCGTCGACGGCACAGGAGTGTGCACGGGGGCCACACCCGACGGACGCGTGCTGACGCGACTGTCGGAGGTGGAACTGGTCGACATCGCGGATCCACCGCCGATGGCGGACGCAGGCTCGCAGGCCCTCACCCACAGGCCGGGTTCACCGGGGCGGTCGGCCGGGCGCGCTCGCCGGCCCGCGGGAAACAGCGGGACGGCGTCATGAGGGACTCGCACTGCGTCGTCACCGGAGCGACCTCCGGTATCGGCAGGCAGATCGCCCACGGACTCGCAGCCGCGGGAGCCAGACTGGCCCTGGTGTGCCGCAACCGCGGCCGAGGCGAGGCCGCGGTCGCCGAGCTGACCGCCCGCTGGCCGGGCGCGGACGTCCGGCTGTTCGTCGCCGACCTCGCCGCGTTGGACGACGTGCACTCCGCCGCACAGCAGATGCGCCGTCACTGGGGACACGTGGACGTCCTCGTCAACAACGCCGGCACGCACGAGCTGCGGCCCTCAGTGAGTCCCGAGGGGTTCGACAGGATGATCGCCACCAATCACCTGGGACCGTTCCTGCTCACGCAGCTCCTCCTCGACCCGCTTCGCCGGGGAGCTCCCTCACGGGTGGTCACGGTGGCGTCCGAGGCGCACCGCAGCGTCCTGCGCCTCGATCCGTGTTCCTTCGCCGAACCCCGGCCGTACGGACCGATCGGCTCATGGACCGTCTACGCGCGCTCCAAACTGCTGAACGTGCTCACCACACAGGAGATGGCACGCAGATGGGCCGAGCACGGGATAGTCTCCCACGCCTACTGCCCCGGTCTGGTGTCCACGGGCCTCGTCAGGAACATCCCGCTGGCGCCCCGCCTGCTCGCCCTCGCCGAGCACACCCCCCTGGTGCACAGCTCCGCGCAGGGAGCACAGCCGGCTCTCCGGCTGGCCGGTGACCCGGAGTTCGCCCACTGCGGCGGCGGCTTCCACTCCTGGATGCCCGGTGTCCGTCTGCTCCCGCCCGCCCCCCTCCGCTTCCGTCCCGGCCTGCAGCGCGAAGTGTGGGAGCGCTCGGAGGAACTGGTGGGGCTGCGCCGCACCGACGCCTGCACCATGCACCGCGCACCCGTTCACGGAGAGGTCACCCCCGATGAATGATCCCCGGCCCGAAGGCGGTTGGACCTCGCCCGGTCCCATGAACGGTACCGACACCCTCTTCTGGCGGCTGAGCGGCCAAGCGCTGACCCGCCCTCACGTCACCTGGGCCTGGCTGCTCGAAAGCGCTCCGGACTGGGAACTGTTCGTCCGTGCCTGCGAGGACGCCGTCAGCCGGCTGCCCCGGCTGACTCACCGTGTGGCCGACTCGCCGCTGCGGACAGGACCGCCCTCATGGATCGCGGACCCGGACTTCCGGCTGACCAGGCACGTGCACCGCATGCGGCTCCCGGCCCCCGGAGGACTGCGCCAGCTCCTGGACACGGTCGAGTGGCGAACCTCAGCGACCTTCGACCCCCTCCACCCGCCGTGGGAAATCACACTCGTCGAAGAGTACGAGAACGACGGTGCCGCCGTGATCCTCAAGTGGCATCACAGCCTCGGCGACGCGGTGGCCGTCGTCGCCGCGGTCCGCCGGCTCATGGAGAGCACGCCCCCGGCCGCCTCGCCGAAGCCCGCGGCGCAAGCCGCCGGAGAACCGAGCGGGGCCCGGCCAATGAACGGTGCCGGCGTGCAGCAGGCGATGGGCGCCCTGGGCGAGGCCACACGCACGGCGCTGCGGGCGAGCGCCCGTGTCCTGTCCCAACCGGGTCATGCCGGCCAGGGAGTGCGGTCCGCCGGCCGCGCCGCCTCCCGTCTGCTTCAGACGGCGTCCCCCTCGCCTCTGCTGGTGAAACGCAGCTGTGCGATGCACTGCGGCATGGTGACGGTGCCCCTGGCCGGGATCAAGGCGGCGGGGAAATCCGTGGGAGTATCCGTGACGTCCGCGTACGTGGCAGCGGTTCTGGGGGCCTTCCACCGTTACCACGACCACCATGGTCTGGTCCGGGACACCATGCCGGTCCTCGTTCCCGTGAGCTTCCGGGAGGCATACGAGACGGGCGCTGGCAATCTGATCGCCGGAGTACTGATCGCCGGACCGATCGGTGACTTGTCTGCGCAGACCCGCATGCTTTCCGTGCATACCGCGATCGCGGAAGCACGCGGCTCGGTGGCCAGAGGGACCTACACGGTGATGGCCGACTGGGGCGCCCTGGTCCCCGAACTGCTGTACAGGCGTCTCGCGCCCCCGTTACTGCGGAGAATCGACGTCGTGGTCACCAGCGTGCCCGGACTGCCGCGCACCGCACAGGTCGCCGGATCGCGCGTGGTGAACGCCGTCCCCTGGGCGCCCCGGGGTGGCGCCGCGGCCAACATCTCCATGGCCTCGCACGGAGAGCTGTGCGGCATCGGCACGAACCTGGATCCAGCGGCGATCACCGACCCGCAGCTCTTCCACCAGTTCCTGGACGACAGCTTCGAGGAAACACTCGCGTGTGCCCGACGCCCTCACGAACCACCTCGCTCCCACAGCCCCGGTCCGTCCGGGCAGGGCGCACCGCGGCCACGGCACGACGACTAGGAGGAGCAGTGCGACTTCCTCTGGAAACCGAACTGCGGGCGGAGAGAAGACGTCTGCTGCGTACCTTGGACGCCCTGCCCGACGACGTCTTCGACTCGGGCCCCACGCTGTGTGCCCCATGGTCGCCTCGAGACGTGCTGGGACACCTCATCGGCGTTGACCACCCCCTCAGCTACTACCGCCCGTGGCGGAGCCTCGCAGCGGCCAACGGACGGCAGGTGCGCCGCGCCCGCCACCTGTCACGGCGCCGGCTCATGGCACAAGCCCGGGAATGGGCTGAACGCCCGGCTCTCGAGAGCCGACTGGTCACGCTCATCTCCCTGGGTGACCTCTCGGTGCACCACCAGGACATCGTGCGCGGCCTCGGCCTCGAGCGGGACATACCCCCGTCCGTTCCCTCGTTCATCCTCTGGGACGGTGCCATGCTCAGCTCCCACTCCAACCTGCGGATTCTCCGGTACCGCGTGATCCCGACAGACGGACACCCCCCACTCGGTCTGCCCGGCTTCCTGCGCCCCCCAGAAGTCATGGGCACAAGAGAGGCACTGGGCATGTGGCTGGCCGGACGTGACGCCGTGACCGAGGAGCTGCGTTTCACGCCGGCCGGTTCCTCTCGGGAAGCCGACGGCCACGGAACGCATCGGAGGGCAGGCTGGTGAAGACTCAGCAGCCCACGGCCCGGCGCGTACTGGTCGACGGGATATCCACCCTCTACTACGAGTACGGCGAGGGGCAGCCGGTACTGCTGCTGTCGGGCGCCGCCTCCAGCGCCCGCGACTGGTTCCCGGTGATGCTGGACCTCGGTGACACGTGCCGGGTACTCGCCCCCGTGCTGCCCGGGTTCAACGGCACCGGTCCTCTTCCCGGCGTGAAGCCGGTGCGTATGGCAGTCTTCCTCGCCGGATTCCTCGACGCGCTGGACATCGACGGCGTGATCGTCATCGGACACTCCTACGGCGGTTGCGTCGCCGCAGAACTGGCCATCGCACATCCGGAACTCGTGCGGCGTCTCGTCCTGGTCGACGCCAGCGGACTGGGCCGCGCGGCCCATCCGGCAGCCATCGCACTGAGCATGCTGCCGTCCCGCGCTGCCGACCTGCTGTCCGCCTTCACCTCCCTGCCCGGTAGCGAGGTCGCCCTGGCGTTCTCCGCGCTGCTGCTTCTCCGGCAGCCATGGCGTGTGCCCCTGCAGACGTGGCTGGCCCAGGCGCGGCTGACCCGTTCAAGGCAAGCATTGCGCACCTCCTTGGCGATCTTCCGGGAATGTGCGGAGCTGACCGGTCAGCGTCGCGACGTTCTCGTCGTGGACCGGCTCGCCCGGCTGCTCACCCCGGTGCTGATCGTGTGGGGCGACACCGACACCCTCCTGCCCGCCTGGCAGGGACGGGCAGCGGCCCGCAGGATGCGAGCCGGAAGGTTCGTCCAGCTCACGGGCGCGGGCCACGTCTCGTACCTGGACCGCCACACGGACTTCATGGACGCCGTCGGTCCCTTCGTACGCGACAGCGCCGACCGCCTGCCACAACCGCCGCTGTCCGCGGGGGAAGAAGGGGAATGCACGTGACCGAGAAGGACCCGGGCGACTCCGCGCGAACATCCCAGGGCGCGACCGCCGGAACGAGCAGCACACCAGCCGCGAGGGTCCGGTCGTCACCGACCGGCGCCCGACCGGACCGCGAAGAACGGCACGACGTGGTGATCGTGGGCGCCGGCCTGGGCGGAAGCATCGCCTCGTACCGGCTCTCCGAAGCCGGCGTACGCAATGTAGTACTGGAACGCGGACGACGCTGGCCCGTCGATCCGGCAGGCGGCACCTTCCCGGCCTTTCCCTCGGCGGACAAGAGGCTCATCTGGCTCGACGACGACGCGGCCCCCCTGCCTCCACTGCGTTCGACACCGTGGGCGCACCTCGTCGAAGCGGTGGAGGCGGTCCTCCCGCGCTCCACCGGTCTCCTGGACGTCATCACCCAGGACGACGCGGTCATAGTCTGCGGCGCCGGCGCCGGGGGCAGCACACTCGTCTACGGCGGAGTACTGGCCCAGCCAGGACGTGAGGCGTTCCAGCGGATCTTCCCGGCGGGGCCCGACTACGAGGTGCTCGACCGTGTCCACTACCCCAGAGCACGCCGCCGCCTGGGCGGAGCACTGTTCCCCGCAGACCTCCTGGACCGCAGGCCCTATCAGGCCCACCGGCTGTGGAACGAGGCGGTGCATGCCTCTGACCTGCCGGGGGAGACGATCTGCAGCAGCTTCGACTTCGACGCCCTGCGGGACGAACTCCGCGGCGACCGTCCGGCGGCCGCCATCATCGGTCAGTACCATTTCACCGGATGCAACAGCGGGGCCAAGGTCAGCGTGGACCGCACCTACCTGGCCCGGGCGGAAGCCACCGGAAGAACCTCCGTGCGACCGCTGCACAAAGTGACGGGCCTGTCCCAGGACCGGTCCGGCCGATACCGAGTACTCACGGAACACCTGGCCGAGGACGGCACGGTACGCGAACGCGTGGTCTTCTCCAGTGACCGGCTCGTACTCGCCGCGGGAGTCCACACCCCCCGTATGCTGCTGGCGGCCCGGGAAACCGGCAGTCTGACACACCTGCACGCCTCCGTCGGGGAGGGCTGGAGCGCGAACGGCGACCACATGACCGTGCTGAGGACGTCAGGCCTGTCGGCGAGTACGCCCCAGGGCGGTCCGTCCTCCACCATGGTGCACAACGTCCCCGGCACGATAGGGGTCATGCACTCGCCCCTCGCCCTCCCTCTCGGCGGCAGTGAACTCATGTGCCTCGGCATGAGCATCCCGGACCGCTTCGGCAAGTGGCTGTGGGGCTCGGACGGCCGCCTCCGGCTCGAGTGGAGCGCGCACTACGACGCCGGAGCACGGCCCCAGGTCGAGGAAGTGACGCGTCAGGTGACCCGGCACCTGCCCGACGCCACCATGATCGACCTGCCGAAGTTCCGGCCGCTCGTCGCGCACCCCGTGGGCGGTGCCTGGCTCGGCAGGGCCACCGATCCGTACGGCAGGCTCCACGACTGTCCTGGACTGTACTGCCTGGACGGAGCGCTCATGCCGGGAAGCACCGGTGCCGTCAATCCCGCCCTGACCATAGCGGCAGTCGTGGAGTACTGCCTGGACCACATCGTCTCCGACTTCCTGGGCGACACCTCGTGAACGTCGCCTCTTCCCGACGTGGGAATGGCAGCCCTGATCACCGGCGGCGGCGCGTCGGCGCCGAGAGCCGCTGACACCGGTCCTGCGAACCCGACGACTCCACAGGCCTCATCAGCAGAGCGCTACGGGGCTGAGAACGCCTCGCGAGGGACTCGAACGCGGAAGACACCTCGCGCTCACCCACCTGATGCATCGTCAGGAAAGTCGGCAAAAGGTCAGCATCGGTACAGCTGAAGCTGCCCGCGGATTCCCTGCCCTGGAACTCGCAGACAGCTTCAGAGGCGCCCATGCGGCTGGTGCCGGACGCAGACGCCTTGGCTTCCCGCGTCGCCCGACGGGCGCAGGAGCGCTTACGGCTTCTTGGCGTCCGGTCCCTGCTCTCCCAGGTCAGCGCTTGCTTCCTCGTGGTTTCAAGGGGGTGTTCGGCAGCTCGGGTGCGGGCAGGGGGGACCCGTCGTAGCCCCGCACCTCACCGAAACGGTCGCCCTTCGTCCAGTCCTCGCGCGCCTGCACGATCTCGTCGTGGGACCGCCCGATGAAGTTCCACCACATGATGATCTCCTCGCCGAACGGGGGTCCGCCCAGCAGGACCAGTCTCGCCGTTTCGCTCCCCCGGTTCATCAGGGTCAGGGCGGTGCGGCCGGGAGCCGCGTAGCCCAGGTCGGCCGGTTCGAGGGTGGTGCCGTCGAGGACGATGCCGCCCCTGTCGACCAGCACCCCGTGCTCGAAGGCGGGGTCCACGTCGAGGGTGACGGTGGCGCCGGGGGCCACGGACAGCTCCGCTCCCAGCAGCGGCGTGAAGGTGCGCACCGGGGAGGTGTCCCCGGCGAGCGAGCCGAGGAAGACGCGGGCCTCGCCGCCCTCCAGCGGCACGGCGGCGGGGACGTGGTGCTGGAAGTCCCTGGCCGTGTCGCGGTGCTGTGCGGGCAGGGCGACCCAGAGCTGCACGCCGTGCAGGACGGTGGTGGCGGGGGTGGACACCTCGGAGTGGCTGATGCCGTGGCCGCTCGTCATGAGGTTCAGCTCGCCGGGCCGGACGAGGGCGTGGGTGCCGAGGCTGTCGCGGTGCTCGATCTCGCCGCTGAAGAGCCAGCTGACCGTCTGGAGGCCGATGTGGGGGTGCGGGGCGACGTCCATGCCGCCGGTCGACGCCACGTCGTCGGGGCCGTAGTGGTCGGCGAAGCACCAGGCGCCGATCAGCGTCCGGGCCCGCTGGGGCAGCGTCCGCCGCACCCGCATGGCACGGGGCCCGCCCAGCGGGACGTCCCGGGGGCCGAGGACCTCGATGTCCGCCGGGGCCGGGCCGCCGGGGGCGGCCCCGGTGTCCGGGCCGGCCTCGGTGGCGGTGCCGCAGATGAGCTCGGCGGGCCGGGTCTCGGTGTTGCTCACCGTTCGGCTCCTTCCCCTCGGAGAAAGTTCGAGTTTCAACATTAACGCCATGATGATAGGACGTACACCGGAACACCGCCCGATGAAGGAGACCACGTGTCCGAGACGGCGCCGACGACCACCCGGGCACGGGTCTTCGTCGACAAGCAGAGCCCCAGCGCCTACCGCGCATTGTCCGCGACGGCCGAGGCGGTCCGCGCGGTAGCGGCCGACGCCGGACTCGACCGCCGGCTCGTCGAGCTGGTCAACATACGTGTCTCGCAGCTGAACGCCTGCGCCTTCTGCCTCGACCTGCACACCCGGGCCGCCCTGCGGGCCGGCGAGACCACACGGCGCCTGGGCGTACTGCCCGCCTGGCGCGACACCCAGCTCTTCAGCCCGCGTGAGCGCGCCGCACTCGCCCTGGCGGAGGCCACCACGCATCCGGCCGACGCCGACGCGCAGGACAGCGCCTACGGCCTCGCGCGTTCCGTGCTGTCGGACGACGAGATCTCCGCCGTGGTCTGGATCGCCATCACCATCAACGCCTTCAACCGGGTCTCCGTCCTGAGCAAGCACCCGGTACGCGAGCTGTCCGGCACGCCCGCCGGCTCCGACTCCGCCGGGTCCGCCGCCCGCCCGGTCTGACAGCGCTCCGCCGGGTGCGGCACGGGGCGGCCCGCGACCGGGCCGCCCGCCTGTGCGCTCAGGCCCGGACCAGGGGAGTGTCGACCAGGTGCTCCGCCAGGAACCACGTCTGCAGTTCGCCGGTACGGATCACCTGGGAGACCAGCAGGTCGTTGGTGCCGTCGTCGCCCTGCTCGGCGGCCCGGGCGGCCGCGTCGTGGGCGTCGGCCAGGATCGTCTCGTGCGCCTCCAGCAGACGGGACAGCATGGCGGGCACCTCCTCCACACCGTCCGGCGGGCGCGGCACCGACGTGATCTCGGCGACATGGCGGGGGTCCCCCACCGCCACGCCGCCCAGCGTCTGGACGCGCTCGGCGAGCGTGTCGACCAGGGCGAGCTGCTGCGTGGCGTGCTGGTCGAGCACCAGGTGCAGCTGGTAGAAGGTCGCGCCCCGCATCAGCCAGTGGTGCTTCTTGTAGAGGCCGTAGAGGATCTGCGTGTCCGCGAGCACCTGGTTGAGCCGCTGGCAGGAGTACATGCGTGCCTCGAAGGACAGCGCCAGCGGAAACTGCTTGACGGTGCCGAACTCCTGGATGACGCGGCCCTTCTGGTGCAGCCGGGGCTGGCTGCCGGCCTGCGCGTGCGAGGTGTCAGTGGTCATGTTCCGCCTCCTGCGGTTCGTTTGCTGCGTACCCGTCTGACGCTAGACGCCCTGGTCAGGGGTGCCTTGCCGCAGAGCGCACAGGCGCGTGCCCGACAGCGCAGACACCCGCCGCCCGGCCCGCCGCGGCCCCTTTGCCCTCCCCCGCCGAGCCTTCGGTGCGCGGCGTACGCCGGCCTCCGCGCACCGGCCGCCGTCCAGGTTCCGCCGCCCGTCCGCCCCCTCTCCCGCGCTGCTCTTCGGGACCGCATGCCGAAGGGCCGCGCGGACGAGGAAGTCGTCCGCGCGGCCCCGGCACGGCGTGGGTCAGCCCGTCGCGACGACCGCCTCGCGGATCACCTCGGCGACCTCGGCGGCCCGGGAGACGGCGACCGCGTGGGAGGCGCCCTCCAGCTCGACGATCGTCGCTCCGGCACGCTTGGCACCGAAGCGCTCGACCTCCGGGTCGATCGCCCGGTCGGCGGTGGCCACCACGGCCCAGGACGGCTTGGTCCGCCACGCGGCGGCGGAGGCTGTCTCCTCGAAGGCCGCCGCGGCGAGCGGACGCTGCGCCGCCGCCAGGACCTTCGTGGTCTCGGCCGGCACATCGGCGGCGAAGACGGCGGGGAAGGCGTCCTCGGCGATGGTGACCTCGACGGCGGGGTCACCGCCGGGCACCGGGTACGTCCACTCCTTGAGGTTGCTCACCAGCGGGGAGGCCGGGAAACGCCCCTGCAGCTCGCCGAGGCTCTCCCCTTCCTCCAGGACGTAGGCGGCGACGTAGACGAGGCCGACGACGTTCTCGGTGGTGCCGGCCACCGTGATGAGGGCACCGCCGTAGGAGTGGCCGACCAGCACGACGGGCCCGTCGATCTGGGAGGCGACCGAGGCGACGTAGGCGGCGTCGGCCGCGAGGCCGCGCAGCGGGTTGGGCGGGGCGATCACCGGGATGCCGTGGCCCTGGAGGTGTTCGATGACACCGCTCCAGCTGCCGGCGTCCGCGAACGCGCCGTGCACCAGGAGGACGGTGGGGGTGGATGCGGGTGTGGTCATGATGAGGGTCCGGTTCCGTTCAGGGCGTGCGCAGGGTGGTTCAGGGCGTGCGCAGGGTGGTTCAGGCCTGGTGCAGGGCGGCGCGCAGGGTGCCGACGGCCATCGTGATGGCGGCCTCGGCCGCGTGGGTCTCGCGCAGCGCGTTGAGCATCACGAAGTCGTGGATGATGCCCTGGAACCGCACGGCCGTCACGGGGACACCGGCCTCGCGCAGCTTGTTGGCGTAGGCCTCGCCCTCGTCGCGCAGCACGTCCGCCTCGCCGGTGATGACCAGGGCCGGGGGCAGACCGGTGAGCTGCTCGGTGGTGGCGCGCAGCGGGGAGGCGGTGATCTGCGCGCGCTCGGCCTCGTCGGTCGTGTACTGGTCCCAGAACCACTGCATGCCGTCGCGGCGCAGGAAGTAGCCTTCCGCGAACTGGTGGCAGGAGCCGGTCTCGAAACTGGCGTCGGTTACCGGGTAGAACAGCACCTGCTGGAGCAGCGGGAGGCCGCCGCGCTCCTTGGCCATCAGGGTGAGCGCGGCCGTCATGTTGCCGCCGACGGAGTCACCGGCGACCGCCAGCCGCGTGCCGTCCAGGCCCTTGGCGGCGCCCTCGTCGACGACCCAGCGGGCGACGGTGTAGTTCTGCTCGATGGCGACCGGGTAACGGGCCTCGGGCGAGAGGTCGTACTCGGGGAAGACCACGGCGGCACCGGCGCCGACGGCGAGTTCGCGCACCAGACGGTCGTGGGTGTGGGCGTTGCCGAACACCCAGCCGGCACCATGGATGTAGAGGATCACCGGCAGGGTGCCCTCGGCGCCGGCCGGCCTGACGACGCGGGCACGGACGCTGCCGGTGGGGCCGCCCTGGACGGTGATCCACTCCTCGTCCACCGCCGGCTTGGCGATCTCGCCCGACTGCACGTCGTCGACGGCCTTGCGGCCTTCGGCGGGCGGCAGGTCGAAGAGGTAGGGCGGGTTGGCGGTCGCCTCGGCGAACGCGGCGGCCGCGGGTTCCAGTACGGGCTGCACGGGCTCTGCGGCCTGCGGGACGTCGGACATGTGCTTCTCCTGGCTTGTTCGTGTTTCCGGTACGCCGGTGAGCCACGTTAGGAACACGGGGAGCAGGAGGGTTGCCGAAGCGCGCACGGCCACTGTCCCGACAGCGCACCCACACCGCGCGGACGACGCGCACCGCCGGGACCGGCCCGGTCACCCTCCCGATTGACTTCTTGCACATTGATTGCAATAGCATGTCTGTGGCATCAAGAGGGCCGGGGAGAGCGGGGAAGGACGGGGATGGGTTCACCGATCGTGCTGGGCATCGAGTCGTCCTGCGACGAGACCGGCGCGGGCCTCGTCCGGGACGGGCGGCTGCTGGGCCACGCGGTGGCGTCGAGCATGGACGAGCACGCCCGCTACGGCGGTGTCGTCCCGGAGATCGCCGCCCGCGCCCATGTCCACGCCCTGCGACCGGTGATCCGGCGGGCACTGGAGCAGGCGGGGCTGGGGCTCGCCGACCTCGGCGCCGTGGCCGTCACCACCGGCCCCGGCCTCTCCGGCGCCCTTCAGGTGGGCCTCGCGGGCGCGAAGAGTCTCGCCTACGCGCTGGGCCTGCCGCTGTACGGCGTTCACCATCTGGCCGGTCACGTCGCCGCGGACACTCTCGCGCACGGCCCGCTGCCCGACCCCTGCGTGGTGCTGATCGTCTCCGGCGGCCACACCTCGCTCCTGCTCGTCCGTGACCTGGCCCGCGACCCGATCAGGCATCTGGGCGACACCCTCGACGACGCCGCGGGCGAGTGCTTCGACAAGGTCGCGCGCGTTCTCGGGCTGCCGTATCCGGGCGGTCCGGCCATCGACCGGGCAGCGCGCGCGGGGGATCCGCGCGCTGTCCCCCTTCCCCGCCCGCTGCCCGGCTCGTACGACTTCTCCTTCTCGGGACTGAAGACGGCGGCGGCCCGCTGGGCCGAAGGGCACGCCGGGCGCGAACTGCCCGTGCCCGACGGGGCCGCCTCGCTCCAGGAGGCTGTGGCCGACGTCCTGACGCGCAAGGCGGTGGCGGCGTGCACCGAGCACGGTGTGGGCACGCTGGTCGGGGTCGGCGGGGTCGCCGCGAACTCGCGGGTGCGGTCGCTGGCCGAGGAACGCTGCCGGGCCGCCGGTGTCACGCTGCGGGTGCCGCCCCTGAAGCTGTGCACCGACAACGGCGCGATGATCGCCGCCGTCGGTGACCTCCTCGTACGGGCGGGAGCCCGGCCGGCGCCGCTGGACGTGTCGACCGACCCGTCCGCGCCGCTGGAGCACGCGGCCCTGCACCCGGTGGCACCGGACCGCTCCCGCGCCGCCCGCCCTCTGTGATCCGCCGGGTCGCCTCGGCGGGCACCGCCGGGACCCGCCGACGCTTCCTCGTCCTCAGTCCCGCGCCACCACGCGCAGCGTGCGGACCGAGGGGTCGGCCACGTCCGGGATCAGGACGCCGTGTTCGACACCGCTGCGCAGGTAGTCCAGCACCTCGTCGGTGATGACCTCACCCGGGGCCACGACCGGCACCCCCGGCGGGTACGGGCTGATCGTCTCCGCGGAGACGCGTCCCGCGGCACGCTCGGCGGGGACGTGCTCCACCGGGGCGAAGAACGCCTCACGCGGCAGCAGCGCCTGCTCCAGTTCGAGGGCCGGGGGGTGGGGCAGGCGGACCGGCGGCTGCTTCTCGATGGACTCGGCGCCCCGGGTGAGCGCGCTCAGGGCGTCCAGCAGCACCTTCTCGGTCTCGTCGTCGTCGGCGTGCGTGATCGAGGCGCTGATCCGGCAGCTGTCGGAACCGCCGACGTCCACGTGGCAGTGGGCGCGCAGCCACTCGGCGGCCTGCATGCCGGTGATGCCGAGTTCCCGTACGTCGATGACGAGCTTGAGCGGGTCCAGGTCGGCCGCGCAGCCTTCCTTGACGACCTCCCGGCCCATCGGCCGCAGGCCGGGCAGGTCACCGACCGCCGCCCGGACGCGTTCCGCCCGGTGCTGCGCGGCCTCCAGGAGAGCATGCCCCTGTTCGGCCATCTGGCGGCGCCAGCCGTCCAGGGTGGCATAGACCAGGGACGAGGCACTGGTGGTGCCCAGCAGGTCCTCGCGCTGCTTGAGCACCTCCGGCGACACCCGGTCGCCCTGGAGGTGGAAGACGGAACTCTGCTCGATCGCACCGCCCATCTTGTGCACGCTGGTGACCACCAGGTCGGCCTCGGCGTCCATGCCCCAGGACGGCAGCTCCGGGTGGAACGGCAGATGGGCGCCCCACGCCTCGTCCACGATCAGCGGGACACCGAACTCGTGGCACACCCGGGCCACGCCCGCGATGTCCGCGCAGGTGCCCCACTCGGTGGGCGTGATCAGCAACATGCCCTTGGCGTCCGGGTGTTCCTCGAGGCGGCGGCGCACGTCGTCGGGCTCCGGCGGGTGCGCGAGGTGCCGTTCCGCGTCGAACTTCGGGTGCACCCAGATCGGTTCGACCCCGTTGACGACGACGGCCGCGATCACGGACTTGTGCGCGTTGCGGGACAGCAGCAGCTTCTCCCCCGGCCCGGCCACCGCCAGCATGGCTGTCTTCACCGACAGGGAACTGCCGCACGTGGAGAAGAACGTCTGCTCGGCGCCGACCGCGTCGGCCATCAGGTCCTGCGCCTGACTGAGCACGCCCTGGGACTGCCGGCGGTCGTCGAGGCCGTTGAGCGACAGGACGTCGGAGCGGAACACGTCGAGCCCGACGATCTCCGCCACCCGCGGGTCCGCTCCGCGGCCCTGCTTGTGCCCCGGTGGGCCGAAGACCACGTCTCCACGGCGCCGGAACTCCTCCAGCGCCTGCAGCACGGGCACCCGTGAGTGATCCATCGTTCCTCCCAGCCGGTTGCGGTTCGCGCTCCCGCGCCGCCGTGCGGGCGCCTCCGCGTCCGCCGACGTACGGGAGACACCGAGTCCGACGTACGGAGAAACACCGAGTCCGCCGCCGTGCGGGAACACCGGTCGTGTTGCACCGCTGCCACGATCGAAACCCACGGGCCGGCCGGAACCCACGGGTGTCGCCGCGCCGGAAGGTGGCACCCGGTCTCCGCCACGCGGTGCGGGTGTGCCGGCCGGTGGCACGCGCAGGCGCGGACGGCGGGGCCCCACCTGCGGTGACGTCCGCACCCCCGCACGAGGAGGCCAGGTGGCGCGTGCGTCCGACCGTGCCGGCGTCGACACCCGCGACGGGCTCGGCGCCGTCCACGACGGGACCGGTGCCGTCCGTGACGGGTCCCACGCCGTCCACGACCGGCTGCGCGCGGCGGTCGCCGAGCGGGCGGAGCTGCTGTGGGAGACCGCCCGCGCGCTGCACGCCGACCCGGAGAACGCCTTCGCCGAGCAGCGGGCCGCGGCCCTGCTCACGGCCCGGCTGGAGGAGGCCGGTTTCGCGGTGGAGCGCGGCACGGCGGGGCTGCCCACCGCGTTCACGGCCCGTTCCGGTCAGGGGCGCCCGGCCGTGGCCCTGCTGCTGGAGTACGACGCCCTGCCCGGCCTCGGTCACGCCTGCGGACACAACCTCATCGCCGCCGCCGGACTGGGTGCGGCGCTCGCGGTCGACGCGGTGCTCGGCGGTTCGGCGGGGTGCGTGATGGCGGTGGGCACCCCGGCCGAGGAGGGCGGCGGTGGCAAGGTCACGGAGACGGAGGCCGGGGTGTTCGACGGTGTCGACGCCGCGCTGATGTTCCACCCCGGCGTGTACAACTGGTCGCGGGCGCCGCTGACGGCGCAGGTGCAGTACCGGGTGGCCTTCCACGGGCGCGCCGCGCACCCCACCGGCAACCCGACCGAGGGCGTCGACGCGCTCGCGGCGCTGATCGAGCTGTTCAACGTCCTGGCCGGGCTGGGCCGGCGCCTGCCGCCCGCCTCCCACGTCCAGGGCATCATCACGCACGGGGGCACGGCCACCAACATCGTGCCGGAGTACGCGGAGGGCCGGTTCGGTCTGCGCGCGGCCACGACCGGCGCGCTGGAGGACCTGACGGGCCGGCTGCGCGACTGCGCCGAGGGGGTCGCCCTGGCCACGGGGACCAAGGCGGAGATGGTGCGTGCCACGCCCCGCTACGAGCACTTCCGGGACAGCGGCGTCCTGTCCGGCCGGTTCGCCGGGCACCTGGCCCGTGCCGGCATCACGCTGACCCCGCCCGTCCCGGGTGTCCAGCTGGGCTCGTCGGACATCGGCAACGTCAGCACACGGGTGCCCGCCATCCACCCGTTCGTCGCGATCACGGACGACGGGTCGGACCACACCCCCGAGTTCGCCGCGGCCGCCGCCTCCCCGCGCGCCCGAGACGTGCTCCTCGCCGTGACCGGCGCACTCGCCTGCACCGCTGCGGACGTGCTGCTGAGCGCGGACCTGCGCGAGGAGGCGTGGGAAGGGCACAGGCGGGAGGAGGACTGACGGCCGGAAGGACCGACGGCGGGCAGCCCGTCGCGGCCGGCGCGGCGGGGGCAGCCCCTCGTCTCGGGCGACGCGGGAGGGGGCGGCGGTCAGCGCGCGGGGGGGGGCAGACGGTGCGTGGCGGGAGGCTGACTGCGGGCGGCTGACAGCGGAAGCCGGCTGCGGGCGGCCGGCGCGGGTCACCGGGGCCGCGCGGCCGGCGCCGGTCACCCGGCCCCGCGGCCACCGCAGCGTCGGTCACCCGGCCCCGCGGTCACCGCAGCGTCGGTCACCGGGGCCACGCGGTCACCGCTCGCTGTTCACCACTCAGCGCTCACCGCGGGCCCCGCCCGGCGGCCGCGTCGAGCAGCAGGCGCGCCGCCACCGCCGCCCCGTCGGTGCAGATGGTGCCGGCCACGGCGCCGGCCCGCGTCCGGGTGGCGGGCGTCAGGGCCGTGCCGAGCGCGGCGGCCAGGGAGGCGGCGGTGGGCGTCCGGCCGTAGTGGGCCGCGCCGATGCCCAGTTCGGCCACCCGCTCCGCCCAGTACGGCTGGTCCGCGATCCGCGGGACCACCACCTGCGGTGCCCCTGCGCGGGCCGCGGCCGTCGTGGTGCCCGCGCCGCCGTGGTGCACGACGGCGGCCACCCGGCGGAACAGCGCCTGCTGGTTGACCTCGCCGACGACGAAGCAGTCACCACCGTCGTCGACCGGGGCGAGGCCGGCCCATCCCCGGGCGAGGACCAGGCGGCGGCCGTGCGCGCGGCTCGCCTCGGCGGCCACCCGGGCGATGCCCTCGGGGGCGTGCGCGGCCATGCTGCCGAAGCCCACGTACACCGGCGGTTCACCGGCGTCCAGGAACCTCTCCAGCTCTGGTGGCAGCGGGCGTTCGTCGGGCAGGAACCATGCGCCGGTCTGCTCCAGGGCGAGGTCCGTCATGCCCTGCGACGGGCACAGCAGCGGGTCCGCCGCCAGCCACGGCCGGTCGCCGAAGACGTGGTCGCGGACGTTGTCCACCGGGGGCAGGCCGATCGCGGCCCGGCCCCCTCCGAGCGCCCGGCCGTACAGCGCGTCCACCCGCTGGGCGTCCTGCTCCCACAGTTTCCGGTGGTCGCTCTCGTGCGGCGAGGACGGCGTGCCTGGACGCGCACCGGGGCGGAAGTGCGGCGAGGGCAGCCCGAAGACGTGGAAGCACGCGTACACGTAGGGGATGCCGCGCTTCTCGGCCACGTCCCGCGCGCCGGCCGGCAGCAGCCCGGCCGCCAGCAGCGCGTCGCATTCGCGCGCCGCCTCGGCGAGCGTGCGGAACCGCGCGGCGACCAGGTCGGGGGCGAGCCGGAAGGCGTCCCGCGCCGTCGGCGGCCTGGGTCCCGAGACCACCGGGCGCACCGCCGGGCCGAGCGGCACCAGCGGCACGCCCGTACGGGCCAGCAGCGCCGCGAACTCCTCGTCGGGCGGCGCGCACACCGTCACACCCGCGCCGAGTCCGCTCAGTTCCCTCGCCAGTCCCGCCAGTGGTTCGACATCTCCGCGTGACCCCCATGCCGTCAGCAACACCCGCACTTGGCGACTCCCGTTCCCGCAGGTTCCGGCTTTCGGCCGCCGATTGTGCGGCACGGGCGGGGCCTTGCCGCAAGCCCCCCGGTGCGCTATACGTTGAGAGTGGCAAGGAGTGGCTTCCTCCTTGCCTTCGCTTTTTCCGCCGTCGGCCGGCCCTCCGCCGCGCCGGGAACCCCGCGCCGGCCGCGCAGCCCCCCGCCCCGCATCCGGCGTACCGCCGGTCCCACGGCGCGCGGCGCCGGGACGGTGCCCCGGGGTCCGTCGAGGGGGCCACCGCGTGAGTCTCCTGGCACCCTCGCCCCGTCTTCCCATCCGCCGGGGCGGTGACCTGCCGGAACTCGCGCACCGGTCACAGCGGCGGGACCGCGCCGGATGCCCACCGGCTTCCTCGCACCGCCGTCGCCCGATGTCGCCCGGTCGTCATCCGACCGGGCGTTTGAGTGTTCAATCCAGAACTGTTACGTTCGGGGCTTTCCGGGACACAGGCACAGCTCGCGCACTGGACGCCGGCCAGGGCACAGCGGGGTGGAGATGGACAAGAGGACGTTCGGCCGGCTGCTGCGCGAGGCGCGGCAGCGGTCCCTGCTGACGCTGGAAGGTCTCGCCGAGGCCTCCGGGGTGAGCGTCCGGGCCATCAGCGACATCGAGCGCGGCCACAGCCTGCCCCGGCAGTCGACGCTGAACGAACTGATGGACGCGCTCGAACTGGACGAGGACGGGCGGCGCCGGCTGCGCCAGGCGGTCAGCCGCCGCTCGGAGCCCGTGGCGGTCCCGAGGCAGCTTCCTCCCGACCTCGGGGTGTTCCGCAGTCGTGAGGCGGCACTGACGGCGGCCCACGGCATCACCAACCGCGTCACGGCGCAGGGCGGCCGCGTCCTCGTCTGCGCGGTGGGCGGCATGGCCGGTGTGGGCAAGACGGCGCTCGCGGTGCACTGGGCGCATCAGGTCGCCGACCGCTTCCCGGACGGTCAGCTCTATGTGGACCTGCGCGGATTCGAGGCGGCACAGCGGCCTGTGGACCCCGGCGAGGCGTTGGGCGGATTCCTGCGCGCGCTCGGGGTTCCCAGCGGTGACATCCCCTCCGGCACCGGGCAGCGCAGTGCTCTGTTCCGGGAGAAGACCGCGTCGCGGAGGCTGATCGCCGTCCTGGACAACGCCAGGGACGCCGAGCAGGTCAGACCGCTGCTGCCCGCGTCCTCGGGCTGCCTGACCATCGTCACCTCCCGCAATCAGCTCTCGGGGCTGGTCGCCGCCGAGGGGGCAGGCGTGATCACCCTGGACGTGTGGACGCCGCAGGAGGCACTCGCGGCGCTCGCGGCCAGGATCGGCCCCGAACGGTGCCGGGCGGAGCCGGAGGCCGCGGCCGAGCTGGTGGAGCTGTGCGGGTTCCTGCCGCTCGCGGTCGCCGTGGTCGGCGCCCAGCTCAGCGCGGTGCCCCGGATGGGGCTGCGGCGGGCGGCGCGCGAGCTGCGGGAGGCCAGGCCGCGCCTGGACGCCTTCACCGCCGACGACCGGCGGGCCGACGTCCGCGCCGTCTTCTCCTGGTCCTACCAGGCGCTCACGCCCGGGGCGGCCCGGTTCTTCCGTCACCTGTCCCTGCACCCCGGGCCGTCGGTGACCGCCGCCGCCGCTGCCTCGCTCGCGGCCGTGGAGATGCCGGTGGCCCGGCGGCACCTGCGGGAGCTGACCGCGGCCAGTCTGCTCTCCCGCGACGCCGAGGGCCGTTACGTCCTGCACGACCTGGTACGGGCCTACGGCCGCGAACTGGCCGACGAGCAGCAGGACGACCACCTCGGCGCCCAGGCGCGCCTGCTCGACTACCTCCGCCACCACGCCCACACCGCCAACCGCCACGTGTCGCAACTGGAGCCCGAGCCGGCGTACCCGCCGGCGGAGGGCGTCGCGCACGTCGCGATCGACAGCCGTGAGGACGCGCTGGACTGGTACCAGCAGGAGGAACCGGCCGCGGGACCCGCCGTGCGGTTCCTGGAGGACCCGCGGCTGCTGCGGCTGCGCGGCGACTGCGCGCGCGAGTGGATCGGCTACAACGTGATCATGGGGCGCTGGGCCGAGGAGACCGCCGCCGCGCGGGTCGGGCTCGAGGCGGGTCTGGCGCTCGGCGACCCGGTCGCCACCGTGCGCAGCCGCTCCAACCTGACGCGGGCGCTGCTGGAGACCGGGCACACCGTGGAGGTCGACGAGTCGATCGACGTGATCCTCGGCGAACTGGACGCGCTGCCCGCCGAGTTCCGGGCCCGCATCGAGTGCGAGATCGGGTTCTTCCGCATCCGGCAGGGCCGGTTCGCCGAAGCCCTGGAGCATCCGCGCAGGGCGCTGGAGCTGTACCGCGCGGCCGGGCGGAGGGACGGGGTCGCGAGCACGCTCAGCAATGTCGGCTGGGTGCTGGCCCACACCGGTGCCTACGAGGAGGCCATCGCCACCTGCGAGCAGGCGCTCCCGCTGCTGCGGGAGACCGGGAACCTCCTGTTCGAGGCCGGCGCGTGGGACGCGATCGGCTTCGCCCGGCAGGGACTGGGCCGTCTCGACGCCGCGATCGAGGGGTACGAGAGGGCGCTCGGGCTGTTCGCGGACCTCCACGACGACTACAACCGGGCCGACGTCCTGGACCACCTCGCCTCGGCCCAGCTGGAGCGCGGGCAGCACGAGCGGGCGCGGGCCAACTGGATCCGCGCGGCGGAGCTGTTGAGCGCCCTGCGGGTGCGCCGCGCCGCGGACATGCGGGCCAAGGCCGAGACCCTGGCGCTGCCGAAGGTCCGTCCGGCCCGCTGACGCGCGGCCGGCCGCTCCACCCCTCCCTGCGCCGGCGCACAGCCGGTCGCACCCCCCTCCCGACGCGGGTTCCGGCCGCCGGCTGTGCCCACCTGCCCGCCCCCCTCGGCCCTCTTCTCCTGACGGGCCCTCACCCCGTCCTCACCCAGCCCAACCTGCGTAATTGACAGCTCACTTGACTTGATATGACACACGCTGTTGAATCTCTCACATCGACAAGTCGGCTCGGAGGGCGGGACAGGCGATGGGGGACGACAGCACAGTCGGCATCATCCTGGCCGGCGGGCGGGGCGAGCGGGCGAAGCCCATCACCCTGCAGTCCGCCGACTACATCCGCAGCAAGGCGCTCATTCCGTTCGCCGGCAGGCCGCTCATCGAATGGATCGTCGAGGCCTGCCGTGACCAGGGCATACGCCGTTTCCATGTAGTGGCGCAGGGGGTGGAGAACCGCAGCCAGATCAAACTCGTGCTCGGCCACGGCGAGCGCTACGGAGTGGAGATCGACTACTCACGGGCCCGCTTCGACCCGTACAACGTGGGATCGGGCGCGGCCACCCTGCACAACCTGGAGCAGTGGAACCTGACGGGCACCGCACTGGTCCTGCCCGTCGACTCGCTGTTCGAGTTCTCGCTGGACAGGCTGCTCGCCGCCCAGCGGGACACCGGCGCGGTGGTCACCGTGGCCGCCGTCTCCCGTACCCCCGAGGAGATCGCCGGAAAGTACGGTGTCATGCGCACCACCGCGGCGGGCCTGGTGTGCGGCTTCCTGGAGAAGCCCCGACTGCCCGTCATCGAGCGGGAGTTCCCCGAGATCACCCAGCCGCAGGGGCCGCGCACCCTGGCCACCAACGCCGGGATGTACCTGATCGACTGCGCCCGGCTGCGGCTCGCCGCGCGCACCCCCGAACTCATCCGCCTCGCCCAGCAGCGCCTCGACTGGGGCAACGACCTGCTCCCCCGCCTCGTCGGCCTCGGTCACCCGGTGGCCGTCGAACCCATCGCACGCCTGGGCGACCTCGGCAACATCCACGACTACCTGGGCACGCTCGGCGACGCGCTCAGCGGCCTGTACCCGCAGATGGACCGGGCCCTCGGCACCCCGCTCAGCGCGGACCCGCGGTACTGGATCCACGAGAGCAGCCTGCGCGCCAAGGACCACATCACCGGGACCACCCTCGCCCAGAAGATCGCCGAGGGCAGCGTCGTCATCGGTCCCGGCGTCCGCATCGGCCGGCACGTGGAGATCGGCGCGGGCGTGCGGCTGCGGGCCACGGACGTGGGTGACGGCGTCGACCTGCACGAGGGCGCCCAGGTGGAGGGCAGTGTGCTCGGCGACTCCGCCGTCATCGGAGCGTACGCGCACATCAGCGACTCCTACGTGGGCCCGATGGTGCAGGTGCGCTCCGACGCCCGCGCCCCGGTACGGCTCGAAGCCCTGTCGGCCGTCGGCGACGGCGCCCAGCTGTGGTCGGGGACGCGGCTCTCGGGCGTCAGCGTCTATCCGCGGCTGCGCGTGCCGGCCGTCTCCGGCGTGCCCAGCGGCACCCAGCTCACCAGCTCGGACGACATCCTGCAGTGGGTGTGACCCGCCCCCTGCACCTCTTGAGGAGAGGTTCCAGTGAACACTGCCATCGCCGTGATCGGCGGCACCGGCCGGGTCGGACGGATCGTCACCCGCAAGCTCCTCGACCGTGGTGAGTCCGTCCGCGTCATCGGCCGCAGCACACAGCGCGCCCGCCGCCATCTGCCGCCCCGCGCGCAGTTCTTCCTCGGTGACGTCCGCGACCCCGAGTCCCTGTCCGCCCCGCTGGACGGCTGCTCGGCCGTCGTCTACACCGTGGAACCCGGCACCGACCCCGCGGGCCCCGACAGTCCGCGAAGCACCCTGCACGCGGGGGTGCTCAACACCCTGGACGCGCTCCAGCGCCACAGCGCCCTCGGGCGCGCGCAGTTCGTCCTCGTCAGCCAGCGGCACGTGACCCGTCCCGAACATCCGATGAACGCCTACGGGCGCATGCTCGACTGGCGGCTGGCCGGTGAGAACGCCGTCCGCGCCTCCGGCCTCGACTACACGATCATCCGCCCGGGCTGGCTGACCGACCGGACCGAACTGGCCGACGACGGCCGCGTCCACCTGGAGCAGGGCGACCGCAGGGACGGCTACGTCGCCCTCCAGGACGTGGCCGAGGCCTGCGTCCAGGCCCTGTACTGCCCGTCCGCCAAGGGGCTGACCTTCGAGATGCGCAACGGCGCGGGCAGCCCTCCCGGCGACTGGGAGGACCTGTTCTCCGGGCTCAGCGCGGACGAGTCCGTCCCGCTGCACGCCCCGGCCTGAACACCCCGGCCCCCGCACCTCGGCCCCTCGTCACCACGGCACGTGCACGCCCCCCTTTGACGCGAAACCGGAGACCACCATGACCGAGACGCCGCAGATCTCGGCGGGACGCCCCCAGCCTCTGGGTTCCACCGTCGTCGACGGCGGAGTCAACTTCTCCGTCTTCTCGGAGCACGCCACCCGTGTCGACCTGCTGCTCTTCGACAAGTGCGACGACCCGCGGCCCTCGCGGACCATCCACCTCCACCCCGACAAGCACCGCAGCTTCCACTTCTGGCACTGTCACGTCGCCGGCATCGGTGCCGGACAGGTCTACGCGTACCGGATGGACGGACCGCGCGACCCCAAGCGGTCGGGCACCCGCTTCGACCACCGCAAGGTGCTGCTCGACCCCTACGCCCGCGCCAACATCAACTCCCGCTGGAACCGCACGCTGGCGATCGGGCTGCAGGACAACGTCGAGACGTGCATGCGCAGCCTCGTCGTCGACCTGGACGACTACGACTGGGAGGGTGACCAGCCGCTGCGCACGCCGATGGAGGACACGGTCATCTACGAGATGCACGTGCGCGGTCTGACGGCGTCGCCCACGTCGCGGGCGGCGAGCCCGGGGACGTTCTCCGCGGTGATCGAGAAGATCCCGCACCTCAAGCGGCTCGGCGTCACCGCCGTCGAACTGCTGCCCGTCTTCGACTTCGACGAGACGCACGTCCTGCGCAACGGTCCGGACGGGACCCCGCTGCACAACTACTGGGGCTACGACCCGTACGGCTTCTTCGCGCCGCACACCGGCTACTGCACCTCGCCCCATCTGAACACGCACATCGCGGAGTTCCGGGACATGGTCAAGGCGCTGCACGGGGCCGGCATCGAGGTGATCCTCGACGTCGTCTTCAACCACACCAGCGAGGGCAACGAGTTCGGTCCGACCATCAGCTTCCGCGGCCAGGCCAACGAGGCGTACTACCACCTGTGGCCGCAGGACCGCAGCCACTACATGGACTTCACCGGCTGCGGCAACGCGGTCAACGCCAACCACCCCTTCGTCGCCAAGTTCATCGTCGAGTCCCTGGAGTACTGGGTCACCGAGCACCACGTCGACGGCTTCCGCTTCGACCTGGCCTCCGAGCTGTCGCGCGGCGACCAGGGCTACGAGATGCCGGTGCCGCCGGTCCTGTGGGCGATCGAACTGTCCAAGGTGCTCGCCGAGACGAAGATCATCGCCGAGCCGTGGGACGGCGGCGGCCTCTACCAGGTGGGCCGCTTCCCCGGCAAGCGCTGGGCCCAGTGGAACGGTCCGTTCCGTGACGACGTGAGGCGCTTCGTGCGCGGGGACGCCGGGGTGGTCGGTGACCTCGCCAAGCGGCTCGGCGGCTCCGAGGACCTGTTCGGTCCGCAGAAGGAACTGCCGACCAACAGCATCAACTTCGTCACCTGCCACGACGGCTTCACCCTCAACGACCTGGTGAGCTACGACCACAAGCACAACTACGCCAACGGCGAGGCCGACACCGACGGGGCGGCCGAGAACTTCAGCTGGAACTGCGGGGCCGAGGGCCCCAGCGACGACCCGGAGGTGGAGCGCCTGCGCGTTCGGCAGATCAAGAACCTGCTGTCGGTGCTGATGCTCAGCAGGGGCGTGCCGATGCTGCTGGCGGGTGACGAGTTCCGCAACAGCCAGAACGGCAACAACAACGCGTACTGCCAGGACAACCCGACGTCCTGGCTGGACTGGGACCAGGCCGACAAGGAGGAGGAGACCTTCGAGTTCGTCCGGCGCCTGATCGGGCTGCGGCGCCGCTTCCGCACCTTCCGTGCACCCCACTTCTACACCGGGCACCTCAACTCACGGCAGCTGCCGGACGTCACCTGGCACGGCACGCGCCTGGAGCAGCCCGGCTGGGAGGACACCAACGCCCGCGTCCTGGCCTGCACGCTCGGCGGGTTCGACGGCGATCCCGACCTCCACCTGATCCTCAACATGTACCACCTGGGCCTCGACTTCGAGCTGCCGCACATCCGCGGCCACCGCTGGCACCGCATCCTGGACACCGCCCAGGCGGGCCCGCGCGACCTCCTTCCGGCCGGCCAAGAGGAGCCGCACGACGACCACACCTTCCACGCCCACGGCCGCAGCGTCGTGCTGCTGGCGGCCCTGTCTGACGCGAAGGACAACCCCCGATGAGTGGATCCGCAGCACGTCGCCGCACGTTCTCCGACACGCTCGCCGGTTACGTCACCTACTTCAGCCCCACCGGTCGCCGCTTCGGTCTGCGCACCTCGGACGACCGTGAATTCACCGTGCACCTGCCCCGCAACGTCGCCTCGCGCATCGTGCGCAACCTCGGCGACGACTACCGCGACACCACCGACGCCACCGTGGACATGCTCGCCGAAGGCCGCTACCTGTTCGCGTACGGCATCTGCTACGAGTGGGAGGACGGCGAGCGGTTCGAGGCGAAGGAGATCACCTTCCCCGAGGAGCACCGCGGCGCCTACGTCTTCGAGCACCCCTCCTGGTGGGTCCAGCAGGCAACCGCCGTCGCCGACTTCTACCTGCGCGGTCACTTCCCCGACGGCAAGTACGACTGGCGCAACTTCCGCACGCACCTGACCCTGCACGGCACGCACCTGCCGGACTTCGACGGCACGGACGTGCGCCAGGAGACCGACACCATCTCGCGGCTCGTGTACGGTCTGGCCACCGCCTACCTGCTGACCGGCGAGGACCGCTTCCTGGACGCGGCCGAGTCGGGCACGGAGTACCTGCGCGAGCACATGCGGGTCACCGACGAGCAGGACGGGTTCGTCTACTGGTACCACGGCATCGACGTCACCCCGACCGGCCAGCGCAAGGTGTACGCCTCGGAGTTCGGCGACGACGTCGACGCCATCCCGATGTACGAGCAGATCTACGCGCTCGCCGGCCCCACCCAGACGTACCGGATCACCGGTGACCCGCGGATCCTGGAGGACATCGACGGCACGGTGAACCTGTTCGAGCGGTTCTTCAGGGACCCGGAGCACGGCGGGTTCTTCTCGCACATCGACCCGATCACGCTCGACCCGCACGCCGACGCGCTCGGCCCCAACCGGTCGCGCAAGAACTGGAACTCGGTCGGCGACCACGCCCCCGCGTACCTCATCAACGCCTACCTGGCCACCGGGCGCCAGGACTTCGCGGCGCTGCTGGAGGAGACCGCGGACACCATCGTCGAGCGCTTCCCCGACGAACCGGACAGCCCGTTCGTGCAGGAGCGGTTCCACGCCGACTGGTCGCCCGACCGCACCTGGGGCTGGCAGCAGGACCGGGCCGTCGTCGGCCACAACCTGAAGATCGCCTGGAACCTGACCCGTATCAAGTCCCTGATCGACAAGGACGGCTACGGGGCGCTCGCCGAACGCATCGGCGAGATCATGCCGGCGGTGGGCAGCGACCAGTTGCGCGGCGGCTGGTACGACGTGGTGGAGCGCAAGGCCGACCCGGACAGCGGCATGCACCGCATGGTGTGGCACGACCGCAAGGCCTGGTGGCAGCAGGAACAGGCGATCCTCGCCTACCTGATCCTCGCCGGCACCACCAACGACCCCGAGCACCTGCGCCTGGCCCGCGAGGCCGCCTCGTTCCACAACGCGTTCTTCCTCGACTACGACGACGGCGGCGTGTACTTCAACGTGCAGGCCAACGGCATCCCGTACCTGCTCGGCACCGAACGGCTCAAGGGCAGCCACTCCATGGCCGGCTACCACTCCCTGGAGCTGTGCTACCTGGCCGCCGCCTACACCGGCCTGCTCATCAGCAACGACACCCTCACCCTGCACTTCCGTCCGCGCCCGGACGACCTGCCCGACCGCGTGCTGCGCGTCGCTCCCGACCTGCTGCCCGCCGGTTCGGTGGAGCTGACCGGGGTGTGGGTGGACGGCGCCCCGTACCACAACTTCGACGCCAAGGAGCTGACCGTCCGGCTGCCCCACGGGGACACCCCGGTGCGGGTGCGCGTCGAGCTGGAGCCCGCGCAGATGCGGCTGCGGATGCGGACCGAGTTCGACGGCGACACCGCGCACGTGCGCTGCGCCGGCGTCATCGACACCGCCGAGCTGGAGAAGTTCCGGCGGATCCTGGCCGAGGTGATGGCGGCCGAGCCGCAGCGCGTGGAGTTCCACCTGTGCGAGGTCACCGCGATGAGCCGGCCGGCCATCAACGAACTCCTCTTCCAGCGCACCAAGGCCGGGCTCGACGTCGACTTCGTCATCGTCGGCTGCGCCCTGCCCGACGTCGCCGACGCCCTGCTCGCCACCGATGCCTTCCTCCTCGAGGGCGGGGACGCGTGCGCCCATGACTGAATCCCTGTTCCAGCCGAATGTTCCGCACCGTCCTGGGAGCACTGTGTCCTCTCCGACTCTCCTCTCCCCGTCCCTGCCCCTGTCCTTCCAGGCCTACTGCGGCGACCTGTTCCGTGAACTGGCCCGCTCCGACCAGCGGCGCTGGGGAGAGGTCTATCTGCGGGGCCTGCTGTCGGTGCCGGGCCGCAAGACGCCCACCCGGATCTCCGAGCACGTGCTCGGGCGGCCCGCCGTGCAGCAGCTCCAGCAGTTCGTGCACCAGAGCCCGTGGGAGTGCGGGCCGGTGCGGCGGCAGACGGCGCTTCGTCTCGCCGGTGCTTTCCCGGTCGAGGCCTGGTCGGTGGACGAGGTCGTCTTCGTCAAGAACGGCGACCGTTCGGTGGGTGTGGCCCGCCAGTACGTGCCGTCCCAGGAGCGCACCGTCAACTGCCAGCTCGCCTGCGCGGTGTCCCTGGTGGGCGCCGGCGGGGGCCTGCCGGTGAACTGGCGGCTGCTGCTCCCGCCCCACTGGGACCGTGACGAGGAGTTACGGCGAGCCGCGCACCTGCCCGCCCACGAGCAGTCGCGGCCCCGCTGGCACTACGTCCTGGAGGCGGTCGACGAGATGACGGAGGAGTGGCTGCTCGATCCGCGTCCCGTGCTCGCGGACTGGCGCCACGAGTCCGAGACCGATCCGCTGCTGTGCGGTCTGGAGGCGCGGGGCCTCGGTTACCTGGTGCAGGTGTCGCCGCGCACCGCCGTCACCATGCCGCGGCCGCACTCGGCGCTGCCCGCGGTGCGCGGCACGGTCGCCGACCTCGCCGCGCACGTGGCCCGGCGCACCGAGCGCACGCCGGTCAGCTGGCAGGACCCGGTGACCGAGCGCAGGCACCGCTCGCAGTACCTGTCCACGCCCGCGCTGCTGTGCGCGCGGCCGGTGGCCGGCCGGGCCGCGACCGCGCACCGGCCGACCCCGCGGCACCTGGTCGCGGACTGGCCCTTCGGGCGGCCCGAGCCGCGCGCCTACTGGCTGACGAACCTGCCGGCCCGGCGGCTCGCCGAGGCGCTGCCGCTGGCCCAGCTGCGGTCCCTGGCCGGTGCGGGGCTGCAACGGCTGCACGAGGACTTCGGCCTCGGTGACTTCGAGGGCCGCTCCTTCCGCGGCTGGCACCACCACGTCACGCTCGCCTCGGCCGCGCTCGGCTTCGCCGCGCTGCGGGCGGCTGCCGCGCCCCGGCCCGAACGGGTGCTGAGCGGGTCCGCGGTCTGAGCGGGCCCGCGGTCCGATCCGCTCGCGGCACCTGTCCGGTGGCGGTCCGCCCGCCACCGGACAGGTGTGTCCGCCCCCGCGCGTCCGGCCGCGCCGCACCCCGCACCGCCGCGTCCGGCGCCCGCACGTACGGCGGCCTCGCACCGGGCACCCGCACATCCGGCTCCACGGTCTTCGGCACCGCCCGCCCCCGGCCTACCGCGTCCGCTCCGCCTCCTCCGTCTTCTGCCTCCTCCTGGTCCTCGCCTTCGTCTCCGCCTTCGTCCAGCCGACCTTCGTCCAGTCGATGTCGCCGAGTCCGGGGACCCCGTAGTTCGCAAGCCCGGTGCGGACCGCCATCACCTGCGGGCGCTGGTACAGCTCGATGTCGTGCCCGATGCGCCAGATCTCGGCGTCCGCCTGGTTGTACAGCGCGGTGGCGCGCTTGTTGTCCAGGGTGCCCGCGGCCTGGCGCAGCAGCCTGTCGACGGTGGCGTCACCGACCCTGCCGTAGTTGAGGAACGACTGTGCCCCGCGCGGCTGTTGGTAGATCGACAGGACGCCGCTGGGGTAGGTGAGGCCGACGAAGCGGAAGATGGCCAGGTCGAAGTTGCCCTGGTCCAGGTACTTCGCGGTGTAGTCGTTGGTGGGGACCTTCACGATGTCGACCTCGACGCCCGCCCGGGCGAGCATCGACTGGACGAGCTGGGAGAGATCGAGGCCCAGGCGGTTGGTGGCGGTGCTGATGACGAACCGGAGCCGCAGCTTCTTGCCGTCCTTCGTGCGCGGTCCGCCGCCCCCGTGCCGTTTCCAGCCCGCCCGGTCCAGGATGCGGCACGCCTCGGCGAGGTCGTAGGAGCCCCAGGGGGCGGAGTGGTCGGCGTACCCGGGCTGGTTGGTCATGAAGATGTGGTTGCCGAGCAGGGGCACGCCGACGGGCAGTCCCCGGGCGGCGACGCCGGCCAGTGCCTGTCGGTCGACGGCCCGCTGGACGGCATGCCTGACCTCGACGTCCGCGAGCGGCCCGGCGGCACCGTTGAGGGCGATGTGCACCTCGTCCCAGGCCGAGCCGGTCCGTATCACGCTGTCCTCGGCGCCCTTCAGCTGGGCGTAGTCCTCGGTGCTGCCTGCGTTGACGGCGTCGATCTCACCGTTGCGGTAGGCCTGCAGGGCGGCGGCGGGCAGCAGGGTGCGCAGTACGATCTTGTCGAGCCGGGGCCGGGCGCCCCACCAGTGGGGGTCGCGGACGACGGTGGCGGTCTCGGTGGTCCTGTCGAGCGAGCCGATCGTGAACGGGCCCGCGGTGACCGGGACCCGGCCGATCCAGCCCTGGTTGAACTGCGCGGGAGTGGTGATCGCGGAGGCCGGGTACAGCGGCGTGAACAACCGCTGCCAGTCGGTGTAGGGGGTGCGGAAGACGATCTTCACCTCATGGGCGCCGTCCGGGCCTTCGCCCACCGAGGCGATCTGGTCGTAGCCGGTGGGGTCGGCGACGTGGTAGCGGTCGTCACCGCGGCCGACGGCCCGCCACTGGGCGGCGAAGTCGGCCGCCGTGAGGGGCCGCCCGTCGGACCAGCGGGCCTTGGGATTGAGTTGGTAGAGGACGGTCTGCGGTGCCGTGTCGGTGACCTTCGCGGACAGGAGGTAGTCGGTGTCGGGGTGCGGGACCCCGGTGGCGTCGCGCCGGAAGAGGCTGGGTTCCACCAGCTGCGCGAGCTGCCACACCCCGTCGGTGGCCCCGTCGACCTGGTGGAAGTTGAGCTGGGTGGGCCAGGCGGAGATGCCGAGGGTGAGCGTCCCGCCGTCGCGGAGCCGGGCGGCCGGCGCGGCGCCGATGCTCTGGGAACCGTACGTCGCCGCCGCGGCGGGCCGTCCCCTGCCCGGTGGGCCGCCCGGACCGCTGCACCCCACGAGCACCGCCGCCACCAGTAGTCCGATGAAGACTGCTCCGACGCGACGTAATCGGCTCACAGGGCCCTCCTGGTCAATGCAAAAGATCACCAAAGGATGCGAACTGACCTACGATTTCGGTCAGTTGAATTTATCATCGACGGGTAACGCGCTCACCAAATCAGCCCGCCGCCCGTCCACCGAGGAGGCTCATGGCCGGCCGTGCGCTCGCGCGCATCGCGCGCAGCGGCGCCCTCCTCCTCGTCTCGGTCCTCGTGTCGTACGTGATCGCCTCGGTGGCGCTCAGCCCGCGCGCCCACTTCGAGAACCGCACCCCCCGGCCGCCCGCCTGGGCGGTCGACCACGAGCTGGCCGCGCTCGGCCTCGACGACCGCACTCCGGTCGTCGTCCGGTTCGGGCACTGGTCGTGGCGGGCGCTCCACGGTGACCTCGGGCGTACGCTCGACGGGGGCTCGGTGAACGCGGAGTTCGGGCGGCGGGTCGGCGTCTCGGTGCGGCTGCTGCTGGCGGGCACGGTGGTGGGGACGGGCCTCGGCGTGCTCGCGGGCCTGTGGGCGGCCGTGCGCAGGGGCCGCCTGCCGGACCATGCGCTGACGGTCCTCTCCTTCCTGGTCCTGTCCGTCCCCACGTTCGTCCTCGCCCTGCTGCTCAAGGACGGCGCGCTCTCCTTCAACCACGGCGTCGGCCACACGGTGATCCGTTACACGGGCGAGTCGACACCGGGCCGCAGGGGCGGCCGGCTGTCGCAACTCGCCGACCACGCCTCCCACCTGGTGCTGCCGACCGCGACGGTGGCGCTCGGCACGATCGCGTCCTTCAGCCGCTACCAGCGCGCCGCGACCCTGGACGTGCTGGCCGCCGACCATCTGCGGGCCGCGCAGGCCAAGGGCCTCACGCCCGGCCGGGCGCTGCTCCGCCACGGTCTGCGGGTCTCGCTCGTGCCGATGACGACGTTCTTCTCCTTCGGCTTCCTCGCCCTGTTCACCGGTTCGGTCTTCGCCGAGCAGATCTTCGGCTGGCCCGGCATGGGGTGCTGGTTCCTGGACGCGGCTCAGGAGGGGGACGTCAACTCGGTCGTCGCGGTCTGTCTGTTCGCGGCCGTGGCGGTGCTCCTGGCGGGGCTGCTCGCCGACGCGCTGGTGCTGGTGCTCGACCCGCGGGTACGCCGGTGACCCGCGCCCTGACGCGGTCCCCGGCCGCGCTCGTGGGCCTCTTCCTGATCGCGTCGCTGTGCCTGTACGCGGCCGTCGGGCCGTACGTGTCCGCCTGGTCCCCCACCGACGTCGACTACGCGGCGCTCAGCGCGCCGCCGGATCCGAGCCACTGGTTCGGCACCAACCGGATCGGGCAGGACGTGTTCGCGCAGACCGCGCGGGGTCTGCAGAAGTCGCTGCTGATCGGCCTGTTCGTGGCGCTGGCGGGTACGGCGTTCGCCGCCCTGGTCGGTACCTGCGCCGGGTACTTCGGCGGCTGGACCGACCGGGCCCTGACGTTCCTGGTGGACGTGTTCCTCGTGGTGCCGGGCTTCCTGGTGCTCGTCGTGGTGGCGCCCGCGCTGCGCCCGGCGGGCTGGGTGGCCTACGCGGGGGCGCTGGCCGCGCTCGGCTGGATGCTCACGGCGCGGGCGGTCCGCGCGATGGCGCTCTCCCTGCGTGAGCGCCCGTACGTGACGGCGGCCCGGCACATGGGCGTACGTCCCCCGGTCATCGTCCGCCGGCACATCCTGCCGCACATGACGTCGTTCCTGATCACCCACGCGACGGTCTCGACGGCCGGTGCGGTGGTCAGCGAGGCGGGCCTGTCCTACGCCGGTTTCGGTGTGCAGCCGCCCGACGTGTCCCTGGGCACGCTGATCGCGGACAGCACGGAGGCCGCGCTGACCTACCCGTGGATGTTCTTCTTCCCCACCGGCATGCTGCTCTGCTTCGTGCTCGCGGTGAACCTGGTCGGTGACGCGCTGCGCCTGGCGCTCGACCCGTCGGCCGCCCGGGCCGGGGTCCCGGCATGAGCCCGGTCCTCGAACTCCGGGACCTGTATGTGGAGTTCGGCCCCGGACTCGTCGCCGTGCGTGGTGTCGACCTCACGCTGCGCCGCGGCGAGGTGCTCGCTCTGGTCGGCGAGTCGGGCGCGGGCAAGTCCCTCACGGCGCTCGCGGCACTCGGTCTGCTGCCGCGCGGGGCGCGGGTGCGCGGCTCGGTGCGGCTGCTCGGCACCGAGCTGGTCGGCCTTCCCGAACGCGACCTCGCGCGGCTGCGCGGCAACCGGATCTCCCTGGTGTTCCAGGACCCGCTGGCCGCGTTCACGCCGGTGCACCGCATCGGGGACCAGATCGGCGAGGTGCTGCGCATCCACGAACGGCCGCGCCCCGGCCGCCGTTCGGCGCGGCGCCGTGCGGTCGAGCTGCTGACCGAGCTGGGCGTCCCCGAGCCGGAGCGGGTCTGCCGCGCCTACCCGCACGAACTCTCCGGCGGTCTGCGCCAGCGCGCCATGATCGCGATGGCGGTCGCGGGCCGCCCCGATGTCATCGTCGCCGACGAACCCACCAGTTCCCTCGACGTCAGCGTGCAGGCCGAGATCCTCGCGGCCCTGCGGCAGGCGCGCGCGGCCACCGGGGCGGCCCTGCTGCTCGTCAGCCACGACCTCGGCGCGGTCGCGGGCACGGCCGACCGGGTGGCGGTGATGTACGCGGGCCGGGTGGTGGAGACCGCCCCGGCGGACACCCTGTTCGCGGGCCCCCGGATGCCGTACACGGTGGGGCTGCTCGCCGCGGCCCCGCGCCTGGACGCGGCCCACGCCCTGACCCAGATACCGGGCAGGCCGCCGGCGCCGGGCGAAGGGAACGAGGGGTGCGGGTTCGCCCCGCGCTGCCCGGTGGCGGGCCCGGGGTGCGCGAGTACCGTGCCCGAGCTGGAACTCGTGCCCGCCGGTGCGCCGCCGGCCGCGGGAGCGGAGGCCCCGGTGCCCCGCCCGCCGGTGCACGCCCGGCCGTCCGCGGCGGGCGGCCACCTGGTGGCCTGCCTGGACCCCGGGGCCACGGCCGCCCGCACTGCGGCGGACCTCTACCCCACCTCTCCCCCGCCCGGCCCCCGCCCCCGCACCCCGGTGCAGGCCTCGCCCCTGAGCGGCAACCCGCCCCTGGACGCGCCGGCCCTGCGGGTCACGGCCCTGGGGGCCACCTACGGCGCCCACCGTGCCGTGCACCACGCCGACCTCCAGGTCCACGGGGGCGAAACCGTCGCGCTGGTCGGCGAGTCCGGCGCCGGGAAGTCGACGACGCTGGCCCGGATCATCGCCCTCTGCGCACCGGAGTCCGGCCGCATCGAGGTCCTGGGACAGGACACGGCCCGGCTCACCCGGTCCGGGGCGCGGCGCCTGCGCGGCCGGGTGCAGATGGTCCTCCAGGACCCCGCGGCGAGCCTGGACCCCCGGATGACGATCGCCCGGATCATCGCCGAACCGCTGGAGGCCCAGGGCGCGCCAGCGGCCCACGTGGCTTCCCGGACGGCCGAGTTGCTGGCCCAGGTGGAGCTGGACCCGCGGACCGCCGGACGGCTCCCGCACCAGCTCTCCGGCGGCCAGGTGCAGCGCGTGGCCCTGGCCCGCGCCCTCGCCGTCCGTCCCGAACTGCTCCTGCTGGACGAGCCCGTCTCGGCGCTCGACGTCTGCGTGCAGGCCGGCATCATCGCCCTGCTGCGCCGCCTGACCTCCGCGCCGGGAAGTCCGGCCTGTCTGCTCGTGTCGCACGACCTCGCGGTGGTGCGGCAGCTCGCGGACCGGGTCGTGGTCATGTACGGCGGCCGGACCGTGGAGTCGGGCACCGTCGACGCGGTGTTCGACCGTCCCCGGCACCCTTACACACGCGCGCTGCTGTCCGCCGTGCCCGTCCTCGGGCCGCGCGCGCGGCGGCCCCGGCCGGTCCGGCCGCTCACCCCCTGGCAGGACGTCGACACGTCCACCGGCTGCGCCTACCGGGGGAGCTGCCCGGTCTACCGCCGGCTCCCGGCGGAGCACCGTCTGCTGTGCGAGCGTGACCTCCCCGCGCCCCCGGCGGCGGACGGCGCCGCCTGCCACTTCCCCCGGACGGACGAGGGGCTGCCCCTCCACAGCCGGCCGGCCCCGGAGGAACACCCCCCTGCTGCCCAGTGATCCGGCAGGGCGTCCGGTGCGCCGGGGCCGGGCCCCGGTTCCCCCCGGGCGGCTCACCGGGACGCCGGTGAGCCGCCCCGGACGCCGGTCAGCAGCAGGCTCCGCCGATCGACGCCTCCTTGCTGACCGGGACCGGCCGGCCGGCTCCGGCGGAATCGATGCGCCAGCCGAGGACCGCGCCTCCGCCCACGCACAGAACCAGGAGGAGTACCAGCAGACTGTTCCTCATCGTCGAGCCCCCCAATCGTCACGCTCTCCTGTGAGTTGACAAGCTGAGTCAAGTATCAGTCACTTCTTTAGTCAAGTAATAGCACGGCAAAGCCCACTGGCCGATTCGGCCGATCTCCCTACTCCCCTCGGGTAAAGGAGACTTGGCACACACCCCTAGGCTTCACAGAGTCACGCTGGTAACTTTGAGTTGTCACACAACTAGTCATAAACTCCGGAAGGAGTCCCCATGGATCACGCCAAGGTGGAACAGGCAGAGGGCCTTGGGGGCCGTATAAGGACCCTTCGGACACGGCGCGGACTGAAGCAGCAGGACCTGGCCTCGGCCGACGCCTCGACGAGTTACATCTCCCTGATCGAGTCCGGCAAGCGGGTGCCGTCACCCGCGGTGCTGGCCGCCATCGCGGAGAAGCTCGGCACCTCGACCGACTACCTGCTGACCGGGGTCGACGACCGCCGCGCCGAGGAGAACCGGCTGAAGCTGGCCTTCGCGGAGATGGCGCTGCGCAACGGGGACAACGGCGAGGCCCTGCAGTCCTTCGGTGAACTCCTCTCCCACCGCTCGACCCTGGACGGTGCCATGATCCGGCGCGCTCTCATCGGCCAGGCCGCCGCGCTCGAGAAGACCGGCCGCCTCGAAGCCGCACTCTCCGTCCTCGACGGCCTGCACCGCGACCCCTCGATCGCCGTCGGCTCCGACGAATGGTGCCGCATCGCCGTCGCCCTGTGCCGCTGCTACCGCGACGCCGGGGACGTCGCGCTCAGCATCGACATCGGTGAACGGGCGGTGGCCCAGCTCGACGGACTCGGCCTCGAGACGACGATGGACCACATCCAGCTCGGCGTCACCCTCATGGGCTCCTACCACATGCGCGGCGACCTGACCCGCGCCCAGCTCCTCGGGGAGCGTCTGCTGCCCGCCGCCGAGACTCAGGGCTCCCACGGAGCGCGCGGCGCCGTCTACTGGAACGCGGGACTCGTCGCGGGCTCCCAGGGGCGGCTGAGCGAGGCGATCGCCCTGACCGAGCGGGCGCTGGCGATGATGGCCGAGGGCGACAACGCGCGCCACGCGGCCATGCTCAGGATGAACTACGGCTCGATGCTCCTCCAGCTGGACCCGCCCAGCCCCGAACGGGCCCTGGAACTGCTGGAGTCCGCGCAGGAGACGCTGGCCGAGGTCGGCAGCGCCAGCGAGCTGTCCCGCTGCGAGCTGAACCTGGCCAAGGCGGAGAAGCAGCTCGGCCACTGGGACACGGCCGCCGCCCACGCGGAGCGGGCGCTCGGCCTGCTCGGCTCCGACTCCCGGGTGCTGTCCGCGCTCGCCCGGACGTACCTCGCCGAGATCTGTCTGCTGCGCGGCGCCCCGGAAGAGGCCGTCCAGCACCTCCAGTCGGCCGCACGCCAGTTGCGGCAGCTGCCGGCCTCCCAGGACTCCGCGCAGACCTGGCGCCACATCGGTGACCTGTGGCGCCACCACGGCAACACCGACGAGGCGCTCAAGGCCTACGACATGGCGCTCACCACCGCCGGCCTGGCCCGCACCCGCGCCCCGGAGGCCGCCCTCACCGACCGGCGCTGACCACCACCTCCACCACCCGGTCCCGCAGCCGTTCCATCGCCGCGACCGTCCCCGCCTCCACGTTCACCCGGACGACGGGGCCGGTCCCCGGTACGCGCACGTTGAACCAGGCGCCGTCGGCCAGCTCGCCGGTCACCCCGTCGAGGTGGTCGAGCGCCGTGCCCTCGGCGGCGAAGTGACGCACCACGCGCTGCAGGGCGGCCAGCGGGTCGGGCACGCGGACGTCGAGCGTCCCGGAGCAGGCGTACCGGTCGTGCCGGGCGGCCAGCTCCGACAGCTCGAGGCCGGACTCGCCGAGTTCCGCCAGCAGGTGCAGCGCGGCCAGCATGCCGGTGTCGGCGTACCAGAAGTCACGGAAGTAGTAGTGGCCGCTGTGCGCCCCGCCGAACGCCGCGTCCTGTTCGGCCATCAGCGCCTTGACGGCGGCCGGCCCGGTGCGCGAGCGCACCGGGATGCCGCCCGCCTCCTTGATGGCGTCGATGGCGGAGGTGCCGGTCAGCAGGTCGTGGACCACCGCGGCGCCCGGCCGGCGGGCCAGTTCCCGCCCGGCCACCAGCGCGATCACCGTGGCGGGCGGCACCGGCTCGCCGCGCTCGTCGACGGCGGCCATCCGGTCCCCGTCGCCGTCGAAGGCCAGCCCGGCGTCGGCCCCCGACTCGCGCACCTTCTCCCCCAGCGCGCCCACGTCGGCCAGGTACGGCGCCCAGTGCGGGAACGGACCCGTCAACTCGAAATGCAGCGGGACCAGTTCGATCGACGGGTGACCGAGGACGAGCGGCGCGGTGCGGGCCGCCGCCCCGTGGCCGGCGTCGACGACGACCTTCAGCGGGCGGATGTCCGCGAGGTCGACGAGCGTGCGCAGGTGCCCGGCGTAGTCGGGCAGCAGGCGGGCGGGCAGCACCGAGCCGGGGCGGTCGGCCAGCGGCGGGCGCGGTCCGCGCAGGCGGCGGCGGAGCAGTTCCATGCCGGTGCCCTCGTCGACGTCGACGGCGCCCGCGTGGCACAGCCGGATCCCGTTGTACGCGGCCGGTGCCCGGTCGGCCGTGATCATGGCGCCGGGGACGTCCAGGCGGCCCGAGACGTAGGACAGGTAGTCGGTGGAGCCCAGGCCCGCGTCGACGACGTCGGCGCCCTGGTCGAGGACGCCCTGGCCGAACGCGTCGGCGAGGCAGGGCGAGGACGCCCGCGCGTCGTGGGCCACGGCGACCGTGCCCGCGCCGGTCAGCTCGGTGAAGGCGGCTCCGGCACGGTAGGCGAGGCCGGGGTCGACCTCGGCGCGGAACAGGCCCCGGATGTCGTACGGGGTCACGATCCGGTCGTACAGGTCGTCCTCGGGTTCAGTGGTCATCGAGGCAGTTCTCCTCAAGGTCGGGGACGGGGCCGCCGGCCGGCTCCGGCCGGTCCGCCCGGCGCCGTCGTCGCGCGGGTTCCCGGCGGGCGCGGCCGGGTGCGGCGTCCCGTCACGTACGGGCCAGCCGGTGCACCGCCTCCAGCGGGATCGGCAGCCAGTCCGGGCGGTGCCGGTGCTCGTAGACGGCCTCGTAGACCGCCTTGTCCGCTTCGAACGCCCGGAGCCGGAGGGGGTGGCAGTGCGGGTCCGTGCCGCCGGCGTCCGCGTAACCGGCCAGGAACGCGCGGCGGTTGCGCAGCGCCCAGGCCCGCGCGCGGCGGGCACGGCGCAGACGGGGTCCCGGGGCGTCGTCCGGATCGCGTGCGCGCAGCGCCCGCAGGCCCGCCTGGGCGGCGTAGTCGAAGGAGCGGAGCATGCCCGCCAGGTCCCTCAGCACCGGCTGCGGGGCGGCGCGTTCGGCGGCGGGACGGGCCGGTTCGCCCTCGAAGTCGATCAGCCGCCAGCCGGACGGCGTGGGCAGCGCCTGGCCCAGGTGCAGGTCGCCGTGGACCCGCTGGGCGAGGACCGGGCAGCCGCGCGCGCCGGCCCGGGCGTAGTCGTCGTAGAGCCGGGTGATCGGGGCTCGGTGGCGGGCCAGCGCCGGCACCTCCCGCATCGCCCGGTCCAGGCGCGCGGTCATCTCGGCCGCCTGGCGTGCGATGTCGTCGGGGGTGAGCAGCACCCGCGGGAAGACGTCGGCCAGCGCCGTGTGCAGCTCGGCGACGGCTGCGCCCAGGGCCCGGGCGTGCGCGGTGAAGCCGCCGGTCGCCGGGACGGTGGGGCAGGTGCCGTCCACGCAGTCGGTGACCTGGCGCACCGCGGCCTGCCAGCCGTCGCCCTCGGCGGGCAGGAGGTCCTCCATGAGCCCGAGGACCAGGCCGGTGGGTCCGCCGAGCAGGGTGCCGTGCAGCCGCGGGGTGCGGGCGCAGCGCGCCTCGGTGAGCGCGCGCAGCGTCTCGACCTCCAGGTGGGGGCCGGGTTCGGGGCGCCGGTAGATCTTGAGCAGCAGCCGGTCGCCGTAGACGACGGCGCTGTTGCTCTGGTCGGCGGTCAGCGGCCGGGGCACCAGGCCCACGGGCAGGGGCATCCGGGTGGCGCGCTGCAGGCGCAGTCCGCCGTCGGTGCCCTGCGCGAGGTGGCGCAGGAGCACCCCCATGAGGGCGGCGTCCTCCGTGGCCTCGTACAGGGTCCAGCCGCGCCGGTCGCCGTCCGGCACCTGTCCGATGGCCGCGCCCGCGAGCCGCCGGGGCAGGTCGGGGCGCAGCCCGAGCAGGAGCTGGTACAGCTGTCCGTCCTGGGTGCGCAGCACGGTGTGCACCAGCGCGGGTGCCTGTTCCCGTACGACGTTCACCACGACCGGGGTGAGGGCCCCGGCGGGGGCGGGGCCGGCCGCGTACCAGCGGCGTGTGCGCAGCCAGGGGCCGAGCAGCGGCAGCAGCGGCGCGAGGTCCTGCCGCGGCCCGGCCTCCGCCGGGGCGAGGGTCATGGCGTCTCCCCCACGGGAACCAGCAGGTGGGCCGGGGTGCGGCCGGGTTCCAGGCGGAAGTACGTCTCGCGGCGCCAGGCGTGGATCTCGCCGGTGAGTTCGTCGCGCATCTTCAGGGAGCCGTCGTCGGGCAGGCCGAGCGCGGCCAGGTCGAAGGCGACGGTGCCCTCGGCCGGGTGGTGCGGGTCGAGGTTGACGACGGCGAGGACGGTGTCGAGCGAGCCGTCGGGCAGCCTGACCTGCTTGGAGTAGGCGACGACCTGCGGGTGCGGCACCGGGTGGAAGCGGAGGTTGCGCAGCTCCTGGAGGGCGGGGTGGGCGCGGCGCAGTTCGTTGAGCCGGGTGATCAGCGGGGCGATGGAGCGGCCCTGGGCCTCGGCCGCGGCCCAGTCGCGCGGGCGCAGCTCGTACTTCTCGGAGTTCTTGTAGTCCTCGGTGCCCGGTTCGAGGACCTCGTTCTCGCACAGTTCGTAGCCCGCGTACATCCCCCACGTCGGGGCGAGGGTGGCGGCGAGCACGGCACGCGTCTCGAAGGCGGGGCGGTCGCCTTCCTGGAGGTAGGCGTGCAGGATGTCCGGGGTGTTCACGAAGAGGTTGGGGCGCAGGAAGTCGGCGCTGTCGTGGGCGAGTTCGTGCGCGTACTCGGTCAGCTCCTCCTTCTCGTTCTTCCAGGTGAAGTACGTGTACGACTGCTGGAAGCCGGCTTGCGCCAGGGCGTGCACCATGGCGCGCCGGGTGAAGGCCTCGGCGAGGAACACCACGTCGGGGTCGCGGTCGTTGACCTCCGCGATCACCCGCTTCCAGAAGCCGACGGGCTTGGTGTGCGGGTTGTCGACGCGGAAGATCCTGACGCCCTGGTCCATCCAGAACCGCAGCAGCCGCACGCTCTCGGCGACCAGGCCCTCGAAGTCCCGGTCGAAGGCGAGGGGGTGGATGTCCTCGTACTTCTTGGGCGGGTTCTCGGCGGGGGCGACGGAGCCGTCGACGCGCTGGGTGAACCACTCGGGGTGCTCGGTGAGCCACGGGTGGTCGGGTGAGCACTGCAGGGCGAAGTCGAGCGCCACCTCCAGTCCCAGCTCCTGCGCGTCGGCGACGAAACGGCGGAAGTCGTCGAGGGTGCCGAGGTCCGGGTGGACGGCGTCGTGGCCGCCTTCCGCGGAACCGATCGCCCATGGCGAGCCGACGTCGTGCTCGCCGGCGACGAGGGCGTTGTCGGGACCCTTGCGGTGGGTGCGTCCGATGGGGTGGATCGGTGGCAGGTAGACGACGTCGAAGCCCATGGCGGCGATCGCGGGCAGCCGCAGCGCCGCCGTGGCGAACGTGCCGCCGACCGGTGGTCCGCCGTCGGTCAGCCGGGCGCCCTCCGAGCGCGGGAACATCTCGTACCAGGCGCCGACCAGGGCCCTGCGCCGCTCGACGAGCAGCGGCAACGGCCAGGAGGAGGTGACGAGTTCACGCAGCGGGTGGCGGCGCAGCGCGGCGACCGCCTCAGGGGCGGCGCTCGCGGCGAGCCGGCGACCGGCCGGGTTCGCCCCGTCGCGCAGGGCACGCGCCACCGCGCGCACCGCGTCCCGGCGCCGGGCGTCCGGGATCCCGAAGGCGGCCCGCTCGTACAGCAGCGCGCCCTCGGCGAGCATCACGTCGACGTCGACGCCGGCGGGGATCTTCACCTCGGCGTCGCGGCGCCAGGTGGCGACGGGGTCGGCCCACGCCTCCACGCTGTACGTCCACCTGCCCGGCGGGCCGGCCACGACGGTGGCCTCCCACCGGTCGGCGTCCGGGTCGACCAGCCGCATCGGGGTCCAGGCCGCGGGCAGCCCCCGCGCGTCCCGCAGTACGAGGTTGGCCCCGATCTCGCCCGAGCCCTCGCGGAACACCGTGGCGCTGAAGGTGAGGGTCTCCCCCGTGACGGCCTTCACGGGCGCGGCGCCGCCGCGCACCTGGGGGCGGACGTCGCGGATGGGTATGCGGTCGCCTACGGGGACGCGGGCGCCGGGGTCCATGACGGCGGTCATCGCGCGCCTCCCAGGGCCGCGGTCCGTGTGGTGCCGCGCGCCCGCGCCGCCCGTTCCCGGTCGCGGGCGGCGATCAGGTCGATGATGGTCCGGGCGAAGAGGTGGCAGTGCGCCCCGGTGCGCCCGGTGACCAGGTCGTCGTCGACGACGACGTCCTGGTCGACGTACCGGCCGCCCATGTTCCGCAGGTCGCCGAGCAGGTTGTTGTGGACGACGGCGCGGCGGCCGCGTACCAGGTGCGGCACCGGTGCCGTCAGCCACATGCCGTGGCAGATGATGCCCTTGACGATGGCCGGGTCCTGGAAGGCGCGGCGCAGGAACCGTGCGGCGGGCGGGAGTTCGTCCGGGTCCTCGGTGTAGCGCAGGCGGTCGGAGACCATTCCGGAGGGGACGATCACCGCCGAGAACTCCTTGAGCGCGAACTCGTCGATGTCCTCGAAGGACTCGCGCACGACGAACGGCATCCGGTGCTCGTGCCCCTGGAAGGTGATCTCGTCCTGGCCCCACATCCGGGACAGGAAGTGCACCTCGGCGCCTTCCTCGGGGAAGCGGTGCTGGTAGTAGAGGATCTCGGGTTCGTAGAAGTCGCTCTCCAGCAGGATCGCGATCTTGTGCCCCTTCAGTCGCACGGCTCACTCCTGCCTTCCGCGTCCGGTGACCAGGTCGACCAGGAAGGGGCCGGGGGTGCCGAGCGCCTGCTCGACGGCCGCGGCGGCCTGGTCGGGTTTCTCGACCCGGACGCCGGGGACGCCCAGGGATCGTGCCAGCGCGACGAAGTCGATGGCCGGCGTGGACAGGTCGAACATCTCCGGCTGTTCGTGCGCGGTGACGCCGACGCTCTTCCAGTACTCCTCGATGTTGAGTTCGAGGAGCCTGTAGCTGCTGTTGTTGCAGATGACGAACTTGGCGCCGATGCCGTGGCGGGCCGCGGTCCACAGCACCTGGATCGTGTACAGGGAGCCGCCGTCACCGGTGAATCCGACCACCGTGCGCTCCGGGTGGGCGAGCCGGGCGGCGATGGCGCCGGGGATGCCGACGCCGAGGGAGCCGCCCCTGGTCTGGTGCCAGTGGCCGGGCCGCGTCGGCGGCAGGTGGCGGCTGAGGTCGGGGGAGGCGGTGAGGGCCTCGTCGAAGACGACGGCGTCCTCGGGGAGCCGGCGGGCCAGCTCCTGGAGGAAGGCCGCCGTGGGCAGGGCGTCCGGGGCGAACGCGGCCGCGTCGCCGCGCCGTGCCTCGGCCAGTTCGCGGGAGCGCTGCGCCGACCGCCGGGCGAACCACTGCTCGGCGCGCGCCCGGGCCCGCGGGTCCATCCGCCGTTGCAGCGCGTGGGCGAGGCCGTCGAGCGTGCGCTTCGGGTCGGCGGCGATGCCCAGGCCGACGGGGAAGTTCTTGGCGATGGCGTCGGTGTCCAGGTCGATGTGGACGACCGGGACGCCGTCGGCGAAGACGCCGTCGAGGGCCGGGTAGACCTCGGGCAGCGCGTAGGTGCCGACGATCAGGACGGCGTCCGCGGCGGCGGTGACCTTGCGGCTGCTGTCGCCGAACATGTGGCCGAGCTGTCCGGCGTAGGCGGGGTGGGCGGCCGACAGGTTGACCTCCGCCCAGTCCGCTCCCCACACCTCGGCGCCCCAGGTCCTGGCGAGCCGGCCCAGTTCCTCCTGGGCGCCCGCGAAGTGGACGCCGTCGCCGGCGATCACGATCGGCCGCTCGGCCGCCGCCAGGAGCCCGGCCGCCCGCTCCAGCACCTCGGGGGCGGCCGTGGCCGAGACGTCGACGTAGGAGGTGGGCACGGCGGGTTCACCGGTGTGGCGGTCCATGACGTCGGCCGGCAGGACGACGAGGACCGGTCCGTACGGCGGGGTCGCCGCCACCTTGAAGGCGCGGCGCAGCACCCGCAGCGCCGACTCGGGGTCGACCACCCGCGTCGCCCACTTGGTGACGGGCTCGGCCATGGCGACCAGGTCGACGGCCATCTGGGCGTCCATGGCGTCGTAGCGCAGGCCCGCCTCGCCGGCGACGGCCACCAGCGGGGCGTGCCCGCGCCGTGCCTGGTAGAGCATGCCGACCGCGTTGCCGACGCCGACGCCGGTGTGCAGCTGCATCACGGCCGGGGTGCGCGTGGCCCGCGCGTAGCCGTCGGCGAGGCCGACGACGCTGGACTCCTGGAGCGCGAGGATGTACTCGATGTCCGGGAAGTTGCGCAATTCGTCGAGGAAACCCTGCTCGACCGTGCCGGGGTTGCCGAACATGTACCGCACCCCGTCGGCTCGCAGCTGTTCGAGGATCGCGACCCGCGCGGGCCTGCTGACCATGACGTGCACCTTTCTGCGAAGGCTTACGTGGCTGCCGTGCGGTCGGGGTCAGTCGTCGGCCCGGAAGCCCCACTGACGCAGGCCGTCCTCCAGGACCTCGACGAGCTTCTGGCCCGTCAGGTAGGAGTCGGGCGTCGAACGGCCCGTGATGAACGGGTAGTCGACGATGACGGACGTCTCCTTGCCGAAGTTGCCGTGGAAGGCGCCGCCGGGCGCGGTCGCGTCGCGCAGGATGTACTCCAGCGGGTAGGGCGGCGGGCCGATGACGAAGTCGGTGCCCATGAAGCCGGTGCCGTCCTTGTAGTCGTACTCGATGCAGTGCCCGGTGACGTGCTTGCCGCGGATGATGGAGACGCGGTCCTCCTGGTCGCGGGCGAAGGCGAGCGGCGCGACGCCGTAGCACTCGGCGGCGATCGGCATGTCCAGGGCGTGGAAGGCGAGGATCAGGTCGTGCACCCGCCAGTTGTTGGCGAGGTCGACGATGGGTCCGGAGCCGCCGACGATGAGCAGGGCGTCGTAGCGGTCGGCGATCTGGTCGCGGATCTGCTCCAGGCGCGTGTTGTACGCCTCCCAGTCGCGCAGGAAGTACGGCTTGGAGCGGTAGGGCCGGTCGGGCAGCCAGGACGACAGGTCGAGCGGGCCGTCCAGGCGCGGGGAGCTGTCGATCGCGCGGACCTTGGCGGCCATCTCGGGCGTGGTGACGGAGCGGCCGAGCGGCGGGTCCACGTAGTCGGGGTCCATGCTCGGCGGCAGGGCGACCGGACGCTTGCCGGTGGGCGTGGCGAAGGTGACCTGGTAGCCGGCCTTGTCGAAGGTCTCCAGCGGGCCGATCAACTCCTCGCCCCAGTAGCCGTATTCGGACAGGACGACGAGGATGCGCTTGCTCATGGGGTGTCCTCTCGTGCGACGCGGGTCGGATGGGACCGGTCGAACTCATGTCTACGTTCCGCGGGCCGGGCCCGGCACGGGCGGCCGTCCCGGTCGCCCCACATCCCGAAGTGGGTGCGTGCACTACGCCATTTCGCCCGCCGACGTCGGCAAGCCCGCCGGCCGACCTCACGCAATGCGCGCGCCGGGCGTCCGGGCCGGGCGGTGGCCCCGGCCGCCGTGGCCCAATCGACCGGGACACCTCCGGATGACACCGGACACTCCTTCAGCGAGAGGGACTTGGCATGACGACCGCACAGAGCCCGCGGACGGAGCCCGGCCAGGACGTCGCCGCGTTCGTCCAGCACTGGTACGACATCCTGAGCAGCCACGAGCCGGTCGAGGACCTGCTGCCGCACGTGATCGACGACGGCCTGGAGATGGCCTTCCCCGAGCGCACTCTGCGCTCCCACGCCGACTTCCGCGACTGGTACGCGGCGGTGGGCGAGAGCTTCGGCCCGCAGAGCCACATCGTGGAGAAGCTGCGCACCCACGAGCACGACGGTCTCGTCGACGTCGAGGTGACCGTCGTGTGGACCGCCAAGAACCTCTCCGACGGCAGTGTGTCGGCCCTGCGCATCGACCAGACCTGGCAGCTGGTGCGCGAGGGTGCGGGCGGTGCCTTGCGCATCCGCACCTACCACGTCGGCGCCCTGAACCCGGCCTGAGCCGGCGATGCGGGAGGTTCCCATGTCGTACGACTACGTCGTCGTCGGCGCCGGCAGCGCGGGCTGCGCCGTGGCGAGCCGGCTCAGCGAGGACCCGGACGTGACCGTGCTGCTCCTGGAGGCGGGCGGCTGGGACGAGCGGCCGGAGATCCACCGCACCGACGCCGCTTCCCTGCTCGCCCTGCTGAGCAGCGAGTGGAGCCCCACGATCGACTGGGGCTACGCGACCGAGCCGGAGTCCGCTCTCGGCGGCCGCCGCGTCCCGGTGGCCCGCGGCAAGGTGGCGGGCGGCTGCAGCTCCGTGAACGCTCTGATGTGGGTGCGCGGCAGCCGCCACGACTACGACGGCTGGGCGGCGCTGGGCAACCCAGGCTGGTCGTACGCGGACGTCCTGCCCGCCTTCCGCCGCGCCGAGGACTACGACCGCGGCGGCGACGCGCTGCGCGGCAAGGGCGGCCCGGTGCGGGTGCGCGACCACACCGCTCCCACGCCGGTCGCCGAGGCGTTCGTCGCGGCCACCCGCCGGCTCGGCTTCGACGCGCCGGGCGACGACTACAACGGCGAGCGGCAGGACGGCTACGGCTTCCTGTACCAGACGACCCGCACCGACGACGGGACCCGCGCCTCGACCGCGACGGCCTACCTGCGTCCCGCGCTCGACCGCCCCAACCTGACCGTGGCCACCGGCGCGCACGCCACCCGGCTGCTGCTGGACGGCACCCGTGCCACCGGTGTCGCCTACGTGCGGGACGGGCAGCGGCAGCAGGCGTGGGCGGACGAGGAGGTCGTGGTCTGCGCGGGCGCCTTCGAGACGCCGAAGCTGCTGATGCTCTCGGGCATCGGGCCGGCCGCGCACCTGCGCGCGCACGGCATCGGTGTCGTCCAGCACCTGCCCGGTGTCGGCGGCAACCTGCAGGACCACCTGTTCGTGCCGGTGTGCTACCGCTCCCGCGAGGAGCACCCCGAAGGGGCACTGCTGGCCGAGGCGGGCCTGTTCACGCACACCCGGGGGGACGGGGAGGACCGGGCTCCCGATCTCCAGTTCACGTTCGGGCCGGTCAAGTTCCTCGCCCCCGACGCGCCCGCCGGCCAGCACGCCGGGCCCGGCTTCACGTTCGCGCCGATCGCGCTGCTGCCCGAGAGCCGCGGCCGCCTGCGGCTGCGCTCCACCGACCCGGCGGCCCCCGCCGTCGTGCAGGCGGGCTACCTGACGGCGGCGGCCGACGTGGACGTCCTGGTGCACGGGGTGCTGCTGGCCCGCGAGCTGGCGCACACCGCGGATTTCGACCGGCTGCGCGGCGAGGAACTGGGGCCCGGTGCGGGCGTGCGCGACCCCGGTGAGCTGCGCGCCTACGTCGCCGATCGGGCGACGACCCTGTGGCACCCGGCCGGCACCTGCCGCATGGGCACCGGGCCGGACGCGGTCACCGACCACGAACTGCGCGTGCACGGCATCACCGGGCTGCGGATCGCCGACGCCTCCGTGATGCCGGTGATCGTCGCGGGCAACACCAACGCGCCCAGCGTGATGATCGGCGAACGCGCGGCCGAGCTGATCAAGGACTCCCACCACCGACGGACCGAGGAGACCCACCATGCCCACCTCTGAGAGCACCGCCGAGAACTCCCCGAGCGTCGCGCTGTACCGGCGCTTCCTCGACGCGTTCAACGCCGCCGACTACGACGCCGTGGCCCAGGTCATCGGCGAGGACTTCACCGACCACCACCCCGGATTCGAGATCAAGGGCCTGGACGACTACCTGGCCGCGCTGCGCGCCGCCCACGCCACCTGGGGCCTCAAGGGCGAGCTGCAGGAGGCGCTGCCCGTCGGCGCGGAGGGCGGCGACAAGGTCGTCACCCGGGTCAGGCTGACCGGGACGCACGGGGCCACGGTCTTCGGCTTCCCGGCGACCGGACGCCCGGTGGAGTGGACCACCACGGAGATCTGGCGCGTCGAGGACGGCCGGTTCGTGGAGCGCTGGGCCCAGGACGACCTGCTCGGCCTGCGCGAGCAGATCTCCACCGACGCGGCGAACCTGGCGACCGTGCAGGCGGTCAGCGACGCCGTGAACGAGCGCCGCTACGACGACCTGGACGAGCTGTTCGGCCCCACGTTCCGGGACAACAACCCGGCCTGGGACGTGGCGAGTCTGGACGAGCTGAAGGTCATCATCAAGGCCGCGCACGACGCCCTGGACTTCACCGTGCACCTGGACGCCCTGTACCCGGCTGCGCCGGACAAGGTGATCATGCACATCACCTTCCACGGCAAGCACGTCGCGCCGTTCTTCGGCCAGGAACCCGACGGCCGCGAGGTCTCCTGGACCAGCCTGGAGGTCTACCGCCTGGAGGACGCCAAGGTCGTCGAGCGCTGGGTGCAGGCCGACACCGCGGGCCTGATGCGCCAGCTCGGCGTGGAGCTTCCGTGACCCGCGCAACCCGCCGATCCCGTACGCCGAGGAGGCCGCGATGAACACCCGAGAGATCGTCGACACCTACTACCGGCTCGCCAACGCCGGTGACTGGGACCCCTGGTGCGACCTGTTCGCCGTCGACCAGACGATGGACGAGCAGCTCGCCGGGCACGTGGAGGGCCGCGAGACGCTGCGGGACATGATGAAGGGGTTCCCGCAGATGTACGCGTCCTTCTCGAACGTCCCCGTGCACATCGTCGTCGACGGCGACCAGGCCGCCGTCGTCTCGCACATCTCCGCCCGCACCCCGGGCGGCGAGTCCGTCGAGGCGGACGTGTGCAACTACTTCCGGATCGCCGGCGGCGAGATCGTCTACATGACGAACGTGCACGACACGGTCCCCTTCGCCGCCGTCACCGGTGGGGCGTGAGGCCCGTGTCCGCACCCGCCGGCGCCCGCTGGGCGCATGTCGGTCTCAACTGCCGTGACCAGCGAGCCACGGAGGAGTTCTACCGGCGCTGGTTCGGCTTCGAGCGGGCCCGCGTCGTGGAGGCCGACGGCAGCCGGGTCGTCTTCCTCAAGGCCGGCCCGGTCTACCTCGAACTCTTCCCCACCGGATCCGAGCCCGCCTTCGCCACCGCCAAGGACGGCCCGGACAACCCCGGCGCCGTCCGTCACCTGGCCTTCCAGGTCGACGACGTGGACGCGTTCATGGCGGCGGCCGACGGGGAGCTGGAGGTGCTGCTCGGGCCGCTGGCCTTCGACGCGTTCATCCCCGGCTGGAAGACGGTCTGGGTGGCCGACCCCGACGGCGTCGTCGTCGAGGTGAGCCAGGGCTACACCGACCAGAGCCCCGAAGAACTGCGGTCCTACGCGTGAGCGCGTGATCCGCGTACGCCCGCACCGGGCACGGCCGGTCGACCTCGACCGGCCGTGCCTTCCACCATGTTCCGACGCACACGAGGAAACTGGACACCATGAGCCCTGTCAGCGAACAGACCATCCTCATCACCGGCGCGACCGACGGACTCGGCCGCGCCCTCGCCCATGAACTCGCCGACCAGGGCGCCACGCTGATCCTGCACGGCCGCAGCGCCCGCAAGGGGCAGGAGCTGCTGGAGGAGCTTCAGGCGAAGACCGGGGCGGACCGGTTCCGCTACGAGCTGGCCGACTTCTCCTCCCTGAAGGAGATCCGCGCCCTGGCCGACCGGATCGTGGCCGGGTACGACCGGCTCGACGTCCTGGTCAACAACGCCGGGATCGGCGTGGAGCTGGCGCGCCAGGAGAGCCAGGACGGCTACGAACTCACCTTCCAGGTGGACTATCTGGCGGGGTACGTCCTCAGCTGCAAGCTGGCGCCGCTCCTGGTGCGCTCGGCACCCGCCCGCATCGTCAACGTCACCTCGGCCGGGCAGGCCCCCCTCGACTTCGACGACGTGATGCTGGAACGCGGCTGGGACGGCGGGCAGGCGTACTGCCAGGCCAAGCTCGCCCAGATCAGCCTCACCAAGGACCTGGCCGAGCAGCTCGCCGGCACCGGGGTCACGGTCAACGCCCTGCACCCGGCCTCGTACATGCCGACGAAGATCGTGGTGAACCTCTTCACCCCGCAGAGCACCCTGGAGGAGGGCACGCGCAACACCGCCCGCCTCGTCACCGACCCGGCGCTCGCCGAGGTCAGCGGCGAGTACTTCAACCGGGCCACCCCCTCGCGGGCCGGCGCCCAGGCGTACGACCCGGCGGCCCGGGCGCGGCTGCGGGAGCTGAGCGAGTCGCTGACCGGCGTCGCCCTCCCGCCGCTCGGCTGACGCACCCGGCAGCGCGCGGCCCCGCCGCCCCGGTCCGGGGCGGCGGGGCCGCGGTGTCTCACCGGCAGGCCGTGACGGACAGCGCGTGGTGGAAGACGTCGCGCGGGTCCCACTTCTTCTTCACCGCTTGCAGGCGCGGGTGGTTGCCCTTCCAGTACAGGGTCTGCCAGGGCACCCCGGAGGTGTTCCACCGCGGGTCGGTCAGGTCCGGGTCGGGGTAGTTGATGTACGACCCGTCGGCGTCGCCGTCGGGCAGCGGCACGCCCCCGGTGGCGGCGTAGAAGTCCCGGTACAGGGCGCGCAGCCAGGCGACGTGCCGGTCGTCCTCGGCCGGGTCGGTCCAGTAGGTCAGGAAGTTGGCCTTCAGCATCGAGTCGCGCTGGGCGAGGGCGGTGGCGTCGGGGGCGACCTTGGTGACCTGGGCCCCGTAGGAGAAGAGGATCGCGCCGCCGTGTCCGGTGTACGCCGGGTCGCTGAGGTTGCGGTACAGGACCGCGAGCTGCGCCTCGGACCAGCCCTTGCGCAGGTAGGCGCCCTTGAACTTGCCGCGGTTGTACAGCCCGGTGTCGTAGTGGTCCTTGAGGGACTCCTTCAGCCAGGGGGTGCTGTGCACGGTGGTGGTGTGCGGGGCGCTCACGCCGTCCGCGACCGCGGCGATGTAACTGTCCAGCAGCTGACGGGAGTTCGGCAGGGATCCGTCGAGCTGGGCGGTGAGGGAGACGGCGCCCTGGACGTAGTTGTAGAGCAGCAGGGCGCTGTTGAGGGTGTCGTAGTCGGTGCCCGGTTCGTTGTGGGCGGCGTGCCAGGCGTTGTGGTTGCGGACGATGCGGGTGAAGTCCGCCTCGGTCAGGTCCGTCCACTTCCAGCTGGTGGAGGTCTTGAGCAGGCTGTGCGGCGGCTTGGGCAGCAGGCCCGCCGGGTCGGTGCCGGTGGCGCCCGGGGAGCGGAACCAGAACCGGGTGACGATCCCGAACTGGCCGCCGCCACCGCCGGTGTGGGCCCACCACAGCTCCCGGTTGGGGTCGTCGGCCTCGCGGGTGGCGATCACGGAACGGGCGGTGCCCGCCGCGTCGACGTACACCACCTCCACGGCGTAGAGGTGGTCGACGACCGCGCCGTACTTGCGGTTGAGGGGACCGTAGCCGCCGCCGGTGACATGGCCGCCCACACCGACGGTGGGGCAGTCGCCGGCCGGTATGGTCACGCCCCACTCCAGGTAGAGGGTGCGGTAGACCTGGCCGAGGGTGGCGCCGCCCTGGACGCTGAAGGCCCGCCGGGACGCGTCGTAGCCGACGGCGTTCATCTCCGACAGGTCGACGAGGATCCGCACCTCCGGGTCGTCGACGAGGCCGTCGAGGCAGTGCCCGCCGCTGCGCACCGTGATCCGGGCGCCGGCCGTGACCGCCTCCTGGACGGCGGCGACGACCTGCTCGGTGGAGTGCACGAGGCGTATCGCGTCGGGTCCGGCCGTGAACCGGGCGTTGTACCCGCGCTGGGTGAGGTCCAGGTAACGCGGGTCCGAGGCGGTCACGGTGACGGTGTCGACGACGGCGGGGACGGCCGAGCCGGCGGCGGCCTGCCCGGCCCGCACGGGCTGGGCCGCCTGTGCGGCCGGGGTGCCGAGGACGGCGGCGCCGCCGACGCCGGTGGCGGTGCCGAGGAAACCACGGCGGGTCAGTCGAGCCATGTCCGCTCCTTCGGGGAAGCTCTTCGGTGAGCTGGGTGGGTGACTGCTTGAGGTGGACCGCGTCGGGTGAGCTGCGTGCGGCGCGGCGCGGCCCGGCCGGCCGGGCCAAAAAGGGCTGCCGCCCCTGGAGCGGACTCCGGGAACGGCAGCGGGGGTGGGGGCGGGTGTCAGCCGGTGGCGCGGGCCGGGTTCTCCGCCGCGACGGCCGCGCGTGCGCCGCCCGCCACGGGTGTCTGCCCCGGCGTCTGCCGCGCCACGAGCAGTCCCGCGGCCACGGCGGCCGCCAGTCCGATCAGCGGCACCACGGCGAGCACCCCGATCGCGGTGGACAGGCTCATCGCACCGACCATGCCGCCGACGGCGGCGGAGCCGAGCGAGCCGCCCGTGATGAACACGAGCTGGAACACACCGGCGGCCACGCCGTGCACGGAGCTGTCGACCAGGTGCGGCACCGCGGCCATCAGGGCGACCTGGCCGGCGCTGAACCCGGACACGCAGGCGGCGACCGCGACGACCAGGGCGACGGGCTGGCGCCCGGCGAACGCGGCGAGCAGCAGCCCGGCGGCGCTGAGCACGGTGAGCGCGGTGACCAGGCGCAGCGGGCCCACCTTGTGGGCGAGGCCGCCGGCCGTCCGCGAGAGGACCGCGCTGACCACACCGGTGGGCAGCAGGATCAGGCCGATCTGGGTGACGCTCAGGTCGTGGTCCATGAGGATCAGCCGGGGCGCCGCGAACTGGATGATGAGGTAACCGGCGAAGAGGGTGAACCCGGCCGCGGCGGCCAGCACGAAGCGGGCGTTGCTCACCACCAGGCGCGGCAGGAACCCGTCGGGCACCCGGCGCACGTGCCACACGGTGGCCGCGGCCAGCGCGACGGCGAGCACCGCGAGCACCAGGACGAGGGTCTCCTTCAGGTGGGTGGTGCGGGCCTGGAGGAGGACCGCCAGGGCCGCGGCGAGGGCGAGGCAGAGCACGGCGCCGCGTGCGTCAAGGCGTTCGGGGCGGGGCTGGGTGGCGGGGGCGATGCGCAGCACCCAGACCGCGGCGATCGCCGAGAGCCCGGGCAGGGCGAGCGCCGCCTGCCAGCCGATGAGGTCGGTGAGGGCGCCCCCGAGCAGCGCGCCGCCGCCGGAGACGATGCCGACGACGGCGCCCATCGTGCCGATGGTGCGTCCGCGTTCGCCCGGTTCGGTGAAGAGCCGGTTGGCGACGCCGAAGGAGAGCACGGCGGCGACGCCTCCGCCGATGCCCTGGAGCATGCGGCCCGCGATGACGGCCGGGAACCAGGGGACGGCGACGACGAGGACGGTGCCGGCGAGCAGCAGCACCATGCCGGTGACGATGGGCATGCGCAGACCGCGGATGTCGGCGAGGCGGCCGGCGAGAGCGGAGGCGACGGAGAGGGTCAGCGTGTAGCCCGCCAGCACCCAGGCCGTCGCCCCGGAGGCCACCGAGAGGCTGTCGCCGAGCGCGGGCAGCGCGATGGGCGTCGCGGACATTCCGAGCGCGCTGGGCGCCAGGAACGCGCCCAGCACGAGCCCGGCGGAGAGGGCGCCGGGGCGGGTTTGGTCGGACATCTCTACCTCAATCGACATTGACGTACACGGTCTTGTACTGCAGGTACTCCTCGATCCCCTCGGGGCCCAGCTCGCGGCCGTAGCCGGAGGACTTGTAGCCGCCGAAGGACGTGGAGTTCTCGAACGCCGCCCAGGTGTTGACCCAGACGATCCCCGCCTGCAGCCGGGCGGCCACGGTGTGGGCCCGGCGCACGTCGCGGGTGTGCAGGCCCGCGGCGAGCCCGTAGGGGGTGCCGTTGGCGATCTCGACGGCCTCGTCGTCGGTGTCGAACGGCAGGACCGTCACGACCGGGCCGAAGATCTCCTCCTGGGCGATGCGCATCTGCGGGTGCGCGCCGGTGAAGAGCGTGGGCTGGTGGAAGTAGCCGGGCCCGTCGTGGCCGCGCTCACCGCCGTAGGCGACGGTGGCGCCCTCGTCGCGGCCGATGCCGACGTACTCGACGACCTTGTCCAGCTGCTGGCGGTGCGCCAGCGGGCCGAGCACGGTGGTCTCGTCCAGCGGGTCGCCGACCGGTATCGCGCCCAGGACGCCGGTCAGCGCCTCCACCACCTGGTCGTGCACGGAGCGGTGCACCAGCAGCCGGGAGCCGCTCATGCAGAACTGGCCGGTGTTGAAGAAACCGGCCTGGAAGGCGGCCTGTACGGCGGCCTCGATGTCGGCGTCGCCGAAGACGATGTTGGCGCCCTTGCCGCCGAGTTCCACGGTGACCTTCTTCAGGGTCGCGGCCGCGGCCGCGATCAGGCGCTTGCCGGTGGCCGTGGAGCCGGTGAAGGAGATCTTGTCGACGCCGGGGTGTTCGACGAGCGCGCCACCGACCTCGGGGCCGCCGCCGGTGACGACGTTGTGGCCACCTTCGGGCAGGCCGGCCTCGGCCATGATGCGGGCGAGCGCGAGCGCCGTCAGCGGGGTCTGCTCGGCGGGCTTGTGGACGATCGTGTTGCCCGCGGCGAGCGCCGGGGCGATCTTGTTGACCGCGAGGTTCAGCGGGAAGTTGAACGGGGTGATCGCGCCGACCACGCCGAGGGGCTCGCGCCGCGTGTACTGCATCGAGCGGGCGCCCGCCGGGCGGGCGGCGCCCTCCAGCTGCTCGACCATCCCGGCGTAGTAGCGGAAGATCTCGGCGGCGGCCCGGACGTCGAAACCGCGGGTGAACGTGATCGGCTTGCCGACGTCGAGCGTCTCCAGCCGGGCCAGTTCCTCTCCGGCGGCCTCGATGCCGTCGGCCACGCGCAGCATCAGGCGGGCGCGCTCCTTGGCGGGCATCGCGGGCCAGGGCCCCACGTCGAAGGCCCGCCGCGCCGCCTGCACGGCCCGGTCGAGGTCACTCGTCCCGGCCCAGGCCACCTCGCATATCGGCTGCTCCGTCGCCGGGTTGATGTCCTGGACGGTCTTCCCGGAGTCCGCGGGCTGGAACTTGCCGTCGATGAACAGGGAGCCGTCGCCGACGGCCTGGGTCGTTGGGATCGTCATCGGACCACTCCTTCGCGAACGGATGCAGGACTGCCGCGCACCGCGCGCCGCGGCCGGTACGCAAGAAAGCTAGGGGCGGCCGCGAGGCGGCCGCCGGACGGCGGGGCGGGGTCGGCACACTGCGTCAAGTCGCCGTGTGGACCTGGCCACTTGGCGGTGGCGCGGGCCGGCCCGCCCGCGCCCGCCTCAGTGCTTGACGAAGATCAGCGGGACGTGCCGGCCGCCGGTCAGCAGCCAGTGTTCGAGGCCGTTGACGGCGACGAGCACGAACGCCACGGCGCCCAGCGTGGCCAGGCCCGGTACCAGGGGTGCGGCGGCCGCCACGCCGAGCAGCACGAGCCCGCCCGCGAAGCGGGTCACGGAGGCGGCGCCGAACATCCGGCGGCGCGTGTAGCAGAAGGTGAGCGTGAACAGGGCGGCGCCGAGGGGCAGCAGTCCCGCGGCCAGCCGGTACGGCGTCACGGTCGGCGCCGCGACGATCCGCTCGGCGCCGACGGCCACCAGCAACAGCCCGCAGACCAGGACGAGGTGGCCGTAGCTGAGGACGTCGCGCACGACGACGGCGGGGGTCGGGTGGGAGCGCAGGGCGTAGGCGACGGCGGACGCGGCGAGGTGGAAGTAGAGCCACCACAGTCCGCACCCGGTGAGGAACGCGAGCGCCACGGCCGCCAGTTCCGTGGACCCGAGGTGGCGTCCGCCCACCCAGGCGCCGACGGAGACGACGTTCTCTCCCAGGGCGATGATGATGAAGAGGCCGAAACGTTCCGGCAGATGGTTGACGCCGAAGGCGAGTTGCCGCAGATGGCCGCTCAGGACGAGCGGAGCGAGGATCTCGGCGACGACGGCGACGGTCCATCCGGCGGTGCGCATCTGGTCCGGCAGCGCGGTCACCCCGAACAGGGCCAGCGCGAAGGCGAGCCCCGCCCGGTAGGGATGGATGGTGTAGACGGCGCACTCACGCCGTATCGCCTCGCCTATCAGCAGCCGCAGGGCGAGGTAGCTTCCGGCGTACAGCAGCGCCTCCGGCCTGCTCTCCAGCGCGTGCTGGGCGGACATGCCCATCCCGTAGGTGGCGAGGCCGGCCAGGAGCAGGAACACCCGCTGCAGGGTGGTCTCGTGCACGGCGTTCATCGCCATCACGACGTCGACCCACGCCCACCACAGCGGCACGAGGACGAGCAGGCAGCCGCCCAGCCGGGACCATCCGGGGTGCAGCGCGAGCACGTGGGCGACCTGACTGACCCCGAAGGCGAGCACCAGGTCGTAGAAGAGTTCCGTCCATGTGGCCCGGTCACGCACGTCGACGCGCGTCCGGGCAATGACTTCGGCCACCGCTGCACCAGCTTCCTCTCGGCGTACGGACCTGCGACAGGAATCACGGATTGCAGCACTGACTGTGTACAGCGGCCGGGTGCGCGGCGGACCGGCGGGCGGTGGGCGCGGGGCATTGCGGGAAGTCGGTGGGCCGTCTGTCCCAACTCACCAGGGACGGGCAAGGGCGCGCCAAGGGTTCCGCCGGCCCTCGCCCCCGGTGCGGCCCTGCCGGTCCTCGCCCAGGGGGCGGCCTCCCGTCGGCCGGGTGCCCCGGCAGGGGCCGCGCGCGCCACCGCCGGCGAGTTCTCGGCTCGCCGGCGGTGGCTGTGCGCGGGTGCGGCTCAGACGATCAGGACCCGGCGCCCGCGCGTGTGACCGGCCTGACTGTCGGCGTGCGCCGCCGCGGCGTCGGCGAGCGAGTACGTCTTCTCGACGGGGATGTGGAGCCTGCCCCGCTCGATCAGGGAGACGGCCTCGGCGAGCGCGTCCGGCACGCTCCCGGCCACGCCGGAGAAGCGGACGCCGTACTGCGGGGCGTCGAGGTCGGCGATGGAGATCACCTTGTTCGGGTCCCCGGTCAGCTCGACGAGTTCGCGGATCACGCCCGAGCCGGCCAGGTCGAGGGCCGCGTCGATCCGGCCGAGCCGCCGCACCCGCTCGGTCCACCCCTCGCCGTACGTCGTGGGGAGGGCGCCCAGGCCGCGCAGATAGTCCTGGTTGGCGGCCCCGGCGGTGCCGATCACCGTGATGCCGCGGTCGCGGGCGATCTGCAGGACCGCCGATCCCACTCCCCCGGCCGCACCGCTGACCAGCAGGGTCTGCCCGGGCCGCACACCGACCTCACGCAGGACGCGCAGCGCGGTCTCCACCACGGAGGGGTACCCGGCCGCCTCCTCGAACGTCAGGCCCTCGGGCATCCGGGCCCAGGCCGACAGCACCGCGGACTCGGCGTAGGTGGAGGCACCTTCGCCGAACACGTGGTCGCCCACCTCGACCCCCACGACACCCTCGCCGACCTCGTCCACCACACCGGAGGCGTCCAGCCCGACTCCGGAGGGCAACTCGATCGGATGGGCCTTGAGGACCTGCCCTTCACGGATCCTCCAGTCGACGGGGTTCACGCCCGCCGCCCGCACGGCGATGCGCACCTGGCCGGGGCCCGCGTGGGGCTCCTCGGCATCTTCCAGGCGCAGGACTTCCGGACCGCCGAACTCGGCGAAGCTCACTCTCTTCATGCGACCGAACATAGCACTAACGGTTATGGTTTTGAAACGGCTATCCTTCTGTAGCAGTTATTGTTACGTATCTGCTAGCATCAGCTCATGACCGAGCCGCTCGGACGCCGAGAGCGCAAGAAGGCCGCCACCCGCCAGAAGATCGCCGACACGGCCCTGCGGCTCTTCCTGGAACGCGGGTACGACGCGGTGGGCATCCGGGACGTGGCCGCCGAGGCCGACGTCGCCGTGACCACGCTCTTCTCCCACTTCGCCTCGAAAGAGGCCCTGGTGTTCGAGCAGGACCAGGACTTCGAGTGCCGTCTCACCGGGGCGGTCACCGACCGGGCGCCGGGGGAGCCGGTCATGCCTGCGCTCCGCCGCGAGATGCACGCCCTGGTGCGCCACTGCACGGCGGACGGCGCCGCTCCGATCTGGCGCATGATCGACGCGTCGCCCGCCCTGCGGCAGTACGAGCAGTCGATGCGGCTGCGCCACGCGGAGTCGCTGGCAGCGGCCGTCGCCGCCGATCTCGGCCTGCCGCGGACCACCACGGCGTGCCGGTCGATCGCGAGGTTCGTGATCGACGCCTTCTCGCTGGCCCGTGACGCGGACGATCCGCAGGCCGCGGTGGACGAGGTCTTCCGGATGATCGAGGCGGCCTGGGAGACCACGGGCCTCGCAGCGGCCGGCGCCTCGACCGAGACCTGACGCTCCGGCCTCGGCGTCACCTGCCCCCCTCCGCCCGGCTCCCGCACACCTCGACCAGGCGTCCCTGCCGCCCGCCCCGGCCGTGCCCCACCCGTGCCCCAGGGTGCGGCCGGAGGCGATCCAGGCCCTGAACGACCGCGAGCGGCCCACCTGGACGACCGCGCCCGCCTCGCTGCCGAACCGGGCGCGCACCGTCCACCGCCCGCTCGCCCGAGCACCTTCACGCCGGGGAACATCCACGCTTTCTTCCCGACACCCCCCGTGCGTCCGTCCCCGCGTCCGACAATGCAGGTACTCGCTCGGCCGGTTCCGGGGCTCGCTCCCGGCCCCGGCCCGCTCCTGTCCGTGCCTGTCGAGAAGGGACCCCGTCGTGTCCACCACGCAGCACGAAGGGAACACCGGTGACGAGGACGGCCGCCGCTGCCGCCCGCTCGGCGCCGGGGAACGCACGCTCCTCTCCGGCCGCGTCCCCGCCCCGCCCGGTGGACGGGCCCTGGACGTCGGGCGCGGCACCGGCGAACTCGCCGCGTACCCCACGCCACCGTCCGCCACCGCCGCCGCGGTGACGGACGGGACACGGCACCGGCACATGCGTCTGCTGCCCCGCTTCTACGGCCAGGTGGAGGCCGGGCGCAAGACGATCGAGGTCCGCGTGGGCACACCCGCGAAGCGGGCCGTCGCCGAAGGCGACACGATCGTCTTCCACGACCGGGGCAGCGACCGCGAACTCGACGTCGTCGTACGGCGGATCACGGAGCACAGGGACTTCGAGGAACTGCTCGCCGCCCACGACCCCCGGCGCATCGACCCCGACGCGGCACCCGCCGACCTGCTCGGCACCCTCCGCGGCCTCTACCCGCCCGCCGAGGAACAACGGGGCGTCCTGGCCTTCGAGTTCGACCACCGTCCCGGTCGCCCCGGCCGACCGCTGCCCATGACACCGGCCGAGTACGTCACCACGGTGCCGCACCACACGGTGTACGCCGCCCTGTACGTCCGCGACGAGCACGAGCGGCCCGTCCAGTTGCGCTCGGTGTACGGCGACCGGCTGTGGCAGTTCCCCGGCGGCACCACCGACGCCGGGGAGGACCCGCTGGAGACCGCGCGCCGGGAGGCGGCCGAGGAGACCGGCCTCGTCCTCGGCCAGGGCCTGCCCCGCCTCCTGCTGACGCACTACATGCACCCCGGCCCCGGCCGGCCGTTGGGCAAGATCGGGTTCATCTTCGACGGAGGCGGTCTCACCGCGGAGCAACTGCGCCGCATCCGCCTCGACCCGAGCGAGCACGACCTGTGGGCCGTCCACGATCTCGGCGCCTGGCGGCGCCTGATGGGCGAGGGACCCTTCGCCCGCCTGGACGCCGTCGAGCGGGCCCGTACCGGCCACGGCCCGCACTACCTCGTCACCGACCCCGTCTGATGCCCGTTCCCCTCCCGCAGCAGGAGTTCCCGTGTCCGCCGAGGATCTCAACGCACACGCCTGGACCGTCTACGGACAGCGCCAGCTGACCCGCGCCTTCATGCCGCCCGTCCCCCGGCAGATGAACTGGTCCCCGTGGGACGGTGTCGGCCCCGGTGACGAGATCCTGGGGCCGCTGGCCGGCCGGCGGGTCCTGGACATCGGCTCCGGGGCCGGTCACCACGCCGTGCACCTGGCCAGGGACCACGGCGCACGGGTCACCGGGATCGACCTGTCGCCCACTCAGCACGAGCGGGCCGTCACCGCCCACGCCGACGCGCCGGGCGTGGAGTTCGTACGAGGTGACGTGGTCGAGTACCTGCGGGGCGCCGAGCCCTTCGACGCCGCGTACGCCGTCGGCACCCTCGCCTTCGTCGACCCGCACCGCGTCCTGCCCGCACTCCGCGACGGACTGCTCCCCGGAGCACCGCTGATCCTGTCGCTCCTCCACACCGACCTGCACGGCCACGGCCCGTCCACGACGGTCCGGCCGCGCGAGCAGACGGTCCTGCGTGGGGACGACCCGCCGCTGTCGACGCGGATGTGGGTCCTGGCACCCCGGCTGTGGGAGGACCTGCTCACCGGGTACGGCTTCCGCGTCGAAGCCGTCGAGCTGCTGCGCCGTCCCGACCGCAGCACGCCGGTCGTGCAGCAGCTGATCCGGGCGCGCCGCCTCCCGGACCCGCCGGCGCGCCTCTCCAGCCGCCCCCGCACCGCCCGTCCGCCCGCGCCGCACGCGGCCATCGGTGTCGGTGCCGTCGTCCTGAGCGAACGCGGCGTACTCCTGGGCCGCCACCGGCACGGCACGCTCGAACTCCCCGGCGGCACCGTCGAACCCGGCGAATCCCTCGAACAGACCGTGGTCAGGGAACTCGCCGAGGAGACCGGGCTGCGCGCCCGGAGTGAGGACGTCACCCTCCTCGGCACGCTCGTCGACCACGTCGACGACGTCGTCCGCCTCACCGTCGGCGCCCTGGTCGACGTCTGGCAGGGCACGCCGTCCACCCGGCCCGACGAGAGTGTCGGCGACTGGGCCTGGTACCCGCTCGACCGCCTGCCCGACGGCCTGTTCGTGTGCAGCGCCCAGATCCTCACCGCCTGGCGCCCTGATCTGCCGATCGACCACACCCCGGCCCACTTCACCCCGTTCCGGCCGCCTCCCGGCACCGGCACCGCTCCTTGAGCACCGGCCGACTCCCGCCGGGCCGTACAGCCTCCCCGACGACGGCCGGGGCGGCGGGGGCGGCCCTGGGCCGCCGGACCCGACGCGGGCGAGCGTCCCGGGGTTCTGGCACTCCGGTACGGCCCCGTGCCGTGCCCGCACGCCCGGGGCGGGCGGTCACCTCTTCTGCGTGCTGGTCTGTGCCGGGCAGGGACCGGAGCCTGTGGTGGCCGGGCGGGCGGGCAGCGGTTGCAGTGGCGTGCAGACAGGTGTGGCGGCCCCGACGATTTCCACCAGGCCGGTGCCGCCTCTGGGTGGTGCGAGCTGGGACCAGTTGTTGGCCACCCAGACGTTGCCGGACTGGTCGAGCTGGACGGCGGTGAGGTGCTGGATGGACGCGCTGCGATAGCCGCCGGGGGGCGAGAGTACCGAGCCGGTGGTGGAGCCCGGCGGGCAGGCGCTCGTGTCCGCACCGCAGAGGACGGAGACGGAGGGGGCCCCGAAGCCCGCGACCCACACACGGTCGGAACCGTCGACGGCGATGGACCACGGAGCGATGGCGGTGGGAAGCCTGTGCACGCCCGCGACCTTGCCGCTGGGGCTGATCTCGGTCACCGAGTTGCTGATGAAGTCGGGCACCCAGACGTTGTTCCTGGAGTCGACGGCGAGTGCGAGGGGCCAGTCGAGCGATGCGTCCTTGACCGGCGAGAAGGCGGTCGGTCTGAAGTCGGGCCCGATCACCGTGATGCTGCCGCCCGCATGGCCCTTCGGGTCTCGCGTGTCCAGGAGTTTCGCCCCGTTGGCACGGGCGTTGGAGACCCAGGCCCGGCCGAGGCCGTCGATCTGGAGGGAGAAGGGGTGGTCGAGACCGCCGCCGGTGATGGTGATCGCCTTGGACGGGTCGCCATGGGGATAGACGACCACGTTCCCCTTGCCCGGATTTCCCTTCAGGCCGTAGAAGTTGGCGATCCAGATGTTGCCCTTCTGGTCGACGGCGGTTCCCTGCGGGTGGTTCAGGCCGCCCTCGGTGAATCCTGTACCGGGCGAGAGCGGTTTCCCGGCCGGCGAGTACTTCGCCATGGCGCCGCCCGCGTAGCTGGGTGCCCAGACGGCGCCCCGGTGGTCGATGGCGATGCCCCAGGCGCCCGCTTTCATGCCACCGCCGCTGATGGGGCTGTTGAGCACGGGTCTCCCGACAGGGTCCTGCACCGTCACGTAAGGGCTGGGGTCTCGCGTTCCGGGCAGCCAGTTGTTGGTGGCCCAGACGTTGCCCTTGGCGTCGATGGCCATACGGCCGGGGGCGTAGACCTCCGGGGCGGCGTAGTGCAGGGCCAGCACCCAGGCCGCCGGGGCGGCGGTGAGCGCGGGACCGAAGGTGTGCGCCCGCCCGGCCAGGGCGTGCAGCCCGGCGGTGGACAGTCTGGGGTGGAGGGCGAGGTTGAGCACCGCTTGTGCCGTGTCGGCCGGTGCGCTCCCGTGCTCAGGAGTCGCCAGGCGCAACATGGCCCGGCAGGGCCCTGCGTCCGCGCCGGGCGCGCAGAGCGAGACGAGGTTCGCCAGGGAGCCGAGGGTCGCGAGGGTGTCGTTCCTGCTCCCGTTGTTCTGGTCGGTGACCACCTTGCCGGGCTTGCCCGACACCGGGTCGGCGAGGTTGTACGACGTGGCCGCCGCGTTCTGCAGGCCGGGGGCCGGCCCGAAGACACCGCGCCGGCCGGTGAACTGCGCCAGCGCGTAGGCGGCGGCGACGGTGGTGAACTCGTTGACCGTGACGGAGGACTCGGAGCGCTGTGCCACCGCGCCGCCGGAGTCGAAACCCACGACGGAACGCATACGCAACGACTTGTCACCCCTGGGGGCGGCTTCCACGTACTGCACGGAGCCCGAGCGCCGACCGGACGCGATCCGGAAGGCTCCGCGGGCGTCGGTCGTCGCGTGCCCCAGTACCCGGACGCCGCTGCGGTCTCCGGCGAAGAAGGTGACGGTGGCCCGGGACAGCGGCTTTCCCGCACTGGTGACGGTTCCCTGCAAGGAGCCCTGCGGGCCGGAGGACGCGGTCACGGGCAACCCCATCAGGGCCAGGGCCACACCGGCCGACACGGCGGCGGCGGTTCCGGAACGGCACCGGGGGAGCTTCCTCCCTCCCGCGGTGCGTCCGTGCCGTCGTGCCGTCCTGCGGGAGCGGGGAGTGAGCGGAAGCATGGTCGGACCTTTCGTCATGGTCGTCACGGTGCGGTGTCGGTGCCGGTGGCCGGCGAGCTGACGTGACGACGGTCTTGCCGAGCGCGCACGGCAGGGCCGCGCGCCGATGACCGGCACGTCCCTGGGCACCCCCGTGACCGGGACTCCGGCGTCTTCCGCCTCAAGCGTCGGCGTCGTTCGGACCGCGCAGCGTGAACCATCCGATCTTGCGGCCGAACAGCCAGATCAGTCCCAGATACAGGTGCGGACCGACCTGGCGGATCTCGTCGCGCACCCCACCGAAGGCCAACGACGTGCGGGAGTAGTCGATGACGGTGCATTCCTGGTCGTCCAGACGGCTGCGTCCGGGCGCGACCATGGCGACGATGGACAGGATGTCCAGGGGAGTGAGCCGGTTGCTGAGGTAGCCGTCCGGACTGAAGACCTTGCCTCGCCACCAGAACAGGTGCACGAGATTCCCGAGCAGCCACGCGCCCGTGGGCCCTGCCGAGGGAAGGACCGCCCGGCCCTCCATCGGGCCCCGGGGGATCTCACCGGCCGGACTCCCGCGGAACAGTTCGTCGAGCCGGTGGTCGTCGGCCTTGAGCAGTTCAGCCTCTGTAGTCATCAGAATCTTCCTCGAACTAACGACCCCTGTGCGGTGGACTGTGCTGTGAACGGCTGGTTCCCCAGGGACACTCGGGGGTCGTCGGCTCGGGGCGCGCCGTGGGTGAGGGAACCAGAGCGGGCAGCGGGAGGACGGTGCGGAGGGGGAACGACGACCGGTCCAGCCGGACGGTCACCGTACGGCTCACTCTCACGCTGCTCATCCCATCGTGCCCCGTCCCGACGCAGGTCACCACCGCTTGCGGTGGCCCGGGAGCGGGTGATGCGGGCGGGACGGCGGCGGGCTCCGTGAAATGGGCCCGGAAGATGCCGCTTTCACGCGCCGTCACTGCGATCGGCCCGTCCCCGCACGCCCGGTCCACCTGACCTGCACAGCTCTCCCAGTCCGGCACATGCCGTTCCTCGCCCGGGAATCGGAGTAGTTTGGAACTACCTCGCATGGGTCGCGGTCCCGAATCCACGGTGCCGTGGGTCCGGGACCGTTGGATGCCCCTCGGGGATTCCGCCCGGTGGTCAGGAGCTCGTACCGCCCCGCAGCGTCGTGTCGTGGCGTCCCGCACCCCGCCCCTTGTTCTCACGGCCCTGCCCGGAACGTGCGCCGGGGCCTGTGCCCGACGGACTGAGTTCACGCCGCGGCCGTCGTGCGTCCAGGCGTCGCCGCCCGCAGGAGCGGGCAGCCTGTGGCACCGGGCCGAACTCACCGTGGCTTCCCGGTTCTTGTCTTCCTGGTCTTCCTGGACGCGCCGGGGTCGGTGCTTCCTCACGGTCCCTGGAGCCTGTGACGGACGAACGCGACGCCCCGCTCCGCGCGTCAGAGCGCGGGGAGCGGGGCGTGCCGGAGCCGGTTCCGTTCCGAAGGTCTGTCACGCGCGCAGGTGTGCGTCCTCACGACGAGGGCGCACACCGCGCGTTCACCGGTTGGGGTCAGTGGCCACCGCCCCCGCCGCCACCGCCGTGGCCGCCGCCACCGCCACCACCGTGGCCGCCACCGCCGCCGTGGTCACCGCCACCGCCGTGGCCGCCACCGCCGCCGTGGTCACCACCGAAACCGCCGTGGTCACCGCCGAAACCGCCGTGGTCACCGCCGAATCCGCCGTGGTCACCGCCGTAGCCGCCGTGGTCACCGCCGTAGCCGCAGTCGTCGCCGCCCCAGCCGCAGTCGTCGCCGGAATGGTGGGAATACGAGGACACGTGGGCCGTGGGGGCCGCCGCAGCGGTCCCGGCCGCGCCGATCGCGCCGCCGCCTGCCAGCAGGACGCCGGCCGCGGAGACGGCGAGCAGCCGCTTGGTGCGCTGCACGTTCATGGGAAATGCCTGCCTTCCGATGCCTCGCTCAACAGACTGAGTGGGAAGGCCGCGCGGTGAGGCACAGGAGTTGGCTGCGCGGCCCCCAGCCGTGCCGCATAGGGTGCGAAGCGCGTCTTACGGCCCGGGTCTCCGTACGCCTTCCCGCATGACGGGGGCGGCTCGGTGACCATGGCCCCGACGATGGAGCCGGCCGGACGGGGCGTGTTCCACATCACGACACTGCCGCATACGCAAGTCTGGTCGGCAGCCGCCGCCACCGCAAGCGGGACGACAGACCCTGCCGGGGGCCGACCGGCCCCCGAGGACCTGAACCGGTCAGCCCCGGGACGCGTCTTCGCTGAGAGGCCGCCGTCACGGGACCTCCGCGTCAGCGGCACCGTGGTCCGGCCGCCGACGGAGGTGTCCGGGGCGCGGTGCCCTGCCCGTTCCGGTGAGCTGCTGCCCTTGCGGCGCGCCGCCTGTCCCGGTGGACGCGCGGGTCCTGAGCCCGCCAGGGCAGACGGGCCCGCGCGAACCGGCCCACCGCCCGGCCGGCCCCCCGGCTCTCCCGTGCCCCGGCGCGACGGTGCCGCCGGCAACGCCTCCTGACGGCGGCGGCTCCCTCCTGACGGTCCCGCATCCCGTGGCAGCCGAGTCGCACAGGGCGGACAGTGGAGTGGAGGCCCCGGAGAAGCGAGATGATCATGGACCGTTACCCGCCCATCGCCGACCACGGTCTCGTCGGCGACCTGCAAACAGCCGCTCTGGTCTCGTCCCGGGGCGTCGTCGACTGGTTCGCGGCGCCCCGGTTCGACTCGCCCAGTGTCTTCGCCGCCCTGCTCGACCACGACCGCGGCGGGCACTTCCTGTTCGCGCCGGAGAGCGAGAACACCACGTGCAAGCAGCTGTACTACCCCGACACAGCGGTCCTGGTCACCCGTTTCATGTCGCCGGACGGTGTCGGTGAGGTCTTCGACTGCATGCCACCGGACCGCACCGGCATCCCCGCTGACGAGCATGTGCTGATACGCGGTGTGCGGGCGGTGCGCGGCACGGTGCGCTTCGCGCTGGAGTGCCGCCCGCGCTTCGACTACGGCCGCGCCACCCACCGTCTCGACCTGCGCGACGGCACCGCCACCTTCCGCACGCCCGACGTCACGGCGCACCTGCAGGGCACCTTCCCCCTGGAGCGCGACGGCACAGACGTGCGGGGCGCGGTGACGCTGAGAGCGGGCGAAATGGCCGCGGCGGTCTTCACCGTCGGCGGGGCCCGTCTCGCCACCCCGCCGCCGCTCACCGCGGACGAGGCGATGGACCGGTTCTGGGACGTCGTGGACTTCTGGCACCGCTGGGTGCGCTCCTCCCGGTACCGCGGCCGGTGGCCGGGGGTGGTGCACCGCTCGGCGATCACGCTCAAGCTGCTCACCTACGCCCCCACCGGGGCTCCGGTCGCCGCGGCCACCATGGGCCTGCCCGAGCAGGTCGGCGGCGAACGCAACTGGGACTACCGCTACACCTGGGTCCGGGACGGCTCCCTGTCCGTGCGCGCCCTGCTCGACCTGGGGTTCGCCGAGGAGGCGGCCCAGTTCACGCGCTGGATGGGCGATCGCCTCCAGGCCCGGGAGGGCGTGGACGGCGAGCCGCTGCAGATCATGTACCGCGTCGACGGCGACCCCGACGTGCCCGAGGAGATCCTCTCGCACTGGGAGGGGTACCGGGGTTCGTACCCGGTGCGGCTGGGGAACGCGGCGGCCGATCAGCTGCAGCTGGACATCTACGGGGAGGCGCTCTACGCCCTGTCGGAGGGACACGACGTCGCCCAGGGGGGCAGCTACCACGGCTGGAAGAACCTCGCGCGGACGCTCGACCGGCTGGCCGATTCCTGGGACCGCCCCGACGAGGGCATCTGGGAGACACGTGGCGGGCGCAAGGACTTCACCTTCAGCCGGGTGATGGAATGGACGGCCTTCGACCGGGGCCTGCGCCTGGCCAGAGAGCAGAGCCGGCCCGCCGACGTGCCGAGATGGACCGCCGCCCGCGACGCCATCCTCGAACAGGTGATGGAGCGGGGCTGGAGCGAGAAGGAGCAGGCCCTCATGCAGCACTACGGCGGCGAGGTGCTCGACGCCTCGCTGCTGCTCATCCCCCGCGTCGGCTTCCTGGCGCCCAGGACGGCCAGCTGGCTGTCGACACTGGACGCGATGGACCGCACGCTGGTCTCGGACAGCCTCGTCTACCGCTACGACCCCACGGCCTCCCCGGACGGGCTGCGGGGCTCCGAGGGGACCTTCAGCCTCTGCACCTTCCTCTACGTCGACGCACTCGCCCTCGCCGGCCGGACCCGTCCGGCGCGCTACGCCTTCGAGAAGATGCAGACCTACGCCAACCACGTCGGCCTGTTCGCCGAGGAGATCGGACCCAGCGGCGAGCAACTGGGCAACTTCCCGCAGGCTTTCACGCACCTGTCGCTGATCATGGCCGCCACCACCCTGGACGACGCCCTGGACCAGCAGCGGGACTGAGACCGCGGGTCGCGGCGGGACCGGGACGGCGGGTCCCTTCCCGGCCAGGGCGCGAAGCCGCTCAGCCGCCGGTCGCGAAGCCCGGGAAGAGGGTCATGCCGCCGTCCACGAAGAGGGTGGTGCCGACCACGTAGTCCATGAGGTCCGAGGCGAGCCCGACCACCGCGTGGGCGATGTCCTCCGGATCGCCCACGCGTCCGTAGGGGATCAGCCGCAGCAGTTCCTTCTCGGCATCGGCAGTGGTCCAGGCGCTCCGGTTGATGGGCGTCTTGATGGCTCCCGGAGCGACCGCGTTGACCCTGATCCGGTGCGGCGCGAGTTCCTGGGCCAGCGTCTCCATCATCATCTGGACACCCCCCTTGGAGGCCGCGTAGTTGACGTGACCGGCCCAGGGGATGAGCTGGTGCACCGAACTCATGCAGATGATCTTCCCGGCCGCACGCGACACCTCGGGGACGACTCCCCTCCTGAGGAACTCCTTCGTAGCTTCCCGGGCACACAGGAACTGGCCGGTGAGGTTGACGTCAAGCACCTTCTGCCACTGCGACATCGTCATCTCGGTGAACGCGGCGTCGCGCTGCAGCCCGGCGTTGGCCACGAGGATGTCGATGGTGCCGAACTCCGCCACCATCCGTTCGGTCATCGCGACGACCTGGTCCTCCTGGGACACGTCCGCCTCGTACGCCATCGCGCGCACGCCGAACCCGGTGATCTCCTCGACCACCTGCTCGGCCTCCTCGCCACCGGCGACGTAGTTGACGACCACGTCGGCACCGGCACGCCCCAGACCGATGGCGGTCGCCTTGCCGATGCCCGAGTTCGCACCGGTGACGAGGGCCTTCTGGCCCTTCAGCAGGTGTGAGGGTATGACCCCCCGAGGGGCTCCCTGAGTCACGCTCACGCCGGTTCTCCTTCTCGACTGACCGCCCGCGGCCTCGTGGGGCCCTGCCGGCTCCTGTCGACACCGAACCATCACCGGACCCACCGCACACGCCGGGGCGGGGGCCGATTGCGCCGAACGGTCGAACGCTGCCGGGCCGGTGCCCCGAGCCACGTGACCGGTTGCCCGGAGTGCGGCCGGCGGACGGCCGCGCTAGGCTTTTTCGCAGTCAGGTCAGTGTTTCCCAGGCGGTTTCACCCGCCGGTCGCCTTGTACGCGATGACCATGAGCATCCGCGGCGACCCGACGATCGCGGTGCAACTGATCGCTTCCGCGGAGCCGAGCCATGGCTGCACCCCCTCGCTCTCGCCGTCCCGCGCCTCTCGCCCGCGGGCCGTGTGCTCGTCGCCCGAGGGCACCGGTTTCCGGGGCCACGGCTGCCAGTTCCTGCGGAGGTCGGGATGAGAGTCGTCGTCGATCTTTCTCGATGCGAAGGATACGCACAGTGCGCCTTCCTGGCTCCGGACGCGTTCCGGATGCACGGCGAGGAAGCGCTGATGTACGACCCGAACGCGGACGACGCCCGGCGCGAGCAGGTCCTGCGCGCTGCCGCGGCCTGCCCGGTCCAGGCGATTCTGGTCGACCGGCTGGAGGGGCGTGGCGCGTCGGCGGAGGCGTCGACGCCATGACCAGCGCCGACAATCTGCAAGCGTTCAGGCGGGACGGCCGCATCGTGGTCGTCGGGGCCTCGCTGGCGGGCCTGCGGGCCGCCGAGGCGCTGCGCGACGAGGGGTTCACCGGGTCGCTGACGATGATCGGGGACGAGCTGGGCGAGCCCTACGACCGGCCTCCCCTGTCCAAGCAGGTGCTGACCGGGTGGGTGCCGGCCGGGAACACCGCCCTGCCGCGCCGTCGCGACATCGGGGCGGAGTGGCTGCTGGGGGTGCCTGCCAGCGGCCTGGACCTGGCGACCAACCACGTGCGTCTCGCCGACGGACGCGCCGTCCCCTTCGACCGGGTGCTGATCTCCACCGGCGTCCGGGCCCGGCCGTGGTTCGTGGAGAGCGAGGCGGCGCTGGACGGGGTCTTCGTCGTCCGTACCCGCGAACACGCCGCGGGCCTGCAACGGGCCCTGGCCGCCGGCCCCTCGCGGGTGCTGGTCATCGGCGCGGGATTCACCGGGTCCGAGATCGCCTCCATCTGCCGCGAGCGGGACATCCCGGTGACCGTCGCCGAACTCGCGCCGGCCCCGCTGGTCGGTGCGCTCGGTGCCATGATCGGTCAGGTCGCCGCGGACATGCAGCGCGACCACGGGGTCGACCTGCGCTGCGGTGTCAAGGTGACCCGGCTGGAGGGTGACGCGCAGGGGCGTCTTCGCCGCGCCCACTTCGACGACGGCACCACCGTCGACACCGACGTGGCGGTGGTCGCCCTCGGGGGCATCCGCAACACGGAGTGGCTGCAGGGATCGGGGCTCGCGACGGGCGTCTGGGGGATCGCCTGCGACACCGGCTGCCGCGCCCTCGACCTCAACGGCCTGGTCACCGACGACGTCTTCGCCGCCGGGGACGTGGCACGCTGCCCCAACCCCATCTATGAGTACCGGCTCATCTCGTTGGAGCACTGGGCCAACGCGGTGGAGCAGGCGGAGGTGGCCGCGCACAACATGGTCAGCGGCCAGGCGGACCGCTGGCCCCACCTGTCGATCCCGCTGTTCTGGTCGATCCAGTTCGGGGTCAACATCAAGTCCGTCGGTGTGCCGACCTTCGCCGACGAGGTCGTCGTCACCCAGGGATCGGTGCGCGACCGCCGCTTCGTCGCCGCGTACGGCTATCACGGCCGCGTCACCGCGGCGGTGAGTTTCAACAACGCGAAGTGGCTGGACCACTACCGCAGGCTCATCGAGACGGCCGCGCCCTTCCCGCCCCCCTCCCCCACGCCCGACCAGCCCGCCGACACCGAACCGGTGCCCGTCGACTTCCCCGGCCCGACCCTGCTCGCCCAGGGCGCCACCGTGGTCGTCACCGGACACAACCCCAGTGAGCGGCGCGTCACGGCCGCGTACCAGCACCGGTAGGAGGGAGAGCGAGATGACCACGACCGAGACGACCGCAACGCTCCGGCGGATCCTCGACCACTCCTCCCGCGCCGACCCGTACCCCCTGTACGCCGAGCTGCGCGAGACGCCCGTGGCCAGGCAGGAGGACGGCAGCTACGTGATCAGCACCTACCGTGAGATCGCGGACGTCCTGCACAACCCCCACCTGAGTTCGGACACCCGGAGTCTGTGCCGTCCGCCGGCCGGGATCGAGGCGCAGGCCACCCCGGCGTTCATCAACCTCGACCCGCCCGAGCACGACCGCCTGCGCCGCATGGCGATGCGCCACTTCGGCCCCCCGCACACGCCGAGGCTGGTGACCGGCATGGAACCGGCCCTGGAGGCCATCGTCGGCGGGCTGATCGACGACTTCGCCGGCAAGGAGCGGATCGACATCGTCGACGACTTCGCCTACCCGTTCCCCGTCGCCGTGATCTGCCGTCTGCTCGGCGTGCCCCGCGAGGACGAACCGAAGTTCCACGTCTGGGTGGACGACCTGATCAACTCCATCGACTACGACCCCCGGACCGACCCGAAGGAAAAACTGGACAAGGGCCAACAGGCCCGCAGGGACCTGCGCGAGTACCTCGGCGGGCTGCTGGAGCGACGTCACGGCCGGCCCGGCGACGACCTGCTCTCACGGCTGGCCCACGACGACGGACCCGACGGCCGGATGACCGACGACGAGATCGTCGCCACCGCGAACCTGCTGCTCATCGCCGGCCACGAGACCACCGTCAACCTCATCACCAACGGCATGCTGACACTGCTGCGCCACCCCGACGTCCTGCAGCGCCTGCGCGGCGATCCCGGCCTGGTCGTTCCCCTGGTCGAGGAACTGCTGCGCTACGAGCCGCCCGTGCACATCATCCCCTGGCGAGCGGCGTACAACGACATGACCGTCGCCGGCACGAGCATCCCCAAGGGGTCGCAGATCATGCTGATGCTGGCCTCGGGCAACCGCGATCCGGACCGCTTCCCCGATCCCGGCCGCTTCGACCCGGACCGGCGGGACAACCAGCACCTGGGGTTCGGCAGCGGCATCCACCTGTGCTTCGGCGGGCCGCTGGCCCGGCGGGAGACGCAGATCGCGCTGACCGAACTGGTGCGCCGCCTGGACCGCCCCACGCTGGTGACCGATCCCCCGCCCTACCGGCGCAGCCCCGTGCTGCGCGGGCCGGTCCACCTGTACGTCGAGCAGGGCGGTGCTCAGCTCGCCTGACCGGTGCCCCCCTTCTCTGCGACCGGGGAGAGGCCGCCGTGGGTCACGCCGAGGGAGTCGCGCGCGAACGTCCTGCCCGCGTGGGAACCGGTGGCCGCCGCCACCGGGACCCCCCTGACCGCGGTAGTGGAATTTTCAATCACCTGGTTCCGTTGTGGGCCTCGAAGGAGGTCACCAGTGGACACCATGTACTACGACCACGGGGCCCCGGCGGAGCGCTGGGACCGGGCGCGGATGTTCTTCGACGCCAGGGACTACGCCGGTGCCGCGCGCGTGCTGAACGGGCTCGTCGAGGAGGTGCCGGAGCAGACCGGCCCGCGGCTGCTGCTGGCGCGCGCCTACTACCACTCCGCCCAACTGCGCCGCGCCGAAGCCGAGTTGCGCGTCATCGTGGAGCGCGACCCGGTGGAGCACTACGCCCGGCTGATGCTGGGCCGCACCCTCCAGCGCCAGGGGCGGCACGAGGAGGCCGCCACCCACCTGCGGGTCGCCTCGGCCCTCGCCGGGGAGTTCGACGACGGGTCCGCCGACGAGACCGGCGGTGGGGTCTCCGGAGGGTGACGCAACCCCCGGCGGGTGACGTGCCTGCCGGCGGGTGACCCGGGCCGCGCCGGCGGGGGGACCCGGTCTGCGGCCGTGGGCCGGGCCCGCCGGTGCGCGGCCGACGGCCCTGATGCTCCCCTGGTCCTACAGCGGCGTCGCCGTCTGCAGGACCAGGAACAGGGTGACCGCCGAGTTCGCCGAGGACATCGCGGACACCACGGTGCCCGCGGCCGCCCCCCACGCGGCGGCGCCGGCCGCCGTGAACGCCGGCGGCCAGTCCCGGACGGCGGGCGCGGGTGCCAGCAGCGCCGCCACCCGGCGCGGGACCGGGCCGGTGGCGGCCAGCGCCGCGAGCGTGGGCGCCGGCGCGGTGGCCGACAGCAGCGCCGCCCTGCCGATGGCCCGTGCCACGGTCCGCCGGTCGCCGACCGCGCGGGCGGCCTCTTCGTCGGCCCACCGTTCGGCGGTGTAGGCGACGGCGGAACGCAGCGGGCGCAGGAACGGATTGGCGCGCGCCGCCAGGTGGACGGCGAGCAGATGGCGGTGGTGCCGGGCCGCCAGGTGCGCGCGCTCGTGCGCGAACAGCGCGCGCCGCTCGGCCGGCGCGAGCCCGTCGAGCAGGGCCGTGGTGACGACGATCCGCCCGCGCGCGCCGGGCAGGGCGTACGCGTACGGGGTGCTGTCGGGGAGTACCGCGACCGTGGAGCCGCGCAGCCCGGTCAGGGCCCGGCGGGCGCGCCGGGTCACCCGCCGGTGGCGCCACAGCGTACGGGCGCAGGCCGCCGTGACCGCGGCCAGGGCCGGGATCGCCGCGCGGCCGGCGACGCCGTCGTACGGCACGGCGGCTCTGACCTCGGGGTCGGCCCAGCCGTCCGGCAGCGGGTTGCCGGGCAGTTGCGCGGTGCCGACCACCATGAGCAGGACGAGGCAGAGCGTGCTGCACGCCGCCATCACGACGGCGACGGCGGTCAGGAGCCGGGTGGCGGTGCGCGGGTGAAGGTGCAGTTCGGCCAGCCGGGCGACCGGCCAGGCGGTCAGCGGCAGCACCAGCGGCAGGAAGACGAAGACCCCCATCAGGTGTCAGTCCCTTCCGTCCTCTCCGTCCCCTTCTTCCGCTCCGCCGGCTCCCCCCGGCTCGCCCCCTCCGCCGTGCCCGTCCTCGCGGTCCGGATCTTCCTCGCCGCCCCGCTCGTCCTCGTCCGCCGTCTCCAGCAGCGCGCGCAGGACCTGCTCGTCGCCGGGCGGCAGCGCGGTGACGAAGCTGGCGAGGACCGCCTCGCGGTCGCGTTCCCCGTCCAGCAGGCGGCGCATCCGGAGTGCCGCGAGCCGGGCCACGTCCGCCGTCGGCGTCCAGACGAAGGAGCGGCCCCGGCGCTCGCGGGAGACCACGTCCTTGGCGAGCAGCCGGGTCAGGATGGTGACGACGGTGGTGTAGGCCAGGTCTCCGCCGAGCCGCTCCTGCACCCAGGCCGCGGTCACCGGGCCGTCCGCCTCGCGGAGCGCGGCGAGCACCTGGCCCTCCAGTTCCCCCTGCCTTCGCCGGGTCCGCCGGTCCTGCGGCGCCATGTCCGTCTCCCTCCGGCGTCGGCGTGCCGGACCACGCTACTTCACTCCGTGGCATGCTGGCGCGATGGCTTCTCCCAGTGCGCCCATTCCCCTCGCCGAGCGGGTCGAGGAACTCCTGTCGGCCGACGGTCCGTTGCCCATCGTCGCGGCCGGTGATCCGGTGCTGCGGCACCCCGCCGAGCCGTTCGACGGCCAGTTGGAGCCCGCGCTGCTGGCCCGGTTCACGCGGGCGCTGCGCCTGACCATGCGCGCGGCGCCGGGTGTGGGCCTGGCCGCCCCGCAGGTCGGGGTGGGGCTGCGGATCGCGGTCGTCGAGGATCCGGCACCGGTACCGGAGGAGGTACGGGTGGCCCGGGGCCGGGTGCCGCTGCCGTTCCGGGTGCTGGTCAACCCCTCGTACGAGCCTGTCGGCGCGGAGCGGGCCGCGTTCTTCGAGGGGTGCCTGAGCGTGCCGGGCTGGCAGGCGGTGGTGGCCCGGCACGCCGAGGTGCGTGTGCGGGCGCTCGACGAGCACGGGCACCCCGTGGACGAGCTGTTCACCGGCTGGCCCGCCCGCATCGTGCAGCACGAGACCGACCACCTCGACGGCACCCTCTACCTGGACCGCGCCGAGTTGCGCTCGCTGGCCTCGAACGAGGCGATGGCGGCGCGCTGGGCGCAGCCGACGCCCGAGGAGGCCGCGCGCGCCCTCGGCTTCCCCCTGCGCTGACCGGGCCCGAACGCCTGCCGCGGCCGGTTCAGCCGCGGTAGGCCTCCAGCAGCCGCAGCCACACCTCGCTGATGGTCGGGTACGAGGGGACGGCGTGCCACAGGCGGTCGACGGGGACGCGCCCGGCGACGGCGACGGTCGCCGAGTGGAGCAGTTCACCGACGCCGGGGCCGACGAAGGTGACGCCGCGCAGGATCCGTTCGTCTTGGTCGACCACCATGCGGGCGCGGCCCCGGTAGCCCTCGCCGTACAGCCCGGCGCCGGCGACGGAGGTGAGGTCCACGTCGACGGCGCGGACCCGGTGGCCGGCCTGTTCGGCCTCCGCCAGCGACAGCCCGACGGCGGCCGCCTCGGGGTCGGTGAAGACGACCTGGGGGACGGCGTGGTGGTCGGCGGTGGCGGCGTGCGGGCCCCAGGGGGCCGGTTCGCCCGAGGCGGTGCCGGCGGCGCGGGCGCCGATGATGTCGCCCGCGATCCGGGCCTGGTACTTGCCCTGGTGGGTGAGGAGTGCGCGGTGGTTGACGTCGCCGCAGGCGTAGAGCCAGTCGGTGCCCTCGACCCGCAGGGTGTCGTCGACCGTGAGCCAGGAGCCCGGTTCCAGGCCGACGGTGTCCAGGCCGATGTCGTCGGTGCGCGGGGCGCGTCCGGTGGCGAAGAGGATCTCGTCGCCCTCGATGCGCTCGCCGGTGCCGGTGACGGCCACGACGGTGCCGTTCTCGCGGGTCACGGACTCCACGGAGGTGCCGGTGCGCAGGTCGGCGCCCGCCTCGGTGAGCGCGTCGGCGACGAGTTCACCGGCGAAGGGTTCCATGCGGGGCAGCAGTCCCTTGCCGCGCACCAGCACGGTGACCTGGGAGCCGAGCGCCTGGAAGACGGTGGCCATCTCGGTGCCGACCACACCGCCGCCGACCACGATCAGCCGCCGCGGCACCTTCTCGGCGCTGGTGGCCTCCCGGCTGGTCCACGGCCTGACCTCGTCGAGACCGGGCAGGCCGGGCAGCTGGGCGCGGGTGCCGGTGCAGACGGCGACGGCGTGCCGGGCGGTCAGGGTCTTGAGTGCGCCGTCCGGACCGGTGACCGTCACGGTGCGCGGGCCCGCGAGCCGGCCGTGGCCGCGGTGCAGGTCCGCCCCGATGCCGTCCAGCCATCCGACCTGCCCGTCGTCGTGCCAGTGCGAGGTGTACTCGTCACGGCGGGCGAGGACCGCGGCGGTGTCCAGCGGTCCCTGCACGGCCCGGCTCAGCCCGGGCAGGCGGCGGGCGTCGGCGCGGGCGATGACCGGACGCAGCAGGGCCTTGCTGGGCATGCAGGCCCAGTACGAGCATTCGCCGCCGACGAGTTCGCTCTCCACGATCGCGGTGGACAGGCCTGCGGCGCGGGTGCGGTCGGCCACGTTCTCGCCGACCGGGCCGGCGCCGAGCACGACGACGTCGTACGTGAGGGTTTCCGTTTCCGTCATGGGGTCAGTCTGGTGGGTGGTGTGCCCGCAGGCCACATGGGTACGCGCGCGGAGCAGTGCGTTGCGCGCACGGAATAGCCCGTAGGGTCGGCCGTGTTGTGCGGACGGCTCAACCCGACACCAGGAAGAGGACACGCCATGAGCAGCACCGTGGAGCTGACCAAGGAGAATTTCGACCGGACGGTCACGGAGAACGAGTTCGTTCTCATCGACTTCTGGGCGTCCTGGTGCGGGCCGTGCCGTTCGTTCGCCCCGGTCTACGAGAAGGCGGCCACGGACAATCCCGACCTGGTCTTCGGCAAGGTGGACACGGAGGCGCAGCCGGAGCTGGCGGCGGCCTTCGGGATCCAGTCCATCCCGACGCTGATGATCGTCCGTGACCAGGTGGCCGTGTTCGCGCAGCCGGGCGCGCTGCCCGAGGCCGCTCTGGCGGATGTGATCGGGCAGGCCCGTGAGCTGGACATGGACGAGGTCCGCAAGGCGGTCGCCGAGCAGCAGGCGCAGGCGGGGCAGTCCGGCGAGTAGACGCCGGTGACCTGCTCCGGCGGCGGTCATGGTGGCGGACGGGGCCCTTCCCGGTGCGGGAGGGGCCCCGCCGCCGTTCCCGGACATCGCCGTCCGAAGCCGCTACCGGGGCGGGGCGGGCACCCGGCAGGGCCAGGGGGGCGGGGCTACGGGGCTCAGCCGGGCCGCCCGGCACCCGTCAGGCGGTCGACCAGGTCGTACCAGCCGGCGTGGAGCCGCTCCATCGGCATCTGGCACTGCCGGGTCAGGTGGTGGAGCAGCGCGGCTTCCAGGTAGCCCATCAGCGCCTGGGCGAGGAGTTCGGCGTCCGCCCCGGGGACCGCCTGGCGCAGCAGCATGACGACATGGGCGTGGCGCACCCGGCGGGCCGGTACGAGGAAGCGGCGGTCCGGACAGGGTTCCGCGGCGAGCTGCAGTTCCAGGTCGTCGGCGGCGCGGCGCAGCGCGGCACAGCCGAAGGCCCGCAGCCGCTCCACGGGCGGCGCGCCCGGGCCCAGGGGAGGCGGGCCGCTGAGGAAGGACGCCTGGAACTTGCTCTCGGAGTGGTCCAGCAGGGCGGTGAGCAGGCCGGTGCGGTCGCCGAAGCGGCGGAAGACCGTGCCCTTGCCCACCTGGGCGGCCGCCGCCACCGCCTCCATCGTGACGCCCGCCGCGCCGTGCTCCGCCACCAGGCGGGCTGCGGCGTCCAGCAGCCGGGCGCGGTTGCGTGCCGCGTCGGCGCGCAGGCAGGGCTCGTCCGAACCGGCGCCGAGTTCGAGCAACACCGGTTTTTCTGAGGGCTCTTGAGGCGTGGGGAAGGGCGGCAGAGCGCTGGACATGAAGACAGCGTAAAGCATGGGGAAGACAACTGGACCGCGGTCCGTTTAATCTGGTAGAAAATTAAACGGACCTCGGTCCGGTTGGTTACGGCAGTGTTTCACCCCTTGGAGTCCCCCATGTCTGTTCGCATTCTCGCGCTCGTCGGCAGCCTTCGCGCCGGCTCGCACAACCGCCAGCTCGCCGAGGCTGCCGCGAAGCTCGCCCCCGAGGGCGCCGAGGTCCAGGTGTTCGAGGGCCTGGCCGACGTCCCGTTCTACAACGAGGACCTCGACGTCGAGGGCAGCGTGCCGGCCGCCGCCGTCAAGCTGCGCGAGGCCGCCCTGGCCGCGGACGCCTTCCTGCTCTTCTCCCCCGAGTACAACGGCACCATCCCGGCCGTCCTGAAGAACGCCATCGACTGGCTGTCCCGTCCGTACGGCGCCGGCGCCTTCGGCGGCAAGCCGGTCGCCGTCATCGGCACCGCGCTCGGCCAGTACGGCGGCGTGTGGGCGCACGACGACACCCGCAAGGCCGTGGGCATCGCCGGCGGCAAGGTGATCGAGGACATCAAGCTCTCCATCCCGGGCTCCGTGACCCGCTTCACCGAGACGCACCCGGCGGACGACGCCGAGGTCGCCGGCCAGCTGACCGAGGTCGTCGCCCGCCTGCGCGGCCACGCCGACGAGGTCATCGCCGCCTGAGCGAGCCGTACCACCGGGAGGGCCGGAGCCGTGCGCGGCTCCGGCCCTCCTTGCCGAGGGCACCCGCCCGGGCGGGTACACGGGGGGCGGCGCGTCCGCGAGCGGGCGTGCCGCCGTACCCGTCGTGCCCCGGCAAGGAGACGCCATGAAACCGGTCCCGCCCCCGTTCGACCCGGAGCTGGCCGCCGCTCTGGAGGAGGCCGGCGACCTGGCCCGGCCAGGGCTCACCCCCGAGGACGTCGCCGCCGCCCGGCGGGACGGGGACGCGGCCTCGGAACTGTCGGCCGCGCTGGACCTGACGCTGGGCGGAGCCTTCGAGGCGGCGGACCGGACGGTCCCCGGCCCCCCGGGCGCCCCCGCCGTCTCCCTGCTGGTCTGCCGCCCCACGGCGGCGGCGCCCGGCACCGCACGGCCCGTGCTGTACCACGTGCACGGCGGGGGCATGGTCCTCGGGAACAACCGGCTCGGCGTGAACACGGCCCTGGACTGGGCTCAGGAGCTGGACGCGGTCGTGGTGTCGGTGGAGTACCGGCTGGCACCGGAGCATCCGCACCCCGCGCCCGTGGAGGACGTGTACGCGGGGCTGGTGTGGACGGCCGAACACGCCGCGCGCCTGGGCGGCGACCGGGAGCGGATCGTGCTCCTGGGCGCGAGCGCGGGCGGAGGCCTCGCCGCCGCCCTGGCGCTGCTGCTGCGCGACCGCCGGGGCCCTCGTCCGCTCGCGCAGATGCTGCTGTCCCCGATGCTCGACGACCGCAACGACACGCCGTCCGCGCACCAGATGGCGGGCATCGGCCCCTGGGACCGCACGGCCAACGAGACGGGGTGGTCGGCCCTGCTGGGCGAGCGGCGCGGTGGCCCGCACGTGTCGCCGTACGCCGCGCCGGCCCGCGCCGGGGACCTCGCCGGCCTGCCGCCGGCCTTCCTCGACGTCGGCTCCGCGGAGACCTTCCGTGACGAGGTCGTCGCCTACGCCTCCCGCCTCTGGCGGGCCGGGGGCGCCGCGGAACTCCACGTCTGGCCGGGCGGCTTCCACGGCTTCGACGGCCTCGCCCCCGGGGCGGCCCTGTCCCGCTCGGCGCGCACCGCCCGGCTGGACTGGCTGCGCAGGGTGCTCGCGACGGGGTGAGACCGCACCCGCCAGGCATCCACGACGGCCGGTAAGGAGCCCTGCCCCGCCCCGGATTCGGGCACACAACTGTCACCGGCCGCGGTTGTCTGCCAACATCGTGCAAAGGCGGAGCGAACGGGGCGCGTGGTGTCGCAGTCGATCGAGGACTCATGGCGGGTGCGGATTCTCGGCTCGGACAACACACCGGTGGGATCGGGTGTTCTGGTGGACGGGGGGCGGGTGCTGACGTGTGCTCACGTCGTGCAGGGCGCGCTGGAGCTGGCGGAGCACGAGTCCCCCGAGGGGCTGAGCGTCACGGTCGACCACCCGGGTTCCCTCAGCCGTGAGGTGTCCTGCGCCTCCGTCCTGCCGCAGGGCTGGGCCCCGCCCGACCGGGAACGCGCGGACGTCGCGGTCCTGGAACTGACCGGCGCGCCGCCCTCCGGCTGCGTCCCGGCCCGGCTGCGTGCGTGCGGCCCGGTGCGGGAGCGGACCGTACGGGTCTTCGGCCAGTCCTCGGCCGCCGCACCCGGCGTCTGGGTGACGGCGCGGCTGCTCGGCGCGGGCGGGCTCAGCCCGGACTGGGTGCAGCTGGAGAGCCCGGAGGGGTCCGAGGAGCGGGTGCGGGGCGGATACAGCGGGGCGGGCGTCGTGGACGCGGACGGGTACGTCATCGGCGTCGTCGTCGCCGTGCGCCGCCCGGCCGGCTCCCGCACCGCGTGGATGATCCCCGTCGAGGCCGCCGTGCGCTACTGCCCGCTGCTGGCCGGTGCCGTGCACGGCGGGCCGGCGCCGGCGCCCGCCTGGCCGCGCGGCGCGGACCGGGAGCTGACCACCGCGCTGGTGAAGCTGCCGAGCATGCGCGACCCGCAGCGCCGCGAGAGCGTGCTGCGCGACGCCGGGGACGAGATCTTCGACCTGGCCGAGCGGTCACCGGTCCTGGTCGAGGACGTACGCGGGGTCGTGGCGCTGTGCCTGCAGTACGCGGACGGCATCGACCGGCTCGCCGCCGCGCTGCGCTGGTACGAGCGGGGGTCGCTGCCGATGCGCGAGTTCGAGCGCGTGGTCCTGCGGCTGCGCGGCGACGCGGGGACCGCACCGTGACCGGCACCGCCGGCACACCGCGCACGGACCTGTTCTGGGACCTGGCGGGCCTCATCGCCCACATCCCCGGGCTCGGCCACCCGCTGCCGCTGCGGCGCGCCGCGGAGGCGTTCGCCGAGCGGTTCGGACCGGTGGACACCGAACGCTCCGGCATGCTCAGGGAGGACCTCTACGCGACGCTGCGGGCCTGCGACACCTACCCCGAGGGGCTGCGGTTCTACCTCGACCGGCTGGGCAGCGGCCGTACCGGGACGCTGGCGTGGGCGGCCGTCGAGCAGATGTACCTGCGGCTGTACCCGGAGCGGCTGCTCACGGCCGCCGAACGCGACGAGCTGTGCGCGCTGCTCGCCCAGTGCCCCGCCGCCACGCCGCTGGAGCCGCTCGCCCGGCGCTTCCTGCCGTTCCTGCCGCGGCCCGCGGGCGGGGAGGCCGGCGGGCCCGGGGCGGTCGCGGAACTGCTCGACGCCCTGGAGGACGCCCTGGTCCTGGCGGACGAGGCGCATCCGCTGCTCTCCTTCGTCGAAGCCGTGGCGGCCTGCCAGCAGCGGCCGCTGGAGGCCGGTCTGCAGGCCTGGAACGACAAGGCGGCGCACCGCATCGGCTGCCCGCCCCAGCTGCTGCGCAGGGTCCGCTTCCGGGAGCGGGCCCGGCTCGGGCGGCCGGCCGAGCCGTACCGGCTGCTCGTGGAGATCGTGGCGCATCCGGCCGCCCCCGACGAGTACCACGTGCGGGGCTGGCTGCTGTCCCCCGCCCAGGGACCGCACTCCCTGCTCGCCGACTGCCGGGTGGCCTCCCGGGCCGCGCTGGAGGAGACGGTCGCCGCTGTGCACCAGAGCGCGCTGGAGCGCCTCGGGGAGCTGAGCGCCGGACTGAAGGTGGAGTTCCTGCTGCCCCGGCCGCTGCTGTGGCTGGACGTCGACCAGTTCCTGGTCCGGCCGGCCGGTTCGGTGGCCCGCCCCATCGGCGCCGACCACACGGTCCTGGTGCGCAGCCGTGACCGGTTCCACAAGCGGTACTGGTGGCCGGCGCTGCACCGCCGCCTGGCCTGGCTCGAGACCCACCCGGACGGCGTCTTCGAGGCCCCGGCCGTACGGTACGTCGCGCACGGCCGCGCCCCGGCGCCCTACGACCTGCTGAGCGAACTGCGCGACGGGGAGACGCCGTTCTGCTTCGTCCTGCTCGACCCCCCCGCCTACGACGGCGATCTGGCGGCCGACCCGGTCTACGTCCTCCTGGAGGTGGGTATTCCGGCCATCGTCGCGCTGCGCCGCCAGGGCCACCACGCCGAGGCGCGGCCCCAGTTGTGGAATCTGCTGGCCGGAAGGTTGGATGCGCTGCCCGACCGGGTACGACATCTGCGGGGCGTCGGTCCGGGCGGCGGTGGGTCAGCGGTGACGCTGGACCTGCATCGCCACGTCACCCTAGTGTGGGACAGCCAAGACGGACTGGAGGGGGCGGAGGCCGCGCTCGGGCATCCGCGGACCGGGGGTGGCCAACCATGACCGGGGAGACGACCGATCAGCGTGAGGCACGGCAGCCCCGTCCTCCCGCCTGGTGGGTGTTCCGGGACAACGGCGCGCAGCACGCGCCGTCCGAACCGCTGCCCCCGCTGCCCGCCCCGCCGCCCTGGCGGCGCTTCCGGCCGGACACCGACAGTCCGCCGCTGGACATCCCCGACCCCGGCGACCACTGGGACGTGGAGCGGAAGCTGGGCTCGCGCCGGGCGGGCACCCTGGACCACGCCGTCGTCGACGTCATCAACGCCGCGATCCAGCTGCGCCGCCCGCTGCTGGTCACCGGTCAGCCGGGCACCGGCAAGTCCAGTCTGGCCCACCAGATCGCCGCCGAGCTGGGTCTGGGCCGGGTGCTGTGGTGGCCGGTGGTCAGCCGTACGACGCTGCGCGACGGCCTGTACGACTACGACGCGATCGGCAGGGTGCAGGACGCGCCCGTCGGGACGGGCCCCGGCCTCAAGCGCGAGCCGCTGCCCGACGTGGGCCGCTATCTGACGCTCGGTCCGCTCGGCACGGCGCTGCTGCCCTGGAAGCGGCCCCGGGTGCTGCTCATCGACGAGCTGGACAAGAGCGACATCGACCTGCCCAACGACCTGCTGCACATCTTCGAGGAGGGCGAGTTCCGCATCCGCGAGCTGGAGCGGCTGGGCCAGTCCCGGCGCGAGGCGAGCGTCGGCACGGCCGACCACGGCTCGCCGGTCGTGGTGCGCGACGGGCGGGTGCGCTGCTCGGAGTTCCCGGTGGTGGTGATCACCAGCAACGGCGAACGTGCCTTCTCGCCCGCCTTCCGCCGCCGCTGCCTGGAGGTGGAACTCGCCGCTCCGGACGAGGCACGGCTGGCCGCGATGGTCGAGGCCCACTTCGGTGCCGGACGGGACCCGCGGGCGGCGGAGCTGGTCCGCGCGTTCCTCCGGGAGCGCGGGGACGGCTCGCTCGCCGCCGACCAGCTCCTGAACACGGTGCACATGCTCACGAACGGCGCCGCCGACGCCGACGAGGCGTCCTGGACGCAGTTGCGGGCGGCCCTGTGGCGCAGCCTTGCGACGGACGCCTCGCCATGACCGGCGAGGCGGCCCGGTCGCCGTCGGCGCGCGAGTGGGCGGAGGCGATCTGGCTGGCGGAGCGCGTCGGGACGGCCGGGGGCGTCCTGCCGGACCGGGCCGTGCCGCCCCGGGCCGGCGGGCCCGGCGACTTACCGCCCGCGGAAGCGCCCGGGGCGCGGGAGGCACCGCGCGCCGACGCCGACGCCGATGCCGCGCCGGACGCCGCCGGCGCCCGGCACGCGGGGCCCGGGACCCGGGACGCCGGTCCGCCCGCCGGCCGCTCCCCCGCCGAGAACGCTCCCTCCGCGGGGTCCCCGGCCACCGGTTCCCCGACCGCCGGTTCCTCTTCCGGATCCGACGCGGACGGCGTGCCGCCGCACGCCCCGGAGAAGCCCGCGGCTCCTGCGGGTGAGGGGGAGGACGAGGCGGAGTCCGGCGCACCGTCCGGGCGCCTGGTCCGGGGGCCGCTGACCGACATGGGGTCCCCGGTGGGCGCGCCGCAGCTCTCCGTCCCGCTGTTCGACTCCGACACCCGCCCGGGGGTGCTGCGCGACCCGCTCCGGCTGGCCCGCGCCCTGCGTCCCCTCAACCGGCGGATCCGCTCGCGCCGCAGGTTCACCCTGGACGAGGAGCGGACCGCGATCCGGTCGGCGGAGCTGGGCCGGTGGAGTCCCGTGCCGGTCGACGTGCCGGACCGGTGGTTCGAGGTCGCGCTCGTCGTCGAACAGAGCGTGTCGATGACCGTGTGGCGGGGCGTCGCCGACCGGTTCGCCGAACTGCTGCGCCGTCAGGGCGCGTTCGCCGACGTACGGGTGTGGTGGCTGGACACCCGCGGTGGGAAGGCGGCGCGGCTGCGCTCCCACCACGGCGGCCCGGCCCGCGCCCCGGACGAGCTGTTCCACCCGCAGGGACGCCGGCTGGTGCTGCTGATGAGCGACTGCGTGGGGGACGCCTGGGCGTCCGGCAGCGTGCCCCGGCTGCTGCACCGCTGGGCGCGGCACACCCCGGTGGCGGTGCTCCAGCCGCTGCCCAGCCGTCTGTGGGACCTGTGCGAGGCGGTGCCACGGGACGTACGCGTGCGGGCCCTGGCGCCCGGGCTGCCGAACGCGCTGCTGCTCCTGCGGCACGGCGCGCGCTGGGTGCGGCCCGGCGCGCTGCCCGTGCCGGTGCTGGAGATGGAGGCGTCCTGGTTCACGGGCTGGGCCCGCATGGTGGCCGGTGAGGCGCCCTCGCACAGTGACGTGGCGGCCCTGCTGGTGGACGAGCAGGGTCTGGCCCCGGAGTGCCTGCCGCCGCTCGCCCCCGAGCACCGGCCCCGTCCGGTCACCCCGGAGCAGGCGGTAGGGCGTTTCCTGCGGCACGCCTCCCCGCAGGCGCGGCGGCTCGCCGCCCAGCTGGCGATGGTCCCGTTGCGGCCGGAGGTCGTGGGGGCGGTGCAGCGCCTGCTGGGGCGGGCGGGCGGCCCGCTGCCGTTCGCGGAGATCCTGCTCGGCGGTCTGCTCGCGGCGGACAGCGGCCCGCGGGCCGGCCGGCCCGGGGGCGCGGGAGCGGGCGGCGGGGCGCGGGACGACGGCCCGCGCTTCGAGTTCCTGGAAGGCGTACGCGACCGGCTGCTGTTCGGCCTCGGGCGCACCGAGACCCTGCGCACGCTGCAGGAGGTCTCGCAGATCGCCGGCCGGGTCATGGGCGCCCGCTCCGGGCTGCTGGGCACGCTGGTGGCCGCGCCCGCCGAGCTGGACGGGGCCGTGCTCGGACCGGCCGACCAGGAACTGCTGTCGGCGGCCGCGCCCGCCCTGGCCGCCCTCGGACCGGCCTACGGAGGCGCACTGGCCCGCGCACGGGCGCATTCGTCTTTGGGCGGGCCCGCCGGCGGGGAGGACAGCGGGCGTCGGCCCGCCTCGTCCGGCGCGGCGGCACCGCCCACCACTCCACCTCCCAGGGAACCGGCTCAGCGCATGGAGGACGTGTCGATGGACCCCGCCCCTTCCCGTACGACGCCACCGGCCGCGGGCGTCGAGCGGCCCGGCCCGCCCGTGGGAAGCACCCACACGCCGGCGGCCGGGACCCCCCTGCCGGCCCGGCTGCCGCGGACCATGCCGCTCCCCCAGGCCTCCTACTTCACCGGCCGGGAGGAGGAACTCGACAGGCTGCAGGCCATGCTGCACGCGGGCGACCAGGTGGCCGTCCTGCCGTACGCCCTGTACGGGATGGGCGGGGTCGGCAAGACCCGGCTGGCCGTGGAGTACGTGCACCGCCACCACACGGAGTACGAGCGGATCTGGTGGATCGACGCCGAGCAGCCCGCCGTGATCCGCCAGCAGCTCGCCTCGCTCGTGCCGGACTTCGGCGCGGCGGCCGAGGGCCCCGGCGACCCGGTGGACCGGGTCCTGGCGGCGATGTCGACCGGGGAGCCGTTCCGCCGCTGGCTGCTGGTGATGGACAACGCGGGGGCGCCCGAGGACGTCGTCCCCTACATCCCGTCGCTGCTCGGGGTGGCGCAGGGCGCGGGGCACGTCCTGGTCACCTCGCGGCACTCCGGCTGGGCCGACCGGGTGCACGCGCTGCACGTGGACGTGTTCTCCCGGCAGGAGAGCATCGGCTTCCTGCGCCGGCGCACGCCCTGGGCCACCCAGGAGGAGGCCGAACGGCTCGCCGAGTCGCTGGGCGACCTGCCGCTGGCGCTGGAGCACTCGGTGGCGGCGCAGGCCCAGTCGGGCATCGGCACCGGCGCCTACCTGGACCTCCTCGAGAACCGCCGCCAGGAGCTGCTGGCGGAGCCCCCGTCCTCGGGTGTGCGGCCGGTCGCGGCGACCTGGCGGGCCTCGGTGGACCTGCTGCGCGCGCAGAACCCGCAGGCGCTCGAACTGCTGCGGCTGCTGGCCTTCTTCGGACCCGAGCCCGTCGCGCAGTCGTTCCTGCGCGACGCGCGGCTGCTGAACCTTCCCGACGACCTCGCCCCGGTCGCCCGCGACGAGCTGGCCCGCGGCCGGGCGGTCCGGGCCATCAACCAGTTCTCGCTGCTGAGCGTCAACGCGGCCACCGGCACCCTCCAGGTGCACCGGCTGCTCAGCGGCGTCCTGCGGGACGAGCTGTCCGACGAGGAGGCCACCAGGCTGCGGCACCTGGTCCACGAGATCATCGCCGCGCACGACCCCGGTGACTCCCAGCGCCCGGAGAACTGGCGCAACTACGCCGACATCCTGCCCCACCTCGAACCGTCCGGCCTGCTGGACTGCGGGGACGCCGAGGCACGTGACACGGCGCTGAGCATCCTCGGTTACGTCATCGCGCGCGGTGACTTCCGCGGTGCCGTCCAGATGGCCGGGAAGGTCGCCGGCATCTGGCACACGACGCTGGGCCCCGACCACGTGCAGACGCTGTGGGCGCGCCGGCAGCAGGCGAGCGCGCACTGGCAGCTGGCCGAGTTCGAGGACTCGCGGCGGATCAACGAGGACGTCCTGGCCAGACTGCGCGCCACGCTGGGCGACGATCACGAGTTCACCCTCACCGTGGCCGGGGCCACCGCCGCCGACCTGCGCGCGGCGGGCCGCTTCCCGCAGGCGCTGGCCCTGGACCGCGACGCCTACGACCGCAGCGTCCAGCTGCACGGCGAGCAGAACCCGCACGTCCTGACCGTGGGGCACAACTACAGCGTGAGCCTGCGCGTCAACGGCCTGTACGAGGAGGCGCTCGCCCTCGACCAGCGCATCCACGACGCCCGGCTGGAGATCCTGGGCCCCACGGCCCGCTCCACGCTCTTCTCCATCAACAACGTGGCGCGCGACATGCGCGAGTGCGGCCGGTACGCGGACGCGATGATCCTGCAGAGCAGCACGGTGGCCCGCTACCGCGAGCAGTACGGCGACCGGCACCCGCACACGGCACGCGCGATCAAGAACTTCTCGGTGACCTGCCGCAAGGCCGGCGACTTCGAGCAGGGACTCGCCCTGGCCCAAGAGGCGCTGGAGCTGTACCGGACGCTGTTCGGCCAGGACCACGTCGACACGCTGGCGGCGCTGACGAACATCTCCAACGACCTGAGACTGACCGGGGACCCGGCGGCGGCGCGCGAGCACAGCGCCGAGGCGCTGCGCCGCTACCGGTCCGTGCTGGGTCCGGTGCATCCGCTGACGGGCGCGGCCGGTGTCGACCACGGGGCGGCGCTGCGCGCCTCGCAGCAGCACGCGGAGGCCCGCCGGGTCGACGAGGAGACGGTGGCGGCGCTGGCGGCGGCGCTCCCGGACGACCATCCGTGGCTGCTGCTGGCCCGGGTCAACCTCGCCACCGACCTGGCGCACGGGGGTGAGCCGGAGGCGGCGCGGACGCTGGGCGAGCAGTGCGCCCGCGCGCTGGAGGCCCGCTACGGCGACCGTCACCCGGCGACGCTGGCGGCGCTGACCAACGTGGCCCTGGACACGGCGGCCACCGGCGACGAGGAGGCAGCCGAGGAACTGCTGGCGTCGGTGCGGCGCCGTTATCTGGCGACCCTCGGCCCCGACCACCCGGAGAGCCGCGGCGCCGCCGCCGGGATCCGCGCGGAGTGCGACATCGAGCCCCCGCCGATCTGACCCGCCCCCGCCCGCCGGCCCCGGGGTGCCGGGCGCCCCCGGGCGGGCGCCGTCCGCCGCGCGCGGGCGCGGCCCGGGTCACGTCGGTGCGTCGTCCCACTCGGCGAGGACGTCGCGCAGGGCGCGCAGGAGCAGGTGCCCGTTCCCGGTGAGCCAGTCGCCGCGTTCCAGCTCGTCGGCGGCGCGGCGGACGGTGTGCCGCCACCGCTCGTAGGGCGCGTGGGCGGCCCGGTCGCCCAGGGCCGCCTCGGTGCGCCAGAACGCGGCGGTCACGAGGAACGCCGAGGCGCCCTGGAGCAGGGCCGAGGGCGGCCGGGGCCGTTCGCTCCAGGGGGCGTGGCCGCGGGCGCCGGGCGGGGCGTCGAGCAGCCGGGTGAGGTCCTGCAGGGCGTACAGGAGCGAGTGCTGCGTCTCGTGGACGAGCGCGGCGGCGAGTTCGGCGGGGTCGTCGAGCGGCGCGAGGGCGACGAGACCGTAGGCGTCGCTGAAGGAGGCGCTCAGCCAGCGGCCGGAGGTGCCGGCGGGGGCCCGCGGGGGCAGCGGGACGACGGCGCGGACGGTGCCGCGCACCGCGTCGGCCCGGTCGGGGTGGCGGGCGGCGAGGTGCCGCCAGGCCGCGCCGAGCCGCTCCCGCCAGCGGGCGGGTTCGCCGGCCTGCGGCAGCCCCGGGTCGTCGAGGGAGGGGTGGGAGTCCAGGCGCAGGCGCAGTCGCGGGCCGGGGCCCGCGAGGGTGAGGTGCGGCAGGGGCGCCCAGCCGGGCGCGGCCCGGTCGGGGGCGTCCGGCACGGTGACGGTGACGGTGGTCCCGGGGCCGTGGGCGGTCACGGTGGTGCCGTGCGGGCCGCCCGCGACGCGTGCGGCGCGCGTGTGGGGGGCCAGGGCGGCGCGGCCGAGTCCGGGCAGGCGGAGGATGCCGTCGTGGACCGGGACGTCGAGGCGGAAGGTGAGGCCGGCGCGGTGTCCGGCGGCCGCGGCGAGGGCGCCGACCGGGTCGGGGCGGCCGTCGCGCACGGCCTCGGCGAGCGCGGTTCCGGCGGCCGGGTCCGTGATCAGGGCGTCGAAGACGGCGGGTGCGCGGTGGCGTACGGCGGCCAGGAGGGCGACGGCCTGGGCGCGGGCGGGTCCGCCGCGCGGATCCTCGTGCAGGGCGCGCAGCAGCAGGAGGTTGCGGCTCGCGCGGGCGGTGCGCAGCAGGCGCACGGTGGCACCGTCCGGCGTGCCGCGGGCGAGCTGGTGCCACAGGCCGCCGGGCAGGGGCAGCGGGGGCGCGGGCGCGGCGGCCCGGTGGTCGTGCGTCAACGGCGGGCCCCGGCGGCTCGGTCGAGGTCGGCGCGCAGGACGTGGGCCACGTGCCGGATCAGGGCCATCAGGTCGGGGCAGTACACGGAGGGGTTGAGGTAGCCGTTGTCGGCGCGGTAGCGGTGGGGGTAGTGGCCGCCGCCGCAGACGGTGCCGACCGGGCAGGCGCGGCAGGTGGCGGCCAGGGCGCGGGCACCGAGCTGGCGGGCCACGGCGCCGGGGTGGTCCAGGAGGGCGTCGAAGGAGTGGCGGTGGACGTCCAGGCCGCTGCGGTCGGCTCCCTCGTAGGCGGACTTGAGCTGGTCGGAGAGGGTGAGGGCGCCGTCCGTGTCGACGACCGCGAGCTGGCAGGGGGCGCCGCCGATGGTCTCGGTGCGGGTGACGCCGCCGAGGAGGAGGTCGAGGACCGACTCGAAGAACGCGATGCGCACCGGTGGTCCGGGTGTGCCGTACCAGCGGTCGAAGACGGTGGCGAGCCACTGGCCGTAGGGGGTGTGTCCGGGGTCGGCGGTGCGTCCCGGCGGGCGGGTCGTCCAGTTGCCCAGCGGCAGCAGCAGGCGCAGGGCGGGCGGGTCGTAGGAGAGCAGGTGCTCGTAGGTGGCGAGCGGGTCGGCGGTGACGTCGACGGTGCACAGGATGCCGGCCCACACCTCGCGGTGGCCGGGGGCGGCGAGGCGGCGCAGGGCGGCGGCGACGCGGGCGTGGCTGCCGCGTCCGGCGTGGTCGAGGCGGGCGCGGTCGTGGGTGCGCGCGGTGCCGTCGAGGCTGACGGCGATCTTGATGTCCTCCTCGTGGCACATGCGCAGGACGTCGTCGTCGAGGAGGGTGCCGTTGGTCTGGACGACGACCTCGGCCGTGGTGCCGGCCGGGAGCCGCGCGCGCAGGGTCCGGGTGAGGGTGCGCAGCAGGGGGGTTCCGGCGAGCAGCGGTTCCCCGCCGTGGAGGATGACGCGCACGGAGCCGGGGCGGTGGTGTGCCGCGTGTTCGGCGATCCGGTGGCACACCTGTACCGCCGTGTCCGGGGACATGGTGTGCGGCTGGGTCCGCCAGTGCCGGTCCGCGGCCTCGTACACGTAGCAGTAGGTGCAGGCGAGGTTGCAGCGGCTGTGCACCTTGACGACGAACTCCCGGAAGGGCAGCGGGCGTTCGCCGGCGGCGCGCAGGGCGGCGACGTCGAGGAGGTCGTCGGGCCACCGGCCGTGCGGGGCGCTGCCGGCGGGGGTCACGGGGCGGGGGTGGTGAGCCGGCGCGGGCCCTCGGAGGTGTCGCCTCCGGAGTCGTAGGCGGCCACCGGCGCTTCCTCGCCCGCCAGGTGGCGCAGGACGCGGCTCAGGGCCGCGGACAGCGCCGAGTCGGTGCCCTCCAGAATCTCCTCCAGGGGCAGCCCTGTCAGATCCGGCATGTCCGCCGTGCGCTCACCGGCCCCGCTCGGCATCGGCCTCAGCCCCCTGTCGCCACTGCCCGCTGACTGTCTGTTGATCCGGCTTTGAGGATAACCAGATGAACGTAGGCAGGTCAGCCCGTGATTCGGGCGCGGCCGACCGGTTCCGCTGGGGTGTATTGGACGGTTGTGCGATGGGGTGTCAGTATGCTGATGATCCGTCATCCCCCGTTCGGAGCTGCGCGGTTGACCTTGCGCCGGGTCGGCCGTCACCCTGGCCGAGGGGGACGGTGCCGGGTGGCGGGAGTATGCGGGTGACAGCGGGGGCGCGTGGTACGGAAGAGCGTTCGCGGCGCTGGTCCTTACGGTCTTCGACCGCACGGTTGCTGCCGGTGGACGGCGCTGACGACTCACAGGCACGCTGGGTGGTGCCCGCCGTCCTGATCGGCGCCGTGGCGGGTCTGGGCGCCGCGGCGCTGTTCGGGCTGCTGCACCTGTGCACCGGCTGGCTGCTGGAGTCGGTGGCCGGTTACCGGCCCTACCGGACGACGGCGGAGGGCGGATTCCTGGAGCTGGAGGGCTCCGACCGGCCGTGGCTGGTGCCGCTGGTGGCCGGCGGCGGCGCCCTGGTCGCCACCGCGTTCGCGCTGTGGCTGGCCCCCGAGGCGCGCGGGCACGGCACGGACGCGGCCATCGCGGCGGCCCACCACGACCCGACGGGCATGCGCGGCCGGGTGACGGTGGTGAAGCTCGTGGCGTCGGCGCTGACGCTGGGTTCGGGCGGCTCGGGCGGCACGGAGGGGCCCGCGGCGCAGATCTCGGCGGCCTTCGGTTCCGTCATCGCCAGGCGGACCGGCATGTCGCGCGAGCAGGCCCGGACCGCCCTGGTGATCGGGCTGGCCTCGGGGGTGGGCGCGATCTTCCGTGCGCCGTTCGGCGGGGCGCTGCTCGGGGCGGAGATGCTGCACCGGCGGGGCATGGACGCGCGGGTGCTGCCGAAGGCGCTGATCGCCTCCGTGGCGGGCTGGCTGACGTTCGGCGCCTGCTTCGGGTTCACGCCCGTACTGGGCCACCACGCGGGCGCGGCGGTCAGCGGCGTCGGGGAGTTCGCGCTGGTCGCCGTGGTGGGTGTCGTGGCGGGCGGCGCCGGACGGCTGTACACGGCGTGCTTCTACGCGGTGCACCTGCGGGTGGAGGCCCGCGCGCGCGGGCTGCTGTCCCGGATCGCGGCGCCGACGGTCGGGGCACTGCTGGTGGGCGGGCTCGGGCTGCTGGTCCCGGGGGTGCTGGGGACGGGGTACGGCCTCATGGAGGCGGTGACGCAGCGGCAGTTGCTGCTGGACCTCCCGCTGGCCGTGGTCCTCGCGCTGCCCCTCGCGAAGATCGTCGGTACGGCGCTGACGGTGGGGTCGGGCGGGTCCGGCGGGATCTTCGGGCCCGGCATGGTCGTGGGCGCGGGGGTGGGCGCCGCGCTGTGGCGGCTGGCCGAGCCGCTGGGCATCGCCCCGCACAGTCCGCTGGTCCCGGTGGCGGTCGGCATGGCGGCCTGTCTCGGCTCGGTGGCCCACGCCCCGCTCGGCGTGCTGGTGATGACGGCGGAGATGCTCGGGGACGCCGCGCTGCTCGGGCCCGGCATCCTGGCCGTGCTGTGCGCGCAGGCCGTCACCGGCGGCACGACCCTGTACCGCAGCCAACTGGAGCGGGTCGGTGACGTGCCGGACCTGGTGAAGGATCCGGTGCCCCCGGTGGGCGTGGCGGCTCAGGCGCAGCGCACGGTGGTGGCTCCCGTGCGCCGGGAGCCGCCGGACGCGGATCCCGTGGCGGTCAGGTCGACGGACCCGATGTCCCAGTGACGCCCGGCGCCGGGCTGTCACCGGCGCCCGTACCGGGTCCGGCGTCCGGGCCGCCGCCCGCGCCCTCCCCTCCGCCCCCGCCCCGGTCGCCGTCGCCGCCGTCTTCCTCGTCCCCGTCCTCGTCCTCGTCCTGCGGAAGTCGTTGTCCGGGAGTGGTCCGCTCCCAGACCACCTTGACCTTCACGTGCCCCTCGACGCCCGTCCGTGCGATGACCGCGCCCGCCTCCACGCTGAACTTCACCCCGAACTCCAGCTCGACCGTGGACGGCGGGGACGGCATCGCGGTGATCCGCCGCAGGGTGCGGCCGGCCACGTCCCGGATCTGGTCGAGGCCGGCCTCGAACCCGTCCACCGCCTCCTGCCGGGTGCCGCCGACGCGCCGCCGGGCACGCTCGACCCCGGGGTCCTCGTCCGCCATCTCGACGTAGACCCCGGCGGATCCCCCGCCCAGGTCGAAGCGCACCAGTTCGCCGCTCATGAACTCCCCCTCGCCCCACCGCGTCCGGCACCGCACCGCACGGGCGCCAGGGCGGGCACCTACCCCTTCGGTGCCCGTCCGAAGCATGCGCGAGCCACGCCTGTCAGACCGTCAGCAGGGCGATGCCCAGGGCGATCAGGACGGCGACCTTGACGATCTCCAGGGCCACGTAGACCAGGTGGTCGTGCGACCGGGGGCCGTCCACGGCCTCCGCGCCGGACAGGACCCGGTCGGACCTGCGGTTCAGCCGGGGGCGGACGAGGACCAGCTGCACCAGCAGGAGGACGGCGACGGCCGCGGTCAGGGCGGTGACCGCGGCCGGGGCGCGGCCCAGGGCCACCGCGACGACCACCACGACGGCCAGCGCGGCCTCCACCAGGTTCAGCGCCCGGAAGACCATGCGGCCGATGCCCAGGCCGATGGGAATGGTCACGCCCGGGGCACGGAACTTCAGCGGAGCCTCCAGGAAGGAGATGCCCAGCACCATGCCGAGCCAGACGAAGGTGACCGCGCTCGCCGTCGCGGCCGACGTGGTGTTCATCGATGTGCTGCCTTTCTGTCCGGGCGGACGGGCCCGGGCCGTTCTCCGCCGGGGCCGCGAGGGTCCGGGCCTGTTCACGTCATCCGGAAGGCGTCCCGGCGGGCGCAGGGGCGGCCAGGTGCGCCAGACAGGAGCCGGGGGCGGCGAACGGCTCCAGGCCGCTCACGGTCAGCGGTGCGTCCAGCTCAGCCGACGCGCCCTGCATCAGCCCCAGGTGGAGCGGGCACACCAACTGGCCGTACTCCTCGGCCAGTTCCAGGAAGGGGCAGTGGCGCAGTCGGATCCGCTCCGGCATGCCGCCCTGGCCGCCCCCCTCGGGGACCGGGTCGAAACCGAGATCGTCGAGCAGACCGACCAGCCGGTCGATCGGCCCCGCTGCCGCCGGCCCCGCTGCCGTCGTCCCCGCACCCGCCGGGTCCGCGGCCGCCGACCGCGTCGCAGACGGGAGTGGCGAGGTGCCCGGCCACGAGAGGGGCGGCGGAGGCAGCGGAGACTTCGCGAGGCGGCGGCCCCATGACCGGCCCGTCTCGACGGCGGCGGTCCGCGCCTCGGGCCCGCGCGAGGCCAGTTCACCCAGCAGCATCCGCGCCAGCAGACCGTAGCCGCGGGCGCCGTCGCGGTCCATGCCCGGCCGGGCGGCGTACACCGTGCGGGGACGCCCGGGGCCCGGGCGGCGACGCCCTGAGCCGTCCATGTCCTCGGCCCGCCGTTCGGCCAGCCCCTCGGCCACCAGGGCGTCCAGGTGGAAACGCACCGTGTTGGGGTGGACCCCGATCCGCTCCGCGGCCTCCACGGCACCCAGCGGCCCGGGGGCCGAACGCAGCATGTCCAGCACCTCGCGCCGACGCGGGTTGCGCCGCCTCTCGGACACTCGACTCACCCCTTCCCACCTGCGGTGATTTTTTACGAGTCGAACATGGAACAATCGTAGGCGATGCATCGGAGCCACAGGGAAGAGGGGTGCACCATGGCGTCGTCCGCCGCGCACGACACCGGTCCGGACGGGGCCGGGCCGCCCGAGCCGCGCGTGCTGTGCGACGCCCGCGCGCTGGCCGGGAATCCTCCGGCAGCGGCGGGCGTGCTGTGGAAGCTGGCGGAGAGCGGGCGTCAGCTCGACGCCAATCTGGTCCGCCTCGCACCGGGCGCGCGGGTCGCACCGCACGCCGAACCCGACCTGGACGTGCTGGTGTACGTCGTCTCCGGCGGCGGGACGCTCGGCGCGGGCCCGCAGGACGAGCCCCGGGAACTGGCCGAGGGCGCCACGGTCTGGCTGCCGCACGGTTCGACGCGCAGTCTCGGCGCCGGCCCGGACGGGCTCGTCTACCTGACGGTGCACCGCCGGCGTCCCGGCATGCAGATCCGGTCACGGAAAGAGGGTTCCTGACGGGAGGTCAGGATGCTGGGGGGAGGTCAGTGTCGCCGAGGCACGCAGCGGGTACGCGCCGGCGCACAACGGCGCCGAAGCCGCCGGCGCCGGCATCGGCATCGGCATCGGCATCGGTGCGGACAGAAGCGGGTTCCGGTCAGCGGACGGTGTCCGCCGGGGCCCGCTTCTGTTCGCCGCTCTAAGCGAACGCGCGCGCGAAGGCCGCCCGGACGACGTTCCCCGGCGTCCGGTCCAGCACCCCGAACACCACGTGCTCGAACGCGTCCGAGAACCGCCCGCCCGGCCCCAGGAGCGCCCGGAAGGCGCCCGCCACCTGCGCGGGGTCGTTGCGGAACACCCCGCATCCCCACGCGCCGAGCACCAGGTGCCGGTAGCCGTGGGCGGCGGCCGTCTCCAGCACCCGCTCGGCGCGGACGGCCAGGGCGCCCGGCAGCCGGGCGGCCCGCTCGGGCGTGTCCCGCAGCACCACCCCGGCGTTCGGGGCGGCCGCGGTCAGGAAACCGGCGGTGTACGGCTCGTCCAGGAGCCGGCCGCGGTCGTCACGGAAGACGGGGACGGCCGGTGAGTGAATCACCCGGTCGGAGTAGAACGGGTCGCGGTGGGCGCGGTGGTGCTCGTAGAACTCCCTGGCCCCGAGCAGACAGGTGTACAGCGCCGAGGCACGGCACAGGGCCTCTTCCTGGGCCTGTGCGCCGTTGAGGTAGCCGCCGCCGGGATTGCGCGCCGAGGCGAAGTTGAGGACGGCCACCGGCCCGCCGAGCCGCCGGGCGGCCTCCAGGCTGCTCTCCCCCGTGACCTCGAAGGAGGTCTCGGCCGGCGCCCACGGCGGTACGGGCACCGGCCCGGGCCCGCTCATGCGCGTCCCGGCCCGGGCGGCCTCGACGGCCGCCGCCAGGCTCACCTCGCGCCCGTCCTCCCGGCGATAGCCCCCGGCCATCACGATCTGCTCGGTCTGCTGTGCGATGCCGCGCAGGCGCGCGCTCATGGCGCCACCCCCGTGGGCGCCATGACCGCGCACCGCGCGGCGTCCCCCGTGTTCATGCACGCATCGTGGGCGATCCGCGAGCCCGGGTGCAACGGAGTTTCCGCCTCCGGCAGCCGCCGAATCCGCCCTCGCGAGCCGTGGGCAGGCACCGTGAAGGTGCGGGAAACATCGCGGAAACGGAGATTTCGGGGCACGATTATCCCGTTCTGCACCCTTGTGCGAATCGGCCCGAGGGTTTTGGGTGGGGACGGTGCGACCCCGTCCCGGACCACGGAACCCGGGCCGGTGGCATGGTGGAATCTCAGGAGGATCCCGACATGTCCGATTCGGCAAGTGGCTGTACGGAGCCCCGTACCGCCGTCACCGAAGCCGAGGTCGAGGCTCTGGTCAGCGGCATCTGCTTCAAGACCGGACCGCCCCGTACCGTCGGCGTCGAAGTGGAATGGCTGGTCCACGAGCTGCGCGCGCCGCGGCTCCCCGTGACCCCCGAACGTCTCGAAGCGGCCTACGCCGCCCTGCGGACCGTGCCCCTGGGATCGGCGCTCACCGTCGAACCCGGCGGCCAGCTGGAACTCAGCTCGCCGCCCGCCGCCTCCCTGACGGAGTGCATCGGCACCGTCTCCGCCGACCTCGACCGCGTCCGCGCCGTACTGGCCGGGGACGGGCTGTGTCTGGTCGGCCTCGGGCACGACCCCTGGCACACCCCCCGCAGGTTCCTGCGGGAGCGGCGTTACGACGCCCTGGAGGCCTGTCTGGACCGCGACGGCCCGGCCGGCCGGCACATGATGTGCACCTCCGCCTCCGTGCAGGTGTGCCTGGACGCCGGCCACGAGGAGCCGGGGCCGCTCGGCCACGTGCGGCGCTGGTGGCTCGCGCACCAGCTGGGCGCGGTCCTGGTGGCCGCGTTCGCGAACTCCCCGCTGCTCGGAGACCGGCCCACCGGATGGCGCTCCACCCGGCAGTTGCTCTGGACGGAGATCGGCCCGGGCCGGGCGGGCGCACCGCCACTGGACGGTTCCCCCCGCACCGCCTGGGCCCGGCACGTCCTGGACGCGCCGGTGATGTGCGTACGGCGTGACGACGGGCCGTGGCACGTGCCCGAGGCGCTGAGCTTCCGGGAGTGGATACGCTCCGGCCTCCCGAGACGGCCGTCCCGCGAGGATCTCGACTACCACCTCACCACCCTGTTCCCGCCCGTCAGGCCGCGCGGCCACCTCGAACTGCGCATGATCGACGCGCAGTCCGGGGACGACGGATGGATCGTGCCGCTCGCGGTGACGGCGGCGCTCTTCGACGACCCGGAGGCCGCCGAGAACGCGTACCGGGCCGTGAAACCGCTCGCCGAGCGGACCATGGGCCGGCCCGCGCCGCACAATCCGCTCTGGACCGAGGCGGCCCGCTCCGGACTCGCCGACCCGGAGCTGCGCGACGTGGCGGTCACCTGCTTCGAGGCCGCCCTGGCGGCCCTGCCCCGGCTCGGTGCCACCGCCGCGGTCCAGGACGCCGTCGGCGCGCACCTGGACCACTACGTCCGCAAGGGCCGCTGCCCCGCCGACGACCTGCTCGACCGGCTGGACGGCCGGGACCGCCGCACCCACGGGAAGGACCTCCGCTCATGACCGACCCCGCGCTCGACCCCGCGCTCGAGGCGGCGCCCGGTCCGACGCCCGGCGCCGGAACCGACCCCGAGGCGCTGCGCGCCCGCGCCCTGACCTCGCTCACCGCCGCACGGGAGCGCACCACGCTGCTGACCAGCTGCGTGGAGGAGCCCGACCTGACCGCTCAGCACTCCCCGCTGATGTCCCCGCTGGTGTGGGACCTCGCACACATCGGCAACCAGGAGGAGCTGTGGCTGCTGCGCACGGTCGCCGGGCGGGAGGCGATGCGCCCGGAGATCGACAGCCTCTACGACGCCTTCGAACACCCGCGCTCCGAACGCCCCTCGCTGCCGCTGCTTGCGCCCGCCGAGGCCCGCGCGTACGCGTCCGAGGTGCGCGGCAGGGTGCTGGACGTGCTGGAGTCGGCCGCGTTCCACGGGACCCGGCTGACCGAGGCGGGCTTCGCCTTCGGCATGATCGCCCAGCACGAACAGCAGCACGACGAAACGATGCTGATCACCCACCAGCTGCGCCGGGGCCCGCGCGCCCTGACCGCACCCGACCCCGAACCGGCACCCCCGTTCACCGGACCGCCCGAAGTCCTCGTCCCCGGCGGCCCGTTCACCATGGGCACCTCCACCGAGCCGTGGGCGCTGGACAACGAACGGCCCGCGCACGTACGCGAGGTGGCGCCGTTCTGGATCGACACCACCCCGGTGACCAACGGCGCGTACCAGGCGTTCGTGGAGGACGGCGGGTACGACGACGCGCGCTGGTGGGCGCCCGAGGGCTGGGACCACATCCGGCGCCAGGGCATCACCGCGCCGCTGTTCTGGCGGCGCGAGGGCGGACAGTGGCTGCGGCGGCACTTCGGCGCCACCGAGGCCGTACCGTCCGGCGAGCCGGTGCTGCACGTGAGCTGGTACGAGGCCGACGCCTACGCCCGCTGGGCCGGACGGCGGCTGCCCACCGAGACCGAGTGGGAGAAGGCCGCGCGGCACGACCCGGCCACCGGCCGCTCGGCCCGCTACCCGTGGGGGGACGCGGACCCGTCGCCCGCACACGCCAACCTGGGCCAGCGCCACCTGCGCCCGGCCCCGGCGGGCAGCTACCCCGCCGGCGAATCACCCCTGGGCGTGCGGCAGTTGATCGGCGACGTGTGGGAGTGGACGGCGAGCGACTTCCTCCCCTACCCGGGGTTCGCGGCGTTCCCGTACAAGGAGTACTCCGAAGTGTTCTTCGGACCGGAGTACAAGGTCCTGCGCGGCGGCTCGTTCGCCGTGGACCCGGTGGCCTGCCGCGGCACCTTCCGCAACTGGGACTACCCGGTCAGGCGGCAGATCTTCTCCGGTTTCCGCACCGCACGCTCGGCCCGGCCGGGAGAGTCCTGATGTGCCGTCACCTGGCCCGGCTGGGCCCCGAGGAGCCGCTCGGCCGCGTCCTGGTGGAGCCGCCGCACAGCCTGTACCGCCAGTCCTGGGCGCCCCGGCAGCAGCGGTACGGCACGGTCAACGCCGACGGTTTCGGCGTCGGCTGGTACGCCGCCGGCGACCCCGTGCCCGCCCGCTACCGCCGGGCCGGGCCCGTCTGGGCGGACCTGTCCTTCGCCGACCTCGCCCGGGTCGTGCGGACCGGGGCCCTGCTCGCCGCGGTGCGCGACGCGACGCTTTCGGGCGCGGACGCGGAGGCCGCGGCGGCGCCGTTCGCCGCGGGCCGGTGGCTGTTCAGCCACAACGGCGCCGTCACCGGCTGGCCCGGCTCGCTCGCCGGGCCGGCCCGGACGCTGCCGCCCGAGGACCTGCTCGCGCTGGAGGCCCGCAACGACTCCGCCCTCGTGTGGGCGCTGGTGCTGGCCAGGCTGCGCGCCGGGGACACCCCGGCGCAGGCGCTCGCCGACACGGTGCTGGAGGTGGCCGCGGCGGCCCCCGGCTCCCGGCTGAACCTCCTGCTCACCGACGGCGACACGATCACCGCGACCGCCTGGGGCGACACCCTGTGGTACCTCGCCGCCCCCGGGCCCGGCTCGGTGGTGGTGGCCTCCGAGCCCTACGACGACGATCCGCGCTGGCGCCGCGTGCCCGACCGCACACTGCTGGCGGCGCACCGCACGGACGTCCTGCTGACCCCGCTCAAGGACCTCACCCTCAAGAACGCCGCCGAGGACCTGACGTCCGCACCCCCCGAGGAGCCCCGTACGTGAGCCCGTTCCACGTCACCCGCATCCTGCCCGAGGACGCCATGGCGGCCGCGCTGCGCGCCGACGTCCGGCACGGGCTGACCAGCGACCCGAAGGCCCTGCCGCCGAAGTGGTTCTACGACGCGCACGGCAGTGATCTGTTCGAGCGGATCACCGAACTCGCCGAGTACTACCCGACCCGCGCCGAACGCGAGATCCTTGCCGGCCGGGCCGCCGAGATCGCCGCCGCCCTGCCCGCCCGCACCCTGGTCGAACTGGGCTCCGGTTCCTCGGAGAAGACCCGCTACCTCATCGACGCCCTCACCGGCCTGCACACCTATATCCCCGTCGACGTGAGCGAGAGCGCGCTGCGCCAGGCCGGGCGGGCGCTGACCGGCGAGCGCCCCGGCCTGACCGTGCACGCGCTGATCGCCGACTTCACCGCCGGGCTCACCCTGCCCGAGGCCCCCGGTCCGAAGCTGCTGGCCTTCCTCGGCGGCACCATCGGCAACCTGCTGCCCGCCGAACGCGCGGAGTTCCTGGCCGGGGTGCGCGCGCTGCTCTCCCCCGGCGACGCGCTGCTCCTCGGCACGGACCTGGTCAAGGACGAGGAGGTGCTGGTGCGGGCGTACGACGACGCGGCCGGGGTGACCGCCGCGTTCAACAAGAACGTCCTCGCCGTCGTCGACCGCGAACTGGGCGCCGACTTCGACCCGGACGCCTTCGACCACGTCGCGCTGTGGAACCCGGACGACGAATGGATCGAGATGCGGCTGCGCTCCCGCGCCGCGCAGACCGTGAAGGTGCCCGCCCTCGACCTCGCCGTCGACTTCGCCGCGGGCGAGGACCTGCGCACCGAGGTCTCGGCGAAGTTCCGCCGGGAGGGGGTGAGCGCGGAACTGGCGGCTGCCGGACTGGAGCTGACCCGGTGGTGGACGGACGCCGGGCGGCGCTTCGCGCTGTCGCTCAGCGTGGTGCGGTGAACGTGCCGCGCTGAGCCCCGTGTGCCGGGCCGAGCTCTGTGTCCGGGCCGATCCGCATGGGCCGGGGCGAACCCCGTGCGCGGGCCGAACCGCGTGTGCCGGGCCGAGCCCCGTGTGCGGGCCGAGCCGCATGTGCCGCGGTTCGTGCCGTCGCGGCGGCTCGGCTCTGGCCGGAAGTCAGCCCCGGCCCGGGGCCCGTCCGGGCCGGGCGGCGGCCCCGGCCAGCGGGTCGGCCCGGGCCGGGCAGTCAGCCCAGGCCGGGTGCCAGTTGCTCGGTGATCCGCCGGGAGGCGCGGCGGGCCTCGGTGCGCGGGTCGCCGCCGCCGAGCACCTTCGTCATGTACCGCTTGATCGGGTTGTCGGCCTCCACGGCGGCCCACTGCGGGGTGCTGGGCGTCGCCCGGCCGTGCGCGGCGCCCGCCGCCATGGCCGCGACCCCCTCCTCCCCGGCGACCGCCGAGGCGAGCGTCGTCTTGTTGGGGACGTAGTTCATGGTGCGGGCCAGCTCGGTGTCCCACTTCGCGCCGGTGAGGGCGGCGACGACCGCGACCGCCGCGTCCCGGTCGCCGGTGTTGCGCGGCACGATGAGGTCGGAGCCGCCGGTGAAGACGGCGCCGGGCCGTGCGGCGGTCTTCCCCGGCACCGGGAAGAACCCCAGCTTGCCCCGCAGGCCGGGGTTCTTCTGCACGACGGCCTGCGCCACGCCGGGCACGGCCACGATCTGCGCGACCTTGCCCGCGGCGAACACCCCGGCCTGCGGCGGGTGTTCCTCGTCGGAGCCCGCGGGACCGTCGCCGAGCGCCTGCAGCCGCTGGTAGAAGTCCATCCCGCGCAGGGCGGCCTGCGTGTCCAGGGTGCCCTTCCAGACGTTGGCGCTCTCCTTGGCGAGGTCGCCGCCCTCGTCCCAGATGAACCCGGAGAGCGTGTACCAGTCCTGACCGGCCAGGTAGATGCCCTGGTTGCCGCCCTTGTCGAGCTTCTCGGTGGCGGCGAGCCACTCGGCGCGGGTGCGCGGCGGGGCCTTGACGCCCGCCTGTTCGAAAAGGTCCTTGCGGTAGACGACGACACGGTTTGCCGCGTACCAGGGGATGCCGTACTGGGCGGAGTTGTCCTGGCCCGGCTCGGCGAGGCCCGGCACCCAGTCCCGCATGCCCCAGTCCCGCATCGACTCCAGGGTCAGGTTGGTGAGCCGGCCGCCCTCGACGTACTGGGCGACCTGGGTGTTGCCGACCTCGATGACGTCCGGCCCGCCCTCGCCGTCACCCGAGAGGGCGGCCTGCACCTTCGGGCCGATGCCGGTCCACTCCTGGATGCGGATGTCCAGGCGCAGGTCCTTGTGGCCGCGCTCGAAGTCCTCGGTGAAGCGGTGCAGGAAGTCCTGCGAGGCGCTGTCCTTCATCAGCCAGACGGTGACGGTGTGCCGCCCGCCGGTGCTGCCGGGCAGCGCTCCGCAGGCGCTGGCCAGCGCGGCGGACACACAGACGAGGGCGAGGAGGCGACGTCTCACGAGGGGTCCAGTTCTGTCAGGTGCACAGGAAAGTTCCCGACGTGGGGGGCCGAGCTGCGGGCTCGTACGGGCGTGCTGGGATTTTGGTATGGACCAATACGGAGGTCAAGTGTCCGTCCGGTCACGATCCGCACATCTCGCGCGCGGGCCGCGGATGCGGCACCGTGGAGTGACGTGTGACGCCCGCTTCACGGGGTGTCACCGTCCGACGTGACATCCCGTCGTCCGGCGCCCCCGCGGCGCCGCCCGCGAGAGGAGCACCCGCACCATGAGCGACCACGTCTACCGGGTCACCGAGATCGTCGGCAGTTCGCACCAGGGGGTCGACGACGCCATCCGCAACGCCATCACCCGCGCCTCGCAGACCGTGCGCAACCTGGACTGGTTCGAGGTCACCCAGGTCCGGGGCCAGATCGAGAACGGCCGGATCGAGCACTACCAGGTGGGGCTGAAGGTCGGCTTCCGGATCGAGGACGCGGGCTGAGGCCGGTACCTCTGCATCGAGGACGCGGGCTGAGGCCCGTACCGCCCCCTCTCAGGTCCGCCCCTCCCGCTCCTGTGCCTGTGCCAGCTCGGCCGAGGGGGCCGTCCAGCGGGCACGCAGGACACGGAACCCCGCCCGTTCGGCGTCCTCGCACACCAGCTCGTCGTCGTCCACGAGCACCCGGATCTCGCGGTCCCCGGCGAGCCGCCGCAGGATCTCCAGCTTGGTGATCCGGGCGGGCCTGCGGTCGCCGTCGGGCCGCATGTGCACACGGCCCTCGGGCAGCCCGTGGGCGGCGAGCCAGTCGAGCGTGTCCTGTCGGCACCGCTCGGGCCGCCCGGTGAGGTAGACGACCTCGCACTCCACCGCGCTGTCCCGGGCCAGCCGTACGCCCTCGGTGATCGGCGGGTCCTGGGGCGCGGCGGCGAAGAAGGCGTCCCAGTCGCGGGGCCGCCGCTGCAGGAAACGCTGCCGGTGCGCCGTGTCGGCGAGGGTGTTGTCCAGGTCGAACACGGCGAGGGGCCGCTTGCTGGTGTCCGTCACGCGGACCACCCTAGGTCCTGCCGTTCGGACCGGAACCGGCCCGGTGCGAAGGGGAGGCGCTGGTTCCCTTCCGGCGCGGGGCCGCCGCGGGGAGTTCGGAGCGGCCGGGCGGAGCGGTCCGGATGCGGTGCGGGGCCCCGCACCCGATGCTGGGTACATGTCCGGAGCACTGCCCGTGACCGTGCACCCGCCCTCCCCCACGGGCGGCCGGCGCGTCCGCGTCAACGGCGAGATCCTGGGGCTGGCGTACAGCGTCGCGGACGTCGCCGAGTTCCTGCGCCGCGCCGGCCTCGACGTCGACCCCGTGGAGGTCTCGGTCTCCCCGCTCATCGACTGGCGCGGGGTCGGCCCGGAGTACTGGGGACCGGAGCCCTCGGCCCCGACCGTCTGAGCGCGCCCGTCCGAGCCGGGCCGCCCGCGCGGGGCGGCCCGGCTCGGGTCCGCCCCCACGGGAATCATGGGCGCTGTCCCGCGTTGAACCGGGTGTGAGTGCCTTGATCGAGTCCACCCGTTTCTCCGTCCTGGACCGCTCCCGGACCCGGGAGGGCCGTCCGGCCGCCGAGGCCCTGCGGGACACCGTGCGCCTGGCCGAGGAGGCGGAGCGGCTCGGTTACCACCGGTTCTGGGTCTCGGAGCACCACGGCGTGCCCGGGGTCGCCGGATCCGCGCCGACCGTGCTGGCCGCCGCCGTGGCGGCCGCCACCCGCACGATCCGGGTCGGCACGGGCGGGGTCATGCTCCCCAACCACCGTCCGCTGGTCGTGGCCGAACAGTTCGGGGTGCTGGAGTCGCTGTTCCCCGGCCGCGTCGACATGGGCCTCGGCCGCTCCGTCGGCTTCACCGACGGCGTACGCCGGGCGCTGGGCCGCGACAAGGACGACGCCGAGGACTTCGCGGCCCAGTTGGCCGAACTGCTCGGCTGGTTCGAGGGCACGTCCCCGACGGGGGCGCACGCCCGTCCCGCCGAGGGGCTGCGTGTGCCGCCGTTCGTGCTGGCCATGGGCGAAGGGGCCGTGATCGCCGCGCGGGCGGGCCTGCCCATGGTCATCGGCGACCTGCGCGACCGCGAGAAGATGCTGCGCGGCATCGACCGCTACCGGTCGGCCTTCCGCCCCTCCCCCTGGGCGCCGGAGCCCTATGTCGTCGTCTCCGGCACGATCGCGGTGGCCGCCACCGAGGAGGAGGCCCGCCGTCTGCTGGTCCCGGAGGCCTGGTCCATGGCGCACGCCCGCACCCGCGGCACCTTCCCGCCGCTGCCGCCGGCCGAGCGCGTCGCCTCCCTGGCGATGACCGCCAAGGAGCGCGGCTTCTACGAGACCGGTCTGCGCGGCCACCTCGCCGGCACGGCTGAGCAGGTCGCGCGGGAACTGGGGACGGTGCTGAAGGAGACGGGCGCCCAGGAGGTCCTGGTCACCACGAGCACGTACGACCGTGCGGCGCTGGTGGACTCCTACCGGCGGCTGGCGGGGCTCTTCACGGCATAGGCCGGAACACCCGGGTCCGGCGTCCGGCGGCGCCTGCGGCGGCAGGGCCCCGCAGGGCCGCCCACCCCGTCACGGCGTGGCGGGCTCGCGGCGCAGGGCCCGGTCGACGTTGTCCTCGACCCAGGCGCGCAGCGCGTTGAGCGGGACCGCCGCGCTGTGGCCGAGGGGCGTGAGGGAGTACTCGACGTGCAGGGGCACAGCCGGGTAGACGGTGCGGTCGAGGATCCCGGAGTCCTCCAGGCGGCGGAGGGTCTGGGTCAGCACCTTGGGGCTGATGCCCTGGAGCTTGCGCTGCAGTTCTCCGAAGCGCTGAGGCCCCTCCTCCAGGGCGCCGATGGCCAGGGCGGACCACTTGTTGGCGAGCAGGTCGAGCAGGGCGCGGCACGGGCACTGAGCGGCGTACACGTCATGGTGCGCGTGCTGGCCGCTGGGGCAGGTGGTCGTCATGCTCACTCTCCTCACCAGGACACTTCCCGATGGGAAGTAGTGGACCTTGAAGGTAAGTATAGCTCTGGGGATAGCGTCATCGACGTCGACGGGAGGGCCGCGAACGGCCGTTCCCCAGGATGCTTCACAGGAGATGACACATGTCCGGAGAGACGATGCGTGCGGTGGTCCAGGACGGTTTCGGCGGTCCGGAGGTGCTGCGGGTCCAGCAGGTGCCGCGTCCGGTGCCGCTGCCCACCGAGGTGCTGGTCCGGGTGCACGCGGCCGGGATCAACCCGGTCGACTGGAAGAGCCGGGCCGGCGGCGGTATGGCCGGGGTGCTCGGTGAGCCGCCGTTCACCCTGGGCTGGGACGTGTCGGGCGTGGTGGAGGAGGCCGGCTTCGGTGTCACCACGCTGAAGCCCGGCGACGAGGTGTACGGCATGCCGTGGTTCCCGCGCGCCGCGAACGCCTACGCCGAGTACGTGACCGCCCCGGCCCGGCAGTTCGCCCGCAAGCCCGCCGCCCTCGACCACGTCCACGCCGCCGCGGTGCCCCTGGCCGCGCTCACCGCCTGGCAGGCCGTCGTCGACACCGCCCACGTCCAGGCCGGTCAGCGGGTCCTGGTCACCGCCGCGGCGGGCGGGGTCGGCCACTTCGCGGTCCAGTTCGCACGGCAGCGGGGCGCGCACGTGATCGCGACCGCCCGCGCGGCCCGGCACACCTGGCTGAAGGAACTCGGGGCCGACGAGACCATCGACTACACCACCACCCCCTTCGAGGACGCCACCGCCGGCGTCGACGTCGTCATCGACCTGGTGGGCGACGGCCACGACCGCACCAGCACGCGTTCCCTGAAGGTCCTGCGCCCCGGCGGTCTGCTGGTCGCGATCCCGGCCGGGGTCTCCCCGGAACTGGCCCGGGCCGCCGAAGCGGCCGGCGTCCGGGCCACCCCCTTCCTGGTCGAGCCGGACGGCGCCGCGCTCACGACGATCACCGGCCTGATCGACGCCGGCCGCGTCGCCGTGGAGGTGGAGGAGACCTTCGCCCTCGAAGAGGCCGCCGAGGCCCACACCCGCGGCGAGGCCGGCCGCACCCGCGGCAAGCTCGTCCTCAGCGTCACCGGCTGACCGCGTCCGCAAGCGGCTTCGAGGAGCACCGTGTACTACGAGATCCGCCGCTACCAGGCGCGGCCCGGACGCCGCGGCGCATGGGTGCGCTACATGGAGGACGTCGTCATCCCCTTCCAGGCCTCACTGGGCATGGACGTGACCGCCTCGTTCGTCGACGACCAGGACCAGGACGGCTGCGTGTGGATCCGCCGGTTCGAGGACGAGGCCCAGAGCGAGGCCCTGTACGCGGCCGTCCACCAGCACGACCGGTGGACGAACGAGATCGGCCCGGTGGTCCGCAGCCTCCTGGACACCGAGAAGACCGTCGTCACCCGCGTGGTCCCCACTCCCGCCTCACCCCTGCGCTGACCCCGGCGCCCACCGCCATCACCTCGCCACCCACTCGCCCTGGGTGTTCTGTCTCGGGAGGTTGTGGACGGGTGAGCCAGGTCTCGGCTGAGGGATCTTGAACAGGTGAGGGCCTTCCGGTTCGGTGTGGATTGCGACGTCTACACCTGACAGAAAGGCCCTCGTGCCCCACCGTAATGCACCCCTGACCGAGACCGGCCGTCTGCGCCTGGCCCGCAGTTACGCCTGCTCACTGCCCGTCCGTCATTTCGGGCATTCCTCCGCACCGAGGCGCGTGGAGGTGCTCCCGCGTGCCGGATCGCCACCGCGCGCGGGCGTGCGGAGGTCTCCGTGCTCCGAACGGACCCGGTCCGGCGTCGGGGACCGTGAGGGGTACGGCGGCCGGAGGGCGACCTCGGCCCGGGCCGAGCGCGGACGACGGGCTCGGACAGGGCGTCCGGACCGCCCCCCGGGGTCCGCCGGTCCGGCGGGACGTCTGACCGGCGTGTTCCGGAGCGGCCGCGTAGGATCGCGTGGTTCACCCCCTGCCGTCGCCCCTGTCCGCCGGAGCTCCTGCATGCACACCCCCCACGACCCGTACGTCCGCGTCCGCGGCGCCCGTGAGCACAATCTCCAAGGCGTGGACGTCGATGTGCCGCGGGACGCGCTCGTGGTGTTCACGGGGGTGTCCGGGTCGGGGAAGTCGTCGCTGGCGTTCGGGACGATCTACGCCGAGGCGCAGCGGCGGTACTTCGAGTCGGTGGCGCCGTACGCGCGCCGGCTGATCCACCAGGTCGGGGCGCCGAAGGTCGGGGAGATCAGCGGGCTGCCGCCCGCCGTGTCGCTGCAGCAGCGGCGGGCGGCGCCGACCTCGCGGTCGTCGGTGGGGACGGTGACCAACCTGTCCAACTCGCTGCGGATGCTGTACTCGCGGGCCGGTGACCATCCCCCGGGCGCCGAGCGGCTGGACTCGGACGCCTTCTCGCCGAACACGGCGGCCGGGGCCTGCCCGCAGTGCCACGGGCTGGGGCGGGTGCACCGCACGAGCGAGGAGCTGCTGGTCCCCGATCCGTCGCTGTCCGTCCGTGAGGGGGCGATCGCGGCGTGGCCCGGTGCCTGGCAGGGCAAGAACCTGCGGGACGTCCTGGACGCGCTCGGCCACGACGTGGACCGGCCCTGGCGCGAGCTGCCCGCCGAGCAGCGGGAGTGGATCCTGTTCACGGACGAGCAGCCGGTGGTGACCGTGCACCCGGTGCGGGACGCCGGCCGGATCCAGCGGCCCTACCAGGGCACGTACATGAGCGCCCGGCGGTACGTGATGAAGACGTTCGCCGAGTCGAAGAGTGCGGCGCTGCGGGCGAAGGCGGAGCGCTTCCTCACCTCCGCGCCCTGCCCGGCCTGCGGCGGCAGCAGGCTGCGGCCCGAGGCGCTGGCCGTCACCTTCGCCGGCCGCACCATCGCCGAGCTGGCCGCTTTGCCGCTGACCGAGCTGGCCGGGACGCTCCAGGGGTCGTCCGGGGCCGCCCGGCTGCTCACCGACGACCTGAAGTCCCGTATCGCGCCCGTCGTGGAGCTGGGCCTCGGCTACCTCTCCCTGGACCGGTCCACGCCCACCCTCTCGGCGGGTGAGCTGCAGCGGCTGCGGCTGGCGACACAGCTGCGGTCGGGGCTGTTCGGCGTGGTGTACGTGCTCGACGAGCCGTCGGCGGGCCTGCACCCGGCGGACACCGAGGCACTGCTCACGGTGTTGCAGCGGCTCAAGGAGGCGGGCAACTCGCTGTTCGTGGTGGAGCACCACCTGGACGTCGTGCGCGGCGCGGACTGGGTCGTGGACGTGGGTCCGCTGGCCGGGGAGCACGGCGGGCGGGTGCTGCACAGCGGGCCCGTGGCCGGGCTGGCGGAGGTGGCCGGCTCGGCCACGGCCCGGTTCCTGTTCGGCGGCCCCGCCGGACCGCGGCGCCGGGTGCGGCAGCCGCGCGGCCGGGTGACGGTGGGTCCGGTGACCCGGCACAACCTGCGCGCGGTGACGGCCGATTTCCCGCTGGGTGTGTTCACCGCCGTGACGGGGGTCTCCGGGTCCGGCAAGTCGACACTGATCGGCGAGATCACGGAGGAACTGCCGGGCGTGGGGCGGCTGGTGTCGGTGGACCAGCGGCCGATCGGGCGGACCCCGCGCTCCAACCTGGCGACCTACACAGGGCTCTTCGACGTCGTGCGGAAGGTGTTCGCGGGCACGGAAACGGCCCGCGAACTCGGTTACGGGGTGGGGAGGTTCTCCTTCAACGTGGCCGGCGGGCGGTGCGAGACCTGCCAGGGCGAGGGGTTCGTGAGCGTGGAGCTGCTGTTCCTGCCGAGCACGTACGCGCCCTGCCCGGACTGCGGCGGTGCCCGGTACAACCAGGAGACACTGCGCGTGACGTACCGGGGGCGCACGATCGCGCAGGTGCTGGACATGACGGTGGAGGGCGCGGCGGAGTTCTTCGCCGACACCCCGGCCGTCGCCCGCAGCCTGGAGACCCTGCTCGACGTGGGACTGGGCTATCTGCGGCTGGGGCAGCCCGCGACCGAGCTGTCGGGCGGTGAGGCCCAGCGGATCAAGCTGGCGAGCGAGTTGCAGCGCGGCCGCCGCGGACACACCCTGTACCTCCTGGACGAACCGACGACGGGCCTGCACCCGGCCGATGTCCAGGTGCTGATGCGGCAGTTGCACGGGCTGGTGGACGCCGGGCACACGGTGATCGTCGTCGAGCACGACATGTCCGTCGTCGCGGACGCCGACTGGGTCCTCGACCTCGGCCCGGGCGGTGGTGACGCGGGCGGCCGGATCGTGGCGGCGGGGACACCCGCCGAGGTGGCCGGGGCACCGGGCAGTGCCACGGCTCCCTACCTGGCCCGTGCCCTCGCGGACGCGTCGCCCCCGGCGGCCGGGGAACGGGACTGATCCTCCGTGCAACGGGGCTTTCTCCAAGGGTGCTTGGGGTGAGCACCAGGCTCGGCGGCCCGGCCGCCGGGTCCGCTCTCCCGTGAACCGGGCCTTCACCCGGGGCACTCGGGGTGAGTACGCGGCTCGGCGGGCCGGGCCGCCGGGACGTACTCGATCATGGGGGCATGACACACACCTCTCGTCGCGGTCTGCTGACCGCACTCGCCGCCTCCGCCGCCGTTCCGCTGGGCGCCCTGGCCGCAGCTCCCGCCCGGGCCGCCGCCTCCGGCGCCGCGGGCGCGGCCGTGGACCCGCTGCCCGCACCGGCCGGGCTGACCGCGGCCCGTTCCTCGGTGACGCTGCCGCCGCTGGACGCCTCCTGGTTCACCCCGGTGACGCTCACCGCCCCGCTCACCACCGCCGTGCTCCCCGGGACACCGGCCCGTACGGAGGTCACCTCGGGCGGCAGACGGATCGCGCTGCTGACCCACGGCGCCCGGACCGTGCTGCTGCCGGGCCCGCGAAGAACGTTCGCGGAGAACAAGCGGCCCTTCACCGACGATTTCGGCCGCACGCTGCCCGACACATCGCTGCCGGTGGAGCAGCGCACGTACTGGGGGACGTCCCCGGGCGGCGGCAGCTGGTCCACGCTCGGCCCCGACGCGACGGACTACTCGGTCGTGCCCGGCAGCGGGGTGATCACGCTGACCACCGACTACGCCAGCCGCCACGCGACCCTGCGCGACGACGAGATCACCGACGTCGACGTGCGGTCGGTGGCCCGGTTCGACAAGGTGCCCACGGGCCAGGCCTGTTCGTACGCCCTGTCCTTCGGCTACCAGGACACGCACAACAACTACCGGGCCCGGCTGTCCTTCCTGACCACCGGCGCGGTGGAGCTGCGGGTGGAGAAGGAGGTCGCCGACACGGTCACCCAGCTCGTCCCGGCCGTGGTGCTGGCCCCCACCGGCGCGGCGGGCACCGACTGGACGATCCGGGTGCGCCGCGAGGGGTCCCGGATCCGCGTCAAGGCCTGGCGTACGGACGCGGCGGAACCGTCCGGCTGGGCCGCGGACGTCACCGACAGCACCTTCGGCAAAGGCCGGGTGGGCCTGCGCGCGCTGGCGAACAAGGGCTGCACGAACCTCCCGGTCACGCTGACGGTGAGCCGTTTCCAGGTGGACGCCGCGAACTGGGCCGCCCCGCCCACCGTCACCCACGGCGACTGGGTGCGGGTGCTGCCGCGGCCCTTCGACGGCACGTGGACGGCGGAGCTGGAACAGACCGTGCGCGGCTGGGCCGGCTCCACCGCGCCGGACGTCCTCGCCCACGCCGCGATGTTCCTGGCCGGGGCGCCCGCGCTCACCGCCGGGGACGGCCCCGCGCGGGGCAAGCAGGTGCTGGGCGAGGCCGGTTACGGCTACCTGGACCCGCACGGCTACCGCTACGAGGGCGCCGACTTCCACGAGTACATGAACGTCGGCTGGACCTTCCCCGACGGCGCCTACACCGGCCCGTCGAGCAAGCAGGCCGGCAACCTGGACTGCTCGGGCTACACCCGCATGGTCTACGGCTACCACATGGGTGTGCCGATGGCGGCGGGCGCGGACACCTCCGGGGAGCGGATACCGCGCAAGTCCCGGGACATCGCCGAACACGCGCCCGGTGTGCTGGTCGACCGCACCGACGGCACCGCGCCGCCCGCCGCGACCCAGCTCCAGCCCGGCGACCTCGTGCTGTTCAACGCCGACTCCGGCGACGACGACCCCGCCGGGCAGACCGTGACGGTGGACCACGTCGGGATCTACCTGGGCACGGACGCGGCCGGCGGGCGCCGCTTCCTGTCCAGCCGCAAGACCGTCGACGGGCCCACCATGTCCGACCTCGGCGGCGCCTCCCTCCTGGACGGCACCGGCACCTACGCCCGGTCGCTGCACACGGTACGGCGCATCTGAACCGGCGGTGCGGCACGACGGGCGCCGGGCCGAGGTCCCGCCCGGCCGTGCCCAGCTCCTCCCGGGCATGCGCCCGCACCGGCGGGCGCGCGTGCCGGTGCGGCGCCACGCGCGCCCGCCGGTGCGGCGCTACGCCACCAGGGCGGCGTGCGTCCAGTACGGCTCCACCGTCCGGCCCGGTTCGGCGGCCCGCGCCAGCGCGCGCCGGTCGCGGTGGCTGCCGGGCGGGACGACGGGCCGCACGGACACCTCGGCGACCAGCCCGCGTGCCCGCACCACCCGCCACAGGGAGGCGGCCAGCGTGTCCTCACCGACGAAGGCGGGGGCGGTGCTGGTCGCTCCCCCGGCACGGCGGTAGCGGATGGTGACGGGCTGAACCGGTACCCCCGCGTCGAGGGCGGCCTGGAAGACGGCCCGGTGGAAGCGGCCCTGGCCGCGCCCGCACCACGTGCTGCCCTCCGGGAAGGCCGCGACCGCGGCCCCCGCGCGCAGCGCCCCGGCGATGCGCGCGACGGTGCCGGGCAGGGCCCGCAACCGGTCCCGTTCGATGAACAGGGCGCCGCCCCGGGCGGCGAGCGGACCGGCCAGGGGCCAGCGGCGGACCTCCGCCTTGGCGAGCACCCGGGCCGGGCGCACCGCGGCCAGCAGCGGGACGTCCAGCCAGGAGATGTGGTTGGCCACCAGCAGGAGGCCGCCGGCGGGCGCGGCGGTGCCCGAGATCCGTACCCGTACGCCCGCGGACCGCACGAGCGCACGGCACCACCGTGCGACCCAGTGGGCGGGGATCCGCCCGCCGAGCGGACAGAGCACGATCCCGGCGAGCACCAGCGCGGCGAGAGCGACGAGCCGCAGGACGGCCCGCGGCAGGGCCGCCGCCGGTTCCGTGGACGCCACACACGCCCCGGGGGTGCAGGGCGCGCCGGGCAGCCAGCCGCTCATCAGGCCGGTACGAGCGAGAGGAAGTGCCGCAGGTAGCGCGGGTCGACCCGGCGCATCGGCAGCAGGACGTACAGGTCCGCGACGCCGAAGTCGGGGTCGTGGGCGGGCTCGCCGCACACCCAGGCGCCCAGCCGGAGGTAGCCGCGCAGCAGGGCGGGCAGCTCGCCGGGGGCGGCGGCGGGGGCTTCGCCGCCCGGCGTCCAGGGCAGCCGGGGGCGTACCCGGTACTCGGGCGGTGCCAGGTGCCGGGTGCGCACCCGCTGCCAGGTGGCGCCGGCCAGGGCGCCGCCGTCGGCGAGCGGTACGGAGCAGCAGCCCGCCAGCCACTGGTGGCCCCGGCCGGTCATGTAGCGGGCTATGCCGGCCCAGATGAGGCCGATGACGGCGCCGTCGCGGTGGTCGGGGTGCACGCAGGAGCGGCCGACCTCGACCAGGCCGGGCCGGATCGGGGCGAGCGCGCTCAGGTCGAACTCGCCCTCGGCGTAGAGCCGTCCGGCGGCCTCGGCACGTTCCGGGGGGAGCAGCCGGTAGGTGCCGACGAGCTGGCCGCTCACGGTGTCGTGCACGAGCAGGTGGTCGCAGTACGCGTCGAACGCGTCGATGTCGTGACCGGGTTCGGGGGTGCTGAGCACGGCGCCCAGCTCGGCGGCGAACACGTCGTGGCGCAGGCGCTGGGCCGCGCGGACGCCGGCCTCGTCGCGGGCGAGGGTGACGGTGTAGCGGGCGGGGGCCGTGGGCTGCGGCGGGCGGTCGAGTGCGGTGACACCGGTCATGGCTCTCTCCATGGTCGCGGGCCGGGATCGGCGGTGCGGGCAGCGGGAGCGGTCCCAGGCTGCCGGTCCTGTTCTTCCGATGCCGGTTGGCGGGCGCGTGTCCGGTGCCGGGAGAGGGGATGTGGGGTTGCTGAACGGCGTGGGTGCGCGGCAAGCAGACGGGGCCGGGGATGAGCACCACTCCCGGCCCCGCCCGTCCGCCCCCTCGGCGAACGTCCTGGAGGTTTCGCAGCTCTTGTGCCGCCGGCTACCGCCTGGCCGCCTTGCGGGTGGCGCGCAGCCACTCCTTGTTCATGCCGGTGATCGACACGAGCGGGATGCCCTTGGGGCAGGCGGTGGCGCACTCCCCGGTCAGGGTGCAGCCGCCGAAGCCCTCCTCGTCCATCTGGGCGACCATGTCGAGGACGCGGGTCTCGCGCTCGGGCGCGCCCTGCGGGAGGACGTTGAGGTGGTTGATCTTGGCGGAGGTGAAGAGCATCGCCGCGCCGTTGGGGCAGGCGGCGACGCAGGCGCCGCAGCCGATGCACTCGGCGTGCTCGAAGGCGAGGTCGGCGTCGGGCTTGGGCACGGGGGTGGCGTGTGCCTCGGGCGCGGCGCCGGTGGGGGCGGTGATGTAGCCGCCGGCCTGGATGATCCGGTCGAACGCCGAGCGGTCCACGACCAGGTCCTTGACCACCGGGAAGGCGGCGGCGCGCCACGGTTCGACGTCGATGGTGTCGCCGTCGCGGAAGGACCGCATGTGCAGCTGGCAGGTGGTGGTGCGCTCGGGGCCGTGCGCGTCGCCGTTGATGACCAGGCTGCAGGCGCCGCAGATGCCCTCGCGGCAGTCGTGGTCGAAGGCGACGGGGTCCTCGCCGGAGAGGATGAGCTGTTCGTTGAGGACGTCCAGCATCTCCAGGAAGGACATGTCGGGCGAGATGCCGTCCACCTGGTAGGTGGACATGGTGCCATCGGCGTCGGCGTTCTTCTGCCGCCAGACGCGCAGGGTGAGCTTCATGCGTAGCTCCGCTGGGTGGGGTGGACGTACTCGAAGACCAGGTCTTCCTTGTGCAGGGTGGGGGCCTGACCCGTGCCGGTGAACTCCCAGGCGGCGGCGTAGCCGAACTCGTCGTCCTTGCGGGCGGCCTCGCCGTCGGGTGTCTGGGACTCCTCGCGGAAGTGGCCGCCGCAGGACTCGGCGCGGTGCAGGGCGTCCAGGCACATCAGCTCGGCCAGTTCCAGGTAGTCGACGATGCGGTTGGCCTTCTCCAGGGACTGGTTGAACTCCTCGCCCGTGCCGGGGACCTTGATGCGCCGCCAGAACTCCTCCCGGATCTGCGGGATGCGCTCCAGTGCCTTGCGCAGTCCGGGCTCGGTGCGGGCCATGCCGCACAGCTCCCACAGGAGTTCGCCCAGTTCGCGGTGGAAGGAGTCGGGGGTGCGGTCGCCGTCGACGGCGAGGAGCAGGTTGAGCCGGTCCTCGGTCTCGGCGAGCACCTCCTGGACGACGGGGTGGCCGGCGGTGACCGGGTCCTGGCGGGGGTGGCGGGCCAGGTAGTCGTTGATGGTGGCCGGGAGGACGAAGTAGCCGTCGGCCAGGCCCTGCATGAGCGCGGAGGCGCCGAGACGGTTGGCGCCGTGGTCGGAGAAGTTGGCCTCGCCGATCGCGAACAGGCCGGGGATCGTGGTCTGCAGGTCGTAGTCGACCCACAGGCCGCCCATCGTGTAGTGCACGGCGGGGTAGATCCGCATGGGCACCTCGTACGGGTTCTCCGCGGTGATCCGCTCGTACATGTCGAAGAGGTTGCCGTACTTCTCCTCGACCTTGTCGCGGCCCATGCGCCCGATGGCGTCCGCGAAGTCCAGGTAGACGCCCTGGCCGCCGGGGCCGACGCCCCGGCCCTCGTCGCAGACGTTCTTCGCGGCGCGGGAGGCGATGTCGCGCGGCACGAGGTTGCCGAAGGAGGGGTAGATGCGCTCCAGGTAGTAGTCGCGCTCGTCCTCGGGGATCTGGTTCGGCGGGCGGGTGTCGCCCTTGGCCTTCGGCACCCAGATGCGGCCGTCGTTGCGCAGCGACTCGCTCATCAGCGTCAGCTTGGACTGGTGGTCGCCGGTGCGCGGGATGCAGGTGGGGTGGATCTGGGTGAAGCAGGGGTTGGCGAAGTACGCGCCGCGCCGGTGCGCCCGCCAGATCGCGGTCGCGTTGGAGTTCATCGCGTTGGTCGACAGGTAGAAGACGTTGCCGTATCCGCCGGAGGCGAGGACGACGGCGTCCGCGAAGTACGTGTCGATCTTCCCGGTGATCAGGTCGCGGGCCACGATGCCGCGGGCCCGGCCGTCGACGACGATCAGGTCGAGCATCTCGGTGCGCGGGTGCATCTCGATGTTCCCGGCGGCGATCTGCCGCGACAGCGCCTGGTAGGCGCCGAGGAGGAGCTGCTGGCCGGTCTGGCCGCGGGCGTAGAAGGTGCGGGAGACCTGGACGCCGCCGAAGGAGCGGGTGTCGAGCAGGCCGCCGTACTCGCGGGCGAAGGGGACGCCCTGGGCCACGCACTGGTCGATGATCTCCACCGAGATCTGGGCGAGGCGGTGCACGTTGGACTCGCGGGAGCGGAAGTCGCCGCCCTTGACGGTGTCGTAGAACAGGCGGTGGACCGAGTCGCCGTCGTTGCGGTAGTTCTTGGCGGCGTTGATGCCGCCCTGGGCGGCGATGGAGTGGGCCCGGCGCGGGGAGTCCTGGTAGCAGAACTGGACGACGTGGTAGCCCTGTTCGGCCAGGGTGGCGCCGGCCGAGCCGCCGGCCAGGCCGGTGCCGACGACGATCACCGTCTGCTTGCGCCGGTTGGCCGGATTGACCAGCTTGGCCTCGAAACGGCGCTTGTCCCAGCGCTCGGCGACCGGACCGGCGGGGGCCTTGGTGTCGGCGACCGGCTCGCCGGTCGTGTAGTCCGCGTAGGAGGTCATGTCAGCTCACCACTCCGGTCATCACGCCCACCGGGACGGCGATGAAGCCGGCCGTGAGCAGCACTGCGAGGACGTTGGCGACGGTCTTCAGGACGCGGTCGCGCCTGCGGCTGCCGACGCCGAGGGTCTGGGCGGCGCTCCAGAAGCCGTGCCGGATGTGCAGGCCGAGCGCCAGCATGGCGACGATGTAGATGACGTTTCCGTACCAGGTCGAGAAGGTGTCCACGACGTTCTGGTAGGGGTGGCCCTCCTGGAAGCCGCCGGAGTGCACGGTGCCGGTGGTCAGGTCCAGGATGTGCCAGACGATGAACAGGCCGAGGATGATCCCGCCCCAGCGCATGGTGCGGGTGGCGTAGCTCGCGCGGGGCCTGGCGTGCACGTACTTGGCCGGGCGTGCCTTGATGTCGCGGCGGCTGAGCTGGTACGCGGAGACGGCGTGGGCGACCACCGCGACCACGAGGACGACCCGGATGAGCCAGAGCGTCCACTCGTAGTGCATGAACGGTTCGCCCACCGTGCGCAGCCAGTGCGCGTAGTGGTTGAACTCGCCCGCGCCGAAGTAGATCTTCAGGTTCCCGATCATGTGGGCGACCAGGTACAGCAGCATGATCAGGCCGCTGACCGCCATCACGGTCTTCTTGCCGACGGTCGAGTGCCACACGGTGCGTGCCATGGACGGCCGTCGGTCCGTCCGCGTTGCCAGAGCCATGCCCATGACGCTAGAGCCGGTCGGGCCCATCGGTCCAAGACATGGTCCGGCTCGTTTCGATAGGGTCCGGCTATCATGGCTGGGTGCAGTTCCAGCAGCTCCAGTACTTCGTGGCGGTGGCCGAGACCCGGCACTTCACCCGCGCCGCCGATCTGGTCCACGTCGCCCAGCCCTCGCTCTCGCAGCAGATCAAGGCGCTGGAGCGGGAGCTGGGCGCGGACCTGTTCCTGCGGGCGCGGGGCAACATCACGCTCACCGACGCGGGCGAGGCGCTGCTGCCGCTGGCCCGGCGCATCCTCGCCGACGCGGACACCGCCCGGCACGAGGTGCAGGAGCTGGTGCAGCTGCGCAGCGGCCGGGTGCGGCTGGGTGCGACGCCCAGTCTGTGCACGGGCCTGCTGCCGGACGTGCTGCGCGCCTTCCACGACCGCTACCCCGGCATCCGGCTGCTGATCGAGGAGAGCGGCTCGCACGACCTCGTACGGGAACTGGCGCGCGGAGCCCTGGACCTCGCGCTGGTCGTGCTGCCGCTGCCCACCCCCTCCCCGGCGCTGACCACGGTGGAGCTGCTGCGCGAGGACCTGGTCGTGGTGTCGTCGCCGGAGGCCGCCCCACCCGGTGCCCCGGGGCGGCGCACGGTCCGGATCGCGGACCTGGAGGGCGCGCGGCTGGTGATGTTCCGGCACGGCTACGACCTGCGGGAGCTGACGGTCGCCGCGTGCCGCGCCGAGGGCTTCGAGCCGGACTTCGCCGTCGAGGGCGGCGAGATGGACGCCGTGCTGGGCTTCGTACGGGCCGGGCTGGGCGTCGCGGTCGTACCGCGCATGGTCGCCACCCGCTCCGGGCGCGGCCTGCGCGTCACCCCGCTGGCCCGCCCCGGCCTGTACCGCACGATCGCCCTCGCCCACCGCAGCGACGTGGCCCCGCCCAGGGCGGCCAGGGAACTGCAGCGGATGCTGCTGGAACGGTGAGGCGCGCGGGGCGGGGCGGCCGGAAACTCCCCGGGCTGGGCGGTGGGCCGCTCCCGGGCACGGGGTGATCGGACCGCTCCCGGGCACGGGGCGGCAGCCCGCTCCAGGGCTGGGCAGTGGGCCGCTCCGCCGCCAGGTGGCAGGACGCTCCCAGGCTGGGTGGCAGGACGCTCCCGGGCGCGGGGTGATCGGGCCGCTCCGCGGCTGGAGGGCAGGCCGCTCCCGGCGCTCGGGTGGCGGCCGCTCCCGGGCGCGGGGGCCCGGGGGCCCGGGACTGTGCGGCGGCCATCCCGGACGCCGGGGTGGCCGGTCCGGGGCGGTGCGGCCCGCCACGCCAGGACACGGGCAGGCGGGCGGGCAGCGGCCCGGACGACGTGCCGGGCCGCCCCGGTTTCAGCCGCGGACCGCGGGCTTGAGCACCTCTTCGCACCACTGGCGGAAGGACGTGGGCGCCGTCTCGGGGGTGCTCGGGGCCGCGGCACCGTAGAAGCCCTGTTCGGTGATGGCCCGCGCCATGTCGGCCATGCCCCGCGCCACGGACTCGCTCGCCCCCCGGCTGAGCAGCGCCCTGCGGTAGTCCTCGATGCCGGTCAGCTCCATACGGACGGACCGGCCCAGCACCTCGGAGACCACCTCGGCCATGCCCTCGGGCGTCAGGGCGTCGGGCCCGACCAGCGGGACGTCCTCCTGTCCGGTCCAGGAGCCGTCGAGCAGCAGCCGGGCCCCCGTGGCGGCGATGTCGCCGGTGGCGCAGGTGCGCAGGACCTGGGTGCTGTCGGCCGCCATGCGGAACACACCGCCGTCCCGGATCGCGGGCGCCTGGCCCAGCAGGTTCTCCATGAGGAACGGCGGACACAGCGCGCGGTAGTGCACGCCGGTGGCCATGATCTCGTCGTCCATGGCCAGGGACGCCGAGATCTGGCCGGCGTTCTCTGCGACCTTGCGGCCCAGCGTGGAGACGGCGACCACGCGCTGGACGTCCTGCGCCTCGATCACCTGGCACAACGGCTCGGTGAAGCTGCGGAAGTGACCGTCGACGCTGTCGGCGGCGAAGGTCGGGGGCACCAGCCAGAAGACCTGGTCGGCGCCCGCACAGGCCGCCCCGAGCACGTCGGGGTCGCTGTGCGAGCCCTGGAACACCTCCACCCGCTCCCGCGCCTGCGGCGCGAGGCGCGCCGGGTCTCGGACGATCACCCGCACGGGGCCGGCGTCCGGGGCGTCGAGCAGACGGTCGAGGAGCGGCCGGCCGATCTGGCCGGTCGGGGTGGTCACGACGATCACGGATACTCCAGAAAAAGGGGAGGGATGGACACCGAGGGCATCACCCGGCGGTGCGGACGGCGGACGCCGGGCCGGACGGCCCGAGTTGCCGACGTGGTCGATACTCCGCCCGGGGCCGCCCGGACTGAAGGACCGATCCGCTCCCGCTTGTTACCGTAGAGGTAATACCGACGGCAGGGGGAAACCATGGGAGCAACGGAAGCCGCGCGAACGACGGGGCCTGGGGCGGCCGTACGGACCGTGGGGCCGGGACGACCCGAGGGGACGGAGGAGGCCGCGGGGGCTCTGGAGTCCCGTCCGCTGCGCTATTTCGTCGCGGTCGCCGAGGAACTCAACTTCGCCCGCGCCGCCGAGCGGCTGGGCATCTCACCGCCGCCCCTGTCGCGTGCCGTGCGCCGCCTGGAGTCGGACCTCGGCGCCACCCTGTTCGAACGGACCACGCACCGGGTCGCGCTGACCCCGGCCGGTGAAGTGCTGCTCAGGGAGGCCCGGATCGCGCTGGACGCGCTGGAGGCGGCCGGCCGCCGGGCGCGACGGGCCGCGGCGCCGCAGACCGGGCTGGTCCTGGCGATGAAGGCGGACGGCGACGCGGGACTGCTGGAGCCGGTCCTCGAACGCTTCGCCGCCGACCCCGACGCCGTCCCGGTCACGGTGCGCCTGTGCGACCTGCGCGAGGCCCCCGCGCTGCTGCGCCGGGGCGAGGTCGACGTGGCGCTGACCCATGAGCCGTACGACAGGACCGGCCTGGACAGCGAGACACTGGCCGCCGAGACGCGCGTGGCCGCCGTGGCCGCGGGGCACCCGCTCGCCGCCCGCACCCGTCTCGCCCTGGACGACCTGGGGCTGGGCCGGCGTGAGGGGGACCTCGAACAGTACATCGACGAGGTCAGGCGCGAGGGCCAGGATCTCGCCCAGCTGCTGACCCGGGTGGCCCTCGGTGAACTGATCGCCGTCCTGCCGGCCTCGGTGATCCGGAGCTATCCGCGCCCCGGCGTCGCCTACCGCCCCCTGGTGGACGCGTCCCCGGTCGTGCTGACGATCGCCTGGCCGCAGCAGTCGCGTTCGAGGGCCACGGCGGCACTCGTCCGCGCCGCCACCGACGTGGCCGCGGAGCGGGCGACGGCTGCGGCCACCGCCCCGGCCGAGCACGGGCCGGCCGCAGGCATGCAGCCCGTGGGGCGCTGACGCCGCGAGGCCGCCCGCCACGCCCCGGACCTGCCTGCCCGGTCTGCCTCTTACGGCCGGGGCCTGCGGGCGGCCCCGCCCCCTTCCGGCACAACGGTCCGTCCCGCCCCGCCCCCTGTCGGCACAGGGGTCCGTCCCTCAGCCCGTGGCGTCCGCCAGGGCCAGTTCGTGCAGCCGGTCCGGCGGGCCCGGGCGGGCGTAGTACCAGCCCTGGGCCGTGTCGCAGCCCAGTATCCGCAGCTGTTCCGCCTGGGCGCCGGTCTCCACGCCCTCGACCGTGACGGCGAGGTCCAGGCTGTGGGCCAGGGCGACGATCCCCTCGACGATCTTGAGGTCGACGGGGTCGGCCGGGAACTGCTGCATGCCCTGGGTGAAGGAGCGGTCCAGTTTGAGGACGCTCACCGGCAGCCGGCGCAGGTTGGCCAGGTTGGAGTAGCCGGTGCCGAAGTCGTCCAGGGCGATGTCCACGCCCATCTCGGCGAGCCGGCGCAGCGGTTTGAGCAGGTCGTCGTCCGCGCCGATCAGGGCGGACTCGGTCACCTCCAGGCACAGCGCGTCCGGGGCCACGCCCGCGCGCTCCAGGATGTCGACGGTGTCCTGGACGAGCCCGGGATGGGTGAGCTGGCACGGCGAGAGGTTGACGTTGATGCGCAGCGGTCCGGCCGCGCCGTCACCGTGCAGCTCCCGCCACTCGCGGGCCTGGCGCACCGACTGCTCCATGACCCAGCGGCCCAGCGGGACGATCAGCCCGGTGTGTTCGGCGAGCGGGATGAACCGGTCCGGGCCGAGCACCCCGTGCTGCGGGTGCAGCCAGCGCACCAGCGCTTCCGCGCCGCGCACGCTGCCGTCGCCGAGGTGCACCAGCGGCTGGTACTCGATGAAGAACTCGCCCCGGTCGAGGGCGGTGGGCAGCGCCGTGGTGAGCCCGTGCCGGGTGATGGCGCGGGCGTCGGCCTCCGGGTCGGCCAGCTCGAAGCGGTTGCCGCCCGCCGACTTGGCCCGGTACATCGTGATGTCGGCGCTGCGCAGCACCTCCGCGGCGCTGCGGCCGGTCACCGGCCCCTCGACGACGCCGATGCTGCCGCGTACGGTCAGCTCCCGGCCGTCGATGCGGACGGGCGCCAGCAGCGCGTTCATGATGCGGGCGGCGAGGTCGTCGACCTCCCTGCGGCTGTCGGGTCCGGTGGTCAGCGCGACGAACTCGTCGCCGCCGAGCCGGGCGACCATCTCGCCGGGCGCCGTCGCACAGGCCTGGAGCCGGTCGGCGACCTCCACCAGCAGCCGGTCGCCGGCGGCGTGACCGAGGCTGTCGTTGATGGTCTTGAAACCGTCCAGGTCCAGGTAACACAGGCCGAAGCGGCGGTCCTCCCCCGCGTTCAGCGCCTTCTCCAGGCGTTCGAAGAACAGGGTGCGGTTGGGCAGGCCGGTGAGCGCGTCGTGCGTGGCCTCGTAGCGCAACCGCAGGTTCAGCAGCCGCCGTTCGGTGGTGTCCTCCATGAGGGCCAGCTGGTACTGGGGGTTGCCGTCGGGGTCACGGAGCAGGGAGACGGTCAGGTTGGTCCACAGGACCGTGCCGTCGGGGCGGTAGAAGGCCTTCTCGACGTGGTAGTGCTCGCGCTCGCCGCGCACCAGTTCCTGGTAGAGCCGCCAGATCTGCGGAGCGTCCTCGGCGTGCGTCCACTCCCGGACGTTGCGGACGCGCAAGTGCTGTTCGGAACCGCCGAACATGCGCAGCAACGCGCCGTTGACCTGCAGGACGTTGCCCTCCAGATCGGCGATGCCGATGCCTATGGCCGCGCCTTCGAACACGGCCCGGAAACGGGCCTCACTGGCGTGCAGCGCCTGGGCGACCACGCCCTGGGCGCGCAGCGCGGCCTGGGCGATGGCCTCCTGCTCGGTGAGGGTGCGCTCGCGCAGCGCCCGCGCGAACCCGGCGGCCATGGCGTGCTGGAGGCGCGCGGAGCGGGCCCGCAGGTCCTCCGGATCACCGTCCTCGCCGCAGTAGAGAACGAGATAGGCGTCCACGCAGTCCAGTGAGCGGCTCAGTGCCTCGGGCGCCGTGCAGTGCGCCCCGATCAGCGCGGCGCCGACCGCCTCGCCCTCCGCCGCGTCGAACGCCCTGGCGCGCAGCGCCCGGCTCAGTCTGCGGGCCAGCGGCAGGAGTCGCTCCTCGAACTCCGGCCGGGTCAGCGATGTGGAGGTCACCGGGAAGACGGCCCTGCTCCAGATCGTGGTCAGCCGCCGCAGTCTGTCCTCCGGGCCGTCCGGCTGCGTGCTCACGCCGTGCGTCCCACGCCGGCGAAACCGGAGAAGGCATAAGGATCCTCGTCCTCCGGCGCCGTCTGAGGCCGCCAGCGCGCCATCGGCACCAGTCCGGGTTCCACCATGTCGTACCCCTCGAAGAACCGCGCGATCTCCTCGCGCGAGCGCATGATCAGCGGATTGCGGATGCCCTTGTATACGTCGACCGCGCCCTCGCTCCGCTCCGGCGGCAGCGGGATTCCCTCGTACGAGGCATGCGTGAGGATCAGCAGGCTGCCGGGCGCGAGCGCGTCACGCAGTTCGGCCACCGCGGTGTACGGGTCGTCCGAGTCTTCCACGAAGTGAAGTATGGCAACGAGAAGCAGGGCCACCGGCCGATTCAGGTCGATCAACCGCTGCAACTGGGGGCTCGCGAGGATCTCATGGGGCTTGCGCAGGTCGGCCGCGACCACGTCCGCGTCGTCGTTGTCCGCGAGGACGGCCTGGCTGTGGGTGACCGCCACCGGGTCGTGGTCGACGTAGACCACCCGCGCGCCGGGCCGGGCGGCCTGGGCGACCTCGTGGACGTTGCCGAAGGTCGGGATGCCGGAGCCGACGTCCAGGAACTGGGTGATGCCCTCGTCCACGGCGAAGCGCACGGCACGGCGCATGAACGCCCGGTTGGCCTGCATGACCTTGGGCAGCCCCGGCATGAACTCCATGGCCCTGCGGGCCGCTTCGCGGTCGATCTCGAAGTTGTGCGAACCGCCCAGGTAGTAGTCGTAGATCCGGGCGACACTCGGCATCGAGATGTCGATGCTCCGTGGGGCCCAGGCGGGACGCTCCATCTTCTCTCCACAACGTAGGCGATCCGGTGTTCGAGCTGAGGCTACTGATCGCCCGCCAAAGGGGCGAGTGGAAACGGAAATTGACCGTCCGTTCCCGGTCACCACCTGCGGCGCACGTGCCCGCCGGACGTCCGCAACAAGGTGGATTGCGCCGATGTGCGGGCATGGTGAGGGTCCCCCGGTGTGCGCACCGGCACACGAGGACCGCCCCTCCGGCGTGGCGGCGGTACGAAGGGAGCGGTGGGGCCCGGAAGGCTCGCCGGGGACGCCTTCAGGCCGTCGGCGCCAGGGCGTACCGGGTGCCGCCCACCCCCTGGGCGTCGACCTGGCCGGCCTCGGTGTCCTCGGCGTAGCCGGGGGCGGGCCGTCCCACGATCGTCAACTCTCCGGTGCCGTCGGTGCGTGTGACCTTGCCGAGGAGGGCCTGGTCGATGCCGGGACCGGCCGTGGCGCCGGCCGCGGGGGGTGCCTCTATGTCTTTCGTCAAGCGAGTCGAGGGTTCCTCGGTTCGTAGAAGGTTCCGTCGCGGAGCATGGCGAACAGGACGCTGATGCGGTGGCGGGCGAGGCGGAGGAGGGCCTGGGTGTGGGTCTTGCCGCGGGCTCGGCAGCGGTCGTAGTAGGTGCGGGAGGCGGGATCGTGGAGGGCTGCGAACGCGGAGAGGAACATCGCCCGTTTCAGCTGCCGGTTCCCGCCTCTGGGGGCGTGTTCACCATGGATCGACGTGCCGGACTGCCGGGTTGCCGGGGCGAGGCCGGCGTAGGAGGCCAGGTGGGCGGCGGTGGGAAAGCTGCTGCCGTCACCGACGGTGGTCAGGAGGACTGCGGCGGTCCTGACTCCGATGCCGGGCATCGACGTCAGGACCTCGGAAAGAGGGTGGGCCTCCAGCAGGGCTTCGATCCTGGCCTGAAGGGCCCGGCGTTGTTCGTGGACGGCGGCCAGCGACTTCGCCAGCGACGGGACGATCACGTCGAGAGTGCCGGTGCCCGGGACGACGACGGTCTGTTCGTCGAGCGCGGTGAAGATGTCGTCGACCAGCCGCTCGGCCATCCGCGGTGCCCTCGGACGGACGATCTCGACCAGCCTGCGGCGGCCTGCCTTGCGCAGGGCCTGCGGGGATCCATAGCGCTCGAGGAGCCAGGTGACGGCCGGGTGGTCCAGGCGGGGGCCGAGGACACGTTCGAGGCTGGGGTGGAACTGGGTGAGCAGGCCGCGGATGCGGTTGGAGGTGCGGTTGGCCTCGCCGGCGAGGTCCTGGTCGAAGCCGACCAGCACGGTCAGCTCGGCGGTGGCCTCGTCGGTCAGGACGAGGGTGCGCAGGGTGTGGGGCATGGTGCGGGCGGCGTCCGCGATGACGGCGGCGTCCTTCGCGTCGGTCTTGGCCTCGCCGGGGTAGAGGTCGGCGATCCTGCGCATCGCCAGGCCGGGCAGGTAGGCGACCTGGCAGCCGGTGTCCCGGGCGACGGTCAGCGGCAGGGCGCCGATGGAGGCGGGCTGGTCCACGACCACCAGGACGGTGCCGAACTTGGTCTTGAGCTTGTCGAAGACGGCCCGCAGCTTTGGTTCGCTGTTCGGCAACGCCTTGTCGAAGACCGTCTTCCCGGCCGGGGTCAGACCGTGTCCGTGATGCGTCTGCTTGCCGACGTCCAGGCCCAGGAAGACGTCCACCCCGTCGATGCTGATCACCGTGCCCCCACATGCGTCGATGCGTGCCGGCCCCAGGGTCGGGAGCCGTTCTCGCGCAGCCACGTTATGCAGACCTGCCGCCCGCGAGCGGCCGGGCATTGCGCCCGGCAGGACGGTGGTCGGACCTCTGATCAGCGTCTCCGACGGCACCCCTCGGACCCGGTGACACCACCCCCCAGGTCATCCGATCGACAGGGGGCAACAGTCATGCCGGGCCCGGAGGCCAGCGGCCCTCTTGCAGGACCGCGAAAAAGATAACGGGGCGGGAGCCAGGGCCCGGGCCGTGGCGCGGTCGCCGTTGCCGCGCGACGCGGGCGGCCGCGCGGTGTCCCGGTCGCAGCGGCAGAGGGCCGTCGCGGCACCGTCCGTCAGCGCCTTGCCCGGTCCGGAGTGGTTGGTGACGCCCGGCCGCCCGCCGGAGCCCGCAAGCCCGTCCGTGGCCGCGGGTCCGTCCGTGGCCGCGGCACCGGCGTCGGGGGCGTCCGCCACGACGTCGGCCACGGCGTCGGCGGATCCCGCCCGGTCGCCGGCACCGTGGCCGCCGGACCCGGCGGCCGGGGCCGCCGCTCCGACGTTCCGGTTGCCCGCCGGGGGCGCGCCGCCCCGGCCCCACGCCCTCGTCCGCGCCGGTACGGCCGCGGCCGTCGGCACCAGAGAGGGCGCTCCGCCAGGAGGTGTTCGTCGTCGGCTCCCGTGGTCTGCCGCGCGGTGCGGAGCCCTGCCGCGCCGCCGCACGGCACTGGGTACGCGCGCCGAGGACGCCCCCGTTCCGTCGCGGCCCGGCCTTGTCCGGACGCGCAAGGCTGGGTACGGGGCCGGGTACGAGGGCGCACTCGCGCCCACGAGAGCACGTGTGCGTACCTCTACGTACAGGCGTGCGCATCGGCGACGGCTGGGGAAATGCCCGGCCAAACCCGCGCACGCCCTCTTTCCCCCCTTCGGACCAATCCACCGGCGCGTCGGCGTGCGGGGGCCCGTCAAGGCTCATGATCTCCGTCGTGCATCGACCGAAACCGACCCGATTCGCCCTGGTCCTGCGGGTGTTGGCCCCGGCGACCGTGGCGTGGACGTGCGTGGGCGCACCCGCCGTCCCGGCCGCCGCCGACGCCTGCGCGTACGCCTCCACGGGACCGGGCGGAACGGTGGCGGTGGCGGTGGCCGGAGGCGGCTCCTGGCCTCCGTTCCCCCTCTGCCCGAAGCCTCCGCCCACACCCACGCCGTCCCCCACCCCGACCCCGACGCCACCACCCCGCCCGACCCCCACGCCGACACCGACGCCACCGCCGCCTCCTCCCCCGCCCCGGCCGACGCCACCGCCCAAGCCGCGGCCCACACCCCCGGCCCGGCCGGCCCCCGCGGCCCCGGCCCCCCGCCCCACGCCGCCGCCCGCGCCCCCTCCGCCCCGTACACCGCCGCCCGAACCCACCCCGGCACCGACCCCGGCGCCCCGGCCCCGCCCCTCGGTGACTCCCGTCACCTACCCGCGGTACCACACCCAGCCGCACCGACACGCGCCCCGGCGCGCCCCGTCACCGATCACCTACGTCCTGCTCATCGCGGTGCCCGCCCTGGTCGCCGTGGCCGCGCTCCGTCCGCGCTGACCCCTGGAGGCACCCGTTGTCGGAATGGCTTGTTCTCGTCCTGGCGATGCTCGCCGCCTGCGCCGTGGTCGTCGTCATCACCCTCGTACGCCACCGCACGGTGACCGAGGACGACGACCCCAGCGAGACGCCCGACGTCATCGAGTACATGACGATGTGGATCGGCGTGGTGTACGCCATCGTGCTGGGCCTGGCCATCGCGGGCGTCTGGGAGGCCCGGGTCGCCGCCCAGGACCACGTCCAGGCGGAGGCCCAGGCCCTGCACGAGATCTCCGAACGGGTCCGGGTCTACCCGCCCGAGGTGCGTGACCGGATCCGGTCCGATGTCAACGCCTATGTCGGACACGTCGTCACCACCGAGTGGAAGAGCATGGTGGACCACGGCCAGGTCACCAAGCGGGGCGACGAACTGCTGCAGAAGATCCGCGCCGACGTCTCGGACTACCAGCCCAAGTCGGACTTCGAGGCGCAGGCCTACCAGCCGCTCGTCGACCAGGTCACCGCCGCCGACCAGGCCCGCGCCGCACGCTCGGACTCCACCGGGGCGACGATGCCGGGCGTGGTGTGGTTCGGGCTGATCGCGGGGGCCGTGGTCACCATCGGCATGGTGTTCGTGCTGCAGATCCGGCGCACCCCGAGAGAGCTGGTCCTCGCCGGACTGTTCTCCGCCCTGATCGCCTTCCTCCTCTTCCTGATCTGGGACTTCGACGCGCCCTACAGCCGGGGGCTCGCGTCGTCGACGGCGCCCTTCCTGGACATGTTCCCCGGCATCACCCGCTGACGGGCGCTCACCCTCCCGGCGCCGCCGGGGCCTGACGCGCCTTCACGCCCACGTCCCCCGGCCGCAGGAACGCCGTCCCCTGTGCGGCCCACACGGTTGCCCCGTTCGCCCGGGTACGATCGCGCCCCGCTGCACATCTTCCTAGCGTTTCGATCATCGAGGTGCATTTCAGGCGCACGCGGAAGAGGTCCGCAGCTGCTCCTCGGGGACCGGAGGATTGACGATGCGCGTAATACGCGTTGTTTCGGCGGCACTGCTGGGGCTCAGCGCCCTCACCCTCTCCGCACCCGCGGCCGTCGCCAGCGGCGGCGACAGCTCCTACGGCGGGGGGAGCGGTGAGAGCCGCTCCTACGGCGGCGGCGGTGGCGACGGCCGGTCGTACGGCGGCGGCGGTGGCGAGGGCCGCTCGTACGGCGGCGGAGGCGGCGGCAGCCGTTCCGAGGACGGCGGTGACGACGAAGGGGGCCGCGGCGGCCGGGGCGGGGGCAAGCCGGAGCACTTCCAGCACGGCGTCCGCGCGGGCGAGGGCGGCACCATCGCCGGCTTCGACCTGAAGGAGGTCGGCATGGGCACGGCGCTCATCGCCGGCTCGGTCGGGGCGGCGTACTACCTGTCGCGCCGCCGCACCGGCGAGGAAGGCGTCGCCTGACGCCGCCGACCGTCGGCACGTGTCTTCGCCCCGGACCCGCGCGGGTCCGGGGCGAAGACATGTTCACGAGACGGGAAGGGGAAGGCGGGGCGAGAGAAGGAGGAGGGGGACGGACGCCCAAGGGGGCAGTGGGCGGAGGGCAGAAGACAGAAGGCAGAGGAACACGGAGAGCGCCAGGTGGGGGCGGCTCGTCCCCGGGGCCGCCGGTCCCGGCCTGCGCACCGGGCGGAGACCGGGACCGGCGGCCCCGGGGCGGGAGCACCGGCGACGGCCGTGCCGCACGGAGTCGCAGCGCCGGCCGCGCTTCTGAGCCCCCTCCGGGCCCTCTCCGAATCCTCCCCGGGCTCTCTCTCCGCCCTCTCTCAGAACCCTTCTCGGAACACTTCTCGAAACAAGAGCCGGCCGCACTGCACTTCGCCGCCGGACGTCAACCGACCCCTGGAACCAAGGCGTCGGCAGCGCACCTGCCGCGTCGGGCGTCAGTCATCCCCTGGAACCACGGCGTCAGCCGCCCCGCACCTGCCGCGTCGGGCGTCAGCCGCGCCTCTGGGGGCGGCGGCGCGTCCAGAAGACGCCGCCGCCGATGGCGCCCGCGGCCAGCAGCCCGCCGCCGATGGCGACGTCCGTTTTGGTGGCGCCGGTCTTCGAGGCGCCGCCGAGCCCGCCGCGGACGCCGCCGACCACGGTGAACGCCCCGGGGCGGGTCAGGGTGCGGCCGGCGCACTCGACCGTGATCTCGTAGGTGCCGGGCCGGACGTCCTGACGGATCGTCGCCACGACCCGTGCGATCTCCCCGGCGCCGTTGAAGGGGCGCAGCGGGGTGCGTGCGAAGGCGCCCGACACGGCGGTCCCGCCGGTGCGGCAGCCCTGCACCGTGATCGCCAGTTGCCCGCCGCGGGCGATCGCACCGGGCAGGGCCTGGATGTTGCGGATGCCGTCGGCGCCACCGCCCGGACCGCCACCGGGGCCGCCTCCCACTCCGCCGAACCCGCCCCCCGGACCGTTGCCCGGCCCGCCGCCGCGGCCGAACTCGCCACCGTGGCCCTGACCGAACTCGCCACCGTGGCCCTGACCGAACTCGCCGCCGTGACCACGGCCGAACTCACCGCCGTGGCCATGGCCGAACTCACCGCCGTGGCCGTGCCGCGGCCCCCGGTCCGGCCCCCGGCCGAAACCACCGACCTGGCCGTTGCCCGGCCCGCCGCCCACCTGGCCGTTACCGAACCCGCCCCCGGGCCCGTTGCCCGGGCCACCCCCCGGGCCACCTCCGGGACCGCCGCCCTGACCCCCACCCGGACCGCCGCCGGGCCCCCCTCCGACGCCGCCGAACCCGCCCCCCTGCCCGTTGCCTGGACCACCGATCTGCCCGCCGCCGAACCCTCCCCCCGGGCCGCCGACCTGACCGTTGCCGAACCCTCCCCCCGGACCGCCGACCTGACCGCCCCCCGGACCGCCGACCTGACCGTTCCCCGGACCACCGACCTGACCGTTCCCCGGACCACCGACCTGACCGTTGCCGAAACCGCCGACCTGACCGTTCCCCGGACCGCCGACCTGGCCGCTGCCCGGCGCGACGTCCCAGCCGCCCGGGGCGTCGCCGCCCTTCGCTGCAGCCACCGGGGCGGCCAGCCCTACGGCGGCGACGGCGGCCACCAGGACCGCCAGAGGGGTGCGAGTGATGGACATGTGTTCCTCCGCGGAAGGCGCCCCGGGGGCCCGTACCCGGTCGATCGGCGAGAAAGCACCTCCGGGAAAACCCTCGGATGCCCAGTTCAGGGACGCATTTCGGCGCTCGTCCGACCCGGTGAGCCATTCCCCCGGTGAATTCACCCCGTTGGATATCGCCGCAGGTCACCGGTTGTCATAAAGCCCCCGTACGGCGCGACTCGGATGGCGCACGGAAATACGGCCCGCCACCCGTTCGCGCCCTCCCCGTCGCCGGTTCCGTACACGGGACTTAGCGTGCTGCTGTGCGCGAACGACGCGGTGGCGGCCGCATCGAGAGGGGATGGCGAATGTCTGCGAGCGGGCTGTCCGGAATCGTGGAAGAGGAGGAGCCGCAGCCGCGGCGGAAGCGTGCCCCGTGGGGCGTGATAGCGCTGGTCCTGCTCGCCGGGCTCGCCCTCATCCGCAACGGCTCCGGAGAGTTCGACGCCGGTCCGCCGCAGCCCGCGAAGGCGGCGGCCCCGGAGGTCAGCCGTCCGCCCAGCGCCGCGCCGGCCGTGGACCCGACCGCCGGGCCGTCGCTGCCGGAGTCGGTGCCCGACCGGGTCCGGATCCCGCTGATCCAGGTCGACGCGCCCATCACCCCGGTCGGGGTGGACTCCGACGGCTGGGTGGCCGCGCCCCCGCCGGACGACCCGAATCTGGCCGGCTGGTTCAACGGCGCCGTCACGCCCGGGGAAAAGGGAACCGCCGTCGTGGTGGGACATGTCGACAACAAGATGGGCCCGGCGGTCTTCTACGGACTGGGTGCCCTGAAGAAAGGGAACCACGTCGAGATCCACCGGGAGGACGGAAAGACGGCGGTCTTCGAGGTGTACGGCGTGGAGGTGTTCGAGAAGAGCGACTTCCCCGGCGACCGCGTGTACGGCTCGAAGGGCACCCCGGAACTGCGGCTCATCACCTGCGGCGGCGACTACACCAAGCAGACCGGATATCAGGGCAACGTCGTCGTCTTCGCCCGCCTGGCCGAGGTCCGCTGAACGCCCCGGGCCGGCCCCGGCGCGGCGGCGTCCGCGGCCGGGCGGGCCCGTTCCGCGTCAGGTGTACGTGCGGCGCGGCACGGTGAAGCGGTAGCCCTCGTCGAGCAGTCTGGGCAGGTACTTGCGCAGGGCGCGGACGGTCTGCGACCGGTCGCCCCCGGCGTCGTGGGAGAGCACCACGACGCCGGGGGCGGCGCCGCGCTCGACGCGGCGCACGATGGTGCTGGTGCCGGGGGTGGTCCAGTCGAGGCTGTCCACGGTCCAGGCCAGCGGCTCCATGCCCATCTCGGCGTTGAGCTGGAAGACATTGCGGTTCCACGCGCCGTAGGGGGCGCGGAACCACAGCGGCCGCTCGCCGTAGCCCTTCTCGATGACGTCGCTGGTGCTCTCGATCTCGTCGCGGATCTCGCTGCGGCTGAGCTGGGTGAGCAGCGGGTGGGTCCAGGTGTGGTTGCCCACGACGTGGCCCTCGTCGGCCATCCGGGCCAGCAGGTCCCGGTTCCAGTCGGCCATCTCGCCGCACACCATGAACGTCGCCCGGATGTCGTACTTGGCCAGGGTGTCCAGGACGTGCGGGGTGTAGTCGGGGTTCGGGCCGTCGTCGAAGGTGAGCAGCATGGTGTTGCCCCGGCCGGAGAAACGCAGGATGGGGGCGGTGCGCATCGTGGTCGGCAGGGGCCGGGCGCGCTGGGGGACGTCGCCGGTCAGCGGGCGGAGCCGGTAGGCGGAGGGTTTGAGGGCGCTGCGCGCCTGGGGGCCCGCGGCGGGGGCGGGGGGCGCCGCCGGGGTGCCGGAGGAGCCGGAGAGCAGCAGGCCGGCGGCCGTGCCGGCCGCGCCTGCCGCACCGAGGGCGGCGGCCCCGGCGAGCAAGGCCCGGCGCCGCGTGAACAACTGATCCTTCTGCATGACTCATCAGTGACCGGACGGTCCCGACGGCACCGGCACGGCGGCACGAAAGCACCCGCCCGGCCCAGTTGGCGGCGGCCGGGGTCCCGTCCGGTCCGATCGGCGGAGTCCGGTGACCCGCCCGGCCGCCGCGCCGCCCCGCTCGGCGGCGGCGGCGCACCAGGGGAACGGCGGCGTCCGACGGTCTTCCACCGCACGCGCCCCACGGCAGGGGCCTGCGCCGCAGGCACGCGGCGGGTTTCCGGGGTCCCCCGGGAAGGCCCCGGAGGAAGACGTTCCGATAAGCTACTCAGCGTGACGGAACAGCACGAGGAGCACGAGCGGCACGCGCACCGGTTCGAGCGGGGAACCGACGGGCCGAAGGTGATCGTGACCGGGGTGGACGGCTCCGACTCCTCCATGCGGGCCGCCGCCTACGCCGCCGGTCTGGCCCGCCGTCAGGGCGCGCGGCTGGCCGTCGTGTACGTGCAGCCGGTGATGTCGGCGGGGGCCGCGATGGGCGCGCCGGTGGCCGAGACGACCGACGAGATCGCCGAGGACCTGGTCCAGCAGATCCGCGAGTCCGCCGAGCGGCTGAAGGGGATATTCGAGGTGCGCTGGGAGTTCCACACCTTCCGCGGCGATCCGTACAACGGCCTGGTGAAGGCCGCCGACGAGCTGAAGGCGGACGCGGTGGTCGTCGGCGCCTCCGAGCAGGCCGGCCACCGGATCATCGGCTCGGTGGCGGTGCGCCTGGTGAAGGCGGGAAGGTGGCCGGTGACGGTGGTCCCGTAGCGGGGCGCGCCGTGGCCCTGCGGCCCGTGGGGCGTGCGTGGCGTCTTCCGTACCCGGCGGCGCTGGGCCATCATGATCCGCCGTCAGCCGTTTGCCGTCTGCGAAGAGGTGAGGCGCATGGCCGGGCTCCGTATGGGCGAGGGCATTCTCCGCCGTAAACCGATCGAACACATCGAGGAGACGGAAGCCGGCGAGGGACCGAAACTCGAACGTTCGCTCGGGTTGTGGCAGCTCACTGCCATCGGCGTGGGCGGCATCATCGGCGCGGGCATCTTCACACTGGCCGGCACGGTGGCCAACGGCACGGCCGGTCCGGCCGTCCTCGTCTCGTTCCTGATCGCGGGCGTGGCCAGCGCGTGCGCCGCGCTGTCGTACGCGGAGTTCGCCGGGCTGATCCCGAAGGCGGGCTCCGCCTACACCTACGGGTACGCGGTCCTCGGCGAGTTCGCGGGCTGGTTCATCGGCTGGGACCTGCTCCTGGAGTACACGGCGATCGTGGCGGTGGTCGCCATCGGCATCTCCGGCTACTTCAGCTTCCTCGTCGAGGACATGGGCGCGCACCTGCCCGCCTGGATGCTGGGCGCGCCCGGCACCGGGTCCGGGCACCGGGTCGATCTGTTCGCGGCGGTCCTGTGCCTGCTCATCGCCTGGCTGCTGAACCTCGGTATCCGCAACGCGGCCCGGTTCGAGATGATCGTGGTGGTGCTGAAGGTCATCGTGGTGCTGGTGGTGATCGTGGTGGGTGTGTTCCACATCCACAGCGCGAACTACCACCCGTTCTTCCCGTACGGGGTCAGCGGGGCGTTCACCGGCGCGGCGACCGTGTTCTTCGCGGTCTTCGGGTACGACGCCATGTCGACGGCGGCGGAGGAGTCCAAGGACGCCCAGCGGCACATGCCGAAGGCGATCATCTACTCGCTGGCGATCGCGATGGTCCTGTACGTGGCGGCCTGCCTGGTGCTGACCGGGATGCAGAAGTACAAGGACATCGACAAGGAGAGCGGCTTCGCGACGGCGTTCAAGTCGGTGGGTCTGAACCGGCTGGCGGACGTGATCGCGGTGGGCGCGATCATCGGCATCCTCACGGTGATGTTCACGTTCATGCTGGGCGTGACCCGGGTGTGGTTCTCGATGTCGCGGGACGGGCTGCTGCCGCGCTGGTTCGCGAAGACGCACCCCACCCGGCACGTGCCGACCCGGGTGACGTGGATCGTCGGGGCCGCCTCCGCGGTCATCGCCGGGTTCCTGCCGATCGCCGAGGCGGCCGAGCTGACCAACATCGGCATCCTGCTGGCGTTCGTGGTGGTGTGCGCGGCGGTGATCGTGCTCCGTTACAAGCAGCCGGATCTGCCGCGCGCCTTCCGCACCCCGTGGATGCCGTTCGTGCCGGCGCTCGGGATCGTCTTCTCGATCTGGCTGATCACGTTCCTGCAGTGGCAGACCTGGGTGCGGTTCGTGGTGTGGTTCCTGATCGGCTGCGTGATCTATTTCGGCTACTCGTACAAGCGGTCGGCGCTGGCCCCGCGCCGCGACGAGAGCGCCTGACCGGCAGCGCGCGTCCCGCACGGCGGCGGGAGCGCCTGACCGGCGGCGCGGGCAGGCCCGACGGCCGGGCACCGCCCCGACCGGCGGGCACGGCCCTCACTGGCGGGCACGGTCCCACGGGCGGAGCGCGACCGCGTGCGGGCGCGGCCGCGGACGGGGCATGCCCCGCGGGCCGGTGTCCGTCCCCACGTGCCCGGCCGTCACCGGCCCATGACCAGCCCGTCCCTGGCCGCGCCCCGGGCGAGCACCGCGTCGCGGATCCGGTCGCGTACGGCCTGCAGTCCGGCGCCCCGGTCGATGGCGTCGGCGACGTCGACCACCCGGCCCGCGTCGGGGTCGAACCACGCGGGGACGAACTCGGCCCGGGTCACCTCCCAGCGGCCGCCGGGCCGGGTGGGCGGCGCGAAGGTGAAGCGGGCCAGGGTGCTCTGGCCGGTGCGCGGATCGCGCGGGGTGCTGCCGGGCGCCGGGTCGCTGATCTGGTCGCCGGTGCCGTAGACCACCCACGTTCCGCCGACCTTCTCGTAGGGCTGCGGGAGGGGGGCGCCCGTGCCGAGGATCAGGTCGATGTCGGGGCGGCTCCCGCTGCGTGCGGCGGTCAGCAGGCGCACCAGGTCCGTCTGCTGCCGGTCGGGGCCGGCGGACCGCCCGCGGCCCCAGTGCAGGGACACGACGACGACGTCGGCGCCCGCCTGCCGGGCGGCCCGGGCGTCGGCCACGATCCGGTCGGGGTCGATCAGGCGGAGGGCCCACGGCTGTCCGGCGGGCAGCGGCCGGCCGGTTTCCTGGCTGTAGGCCAGGTGGGCGACGAGCGCGGGACCGGCGCGCAGCAGGGCGCCGCGGGCCTCGGCCTCGGTGCGCGCCGATCCGGCGTGCCGCAGACCGGCGCGGTCGAGGGCGTCCAGGGTGCGGCGGACCCCGTCGGCGCCGTCGTCGAGGGTGTGTCCGGAGGCGGTGGCGCAGCCGTCGTAGCCGGTCGCGGCGAGGTCCCGCGCCAGCTCGGGCGGGTAGGTGCCGGGTGGGACTCCGTTCGGTACGCCGTCGGCACCCTGGACGGCGTCCAGGTGACACAGCGCCAGGTCGGCGCGCCGGACGGCGGGGGCGACGCCGTCCAGCATGGGCCGGAAGTCGTGGCCGCCGCCGCCCGCGTCGAAGCCGGTCCGGTCGAGGACCGCGGCGTCGGGCAGGATGCCGCCGGAGGCGATCAGGGTGAACCCGGCGGCCCGCCGGGTTCCCGGGGCCGCGGGCGCCGGGTGCGCGCCCGGAGCGTGCCGCTGCTCCCGGTGGTCGGCCTGGCAGGAGGCCGCCGCGGTGAGCAGGGCCGTGACGGCCAGGGCCACCTGGTGTCGGCGTGAGAACATCGGTCGGTTCACCTCGTTGCGGTCGCACCCGCGCCCTGCCTCACCGGCGTTCGGAAGGCGGAGGGGAGTGCGGTCGTATCGGCGGACATGTGACAGTCGGACAGGTGATAGTCAGATGGGTACGAAATCGGCCCGCGTCGCAAACGGCGGCGGTGGCCCGATTGGTCCGTCCGGTGCGCACCGGGCGGACGGCGGCGGCTGACGGACCGTTCGTCGCACCGTTCGTCGACGCGATCGACCGTCCGCCGCACAGCGGTGCGCGCGCCCTGTCGCCGCCCGGCCCCCTGCGATGCGATACGGCCATGACGGCCGGAACCACCCTCCCGCCCGCGACGACCGCCGAGCACGAACTCGCCGCGCTGCAGCGCGAGCACGCCCGCCCGCTGTTCGCGCTGCTGCTGCGGCTGTGCGACGGCGACCGGCAGCGCGCCGAGGACCTGCTCCAGGAGACGCTCGTCCGTGCCTGGCAGCACCCGGAGGCGCTGCGCGCCGACGCCTTCGACTCCGTACGGCCCTGGCTGCTGACCGTCGCCCGGCGCCTGGCCATCGACGCGCGCCGGGCCCGGCAGGCCCGGCCGCCCGAGGTGGGCGACACGGTCCTGGAGAACGCGCGGGTCTGCGCCGACCACGCCGAACGGTCCACCGCCGCGCTCGACGTGCGGCGCGCTGTGAAGACACTCACTCCGCACCACCGTGAAGTCCTGGTGCTGGTGTACTTCCAGGGGGCCAGCGTGGCGGAGGCCGCCGACATCCTGGGCATTCCGCCCGGTACCGTGAAGTCCCGTGCGTACTACGCGCTGCGCGCGCTGCGCAGGGTGCTCCCGGGGTACGCGGCCGACCTGCGGTGAAACGGATCCCCGGGTCAAGCCTCCGTAAAGCGCCTTGCCGTGGACCACGGTTGAGTAATCGGGTGTTCTCATCCGTGTTCCGCTGGGGCCGTGTCCCAGGAGCCGGGGCCGGGCCACGCGCACCCACCGGAGGAAGGCAGGAAGGGATGCTGCACAGAGGTCAAGAGAGCACGGACGGGGACGACGGGGACGGCGGCGGTGAACTGGTCGTCCCGATGGCCTGGTTGTACGCCGAGTACATCGCCGACGAACTGCTGCGCACCGGTGATCTGATGCCGCCCTCGTCGGTGGAGTTCCGCGCCGGGCGGGACGCGCTGGCGCTGACCGTCTTCCTGTCCGACACCGACGGCGAGCTGTCCGGCATCCGGGTGATCTCGCAACTGGAGACCTGGCTGTCGCTGACGGCGTACGACCAGCCATGGCAGGACTGGGTGCGCGAGCGGATGGACTGTCTCGCGGCCGACGCGCACGCCCGCGGCGTGCCCTCCCCCGATCTGGCGCTGGCCGAGGCGGCCTGGCGCTGGCTGGAGGAGACCGAGCTGCTCGCGCCCGACCTGGACGCGGTGCCGGACGGCGCCGCGGCGGTGGGCGAGGACGAGGGGCCGAAGGTGTGGACGCCCGCCTGGCAGCTCGGCCTGCCGCTGGGGCACCTCGCCATCCACCTCTTCTGACCGCGCTCCCGCGCCCCCGGCCGCGCCCCTCGCTCCCGGCCGGCGCGCGGCGCGTCGCCCGGAAGGCGCCCGGTCCCTGGTAGTGCTTCGTTACCTTGGGTGATCTCGGCTGGTGGTGGGCATCTTCTCTGGTATGAGGCTGGGGGAGGTGGAACGGCTCCGGGGCGAGTTATCGGAGTTCGTTGCCGATGTGTTCGGTTCATTGCCGCGGCGGGATCAGCGGCGGTGGGGTGAGTGTTATCTGCGGGGTTTGATGCTGGACGGCCGTCGGAAGTCGATCCAGCCGATGGCCGAGCGGCTGCCGGACGGCAACATGCAGGCCCTGCAGCAGTTCGTGAACCAGTCGCCGTGGGATCCGCTGCCGGTGCGGCGGCGGATCGCCCGGCGGCTGTGCGAGGTGATCGTCCCGGAGGTGTGGGTGATCGACGACGTGTCGTTCCCCAAGTGCGGGACGGCGTCGGTCGGGGTGGCCCGCCAGTACTGCGGAGCGTTGGGGAAACGGGCGAACTGCCAGGTCGCGGTCAGCGTCCACGGGGCCACCGACACGGCCTCCTGCCCGCTGGAGTGGGAGCTGTTCCTGCCCAAGGAGTGGACGGACGAGCCGGACCGATGCCGCAGGGCCGGAGTCCCGGACGGCACCGGCCACCAGGAGAAATGGCGCCTCGCGCTCGGACTGCTCGACACGCTCGCCGACTGGCAGTTGAAGGCGCCGGTCGTGGTCGCCGACGCCGGATACGGGGTCAGCACACCCTTCCGGGCCGGCCTGGAAGAACGCGGTCTGTCCTACGTGCTCGCGCTGACGGGGAAGGAGATCGCCCATGCCCGTGACGTCGCCCCTCACCGCCCTGCCTATGGCGGGCTCGGGCCGCCGACCCTGCCCCGCTACCGCACCGAGCCACGATCCCTCTCAGTCCACGCGATCGAGGCTGGCGCTGACCGGCTCACCGAGGTGACCTGGCGGCAGGGCAGCAAAGGCGCGATGACCTCCCAGTTCGCGGTGCTGACGGTGAGGCCGGCGGGCAAGCAGGCCCTGGCCGCGGCTCAGGCGGCAGGCGGCGGCCGCAGCCGGTGGGACGGCGTCCTGCCCACACGCACCGTGCTGGTGGAGTGGCCCGCAGGCCACGACGCCCCGACGGGCTACTGGATATCGAACCTGCCCGCCACCACCCCGATCGCCGACCTGGTGCGATGGGCGAAGATGCGCTGGCGGATCGAGCACGACTACCGCGAACTCAAGCACGGTCTGGGCCTGGACCACTTCGAGGGCCGCACCTGGCGCGGCTGGCACCACCACGTCACCCTCGTCACCGCCGCCCAGGCCTTCCTCACCCTGCGGCGGCTCGACCCAAAAGCCCAGATGCCGGCCTGACCCTCTACCAGGTCCTCGATGTCCTCCAGGACCTGCTGAGGTGCTGGACCGGCACCTGCACCACCTGCCGCCGCCCCCTGCCGACCAGCAGAAGCAGAACGAGACCCAGAACCTAACGAAGCACTACTAGGTCCTGTCGTCACATTCCCGTCGTCCGCCCGGAGGGCGGGCCTCGCGGCGTCAGGTGCGTGCTCTCGGCGTGCCGGGCCCTGACCCTCGTACTGGACGTACTCGGGTCTGGGTCCGGTGCGGCGAGAGTGCGTGCATGGCGTCGCGAGGCAGGCGGGAATTCGACGACAGGGCCTACTAGCACCTGACGGCGACCAACGGACGCGCAGGGGTGCGGGCCGAGGCCGGCGCCGCGGGCACGCGCGGGGGAAGCGAGGCGCCGCTGCGGATCCGGGACGCGGCGGACCCGCACACGGGCCGGCTCGTCGCGGTCGGGCGCGACGGCTCGGAGCGGACGGTGACCCGCTGCTCCGTACGGCCGCACGACGCGCGCACGGCCACCGTGGCCGGCGGCGCGGCCCCGGGCCCCAGCCGGATCGCCCGCTTCGAGGTGCGCACGGCGGACGGACGGCGCCCGGTGACGCTCGGCGCGCCCTGATCTGCGGGGGCCTGCGCGGCCCCGCGCCCCGCCTCCCGCGGCCTCGCGGACGCCGCACCGGCCCCCGCGCCCGCGCCCGCGTCATTTGAGCAACCGGGAGAGCCTGCGGTCCGCCAGCGGCTTGCCGCCCGTCTGGCAGGTCGGGCAGTACTGCAGCGAGGAGTCGCTGAAGGAGACCTCGCGGATCGTGTCGCCGCACACCGGGCAGGGCTCCCCCGTGCGGCCGTGCACCCGCAGACCGCTCTTCTTCTCGGCCTTGAGCCGGCCCGCCGCGACGCCCCTGGAGCGCTCCACCGCCTCGGCCAGAGTGGTGCGCAGCGCCTCGTACAGCGTCCGGGTCTCCTCGGGCGTCAGCGAGGCGGCCAGTTTGAACGGGGACATCTTCGCCGCGTGCAGGATCTCGTCGCTGTAGGCGTTGCCCACGCCGGCGATCAGGCTCTGGTCGCGCAGGGCGCCCTTGAGCTGCCGCCGCTCCCCCGCGAGCAGCCGCGCGAAGCGCTCCTCGTCGAAGCCGTCGGCCAGCGGATCGGGGCCGAGCCGGTCGATGCCCGGCACCTGACGCGGGTCGTGCACGACGTACACCGCGAGCCGCTTCTGGGTGCCGGCCTCGGTGAGGTCGAAGCCCGCCCCGGTCTCCAGGGCGACGCGCAGGGCGAGGGGGCCCTTGCCGGGGCGCGGCACCCCGTCGGGCAGGCGGTCCTTCCACTGGAGCCAGCCCGCGCGGGCCAGGTGGGTGACGAGGTGCGGGCCGCCGCCGGTGGCCAGGTCGAGGAACTTGCCGTACCGGCCGACGGCGGCGACCTCGTGGCCCTCCAGGGCGGTGACGGGCGGGTCGTAGGTCTTCAGGACGCTGATGGCGACGGGCAGCACCCGGACCACCTCGTGACCGACCAGGTTCTCGGTCAGGAAGTCCTTGAGCGCTTCCACCTCGGGCAGTTCCGGCATGGTTCCAGCGTGCCACCGGCCACTGACACCGCCACACGGCACGGCACGGACCCTCCCGTCCCGGCCCCCGCAGGCTCACTCGGAGTCGCCTATCACGAACTCGCTCCACAGGCACTTGCCGCCGCCGCGCGCCTCCACGCCCCACACGTCGGCGAGCCGGTCGACGAGCAGCAGCCCGCGCCCGGAGACGCCCTGCTCCCCCGGTTCGCGGCGGCGCGGCAGGGCGCTGGAGGAGTCCTCGACCTCGACCCTGAGCCGCCGGTCGGTGCCGCTGAGCACGCGCAGGGTGACCACGGCGGCGCCCTCGGTGTGCATCAGGGCGTTGGTGATCAGTTCGTCGGCCACGAGTTCGATCTCGTCGGAGCGTTCCCGCGCGCCCCAGGAGCGCACGGTGGAGCGGATCATGTGCCGGGCCCCGGTGAGCGCCTCGGGGTCGCCGGGGGCGACGTGCTGCTGGAGGCGGCCGAGGGGCCGGCGTTCGGTGAGCGCGCGGCGGCGCAGCACCAGCAGGGCCACGTCGTCGTCGCCGCCGCGCTCCTCGGCCATCGCGATCAGCCGGTCGGCGAGGTCGCGCACGTCCTCGGGTCCCGCGGCGATGGACTCGGCCAGGGCTCGCATGCCGTCGTCGAGGTCGGCGCCTGGCTGTTCGACGAGGCCGTCGGTGCACAGCACCAGGGACTGGCCGGGGTCGAGTTCCATGGCGCAGACCGGGTACTCCAGGCTGCCGAACTCCGCGGACAGGCCGAGCGGCAGTCCGCCCTCGACGTCGACCCGGCGGCAGGTGCCGTCGACGTGCCGCACCAGGGGGTCGATGTGGCCGGCGCGGACGACCTGGACGACACCGGTGGACAGGTCGGCCTCCGCGTACAGGCAGGTCGCGAAGCGGTCGGTGTCCAGTTCGTGCAGGAAGATGGAGGCGCGGGCCATCACGGTGGCGGGGGTGTGGCCCTCGGCGGCGTAGGCGCGCAGGACGATGCGCAGCTGGCCCATGACGGCGGCGGCGTGCGTGTCGTGGCCCTGGACGTCGCCGATGACCGCGCCGACCCGGCCGCCGGGCAGCGGGATCAGGTCGTACCAGTCGCCGCCGATGTCCCGGCCCAGGGAGCCGCCCGCGTACCCGGAGCGGTAGCGCACGGCGACGTCGGCGCCGGGGACGCTGGGGATGGTGCGGGGCAGCATGGCCTGCTGGAGGCCCTGGGCGAGGTCCTTCTCCTGTTCGTAGAGCATGGCGCGCTGCAGGCTCTGCGCGATGCTGCTGCCGAGGGCGACGAGGAGGTTGCGTTCCTCCTGGGTGAAGCCGTGCCGGCCGCTGTAGAGCAGGCCCATGCCGCCGATCGGGCGGCCCTGGGCGACGAGCGGCAGGTAGGCGGCCGAGGTGATGCGCAGCCCGGTGATGTGCGGCCACAGGATGGGGTAGCGCTCGGCGAAGTCCTCCGGGGACTCGATGAAGCGCGGGCTGAGGGTGCGGACCGCCTCGCTCATCGGGTAGGGCTCGTCGATCCGGGTGACGAGGGTGCCGGGGACGGAGCTGCCCTCGGGTCCCTCGGCGACGAGCCGGATGCGGCCGGCCTCGACGAGGCCGAGGACCAGGCTGGTGGAGCCCAGCAGGGCGAGGCCGTGGCTGTCCTTGACGACCTCGATGACGTCCTGGACGGAGTGGGCGTGGGCGAGGGCGGCGGTGGTGGCCTGCACGACGTTGGTCTGCTCGCGGCGGGCGGCGGCCCGGGCGACCCGCTCCTGGCGGCCGGCGACGTCGTCGAGTTCCTCGGTGGCGTCCCGGATGATGCCGATGATCCGGTGCGGGCGACCGGTGCCGTCCCGGCGGATGTAGCCCTGGGTGTGGATCCAGCGCAGGGTGCCGTCGCGGCGGCGCAGGCGCATGTAGGTGCCGTAGTTCTCGCTGCCGTCCTTCAGGGCGCGGGCCACCATGGCCTCCAGGCGGCGCCCCTCACCGCCGGGGACGCGCCGGGCCAGGGTCTCGGGGCGTCCGTCGTACTCCTCCGGGGTGAGGTCGAAGATCTTGTGGGTCTGCGCGTCCATGCTGAGCAGACCGGTGTCCAGGTCCCAGTCGAAGCTGCCCATGCGGTTGAGTGCCAGGATCGGGTCCGGGTGCGCGGGCCAGTCGTCCGGGAGTGACAGGGCGTGCGCTCCCTGTTCAGCCATGGGGCCACCTTGCCAGGATTTGCCCGATTCTTCGAGTGGGGACCCGGGGAACCCGGGAGCGAGGGGATCGTGTCGGGAGAGGAGCGTGCACGGCGTGGGATGGTTCACCGCACCGGACTACTGGCTGACCCGCCTGGTGTTCCAGCGGGCGCTGGCCGCGGTCTACCTGGTGTCGTTCCTGACGGCGGCCCTGCAGTTCCGGGCGCTGCTGGGCGAGCGGGGCATGCTGCCGATCCCCCGGTTCGTGGCGCGGGTGCCGTTCCGGCGGGCGCCGAGCCTGTTCCACCTGCGCTACTCGGACGGGCTCTTCGCGGCGGTCGCCTGGGGCGGCTGCGCGGTGTCGGCGGTCCTGCTGGCGGGGCTGGACGGGTGGCTGCCGCTGTGGGGCTGCATGCTGCTGTGGCTGGTGCCGTGGGCGCTGTACCTGTCGATCGTGAACGTCGGGCAGACGTGGTACGGCTTCGGCTGGGAGTCCCTGCTGCTGGAGACCGGGTTCCTCGCCGTGTTCCTGGGCAACGGCGAGGTGGCCCCGCCGGTCGTGGTGCTGTTCCTGCTGCGCTGGATCCTCTTCCGGGTGGAGTTCGGCGCGGGACTGATCAAGATGCGCGGTGACGAGTGCTGGCGGAGACTGACCTGCCTGGACTACCACCACGAGACCCAGCCGATGCCGGGTCCGCTGAGCTGGTTCTTCCATCATCTGCCCGCCCCGCTGCACAAGGTGGAGACGGCCGCGAACCACGTCACGCAGCTGGCGGTGCCGTTCCTGCTGTTCACGCCGCAGCCGCTCGCCACGGCCGCCGCCTCGCTGATGATCCTCACCCAGTTGTGGCTGGTGCTGTCGGGCAACTTCGCGTGGCTGAACTGGATCACCGTCGTGCTGGCCCTGTCCGCCGTCCGGTGGCCGGGCACCGCGCCCTCCCCGGTGCCCGCGACACCGCTGTGGTACGAGGTGGTGGTCCTTGCCGTCGCCGCGCTGCTGGCGTTCCTCAGCCACCGCCCCGTGGCGAACATGGTCTCCCGCCGCCAGGTCATGAACCGCTCTTTCGACCCGCTGCACCTGGTCAACACCTACGGGGCCTTCGGCAGCGTCAGCCGGGTCCGCTACGAGGTGGTCGTCGAGGGCACGCTGGACGAGGTGCCGCGCGAGGACTCCGACTGGCGGGAGTACGAGTTCAGGGGCAAGCCCGGGGACGTACGGCACTGGCCGCGCCAGTTCGCGCCGTACCACCTGCGCCTGGACTGGCTGATGTGGTTCGCCGCGCTCTCCCCGGCGTACGCGGGGCCGTGGTTCGGCGCGCTGGTGGAGCGGCTCCTGGAGAACGACCGCGACACCCTGCGGCTGCTGCGCCGCTCGCCCTTCCCGCCCGGCCGGCCGCCGCGTTACGTCCGCGCCCGGCTGTTCCGCTACCGCTACACGACCTGGCAGGAGCTGCGCGCCACGGGGGCCTGCTGGGACCGCACCTATGTGCGGGAGTTCCTGGCGCCGACGCGGCTGGCGGGGACGGCGGGACGCTCCTGACGGGTCCGTTGCCCGACCCGCCCGCTACGGTCGGTGACATGAGAGCCACAGGAGGTCCCGCCGTACGGTCCTTCGAGCCGGCCGGGGTGGAGCCGGGCGCCGAGGCCGCCACCGGCCTCCCGGTGGGCGTCGCCGCCCTGGGCGAGCGGTGCGAGGGCGAGCCGGCGCCGGCCGCCCGGCGGTCCCGTCAGCTGGAGCGGGCCGGCCCGTAGACACGGGTGGCCGTCCCCTCGAAGACCGCCGTGCGTTCGCTCTCGCCGAGCCCCGCCGTCAGGTCGCGGGCGGTGGCGAGCACGTCGGAGTAGGACGCCGCCAGGGTGCACACCGGCCAGTCCGAGCCGAACATCAGCCGGTCCGGGCCGAAGGCGTCCAGCACGGTGTCCGCGTAGGGGCGCAGGTCGGCGGGGGCCCGGCGGGCGGGGTCCGCCTCCGTGACCATGCCCGACAGCTTGCAGACGGTGTTCGGCAGGGCGGCCAGCGCCCGGACGGCGTCCGCCCAGGGCTGCGTGCCGCCCGAGGCGATGGGCGGCTTGCCCAGGTGGTCGAGGACGAAGGTCAGCCCGGGGTGGCGGGCCGCCGCCTCGGCGCAGGCGGGCAGCTGGTGCGGGACGACGACCAGGTCGTACACCAGTCCCGCCTCCGCCACGGCGGCCAGGCCGCGGCCGACGTCCGGGCGCAGCAGCCAGCGCGGGTCGGGTTCGGACTGGACCTGGTGGCGGACGCCCTTGAGGTGGCGGCCGCCGGGCAGGGCGCGCAGGCGGGCCAGTTCGTCGGCGACGTCCGGGCGGGTGAGGTCCGTCCAGCCGACCACGCCCCAGATCAGCGGATGCGCCTCGGCGAGGGCCAGGAGCTCCGGGGTCTCCTCGGGCACGGTGACGGTCTGGACGAGGACCGTGCGGTCGACCCCGGCCGCGCGGGCCTGGGGTTCCAGGTCGCCGACCGTGAAGTTGCGCCGCAGCGGGCGCAGTCCGGGCCCGGTGATCCAGTCCTGGTCGCGGACCGACAGGTCCCAGACGTGGTGGTGGGCGTCGACGGTCACGGCAGCTCCCAGACGACGGGCAGGCCCGCGTCGGCGCCGTCGCAGGAGTAGTCGTGCACGACGTCGAGCAGTTCGGCCATCCTGGCCTGCCAGGCCACGTTGACGGGCAGCTTCTCCAGCTCGGCGAGGAGACGGGCGTAGTCCTCGCACTCCAGGAGGTGGAACAGGTCCGTGCCGCTGCGCCAGATGGTCCAGGAGGTCGCCCCGGCGGCGCGGATGGCCGTGGTGAGTTCCGGCGGGACCTCGCGGTGGGCGGCCTCGTAGGCGGCGACGCGGTCGGCGCGGACCTTGGTGTGCAGGGCGACTCTCATGACGGCTCCTCGCGGGGCAGCAGGCCCGCCTCGCGCAGTTCCTGCCAGAACGCGGCGGGGACGGGGACGGCGAACTGCTCGGCGCAGTCGCGGACTTCGGCGGCCGAGCGGGCCCCCACCAGGACGCTCGCGACGGCGGGGTGCGCGGCGCAGTAGGAGAGGGCGGCGGCGCGCAGGGTGATGCCGTGGGCGGCGGCGGTCTCCTTGATGCGCAGGGCGCGGTCGAGCAGCGGTCGTGGGGCCCGCGCGTAGTCGTACCTCGCACCGGGCCCCGGGTCGGCCAGCAGGCCGGAGTTGAAGGCCCCGCCGACGACGACCGGGACCCCGCGCTCCAGGGCTGCGGGCAGCAGGTCGGCGAGGGCGCCGTGGTCGAGGAGGGTGTGGCGGCCCGCGCACAGCACCACGTCGACGTCGGTGTTGCGGACGAAGCGGGTGAGCATGGCGGACTGGTTCATGCCCGCGCCGATCGCCCCGACCACGCCCTCGGAGCGGAGCTTCTCCAGCGCCGGGTAGCCCTCGCGGAAGGCCTGCTCGGCGTGGTCGTCGGGGTCGTGCAGGTAGACGACGTCGACGCGGTCCAGACCGAGACGGTCCAGACTCGCCTCCAGGCTGCGGCGGACGCCGTCGGCGCTGAAGTCCCAGACGCGGCGGTGGGAGGCGGGCACCGCGAAACCGGCGGCCAGGTCGTCGCCGGTGCCGTCGCCCGTGCCGTCCTCCGTGGTGGCGGGTTCGAGGCGGCGGCCCACTTTGGTGGAGAGGGTGTACGACGCCCGGGGGCGGGCGCGCAGTGCGGCGCCCAGGCGGCGTTCGGACAGGCCGAGCCCGTAGTGCGGGGCGGTGTCGAAGTAGCGGATCCCCGCCTCCCAGGCGGCGTCCACCGCCTCGTGGGCCTGCTCCTCGGTGACCTCGGTGTACAGGTTGCCGAGGGCGGCGGCGCCGAAGCCGAGCGGGCCGGCCTCGACGCCGCCGCGGCCGAGGGCGGTCACTGTCCCACCGGGCGCAGCCGCAGGCCCTGCATGCCGCCGTCGACGGCGAGGGCCGTGCCGGTGGTGGCGCCGGAGTGCGGGCCGGCCAGGTAGGCGATGGCGGCGGCCACCTCGGCCGCGGTCACCAGACGGCCGGTGGGCTGGCGGGCGCTCAGGGCGGCGCGCTCGGCGGCCGGGTCGGGGGCCGCGTCCAGCAGTCTTCCGACCCAGGGGGTGTCGACGGTGCCCGGGTTGACGCAGTTGACGCGGATGCCCTCGCGGACGTGGTCGGCGGCCATGGCGAGGGTCAGGGAGTACACGGCGCCCTTGGTGGCGCTGTACAGCGCGCGCTGCGGGAGGCCGGCGGTGGCCGCGATCGAGCAGGTGTTGACGATCGCGGCACGCTCGGAGGCGCGCAGGTGCGGCAGGGCGGCGCGGGCGGTGCGCACCATGCCGAGGACGTTGACGTCGAAGACGCGGCGCCATTCGTCGTCGTCGTTGTCCTCGACGGTGCCCTGGGCGCCGATGCCCGCGTTGTTGACGAGGATGTCCACGCCGCCGAGGGCGCCGGCCGCCGAGGCGACCGCCGTGCGCACCGACGCGTCGTCGCTCACGTCGGCGCGGAAGGCGTGCAGCGGCTCGTCCACGGCCGACGGGTCCAGGTCCAGCACGGCGACCCGGGCCCCCCGCCCGGCGAGGAGGTCGGCGGTGGCCCGCCCGATGCCGGAGGCACCGCCCGTCACCAGTGCCCTCAGTCCGTCGAAGTCGTTCATGCCGCGTGTCCCTTCTGCCGCTCGTGACGCCTCTGCCGGTCCTGCCCGCCCGGTCCGTCCTGCCCGGTCTGCCCGTCGTTCCCGTCCTGCTCGTCCCGCCCGGCCCGCTGTGCCAGGTCGGCGGCCCAGAAGGTGCCGCCGGGGAAGGTGTAGCGCTCGATGGACCCCGGTCGCAGGGCGGCCGAGAAACCGGGGGCGGCGGGGGCCGTGTAGTGGCCGTCGCGGATCACCACCGGGTCGAGGAAGTGGTCGTGCAGGTGGTCGACGTACTCGATGACGCGGTCCTCGGTGGTGCCGGAGACCGCGACGTAGTCGAACATCGACAGGTGCTGCACCAGTTCGCACAGGCCGACACCGCCCGCGTGCGGGCAGACGGGGACGTGGTACTTGGCGGCCAGGAGAAGGATGGCGAGGTTCTCGTTGACGCCGCCGACGCGGGCCGCGTCGATCTGGAGCACGTCGAGGGCGCCGGCCTGGAGCATCTGCTTGAACACGACCCGGTTGTGCACGTGTTCGCCGGTGGCGACCTTCACCGGGGCCACCGCCTCGCGGATGGCCGCGTGGGCGAGGACGTCGTCGGGGCTGGTGGGCTCCTCGATCCAGTACGGGTCGAACTCGGCGAGCGCCCTGGTCCAGCGGATCGCCTCGGCCCTGTCCCAGCGCTGGTTGGCGTCGATGGCGATGCGGATGTCCGGTCCCACGACCGCGCGGGCGACCCGGCAGCGGCGTACGTCGTCGTCGAGGTCCGCGCCGACCTTCAGTTTGATCTGGGTGAACCCGTCGGCGACCGCCCGGGCGGCGAGCCGGGTCAGTTTCTCGTCGTCGTAGCCGAGCCAGCCGGCGGACGTGGTGTAGCCGGGGTAGCCGCGCTCCAGGAGGCGGGCGGTGCGCTCGGGCGCGCCCTGCCTGCCGCGGCGCAGGATCTCCAGCGCCTCGGCCGGGGTGAGGGCGTCGGTGATGTAGCGGAAGTCGATCTGCCGCACCAGCCACTCGGGGTCGGCCTCGGCGAGCAGCCGCCACAGGGGCAGGCCGGCGCGTTTGGCGGCGAGGTCCCACACGGCGTTGACGACGGCGCCGATCGCCATGTGCATCACGCCCTTCTCCGGTCCCAGCCAGCGCAGTTGGCTGTCACCGGTCAGGTCCCGGAAGAGCGAGCCGGGATCGGCGCACACCTCGTCGACGGACCGCCCGACGACGTGGTGGCGCAGCGCGTGGATCGCGGCGACCTGGACGTCGTTGCCCCGCCCGATGGTGAAGGTGAAGCCGTGTCCCTCCGGGCCGCCCGCGGCGTCGGTGCGCAGCACGAGGTAGGCGGCCGAGTAGTCGGGGTCCGGGTTCATCGCGTCGGAGCCGTCCAGCTCGCGCGAGGTGGGGAAACGGATGTCGTAGGTGTCGACCGCGGTGATGCGGGCGGGCGTCGGGGACACGGATGGCCTTTCGTTCGGTGGCGGGGTGACCGGCGTGGTCAGTCCTGGGCGCGGCCCGTGGTGACGCGGGCGATCATGAGGGCGACCAGGATGATCCCGCCGTAGATGGCCTGGATCCAGAACGACGGCACCTGGGCGAGGGTGAGCAGGTTCTGCACCACGCCGAGCAGGAGGACGCCGGTGAGCGCGCCGGACATGGTGCCCCGGCCGCCGTCGAGGCTGATGCCGCCGATGACCGCCGCCGCGAACACGGTGAAGATCATGTTCTGGCCCTGGTTGGCGCTGATCGCGCCGACGTAACCGGTCTGCATGATGCCGCCGACGGAGGCGAGGACGCCCGCGACGACGAACACGCCGAGCATGACCCGTTCCACGCGGATGCCGGCGGCACGGGCCGCGTCCGCGTTGCCGCCGATGGCGTACAGGGCGCGGCCGACGCGGTGGTACTTGAGGACCAGGCCGGTGACGGCGAAGGCGACGGCGGCCAGCCACACCGACAGGGGGATGGTCAGGAAGGTGGTGGTGGCCAGGGAGTAGAAGCTGTCGGGCATGCCGAACAGCGTCTTGCCCTTGGTCGCGCCGACCAGCAGGCCGCGCAGCACGATCAGCATGGCCAGCGTCACGATGAACGCGTTGAGCTTGAACTTGACGACCAGGACGCCGTTGAAGGCGCCGACGACCGCGCCGGCCACGAGGACGGCGAGCAGGGCGAGCGGCGCGGCCAGTTCGGTGCCCCAGCCCGACTGCGCCGCGGGCAGGACGAGGAGGGCCCCGACGGCGGGGGCGATGCCCACGACGGATTCCAGGGACAGGTCGAACTTGCCGGTGATGAGCACCAGTGACTCGGCGAGGACCACCATGGCGAGCGCGGCCGACGAGCCGAGGATGGAGATCAGGTTGCGTTCGGTGAGGAACGAGTCGTTGACGGCCGTGCCGAGCACCATGAGCAGCAACAGGGCGGGCACCAGGGCGAGTTCGCGGGCGCGGCGCAGCAGGACGGTCCGGGCCGGGCCGGCGCCGGCGGCGGCGTGCGGGGGCGCGAGCGGCGGGGCGGCTTCGGTGTCAGCCATGGTCCACTCCTTCGATGGAGGCGATCAGCTCGTGGTCGCGCCAGCCCGCGCGGTGTTCGGCGACGATCCGGCCGTGGAAGAGGACGAGGACGCGGTCGCAGCGGCGCAGGTCGTCGAGTTCGTCGGAGACGACGAGCACGGCGGTGCCGTCCTCGCGGGCGCTGTCCATACGGGCCAGCAGGGACTCCTTGGACTTCACGTCGACGCCGGCGGTGGGGTTGATGAGGACGAGCAGTCGGGGGTCACCGGCGAGGGCGCGGGCCATGACGACCTTCTGCGCGTTGCCGCCGGACAGGTCGGACACCGGCTGTTCGGGGCCTTCGGTGTGGATGCCGAGGCGGTCGATCAGCTCGCGGGCGAAGCCGCGCCGGGCACCGGTGCCGACGAAGCCGTGGCGGCCGAGGCGGTCCAGGACGCTCAGGGTGACGTTGTCGCCGACGGTCATGCCGGCCACCAGACCCTGCTCGTGCCGGTCGCGCGGGACGCAGCCGACGCCCGCCGTCAGCGCGGCCCGCACGTCACCGAACGGCAGGGCTCGGCCGTCGAGCCGGGCGCTGCCGCCGGTGGGGGTGTGCAGTCCGGCGAAGGTCTCGGCCAGTTCGATCTTGCCGCTGCCGCTGGAGCCCGCCAGCCCCACCACCTCGCCGCCGCGCACGGTGAGGTCGATGTCCTGGTACGCCCCCGAGCCGAGCCCGTGCGCCTCCAGGACCACGGGGGCGTGGGCGGCGACGGGCTCACGCCCGAGACCGCTCTCGGTGACCGATTCCCCCGCCATGGCCTCCACCAGGGCGGCCCTGGGCAGGTCGGCGACGGGGGCGGTGGTGATCCAGCGGGCGTCGCGCAGCACGGTGACGGTCTGGCAGACCTCGTACACCTCCTGGAGGTGGTGGGAGATGAACAGGAAGGTGACCCCGGAGTCCTGCAGGGCGCGCATGCGGGTGAACAGCCGATCGATCTCGCGGTTGTCGAGCTGGGCGGTGGGTTCGTCCAGGACGATGAACCGCGCGCCGAAGCTCAGCGCCCGCGCGATCTCGACCATCTGCCGGTCCTCGACCTTGAGTTCCGAGGTGCGGGCGCCGGGGTCGACGCGCACGTCCCAGGTGGCGAGGAGGCCGGCGGCCTCCTGGCGCAGCCGCCGCCAGCTGATGAGCCCTCCGCGTCCGGTCGGCTGCCGGTTGATGAACAGGTTCTCGGCGACGGTGAGTTCGGGGACGACGGTCGGCTTCTGGTAGACGCAGGCGACCTTGCGGCGCCAGGCGTCGCGGTCGGTGAGCGGCGGGGCGCTCACGCCGTCGAAGCGGACCTCGCCCTCGTCGGGGGCCTGGAGGCCGGTGAGGAGGGTGACGAGGGTGGACTTGCCGGCGCCGTTGCGGCCGACCAGGGCGTGGGACTCGCCGGACCGTACGGTGAGGCGGCCGTCGGCGAGGGCGACCGTGGCGCCGTAGCGTTTGGTGACGCCCCGCGCCTCCACCAGCGGGGCGGTGTGGGTGGCGCTCATCGGACCGTGTTGCCCCACAGCTTGGGGTCGTCGACGTTGTCCTTGGTGACCAGGGGTGCGGGCAGCTGGTCCTCCAGGGTGCCGTTGGGCAGCTTCACGATGGTGGAGCCGTGGTCGGTGGGGCCCGGCGTGAACGTCTTTCCCTGCATGGCCGCCTTGACGTAGTACATGCCGTACTTGGCGTAGGCGTCGGCCGGCTGCGAGACGGTGGCGTCGATCTCGCCCTTGCGGATGGCGTCGAACTCCTGCGGGATGCCGTCGTTGGAGACGATCGCGATGTGCCCGGCCGTCCCGGCCTTCCTCAGCATGTTCTTGGACTTCAGGGTCTGCAGGGTGGGCGCGAGGTAGACGCCGCCGGCCTGCAGGTAGATGCCCTTGAGGTCGGGGTTGGCGTTCAGGAGCGTGTCCAGTTTGGCGGCGGCGGTGTCGGACTCCCACTTGGCGGGGATCTCCAGGACCTTCAGCCGCGGGAAGCTCTTCTTCACGCAGGCGCGGAACGCCTCCGAGCGCTCACGGCCGTTGACGGAGGCGAGGTCGCCCATGATCTGCACGACCTTGCCGGAGCTGATGTGCGCGCCGAGGTACTGGCAGGCCTTCTCGCCGTAGGCGACGTTGTCCGCGCGCACGACCATGGCGACCTTGCCCTTGTCGGGCGCCACGTCGACGGCGACCACGGGCACGCCCTTGCGTTCGGCCTGGTCGAGGCCGGCCTGGATGGCGGCACTGTCCAGCGGGGCCACGACCAGGCCCTTGACGCCCTGGTTCAGCTCGTTGTTGACGTCCGTGATCTGCTGCGAGGGGTCGCTGTTGGAGTTGACCGTCTTCAGCGCGTCGACGCCTTGGGACGTGGCCATCTTGGGCACGTAGTCGTTGTACGACTGCCAGAACGGCGAGGTCAGCAGGGGGAGGATCACTCCGACCTTGCCGCTGCCGTCGCCCTTGGCTCCGGTGGCGCCGGTGTCCTTGGTGCTGCCGCAGGCCGTGAGCGCCAGGGCGCCGCAGGCGGCCGCGGCCGTCGCGCGCACCGCCCAGCCGAAGGCCCGCCCCTCGTTCCGCCACCTGCTGTGCCGCCGCCTGCCTTGCCGTCCGTTCCGCACTTCTGTGCCGGCCATCTGTCGGCTCCTCATCGAGCGAGATCGAGCAGTTGCCCGCATACTTATCAGACCACTTGGCGCGGACAACACCCTCCGGAGCCAGGTTTTCGCGCCGCTCGGCCATAGTGGTCGGACCACCTCGGTGATTAGACTGCGGCGCACGGCGACAGGAGGAGTGGCGTGGACGAGATGCCGACCGGCCCGGCAGGGCAGACGGAGGCGGAGAGCGCCGTGAGTGCCTCACCCGCCGGTGCCGGGCCGAAGGGCACGGTGACGCAGCGCGCCATCGACCAGGTCAAGGCGATGATCGCGGAGGGCCGGCTGGAGCCCGGCCAGCGGCTGCCCACCGAACGCGACCTGGCGGCCGGACTGGGCATCTCCCGCAGTTCGATGCGCGAGGCGATCCGCGCGCTCACCGTGCTCGGCGTGCTGGAGGCCCGGCACGGCTCCGGCATCTACGTCACCCAGCTGGAGGCCGGGGACCTGCTGGAGACGTTCGGTGTGGTCGCCGACCTGACCCGCGGCCCGGCCCTGGTCGAACTGCTGGAGGTGCGCCGGGTCCTGGAGTCGACGGCGACCGCGCTGGCGGCGGCCCGGATCACCCCGGAGCGGCTGGCCGAGGTCGAGAAGCACCTGACGGCGATGAACGCCACCGACGACCCGGAGGAGATCCTCGCCCACGACCTCGCTTTCCACCGGGAGATCGCGGGGGCGGCGGGCAACGAGACGATGGCCGCGATCCTGGACGGCCTGTCCTCGCGCACCTTCCGCGCCCGGGTCTGGCGCGGCTACCAGGAGGAGGGCGCCTTCGCCCGCACCCGCCGCGAACACGCCGCGATCTTCCGGGCGTTGACCGCCCACGACCCGGAAGCGGCCCGCGCGGCGGCGGCGGCCCACGTCGGCGAGGTCGAGGAATGGCTGCGTACGCAGACGGGGCGGTAGGGGCGGCAGCCCGGTGGTACGGGACGGATGCGTCCGCGCGTGAAACGCCGCAGGGCGGCCCGGCGATCGCTCGCCGGGCCGCCCTGCGCGGCAGGCTCAGGCGCGCCGCAGCCGCAGCGTCACCAGCTCGAAGGGGCGCAGCCGTACCGCCACCCGCTCACCGTCGCGCTCCACGGGCGCCGCGTCGGCCAGGGGCCGCTCCAGCAGGTCCGTGACCGTCGCGTCGGCGACCTCGAACCCGGCCGTCAGCGTGGCGCGGGCCCGGCCGCCGTGGGCCTCGTGGAAGCGGACGACCACGTCACCGCTGCCGTCGTCGGCCAGCTTCACGGCGGTCACGACGACCGCGTCGTCGTCGACGCCCACCAGCGGCGCGACCTCGCCGGCACCGGTCAGCCGCCGCTCGGGGACGTTGATCCGCCAGCCCTCGCGCACGGCGTCGGAGATCTCCGCGCCGGGCACCAGGGCGTGCCGGAAGCGGTGGAGTCCCTGGTCGGTCTCCGGGTCGGGGAAGCGCGGCGCGCGCAGCAGCGACACGCGGACCGTGGTGGTCGTGCCCAGGTCGCCGTCGGTGCGGACGGCGCGGGTCACGTCATGTCCGTACGTCGAGTCGTTGACGAGGGCGACGCCCCAGCCCGGCTCGGCGACGTGCACGAACCGGTGGTTGCAGGCCTCGAACTTGGCCGCCTCCCAGGAGGTGTTGGTGTGGGTGGGCCGGTGGAAGTGCCCGAACTGCGTCTCCGACGCGTACCGTTCGGCGTGCACGTCCAGCGGGAAGGCCAGCTTGAGGAACTTCTCCGTCTCGTGCCAGTCGACCTCCGTGTCCACGACGAGCCGTCGCTCGCCCGCCGCCAGCGACAGGACCTGGGTGACGCGGGAGGAACCGAAGGAGCGCACGATCCGCACCGAGGTGCCGTCCTCGCCGGCCGCGACCGAGTCCGCGTCCGTCAGGTCGGTGACGGTGTTGCGGTAGAACTCGTCGACGTCCCAGGCGTCCCACATGTTGGGGAAGTCGGGGTGCAGCTGGAGGAGGTTCGCCGCCCGGCCGGGGGCGACGGTCTCGCGGTCGGCCGCGATGTCGTAGGCCGAGACGACCAGACCGCGTCCGTCGATCTCGACGCGCAGCAGGCCGTTGTCCAGGACGTGGCCGCCGCCCGCGCGCGGGGTGAGCCGGGTCGTGCCCTGGACCGCCGGGGCGGCGGCGCCGCCCGCCGGGACACCGGCACGGGTGTGCGGAGCCGCGTTGAAGACGAGCGGTGTGCCGCCCTCGCCCGCCAGCGCCCGCTGCGCGCCCTCGATGATCTGGTCCAGCTCGGCGGCGACCCGCTCGTAGGTCGCGCGTGCCTCGCGGTGCACCCAGGCGATGGACGAGCCGGGCAGGATGTCGTGGAACTGGTGCAGCAGCACCGTCTTCCAGATCCGGTCCAGGTCCTCGTAGGGGTAGGGGAACCCGGCGCGCACGGCGGCCGTGGCCGCCCACAGCTCGGCCTCGCGCAGCAGGTGTTCGCTGCGCCGGTTGCCCTGCTTGGTCCTGGCCTGGCTGGTCAGGGTGGCGCGGTGCAGCTCCAGGTACAGCTCGCCGACCCAGACGGGCGGTTCGGGGTACTCGGCCTCGGCCTTGTCGAAGAAGGCCTCGGGGGTCTCCCACACGACCTGCGCGGAGCCTTCGAGGTCGCGCAGCCGGGCGGCCTTGGCGACCATCTCGCGGGTGGTGCCGCCGCCGCCGTCGCCCCAGCCGGTGGGTGCCAGCGAGTGCCGGGCGACGCCCTTGTCCTTGAAGTTGCGGGCCGCGTGCGCGATCTCGCTGCCCTTCATGGAGCAGTTGTAGGTGTCGACGGGCGGGAAGTGCGTGAAGATGCGGGTGCCGTCGATGCCTTCCCACTGGAAGGTGTGGTGCGGGAACTTGTTCGTCTGCGACCAGGAGATCTTCTGCGTCAGCAGGCGCTTGGAGCCGGCCGCCTTGATGATCTGCGGCAGGCCCGCGGCGAAGCCGAAGGTGTCGGGCAGCCAGGCCTCGTCGTTCTCGACGCCGAACTCGTCGAGGAAGAACCGCTTGCCGTGCACGAACTGGCGGGCCATGGCCTCCGAGCCGGGCATGTTGGTGTCGGACTCCACCCACATGCCGCCGGCCGGGACGAACCGGCCGTCCGCCACGGCCTTCTTCACCCGCGCCCACACCTCGGGCCGGTGCTCCTTGATCCACGCCCACTGCTGCGCCTGGGACATGGCGAAGACGAAGTCGGGCTCGTCCTCCAGCAGGGCGGTCATGTTGGACGTCGTACGGGCCACCTTGCGCACGGTCTCGCGCAGCGGCCACAGCCAGGCGGAGTCGATGTGCGCGTGACCGACGGCGCTGATGCGGTGCGCGGAGGGCACGGCGGGCGCGGCCAGCACGCCGGTGAGCTGGGCGCGGGCCCGCTCGGCGGTGCCGTTGACGTCCTGGAGGTCCACCAGGTCCAGCGCCCGGTCCACGGCGCGCAGGATCTCGTAGCGGCGCTGGGAGTCGGCGGGCAGCTCGGCCATCAGCTCGCCGAGCACCTCCAGGTCGATGACGAGCTGCCACACGGTCTCGTCGAAGACGGCGAGGTCCATCCGGGTCAGCGTGTACTGCGGGTCGCTGCCCGCGGTCTCCTTGTCGCCGAGCCGGGTGGGCAGGAAGGGATGGTAGTCGAGGATGACGGGGTTGGAGGCGGCCTCGATGTGCAGGCGCACCTCCTCGCCGCCCTCGACGGGGGCGCCGACGCGCACCCACTGGTTGCGCGGGTTGAGGCCCTTCACGGGGGTGCCGTCGGGCCGGTAGACCAGGCCCTCGCACTGGAAGCCGGGCATGTTCTCGTCGAAGCCCAGGTCGAGCAGGGCCTCGACGGTCCTGCCGGCCCACGCCTGTGGCACGGTGCCGGTCACCCGGAACCAGCTGGTGCCCCACGGAGCACCCCAGCGGGCGCCCACCTCGATCGGCTCGGGCGCGGCGGCCAGTCCCTCGGCCACCGGCACGGGCTCCCCGGGCGCGTGCCACACGGCCACGTCCAGCGGGACGGACTCGGGGTACACGGCGGGGCGGATGCGCTCGTCGAGAACGCGCTTGAGGCGGGCTTCGACCAGGCTGCGGTCGTCATGCATGCGGGATGCTCCGTAGGTCGTACGTCAGCGGGTGGATCGGCGGGTGGTTACCAGGGGTGGGTGACGGTGGCGGCGGCCGAGGAGGTGTACAGCTCCCCCACCGCCCGTACCTCGAACCGTACGGCCCGCTCGCCCGGGGCGGGCGTCAGGCCGGTGACGAAGTGGGCGCGCTGGCCGGTGGCGCCGAGGAAGCGGCGGCCGCCGTCGGGCAGCACGCGGTGCACGGTGTAGTGGCGGACCGTGCCCGGTGCCCGGTGGTGCCAGGCGAGCCGGAGGTCGCCGCCCGCGGCGGCGGTGACGCGGACCCTGTGCGGGGCGGTGGGGGTGACGGGCTTCTCGCGGACGGCGAGGGCGCCGAGCCGCCAGCGCACCGGGCCGCCGCCGGTGGCGGTCAGCCGCACCCCGAGCGCGTGCACGGTGCCGGACAGACCGGTGAGCCGCACGGCTGTGGTCCGCCAGCCGTCGCCGCCCGCGGCCGGCAGCGGGAGGTACGTGTACGGCGGCGCGGCCCCGGCCGCGTCCGGCTCCGCGGTCGCCACGGCCAGCTCCACCCGTACGTCGCCCGCGTCCGCGCGGTGGGTGAGTTCGACGACGGTGTTGCGGCCCAGCGGCAGCCGCGTCGCGTACAGGTCCAGGACGGCGGGCCGGTCGAGCGCGCCGTCCACCAGGACGCTGCTGCCGCCGTGCCAGGCGTCCGCGAAGTCGAAGGAGACGGCGGGCCGCTGCCCGTCGGTGCGCACGCTCCAGCGGCGGGAGGGCAGCCGGTCCTGGAGACCGAGGTGGTTCCAGGGGGCGTCGGAGGTGGTCACGCCCCGCTCGTACCAGCGCAGTCCGTGGCCGGTGTTGAAGGTGGAGGCGAACGGCAGGGAGGTGACCGTGGACCGGTCGGCCACGGACACGGCGGGCGCCCGCCAGGTGTCGGCGGGGTCGGGCCGGGACGGGTCGAGGGAGCGGCCGGTCCAGAACCGGTCGTCGGCGGCGTGGAACTGCTCCGGGGTGTGCCCGGCGGGCAGGTGGTTGCGGGTCCACTCGGGTCGGTAGAGGCCGAGGGAGGTGGTGTGCGCGGCGCCCGCGGGCACGATGGCGTCCCAGTCGACGGCGGTGTCGGAGCCGCCCGACTCCACGTCGACACCGGCCCACAGCTCGTAGCGGCTGCGGCCGAGCTGCTCGGCCCTGCGTCCGGAGGAGGCGAGCGAGTCCGGGCTCCAGCGGAAGTCGACGAACATGTCGTCGGCGGCCTGGAACAGCGGCTGGTTCTGTTCGTCGAGCGCGCCCTGCCAGCTCACCGAGCCGGTGACGGTCATCGCGTCGTACCAGGTGATCCGCTGTCCCTCGGCGGCGGCGAGCTGCTTCAGTTCGCTCACGAAGCCGAGCATGGCGGCACCGAGCGCGCTGTCGCCGCCGCCGGTCTCGGCGTTCACGAACCAGCCGTCGAAGCCGTACGCCGCCGCGACCGCCACGAGCTGGGAGGCCAGCGGGTAGTGGCCGGACGCGTCCTGCTGGACCAGGTCGCGGGTCCACCGGAGCTGTCCGCCGTAGGCGGCGGGCGGCAGGAAGACGTTGCCGAGGACGGGGACGCCGTGCCGGTGGGCCGCGTCCACGATCGGCGCGTTGGGGGCGAGGATCAGTCCCTCACCGGACGAGCCGCCCCAGAAGACCAGTTCGTCCAGGTACGCCCAGTGGGTGAGGGCGTAGTAGTCGGCGGTGGCCGATCCCTGGGAGGGGTTGCCCGCGGTGGGGCCGAAGGAGACCAGGGACTGGATCCTGGCCTGTCCGCCGCGGGCGGTGGTGTTCGCCGGTACGGGGGTGAAGCGGGGGGCGAGCGGCACGGAGGCCGCGTTGAAGGCGAGGTCGGTGTCGGTGGCGGCGCGCCAGTCCTTCAGGCTGCGCCAGGTGATGCCGGCGCCCGGGCTGCCGGCGGGCAGCGAGTCGGGGTACCAGTAGGAGGCGTACGGCTGGAGGGACGCGGCGGCACCGGAGGCGGCACCGGCGTGCGGCGCGGCCGCGGCGGCCCGGGCCGGCGGTGCGGCCGGCACCGGCAGGAACGCGGATGCCGCGCCGGCCAGCAGGACGGTGCGCCGGGCGGGCCGGCCGTCGGGACGGCCGGTGCGCCGGACGGGGTGTGTGCTCACGAGCGGGTGCCTCCTGGTGGGTTGGGGAGTACCTGGTCGGGCGTGACGACGTGCGTGATGCCGCGGGCGGCCAGGTGGTCCTGGTCGGCCGCGCGGGTGTCGAGGACGGTGGCGGGGCGGGCGCCGTCGGCGGTGAGCCGGAAGAACGCCTCGAACACGTCACCGCCGGGCGCGCAGCGGGAGCGGGACGCCGGGTCGGCGGGGACGGTGAGCGCGGTGGTGCGCGGGGCCGGGGCACAGGTGTGCTCGCGGGCGGCGCGGGCGAGGGTGCGGGCGATGTCCTTGGGCCGGCGGTCGTTGGTGAGCAGGCCGAGGCTGTACTCGAGTTCGGGGAAGTCGGCCAGCTCGCGGGAGACGTCGTGGGAGCACCACCAGGTGATGCCCCACAGGTCGGGGCAGTCCAGGGCGTTGGCGACGGTGGCCTCGGTGAAGGCGGCGGCGTGCTCGGCGGGGATCAGCGGGGCGGGGGCGCCGACCTCCTGGAGCCAGACCGGGCGGTGCGCGTCGCCGGCCCAGGCCTTGCTGAGTTCGATCAGGTAGGCGGCGTGGTGCTCGGTGGGCACGGAGGTGCGGCCGTGGCGCTGGGCGGTGCCGTTGAAGACCCAGGAGTGGACGGCGGTGAGGGCGCCGTGCCGGGCGGCCTGGGCGGGGGTGAACGGCATGTCGTCCTGGTACCAGGTGGCGTCGTACTCGGCGTGCAGGTGGAGCTTGCCGGGGGCGCCCTTCTCGCAGGCGGCGAGCATGCGCTCCAGCCAGGCGTCGATCTGCTCGGCGGTGGCCCGGTCGGGGTCGGGGTGGGGCCCGGCGGAGAACTGGTTGACCTCGTTGCCGAGGGTCATGCCGAGGAAGTTGGGGCGGTCGGCGAGGGCGGCGGCGAGGGTGCGCAGGTAGGCGGCCTGACCGTCGAGGACCTCGGGGTCGGTGAAGAGGTTGCGGCGGTGCCAGGTGCGGGTCCAGGCGGGCAGGAAGTCGAAGCTGGACAGATGTCCTTGCAGGCCGTCCACGTTGACGTCGAGCCCGCGTTCGCCGGCCGCGTCGACGAGCCGGACCAGCTGTTCCACGGCGCGGGGGCGGATCAGGGCGCGGTCGGGCTGGAAGTAGGGCCACAGCGGGAAGACGCGGATGTGGTCCAGGCCGAGCGCGGCGATGGAGTCCAGGTCGGCGCGTACGGCGTCGAGGTCGAAGTCGAGCCAGTGGTGGAACCACCCCTGGCTCGGGGTGTAGTTGACGCCGAAGCGCACGGCAGAAGGCATGCGGGGGTCCTTGCGGGTGGGGGTGCGGTGTTCAGGCCTGGGAACTGCGGTGGCACGGGGCCGGGGACGGCCCCCGGTGGGGGCCGTGCCCGTCAGCCCTTGACGGCGCCCTCGCCGACCCCGCGGAAGAAGTAGCGCTGGAGGCAGGCGAAGAGGGCGATCAACGGCGCCACGGCGATGACGGTGCCCGCGGCGACGAGCCGTTCGTCGTTGGCGAAGGTGCCGTGCAGGTAGTTGAGGCCGATGGTCAGGGTGAACCTGGACGGGTCGCTGAGCACGATCAGCGGCCACAGGAAGTCGTCCCAGGCGCCCATGAAGGCGAAGATCGCGACGACAGCGAGGGTGCCCTTCACCGACGGCAGCGCGATCCGCAGGAACCGCTGCCAGACGTTGGCACCGTCGACGTAGGCGGCCTCCTCGATCTCGTAGGGCAGGTTGAGGAAGGCGTTGCGCATCAGCAGCACGTTCAGGGAGGCGACGGCTCCGGGCAGCAGGACGCCGATGAGCGTGTTGTTCAGGCCCAGTTCCCGCATGGTCGTGAACTGGGCGATGATGATGCCCTCGGCGGGCACCAGCATGGCCAGCACGAAGACGAGGGTGGCCACCCTGCGGCCGCGGTAGCGCAGCCGGGCCAGGGCGTAGCCGGCGAGGGCGGAACCGACGCAGTTGGTGACGACGTTGGCGGCGGCGACCTTGAGGGAGTTGAAGGCGTAGTCCCACACCGGGATGGTGTCGGCGACCCGCTCGTAGTTGTGCAGGGTGGGGTGGCCGGGCAGGAACTTCGGCGGTGAGCTGAAGATGTCCTCGGTGGGGCCCTTGAGCGAGGTGGACAGCTGCCACACGAACGGGCCGACGGTCAGGGCGAGGACGGCGAGCAGCAGCACGTAGCGCAGGACCAGTTCCCACACCCGGTGGCGGCGGCCGTTCTCGTCGGTGAAGCGGGGCTTGCGGGGGCGCGCCGGCGTCCTGCCGGCCGGGGTCTGCACGGTGCTCACGCGTCCTCCTTCCGGTCGGCGCGCAGGACGAGCAGCATGAGGATCACGGTGATGACGAAGACGACCAGGGAGATGGCGGAGGCGTAGCCGACACGGCCGGTCAGGCCGGTGCCGGTGCGCTGGATGAGCATCACGAGGGTGGTGTCCTCGCCGGCCGGGCCGCCGCTGGGACCGGCCATCAGGTACACCTCGGAGAACACCTTGAAGGCGGCGACCGAGGAGAGCGCGGCGACCAGGACCATGGTGGAGCGGACGGCGGGCACGGTGACGGTGAAGAAGCGGCGCACCGCGCCCGCCCCGTCCACGGCGGCGGCCTCGTGCAGTTCGCGGGGCACGTTGGCGAGCGCCGCGAGGTAGACGATCATGTAGTAGCCGAGGCCCTTCCAGACCGTGACGGCCATGGCGCTGACCAGCAGCAGCCACTGGTCGCTGAGGAAGCCGACCTTGCCCAGCCCGACCGTCTCCAGGAGCGAGTTCACCAGGCCGCGCTCGTCCAGCATCCACACCCAGATCAGGCCGACCACGACGATCGAGGCGACGACCGGGGTGTAGAAGGCGGACCGGAAGAAGGTGATGCCCGGGATGTTCTTCTGCACCAGCAGGGCGAGCAGCAGCGGCAGGATCACCAGTGCCGGAACGACGCCGGCCATGTACAGCGTGCTGTTGCGCAGGCCGATCCAGAAGGCGTCGTCGTGCAGCAGCTCGCGGAAGTTGGCGAGGCCGACGAAGTGGCCCGGGAGCAGGGTGCGGCGGTCGGTGAAGGCGTTGATCACCGTGGAGACGAACGGGTACAGGATGAAGGCGCCGGTGACCAGCAGTCCAGGGGCGGCGAACAGCCATGGACTGGTGGGCAGTTGACGTCGTACCCGGGTCGCCGGGCGGCCTGTGGCGCGGCGGCCGGGACGCCCGTCCGGGCGCGCGGCGGGCGCCCGGGAGACGGTCGAGGTGGACATGGTGCGTTATCCCTGCTGCTTCAGAAGCTGGTCACACGCCTTGACAGCGTTGTCGAGGGCGTCCTTGGGGCTCTGCTTGCCCTGGAGCGCCTTGGCGACCTCGTTGCGCAGCGCGGTCTTCATCTGGTCGCTGAACTGCACGGGCGTGTAGTTGACCGCGGTCTTCAGGGACTTGGCGGCGGCGATGCGGACGCGGGTCACGTCCGTGCCGTCCTCCTTGGTGAAGTACGGGTCGTTCAGCGAGCCGGCGGTGCTCGGGAAGATGGCGACCTTCTTGGCGAACGACATCTGGTGCTCGGCGTCGGTGACGAAGTGCGCGAAGGCGACCGCGGTGGGCGTGTTCTTGGTCTTCGCGTTCACCATCAGGCCCTGGACGTACATGTTGACGTGGCCGGTGCTGGTGATCTGGTCGGTGATGCCGATGTTCTTGTACAGGTTCGGCGCCTGCTTCTTGAAGTTGTCCAGGTCCAGGGCGCTGCCCGGGTTCATGGCCACGGCACCGGTGAGGAACTTCTTGCCGGTCGACTCGGGGGTGGCGGTCAGCGCCTGCGGGTCGAGGGCCTTGGCGTCGTACAACTGCTTGTACTTGGTGAGGAGTTCGACGCCCTTGGCGTCGTTGAAGGCGAAGCCGGTGCCTTCCTTGTTCGTCAGGGTCGAGCCGTAGCGGCCGAAGTCCTCGATCGTGGGCACGTTGGCGAGGGTGGCGACCTTGCCGCCGGACTTCTGCGCCAGCTGGAGGGCGTCCGTGAAGAGTTCGTCGTACGTCTTCGGCGGCTTCGCGGCGTCCAGGCCGGCCTGCTTGAAGAGCGCCTTGTTGTAGAACAGCGGGCCGGTGTTCAGGTACCAGGGGAAGGCGTACGTGCCGGGCAGACCGGGGACCTGGTGGCTGGCCCAGGCGCCGGGCAGGTACTCGCCCTTGTACTTGGCGGCGGCCTTGTCGAGGTCCATCGCGAGGCCCGCCTTGGCGAGCGGCGCGACCAGGTCCGGGGCGACGTTGACGACGTCGGGCAGGGTGCCCCCGGCCGCGTCCGCGCTGATCTTGTCGGGGTAGCCCTCGGCGGGCTGGTCGACCCACTTGACGTGCGTGCCCGGGTACTTCTTCTCGAAGTCGCCGATCACGCCCTCGAAGTAGTCCTTGAAGTTGGCGCGCAGGTTCCAGGTCTGGAAGGTGATGTCGCCCTCGACCTTGCCGGAGGCGTCCGTCGAACCGGCGTCGTCGCCGCCGGAGCCACAGGCGCTCAACGGCAGGACGAGGGCGGTGACGGCGGCGGCAAGTGCTCTGCGGGATATGGGCACGGTGACACGGCTCCCTTGCGGCGTCGGCGGCTGGTGTCGGCAGTGACGATGCATGCCGAGTTCGTGAAAAGTCAATGGATTCGGCCCTGCTAATGCAACCTCGGCCACATTAGTGCAGGTCAGGGGCGTATGGGAAGGGACTTGCCAGCGAGGACTAATGCGCTTTAGGGTGCTTCCACTCAAGCGCTTTAGTGATCACCGCTGAGAAATGAGGGGGACCATGCCGGCCAAGCGCTCTCCGGCGCGCCGTCCGACGATGAAGGACATCGCGCGCCGCGCCGGTGTCTCGGAGAGCGCCGTCTCCTTCGCGCTCAACGGCCGGCCCGGCGTCTCCGAGGTCACCCGCGACCGGGTCCGCCGCGTCGCCGAGCAACTGGGCTGGCGGCCCAGCACGGCGGCCCGCGCACTGTCCGGGGAGGGCGTCGCCACCATCGGCTTCGTGCTGGCCCGGCCCGCCGACACGCTGGGCGTGGACTCCTTCTTCCTGCAACTGGTCTCCGGCATCCAGGAAGTGCTGGCCGAACGCCATCTCGGGCTGCTCTTCCAGGTGGTGGAGGACGTGCCCGACGAGTGCGACGTGTACCGCAGGTGGTGGGCCGAGCACCGGGTCGACGGTGTGCTCGTCGTGGACCCGCGCACCGACGACCCGCGCCCCGACCTGCTCGACGGACTCGGCCTGCCCGCCGTGGTGATCGGCGGCGCCCCCGACGAGCGGCACCCCGGTCTGTCCACGGTGTGGGCGGACGACGCGGGCGCGATGGCCTCGGTGGTGGACGGGCTGTACGGGCTGGGGCACCGGCGGATCACGCACATCGCGGGCCTGTCCGGCCTCGCCCACACCGAACGCCGGATCCGGACGCTGCGGGCCGAGGCCGAGCGGCGCGGGCTGACCGGCGTGCAGTCGGTGACCACCGACTACTCGGACGCCGAGGGCGCCGCCGTCACCCGCCGGGTGCTCGGCTCCCCCGCTCCCCCGACGGCGCTGATCTACGACAACGACGTGATGGCCCTGGCCGGCGTGGCCGCGGCGGGCGAACTCGGCTTCTCCGTACCGGCGGACGTGTCGGTGGTGTCCTGGGAGGACTCGGCCCTGTGCCGCATGGTCCGGCCGTGGCTGTCCGCCCTGTCCCGCGACAGCATGGAGTTCGGCCGCACGGCGGCCCGGGAGCTGACCGCCCTGCTCGACGGCGGCCCGGCCCGCACGGTACGGGTCCCGGTGCCCCGGCTGATCGAACGGGAGAGCACGGGGGCGGCGCGGGACGCCTGAACGGCGTAGGAGCTGCGGACACAAGGGGAGCCCGACCAGCTCACGCGGACCGGCCCCGGACCGCCACCGGCCGCGAGCGGACGGAGGCGGGGCGTGCCGTCCGGTGCGCGCGACCGCGAGGCGCCGGAAGGTCCTTGTGGCGGAGCTGCCAGGGCCTTCCGGCGACGCGGTGAGAGCGCGTGCCGGGCGCCGGGGCCCCCTTCTGTCCGCAGCTCCCAGCGCGACGGCGTCCGCCGAGGGGCGCCGGCCGAGCGGCCGGGCCGGGAGCCGGGGCCGCGGCGGTGCGGGGCCGGCCCGGTGGGGCCCCCTCCCGGTCAGCGGCGCGGTGCCAGGTGCAGCAGCGGGGCGCCGGCCGGGAACAGGTACTTCGCGGCCAGCACGGGCCGGCCGGACACGGCGACCGTCTGGGTGACCAGGAGCGCCGGGGTCTCCGGCGGACGCGAGGTGGCCGCTCCGCGCTCCTTGCCGAGCATGGTGGCGCCCAGGGTGCTGCGGGCCGTCATCGACGCGGGCCCCACGGCGAGGAAGGCGGCGAGCATGGTGGTCGCCGGTCCTTCGGCCGCGGCGTCGAACACGGCGGCCAGAGCCGGGTCGACGGCTTCGAGGTCCGTGCGGTCGGCCGCCCACTCGTGGGCGAAGCAGGCCGCGGCGCCGTCGACGTCGACGACCGTCTCCCAGAAGGGCACCCGCGCGGAGGGCGCCAGGCGCAGGTGGTAGCCGGAGAAGTCGGTGGGCTCCTCCAGGTCGGTGCCGAGCCGCCGGCAGCGCACGGCGCCGGGGCCGAGCAGCTCCTCCACGGGCAGCAGCCGCTCCAGACCGGGCGCGGGAGGCAGTTGGTTCACGGTGCTGCCGGAGCCCTGGCGGCGGGTGATGACCCCGTCCTCCTGGAGCAGGATGAGCACCTCGCGCAGCGCCGGACGGCTGACGCCGAGCCGTGCGGCGAGGACCGGTTCCGAGGGCAGCCGGGCCCCCGGCGGGAAGGTGCCGTCGTCGATCGCCGCGACGATGCGCTGGTACAGCTCGACGCGGGGTGAGTGGCGGCGGTCTCCCTGCCGAGGCATCGAGGCTCCCGTTATATGTCTGACATTTATGGCGGCACCGGCATCCGGCCCGGTCCAGAATAGCCCCCCGTCCGACGGGCCGTCCGGGCACGTCTTCGAGGCCGCCCCCTCCCCGCCCTCACCCCTCCGCACCGCGTACGCCCCTATGAAAACGGCTCGGAGGGGTGCCGGGTCCGGTCCACAGGTGTGCGCGGGATCACTCTTGTGCCGGGCGCGACGGCGTGCGTACCCTCTCGCCAGCTCACCGAAAGTTGTCAGACAAATTACGGGGCTTGTTCCTCCGGCCGTCGCCTACCCCGCGCCGGCCCCGCCAGCCTGAAAGAGACGCCATGCCCGTCACCGCCTCCCGTCCGCTGCTCATGGACTGCGACACCGGCATCGACGACGCCGTCGCGCTGCTGTACCTGTGCCAGACCCCCGGAGTCGACCTGCGCGCGGTCACCACCGTCGCGGGCAACACCAGCGCCGAGCGGGCCGCGCTCAACACCCTCCAGGTGCTGGAGGCCGCCGGACGCACCGGCGTCCCGGTCTCCTCCGGCGCCGACGCCACGCTGCGCGGTGCCGTCAACGCCGACGCGAGTTTCGTGCACGGCGACGGCGGCCTCGGCGGCGTACGCCTGCCCGCGCCCGCCGCCGCGCCCGATCCCCGGCACGCCGTGGACCTCATCATCGACACCGCCCGGGAGGCCGGCGGGGACCTGCACATCCTCGCCACCGCCCCGCTGACCAATCTGGCGCTGGCCCTGCGCAAGGAGCCCCGGCTGCCGGAACTGGTCTCGCACGTCACGGTGATGGGCGGCGCCGTGCACCACCCCGGCAACATCAGCCCGGTCGCCGAGGCCAACATCGGCAACGACCCCGAGGCCGCCGCACTGGTGCTCGCCGCGGGCTGGGACCTCACCCTCGTCCCGCTCGACGTGACCATGCGGGAGAACCTCACCGAGGCGCACCGGCAGCGGCTGCTCGCCGCGGGGACACCGGTGAGCACGCTCGCCGGTGAGATCCTCGACTTCTACTTCGCCTTCCACGAGCAGACGGCGCTGCCCTTCCGGGGCTCCGCCTGCCACGACCCGCTCGCGGCCGGCATCGCCGTCGGCGAGGTCATCCCGAAACTCGCGCCCCGGGTGCACGTCACGGTCGACACCGCGGACGGCGCGGCCCGCGGCGCCCTGGTCGCGGACACCCGCGGTCTGTACCGGGGCTACCCCGGGCAGAGCGGGGCCAACGCCGTCGTCGTCCTGGAGACCGACGGCACCTTCCCCGGCCTCCTCGTCGACCGGCTGTGCCAGGTCCGGAAGTGAGACGGCGCGATGACCACTGACCTCACCACCCGGCCGGCGAGGACGGCGGCCGGGACGGCGGCGCTGATGACGGCGCTGCTCGCCGCGTGCACCGCCTTCCAGCTCAACGCCAGCATGCTCAGCCCGGCCCTGGTCACCATGGCCCGGGAACTGCACACCGGCGAGGCGGACACCGGTCTGTCGCAGACCGTGTTCTTCACCGCGTCCGCGATGTTCTCGCTGTTCCTGCCCCGGTTCAGCGACATCGTGGGCCGCAAGCGCGTGCTGCTGTGGATGCTGGTGCTCATGGCGGCGGGGACCGTGCTCGCCGCGCTGGCCCCGAACATCGCGGTCCTCGACGTCGCGCGGGCCGTGCAGGGCGCCTGCGGGCCCGTCGTGCAGATCTCCCTGCTGATGCTGCGCTCGGAGGTCACCGATCCCAAGCGGTTCGGCACGCTGATGGGCGTGGTCGCGGCGGTCAACGGCGGCATCGCCGGGGTGGACGCGCTGGCCGGCGGCTGGCTCGCCGGTGCGTACGGCTTCCGCAGCGTCTTCTGGGTGATCGCGGTGGTCGCCGTCCTCGCGGCGGTCCTGATGCGTGCGGGCTGCCCCGAGTCCCGGCCGTCGGCCGGGACCCCGATGGACTGGGCGGGTGTGGCCCCCCTCGTGGTGAGCGTCGTCGCCCTGCTGGTCGCCGTGGACGAGGCGGAGAAGCTGGGCGCGGCGAACCGGCCGCGGGCGATCGGCCTGCTGGTCGTCGCCGCGGCGGCCTTCGCGGTGTTCTGGCGGGTGGAGAAGCGGCAGGCGCAGCCGCTGGTGCGGACCGACGACCTGCGCCGGCGCGCCACCTGGGCCCCGCTGCTGACCACCCTGCTGACCCTCGTCGGCGTCTTCGCCACCGTCAACGGCGTCCTGATGTCCCTCGCGCAGAACGGCACGGTGGGCTTCGGCATGGGTTCCAGCCTCGCCTCGGTGGTCTTCCTGACCCCGTTCGCGCTGGTGGGCTGGCTGGTCGGCCCGTTCACCGGGCGGCTCGCGCCGGTCCTCGGCTACCGGCGGGTGCTGCGCTGGGGCCTGGCCGCCGGCGCCGTGGTGATCGCGGTCATGGCGCTCGCCGGAGTGCACTCGCTGCCGGTGATGGTCGTCTGCACGGTCCTGCTCGGCGTGGCGTACGCGGGTGTGGCCAACATCGTCCTCAACCTGCTCGGTGTGGTCCTCGCCCCCAAGGAGAACCCCGGGTTCCTGCCCGGGCTGATCTCGGCGGCGTTCGGCCTGGGCGCCGGGCTGAGCTTCGCCCTGCTGTCGGCGGTGCAGGTCGCGGGCAGCCCGGCGGGCAGCGACTCCTCCGCCGGTTACACGGCGGCGATGCTCACCGGCCTGGCCGTCGTCGTGGCGGCGTTCGGCGCCTCCTTCTTCATCCCCCGGCCCGAGGGCGCCGAGGTCTCCTCCTGAGCCCCTGCGGCCCGGCCTTCAGGGAGAAGGCCGGGCCGTGGGTGTCCGTCTCTCAGGAGGTGCGCCGGGCCGGGCCGTCCCCCTCGCCCGGGCGGCCGTCGCCGTCCGGCTTCGCCGCCGAGGGTCCCTGGAGTTCGAGCCGGCCGTCGCCCTGCTCCGCGCGGCCGCCGCCGCTCGGGCGGTCACCGCTGCCGTTGCCGTTCAGGTTCTGCCGGACCGAGTCGAGGATCGTCAGGCCCTGCGCGACCAGGCCGGCCGCGATCTCACCGAGCCCGTCCGCGCCGTTCAGGACGTTCACGTTGGCGCCGGCCAGGCCGCCCGCGGCCTCCTTGACGATCTGCGGGAGCTGGTCGATCAGCATCCGGTCCAGGGCGACGCGGTCGTACGACGCGGCGGCCTCGGCCTGGATCTTCATCCGCTGCGCCTCGGCGGCGGCGAGGATCCTGACCCGCTCGGCCTCGGCCTCGGCGGGCTTGACGATCTCGGCGACCAGTTCCTGCTGGCGCAGCTTGGCCTGCCGCTGGGCCAGCTCGGTCTGGGCGGCCAGCACCTCCTGCTGGGCGTGCGCCTGCGCCAGCGGGCCGGCCTGGGCGGCGTGCGCCTGCGCCCGGTCGACCTCGGCGGAGTACTCCGCCTTCACCACGGCGGTCTGCCGCGCGTACTCGGCCTGCCGGCGCGCCGCCTCCTGCTCCGCCTCGGCGGCGGCCTGGTTGGCCTGGGCCTGGGCGATCTGCGCCTGGCGCTGGATGGCCGCCTTGTGCGGCGCGGACATGGCGTCGATGTAACCGGTGTCGCCGTCGTCGATCGACTGGATCTGCAGCGAGTCCACGATCAGGCCGATCTTCGCCATCTCCGTCTTGGAGGTGTCCAGGACCTCGGCGGCGAGCTTCTGCCGCTCGGTGACGATCTCCTCGACCGTCATCGAGCCGATGATGGCGCGCAGGTGACCGGCGAAGATCCGGCCGGTCAGGACGGACATCTGGTCCTGGTCGGAGAGGAACCGCTGGCCCGCGTTGATGATGCTCTCGGTGTCGTTGCCGACCTTGAAGGCGATGACGGCGCGCACGTGCAGCGCGATGCCCTGCTTGGTCACACAGGTCTCGACGACCTCGGACTCGCACATCGACAGGGTGAGGAAGCGGACCTTGCGGAAGACCGGGAGCACGAACTTGCCGTGCCCCGTCACCACCCGGAACGGCGCGCCCCCCAGTCCCCGCCTGCCGCCCGAGATCAGCATCGCCTCGTCGGGGGCGGGAACGCGGTAACCGAACATGGTCTGTTCTCCTTAGCCTGCGTCGGCCGCATCGTCGCGCAACCTGTCCAGGGGGTCGCCCCACTCGATGACGTCGACCTGACGGCATCCACGGGAGTCCACCACGAGGACCGTCGCACCGATCGGCAACGGTTCCTGCGACCAGGCGAGGAAGGTCTCGGATCCGCCTCTGACCCGCACCAGGATCTCGCCGGGACCGGCGGATCCGCGCGTGCCGATGAGAAGCTCCCCCGTGCAGCCGATCACGGCCTCGTCCTGCGCCATCGCCGACTACTTCCCCTCGTGCTCGTCCTGTTCTTCCGACCTTAGACCCACCCGGGCGAGCCGCCTACGCGTCGGACGCACCCGGACGGCCCCCGGCGGCGGGTTCGGCCCCTGACCGCCGGGGACCGCGGGCCCCGGCCCGGGTCCGGGCGGCTTCCCGGCTCAGGTGCGCGGGCGGTGCGGGCCGAACTCGCCGTGCCGCGGGCCGGGGTGGGACGCGACGGAGGCGGAACCGCTCCGCCGCGGCCGTGCGGGCGGGCTCAGCCGTGCCACTCGATCTTGAAGACCCACGCGTACCGGCCTGCCCGGCGGGCGGCCTCGGGCACGTCGACGACGAGCGCGCCGCCGCGCACCGTCCACGTCAGCGGCCGGTCGTGACCGAGCATGGTGACCTTGTCGCCGGGACGGATCGGCACCGGGGCCTCCACGGTGAGCTTCGCCCCTGGGCGGGCCAGCGAGTGGATGTAGAAGGCCTCGTCGGGGCGGACGGTGAAGCGCAGGTCGGCCCCGAGCTGGGCCGTCCGCGACCAGTAGGTGGTGTCGTAGACCGCCTCGCCGTTGGTGCGCAGCCACCGGCCGGTCTCCCGCAGCCGGGCCTGCATGATCTCAGGGATGGTGCCGTCGGCGCGCGGGCCGATGTCCAGGAGGAAGTTGCCGTTCTTGGAGACGATGTCGACGAGGCTGTGCACGACCTCCTCCGCGGTCATGTAGGCGGCGTCGGGGGTGGCCCGGTTGTAGCCGTAGCTGAAGGGGTCGAGGCCGCGGCTGGCCTCCCACTTGGCGACGACGGTGTTGTCGTACGTCGTGTACTCGGGCGTGGTGAAGTCGTGGAAGGCGATGCCGGAGCGGTCGTTGACCGTGACCTCGGTGGGACGGGCGCGGTTCTTGGCGTGGTTGAAGTACTCGGCGAGCACGTCGAGGCTGTCGTTGGCGCCGCCGATGTCGCACCAGATGACCGCGGGGTCGTAGCCGTGGACCAGCTCCAGCATCTGCCGGGCCTGGTAGTCCTTCACGTAGTCCTTGCCCGCGGTGTAGCCGGTGTAGGGCACGGGCCGCAGGGTGTAGGGGTTGCGCGGGCCGTGGCCCGTCCAGGGGTTGTCCGGGTTGAACCACTCGGGCATCGAGAAGTACAGGCCGCGGTGGAGTGCGGGGGCGTACCGCCGTGAGGCCTCGAACAGCTCCCCGACCAGGTCCCGTCGCGGGCCCATCCGCACGGCGTTGCGGTCGGAGACCTTGGTGTCCCACAGGGCGAAGCCCTCGTGGTGCTTGGAGGTCAGCACGTGGTACTGGGCGCCGGCGTCGCGGAACAGCTCGACCCAGGACCGCGGGTCGAACTTCTCGGCGGTGAAGCGCGGGATGAAGTCGTCGTAGGCGAAGTCCTCGCCGTAGGTGTCCCGGTGGTGGGCGTACACCGCGTTGCCCGGGTCCTGGAGGTGGTGCCAGTACCACTCGGCGTACTGCTTGCCGACGGGGGACCAGGCGGGTACCGAGTAGACGCCCCAGTGGATGAAGATGCCGAACTTGGCGGAACGGAACCAGTACGGCGCCTGGTGACGGGCGAGGGAGTCCTCGGTGGGCCGGTAGTCCGGGACGCCGAGGGTCAGCCGGCCGGTGCGGGCGGCCGCCGTGGTGCCCCGGCCGGTGACGCTGACCGTGCCGTCCCGGACGGTACCGGACGCGGTTCCCGGACGGTTGCGGATGCCGACGCGGACGCGGACCTCCTCGCCGGGGTCGAGCCGGCGGATGCGGGCGGGATCGACGGTGCGGGCGCCGTCCACGTCGACCCGTACGGACAGTGCGTCGTCCGTGAGGAGGGCGACCGTGCCCGCGTTGACGACGGTGGCCTCGACGCTCTGCGCTCCGGACGCCTCCAGCAGCGAGGCGGTCGAGCGGGCGTCGCGCAGGATCAGCGCCCGGCCCCGGGCGACCGGTTGCAGGGTGAGGGCGAAGACGTGCAGGGCCGTCGTGCCCTCCTGGGCCGGGCCGGTCACCGGCAGGGTCAGCGCGACCGCCTCGCGGGCCGGGTCGAGCCACAGGTTCGCCGTGCCGATGCCGACCGGGTGGTCGTCCCTGGTCCCGTCGGGCCGGTAGCGGTAGGGGGCGGAGAGGGTGCCGCCCGCGCCGTACCAGTCGGCGCCGCCGAGCCCGGCGGTCGTGGTGGTCCCGTCCGCGTAGTGCACGGTGGCGGTGCCGGAGGCGTTCCCGTAGCTGCCCGCGGTCAGGAAGGCGGCCGACAGGTAGCGGCCCCTGGGGAGTTCGACGCGCTGGCCGCGGGCGACGACGTTGTCCGCCGCCCCGGCGGCCGCGGACGGGAAGCGGAAGGGGATGCCGTCGACCTCGGTCGGCCCGGCCGGGAGTGCCTCGCCGGGGAAGGTGTAGCCCGAGCCGTCGAAGTCGCCGCCCCGTGCGGCGGCGGTGTCGATGCCGTCGTTGTCGTACAGGGCCTCCAGCGGGACGGGCACCGGGTCGGGGACGGGCGCCCACGGGTTGCCGGGGCCGTCCGCCCGGCGGCCGGCCTGTGCGCCGTCCGGTCCGCCGGCTGTCCCGGCGGCCTGTGCCCGCGTCGCCGCCGCGAGCGGCAGGGCCGCCGCCGCGGTGGCGCCCGCCGCGGCCCCCAGGACGTGACGTCTTGGATACGTGCTCATGAGCAGCCTCCGATTCATCGGATGTCTGATGATTGAGCGGCCGCCATGGGCTGTCAATGGGGCATACCAGCAAGGAAGTTGAGCCATTGATCGGATGACGGTGCCCGCCCTCTCGACGGAAGAGGCGGGCGCGGGCAGAGTTCGCCCTGCGTACCCGCGCGTACGAACCTGCCCGCCCCCTGCCGGGGAGCCCCCGTGACCAGCTGGGCCGGCCCGAGCGCCGCCGAGATCGCCGCCGCCGTGCGCGAGAAGCGGGTCACCGCCCGCGAGGTGGTGGCCTCGCACCTGGCCCGCATCGAGCGGCTGGACGGCCGGATCGGCGCCTTCCGCACCGTCCGCGCCGAGGCCGCGCTCGACGAGGCCGACGAGGTCGGCGTCCGCCCGGACCTGGCCGGGCTGCCCCTGGCGGGGGTGCCGGTGGCCGTCAAGGACAATCTGGCGGTGCGCGGCGAGTCCAGCCGGAACGGGTCCGCGGCGACCTCGGACCTGCCGAACACCCGGGACCACGTCACCGTCGCCCGGCTGCGGGCGGCGGGCGCGGTCGTGGTGGGGCTGACCAACGTGCCCGAACTGTGTGTCTTCGGGACCACGGAGGGCGTGCACGGCACCGCCCGCAACCCGTGGGACACCGCGCGCTCCGCGGGCGGCTCGTCGGGCGGCAGCGCGGCCGCGGTCGCCGCCGGGATGGTGCCGCTCGCGCTCGGCAACGACGGCATGGGGTCACTGCGCATACCCGCCGCCACCTGCGGCCTGGTCACCGTCAAGCCCGGCCACGGCGTGGTCCCGGCCGGCATCGGCAACGGCGACTGGTTCGGGATGTCGGAGAACGGGCCGCTGACCACGACGGTGGCGGACGCACGGCTGATGCTCGCGGTCCTGGCGGACACGGGGGCGGCCGCCGCGGACCCGTCCGCGCTGTCGGTCGCCGCCTCCGTGCGCTCTCCCCTGCGCGGGGTGACGGTCGGCCGGCCGTACGCGGCGGCCGTGGACGCCGCGGACCTGGATCCGCGGCGGCTGACCCGGCGCACCCGGGTGCAGGCCGCCGTCGGACGGCGGTTCGTGAACGGGGTCCGGACGGGCGACGCCCGGGAGCGGCTGCGGGCCCGGCTGGAGCCCTTCTTCGCCGAGCACGACGTGCTGCTCTGCCCGGCGCTGGCCCGCCGCTCCCCGCGGGCCGCGCCCTGGCACGAACGGGGCTGGCTGCGCAACGTCCTGGTCAACGGGGCCTGTTCGCCGATGACCGGGCCGTGGAACCTGACCGGCCGGCCCGCCGCGGTGGTGCCGTTCGGGACGCTGCCCTCCGGTGCCCCCTGCGCGGTGCAACTGGTGGGCCGCCCGGGCTCGGAGGGCGCCCTGCTGGACCTCGCGGAGCGGATCGAGCGGCTGCGGCCGTGGCCGCGTACGGCCCCGCTCACGTGAGTTCCTGCCTGCCGGACGCGATCCGCCCGGTGCGGCTCAGCTCACCGCCTGCTGCACGAGGGCGGCGATCCGCGCCTCCACCTCGGGTGTCACCTCGGTCAGGGCGAAACCGGCGGCCCACATCGTACCCTCGTCCAGATTGGCCTGGTCGCTGAAGCCGAGCGTCGCGTAGCGCGCCTTGAACTTCTCCGCGCTCTGGAAGAAGCAGATGATCTTGCCGTCCCGCGCGTAGGCGGGCATGCCGTACCAGAGCTTGGGGGCGAGGACCGGGGCGGCGGCCGTGACGACCGCGTGGACGCGCTCGGCCATGACGCGGTCCGAGTCCTGCATCTCGGCTATCTTGGCGAGCACGTCCCGTTCGGCCTCCGCCGCCTTGTCCGCGCGCGACCTGCGCCGTACCTCCGCCTTCATCTCCCGCGCGTGGTCCTTCATCGCCGCCCGTTCCTCGGCCGTGAAACCCTCGTACGCGGTGCTGTCGGTGGTACCGGTGCTGCCCATGGGACAGGCCCCCCTCGGTGATCTTGGCGTGGAGATCGTGGAGATCTTGCGGGGGACCCTATCCCGGACGGAGCGGCCGGAAGGCGCGTTTCGCCGGACCGGCCCGGCGGCGGGCCCGATCGCCCGGGCGGGCCGCCGCGCCGGACCGGTCAGTCGACGCTGGGAAGGATGTGCGGTTCGGCGAGGTCGTCCTCGTAGCCGGCCAGGCGGATCGGGGCGGACCGCGCCCACACGTCGAGACTGCCGAGGTCTCCGGGCCGCCGGCCCGGGCGCTCCGAGAGCTCCTGGGGGCGCTGGTCGCGATTCGTCTTCTCCGGTGTCACCGCGCACTCCTTATGTGTCGGTCACCCTCGGGGCGGTCACCGGCAGTCTGCGCTGCGGCACCTGACGCCCGCTCGGGTCTGGGTCGAAACAGGTCGGACGCGGTGGCGCCGGGCAACTGAGGTCCGAGCGGGCCGTTGGGCACCGTCTCACCCCGGGGCGGACCGTGGGTGTGGTGGGAACCCTTTGGTGCTGTCCGCCTACTCCAGATTAACCAAATGAGCGACCCCCTGCTCGATGGGGCTGCAAAGAGCAGGTAACTATCTGAAGTCAGGCGTGTTCATTGAGCCGTGTACAAGGTGATTTGTCGCTTTGTGGAGCGGCGGGCGATTCACCCGTTCGGTCTACGTCACGCAGTTCAGTTCCCGTTGGCCGCGCCGCAAGGTCGCCGTGATCTGCTGAGGTACCGCACCGGCCGTCCCGCGGGAGGACTGACGCATGGAGCTGCGCAGTGTCGAAGAGCTGATGGACCTGCTGTACGCCGGACGGGGTACGGCAGAACCGGGTACGGCAGGACCGGGTGACGCGGGGCGGGGCACCGCCGCGCCGGACCGGCCCCGGCGCCGCGCGGATCCCCACGAGCACGCGCTGCGCACCGCCGCGCTGCTGCGCCGGCGCCGCCCGGCGGACAAGGAACTGCAGGTCGCGGGCCTGGTCCTGGGGATCGGCGCCCTGCTCGGTCCGGGCGGCGGCGCCGATCCGCAGGCCGCCGCCGTCCGCGCGGCCCGCGCCGCGGACGCGGTGCGCGGCCTGCTCGGTGAACGCGTCTTCCGGCTCGTGCGGCAACAGGCCGCCCCGGCCGGCGACCGCCCCGCCCGCCCCCTGGACGAGGACGCCCTGACCCTGCGCCTCGCGGACGAGGAGGCCCGCTCCCGCGGCGCCGGCGACACCGCGGGAGCCGGGGTCCTGGAGGACTGGCGCACCGTCCTGGAGCTGGTCGCGGCCCGCAACGCCCGTCTCGGCGCCGTCGACTGACGCACCGTCAGGGCTCAGGCGCGGCCGTTCACCACTTGCCCGGCGCGTAGTCCTTCAGGAAAACGCCGTACAGGTCCTCGCCCGCCTCGCCGCGCACGATCGGGTCGTAGACGCGGGCGGCGCCGTCGACCAGGTCCAGCGGTGCGTGGAAACCCGCCTCGGCGAGGCGGACCTTGTCGGGGTGCGGGCGCTCGTCGGTGATCCAGCCGGTGTCGACGGCCGTCATCAGGATGCCGTCCTTCTCGAACATCTCCTGGGCGGCGGTGCGGGTGAGCATGTTCAGGGCGGCCTTGGCCATGTTGGTGTGCGGGTGGCCCGCACCCTTGTAGCCGCGTTCGAAGACGCCCTCCATGGCGGAGACGTTCACGATGTAGGTGCGCCGGGCCGCCGCGGCGGCCATCGCCGGGCGCAGGCGGCTGATCAGGATGAACGGCGCGGTGGAGTTGCACAACTGCACCTCGAGCAGCTCGACCGGCGTGACCTCGTCGACCGTCTGGATCCAGCTGTTGGTGTCGTGCAGGTCGGGCACCAGACCGCCCGCGTCGATGGCCGTGCCGGCGGCGATCCGCTCCAGGGAGGCGGAGCCGGAGACCAGGGCGAGGCCGGTGACGTCCTCGGCGGTGAGCGCGCCGGAGCCGGCCACCGGCAGGGCGGCGACCGCGCCGGAGCCGAAGGTGCCGATCACCTCGGCCGCGGGCAGCTCACCGGCGGGCAGCGGGGCCGACTCGGCGGCGACCAGCTCGCTGTAGGCCTGCGGGGAGCGCCGTACGGTCTGGGCGGCGTTGTTGATCAGGATGTCCAGCGGGCCCTCGGCGGCGACCGAGTCGGCGAGGGCGACCACCTGGGCGGGGTCGCGCAGGTCGATGCCGACGATCTTCAGCCGGTGGATCCACTCCGCGCTGTCGGGCTGGGCCTTGAAGCGGCGGACGGCGTCGTTGGGGAAGCGGGTGGTGACGGTGGTGTGCGCGCCGTCACGCAGCAGCCTGAGCGCGATGTACATGCCGATCTTGGCCCGGCCGCCGGTGAGAAGGGCGCGCTTGCCGGTCAGGTCGGCGCGGGCGTCGCGGCGGGCGCGGTTCTCGGCGGCGCACTTCTGGCACAGCTGGTGGTAGAAGTAGTCGACCTCGACGTAGCGCTGCTTGCAGACGTAGCAGGAGCGCGGGCGCCTGAGTATCCCCGCGATCTGGCCCTCCCCCGTCGCGGAGGACGGCAGGATGCCCTCGGTCTCGTCGTCGATGCGCTGCGCCGAGCCGGTTGCCGTGGCCTCCGTGACGGCCTTGTCGTGGGCGGTCTTGGCGGCCCGGCGCTCCTGGCGGCGGCGCTGCTTGACCATGCGGTAGATGTGCGAGGTGGCCCGGCGCACGGCGACGGCGTCGGGGTGGTCGACCTCGATGCCGTCCAGCTCCCGCAGCACGTCGAGGCAGACGGCGAGGCGCTCCGGGTCGATGCCGGGCCCGTACGCGGCCTCCTCGCCGGGCGCGTACACGACCTCGTCCATGGTCGTGGAGCCCTCGTCTGTCACCGTCATCGCGCTGCCGCTTCCCTGGTCCTTCGTGCGGCGCTCCGACTCGCGACCGCTTTCGAACGGGGGATTTTACGGCAGCGCCGGGCGCTCCCGCCAAACGCGTGACGATCAAGGGCCCGCGGGGGCGGCGGGTCAGGGCCCGCAGACGGTGATGAGGGTCTCCACCTCCTCGGTCAGGGCGCGGGCCAGCCGGTTCAGGTCCGGTACCGCCTTGGCGTCGGCGACGAGGCCGTAGTGGACCTGGCCGCGGTAGGTGGAGACCGCGACGGCGAGGGACTGGCCGCGGGCGAGCGGCGCGAAGGGGTAGACGGCGGTGAGCGGGTGGCCGCCCAGGCGCAGTCCGAAGCCGGGCAGCGGGACGCTGGTGACCAGGATGTCGAACCAGAGCCGGGCGGCCTGGCCGACCAGGGGGCCGCCGAGCCGGTGGCCGAGGGCGGGCACGTGGTCGGCGAGCAGGGCGACGGCGCCGGCGCCCCGGTCGGGTCCGGCGTCCTTGTTGCGGTCCATGGCGGTGCGCACGGCGGCGAGGCGGCGCAGCGGGTCGGGGACGCCGACGGGCAGTTCCATCAGGTAGCCGGAGAGCCGGTTGCCCGGCGGCTGGGCGGTGCGCGGGCGGCGCCGGGAGACGGGGATCAGGGCGCGCGGGGCGATGCCGTCGCACGCTTCGCCCCGCTCCTCCAGCCAGCGGCGCAGGGCACCGGCGACGACCGCGATCAGGACGTCGTTGACGGTGCCGCCCACGGCCTTGCGCACCAGGTGCACGTCGTCGATGTCGACGACCACGCCGGCGGTGCGGCGGGTGCCGGTGGGTTCGGCGGTGAGGGCGGGTGTGGTGCGGGCGACGAGGGTGGAGCGCGCGACGCGGGCACCGATGTCCAGGGCCCGTCCGACGTCGAAGAACGCGCCGCGCAGGAGTCCGGGCAGGCTGCGTACGTCGGGCAGCGGGCCGCGCGGCGGCTGTGCGGGCCGCGGGCGCCGCGCGGGCAGGTCGACCGGGTCGAGGACGGCCGCGGCCAGGGTGAGGGCGCGCAGCCCGTCGGCGAGGGCGTGGTGGAACTTGAACAGGACCGCGAAGCAGGTGCCGTCCTCGCCGGGCAGCACGTGGGCCTCCCACGGCGGCCGGTTGCGTTCCAGGGGGCGCTGCATGAGCCGTCCGGCGGCGGCGTGGAAGTCGGTGGCCGGGGTGTGCAGCCGCACGTGGTGGAGCGGGTCGAAGCAGGGGTCGGGTTCGCGGGCGGCGCCGCCGAAGCCGAGCGGCCGGCGCAGGCCGTCGGCGAGCGAGTGGCGCCGGCCGTCGGCGGAGGGCTGCCGCGGGCCGAGGGGGCGCCACACGTCCCGGATGCGCAGGCGCAGCCCGGGAACGCCGGCGGCGCGGGCGGCGAGCAGGTCGGCCGCGTGCGCCCCGGCGGTGGACGAGGTGGCGGAGAAGATCCCGAGCGCGCCGAGGTGCATGGGGTGGTCGGCGGACTCGATGTTCCAGAACGCCAGGTCGAGGGGAGCGAGCAGGTCAGGGGTCAAGGCTTGCCTCCGTCGACGGTGGGTGAGTCTGCAGTCAACAGCCTGCGGCTGATTACGGTCAAGCACGATCAAGTTACGCACAGTTAACGTCAGATGAAGTCCCGCCCCGGCGGGCGGGGCGGGACACGGCGGTCACGGGACGCGGGGCCCCGGGCGTCAGCCGAGTGCGGGCGGCGCCGCCTGCGCCGATGTGCCCCAGGACGAGGGCCGCGGGCCCACGGTGTAGCTGAGCGTCCTGGTCCGGCGCAGGTCGCCGGTGGTCAGGTAGGTCCGCTCGTGGGTCACCCCGTCGGCGCTGACCGTCTGGGTGTAGCGGTCCTCCGAGGAGGTGCCGGGCGCCTCGATCGTGAGGGCGCCGCGGGGGTGGTAGCGGGGGTCCAGCCGCAGGTCGACGCGGTCGAAGACCGGGGTGGACAGGCCCCAGGTGCCGTAGCCGGGCTGCACCGGGTAGAGGCCGATGGACGACAGCACGTCCCAGGCGGACATGGTGCCCAGGTCGTCGTTGCCGGTGATCCCGGTCGGTTCGTCGGTGAACAGGGTCAGCGCGGCGTGCACCACGTCGCTCGTCTTCCACGGCTGCCCCGTCGACAGGTAGGTGTACGGGGCGAGCAGGTCGGGCTCGTTGAGCGGGTTGTAGCGGTCGGTGTCGTAGTAGGCGTACGGATCCTTGACCCACACCTCGCGGGCGGTGCGGGCGGGATCCGTGAGGAGCTGGTCGTAGGCGAAGAACTCGTCGAGCCGGTCGTTGGTGAGCCGCTTGCCGCCGATGAGGTCGACCACGCCGGGCAGGTCCTGCGGCACCAGCCATTGGTACTGCCAGGCGGTGCCCTCGTGGAACCCTTCGCTCTGCGCCGGGCTCCACGGCCCGGCGAAGGCGCCGGAGGCGTCGCGGGCCCGGAAGAAGCGCGTAGAGGGGTCGAACAGGTGCCGGTAGCTGCGGGAGCGGGCGGCCCACCGGGCGGCGTCCTCGCGGTGGCCGAGGGACCGGGCCATCTGGGCGAGCACGGCGTCCGACAGGGCGTACTCCAGGGTCGCAGAGGCGCCGAAGGCGTAGTCCGAGTGACCGGCCTTGGCCGGCTCGTGTCCCTTGGCGTAGGGGGCGAAGCCGCGGGTGATGTAGTCCTCGTTGGCGTCGCGGCCCACCGCGGGGGAAGCGGCGGGCGGGACGCCGTCCGCGTTCCTCTTCAGGGCGCGGTAGGCCCGCTCCTCGTAGCCCTTGAGCAGGCCCTGCTGGAAGGCGTTGGTCAGGAACGGGGTGACCGGGTCGCCGGTCATGATGTTCGTCTCGACCGTGCCGTAGCCCCACTTGGGCAGCCAGCCGCTCTCCTCGGCCACCCGGATCACGGAGACGGCCATGTCACGGGACTCGCGGGGCGCGAGCAGGGCGAGGAGCTGCGCCTGGGTGCGGTAGGTGTCCCACAGCGACCAGTTCTGGTAGTAGGTGAAGCCGTGGCTGCGGTGGACGCGCCGGTCCCAGCCGGTGTAGCGGCCGTCGGCGTCCTCGCCGACGTTGGGCGCGACGAAGGACCGGTACAGGGACGAGTAGAAGGTGCGCCGGCGGGTGCTGTCGCCGCCGCTCACCCGCACGTCCGCCAGCCGCCTCTCCCAGGCCCGCCGGGCCGCCTCGCGCACGGCGGCGAAGGAACGGCCGCCCTCGGCGCGCAGGTTGCCCGCCGCGCCGGCCGCGTCGACGTAGGACAGCGCGGTGGTCGCCTCCACCGTGCGGTCGTGGGTGGTGTCGAAGCGGAGGTAGGCGCCGCCGCGCCCGGTCCGCGCGCCGGGGGTGACGGTGGTGCCGTCCCAGGTGCCGTACGCGGTGAAGGGCCGGTCGAAGCGGGTGATCGTGTAGACGGTGTACGGGAGGGTGTCCTTGCAGAAGCCGCGGCCGGTGATCGCGGTGCGCACCGTGCGCTCGTCCAGGATCTCCACCGAGGAGGCGACCATCCGGTGCAGCGCCTGGCCCGCGTCGAGCAGGACGTTGGCCTTGTCGGTGGCCGGGAAGGTGTAGCGCTGGACGCCGGTCCTGGTCGTCGCGGTCAGTTCGGCCTCGATGCCGGAGTCCAGCGCGACGCGGTAGTAGCCGGGGCTCGCCCGCTCGTTCTCGTGGCGGAAGCCGGTCGCGTACTTCGCGTAGTCCGTCCGGGTGACGTCACCGGTGGTGGGCAGCACCGGCAGGTCGCCGCCGATGCGGCAGCCGACGCCGGAGAGGTGGACCAGGGAGAAGCCGCGGACGCGGCTGTGGGCGTAGTCGTAGCCGGTGCTGTGACCGGTGTCCGGCGAGAACTGCACCATGCCGAAGGGCACGGTCGCGCCGGGGAACGTGTTGCCTTCGTTCGCGGTGCCGATGAACGGGTTGACCAGGTCGGTCAGCCGGGCGTCGCGGGGTGCCGCGGCCTGTGCGGGGGCGGGGGCGGTGGACAGCGCGGACGCCGCCACCGCCGCCGCTCCCACGCACAGGCGCAGGCTCCGGGTCCAGCTCATGCAGGAAGACCTCCGAGGGAGACGTCATTGCCTGCATGATCACGTCTGATGGTCAGTCAGCCGGGCATCCGGCGGGTGTCGCGCGCGACGCGTCGCGGATCAGCGCCTGCTGGGCGGCCCGTACCCGGGCCGCGTCGGGCTTGAGCACCCGCCGGTCGTAGGTGAGCAGACCGTTGAGTTCGCCCTCCACATCGCTGATCTGGGTGTAGACCGCGCCGTTGCTGCCGCGGCAGGCCAGCGACCGCACCTCGCCGAGCTTGGTGAGGTAGTCGTCGGTGTAGGCGGCGGGGTCGACGTCGACGTAGCTCTGCTGCACCGGCCAGGCGTGTCCGGGCACCGCGAGGCCGAGGCCGCCGTACTCGCCGCTGACCAGGGCCCGCCTGCCGTCGGGGTGCGGCGGCAGCGCGGGAGAGGGGTAGCCGTGCTCGTCGATGATGTCACCGGCCCCGCCGTCGGTCCCCAGGTTGATCCCGGACATGCCGTTGACCAGGCGCGTCGGGTCCCAGCTCTTGGCCTGATCGGCGACGCGGGCCTCGTCGTACTGGCCCCAGCCCTCGTTGAAGGTGACCCACATGACGACCGACGGGCTGCTGATGTGCTCGTCGATGACCTCCTTCATCTCGCGCTCGTACTCGGTCCGCGCGGCGGCGGAGGGGTTCACCCCCGCGGTCATGGCGGGCATGTCCTGCCACACCATCAGGCCCAGCCGGTCGGCCCAGTAGAACCAGCGGTCGGGCTCGACCTTGATGTGCTTGCGCACGGCGTTGAAGCCGAGCTGCTTGTGCACCTTCAGGTCGTACGCCAGGGCCTCGTCGGTGGGCGCGGTGTACAGGCCGTCGGGCCAGAAGCCCTGGTCGAGCGTGGCCATCATGAAGACCGGCTTGCCGTTGAGGACCGTGCGCGGGACGCCGTCCACCTGCTCCACCGCGATGGAGCGCATGCCGAAGTAGCTGCCGACCTCGTCGGCGCCGACGCGCACCTTCAGGTCGTACAGGAAGGGGTCGTCGGGCGACCACAGGCGCGGGTCGTGGATCGTCAGGGTGAGCGGCGAGCCGGTGCGGCCGTGGGCGGTGGCGACCTTGTGCCGTCCCGCGTACGCCGTCGCCGTGACCGGTACGCCGTCGCGGACGCCCTCGGCCCGGACGGTGAGGCGGCCGTGCGGGACGTCGGGGGTGAGCTCGAGGGAGTCGACGTGGTCGGGGGCGACCGGCTCCATCCACACGGTCTGCCAGATGCCCGAGGTCGGCGTGTACCAGATGCCGCTCGGGTCCAGGCGCTGCTTGCCCAGCGGCGGGTTCTCTCCGCCGGCCGCGTCGGTCGGGTCGTAGACGCCGACGATCAGCTCCTGGGTGCGGCCGGGCTTCAGCGCGTCGGTGACGTCGGCGCCGAACTTGTCGTAGCCGCCCTGGTGCGCGGCGACCTTCGTGCCGTTGACGTAGACCTCGGCCCTCCAGTCCACCGCGCCGAAGTTGAGCCGCAGCCGCTTGCCGTGGCCGACGTGCCAGTCGGCGGGGACGGTGAAGGTGCGGCGGTACCACATGCGGTCCTCGTGCCGTTCGATCCCGGAGAGCTGGGACTCCACCGGGTAGGGGACGAGGATCCGCTCGGGCAGCGTCGTGCCCACGGGCGGCTGCTCGCCCTCGTGGGCGGCGGCGAACTGCCAGCGGCCGTTGAGGCTGCGCCAGTCGGAGCGGGTCAGCTGCGGACGCGGGTACTCGGGAAGGGCGTTGTCCGGCCCGACCTGCCCGGCCCACGGCGTGCGCAGTTCGTACGTCGACCGGTTGGGTCCGCTGCTCCAGAACGCGCCGACCGCCTTGGCGTCGGCGCCGGTGAGCCCGCCGAGGCCGTCGTAGCGGACGTCGGCGGTGCCGCGCGCGGTACCGCTCTTGTTCCCGACGACGGGCTGCTGGAGGCTCACCAGCAGGGCGCGCGGGTCGGCCGGGTCGGTGCGGGCGGTGCCGAGCGGCCAGGCGGCGCCGCCGATCACGGCCTTCAGGTGGCCGGCGAGGCCGGCCGGGGGCGCGGCGAGCCGCTGCGCGAAGCCGAGTCTCAGGGTGCGGCCGTCCCCGAGGACGGTGCTGCTGAGCGCGCCGTCGTAGGCGTAGCCTTCGGGCAGGCGGAACGCGGACTGCGGCACCGCCTCCTTGGTTCCGCCGGGCTCGGTCCAGCGGACGTGGAGGTTGGAGCCGCCGTAGTGCTCGAAGTACTCGACCTTGATGTCGTAGGCCGTGCCCGCGGTCAGCTGCACGGGGGCCGAGTTCTGTTCGCGGTCCCAGTCGTCGACCCAGTGGTCGATGACGAGGTTGCCGCCTATCCAGAGGCGGAAGCCGTTGTCGCCGGTGATCGAGAAGGTGTGGGCGCCGGTCTTCTCCGGGACGATGCGGCCGGTCCAGCGGACGCTGACGTCGTCGGAGCGGCCGGTGGTGGCGGCCAGGCGGGGTTCGAGGTTGTCGAAGTCGAGTGCGGGGTCGAACGCGGTGGCCTTCAGCTGGTCGAAGTCGAAGGCCCCGGGGGCGGACTGGGTGTAGTAGTCGCCCTTGAGGCCGTGGGCCTCCACGGGGTCGTCGGCGGGGGTGGCGGTCGCGGTGGGGGCCGCGGTGAACGCGGCGAGACCGAGCGCTGCGGCGAGCAGCAGCGCGAGTCGGTCCCTGAAGCGGCTGGTGCGCACGATCCTCCTCGTGACGAGGGAAAATGGCGGCTCTTGTGCACTGCCCGGTTGCGGGATTGTTCGGTCCGGTGTGGAACAACGTTGTCAAGGCAGCCGACGGCATGACAGCACGGATCGGCTTCATAGTCCAGGGACATGACAAAAGGTCGGATCACCCGGCGCCGCCGCCGTCCGCGTGCGGATCTCCGGCGGGGGCGAGATCCAAGTGGACCGTACGCCCGCGGGGCGCGCACCATGGGGGCGTCGCTCCCGTGTCGTGCGGGGCTCCCGCGCGGCTCCCCTCTCCTGCGGAAGGGAAGTGAACCGGATGCCCAAGGTCTCCCGGCGCACCGCCACCCAGGGCGGCGACTACGGACCCGTCGTCGAGCAGTCCGAGGACCTCGACCCCTACACGGTGGACTTCCGCGTCTTCCGCGAGGACGTCGACCTCACCCCGCTGCTCAGGGAACTGCCGGACGGCCGCTGCCAGTGCCCGCACTGGGGTTACGTCTTCAAGGGCGAGCTGCGGCTGCGCTACCCCGACCACGACGAGGTCTACCAGGCCGGAGAGGCGTTCTACGCGCCCCCGGGCCACGTCCCCGTGCACACGGCGCCGGGCACCGAGTACGTGCAGTTCAGCCCCAGCGAGGACGCGCGCCGGGCGAGCGCGATCACCCTGAACCACTTCCCGCCGCTGATCGGCTGAGCCCGCCCGCCGCCCCGGGGCCGGGAGACGGAGTCCCGAGCCGTCCGGGGCCCGAGCCGGCCGGGGGGCGGCCGACGGCGGGCGAGGGCGGGCGAGGGACCCTAGGGGACGCGCTGGCCCTTGCCCAGGGCGATCACCCCGCCCGTGGAGACGGTGTACAGCGCGGCGTCCCGCTCCGGGTTGACGCCGATCGTCGCGCCGGGCGGCACCTCGACGTTCTTGTCCAGGACCGCGCCGCGCACGACCGCGCCCCGCCCGACGTGGACGTTGTCGTGCAGCACCGAGCCCTGCACCACCGCGCCGGGATCGACCCGCACGCCCGGGGAGAGCACGGACCGCGTGACCTGTCCGCGGATCAGGCAGCCGGCGCTGATGATGGACTCCCCCGCGATGCCGCCCGCGTTGAACCGGGCCGGTGAGAGCTGGTTGGAGTGGGTGTAGACCGGCCAGTCCCGGTTGTAGAGGTTGAAGGCGGGACGCTCGGCGATGAGGTCCATGTGGGCGTCGTAGTACGCGTCGAGCGTCCCCACGTCCCGCCAGTAGCCCTGGTCCCGGCTGGTCTCGCCGGGCACGTGGTTGGCGCTGAAGTCGTACAGCTGGGCCTCGCCGCGCTCGGTGAGCGCAGGCAGGATCGAGCCGCCCATGTCGTGCACGGATCCCTCGTCCTCGGCGTCCCGGTGCAGCGCCTCGACGAGCGCCTTGGTGGTGAAGATGTAGTTGCCCATGGAGGCGAAGACGTGGTCGGGGTCGTCGGGCAGGCCCGGCGGATCGGCGGGCTTCTCCAGGAACCGCTCGACACCCTGCCCGTCCGAGGCCGGGGTGATCACGCCGAACGACGAGGACTGCGTGCGCGGCACCCGGATGCCGGCGACGGTCACCCCCGCGCCGCCCTCGATGTGCTGCCGGAGCATCTGCCGCGGGTCCATGCGGTAGACGTGGTCGGCGCCGAAGACCGCCACGTACTCGGGCTGTTCGTCGTGGACCAGGTTGAGCGACTGGAGGATCGCGTCGGCGCTGCCCAGGTACCAGCGCGGGCCGAGGCGCTGCTGGGCGGGCACCGGGGTGACGTAGTTGCCGAGCAGGCTGGACATGCGCCAGGTGGTGGTGATGTGCCGGTCCAGCGAGTGCGACTTGTACTGGGTCAGCACACAGACGCGCAGGATGTCGCCGTTGACGAGGTTGGACAGGACGAAGTCGACCAGGCGGTACGTCCCGCCGAAGGTCACCGCCGGTTTGGCGCGGTCCGCGGTCAGGGGCATCAGACGCTTGCCCTCACCGCCCGCGAGGACGATTCCGAGGACCGAAGGTCCACCACGACGCATGGCCGCTCCCCTCACCCGGTTGAACCACTACTGCCCTGGTGCGAAGTGGCCTAAGCCTGACCGAGGATCTCCTCGTACAGCCCCGCGGTGCGCCGGGCGACGGCGTCCCAGCCGAACTCCGCCACCGCCCGCAGCCGTCCCGCCTCGCCCATGCGGCGCGCCGCCGCCGGGTCGGCGAGCACGGCGTCCAGGGCCCGGGCCAGCCCCGCCTCGAACGCCTCGTCCGGGCCGCCGTCCTTCCTTTCTTCCCGGCTCCCGCCCGGCTCTTCGTCCCGGCCGCCGTCCAGGTCGACGAGGATCCCGGTGCGGCCGTCGTCGACCACCTCCGGGATGCCGCCGACGCGGGAGGCGACGACGGGCGTGCCGCAGGCCATCGCCTCCAGGTTGACGATGCCGAGCGGCTCGTACACCGAGGGGCAGACGAAGACGGCCGCGTGCGTGAGCAACTGGACCACCTCCGGGCGGGGCAGCATCTGCGGGATCCAGTGGACACCGTCGCGGACCTGGCTCAGCTCCCGGAACAGATCCCGGAACTCCCGGTCGATCTCCGGGGTGTCGGGGGCGCCCGCGCAGAGCACGACCTGGGCCGCCGGGTCGATGTCCCGGGCGGCGCGCAGCAGGTGCGGCACGCCCTTCTGCCGCGTGATGCGGCCGACGAACAGCACGTAGGGGCGGTCCGGGTCGAGGCCGATGCGCGTGAGGACGTCGGTCCTGGGGTCGGGCCGGTACAGGGCGGTGTCGATGCCGTTGTGGATGACGTGGACGCGGGCGGGGTCCAGGTCCGGGTAGCAGCCGAGGATGTCGGCGCGCATCGCACCGGAGACGGCGACCACCGCGTCGGCGGCCTCCATCGCGGTGCGCTCGGCCCAGCTCGACAGGGTGTACCCACCGCCGAGCTGCTCGGCCTTCCACGGGCGCAGCGGCTCCAGGGAGTGCGCGGTCAGCACGTGCGGCACGCCGTGCAGCAGCTTTCCGAGGTGGCCGGCGAGGTTCGCGTACCAGGTGTGCGAGTGCAGCAGGTCGCAGCCCTGGGTGGCGGCGGTCATGGCCAGGTCCACGGAGAAGGTCCGCAGGGCGTCGTTGGCTCCGTCCAGCGCGGGCCAGGGGCGGTGGCGCACGACACCCGCCGTCCGCTCCGCCGAGGATGCCTCGCCCCAGCAGTGCACCTCCAGGTCGACCAGCGGCCGCAGTTCCCGTGCCAGGAACTCGACATGGACGCCCGCACCGCCGTACACGTCCGGCGGGTACTCCCGGGTCAGTAGTCCCACGCGCACCCGCAAACCCCCTGAGTCCGGCGGCAAGTCCCCTTCATGGTCACCCGGATGCGGCCCGGGGGGAAGGGGCCGGGGCACGTGAGAAACAACAGTCCCCGCAGACACCGCCGCCGGGCACGCGGTAGTAGAGGCAGCAACTGCGCCGCCGGAAGCCGGTGGCGCCCAGGGTGCCCGCCCCCGCGAGCGCCGGGTGGGCGAGCAGGCGTACGGCCAGGTCGTGGGCCAGGTCGCCGGCCCCGGGCCGGCCGTCCTGGCGGGCCCACCCGCGCACCTGCCGCGCCGTCGCGGCCAGCGCGGAGGCGGCGTTGCCCCGCAGCAGGCCCGGCGCGAGGCGGTACCGGGCACGCAGGGCGGCGGCCAGGGGCTCCAGATGGGCGTGCAGGACGGCGCGGGCGACGGCGGTGGCGACGGCGTCGGTGGCGGGGTCGGCGTGGGTGTCGGTGGCGGGCTCGGGGGCGGCGAGGGCGTCGGTTTCGGTGGCCGCTTCGGGGTCGGTGGCGGCTTCGGGGGCGGCGACGGTGTCGGTGGCGGTGGCCGCTTCGGGGTGGGTGTCGGTGGCGGGGTCGGTGCCGGTCGTGGTCCCGCCGGCGGGGCGGGCGGCGGGCAGCGGGCGTACCTCCGTGAGCCACAGGTCGTCGGGGGCGCTGCCCGTGGGGTCCCAGCGGAGCAGGTCCGGGGCGAGGTCGGGAAGTCGGCCGTACCGCACGGCACAGCCCAGCGCCACCGACCACAGGCGGGCGGCGAGCCCCTGGTGGGCCACCGAGGCGGCGACCCGGGGTTCGGGGGCCCGGATGCCGTCGGCGACCCGGCGCACCCGCACGGTGAGCGGGTCGGCGGCGTGCCCGGAGGGAGCCTGGGCGTAGGCCTGCGCGAGGGTGGGCAGCGGCCCTCGGGGCGGCTCGCCCGTGCGCAGGGCGAAGAAGCCGCCGAGGGGGCGGAGGGCGGCGAGTCGTGCGTCGGGTTCCACGGGGAGCAGTAGTAGCAAGTCCTGGGGACCGACGCTCCCAGGGGGCGGGCGCGGGCCGCTCGTCAGGGGTGCTCCGCCGTGTGTCGCCCACCTTGGGGAGGACACCGCGGGACGGCTACTCCATCGGCAGTATGACCCATTGACTGCTCAGGGACGACGACGGGAAGAGATCGGCACGGCAAGGTGTTGGACCATGGAAGCCGCCTGTTCGCCGCGCCGGGCCCGACGCGCCCGCCTCCCGCAGAGGACCAGCTCATGAGCGCCCTCGCGCTGTCCGTGCTGCTGTCGCTCGTGTCCGCCGTGGCGTACGCGGGCGGCGCGATCGTGCAGGAGCAGGTCGCGGTGTCCGCTCCCGGCGAGCAGTACGCGCCGCTGCGCCGGCCGGCCTGGTGGGCGGCGGTCGGTCTGAACGGTCTGGGCGGCCTGCTGCACGTGGTGGCGCTGGCCTGCGGCCCGCTCAGTCTGGTCCAGCCGCTGGGCGCCCTGACGATCGTGTTCGCCCTGCCCATGGCCGCCCTGCTGGTCGGCCGCCGGGCGGGCGCCGCCGCGTGGCGCGGCGCGGTCATGGCGACGGCCGGTCTGGCGGGCCTGCTGTCCCTGGTGGGCGCGTCCCACGCGCAGTCGCTGAGCGGGGCCCAGCGGGTCGCCCTGGCGGCCTTCACGGGCGGCGCGGTGGTCGCGCTGACGGTGGCGGGGCGTACCGCGCACCGGCACCCCGCCGTGCGCAGCGTGCTGCTCGCCACGGGTGCCGGCGTCGCGTTCGGCATGTCCTCGGTGTTCACCAAGGCGGTCGCGGTGGACTGGAGCGACGGGATCACGCCGGCCGACCTGCCGTCGCTGGCGGCGATCGCCGTCCTGGCCACGGCGGGCATGCTGCTGTCGCAGGCGTCGTACCGGGGCGGTGGCCTCGCGGCCCCGCTGGCCACGCTCACCGTGGCGAACCCGATGGCGGCGGCCGCGGTCGGCATCACCATGTTCGGCGAAACCTTCCGCTACGGGGCCACGGGCACCGCGCTCGCCCTGGGCTGCGGTGTGGTGGCCGCGGGTGGCCTGATCCTGCTGACGACCGAGCGCATCGGACGCACGGCGGCGGGTCCGGCGCAGGCAGCACCCGGCCAGGACGCGACGCCCCGGCGAACTCCCCCGGCGCCCGCCGGCCCCGCGGCACCTGCCGCTCCCGCGGTGCCTGCCTCCCCTGCCGTGCCTGCCGGTCCCCCGGCGCCCGCGGTGCCGGCCGCTCCCGCCGTGCCCGCCGCTCCCGCCGTGCCCGCCGCTCCCGCCGTGCTCGCGTTGCCCGCTCTCCCGGCACCGCGTGAGGCGGCCTCCGGAGCCGGGCCGGAGCAGGGCGGACCGGCGACGGCGGACGACCCGGGGCCGGAGACGGACATGTTGTACAGCGGCCCGTTCTGCGGCCTCGTCCACGGGGTGGCGTACGTCCCCATGCCCGTCCTCGCCCGGCACCGGCCCCGGGTCGGATCCTGACGCCGCCCGGCCGGGGTCAGATGTCGGCCCCGCCCGCCCGGAGATAGCCGACCGGGTCGATGTCCGAGCCGAAACCGGGCCCCGTCCGCACCTCGAAGTGCAGATGCGGGCCCGTGACGTTCCCGGTGGCCCCGGAGCGGCCGATGCGCTGTCCGGCGGTGACCGACTGGCCGGCCCGGACCGAGATCGCCGACAGGTGCCCGTACTGGGTGTAGCGGCCGTCGGCGTGCCGGATCACCACCTGGTACCCGTACGACCCGCCCCAGCCCGCGGTGACCACCCGGCCCGCGCCGGCGGCGTGCACGGAGGTGCCGGTGCCCACCAGGAAGTCGACGCCCGTGTGGTAGCCCTTGGACCAGTGGGAGCCGGACGCCCGGTAGCCGGTGCCGACGGGGCCGTGCACGGGGGCGACGAGGGTGTGCGAGGCGGTGTGCGGCCGGCCGGCCCTGCCGCTCTCCGTGCGGGTGGCGGGCTTCGGCGCGGGCTTCGTCTTCTGCTGCGCGGCCGGCCGGCGGGCGGGTGCGGAATCCTGGTGCCGGGCGGGCGCCTGCCGCGTCGGGTGCACGGAGAGCCGCTGGCCGGGCAGGATCAGGTCCGGGTCGTCCCCGACGACGGTCCGGTTGGCCGCGTACAACTGCCGCCAGCCGCCCCGGACATGCCGGTCGTCGGCGATGCCGGAGAGGGTGTCGCCGCGGACCACCGTGTACATCTCGGAGGTGCCCGCGCGGGACTGCGGCGTGGTCTGCGGTCTGACGTCGTGCGCGGGGGCCGCCGCGCGGTCCGTCCGGCCCCCGGTCGCCCCGCGGGACGCGGCCGCGCTGCCCGTACGGTGCGCGGACTGCGGCACGGCGGTGGTCAGGCCGGCCCGCGCCGAGCACACCGGCCACGCGCCGGGGCCCTGTCCGCCGAGCACCTTCTCCGCCACCGCGATCTGCTGCTCGCGCGTGGCCAGATCGGCGCGCGGCGCGTACCTGGTCCCGCCGAACGCCGCCCAGGTGGACCGGGTGAACTGCAGCCCGCCGTAGTAGCCGTTGCCGGTGTTGACGCTCCAGTTGCCGCTCGACTCGCAGGCGGCCACCTTGTTCCAGGTGGCGGCGTCGGCCGCGTACGCCGTGCCGGCGCCGATCAGCGGGATGGCCATGCCCGCGCCGCCCACCGTGACCGTCAGTGAGGCGCGGTTGATCCTGTTCGGCTGGTACCGGCGGTGCCGGCCGCGTGCGGCCATGTCCGTTCCCCCTCGCCATGCGTCAGGAGCGGCAAAAGTAGATGCCCCGAACGAGCCATGACAAGACGGCAATCGGCCGCTTCCGAGTCTCAAGTGGCCGGTAGCGCTCGTACGTTGGCCGGAACGGCGGCGTCAGGCCGGGAGAGCCTGGGGACGGGGCGCCTCCGGTCGCGTATGGGATGGAGATGGGGCGCATCCGGTCGCGTAAGGGACCAGGGCGGGAGGGGAGCGGCCGTGGGGCAGGAGGCGAGGCGGGGCGGGAGGCGAGGCGCGGGGGGCCGCGCGGGACGGGAGGTGACACGGTGGGCGGAAACCTGATCGCGCCGGGGCGGAAGGGCACACGCGGCGGGAGGTCACAGCGGGCGGAAGGGCACGCAGGGCGGCACGGATGTGCGGTCGGCGTACCGGCGGGCCAGGATGGTCGCAAGGCGGGAAGCCCGACAGTTCCGGGCGGATCAGGCGGCTCGGGAAGCCCCACGGACCGACGGCAGGACCCGGCGATCCATCGGATCTTTGAGGAGCAGGCGGTATGAGCACTACAGCCCAGATCGGCGTCACGGGACTCGCGGTCATGGGCCGCAACCTCGCCCGGAACTTCGCGCGCAACGGCTACACGGTCGCGCTGCACAACCGGACGGTGTCGCGGACGAGGTCGCTGGTGGAGGAGTTCGGGAAGGAAGGCGACTTCGTCCCGGCCGAGACCGCCGAGGAGTTCGTGGCGGCGCTGGAGCGCCCGCGCCGGCTGGTCGTCATGGTGAAGGCGGGCGAGCCGACCGACGCGGTGATCCAGGAGTTCGCGCCGCTGCTCGAACCCGGTGACATGATCATCGACGGCGGCAACGCGCACTTCGCGGACACCCGGCGCCGCGAGCGGGAGCTGCGCGAGCGGGGGATCCACTTCGTCGGCACGGGCATCTCCGGCGGGGAGGAAGGCGCGCTGCACGGCCCGAGCATCATGCCGGGGGGTTCGGCCGAGTCGTACGGCTCGCTCGGCCCGATGCTGGAGAAGATCGCCGCGAAGGCCGGCGACGGCGCGCCGTGCGTGACGCACGTGGGTCCGGACGGCGCGGGCCACTTCGTGAAGATGGTCCACAACGGTATCGAGTACGCCGACATGCAGCTGATCGGCGAGGCGTACCAGCTGCTGCGCGACGTGGCCGGGTACTCCCCCGCGCAGATCGCGGAGATCTTCCGCACCTGGAACACCGGGCGTCTGGACTCGTACCTGATCGAGATCACGGCGGAGGTCCTGGCGCATGTGGACGCGGCCACCGGCAAGCCGTTCGTGGACGTGGTGGTCGACCAGGCCGAGCAGAAGGGCACCGGACGCTGGACGGTGCAGATCGCGCTCGACCTCGGCGTCCCGGTGTCGGGCATCGCGGAGGCGGTCTTCGCGCGGTCGCTGTCGGGGAACGCCGCCCTGCGGGAGGCCTCCCGCCATCTCACGGGGCCGAAGGCGTCGACGCTGTCCGAGTCCGAGGCGGCGGCGTTCGCCGACCGCGTCGAGCAGGCGCTGTACGCCTCCAAGATCGTGTCGTACACCCAGGGCTTCCACGAGATCGCGGCGGGCAGCGAGGAGTACGGCTGGGACATCGACCTGGGCGCCGTCTCCTCGATCTGGCGCGGTGGCTGCATCATCCGGGCGGCGTTCCTGGACCGCATCCGGACCGCCTACGACGCCCGACCGGACCTGCCGAGCCTGCTGTCGGACGACACGTTCGCGCAGGAGATCGCCGCGGCCCAGGACGACTGGCGCGAGGTCCTGGTCGCGGCGACCCGTCAGGGCGTGGCCACCCCCGGCTTCGCGGCGGCCCTGGCCTACTACGACGCCCTGCGCGCCGAACGCCTGCCCGCCGCCCTCACCCAGGGGCAGCGTGACTTCTTCGGCGCGCACACCTACCGGCGCGTGGACCGGGACGGCACCTTCCACACGCTGTGGGGGGGCGACCGCTCCGAGGTGACGGCGTAGGCCGCACACGGGGACCACTGCCGGTGGCCGCCCGGGCCGCCGCGCCCTGACGGCGTGCGGGCCGCCGTCAGGACAGGGGCGGCCCCGGCTCGGGGTTCGGCACCGGCTCCGGGCCCGGCGGGATCGGGGACGGGGAAGGCTCCGGCGGCCCCGGGGGCGGCGGCGTGGGCACCGGCCCCGGCGGCGGCCCTGGAGGGGACGGGTCGGGCGGCGTCGGTCCGGGGCCGGGCGGCGCCGGGACCGGGGGCGGCTGGGGCGCCGGGTGCGGCTGGGGTGTGGGCACCGGGTCCGGGCCGGGTCCCGGGCCCGGAGCGGGGTCCGGACGGGGGCCGGGAGTGGGCGGCGGTGCTACGGGGTCGGGGTACGGGTCGGTCATGGCGTCCTCCGGCCAGTCGGTCGACATCGGCTCTGGACTACTCCCCCGCCTACCCTGCCCCCGCCCCGCCAGTCACCCGGGGGCAGGACGGCGAGGACCCGGCTGGGCTCACCCGGCCCCGTCGGCCCGGCCCGCCCGGGCCTCCACCGTCCCGGACACCCTCCGGCCCGGACGTCCGCCCCTCCGGACGTCAGCGCGTCCAGGAGCAGCCGGCCCCTCCCTCCGGTCACGCCGGGGCTGCCGCTCCCGCGGCCCGTGTCGCGGCCCGTGCCGCCGCCGCGAGGCCGGGACGCGGACTGGACAGGACCGGCACGGATGTCGTCGTCAGGTTCCGCGCCGGGGCCATGGAGGCCTGGGCGAGGACGACGGCGTCGGCTTCGTCACCGGTGACCGAGTCGGCGGCTTCCGCGACCGCACGTACGTACCCGTCGGTGTCACCGGCCTCGAACCGCGCCCAGGCACCCGGCACGAGCAGGGGGCGCACCTGGAGGCGGCGCCCGGCGCGTTCGGCCTCCTGAAGAAGCAGTGCGGCGGTCGGGGCGAGGGTGCTCTCCACCGCCGCGACGACCGCCACCCGGGGACCCGCGGCCACCGCCTGGGCCGCCATCGGCCGGTCGACGCGCAGCACGGGCAGCGCGCGACCGGCACCGGCGGCCTCCGCGACCGCGCCGATGGTCGAACAGGTGCACAGGACCGCGCCCGCGCCTTCGGCCACGGCCCGCTCCAGCACCGCCGCGACGTCGTCGGCCACCGTCCGAGGGCCGTCCCTGCGGGCCCTGCACAGCAGGTCCTCGTCGACGAAGTGCCGCAGCCGCAGCCGCGGGTGGTCCTGCTCGCGCAGGGCGTCGAACACCGGGACGTGCACGGGCGAGGTGTGCAGCAGCGCGAGCACGGCGGCCGCGGCCGGAGCGCGCGGACCGGCCGGTGCGGACGGCACGGCGGGCTCCCCGGTCGTGCTCAGAACCGCCCCGGGTGCGCCGCCAGCCACGCCTTGGCGGCCTGCCGCATCCCGGGGGCGGGCGCGGGGGCCTCGTCCGGGTGGCGCTCGGCCCACTTGATGACGTACGGGCACAGCGGGGCCACGGCGACGCCCTCGCGCTCCGCCGTCGCGTACAGCTCGCGCGCCAGGGAGCCGGCGATGCCCTGGCCCTCGTGGGCCGGTTCCACGATCGTGTGGACCGGAACGAGGGCACGCCCGGGCGCTTCCAGGACGAAGTACTCGATACGGCCGACCACTTCACCCTCCGCGACGGCCTCGAGCCGGCCGGCCTCCCGGTCGTCGCGGATCTCGATGTCGCTCATGGGCAATCTCCTCGCAGTGCCCGGACGTCCGCCGCCCGGGGTGGGCGTCGGGTCAGGCGGGCACGGACCGCGGGCTGCGCTCCTGGTCCGAGCCGGGCACGGGGGCGGACGGGTCGGCGCCCAGCTCCACGATCCGGTTGTCCGCGTCCACGTGCACCACCCGTGGCACCAGGGCCCGCGCCTCGGTATCGGTGACCTGGGCGTAACTGATGAGGATCACCAGGTCCCCGGGGTGCACGAGATGTGCCGCGGCTCCGTTGATCCCGATGACCCCCGACCCGCGCTCGCCCTCGATGACGTACGTCTCCAGACGCGAACCGTTGGTGATGTCGACGATGTGGACCAGCTCTCCGGGCAGGAGATCGGCGGCGTCGAGCAGATCGGCGTCGATGGTCACCGAGCCGACGTAGTGCAGGTCGGCGTGGGTCACGGTGGCGCGGTGGATCTTGGACTTGAACATGGTGCGCAGCATGTCTGGACTCCTGGAAGACGGCTCCCTGCCTGCTTTGTGCAGGTCAAGGGCGGTGTTCACTCTACACGGGGGCGCGTCGGAGTCGAAGATACCGAGAAACATCGACTTCACTCGGGTAAGAAGGCTCCTCACCTGCACTTTCGTGTTAACCGGGCTGTTTCTCCATCGCCAACCAAGCACCTGTTCGAACACCCGTCCCCGGATGTGTGAGGACTAATGCTGACCGGATGCTGACTTACCTGACTATACGTCAGGTAAGGCACGGAGTCGCCTTCGGCATCGTCCTGGAAATCGTTCACCGCACTCCTGGCATTGCCGGGCTGCACCCCGACCCCAAAGCTTTAGGCGGTCGAGCGGACCTACGGATGGTTGATGCTCCACCGGTGTCTGGTCTGCGGATACGAGACGCTCCCGGCCCGATAAGAAGCCGTGATCCACCTGACCGTTATCGACCCCATGGCTCGCCACCTCAACAGGGAGCACACGGTCTGCAGCCTTGTGGTTCATCCCGGCCGGGCTCACGACTGTGATCGATCGATCACAGTCGCTACCACTTCGTGGGCAGCTGAGTTCCGGCCGTCTGCCCAGACTGCTACTTCCAAACAGGAAGGCAACGAAGAGGAGGAAGACAGTGGAAGCATCCAAAGCGCAGCCCGGCTCTGTGGCGCATCGTCCTGGATCCCCTCTCCTCCTGGCGTGCGCTTCGCCTGCGCCGCCAAGCAGGCGGCCACCTGTCATTCGTGGGGTCTGGCGGCAGGCACGGATGCTGGCTGCGCCAGACGAGACGGTCTATCGGCTGCATGGCCACCAGTTCCCCGTCGAGGACGAGGGAGGCCCTGCGCAACCGGACGGCGAGACGTACCGCGTTCTGTAAGCACCTGTCAGGGTTTCTGCTGACCATGCACAACGAGCACGACGAGTAGCGGATCCGGCCGTGTGAAGGAGTGCAGGAGGCCACGCTCCACTGCGGGGTATCGCTCGGCTGCCCTGCACATCCGCCGTGCCGGGTGGCCACCCATCGTGGACGGCTCCGGGTTGCAACTACTGGCTACTCCGCATCCTCTCGTTGCAACGGCGGTAGAGGCGGGATGGGCACGATGTCCGCTCTCAGGCGTTCTCGTCATGGATCCGCGCACCCAGATCCTCCGCCCACTCCAGTGCCCACGCCTTGAGTTCGTCGATCTGGCGGGAGGTGAGCCCGTACGCGGTGTAGTCCTCCTCCTCGTACCAGTCCGCGCCGATGAGCCGGTCCCGGAGGTCTTCGAGGCTGAACTCGTCGTGGGCACGACGGCGGCCCAGGGATTCGAGGTCGGCGGTGGAGCGGTGGCGGGAGGCAGCCTGGACGTCGATGAGGTCGCGAACGGTGCCGCGGTCGGCGAGAGCACGGACCTTGGTGCCGATCACGTCATCGAGGGAAAGAACAGGGCCGTAGGGGGTCTGAGCGGGAGGGGCCCAGAACGCCTCCTTGAGGACGTCGACCTCGCACTCCTCGCCGGTGTCCGGATCGGTGACGAGGAAACGGCCGCTGAGCGGATCGGTCTGGACGTGCGTGGTCCGCCATCCGCGCTCGCTGAGACCCGCTGTGAGTGAGGCGACGATCTCCTGCATCGGAGCGGGGTTCTCGGTGGCGACGTCGAGGTCGCGGCTGAAGCGTTCGACCAGGCCGTGGGCCTGCACTGCGTATCCGCCGGTGAGGACCAGAGGGTAGGGGGAGCCGATGTCGAGGATGTCGGCGAGGAGACGCTCTTGGAGCGGAGTGAGCTTCACGCGGCGGTCGTGTCGGCCGGAGCGGTGCGGAGCAGCTCGGGGAAGGCGTCCTCCCAGACCTCGCGGATGTAGGGACTGATCAAGCGCCGCAGCACGGGCCACTGCTCGGTGAGCAGCCGGTGGTGCAGGAGGGCCGCCAGGTCCTCACTCAGTCCTTCGGCGAGGACGGTCCGGTAGAGCGTCATGCGGGACTTCGGACGGTCCAGGCTGTAGCTCGTCCGCCCGGACCAGACGATGTGAAGCGGCAGGTCCACGTTGCCCTCGACGGGGCCGGCCAGCTCCTGCAAGCGCTCGGGCAGTCGGCTGCGGTAGCGGTCTCGCAGCACCTCGGCGCGGGGGGCGGTGATCGTCGGGTCCATGCATCCAGTATCGCTGCTGGGAGGCGCCGGCATGGCGGAAACGGAGCTCCGCTGTCATATGTACGGGTCGGGCGCCGCCCGCCCCTCCTCGGACGCTCATCATGACCTACCCGTACAACCCCAGGGGGCGTAGCAACCGGCTGCCCTGGCGGCCTAGGACCAGCCCCGCTCGCGGGCGCGGGTGATCGTGGCACAGCAGGTCACGCGGAGGACCGCCGCGATGGAGTCGGCTGCGGCTTCCGTCTCGGCGTCGCGGGCGACGGTCAGGACACCCGCTCGCGGTGTCGCTGACCGGCGGTAGCCGTGGGCGACGTCACCCAGTTGCCGCCTCTGCTCGACAAGATCCCTCGGGTAGCGGGACCGGTCGGCCGCCCATGCGACGGCCTGACGCCCTGCTCGCGGACCGCGGCTACGGCCATGACAAGTACCGCCGTCTTGTGCGGGCTATCGGCATCACACTGGTGATCGCCGAGCGGGGCGAGGACCACGGCAGTGGCCTGGACGTCTTCCCGTGGGCGGTCGAGCGCACGATCGCCTCCCTTTTCGGCACGGCTTCCAGAGAGTCCGTTTCTCCAGTCCTCCCTGCCGCGCATGTCGCGTTCCCATGTCGGAGAAGGAAACGGGAAACAGCATCGATCGTCTTGTCCGCCCCGGCCAGACTGCCGCACGCTACGTGCAGCGCCGACTCGGCCGATGGCGGGAGGAGTTGGAGGTTTCCGTGCCACAGCCGTCCACCGGGTTCGGCGAGGAGTTGAGGAAGCGGCGTCTGGAGGCAGGGCTCAGTCTCACCGCCCTGTCCGGCTCCGTGCACTACAGCAAGGCGCAGTTGAGCAAGGTGGAGCGGGGCCTGAAGGCCCCCAGCCGTGATCTCGCCCGCCTGTGCGACGCCGCCCTCGGGGCCGGCGGGGCCCTGCTGGCCCTGCTCGCACCAGAGACCACCGACCCGCCCGTCGATCCGGCGCCGGGCCATGTCCACGAGGAGGACTGGATCATGCAGTTGTCGCCGGACAGACCGAACACCTTCCAGCCCTTGAGCCGACGGGAAGTCATGGGTGCCGGTGCCGTCTCGATGATGGCGTGGCGGTCCGACAGCGGCGTGGGCCTGGCCTCGCCAGCCGCGGGCGCGGAAATGCTGGAAGCCTCCCACTCACTGTTCACCCACTACCGCAGACTCGGCCAGGCGGTGGCGCCCGGTCTGCTCCTGCCCGTTCTGATCGCCCAGACCCATACCCTGCGGGAACTGTCCACCCACTGTGACAGCGGCACGCGTCGCCACCTGCTGGCCCTCGGCTCCCGGTACGCCGAATACGTCGGCTGGCTGGTGCAGGAGACCGGAGACGAGCGAGCGGCTCTGTGGTGGACGCAGCGCGCGGTCGACCTGGCGGCCGCCGGCGGCGACCGGACACTGGCGGGTTACGCACTGGTCCGCCGGGCCCTGATCACGCTGTACCGGGACGACGCCGAGCAGACGGTCGCTCTGGCCCGTTGCGCGCAGAGCGGGGCCTTGCCCCCGCGCATCCGCGGGCTCGCCGCACAGCGCGAAGCCCAGGGTCACGCCCTTGCGGGTGACCACCGGGCCTGTCTGGAGGCGCTGGACCGCGCGCGCGCACTTCTTGCTCTCCAGGACGAAGGGGCTGACGAGCCGGTGATCGGCACCATGCACCTTCCTGATCCGGTCGGCATGGTCACCGGCTGGTGCCTGGTCGATCTCGGGCGGGCGCGCGAGGCGAGCGAAATACTGGACCGACAACTCGCCCTGGTGGGCGGGGACGCGGTCCGCACACAAGTCAGGTACGGCGTCCGCCGCGCACTCGCCTATGCGTCGGCCGGCGAGATCGACCACGCCTGCGACCTGGCGGCGCACCTGCTCGACGGGGTGGAGGCCGTGGGTTCCGCCACCGTAACGACAGACCTGAGGCGACTCGCCCGCGCCCTGGCGCGCCACGCGAACCATTCCTCTGTACGCCGGCTGGGACCGCGACTCGGCACGTTGTCGCGCCCGTCCACCATCTGAAGGAGTCACTGGCATGCCCCACGTCTTCATCAACTACCGCACCGGCGACGGCGAGCGGACCGCGGCCCTCCTCGACCAGGAGCTGTCACGTCGCTTCGGCCAGGACCGTGTCTTCCGCGCGTCCAAGTCCATCACCCCAGGGGACGCCTACCCCGAGGCTCTCCAGACCGCGTTACGCCACAGCTCCGTGCTGCTGGCCGTCGTAGGACCGGACTGGACGAACTTCCGCAGTCGGCTGCAGGATCCCGACGACTGGGTGCGCAAGGAAATCGAGGCCGCGTTCGAGTGGGGGCTCATCGTCGTTCCCGTGCTGGACGGCCGCAAGACCGACCGGCTGAGCAAAGCAATCCTGCCCCCGGAGCTGGCGCGGCTCGCCGATCTGCAGTCCGTACCGTTCGACAGCACCCACGACACCGAGGCCGGCGTCCGTCGTATCGGTGATCTGGTCGCCGAACTGGTGCCCGAGCTGCGGGACCTGATCGAGCCCGGCGAGCCGTCGCCGGCGTCGACCACCGTGCACAACTCGATCGGGGACGTGAGCGGAACGTCCGTCCAAGCGGGCGACTTCAGCGGTGACGTCGGCGGCACGATCGTGAAGAACTCCCACGGCACGGTCCACACGGGCAGCGGCAGCATCTACCAAAACTCACGCCACGTGTCGGGCGACCGCTACATCTCGGGCACCGGGACGACATACACCGAGGGCGACCACCACGGGGACGTCCACCAGCGGTTCGGGGAGCCGGAGCGGCCCCAGGACGACCGACGGTGAGCACAGAACACACTACCCGGGTCGAGAGCACGCGGGGCATCATGCACACGGGCAGCGGCCACTTGTTCGTCAACCTCGGCGCCACTGCCCAGGAACCCCGAAAGCCGGTCTTCCGGCAACTTCCCGATGACCAACTTCGCTGGGTCCGGCGGGTGTTGGTCGCTCCGGTCAATATGGGAAGAGCCCGGACGACGCTCGGAGAGACGGGCACCGTCATCCTCGACGGTGCTCCCGGCAGCGGCCGCTCGGCTACCGCTCGCGTACTGTTGCGCGAACTCCAGCGTCCCGGCGGGGCCTTCCGCGAACTCCTGCCCGACGAGCTGGACGAGCTGCCGCGGCACGACCCGGCTTTCGTCGATCCGGGCGACCGGCTGCTGCTCGACCTGTCCACCGCGAAGGCCGGTCCGTGGAATGCGGCGCGGGGCATCCTGCCCGCCCTGCGCCAGACGGTGCACGAGCGGCGGGCCCATCTCGTCGTCGTCATGCCGCACCACGGGGCCCTCGATCCCGACCTCCAGCACTACCGAGTCGAGATCGGACCGCCGGCCCTTCCCATGGAGGTTCTCAGACGCCACCTGCGCGCCCACGGCGTGCCGTGCGAGCAGTTCCTCCGGAACGACGTCACCGTCGACGAGTTCCTGAGCGAACGCAAACCCATGCGGGAGATCGCCGACTTCGCCGACCGCATACGCCGGGCCTGCGAGACGTCCGGGCCCGGCGAGGGGTTTCCCGAGTGGTGTACGGCCGCGAAGCGTGCGCGCGCCGGGCGCCGCGCCGAAGTCGCCGACCACGTCGCCGGTTTGCCCGACGCCTCCCAACGCGCCCTAATGATCGCCGTGTCCATGCTCCACGGCGCGCACGCCGACGTCGTCCACCGGGCGGCCGCGCTTCTGCTGAGCACGGTCGGGGCCCCCGAGGAGGAGACTCCGCTCCTCCAGCGCAAGGACCTTGCCCAGCGGCTGTCGGAGATCTCGGCCCGCTCCGGGCCGGACGGTCGCGTGCGGTTCACCGAGCTGGACTACGACTCCGCCGTCCGCGCCCACTTCTGGGACCACATGCCCGACCTGCGACCGCACCTCGGCGCGTGGGCCGCACGGGTCGTCGGGTCGAGCGACCCGCATCTCGTGGCGGACGTCCGTGACGGACTGGTGGCCCGGCTGGCCGGTGAGTACCTGCGGACCGGGCGGGCGGACGCGCTCGCCGCGCTCGCTGAGCGGTGGAGCGCGCAGGGAGCGGGCAGAGCCGGGTCGGAGGCCGCGGTCCAGGCGCTCACCTGCGGTCTCGCGGACCCCGCCCATGGCAGGGACTTCCGCGAACGGATCTACAACTGGTGCGCATACGGCCGGCTGACCGATGAGTTCGCCGGGGTGCTGGTCCAGGTCTGCGCCGACGTCCTCGCACTGGACCATCCGGACCACGCCCTGATCCGGCTGCACCATCTCGCCCGGCGTGAGCGCGGTACGGCCCATGCGCTGCAGTCCCTGTGCGACCTGGTGGCCGGCAGCCGACGACTGCGCCGAAGGCTGCTCGACCGGCTGACACGCGGCAACCTCGCACCGGCCGACCTGGCCGTCTTTCTGCACGTCAGCGATCCGGAGCCGCTCACGGACCGCTCCGTCACCACCCGCGCCCTGGTCGACGAGGACGGGGTACGACACTCCCTGATCACGTGCTGGCGCGCCGTGCTGGCCCACGCCGTGTCGCGGACGGAAGGACCACGCCTGGCACCACGGGCGGAGATACAGAGCTGGCTGCAATGGGCGGCCGAGGGCGCCGGTGACCGGAGGGAGGTCCTCCTCGACCTGCTGGTCGCTGCCGCCGACCGGTGCGGGGAGGACCGGGGCGCGGCGTTCGCCGCGTTGTACGCGTCCGCGCGCCGGGCGGAGTGCGCTTCTCCGGGCGAAGGCTCCCACTCCGCCGAGACGACCGACCTATTGCTCCTCAAGATCGGTGTGGCACAGAACCTCGGTACTGCCGCCCCGCCGGCATCGGCCAAAGGGGGTCGATCATGACGACCGCACGCAAGACGACGACCGTGTTCCTCACTGTTCTGTGCGGCCTGCTGCTCACCATCGTCGGCCTGGTGCAGCGATGGCCCGGCTGGACCTGGCCGGTGCTGGCCGCGCTTCTTCTCGTACTGCCCGCTGCAGCCTTCCGGGTGGCATCGCAGCGCCGCGGCCCGGTGCCGGTCAGCTTCGAGGAGCAGCACACGGCCGCCCCCGTGGAGCGGACCGAGTACCGCGTCAACCGAGTCGCGCTCCCGAGCCTGTGGGACGACTACCACTTCGTCTTCTCGGCGACCGTGCGATGGTGCTTCACCGATGATCCCGGGCGCGGCGCGGTTGTCAACCCGGCCGGCCTCGCCATGGACGCGGTCCTGAGCCGGGCCCGCGCGATCGCCGAGAAGCGGGACCCCAGCCACGCCTCGCTCCTTCAGCACGAACTCGGCGGCGCCCTCAGCCGAATGTGCCCGGATTCCACGGGCCACCTCCGGGCGATGGCGGAGGACATCAGCCTCACGCTGCCCGACGAGGACCAGGAGCGTCTGAACCGGCTCGCCGGCGTGCGCAAGGACGAGGCGGTGTGGGAGCACCAGCGCAAGTACGAGCAGAGTAAGCGCCGGTATTTGGGCGAGGACGTCCTCAAGGACACCGGCAGCGCCGTCGTGTGGTGGCTCACCAAGAACGACGAGCAGGTGGCGAAGACCGTGGCCGACCTCCCCTTGCTGGCGCAGCTGGCCTCCGCTGCCAACGACACCGACATCCCCGAGCGCCTGCTCGAGATGCTGCCGAACCGGCCGGGAGGACCCGGGACGACGGACGTCGGCACGGAGTCTGCCGATCTCTCGGCCCGTGAGCCCTCGGCTGCAGACCACCTGTCGAGGTTCTTCGAAGCTATGGGCTTCACGGAGGACGACGACCGGCGGGCGATGCTGGCCCGACAGTTCTCGCAGCTCGTCGAGCAGCACAACCGCCACGAGACAGCGGAGGACCTCCTACGTCGATTCGATCCGCCGAGACCTCCCGCTCCCGAGACCGGAGCGGAACCGGCGCCCGCCCCCGGGCCGCCGGCCGACACGGTCTGACCGTCGACCGGGACTTTCATCCCTGCGCATCCAGGAGGACGCGATGGACGCAGAACTGGCCGCGATGGCGGCATCGGGGGCCACCACCCTGGTCTCCCTCATGGTCACCGATTCTTGGACACACGCCCGCGCACTGATGGGCCGGTTCCTCGCACGTGCGGGCGCGGACACCGTCGCGATCACCGGCCTGGACGACGCGCGTGCACGGCTGCTCCTCACGGGCACCGCGGTGGACGAGCGCGCCGCGTCCGGCATCGCGGCCGAGTGGCAGACTCGTCTCTGCGGGCTGGTGGAAGCCGGGGCGCTCACCGGCGAGGAACTGAGTGCTCTCGGGGCGTCGCTGCGCCGACTGGCGGCCGCCGCAGCGGGCCGCCCAGCAACGGTGCACAACATCGTCTCCGGTGGCACCCAGCACGGCCCGATCGTCCAGGCCGGCACCGTCACCGGCCTCGCCTTCCCATCGGATCCGTCCCCGCGCCGGGAATAGTCGCAGGGCGGGGCAGCAGGCCCCCTGCCGTGGTACAGGTCAGGAAGCCGGAAACCGTCCGGTCTGATGCTGACCTTTTGCTGACCCGAAGGCGATGATCAGGGCTCTGACCTGCAGAAACACCCAAACGCTAGATCTTGGACTTGAACATGGTGCGCAGCATGTCTGGACTCCTGGAAGACGGCTCCCTGCCTGCTTTTTACAGGTCAAGGGCTGTTCACTCAGCCTACAACGGCTCCCTCTCCGGTCGGCGCCCGTCACTCGTCGTGGAGCGACGCCGGCCGGTTGCCGAGTTGCCTGCCGGGTCACCAGTGACGGATGGCGCCTTCATGATCTTCCGTTTTCCCAGCGACCGGCAAGCGCGACCAGAGTAGGGACTGATACTCCGGACTGGGGCGAGATCCCTGTCACGTCTCATGGCGGCCGGAGGAAGCCAAGGCACTGAAGGCCCGACGCACCGGACCCGGACCTCTGCGGAGGTCCGGGTCTTATGGGCGGTGTTATGCAGTCGTACCGTGCGCCAGCGCACGGGCCTTGGCCGCCCACTCCTCCATCCTCGCGATGGCGGAGGTCAGTTGCCTCACCGCGGCCGAGATATGACGACGGTGCCGAAGCCCAGGCCCATTGCGCCGGCGCAGTGGACGAGAAGGTCACCGGGGAGGGCGAGGCCGCGGTAGCGGCCGGAGGGCGCAGGCGGCATCCGTAGGGCACGCCGCTTCGGCCCCCGACGTGGCCCACTCGCTCAGGACCCACGCCGCCGACGAGCTGTCGAGCCACGCAGCGCACCTCCCAGGCGGGAGCCAGACACCTGTGTCCAGGCCTCCGTCATGGTGGCCACCAGGTCAGCAAGCTGGGGCGCTCTCGTGCCCAATGCTGACCGGCCGGTGGAGAGCAAGGCGGTCGGTCGCACCTTTCGGAGCGACGAATGGTTCCACGCGGTCGGCTCCCACCAGCAGAACGTGTCGGGGATGGTCACCGTCACTCCGGGGGCGGACGGCAAGCCCAAGGTTTCGCTCGAATACCAGGCCAACGTGTGGGACCGGTACAAGTGGGACGCCGGCAAGTCGACCGCCTTCCCCGGAGGCGTGGTGATCCCGGACTCCGAGATGGGACGGTTGCACAAGACCGGACTTGCTCAGGAGTTCGACATGCGAGGCAGTGGCTCCACGTACACGTACGACCTGGACAGCGATGCGAAACCGGCGGTGAACCCGCCGGACCAAGGACGAGAAGGAACCCGCGGCGACGTCTCGCGCGGTGACGAGGAGAACCGGTGACGACCAGACGAGGTGCCCTTCTCATCGCGGCAGTGGCAGCCGCTCTTCTGCTTTCCGCCTGCTCCAGCCCGGACACGGACGATCGCCGTGTGACCGACGGACGGACCGCGCGGTGGGACGAGAACGCCGGCGCACCCGAGGCGTCGGCGTTCATGCACGTGACGGCGCCCAGGGGTGCGACCGAGGTCAAGGGAGCCGTGCAGATCAACCCCCGGGAGGACATCTATCTCCTCTCGTTCGTCACGAGCGAGAAGAACGCCGAAGGCATCGCGGAGGACCTTCGTCCCGAAGAACCGCTGAAGGTGAAGAAGGCCGACTTCGCCCCGGATGGTGAGCTGTTCCGGCACCTCGGGCTGTCCGAGCCGCAGACGCTGAAGGGAGCCCGCTCGGCCGGTGTCTGCCCTCCGTGCGTAAAGGACGACCGCCGCAAGAAGGTGCAGTGGATCGACATCTACGTCCAGGCGCTCAAGGACGATCGGGCCAGGGTCTATCTGAAGGCGTTCTGACCTCCGTTTCAGCCGAACCCGGCATCGGACCCGAGGCGGACGTTGACGGCCGCTCCGGCCAGCGCCGGCGCGGGCATCCGGCGCGCAGGGCGCCGGGGCTGCTGAAGGTGTTGCGCGAGCGGACGTGCTCAGGCCCTCGGCAAGCGGTGCGCTCGCCGAGGGCCCTGCGTCTGTTCAGAGTGCCGCGAAGGCGACGAACTCGGTCCAGGCCGTGGGGTTCACGGCCAACGGGGCGCGAGTTGCGTCCTTCGAGTCGCGGACGTGGATCCTGGCGGGGGTGGCGGCGACCTCGATGCATTCGCCGCCTTCCTCGCTGCTGTAGCTGCTCTTGTGCCACGTCCACTCGTCTATGGGCACCTGATGTGCGTGTGCGTTCATGGCTCTCCCAGCAACTTCTCTACGTACGCCAATGATTCACAAGGAGTCAGGGCCTGCGCCCGCATGATTCCGTACTTCGCCTCCAGCGCACGGACGCGTTCCCGCTCCGTCTGCAGGCGGCTCACGTTCTGCACCTCGGCGTACGCGATCCTCCGCCCTTCCTTCGTCTCGATCAAGGTGAAGGGACCAGCCATACCGGCGTTTTCCTCACGGTCGAGCGGCATCACCTGGATCTCGACGTTCCGCTGCTCCCTCTTCAGGAGGATGTGCTCAAGCTGGCCACGCAGGACTCCGCGCCCTCCGATCGGACGCCTCAACACTGCCTCATCGATGACAAAGCTGGCGAGCGGCGCGTCGCGGCTGGACAAGATCCCCTGCCGGGCCAGGCGTGCGGACACTCGCTGTTCGATCAGCTCGTCAGCCATGGGCGGTCGCATCATCATGAAGATGGCTCGCGCGTATTCCTCTGTCTGCAAGAGCCCCGGTACCGCTTGGTTTGCGTACACATGAAGCTCAACAGCCTCAGCCTCCAACTTGGCCGCGTCCCGGAAGAACGCCGGATACTGAGCCCGAGCCACCTCCTCTTTGCTCGCGCTCAACACCCCACCCGCCGCAAGCACTTCGTCCGTCTGGTCGATGAACTTCGGCGGCGGGATACGTCTCCCCTGTTCGAACGAGGCGATCGTCGAGGCCGAGTACCCGGTCAGCGATCCGAGCCTCGCTCGGTCCATCCCCGCCCGGTCCCGTAACAGCTTCAACTGCCGCCCGAATACGCACAACATGCCCGTCCCGACCTCGTACTCCGGCTGCTGAACCTCGTCGTCCACGCCGTAGCTCCTCTCACACACCAGCCCCGTCAGCCAACTCGGGTCCCGGGGACCGGTCACGCCCACCACCACGTACAAGCGCACCGCCCGCGTGTACAGCCCGCACCCGTCAGCTCATCGCTCCTGGTCAACGCTACGCAGAGACCGTCACGGTTGACTCTATGAAGTCAGCAACTCCCCCGAACGGGCATACGCCGCAGCACCTCGCACCCGCACGCGAGTTCACCATGCGCTTCACGTCCACGCCGCGCGGTGCCCGCCTCGCCCGACGGCTCGTCTCGCACCGCCTGGACGACTGGGGCCACCCCTACACGACCCCCGTCAACGAGACGCTCACGCTCCTTACGGCGGAACTCACCGCCAACGCCGTACGCCACGGCCACGTCCCCGGCAGGGACTTCCACGTGCGACTCACCCTGGCCGAGGGCACCTTCCGTATCGCGGTGACCGACACCCGCGCTGAGACACGGCCTCCGGCCAGTCCCCCGGCGACCGACTCGCTTTCCGAGTCCGGCCGGGGCCTGCTTCTCGTCGCCGCCCTCGCGGACGACTGGGGCGTCAGCCCTCGCCGGGCGGCCCCGGGCAAGACCGTGTGGGCGGAGCTGCACGTGCGGACGAAGGGCCACCCGCTCACGCACCGAGTGGCCCCTGAACCGACGGATGTCGATCTGCTGCTGGCTACGTCTTCGCTGCTGCGCGACGGCCTCGGGCCGCGGCCGGAGGACGCCGGCCACGGAGATCGTCGTCGGTGAGTCCGTGCTCACCTACCCTGCTTCTGCCGACGGTGACCGGCGAAGAAGGCCGCCGGGGAACCGCTGTGGAGCATGTCGGACTCGTTGTACCGAAACATGACGGCCGCAGGACGAGTCGCTCCTCGGGAGCGCTTGGAAGTGGGCGACCACCGGTACCGCCACATCCATGGCCCCTCCCGCGGGCGGGACCGCCGGCCGCGCCCCGCCCGCAACGCGCACACGGACATGCGCACGTTGCGGGCCGTGGCACCGGGCGCGCGAGTGGACGGCGCGCGGAGTGCCGGTGAGGCGGCCGGACCGCGGGACTGATCGGCTCAGCCGCCGCTCTTGCGCCGGAACGACCGCTGGCTCGCAGCCGGGCCGTGCGCCGCACGCACCTTGGACGCGTCCGGGTTGGCGGCGACGTCGGCCGCCTCCGCCTGCGCACCGCGCTTGCGGGCCAGGGCTTCGCGGAACTTGCGCTTCAGGTCGTAGTTGCCGTCGTCGTCCGGCGCCAGAGGGGACGTCTCGGCGCCGTCCGGCTCCGAACCTTCCGTGGTGACGGGCTCTGCGGTCATGGTGACCTCCTGGGTTCGGGGGTGGGCAAGCACAGCTTGTCATGCCGGGCGTGGTGCGGGACGCCGGCCACCTCATCCTGCTGCGTTTTCTGCGGGTGTCCCCGGCGTCGTTGAAGGCGTTCGCTTCGCGAGTGGGGGGACGGGACGGGCTGCGGGCCGGGCCGAGGACGGTCGAGCCGTCGGCCCCGGACACTCACTGCCGGGACAACGGTTCTCAGCCGTTGCGACGTACGAGGGCGGCCCTGCGGGCCTCGGCGAGCTTGCGGGCCTCGCCGGCCTTCCGGGACTTGCCGCCGGCGCCGCGGGAGGGGTCCTTGGTGGTGCCCAGGCCGCGGAACGGAGTGTTGGTGTTCTTGGGCCGGGGGACGGCTGGACCGCCGTCCAGCGGGGTGCCGGAGGGAACCTTGGCACCGGTGATCCGGCTCAGCTCCGCCTCGCCCGAGCGCACCTTGGTGACGGTCGGCTCGATGCCGGCCGCGGCCATCATGCGGCTCGTCTCACGGAGCCGGCCCGTCAGTACGAGCGTGACCACGCTGCCGGACTCACCGGCGCGGGCGGTGCGGCCGGCCCGGTGCACGTAGTCCTTGGGGTCGGTGGGCGGGTCGACGTTGACGACGAGATCGAGGTCGTCGACGTGCAGGCCGCGGGCCGCCACGTTGGTCGCCACCAGAACCGTGATCTGGCCGTTCTTGAACTGCGCCAGGGTCCGCGTGCGCTGCGGCTGGGACTTGCCGCTGTGCAGGGCCCCGGCGTGCACCCCGCAGGCCCGCAGATGGCGGGTGAGCTGGTCGACGGCGTGCTTGGTGTCGAGGAACAGCAGTACGCGGCCGTCGCGGGCGGCGATCTCCGTGGTGACGGCGTAGCGGTCAGGGCCGTGGACGACGAGAAGATGGTGCTCCATCGTCGAGACCGTGCCCGCGGACGGATCGACCGAGTGGACGACGGGGTCGTGGAGGTAGCGGTCGACCAACTGATCGACGTCGCCGTCCAGAGTGGCCGAGAACAGCATCCGCTGGCCGTCGGGGCGCACCTGGTCGAGCACGTCGACAACCTGCGGCAGGAATCCCAGGTCGCACATCTGGTCGGCCTCGTCCAGCACGGTGATCCCCACCCGTCCCAGGCGGCAGGCGTTGCGCTCGATCAGGTCGTGCAGGCGTCCGGGGGTGGCGACGAGCACCTCGGCTCCCTCGCGCAGCGCGGCGATCTGCCGGCCGATCGACATGCCGCCGACGACGGTGGCCATCCGCAACCGCAGCGCTTCGGCGTACGGCGCCAGCGCCTGGGTGACCTGCTGGGCCAGCTCCCGCGTGGGCACGAGGATCAGGGCGAGGGGCTGCTTCGGCTGGGCGCGCCGCCCGGCCGTACGGGTCAGCAGCGGCAGGCCGAAGGCGAGCGTCTTGCCCGATCCGGTGCGTCCGCGCCCCAGGACGTCACGGCCCCGCAGGGCGTCGGGCAGTGTGGCGGTCTGGATCGGAAAGGGTGCACGCACCCCCAGTCCGCTCAGTGTCCGCAGCACCTCCGCCGGCAGTTCGAGACCGGCGAAGGAGGGGGCCGGGGCCGGCGCCGGAGTCCCGGCCACGGGCTGAGCGGGACCGCCGTGAGCGATACCGGAGTCGTCGGGGTGCTTCATGAACAGCCTTCCGCAGGGAGACGTACCGAGGAAGGCCCGGCAGGATGGCACAGCTCACGCACGAGCGGAACCGAACAAGCAGAATCGCCCACCGCGACGACCACGCAAACGCATGACACTAACACGAGGCACGACGTCCCGTCGGAAGACCGATCTTCACCTGGGACGAGGCGGTCCCTGTCCGCGGAACTGCGGCGTCAGAGCGTGAGCACGACCTTGCCCTGGTCCCAGTAGGTGCCGTGGTTCGTACGGACCGCGACTCTGCCGTCCTTGGTGAGGACGAACAAGTCGGCCTTGCCGTCGCCGCCGGCGTCACCGAACTCCAGGACGCCCAGCCCGGTGCCGTCGATGAAGCGGTCCCAGCCGCCGGACCACTGCTTGCCCTGGTCCCAGTACGTGCCGTGGTTGGTGCGGACGGCGATGTTCCCGTCCGTGGTGTGGACGATCAGGTCGGCCTTGCCGTCGCCGTCGACGTCGGCGAAGTAGAGGCGGCCCAGGTCCTTCCAGGTCACGAAGCGGTCCCAGCCGCCCGACCACTGCTTGCCCTGGTCCCAGTACGTGCCGTGGTTGGTGCGGACGGCGATGTTCCCGTCCGTGGTGTGGACGATCAAGTCGGCCTTGCCGTCGCCGTCGACGTCGGCGAAGTACAGCCGCCCCAGATCACTTCCGTCGATGAAGCGGGCCCAGCCGCCGGACCACTGCTTGCCCTGGTCCCAGTACGTGCCGTGGTTGGTGCGGACGGCGATGTTCCCGTCCGTGGTGTGGACGATCAAGTCGGCCTTGCCGTCGCCGTCGACGTCGGCGAAGTAGAGGCGGCCCAGGTCCTTCCAGGTCACGAAGCGGTCCCAGCCGCCGGACATGACCTTGCCCGGGGCGAAGGTGTCACCCTGGTTGCGGTAGACGACGACGTCGCCGTTCGTGCGGAGGACGACCAGGTCGGCCTTGCCGTCACCGTCGGCGTCGGCCGAGTAGCTCCGGTCGCGGTTGCGGACGTCCTTCACCCAGTCGGCCAGGCCGTCGACCCTGGCGTCCACCGCACCGGTCCGGGTCTCCGTCTCACCGAGGCACCCGCCCTGCCAGGACACGCTGTGGACGGCGGTCAGCTCGACCGCACTGCCGGCGCCGCGCAGGGCCGGGCCGCCGGCGTCACCCTTGCAGACCGACGCTCCGTCCTGACCGGTCAGCGCCACGGTGGTGTCGGCCGTCGAGTCCACCCGGAACTCACCGGTGTGCAACTGGTCCGGGACCCACTCGGTGCCGGTCCGCCCGAATCCGGCACCCAGCAGGGTCTCCCCCGCTTCGGGGGCGTCGGCGGCCAGTGCCACCGGCGTGACCGTGGTGACGGGCTCGGCGAGCCGGACCATGGCCACGTCCCGGTCGTCGCGCGGTACCACCTCGACGACGTCGAGGGTCCGCTCGCCCACGGTCGCCCTGGTCTTCAGTGCGGGCTTGCCCGGCTTGACCACGGCACCGGGGGTGGGCGCGAAACAACTCGTGGCGGTCAGCAGCCACTGCTGGTGCACCAGCGCGGCGGAGCAGGAGCGCATGGAGTCGCCCTCGCCGATGACGAGCCGGGCGGTGAAGGCCTGGTCACCCGCGGTCGCGGGCTTGCCCGCGAGTGCCTGCGCGGCCGGCGCTGCGCTGAGCACGCCCGCGGCGACCGCCAGGACGACGCCGGCGGTCATGGCGCCGCGAGCCCGCCGGGTGCGGATTCCTGTGGTGCGCAAGGTACTTCCTCCTGGGGTTGATCGTGCGGGTGGCCGGACGACATGAGCAGGCCGTCCGCCACTGTCGCGGGCTGGTCCGCCACGGTCGCGCGCCGGTCCGCCGCGAAGTGGGCAGGCCGACGCGGGCGGTGAGGGCGCCGTCACGCCGGTCCTGTCACGTCGGCCTCGCCGACGCCTGGCGGACGCGCCTTGCCGCGGCCACGGCTGCTGCCTGGTACGGCCGCGCAGTGGGTGTGCATGCCAGGACGGGCCGGGAAACGCCGTGCCGGCCGGCGCCGGGCAGGGGCGGTGCCGGCCGGTGTGCCTCGGTCTCCGCCGGTGTCGGCCGGCGTCTGCCGGTGTCCTTCGGTCTCCGCCGGTCTCCTTCGGTGTCTGCCGGTCTCCGCCGGTGCCTGCCGGTCTCCGCCGATGCCTGCCGGTCTCCGCCGGTGCCTGCCGGTGTCTGCCGATGACACGACGATCGGGGAACGCCGAGGGAACCCCGTGCCCGGCTCACCGGCCCGGCACCCGTCGAGATCGCCGGGGCGGGATCACTGTGCGGTCTGTACGCCGGACCGAAGACGCTCCCGGGCGCGGCGCCCGGTGTCGGCGGCACCTCGCCGCGCGTCGCGGGGAGCGTGGCGAGGCGGCGACGTCCGGGCAGCCGCGTGTGACCGGGGAAGACCCCGGCGCGGGGGGCGCCGAGGACGGGTTACTTCGAGGTCCTGATCTCCACGAGCATGTGGTCGCGGCCCTCCGGGTCCGCGGACTCGCCCACCGGCGTCCAGCTGTTCTTGTCGATCTCGTAGGACTTCTCCTCGCTGCCCACGGTCATGTCGACCGTGGTGGAGTAGTCGTTGCCCCTGATCGAGAAGACGGCGGGGATCTCCAGGGTCAGCCAGCCCTCGTTGCCGACCGTGTCGAAACAGATCTTGTCGGCCTTGTCGCGGGCCAGGAGCTCCAACTGCCCGGTTCCGGTGACGCAGTCGGCGAGCGTGATGTGGCCGTCGCCCCGCTTCAGGACGATGTTCCGCTCCGCCAGGATCTTGTCGGCCTGGGGGTAGTCGAAGTCCTCCACGGCATAGCCGGGCGCGTCCCCCGCGACCAGCGTGGCGGTGTCGGCGGCCTCTGCGGTGCCCGCACCCGAGCCCTGCGCGCCGCCGGCCACCGCGGTCCAGGCCAGCGCGCCGCCGACGGTGGCGGCGGCGAGTACCCGTACCGTGAGCCGCATTCTCCGCGACTTTCCGGAGTTGGTGCTGATTTCCTTCATCGCATCCCCAATTTCGTAGCCACCGCCCGGGCCTGAAAAAAACCACCGGTCCCGAAACCGGTCGCCCCAACCCGTCGCGAACAGGGGAAGCCGCACACACGGAATGAAAGCCCCCCCTCGCGCGCCCTCGGCGCGTCTCCGCGACGCACTGTCCGAACCCCCGGTGATCGTCGTCGGCCCTGGCATCCCAGCACGGCGGCGCACCCACGTCCAGCGCCGTGAACTGCCCATACCCGGACATTGAAAGCAAGCTCGCGGTGACCTGCGTCACGCCGTGAAAAGGCCGCGGGGACTGACGTCACGATTTCATCGAGAAAGGTGCCTGTTCGTCACATCCGCATGATTCGGTGCACTGTTGACGTATTGGTGGGCACAACTCCCCCGTGTTTTCGAGGATGTTGATACTGTCCACGAATTGTGGCGGGGGCCGGTCCACGGATCCGCCGTCCGTCACGGCGCGAAATCCGACACGTCACCGCATTACTCGTAGAAGGGCAAGTCCCGCATGCAGACAGCTTTCTGGAGCAGACGCCGCGTCCTCGGCGCGCTCGCGGCCGCGACCGCTGTCGCCGCCGCTCCCCCGGTCCTGCGGCCGGCCACCGCCGCGGCCGCCGAGACGGGAGGGGCCGACCCGGTGCCGCTGCCGGACACCGAGCGCGCCAAGGCCGTCCGCGCGTGGCTGACCGGCGGCAAGGGTGTGAAGGCCGCCGCCACCACGGCTCTGTGCGGGACCGACACCGAGATCCGGACCTTCCTCGCCGAGACGCTGCCGCAGCAGACCGTGCAGGACAACCGGGTCGCGATCGTCCGCAGTCTGGACCGTGCGGGCAAGGGCCTGCGCCGTGAGGCCGTCGCCGCCCTGGACAACGGCGACGAGGCGATAGCCGGGTTCCTCTCGAAGGGCTTCGCCCCGGCCATCCTGGAGGATTTCCAGGTCGCCACCAGCATCGTCGCGTCCACCGGTGACAAGGGCGTGGTGCGCGCGGCCAACGCCGCCCTCGACGCCGGCACCGAGCCGGCCCTCCTCGCCTTCCTCGCCGACAAGCAGTACGACGCGCGGCTGGAGGACACCCGGGTCCAGGTCAGCGTCATGCTGATGACCGGCGGTCCGGAGGTGCAGAAGTACGCGGACCGCGCGCTCAGCGGCACCGCGAAGGACGTCGAGTGGTTCATCGAGACCGGCCAACACATCGCGCGCGCCCGCGACCAGGAGTCGGCGACCATCGAGGAGCTGGTGGCCGTCGTCGAGCGCGAGGGCAAGCGCGCCGAGCGCGAGACGAACCTGGCCGTCGAGGCCGGGGCGCGCGCCGAGACCGCCGCCACCAAGGCGAAGGAGGCCGCCGAGAAGGCTGCCGCCGAGGCCGCCGCCGCCCAGAGCGACGTGCAGAAGTCGGGGGCCGCGGCCCGCAAGGCGGCGAGCGCGGCGAAGGGCGCGGCCGACGCGGCCCGCAACGCCGTCAACGCCTCCAACGCGGCCGTGCAGGCCTCCCGGCGCGCCTCCTGGGCCGCCGCGGGCGCCGCCCAGGCCGCCGCGAAGGCCGGCAACGCCGCCGCCCGCGCCTACAACGCCGCGATCGCCGCGTCCAAGGACGCCGGCAAGGCGCAGGACGCCAAGAACGCCGCGGTCGCCGCCCGCAACGCCGCCTCCAAGGCCCGCAGCGCCGCCGCAGCCGCCGCCAAGGCGGCCCTCGCCGGCGACGCGGCCTCGGACGCCGGCCTGGCCGCCGCCTCCGCCGCCCGCAACTCGGCCGCCGCCGCGACCGCCGCCGCCCAGGCCGCCGTCTCCGCCGGTGCCGCCCAGGCCGAGGCCGCCGAGGCCAAGCGCCAGGCCGCCATCGCCACCAGCGCCGCCAACCGCGCCACCAACGCCGCCTCCGCCGCCCAGGCCCTGGCGACCGCCGCCGCCAAGGCGGCCCGTACCGCCCGCGACGCCGCCAACTCCGCCGCCGACCACGCCGACAAGGCCGCGGACGCCGCCGAGGAGGCCGTGAAGTACGCGGGTCAGGCCGTCGACTACGCCAACAAGTCGACCGCCCACGCCGCGGAGGCCGTGAAGGCCGCCAACACGGCCACCCAGGCCGTCAGCGACGCCCTGGAGGTGGAGAAGAACGCCCGCGCCGCCGAGGCGCAGACCCTGGAGCAGGACAAGCAGCAGGCCATCGAGGAGGCCCGGCAGCTCGCCGCCATCGAGCAGACCGAGCTCTCCGACGTCCGCGAGAAGCGGCTGATGGCGGAGCGCACCGACCAGGCGACCAAGGACCTCATCGCCAAGGCGGAAGAGGCCCTGTACTCCGGTGACATGACGGCCGCCGCGACCCTGGGCCGGCAGGCCGCGGTCGCGCTGATGGACGCCCGCGGGGCCAACACCCGGCAGGCCGCCCAGCACGCCCTCGCCGGCTCCGACGACGACGTCTACGCCTGGATCGACCTCGACCGGGCCCTCGCCCTGGCGCAGGACGACCGTGAGACCGCCCTCCACGTGGCGACGGTCGGCGGACCGAAGGTCGCCGCGGCCGCCGCGGCCGCGCTGGAGAGCAGCGACTCCAAGGCCGTCGGCGACTTCCTCACCGGCGGCATGAAGCGCGCCTCGGACGAGGACCTGCGCGTCGCCATCAACAAGATCATCGACGATGACGCGGGCAAGGCCGTCAAGGAGGCCGCCAACAAGGCGCTCGACGAGAACACCACCGAGTCCCTCAACTACTTCTTCGACCACGACTACCCGCTGGCCGTCCAGGAGGACGACCGGGTCCGGGCCACCGAGCTGATCAACACCGCGGGCGCCTTCACCAAGGCGTACGCGGAGGTCGCGCTCGAAGGACCGGCGTGGATGCTGCGCAACTTCATCACCGTGATCCAGTACCGCACCGCGCAGCTCGACTTCGACACCGCCACCCACGTCGCCGCGATCCGCGGGGCCATCGCCGCCGCCGCGAAGATCGCGGAGAAGGCGCAGGAGGACGCGGCCCTCGCCTCGAAGGCCGCCGCCGACGCCCGCAAGGCCGCCGCCGAGGCCCAGGAGTGGGCGCAGAAGGCGCTGGACTCCGCCGCCAAGGCCGAGGACTACGCCCAGCAGGCGCGGGACAACGCCGACGCCGCCGACAAGTCGGCCGCTGCGGCCCAGGCCTCCGCCAACACGGCGAAGAACGCCGCCGCCACCGCCCGCAGCGCCGCCCGCTCCGCCAACTACTCGGCCAACAAGGCCGTCGACTCGGCGCGCGCGGCGCTCGCCTCCTCCGCCGCGGCCCAGCGCTCCGCCGCCGCGGCCCGCGCCGCCGAACTCGCCGCCTCCGCGGACGCGAAGGCCGCCGCCGCCGCGTACGCGCAGGCCAAGCAGATCGCCGCCGACAAGAAGCGGGCCGAGGACATCGCGAAGGCCAAGGAGGCCGCGGCCCAGGCGCAGAAGGATCGCGACGCCAAGCAGGACCCGGCCAACAGCGACAAGAACAACCAGGTCAACCCGAACGGCACCGCGGACGGCGACGCCGACGAGTGGTGGAACGACGCCCAGTTCTACGCGGACGCCGCCAACGTGATCAGCGTCGGCGCCGGGTTCCTGGCGGCCGGCTGCGCCCTCGCCGCCTTCGTCTTCCCGCCGGCCCTCGCCGCGGCCGGCTTCTTCGCCGGCGTCTCCGCGGGCGCGGGCGCCCTCGGCACCCTCTTCACGGGCATCGAGCACGGCTTCACCAGCAGCGCCTTCTGGGAGTCCGCCGCCGGCACCGGCCTGAGCCTGGTCTCCTTCGGCGCCTACAAGTGGGTCGGTGCCGCCGACAAGGCGCTCGGCGGCGGCCTCGTCAAGCCCGTCGTCAGCAAGATCACGGACACCGGCGAGGACCTGGTCTCCGGCATCACGAAGGGCCTCAGCGACCTGTGGGGTCTGGCGGCCTGATCGCGCCCGCCCTCTCTTCCGGGGCGCCGCCGTCGGGCGGCGCCCCCTTCTCCCCACCTCTCACGGAAAGTTCCTGTCCCCATGCATGGAATACGTGGCGGGCGCGCGGCAAGGAGACGCGCCCGCTCGACGGTCCTGACCGTCCTCACCGCCCTGACCCTCCTCACGACGGCCGCGACGAGCCAGGCGGCCGAGCCGCGCGCGACGGCGAAGGCCCCGTCCGCCGCCAAGTCCGCGGCGCCCGGCGCGAAGTCCGCCGGGTCCAGCAGGTTCGCGGCCGGCTCCGGTGAGGACTGCACCCCCACCGCGCCGGGCTCCGAGGAACGCCGCGCCGGCGCCGTCGAGTCCTGTGTGACGGTCGCCCCCGCACCGGTGCGGGCGAAGACCCGCACCGGTGCCGCCGCACCCGCCACCACTCTGGCCGCGGCCGCCGGCGGCTGCGACCTCACCAGCCCCGGCAACTACAGCTACGAGCGCTTCTCGTACTGCGTGACCGGCATCAACGTCACCTACATCCTGCGCGACAGCAACGCTCGGGAGATCGGACGTGGCACGCTGGCGGTCTCCACCAGTGCCGGCCTCTCCCCGACCGCGACGACCTGGAACGAGCAGGTCACCGTCACCATGACCAGCGCCGAAGGCGACGTCGCCGCGCTGAACGCCAAGTTCCGCGCCTCCTGCGACGCCGGCTGCACGGCCACCAAGACCGCGCCCTGGTACGGCGGAGGCCTCACCCTCGGCCAGACCCTGACGGGTACCGTCACGTACTCCTCGCCCCAGACGGCGGGCTCCTCCGCTTCCTTCTACACGGCGTACGCGATGTACGTGACGTCCCCGGGCGCGACGGCGACCGACCCGAACGCGTCGTGGAAGAACGCGCGCCAGATCAGGTGCGACGACGCGGTCGGCGGCACTTCCGTGGCGGGCTGTGCCGTCCCCTCCGTCACGGCCGTCGTGCCGCTGAAGGCGACGAGCTCGGACGCGGGCGGCGCCGTGGCCGCCTACGGCTGGGCCCAGAAGAACCTCGACGGCGCCTGGGGGACGAAGGCCAGCCCCCTGACCCGGTCGACGAGCGGCGTGGCCGCCCGCACCGCCGCCACGTGCACAGGCTTCACGGCCCAGACCGATCTCGTCGACGCCGACAGCTGCGGCGACTTCCCGTTCGGCGAGGCGAAGGAGGGGGGCACCGCCGGCAGCCAGTGCGTCGAGGTGATCCCCAACCTCGGCAACGGCGAATGGGACACCTACATCCTGAACGACGGCCATGTCCTGGACCGCTCCTCACCCTGCGTGCAGGCCCACGTCACACCCACCGAGAAGCAGTTCGCCGACACACAGCTCGCCGACGGCTTCGCGGCCCAGCGGGTGATCGACGCCGACCGGTTCGAGCTGACGGTCTCGACGCCGGACACCGGACCGCAGGCCAGCTGCCTGAACGACCCGCCGCCGGCCGGCGCGCTCCCCAACGGCGACGGCTGGTTCAAGAACACCACCGAGCCGGTTCCGCTCGTCAACCAGAGCGACCCGGCGAGCGGGCCCGGACAGCGGCCGACCCAGGCGCAGGCGTGCCTGGGCCGGAACACCGGCAGAGGGACCGGGACCAGCGACCCCATCACCGGCATGAAGGACGCGGAGGCGTTCAAGAAGGCGAACAACGTCACCTATCAGCTGGCCCGGTGCCATCTCATCGCGAACATCCTCGGCGGACAGGGCACGAGTGCGCTCACCCGCTACAACCTCGTCCCCTGCTGGCAGTCGGGGATGAACACGGGCACGCCCAGCATGCGGACGTTCGAGACCAGGGCGCAGGACCTGATCAAGGGCCCCATCGCCGCCTTCGGAGCGAACGACGCGCTCTTCTACCAGGTGACGCCCGTCTACAAGGACGCGAACAGCACCATCCCGACGGGTGTCACCATGAACGCGACGATCCAACGGGCGGACGGGACGACCGAGGAACTGTTCCCCAACGTCTACGTCACCAACACCTACCAGAACACCGGATTGCTCAACCTGGGTAACTGACCCGCCCAGTTCGCGCCAACGGGAGCCTGCATGAGTATCACCACCCCACCGCGGCCGTTCGACGTCACCGCGCTCTTCCCTCAACTGGCCCCGCTGGCGCGCATCGCGACCCGGCTGCACCCGCGGCCGGCGTCGCCGACCGTGCACGACAGCTCGGTCGGCGGGCCGCTGCTGTGGCCCGCCGACGAGCCCTGGCCGCACTGCGCCGAGCCGCACGACCGGCACGCGGCGCCGGTGGTCCACTCCCCGGACGACGTCCGGCTCCTGCGCCGCGACCTCGCTGCGTCGACCGAGCGGCTGCGCCTCGACCCCGAGGCACCCGAGGTCACCCCCGAGGAGCGGGAGAACTGGGAGCGGACCAAGGCGGGCCGCCCGTGGTTCGACGGCCCGATCCCTCTTCTCCCCGTCGCCCAGCTCTACGCCCGCGACGTCCCCTTCCCGCGCCCCGCCGGCGCGGACCTCCTCCAGGTCCTGTGGTGCCCCTTCGACCACGCGGAACACCCCCACCCCCGGACCACGCTCTCGTGGCGCTCCGCCGCCACCGTCACCGACGTCCTCGACGCGCCGCCCGAGCCGCCGGTCGTCCAGTCCGCGCACTACCTCCCCGAGCCGTGCCTGTTCTCACCGGAGCAGGTCACCGAATACCCCCACCCCAGGGAGCTGGACAAGGAGATCCGGGACCAGTTGGACGACCTCAGCCGCTGGGAGACGGTCGATCCCGCGCGGTACGCCACGTACGCGTACGACCCGGGCGAGCTCTACCTCGGCAGTCTCTCCACCGCCCCCGGCTGGAAGACAGGAGGCTGGTCCCGCTGGGACCCCACCGACCCCGTCGACCGCTCCTGCCCCGAGTGCGGCACCGAGGAGGTCCCGCTCCTCACCATCGCCTCCTCGGAATGGGACGGCATCGGCAGGTCCTGGATCGCCGAGGAGGAACCGGCGAACCCGGGCCCGCCTCCGCTGGGCGCCCGGGACGGCAACTTCACCTTGCTCGACATCGCCGGCGGCTACAACCTCCAGCTCCACGCCTGCCCGGCCGACCCCTCCCATCCTCACATCGAGCTGGTCCAGTGACCGGCACGAGCCCGTAGCGGACCGTCCGAGCGGGAGGCGGGCGGCCGCCCCGAGCCAGGGGGTACGGGCCGTGGCCAGCACCGCCGGCGTCGCGGCGAAGACCGCCGCCCCTGCCGCGAGGGTGCCGCCCGCGCCCGTCCTGCGGCGGCTCACGGGCAGTGCGAAGGCGCCGCCCGCCGCACCGGTGCTGACGGCCCCCGGTTCCGTCTCGGAGCCAGGCAGCACCGCCCCGGCCCGCCCGCGCCGTACAGCGAAGGCGCCTTGGTGCTCCTCGCACCGCCGGGCCGCCGCCCAGGTTGAACGCGGGGTCCGCCGATAGAATGTGACCGGGCCGGCCGCCGGCTCACGCGACGGGAAAGGTGCCGTCATGACCGGACGCATCAGCTACCGGAGGATCTACGAGGACGCGTCGCCGCGGGACGGCAAGCGGGTGCTCGTCGACCGGTTGTGGCCCCGTGGCGTGAGCAAGCAGGACGCGCGGCTCGACGAGTGGCTGCGGGACGTCGCCCCCTCCACCGATCTGCGCCGCTGGTACCACCACGACCCCGAGCGCTTCGCCGAGTTCCGCCGCCGTTACCTCTCGGAGCTGGACGACCCCGACCACCACCCGGCCGTCGAACGCCTGCACGACCTGATGGCCCATGACGACGTCACCCTGCTCACCGCGACCAAGGACGTGGACCGCAGTGAGGCCGCGGTGCTCGCCGCCTGGCTGAACGGTGCGGACGGCCACGGCTCCTGACCGTGAGCCGTACGGCGGGTGCGGATCCGTCGTGAGGACGAGCCCGCGACGCCCGCCCCGAAGGCGCCCGCGCTCCGGAAGCCCATGACCACGCGTCACCGTGCACACCGAGCCTGGAGGCATGCTTCGTGGCCGAGTCACAGTCCGTGATCGCCCCGCCCGCCCGTTCCGCGCTGTTCCTCGTCTGCACCGTCGCCCCCGGCGGGGAGGCCGCCGTCCGCGACCTGCTCCCGGACGTGGCCGGGCTGAGGCGATCGGTGGGCTTCCGGGCGCCGGACGACGCGCTCACCTGCGTCGTCGGCATCGGCTCCACCGCCTGGGACCGCCTCTTCGACGGGCCGCGCCCGCGCGACCTGCACCCGTTCGTGCCGCTGACCGGTGCCCGGCACCACGCCCCCTCCACCCCGGGCGACCTGCTGTTCCACCTGCGGGCCCGGCGCATGGACCTCTGTTTCGAGCTGGCCCAGCTGATCGGCGAACGCCTGCGCGGCGCCGCCACCGTGGTGGACGAGGTGCACGGCTTCAAGTCCTTCGACGAACGCGACCTGCTCGGCTTCGTCGACGGCAGCGAGAACCCGGAGGGCCGGCCGGCCGCCGACGCCGTCCTCGTCGGCGAGGAGGACCCCGGTTTCGCAGGCGGCAGCTACGTCGTCGTCCAGAAGTACCTGCACGACCTCACGGCCTGGAAGGCGCTGCCCACCGAGGAGCAGGAGAGGGTCATCGGCCGCTCGAAGGCGGACAACGTCGAGATGGCCGACGACGTCAAACCCGCCGACTCCCATGTCGCCCTCACCACGATCACCGGCGAGGACGGCACCGAACACAAGATCGTCCGGGACAACATGCCCTTCGGACGGGTCGGGGCGGGCGAGTTCGGCACCTACTTCATCGGGTACGCGCGCACGCCCGCGGTGACCGAGCAGATGCTGCGGAACATGTTCCTCGGCGACCGGCCCGGCGTGCACGACCGGATCCTCGACTTCTCGACCGCGGTCACCGGCTGCCTCTTCCACGTACCCACCGCCGACTTCCTCGACGATCCGCCGCCCGCGCCGGCGGCCGCAGCCTCCGTCCCGGAGGGCTCCCCGGGCATCGGCGGTCTCGAAGGGCGCTGACGTCCTGGTGTGCACCGACGAGGCCGAGGAGCGGCGCCGGGCAGCGGCGGGGCGGCCTGCCGCCGCCGGTCGCTGCCGGCGCCGGCCGGGGTGACACCCCAGCGCCTCGCCGCCTCGGTCGAGATCGTCCTGCCCGCGCCGGCCGCGGGGTGGCTGTGGCGCACCAGGCGCTGAGACGGACCCGCGGGCGCAGGGCCGAGCCGGATCGGCCGGGGGTGCGCCCGGGCGGAGGAGGCGGGCGTCAGGGCTGCCGGACTCGCGTGCCGGGCGCCGGGCGGGACGGCTGCGCGTAGGGGGCGCTCGGTCGCGTGCCACGGCGTCGGTCCGGCGTCCGTCACGTCCGCTCCCGGGCCCCCGGACGCCGACTGAGAGTGCGCGGGCCGGGGTACCCGGTGGCCCGTCCTGCCGGCCTCGGGGCGAAGGGATTGTGGTCATGGCTGACGACACGAGCGGCTCCGTCCGCGACGAGGCGCGGCCCGCGGACCCGCAGGCACGGGCCTACGCGGACCCGGCCCCGGTGGGCCTCGCCGGGTTCGCGCTCACCACGCTGCTGCTGTCCATCATCAACACCGGCCTCCTCAAGGAGAACGGGGCGATCCTCCCGGTGCTCGCCGTCGCGGCGTTCTACGGCGGCATCGCGCAGTTCGTCGGGGGACTGTTCGAGTTCCGGCGCGGCAACACCTTCGGCGCGACGGCGTTCATGTCCTACGGCGCCTTCTGGCTGACCTACTGGTGGCTCGTGCAGCACCTCGCCGTCGCCGGGGACGTGCACAACGCCCTCGGGCTCTACCTGCTCGGCTGGGGCATCTTCACCGCCTACATGGCGGTGGCCGCGCTGCGGGTCAGCCTCGCCGTGCTGACGGTGCTGGTGCTGCTCACGCTCACCTACATCTTCCTGGCCGTCGGGGCGTTCCTCGGCGGGGCGCCGCCGCACGTGATGACGCAGGTCGGCGGCTGGCTCGGCATCGCGACCGGGCTCACCGCCTGGTACGCCTCGGCGGCGGCCGTCATCAACGCCACGCACCGGCGGACGCTGCTGCCGACCGGCCCGCGCTGAGAAACGGCCCCCGGCCGGGCGCACGGCGGCGGCGCGACCCCTCGTACGCCGGGGCCGGGGCGCCCCGGCGTACGAGGGGTCGTGGCCCGGGTACGGGGGCCGGCCGGGACACAGGCCGGCCCCGGCCCGGACGCGGGACCCGGCCTGGACACAAGACGGCCCGGGCCCGGCCAGGGCGCAGGACGGACTTGATCCGGGTACGCGGCGATCGGGACCGGGGCGCTCGCGGCGGCAGCGGCCGGTGCACCTCGCGGTGCACCGGTCCGGCGGGGCGTACCGCGCGCCTACGCCACCGCCTCCGCGCCGTCGGTGACGGGCCCCGCCGCCACCGGCCCGGCCGCGACCGGCGGTGCGCCGGCCGGCTGCTGCTCCCCTTCCGTGGACGGGTCCCCCTCCGTGGACCGGTCCCCCTCCTGCGGCTCTCCCCCGGGCCGCTCCTCCGCCCGCTGTCCGGCCTGGTGGCGCTGCTGGGCGAACTGCGTGCGGTACAGCTGCGCGTAGCGGCCGTCCGCCGCCAGGAGTTCGTCGTGCGTGCCGCGTTCGACGACCGTGCCCGCCTCCACGACGAGGATGAGGTCGGCCGCGCGCACCGTGGACAGCCGGTGGGCGATCACCACCGCGGTGCGGTCCGCCAGGGCCTCGGTCAGGGCCTCCTGGACCGCTGCCTCCGAGGTGTTGTCGAGGTGCGCGGTGGCCTCGTCGAGGATGACGACCCGCTGGCGGGCCAGCAGCAGCCGGGCGATCGTCATCCGCTGTCGCTCGCCGCCGGACAGCCGGTAGCCGCGTTCACCGACGACGGTGTCCAGGCCGTCGGGCAGCGAGCGGACGAGGTCGTCGAGGCGGGAGCGGCGCAGGGCGTCCCACAGTTCTCCGTCGGTGGCGCCGGGGCGGGCCAGCAGCAGGTTGGCGCGCACCGAGTCGTGGAAGAGGTGGCCGTCCTGGGTGACCATGCCGAGGGTGGCGCGCAAGGTGGCGGCGCTCAGGTCGCGCACGTCGACGCCGCCGATGCGCACGGCGCCCTCGTCGACGTCGTACAGGCGCGGCAGCAGTTGGGCGATGGTCGACTTGCCGGCGCCGGAGGATCCCACGAGGGCGACGGTCTGTCCGGGTTCGGCGCGGAAGGAGACGCCGTGCAGGACCTCGGCGCCGCCCCGGGTGTCCAGGCTCGCGACCTCCTCCAGGGAGGCGAGGGAGACCTTGTCGGCGGACGGGTAGCCGAAGCGGACGCCGTCGAACTCCACCGCGACCGGGCCCTCGGGCACCTCACGGGCGTCCGGCTTCTCCTCGATGAGCGGCCGGAGGTCGAGGACCTCGAAGACCCGCTCGAAGCTGACGAGGGCGCTCATCACCTCCACGCGCGCCCCGGCGAGCGCGGTGAGCGGCGCGTACAGACGGGTCAGCAGCAGGGCGAGGGAGACGACGGCGCCCGGCTCCAGGGTGCCGCGCAGGGCGAACCAGCCGCCGAGCCCGTAGACCAGGGCCAGGGCGAGCGAGGAGACGAGGGTCAGGGAGGTGATGAAGGCGGACTGGGCCGTCGCCGTGCGGATGCCGATGTCGCGGACCCGGCGGGCGCGGGCGGCGAACTCCGCCGATTCCTCCTCGGGGCGGCCGAAGAGCTTGACGAGGGTGGCGCCGGGGGCCGAGAACCGCTCGGTCATACGGGTGCCCATCGCCGCGTTGAGGGTGGCCGCCTCGCGCTGCATGCGGGCCATGCGGCTGCCCATCCGGCGGGCCGGGATCACGAACACCGGCAGCAGCACGAGGGCGAGGAGGGTGATCTGCCAGGACAGGGTGAGCATCACGGCGAGCGTGAGCAGCAGCGTGACCACGTTGCTCACCACTCCGGACAGGGTGTTGCTGAAGGCGCGCTGGGCGCCGATGACGTCGTTGTTGAGGCGGGAGACGAGCGCGCCGGTGCGGGTGCGGGTGAAGAAGGCGACGGGCATGCGCTGCACGTGGTCGAAGACCGCCGTGCGCAGGTCGAGGATGAGCCCTTCGCCGAGTGTCGCGGACAGGCGTCTGCCGAGGATGCCGAGCGCCGCCTCGGCCACCGCGATGGCCGCGATCAGCAGGGCGAGGTGAACGACGGTGGCCCGGTCGCCGCGCGAGACGATCGCGTCGACGACTCGTCCGGCCAGGACCGGGGTGGCCACGGCGAGCAGGGCGGTCACCACTCCGAGGGCGACGAAGCGGGCGATGCGGCGGCGGTGGGGGCGGGCGAAGGCACCGATGCGGCGCAGCGTCTGGCGGGCGAAGGGGCGGCGCTCCTGCTGGGCGTTCATCACGCTGTGCAGCTGCGTCCAGGCGGTGGTCTCCATACTCATGAGGAGAACCTAGGACCTCAAGCAACGTTGAGGTCAACACCGGGCCGCGGGGGCGGGGGCGCACGGGCGCGCCCGGGACGCCGGCCGGTTGGCTCCCGGGCTCCGGCGGCGTGCGCCCCGGGCACCGGTCAGGTACGAACTACCCTTGCGCATGGGGCAGGATGAGCGGTCGCGCATCCGAAAATCGAGCAGGTGATCACGTGACGCAGCATCGCCCACGGCCGTGGACGGCCACCCATCGTGCAGACGCTCTGCGCGGAGGCGGCCGGTGAACCGCGCCGTGACCCTGGACGATCTGGTCCTCGCCGGGATCTCGGTGGCGGCGGGGGTGGCGGTGGCCTTCCTGTCGCGCACGCTGCTGCTCTGGCTGGCCCGGCACGCCAAGCGGACCCGCTGGAGCGGTGACGACGTCATCGTGGACGCGCTGCGCACGGTGGTGCCGTGGGCGGCCATCGCGGGCGGCGTGGCGGGTGCGGCGGCGGTCCTGCCGCTGACCCGGGCCACCCGGCACCATGTGCACCAGGCGCTGACCGTGTTCCTGATCCTGGTGGTCACGCTCTCCGCGGCGCGGGTGATCGCCGGGCTGGTGCGGACGGTCACGCAGTCACGCTCCGGGGTGGCCGGGTCGGCCACGATCTTCGTCAACATCACCCGGATACTGGTCCTGGCGATCGGTTTCCTGGTGATGCTCCAGACCCTGGGCATCTCCATCGCCCCGCTGCTCACCGCCCTGGGCGTGGGCGGTCTCGCGGTCGCGCTGGCCCTGCAGGACACCCTCGCCAACCTGTTCGCCGGGGTCCACATACTCGCCTCCAAGACGGTGCAGCCGGGCGACTACATCCGGCTGAGCACCGGCGAGGAGGGCTATGTGGAGGACATCAACTGGCGCCAGACGACGGTCCGCCAGCTCTCCAACAACCTGGTCGTCATCCCCAACGGGCAGCTCGCCAAGACGAACATGACCAACTTCACCCGGCCCGAGCAGCGGCTGACGATCCTGGTGCAGGCGGGCGTGGGCTACGACAGCGACCTGGAGCACGTCGAACGGGTGACCCTGGAGGTGGTCGCCGAGGTGATGCACGAGATCACCGGGGCGCTGCCCGAGCACGAGCCCGCCCTGCGCTTCCACACCTTCGGGGACTCGCGGATCGGCTTCACCGTGATCCTCGGCGTCGGCGAGTTCAGCGACCAGTACCGGATCAAGCACGAGTTCATCAAGCGGCTGCACCGGCGCTACCGCCGGGAGGGCATCAGCATCCCGGCCCCGACCCGGACGGTGGCGCTCCAGCAGAGCCCGGTGGTCATACCGCAGCCACGCGGCGCGGGGGACGGCGCGGTCTCGGCGTAGGAGCCGGATCCGGACGGGGTGCCCGCGCGGACGGGTCCTCGCGCGGAGAGCGTCCGGGTGGGTGCCGCACCGGCCGGCGCGCGCACGGAATGGGATCCGGACGGGGTGCCCGCACGGCCGGGGTCGCGGGTGGGCGCCACACCGGCGGGGTCCCGCACGCAGAGGGTGCACGCACGCAGGGGGTGCCGCATGGGCGGGTCCCCGCGCGAACGCGATCGGGCGGTGCCGCGGGGGCGGGATCCGGCCCGTCGGCCGTGTGGCGGCCGGATCCGGCGCGGACCCCTGTCGAGCCGAGGCCGATCACGAGATATCTTGATGTCGAGCAATGTTGCAGACGTGGAGCGGAGCACCCGGTGACTGACTCGACCATCATCTACACACACACTGACGAGGCCCCGGCCCTGGCGACGTATTCCTTCCTGCCGGTGGTCCGGGCGTACGCCTCGCAGGCGGGTGTGGCTGTGGAGACCCGTGACATCTCGCTGGCCGGGCGCATCATCGCGGTGTTCCCCGAGTACCTGAACGAGGACCAGCGGATCCCCGACGCGCTGTCCGAGCTGGGCGAGCTGGCCAAGACGCCCGAGGCCAACATCATCAAGCTGCCGAACATCTCGGCGTCCATCCCGCAGCTCAAGGCCGCCGTCGCCGAGCTGCAGGGCCAGGGCTACGCGCTGCCGGACTACCCGGACGACCCGAAGACCGACGAGGAGCGCGAGATCCGCGCCCGCTACGACAAGGTCAAGGGCTCTGCGGTCAACCCGGTCCTGCGTGAGGGCAACTCCGACCGCCGCGCCCCGGCCTCGGTGAAGAACTACGCCAAGACCCACCCGCACCGCATGGGTGCCTGGACCGGCGAGTCCAAGACGAACGTGGCGACCATGGGCGTCGACGACTTCCGCTCCACCGAGAAGTCCGTCGTCATCGCCGAGGACGGCGCGCTGCGCATCGAGCTGAAGGGCGACGACGGCTCCACCACGGTGCTGCGCGAGTCGGTGCCGGTGCTCGAGGGCGAGGTCGTCGACGCGTCCGTGATGCGGGTGGCCGCGCTGCGCGAGTTCCTCACCGCGCAGGTGGCCCGGGCCAAGGCGGAGGGCGTGCTGTTCTCCGTGCACCTGAAGGCCACGATGATGAAGGTCTCCGACCCGATCATCTTCGGTCACGTGGTGCGCGCCTTCTTCCCGAAGACGTTCGCGAAGTACGGCGAGACGTTCGCCGCGGCCGGCCTGACCCCGAACGACGGTCTGGGCGGCATCTTCAAGGGCCTGGAGAGCCTGTCCGAGGGCGCCGAGATCAAGGCGTCCTTCGACGCCGAGCTGGCCGAGGGCCCGGAGCTGGCCATGGTCGACTCCGACAAGGGCATCACCAACCTGCACGTGCCCTCCGACGTGATCGTGGACGCGTCCATGCCGGCCATGATCCGCACCTCGGGCCACATGTGGGGCCCCGACGGCCAGGAGCACGACACCCTCGCCGTCCTGCCGGACTCCTCCTACGCGGGCGTCTACCAGGCCGTCCTCGACGACTGCCGCGCCCACGGCGCCTACGACCCGTCCACCATGGGTTCCGTCCCGAACGTCGGTCTGATGGCGCAGAAGGCCGAGGAGTACGGCAGCCACGACAAGACGTTCGAGATCCCGGTCACCGGCACGGTCCGCCTCGTGGACCAGGCCGGCGAGGTCGTGATCGAGCAGGCCGTCTCGGCCGGTGACATCTTCCGCGCCTGCCAGACCAAGGACGCCCCGATCCGCGACTGGGTGAAGCTGGCCGTCACCCGCGCCCGCGCCACCGGCGACCCGGCCGTCTTCTGGCTGGACGCGACCCGCGCGCACGACGCCAACCTGATCGCCAAGGTCGAGCAGTACCTGCCGGAGCACGACACCGAGGGCCTGGAGATCAAGATCCTGTCCCCGGTGGAGGCGACCAAGCTGTCGGTGGAGCGCATCCGCCGCGGCGAGAACACCATCTCCGTCACCGGCAACGTGCTGCGCGACTACCTGACCGACCTGTTCCCGATCCTGGAGCTGGGCACCAGCGCCAAGATGCTGTCGGTGGTCCCGCTGATGGCGGGCGGCGGCCTCTTCGAGACCGGCGCCGGCGGTTCCGCGCCCAAGCACGTGCAGCAGCTGGTCAAGGAGAACTACCTGCGCTGGGACTCCCTGGGCGAGTTCTTCGCGCTGGTGCCGTCCTTCGAGCAGTACGCCGAGGCCACGGGCAACACCCGGGCCAAGGTCCTCGCCGACACCCTCGACCGCGCCACGGCGACCTTCCTCAACGAGGACAAGTCCCCGACCCGTCGCGTCGGCGGCATCGACAACCGCGGCAGCCACTTCTACCTCTCCCTGTACTGGGCGCAGGAGCTGGCCGGGCAGACCGACGACGCCGGCCTCGCCAAGGCGTTCGCGCCGCTGGCCGAGGCCCTCGCGGCGAACGAGCAGAAGATCGTCGACGAGCTGATCGCCGCCCAGGGCAAGCCGGCGGACATCGGCGGCTACTACCAGCCCGACCCGGCCAAGGCCGCCGAGGTGATGCGTCCGTCGGCCACCTGGAACGAGACGCTGGCGTCCCTCGGCTGACCCGGGTGACACCCCGGACCTGACGGTCCGCCCGCTCCGCCCCGGCCCGCACCACGCGGGCCGGGGCGGAGCCGTCCGCGGCACCCGTACGGAGCGCACCGGGACGACCGGTGCGGTGCCGTCACCGCCCCGGCAGCGACGCGGTCACCGCCACGCGCCGACGGACGCGCCGCGCGCCGGGACCACGGGCACGCGGCCGGACACCAGGAGGGACGCGGACACCGGGAGGGACGCGGACACCGAACCGGCCGCGGCGCCGTCGGCGGAGGCGGTGCGCACCGTCACCGGTCCCCCGCACGGCCGCACGGCTGGAGCACTCCCACGCGACAAGCGCTCCCGTCGCGGTGAGGGTGGATGTATGACGCAGGAGATCACGACGCCCTCACCCGACCGGGTGGCTCCGCGGCCCGCCGCCCGGGTCGTGCCGATCACCGCGGAACCTCCGGCCCCCTCACCGCCCCCGGTGCGGGAGTGGCCCGCACTGGACCTGGACGGCCCGGAGTTCGACCCGATACTCGCCGCGCTGATGCGCGAGGGACCGATCACCCGAATACGGCTGCCCCACGGTGAGGGCTGGGCGTGGCTGGCCACCCGCTACGACGACGTGAAGCTGATCACGAACGACCCGCGGTTCAGCCGTGCCGAGGTCACCGGCCGCCAGGTGACGCGGCTGGCCCCGCACTTCAAGCCGCGTCCCGGTTCGCTCGCCTGGGCCGACCAGCCCGACCACAACCGGCTGCGCAGGGCGGTCGCCGGCGCATTCACCGTCGGCGCGATGAAGCGGCTGCGGCCCCGCGCGCAGGAACTCCTGGACGCGCTCCTGGAGCCGGTGCTGCGCGCCGGACCGCCCGCGGACCTGGTGGAGCGGGTCCTGGAACCCTTCCCGATCGCGGTGGTCGCGGAGGTGATGGGGGTGCCGCCCGCCGAACGGGAGCAGGTGCACACCTGGACCCGGCAGATCATCTCCATGTGCGGGGGCGCCGATGCCGCCGACCGCGCCAAGGAGGGCATGTACGGGTGGATCGCGCGGACGATCCGGGCGCGCCGGGACAGCGGCGGCCAGGACGTGCTGTCGCTGCTGGGCGCGGCCGTGGGGCGGGGCGACATCAGCGAGGACGAAGCGGTAGGCCTGGCCGGGCCGCTGCAGATCGGCGGCGAGGCCGTCACCCACAACTGCGGGCAGATGCTGTACCTGCTGCTGACCCGGCCGGAGCTGATGGGGCGGATGCGGCAGCGGCCCGCCGGGCGCGGGGCGGTCCTGGACGAACTGCTGCGCCACATCCCGCACCGCAGCACCGTGGGCCTGGCCCGGATCGCCCTGGAGGACGTCGAGCTGCACGGCGTGCGCATCGCCGCGGGTGATCCCGTCTACGTCTCCTACCTGGCCGCCAACCGTGACCCGGCGGTCTTCCCCGACCCGGACACCATCGACCCCGACCGGGACCCCAACCCGCACCTGGCCTTCGGCAACGGCCCGCACTACTGCACCGGCGCGGTCCTCGCCCGGCTGCAGACCGAACTGCTCGTGGACACCCTGCTCGACCGGCTGCCGGGGCTGCGGCTGGCGGTGCCGCCAGGCGACGTCGTCTGGCGGCGCAGGACGATGATCCGCGGCCCGCAGAACCTGCCGGTCACCTGGTGAGGACCGTCCCGGGCGTCCCCGCGCGGCTCACGCCCGCAGCCACTCGGTGACCACCACGTCCGACCCCGTGCGCAGCCGCAGCGCGAACGGGCCGGCGGGCGGCGCCTGGGAGGCGAAGCGGCCCAGGTCGTCGGCGGTGAGCCGGGCGCCGGGCCGGGGGCCGTGCAGCACCTCGATCCGGGCCGGCTGCGGCGGCATCACCTGCCCCAGCAGGCCGTCCCCGCTGACCTCCACGTCGACGGTCAGGTCACCCGCCTGGAAGGTCAGCATCCGCGGCACCTCCCCGGAGCCCCTGACCGGAAGGGCGTCGAGCAGCGAGTCGAAGGTCAGCTCGGCGATCCGGGCGTCGAGGTCGTGCAGCGCGTAGGCCTCCACGGCGAGTTGGCGCAGCTCGTCCGGGACCGGGTCGAGGACGGCGGCGGCCTGCCGCAGTTCCTCCTCCAGCAGGCCCTGTGCCGCCTCCGTGACGTCACCGCCCTCGCGGTCGTGGTCGTGGTTGCCGGTGCGGTCGTTCACGAGGTCCCCCGTGCGTCGTCGAGTCGTGCGCGCAGGCGCCGCAGGCAGCGCTGGCGCAGAGGTCCGATGCTGCCCACGGCGACACCGAGCGCGGCCGAGACCTCCTGGTAGCTGGGCGGCGGCGAGGCCATCAGGACCCGCAGCAACTGGCGGCAGCGGTCGCCGAGTCTCTCGAACTCCTGCCACAGCCGCCGGATCCGCTCGCTCTGCGCCGCGGCCTCCTCGGCGTCGAGCAGCGACTGCTCGGGCGCCCCGACCTCGCTGACCCCGTCGAGCAGGTGCGGGTCGTCGGTCACCGTCAGCCGGCTCAGGCTCCGCAGCGTCCTGAGACATTCGTTGCGGGCGGTGCTCGCCAGCCACGAGCCCGCCTTGTCGGGTTCCCTGATCCGGCCGAGGTGCTGGGCGAAGCGGAACCAGACGGTCTGGTACACCTCGTGCCCGTCGGCGTCGGAGAGCCGGTGGGCGCGCACCACCGACCAGACCAGCGGGCTCAGCCCCTCCACCAGTGCTTTCCAGGCCGCAGCGTCACCGTCGACCGCGGACTGGACGAGCACGCCGACATCTGCACGGTCCACCGATCCACCCCTCGTGTACGGCCTGTCATCGTACGCCGTGGAGGGGAGCGTTCCGGTTCTCATACCGGCGGAGCCGGCCGCCGGACGGGGACCGGCCGCCAGGTGGGCGGGCGCAGCGCCGGTACGTGCGCCCCGCGCACCTCCGCGTACTCCCGGTTGGCGGCGAGGAGCCGGCGGCGGGCGGCTCTCGGGTCGCGTTCCCCGTGGGCCGTCATGTGGGCGGCGACCATGGCGGCGGCCACGGGGGCGGCGAAGGAGGTGCCGCTCCAGTGCGCGTACCCGTCGAACATCACCTGGTCCGGCTTGGCCGGGGTCCTGTCGCCGTCCTCGCTCAACAGGCCCGCGTGCCGGGGCCACTGGCAGGTGCAGGCGTACCGGAAGCCGAACCGGCAGGCGTCGTAGGTGGAGTGCCGGTAGACGTACGGCACGGGCGTCTCGAAGCCGGTGAGGGCGCTGGTGAGGCGCTCACCGGGGGCGTACGCCTTCACCCAGTGGCCGTGGTTGCTGAAGCAGGCGCCGTGTTCGCCGTCGCCGCGCAGCGCGCCGACCGACAGCACCGAGTCCTCGTAGCCGGGCCGGTCGGCGTAGGCCGCGGGCCAGAACGGCGTGGCACTGGAGTTGTTGCCGGCGGCGGCGACCAGGAGGGTGCCCCGTTCGCGCAGTTCCCGCATGAAGGCGTCCACGCCGAGCAGGCCGTCGGTGCGGCCGTTGGAGGTGCCGGCGGAGAGGCTGATGATGTCGGGCCAGCCGCCGGCGTCGACGGCCTCGAACAGCCGGTGCCCGAACTCGGACTCCAGGACGGCGCCGGCGTCGTTGAGGCTGCCCCGGACGGTGATGTCGGTGTTGGGGGCGACCGCGGCGACCAGTCCGGCGATGAACGTGCCGTGCCCGACGTACTGTTCCAGGACGCCGTCGTCGTCGGTCTCCCGGACCTGGCGGTCGCCGCGGACGCGGGCCAGCAGCGGCACGGCGCCGTGGTCGTGCATGAGTCCGGTGTCGACGACGAGGACGTCCACGGCGGTGTCCGCGTCGTACGGGGTCCGGTCGGGGGCGGGGTTGGTGCCCGCGGCGCGCGGTGCGGGCACCGGCTCGTCGCCGGGGCAGGCGTTGACCGCGATGGACACCACGTGGTTGCGGCTGACCAGCCGCCGTCCGGCGCGTCCCTCGTGCTCGCGCAGGGCACGCAGCGCGTGCGCGACGGCGAGGTCGCCGCCGGGGTCGCCCTCCCCGGGGTCGCCCACCTGGATCCGCGTGACGCCCGTGCGGTTGGCCGGGGGGCCCGCCCGGCGCACCCGGTCGGCGGTCAGGTCGGGCGCCGCGGCGAAGTGGGTGCGCACCGTGTCCTCGACCAGGTGGGCCTCCTCGCCGTCGCGGGCGAGGACCACGCCCTTCTCGTAGAGGAACTCGGCGGAGTCGTCCGGGCCCATCGCCAGCGGGACGTGGGGCATCGAGCGCTGGATCTGCGCGAACTGCTCGTGGAAACGCTGTGGTGCCATGGCGCGCGTGTCCTCCCGTCGGGACGGTGTCGTCAGTCAGAGCCGCGGGGGCCCCGGTTGATACAGCGGGCGGGGTGCCAGAGCCCTGGGACGCGGTTCCGGGGCCGCTCGAGGACCACTACCATCCGGTAGGTGACAGCGGGAAGCGAATCGGTGCTCGACCTGCTGCCGATGGTGTTCGCCGACCCCGGCGAGGCGCTGGCGCGGGCCCGTGCGCTGCTCGACTCCCGTCCCTCGTCGCTGCACGCGTCGGTGGCGCACCAGGTGATCGGTATCTGGCAGCGGGACTTCGGCGATCTGCGGCTTGCCCTGCGGCACCTGCGCCGGGCCCGGGACCTGGCGGCGCGGGCGGAGTCGGCCGAGCGGGAGGCCGACGTGCTGGCCACGCTCGGGGTGGCGCTGGTGCACGCGGGGCGCACCCGGCAGGGGCTCGCGGCGTTCGAGCGGGGTGTGGCGCGCGGGACCGGGCACACCCGGGCGCGGGTCAGGTACCGGCGGGCGTACGTGTGGTGGGTGCTGGGGCGGCACCGGGAGGCGCTGGAGGACGTGCGCCGCGCGGTGGGGGTGCTGCGCCAGGCCGACGACGTGATCTGGACGGCGCGGGCGCTGACGCTGCGGGCCACCGTGCACCTGGCGCTGGGCGCGGTGGAGCGGGCGGACGCCGACTTCACCGCGGCCGAGGCGCTGTGGGACACCACCGGCCAGGAACACGACAAGGCGGACGCCGTGGAGAGCCGCGGTCTGGCGGCGTTCCGCCGCGGTGACGTGCCGGCGGCGCTGCGGCTGCTCGACGAGGCCGAGGAGCGGTACGCCAAGCTGGGCACGCCGACGTTCATGCTGAACATCCGGCGCTGCGAGGTGCTGATGGCGGCCGGGCTGGCGCCGGAGGCGCTGGCCGAGGCGGACGCGGCGATCGCCGAACTCGACCGGCTGGGCGGGCAGTCGACCCGTAAGGCGGAGCTGCTGCTGGCGGCGGCGCGCGCGGCGCGGCTGGCCGACGACCCGCACACGGCGATCACCCGCGCGGCGGAGGCGGTCCGGTTGTTCGGCGGGCAGCGGCGTGCCTGGTGGGCGGCGCACGCCCGGCTGGTGCTGCTGGAGGCGCGGGCCGCCACCGGGCGCCGGTCCGGGCGGCTGGTCGCGGACGCGGCGGCGGTGGCCGGGCAGCTGGCGGCGTTCGGTTCGCCGGCCGCGCCCGAGGCGGCGCTGCTGGCGGGCCGGATCGCGCTCGCCCTGGGCCGCTCCGCGGAGGCCGAGCGGCATCTGGCGGTCGCCGCGCGCAGCCGGCGCGGCGGGCCGCCACTGGCCCGGATGACGGGCTGGGCCGCGCAGGCGCTGCGGGCGCGGGCGGCCGGCTCGGGCCGGGGTGTGCTGGAGGCGTGCCGGCGCGGTCTCGACGTGCTCGACGACCACAGGATGACGCTGGGCGCCTCCGAGCTGCGGGCCCGGGCGACCGCGCAGGGCGCCGAACTGGCCGCGCTGGCCCAGCAGGCGGCGCTGGCCTCCGGCAGCCCGCGGCGGCTGCTGGTGTGGAGCGAACGCTGGCGGGCCACCGTGCTGGCCGCTCCGCCCACCCGGCCGCCCGCCGATCCGGCGCTGCTCAGCGGTCTGACCGCGTTCCGTGAGATCGCGGCCCGTGCGCAGGAGGCCCGGCAGGACGGTCATCCGGTGACCGCCCTGGAGCGCGAGCAGCGGCGCCTGGAGCGCGAGATCCGTTCCCGCACCCTGCACCTGCGCGGCGAGGCACCGGGCGGCGGTGACCGCTTCGCGCCCGCCCGGCTGCTGGAGCGGCTCGGGGACGGGTACCTGGTCGAACTGGCCGTGCTGGACGGGCGGGTGCACGTGCTGCTGTGCGGGCAGGGGCGGGTACGGCGGTTCGAGGCGGGGCGGCTCGCGGACGCGGTGACGGAGGCCGAGCACGTGCAGGCGGGCCTGCGGCGGCTGGCGCACCCCGGCGCGGCGGCCCGGCTGCCGCTGGTGGAGGCGGCCGGCCGCCGCCTGGAGGAGCTGCTGCTCGGCCCGGCCGCCCGGCAGCTGGGTTCCGGTCCGGTCGTGGTGGTGCCGCCGGGTTCGCTGCACCGGGTGCCGTGGGCGCTGCTGCCGTCGCTGCGCGAGCGGGTGCTGAGCGTGTCCCCGTCGGCGGGCAGCTGGCTGCGGGCCCGCGAGACCGCGCCGCCGCCGGTCGGCCGCCCGGTGCTGGTGCGCGGCCCGGGGCTCGCGACCGGCGGCGCCGAGGTGGCGGAGCTGGCCGGCCGGTACGGGACGGCGACCGTGCTGGAGGAGGGCGCGGCGCACGTTTCGCGGGTGCTGCGGGAGCTGGACGGTGCCGCGCTCGCGCACATCGCCGCGCACGGCACCTTCCGCGCGGACAGCCCGCTGTTCTCGTCGCTGACGATGGCGGACGGTCCGCTCATCGTGCACGACTTCGAGCGCCTGGACCGCAGCCCTTACCGGATCATCCTGTCCTGCTGCGACACGGCCCGGTTCGCCTCGGTCGGCGCGGACGAACTGCTCGGTCTGGTCACCGCGCTGCTGCCGCTGGGCACGGCCGGGGTGGTGGCGTGCAGCGCGCCCGTCAACGACGAGGCGGTGGTGCCGCTGATGCTCGCGCTGCACAAGGGCATCGGTGCCGGGCTCTCCCTGGCCGAGGCGTTGCGCGACGCCCGGGCCGCCGTGCCCGGCGACGCGACGCACCAGGCGACCGGGTGGGCGTTCTCCGCGTTCGGCGCCGCCTGAACGGGACCGCCCGGCGGGACGGGCGGAGCGCCGGGCGGGGACGGCGGCGGACGGGCCGGTCCGGCCGGCGCCGCGGTTTCAGGGCCGGCCGGACCGCCGGGCGCGGTCCGCGTGGGCGGCCCAGTCGAGGATCGGGACGGCCGCGCCGGCCGCCTCCTGGCCCCGGCAGCGGGCGTGGTGGCGGCGGGCGGTCCCGGCCAGGTCGAGGTGGGTGCCGAAGGCCGGGTGCGCGGTGAGGCGCCGGGCGTGGTCCCACAGGGCGGGGTGGTCCGCGACGCGGTGCACGGCACGGGCGTCGAGGTGGTGGCGGTGCACGGTGTCGAGCTGGACGAGGGTGACCCACAGCGTCACGTCGGCGGCGGTGAGCCGGGGGCCCGCGACGTGGTCGTGGTCCCTCAGCCGGTGCTCCAGTTCGTCCAGGGCGCCGAACAGGACGTCGAGCGCCCCGGCGCGTTCCGCGGGATCGCCGTCCGCGCGCCCGGCGCGCTGGGCGGCCTCCTCGACACCCTGCGCGCACAACCGCTCGACGGCCTCGACGTCGTTCCACGGGCCGGCGTCGGCGTCCGCATCGGCGCCGCGGGGGTACAGGGCGGCGCGGCCGTCGCCGAAGTGACGGTCCAGGTCGCGCGTGATGTCGGGGGCGTGGGTGCTGACGATCCGGCCCGACCAGCCGTCGCTGAGGACCGGCGCGAGGGCCGGTCCCGGGTGGCGGTGGGCACTCGCGTCGTAGAGCGGGCGCAGGGCCGAGTGCCCGCCGTCCGGGCCGTCCGGCACGGCCGGCAGGAACGTCACCGGACAGCTGTCCCCGATACCGAGCAGGCTGTGCGTGACGGCGATGGCCAGTCCCTGCGGGCAGGCCGTGGACAGGTGGAGGCGGTAGCGGCCGGGCACGGCGTAGTGGCCGCTGCGCGCGTCCCGGCCGATGCGCCCCCGGAAGGCCGGTGCGGGGCGGGTGGCGGGACGGGCGGCCTGCGGTGTGACGGACATGGGTCTCCCCGGGTACGGGCACGCGCGGGCGCACGCGCCGCGGAAGCGGTGTGGAAGCGTGGAACCGGGCCCCGGCCCTGCGGACCTGGGGCGTCCGGCTCAGCGGAGGGCGCCGAGGGCGCTGAGCGGGGTGGGGGCGGCGAGCACGCCCGAGGCGGTGGCGCGTGCGCCGAGGGCGCTGCACACGCGCAGCAGGTCGATGTGGCGGCGCGAGGTGAGCAGGGGCGAGGCGAGCGGCGGCCCGCCGAGCGGGGAACGCGGGCTGCCCGGGAGCGCGCCGGGCGGGGAAGGCACGCCGCGCGGGGGCAGGCCACGCGGGGGCGCGCCGGGCGCGGGCGACGGCCGGGACGTACGGCTCGCACGGCCGGTCACCGGCTCAAGGCGCCTCATGATTCCCTACCCGTTCACTAGGATTCCTCTCTGGAGTGTCGGGCCGCCCGGAGCCGCAGTCAAGGGGGCGTCCACCGGGCGGCGGGTGCGCGCCGGTTCCGGGCTCTCCCCAGGGAAGCACCGCACCCGGACCGCCTTGGTCCGAGCGGCTGTTCCGGTCCCGGACCGCTCCGCAGGGCGGCGCGGGAGTCCGTCCCCCGCTCGGCTACTGTCGGCGCCACCCCCGTTCACTCCGCGATCCGGCCGGCCGAGCCGCGGCCGGTTCGTCCCACGGAAGACGCGAGACGCCCACGCATGCACACGCCATCATCGACACCGGAAGCGGAACGGGCCGGCGGGACGTCCGTCCGGATCGGCGCCCTCGTGCCGCTCACCCGGCCCGGCTGGACCGAGGCGGGCCGGCACCTGCTCGCCGGCCTCGAACTGGCCGTGCGGGACGTCAACGACGCGGGCGGGATCGCCGGAAGGCCCCTCGAACTGCTGGTCCGGGACACCGCCGCCGATCCCGGCAGGGCCGCGGAAGCCGTGGACGAGCTGGCCCGCCTGGGCGTGGCCGCCCTGGCGGGCGAGTACCACAGCGTCGTCGCCCGTGCCGCCGCCGCCAGGGCCGACGCCCTGCGCGTGCCGTTCCTGTGCTCGTCGGCCGTTCTCGACGCGCTCACCGAACAGCCCACGGACTGGGTCGCGCGGCTGCCCCCGGCGCAGTCCCACGGCTGGCGGATCTTCGCGGACTTCCTCCTCGGTGCGGGCCACAGCCGTATCGCCGTGGCGGCCGAGCCGAGCGTCTACTGGGCGTCCGGCACCCGCATCCTGCGGGACCGTCTCACCCCGCGCGGCGGCACGGTCGTCGAACTCGACGTGCGCGCGCTCACCCCGGCGGCGCTGTGCGACGGACTCGCCGGCAGCGGCGCGACGGCCCTGCTCCTCCTGGCCGGCCACCCGGAACCGGCGGTGCCCCTCGTCCGGGCCGTACGCCGTGACCCGCGCCTGGCCGGTGTCCTGATCGGGGCTCCGGCCGGGCAGCCGGAGTTCACGGGATGGGCGGCCTCGCTGGGTGAGGACGGCGCCGCGGTCCCGTTCCTGCGCTACCTGCCCGAGCGCTTCGGCCCCCTCGGCGCACGCGTCGGGACGGCGCTGCGCGAGCGGTTGGCCGCCGCCCCGTCGTTCGTCGCCTTCGAGGGCTACGACACGATCGCCGTCCTCGCCGACGTGCTGCGCTCCCACGGCCCGGACGACCGGGCGCGCACCGTCGCGGCCTGGCCGCACGTCGCGGTCGAGGGCACCCGCGGGCCGATCCGGTTCTCCCGCGCACCGGGCATCGGCGTGTGGCAGTGGCAGTGGGCGCCGGTCCAGGTCGTCGACCGGGACCCGGCGGAACCGGACCGCTTCCGGATCCTCCACACCGGCTGAGGCGTTGCCGGCGAGGAGCGAGCCCGGCAACGGCCGGGAGGCGGTTCCGGACACCTCCGGAACCGCCTCCCGGGCCCCGGGCGCGGCCCTCGCCGTGAGCCGGGGTCGCGCGGGCCGACCGGATCACCGTGCCGCCGGCCGCCCCGCGCCTTGCCCTCCCAGGCCGCTATCGCAGGACGGTGATCCGGTCGGCGGCCGGGGGCGCGATCGGGCTGGTCGCCGACGAGTTGGCCGTCAGGTAGTCGTTGAACGCCTTCAGGTCGTCCGCGCCGACGAGCGGGTTCCTGCCCTTGCCGAGTTCGGTGAAGCCGTCGCCGCCGCCCGCGAGGAAGGAGTTCATGGCCACCCGGTACGTGGCGGCCGGGTCGATCGGCGTCCCGTTCAGCCGGACGGAGCCGGTGACGACGCGGGCCGCGCCCGACCGGGTGAGGTCCAGGGTGTAGGTGAGTCCCCGCGAGACCTGAAGGATCTTCGGTGAGGCCTCGTTCGGGCCGCTGACCTGCTGCTGGAGCGCGGTGACCAGCTGAGCGCCCGTGAGGTCGACCAGGTTCACCGTGTTGCTGAACGGCTGGACCGTGAAGGCCTCCCCGTACGTCACGACGCCGTCGCCCTCGCTCCCGCTCGCCTTGTGGACGAGGTCGGAGCGGATGCCGCCGGGGTTCATCAGCGCCAACGCGGCCTCGGGGTCGAGCGACTTGGCGTGCGCGAGCTGGGCGTCCGCGATCAGGTCGCCGAGCGGGGATTCGGGAGTGGTCGCCCCCCGTCCGTCGATGTCGCCGGAGATGTAGCCGACGGGCCGGTCGGCCACCGGCGCGGCCAGCGCGTTCCAGCGCGAGATGAGTGCCGTCATGTCGGCGGCCTTCGGCTGGGTACGGCTCACCACGTGGTTCGCCGACTTCACGCCGGTACGGACGATGTCCTGCGTACGGCGGTCATAGGTCAGCGTCGTGTCGGTGTACAGCTTGCCGTACGAGGACGCCGAGGTGACCATGCGCGGCCGGCCCGACGGGTCGGGGATCGTGCACACGTACGCCTGGTGCGTGTGGCCGGTGACCAGGGCGTCGACCTTGGGCGTGATGTTCTTGGCGATGTCGACGATCGGCCCGGAGATGCCGTCGCCGGCGCCCGGGGAGTCGCAGTCGTAGTCGTACGAGGCGGAGGCGGGCCGGCCGCCCTCGTGGATGAGCGCGACGATCGACTTGACGCCCTGCCTGTCGAGGACGTCGGCGTACTTGTTGACGGTCTCGGCCTCGTCGTGGAACTTCAGGCCCTTGACGCCCTCGGCGGTGACGATGTCCGGCGTGCCCTCCAGTGTCACGCCGATGAAGCCGATCTTGACGCCGTTGTGCTTCCACACCCAGTAGGGCTTGAGGATCGGCTTGCCGGTCTTCTCGTCCGTCACATTGGCCGCGAGATACGGGTAGTCGGCGCCCTCGAAGGTCCGGCCGGGCTCGTAGCAGCCGTCCTTGGGGTGGCAGCCGCCGTTCTGCATGCGGGCGAGTTCCGTCGCGCCCTCGTCGAACTCGTGGTTGCCGACGCTCGTCACGTCCAGGTCGAGCTTGTTCATCGCCTCGACGGTCGGCTCGTCGTGGAACAGGCCCGACAGGAGGGGGCTCGCACCGATCAGGTCACCGGCCGCGGCCGTGACGCTGTACGGGTGGCCCTTGCGCGCCGTACGCAGCGAGGACGCCAGGTACTCGACGCCACCCGCGTCGGTCTTCCTCGTCGTGCCGTCCGGCCCGGTCTCGGTGACCTGCCCGGAGGAACCGGCGGGCGGCTCCAGGTTCCCGTGGAAGTCGTTGAACGACAGCAACTGGACATCGACCGTGGGCCCGCCGTGCCCGTGGCGGTGGGCTGCCGGGGCGCCGTCCGCGGGCGCGGCCGCCGCGCTCAGCGCACCGGCCGTGACCAGAGCCGCCACGGCTCCGAGTATCCGGTGGGCGCGGCGTCTTGGCCGGATCGGGTGGGTCATGGGCTCCCCTGTGTGAGTACGAGGCTGTTCAGGCTGTGCGGAGCCTATGTTCAACGCGCGTAGCGCAACAGGGGGTCACTGATCACGAACAGGTTGCACCGGGCTTCCCGCACAAGACACGCCACTCCCCGGGGGGGCCCGGGGAGTGGCGCCGTCCCGGCTCTCTGTTCCGCGGCCGGAGGGCTGGAGGGCCGACGGTCGGCGAGAGCGCTGGTGCGGGGCGCATTGAGACGGCGTACAGAGCGTCTTCAGAGCGGGCGGAAACAATGGCCGGACACGAACGCTGCTCGGCCGTCGGGAGAGTTATGTCCGCCGTACTTGTGCACCCGCAGGCGTCCGACACCCTGTCCGCCACCGGGTTGAGGGCGATGCTCCAGGAGCTGGAACCCGGGTCGGTGTCCCTGGTCGGCTCGGCGGCCGACGCGGACGTCGTCGTGTACGCCTCGCACGCGGTGACCGGCACCGAGCTGAGCCGGCTGCGGGAGCAGGCGGAGCGGTGCCGCGCGAAGCACGTCCTGGTGGTCGGGGAGATACCGGCCATCTGCCTGCACAACCTGGTCACCTGCCGCATCCACGGGGTACTGAGCCGGGCCGAGACCGACGGCGCGCTCATCGACCGCGCCGTGCACTGCGCGCACAACGGCGAGGGGATCTTCCCGCCGTCGCTCCAGGGGTCCCTGGTCGTTCAGCTCGGCCAGCTCCAGGAGAAGGTGCTGGAACCGGCGGGCCAGACCCTCATGGGGCTCAATCCGCGCGACATCGAAGTGCTGCGGCTGGTCTCGGAGGGGCTGTGTACGAGCGAGATCGCCGTCAAACTCGCCTACTCGGAGCGCACCGTGAAGAACTCGGTGCGCTCCGTCATTTCGCACCTGGGGGCCCGCAACCGCGCGCAGGCGGTGGCCCGGGCGCTCCGGGAGGGCCTGATCTGACCCCGTCCCGCGAGCCCGTCCGGGCCTTCCCGCCCGCGGGCCTCCCGGCCGGCCGTCCTGCCCGGTGGCCCTCCCCGCCCGGTGGGCCCCGGTCAGGAGCCGCACGGGCGGGCCCCGGCCGGAAGCCCTCAGCAGTCGCCCAGCAGGCGGCTGCACTCGGCGCCCCCGGGGGCGCCGAGTCCCTCGAAGACCTCCTGGGCGGACCGCCACGCCTCGCGGGCGCCCGCCCGGTCGTCGGTGGCCGCGCGCAGCCTGCCGATCCAGACCAGCGCCTGCGCGTGCCGGTAGCCGTCGCCCAGGCTCTGGTACAGGGCGTCGGCCCGGTGCAGGTACCGCTCGGCGTCCCGGACGCTGCCCCGGGTCAGGTACACCTGGCCGAGGTGCATCATGGCGTCCGCCTCGCCGCGCGGGTAGCCGGACTTGTGCCAGTGGCCCATCGCGCGTTGCAGCGCGTCCGTCGCACGGCCCGGGTTCCCGGCCGCCATCAGGGCGCGGCCCAGCGCGCTGAGGGCCCAGGCGGTGCCCCAGTGGTCGTCGGCCCGCTGGTAGGCGCGGCGGGCCGTCTCGTAGGCGTGCGCGGCCTGGGCGGGGCGTCCGGTCCGCAGGTACAGGTCGCCGAGCGGCACGAGCACGGTGCCCAGTTGCCAGTCCTCGCCCGTCCGCTGGAACTCCGCCGCCGCGCGGACCAGTTGTTTGCGCGCGCGGCGGTAGTGGCGCAGGTACAGGTGGGCGAGGCCGGAGGCGGCCCGGATCTGCGCCTGCCCCTCGCGGGACTGCGCCCGGCGCGCCGCCGAGGCGCCCACCCGGAGCGAACGCAGCCACAGGGACCAGTTCTTGTGCAGGTAGAACCAGGAGGTCAGGGCCACCGGGATGCGCCAGGCCAGGTCGTACTGGCCGCAGTTCAGCGCCAGTTCGCTGATGGCGACCAGGCTGTGCTGGTGGGCGGTGAGCCAGCGCACGGCGCCGCGCCGGTCGGTGGGGCCGCCGGTGGACCAGGGGGTGGGCTGGGCGGGCAGGAGGTCCCGCACCGGGCGCGGCGCGATCAGAGCGCTCGCCTCGCCGACCGCGTGCAGCGTCCAGCGCAGCAGGCGCAGGCGGGCCCCGGCGAGTTCCTCCTCGGTGAGCAGCGCCTCGGCCTCCTCGCGGGCGAACTCGCCCAGCAGGTCGTGGAACCGGTAACGGTCCGGGCCGGCCTCGGTGAGCAGGGTGTTCGCGGTCAGCTCGGCGAGGATCGCGGCCGACTCGCGGGCGGAACGGTTCAGCAGGGCGCCGGCCGCCCGGAGGTCGATGTGCGTGCCGGGGAACAGGCCCAGCAGGCGGAAGGCCTCCCGCGCCCGCGGCGACAGTTCCTCGACGGAGGCGCGGAAGACGGTGCGCAGGTCGACGCCGGTGTCCGGCAGGCCGGAGGAGAGCACGTCGAGCCGGTTGCCGCCGGCCCGCACCCGCTCCAGCAGTTCGCTCAGCGGCATCCCCGGGCTGCTGACCACGCGGTTGCCGATGACGGCGACCGCGAGCGGCAACCCGGCGCAGTACCGGACGAGTTCGTCCGCCGCGGCGGGTTCCGGGCGGGTGCGGCCGACGCCCGCGCAGGCGTCCAGGAGCTCGCGGGCCCCTTCGTGGCTCATCGGTCCGAGGAAGAGGGCGTGCGCGCCGTTGCGCACCACCAGGGTGTCGAGGCGGCGGCGGCTGGTGACGAGTGTGGCGCAGCCCGCCCCGGTCGGCAGCAGCGGCAGCACCTGCTCGGTGGAGTGTGCGTCGTCCAGCAGCACGAGGAGCCTGCGGTCCTTGGTCAGGGACCGGAACAGGGCGGATCGGGCGGTGCCGGTGAGCGGTATCCGGTCCGGGGCGACGCCGAGCGCCACGAGGAAGTCGTAGAGCGCCTCGCCCGCGCTGAGCGGCGGCGCGCCGGGGTGGAACCCCCGCAGTTCGACGTGGAGACAGCCGTCGGGGAACTCCTCGAGGGTCCGGTGCGCCCACTCCATCGCCAGCGTCGTCTTGCCCGTACCGGCGCTGCCCGTCACGAGACACAGCCGCGGCCCCTCCCCGGCCGCCGTCAACACCTCCCCGAGCCGCGCCAGTTCCCTCTCCCGCCCGACGAACCGCCCGGCTCGCGGCGGCAGCTGGCGCATGTCGGCCCCGTGGCCGGAGCCGGCCGCCGGTGCGTGCGCGGGGGCTTCGGGGGGCGAGGAGGCGACGGGGGCGACGGGGGCGGCGGACCGGTGAGGTGCGGCGCATTCACCGGATGCGGCCGGCGCCGACGCCGGTGCCGCCGGCACGCCGGGCGCCGCCGGGCCGGCCTGTCCGCCGAAGACCGCGGGCGCGGCAGGCGTGCCGGGCAGTCTTGCGCCGGCCGGCCCGGGCACCCGTAACGCGCTGCCCTCGCGCAGTTGCCGGTACAGCTCGCGCAGCCGGGCCCCGGGCCGCACCGCCAGCTCCGCGCGCAGACGGCGGTCGAGGCGTTCGTAGAGGCGCATGGCCTCGTCGCGCTGGCCGCCGCGTTCGAGCGCGGTCATCATCAGGGCGTGCGCGGACTCGCGCAGCGGGTGGTCGCGTATGACCTGCGTCAGCTCCTGGACAACGATGTCGGTGCGGTCCAGGCCCGTCATCAGCCGCGCGTAGTCCTCGACGGCCGACAGCCGCAGCGCGGTCAGCCGTTCCCGCTCCGCCTGCGCGAACGGCCCTGGCACACCCTGGAGCGGGGTTCCGCGCCACAGGTCGAGCGCCGCGCGGAACTGCCGGGCGGCGGCGTCGGGATCGCGGTCGCGGAGGGTCCTGGCCAGCGCGCACAGGTCGAGGAACCCGGTGCTGTCCAGGTGGGCGGGCGGCAGCCGCAGGCAGTAGCCCCCGGCGACCGTGGCCAGCACGCCGTCGGTGGCGCGCTGCTTGTGCCCGGGGTCCAACTGCTTGCGGAGGGCCGCGATGTACGTGTGCAGGTTGCCGCTCGCGTTGCCGGGCAGTTCCTCGCCCCACACCGCGTCCATCAGCTGTTCCTTGGAGACCACGCTGCCGCAGGGGCTGGCGAGGCGCACGAGCACCGCCTGCCGCAAGGGCGGCCCGGAGCTGTGCCGGACCCCGTCGACCTCGACGGTGAGGGAACCCAGGACGCCGATCCGCACCGCTGTCGCCGGCGCATGTGCCGTGGTGGCCGCGGTCCCGCTCGCGCCGGTCGCCGCCTGAGCATCCCTGAGCCGGTAGGCCACGCGCATCCCCCATCGTCGCGTACGAACGGACGGTGGCGCCGCAACCAGGCGTCCGCTCTTACCGTGAGCAGGCCCGCGCCGGTCACGCGCGGGCCTCACGCCCTGGCGATGCTGGTCGTGCACCTGCCAGGAAGAGGTGCTACCACTGTTAGCAGGAACTAGCCTACCAGGCCCGTCACTTGATCCCCCTGTTCCGCGCGATCCGGGTGATGCGCGCGCTCCGTGCGATCCGGCAGCCGCCTCCTTCCAGATGATCCGTCCGGTCCCGCCCACGTGATCCGCCGGGCCCCGCTCACGTGATCGGTTCCGTCCCCCTCACCGCCGACAGGATGTGCGGCCAGGCGGCCGCGCCGAGCGCCGCGTCGGACGCGGGGTCCCCGCCGAGCGCGTACAGCGGCTCCCCCGCCAGGGCCGGCTCGCCCGGCAGCAGCGGATGGTGGCCGGCCCGGGGGGCGCCGACCACCGTGGCCTCACGTCCGTGCGCGCGCAGCCTGCGCTGAAGCTCCCCGGCGTACGTCAGCGACGGCCACATCGCGTCCGCCCCGCCCGCCACCAGCACCACCCGCGCCGCCGTCCGCTCCACCGGGATCGCCGCGGCGGCCGCCCGCGCCGCGAACGTGCGCGCGCTGTGCTCGTACAGCGCCCGGAAGGCCGCGGGCCCCGGTCCGCCCGGTTGCGGCAGATACGCCGTGTCGTAGGGGGTGAACGCCAGCGGCGTACCGCCGTGACGCCAGGAGGAGCGGAAGGGGTACGCGCGGCCGTCCGTGCCGGGGCCGAGGTTCGCCCACACCACCGAGGTCGGCGAGAGCGCCACCACCGCCGCCACCCGCGGATCGTGCACCGCGAGCAGCAGCGCCGCCTCCGCGCCCTTCGACTCGCCCAGCACGCTCACCCGCCGCGCCCCGCGCCCGGTCAGCAGGTCCACGGCGGCCGTGAAGGTCTCCAGGCCGACCTCGCAGATGCCGGGCGGCTGGCCGGGGCCGCCGAACCAGCGGACGGACAGCGCCGCCAGCCCCTCGGCGGCCAGCAGCCGGCACCGCTCCCCGGCGATCTCGCCGCCCGAGCCGCCGAGCACCAGGACGGCCCTGTCACTGCCGCCCTCGGGCTCGACGAGCACGCCCTCCCACGGCTCGGTGAGGGCCAGGGTGGTGAGGTTTCCCGGTGCCGCTGCCCGGGCCCGTTCCGCCGCTCCCGCTCCTCCGGACATCAGGCGAGCTTCGGCATGACCTGCGAGGCGAACAGGCGGAGGCTGGGTTCCATCGTCGCCAGCGTCTGGCCGCCGAAGTCCACCTGCCACAGCATCGTGTCGGCGTGCAGCTGGGACGAGAGGTGCTGCGCCCGTTCCAGCACCTGCTCCGGGGAGCCGACGACCGCCGTGCCCACGCTGCGGAAGTCGTCGATGCGCATGGTGCGCAGCACCTGGCCCATCGCCTCGTACGTCGGGTAGTCCTTGGAGGTGGTGCCGCTCCAGTCCTCCGCTGACTCCGCCCACACCGTGAGGTATTCGCGCAGCAGCGGATCGGCCACGCGGTAGGCCTCCTCGTCGGTCTCGGCGACGAACAGCGGGACGCTGACGGCGACCCGCGGCCGGGCGTCAGGGCCGTGCGTCGAGCGGAAGGTCTCCAGGTAGACCTCGACCATCTCCCGGGTGCCCGCCAGGGCTTCCTTGTGCGGCGGCGGCGTCACGAGCAGTCCGAAGCCCTGCTCGCCGATCCAGGCGAAGCTCTGCCGTGAGCGTACCGCGGCCACCCACACCGGAGGGTGCGGGCGCTGCTCGGGGCGCGGCAGGCTGGTGGCGCGGCGGAAGGCGAAGTACGGGTTCTCCTCGTCCACCGACTCCTCGGTCCACAGCCTGCGTACGGCGGTGACCGTCGCCTGGAAGCGGGCCCGCGACTCGTCCATCGGGATGCCGAACGCCTCGAACTCGTAGGGCAGCCAGGCACGGGCGTAGCCGACGTCGAGGCGGCCCCCGCTGATGGCGTCGACCATGGCGGTCTGGGCGGCGATCTGGACCGGGTGGTGGAAGGACGCCTGGATCGCGCCGGTCATCAGCCGGATGGTGCTGGTGCGCGCGGCGACGGCGGACAGGAAGCCGAGCGGGTCGGGGCAGTAACCGCCGTAGTCGCGCAGGTAGTGCTCGGTCATCTTCACGTAGTGCAGGCCCTCGTCCTCGGCGATGCGCGAGAGCGTCAGCACGTCCCGGAAGTAGTCGCGCGCCGAGCGGACCGCGGGTCGGCAGTCGGGCAGCAACGAGATGCCGTGCTTCATGGTCAGCCTCCGATGGTAGTGACGCCGGCCGTTCGTCCGGTCGACGAGGGTTCCCGCCGCGAACGGGCCAGGAGCAGGAAGGTCCACCGCGCGCCCGCCAGCGGCAGGACGAGCGCGACGGCCTGGAACAGGGCCGTGTCGACCGCGGTGGTGAGGAGCGTCGCGGCGGGGGCGACGCGCGGGGAGCGCCGGGCCTGCGGTCCGCGGCAGCCCAGTGCCGCGAGCAGCAGGGCGCAGCCCCAGCCGGCCACCGGGCCCGCCCGGTCCAGGGCGGTGGCCACCGCGACCCCGAACACGGCGGCCTGCTCGGCCCAGGCCGCGAGCAGGCCGAGCGCGAGCGGTACGAGAGGCGGCCAGGTTCCGGCGCCCGGGAGCGCGGACGCGTGGCGCATCCAGGCGCTGCGTTGCAGGGCGGCCCACTGTGAGACGGGGGGCTGTGCGTCCGTGTCCCGCCGTACGGCGGCGAGTTCGCCGAGCGTGCCGCACAGCAGGGCGGCGCAGGCCAGTTCCCCGGCACCGACGAGCAGCCCGCCGGGCAGCAGCTGCCAGGCCCGGCCGCAGAGCCGGAACGGGTCGCCGGCGCCCCGCGGCGAGGTGAGCGCCCACCATGCGCCGGTCAGCGCGAGCGCGGCCAGCGGCGGAGCGAATCGCGCGGCCCACCGCGCGGCCGGCGAGCGTGTGTCCGCGCGGCCCGCCGTACCCGCGCGATCGGCCAGGCCCGCGCGGACGGCCGGGACCGCCCAGCAGGCGAGGACCAGCAGCGGCGGTACGGCGCCGGCGGTCACCGTGCGCCCTCCGTCCTCGCCCGCGACACGGCCCGGTGGTGCAGCCAGGCGCGCAGGTTGAACAGCACGTGGCCGAGTACCGGCGCAAGCACGGTGCCGGTCACGGCCACCGCCACGGTGGCCGCCAGCGACAGGGGGAGCTTCGCCAGCACCTGGTTCCAGCCGAAGAACAGGTGGGCCAGGCCGAAGGCCAGCACGCCCAGGGCCAGTGCCGCCAGGCGCAGCACCGGGGCGTGGGCGCGCAGCGCCACGTCGTACCAGACGCCGCGGAACACCGTCTCCTCCACCACGGCGGCGGACAGTGTCCACGCCGGACCGGCCGGCAGCCGCCGGTCCTTCGCGCTGGGCCGCCACGCCCCGTCGCGCTCCTGCCGGGACGGGGCGGCGACGGCCTCCCGCCCCGGCGCGGCGCCGGGCCCGCGCCCGGGTCCTTCGCGCCCCGTGGCGCGCGTCCGCGCCAGCGCCCGCAGCACCGCCCGGTCGCCGGCCGTCGCCACCAGCGCCACCGCGCCGCCCGCGGCGATCGCCGCGGCCACCCGCCACGGCTGCGGCAGGGACGGCGCCGCGCGCCACAGCACGGCGGGTCCCTGGACCAGCAGCCCGCCCGCCGTGACCGCCGCGCCGAGGGCGACGTAGACCGGGAGCATCGGCGTACCCCGGTCGTCGAGGTAGCGGTTGTGCACGGCCCCCGCCAGGTTCAGCGTCGCGAGTGCGCAGAGCGCGAGGCCGGTGAGCAGGTAGAGCCGCAGCTCAGGGGTAAGGGTGAGGGGCAGCACCGTGGAAGCCTCCGTAGGCGGCGAACCGGGGGTGGGCGGCCGGTGGTGCGGCCGGCAGCGGCAGCACCAGGGTGCCGGTCGAGAACACCCGCACCACGGTGAAGCCCAGCGCGCGGACGTCTGCGGTGGTCAGGTCGGCGAAGTACAGGTCCTTGCCGCCGGCGCGGTAGGCGTCGACGAGCGCGGCGATCTGCTCGCGCCGCGGCCGGGTGTCGTCAGCCGGCAGATCGCTCGCGGCGGCCTCCTCGCAGGCGGCGAAGCGGTCCTCGACCTCCTTGGCGCCTCCGGCCGCCGCGTAGCTGCCGACGTTGGCCTCCAGGTCGTAGAAGTCCTCCCGGGCCTCCTCCGCCGGGCCGGGTCCGGCAGGGCCGTGGTCGATGCGCTTCTCCACCGCGAGCCATCCGGCCAGCCACCGCACGCCCGCCGCCTCCAGCAGCGCCCGGTACATCGTGTCGGCCAGCCTGGTGCCGCTGCCGAGGCCGACCGCGATCTGCGGCACGAGGCCAGGGGGGCGCCGCAGCAGGCAGGCCACCGTGAAGCCGGGCAGGTCGGGGTTGGTCAGCAGGTGGAACTCCGGCGGGAGGTCACCGCGCGGGAAGGCCTCGCGCACCAGGTCGTCGATGATCCGGGTGCGCCGGTCGCCGCGTATGCGCACGCTGGGCCGGGTGCCGTGCCAGTGGCCGATGGCCGAGTCGATCTGCACGGCCTCCGAGAGCGCGGCGGCCAGCGCCGCGTCGGGGTCGGTGTGCGCGGCGGCGCCGGTGGTGACGGCGGGCGCCAGCCAGGGTTCGTCGTCGCGCGGCACGTAGCCGAGGAAGTACCACTGGGCGGGGATCAGCCCGCTGAACCGCCCCAGCAGCGAGGGGAGCCGCACCCAGCCCATCTCGGCGTCCGGGTCGAACCGGTCGAAGAGGAAGCCCTTCGCCCGGTGCTGTTCCGCGGTGAAGAGCGTCAACTGCTCCTCGGTCGGGACCCGTTCGCCGGCCGCGGTCAGCTCCCGGTGGCTGGCGTAGCGCACCGGGAAGCGGTCCTCCAGGGGCGCGACGTTGCAGGCGTAGCGTTCGAGGGATTCGGCGAGCACCCGGATCCGCGCCTCGAACGGCTCCGTGCCGAAGCCGCCGAGGTGGAAGCTGCCGGCCTTCGGCGCGGGCAGGTCCTGGAGCAGGTGTACGCCGGTGAGGTCGGCGCTCGCGATGATCATGCGCGGGTCGCTGCGGCTGCGGGTGAGGTGGTCGAGCACCGGGACGATGCCGCACAGCCCGCCGTGCACACGGCGGCGGAGCGCCTCGGCGCGCTGCATCTCGTCCTGCCGGACGTTCAGCGCGAGCGGCACGGACGACGGCTCAGACATCGAGCCACGCCCTCGGGTCGTAGTACAGCGGGGAGTCGTCGCGTTCGGCCACCGTGCCGCAGCCGACGCAGCCGGGCAGCGGCAGCACCTCGTTGTAGGCGATCTCCATCGTCGGAAGGTGCATGCCCAGCACCTTCTCCACGGTGAACGCGGTTCCGGTGTGCAGGTAGTTGACGGCTTCCAGGGCCAGGTGGGAGGCGAGCAGCGAGGTGACCGGCGCGGCCACCGGCGGGGTGCCCGGGCGGACGGCGCCGCGGGCCAGGGCCTCCTTGTAGCGCACGTAGGACGCCTTCTCGCGCAGGTTCATCACCACGCGGGTCTCGAAGCACTCGTAACAGGCGGAGCGGCCCGGCACCACGGTGGGGCCCGCGAAGACGTACGGTCCGTCGACGGCGCCGTGCAGCCAGGTGATGCCGAGCCGGGCGGCGAGCCGGTTGAACACCTGGAAGCGCTGCGGGTCGATCACGGTGGCGGTCAGCACCGCGTACGCGCCGCGCCAGGGTTCGAACTCGTCGGCGAGCGCGCGCAGTCGCAGCCCGTCGTGGACGACGGCCGGGTCGACGCCCGCGAGCCGGCGCACCAGCGGGTCGTCCGCGTCCGGGCGCACGACGGGCAGCCCGTGCCCGTCGCCGAGCGCGTCACGCACGGAAGCGGTCACTTCCGGATCGCCCAGGAGCAGCACCTGGGTGGCGTGCTCGGCCGGTGCGGTCCGGCCGAGCGCGGACACGTCGTCGAGGTAGGCGTCGAGCGCGCTGCGGGGCTCTTCCCGCAGCACTCCCAGTTCCGCGAGGTGGCCGGTCAGGGCCTCGACCTCGGCCGGGGTGACACCGTGGCGCACGGCGAGTTCCGCGGGGGACGCGGTGCCGTCCAGGCCGGTGACGAGGGCGAGCAGTTTCCCGCCGCCGCCCTCGTCCGTGACGGTGCGGGACTCCATGTTCCATATGCCCGTTCGGAACTCCACGATGTCCGGACTGTGCCCGATCACCGTGACCGATCGGCTTACTCGGGGATTCTTTCCCGTCACCGAGAAACCTCCAGTCCGTAAAGGTGAGTTGTTCGTTCGGTCGAATGTCGTGCGGACCGGATGACGGACCGGATACGAATCACAGGGGAAGGCCGACAAGAATGGTGTGGAGCAGGGTCTCCAGCACTCCGTCGATACCGAGGGCGGCGTTCGCCTCGTCGTCGTAATAGCCGGAGAAGTCGGTGGCGGCCAGGTGCGCTCCGGTCACCGCGAGGTGGATGTTCTGTGACAGCGCGCCGCACTCGTGGAAGACGAAGCGCATGCCGCGCGGCCCGTACTTGCGCATGGACCGCCAGGGGCGGGCGACCAGCAGGATCACCGCGGCGGCGTCCCGCGGGTGCGGGCCGCCCGGGGCGTCCTGCAGCGCGTCGAGCAGCGCGGACAGGCCCTCCGGTCCGGTGTGGGCGGCGAGCGCGTCGCGTTCCGGCAGGTAGCGGTGGACGCCGGGCGGCACGCCGTCCACCCGGGAGGCGGCCACCCACACCTGGACCGGGCGCAGTCCGCCGGCGCTGGGCACGGCGTGGAAGGCCCCGGCCAGGGGCACGCCGTCGGCGGTGCGGACCTCGGCGTCGGCCGTGCGGCCCGCGCCGTGCCGCAGCAGCGCCGCCAGCTGTCCGGCGGCGAGCGGTCCGGCGGCGAAGTCCCGTTCGCTGCGCCTGCGTTCGACCACCTCGGTCAGCGGCTCCGTGAGCGGCGCCGACGGCGGCAGGGCGGTCAGCGCCTCGGCCGGCACCTGCTCGGCGCCCTGGTGGGCCCAGCACATCGCGAGCGGGTCGGAGGAGTACGCCGAGATCGACAGCTGTGTCTGACGGTCCCACCGCCGCAGGCGGGAGGCGACCAGGAACTCCTCGGCGACGCGCGGCAGCCGGGGGTCGTCGGCGTTGTCGGCGCGGAAGGAGTGCGTACGCAGCCCCACGCCGCCGGCCTCGGGGGCGCGTGAGCGGCGCGCGGTGGCCAGCACGGCGGCGCGGGAGAGGGAGGGCGAGGCGGAAACCGGGTCGGTCACGGGCACTCTTTCCTCAGCACGGACGATCCTTCTTCGAGAAGACCTACGAGGTGCGCCGGGCCGTCTCGCGGACCTGCGCCCAGGCCGGCGGTACGGCAGCGGACGGACCCGGGCGGGGACCGGGGCACTCGGCCGCCGGCCCCCGCCCGGCGATCACGGGGCCGAGACTCAGCCGCGGCGGCGCACGACGGCGCCACAGCAGGAGGAGCAGGCACCCGGCACGACGACCTCGCGGTCGTCGCGCTTCTCGCTGGCGGTGGTGGTCGTGATCTTCATGGGGACCTCCTGTTGGTGAATGCCCGGTAAAGGCTTTCCAAGGAAAGGACCAAGGGCTTCCCATGTGGCCGGCGATGAAATGCACCGACCTGGTTCCAGCCCTTGCCATGCACGGCCGGGAAAGCCGTGAGGCGCTCCGGCCGCCGTCAGGCAACCACAGCCCGCGGCGGGCGAACAATGGGCCTTGGGTGCATCGGATTCTGCACCGATGAACAGTGTTAGCAGCGGTGGTCGGAAAGATTGAATAGCTGACGGTGCCGGCTTCCCCGCCCACCGGAAGGAGAAAGATGACGACCAGCGCGCGCAACTCGCACGCGGACGCCCCCGGAGCTTCCCCGGACGCTCCCGAAGCACCCTTCGGTCCCGAATGGGCGGCCGACCCGCACCCCGCGTACGCGCGGCTGCGCGCCGAGGGGCCGGTGCGGCGCGTCCGCGTCCGCGAGGGCCTCGAACCCTGGGTGGTCAGCCGGTACGCGGACGTCAAGGCGATGCTGGGCGACCCGCGTCTGAGCACCGACCCGGCCGTCGCCGCGGATTCCGTGCGCGAGGCCATCGGCCGCGGCCGGCCCGAGGAGAAGGTGTCGCTGCTCGGCCGCCACCTGCTGAGCACCGACCCGCCGGAGCACACCTCGATGCGGCGCCTGATGTCCCGGGCGATGACACCGCGGCGCACCGCCGCGCTGGAGGAGCCGGTGCGCCGTCGGGCCGGGGCGCTCCTCGACGCGGCCGCCGGCCGGGACCGCTTCGACCTGCTCGACGAGTACGCCGTGCCGCTCGCCGTCGACGTGGTGTGCCGGCTGCTCGGCGTGCCGGAGGAGATGACGGAGCCCTTCCTCACCTGCGCGCGGTCGTTCTCCCGCGCCGAACTCGACGAGGGCGACGCCTTCGCCGAGGCAGCCGACGCGCTGGGCGAGCACCTGGTGCCCTGGCTGCTCGGCGCCCGCGAGCGCGGCGGCGACAGCCTGGTGGGGCTGCTGGCGTCGGGCGAGGGCGAGGAGGAACTCGACCCGCACCGGCTCATCGACGTCGTCTACCACCTGTTCTTCTCCGGCTACGAGTCCAGCGCCTACTTCGTGTGCAACACCGCCCTGCTCCTGCTCACCCACCCCGAGCAGCGCCGGCAGGTGCGGGAGAAGCCGGAGCTGATGGAAGCGGTGGTCGAGGAGGCGCTGCGCCTGGAGGGCTCGGTGAAGGTGCCCACGTGGCGGTTCGCCAACCAGGACTTCGACCTGGCGGGCGCCCCGGTGCGGCGCGGGGACGCCGTGCTGGCGCTGCTCAACTCGGCGGGCCGCGACCCCGAGGTGGTGGACGACCCCGACAGCTTCCGGCTCGACCGTCCCTCCTGCCCGCACCTGGCGTTCAGCCACGGCATCCACCACTGCCTGGGCGCCGCCGTCGGCCGGCTGGAGAGCCGCGTGGCCCTGTCCGCCCTCTTCGGGCGCTTTGCCGGCATACGTCTCGCGGTACCGGCCGGGGAACTCTCCTGGCGGGACAACCTGATGATGCGCGGGGTGACCGCGCTGCCCGTCGTGCCGGGCCCGGACGGGGGGATCGCGCCGTGACCGCCGTCCCCGCCCTCCGCTCCACCTGGGTCAACCGGGGCCACGAGGCGTTCCCCGCGACCATGGCGGACCACGAGCACGCGGCGCTGGGCGAACTGCTCGCGCTGTACAACCCGATCGGCGGCCCCATCACCAAGGTCTTCACCGAACTCGGCGGCCCCGGACCGCTGCACAGCAACGTCGCCACCGCCTCGTTCAGCAGCATCGACCGGCTGCTGCGGCGGCTGACCGGCGTGCCCTCGCTCGACCCCGGCACCCAGGACAGCATCAGCGCGGGCGGCAAGGGCTACTCGCTCTTCGACATGTTCGCCTCCAGCGCGGGCGAGACCGTCGAGCGGGTGATCGGCTCACTGCGCGGCACCGGCGACACGGAGCAGCGCTTCGGCACGTACGACGAGCTGCGCAGGGCGGGCGTGCCGTGCATGGCCCCGGACCGCATACCGCTGTTCTCCGCCGCCCAGTACGCGCGCCCCGGTTTCCTCTACGAGCCGTTCACGCGCGCCACGCCCGTCAGCTGGAGCCGCGGCCACCGTCTGGTCTCCGGCGACGAGGTGTGGGTGCCGACCCAGCTGGTGGAGCTGGTCCACCTGATGGAGCCCGGCGAGGCGTCCATCGGCTACGCCTCCTCCGGCGGCCTCAGCAGCCACGTCACCCGGGAGGCCGCGATCTACCACGGGGTGCGCGAGCTGGTCGAGCGCGACGCGACCAACCTGCGCTGGTACCTGCGGGTGCCGCCGGACCGGGTCACCGTCACCACCGCCCCGCGCAGCCACCGCCTGCGCACGCTGCTCGCGGAACTGGCGACGCACAACGAGCCGGTGGAGCTGCTCCACCACTCCCTGGACATCCCGGAGATCCCCGTCTTCACCGCGCTGCGCGTGGAGCCCTGGCGGCACCGGTTCGCGTTCTGCGCCGGCGCCGGTGCCGACCTCGACGCGGAGACGGCGCTCGCGGAGGCCATCGGGGAGTTCGGGCAGTCCGAACGCATTCTGCGCTCCTCGTTCCTCGCCCCCGACCGCCCCGTCTCGCAGCTGTTCGCCCGCCAGTTCGGCATGGCCCCCGACGCGCCGCTCACGGACATGCTCACCTACGTGCAGGCCATGGGCTACTACGGCAACCGCGAGCTGCGCGGGCTGCTGGCCGCACACCGCCACGGCGGCGAGGAGGTCGCCCTCGCGGACCTCGGCGCGGCGCCGCAGCACCACGGGGACGGTCCCGCCGACGCCGCCCGGCTCGCCGCGCTGTGCACCGTGCTCGAACGCCACGGCATCGACCCGGTCGTCCTCGACCGCACCCCCGAGGGGCTGTCCCACCTGCGGCTGATGCGGGTGTTCGCGCCCGAGCTGACCCAGCCGTTCCTCCAGTCCCGCCCGATGCTCGGCCATCCCCGCTTCGGGCGGGTGCGCGACCTGCTGGGGGACCGCTCGCCGCTGACCGGCGAGCCGCAGGCGTCCCCGCCCCTGCCCTACCCCTGACCCGCGCCGCCCGCGCCGGCGCGCGCGACGGCCCCACGAGCTCCGGCCGGGACCCTCCGGCCGGGGGCGCGTTTCCACGCGCTGTTTCCTGTCCGACCGTCAGACCGACACGAGGGAGCCAGGTACGTATGAACCTGTCCACCGCTCAAGTGCCCACGGAGAAGTGGAGCACCAACCCCGAGAGCCAGGCCCTGCTGGCCGCGTCCTGCTGCTGCTCTTCCGTCCTGTGCTGCTGCTGCTGCGGCGTGGCGACCGGCATGAGCGCGGTCCGCACCACCGAGGCGGAGCTCGTCCCGGCCGGCCGGTGAGACCACCGTGCGGGCCCCCTCCCCGGGGCCCGCACGACCACGCCGGGCACGGCATCCCGCACGCCCCGTCCGGCCCCCGGTCCCAGCCGCCCACCCCGCAGAAGGCACCCATGACCTCCTACACGCTCAATCCCCACCTGCGTTTCCTGCGGCGCACCGACGACGAGGTGCTGATCAGCCGCGGCAGCCGCTCGATCCACTCGGAGCTGCTGCGCGACGACGCGGGCGGCGGCGTCCTCGCCGACCTCCTCGAACGGCTGCGCACCCCGGCCGACGCACAGGCGCTCACCGAATGGGCCCGCGAGCACGCGCCCGGTGCGCGGCTCGACATCCCCGCCGTCCTCGCCCACCTCGCCGGCAAGGGCATCGTGGTCCCGGCCGGCGCCGACCCCGCCCACACCCATCTCCGTACGGTGTTCCCGGCCCCCACGGGTACGCCGGAGCCGTCCGTTGCGGTCACGGTCGTGGGGGACGGCGCGCTCGCCGCCACCCTCGTGCGGCAGCTGTCCGCCTCCGGTCTCACGGCGGCCGGTGCCACGGTCCGCGAGGCACCGCTCCCGGCACCGGACGAGGTGCCCGAGGAGCTGTTCGCCGGCGCGGGCTTCGTCGTCGTGGCCCTCGACCGGCCCGACTCGACCCTGCTGCACGCCCTCAACGACACGGCGCTGCGCGGCAAGACACCCTGGATGCCGGTGTACTTCGACGGCGGCGAGGGCGTCGTCGGCCCGACCCACGTGCCCGGCGAGAGCGCCTGCCACCTGGAGTTCGAGCTGCTGACCGACTCCTCCGTCGGCTTCAACGGCCACGTCCTGGAGCTGCGGCACGGCGCCGACGCGTACGGCCCGACCGCCGCCGCCCCGCCGCACCAGCTGGAGATCGTCTCCGGCCTCGCCGTCGAGGCGCTCCTGGCACACCTGGCGGGCGGCGAACGGATCACCGCCGCGCGCGCCGTGCGGTTCGACTTCGAGCGCATGGAGATCGACTACCAGGACGTGATGCGGCTGCCGCGCTGCCCGGCCTGCGGCCCGCAACGCGCCCCCTACCGCAACCCGTTCCTGTGACAGGAGCCACCATGGAGACCGCGTTCCCCCCGGCCGGCCGGGGCGGCGTACCGCTGGACGAGACGCCGGTGCCGGACCCGGCCAAGACGCTGGTGCTGCGGCCCTCACCGTCCGCCGCACACCAGCAACGGCTCACCGCCCGCACCCCCGACCCGGCGGAGTTCTTCCACGTCAACTCCGCCCTGTCCCCCACCGGCGCGCACAACACGCCGCTGGACGAGGACCGTCTCCACGAGGTCATGACGTGGTTCCACGGCAGCGCCTTCGCCCCGCACGAGGACGAATGGGACCCGCACGAGGCGCAGGCGGGCGGCGCCGTGCTGCCCGCGGCCGCCGTGCGCGCGGCCTGGAACGTGGAGCTGCCCGGCTCGCTCGGCGAGGACGGCGACGAACTGCTCTACGGGACCGATCTGATGCTCCTGCTGCACGGCAGGCTCTACCGCTGGTTCCCCGGCCGCGACTGGCTGTTCACCGACTCCCGGCACCCCGAGGAGAGTGTCGCCGCGATCCGGGACTGCCTCCTGCCGTCGCACGCCTCCCGGGGTCCTGGGGCCGAGGCCCTGCTGTTCGTGGTGGGCGTCGCCCCGCGCCTGACCGCTCTGCAGGGGCCGCGCGGTTACCGCAGGATGCTGGTCACCGCGGGCCGTCTCACCGACCGGCTGACGCGCGCGGTCGCCGAAGCGGTCGGCGCGGCCCCGCCCGTGCTCCTGGACTTCTACGACGACCGGCTGCACCGGCTGCTCGGCCTCGACGGGGTGGAGCGAGCGGTGCAGGCCGTCGTGCCGCTGCCGTGGCCGGACCGGGCGGAACAGCACTCGCCCCGTGCCGCCGGCGCACCCGGAGCGCCCGGACTACCGGGAACATCCGACGCCCCCGACACCCATGACGCACCCGACGCAGGAAGCAGCCGATGACGACCGCCGACGAGCTCGACACCCTGCTGGCCGGCCTGTCCCGACGGGACCGCGACGCGGTCGCCGCGCTGCTGCGCCCCGCGCTGCGGGAGCGCGAGCGCACCGGCGACCGCGCGGCCCTCGACGTCGTGTCCATGGCCCACCGGGCGCTGAACGCCCCGGAGACCATGGCCGACAAGGTGAGCGCACGCGCCGCGCCGGCCCCGCAGGTGCTGCCGGTGCGCGCCGGACGGGCCGAGGTGGCCTTTCCCGGCGAACTGCCCAAGCTGACCCACCTGTTGCAGGACGTGCTGGCGGCCCGCGCCTCGCGCCGGGACTTCGCGGGCCGGCCGCTCGCCCTGGAGGACGTCGCCGGCCTGCTCGCCCACTCCTACGGCGTCCGCGGCACCACCGCGGCGTACAACAGCCCCTCGTTCCCCACCCGTTACGCCCCCAGCGCGGGCGGCGTCCAGTCCACCGACATCTACGTGATCGTCAACGACGTCACGGGCGTCGCGCCGGGCGCGTACCTGTACGCCCCGCAGGACGGCGGCGCGCTGCGCCTGCTCAACCGGGGCGACATGCGCCGTCTCGTCGTCGAGGCGTGCCCGGACACCGAGTGGATGTACAGCGCGGGCGCGGTGCTCGTCCTGGCCGGTTCGCTCTCCCGCGGCCGGTGGAAGTACGGCGACCGCTCCTACTGCTTCGCCCACCTCGACGCCGGGTTCGTCGGCGAGAACCTCTATCTGTGCGCCGCCTCGCTCGGCCTGCGCATCTGCGCGGTGGCGGGCTTCGACGCGGACCGTGTCGGCGGCGTCCTCGGCCTCGACGGCAAACAGGACATCCCGCTGCTGCTCATGCCGGTCGGCACACGCGCCTGACCGGGCCCCTCCGCGGCCCCCGCCCGGCCCCCGATCCGCCCCCGCGGCCCTGCACTCCCCCGCCAGGGCCGCGGGGGCCTTGCCGCACGCTCACCCCGCACCCCCGCTCACCCCCGCCTGGGGCACCCTCCGCCGGCCCGCGGCCCACCCCTCACACCCGCCCGGCGGCCCCCCTGCGCGAGCCGCCGCCCACCGCTCACCCCCGCTCCCCGGCGCCCTCCCCGAGCCCGGTGGCGGACGCCGCCGTGCGCTCCTCGCCGGCCTTCTCCTCCAGGCGTCCGCGCCGCACCAGCACCAGCGACAGCAGGCAGCCGAACAGCAGCACCCCGGCACCGCTGTACTCCGCCACGTGCAGCCCCCGCACGAAGGCCTGGTCGGCCGCGTGCGCCACCTTCGCGGGCAGGTCGGCCCCACCGAGCCGGGTGCCGCCGGCGAGCCGGTCGACGTACCCGGCGCGCTCGCCCGCCGGGACACCGAGCGAGGCGAGCCGGTGGCCGAGGTCGCGGTTCATCTGCGCGGTCAGCACCGAGCCGAGGACCGCCACCCCGATGACCCCGCCGAGTTCCCGCAGGGTGTTGCTGGAGGCCGACGCGAGCCCCGCCCGCTCGGCCGGCACCCGGGCGAGCGCCGTGGCGGTGATGGGCGTGAGCACGAGGCCCATGCCCAGGCCGATCACCGGCAGCAGCCACCAGTACGAACGGAACGAGGCGTCCGCGCCAAACCGCGCCATCATGGCCATCGCGAACGCCGACACCAGCAGCCCCGCCGTCATCGGGTACCCGGCGCCGAACCGCCCGGCGATCCAGCCCGCCAGCGGGGTCACGGCGGCCACGACCACCATCGCGGGCATGACGACCAGGCCCGCGCCGGTCGCCGACCAGCCCAGCACCTGCTGGAGCCACAGGCTCAGGAAGTACAGCACCGAGAACATGCCGAGGTAGAGGAAGAGGCCGTTGAGCAGGGCGCCGGTGAACAACCGGTCGCGGAACATGGCGAGGTCGAGCATGGGGCTGCGCACCTTGCGCTCCACCAGCACGAACAGCGGCAGCGCGACAGCGGCCAGCACATAGCCGCCGACGACGTACGGGTCGGTCCAGCCGCGCACCGGACCCTCGATGGTGGCGTACACCGCCGCGCCGGTCATCAGCACGCCGAGCAGCTGCCCGGCCGGGTCGAGCCCGCGGCCGGCACGGTCGGCGGACTCGGGGACGAGCAGGAGGCCGCCGACGAGTCCGATCAGCGCGACCGGCACGTTGAGCCAGAAGACCCACGCCCACCCGAGGTGGTCGACGACGGGCCCGCCGACGATCGGGCCGACGCCCAGGCCGAGCCCTGAGACACCGGCCCAGATGCCGATCGCCACGGCCCGTTCGCGTTCGTCGGTGTAGATTTGGCGGATGATCGACAGCGTGCCGGGCATGAACGCGGCGGCCCCCGCGCCCTGCAGCACCCGGCCCGCGACGAGGACCCCGACATGACCGGCCAGCGCGCACACCGCCGAGCCCGCCCCGAACAGCAGCAGCCCGGCCAGGAACACCTTGCGGCGCCCGAAGAGGTCACCGATCGTGCCGGCCGTCAGCATGAGCGCGGCGAGGCTGAGACTGTAGCCGTCGACGATCCACTGCAGGTCGCTGATGCCCGCGTCCAGCTCCCGCTGCAGACTGGGCAACGCCACGTTGACGACGGTATTGTCGAGCATCGCCATGAACAGGGACACGCACAGGACGAGCAGCGCCGCCGTGCGGCGGCCGCGGCTCAGCGGGGCTCCGGCGGTGTCCGGCGCGGGTGCGGGCGCGCTCACGCTGCGGGGGTCGGGATGAACGGCGGGCATGATCACTCCAATACGTCTGCGTCGGCCGGGCGCCGTACGCGCCCGGCACTCGGTGGGAACGGGATGAGGTCATCGCGATGACGCGCCGGTCACCCGGGGGCACCGCCCGTCGCGCCGTGCCCCTGTCGGCCGCGGCGATCACGCGCTGCGCCCGGGAGCTGATCGAGGACGACGGGCTGGAGTCCCTGTCGATGCGCCGGCTCGCCGAGCGCCTGGACACCCAGGCCGCCTCGCTGTACCGGCACGTGCACAACAAGGAGGAGCTGGTCGACCTGGTGGCCGACTCGCTCTTCGGCGACTTCGAGCCGACCGTCGAGCACGGTCCCGACGACGACTGGCGCTCGTACCTGACCCGGGTGGCCACCACCTACCGCGCGTTCCTCCTGGACCACAAGGACGCCGAGCGCGTCGTGGCCGGCCGGTTCGCCGTCGGCAAGAACCTGGTGCGGCTGATGGAGCCGATGCTGGAGACGCTGCGGACCGCCGGCCTGAACGAGCGCGACTCCGCGTACGTGCTGTACCTGGTGGTCGTCCACGTGCAGGGTTTCGTGCTGCACGAGAAGGCACCGCTGTCCGCGTCCAACGCGGCGGGCCTGAGCCGGGAGCTGGTCCTCACGACCACCCGTGACCTGCTCGAACACTTCCCGGACGAGGAGTTCGCGCGGGTCCGCGAGGCGGCACCGTACCTGGCCGAGCCGGGCCTGGACGCGCGGTTCCGCTACGGGCTGGACCTGCTGCTCGACGGGCTGGCGCTGCGGATCGCGGAGTCCGGCGCGGCGTGAGCCGCCCCGCCGCGCACCGGGCGATGCGCGGCGGCAGCGGGTCATCGGCGCCATCGCCGGTTCTGCCGCCGCTCCTGCTGCGCCTGTGCCCGGGCCTGCTCCCGGGCCTGCTGGCGTTCGCGCTGCGCCCGGTCGCGTTCGGCCTCCTCGGCGGCGCGGCGCTCGTCGCGCAACTCCTCTGCCTGGCGCCGGAGTTCGTCGCGCTCGCGCTGCTCCACGTCACGGCGGGCCCGTTCCTCCGGATCGCCCTGCCACGGCCACCTCATGGTTCCTCCCCACCTGAACCCGTGTCGAACTCAAGCCGACGCCGTGTCGCGCTGCTGCCGATCGATGCCGACCAGAGGGGTCTGTCGTGCTCGTGGAACCGAGGCTAGCATCATGTGCGAACAGTGTTAGCAGGCTCGGTGCGAACGTCTCGAATCCGCCGCCCAGGAGGCACTCCATGACCCCGTCGAACGGATACGATCAGGCCCAACTCCCCCCGCACGTAAGGCTGATGAGCCTGGTCGCGGGCAAGTGGATGGCGCAGCCGATCATCGCGCTCGCCGAACTCGACGTCGCGGAGGCGCTCGCGGACGGTCCCCTGGACACCCACGGTCTCGCCGCGCGGGTCGGCGCCGACGCCGACGCCCTGGAGCGGATCCTGCGCGCCGCCGCCTGCCTGGGCGTGGTGGCACGCGACCCCGACGGCGGGGGCTGGCGCACCACGGAGGTGGGCGAGAAGCTCCGCGCGGGCGTGCCCAACAGCCTGCGCGACTTCGCCCTGTTCATGGGCGACCCGGCGACGATGGCCTCCTTCGCCGCGCTCACCGACACCGTACGGGGCAACGGCCCCGGCTTCGACCGGGTGCACGGCCGCCCGTTGTTCGAACACCTGGAGCAGGCACCCGAGTTGGCGCGCCGCTACCAGGGTGCCTGGGGCCCGCTGACGGCGGAACTCGCCGAAGACGTGACGAAGGACTACGACTTCAGCCGCTACCGGGTCCTCGCCGACGTCGGCGGCGGCAACGGCGAGCTGCTCGCCGGGCTGCTCACCGCGCTCCCCGAGGCCCGCGGGATCCTCATCGACCGCCCCGACGCCCTGGACACCGCGCGCGCCCGGCTCGCCGGCGGTCCCCTGGCCTCCCGGATCACCTTCCGCCCGATCGGTGAACTCCCGGCCGGCGCCGACGCCTACGTGCTCAAGAACGTGCTGCACTGCTACGGCGACGACGCCTGCGCCGAGCTGCTCGCGGAGGTCGCCGCCGCGATGCGGGGCCGGGAGGACGCGCGGCTGGTCCTGATCGAGACGGTCGTCGCCGAGGACGACCGGTTCGACTGGGCGAAGTTCATCGACATCGAGGTGATGGCGAACAACGGCGGACGCGAGCGCACCCGCGCCGAGTGGCACGCACTGCTCCGGCGGGCGGGCTTCGCACTCACCTCGGTGACGCCCACCACTCCGCCGCAGAGCGTGATCGAGGCGCGCCTGGCCTGACGGTGGCCGAACACAGCCTCACCGGACTCAGGGCCGGTCCGGCAGCCCCCCTCATGCGAGAAGGGCCCTCGCGGACTCTCGCCCGCGAAGACCCTTCACACCGTCGGGACGACAGGATTTGAACCTGCGACCCCTTGACCCCCAGTCAAGTGCGCTACCAAGCTGCGCCACGTCCCGGTGCGTCCGTACGGTGTCCCGTGTGAACGCGCGGGTCAACACTACCGCACGCGCGTGACTGCTCTCAGCCGGTGCGGGTGCCCGCGCGGGGGGCGGCTTCGCCTGCGGGCTCGGTCTCGGCGTCGACGTCGTTGGCGTAGGCGAGGAAGTCGTCGACCATGCGGTGGAACAGGGTGGCGAGCCGGCGCAGTTCGTCGGCGGACCAGCCGGACAGGGCGGCCTCCATGCCGCGGGCACCGACCTCGCGGACCCGGGCGATGGCGTCCCGGCCCTGCTCGGTGAGCCGGATGCGCTGGGCCCTGCGGTCGTCCGGGTCGGGGACGCGGGTGACGTACCCGGACTTCTCCAGTTGCTGCACGGTGCGGGTGACGTGGGAGGCTTCCACGCCGAGGCGGTGGGCCAGCTCGCCGGGCCGCAGCGGCTCCGAGTCGGCGATCTGGCGCAGCAGCGCCACCGCGGCACGGTCCAGCGGGACCCCGGCCAGGCCCATCAGCTTCTCGTGCTGCCGGGCCCGCGTGCTCAGGTACGTGATCCGGGTGAGAGCGCGCTCGATCTCGGCCACTTCGGGCGAGACGGGTCCGGGGGGCGAGGATGCTGTGGACATACCCCCAGTTTACCATATCGTTGCGTTACTCAACTAATTCGCGAGTGCACGCGCGGTGAGCGCCCACCGCCGGCCGGTCCTTCCTGCGCCGTCGCCCCACCACGGCGCCCACCCCGGACGCCGTGCCCCCGCACTCCCCCGGCCGCGCCGGGGAAGCTTCCCGAGCGCAATCACGGTGGCGGCCGGCACCGCGCCCGCAGGACGGTCCCCCGGGACGTCCCCGCCGTCCCCGGGACGCGGGGACGGCATCGCCGGCGGCCGGCCCGGACACGCTGGGCGGCAGGTGATCACGGCACGTGGTCACGGAACGACAGCCCGGAGGTTTCCATGATCCGACGGACCCTCACCGGCGGCCTGCTGGCCACGGTCGCGATGCTCGCGCTCGTGCCCGCCGCCGCCGATGCCGCCCCGGCCGCCCCCGCCCCGCGCGCCGCGGCCTCGGCGACCGCCCCGAACCCGCTCCCCGGCCGGGCTCTCCCGCCCGCACACCGCGTCAACCACACGGCCACGCACAGGCGTTCGCACCACCCCCTCGGCCGGGTGGTCACCCACCGCGCGTCGCTGAACGTCCGCTCCGGCCCGGGCACCCGCTACCGCGTGATCGGCGTACGGCACGCGGGCCGGCTGGTGGCGCTCAGGTGCCGGACGTACGGGTCCCGGGTGCACGGCACGCACCAGTGGTACCGGCTCGCCCACGTACGCGGCTACGTCTCCGCCCACTACGTACGGGTGGTGCGCGGCACCGTGCCGTGGTGCTGACGCGGCTCGCCGCACGCACCCGGTGACACGACCGCCCGGCGCGGGGACCCCGTGGCCCCCGCGCCGGGCCCGCGCCGCGCCGGGGCCCGCCGGACGCGGCCGCGCGCCCCGGCGCACCCGGACGCGGCCGCACCTCCGCACGCCCCCGGCTCACCGTCCTCACACCTTCCGGATGTGTGGCGGCACGCCGGGCCAGGGAAACCATCCGAACATCCGGGGTGAAACACCCGAAGCGGGAACGGAGTCGGGAGCAGCGAGATGCGGCAGCCCCAAGAAGCGGCAGCGTCCCCCGTGCCGCTGGTGGCGACCCTGCGCGAACTGAGGGACCGTACGGGCCTGAGCCTGGCGGCGCTCGCCACGCGCACCCCCTACAGCAAGTCCGCCTGGCACCGCTACCTCAGCGGGGCCAAGCACCCGCCCCGCTCGGCCGTGGAGGCCCTGGCCCGTCTCGCGGGCGCCGACCCCGCCCCGGTGCTGGCCCTGTGGGAAGCCGCGGACGGCACCGGACCCGCCGTACCCGCCCAGCGCGGGGCCGCCCAGGGCGGGGCCGCAGTACCGGGCGCGCCCGGCGGGTCCGGCCGCCCGCCCGTCCGGCGGCGCCGGCTGCCGCTGCTGCCGGCGCTCACCCTGCTGACCGCGGCCGCCGCGGTCGCCACCGCCCTGGCCGCGTCCTCGCGCGGCGCCTCGCCGGGCTCACGGGCGGCGTTCACCCCCATGCGCTGCCACGGCCGCTCCTGCGAAGGCGCGTTGCCCGGCGCCTCCGCCTGCGGGCGGGACGCGCAGACCAGGAGCACCGTGTCCGACGCGACGTACACGGTACGGCTGCGCTGGTCACCGTCCTGCCACACCGCCTGGTCGCAGGTCGGCGTGCGGGGCGCGGTGGCCCGGGAGATCTCCGTACGGGCCGGTGAGGACGTGCTGTCGGCCGCCTACCCCGCCGGGGACACCGCGAGTGACACCAGTCCGATGCTGGCCGCCTCCTCGCCGCGCGGGGTGGAGGCGTGCGCCGAGGTGAACGGTGAGGTGGCCTGCACCGGCCTGGACGCCGATGCGGGCGGTGAGCCGTGATCCGCGCCCGGGTGCCCGGCGCCGCACCGGTTCGCGGCCCGTCGCGGCCCGTCCCCGCGGGCGCTGCCGCCGCGGGCGACCCCGCCGCACGGAACGCGGCCGCCCGGCCTGCCCGGCGGCCGGCGCGCGGGCGAGGGGCCTACTTGATGACCGCGTTGGCCACCACCACGATCAGGCCGAACAGGGCGTCCACCACGCCCGTGGCCAGCACGATCGCCCAGCGGCGCCCCGCCCATCGCGCCGAGAGCAGCCCCAGCACGAACAGCAGCGCGATGTTGAAGACGAACGCCGGATACTCCACTCCCTCCGCGGACCACCAGCCCCAGCCCGCGCCGGCGAGGATCAGCACCGTGGGCAGCATGGCCACGACCAGCGGCCACTCCGCGGCGAGCGCCCGCAGCGCCTCGCCGCGCCGGCGCGGACCGCGCTCGGCGATGTAGTGGGAGTAACCGTGCGCCAGGGCCGAGGCGAACGCGGTCACCAGCAGCCAGGCCGCGTCGTAGCGGCGGGCGCCCGGCGAGCTGTGCCCGTACTCGGTCAGCGCCGCGACCATGGCGCTGGCCACCACGGCGCCGTAGACCCCGCCGAAGAGCAGGAGGGACCGCGTGTCGTCGTGCGCGGGCCGTCCGGGGACGGCCGTCGCGGGGTCCGCCATGGGCTGCTCGCTTCCCGGGCGTACGAGGACGGATCCTCCCCACGATCACCCGAAGCACCGGCCCCCGCCACTCCACGGCCGCCTGCACCGCATCGCTGCGGCCACCACACCCCGCCTCCGGCCTCATGGGGTCCCCACCCCGCGACGAAGTGTCCGGGCGTCCGGGCCGATCCCCCACACTCTGTCCAGATCGCCGGGGCGCGGGGGCCCATTAGGGTCCGTGCATGGACCGCAGCTTCGTTCTCCACGTGCCCGGTGTTCTCGATGCCGAGCTGACTCCCGAGCCGCTCGCCCCCGGGCAGATCGTCTCCGGCTCGCCCGAGGTGACCGGGAAGGTCGTCTGGGAGTCGGCGGACGGCCGTCAGGCGCGCGGGATCTGGCAGATCACGCCCGGGGTCGTCACCGACACCGAGGCGGACGAACTGTTCGTCGTGGTCAGCGGGTCGGCGACCATCGAGGTGGAGGGCGGCCCGACCCTGCGCGTCGGCCCCGGGGACATGGCGGTGCTGCGCGAGGGCGACCGTACGACGTGGACGGTGCACGAGACGCTGCGCAAGGTGTACGCCGTCAACCTCTGAGCGGGGACGCCCCGGAGCCGGCGGGACCCGGGGGGCGCGCAGCACCGGGCGGCGGGACCCGCCCGGGTCCGGCGCGGGTCGTGACGCGGGCCGTCTGCCTGCGGCGCGGGTCACCGGGCGGCGGGCTGCGCCGGCAGGCCGGACACGTGCCGTGGCGAGACGGTCCCGGTGACGGCCCGGCGCGCCGCCGCTCTCACGCGCCGCGCCAGACGTTCGCGAAGGCGGCCTCCTCGATGGCGCGGCGCCGGCGCACCGCCTCCAGCTCCATCACGGCGTCGTGCACGGTGGCGAGCACGGTGAGGACCGCGTCGTCGGTGACCGCCGGCTCGTCGGGGGTGATCTCGTCGCGGATCCCGGCCGCCGCGGCCAGCGCCAGCAGCACCGGCTCGTCCGCGGCCCAGCGGAACGCCGCCCGCCGCCGCGCCTCGGTGTCGCCGAGGACGGTGCGCGAGCCGCGGAAGGGCAGCCGGCGGGTGCGCTCCCACGTCACCTGCCCCTCCTCCTCCAGCGCCGCCAGGTAGGCCGGGGCCAGGCCGCGACCGCGCCGCCACAGCCAGTCCGGCAACGATTCGTAGGGGGCCTCGCGCAGGAGTGCGGCGGCGGCCTCGTCCAGGAGGCGGTCACCGAGCCGGGTTCGCGGCCGGGGCAGGATCCGGCCGCCGCCGTCCAGCCCGATCGCCTCCGCCCGGAGCAGGTCGTACGCCTCCGCCCCCGCCAGGGCGAGCGCGAGGTCCCCGCGCTCCACGGGCCGGGCGGACGCCACGTCCAGGGCGACGATCATCAGGTCACGCGGTGTGCTCATGAGGCTCCCCGTCGAAGGGCGTGTCCGGCCCCGCGCCGCCGGGCGACCGGCGCGGGACGTGGCGCCTGGTGATGCCGTACCCGGCCGACTGTAGCGCGGCGGGAGCGGCTGGGAACGGGGAGCGAGGCCGGGCGAGGGAGCGGACCCGCACCGGCAGGCGGCACGGGACCGGCGGACGGGACCGGACCGGCAGACAGGGCCGGACCGGGCCGGACCACGGATCCCGCCGGAGCCAGGGCCCGCGCCGGGCCGGGCCGGCCACGGTCAGGTCCGAATGTTAGAACAAAGTATTGACACCGCGCTGCCGCGAGCCCTACACCTGGGGACGGCGGGCTCCCGGCCCCGCCCGCCCTCCCCCGACGGGGTCGATCCCTACCCGCCGTGTCCCGGCCTACCCCTGACGCGGCCGAAGACCTGCCTGCGCCGGCCCGCCCCTGCGCCCCCGTCCCTCCGCCCCTCCTCCGCCGACCGCCCATCGCCCATCGCCCCCCGTTATCTTTTTCGCGGTCCTGCAAGAGGGCCGCTGGCCTCCGGGCCCGGCATGACTGTTGCCCCCTGTCGATCGGATGACCTGGGGGGTGGTGTCACCGGGTCCGAGGGGTGCCGTCGGAGACGCTGATCAGAGGTCCGACCACCGTCCTGCCGGGCGCAATGCCCGGCCGCTCGCGGGCGGCAGGTCTGCATAACGTGGCTGCGCGAGAACGGCTCCCGACCCTGGGGCCGGCACGCATCGACGCATGTGGGGGCACGGTGATCAGCATCGACGGGGTGGACGTCTTCCTGGGCCTGGACGTCGGCAAGCAGACGCATCACGGACACGGTCTGACCCCGGCCGGGAAGACGGTCTTCGACAAGGCGTTGCCGAACAGCGAACCAAAGCTGCGGGCCGTCTTCGACAAGCTCAAGACCAAGTTCGGCACCGTCCTGGTGGTCGTGGACCAGCCCGCCTCCATCGGCGCCCTGCCGCTGACCGTCGCCCGGGACACCGGCTGCCAGGTCGCCTACCTGCCCGGCCTGGCAATGCGCAGGATCGCCGACCTCTACCCCGGCGAGGCCAAGACCGACGCGAAGGACGCCGCCGTCATCGCGGACGCCGCCCGCACCATGCCCCACACCCTGCGCACCCTCGACCTGACCGACGAGGCCACCGCCGAGCTGACCATGCTGGTCGGCTTCGACCAGGACCTCGCCGGCGAGGCCAACCGCACCTCCAACCGCATCCGCGGCCTGCTCACCCAGTTCCACCCCAGCCTCGAACGCGTCCTCGGCCCCCGCCTGGACCACCAGGCCGTCACCTGGCTCCTCGAGCGCTACGGATCCCCGCAGGCCCTGCGCAAGGCAGGCCGCCGCAGGCTGGTCGAGATCGTCCGTCCGAGGGCACCGCGGATGGCCGAGCGGCTGGTCGACGACATCTTCACCGCACTCGACGAACAGACCGTCACCGTCCCCGGCACCGGCACTCTCGACGTGATCGTCCCGTCGCTGGCGAAGTCGCTGGCCGCCGTCCACGAACAACGCCGGGCCCTTCAGGCCAGGATCGAAGCCCTGCTGGAGGCCCACCCTCTTTCCGAGGTCCTGACGTCGATGCCCGGCATCGGAGTCAGGACCGCCGCAGTCCTCCTGACCACCGTCGGTGACGGCAGCAGCTTTCCCACCGCCGCCCACCTGGCCTCCTACGCCGGCCTCGCCCCGGCAACCCGGCAGTCCGGCACGTCGATCCATGGTGAACACGCCCCCAGAGGCGGGAACCGGCAGCTGAAACGGGCGATGTTCCTCTCCGCGTTCGCAGCCCTCCACGATCCCGCCTCCCGCACCTACTACGACCGCTGCCGAGCCCGCGGCAAGACCCACACCCAGGCCCTCCTCCGCCTCGCCCGCCACCGCATCAGCGTCCTGTTCGCCATGCTCCGCGACGGAACCTTCTACGAACCGAGGAACCCTCGACTCGCTTGACGAAAGACATAGAGGCACCCCCCCCCGCCGACCGCCGACCGCCTGAACGGAGCCCCGCCGTGCGCCTCCTGAACGGAGCCCTCCCTTGAGCGTCCGCATCCCCGGCCTCACCTCGGGCGGAGTCCGGCACCCCTGCGCCGTGGCCGAGGCGGCCGAGCGCCGGGTGCGCCGCCCGTTGGCCGGGAACAGCGGACGGCTGCTGATCGTGGCCGCCGGCCGTCCCGCGCGCGGCGCGCCCGGTGCCGGGGAGCGCGGCCTCGCCCTGGCCGACCGCGCCGGGCTGCCGGAGCGCCTGTGCGCGCCCCTGTCCCGGCCCGGTGTCGACGGAGTGCGCGCCTGCGCCGACATACTGGAGGACCTGCTGCTCCTCGGCGCACTCGACGGCAAGGTGGTCATGGGCTGCATGAACCGCGGTGGTCCGGCGGGCGCGTCCTTCGAGACGGACGACCGCTTCACCGGCGAGCGCGCCCGCGACGTCGCCCGGCTCCGCTTCGGCGCCGGCGAACTGCTGCCGCGCATCGACTACGACGGCCCCGGCTCGCCGGCCGCCACGGAGTCCGCGGCACGGACGGTGGACGAGATGGCCGTGGCGCGCCTGCGGGTGTTCGTCGAGCCGTTCATCTCGCGCCGGGTGGACGGCAGGATCGTCGACGACCTGTCCGCCGGGGCCGTCACCCGTCCCCTCGCCATCGCCTCCGGCCTGGGCGGCACCTCCGCGTGCACCTGGCGGAAGGTGCCGGTCACGGCGGACCCGGACGACATGGCCGAGGTCCTGGCGACCTCCACCCTGTCCGCCGTGCTGCTGGGCGGGAAGGTCGGTGACGACCAGGAGAGGTCCTACGCGCGCCGGCGGAAGGCGCTGCGGCTGCCCGCCGTCCAGGAGCTGGTCGTGGGCCGTTCACCGCTCTGCCCCGCGAAGGGCGGTGCCGAGGACGCGGTCGACACCGCCGTGAGCCTGCTGTGACGAGGAGGGACCGCACCCGATGACCCGCACGCCCCCGCGCCCCGGACCCACCGGGCCCGACCGACCCACCGGATCTGACCGACCCACCGGACCGGACGAACCCACCGGCTCCGCAGACCTCACCGGACCTGACGGCCCGGCCGGCCCGGCAACCCCGACCGGACCTGACCGACCCACCGGCCCCGCCGGCCCCACCCGATCTGACGGCCCGACCGGCCCGGCGAGTCCGTACCACCTCCGGGCCGGCCGGGCTGCCCACGGCCCCTACGCGGTGCACGTCACCCCCGAGTCCGCCGGCTGGGGCCACTGCTCCCTCCGGGTCCTGGAGCTGGCGCCGGGCGGCTCGCACACCTTCGACACCGGCGACAGCGAGTGGATCGTGCTGCCGCTGAGCGGGGGCTGCGCGGTCGCCTGCGCCGGCGCCTCGGGCCACGACACGTTCGCGCTCACCGGCCGGGCGAGCGTGTTCAGCGGCGTGAGCGACTTCGCCTACGTGCCCCGGGACGCCCGGACGACCGTCTCGTCCGCCGGCGGCGGGCGCTTCGCGCTCACCGGCGCCCGCTGCACCCGGCGCCTGCCCGCCCGCTACGGTGCGGCCTGCGGTGTTCCGGTCGAACTGCGCGGCAGCGGCCCGTGCTCCCGCCAGGTCAACAACTTCGCCGCCGCGGGGGTGTGGGACTGTGACGCCCTGATCGCCGTCGAGGTGCTCACCCCGGGCGGCAACTGGTCGTCGTACCCGCCGCACAAGCACGACGAGCACCGGCCCGGCGCGGAGTCGCTCCTGGAGGAGATCTACTACTTCGAGTTCGCCGGCCACGACGGCACCCCCGGTCTGGGCTACCAGCGGGTCTCCCCGTCGGGGCCCGGCCGGGACACGGACGTGCTGGCCGAGGTGCGCGACGGCGACGTGGTGCTGATCCCGGACGGCTGGCACGGTCCGTCGATGGCCGTGCCCGGCCACCACATGTACTACCTCAACGTCATGGCGGGCCCCGGCACCGAACGCGCCTGGCTGATCCGGGACCACCCCGACCACGCCTGGATCCGCGGCACCTGGCCCGGACAGCCCGTCGACCCGCGACTTCCCCTCTACTCGGCACCGGAGCAGACCCCGTGACCCACAGCCACCCCTCCCGTCCCGGCCCCGGCCACAGCCCCGGGTCCGGCCCCGGCACCCGCACCTGCCGTCTGACGGTCGCCCAGGCGCTGATCCGCTTCCTCGCCGCCCAGTACACCGAGCGCGACGGGGTACGGCAGCGGCTGATCGCCGGCACCTGGGGCATCTTCGGCCACGGGAACGTGGCCGGGATCGGCCAGGCACTCGTCGAGCACGCGGACGTGATGCCGTTCCACCAGGGCCGCAACGAACAGGCGATGGTGCACGCGGCCGTCGCCTTCGCCCGGCAGCGCGGCCGGCTGTCCGCCCAGGCGGTCACGACGTCCATCGGCCCCGGTGCCACCAACCTCGTCACGGGGGCGGCCCTGGCCACCGTCAACCGCCTGCCCGTCCTGCTGCTGCCCGGCGACTACTTCGCCACGCACCCCGCCGACCCGCTGCTGCAGCAACTGGAGCACCCGACGGCGGCGGACGTGTCCGTCAACGACACCCTGCGCCCGGTCTCCCGCTTCTTCGACCGCGTCACCCGTCCCGAGGCGCTGGTGCCGTCCGCGCTGAACGCCGTGCGCGTCCTGACCGACCCGGCCGAGACCGGCGCCGTCACGCTCGCGCTGCCGCAGGACGTCCAGGCGGAGGCCCACGACTGGCCGGAGGAGTTCTTCGCCGAACGCGTGTGGCGGATCCGGCGGCCCGCCCCCGACCCGGCCGAACTCGCCGACGCGGTCGCGGCGATCAGGTCCGCCGCCCGCCCGCTGATCGTCGCGGGCGGCGGCGTCCACCACAGCGCGGCCGAGGACGCGCTGCGGGCGCTCGCCGACGCCACCGGCATCCCGGTCGCCTCCACGCAGGCCGGCAAGGGCTCGCTGCGGTACGACCACCCGGCCGACCTCGGCGGGATCGGGCACACCGGCACGGCGGTCAGCGACGACCTGGCCCGCAGCGCCGACCTCGTCATCGGTGTCGGCACCCGCTACACGGACTTCACCACCGCCTCCGGCACGCTCTTCCAGCACCCGCACATCCGTTTCGTCAACCTGAACATCACCGCGTTCGACGCGCACAAGATGGCGGCGGCCACCCTCGTCTGCGACGCGCGGGCCGGTCTCGCCGCGCTCGTCGACGCGCTGGCCGGGCACCGTGTCGACCCCGCCTACGAGGGCGAGTACCGCGCCGGGAAGGAGCGGTGGCAGCGGGTGACGGAGGCCGCCTTCGCCGCCCCCGACGACAGCGCGGTGCCCACGCAGGCCCAGGTCCTCGGCGCCCTGGACGCGGTGGTGGGCGACGAGGACGTGGTGATCAACGCGGCCGGTTCGCTCCCCGGCGACCTGCACAGACTGTGGCGGGCCCGCTCACCGCGCCAGTACCACCTGGAGTACGGCTACTCCTGCATGGGCTACGAGATCCCGGCCGCCGTCGGCGTGCAGCAGGCGGCGCCGGACACGCCGGTGTGGGCCCTGGTCGGCGACGGCACCTACCTGATGATGCCGACCGAGATCGTCACGGCCGTCCAGGAGGATCTGCCCGTCAAACTGCTGCTGGTCCAGAACCACGGGTACGCCTCCATCGGCGGCCTGTCGGAGTCGGTGGGCGCCGAACGCTTCGGCACCGCCTACCGCCACCGCGCCCCCGACGGCTCCTTCACCGGCGCCCCGCTCCCGGTCGACCTCGCCGCCAACGCCGCCAGCCTCGGCATGGACGTCCTGCGCGCCAAGACCGTGGGCGAGCTGCGCGCGGCACTGCGCACGGCTCGCGCCGCCCACCGCCCGACCTGCGTGTACGTCGAGACGGACACCGGCACAGCGGCGGCGGCTGCCGCGCCGCCCGCCGAGGCCTGGTGGGACGTCCCGGTGGCCGAGGTGGCTGCCCGCGAGGCCGCCGTCGAGGCCCGCAAGCGCTACGAGCAGGAGGTCACCGCCCGCCGCCGCCCCCTGTAGGACGCCGGCTCCTCCCCCGCCCGCCATGTCACCCGGCCGCGGCCGTGACCGCGGGCCCCGCCGCCGGTTGACCAGGTGACCGGTCGGATCGGTGAGGCACGGGAGGACGGCGGCATGGACAGCGGTACGGAGGCGGGTACGGAGCACGGGTTCGTCAGCCGGCGGCGTTTCCTGGAGGCGTCGGCCGTCTCCTTCGCCGCGGTGTCCCCGGTCGCGGCGCCCGCCGCCCGGGCGTCCGCCGCGGACGGGGACACGCGGCTGCTGACGTACCGGGAGGCGACCGGCGGGTCGGTCACCGCGCACGCGGACGGGCAGGTGCTGATCGCCGAGGTGCAGGGCGTGCTGTGGCGGGTGCCGCGCGCGGGCGGTGCGGCCGAGCGGCTGACCGGCTGGGAGCTGGAGGCGACCCGCCCCGCCCTGTCACCGGACGGCCGGAACCTCGCCCTGTGCGGCTACGCGGACGGCGCCTTCCACCTGTGGACGATGCGGCCCGACGGCAGCGGGCTGCGCCGGCTCACCGACGGCCCGTGGGACGACCGCGCGGTGGCCTGGTCGCCCGACGGCACGCGGCTGGCGTTCTCCTCCGAGCGCGGCGGCGACCCGGTGGCCGGCGGCTCGTTCGGCCTGTGGACCCTCGACGTGGGCAGCTCCCGGCTGACCCGGGTGACGAGCGGCCCCTTCGAGGACTACGACCCGGCCTGGTCGCCGGACGGGCGGACGCTGGTGTGCGTGCGCGCCGCCCACACGCCCGACGGCGGCAACGACGGCGGGCTTTCCCTGGTCCGGGTGTCCCTCGCGGACGGCACGGCGCGGCCGGTGCGGACCGTCACCACGGGCCGTCTGCTGTGCCCCGCGGTGTCCCCCGGGGGCCGGATCGCCTGGCTGCGGCTGTCCGGTGCCGGCGGCCCGCCGTCCCTCCCGCCGTCCCGCGCGGAGCTGCTGGTGGACGGTCAGGTGGTCGCGGCGGGCGAGGACCTGGCCGCGGCGCCGCCGTGCTGGCTGGGCGAGGACCGTCTCGTCCACGTGGCCGACGGGCGCATCCGGATCCGCACCCTGACCACCGGCTCCGTCACGGACATCCCCTTCACCGCCCGGATGCCGGTGCCCGCGCCGCGCCGCCGCGGCGTGCGCCGGACGGCAGAAGGAACCGGTTCCGCGCCGGTGCGCGGGCTGCACCGGCCGGTGCTCTCCCCCGACGGCAGCCAGGTGGCGTACGCGGCGCTCAACTCGCTGTGGCTGCGGCCCGCCGGCGGCCCCGGCGCACCGCGCGAGCTGGTCCGGGCCTCCGACGTGCACTACGTGCAGATGCCGGCCTGGTCCCCCGACGGGCGCTCCGTGCTGTACTGCACCGACCGCGACGGGCTGCCCGCGGTGCGCAGGGTCCGCGTGGACGGCTCGGCGGACGAGGCGGTGACCGGCACCGGACGCCTGTCGCCCGCGCCGTCGCCGGACGGCACGCACCTGGCCTGCCTCGACGTCACCGGCGGCCTGCTGGTGCGGGACCTGGCCACCGGCCGGGAGCGGACCGTGGCGCGTCCGCTCGCCACCGACGGCCCGCCCGGCGCCCCCACCTGGTCACCGGACGGGCGGTACGTGGCGTTCTGCGACCGCAACCGGCTCAACCACCGCTTCCGCGAGGGCTACAACGTCATCCGTGTCGTCGACGTCCGCACCGGCACCGAGCGCCGCCACCTGCCCGCCGCGCACCAGTCGCTGTCGGACCGGGTCGCGGCCGGGCCGGTCTGGTCACCCGACGGCCACGGGATGGCGTTCGTCGCCGAGTCCGTCCTGTGGCTGCTGCCGGTCACGCCCGACGGCACCCCCGCGGGCCGCGCCCGCCGGCTCACCGACGAGCCGGCCGACCATCCGAGCTGGGCGGCCGACTCCCGCACGCTCCTGTACCTTTCGTGCGGGCGCCTGCGGCTGCTCCGCCTCGACGACACCCGCACGCCGGTGCGGGCGCGCACCCTGCCCGCCGCGCCGCCCGCCCGCCGCCGTGCGCCCGGCGGACGGGAACCGCTGCGCGTGCACGCCGGGCAGTTGTGGGACGGCACCGACGGCGGACCGCGCCAGGACGTGGACATCCTGGTCCGGGGCGAGCGGATCACCGCCGTCGAACCGCACCGCGCCCGCCGGCCGGGCCACCGCACGCTCGACGCCTCCGCCCACACGGTCCTCCCCGGCCTGTTCGACAGCCACACCCACCCCTACCAGGCCACCTACGGCGCCCGGCAGAACCTGACCGCGCTCGCCTACGGCATCACCACCACCGCCTGCATGGGCGGTCCGCTGTACGAGACGGTACGGCTGCGCGAGGCGACCGGTTCCGGAGCCTGCCTGGGCCCGCGCTCCCTGGCCTGCGCCGAACTGATCGACGGCTCCCGCACCGCCTACAGCATGGGCCGCGCCCACCGCACCGAGAGCGGCGTGCGGCGCACACTGGAGCGGGCCGCCGCCCTGGACGTCGACTTCGTCAAGACCTACGTACGGGCCCCCGGCCGGTACATGGCGCTGGCCGCCGAGGCCGCGCACCGCCTGGGCGTGCCGTGCGGCAGCCACCTGTGCGCGCCGGGCCGGGCCGCGGGCCAGGACCTGACCACCCATCTCCAGGCCACGCAACGGCTGCCGTACGGCCATGCCACCACCCCGCTCGGCCACATCCACCAGGACCTGGTCGAGCAGTACGCCGACGGCGACTTCGCCATGATCATGACGCCGTTCAGCGCGCAGTTCCTGCTCGGCGCGGATCCGGCGCTCGCCGACGACCCCCGGGTGGACGTCCTCATGCCGCCCTGGGACGTGGCCGCCGTCCACGAGCGTGCCCGCACCCGGCCCACCGGCCCTGAACTGGCTGCGCTGTCACTGGAGTTCGAGGACTACCGGCGGCTGGCCGCGCACGGTGCCCGGCTCGCCCTGGGCACCGACTCGCCCCTGGTGCCGGTCGGTCTCTCGCTCCACCTGGCCCTGCGCGGACTGCACGCCCACGGTTTCACCGCGGCGCAGGCCCTGCACACGGCGACCACCGTCCCGGCCCGGCTCTTCGGCCTCGCCCGGGACCTCGGCACGGTCGAGGCGGGCAAGCTGGCCGAGCTGACGGTGGTCGGCGGCGACCCGTTCACCGACTTCGCCACGCTCGTCGACACGGTCGCCGTGGTGCGGGGCGGTGTGCCTCACCGCCGTGCCGACCTGGTCGCCCGGCGCCGCGGGACCGCTCAGGCGCGGGCGTAGCCCGTCACAGACGCGGCCCACGAAGAAGGCGAGGGCCTTCCCGGACCGGTCCGGGAAGGCCCTCGCTCAGTGCTCCGCGGAGCCTGTACGGCGGGAGGGGGCGGGGTCTCAGACCCAGTCGTCGCCCGCGGTGATCTGCCAGTACGTGCCGGTGTTGATGCGCACGGCGACCTTTCCGTCCGTGGTGTGGACCCACAGGTCGGCCTTGGCGTCGTTGTCGGCGTCGGCGAAGAGCAGCTCTCCCTTGGGGCGGCCGAGGAAGTTGCTCCAGCCGGCGCTCCAGTCCTTGCCGCCGTCCCAGTACGTCCCCGTGTTCGTGCGCACGGCGATCTTCCCGTCCGTGCCGTGCACGATCAGATCGGCCTTGCCGTCACCGTTGACGTCCGCGAAGTACAGCCGCCCCTTGCCCTCCTGGCCGAGGAAGTTGCTCCACCCCGCGCTCCAGTCCTTGCCGCCGTCCCAGTACGTCCCCGTGTTCGTCCGCACGGCGATCTTCCCGTCCGTGCCGTGCACGATCAGATCGGCCTTGCCGTCACCGTTGACGTCCGCGAAGTACAGCCGCCCCTTGCCCTCCTGGCCGAGGAAGTTGCTCCACCCCGCGCTCCAGTCCTTGCCGCCGTCCCAGTACGTCCCCGTGTTCGTCCGCACGGCGATCTTCCCGTCCGTGCCGTGCACGATCAGGTCCGCCCTGCCGTCACCGTTGACGTCCGCGAAGTACAGCCGCCCCTTGCCCTCCTGGCCGAGGAAGTTGCTCCACCCCGCGCTCCAGCGGACGCCGTCGTTGAACCGGTAGTAGGGGTCGCCCGGCTTCACCGCGATCTTGCCGCTCTTGGCGGTGCGCACGGTGATGACGCCGTCGGCGCCCAGGACGACGAGGTCGCTCAGTCCGTCGCCGTTGACGTCGGCCGCGTACAGGACCTCCCGCAGGCGGTCCCTGGCCTCCTTGGCCCATGCCTGGACCGCGCTGTCGTCGACCCGCCCGGACACCGCGCCGGTGCGGGTCTCCGCCGGGTCCTGGCCGAAGCATCCGCCCTGCCAGGAGCGGCTGTTGACGGCGACGAGCTCGACCGTGCCGTCCTCCTTCTCCCGGAGCAGCGGCCCGCCGGCGTCACCGGCGCAGATCGCGTCCCCGTTGCGGCCGGTGATCGTCAGCTGGTCGCTGTCCGCGGCGTCGACGCCGAAGACACCGGTGTGCTGCTTGAGCGGTGACCACTCGGTCCTGGTGCGGCCGAAGCCGACGGCCTTGAGGGTCTCCCCCGCGCCGGCCGGCGTGGTGGCGAAGGCGACCGGGGTGATGCCCGTGGTCGGCTGCGCCAGCCGGGCCATGACCAGGTCGCGTCCCTGGTACGGCACGAGTTCGGTGATCTCGGTGACGAGGCCGCCGGTGGCCGTGAGGTCGGGGCGGCCGACCGTGACCTTGGTGGCCTTGGCGGGCTTCCCGGCGGCGGGAACGGCGCCGGAGGCCGGGTCGTCCACGAAGCAGGAGGCCGCGGTGACGACCCACCGGGGATCGACCAGGGCGCCGGAGCAGGCACGTTCGCCGTCGCCTATGTCGATCCGGGCGGTGAAGGCGTAGGCGTTGTCGGCGGCGTCGCCGGTGACGGCCTGGGCGTTCGGGACGGTGAGCGCACCGCACGCGACGGTGACCGCGAGCAGAGTGCTCGTCAGGGCCGCGCGAGAACGGGATCTTGACATGGTGGAGCCTCCCCGGAGGTCGTACGAAGTGCTGACGGATGGACGGACCAGGACGTGCTGACGGCGGTCCGCGGACGCGTGCGTGCGGGACGCGGCCGGGCGGGGGCCGCCGCCGGGAGCATCCGCCGGAGGCGGATCGTGCCGGGAAGGCGGATCAGCCGGTGACGCGGATCTCGACGAGGACCGAGCGCAGGCCCGTGTCGCCGGACTCGCCGACCGGGGTGAGGTCGTTGGCGGGCGCGTTGACGACCGTGTTCTTGCCTTCCGCGGTCAGCGTGGCCTTCACCGGGTGGTTCTGGGTCCAGATGCTGAACGTGTCGGGCAACTCCAGCGTGAGGTAGCCGGACTTGGCGTTGGTCTTGAAGCAGAAGAGGCCCTTGCGGGACTCGATCGCGATGTTCGACGCGCCGCTGCACTCGTTCAGGGACGTCACGTCGGTGAGCCAGACGTGTCCGTCGCCGCGCTTGAGGGTGACCCCGCGGTCCTGCTGCACCTGGGCGGCGCCCGGGTAGTCGAAGTCCTCCACCAGACTCGGCACGTCGCCCGCGGCGGTGCTCGTGGCGGCGGACGTGGTGGTCTGCGGAAGGGCCAGCGCGGTGGCGCCGAGGCCCATCACCAGGGCGGCCGTCAGACCACCCAGCAGCACCTTGCGGGCGGGGGTTATCGCCATGGGTTCCTCTCAGAGTGCGGCGTGCGGAGCGTATGTGAAGGCGGAGTAATCGCCTCGTCGAGCTGAAGTAAAGCACATGTAAGATCCGTAAATAAGTGTGCTCCGGCGTCACCACCTGCGGTTATAGGGCTTCCTGACGTACTGCCACCACCTGCCGGCAGCCGCGGGGCCTGGCTGCTCCGTCTTCCGCGAGAGCCCGGGGACGAGGGACATGGACTCCTGTGTCCGGCCCCGCCAGGGGTGTTCCGCCGGAGTCCGGTCACCGATCCATGAAGGACCGTCAGGTGAAACAACCATCACGCCCGATACGACCCGGGCACAGCCGCAGACCGCGACGGGGCGGGCCGGCGCGCGGAGCGGGCCTGCGGGCCGCCTGCGCGACCGTACTGTCCGTCACGCTCACGGGAACCCTCCTGAGCGCCTCCCCGGCCGTCGCGGCCGACCCCCAGCCGGACGCCAACCGCGGCCTGGTGGTCGGATACTGGCTCGGGGGCGGCACCGGCATCAAGGAAGCGGCCGAGAAGGCGCTCGTGGGCACGGACGACGACGTCCGGCAGTTCCTCACGGACGCGCCCGCGATCCAGGAGATCGACGACCGCGTGGACGTCTCCCGCGTGGTGAACGCCGGCGGACCCGCCGTGCGGGAGGCCGCGAAGAAGGCGCTGGCCGGCACCCCGGCCGATGTCGAGACCTTCCTCGACGAGGGCTGGAAGACGGCGGACGAGCAGGACCTGCGGGTGCAGGCCACCCGGGTCGTGAACTTCGGCGGCCCCGGCGTCCAGGACGCCGGCAAGAAGGCCCTGCAGGGCACCTCCGCGGACCTCAAGCAGTTCCTGCGGATCGACCAGTACAAGGCGCAGCAGACCGACGAACGCGTCGAGGTCAGCAAGCTCTACAACAGCGGCGGCCCGAACGTGAAGGCCGCCGCCAAGCTCGCGCTGCGCGGCACCCCCGACGACGTCGTCGAGTTCCTCGAGGTCGGCCAGTTCGTCGCGCGCAACCGCGACCAGGAACGCGCCACGATCGAGCAGCTGATCGAGCAGGCCGAGAAGGCCGGCAAGCAGGCCGAGCGCGCCACCGACGAGGCCGAGGAGGCGTCCGGCAAGGCCATCGCCGCCGCGGCGCTCGCCGAGGAGGCCGCGCAGAAGGCGGCCCAGGAGACACAGGCCGCGAAGAACGACGCCCAGCGCGCGTCGCTGAAGGCCGGTCAGGCCGCCGACGCCGCCCGGGCCGCGGCCGCCGCCGCGCAGCAGGCGATCGGCGCGGCCGACGCGGCCAACCGCTCGGCCCGCAGGGCGTCGCTGGCCGCGGCGCAGACCGCGAACGCGGCGGCGGCGGCGGCCGAGGCCGCGAGCCGCGCCTCGAACGCGGCGTACGCCGCGAGCAAGGACAAGAACAACGCGCAGGCCGCCCGGGACCGGGCCGCCGAGGCGCGCAAGGCGGGGGCGCTGGCCAAGAAGTCCGCGCAGGCCGCCGAGCAGGCCGGCAAGGCCTCGCTCGCCGCCGCGGACGCGGCGGCCGCCTCCCGCAGCGCCACCGGGAACGCGAACAAGGCGGCCGCCGCGGCGGACGAGGCGGCCGACTACGCCGAGGCCGCCGGAGGCAGCGCGGCCGAGGCCCGGGCCGCCGCCGCGGAGACCCGCCGGCACGCCGCCGAGGCCAACCGCGCCGCCAACGCAGCCGAGGCGCTGGCCCGCAAGTCGGCCGCGGCGGCCATGGAGGCCCGTGACGCGGCGAACTCCGCCGCCGCGCACGCGAACAGTGCCGCCGACGCGGCCGACGCGGCCGCCGAACACGCCGGTGAGGCCGCCGACCAGGCGGCGGAGGCGGTCAAGCAGGCCGCCGCCGCCAAGGCCGCCGCCGACGACGCCACCAAGGCGGTGGCGACCGCGCAGAAGACCTTCGACATCGCGCGGGAGGTCGAGACCGAGGATCTCAACACCCGCACGAACGCGGGCGTCGAGGCCGCCATGACGCAGAAGGCCTCGGCCGACGGCTTCACCGTCGACGTGTCCCGCTCGGTCATCGAGGGCCAGGCGATCACGGACGACACCCGGGCCCTGGCCGCCGAGGCGGCCCAGCCGGGGGCGGACCCGGCCGCGCTGGCCGCCAAGGGCCGCGCCGTCGCGCTGCGGGCGATGAAGTACTTCGGTTCCTGGCGCAAGGACGCCGCCGCCCAGGCCCTGTCCGGCACCGATGCCGACGTGGTCGAGTACCTGCGCACCGGCTGGGACAAGGCCGTGGCCGACGAGACCCGTCAGCAGGTCGCCGACCTCGCCACGGACAGCCCCTACGAGGCGGTGCGCACCGCCGCCGCCGAGGCCCTGAACGGCACCGACCAGCAGATCCGCGACTTCTACACCACCGGGCAGCACCAGGCCGCCAACGCCGACTACCGCGTCGCCGTCACCAAGCTCGCCAACGACGGCGGGCCCGGTGTCAAGGAGGGCGCCAAGAAGGCCCTGGCGGACGGGGGCACGCAGGCCCTGCTCGACTTCCTCGACAAGGGACAGTACGAGGCCCAGCAGGCCGACGAGCGGGTGGCCGCCACGCAGCAGTACAACGCGGGCGGGCCCGAGGTCAGGTCCGCGGCCAAGATCGCCCTGGCCGCCCCCGCCGACCAGCTCCACCAGTTCGTCGAGGCGGGCCAGTTCATGGCCGCCCGCAAGGACGCCCTCGCCGACACGCACGTCGCCCAGATGCAGCGGCTCATCGCCGAGGGCCAGGAGATCGCGGCCACCGCCCGCAAGAACAGCGCCCTCGCCGCGCAGGCCGCCGCCGAGGCGCAGCACGCCTCGGCCGACGCCGACAAGGCCAAGAAGGACGCCGAGCAGAGCGCCAGGGACGCCGCGGGTTACGCCGCCGACGCCGATGCCGCCGCCGACCGGGCCGAGACCAGTGCCCAGCAGGCCAAGGCGTCCGCGACCACCGCACGGGCCGCCGCCGACCGCGCCGCCCGGGACGCCGCCGCGGCCGAGGAGTCCGCCGCGCAGGCGGAGTTCTCCGCCGACTACGCGCGCACCTCCGCCTACGAGGCCAAGCAGGCGAGCGACCGGGCCCAGGCCGACGCGGTGGCCGCCGGGAAGAGCTCGGAGGAGGCCGGCAAGGAGGCCGCCGCGGCCTGGAAGGACGTGGTGACCAAGCGCCAGGCCGAGGAGGCCGAAGCGCGGCGCGCCGCCGCGGAACGGCGCAAGAAGGAGGAGGAGAGCAAGCCCAAGTGCTACATCCCGGTCAACCGGGACAGCCTCCCGCCGTGCGCGCTGGCCGGCCAGGAACTCGTGTTCCCCACGATCGACCCGACGATGAAGGAGTTCGCCTGGGAGATCCTCGGCCTCAACGACGCCAAGGACTGCGCGAAGAACCCCAGTCTCGGCAAGTGCGCCCTGGCGGCCATGAACTTCCTGCCCGTCGGCAAGCTCAAGCTCCTCAAGAAGTCGGTCGAGGGCGTGGAGGGCGCGATCGACAGCAGCCGTGCCGCGCGCATGGCCCAGAAGTGCGCCGAGTGCTTCCTCGCGGGCACCGGGGTCCTCATGGCGGACCGCTCGGTGAAGGACATCGAGTCCGTCCGGGTCGGCGACCGGGTGCTGGCAACGGACCCGGTGACCGGGCTGACCGGCCCGCGCAGGGTCACCGACCTGATCGTCACCGAGCACGACAAGTACTTCACGGAGCTGGGCGTCTCCACCCCGCGCGGCCGGGAGAAGCTGACTGCCACGGAGGAACACCCCTTCTGGTCGCCGTCCGAGGGCAGGTGGACGGCGGCGGCCGACCTGCGGCCGGGCATGACGCTCAGGACCGACGGCGGGGACACCGTCACGGTCCGGGACAGCCGGTTCTACAGCGGCTTCGCACGGACCTACAACCTCACGGTCGAAGGCCTGCACTCGTACTACGTGCTGGCCGGCGGCACCCCCGTCCTGGTCCACAACAGCCGGTGCCTGATCGCCGACGTCCTCGGTCCCAAGGGTGAGAAGCTGTGGCTCCCCAAGGGCCGCAAGGCCGTCGCGACGGCCAACAACCTCAAGGGATGGGTGTACGAGATCAAGAAGAGCGAGGCCGTCGCCAACGGGCTCAGCGACAAGGTCACCTACGTCCGGGTCATGGATCCGGTCACGAAGGGCAAGTTCCAGTACCCGAACGGGTACGTGGAATACTTGAACGCCGCGGGACAGACCGTGCACCCGCTGACCGGCCGGGCCGACATCGCGAAGTCCGATCCCTACTACCACATCCCGATCCCGTGATCTCCATCGAAGAACTGTTCACCGGCACCGCGGACGTCACGCGGGCGGATCCCTTCGACTGGGACCCGCTGCGGGAGGAAGCCGCGCTCCAGGAGGTGCACCTCCTGGACTGCAGGGTGTCGCCTCCCACGGGCCGTGCGGGACTGCTCCTGGACATGCGCACCGCCCTCCAGTACGACACGGGCAACGCCGCTCTCCTGGTGGTCCGCGGACTGCACACGTTCCGGTGGGTGGAGGAGCCGCTGGAACGCACGCTGCTCCCCTTCGCCATCATGAACAGCGTGCCCTCGGTGGCCAGGAGGCAATGGCGGATGGACATCGGCCTCTTCCCGGACGGTGAGCTTTCCCTCTCCGGCACGGCGGCCGAGTTCCATCTCCTGCAGGCCGCGGGGATCCCGGAGGGCCTGCCGGACTACTCCGAGCACCGGCTGGACGAGATCCGCGCGGATCTCCCCTGGTGGGATTCCGGCTGCACGGTCCTGCAGTCGTCCACCACGAGCACCACCTGACGGGAACGGCGGGGGTGGGCATCTGGCCTCCGGCCGGGTCGCCCACCCCCGTCCGTCCCCCGCGGCCGCGTCAGGAACGGGTCAGCTCGGCGGCCAGGCGGCGCAGGGCCGTGCGGTTGGCGCGCCGCATCACGGTCCGCACCACGGGGGCCAGCAGCCGGTCGGCGAGCGGAGCGCGCCGCCAGGCGTACGTGAACGTGACGCGGCTCGCGCCGTCGCCGAGCGGCTCGATGGTGTAGGTGCCCTGGGCCAGCCGCCGGCCGGCCGCGCTGACGTTGCGTTCGACCAGGCGCCGCGGGGCGTCCGCCTCGACGGTCTCGATGGTCACCTCGGTCCTCGCGCCGGCCAGTGCGGCGGTGACCGTGGCGCGGGACCCGACACCCCGGGCCGGGCCGTCGCAGCGCCAGCCGGAGAGGTAGTGGTCGGTGAAGCGCTCGTGGTGCGCCATGACCTCGAGGAACTCGTAGACCTGCTCGGGCGTCCGCGGCACGCCGATCGACACGGTGACAGGCTGCATGGGCCCCACCGTAGCGGCGGGCCGGGCCCGCGGATACGGGCGTGACGCGGCGAACGCTCCGTCCGGCCCGTTTTCCGGAAACGATCGAGGGCCGGTCCCGGATTGCTCCGGAATCGGCCCCGACCTGCGACTCCTACGAGTCGGGACGACAGGATTTGAACCTGCGACCCCTTGACCCCCAAAAAACCGACGCCCAGTTCGTTCCGTCCATCCAGTCCACACGATCCGGCGAACGTCCAGGTCAGCGGTGTGCCGTTCAGTCTGTGCGACAGCGTGTGTGACACGGTCACACCCTCGGGAAGTACTCACCAAAGGTCACGAGAAGGACCAGGAAGGCTGCGCTTGGCATGGTTGATTCTCGGGTCATCAAAGCGCGTAGCGCCCGCTTAAATGATCTACGTGGCCTTGCGTCGGGCCTCCCGACTTACTGCGCGCGAAGGTCGCCAGGTCCTTGCCACTGCGGGAGCACCGTCGTGAAGCCGTATTCCTTGGCTACCTGCTCAAGCTCGGTCGTCCACGGCTTGTCGCGAAGCACTTCGTTGAATGCCAGCATGGCGAAGTGGAAGATCCACAGGCAGTACAGGGGGCACTGCACCATCTCCTCGTGGATCGGCTTCTGGCTGACCTCGAAGGAACCCTCGCCGGTGTCTCGGAAGAACATCTGGGCGCCGGTGAGCGTCGGGTGCGTGAAGCGGGACTCGACCGTGTAGAAGCTCCACACGTTGGTCAGACCGTAGCCTTTGATGAGGGTTTCGATCTTCGCCAGGCGCTCGTTCGGATCCGCTGGGATGGTCTTGTTGACCACCTCTACGGTCTCCGCCATCACCTTGTAAGCGTCCTTGTAGCGGTCCTTCATCCCATCCGCCTTCAGAGCCTTCGCAAGCTGGATCTGATCGCCGCGGAGCTTACGGTTGTAGATGTCACCTATCCGGTCGCCTTGATCGGCGCACCATCGGAGGGTGACCGCGTACTCCAGTGCGCTTCGCCGGTTCGGCGATGCCGCCCCACACGCGCCGGCCGTGTGCAGGGTCAGGATCGCACGGACCTGATGCGCCACATTGAAGAAGAGTCCCCAGCCGATGACTGCCGCTCGGTTCATGGGATCGATGTGTCTGTGGAGATCGCTGGAGATCACGTTTTCGAGACGGAGCAGGCCGTCCCTCGCATCAGGTTCAGTCACCGCGTCATCATCGCGAACCAGCGACCGCCACCGCTATGAGGTTCCCGAAAGCGGTCAATGCGTGCGCTCGTTGTCAGTGGCTCGGAGATGGCGAGGCCGTCGATGAATGTTGTGGCGTCGTTCCCTGGGCGTTCGAACCTTGAGAGAACAGGCCCAGCCAAGCACCCAGTATGAGAAGTCCGACCACGATGATGCCCGTGGCCGACTTTTTCGCCGACTTCGCCTTGCCCGTAGACCGGTTCACCCAGTGACCGGCCCGATAGTACTGACCAGGACGCCCTGCCACCTGTACACCTCCGAAACCATCTGTACGACGGACTGCCCGCCGCGGTCACAGAGTGTCGCAGTCCCGTGCAGGGCTCGGCACCAGATAGGTCGAGACTGTCTGATAACCGACACCACCCATGTCAAGATCGCATCCCATCAGCCGAGAAGTTCCCCGAGCTTGTCCGAGCCGGCCCTGAGGCTCTGCGGGTCGGGGTGGACGTAGACGCCCTTAGTGAAGGACAGGCCGCTGTGCCCGGACCAGGCGGAGACCACGGTGGTGGGAACGGCATTGTTGGCCATCCAGGACAGGCAGGCGTGGCGAGCATCGTAGAGACGAACTCGATGGACGCCGGCTTCCTCCATGAGCCGGTGCGCTCGACGACGGAGCTGATCGGTCTTGAATGGACGGCCAAGCTCATCGACACCGACATAGCCGCTGTCCTCGTAAGATCCCCTGCTGCCAGGCGCTCCTTCGCCTGGAGCGATCGAAACTGCACCAAAGCTCCCCGCACCGGACTCGGCAGCGGCAGACGCGTCGGCCGTTGTGTGTCTTGGGCTCCTTCTCAACGACGATATTTCAGGTCATCTCACCAACTGTCTCGCTTCCTTCTGATCAATCTAGTTGGCCAGTTGCGGCGCCGAGATGGGACGGATGCTGGGTTGGGAGTGGCAGGGCGAGCTTCTTCGAGCGTTCGCAGCCGCTGCCAGGCGGTCTCCCATGCAGCGGCTTGTTCTTCGGGAAGACCACACGCTTGCAGATAGATGCCTACCGTCTTCCACGACCTGGGCATGGTCTTCCGGTTGAGCAGCGCACTGATGGTCCCGGGCGAAACGGGTGAGGCGGCTCGCCGACTCACCTCCGGGATGGTCCAGCCGTTGACTGCTCTGACGCTGGCCAGTGCTTCGATGAAGGCTCGCGGTGTGTGACAGTTGTCCGGCTGAGGCCAGAGCGCGTCAGTGGCGCGGTAGGCCCGGACGGCAGCGGCAGGATCGAAAGCGGGGTTGTCCGCCAGAATGATGCGTCCCGCTGCGTTGCGGGCGCGTCTCTGCGGAATGGGTCGCCCTTGCGCCGCGAGATTGCGTCTGAGCTGCTGGTAGATGGCGTCTAGGTCCAACTCACGAGCAGGACCACGGATGCCCTCGCGGACAAGGCGCAGGAGTTCTCCTGTGAAGGCTGTGTACGTTTCGCCAGGTGGAGCCAGGGCTACGCCGTTCTCCGGCGAGGCCGCCAAAAGGTAGCTTCCATCAACCTCAGCCTGGTCGGCCAGGAGATCCTGCCCGCTCATCGTTCCGAGGGCTCGACCACTCATGCAGCAATCAAGGATGATCACGTGTCGCTGGGCTCGCGAATCCATGAGGATTTCGCGGAGTGCCTGGTACGGAACTCCTGTGTGGCTGCGACCCTGCACTGAGCCTGGCAAACCCAGGAAGAGTTCACCCCGACCGTCGAGAAGGCCGTGCCCTGCGAAGTACACCAGGAGCGTGTCCTCGGCCTCATCGGCCGCGCGGCTTATCGGGTCGAGCAGGTCATGGGAGGTACCGGGTTCAGCCACGACCGTGCAGTGCCCGGGGGGCAATTCCCACGAGAGTGGGCTCGCCAGGACCGCCGCAAGATCCCTGAGATTGTTCACCACGGCCGGCAGGGACTCAAGCTTCGCGTAGGAGCTGACGCCCGCAAGAACGGCCCGTGAGAGAGCTGGGTCGGGTAGTGCACTCATGACGGGGAAGAGGTCTCGTCCGTCTGCTCCAACGCGTCCACCAGCCGACGGACCTCATCCTCGGTCGCGTCCGTCAGACTGATCTCTACAGCGCCACGCCTGATGATGATCTTCGGAGGCCGGGGGCGGGTCTGCCGCCAGGTCACGAGGGAGAGAGCGAACGATGCCGCACTCCACCCGTTGCTCGTGATCAGTCCAAGACTGTCGATCAGACCACCCATGGATCCGGGTGCCGCAGCCTCTGCGTGCAGCGAGACCGTAGCCGTTCGCCGAACGGCCGGCTCTTGACGCAACCATCCATCTAGCGACCGAAGCTCTTCCTCTTGTCGCTCGCTCTCGATCCGAATCACAACGTGCATTCATCCCCCTGACCGTGGTCGCGATGAACCTCCCACAGCGGCATCCTGCCCTCTGAGCGGCGTAGACCACCTGCACAACCGGACACTTTGGCTGATGCCATACGGTGATGGCTGATCGCCACCAGGGCTTCACGACAGCGCGTGGAAACAATCAAGGGCCCTGCCTCACCGTGGTGAAACAGGGCCCTCATCTGCGACTTTGGAGCGAACTCCTAGTCGGGACGACAGGATTTGAACCTGCGACCCCTTGACCCCCAGTCAAGTGCGCTACCAAGCTGCGCCACGTCCCGACGCGCTCACGTGCGGTGACCCGCGTGATCGCGTGAACGTCACTTTACCGCACGTCGGGGGCCGAGCCGAAGGGGGCGCTCGGGCGGGGCGGGCGGTGGGGGGCAGAATCGCACCATGAGCAGCACACCCTCCGGCCGGGCGGCCGGCGCACGTGACCGGGACAGCGAGGGGCGGGCGCGCAACGCCCGGCCCCGGGACGGCCTGGGGCGCCCCCTGCCCTACGGCGCCGACGGGGTGCCCCGGCAGCCCGAGGGCCTGGTGCGCACGCCCGCGGAGACGGTCGCGGAGGCGCAGGAGCTGCTGGACTCGGGCAGGCCGTTCCACGCGCACGAGGTGTTCGAGGACGCCTGGAAGTCGCGGCCCGCGCAGGAACGCGGTCTGTGGCGCGGGCTGGCCCAGCTGGCGGTGGGGCTGACCCATGCCGCCCGGGGCAACGTCACCGGCGGCGCCCGGCTGCTGCGGCGCGGGGCGGGCGCGGTGCGGGAGTGGACGGCGGACACGGGCGAGCGGGAGCCGCACGGCCTCGACCTGGCCGGTCTCGTCGCCTGGGCGCAGGAACTGGCCGCCGCCGTGGAGAGCGGGGCGGCGGCCCCCGTGGACGCGGCCGCACGGGCACCCCGGCTGAGGCGCGGGGCGTAGGCGGAAACCCGGCGGTGGGCGCCGGTGGGACCGGAGGCGGCGGGCCCAGCGGGGCGGCGGGCGCGGCGGGGCGCGGGGCGGGCTGCCGTGCGTGGGACCGGATGGCCGGTGTGCGGGCGGGCGGCCGCCGCGTCGGGCCGGCGGTGCGTGCGCCGGGCCGGTGTGCCGGGACGCCGGTGTGGTGCGGGCAAGGGTGTACGGGGGGCCGCCCGTGCCTGCGGACCGGGCGGCCGGTGTGCGAAGGCCGGCCGGTGCGCCAGGGCCGGGAGGCCCGGGCGTGGGGGGGGCGGGTGGCCGGTGCGGGGGTCGTCGGTGGCCTGCGGCAGACTCGGGGCGTGCGGAAGATTCATGTCATCGGTATCGGTGCGGGCGACCCCGACCAGCTCACGCTTCAGGCGGTCAGGGCGCTGCGCGACACGGACGTGTTCTTCGTCCTGGACAAGGGCGAGGTGACGGCGGACCTGGTGCGGCTGCGCCGCGACATCCTCCGCACGCACCTGCCGGCGGGCGGCTACCGGGTGGTGGAGGCGCGGGACCCGGAGCGGGACCGTGCCGCGGACGGCGCGGCGTACTCCCCGGCGGTCGGGCAGTGGCGCGGCGCCCGCGCCGGCATCTACGAGCGGCTGATCGCCGAGGAGCTGGGTGAGGACGCGACCGGCGCGTTCCTGGTCTGGGGCGACCCCGCGCTGTACGACAGCACGCTCGGGATCCTCCAGGAGGTGCTGGCGCGCGGGTCGGTCGCCTTCACGTACGACGTCGTGCCCGGCATCAGCAGCGTCTCCGCCCTGGCGGCCCGCCACCGCACCGGGCTGAACCGGATCGCCCGTCCCGTGCAGATCACCACGGGCCGGCGGCTCGCCGAGGGGTTCCCGGAGGGCGTGGACGACGTGGTGGTGATGCTCGACGCCCACCGGACGTTCCGGCGGTACGCCGACCAGGACATCGACATCTACTGGGGCGCGTACCTCGGCACCCCGGACGAGATCCTGGCCTGCGGCCCCATCGCCGAGACCGCCCCGCGCATCGAGCGGCTGCGTGCCGAGGCCCGGGAACGCAAGGGCTGGATCATGGACACGTATCTGCTGCGCCGCAGGCCGAAGGGGTAGGGGCGCCCGCGGCGGGGGCGGGGGTGCGGTCCGGGTGCCGCCGGGGCGTGCGGCGGCCCACCTCGTGCTCGGCCAGGGTGCCCACCTCCCAGCCGGCGTCGCGGCAGGCGGCGATCAGGCCGGGCAGGGCGCCGAGCGCGGCGTGCCAGCAGCCCGGCGCCGAGGCGTGGTCCGTGTCGTGCAGGAGGACCGTGCCGCCGCCGCGCAGGTCCGCCCGGACGCAGGCCCGCACGGTGTCCGCGGTGGCGTCCGCCGTCCAGTCCCGGCCCCAGGCCGACCACAGCACGGGCCGCAGCCCGAGGCGCCGGGCGGCCGTCCAGCGGCCCGCGGTGAGGATGCCGTAGGGAGGGCGGTACCACAGGGGCCGCCGGCCGGTGAGGTCGTGCACGACGCGGACCGCGCGCGCGGTCTCCCGCAGGTCCCGGCCGGGGGCGGGCAGCCACGGGCGGCTGTGGGTCCAGCCGTGCACACCGAGTTCGTGCCCGCGGGCGGTGACGGCGCGGGTGAGCGCGGGGTGGCGCGCGGCGCTCTCCCCGAGCACGAAGAAGGTGGCGCGCACGCCGAGCCGCTCCAGGGCGTCCAGGAAGTACGGCGTGGTCTCGGGGTCGGGGCCGTCGTCGAAGGTGAGGGCGACGTGGTCGGGCCTGCCGTGGCCGGCCAGGCGCGGGAAGCAGCGGGAGCGCAGGCGCGGCAGCCACGTGGCGGCGGGGACGATGTGCGCGGCCGCCACGGCGGACACGACGGCCGGCACCGCGAGGGCCGCGGCCGTGAGCGGCGGGACACCCGCGGCCCGCGCGCCGGCGCCCCCGGCCCCGGTCCCGGTCCCATTCCCGCGCCGTCCTGTTCCCCGGTCGCTCACCCGGCTCACCCGAACCGTGCGGCCAGGCGCCGGTACAGGCCGGGCGCGGCGCCGCGGACCCGGCCGGGCAGCCGGGTCCAGCCGGGGACGTAGACCTCGTCCCGCCCGCGCGTGACCGCCTCCCAGACGGCGTCGGCGACCCGGGCCGCCGGCACGGGCCTGGGACGCGACCGGCGGTACGGTACGCCGCGGCGGTCGAAGAACGGGGTGTCCACCACGCCGGGCACCACGTGGCTGATGCCGACGCCGGTGCCGCGCAGTTCGTAGCGGACGGCGTCGGCGAAGGCGCCCAGGGCGGCCTTGGCGGCGGAGTAGACGGCCTCGTCGCGCACCCCGACCGTCCCGGCCAGGGAACCGATGATGACCACCCGGCCGGCGCCCTGTCCCACCATGTGCGGCAGCAGCAGCCGGACCAGGTGCACGGTGGCGAGCACGTTGACGTCGAACACCTCGTCGATGGCGGGCTGCGGCATCGTGCTGAACGGTCCCGCCCAGCCGATGCCGGCGCCGGCCACGAGGAGGTCGACCCGGCCGACGCGGTCGAGTGCGAACTCGGCGAGCCGGCGCTCGGCCCCCGGCCCGGACAGGTCCGCCGGATAGGCCAGCGCGGAGGTGCCCCGGGCGACCTCTTCCAGCCGTGCGCGGTCGCGCCCGTTGAGCACCATCCGCCAGCCGCCCTCCGCCGCGAGCCGCCGCGCGACGGCCGCGCCGATCCCGGAGGAGGCGCCGGTGACCAGCGCGCCCCCGCCCGTGGGCGTGCCGTCGGCGCTCCTGCGGCGCTCGGCGCCCTGCGTCGCCGGTGCCCCGGCGCTCGTCCCGGAGCCGGACCGTGGGCGGGAAGGGGCTTGGGTCATGGGGGCGCACCTCTGGATCGACGGGCCCGGGGCCGCCGGTGCGGCCCCGGTGGTCCGGGACGGCCATGCCGGGCGTGGAGTATCCCGGCGGCCGGGTCCGAAACGCGGGACGGGCTGGGGCGTGTCGGTTCGTTTGACTGCGGTGGGTGAGGGTTACTCACTTCCAGTGTCGTCCGAAACGCCCGCGCCGCCACCGCTGCCCGCCGCCCGGGGTCCCGTGACCGGGGCCGGGCGGGAGCCCTCGGCCGCCCCGGGGACCGGCCCGGCCGCCGCCGGCGGTCCCGCCCCCGCACAGGGCTCCGTCACCGGGGCGGGGCGGCTGCTCGTGGTGAGCGCCAGCATGGGATCCGGGCACGACACGGTGGCCGCGGAACTGGCCCGCCGGGCCCGCGCCGCCGGCGGCCGGGCCGAGGTCGTCGACGTGCTGGAGCTGCTGCCGCTCGGCCTGGGCGCAGGGCTGCGCGCGGGCTACCAGGGCGCCGTCCGGCACTGTCCGTGGGTCTACTCCGGTGTCTACGACCTCTTCCTGCGGCCCGGTCCCCGGCCCCGCCCGAGCGGCACGCCGCTGGCGCGGCTGGCGGGGGACGCGCTGATGGCGCTGGTGCGCGAGACGTGCCCCGACGTGGTGGTGTCCGTGTTCCATCTGGCGGCCCAGCTCACCGGGCATCTGCGGGCGCGCGGGACGCTGCGGGTGCCCAGCGCGGTGGTCGTGGTCGACTTCGCCGTGCACCGCCAGTGGCTGCACCCGGGCAACGACCTGCACCTGTGTCTGACGGACGAGGCCGCGCGGGAGGTGCGCCGGGGCCTGGGCCGTCCGGCGCGGGCGACGGGGCCGGTGGTGGACCCGGCCTTCTTCGCGCGGGGGGCGGGGGCGGCCGAGTGGCGGGACCGGTTCGCGCGGCAGGCGCCGGGACGTCCGGCGGTGCTGGTCTCCGCGGGTGCCTGGGGGGCGGGTGCGCGGCTGCCCCGTACCGCTCGGCTGCTCGCGGCGCACGGTTTCCTGCCCGTCGTTCTGTGCGGGCGCAACGAACGGCTGCGGCGGGCCCTGTCCGGCGTGCCGGGTGTGCTGACCCCCGGCTGGGTGACGGACATGCCGGAGCTGCTGCACGCCTGTGCCGCGCTGGTGGACAACGCGGCCGGGCAGACCGCCGTCCAGGCGCTCGCCGCGGGCCTGCCGGTCGTCGGCTACCGGCCGCTGCCGGGGCACGGGGCGGAGGGTGTCCGCACGATGGCCGGTCTCGGGGTGTCCGACCACGCCGGGGACGAGATGGGTCTGGTGCGGTCCCTGGCCCGCCTCACCGCGCAGGGTCCGGAGCGGGAGCGGCGGATCGCGGCGGGGCGCGCGCTGTTCGGGACGGACGCGCTGACGGAGGTCGTACGCCTGCGCGGGTGACCGCAGGCCCGGCACCCGCGCCTCCTCGCCCCCCTCTCGCCCTCCCCGTCGTCCTCACGCGGGCTCACGCCGTCGTCCTCACGCGGTCACGCTCACGCCGTCGCCGTCCCGGTCCCGCCGGAGCGGACACGGTCCGGGCGCCTCACGTGGTCCACGTCCCCGCGGTCCTCGGCGTCCTCGCCGGGCGTGGCGGCGAACCGGGCGTGGGCCACGGGTGCGGCCGTGTCGGGGGAGACGGCGACCCGCATGCCCGGCAGGCTACGCCTGGAACAGGGACATGCCGAGCAGGAGGGCGCAGACGAACAGGGCGGCCGCACCGACGACGGCGACCAGGCGGGAGTGGCGCCGCAGCGAGGTGCGCAGACCGGGACGGCGCGGGGGCACCCGGTGGACGGTGGTGTTCCAGCCGGTGTCCATCCCCGGGACCTGCGGGTGCGCGGCGGCCCGGTCGGGCACCGCCCGCCCGGGGCCCGGGTGGGGCGCGGCGGCGGGGTAGGGCTCGTGGGCGAGGCCCGGCTGCTCGGGCGGCAGCGGTTCCGGTGCGCCGCGCCAGGCGCCGCTGCGGAACCAGTCCGCCGTCTGCCGGGCCGTGGGCCGCTCCTCGGGGCTCTTGGCGAGCAGGCTCAGCAGGTACGCCTCGAAGGCGGGGGGCAGCGCGGCACCGCGCTGGTGCGGGGGTACGGGCGGGGAGTCGACGTGCTGGTACAGCAGCCCGGTGGCGGTGTCCGACTCGAACGGCGGGCGGCCCACGGCCAGTTGGTAGAGGACGCAGCCGAGCGAGTACATGTCGGAGGCCGAGGACGCCGGGGTGCCGATGGCACGTTCGGGCGCCAGGTACAGCCCGGTGCCGACGATCTGGCCGGTCGTGGTGAGGCCGGCCGACGGATCGTCGACGAACCGCGCGATGCCGAAGTCGCCGATGCGGACGGTGCCGTCGCGGTCGCTCAGCAGATTGCCGGGCTTGATGTCGCGGTGCACGATGCCCTGGGCGTGCGCGGCGGCCAGGCCCTCGGCCGCCTGCTCGGCCACCTGGGCCAGCCGCTCGGGCGTGAGCGGGCCCCCGGCGGACAGCTCCCCGGAGAGGCTGTCGCCGTCGACCAGTTCCATGACGAGGAAGCAGCGGTGCTCCCAGGTGCCGAAGTCGAGCGTGCCCACCACATGGGGGTGGTTGAGCCGGGCGGAGGTCTGCGCCTCCAGCCGGAAGCGCGCCTCCGCGGAGGCGTCGGCCAGGTCGCTCAACAGCAGTTTGACCGCGACGGGCCGGCCGAGCACCTCGTCCTGGGCCCGCCAGACCTCGCCCATCCCGCCCCGCCCGATGACCGCGTGGAGCCGGTACCGATCCGCCACCAGCACCTGTAGACCGCCCTCAATCCCCGTAGCCACCAATGTCCCCGCAATCCCCCCGCACGAGCCCCGCCCCGCGGGCGGGCACGGCCGCAGCCGGGCACCGCTACCGGGGCGCGGCAACCGGCCCATCTTAACGATCACTTGGCCTTCCGCCGACCGGCGCCTTACCTGCGGCCACGGCCGACGGATCACGACGATCGTGACCTGCAGGGCCCTTACGGGTGAAAAGCGGAACATCCCACTTCGTACCAGTATGTAGAACTGATCATGTATGTCATCGTCGCCGTGACCCACTGATCCACTCAGGAAGGGTGAGGACGACCTTGGACCCACTGACCTGGCTGCTCATCCCACTGGCGACCGCGATCATGGCCGCCCTGTGGGGCTGTTGCGCGGGGCGCACCCGGCGCGCCGACGACTGGACCAACGTGCAGCGCTACGACCGTCTGCGGGCGGCCCTGGCCCGCGCGACCGCCTCGGCCTCCACCACCCCGTCGGTCCCCTGCCGCTGACGGGACCCCTGGGGCCGGTCGTCCGGATCACGCCCTAGCCGAGCAGCAGCTGCACTCCCCCGACGACCGTCGCCGCGATCACCAGCCGCTCGAAGAGCCGCTGGTCGATCCGGTCGGCGGCCCACCGGCCGAACACGGCGCCGGGCACGACGAAGACCACGAGCACCGCGTCCAGCAGCAGCGAACGGCCGTCGATCAGCCCGAGACCCACGCTGAACGGCACCTTGGAGACGTTGACGATCAGGAAGAAGAAGGCCGACGTCCCGAGGAAGCCGAGCTTGCGGAAGCCGGCCGAGAGCAGGTACATCGACATCACCGGCCCGCCCGCGTTGGCGACCATGGTGGTGAAGCCGCCGAGGACACCGTAGGAGCGGGCCTTGAGGCGGCCGGCGCGGGTGGTGACCGCGCCGGGTTCCTCCTGCTGCGCGGCCGCCCTGCGCCGCACCACCGTGACGGCGGCCATCAGCAGCAGGATGGCACCGATCGAGATCCGCACGACGCCGTCGTCGGCCCGCAGCAGGAACAGGGTGCCGACGACCACTCCGGCCGCGACCGCCGGGAACAGCCGCCACAGCGTGGGCCAGTGGGCGTGCCGCCGGTAGGTCAGTACGGCCAGCACGTCTCCGGCGATCAGCACCGGCAGCAGCACCCCGGTCGAGGCGCGCGCCGGGAGGACGGCCGCGAAGATCGCGAGGCTGACCGTGTTGGCCCCGCTGACGGCGGTCTTGGAGAAGCCGGCCAGCAGGGCCGCGGACGCCAGCGCGGCGAAGGCCCAGCCGGATATGTGCCACAGAGTCATCGTGTCCATGCGGAGACCGATGGTAGGTCCGGGCAGGATCCGGTGGTAAGCGGCGTCTCGCCAGGTGGTCCCGTGACCTGCGGGGCGCGGGCGGCTGAGGTGAGTGAGGTGTCGAGGTGACGCAGGCTCAGGCGGCCGGTGCGCCCGCCGCGGAGCGCTCGCGTCGCGCCGTCACGGCGTCGCGCCGTCACGGCGTCGCACCGTCCCGACCACGCCGTCCCGCTTCCCCGCCGCCCCGCGTCAGGCGTACCGCGCCCGCAGTTCCCGCTTGAGCACCTTCATGCTGGGCCCGAGCGGCAGCGCGTCGGTGAACTCCACGCGGCGCGGGTACTTGTGGCGGCCCAGCCGCTCCTTGGCCCACGCGGTGACGGCGGCGGCGTCCGCCCGGGCGCCGGGGGCCGGGACGACGACCGCGCACACCTCCTCGCCGTGCAGTTCGTCGGGCAGGCCGATGACCGCGACCTGCGCGATGTCGGGGTGGCGCAGCAGCACCTCCTCCACCTCGCGCGGATAGACGTTGTAGCCGCCGCGGATGACGACGTCCTTCTTGCGGTCGACGATGCTGAGGAAGCCCTCGTCGTCCTTGGTGCCGAGGTCACCGGTGCGGAACCAGCCGTCGACCAGGGCCTCGGCGGTGGCCTCGGGACGGCCGAGGTAGCCGGAGAAGACGTTGTGGCCGCGGACGACGACCTCGCCCAGTTCGCCCGGGGGCAGGAGTTCGACGCGGTCCTCGGTCTCGGCGCGGGCGATCTCCACGTCCACGCCCCACAGCGGGTGGCCGATGCTGCCGGGCTTCGCGCCGAACACCGGCTGGTTGACGGCGGCCGCCGGGGAGGTCTCCGACAGCCCGTACCCCTCGTAGATCTTCGCCCCGAACGCCGCCTCGAACCGTTCGAGCACCGCGACGGGCAGCGAGGCTCCGCCGGAGACGCACACGCGCAGCTCCGGCAGGACGTCGGCGCCGGCCGCCGCGGCGGCCAGGGAGACGAACATCGTGGGCACGCCGTGGAAGGTGTTGACGCCCTCCTTCACCATCAGCTCGATCGCGCGGGCCGCGTCGAAGCGGGGCAGCAGGACGAGGGTCGCCCCGGCCCGCCAGGTGGAGTTCATCGACACCGTCTGCCCGAAGGCGTGGAAGAGCGGCAGCGCGCCGAGGGCGACGTCGTCGGGGCGGATGTCGTTGGCGTCGAAGGCGTTGACGGTGGCGTTCATCACCAGGTTGAAGTGGCTGAGCACGGCGCCCTTGGGGACACCGGTGGTGCCGCTGGTGTAGAAGACGACGGCGGGGTCGTCGGCGGACCGGGTGACGTAGGACGCCGGCGGCTGGGCGTCGGCCGCCAGTGCCTCCAGTTCGGCGCCGAGCGTGACGACCCTCACCCCGGCGGCGCGGGCGGCGGCGGTGCCGGTCTCCGCCTGCGCCGGATGGCACAGGAGCAAGGCGGCGCCGCTGTCCTTCAGGACGTGCTCGGCCTCGGCCGCCGAGAGCAGCAGGTGGACGGGGACGACGACCGCGCCGGCCGCCGCGATCGCGTAGTACGCCTGCGGGAACTCGGCGGTGTTCGGCGCCATCAGGGCGACCCTGTCACCCGGCCGGATCCCGAGCCCGGCGAGCGCCCCGGCCTGCGCGCGGGCCCGCTGCCACACCTGGGCGAAGGTGAGCCGCAGGTCGCCTTCGACGAGGGCGGTCCGGTCGGGGCGGCGCCGGGCGTTCTCGGCGAGGATGGCGGCGACGGAGAGGGTTGCCATGGGGGGTACTTCCTTACAGGTGCGGCTTCGTTGCTGCGGTGGGGGGGCGCGGCGTGTTCCGGCGCGGGGGTACGGCCGGTTCCGTCGCGGCGCCGGGGGTTTCCGGCACGCGCGGGGGTGCCCGGCACGGGGGCCCGGAGACGTGCCTGCCGGCCGGGCGGGTCTAGGGACGCTCGACGAGCAGGGCGCTGCCCTGTCCCACGCCCACGCACATCGTGGCCAGGCCGCGGGCCGCGCCGGTGCGGTCCATGCGGTGCAGCAGCGTGGTGAGGATGCGGGCGCCGGAGCAGCCGAGCGGGTGGCCGAGGGCGATGGCGCCGCCGCTCGGGTTGACCAGGTCCTCGTCGATGCCGAGCTGGTCGACGCAGGCGAGGGCCTGGGCGGCGAACGCCTCGTTGAACTCGGCCTCCTCGATGTCGCCGATCCCCCATCCGGCGCGGGCCAGCGCCTTGCGGGTGGCGGGGACGGGGCCGATGCCCATGACGTCGGGGTGGACCCCCGCGGAGGCGCCGGCGACGTAGCGGCCCAGGGACCGCAGGCCCAGGTCGTTCAGCGCCTCCTCGCTGACCAGGAGGAGACCGGCGGCCCCGTCGTTCATCGGGGAGGCGTTGCCCGCCGTGACCGTGCCGTCCGCGCGGAAGACGGGCTTCAGCCGGGCGAGCTTGTCGTAGGAGGTGTCCTCGCGGATGCACTCGTCGCGGTCGACGACCGTACCGTCGGGGCGCTTCACGGGCAGGAGTTCGGCGTCGAAGTGACCCTCGGCGCGTGCCCGGGCGGCGCGCCGGTGGCTGCGCAGCGCGAACGCGTCCTGGCGGTCGCGCGCGATGCCGTACCGCGCGGCGACCTGCTCGGCGGTCTCGCCCATGGAGAGCAGCCCGTGCAGGTCCTTCATCGCCGGGTTGACCAGGCGCCAGCCGAGCCGGGTGTCGTACGTCTCGATGCGGTGCGGCAGCGCCTCGTCCGGGCGGGGCAGCACGAAGGGGGCGCGGCTCATCGACTCGGAGCCGCCCGCGAGCACGACGTCGGCCTCGCCCGCGGCGATGGTGCGTGCGGCGGTGGTGACGGCCTCCAGGCCGGAGGCGCAGAGCCGGTTGACGGTGGCGCCGGGCACGGACTCGGGGAGCCCGGCGAGCAGGGCGGCCATCCGGGCGACGTTGCGGTTGTCCTCGCCGGCCTGGTTGGCGGCGCCCCAGTAGACGTCGTCGACGCGGGCCGGGTCGAGGGCGGGCACGCCGTCGACCAGGGCGCGGATCACCGCCGCGGCGAGGTCGTCGGGGCGTACGGAGGACAGGGTCCCGCGCAGCTTGCCGATCGGGGTGCGGCGGGCGGCCGCGAAGTGGACGGGACGCACGGCAGGACTCCTCGAAGGGCTCGTACGGCCGGACGGTACGCGCGGGGTCACCGCTCGTTCCCGGACGACCATTAATTAGCACTGCTAGTTTCGGACTATAGACCGCGGACCGGCCCGCTGGGAAGATCCCCTCCGGGCCCGCCGACGCCGCAGGAGGAGACATGGCCGACACCCGCGAGCACGTCCTCGCCGGAACCCGGGGCACCCTGTGCGTCCACGAGTGGCCGCATCCGCGCCCGCGCTTCCTCGCGGTGCTCGTCCACGGCTACGGCGAGCACGCCGGGCGCTACGAGGAGGTGGCGGACGTGCTCCGCGGGCTCGGCGCGGCCGTCCACGCGCCCGACCACGTGGGGCACGGGAAGTCGGCGGGCGAGCGCGTGGTCGTCGAGGACTTCGAGGACGTGGTGAGCGACGTGCACGCCGTGGCGGACCTCGCCCGGTCCGCGCACCCGCGCCTGCCGCTGGTCCTGGTCGGCCACTCCATGGGCGGCCTGGTCGCGGCCCGCTACGCCCAGCGCCACGGCGGCGAGCCGGCCGCGCTCGTGCTGTCCGGCCCGGTCATCGGCGCCTGGGAGCTGCCCGGGCGGCTGCTCGCCCTGGACGAGATCCCCGACCGGCCGATCAGTCCGGCGGCGCTCTCCCGGGACCCGGCGGTCGGCGCGGCGTACGCGGCGGACCCGCTGGTGTGGCACGGCCCGATGAAGCGGCCGACGGTGGAGGCGTTCGCGCGCACCCTGCGGACCGTCGCGGAGGGCGGTGACGTCGGCCGGCTGCCCGTGCTGTGGCTGCACGGGGACGACGACCGGCTGGTGCCGCTCGCCGGGAGCCGGACCGGCGTGGAAAAGCTCACCGGCGGCCCGGCCGGGGCCGGCGGCGACCTGACCGAGCGGATCTGTCCCGGGGCCCGGCACGAGGTCTTCCTGGAGACCAACCGGGCGGAGGTCTTCGCGGACGTGACGGCCTTCCTGGACCGGGTCCTGCCCCGCTGAGGACCGCCCACGGGGGCGTCGTGACCGGGACCGTCCGCGGGGGCACCTGTCCGGTTTGCGGGAGCACGCGCCGGGCACCCGCTCGGTACCGCCAAGACGACCCCACGAGGGAGAACCACCGCATGACTGTCGTGAAGAGCACGATTCCCGAGTCGGCACGCCAGGTCACCGGGGAGGCACTGCAGAGCACCCTGGTGGATCTTCTCGGGCTCTCGTTGATCGGTAAGCAGGCGCACTGGAACATCGTGGGACCCCGGTTCCGCTCGATCCACCTGCAACTGGACGAGGTGGTGGCGGCGGCCCGCGAGTTCGCCGACACCGTCGCGGAGCGCTCCTCGGCGCTCGGCCTGCCTCCGGACGGCCGTCCGGAGACGATCGCCTCCGCGTTCACGCTGCCCGGCCCCAAGGACGGCTGGGTGCGCGACACCGACGTCGTCGAGGTGATGATCGAGGCGCTGGAGGCCGCCATCGCCCGGCTGCGCGAGCGCATCGAGGCGACGGAGAAGCCCGACCCGGTCACCCAGGACCTGCTGATCACGATCACCGCCGAGCTGGAGAAGCAGCGGTGGATGTTCGCCGCGGAGAACGTCTCCCGCGACGACTGAGCGGTGAGGGCCAGGGGCCACGATGAGTGACACCACGCGCGCCGTCCGCGCGCCCGGCGCCGGGGAGAAGGACGAGAAGGACGACCGGCGCGCGGGGGCGGTGCTGCGGGAGCTGGTCGGGCGGCACGGCGAGACCTTCGCGCAGGAGGCCGGCATCACCCTGAGGGACACCCCGCAGCCGCTCTACCGGCTGCTGGTGCTCGCCGTGCTGCTCAGCGCCCGCATCCGCGGGTCGGTCGCCGTCGCGGCGGCCCGGGAGCTGTCCGGCGCCGGACTGCGCGACCCGCGCCGCATGGCCGCCGCGGGCCGGCGGGCGCGGGTGGACGCGCTGGGCCGCGGCGGCTACCGGCGCTACGACGAACGCACCGCCACCCAGCTCGGCGAAGGCGCCGAGCTGGTCACCGGACGCTGGGGCGGTGACCTGCGCCGCCTGCGCGCGGAGGCCGACGGCGAGGTGGCGGCGCTGCGCGGACTGCTGCAGGAGGTACCGGGGCTCGGTCCGGCCGGCGCGGACATCTTCCTGCGGGAGGTCCAGGGGGTGTGGCCCGAGGTCGCCCCCTTCCTGGACGCCAAGGCGCTGTCCGGCGCCGAACGCCTCGGTCTGCCGCCCGACCCGGGCCGGCTGACCGCCCTCGCGGGCGGCACGGCCCCGGAGGTCCTCGCGGCGGCACTCATACGCGCGGCGCTCGACAAAAAGGCGGCCGGCTCAGCCGGCTGACCAGGCCGGGCACGCCCTGCGGCCGCACCGGCCCCGGACAGGCGCCTCAGCCGCGCGGCAACGGCAGGCCGAGGAGGCGGCTGATGGTCCGCAGGACGCCGTTGTCGTTGTTGGAGGGCGCCAGGTGGCGGGCCCGGCGGATCACGTCGGGGTGGGCGTTGGCCATGGCGAAGGACCAGTCGGCGGCGTCCAGCATCTCCAGGTCGTTGAGGTAGTCACCGAACACCAGGGTCTGCGCGGGCGTGATGCCCAGGTCCCGCTGGAGACGGCGCACCGCCGCGCCCTTGTCGGCGGTGCGGTTCATGACGTCGACCCAGTGCTCGCCGGAGACGACGACCTGGTGGGTGGCGGCGAACGGTGCCAGGGCCGGGGCGGTGGTGCGCTCGGCCGCTCCGAAGTCGAAGACGGCCACCTTGATGACGTCGTCGTCGACGGCGGCGGCGTCCGCCACGACCTCGTGCCGTACGTAGTACTTGCGGACCTCCGCGAGGAACGCCTCGTCGGACCGCTCCACGTAGGCGGACCGCTTGCCGCAGATCACGGCGCCCACGTCCGCGCCCCTGGCGGCCAGCTCCCGCACGGCCGACACGAGCCGGGCGGCCACGGCGGGCGCCAGCGGGTCCGAGCTGAGTTCCTCGCCGTCCCGGACGACGTACGTGCCGTTCTCGGCGATGAAGACCATGCCCTCGTCCGCACCGGCGAACTGCTCGGCCAGCGTGGCGTACTGGCGTCCGCTCGCCGGGCTGAACAGCACACCGCGGCGGCGCAGCTCGGCCAGGACCGGCCACAGGCCCGCGGGCATCCGTTTGGCGTCGTCGAGGAGCGTGCCGTCCATGTCGGTGACGATCAGCCGTATGCCCGCCGGTCCGGCGGGGTCCCCGGGGCGGCTGCCGGGGACGGTGAGCAGGGGCGAGGGAGTGGTGGACATGTCCCGGTTCCTGTGGGGGCGCGGGTGCGCCGGACGGGTGGCGGAGCGGCGGGAACAGCCGGAACGGCTCCCCCCGCCGACCACCGAGACAAACACGTCCCCCCGCCGCCGGGCAAACGCCGCCGGCGGCCGGCCGGAGTGCCGCCGGGCCGCGACGGCCGCGGCCCCGGGCGGGCGGGTGCGTCGATTCCCGGGACAGGGTGATCTTCGCGCGGCACAATGGCGGGGACTGCGCGGCCTGCGCCGTGCCGTCGGCGGACATGCACCAGCGGACAGGAACCAGGAGTGCGGACGTGAGCGAGAGCAGCACCCCGACGGGCGGGTCGCCGAGGCTGAACACCGGGGTGGCGCACAACGCGCGGGTCTGGAACTACTGGATCGGCGGCAAGGACAACTACGAGGTGGACCAGCAGGTCGGCGAACACGTGGCCGGCATGTTCCCGGTGATCCGCGAGGTCGCGCGCGCGGACCGCGAGTTCCTGGGGCGGGCGGTGCGCTTCCTGACCGCCGAGCGCGGCATACGGCAGTTCCTCGACATCGGCACCGGGCTGCCGACCGTCGACAACACCCATGAGATAGCCCAGCGCCTGGCTCCCGAAGCGCGCATCGTGTACGTCGACAACGACCCGATCGTCCTCGCCCACGCGCGCACCCTGCTGACCAGTACCCCCGCGGGCGCCACCGCCTACATCGACGCGGACGTGCACGACCCGGAGGCCATCGTCGAGCGGGCCGCGGCCACGCTGGACCTCGGCCGGCCCGTCGCCGTGATGATGCTCGGCATCCTGAACTTCGTCCTGGACACCGACAAGGCGCGCGACATCGTCCGCCGTGTCATGGCGGCGGTCCCGTCGGGCAGCTACCTGGTCCTCACCCACCCCACCGTCGACGCCGACCTCGGCGGCGAGGGCAACGTGGGTGCCATGGCGTTCTGGAACGAGAACGCCACTCCCCCGATCACCGCCCGTCCGCGGGCCGAGGTCGCCGCCTTCCTGGACGGTCTCGACCTGGTCGAGCCGGGTCTGGTGCCGTGCTCGCGGTGGCGGCCCGGGGCCGAGGCCCCCGCCGTGGTGCCGCAGTTCGGCGCGGTGGCCGTGAAGCCCTGACCCGGGCGGCGCGGCGGCACCTGCGCCGCACGCCCCGAGGCAGCCCCATGGAGTACGTATGACCACCCTCGCCGACCCCGTGCCGGGCGGTCGCCCCGGCGAAGTGGAGCGGGCCGGCGCGCTCGCCGGTGAACTGGCCGGGCGGGGCGTGCACGGCGTCGTCCTGGCCTACGTGGACACCGCCGGGATCACCCGGGTCAAGACGGTGCCCGTCGCGCGGCTGCCCGACGCGGTGGCGTGGGGCGTGGGCATGTCCCCGGTGTTCGACACCTTCCTCTCCGACGACTCGGTCGTCACCACGGACGTCCTGGGCTCCCCGGACGGCGACCTGCGGCTCTACCCCGACCTCGACCGTCTGGTGGCGCTGGCCGCTCAGCCCGGCTGGGCCTGGGCGCCCGTCGACCGGATCACGCAGGACGGCGCACGGCATCCGGGGTGCGGCCGTACCGTCCTGCGCCGGATCACGGCGCACGCGCGGCGGCGGCACGGGATCACGTTCAAGGCGGCCGTCGAGATCGAGTGGGTGCTCGGCCGGGGGACGGCGCCGCGGGGCGCGTTCGAACCGGCCGTCTCCGGTCCGGCGTACGGAGCCGTCCGGCAGGTCGAGGTGAGCGACTACGGCGCCGACCTGCTGGCGGCGCTCGCGGCGCAGGACGTGGAGGTCGAGCAGTTCCACCCCGAGTACGCGGCCGGGCAGTTCGAGGTGTCGGTGGGCGCCCTGGACCCGGTGGCGGCGGCCGACCGGAGCGTGCTGGTGCGGCAGACCGTGCGGGCCGTGGCCCAGCGGCACGGGCTGCGGGTCTCCTTCGCCCCGGCCGTCCTCGCCGAGGGCGTCGGCAACGGCGGGCACGTCCACCTGTCCGCCTGGCGGGACGGCTCCAACCTGCACGCCGGCGGCACCGGCCGGTACGGCATGACGGCCGAGGCGGAGTCCTTCGCCGCCGGGCTGCTCGCCCGCCTGCCCGCGCTGACGGCGGTGACCGCGCCGAGCCCCGCCGGCTATCTGCGGCTGCGGCCCTCCCAGTGGGCCGGGGTGTTCACCGCGTGGGGGCGGGAGACCCGCGAGTGCGCGCTGCGCGTCGTCACCGGGACGCTCGGCGTGCGCGAGCGGGCCTCGAACCTGGAGGTCAAGCCGGTCGACCTCGCGGCCAACCCGTACCTGGCGCTGGGCGCCCTGATCGCCGCCGGTCTGGACGGCATCGCCTCCCGCGCCCCGCTGCCCGAGGAGACCACCGGCGATCCCGCGCGGCTCGACGCGGCGACCGCCGCGGCCCGGGGCGTACGGCGCCTGCCGGTGTCCCTGGCCGAGGCGGTCGAGGCGTTCCGCCGGGACACCCTGCTGCGTGACGCCCTCGGGCCGGTCCTGGCCGACGCGGTGACCGCCGTGCGCCGGGGCGAGATCGCGGCCGTCGACGGACTGGACGACGAGCAGGTGGCCGCGGCCTACCGCTGGAGGTACTGAATGGGCGGGCCGACGGACGCGGGCACGGATGCCGGTACGGGCGCGGGGACGGACGCCGGAACAGGCACGGGTGCGGGGACGGTCCCGGGAACAGGCGCGGACGCGGGGACGGTCGCAGGTACGGGCGCGAGGACGGGTGCGGGTGCCGGGCGGATCGGCGAGGTGCTCGGTGCGCTGCCGCTCGTGGACCACCACTGCCACGGCGTGGTCACCGCCGGTCTGGACCGGACGGCCTTCGAGTCCCTGCTCACCGAAGGCCCCGGGTGGCCGGACAGCGGCATCTCGGCCTTCGACAGCCCGGTCGGCGTGGCCGTGCGCCGCCACTGCGCCCCGGTCCTGGACCTGCCCCGGCACGCCCCGGCCGCGCAGTACCTCCAGCGCCGGGCGGAGCTGGGCGCCGACGAGGTCAACCGGCGTTTCCTGAAGGCCGCGGGCACGGCCGTGCTGTGCGTCGACACCGGCTACGCGCCCGAACGGCTGACCACCCCGGCCCAGTTGGCGGAGCCGGCGCGGGCGGCGGCCTACGAGGTCGTACGGCTGGAGAGCGTCGCCGAGGCGGTGGCCGCGGGCGGGGTGGAGGCGGGCGAGTACGGCGCCGCGGTGCGCGCGGCCGCGCAGGAGGCCGTACGGCGGCCCGGGGTGGTCGCGGTGAAGTCGGTGGCCGCCTACCGCACCGGATTCCTGCTGGACCCGGCCCGCCCCACGGACGAGGAGGTCACGCGGGCGGCGGCCGGGTGGCTGACCGGGTCCCGCGGGCGCCCCGGCGGGCGTGCGGGCCGGCGGCTGGAGGATCCCGTGCTCGTACGGCACCTGCTGTGGACGGCCGTCGACCTCGGGCTGCCGCTGCAACTGCACACCGGGTTCGGCGACGACGACCTGCGTCTGCACCGCGCCGATCCCGCGCTCCTCACCGACTGGCTGCACCTGACGGCCGGCACGGTCCCCGTGATGCTGCTGCACTGCTGGCCCTACCAGCGGCAGGCCGCCTACCTCGCCGCCGTCTTCGAGCAGGTGTACCTCGATGTCGGCCTGGCCCTGCACCACGTGGGTCCCGCGCGGGCCGGTGCCGTCCTGGCCGAGGCCCTGGAGATCACCCCGTTCCGCAAACTGCTGTACAGCTCCGACGCCTGCGGTCTGGCCGAGTTCCACCACCTCGGCGCGGTCGCCTTCCGGCAGGGCATGACGGGGCTGCTGCGGGAAAGGGTGGAAGCCGACGAGCTGAGCCTCGCCGACGCGCTGCGGATCGCCCGCTGGACGGGGCGGGACAACGCCCTGCGGGTCTACGGGCTCGCCGGAACTCCCCATCCGGAACCACTGAAAGTATGATCAAACAATGTCTGACATGACCGAGATCACGCCCGGTTGGCTGACCACCGATGAACTGGAGTCGGCGCGCGCCCGCATGCCGATCCTGTACGTCGAGGCGGTGCCGGTGCGCGTCGACGACAGCGGCGAAGTGACCAGCATCGGCCTGCTGCTGCGCATCGGCCCGGACGGGACGGTCAGCCGGACCCTGGTCTCCGGCCGGGTGCTCCACCACGAGCGGGTACGGGACGCGTTGCTGCGCCATCTGGAGAAGGACCTCGGGCCGGTGGCGCTGCCCCGGGTCCCGGCCTCGCTCCAGCCGTTCACCGTGGCCGAGTACTTCCCGACGGCGGGCGTCACGCCGTACCACGACCCGCGCCAGCACGCCGTGTCGCTCGCCTACATCGTCCCGGTCGCCGGTGACTGCCGGCCCCGGCAGGACGCCCTGGACCTGGTGTGGTTCACGCCGCAGGAGGCGGCCTCCGGGGCGGTCCAGAGCGAGATGCCGGGCGGGCAGGGGGTGCTGCTGAAGCAGGCACTCGCTCACGTGGGGCACGCCTGACGCGCACCGGACCGTGACGGTCACCGGCACCGGGGGCGGCCGCCCCCGGCCGCACCGCCCGGTGCGCCGCGGACGGACACAGGTGGGCGGTGACGGGTGGACGGTCGCCGGCGGGCGGTCACCGGCCGGCGCTCACAGGTGGGCGGCGCGGTGGGTGGGGCGGCCGTTCACCACGGTGAGCACCACCGGGAGCCGGGCCAGGTCGGCGTCGGCGACGTCGAGGGGGTTGTCCGCGAGGACGGTGAGATCGGCCCGGTGCCCGACGGCCGGCCGGCCCGCCAGGTCCTCCTCCCCCGCGACCCACGCCGGAGCGAGGGTGATGCCCTGCAGCGCCTGGAGCGGCGTCAGCGCCTGCTCGGGCCCGTGCGGCGGCAGGGAGAGGTCGCCGGGACGGCGGTGGCGCGCGCCCGCCATGACGCCCAGCGGCGGGAAGGGCGCGATGGGCCAGTCGGAGCCCAGGACGACCCGTGCACCGGCCTGCCACAGGTCCCGGCAGCGGAAGGCCCGCGAGGCACGCTCCTCGCCGAGCCGCCTCGACCAGTTGTCGGTGTGGTCGGCGCGGGTGTACTCGCAGCAGTGGGTGGGCTGCATCGAGGCCGCCACCCCGAGCCGGGCGAAGCGCGCCACCGTGTCGTCGGGAACGGTCTCGATGTGCTCCACCCGGTGGCGTACCGGCGCCCCGCCCGCGGCCTGCGCCTTCTCCACCGAGTCCAGCACGTGCCGCACCGCCGCGTCGCCGATGGCGTGGGTCGCCGTGGGCACCCCGGCCCGGTGCAGTTCGCCGACCACCCGGCTGTACTGGTCGGGGTCGGGCCAGAAGGCGTGCACGGACTCGCCGTGGCAGTCGGGACGCTCCAGCCAGGCGGTGCCGTTGTCGATGGTGCCGTCCATGAACATCTTGACCCCGGCGACCCGCCACAGGGTGCCGCCGGTGCCCTGGAGCCGGACGAGTCCGGCCACCGCGTCCGCGTCGGCGCCCGGCTGGCACCAGGGCGCCACCCGAAGCCGCAGCGGCAGGGCGTCCTCGGCCTCCAGCGCGCCGAGGATCGCCAGGGTCGCGCCGTTGGCGTCCATGGCGTGACCGCCGGTCAGGCCGGCTGCCGCCATCTCGCGCAGCACCTCCCCGGTGCGCGCCCGCACCTCTTCCTCCGTGGGCTTGGGCGCCACTGCCTCGACGAGTTCGCAGGCGGCGTCCTCCAGCAGCAGACCCGTGGGACGGCCCGCGTCGTCGCAGACGATCTCGGCGGCCTGCTCGAACCGCCGGGGCCCGTCGACGCCCGCCAGTTCCAGCGCCCGGGCGCTGGCCAGCACGGAGTGGCCGTCGAACAGGTCGATCAGGGCGGGGACGCCGTCGAGGACCGGGCCGAGGGAGGCGGCGCCGACGGGCGCGTCGCCGAAGGCGTTCGGGTCCAGGCCCCAGCCGTGCAGCCAGGCCCCGGGCGCGAGCGTCGCGGCCCGCTCGGCGAGCGCCGCCCGTACGGCCGTCAGGTCGCGGCAGCCGGAGAGGTCCACGCCCATGGTGCGCTCGGCGCCGGAGACGGGGTGGATGTGCGCGTCGGTGAAGCCCGCGGTGACCACCGCGCCCTTCAGGTCGATCACCGTGGTCGCCGGTCCGGCCAGCGCGCGGACCTCCCGGTCCTGCCCGAGGTGCGTGATGCGTCCGCCGCCCGCGGCCAGCGCGGTGTGCGGCAGGAGCGAGCCCGTGCCCGGGTCGAGCAGCCGGGCGGAGAGCAGGACGAGATCGGGAGACACGGGGTCGCTCCTTCGGAACTGGTGGTGCGGGGGGCGGTGCTGAGGTGCGGTGGTGCGTGCTGGGGCGGCCGGCCGGGCGTCAGGATCGCGCCGCGGCGGCGTCGCGAGGTCCGTCCTCGCGCTACGGCTCCGTACGGGAAGCAGGCCCGGTGTCCGCTGGGGCCGCCGCTTTCCCGGCCGGGTGGACGAGGGTGCCCGCCGGCAGGCCCAGGGCGCGTTCCGCCGTGGCGGCGGCCATACCGCTCACCGCCGGCCTGCGCCTGGAGACACGGGAGTTGGCGTGCGCCCCGAGCCCGTCGAGGACGACCAGGATCTGCACGACCGCGACCAGCACGTCGTCCGTGCGGAACTCGCCCGCGGCGACTCCCTCCCGGATGACGTCCCCGAGCCGTCCGCGCCAGGCGGCCTCCTGCTCGTCGACCCGGTCGCGCAGCACCGGCCGGTAGCGGCTGAGGTGCCGGGCGTTGATCCACAGCCGGCTCATCGCGTCGTAGGCGTCCCCCACCGTGCGGGCGAGGAAGCGCGCGAGGTGCTCCGTGGGCGTGCCCTCGGGCCGCTCGGGCGGGATCAGGGTGTCCAGTTCGCCGGTCGCGGCGCTGCCGAAGGCCTCGGCCACCAGGTCGTCCGCGGACGGGAAGTAGTGGCTGATCAGGCCCGGACGGACGTCGAGTTCCTCACCGATCCGGCGCAGGGTGATGCACTCCAGGCCCTCGGTCAGCGCGATCGCCGCGGCGGCGTCGACGATTTCCGCACGTCGCGTGGCCGGGTCTTTGCGAATTCGTTTACGGCTGACGCTTGACGACATACCGCGGATGTTATTGAGTGACCGACCAATAAGCAAGCCGCCGTCAGCCCCTCGGAGTGACAATGGTGTCCACGACCCCCGGCCCGAACCCGGACGTCGACGACTGTCCCGGTCCACCCCCGTCCGCGGAACGTTCCGCCCGGGTCGAGGCGCACGGCATCGATCACATCCCGGACAGCGAACGCCGGGGCCGTCCACGGGAGTTGTTCTCCGTGTGGGCCGCTGCCAACGTGAACTACCTCAGTCTGGTGGTCGGCGGCGCGCTGGTCCTGACGGGCCTGAGTCTGTGGCAGTCGCTCGCGGTGATCGTGGTGGGCAACGCGTTCTGGCTGCTGACCGGCGTCCTGGCCGTCTCGGGGCCCGCGGCGGGCACGCCGAGCGAGGTGATCACCCGGGCGATGTACGGGATCCGCGGCAACCGCGTCAACAACGCCGTCGTCGGCTGGCTGATCTCCGTCTGCTACTTCGCGCTCAACCTCGCCGCCGCCGCGACGGCCGCCTTCTCCCTCGTCGGCAAGGCCGGCCTGCCGGTGAACACCGGCGTCGAGATCGTGATCGTGGTGGCCGTCGCGGCGCTGACGCTGACCATCAGTGTCTACGGCCACGCGCTGATCATGAAGCTGTACCTCCCGATCACCCTGGTCCTCACCGCGGCCTTCATCGGTGTGGCCGTCGCCGTGACCGGCCACACCGACTTCTCCTACGTCCCCGATCAGCCGCTGACCGGCCGGAGCCTGTGGGCCGCCGTGCTCGCCGGGGTCGCCCTCGTGGCCTCGGGTCCGCTGTCGTACACCACCAGTGCGGACTTCTCCCGCTACCTGCCCCGCACCACCTCCGCGAAGGCGATCGTGGGCTGGACGGCCCTGGGCGGCTTCCTGCCGGGCACCGCGGTGTGCGCGCTGGGTGCCTTCGCCGCGACCGCGGTCGACATGACGGACCCGCAGAGCGCGCTGCAGAAGATCCTCCCGTCCTGGTTCGACCCGGTCTTCCTGCTGGCGCTGATCCTCGGCACGATCGCCGTCAACGCCCTGACCGCCTACAGCGCGGGCCTCGCGCTCCAGGCCGTGGGCGTGCGCATCCGCCGCTCCCTCAGCGTGCTCGTCGACGGCGCCGTCTCGGTCTCCCTGACGCTGCACGCGCTGCTCGTGTCCGACTTCCTCGACACCGTGAACAACGTCCTGCAGCTCACCGTCGCGCTGCTCGGCCCCAGCATGGCCGTCTACGCCACCGACATCCTGCTGCGCCGCAACCGCTACGACGGCCCCGCCCTGATGGACGAGACGCCGGGCGGCCCCTTCTGGTACACGGGCGGCGTGAACCGGGCGGGCGCCGTCGCGGTCGTCGCGGGCACCGCCGTGGCCTCGCTGTGCGTGAACACCCTGTACTACACCGGGCCGGTGGCGACCGCCCTGGGCGGCGTGGACCTCGCCCTGCCGGTGGGCCTCGTGGTCGCCGCGGTGCTCTACGCCGCCCTGACGCGCGGGACGGCGGGCCTCGCCCGCACGCGCTAGACGGCCGGCCCGAAGCCCTGTCCGGCAGGCCCAGGCCGGAAGTTCCCCGCAGAGCCCCCGCCGGTCAGGGCCGTCGCCGGTGAGGCCGTCGTCGTTCACGGCCGTCAACGTTCAAGACCGTCGACGTTCAAGGCCGTCGACATCCACGGCTTTCGATCAAGGCCCTCGATGTTCAGGGCAGCAGCCGCTGTTCCTTGGCGACGGCCACGGCGCCGGCGCGGGTGTCGACGCCGAGTTTGTCGTAGATGCGCCCCAGGTGCGTCTTGACCGTCGCCTCGCTCAGGAAGAGGGCCCTGGCGATGTCCCGGTTGGTCAGCCCCCGGGCCAGCTGCCCGAGGATGTCGCGCTCGCGGTCGGTGAGTCCGGGGCGCGGGCTGCGCATGCGGGCCATGACCCGGTGGGCGACGGGTGCGGACAGGGCTGTGCGGCCGGCGGCGGCGCTGTGGATGGCCGTGAACAGCTCGTCGGGGCGTTCGGCCTTGAGCAGGTAGCCGGTGGCCCCCGCCTCGATGGCGCGGGTGATGTCCGCGTCCGTGTCGTACGTGGTCAGGACCAGGACGTGCACCCGGCCGCCGGAAGCGGCGGTGATCCGGCGGGTGGCCTCGACGCCGTCCATCCCCTCCCCCAGCTGCAGATCCATGAGGACCACGTCGGGGGTGAGCTTCGCGGCGAGCGCGACGGCCTCCGCCCCGCTGTCCGCCTCGCCCACCACCTCGATGCCCGGGGCGCTGCCCAGCAGGGCCCGCAGACCGGCGCGGACCACCGCGTGATCGTCACAGAGGACGATCCGTACGGCCCCGGCGGACTCGGCGGGTCCGGCGGACGTGCGGGGCGCGGTGGAGGGGCGGGGCGAGGCCGTTCCGCCGGGGTCGGCGCTTTCGCCGGGTCCGGTGGATCCGCCGAGGCAGATGGATCGGTCGGGACCGGTGGATCCATCAGGTCCGGTGGAGCCGGCGGGGCCGGTGGAGCCGTCGGGGCTGGCGGATTCGTCGGGTCCGGTGGATCGGTCGAGTTCGGTGGATCGGTCGGGTTCGGGGCGGGTCACGGTGCGGGGACCTCCACTGTGCTGGGGGTGGGACGGAGGGGTACGGCGGCGGAGACGACGGTGCCGTCACCGGGCGCCGACTCGACGGTGAGGGTGCCGCCCAGCTGGCCGACCCGGGCGCGGATCGCGGGCAGGCCGTGCCCCCGTACCCCGGACGCCCGCTCCGGCAGGGCCGAGGTGTCCAGGCCGCGGCCGTCGTCGGCCACGTCCAGGCGGACCTGGTCCTCCAGGTAGGTGAGGGTGAGGGCTGCCCGGGTGGCGCCGGAGTGCTCGCGGACGTTGGCGAGGGCGCCCTGCGCGATGCGCAGCAGTGCGGACTGCACCCGGTCCGGCAGGCCGGACGGTCCCGGGGTGCCGTCGACGAGGCAGGTCACGGTGCGTTCCGCCGTGCTCTCACGGGAGGCGAGGCCGCGCAGCGCCGCTTCCAGGCCGCCGCCCTCGGCGAGATCGGCCGGGGCCAGGTCGTGCACGAACCGGCGGGCCTCGGTGAGGCTGCTCTCGGCGATCGCGGCGGCCGTGCGCACATGGGCCTGCGCCTGCCGCGGGTCGGTGTGCCACACCAGGTCTGCTGCCTGGAGGAGCATCCGCTGACTGGACAGGCTCTGGGCGAGGGTGTCGTGGATCTCCATGGACAGCCGCTGGCGCTCGGCGAGGGTGCCCTCGCGGCGCTCGGTGGCGGCCAGTTCGCGGCGGGTGCGCACCAGGTCGCGGATCAGGGCGGCCTGGCTGGCCGCCTGCCGGTCCATGTGGGTGAGGACCGCGGTGGCCAGGAGGGCGACGGCCGGCGGTGCGACCACCAGGTCGACGTCGACGCGGTCGGCCAGCCGCACCTGCGCGACGACCACGAAGAGGGTGAGGAACGCCACCAGCGCGTACGCGGCGCGCGCGGGGAGGATCCGCAGGGCGGTGTAGAACAGCGGCACAGCGCACCAGGCGAAACTGGGTGCCAGGGCGACCAGCACGGCCCACACCGCGACCAGCGCGCCCAGCCACAGCAGGGCCCTCCCGGGCGGTCGGCCGGGGCCGCGGACGGACCCGGCGGAAGCCGCCGGTACCACTGATGCCACCGAAGCACCCGATGCCACCGAAGCAGCCGGAGGCGCTGATGCGGCCGAAGCAGCCGAAGATGCGGCGGACGGCCCCTGGAGCGCGGGGCGAGCCCCTCCGGGGTGGGCCGCCGCCGCCCCGGCCGACGCGGCCGTCGTCCTGGGCACCGGGGCGGCCGCCCCCGCCGCCGTTCGGCGGCCGACGACGTAGAGCAGGGCCAGCACACCCGCCAGCGCCAGGACGGCGGGCACCTGGGGCTGGGCGCCGTGCCGCTGCACGTAGCGGGCCAGGGCGGAGAGCAGCAGCAGGAAGAACGCCAGATGGATGACGAGCGCGAGCCTGCGCGCCTCACCGTCGGCGCTCTTCGGACGGGCCGGGGAGGTTCGGCTCCTGGACGGCATGGACGGCATGGGCTGCTCCTCCCGGCCGGGACTTCGGGACGTACGGACTTGGCTGCCGAGCTGGGCGAGCACCGACATTGTCGCCCCGGCCGCACCCGCCGGGGTCAACCGATCGGATGACCCCGGTGTCCACCGTCCTGCTCGCCGGGACCAGCCGGTACGCCGACGGGTGCGCGGTGCGGGCGGGGTGAGGCTGGAGGCACAGCGCAGGAAGCGCTGCGCCCCCCGCACCGCGGGGGCCGGGCCGCGACGCCGGCCGGGCCAGCCGGGGCGGGAGGGACGCGAGACTACCGGGGAGTTGCCCGCATGCAGCACAAGGCCAAGAAGTTCTCCACCCGCGCCAAGCTCGTCACCTCGGTGGCGGCCGTGGCCGCGGTCGGTGCCGGTGTGGCCGGCGCGGTCTCCGCGTCCGCCGGCACCCCGGCCGCCGCCCCGGCCGCGGCCGTCGCCGCGGTGAAGGGGAAGGCCACGACCACCAGCACCCACCTGACGGTCGACGCCGCCACCGACGCGGCCGAGGCGGCTCTGAAGGCCGCGCGGAAGGAGGGCCAGCGGGTGAGCGTCGCGGTGGTGGACCGCAACGGCAACACGATCGTCACCCTGCGCGGCGACGGTGCCGGCCCGCAGTCGTACGAGTCCGCGGTGAAGAAGGCGTACACGGCGGTCTCCTGGAACGCGCCCACCTCGCAGCTGGTCAAGCGCCTGGAGTCGGCGCCCACCCTGAAGGACATCCCGGGCACCCTGTTCCTGGCGGGCGGCGCCCCGGTGGCGTACGACAACGCTCCGATCGCGGGCATCGGTGTGGCGGGCGCGCCCTCCGGTGACCTGGACGAGAAGTTCGCCCGGGCCGGCGCCGAGGCGATCGCCGACGGCCGCTGACCGGGTCGCTCGTCCCGCCCGGATGAGCGGCGGCCCCGTCCGGGGCCGCTCGGTGGCGGCGCACGGGGTCCCCGCCCCGCGCGCCGCCACACTGTCTCCGGGCCCTCGCCGTCCCGTCGTCACCGTCACCCCGTGGAGGAGTTCCGCCGTGGCCAAGAAGTCACTTTCCCCTGCCGACCGCGCCCTGCTGGAGGCCGCGCGCGGCGGCGACGTCCCCGCCGTCCGCGCGGCCCTGGCAGCGGGCGCGGGCCTGGAGGCCCGCGACGAGGAGGGCCGCACGCCACTGCTGCTGGCGGCCCTCGCCGACCAGGTGCCCGCGGCCGAGGTGCTGGTCGGGGCGGGCGCGGACGTGAACGCGCAGGACGACCGGCAGGACAGTGCCTGGCTGGCCACCGGGGTGACCGGCAGCGTGGCGATGATGCGGGCGCTGCTGCCCGGCGGCCCGGACGTGAGCCTGACCAACCGGTTCGGCGGGGTCTCGGTGATCCCGGCCGCCGAACGCGGACACGTGGCGTACGTGCGGGCGGTCCTGGCCGAGACCGACGTCGACGTGAACCACGTCAACCGGCTCGGCTGGACGGCCCTGCTGGAGGCGGTGATCCTCGGCGACGGCGGACGCACCCACCAGGAGGTCGTGGAGGTGCTGCTCGCGGCGGGCGCCGACCCGCTGCTGCCGGACGCCGAGGGCGTCACGGCCCGCGTCCACGCCGAGCGCCGCGGCTTCCGCGGGATCGCCGCCGTGCTGCTGGCGGTCGAGGGGCGGACGGCCTCGCGGGGCGAGGAGGCCGGCGCGTGAGGCGGCGGCGCCCGGCGGCCGTCGGGTGCGCGCTCCTCGCGGCCGTGGCCGTGCTGGCCGGGTGTGCGCCGGACGGTGCGGCCGGCTCCCCCGCCGTGCCCGCCCGCTCGGCCGCACCGCGAACCGGACCGGGACCGGGCCACACGGGCGGTCCGGATCGTTCCGCCGCCCCGGCCGCACCGCTGCCGCACGGGGCCCTGCTGGTGACCGACTTCGGCGCCGACACGGTGACCTTCGTCGACCCGGCACGGCACGGGGGCGCGGCCGGCATCGGCTCGGTGACGGTCGGCACGGCCCCGTACGGCATCGCGCTCGGCGACGACGGCACGGCCTGGGTGGCGACGGCCGAGGGTGTCGCGGCGGTGGACACCCTCACCCGGCGGCGCGTCGCGCTGATTCCGTACCGAACGGACACGGGCCCGGTGACCACCGGGGAGTACCGGGGCGGCGGCATGGGCATCGCGCTGTCGCCGGACGGCGCGCACGTGTACGCCGGGGTGAACGTCCCCGGCGGCGACGGCGCCCTGGAGGTGATCGACGCGCGGCGCCGCGCGGTGGTGCGGACCGTGCCGGTGGGACGCCGTCCCTTCGACGTGGACGTCTCCCCCGACGGCCGCCGCGTCTACGTCACCGGTCACGACTCCTTCGACGTCACGGCCGTCGACACCGGCACCTGGGCCGGACGCCGCATCGAGGTGGCCCCCTACGGCACCGAAGGCGGCCTCGGCTCCTGGCTCAAGCCGCACTACGCCGCCGTACGCCCGTCCGACGGCGCCCTGCTGCTGCCCTTCGAGGGCGAACGCCTCGCGGTCGCCGACCCCCGCACCGGGCGGGTGCGCATCGAGCCGATGACCGCCGGCACCCACCAGCACGGCGTCACGGCCGGTGCCGACGGCACGCTCTACGTGGTCGGCACCGGGCCGGTCGATCCGTCCCGGGACGGCGGGCCGTCCCTGACCGTGCGCTCGCCCGGCGGCCACGAGCGCGTCATTCCGCTCGACGGGCCGCACGAGGACGTCGCCCTGTCGGCGGACGGACGCACCGCCTACGTGTCGGGCGGTTTCACCCGCGCCGGGTACTGGGACGGCCTCAGCGCCGTCGACCTCGGCACGGGCCACGTCACGCGCCTGGCGGCCGGTCACCGCCCGCTGGGGATCGCCGTGCTGTAGCGAACGCGCGGTGCAGGTCGTGCAGCCGGCCGGCCAGCGCCGGTGCGGGCCCCCGCACCTCCAGGCCGGGCACCACGTCCAGGACGGGCGTGCAGCGCACCGGGGACGGCGGCACACCGAGGTCGGCCAGCCACCGCGTCAACTGCGCGGCGGAGTGGGCGTACACGACGGGACCCAGGCCGGCCCAGCCGTGGGCGGCCGCGCACATCGGGCAGTGCTCGCCCGAGGTGAAGACGGTGGCCGCGGCCCGCTCGTCCTCGGTGAGGTGGGCCGTGGCCCAGCGGACCAGCTCGAACTCCGGGTGCCGGGTCCGGTCGCCGAGGCTACGGACGCGGTTGCGGTCCTCCGCCAGGACCCGCCCGTCGGCGCCGACCAGGAGTGAGCCGAAGGGCTCGTCCCCGGCGCGCAGTGCCTCGGCCGCCAGCTCGACGGCACGTTCCAGGTGGGGCATGTCGTCGGCCGTCGGTGCGGCCGGGTCCCTGCCCGGTCCGGTGGGGCGGGTTTCCCGTTCGGTCGGGTTCACGGCTCTCCTTCAGGCTGCGGTGGGGGCGCCCGTGACGCGGCGCTCGCCGCCGTTGCGTTCCTGCCAGAGCCGGTACACGTCGACGGCGGCGTCGCGCGGCTCGTGCCGCATCGGCAGCCGGCGCTCGTCCCAGTCCTTGGCGAACTCGTCGTAGAAGGTGTCGAGTTCGAAGTACTTGCGGTCGTCCACGTAGTGCGGCTCGTAGGCGTCCCGGGTGGTGAGGAAGACGACCTCGTCGGGCGAACAGTAGTAGAGCGCCCCGAGGCACATCGGGCACGGCTGGGCGAGGACGTAGATGGTGGTACCGACCAGGTGCTCGGTGCCGAGCCGGGTGCACGCCTCGCGGATGGCGAGGATCTCGGCGTGCGCGGTGGGGTCGTCGGTCTGGGCGACCCGGTTGGCGCTCTCGGCCAGGATCTCGCCGTCCTTGACGATGACGGTCGCGAACGGGCGTCCGCCCTCGGTGACGTTGCGGCGGGCGATGTCGATGGTGTGCTGTGCGAAGTCCATCGGGGGTGTCCTTCCGGTCCTTGGGGGATGAGCGGCGGGCCGGGGCGGGCCCGCGGGGGCGGCCGGTGCGCCCCTGCCCGCCGCTCGGGTGGGACGGGCGGGGTCGTCAGAAGGGCTTGGTGGGCAGGTACTTGCCGTCCAGGGTGATCACGGCACGCTCGCCGCCCTCGGGGTCGGCGACCTTCTTCACGTCCAGCCGGAAGTTGATCGCGGAGATGATGCCGTCGCCGAACTGCTCGTGCACGAGTGCCTTGAGCGTGGTGCCGTACACCTGGAGCATCTCGTAGAAGCGGTAGATGGTCGGGTCGGTGGGGACGCCGCCGGGGATGGAGCCGCGGGTCGGGATGGTCCGCAGCAGCATCGCGGCGTCGTCGTCCAGGCCGAGCAGTTCCGCGACGGCCTCCGCGGCCTGCTCGGGGAGGGCGTGCTGGCCGAGCACGGCGGCGGTCACGAAGGCGACGGAGAGGCCGGCCGCGTCCGCGATCTGCTGCCAGCTGAGGTCCTTGCGGGTCTTGGCCTCGACCGCGGCGGCGGCGAGTGCCTGACGGGCGGCGGGGTCGAACTGGGCGTGCACCATGAGGGAAGGTCCTTCCTGGGTTCAAGGGTGGGGGAACACCCGGTCGGCCGCGAGACGACGACAGCGACGGCGACGGCGACGGCATCGACGGTGACCGGGACGCGGAGGGGCGGGCGGGGTCCACGGGGCGTTCGCCTGCCGCGGGGCCCGGCCGGGGTCAGGCCGCGGACGTGGCGGAGCGCGGGTCCGGGGCGGGGTGCGGCGCCGTGGGCCGGGCCGGGACGGAGTGCGGCTGCGGGGTGACGGTCTCGACGGCGCCGGTGGCGATGTCGTAGACCCAGCCGTGGGTGGTGAGGGTGCCCTCGGCCAGGGCGCGGGCCACCGAGGGGAGGGTGGCCAGGTTCGCGAGCTGGGCGAGCACGTTCTGGCGCACCAGGGCGGCGACGTCACCGCGAGCGGGGGTACGGGCCCGGGAGGCGTCCGCGTGCCGCAGCCACCGGTCGACCGCCGGGACCCCGCTCAGGTCGTGCGCCTCGGCCAGCGCGGTCATCGCACCGCAGCCGGCGTGCCCGCACACCACGGCGTCGCGGACGCCCAGCACGGCGACGGCGTACTCGATGCTCGCCGCGACCGCGTCCGGGCCCGGCGCGTGGGCCGGGACCAGGTTGCCCGCGGTGCGGACGACGAACAGCTCGCCCGGCTCGCTCGTCGTGATCAGTTCCGGGACGACGCGGGCGTCGGAGCAGCCGATGAACAGCGTGTGCGGCGCGTGGGTCCCGGCGAGGTGGGCGAACAGGTCCGCCTTGGCCGGGTGGATGTCCCGCTGGAATCGCGTGACGCCCTCGGTGAGGTCGCGCATGGGTCACTCCCTTCGTGGATAGCGGCCCGTCGGGCTCGATGCATCCACCTTGCATGACCTGTGCCTATAGCGTCCAAGACGCATCACTCATGACTTCTATCGGTCATATCTATAATCGTGCTCATGGCTCTGGAACTGCGACATCTGCGCTACCTGCTGGCCGTCGCCGAGCACGGCAGCTTCACCCGCGCCGCCGAGGAGCTGCGCATCTCCCAGCCGACGCTGTCCCAGCAGGTCAGGCAGCTGGAAAGGACGGTGGGAGTGCAACTGCTCGACCGCACCGGCCGCAGCATGCGGCTCACCGACGCGGGCGAGACGTACGCGCGCCACGCCCGGCGGGCCCTGCGGGACCTGGCGGCCGCCCAGCGTGCCGTCCAGGACGTCCAGGACCTCACCCGCGGCCACCTGCGCCTGGCCGTGACGCCGACGTTCACCGCGTACCTGGTGGGCCCGCTGGTCGCCGAACTGCACGGGCGCCACCCCGGAATCACCCTGGACGTCAGGGAGATGACCCAGGACCGCATCGAGTCGGCGCTCCTCGCCGACGACATCGACCTGGGCATCGCCTTCGCCGGCGCCCACCTGCCCGGCATCACCGCGGCGACCTTGTTCACGGAGACCCTCAGCCTGGTCACCGGCGCGCACCGCCCGGAGGACGGACCGCCGGCGCCGCTCCCCGTGCACAGCCTGATGGAGCATCAGCTGGCGCTGCTGAGCGGTGACTTCGCCACCCGGGGGCACATCGACGCCCATCTAGAGGCCCACGGCGTGCGCCCGCGCATCGCGGTCGAGGCCAACTCCATCCAGGCCCTGGTCGAGATCGTGCGCCGCACGGCGATCGTCACGGTGCTGCCCGACGCCATCACCCACGACCACCCCCACCTCACCCCGGTGCCCCTCGAACCGGCCCTGCCCGCGCGCACGGTCACCCTGCTGCGCCGCGGGGGCGGTTACGAGAGCGCCGCCGCCCGGGCCTTCACCCGCCTCACCCACGCCCTGGTGCGCGCCCGCGGCTACGCCGACGCCCGCCCCTGAAGGACCCGCGGCACCCATGAGGATCCCGGGACTCGTCCCGGCCGGACGACCCGCGCGTCTCGCGCCTCTCACCTGACCAGGAACTTCACCGGCCCGAAGCGATCGGCGCCGCTCTCGAAGAACCGATCCGCCTCACTACCCGGAGCGGCCGCCCCCTCGCCGCCGCAGCCCGCCCACACCTGTCGCCGGACGGCCACGACAGCGGATCCGCGCCCTGCACGGGCCACGTCAGGGCGGCCCGCCGGGCCGCCCTGAACACCGGGCGGGGTCTTCCTCGCACCCCCTCGGAGATCCCTGGTCAGCAGGGCTTCATGGAGCTGCCCTTGTCGTTGATCCAGTCAGGCAGGCTGGCCCAGTGCTCCCTGGGACCCATCTTCATCACGGCGCCCCCGTAACCCTCCTTCTCGTAGAGGCAGTAGTTCCCGCCGGTGTTGTTGACGAAGGACGAGATCTTGTTGTCCATCACGGGGAACCCCTCCTTGAGGATGTCCGGCACGCTGAAGCTGGGCCCCACCAGCGCCACGCCGTACCCCTTGTAGTTGTTGTCCACCCAGAAACACACATTGGCGGCGATCTGCTTGCTGCAAGAACCGTCACCTTCACCGATCCACTGGTACTGGACGTCCGCCAACGACGATCCCGCGAACCCGAGGCCCAGGGCCGCCGCGGCGGCTCCGACGACGCCGATACGGGCGATACCCCTGGAAATCCTGGCCATGTCATCTCCGATTCACTGACGCGATACGCCCACCCGTCAGCGTGCGGTGCCCGTCGAGATCCGTACCGGCCTCCGGCCACCCGCGGCGGGTGAACCCTACGTACGTGCAACGGAGTTCGGGACGCGCAAGGTTCAGTGGCCTCCGTTCCCGACGGCCACAGGACCACGTCCGGCGGTGCGGCGCTCCCGGCACGTCCCGGCGTGCTGCGCGCCCCGCGCCCTGTGCCGGGCCCGATGGCCCTCACCCGCCGGCACCGGCCCAGGAGCCCGGTCCCCGACGCGCCCCCACCGGTCCCCGGAAAATAACGAGGACCGGCTTCGGATCGCTCCGAAACCGGCCCTGATCTGCGACTCTCGCGAGTCGGGACGACAGGATTTGAACCTGCGACCCCTTGACCCCCAGTCAAGTGCGCTACCAAGCTGCGCCACGTCCCGTTGCCCGTTTGACCTGGGGTTTCCCCTGGCCGAACGCGCAGGAAAACCATACCGCACTCGGGTCGGTGGTCGCGCACGCCTTTTCCCGCGGGCGGGGCACCGGGGCGTCGCCTCGGGACGCCGGGGCCGTCGGCCCGTACACAGCACACGTCCGGGAACAGGCGTCCGGGAGCGCGTGCCGGGGGGCACGTGTCCGGCAGCACTTGACCTCAAGTTTGCTTGAGGTTGCACGATCGTCGCCATGACCACCACCGAAGAACGCGGGCGCACCCACGGGTACGCCGACCTGCCCCGGCTGATGGGGCTGATGACGGGTGACGAGAAGCACGGGCCCGCGGCCACGTCCACGCTGGACGTGCTCTGGGTCCTGTACGACCGGGTGCTCCGCGTCGGCCCGGGGAGCGAGGACGATCCCGGGCGCGACCGGTTCCTGCTGTCCAAGGGACACGGCCCGATGGCCTACTACGCGGTTCTCGCCGCCCGGGGTTTCGTGCCGGTGGAGTGGCTGCCGGGCTTCGGCTCCTACGTCTCCCCGCTCGGACACCATCCGGACCGGACCCTGGTGCCGGGCGTGGAGATCGGCAGCGGCTCGCTGGGGCACGGGCTGCCCCTCGCCGTCGGCACGGCCCTCGGTCTGCGCGCCCAGGGGCTGGACGAGCCCCGGGTGTGGGTGCTGACCGGCGACGCCGAGCTGGACGAGGGGAGCAACCACGAGGCGATCGCCTTCGCCGGTCCGGCCGGACTCGAACAGCTGCACACCGTGGTCGTCGACAACGGCTCCGCGAGCCATGCCCGGCCGGGCGGGATCGCCGCCCGTTTCGAGGCCGCGGGCTGGTCGGCGGTGACCGTCGACGGCCGCGACCACGAGGCGCTGTACGCCGCGTTCACCGCGCCGCATCCGGGCCGCCCGCACGTGGTGGTGGCGCGGGTGGAGCCGAAGACCCCCTGACGCGGCCACCGGGCGCTTCCCGGGCGCCACGGCCGCCTCACGCACTCTGCGGCCTCCCGGCCTCTCCGGCCCTCCGAACCCGCTCCGGCCCTCTCGGACCTCCCCGGCCTCCCGCGGCTACCGGGCACGCGGCCGCCCTGTGCCCCGTGCCCTCTCCGCCCCTCCCCCGCCTCCCGTCCCGACACAGAAGGACCCGATCCCCATGGACACCATGCGTGACCGTTTCGCCCCCGTCGTCTCCCGTCTGCTCGACGAGGATCCACGGGTGGCGGTCGTCCTCGCCGAGATCGGCAAGGACGCGTTCGCCGCCGCCCGGCAGCGGCACCCCGACCGGGTGATCAACGTGGGCATCCGCGAGCAGCTCCTCGTCGGGGCCGGGGCGGGCCTGGCGCTGACCGGTATGCGGCCGGTGCTGCACACCTTCGCCAGCTTCCTCGTGGAGCGCCCCTTCGAGCAGGTCAAACTGGATCTGGGACACCAGGGGGCCGGCGCGGTGCTGGTGAGCGCGGCCGCCTCGTTCGACTGGCCCGCCGGCGGCTACACCCACATGGCGCCCGGTGACGTGGCCCTGCTCGACACCCTGGACGGCTGGACGGTCCACGTGCCCGGGCACCCGGACGAGGCCGAGACCCTGCTGCGGCACGCGGTCGCGGCGGGAGAGGACAAGGTGTACGTACGGCTGTCCGTGCAGTCGAACGCGCACGGACGACCGGTGGACGGCGAGCACTTCGTGACGGTGCGCGAGGGCCGTTCCGGGGTCGTGGTCGCCGTCGGGCCCCTGCTCGACGCGGTGCTCGGCGCCACGGAGGGCCTGGACGTCACCGTGCTGTACGCGACGACCGTGCGGCCCTTCGACACGGCGGCCCTGCGCCGGGCCACCCGCTCGGCCGGCACCGACGTGGTCCTCGTCGAGCCGTACCTGGCGGGCACCTCGACGGCGGCGGCGAACGACGCGCTCCACGACGTCCCCCACCGGGTCCTGGGCCTGGGGGTGGGCCGCGCCGAACTACGGCGGTACGGCACCGTCGAGGAGCATGCCGCGGCGCACGGCCTGGACGCCCCGTCCCTGCGGGAGCGGATCTCCACGTTCCTCGCGCCGGGCGCCGGGAACGCCTGAGCGGCGGGCGCCGCGGCCGCCGGGGCGGCGGGCTCGGAGAGCGCCGCGGTCAGCTCCGCGCCGGATGTGCCCGCCCGGCCCGCGGCCCGCGTCCGTCGGCGCGTACGAGGCCGCGTATCGCGGGGACCGCGAGCAGCGCGACCGGGACCACGAGGCTCATCACCGCGGACACCAGCAGGACGTGCCCCGCGCCGAGCAGGGAGGCGGACGGTCCGGCGAGGGCCTGGCCCACGGGCATCATGGCGAGGGAGCCCGCCACGTCGTAGGCGTGGATGCGGTTGAGGACGTCGGAGGGGACCTGCGTCTGGACGCTGGTCGCCCACATCACGCCCCAGAACGCCTGTCCGGCTCCCGCGACGGCGGCTCCCGCGGCCATGCACCCCACCCCGAGACCGGCTCCGACGGCCGCCGGGAACCAGACGAACGCGAACAGGGCGACCGCCCCGGCGCGCAGCATCCGCCGCGGGCGCAGCCGCAGCGCGAGGAACCCGCCGACGACGGTGCCCGCGCCGAGGGCGGAGTTGATCAGGCCGTAGGCTCGGGGGCCGTGCTGCTGGACCACCTCGGTGGCCACCAGCGGGACGGTCGGCCCCCACACGGCGATCATGTAGAGGCACCAGATCGCGATGACACCCCACAGCCACGTCCGTGCTCGGAACTCCCGCCAGCCCTCGGCCAGGTCGGCCTTGAAGGTGCCCTGCCCGTGACCGGCCGCAGGCCGGCTGCCGGGTCTCGGCGGCGGCAGTCTGAGCAGCAGCAGGCACAGGGCGCTGATCGCGTAGGTGGCTCCATGGGCGGCGAAGACCCCGCCGGGCGAGGCGAAGCCCACGAGGAGGCCGGCGACGGCGGGGCCCGCGAGCTGGGCGGCGGACTCGGCGATCCGTATCGCGCCGTTGGCGCCCTGGATGTCGGTGGCGAGGCGCGGCACCGTACTGGCCACACCGGGCTGGAAGACGGCGCCCGCCACGCCGTTGACCACGCCGATGAGGCAGATCTCCCAGAGCACCACGTGCCCGGAGAAGAACAGGACCGCGGCTGCGGACTGGGTGCCCAGGCGCACCAGGTCGGCGCCGATCATCAGTCTGCGGGTGCTGAAGCGGTCGGCGATGACGCCGCCGAAGACCACGAGCCCGGCGAAGGCGGCCGCGGTCGAGGCCATGGCGAGGCCCACCGCGCCCGCGCCGTACCCGTGCTGCAACAGGCCCGCGGCCAGTGCGACAGGCAGCATGGTGTCGCCGAGCCGGGCGACGGCGCGGGCGACGAAGAACAGCGCGAAGTCCCGCGACCAGACCGGCCGCGCCGCACCGACCGCCGGCCCAGCCCCGGCCGGCGCACCCACCGCAACGCCTGCCGGACCGTCCGCCCTGGCCGCCACCGCCGTCTCGGCGGTCCCCGCCGGTCCCGCCGCCTCGGCTGTCCCCGCCGTCTCCTCCCCCGGCGACGACCGCCCTGACGCCCCTGTCATTCCTTCGACGCTCCCCTCCCCGGCCGGCGCCGCCGCGCCTGCGGCGCAGCGGGGGGCGAGGCCCCCTCCCGCGCCCGCCCTCCCCGTCCTGCGGATCATGCCACGGCCCACTGACAACGCCCGAGGGGTTTTTCACCCCTGGGCGGGCAGCCCGAGTCCGGGGTGGGCCTCCAGGAGCCGGTCCGGGGCCGCCTGGCGCCAGGAGTCGGCGAGGATGTCGCGCAGTTCGCCCTCGTCCTCCAGTGCCGCGAGGCGGACCCTCACCCAGGCGAACTGGGCCTCGTGACGGGCGATCCAGAACTTCCCCGGCTCCGCCAGGACCAGTTCGTCGCGCTCGTCCTTGGGACAGCGCACGGCGACGGAGGTCTCGTCCTCCGGCAGCGTGGCGAACATCTTGCCCGCGACGCGGAAGGTGGGCATGCTCCAGGCGGTCTTCTCCGTCGTGTCCGGCAGGGACAGGGCGATACGGCGTACGTCTTCGGCATCCTGCATGTCCGGCACGCTAGCCGCTCCCAGTGACAGTCACCCCGGCAGCGGACCGGCCGCTCGCAGCCGCTTGCAGTAGATCGTCGTCGGGCGCAGTGTCCCCGCCGGGTCTTCCGCGTAGTCCGGGATCACCCCGACCCGCGCCCAGCCGGCCGACCGGTACAGATGCTCCGCCGGGCTGCCGGTCTCGGTGTCCAGGTGCAGCAGGGTGATGCCCGCCGCCGCGGCCGCCTCCTCCGCGACGGCCAGCAGCCTGCGGCCCAGGCCCTGGCCGCGGGCGCGCCGGTGCACCATGAGCTTGACCAGCTCGGCCCGGTGGCGGCTGTTGGGTTTGTCGGGGAAGGCGAGGCTGACGGTCCCGGTGACCCGGCCGTCCGTGTCGTACGCCGCCCACACCGCCAGCCGGCCCGCCGCCACGCCGGCCGACCGCTCCTGCCACCAGGCGACCGCGTCGGCCCGGCCCAGGGGTGCGAGGAAACCGACGGAGGCGCCGCCCGCCACCGTGTCGGTCAGCAGCTCCGCCAACTCCTCCACGCGCGCGTCGAGTTCGGCGGCGTCCAGCCGGGCCGTGGTCACCGTCACGGGCGCACCACCGCCGCCCCGGACCGCGTTCTCCACGCCTTCCGTCCTTTCCGCGTTCTGGACGCCTTGCGAGTCCTGGACGCCCGCCGGGGCCGCGGCGCCTTCGAAGTCCTCCACGTGTGCCCTCTCCGCCATGTCCGGGAAGCTACCCCGGACAGGAAACACCCGTGTTACGGAACGCTCACCGCAGGAAGCAGGAGGCAGAAGGCAGGAGGCAGATGCGGCGGCAGGAGCGGCAGCGGAGGCGGGCGCAGGTAGCGGGGGCGGGCCTCTCCTGAGACCGCACCGCTAGGTCCTGTCGTCACATTCCCGTCGTCCGCCCGGAGGGCGGGCCTCGCGGCGTCAGGTGCGTGCTCTCGGCGTGCCGGGCCCAGACCCTCGTACTGGACGTACTCGGGTCCGGGCCCGGTGCGGCGAGAGTGCGTGCATGGCGTCGCGATGCAGGCGGGAATGTGACGACAGGGCCTAGTGTCCGGCCGCCTCTCCCAGCGCGTCCAGCACCGGGCGGATCAGCGGGTGCTCCTCGGCGCCCCGGCGCACCGCGGCGAAGACCCGGCGCGTGGGCGCCACACCGTCCACGGGGCGCACGACCACGCCCGTCAGGTCCATGCCGCGCAGCGCGGAGCGCGGGACGAGGGCCACGCCCGCGTCGGCCGCGGCGAGCGCGACGACCGCCCGGAAGTCGTCGGAGGAGTGTTCGAGGCGGGGCTGGAAGCCGGCGCTCTCGCAGGCCAGGACGACCACGTCGTGGCACGGATTGCCGGGGTAGGGGCCGATCCAGGGGTCCTTCGCCAGTTCCGCGAGCGGGATCTCGGAGGTGTCGGCCATGCGGTGGGTGACCGGGACGACCGCGTCGAACGGTTCGGCGTACAGCGGGACGTGGGTGAGGCGGGGGTCGTCGGCGGGCGGCGCCCCGCGGTACTCGACGGCGACCGCCACGTCGACCTGCCGGTCCAGCACCATGGGCAGGCTCGCGTCGCCCTCCGCGTCCTGGACCCGGATCCGGATGCCGGGTGCCGTCCCGGCCAGGCGGGACACGGCGGGCGCAACGACCTCGGCGATGCCGGTGGCGAAGGCCGCGACCGTGACGGTGCCGGCGTCGCCCGACCCGTAGGCGGCCAGTTCGGCCTCCGCCCGCTCCAGCTGGGCCAGCACCGCGTTGGTGTGGTTCAGCAGGATCTCGCCCGCCGGGGTCAGCCGTACGCCCTTGGCGCCGCGTTCCACCAGCCGGTGGCCGGTCTCCTGCTCCAGGGCGGTCAGCTGCTGGGAGACCGCCGAGGGTGTCAGGTAGAGCGCGGCGGCAGCCGCCGTCACCGTACGGTGGTCGGCCACCGCCCGCAGGATGTGCAGCCGCCGCGCTTCGATCATGGGCCGATTATCGCAAGCTCACCGCTCACCGGACACGCGGGCCCGGTCAGCGGTCTGCCCCACCGGCCCGGCCGCCCGACGGGCCCGACCGGCCCAGCCGCCCGATCCCGTCGGCCGCCCGGTCCCGGCCGGGCGCCGCGGGGGCCGGTGGGGCGCCGGGAGCGGCGTCGGCTTCGGTGAGGCCCGGCGCCCCGGTCGCCCGGCCGGGGGCCCGGTTGTCCTCCCGGCCGACCAGCCGCCCGGCGACCCCGGCGGCTGCGCGGCGGCTGCGCTCCGCTCAGCCGCCTCCGCTCAGCCCCCTCCGCTCAGCCCTCCAGCTCCGCGCGAGCCGCGACGAACGCGTCCACCGCGCGGTTCACGTCGGCCGTCGAGTGCGCGGCGGAGAGCTGCACCCGGATCCGGGCCTGCCCCTGCGGCACCACCGGGTACGAGAAGCCGATCACGTACACGCCCCGCTCCAGCAGCAGCTCCGCCAGCCGGCCCGCCTTCGCCGCGTCGCCGATCATCACGGGCGCGATGGCGTGGTCGCCGGGGAGGACGTCGAAGCCCTCCGCGGTCATCCGGGAACGGAAGAGCGCGGTGTTCTCCGCCAGCCGCACCCGCAGGTCGTCGGCCGACTCCAGCAGGTCGAGCACCTTCAGGGAGGCCGCCGCGATCACCGGGGCGAGGGTGTTGGAGAAGAGGTACGGCCGCGAGCGCTGGCGCAGCAGGGCGACGATCTCGGCGCGGGCGGCGACGTAGCCGCCGGACGCCCCGCCGAGCGCCTTGCCGAGGGTGCCGGTGATGATGTCGACGCGGTCCATGACGCCGTGCAGTTCGGGGGTGCCGCGTCCGCCGGGGCCGACGAAGCCGACGGCGTGCGAGTCGTCGACCATGACCATCGCGCCGTAGCGGTCGGCCAGGTCGCAGATCTCGTGCAGCGGGGCGACGTAGCCGTCCATCGAGAAGACGCCGTCGGTGACGACGAGCTTGCGGCGCGCGCCGCCCTCGTCCGCCTCCTTCAGCTGCCGCTCCAGGTCGGCCATGTCACGGTTGGCGTAGCGGAAGCGGCGGGCCTTGGACAGGCGGATGCCGTCGATGATGGAGGCGTGGTTGAGGGCGTCGGAGATGACCGCGTCCTCCGCGCCGAGCAGCGTCTCGAAGACACCGCCGTTGGCGTCGAAGCAGGAGGAGTACAGGATCGTGTCCTCCTGGCCGAGGAACGCCGACAGCCGGGCCTCCAGTTCCTTGTGCACCTCCTGCGTGCCGCAGATGAAGCGCACGGAGGCCATGCCGTAGCCCCAGCGGTCCAGGGCCTGGTGGGCGGCGGCGACGACGTCGGGGTGGTCGGCGAGGCCCAGGTAGTTGTTGGCGCAGAAGTTGAGGACCTCGCCGGGCCGGCCGCCCGCGGTGACCTCGACGGTCGCCGACTGGGGGGTGCCGATGACGCGCTCGGGCTTGTGCAGACCGGCGGCGCGGATCTCGTCGAGGGTGGCGCGCAGGTCGTCGCGGACGGAGGTGAACATCCAAGACTCCATGGGGGTGAGAGGGCGAGTGGGCCGAAGGGGGGCGCCCGGGCCGGGGCGGCGGCGCGCGAAGGCCCGGAGGGCTGGACACGGTCGCTGCGCCGGGACAGGCTCCCCGCGGGGTGCGGAAGCCTTGCCCGGCCCAGGCTCCCGTGCCCTGGAGGCGGACCGGGCCGGGGGTCAGGCGGTCCAGTCCAGGATGACCTTGCCGCCCCTGCCGCTCGCGGCGTCCGCGAAGGCCGCCTCGAAGTCGGTGTGGCCGTAACGGCCGGTGATCACCGGGGCGAGGTCGAGGCCGCCCTCCAGCAGCACCGACATGGCGTACCAGGTCTCGAACATCTCCCGGCCGTAGATGCCCTTGACGGTGATCATCGACGTGACGATGCGGGCCCAGTCGACCGGGAACTCCTCGGACGGCAGGCCCAGCATGGCGATCCGGCCGCCGTGCGTCATGTTGGCGATCATGTCGCGCATCGCCTCGGGACGGCCGGACATCTCCAGGCCGATGTCGAAGCCCTCGCGCAGGCCGAGCGCGCGCTGGCCCTCGGCGATGGTGGTCCCGGCGACGTTGAGCGCGAGGCTCACGCCGATCTTGCGGGCCAGTTCCAGGCGCTCCTCGCTCACGTCGGTGATCACGACGTTGCGCGCGCCGGCGTGCCGCGCGACCGCAGCCGCCATCAGGCCGATGGGCCCGGCACCGGTGATCAGCACGTCCTCGCCGACCAGCGGGAAGGACAGAGCGGTGTGCACGGCGTTGCCGAACGGATCGAAGATCGCGGCGATGTCGAGGTCGACGGGGACGCGGTGCACCCACACGTTGCCGGCCGGCAGGGCGACGTACTCGGCGAAGGCGCCGTCGCGGCCCACGCCCAGACCGACGGTGGCCCGGCACAGGTGGCGGCGCCCGGCCAGGCAGTTGCGGCACTTGCCGCACACCAGGTGGCCCTCGCCGCTGACCCGGTCACCGGTCTTGATCTCGGTGACGTCGCGGCCGGTGGCGACGACCTCGCCGACGAACTCGTGACCGACCACGAGCGGGGTGCGGATGGCCTGCTGCGCCCAGCCGTCCCAGGCCCGGATGTGCAGGTCGGTACCGCAGATGCCGGTCCGCAGGACCTTGATCAGTACGTCACCGGGCCCGACGGCGGGCTCGGGCACGTCCGCGAGCCAGAGCCCGGGCTCCGCCTTCTCCTTGACCAGCGCCTTCACGCAACGGCTCCTGTGAGTCGGGCCCGGCCCGGGTCCGGCGCACGCCGAAGGGACCCGCATCCGGGACGAGGGGGTGGAATCACCAGGCAATCTGCCGTACGCGGGGTGCGCCGGTCCATCGAGGATTTCTTAATCACGGCCACAGCTTTCCTTCACGCCGTCCGGAAGCGGCCCACGACACGGCCGGGCCGTCGGGGTCCCTGACCGGTTCAGCCCGGCGGCGGACCCCCGCGATCCCTGACGGTTCCGCTCGCCGGCGGACTCTCGGGGTCGCTGACGGGTTCAGCCCGGCGGCGGACCCCCGGGATCCCTGACCGGTTCAGGCCGGCGACAGGCCGTCGGGGCCGTCCACCGCCTCGCGCCGCCGCAGCCGCCGGCTCAGTTCGTCCGCCGCCGCCTTGATGGTGCCGAGTCCTTCCCGGCCCCACGGCCGCGGCTCGACGTCGACGACGCACACCGTGCCCAGCACCATGCCCGCGCTGTCGAGGAGCGGGGCCCCGAGGTAGGACCGGATGCCGAACTCGTCGACGACCGCGTTGCCCGCGAAGCGCGGGTAGTCACGGACGTCCTCCAGCACCAGCGCCTTGCCCCGGGCCAGCACGTGGGGGCAGAACCCGTGGTCGCGGGCCAGGCGGCGGCCCAGTTCGCGTCGGATCCCCTCACCTCCCGCCGCCTCGCCGGGACCGGCCGGTCCCACCGCTGCGACCGGCGCCGGCGCGTCCACGTCCAGGACGTCACGGGACGGCCGGTGCAGGCCGGCGAAGAACTGTCCTTGCTCGCCGGGGAAGTTGACCATGGCGTAGGGCGCGCGGGTGCGGCCGGCGAGCCGGTCCGCGAAGGCGTCGAGAGCCGGTTCGGCCCGCTCGCCCAGCCCCAGCCGGCGCAACCGCCGGGCCCGGGCGGGCCCTTCCTTGTCCTCCGGGGTGAGCAGCAGGCGACCTGCCGGGCGGGGCGGGTCGTAGGTCATGACCGGGCTCCGGCGCTGCGGGCGTGTGTCGGGTACGGGCGTGTCATGTACGGGCTCCGGGACGGGGTGCGGTCGGGCATCACAGGTGGGCGCCGTGGCTCGGCGCGGGCGCGGGCGCGTGGGAGATGAGGTGGCGTACGAGGGTCAGCAGGGTCTGGACGCCCGAACTGGAGATGCGGGCGTCGCAGCGCACGACGGGGATCTCCGGGTCGAGGTCGAGCGCGGCGCGGACCTCCTGCGGGGCGTAACGGTGGGCACCGTCGAACTCGTTGACGGCGACGATGAAGGCGAGGCCGCGCCGCTCGAAGAAGTCGACGGCGGCGAAGCACTCCTCCAGGCGGCGGGTGTCGGCGAGGATCACCGCGCCGAGGGCGCCCTCCGACAGCTCGTCCCACATGAACCAGAACCGCTCCTGGCCGGGTGTGCCGAACAGGTACAGCACGTGCCGCGGATCGAGGGTGATGCGTCCGAAGTCCATCGCCACGGTCGTCTCGGCCTTGTTCTCGACGCCGTCGAGGCTGTCCGTGTCCGCGCCCGCCGTCGTGAGCAGCTCCTCCGTGCTGAGCGGCGCGATCTCGCTCACGGCGCCGACGAAGGTCGTCTTGCCCACCCCGAACCCGCCCGCCACCAGGATCTTGAGCGCGGTGGGGAAGGGATCGGTGCGGCCCTCGCGGCCGTCCGCACGGCCGTCGTCGTAGTCAGAGCTGTCGTCGTAGTCCATCGAGCACTGCCTCCAGAAGAGCCCGGTCGGTGGGGTGGTGGTGGGTGACGGGCGGTTTGGTGGTCAGGGCGCCGCAGTCGACCAGGTCGGAGAGCAGCACTTTGGCCACCGCCGCCGGCAGCTTCAGGTGGGCGGCCACCTCGGCCACCGAGACCGGGCACAGGCACAGGTCGAGTGCCTGGCCGTGCTCGGGTCCGAGGTAGCCCAGAGGCGTCACCCCGGTCGCCATCACCTGCGACATGAGGTCGAGCGCGACACTGGGCCGGGTACGGCCGTTGCTGACCGTGAAGGGGCGCACCAGCCGCCCGGCCGCGTCGTCGAGCCAGGGCCCGTCACCGGCCGTCGCCGCGCTCAAGGCCTCAGCGCCGGGGGTTCGGCGCTGTGCTGCCGGGGCGCGGTCACCAGGTAGGGGCGGACGCTCTTGACCAGCATCGCCATCTCGTATCCGAGCACCGCCGCGTCGGCCTCCCGGCCGGCGAGCACGGCGAGGCAGGTGCCGGATCCTGCGGTGGTGACGAACAGCAGGGTCGAGTCGAGTTCGACGACGACCTGCCGTACGTCGCCGCCGTCGCCGAAGCGGATGCCGGCGCTGCGGCCGAGGGAGTAGAGGCCGGAGGCCAGCGCGGCCATGTGGTCGGCGCTGTCGGGGTCGAGGCCGTGCACGGACTTGACCAGCCCGTCGCAGGACAGCAGGACCGCGCTGGTCGTGTGCGGTACGCGCTGCACGAGGCCGCTCATCAGCCAGTCGAGGTCGGAAACATGGCCGGTCGGCGCATCGCTCGCCATGGTGGATCGACTCCTTGGGGTACGAAGGTCTGCGGGACCGCCGGGGGCGGGGGTAGGGGCGAGAGGGGGAGCGGTGAGGGGTGCGGGGGTGGTCATCCGGCGGGTGCGCTCCCGTCGTGGCGTACGGCCGGTGACGCGGGCTGCGGCCGAGCCGGTGACGGCGGGACCGGTGACGCGGCCTGTGACGGGCCCGGGTCCGGGGGCGGCGCGAGGCCCGGTCCGGGTGAGCCGTCGGGTTCCTCGTCCGCGGGCGGATCCTGCGGTGCGTGCGCGCCCGCCGGGGCGGACCCACGCAGCTCCGGCGAGGCCCACGGCTCCGGGGAGACCCACGGCTCCGGGGAGACCCACGGGTCCGGGGAGGCCGCGGCGGACGGGATGCCGGGACCGGCCGGGGATACCGCGTCCGGCAGGAGCGGAGCCCGGCGTTGCCGGGTCTCGGCGAGTCCGATACCGCGCTGGAAGGCGGCCATCAGACCGGGGTCGTGGCCCGCGACGTCCTCGCTGTCCTGACGGGGCGCCGCCGGGCCGCCGCGCAACTGGGGCACGATGTGCTGCTGCGCGCGGCGCCGGGGCAGCTGGGGCGGCAGGTCCATGGTGCCGCGCACCATGCCGTCCCCGCGCGGAACGGGCAGGGTCCCCGCGTGTTCGGCGACGGCGGCCCGGTCCTCGGGACGGATGCCGGGCACCGCCTCCGCCGGGTTCGCCCGCCCCTGCCCGGCACCGCGCCGCGGCAGGGGCGCGGGCCCGTCGCCCCCGCCGGGCGGGGCGTACGGCCCGGCCGCGGAAGTGCCGTCGGCCCGGGACGGGAGAGCCGAACGCGGGCGACCGCCCCCGGGCGGTACGGGGGTCCCGGAACCCTCCTGCCCGGGCGGTACGACGGTCAGGCTGCTGCCGTCCTGCCCGGAGGACGCGGTGGGTGCGGCGGGCGCGAGGGCGTCCTGCCCGGAGGGCGCGAAGGCCACGCTGCCGTCCTGCCCGGCCTGCCCCGAGGCCACCAGGCCGTGGGGCCCCAAGGGAGCAGGGACCGCGAGGGCGTCGCGTCCAGAAGGCACGGGCGCCACGCTGCCGTCCTGCCCGGGCGGTACGGAGGCCGCCGAGGTGTCGTGCCCGGGCGGCACGACGGTCAGGGCGGCCTCGTGTCCGGAGGGTGCAGGGTGCGCGTGGGCGGGAGGCGCGGCGGGAGCGGTCGGGTACGGCGGCGGTACCGGAGCCTGCGGCCCTCCGCTCGCCGCGTCCGCTCGCGCCTCGGCGCCCGGTGGCACGTCCGCACCCGGGAGCCTTTCGGCACCGGCTCGCGTCTGCGGGTCCCGGGGAACCTGCGCACCCGGCCGGACCCCGGCCCCGCCGTCCGGGGCGGCGAGTGCCGGCCCCGCTGACCCGGCCCCCGTCCCCGCCTCTCCCGCTGCTCCTGCCCCGGTCTCCGCACCGAGCAGTGCCTGCGGCACCACGAGCACGGCCTGCACACCGCCGTAGATGTTGGTCTGCAGCCGGACGGTGATCCCGTGCCGCCGGGCGAGCTGGGACACAACGAACAGCCCGATACGGCCGTCCGCGAGCAGGCTGGCCACGTTGACCTGGTCCGGGTCGGCCAGCAGGGCGTTCATCCGCACCTGTTCGCCGACCGGCATGCCCAGCCCCCGGTCCTCCACCTCCACGGCGAGCCCGGAGGTCACGAGGCCCGCGCGCAGCAGGACCTGGGTGTGCGGTGCGGAGAACACCGTGGCGTTCTCGACGAGTTCGGCCAGCAGGTGGATGACGTCGGCGACGGCGTGGCCGCGCAGCCGGCCGTCGATCGGCGGGACGAGCTTGACCCGCGAGTACTGCTCGACCTCGGCGATGGCGGAGCGCAGCACCTCGGTCATGGAGACGGGGTGGCTCCACTGGCGGCGGGAGACGGCACCGCCGAGGACGGCGAGGTTCTCGGCGTGGCGGCGGATGCGGGTGGCGAGGTGGTCGACGTGGAAGAGGCCCTTGAGCAGCTCGGGGTCCTCGATCTCGTTCTCCAGCTCGTCGAGGATGGAGATCTCGCGGTGCACCAGGGACTGCAGGCGCCGGGCGAGGTTGAGGAAGACCTCCAGCTTCTGTTCGCTGCCCGCCTGGCTGGAGAGCTGGGCGGCCTGCACGACGGCGGTGACCGCGCCCTCGTGGACGCGGGCCAGGTCAGCGGCGAGCAGGTCGAACTCGTCGGCGTCGGCGGGCGGATTGCCGCACGGTGTGCGCTGCGGCGGGGCCTCGCCGTGCCGCAGGGAATCGACGAGCGCGTGCAGGTCGGCTTCGCGGCGCGCGGTGCTGCGGCGCAGCGCGCCGAGACGCTCGTGCACGGACCTGGCCGCACGCCCGGCGGCGACGGCGGCGGCCGCGATGCCCGTGAGCGTCACCGCCAGCGCCCCGGCGAGCACCGCCCACAGGGCGGGACCGGGCCGTGCGCCGGTGGAGCGCACCGTGAAGAGCACGGCCGCGCCCGCGCCGAGTGCCACCGCGACCGGCGGCAGCACCGCGAGGCGCAGCAGTCGGGGCCGTATGCGGGTCTCGGGCAGCGAGGGGACGGGGCGGGCGACCGGCCGTCCGTGCCGTCCGCCCTCACGGCGGTCTGCACGGGCGGCCGGTGCGCGGAGGTGAGACATCTGTTCCTCGTACTGGTCCGTCGGGCCTGGGGGCTCGCGCGGGGGCGCGAGCGGGCATGTGCCATCGCTGTGCCGGTCGGCCAGGCCATGGAGAGCGCCTCTACGTCGTCCGGCGGACACTCACAGTAGTCACCGATGCATCATGTGCGATGAGCAGTCGGCGAAATCCCCCGGGGAGCGTCCCGCTCTGGTATGAGGCGTCGTACGGCAGACCGAAAACCCGGCCTCGGCGCCCGGCCCGCGGCCGGAGCGTCGGCTGTCCGGTGCCGCGCCGCAGGGCCCGGCCGTGGTCCAGTCGGCCGCGGCGGGCCCTGTCCAGGCGGAGGACCGCAAACCCGCCGGATTGGTCTAGTCCCATTTTGGTCCAGACCATTGACCCACCCGGTGCGCGGGCGCTATCCCATACGCATCAACTCCTCTCCCCCGTAAGGGAATCGGCGAACTCCCCACCTCCTCACACCGGGACTGACATGAGACTCATGCGTTCCTTCCGCGCGGTCCTCACCGCGGCCGTCACCACGGCGGCCTCGGTCGGCCTCGCCCTGACGGGCACCGGCACGGCACAGGCGGCGACACCGCTGCCCGCCCACGTCTTCGCCCCCTACTTCGAGGCCTGGACCGGCGAGAGCCCGGCCGCCCTGGCCGCCCAGTCCGGTGCCAAACACCTGACGATGGCGTTCCTCCAGACCGCCTCCAAGGGCTCCTGCACGCCGTACTGGAACGGCGACAGCGGCATGCCGGTCTCCTCCTCGACCTTCGGCAGCGACATCAAGACGATCCAGGCCAACGGCGGGGACGTCATCCCGTCCTTCGGCGGCTACACGGCCGACACCACGGGCACCGAGATCGCCGACAGCTGCACCGACGTCCAGCAGATCGCCGCCGCGTACGAGAAGGTCATCACGACCTACGACATCTCACGGCTCGACATGGACATCGAGGCCGACTCCATCGACAACGCCGCCGGCATCGACCGCCGCAACAAGGCGATCAAGCTGGTCCAGGACTGGGCGGCGGCCAACGGGCGCAAGGTGGAGTTCTCCTACACCGTGCCGACCACCACCCACGGCCTGGCCGACAACGGCGTCAAGCTGCTGCAGAACGCGGTGAGCAACGGCACCCGGGTCGACGTCGTCAACCTCATGACGTTCGACTACTACGACAACCAGTCCCACGACATGGCGAAGGACACCCAGACCGCCGCCCAGGGCCTGGTCGACACGCTCGCCCAGCTCTACCCGAACAAGACCTCCGCGCAGCTGTGGAGCATGGTCGGCATCACCGAGATGCCCGGCGTCGACGACTTCGGACCGGCCGAGACCTTCAGCCTGGCCAACGCCACGACGGTCTACAACTGGGCCGTCTCCAAGGGCATCAACATGCTGTCCTTCTGGGCGCTCCAGCGTGACAACGGCAGTTGCGCGGGCGGCGCCGCCGCCGACAACTGCTCGGGCATCCAGCAGAACACCTGGGACTTCTCCCACATCTTCGAGCCGTTCACCAGCGGCAGCACCGCCCCGGCCGACGACTTCTCGGTGACGCTCGGCTCCTCCTCCGGGACCGTGACGGCGGGCCAGTCCACCACCGCCACGGTGAAGACGGCCGTGACCAAGGGCAAGGCGCAGACGGTCAACCTGAGCGTCAGCGGCGCCCCCGCGGGTGTCACCGCCTCGCTCAGCCCGGCCTCGGTCACGGCGGGCGGATCCGCGACGCTGACCCTCGCCACCACCTCGGCCGCGGTCTCGGGCACCTACACCCTCACCGTCACCGGTTCCAGCGCCTCCGGCAGCCACTCGGCGACGTACGCGCTGACCGTCACCGGCGGCAACGGCAACCAGTGCACCGCCGCCCCGTGGTCGAAGTCCGCGGTGTACACCGGCGGCCAGCAGGTCTCGTACAAGGGCCACAACTGGAAGGCCAAGTGGTGGACGACGGGCGAGGAGCCCGGCACCACCGGCGAGTGGGGCGTCTGGCAGGACCTCGGCGCCTGCTGATCCCCGCCCCGCACATGAGCTGAGCGGCCCGGAGTCCGCCCCGACGGGCGCGGTCCCCGGGCCGCTCGCGCGCGCCACGGCTCTCGGCGGCGCCGGACCTCGACGAGACCAGCAGCACCGGGCCTGCGCCGGACGAGCACCGCCGGGGCTTCGCCGGATCAGTACCGCTGGGCCTTCGTCAGGCGTGCCGTCAGCTTCTCCTCCTCCGACCGGCGGCTGAAGGCGATCGGCTGCTCCTTCTTGCCCGGTTCCAGGTCCTGCGCCCCGACGTACCGGGTCTCGGCCACCTTGCCGCCGGCGTCGACGAAGTCGATCTGAACGGCGTACGACGCCTTGCGGTCGGTCTTGTTGGTGATGGTGACCAGGACGGCGAGCACCCCTCCGGTGCGGTCCCTGGGCAGCCCGGTCACACCGACCTCGGAGACGGCGTTGCCCCTGCCGTGCACGCCCTTCAGTTCCTTCTCGGCCGCCGCGGCGGAGCGGGCGGTGTCCGCCGACACCGACGCCTCGAACGCGGAGGCGCGCGCCTCGGCGGAGGACGCCGCCGCCGAGGCCGACGCGCGGGCGGAGGAAACCGCCGCCGACGCGGACGAGGCGAGCGCGGAGGGCAGCGTCCCGGCGGAGAAGGACGCCGTGTCCGGCGCGCTCGGGGTGCGCGCGGACCCCGAGCCGTTGCCGTTGCCGTTGCCGTTGCCGCCACCGCATCCGGTCAGCGTGCCGGCCGCCAGCATGCAGGTCAGTACGGCCACCGCCAGGGCGATGGGGCGCGGCCCGGCGAGGCCTGCGCGAGGCGGGAGATGCATGGCCCGTCCTTCGGGTGGGGGGAGTCCTGACCTCATCGTCGGCGCTGTCCACGCGGCGCGCGACCCGGCCGCCGCCGGCCCGGTGACACCGGACCCCGCACCCCCCGTCCGGGCGGGCTCAGTTCTTGCGGGCCACGATGATGTCCCGGTTGATCGCCTGGTCCACTCGGTGGACGAAGCCCTGGTACGCCTCGGAGTCGCGGACGGTGAACCCGTGGCCGGCGAGGATCCCGGCCAGTTGCTCCCGCCCGGCCACCAGCGTGTTCCAGGAGATGCCGATGGCGCCGCCGGGCCGCAGCAGGGGCTCCCACACCGGGACGGCCGCGGCCAGCAGGTCGACGGGGCTGCGCGACAGCCGGCCCGCGTTGCCGCCGCCGTGCGGGCGGCTGCCGTGCTGCACGCCGTACGGGGCGTCGGTGACGATCAGGTCGAACTCGCCGCGGCGGAAGAAGTCACCGCTTCTGAGCGTGTCCGCGTTGACCACCGTGACGTCGATGGTGCTGCCCTCGCGGTACAGCTCCTTGGACGCCCCGAGGCCGACCTGCAGCCGCCGTCCCAGGGTCGCCTTGTTGCGGCGGACGGTCCCCGTCTCGGCGTGGTGCTTGAGCCTGCTGTTCTTCAGCCAGGTGCGGAAGAACGCCGAGTACGCGTCGAAGTCCTTGGGGTCGATGTCCAGCCCGCTGGCGTCCATGCCGTACATGACCGCCTGGTTGAGCGTGGTGCCGCGGCCGCACATCGGGTCGAACAGCCGCATCTCGCCGGTCAGCAGCCCGCCCGGCGTGTCCGTCGCCAGCGCGGTCACGTTCACCAGGAGCCGGGTGAAGTCCTCGTTCGTCTTGCCCGCGTACTTCTGGATGGTGAGCAGGTCGCTGCTGAACAGGTCGAGGGGCTTCTTGACGACCGGGCGCAGCACGTCCGGCTGCTCGACGGCGAAGAGGGCGTACAGCGAGGACAGGTTCGACAGCAGGCGGACCGCGGTGTCCGACAGCGGCTCGGCGGTGAAGGTGACGTAGGGCACGCCGCCGATCTCGGTGACGGCGACGTCGTGGACACCGCCGTCGATCACGGTCTCGCCGAACGCCCGGAGTTCCGCCATGGCCAGGGCGGGCGCGGAGCGGGCGTACACCCGGTTGTGCGAGGGCGAGACGAGAAACCCGTACCTGCTCATGTGCTTTCGGATCCTGCTTTCGAGTGGCTTCCGGCGACGGCCGCGGTGGTACTGACACCCGGGGTGCGGCCCTGCTCGGAGCCGGTCGGTGACGCACCGACTTTACCCGAGCCGCCCGGGCCGGGGCGGGGGCACCGGCCCGGGCGGACCCGGTCAGCCGCGACGGGCGAAGGTGCGCTCGAAGCGGTGGAAGGCGGTCTCCTGACGCCACTCGAGGCGGGCCTTCAGGCTGGAGTCCAGCAGACGGCGGCAGGCGGCGCCCGGCCGGTCGACGCCCGGCCGCGTGCCGCGGCAGGCGGCCGCGGCCACGTACCCGGAGCGGGTGGGGTTGCCCCGCCACAGGCTCGCGCCCGGTGCGAAGGCGTACTCCAGGGAGGCGCGCGCCAGGTCCTTCAGCTCCGCGTAGCCCAGCGCGTAGGTCCGGGCGGCGTACGCGTACTCGTGGGTGATGTCGATGCGGCTCACGCCGGGGTCGTCGGTGGCGAGGACGACCGGTACGCCGTAGCGGCGGTAGGTGCCGAAGGGGTGGTCGGCGCCCTTGACGCCGAGGATCTGGGCGTTGCTGGAGAAGGGCACCTCGACGGCGGTCTCCCGGGCGGCCATGGTGCGGGCGGTGCGCTGCCAGTCGTCCTCGTGGACCAGGTCGACGCCGTGGCCGATGCGTTCGGCACCGGCGACGTCCACCGCCTCCTTGATGTGGAACTTCAGGTCCTCGGGCTTGACCAGGCCCGGCCACAGTTCCCCGGCGTGGAGGGTGAGGTGGGCGTGCGGGTAGACGCCGCGCAGGTACTTGAGCATGCGCATCTGCAGGCTGTAGTTGCGCAGGGAGCTGTCCCAGTCCTCGGGCTGGACCAGGTTGACCGCGACGTAGCGGTGGTCGCGCTCGGCCAGGCGCATGCCGAGCGCCATCTGGGTGAAGACCCGCACCGGTGAACCGCCGCGCGAGACCTGGGAGATCCAGCGTACGGTCAGCGCGCAGCCGGGCCGTGCCGCGGTGGTGCCGCAGTGCTCGGTGGTGCGGAACTCGGCGTCGGAGTCGTCGGTCTCCCTGCCCGCCTCGGCCACCAGCCGGTCGAGTCCGCCGCCCGCCGCGAGCCTGCGGTGCAGGGCGGCGAGGTCGTCGTCCCAGCCGACCTGGTCGGCGAGCTTCTTCGCGCTCTCCGAGGCGGGGGTGACCATGGTCTCCAGGTAGAACTGGTTCTGGGCGGCCGCGTGGTCGGCCACGTCGGCGAGCAGCTTGCCGCGGTGCCGCCAGGACACCTCGCCGAACTTGCCGAAGGTGTCGAAGAAGTGGTCGTGGCCGTTGCCGCCGGGCGGGAAGTCCTGCATGGACCAGGCGCGCACGATCGCGTCGCGGAAGGCCTTGTCGGTGCGGGCGTCGGCGGCGGGGCGGGTGCCCGGCCCGCAGGGCGGGGTCCTGGCCGTCATCGTCGCGGTCTCCACGCACAGCCCGTCCTCGGCGGCCAGTTCGATGAGGTACTCCGTGGTGACCGCGCCGGAGAGGTGGTTGTGCAGGTCGCCGCCCTTGGGCATGCGCTCGAAGAAGCGGCGCAGAGCCTTGGGGTCGCGGCGGATCGAGCGCAGGTACGCGTCGGTGGCGGCCTCCGCCGGGGGCGTGGGCGGTCGTACGGCCGCGGTACCGCCGTCGGCCCGGGCGGGCAGCGGGCGGGCGACGGCGGGCGAGGCCGGGGACACGACGAGGGCGGACAGCGCCGTGAGGCACACGAGACCTGACGTGGCCAGGCTCCTGCGTCGGCGCCCGGACCTGGTGGGTTCGGTATTCACGCCTGCATCATCACGAGCCCGGGCGGCCGGGGTCCGGCGAGCGCGCGGAGATCCACTCGACAGGGTGACGGGGTGTCGGATGCGCGCGGCCCGCCCCTTCGGAGGCAGGGGGCCTGCTTCCTGTGTGCGCCGTGCCGGAAGGCGGCCGCGGCCGGCGGTCCCCCGGCGTTGTCAGTGGTGCTCCGTAGAGTGGAACCACCATCCGAACGGACCGGATTCCCTGCCGGGTTGCGCGAGCCCGGCATGCGACGTCCACCGGCGGAGGAGGGCGTTCCGTGCTGTGCGCGGCGACCGTTCGTCACCGGTTCACGCAGACGCCCGACGACTTGACCAGGCCGAGACACCAACAGGCATGCCTCCACGGAGGAAGCCGCTTCCCCCAGGGCACCGCACGCGGCCCGCGGGGAAGACGAACGGAAGGGAACCGACGCGATGAGCGCAACGGTGAAGGACCGCCTCAAGAAGCACTTCGTGAACCACGTTGCTCTCGTCATCGACAAGTCCGGTTCGATGAGGGGCCATTCGGAGCAGCTCATCCGCGTGGTGGACGAGTTCGTGAAGGGGTTGCAGGAGGAGTCCGACCGGCTCGGCCACGAGACCCGGATCAGTCTCTACGCCTTCGACCACCTGGTGGAGAACCTGGTGTGGGACATGGACGTGAAGCACCTGCCGTCCATGCGCGGCCTGTACACGGTGGAGAACGGCGCGACCGCGCTGATCCAGGCGTCCGTGAAGGCGCTGGACGACCTCGGCCACATATGGGAGGAGTACGGCGAGCACAGCTTCCTCCAGGTCGTCGTCACCGACGGCGAGGAGAACGCGTCCGGCGCGGACACCACGGGCTCGCGCCACGATCACCTTCCCGACGGCCGCGCCGTCCTCGACACCTGGCGCGACCGGATCACCCGGAAGATGAACAGCCTCCCCGATCACTGGACCTCGGCCATCATGGTGCCGAACTCCCTGGCCAAGCGCACCGCCCAGCAGTACGGCTTCCCGACGGGCAACATCTCGATCTGGGACGCCGACTCGGCGCAGGGCGTCGAAGAGGCGATCGGCACCGTCAAGTCGGCCGCCACGAGGTTCCTGCGCGACCGCGAGCAGGGCGTGCGCGGAACCAGGAACCTCTTCGCGATGGGGCAGGACCTGAGCACGGACGACGTGAAGTCCAGCCTCCAGTCCCTCGGCGCCGGCAAGTACGTGCTGATCCCGGTGGACCGGCAGACGTCGATCCGTGACTTCGTCACCAGTGCCGGGCACCCGTACCGGACCGGCTGCGCCTTCTACGAGCTGTCCAAGCGGGAGAAGATCCAGGCCGGCAAGAAGATCGCCGTGGCGGAGAAGGACCCCGCCACCGGCCGGACGACCGGGAAGGTCTTCACCGGCCCCGCGGCCCGGCAGCTCCTCGGCCTGCCGCAGACGGAGGTCACGGTGACCCCCGGGAGCAACGCGGCGTACACCGTGTTCGTCCAGTCGACCTCGGTCAACCGGAAACTGGTCCCCGGGACCAAGCTGCTCGTGCTCCTGTAGGAGGCACGGGTCCCCCGGGCGGGAGGGCGCGGGCCGGCCCGGGGAGATCCGCGCGGGTGCGCCGTCCGGGCGCTCCTCACCCTCGGACGGATCGGCCCCGGATGCGGACGTCGATCCGGGGAGGGCGGACGCGGTCACCGAGCCCGTCCCCGGCGGGCGTCACCTCTCGCCCGCGAGGTCCAGGTCGCCCTTGCTCGTCTCCGCGATGTCCTGGGCGATCCGGGGACGGCGCCACGGGTGCGCGATCGGCCCGGACACCGCCCGCCACCACGCCTCGCCCGGCAGCTCTCCGGCCGGCTCGAACGGCTCGCCCGGCCGCGGGAACGCCACCGCCTGGCCGGCCTCCTCGGCCGCGTCCTTCGTCCACTCCCCCGGCTCCGCCCACGGGTGCGGTGCCAGGTTGAAGGTGCCCCAGTGGATCGGCAGCAGCACACCGCCCGGGCCGCCTCCCTGGAGGTCCAGGTGCGCCCGCACCGCTTCCGCGGGGGTCATGTGGATGTCGGGCCAGAACTCCGCGTAGGCGCCGAGCTGGATCATCGTGACGTCGAAGGGGCCGTGGTCGGCGCCGATGTCCTTGAACCCGTCGAAGTAGCCGGTGTCACCGCTGTGGTAGACGCGGTGCTCGTCGCCCGCGACGGCCCAGGAGGCCCACAGGGTGTGCTGGGTGTTGCGCAGGCCCCGGCCGCAGAAGTGCCGGGCGGGGGTCGCGGTCAGGGTGAGTCCGCCGACCTTGGTCGCCTCGTGCCAGTCCAGTTCGCGCAGGCGGCCGGCCGGGACGCCCCAGTGTTCGAGGTGGGCGCCGACGCCGAGCGGCACGGCGAAGAGGGTGTCCGTGCCCGCCAGCGCCTTGATCGTGGGCATGTCCAGGTGGTCGTAGTGGTCGTGGGAGATGACCACCACGTCGACCCGGCCGAGCGCGGCCAGCGGCAGGGGCACCGGGTGCAGCCGGCGTGGGCCCGCGAAGGGGAACGGGGAGCAGCGTTCGCCCCACACGGGGTCGAAGAGCACCCGGTGCCCGTCGATCTCCACGAGGACGCTGGAGTGCCCCAGCCACGTCACCCGCAGTCCGGTGGCCGCGGGGCGGGCCAGGTCCGCGTAGGTGGTGGCGTGCACCGGGATGTCGCCCTGCGGGGAGCGGCGTACGCGCTGCTCCTTGTCGAAGTAGAGCTTGGCGAAGTCCCACGGGGAGCCCGACGGCCGCGTCCGCGCCTCGCCTCCGGGATTCTGGAAGACGCCGTCCTTGAAATGGGGGGAGCGGCGGATCCGCGCCATGCGCGCCCCGCCTGGGTCCACACCGAAGGCCTCGGGCCGCAGGGCGCGCAGCCCGGAACTCGAGGGACGGAAGCCGGCCACGTTACCTCCAGGTGGGGTCGGTCAGGTTTTCCATTATGGAGGGCCGCCGGGCGGCTCACCGGCCGCCCGGGGGCCGTCACGGGCAGCCGGCCGGGCACACACCTTGCCCGCACGGCAAGACCCATTAGGGTGACCGCGTGGCGAGAATGCGGTTGAGCGTGGCGGAGCGGCGCGAGGAGTTGCTGCGGGCCGCCATCGGCCAGATCGAGGCACGGGGTGTGGCGGCCGTGCGGATCGCCGACGTGGCCGCGGTGCTCGGCGTGAGCAACGCGCTGGTGCTCTATCACTTCTCCACCAAGGAGAACCTCGTGGCCGCCGCGTTCGCCCGGGCGGCCGAGGACGACCTCGCGCACCTGCGCGCGCTGCTCGGCCGGCGCACCACGGCGCTGCGCAGGCTGCGCGCCGCGCTGCGCTGGTACGCGCCCACCGGCAGTGCCAAGGGCTGGCGGCTGTGGGTGGAGGGGTGGGCCGCCGCGCTGCGGGAGCCGGCCCTGCGGAAGGTGGCCCGGGACCTCGACCGGCAGTGGAAGGCGGCCCTCACCGAGGTCGTGGCCCAGGGGGTGGCCGCAGGCGAGTTCCGCTGCCCGGACCCCGAGGGCACGGCCCTGCGCCTGACGGCCCTGCTGGACGGCCTCGCCGTGCAGCTGACCTGCTACGGCGGTACGGTCTCGCGCACCCGCGCCCTGGAGTGGGTCGACGAGGCCCTGGCCCGCGAACTGAACGTGGAGCGGCGGGCGTTGACCACCGCGGCGCGCTGACCGCCCACCGCCCGCCCCGGCCCGCCCCTGCGGGCGCCCACCTCGTGACGCGGCCCGGCGGGCGCACACCCCCTGGAACGGCACCCCCGGGAAACGGCCGGCGCCCCCGTCAGGCCACCGACGCGATCCGTGTCCTGATGTCGTCCGGGGACAGGGTGCCCTTGGCCGTCACGTCGTCCCCCGAGGACTGACCGCGCAGCCGGCGGCCGATCCACGGGACCAGGTACTCGCGGGCCCAGTGGACGTCGTCGCGGCGGATGTCCAGGGTGCCGCGCGGCGGCAGCGGCGGCCAGGGCTGCTCCGGGTCGGCCGGGACGTCGACGCCGAGGACCTGGCCGGCCCGCAGCGCGACGCGGGTGTGCCCCTCGGGAGACAGGTGCAGCCGGTCGTGGTCCCAGGCCCGGCGGTCCTGCACGGTCTTCAGGGACCACAGGTCGAGCACCGGGCAGCCGTACCGGTCGGCGATGGCCCGCACATGCCCGTTGTACGTCGCGATCTTGCCGCGCAGGTGCTTGAGCACGGGCACGCCGCGGGTGTCGAAGCCGGTGGTGACCATCACGGTCCCGGCCGCGGAGGCGAGCCGGGCGACCGCCTTCTCGAACCGCTCGGCCACGTCGTCCGGGTCGGTGCCGGGACGGATGATGTCGTTGCCGCCCGCACAGAAGGAGACCAGGTCGGGGGCCAGCTCGACGGCCCGCGGAACCTGGTCCGCCACGATCTGGTCGAGCAGCTTCCCGCGCACGGCGAGGTTCGTGTACCGGAAGTCGCCCTCGGGTCGCCGGTCGGCGAGCAGGACCGCGAACCGGTCGGCCCAGCCGACGAACGCCCCGTCGGGGCCGGGGTCTCCGACGCCTTCGGTGAAGCTGTCCCCCACCGCCACGTACGACCCGATCACTGATCTGCTGTCACTCTTCGAATCGTCTGCCACGTCGGCCCATGATTCACCTTCCAATGTGACCTACGCGACCGTAGGCAGGGGTTGACGGTCGGTGAGAAAGGCCACTTCAACATCATCTCGCACACGGGAATACGGGCGGCGACGGGAAGCACACGGCGGTCCGCGGGAAGAGAACGGGGTTCTCGACGACCGGCATCGAAGGCCCGCCCCGCCCCCCTCGATGACCCACGTCACCCCGCCCCCGCGCACGATGTTGCCCCAGGCAGCCATGTCGTATCGTCGGGACCGCGCCCGCCGACGCGCCGTGCGGCGGGGCCGAGAGGGAGGAGTCCCCGTGACGCAGCAGGTCCCGTCGACCGAGCCGGAGCTGACCGGAGTGCGCAACTTCCGTGACGTGGGCGGACTGCCGACCGTGGACGGGCGGCGGGTGCGGCACGGGGTGCTGTTCCGCAGCGGGCATCTCGCGCACGCGACCTCCGAGGACGCCGCCTTCCTCGCCTCCCTCGGCCTGCACACCGTCTTCGACTTCCGCAACGCGGCCGACAAAAAGCTGGAGGGGCCGGACGTCGAGCTGCCCGGCGTGCGCAACGTGAGCATGCCGCTGAGCGACCCGGCCGACGGCGCCGAGTTCTGGAAGATGGTCCGCGACGGCGACCTCGACCAGTTGCGGGCGATCCTGGACGACGGCAAGGGCGTCGCCCGGATGACCGCCTCCTACCGCACCATCGTCACGCAGCGCACCGCCGAGCACTCCCAGGTGCTGCACGCGCTCGCCGAGGACAGCCTCCCGGCCCTGATGCACTGCGCCGCGGGCAAGGACCGGGCCGGACTGTCGATCGCCGTGACGCTGCTCGCCCTGGGCGTGGAGCGGGAGGCGATCACCGCGGACTACCTGGAGTCCAACGCCCGGCACCGCCGCTACAAGGTGCGCCGCAGCGGCTCGTCCGCCGCGGCCTACTCCCCCGAGGTGATGGAGCTGCTCAGCCCGCTGTTCGAGGCGCGCGCCGAGTACCTGACGGCGGCCCTGGAGACCATCGAGGAGACCTGGGGCGGGGTCGACGCCTACCTGGAGCGGGGGCTGCGGCTCGCCCCCGCGACCAGGCAGCGGCTGCGCGAGCGGCTGCTGGACTGAGAACTCCGCACAGAACGGGCGCCCGGCCCGCGACGCATGGCACGCAGGCTCGCGGCGTTGCCGCAGCTCTGCGCCCGGTGGCGTGCGGCGGGCCGCGTCACTTGGCGCCGACCTCGAACAGCAGCCACACGAAGGCGGCGAAGAGGTGTCCGACGGCGATGTAGATGATCAGCCGGACCCAGAGGGCACGCGGGAACTTCTCCTCCATGTCGGTCATGACATCTCTCCGGTGTGTGGGCCCAGGCACAGCGCGGCCGTGGGACTCTGCAGCAGGGTGTGGACGAAGAGCAGCTCGAGCCCGTCCGGGTCCTCGGCGGCGATGCGGTGCGGGGTCAGCGAGTCGAAGTGCGCGCTGTCCCCGGGGGCGAGCAGGTGGGTGGTGTCGCCCAGGCGCAGCCGCAGCCGCCCCTTGAGGACGTACAGCCACTCCTCGCCGGGGTGGACCCGTACGATGTCGCCCTGGGAGCCGTACGGCACCCGCACCCGCAGGGTCTGCATACCGCGCCCGGAGGAACCGGCCTGGTAGTAGGTCCAGCCGCCGGCCCGGGTGGGTTCCATGTCCGCGCCGCGCACGATCGCGTCCCGGTCGGCGACGCTCTCGCCGAGCAGTTCGGAGACGGTCGTACCGTAGACACGGGCGAGTGCCAGCAGCATCGGCAGTGAGGGCTGGCGCTGTCCCGTCTCCAGGCGGGAGAGGTGCGCGGGCGACAGCCCGGCGGCGCCGGCCGCGGCCTCCAGGGTGAGGGAGGCACGGCGGCGGAGCGCGCGCAGCTGGGGCGCGACGGTGGGCAGGTTCTCGGCCTGTCCCGCCGGTGGCCCGGACTCGGGAGTGCTCATGCCTCCATTGAGCCGCAGGCTTGCCCCTGGGGCAAATTTCTTGCCTCAGAGGCAAACCGCACGGCGCCGCCGTTCTCCGGAGCGCCTACCGGTTGGCCACCGCCTGCTTGACCAGCGTCTTTCCGAAGTCCCACATGAGTCCGCCACCGTGCGCGTCGTCCATCACGGCGGTGAAGGCGTCCACGAACCGGTCGACGTCCTGCTCGCCGATGACGAGCGGCGGGATCAGCTTGATCACCTCCAGGTGGTCACCGGAGACCTGGGTGAGGATCCGGTGGCGCTGGAGCAGCGGGACGACCACCATCTGCGCGAACAGGCCCTTGCGGGCGGCCTGGAGCATGGTCCAGCGGCCGCGCAGCTTCAGCGACCTGGGCCTGCCGAACTCGATGCCGATCATCAGGCCCCGGCCGCGGACGTCGGCGAGCAGTTCGTACTTGTCGGTCAGCGCCGCCAGGCGGGACCTGAGCAGGTCGCCGGTGGCCCGCGCGTTGGCGACGATCTGCTCGTTCTCCATGACGGACAGGACGGCGAGGCCCGCGGCCATGGCCTGGGCGTTGGACCCGAAGCTCGCCGAGTGCACCAGGACCCGGTCGATGGAGGAGTAGACCTTCTTGAAGATCCAGTCCCTGCCGAGGGTCGCGCTCACCGGGACGTAGCCGCCCGACAGGGCCTTGGCCACGCACACCAGGTCCGGCTCGACGCCGTCCTCGTGCTGGTAGGCGTAGAAGTCGCCGGTGCGGCCGAGGCCGGTCTGCACCTCGTCGGCGATGAGCAGGGCCTTGTGCCGGTGCAGCAGCTCCTGCGCGGCCCGCAGGTAGCCGGGCGGTGTCTCGTGCACGCCCTTGCCCTGGATCGGCTCCACGATCAGGGCGGCCACGTCGCCCTTCTTCAGCTCGCGGGCGAGCGCGTCCAGGTCGCCGAGCGGGACCGCGGTGTCGGGCAGCAGCGGGGCGAAGCCGTCCCGGAAGCCCTCCTCGCCGTTCACGGACAGCGAGCCGGTGGTCAGCCCGTGGAAGGCGTGCTCGCAGTGCAGGATCCGCGGTTTCCCGGTGGCGCGGCGGGCGAACTTGAGCGCGGTCTCCACCGCCTCGGTGCCGCTGTTGCCGAAGAACACCCGGTCCAGGTGCGGGCTGTGCGTGAGCAGCCGCTCCGCCAGCAGGCCGGGCAGCGGCTGGCAGTCGAAGCGGGTGAGGTCGGCGAGCTGGGCGTCCAGCACGTCGTGCAGGGCCTTGCGGACGACGGGGTGGTGCCGGCCGAGGCCCATCACCCCGAACCCGGCGAGCATGTCCAGGTAGTCGTTGCCGTCGGCGTCCCAGAAATGCGCGCCCTCGGCCCGTTCGTAGACCTTGTCGAAACCGATGGTGTGCAGCATGCGCGGCAGCTGGTGGTTCAGGTGCTTGCTGTGCAGCTCGTAGCGCTCGGCGCCGCGCTCGGCCAGGAGGGCGCCGAGGTCGAACTCCGTGGTCATTCAGTTTTCTCCTTGACTGCCATGACGTCCCCGGCCGCGTCGGCGGCCTCGCCGGGCGCGGCGGGTTGCTGCGCCGGTACGGTCCCGGTCGCCGCCGGTACGGTCCCGGTCTGTTCCCGTGCGGCCAGGGAGGCGCTGATCCGTCCGGCGATCTCGACGGGGGTGAGACCGATGTCGGCCAGCACCTCCGCGCGCTTGGCGTGCGCGAGGAACTGCTCCGGGATGCCGAACCGCCGCACCGGTACGTCCACTTCGGCGTCACCCAGGGCCAGCGCCACCGCGGAGCCGACGCCGGCGGCGCGGCTGTTGTCCTCGACCACGGCCACCAGCCGGTGCCCGGCGGCCAGGCCGGGCAGCGCCGGGTCGACGGGCTTCACCCAGCGGGGGTCGACGACCGTGCAGCCGATGCCGCGCGCCCGGAGCAGCTCGGCCGCCCGCAGGCACACCGGCGCCATCACGCCGACGGCCACCAGCAGCACCTCGGGCCGCTCCGCCCGGTGCAGCACGTCCATGCCGCCCACCCGGTCGACGGCCGGGATCCTGGGGCCGGCCGACTCCTTCGGGAAGCGCACCAGCGTCGGCGCGTCGTCCACGGCGACCGCCTCGCGCAACTGGGCGCGCAACTGGTCGGCGTCGCGCGGCGCGGCGATCCTCAGCCCGGGCACGACCTGGAGGACGGACATGTCCCACATGCCGTTGTGGGAGGCACCGTCGACGCCGGTCACCCCGGCGCGGTCCAGGACGAAGGTGACGCCGCAGCGGTGCAGGGCCACGTCCATGAGCAGCTGGTCGAAGGCACGGTTGAGGAAGGTGGCGTAGACGGCGACGACCGGGTGCAGGCCGCCGGTGGCCAGGCCGGCCGCCGAGACCGCGGCGTGCTGCTCGGCGATGCCGACGTCCCACACCCGGTCGGGGAACCGCTCGGCGAACTTGCCGAGACCCACCGGGTGCAGCATGGCCGCCGTGACGGCCACGACGTCCTCGCGTTCCTCACCGATCCGCACGATCTCGTCGCCGAACACGGACGTCCAGGACGGCCCGCCGGACGGGGCGAGAGGGGCGCAGGTGAGCGGGTCCATCGCGCCGACGGTGTGGAAGTGGTCCTCCTCGTTCGCGAGGGCCGGTTCGTAGCCGCGGCCCTTCTCGGTCAGGCAGTGCACGAGGACCGGCCCGTGGAAGCGTTTGGCGCGGCGCAGCGCCGACTCCAGGGCGCGCAGGTCGTGGCCGTCGATCGGGCCGAGGTACTTCAGGCCCAGGTCCTCGAACATGCCCTGCGGGGCGAAGGCGTCCTTGAAGCCCTTCTTCGCGCCGTGCAGCGACTCGTAGAGGGTGCCGCCGACGACGGGTGTGCGCTGGAGCACGTCCTTGCCCCAGGCCAGGACCTTCTCGTAGCCGTCGGTGGTGCGCAGGGCGGCCAGGTGGTTGGCGAGGCCGCCGATGGTCGGCGCGTAGGAGCGCTCGTTGTCGTTGACGACGATGATGAGCGGCCGGTCGCGGGCGGCGGCGATGTTGTTGAGCGCCTCCCAGGCCATGCCGCCGGTCAGCGCGCCGTCCCCGATGACGGCGACGACATGCCCCTCGCCGCCTCGTACCTGCCGCGCCTTGGCGAGCCCGTCGGCCCAGCCGAGCGCGGTGGAGGCGTGACTGTTCTCGATGACGTCGTGCTCGGACTCCTCGCGGGAGGGGTACCCGGACAGGCCGCCCTTGCTCCGCAGCTTGGAGAAGTCCTGACGCCCGGTCAGCATTTTGTGCACGTAACTCTGGTGGCCGGTGTCCCACAGGATGCGGTCCACCGGTGAATCGAAGACCCGGTGCAGGGCGACGGTGAGTTCCACCACCCCCAGGTTGGGCCCGAGATGACCGCCGGTCCTGGCCACCGCCTGCACCAGGAAGTCACGTATCTCCTCGGACAGTTCGCCGAGTTCCGCCTCGGACAGCGCCTTCAGGTCACGTGGTCCCCGGATGTTCTCCAGAATGGTCACGCTGGGCCCCCTCTCGGTCCGTGCCGTACGTCAACTCACCGTCACGGTCGGTGTTCCCGTGGCGGTCGGGGCGTCTGCCGCGACGCCGTCGGCCTCCATCCGCTCGGCGAGCTTCATCGCCTCTTCGATCAGGGTCTCCACGATCTTCGACTCGGGCACCGTCTTGATGACCTCGCCCTTGACGAAGATCTGCCCCTTGCCGTTGCCCGACGCCACACCCAGATCAGCCTCACGCGCCTCACCGGGACCGTTGACCACACACCCCATCACGGCCACCCGCAACGGAACCTCCATACCCGTCAGCCCCGCCGTGACCTCCTCCGCCAGCTTGTACACATCCACCTGCGCACGCCCGCACGACGGACACGAGACGATCTCCAGCCCCCGCTGCCGCAGCCCCAGCGACTGAAGGATCTGCAAGCCGACCTTGACCTCCTCCACCGGAGGCGCCGACAACGACACCCGGATCGTGTCACCGATCCCCTGCGACAGCAGCGCACCGAACGCCACCGCCGACTTGATCGTGCCCTGGAACGCCGGACCCGCCTCCGTCACACCCAGATGCAGCGGATACTCGCACTGCTCCGCCAGCTGCCGGTACGCCTCGATCATCACGACCGGATCGTTGTGCTTCACCGAGATCTTGATGTCCCGGAAACCATGCTCCTCGAACAGCGACGCCTCCCACAGCGCCGACTCCACCAGCGCCTCCGGCGTCGCCTTCCCGTACTTCTGCAGCAGCCGCCGGTCCAGCGACCCCGCGTTCACCCCGATCCGGATCGGCGTCCCACGGTCCTTCGCCGCCTTCGCGATCTCCCGCACCTGATCATCGAACTTCTTGATGTTCCCCGGATTCACCCGCACCGCCGCACACCCCGCCTCGATCGCGGCGAACACGTACTTCGGCTGGAAATGAATGTCCGCGATCACCGGAATCTGCGACTTCCGCGCGATCGTCGCCAGCGCGTCCGCATCGTCCTGCGTCGGACACGCCACCCGCACGATCTGACAGCCCGACGCCGTCAGCTCCGCGATCTGCTGCAACGTCGCACCGATGTCCGACGTACGCGTCGTCGTCATCGACTGCACCGACACCGGGGCCCCGCCCCCGACGGCCACCGGCCCGACCTGGATCCGCCGCGACACGCGTCGCTCGGCGACCGGCCGGGCCGGTACCTCGGGAAGGCCCAAGGAAACGGCCGTCATCGTGTCAGTCCCGGTTTCCGGAGACGGTCTCGCGCATGGCGCGCAGGGACTCCTTGAGGGACCCCATGGTGGCCAGGACGGCGGTGGGCTCGTAACCGCAGTGCGCCATGCAGTTGGCGCAGCGCGGGTCCTTGCCGCGGCCGTACTTGTCCCAGTCGGTCTTCTCGATGAGTTCGCGGTACGTCGGGACGTAGCCGTCGCTCATCAGGTAGCAGGGGCGCTGCCAGCCGAAGAGCGAGTAGTTGGGGATCGCCCAGGCGGTGCACGGGAAGTCGACCTTGCCCTCGAGGAAGTCGAGGAACAGCGGCGAGTGGTTGAGCCGCCAGCGCAGCCGGTTGCCGCCCGAGAAGGCCTTCCTGAACAGCTCGCGGGTCTGCTCGACGCCGAGGAAGTGCTCCTGGTCGGGCGCCTTCTCGTAGGCGTAGGCGGGCGAGATCATCATCTCGTCGACCTTGAGGTCGTCGTTGAGGAAGTTGAGGACCTCGATGATGGTCTGCGGGGTGTCGGTGTTGAAGAAGGTGGAGTTGGTGGTCACCCGGAAGCCGCGCCGCTTGGCCTCCTTGATGGCCGCCACGGCCTCGTCGAACACGCCTTCCTTGGCCACCGACTCGTCGTGCCGCTCGCGCAGGCCGTCGATGTGCACGGCGAAGGCGAAGTAGGGGGACGGCTTGAACTTGTCCATCTTCTTGCGCAGCAGCATGGCGTTGGTGCACAGGAAGACGTACTTCCGCTTGGCCACCAACTGGCGCACGATCTCGTCGATGTGAGGGTGCATCAGGGGCTCTCCGCCCGCGATGGACACCATCGGCGCACCCGACTCGAGCACCGCGCCCACGGCCTGGGCGACCGGCATGCGCTGCTTGAGCACTCCGGCCGGGTGCTGGATCTTGCCGCAGCCCTCGCACTTGAGGTTGCAGGCGAAGAGCGGCTCGAGCTCCACGATCAGCGGGAACTTGTCCCGCTTGCGCAGCTTCTGTTCGGCCAGATATGTAGCGACCTTGATGGACTGGCGCAGTGGCATGGCCATCTGGCTCACCTCCTGGGGAGCAGCACATTACGGTGCCATTCGAAGAAAGTAGGAAGGACGGCGCGGAGAACGCGGACGGCGGATATGCCGCCGCGCACCGTGCCGATGCGTACGAGTTCGTGTTCCGGGGCGTCCACGACCACCCGGACGGCCGCGACCGGGCGCTCGCCGGCGCGGACGGCGGTCAGCAGCGTGGCCGCCGACTCCATGTCGACCGCGATCGCGCCGGTGGCGCGCAGATCGGACCGCTCGGGACCGCGCACCACGTGGTCGGAGCCGGTGACGGGTCCGGTGTGGACGGTGCGGCCGGGCAGCGCGCGGGCGAGTTCCTTCACCAGCAGTTCGGTGCCGACGCAGGCGACGGTCCCGCGCGGGTCCCGGGTCTCCTCGGCGACGACGAGGTCGCCGGGGTGCATGCCCGGCGCGAGGCCGGCGCAGAAGCCCGTGGCCAGCACGGCGGCCCGGGCCAGCGCGGGCCCGGCGAGGGCCCGGGTGACGGAGCGTTCCGCCGCCCGGGGGCCCATGCCGGTGCGCAGGATGTCCACCGGCCCTTCGGCCTGGTGCCGCTCCGGCCCGCCCCCCGCGCGCCGGCCCGCCCGCCGCGCGCCGCGGTCGCCGCTGCGCAGGGCGAGGTGCTCGATGCCGAGCGCGCAGGCGATCAGCAGCGGGTCCGGGGCGGGCTGGGTGCTCATCAGCTGCCCTGCGCCTCGACGCGGGGCCGGTCGCCCGGCGTCTTGCCGGCGAAGGGATCACCGTGGACGTAGCGGCCGAGCGCGGTGAGCGGGAACACCTGCCGGTACAGGTGGTAGTTGATGGAGAAGTCCCAGGGGAAGCCGGTGCCGGTGAAGTACGGTTCGTCCCACGAGCCGTCCTCCCGCTGGGTGCCGGCCAGCCACTGGATGCCGCGCTCGACCGCCTTGGACTCCCGCTCCCCCGCCGCGAGCAGGGCCATCAGCGCCCACGCGGTCTGCGAGGCGGTGGAGGCGCCCTTGCCGCTCCACTCCCTGCTGTACCGGTAGGAGCGCAGGTCCTCGCCCCAGCCGCCGTCGTCGTTCTGCACGCGCTCCAGCCAGGCCACCGCGCGGCGGATCGCCGGGTGGGAGCCGGGCAGGCCGGCCGCGGTCAGCGCGGGTACGACGGAGCCGGTGCCGTAGATGTAGTTGACGCCCCAGCGGCCGAACCACGAGCCGTCCGCCTCCTGTTCGGCGAGCAGCCACTGGATGCCGCGCCGGGTCCGCGGGTCGTGGGACAGGCCCTCGACGGCGAGCATCTCCACCACGTGCGCGGTGACGTCGGCAGAGGGCGGGTCGATGACCTCGCCGAAGTCGCAGAACGGCAGGCGGTTGGGGAAGGGGCTGGTGTTGTCGACGTCGAACGCGCCCCAGGCGCCGTTCTTCGACTGCATCCCGAGGTTCCAGCGCACGCCCCGGCCGATGGCCTTGTCGACGCGTTCCGGGTCGTGGTGGCGGACCCGGCGCAGCGCGAGGACCACCTCGGCGGTGTCGTCGATGTCGGGGTAGTTGTCGTTGTGGAACTCGAACGCCCAGCCGCCCGGCGGCAGTCCGGGGCGGCGCACCGACCAGTCGCCGGGGCGCACGATCTGCTCACCGAGCATCCAGTCCGCGGCCTTCACCAGCTGCGGGTGGTCTGCGGGCAGACCGGCGTCGGCGAGCGCGATGGTGGCCAGGCAGGTGTCCCACACCGGGGACTGGCAGGCCTCGATCATCCGGGCGCCGTCCTCGCGCCGGACCGCGAAGCGGTCCAGCGACTCCAGGCCCGCGCGCATCACCGGGTGGTTGAGGTCGTAGCCCATCAGGTGCAGGGCGATGACGGAGTAGACGGCGGGCGGCTGGATGCCGCCCCAGCAGCCGTCGTTCTCCTGCCGTTCGATGATCCAGCGCACGGCGGTGTTCATCGCGGCCCTGCGCAGCCGCTTCGGCGCGACCTTGCGGAAGACCTGCAGGCCCTTGTCCAGGCGCTGGAAGACGCCGTCCCAGCTCGCCGCCGGGGCGAGCGGCCGGGGCGGGTTGGGGCGCCGCGGGTCGGTGTGCAGCTCGTCCAGCGGGAACGGCGCGGGGCGCACCGGGCGCTTGGCCGAGACGATGGTGAGCGGCACGATGGTCTGCCGGGCCCAGCAGCCGAAGTCGTAGATGTTGAGCGGCATCCAGTCGGGGAACCAGATCAGCTCCGGCGGCATCTCCGGCAGGTCTTCCCACTTCCACCAGCCGAACAGGGCGAGCCAGATCCGGGTGAAGACGCGGGAGGCGGCGATGCCGCCCTGCGCGCGGATCCAGGCCGACGCCTTCGCCATGTGCGGCGCGTCCGGCGCATCGCCGGCCAGGCGGAGGGCGACGTAGGCCTCGATGGTGGTGGACAGTTCGCCGGGGCCGCCGTAGAAGGTGGCCCAGGTGCCGTCCTCGCGCTGCTCGCCGCGGATGAAGAGCGCGGCGGCGCGGGTGGTCTCCTCGTCGGCGATGTTCAGGAACTGGCGCAGGAGCAGGTCCTCGGCGTCCATCGTGACGTTCGTCTCGAGGTCGCCCTTCCACCAGCCCTCGGCGTCCTGCTGCGCGAGCAGGAAGTCGGTGGCACGCCGGGTGGCGTGTGCGGCGGCTTCTTGTACCCCGGCCGTCACGGGGGTGGTGAGTACGCTTTCGCTGGCCGCGGCAGCGCGGGTCGGCAGTGCGGCCCCGGTGCTTCCGTCGGTCGTCGCTGTCATGGCTTCCCCTTCGTGCAGTCGTGCAAGTCGTGCTGCTGTGGGTCCGCCGTCGACCGGTGCCTGAAACCTTTCGGCACCGGCCGGCGACTACGCGAGGGTGGTTCCGATAGTGATCATCTCTTTCGTACGACGACGAAGTCGGCGAGCGCCGTGAACGCGGACCTGACCCGGTCGGGCATGTTCACGGAGTCGAGGGCTTCGATGGCGATGGTGTGCTGGCGGCGCGCCTCCTGGGCGGTCCACTCCCGGCCGCCCGCCTCCTCGATGAGCGCGGCGCGGGCCGCGAACTCCTCCTCGGAGAAGTTCGCGAAGTCGCTGCTCTTGGCGTCGGCGGCGAGGATCTCGCCGAGCCGCTCGGAGGCGTCGCCGCCCGCCGCGAGTGCGGCCACCACCGGCAGGGACTTCTTGCGCTGGCGCAGGTCGCTCCAGGTCTGTTTGCCGGTGGCCTCCGGGTCGCCCCAGATGCCGAGGAGGTCGTCGACGGCCTGGAAGGCCAGGCCGAGGTGGTGGCCGTACTTCTCGAGCGTGTCGGCGGTCGCGTCGTCGGCGCCGCCGAGCACCGCGCCGATGGAGCAGGCGCAGGCGAGCAGGGCGCCGGTCTTGTTGCCCTCCATCTCCAGGCACTCGGCGACGCTGACCCGGTCGCGGTGCTCGTAGGAGATGTCCTGCGCCTGGCCGTCGATCAGGGCGCGGGTGGCGGTGGTCAGGCGTCGGGCGGCGCGGCCGGCCTCGACGGTGCCCAGCTCCAGCAGGACCTCGTTGGCGAGGGCGAACAGGGCGTCGCCGACGAGGATGGCCTGGGCGGGGCCGTGCACCTTCCAGACGGTGTCGCGGTGGCGGCGCTGTTCGTCGCCGTCCATGAGGTCGTCGTGCAGCAGGGAGAAGTTGTGGACGAGTTCGACGGCGACCGCGCCGGGCACTCCGGCCTCGGGCGCGGCGCCGGTGACCTCGGCGGAGAGCACCGCGAGGGCGGGGCGCACGGCCTTGCCGCCGTCGCCGTCCGCCGGGTTGCCGGCGGCGTCGATCCAGCCGAAGTGGTAGGCGGCGACGGTGTCCATCGGAGGGGCCAGGCGGTCCACGGCCTCCCGCAGGACCGGAGTGGCCAGGGTCCGTCCGCGCTCCAACAGCGCGGTCACGTCCACCGCGGTCTGCCGAGCGGCCGGGGGCACAGTGGGCACAGTCTCTCCTCTTGTCGCGGTACCGGCGGTGCGGGGACCCGCGGTGGGCTGGTGGGCGGCCTTCACCGGATCCCCCCTCGCTGGGCGGCGCCGGTCTCTCCCGGTTGTCGGCCGGGACCCCGGGGGGTGTCCCCGGGGAAGGTGCGGGGGGCCGCCTCCTGCGCAGCGAAGAGGCGGCTCGGGCGGGGCCGGCCCAGGGCGCGCAGGGCGGCGTCCGCCGCGCTCACGCCGCTGCGGACGGCGCTCTCCATGGTCGCGGGCCACCCGGTGGCGGTCCACGCGCCGGCCAGGTACAGGCCGGGTGCCTTGGTGCGGGCGCCGGGGCGCAGCCGGCCCACGCCGGGGACGGGGGCGAACGTCGCCGTGCGCTCCCGGGTCACGAAGAAGTCCTTCACCTCGGCGCCGCGCGCCCGCGGCAGCAGCCTCCGCAGCTCGGGCAGGTAGCGCTCGCGCAGTACGGCGACGGGGGCGTCGATCTCGTCGTGGGCCACCGACTGGGACAGGGCGAGGTACTGGCCCTGGCGCAGTCCGGAGGCCTCGGTGCGGTCGAAGACCCACTGCACCGGTGTGCCGAGGGCGGCGACGAAGGGCCGGGCGAGGACCTTGCGGTCGTAGACGACGTGCACGTTCAGGATCGGGGCCGTGCCGATGTCGAGCAGCCGTTCGGGGGCGTCGAGGGCGCCGGGCGGCAGCAGGCCGTGGGCCTCGCGCTGGGGCACGGCGAGGACGACCGTGTCGGCCTGGAGCGTCTCGCCGGGAACCTGGACGCTCCAGCCGCCGTTGTCGTTGGTGGAGACGGAGGTGACGCGTGTACGGACCTCGGTACGGACGCCCGCGGAGTCGAGCGCCTTGCGGGCGAGGCGGTCGTGCAGTTCGCCCAGCGGGACGCGGGCCCAGCCGATGTCGGCCGCGCCCGGGTCGGACAGCAGACCGGTCTTGAACACCATCGCGGCCAGCCCCAGTGAGGCGTCGGAGGCGACCGCGTTGAGGGTGGCGACCCCCACGAGGTCCCACAGTGCCTCGACGGCACGGGCCGACTGGCCGTGCTCGGCCAGCCAGCTCCCGAAGTTCTGGGAGTCCAGGGCGGGGTCGGCCGGGTCCAGTGCCTTGAGGGCGAGTGCGGCGCGGCCGACGCGGGCGCGCTCGGCGAGCGAGAGGTGCGGGTAGGTGGCCAGGCTGCGCCCGAGGTGCAGGGGCACGGGCAGTGCGTCGCGGCGCAGTCTGCCGAGCCGGCGTCCCTCGGGTCTGCCGGCGTCGAGGACGGGCACGTCGAGCCGGTCCTGCAGCGGGGCGAGCGCGGCGCCGTCGATCCGTTCGAGGAACCAGCGGTAGGCGGTGCAGCAGCGCAGGTAGACGTGCTGTCCGTTGTCGACGGTGAGGTCGCCGCGCCGGAAGGAGAAGGCGAGGCCGCCAAGGCGCGGCCGGCCTTCGATGAGCGTCACGCGCACCCCGGCGTCGGCGAGCGCGAGCGCGGCGGTCACCCCGGCGAGGCCGCCGCCGACGACGACGGCGTGCCGCCCCGGCACCGCCGCCGCGAGTGGTCCGCCCGGTCGCGTCCCGTCCGTCATCGTGCGCCCTCCCCTGTCCGTCCGCCGCGGTGGGCGCGTGCTCCCCGGCCTGCCGTCGCCGTCAGTGACGCCGTGGGGCGGTGCGGGGTTGCCCGCGGTTCGTCGCCCTGCTGCTGTTCGTGGTCGGCCGGGGCCATCAGGCGCGCCTCCTGACGGCCTGCCGGGTCACGTGCCGGGTGTCCAGGCCGGACAGGCCGCGCACGGCGACGTAGGCCTTCTCCCGGCCGGGCAGGGAGACCCGGCCGCGCAGCACGGCCTCGGGTTCGCGTGCGATGCGGTCGAGCAGGCGGCGGTAGATGCCGGCCATGGCGGCGACGCAGGCGCCGCTGCGCCGGTCCAGCATGGGCAGCAGCTGGTAGCCCTCGGCGAACAAGGCGCGGGCGCGGCGCACTTCGAAGTGGACGAGGCCGGCGAAGTCGGAGCCCTCCGGCGGGGTGGGCCCGTCGAAACCGGCCGAGCAGCCGAACTTGGCGAGGTCGTCGGCGGGCAGGTAGGTGCGGCCCCCCTCGGCGTCCTCGCGCACGTCGCGCAGGATGTTGGTCAGTTGCAGCGCCAGGCCCAGCGTGTCGGCGTACTCGGGGGCGCGCTCGGCGCCGCGCGCGCCGGGCTCGGTGCCGAACACGCCGAGGGAGAGCCGTCCGATGGCGCCGGCGACGCACCGGCAGTAGACCTTCAGGTCGTCCCAGGTCTCGTAGGTCTCGCCGCGGACGTCCGCGAGGACGCCGTCGATGAGTTCGTCCAGGCCGCCGAGCGGGATCGGGAAGGTGCGGGCCGCGTGCGCGAGCGCGACGGCGACGGGATCGGTGTCGTCGTCCTCGACCGCGCCGTCGCGGATCCGGCCGAGCAGGACCCGCGTGTCCTGGAGCCGGGCTTCCTTGACGTCGTCCGCCAGCGCGCCGTCGCCGATGTCGTCGACGCGCCGCGAGAACGCGTACAGCGCCGACATGGCGCGCCGCTTGGGCGCCGGCAGCAGCCGGATGCCGTAGGCGAAGTTGCGGGCCTGCTGTCCGGTGACGGCCTCGCAGTAGCTGTAGGCGGCGAGTACCGGTGCGGACGCGTGCTGTTCCGACTCCACGGCCCGGATCACCCCTCTCCTCGCAGAGTCACGCCCACCTCGCGCAGCAACTGGACCTTGCCGGGCTTGGGCGGGCCGGGAAGTACGTCGTGTTCGGCGGCGGCGATCGCGCGGAGCGCCGCCCTCCCCCCCGCCACGAACCCCGCGAGCAGCAGCTTCAGCCTGCCGTGGACGCTACCCACCAGGGGGGCGCCTTCATTCAGGAGTTCACGGGCGCGTTCGGCTTCGTACGCGACCAGTGCGCGCACCGACGCGCCCGCGGTGGGCGTGGCGAGGTCCGCCTCCTGGACGTGAAAGCGTTTCATGTCCGAGGCGGGCAGATAGATGCGGTCGCGTCCGAGGTCCTCCGCGACGTCCTGGAGGTGCTCGACGATCTGCAGGGCGGTGCAGACCGCGTCGGAGCGGCGGATCCGCTCGGGGGTCGAGGTGCCGGTGACAGCGAGGACGAGACGGCCGACGGGGTTGGCGGACAGCTCGCAGTAGGCCAGCAGGTCGTCGTAGGTCTCGTACCGGGTGACGAGCTGGTCCTGGCGGTTGGCGGCGATCAGCCCGAGGAACGGCTCGGGGGTCAGTGCGCGGCGGCGGACGGTGGGCTGCAGGCGGCGCAGCAGGGGGTGGCGCGGGGTGCCGTCGAAGACGCGGCGCAGGTCGGCCTCGAAGGCGTCCAGGAGGACGAGGCGGTCCTCGGCCTCCTCGGGCGGGACGCCGAGCAGCCGTGCGTCGGCGCCGCCGGGGGCCAGGTCGCCGTCGCCGATGTCGTCGACCAGACGTGCGAAGCCGTAGACGGCCATCAGGTCGGTGCGCCAGGCGCGGGGCAGGAAGAACGGTGCCACGGGGAAGTTCTCACCCGCGGCCTTGTCGAGTGTGGCGCGTTCCGGGTCGAGCGCCGTGGTCGCCCCGGTCATCGTCCGCTGCCCGGCGCATGGACGGCACATGCTGCGGTGAGCAGGGGAGTTTCCGTAGCCATTGCCGTCACATCTCCCGTTCTACACTGCCGACCCGACACACACTATTTCGGACACGCCGCCCGGCCCTCCGGGCAGCGGCCCTGGCGGAGGGTGTCGCGCATTATCTCCCCACATGCCGCTTTCCGGGACCGGTACAGCTTACGTTGTACAACGATGCGGGTCGCAGGGGGGGTGTCCTGCACATCACAACAACACACCGATCCCGTTCAAGATTCCTAAGCGGCGTAGGAGTTGACGGTTCCTTTACGGACGAAGGGGCCCCGCCGGAAGAGTTCCGGCGGGGCCCCGCCACCGCGTCGTCTATTTACCCGTGAACTTCTCGTACTCCTTGAGCACCTCGCCGGTGGGCCCGTCCATCCGCAGTTCCCCGCGTTCCAGCCACAGCACCCGGTCGCAGGTGTCCCGGATCGACTTGTTGTTGTGGCTCACCAGGAACACGGTGCCCGCTTCCTTGCGCAGCTCGCGGATGCGTTCCTCCGAGCGCTGCTGGAACTTGCGGTCGCCGGTGGCCAGCGCCTCGTCGATCATGAGGACGTCGTGGTCCTTGGCGGCGGCGATGGAGAACCGCAGCCGCGCCGCCATGCCGGAGGAGTACGTCCGCATCGGCAGCGTGATGAAGTCGCCCTTCTCGTTGATGCCCGAGAAGTCCACGATCTCCTGGTAGCGCGCCTTGATCTCCTCGCGGGACATCCCCATGGCCAGGCCGCCGAGGATGACGTTGCGCTCGCCGGTGAGGTCGTTCATCAGCGCCGCGTTCACGCCGAGCAGGGACGGCTGGCCGTCGGTGTAGACCTTGCCCCTCTCGGCCGGGAGCAGGCCCGCGATGGCCCGCAGCAGGGTGGACTTGCCCGAACCGTTGGAACCGATCAGACCGATGGCCTCGCCGCGGTAGGCGACGAAGGAGACGCCCTTGACGGCGTGCACCTTGCGCACCCCGCGCGCCGAGTCGTCCGAGCCCCGCTTCAGGATCCGGCTCAGGGCCGCGGTGGCGCTGCCCCTGCCGCTCTTCGCGCCGTTGACGCGGTAGACGATGTGCAGCTCGTCCGCGATGACGGTGGGGATCCGGGACCCGCCCTCGCGCGCGGTGTCCGGGCCGCTGTTGTGCTCAGCCACGTCCGTACCTCTCCTCGGCCTTCCAGAAGTACACGAAACCGCCGGCGAAGAAGACCACGGCCCACAGCAGGGCGACGGCCCAGACGTGCGGCGGGAGGTGCGAGGCACCGTAGCCGTCGATCAGCGCGAAGCGCATCAGGTCCATGTAGACGGCGGCAGGGTTGACCTGCATCAGCCGGATGAACCACTCCGGCCTGCCCTTGAGCATGCTGTCGATGGAGAACATCACGCCGGACGCGTACATCCAGGTCCGCATGATGAACGGCATCAGCTGGGCGAGGTCGGGCGTCTTGGCGCCCATCCTGGCCACGATCAGCGACAGGCCCGTGTTGAACAGGAACTGCAGCACCAGCGCCGGGACGATCAGCAGCCAGGACATGGCGGGGAGGCTGCCGAAGGCGATGACCATGACGAACAGCACGATCATCGAGAACAGCAGCTGCTGGAGCTGCTGCAGCGCGAAGGAGACCGGCAGCGAGGCCCGCGGGAAGTGCAGCGCCCGCACCAGGCCCAGGTTGCCGGAGATGGCGCGGACGCCGGCCATGACCGAGTTCTGCGTGAAGGTGAAGACGAACACGCCGGTGACCAGGAACGGCAGGTAGGTGTCGTGCGACAGGCCGCGGTTGGCCTTGAGGATGACACCGAAGATGAAGTAGTACACGGCCGCGTTCAGCAGCGGCGTCACCACCTGCCAGAGCTGGCCGAGCTTGGCCTGGCTGTACTGGGCGGTCAGCTTCGCCTGGGAGAAGGCGAGGATGAAGTGGCGCCTGCCCCACAGCTGGCGTACGTACTCGATGAGCGTGGGCCGGGCGCCGCTGACGGACAGGCCGTACTTGGCGGCGAGCCGGTCCGCCGGAAGGCCCTCGTCGGGCGGCGAAGCCGCGCCGAGGGCGACAGGGCCGTCATGCGTTGTCTCACTCACAAGGGAATACTTTCGTCTTCGAGATGCGCAGCCTGTGCGGATGGACGGGCATGGCACGGGCACCGGCCGGGTGCGGCCGGTGCCGCCGGGCAACGAGCTTGTCAGATGACCGGCGGCCGGCCCAGCCGGGTGAGCCGCCACACGGTACGCCACCGCATGGGCCGGCGCGGTCCGCACGGCGTGGCCCAGCCTTCCCGGAACCCGCCGAACCAGGCCTTCAGGGCCGGGCGCGAGGGGCGCCGGGCGAGGGTGAGGAGCATCCACACCCCCAGGTAGACCGGGACGAGCGGGGCCGGCAGGTTGCGGCGGGCCAGCCAGACCCGGTTGCGGGCGACCATGCGGTGGTAGACCGCGTGCCGCGAGGGCGCGGTCGTGGGGTGGTACAGCACCATGTCGGACCGGTAGCCGATCATCCAGCCCGCGTCGAGGGCCCGCCACGCCAGGTCGGTCTCCTCATGGGCGTAGAAGAACTCGTCCGGCAACCCGCCGACCTCGGCGAAGACCTTCGTGCGGACGGCGTTCGCCCCGCCCAGGAAGGTGGTGACCCGGGAGGAGCGCATCGGGTCGGAGGCCCGCAGCCGCGGCACGTGGCGGCGCTGGGTGAGGCCGGTCTCGGGATCGGCGATGCGGAAGCTGATGATGCCCAGCTTCTCGTCGGCGGTGAAGGCGCGGCGGCACAGCTCGGCGGTGTCGGTGCGCGCCAGCAGACCGTCGTCGTCGAGGAAGAGCAGGATGTCGACGTCGGTGCCGCCGGGGCCGAAGGCCTCGATGCCGACGTTGCGCCCGCCGGGGATGCCGAGGTTCTCCGGCAGCTCGATCGTCCGGACGCCCTCGGGGACGTCCGGGACGGGCGAGCCGTTGCCGACGACGACGACCTCGACGGGGTCGCCGTCCTGCTCGGCCACCGAGTCGAGCAGCGCGCGCAGCTCGTCGGGGCGGTTGCCCATCGTGATGACGACGGCCCCGACCTTCGGCGAGGTGGCCATGCCGCTCACCGCAGCCTGCTGGAGGCGAGGACGGACACCAGGTGCAGCAGGGTCTGCAGGAGCGCGATGCCGGCCAGGACGGCCGTGCCGAGCCGGGTGAAGAACAGGTCGCCCCGTATCTGGTCCACGATCGCGAGGACCAGGATCAGCAGGGACGCCTCCATACCCAGGATCAGCCGGTGGAACTTGAGCGCGGCGGCTGCCCGGCGGGCCAGCGCCACGCCGGAGGAGCGCGGTTCGGCGGCGCTCTCCTTGACCGGGGGCAGTCCGCCCTGGTGGCGGGCGACGCCGACCAGGTCCGTCTCCGCCTTGATCAGGATGGCGCCGAGCGCGGCCAGGGTGCCCAGGAAGGCCCACAGCCAGTCGATCCGTCCGCTCCCCCACAGGTCGGCGGCGCGCAGTCCGAGGCCGACCAGGACGGCCGCGTCGGTCAGGTAGGCGCCGACCCGGTCCAGGTAGACCCCGCCGAGCGAGAACTGCTGCTTCCAGCGGGCCACCTCGCCGTCGACGCAGTCCAGCAGCAGGTAGAGCTGGACCGCGACGACGCCGAGCACCGCGCCCCACACGCCCGGCACCAGCAGGGCCGGGGCGGCGAGGACACCGCACACCGTCATCAGGTACGTGAGCTGGTTGGGCGTGACCTTGGTGTTCACCAGGTAGCGGTCGACCCGCAGGGACACCTCACGCATGTAGAGGCGTCCCATCCAGTGCTCACCGCTGCGCCGGTCCTTGACCCCCACGGGGTGCACGACCGGTCTGAGTTCAGCTACCGATGGCCTTGACATAGTCGGCGTAGGCGTCCTTGATCTGTTCGGTCTTGAGGTCGAGGTGTTCGAGGATCGTGTAGCGGCCGGGACGGGTCTCCGGGGCGAACTCCACGGCACGGACGAACTCGTCCACCGTGAAGCCGATGTCCTGCGGCAGCACCGGCAGCCCGTGCCGGCGCAGCACCCCGGCCATCAGCGCCGACTCCTCGACGGCGCCCCGCAGGTGCATCGCGAAGGCCGCGCCCATCCCGCACTGTTCGCCGTGGCTCGCGGCGCGCTGGGGGAACAGCAGGTCGAAGGCGTGGTTGATCTCGTGGCAGGAGCCGGAGGCGGGACGCGAGTCGCCCGAGACGGACATCGCGACGCCGGTGAGGACCAGTGCCTCGGCCAGCACCTGGAGGAAGCCGCCGTCGGCGATGCCGCCGGGGTGGCGCAGCACCGCCTCGCCCGCCTGCCGGGCCATGGCGGCGGCCAGGCCGTCGATCTTCTCGCCGTTCACCCGGTGGGCCAGTTCCCAGTCCGCGACCGCGTTGATGTTGGAGACGGCGTCGCCGATGCCCGAGCGGACGAAGCGGGCCGGGGCCTCGCGGATGACGTCCAGGTCGATGACGACGGCGATCGGGTTGGGCACGCCGTAGGAGCCGCGGCCGGCGTCGTTGTCGAGGGTGGCGACCGGGGAGCACAGGCCGTCGTGCGCGAGGTTGGTGGGCACGGCCACCAGGGGCAGGCCGACGCGGGCCGCCGCGAACTTCGCGCAGTCGATGATCTTTCCGCCGCCCAGGCCGACGACGGCGTCGTAGTGGCCGCTCTTCATCTCGCCGGCCAGCCGGATCGCGTCGTCCAGGGTGCCGCCGCCGACCTCGTACCAGGTGGCGCCGGGCAGGGTGGGGGCGACCCGCTCGCGCAGCCGGGCGCCCGAGCCGCCGCTGACGGCGACGGCGAGCCGGCCGGAGTGCGAGACCCGCTCGTCGGCGAGGACGCAGGCCAGGTCGTCCAGGGCGCCCGGGCGGATGTCGACGGCGACCGGCGAGGGGATCAGCCGGGTCAGTAGCGGCACGCGATCTCCCGTCCCCTGGCGAGGTCGTCGTGGTTGTCGATCTCGACCCAGTCGACCTCGCCGATCGGTGCGACGTCGATGCGGAAGCCGCGGTCGACCAGCTCCTGGTAGCCGTCCTCGTAGTAGAGCTGCGGGTCGCGCTCGAAGGTGGCCTTGAGCGCGTCGGCCAGGTCGGCGGCGGCCTCCCCCTCGATGAGGGTGACACCGATGTACTCGCCGGTCGCCTCGGCGGGGTCCATCAGCTTGGTGATGCGCCGCACACCGGTGGCGGGGTCGACGACGACCTTCATCTCCTCGTCGGCCAGCGTCTTGACGGTGTCCAGGGCGAGGATGATCCGCTTGCCGTCGCCGCGGGCGGCGAGCAGCGTCTTCTCCACGGAGACCGGGTGGACGGTGTCGCCGTTGGCGAGGATCACGCCGTCCGCGAGGGCGTCACGGCCGCACCACAGCGAGTAGGCGTTGTTCCACTCCTCGGCCTTGTCGTTGTCGATGAGCGTGAGCTTGAGGCCGTACTTCTGCTCCAGGGCCGCCTTGCGCTCGTACACGGCCTCCTTGCGGTAGCCGACGATGACACCGGCCTCGCTCAGACCGATCTCGGCGAAGTTGGCGAGGGTGAGGTCGAGGACGGTGAGCCCGTCGGAACCGTCCTCTATGCCCGCGGGCCCGACCGGCACCAGCGCCTTGGGCAGGGTGTCGGTGTAGGGGCGCAGACGCCGTCCGGCGCCGGCCGCCAGCACGAGGCCGATCATGCGGGTTCTCCTTCGTCGTGTACGGCGGGCGCGCCGCCCTTGTGGGCGGCCACCCAGAAGCGGATGCTCTCGGCGAGCACCACGACGGCCACGAGCACGGCGATGACCGTGAGCGCGGCCTTGAACTGCGCGGCGGTGAGCAGCGCCGCCAGTACGGTGACGAGCAGCGTCCGCCCTTCCTGCCCCCCGATGGCGCGCACCAGACGGGCCGGCGGCGCTCCGGCGTCACCGCGGATGCGGTACACCGTGTCGTAGTGATGGTAGGCGACGGCCGCCACCAGCCCGAAAGCCGCCGGCAGGGCCCCGTGCACGTCGGCGCGGGCCGCCAGGACCAGGACGGTTCCGTACTCCGCGGCCCGGAACAGCGGCGGGACCAGCCAGTCCAGGGCACCCTTGAGGGGGCGGGCGAGGGCGAGCGCCGAGGTGAGGACGTAGACCAGGGCGCCGGCGACGGGCCACAGGCCGCCGAAGCCGGTGAGGGCACAGCAGGCCACGACGGCGACGCCGCCGAGCAGGGCGACGGCGGGTGCGGTGACGGCGGGCAGCCCGCGGGCGGGCCCGCGCAGGGCGCGGGCGAGGCCCGCGCCGAGCGGCCCGTTGTCCGCGAGGTCCGCGAGCGCCTGCGCGGCCCGGTCGGTGCGGCGTGCCTTGCGGGTCACCGAGCGCAGCACGCGGCCCGCCGTGGTGTACGTCGCCGCGAAGGCGCAGCCGGCGAGCAGGACGTAGAAGGTGATGCGGGGGGTGGTGGCGGCCGTCAGGACGGCGATCAGGGCCCAGCGTTCCCCGATGGGCAGGACGATCATGCGGCGCAGCCAGACCGTCCAGCCGACGCTGTCGAGCTTGTCGGAGAGGGCGGCGGTGGGGCTGGTGTTGGCGGTGGCGTCGTGGTTGGCCTCGTTGAAGGAGAAGTCCACGACGTGCCGGCAGGTCTGCAGGACCATGGCGCCCAGCGCGAGGGCCCATACGTCGTCATGGCCGCCGCCGCGGGCCGCGCCGAGGGCGAGTCCGGCGTAGTAGGCGTACTCCTTGGCCCGGTCGAAGGTGGCGTCGAGCCAGGCGCCGAGGGTGGAGTACTGCAGCGAGTAGCGGGCGAGCTGGCCGTCGGTGCAGTCCAGGACGAACGAGGCGATGAGGAGCACGCCGGCGGCGACGAAGCCGGCGCGGGTGCCGGTGGCGGCGCAGCCGGCCGCTATGAGCGCGGTGAGCAGGGAGGCGGTGGTGACCTGGTTGGGGGTCAGGCCGCGGCGGGCGCACCAGCGGGCGATGAAGCGCGAGTACGGGCTGATGAAGAACGTGGTGAAGAAGCCGTCGCGGGCCTTGACGGCCGACTTGAGGCGGACGGCCTCGTCGTCGACGGCGGCGACGGCCTGCCGCGCCTCGTTGCGGGCCTGCGGGTCGGCCGGGACGACGGCGACGAGACTGCCGAGTTCGGGGTGGTGCACGGCGGTGCCGTCGGCGCGCAGGGCGGCGACGACGCGGTCGGCGACGCTGTCCACGGCGAGCGCGGTGCCGCCGCCCGCGGTGTTCTCCCGGGCCAGGGCGCGGACCAGGGCCTGGCGGCCGGCCGGCTGCGCGGTGACGGCGCCGGGGACGGCGGCGAGCGGGAAGCGGGGGTCGGTCAGGCCCAGGCGCAGGGCGTGGGTGTGCCCGACGAAGCGGGCGTCGACGACGGCGACCCGCTCCTCGCTCGGCACCCGGGCCAGCACGGCCTCGGCGTCACCGACGTCGGCGGCGGGGCGCACGTCGAAGCCGAGGGCCCGCAGATCGGCCTCGATCGACGATCCGGGGACCGGCTGGCCGGTGAGGATGGCGGTCGACAACCGAACTCACTCCCTGGTGCCGACGCGGGGGCGCCGGTCATGTGCATGGTGGAGGGGTGCCGCTTGCCCCGGGGCGGCCGGGCGGCATGTCGGCAGAGGCTATCGGATGCCGGGAAGCCCGCGTTCACCGCCCGTTCACGGGCCGATCGACGTCATCTGCCGCAGCCTGCGCCGAGATCATCATCGGTGATCGGGGCGCCGCCTCACAAACTCCGCACCAGATCGGACATTCACCGCGAACGCGCGGCGCGGGCGGTGCGGGGACGGCGGGGCGAGGGACGGAAGGGGGCCGGGCGGCACGGCGGGCCACGGCTGAACGGTGGGTGGGCGGTGGTGGCAGGCGGTTGGCGGACGGTGCGGGAGGCGGCGGGCGGGGCGGCACCGTCCCGGCCGCCGGGCGCCGGGCCGGTCACGGCATCGCCGCCCGCCGCGGGGCCGCCCGCCGTCCTGCCACCCCCGCGCCGTCTGCCCCCCGCCCGGCGACGCGCCCGCCGACACGCGGTGCCGCCTCTGCCGAAACGTTCTGACCTGCGGATCGTTTGCGCAGGTCAGGGCACATGACAACGGTGTTCAGTGCCGCGTTGCCCCATACCCCCCACCCGTAGTTGACTGGGTCCCGCCCGGCGGGGATCCGGGCGGGACCCACGAGGACGGAGAGGCTGATGGGGGCCGGTCACGACCACGGGCACGCGCACGGCGCCACCGGCACGGCGGCGGCCGCCCACCGCGGCACGCTGCGCATCGCGCTGTCGATCACGCTCGCCGTCATGGTGGTGGAGATCATCGGCGGCGTGCTCGCGGACTCCCTCGCGCTGGTGGCCGACGCCACCCACATGGCGACGGACGCCCTCGGCCTGGGCATGGCGCTGCTCGCCATCCACTTCGCGAACCGGCCGCCGAGCGGAAACCGCACGTTCGGCTACGCCCGCGCCGAGATCCTGGCCGCGCTCGCCAACTGCCTGCTGCTGCTCGGAGTGGGCGGGTACGTCCTGTACGAGGCGGTGCAGCGGTTCGTGCAGCCCGCCGAGACGCACGGCGGGCTGATGATCGTGTTCGGTCTGATCGGCCTGGTGGCGAACTCCGTCTCCCTGGCCCTGCTCATGCGCGGCCAGCGCGAGAGCCTGAACGTGCGCGGAGCGTTCCTGGAGGTGGCCGCGGACGCGGTCGGCTCGCTGGCCGTGATGGTCTCGGCGGCGGTCATCCTGCTCACCGGCTGGCAGGCCGCCGACCCGATCGCCTCCCTGGCCATCGGCCTGCTGATCGTGCCGCGCACGGTCAAGCTGCTGCGCGAGACCCTGGACGTGCTGCTGGAGGCGGCCCCGAAGAACGTCGACATGGACGACGTGCGGGCGCACATCCTGGCGCTGGACGGCGTCGAGGACGTGCACGACCTGCACGCCTGGACGATCACCTCCGGGCTTCCGGTCCTGTCCGCGCACGTGGTGGTCAGTTCCGAGGTACTGAGCGCGGTCGGTCACGAAAAGCTGCTGCACGAACTGCAGGGCTGCCTCGGCCACCACTTCGACGTGGAACACTGCACCTTCCAGCTGGAGCCCGGCGGGCATGCCGAGCACGAGGCGCGTCTGTGCCACTGAGCGCCCTTTCGGCCCCCGGTCCGCCGGGGTGCCCGGACGGTTCCGGTGGCGTCCGGCAGGGCACGATCAGTAACCGGGTCCCTCTTGCGGTGACCGTCCGGTGACCGCCGCGCCCGCCCCGGGCGCGGTGCCGCGGGGACATGCGGGTACCCGGGAAGTGCCGGGAGTGCCGGTTCCGTGCGGCAGACTTGGGGCTCGAGGACCGATGCGAAGGATGGGTATGCCGATCACACCTGCCACCGCGACGCACAGCTCGTCGAACGGCACCGCGGACGCGATCTTGCTGGAACTCGTCGACGAGGGCGGCGTGACGATCGGCACCGCGGAGAAGCTCGCCGCGCACCAGCCGCCGGGGCAGCTGCACCGCGCCTTCTCCGTGTTCCTCTTCGACGAGCAGGGCCGCCTGCTGCTCCAGCAGCGGGCGCTGGGCAAGTACCACTCCCCCGGTGTGTGGTCCAACACCTGCTGCGGCCACCCCTACCCCGGCGAGGCGCCCTTCGCGGCGGCGGCCCGGCGGACGTACGAGGAGCTGGGCGTCTCCCCGACGCTGCTCGCCGAGGCGGGCACCGTCCGCTACAACCACCCGGACCCCGCGTCGGGCCTGGTGGAGCAGGAGTTCAACCACCTCTTCGTCGGCCTGGTGCAGTCCCCGCTGCGGCCGGACCCGGAGGAGATCGCCGACACCGTGTTCGTGGCGCCCGGGGAACTGGCCGCGCGGCACGCGCGCGACCCGTTCTCCGCGTGGTTCATGACCGTGCTCGACGCGGCCCGCCCGGCGATCAGGGAGCTGACCGGCCCCGCGGGCTGGTGAGCCCGGCCGGGGTCCTCGCGGCCCCTTTCCCGGGGTGTAGTCAATACACCTGGGGCGCGGGGGTGAGCGGCAGGGCGGCCCAGATCACCTTGCCGCCGCCGGCCGTGTGCTCGACGTCGCAGACGCCGCCCGCCTCCCGCGCGATCTCGCGGACGAGCAGCAGCCCGCGGCCGCCGGTGCGGCCGTGGTCGGTCTCCAGCGCGGTCGGCCGGTAGGGGTGGCCGTCCTCGACGGAGACCCGCAGCCAGTCGGCACCGACGGCGACCTCCACGGCGAGCATCGGCGACAGCACCGCCGCGTGCCGGACGGCGTTGGTGACCAGCTCGGACACGATCAGCAGCAGGCCGTGGACCAGGTCGCCCGAGGCGGGTACGCCCTGGCGGCGCAGCAGGTCGCGCACGGCGTGCCGGGCCTGCGGCACGGAGGCGTCGACCGCGGGAGCGGTGAACCGCCAGACACCCTCGTACGGCATCGGGGCCGGCGGGGGCGGCGGCGCGCCGTCCAGGGGGGCCGGCGGAGGCGGCGGCACGCCGTCCAGCGGGGCCGCTGTACCGCCTGCTGGGCGCGGGCCGTCCCCACGCCCGTGGTCGTCCATCGTCCGGTCGCCACCCTCGCGCTCGATTGTCACCACACGACGAGTGTTGGTACCGCGGCGCGCGACCCCAAGGACTGAACGCAAGTCGGCCGGTTCCCGGCCCTTTCCGATCGTTTCAGTCGTCCACGGCCCCGACCTGGACCGGTTCTGCTCGACCGGCGCCGCGTTTGCGAACTTTTCGGGTTGTACGGGTTCCCTCCGCGGCCCGGCCGTGATCGAACGCGCGATCGAGCCGATAGCATCCGGCCATGGAGCCGCAGCTGCTGCACGACGTCACCGACGCGGTCGCCACCGTCGTCGTCCACCATCCGGCCAAGCGCAACGCGATGACGACGGCCATGTGGCGGGCGCTGCCGCCGCTCCTGGACCGCCTGGCGGCCGACCCGGGCGTACGGGTGCTGGTGCTGACGGGCGCGGAGGGGACGTTCTGCGCCGGTGCGGACATCTCCACGCTGCGCGAGTCGCCCGCCGAGGCGCAGGAACTCGCCGTGCTCGCCGAGGAGGCGCTCGCCGCCTTCCCCAGACCGACCCTGGCCGCCGTGCGCGGGCACTGCGTCGGCGGCGGCGCGCAGCTCGCGGCCGCCTGTGACCTGCGGTTCGCCGAGGAGGGCGCGCTGTTCGGGGTGACGCCCGCCAGACTCGGGATCGTCTATCCCGCCTCCGCGACCCGCCGGCTGGTGTCCCTGGTGGGCCCGGCCACCGCCAAGTACCTGCTGTTCTCCGGCGAGCTGATCGGCGCGCGGCGGGCGCTGCGCACCGGGCTGGTCGACGAGGTGCTGCCCGAGGGCGGACTGGACGACCGTGTCGCGGAGTTCACCCGCCTCCTGACCGTGCGCTCGCCGCTGACGCAGGCGGCGGCCAAGGAGTTCGCGGACGGCCGCACGGACCGCGACGCCCACTGGGCCGCCCAGGCTCGCGGCAGCGGCGACACCGCCGAGGGCGTCGCCGCGTTCCTGGAACGCCGGGCGCCGCGCTTCACCTGGAGTGCCGAGTAGGGGCGGGGAGCGCGGGCCGGGGCATGGCGCGCGTGCTCTACCGGAGGTAGGGGCGGCTGTCGGCGCGGAACTTCTCCACGAGGTGGGCAGGGGCCTTCTGCGGGGAGCCCGCGTCGTAGGGCGGCTGGGGGTCGTACTCGGTGAGGAGCTGGACGGCCTGGGCCGTCTCGTCGCCCGCGATGCGGCCGAGCAGGGTGAGGCCCATGTCGATGCCGGAGGAGACGCCCGCGGCGGTGACGTACTTGCCGTCGGTGACCACCCGCTCGCCGGTGGGCTGGGCGCCGAGCGAGGCGAGGTGGTCGAGGGCCAGCCAGTGCGAGGTGGCGCGCCGGCCGCGCAGGAGTCCGGCCGCGCCCAGCAGCAGGGAGCCGGTGCACACGGAGGTGGTCCAGGTGCTGGTGGCGTCGGCGGCGCGCAGCCAGTCGAGGAGGGCCGCGTCGTCCATCCGCGCCCGCTGTCCGGGACCGCCGGGAACGACCACGATGTCGGGGGACGGTACGTCGGCGAGGGTGCGGTCGGCGGTCAGGGCGAGGTTCCCGGTGTCCGTGCGCACCGGTCCGGTCCGCTCGGCGACGAAGACGGTGTCCGCGCCGGGCAGGCGGCCCAGCGTCTCGTAGGGGCCGACGGCGTCGAGCGCGGTGAAGCGGTCGTAGAGGACGATGGCGATCTGCATGGTCTTCCCTTCGGTGAGCCGCACGGTGCGGCCGCGGCCGGTGAACGGCCGGGGGGTGCGCGGCGGACGGTCGGCGGGCCGCACGGGGAGCGCGGGGAGCGCCGTGGAGAGGAGGTCAGATGCTGGCGTGCGCCGGGCGGAAGCGGCGCCGGTACTCCGCCGGTGACGCGCCGAGCGTGCGCAGGAAGGCGCGCCGCATGGCCTCGGGCGTGCCGTAGCCGCTGGCGCGGGCGATCTGCGCGATGCCGTCGGCGGTGTCCTCCAGCAGCCGCCGGGCGTGTTCCAGGCGGACCCGGTCGACGTACCGGCCCGGGGACATGCCCGTCTCGGCCTGGAAGGCGCGGGCGAAGTGGCGCGGGGAGAGGGCGGCGCGGGCGGCGAGCGCCTCGACGGTCAGGTCGCCGGCAGGGTGCTCGGTGATCCACTGCTGGACGTCCCTGAGCGGCTCGCGGTGGGCGGTCTGCGCGGTGAGCTGCGCGCTGAACTGCGCCTGGTTTCCGGGTCTGCGCAGGAAGACCACCAGGTGGCGGGCGACGGTGAGCGCGGTGTCGCGGCCCAGGTCCTCCTCGACGAGCGCGAGGGCCAGGTCGATGCCCGCGGTGACACCGGCCGAGGTGGCCACGTGGCCGTCCCGTACGAAGATCGGGTCGGCCTCGACCCGGACCGCGGGATGGTCGCGGGCGAGTTTCGCGCAGTACGCCCAGTGCGTGGTGGCCCGGCGCCCGTCCAGCAGACCCGCCTCGGCCAGCAGGATCGCGCCGGTGCACACCGAGACCAGCCGGGCCGCGCGCGGGCCGTGCGCGCGCACCCACTCGACCAGGAGCGGATCCGGCCGACGGGTGCCCTCGCCGCCGGGGACGAGGAGGGTGTGCGCCCGGGGCGCGCCGGTGAGCGCGGTGTCCGGTATGAGACTCAGGCCGCTGGAGGTGCGCACCGGGGCGCCGTCCAGCGAGGCCGTACGGAGCCGGTAGGAGCCCGGGGTGTGCTTCTCGGCTCCGGCGAACACCTCCAGGGGGCCGGTGACGTCCAGGCTCTGCACGCCGTCGAAGAGGACGACGAGAACGGTTCGCTGCGCCATGCCGTCGATTCTGGGCGGGCGCGACGGTGGCCGCAACGACGGGTTTCCCACCTTTCCGGCCATGCGGCCGCCGGGCCGGCCGGGCCGCGGGCGCCCGGTTCCGCCGTGGCGACGCGCCCGCCGGGGACCGCCCTGATCCCCGGATGTCGGTGCCGCCTGCCACAATTGCGGCGCAACCCGAAGTGGAGAAGGCGGTACCGGAACGTGACGACACCCGGGTCCCTCGCAGCAGGGTCCATCGAAGGCAGGATCGCCGAGGAACTCGGCGTCAGGGAGCGGCAGGTCAGGGCCGCCGTGGAGTTGCTCGACGGCGGTTCGACGGTGCCCTTCATCGCCCGCTACCGCAAGGAAGCGACCGAGATGCTCGACGATGCGCAGCTGCGCACGCTCGAGGAACGGCTGCGCTATCTGCGGGAGCTGGAGGACCGGCGGGCCGCGATCCTGGACTCCGTGCGCGAGCAGGGCAAGCTCACCGGTGAACTGGAGGCGCGGATCCGGGGCGCCGAGACCAAGGCGCGGCTGGAGGACATCTACCTTCCGTTCAAGCCGAAGCGGAGGACCAAGGCGCAGATCGCGCGGGAGGCGGGCCTGGAGCCGCTGGCCGACGGCCTGCTGGGCGACCCGGGCGTGGAGCCGCTGGCCGCGGCGGCGGCCTTCGTGGACGCGGACAAGGGGGTGGCCGATCCGCAGGCCGCGCTCGACGGGGCCCGCGCGATCCTCACCGAGCGGTTCTCCGAGGACGCCGACCTGATCGGCGAGGTCCGCGAACGCATGTGGACGCGCGGGCGGCTGGCCGCGAAGGTGCGCGAGGGCAAGGAGGAGGCGGGCGCGAAGTTCGCCGACTACTTCGACTTCGCCGAGCCGTTCACCGAGCTTCCCTCGCACCGGATCCTGGCGATGCTGCGCGGCGAGAAGGAAGAGGTCCTCGACCTCGTCCTGGAACCCGAGGAGCCCACCGACGGCCCGTCGTCGTACGAGGCGATCGTGGCGCACCGCTTCGGCATCGCGGACCGCGGCCGGCCCGCCGACAAGTGGCTCACCGACACGGTCCGCTGGGCCTGGCGCACCCGGATCCTCGTCCACCTCGGCATCGACCTGCGGCTGCGGCTGCGGACGGCCGCCGAGGACGAGGCGGTGAACGTGTTCGCGGCCAACCTGCGTGACCTGCTGCTGGCCGCCCCGGCGGGCACCCGCGCGACGCTGGGCCTGGACCCGGGCTTCCGTACGGGTGTGAAGGTCGCCGTGGTCGACGCGACCGGCAAGGTCGTCGCCACGGACGTCATCCACCCGCACGTCCCGGCCAACAAGTGGGACGCGGCCATCGCCACGCTGGCGCGCCTGGCCCGGGAGCACGCGGTCGAACTGGTCGCGATCGGCAACGGCACGGCGTCCAGGGAGACCGACAAGCTCGCCGGTGACCTGATCACCAGGCACCCGGAGCTGAAGCTCACCAAGGTGATGGTGTCCGAGGCGGGCGCGTCCGTGTACTCCGCCTCCGCGTACGCCTCGCAGGAGCTGCCCGGGATGGACGTGTCGCTGCGCGGCGCCGTGTCCATCGCGCGCCGGCTGCAGGACCCGCTGGCCGAGCTGGTGAAGATCGACCCGAAGTCGATCGGTGTCGGCCAGTACCAGCACGACCTGTCCGAGGTGAAGCTGTCCCGCTCCCTGGACGCGGTGGTCGAGGACTGTGTGAACGGTGTCGGGGTGGACGTCAACACCGCGTCCGTGCCGCTGCTCTCGCGGGTCTCCGGCATCACCGGCTCGCTCGCCGAGAACATCGTGGCGCACCGCGACGCCAACGGCCCGTTCACCTCGCGCGCCCAGCTGAAGAAGGTCTCGCGGCTCGGTCCGAAGGCCTACGAGCAGTGCGCGGGCTTCCTCCGCATCCGCGGCGGCGACGACCCGCTGGACGCCTCCAGCGTGCACCCGGAGGCGTACCCGGTGGTGCGCCGGATGGTGAAGACCACCGGCCAGGAGGTGGCCTCCCTCGTCGGGAACACGGGTGTGCTGCGCTCGCTGCGGCCGGCCGACTTCGTCGACGACACGTTCGGCCTGCCCACGGTCACCGACATCCTCAAGGAACTGGAGAAGCCGGGGCGCGACCCGCGGCCCGCCTTCAGGACGGCCACCTTCAAGGAGGGCGTGGAGAAGATCTCCGACCTGTCCTCGGGAATGGTCCTGGAAGGCGTCGTGACGAACGTGGCGGCGTTCGGCGCGTTCGTGGACGTCGGTGTGCACCAGGACGGTCTGGTGCACGTGTCGGCGATGTCGAAGACCTTCGTCAAGGACCCGCGGGACGTGGTCAAGCCCGGCGACATCGTCAAGGTGAAGGTGCTGGACGTCGACATCCCGCGCAAGCGGATCTCGCTGACCCTGCGCCTGGACGACGAGGCGGCGCCGCAGGACCGTCAGGGACAGGGCGGCGGCGGTGAGCCGCGCCGGCGCGGCGGCCGGCCGCCGCAGCAGCGCCAGGGCCGCGGTGGCGGCGGTGGCGGTGGCGGTGCGGGCGGCTCGCGTCAGGCGCCGGCGCCGGCCAACAGCGCCATGGCGGACGCGCTGCGCCGGGCCGGTCTGCTGGACTCGGACAAGGGCCGTAGCTGACGTACCGCGGGCCCGGCCCCCGCGTGGTGCGGTGGGCCGGGCCCGGTGGCCGCGTCGCGGCGGTCCGCCGTCCGGCGCGCGTCACTGCCGGGGACGCGCGGGCGGGACGGGCGCCGTGGACGGGGCCGCTATCGCGGAGTCTGGCCGGGCGGCAGCGCGGAGTGCGGCCGTGGGGAGGCGTTCCGCGCCCCGGGGCCGGGCTCGAAGGCGCCCGACGGCTGCCCCGTCCGCATCACCTGGTCGAGTTCGCGCCGTATGCTCGTGGCCGCGTCACGGACGCGCGCGGGTACGTCACCGCGCTCCGCGACCAGCTGGTGGTAGATGGGGGCGTCCTGGAACATGGGCAACCATGCCTTTCTGTCTGCGGCTTCACTCCGGTGGGCAACGGTTGCCGAGTGTAAGGCCCCCTGGCCGAGGCGCCCGTGGCCGCCTCCGGGCAGGTACCGGACAAGGGCGTGCCGACCGGGCCGGGTCCTGACCTGACGGGATCCGGGTCCCGGCCTGACGACCGGGCCCGGGTTCGCGCCGTCACCGACGCCCGGGCCGCCGAACCTCTGGGGCGTGTTTCGAAAGTGGCGCTGTCCGCCCGGAGGGCGGGCCCCGCGGCGTCCGGTGCGTGTGATCGCGAGGCGGAGGGTCGTCCTCGTACCGGGCGTACGTGGTCGATCCCGGCAACGCGGCGAGCGCGCGTGCCAGGCGTCGCGGGACAACACACCACCTAGTGTTCCGTCACCTTGCCATCGGCCACTTCCAGGTGGCGGGTGGTCCGCACCGCCTGGAGCATGCGGCGGTCGTGGGTGACCAGGAGGAGGGTGCCCTCGTAGGCGTCGAGGGCGGACTCCAGTTGCTCGATGGCCGGCAGGTCGAGGTGGTTGGTCGGCTCGTCCAGGACGAGCAGGTTGACGCCCCTGCCCTGGAGCAGGGCGAGCGCGGCCCGCGTGCGCTCGCCCGGTGAGAGGGTCGCCGCGGGCCGCAGTACGTGGTCCGCCTTCAGGCCGAACTTGGCGAGCAGGGTGCGCACCTCCGCCGGTTCGGTGTCCGGGACCGCCGCGCGGAAGGCGTCCAGGAGCGACTCGGAGCCGTGGAACAGGCGGCGGGCCTGGTCGACCTCGCCGACCAGGACTCCGGAGCCCACGGCCGCGTGCCCCGCGTCCAGCGGGAGGCGGCCGAGCAGGGCCGCCAGCAGGGTGGACTTACCCGCCCCGTTGGCCCCGGTGACCGCCACCCGGTCCGCCCAGTCGATCTGGAGGGAGACGGGGCCGAGCACGAACGGGCCGCGCCGCACCTCCGCGTCGCGCAGGGTGGCGACGACCGCGCCCGAACGGGGGGCCGCCGCGATCTCCATGCGCAGCTCCCACTCCTTGCGGGGCTCCTCGACGGTCTCCAGGCGTTCGATCATGCGCTGGGTCTGGCGGGCCTTGGCGGCCTGCTTCTCGCTGGCCTCGCTGCGGAACTTGCGGCCGATCTTGTCGTTGTCGTTGCCGGCCTTGCGGCGGGCGTTCTTGACGCCCTTGTCCATCCAGGCCCGCTGGGTCTGCGCGCGCTCCTGGAGGGCCGCCTTCTTGTCGGCGTACTCCTCGTAGTCGTCGCGGGCGTGCCGGCGGGCGACCTCGCGCTCCTCCAGGTAGGCCGCGTAACCACCGCCGAAGAGGTTGACCCGGCCCTGGGCCAGGTCGAGTTCGAGGACCTTGGTGACGGTGCGGGTGAGGAACTCGCGGTCGTGGCTGACGACGACCGTCCCGGCGCGCAGGCCGGTGACGAAGCGTTCGAGACGTTCCAGGCCGTCGAGGTCGAGGTCGTTGGTCGGCTCGTCGAGGAGGAAGACGTCGTAGCGGGACAGGAGCAGGGAGGCGAGTCCGGCGCGGGCCGCCTGGCCGCCGGACAGCGACGTCATCGCCTGGTCCAGGTCGACGGCCAGGCCCAGCGAGCCGGCGGTCTCCTCGGCCCGTTCGTCGAGGTCGGCGCCGCCCAGGCCGAGCCAGCGCTCCAGGGCGCTCGCGTAGGTGTCGTCCGCGCCGGGGGCGCCGTCGACGAGGGCCTGGGTGGCCTCGTCCATGGCCCGCTGGGCGTCGGCGACGCCGGTGCGGCGGGCCAGGAACTCCCGGACGGTCTCGCCGGGGCGGCGCTCCGGCTCCTGGGGCAGGTGGCCGACGGTCGCGGTCGGCGGGGAGAGAGTGAGTTCGCCCTGCTCGGGGGTGTGCAGGCGGGCGAGGATGCGCAGCAGCGTGGACTTGCCCGCGCCGTTGGCACCGACGAGACCGATCACGTCCCCGGGCGCGACGACGAGGTCGAGCCCGGAGAAGAGCGCGCGGTCGCCGTGTCCGGCGGCGAGGTTCTTGGCGACGAGGGTGGCAGTCATCAGACCGCCGATCTTAGGTCCTCCCGTTCCGGTCGTGCGGGCCCGCGGCGGCCGGGACGGGCGGGCGGGGCCGGTCCTGGCACCGTCGGCTACGGTCCCCGTATGGACACTGGAGTGAACGGTGACGTGGTGGTGGTCGGCGGCGGGGTCATAGGACTGACGACCGCCGTGGTGCTGGCCGAGGGCGGCCGGCGGGTGCGGGTGTGGACGCGGGAGCCCGCCGAGCGGACGACCTCGGCCGTCGCCGGCGGTCTGTGGTGGCCGTACCGGATCGAGCCGGAGTCGCTCGTCGGTGACTGGGCACTGCGGTCCTTCGCCGTGTACGAGGAGCTGGCGGCCCGGCCGCAGGAGACCGGCGTGCGGATGGTCGAGGGAGTGCACGGCGGGACCCGGCCGGAGCAGCTCGGGCCGTGGGCCGCGCAGGTGCCCGGACTGCGCCCGGCGCACCCCGGGGAGTACGCGGGGACGGCGCTGTGGGCGCGGCTGCCGCTGGTCGACATGTCGGTTCATCTGCCGTGGCTGCGGGAGCGGCTGCGGGCTGCGGGCGGTGCGGTTCAGGAGCGGACGGTGACGGACCTGGCCGCCGTGGACGCCCCGGTGGTCGTGAACTGCGCGGGGCTGGGCGCCCGCGACCTGGTGCCGGATCCGGAGGTGTATCCGGTGCGCGGTCAGCTCGTCGTCGTGGAGAACCCGGGGATCACGACCTGGCTGACCGCCGTCGACGACGTCTCGGCGTCCTCCACCTACTTCATTCCGCAGCCGGGCGGTCTGCTGCTCGGCGGTACGGCCGAGGAGGACTCCTGGTCGCGGGAGCCGGATCCGCGGGTGGCCGAGCGGATCGTCGCACGGTGCGCGGCGCTGCGGCCGGAGATCGCCGGTGCGCGGGTGCTGGAGCACCGGGTCGGGCTGCGCCCGGCCCGCCGCTCGGGTGTGCGGCTGGAGCGGACGGCGCTCGCGGACGGGCGTGCGCTGGTGCACAACTACGGCCACGGCGGCGCCGGGGTCACCGTGGCCTGGGGCTGTGCGCGGCAGGCGGCCGGGCTTGTCCTCCCGGCCGCCTGACCTGCTCGTCGCCGCCGCTTCAGCGCCGTGTCACCGCCCGGGCAGCGGGTGCGCGGGGCGCTGTGCGCGTACGCCGTCCAGCGGCCGGGGCGCCGGGGCGGACGGCGTCACGGCGGTGGCGGACGGGGTGCTGCCCGCCGTGGCGGCGGCGAACGCCGCCGCGCCACCGGCCAGCGGGACCCTGGCCGAGGTGTGCGCCAGGTCGAGGGTGAGCGTCGGGGTGGTGGACGGCGGGTCGATGAGGTCCTTGTCGGTGCCCGCGACGATCAGCGCCAGGCGGTGGCCCCGGGGCACGACGTGGTCGGTCGGCGCCAGGTCCAGGGTGAGGGTGTACGCCTTGCCCGGGACCAGCGGGCCGCCCTTGCCGTCGGGGGTGTGGTGGCCGAGGTCGGCCCAGCCGCGGCTGAGGACCGTGAAGCCGACCTGGGTCGTCTTCGCCGCCGTCTCCTTGTAGCAGGCGCTGTCGCCCGCCGTGCTCGCGCCCCAGCAGGTGCGGTCGGCGAGGGTGGTGATGCCCTCGGCGGCGTCGGCGTAGTCCCGGATGGTGTCGGGTCCGAGGTCGACGAGGACGGCGGACAGGTGGGCGCTCGTGGTGGTGGACGTCGCTCGGACGGTGACCTCGGAGGAGCCGGACAGCCGCAGGTCGCGGCGGAGCGGCCCGGTGACGAACCCGGCCTTGTCCGGGGTCGCGGTGTCGATCCGCGCGGCCCAGTCCGTCTCGCTCAGCTTCGGGTCGTCGGTGAACGTCTCGGTGCCGTGCGCCGGGCGCAGGCCGAGGCTGCCGACGCCGGCCCGGGTGCCGGGCGCGGGGCGCAGCGTGGCCGTCGCGGTGCCGCGCGGCGGCCAGACGGCGGAGGTCACCCACTGGTCGGGCCGGCGTTCGATGTCGGCCATGGGCTCGCGGTCGACGCCGTTGCGGTAGCCGAGGAGTTCGTGGTCGAACCAGCGGTGCAGGGTGTCGACCCAGGCGCCGCGGCGGTAGTCGAAGGGGTCGACGTGGCCGGTCTGGGAGAGCCAGATCTTGCGCTGCACGCCGTTCTTCGCGAGGGCGTCCCACCACTGGCCGAAGTTCTTGGTGCGCACGTTGAGGTCCTGCATGCCGTGGACGAGGAAGACGCTCGCCCTGACCTTGGCCGCGTCCTTCACGTAGTCGCGCTCGGTCCACAGGGGCGTCCAGTCGCCGGTGCGCGGGGCGCCGTCGACGAGCTTCTTCTGCACGGCGGCGCAGTGGGCGTGGGCGGCGTCGCTCTCCACCGCGTCGGAGAGCCAGTCGGGGCCCGAGCCGTACAGCGGGGCGCCCTGGGCGAAGTAGTAGTCGTACCAGGAGGAGATGGCGCTGATCGGCACGATGGTCTTCAGGCCCTGGACGCCGGTGGCGGCCACGCCGTTGGCGATGGTGCCGTCCCAGCTCTTGCCGATCATGCCGGTCCTCCCGTCGGTCCAGCCGGCCTCGACCGGGGTGGAGCCGGTGCGGGTGGTGTAGGCGCGGGCCCGGCCGTTCAGCCAGTCGACGACGGCCTTGGCGGACTGGACGTCGGAGCGGCCGCCGACGTCGACGCAGCCGTCGGAGCGGTTGGTGCCGGCGAGGTCGACGCCGACGACGGCGTAGCCGCGGGGCACGAAGTAGTTGTCGTAGAACAGCGGCATCTGCACGACGCGGCCGTCGGCGTCGTAGGTCTTCAGCTGGCTCTCGTTGCCGCGCCCGCAGCAGGAGTAGTACGGGCTGGCGTCCATGATGACGGGCACCTTCCGGCCCTGCAGGGCCGCTTCGCGGGGCCGGACGATGTCGGCGGCGACGCGGTCGCTGTGCCCGTCGCCGTCGCCGTCGAGGCCGGTGTCGACCCAGACGGACTCGCGGACGGCGTTCGTGTAGGAGTAGACGGGGCGGCTCTCGCGCGGGGCCGGGCCGTCGTGCGGCGCGGCGTGCGCCGCCGGGCTGAGGAGTGCGGTCGCCAGGACGGCGACGACCGTCAGGGCGATCGATCTCCAGGTCGTCATGCGCGTGCTGTTCGGCATGAGCGGGACGGTACAGGGGGCAACTGCCGTGCAGAAGGGGGAAACTGACGTGTTGCCGGGGCGGAGGGGACAGCAGGGGCGGAAGGGGCACCGCGGGGGTGCGGGAGTGCACGCGAGTGCCCGGCCGCGCACGGGAGCTGCTTCCCTCGTGACGGCCGAATGGCGATCATGTGACAGCAGTGACCATGGACATGCCTGGGTCGCCGGGGACTCAATAGGCTCCGAACAGACTTCGTTCCCCTAGGACTTGGAGCTGACGTGCACCGCAGAATCATCGTGCCGGGCACTCTGGCGGCGGCCTCCCTGTTGCTGGCGATCCCGGCGTCGGCCGCGAGCCACTCCCCCGGCGCACCGGGCATCGGCGACCCCTACTACCCCGACTACGGCAACGGCGGCTACGACGTCTCCCACTACGACCTGCGGCTGACGTACCAGCCCGCGACGGACGAGCTGGAGGGCACGGCGACGATCTCGGCGCGCACCACGCAGGACCTGTCCAGCTTCGACCTGGACTTCCTGCTGGACGTCAGCGAGGTACGGGTCAACGGGACGAAGGCGGCCTTCACCACCGCGCGCCAGCACGAGCTGGTCGTCACACCGAGGAGCCCGCTGGCGAAGGGCACGCCGGTCACGGTGGTCGTCCGCTACCGCGGGGTGCCGTCGACGAAGAGCGCCTACGGGTTCTCCACCTGGCACCGCACCCCCGACGGCGCGGTCGCGGCCGACGAGCCCGAGGCCGCCTGGTGGTGGTTCCCGAGCAACGACCACCCCAGCGACAAGGCCACCTACGACGTGTCGGTGGCGGTCCCGGACGGCACCCAGGCGATCTCCAACGGCACCCTCCAGTCGGTCTCCTCGAAGCTGGGCTGGACCCGCTACAACTGGCGCCAGAACAAGCCGCAGGCGACCTACCTGTCCACGCTGGCGCTCGGGAAGTTCGACATCACCACCGGTACGTCCGAGGGCGGTGTCCCGGTGATCAACGCCTACAGCAAGGACCTCGGCGACAACGACGGGGCGGCCCGCGCGAGCGTGGAGCGCACCGGGGAGCTGGTCGACTGGCTGAGCGGCTATTTCGGGCCGTATCCGTTCAGCTCGGCGGGCGGGTACGTGCCGAACACGACGACCGGGTACGCGCTGGAGACCCAGTCACGCGTCTACTACAGCCCGAAGCAGTTCGCGAACGGCTCGAACACCTCCGTCGTGGTGCACGAGCTGGCCCACCAGTGGTACGGGGACAGCGTGTCCCTCAAGGGCTGGAAGGACATCTGGATCAACGAGGGCTTCGCGCGGTACGCGCAGTGGCTGTGGTCCGAGCACGAGGGCGAGGGCACCACGCAGGAGCTGGCGGACTACGTGTACGCCTCGCACCCGGCCGACGACGCCTTCTGGACGGTGAAGCCGGGTGACCCGGGTCCGGACAACCAGTTCGACGCGGCGGTCTACGACCGGGGGGCCGTCGCCATCCAGGCGCTGCGCAACGCGATCGGCGACCGGGCGTTCTTCGCCCTGCTGAAGGGGTGGCCCCAGCAGCACGCCTACGGCAACGCCTCCGTGGCCGACTTCCAGAAGTACGCCGAGCAGGTCTCCGGCAAGCCGCTGGCCGCGCTCTTCGACACCTGGCTGTTCCAGCCGGTGAAGCCGGCCGCCCCCGCCGCGCGCGCGGCCTCCTTCGCCGCGGCACCGGCGGCGGCCCCGGCGCAGCCGAGGTCGTGGAAGAAGATCGAGGCGACGAACTCCGTCCACGCCAGGTGAGCACCGGCCGGACCGCTGCGCACCGGCGCGGTCCGGCCCCTGGACGGTGGCCGTGCGGCCGGGCCCGGCCGAACCTGCGGCGAGCCGGGCCCGGCCGGCCTCGATCACCTCGCACCGGCCGGGACGCCGGGTGAACCGCTACTTCGTGAGGGAGGGGGCCTCGGCGGACTGCTGTGTGACGCGGCGGCGGACGCCGAACCAGCCGCCGACCAGGAGCACCGCGATCAGCGGGATCAGGAAGAGGGTCTTGCGGCCCACGTCCGGGTCGTTCCACATCAGGCCGAGGCAGGCCAGCAGGAAGGCGATCGTGGCGATCTCGGTGACCGGGCTGCCGGGCAGGCGGAAGTGCGGCCGGTCGACCAGGCCCGCCTTCGCCCGGCGGACGAAGACCAGGTGGCAGATCATGATGATCACCCAGGTGCTGACGATGCCGAGCGAGGCGACGTTCAGCACGATCTCGAAGGCCTGGCTGGGCACCAGGTAGTTCAGGCCGACGCCGAGCACGCAGACCGCGCAGGTCAGCAGGATGCCGCCGTAGGGCACCTGGCTGCGGCTCATCACGCGGGTGAACTTCGGCGCCGAGCCCGCCATCGCCATGGAGCGCAGGATGCGGCCGGTGGAGTACAGGCCGGAGTTCAGCGAGGACATGGCGGCGGTGAGGACCACCAGGTTCATGACGTCACCGGCCGCGGGGACGCCGATCTTCGACAGGACGGTGACGAAGGGGCTCTCGTCGCCCGAGTAGACCGAGCCGGGCAGCAGCAGGGCGAGCAGGACGACCGAGCCGACGTAGAACAGGGCGACCCGCCACATGATCGAGTTCACCGCGCGCGGGACGACCTTCTCGGGCTCGGCGGTCTCGCCGGCGGCGACGCCGACCAGTTCCAGGGCGGCGTACGCGAAGATCACGCCCTGCATGACGAGGACCACCGGCATGGCGCCGTGCGGGAGCAGTCCGCCGTGGTCGCTGATCACGCTGAGGCCCGGTGTCGCGCCGTCCACCTTGTGCTGGGTGGCCAGCAGGAAGATGCCGATCAGCATGAACGCGACCAGCGTGGCCACCTTGACGATCGCGAACCAGAACTCCATCTCACCGAAGATCTTCACCGAGATCAGGTTCACGGTGAGGACGACGGCGAGGGCGATCAGCGCCAGCACCCACTGCGGGACGGGCGTGAAGAAGCTCCAGTAGTGCGTGTACAGCGCGATGGCGGTGATGTCGGCGATGCCGGTCGTCGACCAGTTCAGGAAGTACATCCAGCCGGCGACGTAGGCGCCCTTCTCGCCGAGGAACTCGCGCGCGTACGACACGAAGGATCCGGACGAGGGGCGGTACAGGACCAGCTCGCCCAGGGCGCGCACGACGAAGAACGCGAAGACGCCGCAGACCAGGTAGGTCAGCGCCAGCGCCGGTCCCGCCGAGTGCAGCCGGCCGCCGGCGCCCAGGAAGAGGCCGGTGCCGATCGCGCCGCCGATGGCGATCATGTTGACGTGGCGGTGCTTGAGGTCCTTGCTGTAACCGGCGTCGCCCGCGTCGGCGGGGGTCGCGGTCGCCCGGGGACGGTCGGCGACCTGTTCCGTGTGCACGGAGTCCTTGCTCACGCGGTGGTATCCACTCTCTGGGGGCCGAGCGGGGTGCGCCCGGGTGTCCGTACGATTCCGGCGTGCACCACTGGGTACGCGGTACAGACCAGGCAAGCAGCTTCCCAGAGAGATCAGCTGCCATGCGATGGCGTACGTCACAGAGGGGGACTTCTCACACTATCCACGCAGATCGGTCACCCGCTTTCACACGACTGGTGAGACAGCGATACTGCTGCACATGACGACGACCGACACCGGCGAGCCGGTCCTCACCATCGACGAGCTGGCCGCGCGGGCCGGCGTCACGGTGCGCACGGTGCGGTTCTACGCCGGCCGGGGCCTGCTGCCGCCGCCCGCGATCGGTCCGCGCCGGGTGGGCCACTACGGCCGGGACCACCTCGCGCGGCTGGCGCTGATCGAGGAGATGCAGCACCAGGGCATGACGCTCGCGGCGATCGAACGCCATCTGCGCCTGCTCCCGCCCGGCCTCAGCCCGCACGACCTGGCCGTGCAGCGCGCGGTGGTCGCCTCCTGGGCACCGGAGAGCATGGAGATGCTCTCACGGCCGGAACTGGAGCGGCGCGCCGGCCGGCCGCTCACCGACGAGGACGTGGAGCGGCTGGCGGCGATGAGCGTGCTGGCGCGGGAGGACGACTCCTTCCGCGTCGACGCCGGGCTGCTGCGGCTCGGGGTGGAGCTGCTCGACGTACCGCTGTCCGAGGAGACCGTGCTCGCGGCCCGTACGGCGCTGATCGACCACGCGCGGGCGGCGGCGCGCGAACTGTCGGGGCTGCTGCGCGACGCGGTGGCCGAACGCGGCACGAAGGACGTGAAGTCCCTGTCCGCCCATATGCACCCCTTGGTGGTGCAGGCGCTGCTGACCACCTTCCAGCGGTCGCTGAAGGAGGAGCTGCGGGAGTGGGTCGGCTCCCCCGAGGCGGACGCCGGGCCCGGGCCCCGGGCCGGTGAGCATCGAGCCGAGGCCCGGGCGGACGAGGCGCGGGAGGCCCGGGCGGAGGATGCCCCCAAGGAGGGCGCGCCGCCGGGCACGCCCTCCGCCTGAGCCGTGGCTCAGCGCTGGTCGGTGAAGGTCTCCCCCCTCTCCGCCTTGGCGACCAGCAGGGCGGGCGGGGTGAACCGCTCGCCGTAGCGCTCGGCCAGTTCGCGCGCGCGGGCCACGAAGCCGGGCAGACCGGTCGCTCCCCCGGTGCCGCCGTCGTAGCCGTTGATGTACTGCAGGACGCCCCCGGTCCACCCGGGGAAGCCGATGCCGAAGACCGAGCCGATGTTGGCGTCGGCGACGGAGGTCAGGACGCCCTCCTCCAGGAGGCGGACCGTGTCCAGCGCCTCGGAGAAGAGCATCCGCTCCTGCATGTCGCGGAACGGGATCTCGTGCCCCGCCTTGGTGAAGTGTTCGCGCAGGCCCGGCCACAGGCCGGCGCGCCGGCCGTCGTCGCCGTACTCGTAGAAGCCCGCGCCGCCGCTGCGGCCGGTGCGGCCGAACTCGTCGACCATGCGGTCGATGACGGCCTCGGCGGGGTGCATGACCCAGGTGCCGCCCGCCTCCTCGACGGCCCGCTTCGACTCGCGCCGGATCTTGCGGGGCAGGGTGAGGGTCAGCTCGTCCATGAGCGAGAGCACCTTGGCCGGGTAGCCGGCCTGGGCCGCCGCCTGCTCGACGGAGGCGGGCTCGATGCCCTCGCCCACCATGGCGACGCCCTCGTTGATGAAGTGGCCGATCACCCGGGAGGTGAAGAAGCCGCGCGAGTCGTTGACGACGATCGGCGTCTTGTTGATCTGCCGGACCAGGTCGAAGGCGCGGGCCAGGGCCTCCTCGCCGGTGCGCTCGCCCTTGATGATCTCCACCAGGGGCATCTTGTCGACGGGCGAGAAGAAGTGCAGCCCGATGAAGTCGCCCTGCCGCTGCACGCCCTCGGCGAGTGCGGTGATGGGCAGTGTGGAGGTGTTGGAGCACAGCAGCGCGTCCGGGGCGACGACGTGCTCGATCTCCTGGAACACCTTGTGCTTGAGCGCCGTGTCCTCGAAGACCGCCTCGATCACCGCGTCACAGCCCGCGAGGTCGGCGGCGTCGGCGGTGGGCGTGATGCGGGCGAGCAGCGCGTCCGCCTTCTCCTGGCTGGTACGGCCCCGGGAGACGGCCTTGGCGCACAGCTTCTCGGAGTAGCCCCTGCCCTTGACGGCGGCCTCCAGGGAGACGTCCTTGAGGACGACCTCGATGCCCGCGCGGGCGCAGGCGTAGGCGATGCCCGCACCCATCATCCCGGCGCCGAGCACGGCCACCTTGCGGACCGGGCGGGGCTCGACGCCCCGGGGGCGGTTGGCACCGGAGTTGACCGCCTGGAGGTCGAAGAAGAACGCCTGGATCATGTTCTTCGAGGTCTGCCCGGCGGCCAGCTCGACGAAGTAGCGGGCTTCGATGACCTGGGCGGTCTCGAAGTCGACCTGGGCGCCCTCGACGGCGGCGGCCATGATGTTGCGCGGCGCGGGGTAGGGCGCGCCGCCCGTCTGCTTGCGCAGGTTGGCCGGGAAGGCGGGCAGGTTGGCGGCGAACTTCGGGTGGGACGGGGTGCCGCCGGGGATGCGGTAGCCGGGCCGGTCCCAGGGCTGGGCGGACTCGGGGTGGGCGTCGATGAAGGCGCGGGCCTTGGCGAGCATGTCCTCGCGGGTGTCGGCGACCTCGTCGACCAGGCCGTTCTCCAGGGCGCGGCGCGGGTTGTACTGGGTGCCCTGGAGGAGCACCTTCAGCAGGGCGTCGGTGATGCCGAGCATCCGGACGGTGCGGACGACTCCGCCGCCGCCGGGCAGCAGGCCGAGGGTGACCTCGGGGCAGCCGATCTTGGAGCCCGGGGCGTCCAGGGCGACGCGGTGGTGGCAGGCGAGGGCGATCTCGTAGCCGCCGCCGAGGGCCGCGCCGTTCATCGCGGCGACGACGGGCTTGCCGAGCGTCTCGATGCGGCGCAGGTCGCGCTTGATCGCCATGCCGCCGTCGAAGAGGTCCTGGGCGGTCTCGGGGGTGACGCGGATCAGGTCGCGCAGGTCGCCGCCGGCGAAGAACGTCTTCTTGGCGGAGGTGACGATGACGCCGCGGACGGTGTCCTTCTCGGCCTCCAGACGGTCCGCGACCGCGGCGAGCGAGGTGCGGAACGCCTGGTTCATGGTGTTCGCGGACTGGTCCGGGTCGTCGAGGACGAGGGTGACGACACCGGTGTCGTCCTGTTCCCAGCGGATGGTGGTGGACTCGGTGGTCATGAGGAGGGGCTCCAGGTGATCCGTCGGGAGGGGGTCAGATGCGCTCGACGATGGTGGCGATGCCCATGCCGCCGCCCACGCACAGGGTGGCGAGGCCGTACCGCTTGTCCTGGCGCTCCAGTTCGTCGACGAGGGTGCCGAGGATCATCGCGCCGGTGGCGCCGAGGGGGTGGCCCAGCGCGATGGCGCCGCCGTTGACGTTGACCTTGTCCAGGCTCAGGCCCATGTCCTTCACGAAGCGCAGCACGACCGCCGCGAAGGCCTCGTTGATCTCGACCAGGTCGATGTCGTCGATGCTCAGGCCGGCCTTGGCGAGCGCCTTGCGGGTGGCCGGGGCGGGCCCGGTGAGCATGATGGTGGGCTCGGAGCCGGAGACGGCGGCGGAGACGATCCGCGCCCGCGGGGTGAGGCCGTGACGCTCCCCGACCTCCCGCGAGCCGATGGCGACCAGGGAGGCGCCGTCGACGATGCCGGAGGAGTTGCCCGCGTGGTGGACGTGGTCGATCTTCTCCACCCAGTGGTACTTCTGGAGCGCCACGGCGTCGAAGCCGCCGAGTTCGCCGATGTCGGCGAAGGACGGCTTGAGCTTCGCCAGCGAGTCGGCGGTGGTGCCGGGGCGCGGGTGCTCGTCGTGGTCGAGGACGGTGAGGCCGCTGCGGTCCTTCACCGGCACCACGGAGCGCTCGAAGCGGCCCTCCTTCCAGGCGGTGGCCGCGCGCTCCTGGGACAGGGCCGCGTACTCGTCCACGTCGCGGCGGGAGAAGCCCTCGATGGTGGCGATGAGGTCGGCGCCGATGCCCTGGGGCACGAAGTTGGTGGCCAGGTTGGTCATCGGGTCGTTGAACCAGGCGCCGCCGTCCGAGGCCATCGGCACCCGGGACATCGACTCGACGCCGCCCGCCAGGACCAGGTCCTCCCAGCCGGAGCGCACCTTGGCGGCGGCGAGGTTGACGGCTTCCAGGCCCGAGGCGCAGAAGCGGTTCTCCTGTACGCCGGCGACGGTGTCCGGGAGTCCCGCGGCGATGGCGGCGATGCGGGCGATGTCGGAGCCCTGGTCGCCGACGGGGCCGACGACCCCGAGCACGATGTCGTCCACGGCGGCCGGGTCGAGGTCCGGGAAGCGGCGGCGGATCTCGTGGATGAGGCCGACGACCAGGTCGACGGGCTTCGTGCCGTGCAGGGCGCCGTTCGCCTTGCCGCGTCCGCGGGGGGTGCGGATCGCGTCGTACACGTACGCTTCGGTGGTCACTGGCAGGCCTTTCACTGAGGGGTGTCCCGGGGGACTGTCGGGGGCCGGGTCGCCGGCGTGGTCGTCTCGGGCGGGGTGGTCGCGGACGGGGCGGACAGGATGGGTATGTCCCAGTCGCGGGCCACCGCATCGGCGCCCGCGCCGGGGCGGGCGGGGGCGGTGCGCACGGTGGTGGGGGTCGCGGAGAAGCGGGGCGCGGGCGCCGGCTGGGTGATGCCGCCGTGGTCGGTGAAGGTGCCGCGGGCGGCGAGGTGCGGGTGGTGCGGGGCCTCGCGCAGCGACAGCACGGGCGCCACGCAGGCGTCGGAGTCCTCGAACACGGCGGTCCACTCGTCGCGGGTGCGGGCGCGGAAACGGGCGGCGATCGCCTCGCGCAGCTCGCCCCAGCGGGCCGTGTCGTCGCGCGCCGGCACCTGGCCGGGGACGCCGAGGAGGTCCATGAACTCGGCGTAGAAGCGCGGCTCCAGGGCGCCGACGGCCATGTGGCGTCCGTCGGCGGTCTCGTAGGTGCCGTAGAAGGGGCAGCCGCCGTCCAGGAGGTTGGCGGCGCGCCGGTCCTGCCAGGCGCCGGCGGCGAGCAGGCCGTGGATCATCGTGGAGAGGTGGGCGGTGCCGTCGACGATGGCGGCGTCGACGACCTGTCCGGTGCCGGTCGCGCGCGCGTGGTGGAGGGCGGCGAGGACGCCGACGACGAGGTAGAGGGAGCCGCCGGCGTAGTCGCCGAGCAGGTTGGCGGGGACGGCGGGGGGCCGGTCCGCGTCGCCGATCATGCCGAGCGCGCCGGTGACGGCGATGTAGGCGATGTCGTGTCCCGCGCGCGGGGCGAGCGGGCCGTCCTGGCCCCAGCCGGTCATCCGGCCGTAGACGAGGCGGGGGTTGCGGGCGTGGCAGGCGTCGGGGCCGACGCCGAGGCGTTCGGCCACGCCGGGACGGTAGCCCTCGACGAGGATGTCGGCGCGGGCGGCCAGGTCGAGGACGCGGGCGGGGCCGTCCGGGGACTTCAGGTCGACGACCACCGAACGCTTGTTGCGGTGGGTCGGGTCGGCGGCCGGGTCGATCCCGAGGCCGGCGCCGCCGGGGCGGTCGACCCGGACCACGTCGGCCCCCAGGTCGGCCAGGAGCATGGCGGCGAAGGGGCCGGGGCCGATGCCGGCCAGCTCGACCACGCGGACGCCGCTCAGCGGGCCGTCGCTCCCGGGCGCCTGTGCCGTTGCCATCCCAGCCCCCTTGCTGTGACACAACCGATGTAACACCGATGATGCTAAGAACGCGCCGCACCGGGCACAAGCCCTGAACGAGCGAGCGCTTAGCCGAGGGTCCGGCCGAGGCGTGCCGCCCGCCGCCGCGGGGGGGGGGCCGCCCGCCGCCACCCGCACCGCCGGTCGCCACTCCTTCACGCTAGCCTCGGTCACCGACAGTGGCACGGGATCACGGTCCGGCGGGGCGAGGGATGCCGCGGGCGGGCGGCGCGGGGCGGCATGAGCAGACCAGGAGTGTCATGAGCGGGGCGAAAAAGACGGAACGTCCGTACGACATCGTGCTCTTCGGGGCCACCGGTTTCGTAGGGGCCCTCACCGCCCGGTACCTGGCCGCGCACGCCCCCGAGGGGCTGCGCTGGGCCGTCGCGGGCCGCAGCGAGCGCCGGCTGGAGGAGCTGCGGGAGCGGCTGCCCGGCGGCGCGGGCGCCGGGGTGCTGCGGGCCGACGCGGCCGACCCGGCGTCGTTGCGTGAACTGGCCCGGCACACGCGCGTGCTGGCCACGGCCGTGGGCCCCTACGTGACCCATGGCGAGGAACTGGTCGCCGCCTGCGCGGACAGCGGCACCGACTACCTGGACCTCACCGGTGAGCCCGAGTTCGTCGACCTGGTGTACGTCCGGCACGACACGCGCGCGCGGGAGACCGGCGCACGCCTGGTGCACGCCTGCGGGTTCGACTCGGTACCGCACGACCTGGGCGTGTACGTCACCGTGCGGGAGCTGCCCGAGGGGGTGCCCCTGACGGTGGACGGGTTCGTCCGGGTGGACGCGGCCTTCTCCGGCGGGACGCTGGCCTCGGCGCTCAACCAGTTCGCCCGTCCCCTGCGGCTGCGGGCGGCCGCCCGTGACCGCGCGCGGCACGAGCCGCGGCTGCCGGGGCGGCGGGTGTCCGCGCCGGTGGGCGCGCCCCGGTTCGCGGCGGAGGCCGGCGCCTGGGCGCTGCCGCTGCCGACCCTCGACCCGCAGATCGTCGCGCGCTCGGCGCGGGCGCTGGAACGGTACGGTCCCGACTTCCGCTACCGCCACTACGCGGCCGTCCGGCACCTGCCCGTCGCCCTCGGCGGGGTCGCCGCCGTCGGTACGCTCGCGGCGGTCGCCCAACTGCCACCGGCCCGGCGCTGGTTGTCCGGCCGGCTCAGCCCCGGACAGGGCCCGAGCCCTGAGCGGCGGGCCAGGAGCTGGTTCTCGGCGCGCTTCGTGGGCGAGGGCGGCGGCCGGCGGGTGCGCACCGAGGTGGCGGGCGGGGACCCCGGGTACGACGAGACGGCGAAGATGTTCGCGGAATCGGCCCTGTGCCTCGCCCTGGACGAGCTGCCGGCGACGGCGGGCCAGGTGACGACGGCCGTCGCCATGGGCGACGCGCTGGTGCGGCGGCTGCGCGACGCGGGGATCACGCTCCGGACGAGCGTGGCGAGGCAGTAGGGGCCGGTGCGGCGGCGCCCGTGCGGGCTCAGGCCGGCCGCGTCGGGTCCGTGGTCTTCCTCGGCGTCGGGTCCGCGGCTTCCCTCAGTGCGCGGCGGCACAGGGCGTCGGCCCTGCGGGTCGTCTCCGGCAGCCGGTAGGAGGGGGTGAGGGCGAGGGTGTGCGCGCAGGCGTTGTCCAGGGTCACCCGGTGGCCCACGGAGACGAAGACGGGTTTGACGCCGTCGCGTGTGCGCAGCGCGCGGCCGACCTCCTCCCGGCCGTCGGCCAGGAGCGGCGCGACGCTGCCGCGCGGGGCGGCCGGGTCGTCGTGGGTGAAGATGAAGGGGTTCTTCGCGACCCCGATGACCGGCAGCCCGGTCAGTACGCCGAGGTGACTGGCGAGGCCGAAGCGGCGGGGGTGGGCGAGGCCGTAGCCGTCGCAGACGACCAGTCCGGGCTCCCGGTCCAGGGCGGCGAGGGCGGCCAGCACCGTGGGAATCTCACGGAAGGCCAGCAGACCGGGGACGTACGGGAAGGAGATCCGGCCCACCGCGGTGGCCTCGGCCACCACCCGGAGGGTGGCCGCGTCCAGCACGACGGCCGCCGCGGCCACCACGTCCCGCTCGTCGTCGTAGGCCACGTCGACGCCCGTGACGTGGCCCGTCCCCGGCTCCGGGCCGCGCTCGTCCAGCACCACCCGGGCCCGCAGCTCGTCCTGCACGGCCAGGGCCTGCGCCTCGGTCGCGGGCCAGCCTTCGGGGATGCCCACGGTCGTCGTGATCGTCATGACGGACGAGCGTACGACGCGTGCGGCGGCACGGGGACGCGGGGACCCGCCCGGCCGTGCGGACCCGTGGGCGAGGGGCGGACCCGTGTGCGGGGGGCGGGCCGTCGGGCCGGGGCCCGCGGTCCGGTGGCCTGGCGGGCGGGGCGGGCTCGCGGTTCGTACCGTCCGTACTCCGTACGTCCGTACCGGGGCGGGCCCGTCCCGCTCGCGGGCTCGGCTCAGTGCTTGCCCAGGGCCTGCTGGAGCTGCTGCTTGTTCATGTCCGAGCGGCCGTGGATGTTGCGCCGCTTGGCCTCCTCGTACAGCTGGTCGTAGGTGGGTCCCTCGGAGCCCCGGCCCGAGCGCTGGCCGCCGCGCCTGCCCGAGGACATGTCCTGCGTGGAGGTGCGGCTCGCGGTCTTGGACTCGCCGGAACGCGCGCGCTCCTTGTTCACCGTGCGCGCGGCGATCTCCTTGGCGCGGCCGTTGCTCTCCCCCCGGTCCTGCGCGCTCTCCTTGATGTGCTCGTACTGGCGCTCCCGCTTGGAGCTGGAACCGCGTGGCATACCGTTCACTTCCTCTCTGTCAAGGAACGGATACCCGCATCCTGGAACAGTTCGTCATATCAGGCGATATTCAATCCTCCAGTCGAGCGATACGGCCCGTCTCACCGGATGCCCAGCAGCCGCCGTCCCAGGCGCAGTCCACGGTGTCGTACGAACCGGCGTCGACCGTGCGCCAGCTCCGGCCGCCGTCGGTGGTGAGGTCGGTTCCGGTCGGGCCTACGGCGAGGGCGCTCGCGCGTGTGTGCGGGAGCCAGGCGGCGCCGGAGCGGTAGGCCGGCGGCGGCGTGGCCGAGGGTCGCCAGGTACGGCCGCCGTCGGCGGTGGTGGCGGAGGCGTCCGGCGACGCCTGGCCGGGACGGTAGTCGCCGCCGACCGCGAGCCCGTGTGCCCGGTCCCGGAAGGCGAGCGCGAAGACGCCCTTGGCGGGGTCGCCCGCCGGGAGCGGCGCGTCGGCGGCCCGCCAGGTCAGCCCGCGGTCCGCGGAGTGCAGCACGCGCGCGCGTGCGCCTCCCCCGGTGGCGAGCCAGACGTCCCGCGGCCCGGCGGTGACCAGGCACTGGCCGCTCGCGGCGAATCCGGCCTCGCCGGGCTGCGCGGCCGGCATGCCACGGTCGGGCAGGACCTTCCAGGAGCGCCCGCCGTCACTGGTGGACAGGGCGCGGAACTTGCCGTTCACCGGGTCGCTCACGGCCAGGCCGTGCCGGTGGTCGAAGAAGGCGAGGCAGTCGTAGAAGGCACCGGCGTCGGTGTTGCGGAAGGACTCCGTCCAGGTGGCTCCGCCGTCTTCGGTGCGGTAGACGCGTGAGGCTTCGCCCTCGCCGATGGCCAGGACCACGGCCCGCCGCGCGTCGAACGCCTCGATGTCGCGGAACTCCAGGTCCGCCGCGCCGGCCGGCGAGACGTTCCGCCAGGAGGCGCCGCCGTCGGTGGTCCGCAGCACGGTGCCGCCGGTGCCGGCCACCCAGGCGGTGCGGCGGCTCACGGCGGACAGGCCGCGGAAGCGGACGTCGGGCGTGCCGCCGTCCTTGAGCCGCCACTGCGGCGCGTTGGGGCGGTGCGCGTGGGGGCCGCCGTGCACCGGACCGGCCGCCTGTGCGGGCACCGCCGCCAGCACGGCGAGCACCACCGCCCCCACGAGCCCGGCCGACCGGCGGCCGGCGCGGAGGGCCGGGGCGGCCGGGCGGGTCACGGACTCCGCGGGTGCTGTGGGCCGTGTCCCGGTCGCGGAGCGCGCGCCACCCGCCCCACCGGCCCCGCTCGTCCGGTCCGTCCGGTCCGTCCGGATCACCGGACTCACCCGGCCCGCCCCGATCATCCGGCCCGTCCGGATCATCGGGCTCGTCCGGCCCGTCCGTCGCTTCGTTCCCCAGCGCCTCAGCTTCATGGCGGGCGAAGCTAGCCCACTCCCCCGGCGGCGTCCAGACTGCCCCGGGGCCCCAACTTCCCCCCGCCCGTACGGAAGGAGGGCCGCGCGCGGATCCAGTGGTCCGCCGCGCGGTCCACCGCACCGCCTCCGGGCAGCCGCGGAACGGTCGCCCGGAAGCGGTGCCCTGAACGGACACCCGGAGCGGCCCACGGACGCACCGCGTGCGGTCCCGGCGATCCGTCGGCGGCCCGCGGCCGCCGCCCGCCGGAGACACTCGTCACTTCCGTGCATGAACGCGGTGACCGAGGTCACTCGCTTCTCGTGTGCACTGAACGGCTGATTCAGTCGTCTCTTCCAGTGCCCGGTGTCCCGGCTTCATCCACCCGGACGTGTCCCCAGCCGTCAGACGTCACAAGGGAGCAAGGCGTTGTCCACCGTCATCGAGCAGACCGTCGAGGCGCGCCTGGTCGCCGCCGCGCCGCGGATGCCCAGCATTCCCGCAACGATGCACTACGACCTGAGCGACCCGTTCGCGGTCCGCATGTCGTTCCCCGCCCCCGCCACCCTGGAAGGCGTGGAGGTCTGCTGGACGTTCGCCCGCGACCTGCTGGCGGCCGGGATGCAGGAGCCGGAGGGACACGGGGACGTCCGGGTGCGGCCGTACGGCTACGACCGCACCGTCCTGGAGTTCCACGCCCCGGAGGGCACCGCGGTGGTGCACGTCCGCAGCGGTGAGATCCGGCGGTTCCTCCAGGCCACCAGCGAACTGGTGCCCGTCGGCTCCGAACACCGCCAGCTCGACCTCGACCACGACCTGGCCGTGCTCATGGGGGACGCCTGCTAGGGCGTGCTTCGAAAGTGGCGCTGTCCGCCCGGAGGGCGGGCCTCGCGGCGTCTGGTGCGTGTGATCGCAAGGCGGAGGGTCGTCCTCGTACCGGGCGTACGTGGACGATCCCGACAACGCGACGAGCGCGCGTGCCAGGCGTCGCGGGGCAGGCGGGACTTTCGAAGCACGCCCTAGGCCCGGCGGATGTCCGAGGGGGCTCCGGGCCGGCCGTAGGTCAGGTCGCCCGGGTCGACGGCTCCGGGGACGGGCACGTCCGCCGCAGCGCGCTCCGGATCTCTCGGACGACCGTGCGCAGGGCGGGGTCCGCCGCCGCGCTGCGTTCGGTCAGTTCCTCGAGCCGTTCCTCCAGTTCCAGTTCCCCGGCGGGCCGCCGGTGGTGGCCGCCGTCCCCGCCGCCGGGCAGGACGGTGCGCAGCCCGGCGGCCGACGCGAGGACGACGACGGCCGCGTCCCGCGCGGAGACCTCCGCGGCGGAGCGCGCGCCGTCGAACGCCTGCCGCGCCCCGGCCCGCAGCGCGTCCGCGACGTCGGCGCGTTCCAGGGTGTGCCCGGTGACCGGCAGCACCCCGAGCCGGCGCCGTCTCCGTACGCGCAGGCACCCCTCGGCGGCCAGTTGGTCCCGTACGGCCGTCAGGGTGTACCCGGCCCACAGGGTCACCCAGGTCCCCCAGGGGCGGGGCCGTGACTCACGGACGAGTTCGAGCAGGCCGTCCAGCACCGCGTCCCCGGTGGCGGCGTCGAGGTCGACGGGGGTCGCGACGCCGTCGTCGTCGACGAGCAGTCCGCGCTGGGCCAGCTCGGTGAGGGCGCCCGCCCGGACCAGGTGCTGCGGGCGGGCGGTCCAGGCGGCCCCTTCCGGTGCGGGGTCCGGGTCCCAGGCCAGCAGACAGAGCCGGGCGGGCAGCGAGAACCGGTCGGGGGCGGACGGATCACGTGTCACGGGCGAGCCGTCGGGCATGGGCCGGATGACCTCCTTCACGCAGGGGGCGCGGGGCCCGCCCGGAAAGCCGTTGACAGCCGTACCCGCCACTCCTACGGTGTACGACGTCCCTGTTGCCGCCGATCGGAGAAGGACGTTGCTCGTCTGAGGTCCTGAGACACCGCGTCACACCGCACAGGTGTGTGCGTCGCGTGCGACCTCGGCGTCGAGCCGTCCCGGAGGAAGTCGGCCCAGGGCTTTTCTCATGCCCGGTGGAGCCCGTCCTACACGGTGCCCGTCGTCTCGCGGTGTCCAGAAACGCGTGTGCCCCTGACCGCCGCACAAGCAACCGCGAGGCGCCCATGTCCGCATCCCTCACCTGCACCTCCCTGTCCTTCGCCTGGCCCGACGGCACCCCCGTCCTCACCGGGCTCGACATCGCCTTCGGCCCGGGCCGCACCGGCCTCGTCGGGGCCAACGGATCGGGAAAGTCCACCCTGTTGAAACTGATCGCGGGTGAACTGACCCCGTCCGACGGCGTCGTCCGCACGGCCGGCGAGATCGGTCACCTCCCGCAGAACGTCACCCTGGACACCGCGCTCCGGGTCGACCAGGCCCTCGGCATCGCCCGGCGGCGGGCGGCACTGCACGCCATCGAGGCGGGCGACGCGTCCGAGGAGCACTTCGAGACCGTCGGCGACGACTGGGACGTCGAAGAACGCGCCCTGGCCACCCTCGGTGAACTCGGCCTCGGCCACATCGGTCTGGACCGCACGGTCGGCGAGGTGTCCGGCGGCGAGTCGGTGCTGCTGCGGCTGGCCGCGCTGCTGCTGCGCCGGCCCGACGTGCTGCTGCTGGACGAGCCGACCAACAACCTCGACCTGTACGCGCGGCGGCGGCTGTACGCGACCGTCTCCGCCTGGCCCGGCACACTGGTCGTGGTCAGCCACGACCGCGAACTGCTGGAGCTGGCCGACCAGATCGCCGACCTGCGGGCAGGCCGGGTCACCTGGTACGGCGGCAACTTCTCGGCGTACGAGGAGGCCCTCGCCGTCGAACAGGAGGCCGCCGAGCGGATGGTCCGCGTCGCCGGGGCCGACCTGCGCAAGCAGAAGCGCGAACTGGCCGACGCACACGTCAAACTGTCCCGCCGCAAGCGGTACGGCCAGAAGATGTACGACACCAAGCGCGAACCCCGGGCGGTGATGAAGCAGCGCAGACGCACGGCGCAGGAGTCCGCGGGCAAGCACCGCATCATGCACGAGGAGAAGCTCGCCGAGGCCAGGGAACGGCTCGACGAGGCGGTGGAGGCGGTGCGCGAGGACGACGAGATCCGCGTCGAGCTGCCGTACACGGCGGTCCCGCCGGGCCGTACCGTCCTGACCCTGCGCCACCTGCAACTGGCGTACGGCGCACAGGTGCGCGGCGGACTCGACGTGCACGGCCCGGAGCGCGTCGCGCTGCTCGGCCGCAACGGCGCCGGGAAGACGACCCTGCTGCGCACGGTGGCCGGGGAACTGGCGCCGGTGTCAGGGGAGGCGGAGGTACACGTTCCGCTGAGGTTCCTGCCGCAGCGGCTCGACGTCCTCGACGGCGACCTGAGCATCGCCGAGAACGTGGCCCGCCTCGCGCCGGGCGCCACGGAGAACCTGATCCGGGCCCGTCTGGCTCGCTTCCTGTTCCGGGGCGCCCGGGCCGACCAGAAGGCGGCGACCCTGTCCGGCGGGGAACGCTTCCGGGCAACGCTGGCCGCGCTCGTGCTCGCCGAACCCGCGCCGCAGCTGCTGCTGCTCGACGAGCCGACGAACAACCTCGACATGGCGAGCGTGCGCCGGCTGACGGCCGCCCTGGAGTCGTACGAGGGGGCGCTGCTCGTGGCCTGCCACGACGTGCCGTTCCTGGATTCCATCGGCATCACCCGGTGGCTGCTGCTGGAGGAGGGGGAGCTGAAGGAGACCACACGGGAGGCGATCGTGGAACTGGCGTAGCCCGCCTGCCCCCTGCGGGGGACGGAAGGGTGTGACGTGGCTCTCGGTGCCGCCGCGGGAGCGGTGCGGTCGGCGGCCCTCCCCCAGCGCCGGGACCTGCGCCTTGCACAGCCGCGCACGACCGGTCGGCCTCCCGGGGCCGGTGACCTGATCAGTGATCTTTACGGCCCCCTTAACCTACGGGTTCGTAACCTACGGGTTCGTAGCCTACGATCCCGTAGGTTCAAGCCGTCGGACCGGCACCGCTCGCCGGTTCGGCTCGTCGTCCCCCGCCGGTTTCCCGTCTCCCTCAGTTCCGCTGTTCCCCGCCGGCCCCGCCCGGCACGCGCGTCCCCTGGAGCAACCTTGACGATCACCTCCCCTCACCTCGGCAGTTCGTCCGCCTGGACCGACGCACGGATGCTGTACGCGCTGGAGGAGGTGGTCGAGAAGGAACTCGACCGGCACCTGCGGGTCGCCAAGGACTGGATGCCGCACGAGTACGTCCCCTGGGGCGACGGCCGCAACTTCCCCGGTCTCTTCGCGGACGGCGAGGCCTGGGACAAGGAACAGTCGAAGGTGACGGAGATCGGCCGGATCGCCCTCGTCGTCAACCTGCTGACCGAGGACAACCTCCCCAGCTACCACCACGAGATCGCCACGCTCTTCGGCCGTGACGGCGCCTGGGGCACGTGGGTGCACCGCTGGACCGCCGAGGAGGGCCGGCACGGCATCGTGATGCGCGACTACCTGCTCGCCTCGCGCGCGGTCGACCCGGACAAGCTGGAGCGGTTCCGGATGGCGCACATGAGCGAGGGCTTCGAGTCCGACAACAGTCACTCGATGCTGCACTCGGTCGCCTACGTCGCCTTCCAGGAACTGGCCACCCGCATCTCGCACCGCAACACCGGCCACCAGTCGGGCGACCCGGTCTGCGACCGCATGCTGGCGCGCATCGCGACCGACGAGAACCTGCACATGATCTTCTACCGCAATCTGCTGAAGGCGGCCTTCGAGATCGCGCCCGACCTCACCATGCAGGCGGTGCGGGACGTCGTGGTCAATTTCCGCATGCCGGGCCACGGCATCCCCGGCTTCGAACGGGCCGCCGCCCAGATGGCCATCGGCGAGGTCTACAACCTGCGCATCCACCACGACGACGTGCTCCAGCCGGTGCTGCGCTTCCTGAAGATCATGGAGATCGACGGGCTGGGCCCCGAGGGCCGGCAGGCGCAGGAGGAACTGGGCATGTTCATGGGCGGGCTCGACGCCGAGGCCACGACGTTCGACGAGCGGCTGGCGGCGCGCAAGGCGCGGATGGCGGCGCGAGCGAGCGCCTGACCGGTCACCGGCGCACGACGCCGGATCGCCGGCGGACGGGGGCTGCGGCCCCATGGCGCACGACACCGGATCGCCGGCGGGCAGGGCCGAGGCGTCGGCGGGTGAGGGCTGATCGCCGGCGGGCAGGTCCGGATCACCGGCGGACGGGTCCGGGAACGGCCGAAGCTGTGCGGTGGCCCGCTCGCTAGCGGGCCGTTCGCCGCAGGCTCTGCCGTTCCTTCTCGGACAGGCCGCCCCAGACGCCGAAGCGTTCGTCGTTGGCCAGCGCGTACTCCAGGCAGGCCGGGCGCATCTCGCACAGGGCGCAGATGCGCTTCGCCTCGCGCACGGAACTGCCCGGCTCGGGGAAGAAGAAGTCGCCCCCGGTCTGTGCGCACAGGGCCTGGGCCTGCCAGGCGGGGGCGGCCGGGGTGATCGTCTCGATGTGCATGAGCCAGATCGTGCCGGGCGGCGAAAAACGTTCGATCAACGCGCGATCAACACCGCCTCCGGGAGCGCCCTCCCCCGGATGATCCGCCGGGGGCGGCCCGTGCGCACGGCGGCGCGCGGAGCCGGCGCCTTCGGGCAGCGATCGCCGGTGGGCGGTGCGAGACTCGGCAGAGCAGGCAACGGGTCCCTTCGAAGGAGGGCGACGATGCTCACCACCCGTTACGTGGACGGCGCTCCGAACTGGATCGATGTCGCCACCCCCGACATCGACGGCGCTCGTTCCTTCTACGCCGGGCTCTTCGGCTGGGACTTCCGCTCCGCGGGCCCCGACGCCGGCGGCTACGGCTTCTTCCAGCTCGACGGCAGGGTCGTGGCCGGCGGCATGCAGGTGACGGCGGAGCAGGTTCCGCCGTCGTGGACCGTGTACTTCCGGTGCGGCGACGCACAGGCCACCGCGAAGGCCGCCGAGGAGGCGCACGGCAGAGTGCTGGTCGGGCCCGTGGACGTGATGGACCAGGGGCGCGTGGCGCTCCTCGCCGACCGGGCGGGTGTGACCTTCGGCCTCTGGCAGCCGGGGCAGCGCAAGGGCCTGGACGCCGCCGGTGAGCCGGGCTCGCTGTGCTGGGTCGAGCTGTACACGCCGGACCTCGCGGCGGCGGCCGCGTTCTACCACCGGGTGCTCGGGCTGGAGACCTCGGCGGTCTCGTTCCCCGGCGGCTCCTACACCTGCGCCAATCCCGCCGCCGGCGGGGAGGAGGCCATGTTCGGCGGCATCGTCCCGCTGGGCGACGACCCGGTCGAGGCGGCTGCGGGGGCGGCCGGGGCCCACTGGCTGCCGTACTTCGACGTCGCGGACGCGGACGCCGTCGTCGAGCGGGCACGTGACCTGGGCGGTACGGTCCGCATGGCGGCCACCGACATCCCGGGCGTCGGCCGCGTGGCCCGGCTCGCCGACCCGCACGGCGCCCGCTTCGCGGTCCTCAGGGCGGCGCCGCGGCAGCAGGCCTGAGCCAGGGCGTGGCCGCACGGTGCATGCGGGCTATGCCGAGGCCCGTCGGATCAAGGTGGTGGGCAGGACGGTGCCGCGCCGGACGTCCTCCGTCCGTCGGCCGGGCGCCGTGGAGTTCGGGGCGTGGCGGTCGCGCAGCAGGAGGCGGGCCATCAGGCGGCCCATCTCCTCGATGTCCTGACGGACGGTCGTCAGCGGCGGATCGGTCTGCTCGGCGAGGGGCAGCATGTCGTCGAACCCGACGACCGCGACGTCCTCGGGCACCCGCAGTCCGCGTTCGCGCAGGACGCGCAGGGCGCCCGCGGCACTCAGGTCGTTCGCGGCGAACACGGCGTCCAGGCCGGGCAGCCGGTCGAGGAGTTCACGCATGGCGCGCTCGCCCCCGGCGGGCGTGAAGTCGCTCACCGCGACCAGCCCCGGGTCGTCGTCGCCCATGACGTCGCGGAAGCCTTCGAGCCGGTCCGCCGCCGAGGTCTGGTCCAGCGGCCCGGAGATGTGGGCGATCCGCCTGCGGCCGAGTCGGGTCAGATGCCGTACGGCCGTGCGGGCACCGCCCCTGTTGTCGCTGTCGACGTACACCGCCTCCCGAGTGCCGTCGCTCCAGCCGGGCCGGCCGCCGAACACGGTCGGCACACCGGCGCGCTGGATCAGGCCGGGCAGCGGGTCGTCGAGGTGGAGCGAGAAGACCAGCGCGCCGTCGACGTGACCGCCGGCGAGATAGCGCCCGACCCGGGCGTGGTCCTCGCGGCCTTCCGTGAGCAGCAGCACGAGCTGTGCGTCGTGGGCCGTCAGTTCCTTGCTGATCCCGCGCAGTTGCAGCGCGAAGAAGGGGTCGGCGAAGACGCGTGTCTCCGGTTCGGCGATGACGACGGCGACGGCGTCGTGCCGCTTGGTCACCAGGCTGCGGGCCGCCTGGTTGGGGACGTACCCGAGTTCCTCCACCGCCTGCCGGACCCGCGCGGCGAGCGGCTCGCGCACGCCCTCCCCGCCGTTGACCACCCGGGACACGGTGGCCCGGGACACACCCGCCCGCGCGGCCACGGCCTCCAGCGTCGGACGCGGCGCTGTCTCGCTCACTTCGGGGCTCCTCACAAGCGGCTGCGGCACAGGATAGCCCCGCGCCCGCCACCGGATGAGAGCGCTCTCCTTGCCTGGAACCGTCCGGGCCGGCCGGCGCCCCGACCGGGTCCTGTGGGTCCGGGCCCGGGCGGCGGCCCTCCCGGCCAGGTCCACGACCATCCGGAGGAGTCACGGCCCGGGTTCTCCCCGCGCCCGGACGAGCCGGGCCCGGACGGACGGCGGTTCGACTCCGGGTGCATGGGGTCCGGGCCCACCGCGCCTCGGACGGACGACGTCTCCTGCCGCGGCATCCGGAGCTAGGAGTTGCAGCGCTCCTCGGGGCCGAGGGCCCTGCCGTCGGCCGATCAGGTGACGGCCGGGCCCTCCTGCTCCTTGCGTGCTCTGGCCCGGCTCGGCTGCACCCGCTTCGGCTCGCCCGGCATCTTCGGGTACTCGGGCGGGTAGGGCAGGTCGCCGAGGCCGTGGTCGCGTTCGTCCCGGGCGGCGAGGTCCAGCAGCGCCTCCAGCGAGAACGCGTGGTCGTCCATGTCGGCGTGCACGTCCCCGGCCTCGGCGAACCGGGCGGGCATGGTCGTGATGTCGAAGTCGCGGGGCTGGGCGACGCCGGCCTCCTCCCAGCGCAGCGGCGCCGAGACGGGGGCGTGCGGGCGGGGGCGTACCGAGTAGGCGGAGGCGATGGTGCGGTCGCGGGCGGTCTGGTTGTAGTCGACGAAGATGCGGGCGCCGCGCTCCTCCTTCCACCACTTGGTGGTCACCTGCTGCGGCATCCGGCGCTCCAGCTCCCGGCCGACCGCGATGGCGGCCCGCCGTACCTGGGTGAACGTCCAGCGGGGCTCGATGGGGACGAAGACGTGCAGGCCGCGTCCGCCGGAGGTCTTGGGCCAGCCGCGCAGGCCGCCGAAGTCCTCCAGGACGGCGCGCAGTTCACCGGCGGCGCGGACGGCGTCGGCGTAGTCGGTGCCGGGCTGCGGGTCCAGGTCGATGCGCAGTTCGTCGGGGTGTTCGACGTCGTCGCGCCGCACCGGCCAGGGGTGGAAGGTGAGGGTGCCGTACTGGGCCGCCCAGACGACCGCCGCCTGCTCGGTGGGGCACATCTCGTCGGCGCTGCGGCCGCTGGGGAAGGTGATGTGGGCGGTCGGGATCCAGTCGGGCATGCCCTTGGGCGCCCGCTTCTGGAAGAACCACTCGCCCTCGATGCCGTCCGGGTAGCGCTCCAGGGTGGTGGGCCGCTCCCGCAGGGCGCGCAGGATCCCGGGGGCGACCGCCTGGTAGTACCGGGCGACGTCCAGCTTGGTGTACCCGTGCTCCGGGAAGAAGACCTTGTCCGGGCTGGACAGCCTGACGGTCCGGCCGGCCACGTCGAGTTCCACCGCATCGCCCATGCGAGCCACGGTAGGCGTCCCCCGCCCACCTCGCACACCGGGCGAAAGGTGCCGCGGGCGCGCAGAATCGCTGGCATGGATCTTCCCGTGATGCCGCCCGTGAAGCCGATGCTCGCCAAGCCGGTGGCGAAGATCCCGCCGGGCATGCAGTACGAGGCGAAGTGGGACGGGTTCCGGGCGATCGTGTTCCGCGACGGCGACGAGGTCGAACTGGGCAGCCGTACGGGCAAGCCGCTGACCAGGTACTTTCCCGAACTGGTGGCGGCGCTCAGGGAGCGGCTGCCCGGCAGGTGCGTGCTGGACGGGGAGATCGTGATCGCCCGGGAGGGACGGCTGGACTTCGACGCGCTGACCGAGCGGATCCACCCGGCCGACTCGCGGGTGCGGACGCTGGCCGAGCGGACCCCGTCCTCGTTCGTCGCCTTCGACCTGCTCGCGCTGGACGGCGAGTCGCTGCTGGACGTGCCGCTGACCGACCGCAGGGCGCTGCTGGTCAGGGCGCTCCAGGGGGTGCGTGCGCCGGTGCACGTGGCGCCCGCGACGACGGACATCGAGGTGGCGCGGCAGTGGTTCGAGCAGTACGAGGGAGCGGGTCTGGACGGGGTGATCGCCAAGCCCCCGGGACTGCGCTACCTCCAGGACGAGCGGGCCATGTTCAAGATCAAGCACGAGCGGACGGCGGACGTGGTGGTCGCCGGCTACCGCCTCCACAAGAGCGGTCCCGTCGTCGGCTCGCTGCTGCTCGGCCTCTACGACGACCGGGGCACCCTCCAGCACATCGGGGTGTCGGCGGCCTTCCCGATGAAGCGGCGCGCGGAGCTGATCGAGGAGCTGGCGCCGCTGCGGATGGACGACACGACCGGGCATCCGTGGGCCGCGTGGTCCCAGGAGGCGGCCCACGAGTCGGCGCGGCTGCCGGGCGCGCCGAGCCGCTGGTCGGGCAAGAAGGACCTGTCCTGGGTGCCGCTGCGGCCGGAGCGGGTGGCGGAGGTGGCGTACGACCACATGGAGAACGGGGCGCGGTTCCGGCACACGGCGCGCTTCCGGCGCTGGCGCCCGGACCGCACCCCGGGCAGTTGCACGTACGCCCAGCTGGAGGAGCCCGTCCGCTACGACCTCGCCGAGATCCTGGGCTCCGGGCCGTGAGCCGGGCTCGGCCGGGCGGGGCCGGGCGGGCGCGAGGAGGCGTGAGGTCTTCGCGGCTCAGGGGCTCATGAGGACCTTGACCGCGCCGTCCTGCTTGCGCTGGAACATCTCGTACGCGTGCGGCGCCTCGGTGAGCGGCACCCGGTGGGTGGCGAAGTCGTCGACGCCGAGCGGGTCCTCGTCGGTGAGGTAGGGCAGGATGTCGTCGGTCCAGCGGCGGACGTTGGCCTGGCCCATGCGGATCTGGAGCTGCTTGTCGAACATGGTGAGCAGCGGCAGCGGGTCGGCAGCACCGCCGTAGACGCCCGAGAGGGAGATGGTGCCGCCGCGGCGGACCAGGTCGATCGCGGTGTACAGGGCGGTGAGCCGGTCCACGCTGAAGCGTTCGGCCAGCGGTCCGCTCAGGGCGCGCGGCATGATCGCGGCGGTCTGCTGGACGAGCCGGGCGACGTGGCTGCCGTGTGCCTCGGTGCCGACCGCGTCGATCACCGCGTCGGGGCCCCGCCCGTCGGTCTCGTCGTGGATCGCGGCGACCAGTTCCTTCTCGCTGTCGAAGTCGCGCAGGTCGTAGGTCTCCACCCCGCGGCGCCTGGCGCGGTCCAGGCGTTCGGTGACCAGGTCCACCCCGAACACCCGACCGGCGCCGCGGGCCAGGGCGACCCGGCAGGCCATGTCGCCGATCGGGCCGAGGCCGAGCACGGCGACGGTGCCGCCGCGCGGGACGTCGGCGTAGGCGACCGCCTGCCAGGCGGTGGGCAGCACGTCGGAGAGGTAGACGAAGCGGTCGTCGGCCGGTCCCTCGGGCACCTTGATCGGACCGTACTGGGCCTGCGGCACCCGCAGGTACTCGGCCTGGGCGCCCGGGACCGCACCGTACAGGCGGGTGTAGCCGAACAGCGCGGCGCCCATGTGCTCGCTGGTGACCTGGGTGGTCTCGCATTGGGTCTGCAGACCGGTGGAGCACATGACGCAGTGGCCGCAGGAGATCTGGAACGGGACGACCACCCGGTCGCCGGGCCGGAGATTCGTCACCTCGGGACCGACCTCCTCGACGATGCCCATCGGTTCGTGGCCGAGGATGTCGCCGGGGGTCATGAACGGGGTGAGCACCTCGTACAGGTGCAGGTCGGAGCCGCACAGCCCGGACGAGGTGACCCGGATGACGGCGTCCGTCGGCTCCTGGATCCTCGGGTCGGGGACGTCGTCCACCCGGACGTCGCGCTTGCCCTGCCAGGTCACTGCCTTCATCGTGTCGCGCCCCTTCCGTCACGCTCCGGTGCCTTGACGGACGGCCGGGTACCCGGGCCCGGACGGGCGAACCCGGCGGGGCGGCCCTGCGGGTGCGGGCGCTCCGCGGGTCAGGGACGTGCGGCGGCCGGTTCCGGCGGGTTGCGCAGGCCCTCGGCCGCGTCCGCGACGCGCCGGATGAGGTCGAAGAACTGGGCCTGCTCCGCCGCGCTGAGCGGGCCCAGGAAGACCTGGTTCATCCGGGCGGTGCGCACGGTGAGCCGGCGGTGGGTGCGTTCCCCCTCGTCGGTGAGGCGGAGCAGGAAGCGGCGGCCGTCCTGCGGGTCGCGGACCTTGTCGAGCAGGCCGCGGCGGCCGAGCCGGCTGATGACCTCGGCGATGGTGGACCGGTCCAGGCCCACCCGCTCCCCCACGGTGCGCTGGTCGAGGCCCGGTTCGGCGACGAGCGCGTTGAGGACCGCGAACTGGGGCGAGGTGATCTCCTCGGAGACCATCGTGTTCCACAGCAGGTAGTGGGCCTGCTGGAGCCGGCGGGCCAGGTGCCCGGGGTGCGTCGTGAGGTCCACCGCGGCCATGTGCGCTCCTCGGGGTAGGTCTGCCGGTGCGGCCCTGCGTGGTCGCACGTACGTCGCCGTAGCTGCGTCGTCGTAGCCGCGTGGCCGTACGCACAACTTCGTACGCACATCTTGGTACACGTCTTCGTGCACACGTCCCCTCGGACGCGTTTCGGCGCCCGCTTTTTCGTCCGTACACTGAACAACATCGCTCGCTCCCCCTCCGCTGTCCCTGGTACAGCCCCTTTCCACCGCGCTCTTGACGGCTCGCCCCGCCGGTGGCAGCGTGAGGACACCTTCGCCGAATTGCTCAGTGCCCTGACTATCTGCCTCGGCACGGGTCGGTGACGCTCGGCAGAGATGAGGCTTGTTTTCGATGGACAAGGTGGTAGCGACGGCCGCGGAGGCGGTGGCCGACGTACCGGACGGCGCGTCGCTGGCGGTGGGCGGTTTCGGGCTGAGCGGTGTGCCGGACGTACTGATCCGGGCGCTGTACGAGCGCGGCGTGGGCGGCCTGTCGGTGGTGTCGAACAACTGCGGGGCGATGGAGTCCGGGCTGGCGGTGCTGCTGGCGGCGGGCCGCATCGCCCGGGTGACCGGCTCCTACATCGGCGCGAACAAGGAGTTCGCCCGGCAGTACCTGGCCGGTGAGCTGGAGGTCGAGCTGATCCCGCAGGGCACGCTGGCCGAGCGGCTGCGCGCGGGCGGGGCCGGGATCCCCGCCTTCTACACCCCCGCCGGGGTGGGCACGCAGGTCGCCGAGGGCGGACTGCCCTGGCGCTACGACGGCTCCGGCGGGGTCGCGGTGGCCTCCGCGCCGAAGGAGGTCCGCGAGTTCGACGGCACCGAGTACGTGCTGGAGCGCGGCATCCGCACCGACTTCGCGCTGGTCCGGGCGGCGCGGGGCGACCGGCACGGCAACCTCGTCTTCAACCGGTCCGCCCGCAACTTCAACCCGCCGGCCGCCATGGCCGGCAAGGTGACGATCGCGGAGGTGGAGGAGCTGGTCGAGCCCGGCGCACTCGACCCGGACGCGGTGCACCTGCCGGGGATCTTCGTGCAGCGCGTGGTCGCGCTGAGCCCGGAGCAGGCCGCCGACAAGAAGATCGAGAAGCGGACGGTGTCCGTGCCCGGTACGCGAGGGACGGTGGGCGCCTGATGGCGTGGACACGTGAGGAGATGGCCGCCCGGGCGGCGCGCGAACTGCGTGACGGGCAGTACGTCAACCTGGGCATCGGACTGCCGACGCTGATCCCCAACCACCTGCCGCCGGGTGTGGAGGTGGTCCTGGAGTCGGAGAACGGCATCCTGGGCACCGGCCCGTACCCGGCCGAGGAACAGGTCGATCCGGACCTGATCAACGCGGGCAAGGAGACCGTCACGGTCCTGCCGGGCGCCTCGTTCTTCGACTCGGCGCTGTCCTTCGCGATGATCCGCGGCGGCCACATCGACGTCGCCGTGCTCGGGGCCATGCAGGTCTCGCAGACCGGCGACCTGGCGAACTGGGCCGTGCCGGGCAGGATGGTCACCGGGATCGGCGGGGCGATGGACCTCGTGCACGGTGCCCGCACGGTCGTCGTCGTGATGACGCACACCGCCAAGGACGGCTCCCCGAAGATCGTCCGGGAGTGCACGCTGCCGCTGACCGGCAAGCGCTGCGTGCACCGGATCATCACCGACCTCGGCGTCCTGGACGTCACCGGTGACGGACTGGCACTCGTGGAGACCGCGCCCGGTGTGAGCGTCGAGGAGATCGTCCGCAGGACCGGCGCCGAGCTGACCGGCACGGAGGAACGCAGGTGAAGGACGTCCACCTGACCGACGCCGTGCGCACCCCGTTCGGCAAGTACGGCGGCGCCCTCGCGGGCGTGCGCCCGGACGACCTGGCCGCCCACGCCCTGCGCGGGCTCCTCGCCCGGACACCCGGCCCGGCCCCGGCCCGGATCGACGACGTCCTCCGGTGCCGCCTCGCCGGCACCGTCGCGCACCAGCTCGCCCGCAAGGGCTCCGGAACCGGCGTCGCCATCCTCCGCGTCGGCGCCGGCCAGGGCCTCGCCCTCGTCCTCGAACGCTGAGAGCCGCGCACCCCCATGCCGTCCGGAGCTCTCAAGGAAGCGCCAGGTACCCCATGACCCTCACCCAGCACGACATCGACCAGGAGATCGCGGCCGAGCACGCCGCGTACGAGAAGCGGCTCGCCGCCGGCGCGCCGGTCGAGCACCACCCGCGCCGCGACTACGCGCCCTACCGCTCCTCGGTGCTGCGCCACCCCCGGCAGCCGCTGGTCGCCATCGACGTCGGCAAGGACCCGGAGCTGGTGGAGCTGACCTCGCCCGCCTTCGGGGAGCGGGACGTCACCGAGACCGACAACGACCTCACCCGGCAGCACACCGGGGAGCCGGTCGGGGAACGGATCACCGTGTCGGGCCGGCTCCTCGACCGGGCCGGCCGCCCGGTGCGCGGCCAGCTCATCGAGATCTGGCAGGCCAACTCCGCGGGCCGCTACGCCCACCAGCGCGAGCAGCACGACGCCCCGCTCGACCCGAACTTCACGGGCGTCGGCCGCACCCTGACCGATGCCGAGGGCCGCTACCGCTTCACCACCGTCCAGCCGGGCCCGTACCCGTGGCGCAACCACGTCAACGCCTGGCGGCCCGCGCACATCCACTTCTCCGTCTTCGGCTCGGCCTTCACCCAGCGGCTCGTGACGCAGATGTACTTCCCGAACGACCCGCTCTTCCCCTACGACCCGATCCTGCAGTCCGTGACGGACGACGCCGCCCGGCAGCGGCTGGTCGCCGCCTACGACCACAGCCTGTCGGTGCCGGAGTTCTCGCTCGGCTACCACTGGGACATCGTGCTGGACGGCCCGGCCGCCACCTGGCTCGAAGAAGGACGCTGACCTGCCATGACGAAGACCGACACGAGCGGCCCCGAGGGCGTCGCGCAGGGCCTGCCGCCCACGCCGTCGCACACCGTGGGCCCCTTCTACGGCTATGCCCTGCCCTTCCGCGGCGGCGAGGACATCGCGCCCGCCGGACATCCGGACACGGTCACCGTGCACGGCCGCGTGTACGACGGCGAGGGGCGCCCGCTGCCCGACGCGCTGGTGGAGCTGTGGGGACCTGACCCGGCCGGCGAGCTGCCCGCCGTCGACGGCTCGATGCGGCGCGATGCGGCCTCCGGCGGGTTCCTCGGCCGCAACGGCGTGGAGTTCACCGGCTTCGGGCGGATCCAGACGGACGCGGACGGCCACTGGTACGCGCGGACCCTGCGGCCGGGCGCGCGCGGGCACAACGCCCCGTACATCAGTGTGTGCGTGTTCGCGCGCGGCCTGCTGGTCCACCTGTTCACCCGGATCTACCTGCCCGGCGACGAGGCCGCCCTGGCCGCCGATCCGCTGCTCGCCCGGCTGGACCAGGAGCGGCGCGCCACGCTGATCGCGGCGCCGGAGGACAGCGGGGCGTACCGTTTCGACATCCGCCTTCAGGGCGAGGGCGAGACGGTCTTCCTGGAGTTCCGGTGACACCCTCCACGCCACAGCCCACCGGCCCCGGCCACGACACCGGCACCGGTCACGACACCGATCCGGACTCCGGGCTGCTCGGGCCCGGGTGGGCCGCCTCCGCCGCCGCGTGCGGGACGAGCGACACCGCCTTCCTGCGGGCGCTGCTCGACGCCGAGGCCGCACTCACCCGGGCGCAGGCCTCGCTCGGCCTCGCCCCCGGGGCCGCGGCCGACGCCGTGGCCCGGGCCGCGGATCCCGCCCGCTTCGACGTGCGCGCGCTCGCCGAGCGCGCCCGCGGCGGCGGCAACCCCGTGATCCCCCTGGTCGCGGACCTGACCGCGGCGGTGGGCGAGGAGTACGGCGCCTACGTCCACCGGGGTGCGACCAGCCAGGACATCATGGACACGGCGGCGATGCTGGTCGCCGCCCGCACCCTCGACGTGGTCCTGGCCGACCTGGCCCGCACCGAAGCGGCGCTGGCCCGGCTGGCCGCCGCCCACCGTGACACCGTCATGCCCGGCCGGACCCTCACCCAGCACGCCGTGCCGACCACCTTCGGGCTCAAGGCGGCCGGCTGGCGGTCGCTGGTCCTCGACGCCCGGGACCGTGCCGCCGGCGTCCGCGCCGCGCTGCCCGCCCAACTGGGCGGCGCGGCGGGGACGCTGGCGGCCTTCTCCGCGTACGGTGCCGCCGACCCGACCGCGCTCGCGGCGACCTACGCCCGTGAGCTGGGCCTGCGTGAGCCGCTGCTGCCCTGGCACACCCTGCGCACCCCGGTCGCCGACCTGGCCGGGTGCCTCGCCTTCACGGCGGGGGCGCTGGGGAAGGCGGCGGCGGACGTGCTGGTCCTGTGCCGTACCGAGATCGCGGAGCTGGCGGAGGGCAGCGGCGGCGGCTCCTCCGCCATGCCGCACAAGGCGAACCCCGTGCGCGCCACCCTGATCGCGGCCGCCGCCCGCCGCGCCCCGCAGCTCGCCGCCACGCTGTACGCCTCGATGGCGGCCGAGGACGAGCGGCCCGCGGGCGCCTGGCACGCCGAGTGGGAGCCGCTGCGCGACCTGCTGCGGCTGGTCGGCGGCGCGGCCCGCGACGCGGCGGAGCTGACCGGGGGGCTGCGGGTGGACGCGGACGCCATGCGGGCGCACCTCGGCCTGACCCACGGGCTGATCGTCTCCGAGCGGCTGTCGGCCGAGCTGACCCCGCTGCTCGGCCGGGCCCGCGCCAGGAAACTGCTCACCGAACTCGCCCGCCGGGCCTGCACCGAGGGCCGCGACCTCGGTGAACTCCTGGCCGAAGAACCCGAGTTGCGGGGCGTCGACCTGACGGCGCCCACCGACCCGACCCGCGGCACCGGCTCCGCCGGAGCCCTGACCGACCGCGCTCTGGAGCGACGTTGACCCTGAACCACCGTCTCGAAGGCCCCGCCTCGGCCCCCGCCCTGCTGCTCGGTCCGTCCCTGGGGACGTCGTACGCCCTGTGGGACGAGGTCGCGCCCGAGCTGGCCGTCTCGCACCGGGTGGTCCGCTGGGACCTGCCGGGGCACGGCGGCTCGGCGGCGGACCTCGTTACGGCCGGCGCGACCGTCGGCGACCTCGCCTCCTTGGTGCTGGCGCTCGCGGACTCGCTGGGCGTCGAGCGGTTCGCGTACGCGGGGGTGTCGCTGGGCGGCGCGGTGGGACTCCACCTGGCCGTGCACCGTCCCGAGCGTCTGACGTCGCTGGCGGTGATCTGCTCCTCGGCCCACTTCGGCGGTGCGCGGGCGTGGCGGGAGCGGGCCGAGCGGGTCCGCCGCGAGGGTCTTCAGTGGCTGGTGGAGAGCGCGAACTCCCGCTGGTTCGCCGGGGACTTCACGGTGCCGGGGCTGATCCGCGACCACCGGGACGCCGATCCTGCGGCCTACGCCGCCTGTTGCGACGCGCTGGCCGCCTTCGACCTGACCGGCCGGCTGTCCGGGATCACCGTGCCCACGCTGCTGATCGCGGGCCGCCAGGACCCGGCCACGCCGCCCGCGCACCTGCGGGAGATCGCCGACGCGGTGCCCGGCGCGGCCCTGGTGGAGGTGCCGGGCGCCTCGCACCTGGCGCCCGCACAGTGTCCGCAGGCCGTCCTGACCGCTCTGCGCACCCAGCTCGACGGCCCGGTCCCGCGGGGCATGCGGGTGCGGCGGGCGGTGCTGGGCGACGACCATGTGGACCGGGCGCAGGACCGGCAGACGCCGTTCACCGCCCGGTTCCAGGACTTCATCTCCCGCTACGCCTGGGGCGAGATCTGGACCGATCCGACGCTGAGCCGGCGCGAGCGCAGCATGATCACCATGACGGCGCTGGTGGCGCACGGCCACCACGACGAGCTGGCGATGCACGTTCGGGCGGCGCGGCGCAACGGGCTGACGCCCGAGGAGATCGGCGCGGTGCTGCTGCAGAGTGCCGTGTACTGCGGGGTTCCGGCGGCCAACTCGGCGTTCGCGGTGGCGCAGCGGGTCCTGGCCGAGGAACCCGCCGAGCGGCCGCGCCCCGGTCCCGGCGCGCGGGCCGCCGGGCCGGTCGGAGAGGAGCCAGCCTAGGCCCTGTCGTCAAATTCCCGCCTGCCTCGCGACGCCATGCACGCACTCTCGCCGCACCGGGCCCAGACCCGAGTACGTCCAGTACGAGGGTCAGGGCCCGGCACGCCGAGAGCACGCACCTGACGCCGCGAGGCCCGCCCTCCGGGCGGACGACGGGAATTGAACGACAGGACCTAGAGGTCCGGCGCGAAGTCCGGCGCGGAGCGCACCTGGTGGAGCCTGCCGAGCGGTCCGGACAGGGGTCCGGCGAGGAGCCTGCCCGCGGTGCGGGCAGGGGTCCGGCGAGGGGGCCGTCGGAGGGGGTCCGGGCGGCCGTTCCCCCGGGTGGCAGCGGCCCGCCGGAGGGGCGCCGGTGGGTGCGCCGGGTCCGCCCGCCGCGCTACCGCAGCCCGCGCCCCGACTCCAGGACCTCTCGCGCCTGGGCCGCCAGGCCGTCCGCGCCGCACGAACGGGCCAGGGCCAGGCCCTTGTTCAGCTCCGCGACGGAACGCGAGGCGATGCCGTACTCGACGCGGGCGGCGGCGTGCTCGTACTGGCAGGGCGAGGCCTCCAGGTAGGTGACGGCCTGGGCGGCCAGACCGACCGCGCGCTGCCCGGTCTCCAGCGCGGCCGCGCAGCGCAGCGCCTCTCCTATGGCGGTGTCGGTGCCGAACCGCTCGGCCTGGCGCCGGACGTCGGCGGCGAGCCGTGCCGCCCGGCCGGGCTCCTCGGTGGCCAGGGCACGGGCCAGGTCGGCCGCCCAGGGAACCATGACCGGGTTGTGGTGGCCGCGGACGGCCGCAGCCTTCTCGGCGGCCTCCAGTTCGGCCACGCCCTCCCTGGTGCGGCCGGCGGCGAGCAGCAGCCTGCCGCGGACGCTGCGCGGGTCGGGGATCACGATGGTGGCCGGGTAGGGCGGGGCGAACCCGTAGCGCTCGGCGATCTCCCAGGCCTCCTCGACGTGGCCGCGGGCGAGCAGGGTGTCCACGAGGTTGCAGGTGGCGGTCCAGTACAGGGGGAGTCCGCGGCCGACCCGCTCGGCGATGCGCAGCGACTCGCGCAGGGCCGCCTCCGCCTCGCGCAGCCGGCCGCGCCTGCGGTGGCCGAGGCCGACGTAGGCGTGGGCGAGCGCGAGGTGGCCGCCGTTCCAGTGGGCGCTCTCGTAGGCCCGCAGGGCTTCGTTGTAGAGGGTCTCGGCGCGGTCCAGGCGGTCGCTGTAGGCGTAGGCGCTGGCGAGCATCAGCAGCAGTTCGATGCCCCACTCGGCGTCGGTCCAGCCGAGGCCGGGGGCGAGGCGGCCGTTGACGAGGGCGCGGTCGCACAGTTCGACGACCTCTTCGGCGTTCTCGCCGCGGGCCATGGCGTCGAAGCCGCGCAGGATCAGCAGGGCTCGCTCGGAGTTGTCCCGCCCGGTGCAGCCGGCGGCGAGTTCGGCGAGCCGTTCGGAGCGGTCGGGGGTGATGGTCTCGCCGGTGTGCAGGCCCTCCCACATGTACTGGACGGCGTGCAGCCGCAGCCGGACGGGGCCCGGGGCGTGGCGGGCGGCCTCCGCCTCGATGGTGCGGACGGCCTCCTCCAGCTGGTTGTTGTGCAGCAGCGCCTGGGAGAGCCGCCAGACCGCGTCCACCCGGATGCCGCCGTCCAGGCCGGGCATGCTCAGCGCCAGCTGGAGGTGGTCGATGGTGGTGGCGGGGGCGGTGAGCAGGGTCGCGCAGCCCAGTTCGTACAGGACGCGTGCGTGCACGTCGGGGGTGGGCGGCTCCAGCAGGGCCCGCTCCAGGCAGCGGCGGGCCGCGTCGGGGGCGCCGACGGCGAGGTGTTCGCGGGCGGCCTGGCGCAGCTGCTCGACGAGTTCCTCGTCGTCGTCCGGGTGGACTTCGAGCAGGTGCCGGGAAGCGGCCGCGGCGCCGAGGCCGCAGTCGGCGACGACCTGGGCGGCGATGCCGTGCATGGCAGTGCGCAGGGCGTCGGGGATGGAGTTGTAGACGGCGGTGGCGATGAGCGGGTGCACGAACTCCAGGTCGCCGGCGCCGCCCCGCGTGCTCGCCGGGTCGGGTTCGGTGAGGATGCGGGCGCCGCGCAGCAGGTCGGCGCAGCGCACCGCGTCCTGGTGGTCCATGGTCGCGAGCCGGGCGACGAGGTCGACGGAGATGCCGGTGCCCAGGATGGCGGCGGCCCAGGCGAACCGGGTGGCGTCGATGCCGAGTTCTTCGAGGCGGGCGACGAGTCCGCCGCCGCGGGCGGTGCGGTTCAGCTCGCGCAGCTCCCCGGCGTGCGCCTCGACGGGTTCCAGTTCGCTGTCGCGCACCTTGGCGAGGAGTTCGACGGTGTCGTAGGGGTTGCCGCCGGTGACCGCCCACACCTCGCGGCAGAAGGGGGCGTCGGCGTGCGTGCCGAGGGTGGTGCGGGTGAGGTGGGCGGTGGCGTCGGGGGACAGGGAGCTGAGGGTGTGGACGCCCGCGGCGGCGGCGACGGTCTCCAGCAGCCGGGCGCCGTCCCCGCTCACCTCGCCGGGGCGGCGGGTCACCACGAGGAGGACGGACAGCTCGTCGAGGCGTTCGGCGAAGACGGCGAGCCAGCGCAGGCTCTCCTCGTCGGCCCAGTGGGCGTCGTCGACCAGGAGCACGAGCGGCCAGTCGCGGGAGGCCAGCCGGCTCACCGCGTCGACCAGGCCCTCGCACACGCTGCGCGGGTCGGCCTGCCCCTCGCCGGGTTCCGCTATGCCGAGGGCCGGTCCCGCGATGCCGTACCACTCACCGAGGTACTCGCGGGCCTCTTCGGGCATCAGCGACAGCAGCGCGGGCTGCAGCAGTTGGCGTACCACGTTGAACGGGACGGAGCGCAGGATCTCGCCGCCGCGCGCCGACCACACCGTGCAGCCGCGCTCCTCGGCGATGCGGCGGGTCTCGGCCAGCAGGGCGGTCTTGCCGAGCCCGGCCTCGCCCTGCAGGACCAGCAGTCCGCCGCAGGACGCGCGGTCGGCGCACAGGTCCTCCACCGCGCGCAGGATGGTGGTGACTTCCTCGTCGCGCTCCCACAGGGAGGCCGAGGCGGCCGCTGTCGGCCGTCCCTCCGTCATCCCGCTACCTCCCCAAGTCGCCCGAACGACGTACGGGTGCCGAGCCTAGCCGCCGGGCCGCCCGAACGGAGGCCGGACCGGGCAGCTCTTCCCGTGACGGGTGACGTGCGGTGCGGCCGGGCGACGGGGCGCTCCCGTGACCTGCGGGGGAAAGCACGACATGTCAACAGACGTGCCGGGCAAGGGCGGTGGCGGTGAAGCAGAGCCCTCTCATACCGCTTTCACGGACGCCTCATACGGTGGGGGCATGACGCAGGTGACTCCCCCCGGGTGGTACCCCGACCCCGGGCAGACAAGTGACGGTCCCGCCACCGAGCGCTGGTGGGACGGCAAGACGTGGACGGACCGGACGCGCCCCGCCGGATCGGCCGCCGCATGGGGTCCGCCGGCGCAGCCCCCGGCCCAGGCGGCGTACCCGGCACCGCAGGGTGATCCGCAGGCCCCGATACCCCCGGGGCAGCCCGGTCCTCCCGGGTATCCGGGCCCTGCGGCGTACCCGGGGTACCCGGGCTACCCGGGGCAGCCGCCGGCCCGTCCGCGCCGCGGGCTGCGCACGGGCATCGCCGTCGCGGTGACCGCCGCGGTGCTGGCCAGCATCGGGGTGGGCGTGTACGCGCTGAGCAAGGACGACGGCGGGGGCGGTGACCGGGCGGGGTCCTGGCAGGACCGGGGCCGGCAGGGCGGCCCCGGCGACCGGGAGGGCTCCGGCGGCCGGGGCGGTCCGTTCGGCGCGCCGGGCGGGAGCGGCGGCTCGGACGGGTCCGGCGGACCGGACGGCCCGGGCGGGTCCGACGGATCCGGCGGGTCGGGAGGTTCCGGGGGCACCGGCGGGTCCGAGGCGCCGAAGATCAGGAGCGGTTCGGTGCCCGATCCGGCCAACGGCATCAGCCTGCCCGTGCCGGACGGCTGGTACGGGCAGCAGATCGGCGTGGGCGCCCAGATCACCTCCGACGCCGCCTACAAGTGCCCCGGCGACACCTCCAAGTCCTGCACCAAGGGCGGCGCGTACTCGGCGCCCGCGATGGTGCTGGGCACCCGGGGCAGCACCGCCGAGGAGGTCGCCAAGGCCGACATCGCGGCGAACGCCGAGGAGTCCTACGGCGGCAAGACCTACGGCGCGATCACCTCGCACCAGGTCCTCGCCTCCGAGGCGGTCACGGTGGCCGGGCAGAAGGGCTACCTGGTCCGCTGGAAGGCGGTCACCAGCAAGGGCGCCGACGGGCTGGTCGAGTCGCTGGCCTTCCCGTCCCCGGCGAACCCCGGGCGGCTGGTCGTGGTGCGCTTCGGCGTGGACGCCGACCAGCAGCAGTCCGTGCTCGACGAGATCACCCGGGGGATCAAGGTGTCCTCGGGCGGCGGCAGCGGCCAGAACGTCTGAGGCGCCGCCGTGGATGTCGGCCGGGCCGGGTTCCTCTCCGCTCCGGAGGAACCCGGCCCGGCCGGGAGTGCGCCGCCCCCGTCCCCACGGTGCGGCGCGCACAGGTCACCGTCCAGTCATCCCGTGGACGGCGGCCTGAGTCCTGTGGTGAGGCCGAGCGCGGGCAGCACGGCGGCCTCCACGAACCGGACCATGTAGTCCGCGTCCGCGTACGTCCCCTCCAGCACGGGACGGATGCGCAGGACGCCGAACATCTGCGCGGGCACATACGCCAGCGCCGGATTGTCAGCCTCGACCTCTCCGCGCTCGACCCCGCGCCGCAGGATCTCCCGCAGCGCGGCGATCTCCGGCTCCACGACGGTCTCGCGCAGCGCCTGCTTCAGCTCCGGGTCCTGCATGATCGCGTGACCGAGGGCCTGCAGGAGCCGGGTGTCCTTGCCGGACCACTCCCCTGCGGCCCGGGCGGCCTGCCGGAGGTCCTCGGCGAGCGAGCCGGTGTCGATGCCGCCGAAGCGGGTGCGCCGGTTCGCGCGCAGGGCGGCCACCACGAACTGCGGCTTGTTCTTCCACTGCCGGTAGAGCGTGGACTTGCTGCAGCGCGTGCTGGCGGCGACGCCCTCCATGGTGACGGCGTCGTACCCGCACTCGCGGATCTGTTCGAGGACGGCGTCGAAGAACTCCCGCTCACGCTCGGGCGTGATCTTGGAGCGGCGCGAGGCGACAACCGTGTCCGGTCCGTCCGCGGCCTGCGACGTCATCGCTCTTCTCCTCGCTGTCGCTCGTGCCCCGGAACGGCTCCAGCCGCCCTCGGGTGCGCTTCGTCTCGTGTGTGAGAGACCTCAACCGATACGCCAGTGTACCGGTACTCCATCGTATCGGTACACTGGCGTATCGGTACGATGTCGTATCGATGCTCCCGGCGCGGTCACCGCTCGCGTACCGGTCGGCACCACCCATACGGCAACACAAGGCATCACCCGCACGCGAAGGGGCCGGGGCATGACATCCCGAAACGAGGCCGCCGCCGCGGAGCCCACGAGGCCCGCGCGGCCCGCACTCGTGCGCGAGCTGCTGCTCGTCGCGGGCCTGTTCCTCGTCTACAAGGTGGGGCGCCAACTGGCCGCCGACCACACCGGCGAGGCCTTCCGCAACGCGCACCACGTGTGGCACCTGGAACGGGCGCTCCACCTGCCCGGCGAGGGCGCGGTGCAGTCCCTGCTGCTGCACGGCGACACCCTGGTCCGCGTCGCGAACACCTACTACGCCACCGTGCACTTCCCGGCCACCGTCGGCCTGCTCGTCTGGCTCTACCTGCGCCGTCCCGCGCACTACGTCTGGACCCGCCGGGCCCTGGCCGCGCTGACCGCCGCAGCCCTGGTGCTGCATCTCACGTTCCCGCTGGCCCCGCCGCGCATGCTCGCCGCCACCGGTCTGGTCGACACCGCGCACGTCTACGGGCCCTCGGTCTACGGGCCGCCGAAGACGGACCACCTGTCGAACCAGTTCGCGGCCATGCCCTCGCTGCACTTCGGCTGGGCCCTGATGGTGGCCGTCGCGCTGATCGCCGCCACCCGCTCGCGCTGGCGCTGGCTGTGGCTGCTGCACCCGCTGCTGACCCTGCTGGTGATCGTGGGCACCGCCAACCACTACTGGCTCGACTCGGTCGCGGCGACCGCTCTGCTCGGCGTCGCCCTGGTCGCGCTCCCGCTGCCACACCGCCGTCCGGTGACCGTCGCGCTGGGCCGGCAGCGGCCCGCGCCGGCCGAGGAGAACGGCACCCTCGTCGGAGCGGTCCGATGAACGCCGCGCTGCTCGCCGTGGTCCTCTCGCTCTTCTCCGCCGTCGCCTACGCCGCCGCGGCCGTCGCCCAGGAACGGCTCGCCTCGCGGGCGGCCGCGGGCACCGGCGCGCTCGGGCTGCTGCGCCGCGGCGCCTGGTGGTGGTCGGTCGCCCTGAACGGGTCGGCGGCCCTGCTGCACGTGGTCGCCCTCAAGTACGGCCCGCTGACCGTGGTCCAGCCGCTCGGCGCGCTCACGCTGGTGGCCGCCGTGCCCATGGGGGCACGCCTGGCGGGCCGGCGGGTCGTCGCCGCCGAGTGGCGGGGCACCGCGTGCACCCTGCTCGGGCTGGGCGCGCTGCTGCTGGCCGCCTCCGGACCCGCGCCGCAGCAGGTGCTGAGCCCCGCCGAGGCACTGGCGGTCGCGGGGGCCACGGCGGTCCTGATCGGTGCCCTGTCCCGTCCCGGGGCCCGGCCGGGCCTGCGGCACGCGACCGCCTCCGGCGTCGCCTCGGGCGTGGCGTCCGCGCTCACCCAGACCGTGACCGTGGCCGCGACGGACCACACCGGGCCGCTGCTGAGCGCGCGCGTGATCATCGTGGCGCTGCTGGTCGCGGCGTTCGCGACGGGCGGGCTGCTGCTCTCGCAGACCGCCTACCGGGGCGGCCTGGGCGCGCCGCTCGCGGTGGTGACGCTGACGAACCCGGTGGCCGCCGCACTGATCGGCCTGACCCTGCTGGGCCAGGGACTGCAGGGCGGCGTACGGGGTGTGCTGCTCGCGCTCGCGGGAGCGGCGTTCGCCGCCTGGGGCGTGGTCGAACTGTCGCGGGCGGCCCCGCAGCCGCATCCCGCGGAGGGGGCACCCGGCCTCGCGGAAGGCGCACCCGCGCACCCGGAGGACGCGTCCCCGGCCGACGCCGCGTCCGCGGCCGGACCCGGGCCCGTGTCCCTGCCAGGGCCCGCGTCCGCGACCGAACCGGCACCCGGGCGGGCGTCGGGGCCGCAGCCCGCGTCCGCACCCGGTCCCGCCCCCGTCGGCGTGCCCGCGCAGGACGGCGCCGACGAGACACACCCCGTGGCCGCCGTCCTCGCCCTGGAGCCGGAGGGGGCGTCCCGGGAACCGCTGCTGCTGCCGCTGCACGTTCCCCTGCCCGGGCCCCTGCCCTCCGGGCCGGAGCACCTGACCGCGCTCTGAAGGGCCGCCGCGGCCGCGGCCCGTGCCGGGTCAGCCCCAGCCGCGCGAGTCCTGCTTGAGGGCCGTGTCGACGGTCAGCGCCGTCGCCACCACCAGGCTCAGCAGCGGCTCGGGCAGCTGGTAGTGGATCTGCAGGACGTAGTTGTCGGCCGTGGTGAACATCGTCTTGGCCAGGCCCTCCCACGTCTTGGTGATCCGGGCCACCTCGTTGTCGGCGTGGTCGACGATCGCGAAGTTCCAGGCGCGCCAGTTCTCCGCCTTGATCGCCCCGACCTGCTGCCCGTTCGCGTTCATCGCGAAGTTGATCTTGCCGAAGACGTTCTGCTGGACGATCTCGCCGACCTCCGAGCCGTCCGGGCGCGAGACGATCACCCGCGACTTGACGAACTTCGCGGGCCGGGTGAGCACGAGCTGCGGCTGCCCGTGACCGTCGCGGATCTCCAGCCGGTGGGTCATGAACTGGTCCAGGCTGGAGACGAACCGCAGGGCCTTGCGCAGCGTGCTCTGGCCGATCTCGGTGACGGCGCCGATCTGGTTGCCGTTCTGGTCGAAGACCTTGTACTCGTTGGTCAGCTCGATCAGCTTGGCCTTCTGGTTCACCACGAGGACCGGCTCGCTGAACAGGGTGCCGCCGCCGACGCCGCCGGGGGCGACGCCGGCCTGCTGCTGCACCTGACGCTGCACGCGCGCGTCGGGACCGGCCGGCCCGCCCGGCACCTGCTGGGCCGCGGGGGCCTGCTGGGCGGCGTGGGTGTGCTCGGTCCACTGCGCGCCGTCCCAGTAGCGCAGCGTCTGCGCCGCCCCGTGGGGGTCCGGGTACCAGCCTGCAGGGGTGTTCGAATGCGTGGTCACCGGGGCACACTACCGCGAGCCGGCCGGAAAGCAACCGCTGTCTGCCCTGCGGTCAGCCGGCCGCGATCGCCGGATCGCTCACCCCCGGCAGGCCGTTCTCGACGTGACCGGCGAACCGCCGCAGGAAGGACGGATCCGCGCCGGAGGTGACGGTCAGGTCGTACCAGCGCTCGCTCGCCGCCAGCACGGCCCGCCGGCGCACCGTCGCGCCCGGCTGGACCTGGACCGTCGTCCGGCCCCCGCCGTAGCCGTCCGTCACCGCCAGATCCACCGCCTTCGAACCCCTGTTGGTGAAGGTCAGCTCGATGTCGTCGCCGGCCGGCCGCGCGGTGACCTCGGGGCCGGCCGTCCTGCCGGGTCCCTTGAAGACGCGCAGGAAGCCGTTGGGACCGTGCACGCTCAGGTCGTACGAGCCCCCGGAGTAGACCGAGTTCCAGGTGTCCGAGACGGTCTTGCCGGCCTCGGTGGTGTAGGTCCAGGGGCCGTCGGAGCGGCTGCCCGAGGTGACCAGGAAGGCGGCTCCGGCCTGCGCGCCCGAGGCGAAGGTGAGCGTGTACTTCCCGGCCGCCGCGTCCACCGAACCGTCCACCACGGGGGCGTACTTGAGCGGGCGCGTCGGCCGCCGTCCGGGCTCCTGACGGGGCAGGGAACCCTGGGCCGGCGGGGCCGGCACGTAGTCGGGGTGCCGGTTGTGGTCCCGGGGCGCGTATCCGGCGGTGTCCGGCAGGGAGACGAGGGCGGTGTCCTCGCCGGAGAAGTCGAACGCCGCGGTCAGGTCGCCGCAGACCGCCCGCCGCCAGGGCGAGATGTTCGGCTCCTGCACCCCGAAGCGGCGCTCCATGAACCGGATGACCGAGGTGTGGTCGAACGTCTCGGAGCAGACGAAGCCGCCCTTGCTCCACGGTGAGATCACCAGCATCGGCACGCGCTGGCCGAGTCCGTAGGGACCGGCCACGTGGCCGGCGTCGCCCTTGAACAGGTCGAGGCCCGCGTCGACCGTGGACAGGCCCTGGCCGGCGGAGGCCGGCGGGAAGGGCGGGACGAGGTGGTCGAAGAAGCCGTCGTTCTCGTCGTAGGTCAGGAACAGGGCGGTCCTCGCCCACACCGCCGGGTCGGCGGTCAGCGCGTCGATGACCTGGGAGACGTACCAGGCGCCGTAGTTCGCGGGCCAGTTGGGGTGCTCGGAGAAGGCCTCGGGGGCGACGATCCAGGAGACCTGCGGCAGCTTCCCGCCCTTGACGTCGGCTCTGAGACGGTCGAAGAAGCCCTCGCCGGTGCGGGCGTCGGTGCCGGTGCGGGCCTTGTCGTACAGCGGGTCGCCGGGCTTGGCGCCGCGGTACTGGTTGAAGTACAGCAGCGAGTTGTCGCCGTAGTTGCCGCGGTAGGCGTCGTTGATCCAGCCCCAGCCGCCGGCGGCGTCGAGCCCGTCACCGACGTCCTGGTAGATCTTCCAGGACACGCCCGCCTTCTCCAGGCGCTCGGGGTACGTCGTCCAGCTGTAGCCCGCCTCCTCGTTGCCGAGGACGGGGCCCCCGCCCTTGCCGTCGTTGCCGGTGTGGCCCGTCCACAGGTAGTAGCGGTTGGGGTCGGTGGAGCCGATGAGCGAGCAGTGGTAGGCGTCGCAGACGGTGAACGCGTCGGCGAGCGCGTAGTGGAACGGGATGTCCTTGCGGGTCAGGTACGCCATCGTCGTCGTCCCCTTGGACGGCACCCACTGGTCGTAGCGGCCCCGGTCGTGCGCGGCGTGCCCGTCGTTCCAGCCGTGCGGGAGGTCCTGGACGAAGGCCAGGCCCAGGTCGTCGGCGTCGGGGCGGAAGGGCAGCACCTCCTTGCCCGCGCCGTTGGTCTGGTGCCACACCGGTTTGCCGTTCGGCAGCGGCACCGGGCGCGGGTCGCCGAAGCCCCGGACGCCGCGGAGGGTGCCGAAGTAGTGGTCGAAGGACCGGTTCTCCTGCATGAGGACGACGATGTGCTCGACGTCCTCGATCGATCCGGTGCGGCGGTGGGCGGGCAGGGCCGCCGCGCGCTGGATGCTGCCGGACAGCGCGGTGAACGCGGTGGTCGCGCCCGCTATCTGCAGGAAGCGGCGCCGGTTGACCTCGGGGGTGGGTGACGGCATGGGGGTCCTCTCATCCTCGTGCACGGACGGCCGGAACGGGTGAGTGCTGCGCGCAGCGAGTGTTCCAAGAGCACCGAACGTGAGGGAAGGGTGCGGTGACGTCCATGTGAAAGTCAGGGGACCGGCGTGCGGAGGGCGGGAGCCGGCCGGGTGGCCGGCTCCCGGTTGGCTGCCGGCCGGCGCCTCGCGCGGGACGCCGGCCGGGGTTCCGACGGCCGCTCAGGAGGTCGCGTACGCCTCCACCTCGCTGAACTGCCCGGCCGGCCAGCCCGTGTTGCCGGTGACCGTCAGCCGCAGCCAGCGCAGGGCGGTCCCGGCCGGCAGGGCGACGGTGACGCTGTTGCCGGTCGCCGGGTCGAAGCGGTAGCCCTGTGCGCCCGCCACCGTGGTGTAGTTCGCGCCGTCGGTGCTGCCCAGGACCGCGACGGTCTGGGTCCGGGCGCCCCAGGCGGCGGACGGCGGGAGCTTCAGCACCAGCCGGCGCACGGTCTGGCTCGATCCGAGGTCGACGGTGAGGGACTGCGGGAAGGCATTGTTGGCCGACTCCCAGTAGCTGTTCGCGTCCCCGTCGACCGCCTTGCCCGGCGTGTAGACGTCCTGGGAGCCGGTGGCGGTGGCCGGACGGCCCTTGGCGAGGTTGCGGTTCGGGTCGGGAGCCGGGTTGCCCTGGCCGGGCTGCGGCCAGGTGGAGCAGTCCTCCCAGGTGCCGGCCCAGCCCGAGTTGCCGCCGCCGTCGGTGAGCGCGAAGCTGCCCGAGCCGGACGGGAAGGGGCAGTTGTAGACGCCGGCGGAACCCACACCGGTGGCGGTGACGCTCCGGAACGTCGCCGCGCCCTGCGCCTCGGCCTGGACGACGACCGTGCCGGTGTTGCGCACCGTGGCGCCGTCCACGGTGACGCCCTTCACCGGGTACCCGTGACCGCCGCCCGAGACGAACTCGAAGGCGCTGTAGGGGCTGTCGATGACGGTGGTGCCGGTGATGTTCACGGTCGCGTTGATCGCGCTGTCGTAGGAGTCGACGCGCAGCGCGCCCATCGGGTGGTTCCAGTTGGGGTTCATGGCGCCCGCGCGCACCAGGGTGTTGCCGGCGACCGTGATCGTCCCGGCGAGCGGGTTGAAGGGGTCCATGAACTTCTGGTTGGAGATGGCGATGCCGCTGCCGAGGGCGTTGGTGTCGGAGACCAGGTTGTCGGAGACCGTGATGTCGGTGCCGCCGTAGATCGCGATGCCGTTGGCGAGGTTGGGCTGCGAGATGGTGTTGTGCTCGAAGCTGCTGTCCGTGTCGGGTGCGTACAGGGACCACATGGCGAGGGAGTCGTCGCCCTGGTTGCGCAGGAAGTTGTCGCGGACCCGTACGCCCCTGGCGTTGCCGTTGAGGTTGAGGCCGTCGGCGGTGGTGTCGAGGATGCGGTTGCCCTCGACGACGAGGTTGTCGTTGTTCCCGGTCAGCCACAGGCCGCACTTGAGGTGCTGGATCCACATGCCGGAGACGCTGGAGCCCGGCCCGAGCGAGCCGTTGACGAAGTTGTCGGGGCTGCCGTCGTTGCGCTCGGTGACCTCGCCGATGACCGCGAAGTCCTTGAGGTGCACGCCGCCCGAGGAGCTGCCCTGGTTGATGAAGCTGGAGCTGTGCACGACGGAGTACCAGCTGCCCGCGCCCTGGAGGGTGACGTTCTGCACGCCGCCGAGCGAGGAGGTGAGCCGGTAGTCGCCCGGCGGGATCCACACCACTCCGCCCTGGGCGGCGTTGACGGCGTCGCGGAAGGCCTGGGTGGAGTCGCCCTGTCCGCTGGGGTCGGCGCCCTTGGAGACGACGGAGACCGATCCGGCCGGCTGGGCGGCGGCCGGCGCCACCTGTTCGAAGTCGGCCACGTCCACGGTGACCTGGACGTTCGCCGCCTCCAGGGTGATCTTGTCACCGGCCTGGACGTTCTGCCCGAGCAGCAGCCGGGCGTTGTCGAAGAAGTGGTGGGTCTTGGCTCCGGTGATCCAGCCGGTGTCGACGTAGGAGTACTTGGAGGTGACGGTGAGGGTCTTGGCGAGCCGGGTGCCGTTGACGTACACGTTGAGGGTGCCGGACTGGCCGTCGGGCACGTTGTAGGCGACGTTCAGGGCGTTGGCGGCGCGCGGTGCGGTGAACTCCACCCGCTGTCCGGTGGTGAGCCGGACGGCCTGGCGGCCCGACGCCTCCGAGGCGAGGGTGCCCTGCGTGTAGTCGGGGCCGATCTTCGTGCCGGTGGTGGCGGCGGACTCGGCCTCGACGGAGGTGAAGGGGAGGGTGGCGCCCGCGGCGGCGTGGGCGGCGGGGGCCCCGAGGGTGACGAGCATGCCGGCGGCGAGGGCGACGGTGGCCGCGAGGGCCGGCAGGCGGCGGACGGATCTGGGCGTGCTGGTGCCGTGCATGTGCTGATCCCTTCGTGGTGGGGGTGCGGGGATAGCGCTGTGCGGATCGGCGGCCGGGGCCCGGCGTCGAGTGGTCCGGGCGCAGTGCCCCGGTGCCGCGCGCCTTCAGGCGCGCAGCCAGGCCGCCGTGTCCTGCGGGAGGCGGCCGGCCTCGTCGAGGGGGCCGCTGGCCAGCAGGAGTCGGGTGTGGGCGGGGAGTGCGGCGGGGGCGCCGGACAGGTTGACCACGCAGGCCGTCCCGTCGGCGCGGGTGAAGGCGAGGACGCCGTCGGGGCCGTCCAGCCAGGTGAGGGGGGCGTCGCCGAAGGCCGGGCGCAGCCGGATCGCCTCGCGGTACAGGGCGAGCATGGAGGCGGGGTCGCGCTGCTGGAGGTCGACGGCGTGGTCGGCCCAGCCGGCCGGCTGCGGCAGCCACGGCTCCCGGGCCGCCTCGGTCCCGAACCCGGCGTGGGGCGCGTCGGCGGACCAGGGCAGCGGGACCCGGCAGCCGTCGCGGCCCGGGTCGGTGCCGCCGGAGCGTACGTGCATCGGGTCCTCGATGCGGTCGACGGGGATGTCCGCCTCGGGCAGGCCCAGCTCCTCGCCCTGGTAGACGTAGACGGCGCCGGGCAGGGCCAGGGAGAGCAGGGCCGCCGCGCGGGCGCGCCGGGTGCCGAGGGCGAGGTCGGTGGGGGTGCCGAAGGCCTTGGTGGCGAAGTCGAAGCCGGTGTCCGCGCGGCCGTAGCGGGTGACGGTGCGGGTGACGTCGTGGTTGCACAGCACCCAGGTGGCGGGGGCTCCCACGGGTGCGTGTTCGGCCAGCGTCTCGTCGATGGAGGTGCGCAGCCGGGCGGCGTCCCAGGGGCAGGCCATGAAGGAGAAGTTGAAGGCGGAGTGCAGTTCGTCGGGACGCAGGTAGCGGGCGAAGCGTTCGCTGTCGGGGAGCCACACCTCGCCGACGAAGACGCCGCCGTACTCGTCGGCGACGCGGCGCCAGGAGCGGTAGATGTCGTGCAGTTCGTCCCGGTCGACGTACGGGTGCGGGTCGCTTCCCTCGGCGAGGTCGGGCAGGCGGGGGTCCTTGGCGGGCAGGGCGGCCGAGTCGATGCGGACGCCGGCGACGCCCCGCTCGAACCAGAACCGCAGGATGTCCTCGTGTTCCTGGCGCACGGCCGGGTGCGCCCAGTTGAGGTCGGGCTGCTCGGGTGCGAACAGGTGGAGGTACCAGGCGCCGTCGGGCAGCCGGGTCCAGGCCGGGCCGCCGAACTCGGAGGTCCAGTCGTTGGGCGGGAGTTCGCCGTGGGCGCCGCGGCCGGGACGGAAGTGGAACAGCTCGCGCTCGGCGCCGCCGGCCCGCGCGGCCCGGAACCAGGGGTGCTGGTCGGAGACGTGGTTGGGCACGATGTCGACGATGGTGCGGATGCCCAGCTCCCGGGCCTCGGCGATGAGTTTCTCCGCCTCGGCGAGGGTGCCGAAGGCGGGGTCGATCGCCCGGTAGTCGGCGACGTCGTAGCCGCCGTCCTTCATCGGGGACAGGTACCAGGGGTTGAACCACAGGGCGTCCACGCCGAGTCCGGCGAGGTAGGGCAGGCGGGCGCGGACGCCGGCGAGGTCCCCGGTGCCGTCGCCGTCGCCGTCGGCGAAGCTGCGGACGTACACCTGGTAGATCACGGCGGAGCGCCACCAGGCGTGGTCGTCACGGCTGTTCCGGGCAGGGGTGGGCTGTCCCACGGTGCGTGCCTTTCTGTGTCGGTCGGCGGGAAGGGTGGGCGGGCGGTGTCAGCCCTTGGTGCTGCCCGCGCTGATCCCGGCGATGATGTGCCGCTGGAAGACGAGGAAGAGGGCGACCATCGGGATGCTGGCGATCACCATCGCGGCGATGAGCACGGTCAGCTGGATGTTCTGCGAGAGCTGGACGAGGGCCACGCTGATGGGCTGCTTGTCGGTGTCGGAGAAGACCATCAGCGGCCACAGGAAGTCCTGCCAGACGGCGACCAGCGCGAAGATCGACACCACGCCGAGCACGGGCCGTGACATGGGCAGCACGATCGACCACAGGGTGCGCAGTTTTCCGGCGCCGTCGATCTCGGCGGCCTCCAGCACGTCGCGCGGTATCTGGTCGAAGAACCGCTTGAGCAGGTAGAGGTTGAACGCGTTGGCGGCGGCCGGGAGCCAGATGGCGAGGGGGTCGTTGAGCAGGCTGGTGTGGATCAGCGGCAGGTCGGCGACGGTCAGGTACTTCGGTACGACCAGGGCCTGCGCGGGCACCATCAGGGTGGCGAGGATGCCGCCGAGGATCACCTTGCCGAAGGCGGGGCGCAGCCGGGACAGGGCGTAGGCGGCGGCCGTGCACAACACCAGCTGGCAGGCCCAGGCGCCGGCCGCCTGCACGAAGGTGTTCCACAGGTGCCGGGGCAGTTGCATCAGGTCCCAGGCGTCGGTGTAGGCGCTCAGGTGCCAGTGCTGCGGTACGAGGGTGGGCGGGGTCTGCGCCACCTCGTCCGGTGATTTCAGGGCGCCGGTCACCATCCAGTAGACGGGGAAGAGGAAGGCGAGTGTGAACAGCAGGACCACGCCGGTGAAGACGGTCCAGTAGAGGGCCTTGCCGCGGGGGCGGGCCAGGGCCGCCGGGGAGAGGAGGGTACGGGTGCTGCTCATGCGTCCTCCTCGCCGGAGCCGGAGCGGGTCAGCCGCAGGTAGCCGGCGGAGAACAGGCCGAGCAGTACGAGCAGCATGACGCTGAGGGCGCAGGCGCCGCCGAAGTCGTTGTAGAGGAAGGCGTACTTGTAGATGAGGTAGAGGACGGTGACCGTGGCGCTCTCGGGGCCGCCGCCGGTGATCACGAACGGTTCGGTGAAGACCTGCATGGTCGCGATGATCTGGAGCAGCATCAGCATCAGGATCACGAACCGGGTCTGCGGGACGGTGACGTGCCGGATGCGCTGGAGCAGGCCCGCGCCGTCCAGTTCGGCGGCCTCGTACAGCTCGCCGGGGATGGACTGCAGGGCGGCCAGGTAGATGAGGACGGTGCCGCCGAGGTTGGCCCAGGTGGCGACGAGGACCAGGGAGACCAGGGCGGTGTCGGCGCCGTTGGTCCAGTTCGAGGTGGGCAGGTGCAGGGCGCGCAGCGCCTCGTTGGCGAGGCCGGCGCCGGGGTCGTAGAACCACTTCCACAGCAGGGCGCTGACCACGGGCGGGATCATCACCGGCAGGTAGACGACGACCCGGAAGAAGGCCTTGGCGTGCCTGAGTTCGTTCAGGACGAGGGCCAGCACGAAGGGGACGGCGAAGCCGATCAGCAGGGCGAGTGCGGTGAAGGTGAGGGTGTTGCGCCAGGCCGCGCCGAACTCGGGGTCGTGCAGGACGTGGGTGAAGTTGGCGGTGCCGACCCACTGGGGTGCCTGGCCGGGGGTGTACTTCTGGAAGGCGATCACGACGGCGCGGATCGCCGGGTACCAGGAGAACAGGGCGAAGCAGATCAGGCCGCCGAGCAGGAAGGCGTAGGCACGGGCCTGTTCGGCGAGGCGGCGCCGTCTGCGCTCCCGGGCGCGGGGCGGCGCCGGCAGGGGGTGGACGGCGACCGCCTGGGCGGGCCGCCGCTCGGCCGTCTTGGTCATGGCGGGTCAGCTCCGTGCCAGGATGCCGTCGATCTTGCCGGAGGCGTCCTCGAGGAGCTGGTCGATGTCGGCGTCCTTCTTGGTCAGGACGGCGGAGACCACGCCGTCCAGGACGGAGTAGATCTGCTGTGCGCTGGGCGGCTCGACCTTCAGCCGAAGGCTCTGGTTGCCTTCCAGGAAGGAGCGGTAGTTCTCGACGGGCACGTTGGCGTTGGCCTTCTTGACCTGCTGGTCGGTGGCGTCGGCGGCGCCGGTGAACAGGCGGGGTTCGGGCAGGCCGACGGGTGCGTCGTTCTTCTTGGCGCGGGCGTAGTCGCCGAGGAAGCCCTTGCCGGGGGTGAGGAACATGTGGTCGAGCCACTTCAGGCCGGCCCGGATCTGGGCGGGCGTGTCCTTCTTGTTGAACATGTAGCCGTCGCCGCCGACGAGGGTGCCCTTGCCGCCGGGCATGGGGGCGAGGGCGAGGTCCTTGTAGTTGCCGCCCTTCTCCTTGACCAGGATCGGGATGTTGTCCGGGGCGGAGAGGTACATGCCGAGCTTGCCGGAACCCATCATCTGCTGGGCGTCGTTGATGACGAGGAGCTGCTTGCTGCCCATGGAGTCGTCGCTCCAGCGCATGTCGTGCAGGTTCTGCAGGACCGCACGTCCCTCGGGGGTGTCGACGTTCGCCTTCTTGCCGTCGGCGCTGACGACGTCGCCGCCCTGGGAGTACAGCTCGGCGGTGAAGTGCCAGCCGCCCTGGTTCTGGGCGCTGTAGTCGGCGTAGCCGACGGTGCCGCCGCCGAGTGCGGCGATCCTCCTGGCGTCGGCGCGGACCTCCTCCCAGGTCGTGGGCGGCTTGTCGGGGTCGAGGCCGGCCTTCTGGAAGAGCTTCCTGTTGTAGATCAGGCCCATCGAGTAGCCGGTGCGCGGGACGCCGTAGATCTTGCCGTCCACGGTGTAGATGTCGCGCAGCTGCTTCTGGAGGGTGCCGTAGCTCTTCAGCTCCTTGACGTACGGGGTGAGGTCGGCGGCCTGGCCGGTGGAGACGACGTGCTTGACGTCGGTGAAGTACGTGTAGAAGACGTCCTCCATCTGCCCGCCGGCCAGTTTCGCGTCGAACGTCTTGGGGTCCTCGCAGGGGAACGCGTCGTGCGTGACGACGTCGATGTCCGGGTGCTGCTTCTCGAAGGACGCCACGTCCTCCTCGAAGAACTTCCGGTCGGTCCTCGCGCTCTTGGGCGGCTCGCAGTTGACCGTGATGCGGGTCTTGCCGTTCGCGGAGGCGTCGTCGTCGGAACCGCACGACGTCACGGCGAGGGCAAGGGAGCAGACGCCGATCGCGGCGACGGCATGGCGGAACCCGGTGCTTCTCATCGGTGGACCCCTCTGGACAGGAGCGGTGGGCGTCGCACACTCAAGCACCGAGGGCAGCACTGCGCAAGATGTCGCGCGGAAACTGAAATTATTTGACAGCGCACCGGTTCCCTGGGACGGGCGCGGAGGCTCCCGGTCCGTCAGGGGCGGGGGGCCTGCGCGGTGGAGCCGCGGACCACCAGTTCCGGCTCGAACAGAAGCTCGTCGGCGGGGACGGCACTGCCGCCGATCTGCGCGTTGAGCAGTTCCACGGCGGCCTTGCCCATGGACTCGATGGGCTGGCGGACGGTGGTCAGGGGCGGCTCCGTGCAGTTCATCAGCGCGGAGTCGTCGTAGCCCACGACGGAGATCCGGGAGGGGACGTCGAGTCCGCGGCGGCGCGCGGCACGCACGACGCCCAGGGCGAGCGGGTCGCTGGCGCAGATGAACCCGGTGACACCCCGGTCGATGAGCTTGGCCGCCGCGGCGTGGCCGCCCTCGATGGAGAAGATGGCGCGGGCGACGAACTCGTCGGGCAGCTCGGCGCCGAAGGCGCGGGCCGCCGCCAGTTTGCGGGCCGAGGGCACGTGGTCGCCGGGCCCGAGGACGAGGCCGATCCGCTCGTGCCCCAGGGAGACCAGGTGCCGCCAGGCCTGTTCCACGGCCACCGCGTCGTCGCAGGACACCGCGGGGAAGCCGAGGTGTCCGATGCCCGCGTTGACCAGTACGACGGGGATGTTGCGGTCGGCCAGGAGCCGGTAGTGGTCGTGCGGCGCGTCCGACTGGGCGTACAGCCCGCCGGCGAAGACGACCCCGGAGACCTGCTGCTGGAGCAGCAGCTCGACGTAGTCGGCCTCGGACACCCCGCCCTTGGTCTGGGTGCACAGCACCGGGGTGAGGCCGAGCTGGGCGAGGGCCCCGCCGATGACCTCGGCGAAGGCGGGGAAGATGGGGTTCTGCAGCTCGGGCAGGACCAGGCCGACCAGCCGGGCGCGCTCGCCGCGCAGTTGCGTGGGCCGCTCGTAGCCGAGCACGTCCAGCGCGGACAGGACCGCCTGCCGGGTGGCTTCGGAGACTCCGGGTTTGCTGTTGAGCACCCGGCTGACCGTGGCCTCGCTGACCCCGACCTTCTTCGCCACTTCCGCAAGTCGTCGCGTCATGCACGCAAGGCTAGCGCAAGAATCGCAACTGGCTTGCGTAAAGATTCCGGCCACCGGCAGGCCGGTGACGTGCGCACCGTACGCGCCTGTACTTGCTGTGCGGGTGCCCGGAACGCGGCCGTGCGGTGACCGGCGTGCGCGACTACACGCGGCTCGTCGTCGCCGTGTCCGACGACAGCCGCTGGGCGAGGTAGATCGGCAGGACCGACAGGAGCACCAGGACGGCCGCCACGACGTTGACCACGGGGGCCTGGCGCGGCCTGGTCATGTTGCCGAAGATCCACACCGGCAGTGTCTCCACACCGGGCCCGGCCGTGAAGGTGGTCACCACGATCTCGTCGAAGGACAGCGCGAAGGACAGCAGCGCGCCCGCGAGCAGCGCCGAACGCACCAGCGGGAAGGTGACGTCGGCGAAGGCGCGGAAGGTGTGGGCGCCCAGGTCCATCGCCGCCTCCTCGTAGGAGGTGGTGGTGCGCCGCAGCCGGGCGACGACGTTGTTGAAGACGACGACGACGCAGAACGTGGCGTGCCCGACGACCACGGTGAACAGGCCGAGTCCCACGCCGAGCGGGGCGAGCACCGTGGAGAAGGCGGAGTTGAGGGCGATGCCGGTCACGATGCCGGGCAGCGCGATCGGCAGCACGACGACGAAGGAGACGGCGCCGCGGCCGAAGAAGCGGTGCCGGGCCACGGCGAAGGCGATGAGCGTGCCGAGGACCAGGGCGATCGCGGTCGCGCCGAGGCCCGCCTTCACCGACACCCACAGGGCCGCGCGGGCCCCGGAGCTGTGCCACGCCGCCGCCCACCAGCGCAGGGTCAGCCCCGGGGGCGGCCAGCTCGCGCTGCGGTCGGGGTTGAGGGAGTTGACGAGGACCAGCAGCAGCGGGACGTAGATGACCGCGAAGCCGAGCCCGGCGGCGACGCGGAGCGCGATGCGCGCCCGGCGGGAGAGCTGCATGACGTGGGAACACCCCCTGGGACGGCGGTTCACAGGCTGCTGAGGGCACCGGTGCGGCGCATCGCGAGCAGGTAGAGGACGATGACGGCCACGGGGACGGTGCCCAGCGCGGCCGCCATGGGCAGGTCGAGTTCGATGTCGGAGTAGACGAGATTGCCGATCAGCTGGGTCTTGCCGCCGACGATCTGCACGGTGATGTAGTCGCCGAGGCTGAGGGAGAAGGTGAAGACCGATCCGGCGGCGACCGACGGCAGCACCATGGGCAGCACCACCGACCGGAAGGTCCTCGAGGGCCGGGCGCCGAGGTCGGCCGAGGCGTCGAGCAGGCCCGCGGGCAGCCGCTCCAGTGCGGTGTGCACGGGCAGGATCATGTACGGCAGCCACAGGTACGTCAGGGTCAGCACCGTCGCGGGCAGCCCGAACCCGGGGCCGGTCAGCCCGAACGGTTCCAGCACCCAGTCGGCGAGCCCGCCCCGGGAGAGGATCAGCCGCCAGGCGTACACCTTGACCAGGTAACTCGCCCACAGCGGGGTGAGGATGGCCACCACCAGCAGCGGACGCCACCGGGGCCGGGCGACGCGCGCGGTGTAGAACGCGAGCGGGAAGGCGATCACCGCGCACAGGGCGGTGACCGCGAGGGCGACACCGACGCTGCGCACGATCACCTGCCGGTAGACCGGGGTGGTCAGCAGGGCGTGGAAGTTGTCCGCGGACCAGACCTTGACGACCGCGGAGGTGAAGGTGTCCGTCGTCCAGAAGGCGGAGACGAACAGCACGCTCAGGGAGCCGAGGTAGAGCACGGTGAGCCACAGCAGCGGGGCGGTCAGCAGCAGCGAGAGCCTGAGCCGGGGACGGCGGTGCAGCGCCCCGGCCAGCCGCCGGGCTGCCCCCGGCCCGGCCCGGCGTGCCGCGCTCTGTGCGGTGGCGGTCATGGCTCAGCCCTTGATCTCGGTCCAGGCCCGCACCCACTGGGCGTAGGGCACGCACTTCACGTCCGTACGGCCGTCCAGGCACTGCTCGATGGGGGTGTTCCAGAAGGCGATCCGCTTCCAGTACCCCGTGTCGGCGGCGTGGTAGGTGGTGCAGAATCCATGGTCACTGGTGTGCTGGCACGCCGCGGCGTTGGCGGGTGCCTCGCCGAAGTACTCGGCGACCTGGGCGTTGACCTTCGGGGAGACGATCCAGTCGAGCCATTTGTAGGCGCAGTTGGGGTGTTCGGCCTTGGCGGAGACCATCCAGGTGTCGGACCAGCCCGTCGAGCCCTCCTCGGGGACGAACGCCTTGACCCGGGCGCCCTCGGAGGCGGCGAGGTTGGCGATGACCTGCCAGGTGGTGCCGATCACGGAGTCGCCGCTCTTGAAGGCGGAGACCTCCTTGAGATAGTCGCCCCAGTACTCGCCGACGCTGGAGTTCTGCTTCTTCAGCAGGGCCACGGCCGCGTCGAACTGCTTGCGGTCCAGGGCGTAGGGGTCCTTGATCTTCAGCTCGGGCCGGGTGGCCTTCAGGTAGAGGGCGGCGTCGGCGATGTAGATGGGCGAGTCGTAGGCGGTGACGTGCCCCTTGTACGCCGCCGCGCCGTCGAAGACGGCCGACCACGAGGTGGGGGCGGGCTTCACCTTGTCCGTGTTGTACATGAGCAGGTTGGCGCCGCGGCCGTGCGGGATGCCGTACGCCTTGCCCTTGACGGAGTTCCAGGGCTGCATCTTCAGGTCGGGGAAGATGCCGCTGTAGTTGGGCACGAGCGCGGTGTTGACGGGGGCGGCGTCGCCGGAGGCGATCAGGCGCAGGGAGGCGTCCCCGGAGGCCGACACCGCGTCGTACTGGCCCGTCTTCATCAGTTTGACCATCTCGTCGGAGCTGGCGGCCACCTTGGAGCGGACCTGGCAGCCGGTCTGCCGTTCGAAGCCGCTGACCCAGTCGGCCTTGGGGTCGTTCGAGCCGTCCTCGACGTACCCGGCCCAGGCGATCAGGTCGACCTGGCCCTCGGTGCGGCCCAGGTGGGCGGGTGCCTCGAGGTCGGGCGGGTTCAGGCCGTCGCCGGAGGAGCCGCCTTCGCCGGAGGAGCCGCAGGCCGTCGCGGCCAGCAGGATCGCGGCGGCGGCCGTGGCGAGCAGGGTGCGGGCGGGTCGCATGACGTGCCTCCCAGGGGACGGGAACGGTTCAGACGGCGCCGGGGACCTGGACGGTGTGCCGGCGGTGCCAGGACAGGCGGACCCTGGTGCCGCGGTAGGCGGCGACGTCCTCGGCGGAGGACTCCAGGTTCTGCTGGAGTGCGGTGAGCCGGCCGCCGGCGTCGAGGTCGACCAGGAAGCGGGTGGAGTCGCCGAGGTAGACGACCTCGGCGACGGTCCCTGTCGCGGTCGCGTGTCCGGCGTCGTCCGCGAGGGCGGCCTCCTTGCGCACGCGGATCTTCTCGGGCCGGATGCTGTGGACGCCGCCGGTGCCGAGGATCCGCCGGGCGGCCTCGCCCTGGAGCAGGTTGGAGGTGCCGACGAAGGAGGCGACGAAGGCGGTCGCCGGCCGCTCGTAGATCTCGGCGGGGGTGCCGACCTGTTCGACGCGGCCCTCGCGGAAGACGGCGATGCGGTCGCTCATGGTCAGCGCCTCCTGCTGGTCGTGGGTGACCAGGACGAAGGTGATGCCGACGTCGCGCTGGAGCGTCTTGAGTTCGACCTGCATCCGCTCGCGCAGCTTCAGGTCGAGGGCGCCGAGCGGTTCGTCGAGCAGCAGGACGCGGGGCCGGCCGACCAGGGCCCGGGCGAGGGCCACCCGCTGGCGCTGGCCGCCGGACAGGGCCGCCGGGCGCCGCTTGCCGTAGCCGTCCAGGCCGACCTCGGTGAGCGCCTTGCGGGCCCGCACCAGCCGCTCCGCCTTGGGCACCTTGCGGACCTTGAGGCCGTAGGCGACGTTCTGTTCGACCGTCATGTGCGGGAAGAGCGCGTAGTCCTGGAAGACGGTGTGGACGTCGCGTTCGAAGGGGGCGAGGTCCGTGACGTCCTGTCCGCCGAGCGCGACGCTGCCGCCGGTGGGCGTCTCGAAACCGGCGATCAGGCGCAGGATGGTGGTCTTGCCCGAGCCCGACGGGCCGAGCAGGGAGAAGAACTCCCCGTCCGCCACCTCCAGATCGACCCCGGCCACCGCGGTCGTCTCGCCGAACGTCTTGCGCAGGCCCTGCAGCCGGATCGCGCTTCCCTCCATGCGGGAACCTTTCTGGCGCTCACGAACGTTGCACGGAAACATATGAAGTCATAGTTCAAAGCTCAAGACCGCCTCCGGGCAAAGCTTGGGTCAACGGGCGAGGTGGTGGCCTTGGAACAGCAGATGGGGGCGCACGCGGCGGTGTTCGCGCCGGTGGAGAGCCGGGCGCGGGTGGAGACGGTGGTGCGCCGGATCGGTGACGCCATAGAGCTGGGGCTGCTGGCCGACGGGGAGCAGCTGCCCGGCGAGACCGTCCTCGCGGGCCGGCTCGGGGTGTCCACGGTGACGCTGCGGGAGGCGCTGATGGCGCTGCGGCAGCAGGGCCTGGTGACGACCCGGCGCGGCCGCGGCGGCGGCAGCTTCGTCTCCCGGCCCGAACTCCCCGGCGCCCAGCGGCTGCGGGCCCGGCTGAGCGGCTGGAGCACCGAGGAGCTGCGCGACCTCGGGGACCACTGGGCCGCCCTGTCGGGCGCCTCGGCCCGGCTCGCCGCCCAGCGCACGGCGCCGGAGGACCTGACGCCCCTGCACCGCTCGGTCGAGGAGCTGACGTCCGCGGCCGAGGCGGCGGCACGCAGCCGGGTGTACGGCCGTTTCCACGTCGAACTGGCGGCCGCGGCCCAGTCCGCCCGGCTCACCCGCGAACAGGTCGCGCTCCAGCGGGAGATCGGCGCGCTGCTGTGTCTCGTGTTGGACGACGACGAATATCGTGAAGAAGTCGCGGTCCGCCATCGCCGTCTGGTCCGCGCCGTGCAGGATGGCGCCGGTGAGGCCGCCGGTACGTCGGCCGAGCGGTGCGTCCGGGAGTCGGCGGCGCGGCTGATCGCGCTGCGGCTGGCTCGCTGAGCGCTGCCCGGCGCCGCAGGCCTTCGGTCCTGTCCGCTGGAGGGCGCCATGAGCAGGGGTCCAGGGCTCGCCGTGGCGGCGGCGGCCGACGGCAGCCGCGCCGAGGAGCACGTCGCCGCGCTGGTGGGCCGCGCCCTGGAGGCGGTGTTCGAGGCGGTCGCCGAGACCCGCGCCGACGCGACGGTGCTGCTGGGGCGGCTGCGGGAGCGGGGGCGGCGTCCGGTCAGCGCGGACCTCGCCGCGCTGCGGCCCGCGCTGCACCTGCGGCTGGGCCGCGCCGGGCTGGTGTCCGGTGTGGGCTTCATCGCCGCCCCCGGGCTGCTGGCCGACGTGCCGGGGTGGCTGGAGTGGTGGCAGAGCACCGCCGAGGGCGGGGTGCGGCCGCTGCTGGTGGACCTGGATCCGGGCCGGTCGGCGTACGCGGACTACACGCACTGGGACTGGTTCGCGCTCCCGCGCGACACCGGCCTGCGGGCCGTGGCCGGACCCTACGTCGACTACCTCTGCTCGGACGAGTACAGCCTGACGCTGTCCGCCCCGGTGCGGGTGGGCGGCGGCTTCGCCGGGGTCGCCGCGGCGGACGTGTACCTGCGGCACTTCGAGGCGGCGGTGCTGCCGCTGCTGCGCCGCCTCCCGCGTGCCGCGCACCTGGTGAACGCGCGCGGGCGGGTGGCCGCCTCCGCGGATCCGGCGCATCTGGCCGGATCCCTCACCCGGGGCCCGGACTTCGCGGCGGTGATCGAGGGCACGCACGGCGTCGACCACGGCGGCCTGCGGCTGGTGCCGTGCCGGGGCGTGCCGCTCGTCCTCGTGGTGAGCGGACGGCAGGAGGGCGGGTGCGCGGAGGGCGGCCTGGGCCGCCCGGCGCCGTCGGCGACCTGAACGCCGACGGTGCCGGGTCAGGCCTCGGAGTCCGGCACCACGCTGAGGTGACCGGACGGACGGCGGGCGCGGCGCGGCCCGCGCGCGGCCGGAGCGGTACGGCGCGCGTCGCGCAGCACCAGGGTGAGCCGGGTGTACCCGAGGTCCCGCAGCGTCTCGGGGGTCTCCTCGACCACCCGGCAGTCGGTGGTGCCCCAGCGGGGGTCGGGGTGCAGCAGCGGGCGGACGGCGCCGTCGGAGCGGGTGGCCGCGGGGCCGACCGCGCGGATCCAGTGCGGCAGGCCGTGCCGGTAGGCGGCCTCCATGATGGGGTCCTGGGCGATGTCCCGGCGGATGGCCTGCAGCCCGTGGTCGGGGCCGCGGCACTCCACGGCGGCCGCGAACTGCGCCAGCATCGGCAGGCACCAGCGGGCCTCGTGGTCGCCGAGGACCGTGCCGGCGTCCGGGTGGAACAGGACGAAACGCAGGAAGTTGTCGCCCGGCATGGCCGACGGGTGCGGGCCGACGCCCCGGAAGAGCGAGGTGTAGGCGCTGTTGGTGAGGATCACGTCCCAGCGGTGGTCGACGACGAAGGACGGGAAGGAGACGGCCTCCAGGAGCGCGGCGTAGTCCTGCAGGTAGGCCTGCGCCTCGGGACGGACGGGAACGGGCCGCGGCGCCGGCCGCTGCCCTCCTGCCTGAAATGCCATCGGGAGGTCACCCCTCTTGCCTCTGCGGCCTTCACGCGGCGCCTTGATCCTGCTGCTCAGCGGCATGCCATGTCAACTATCGTGGCATTTCATGACGGTTGACGGCTGGAATTGGCCACAGTTGTGGCGAGACCTGGATACGGGTTCGGGCGACGGGCTACTCTCCGGGAAGTTCACGGCACCCCGCCCCGTGAGAAGCCTGTGAGAGACGTAGGAGATCTGTCGGTGACGGACGGCATCGAGGATCCGGGCACCACGGCGTCGGTCGTACTGCCGGCGGTGGTCACGCGTGTCACCGCGCTCGCCGACCGGCTCGGCGTACCCCAGGCGGAGGTCTTCGCCATCGACCGCCTCTCCACGGCCTGCGGCGTGCCCCCGGACGTGGTCAAGGCGCTGCTGAGCGGGCGGAGCGCGGGCGAACCGGACGTGCAGGCGCGGTTCCTGCAACGGCTCGACCTGCTGCGCCGCACCCGGCTCAAACCGAACGGCCGGCGCTACACGCAGCAGGAGATCGCGGACGGCGCGGGCATGTCCCGCCAGCAGGCGGGTGCCCTCATCAACGGCGACCGGCGCCCCACCATGGAGCACTGCGACGCCCTCCAGCGGTTCTTCCGCGTCCACGCGGGGTTCCTCACCGCGGAGGACCCCGAAGCGCTCGCGGGCGCCCTGCAGCGCACCGAGCAGGAGTTGCTGCAACGCCTCGCCGACCGCGAACGGGAGGCCGCGGCAGCCGACGGCGACGCGCTGGAGCGGCTGCTGCAGAACCACGGCGTCCGCGGCATCGCCTGGCGCGCCGCCCAACTGCCCACGGACCAGCACCGGGACAAGGTCGCCGAGTGGCTGGACATGCTCCTGGAGAGCGTCAGACGGCCCGAGGAGTGATCCCGCGCGCCGCCTCGGAGCGGGTCACGCGAAGCCACGGCCGCGGGGCCCTGCCGGTGGGGCCGACGCCCCTGCTGCGGGTGGCGGCGACGGCCGTGCGCGCAGGGGTCTCGCTGCGCTGAGTGGGCGAACCGGCGCTCGGCACGGGGGCATTGTCAGTGGGGGACGGCAAGCTGGAGGGTGCGCCGCCGTTGTGCGCAGGCGTACCGCGCCGCCCGGGCGACCGGGGGCGTGCGTGACCGTGTGCCGCCGAAACCGGGGAGAGCGTCCCATGCCGACCGCCGTCCTGACCGATCACGAACGCACCGCCGTCCAGGCCTACCTGCGGCTGCTGCACACCGTGCGCGCCGCCTTCGACGGGCCACCGGCCGCCGGACGGCCGCCCCTTGTCCCGCCCGCGGTCCTCGCCGAGGCGGAACAGGCCCTGTCCCGCGCCGGTCTCGCGGGCAACGAGGAGGAGTTCTTCCGGCTGCTGCACGAGTGGTGCCCACCGGTGCCGTGACCGGCCGCGAGGGGCCCGGCCGGTCCCGCTCTGCCGGCACTCCCGCTCCCGGACGGCACGGGCGCCCGCGGGGCGGGGCGGGCCACGGGGCGGGGGCCGCCGGGTGCGGGCAGGGCGCGGGGCGCGAGCCGGACGCGGGGCGCAAGCCGGGCCTGGCGGGAGCCAAACGCGAGTCGGGCGCAAGTCGGGCCGGGGCGAGCCCGGCAGGACGGAGCGCGGGCTGGGGGCACAGGCGGGTCAGGGCAGCGCGCAAACCGGGCCTGGCGGGAGCCGGGTGCGAGCCGGGCCGGGCGCGAGCCGCGTAGGGGTCGGGCCGGACGCATGCCGGACCGGGCGCGGGCCGTGAACGAACCGGGCCGCGCGCAAGCCAGGCACGGCGCAGGCCGGGCCAGGCGCAGGCCGGACTGGGGGCCGCCGTGACCGGTCGGCGCGCCCCGGTCCGGGCCCCTCGCCGGGGTTTCAGGGGACCGGCACCGTCACCGCCGTCGCCAGCAGGCCCGCCCGTACGGTCCAGCGGCCGTCGAAACGGGTGACGCGGTGCTCGCCCAGCAGGGGGCCGGGGACCAGGAGCCGGGCCTGGAAGGAGCCGGTGAGCGGGGTGCCGCCGTCCGTGCGGATGTCCACGTCGGCCTCCTCGAAGTCCAGCCACGCGCCGGTCAGCGGGAACCACGCCTTGTACACGGACTCCTTGGCGCTGAACAGCAGCCTGGACCAGTGGACGTCGGGCCGCCGGCCGGCCAGCAGGTCCAGCCGGCGCCGCTCGTCGGGCAGCGTGACGGCGGGCAGGACCTCTTCCGGGAGCGCCGCGTGGGGCTCGGCGTCGATGCCCAGGGAGGCCACGTCGGTGGCCCGGGCCAGCGCGGCGGCGTAGTAGCCGTCGCAGTGGGTCATGCTGCCGACCAGTCCCGCCGGCCAGCGCGGGGCGCCCCGCTCACCGGGCAGGACGGGCTGCCGCGGTACGCCGAGCTTCTCCATGGCGCGGCGCGCGCACTCCCGCACGGCGGCGAACTCGCGGCGCCGCTTGGCGACCGCGCGCACCACGACCGCCTGTTCCTCGGGGTGGAGCGTGGCGCGGCCGGCTTCCTCGGCGCCGTACGTCTCCACCGCCACCACCGCGTCCGGCAGCAGCTCATCGATCACCGGTCGTGTCCTCCATCGGCAGTACGCGGCGCAGCCTGCCCGGTGGTCCGGGGCGCTCGCGCCACTCGCGGGGGTATCCCACCGACACCTCCTCGAAACGGACGCCCTCGTGCCAGGTGGTCCGCGGTATGTGGAGGTGTCCGTAGACCATGGCGGTCGCACGGAACCTGCGGTGCCAGTCGGCGGTCAGCCGGGTGCCGCACCACATGGCGAACTCGGGGTACCGGAGGATGTCCATCGGGTGCCGGTCCAGCGGATAGTGGTTGACGAGCACGGTGGGCAGGTCCTCGGGCAGCGCGCCGAGCCGCCGCTCGGTCTCGGCGACCCGCGCCCGGCACCAGGCCTCCCGGCTCGGGTAGGGGTCGGGGTGCAGCAGGTACTCGTCGTTGCAGACGATGCCGGTGCCGTGCGCGTAGGCGAGGCCCTCCTCCTTGGTGGCGCAGCCCTGCGGCAGGAACGAGTAGTCGTACAGGAGGAACAGCGGTGCCACGGCCGCCGGGCCGCCGGGTCCGGACCAGACGGGGTAGGGGTCCTCGGGCGTCGTCACGTCCAGTGCGCGGCACAGGTCGACCAGGTGCTCGTAGCGGGCCTCCCCGCGCAGGGTGACGGTGTCGCGCGGGTGGGTCCACAGTTCGTGGTTGCCGGGCGCCCAGATCACCTTGCGGAAGCGGCTCGCGAGCGTCTTCAGGGCCCAGCGGATGTCGGTGACGGTCTCCGCGACGTCTCCCGCGACGATCAGCCAGTCGTCCTCCGAGCCCGGCACGGTCCGCTCGACCAGGGCCCGGTTCTCGCGGTAGCCGATGTGCAGGTCGCTGATGGCGAGCAGCCGCCCGGAACCACCGCTCGTCGCCGTCACCTCGTGCCCCCCGTCAGCCGCTCGACGCGCACCACCACAACACACCCGGCCGCGTACGGACAAGGAGGGGCCCGGTATCCGGCCACGGCGGTGGCCGGATCCGGCGTACGCGCAGAACGGACCGTCACCTTCGCGGCCCCGGGTGACCTCCGGATTTCTCCTCCGGACTTTTTCCCCCGGATTTTTTTCCCGGTGGGTGTATCAGGCCCCGCGTCAGCGACTCTCAAAGGTGGGGGACGCGGGGAGCACGGGGGAACCACGGGGGACGGGGGGCGGGGCGGTCGGTCGCCGGACGGGGGAGCGGCCGGCCGCCCCGGCGCGTGCTCCGCGCCCGACTACGTCAGGTAGGCCAGGCCCGGGTGGACCCGGACGTACTCCTCGACAAGAGTGCGGGCCACGGTCACGGAGTCGACCAGCGGGTGCAGGGCGAAGGCCTTCACCGCCGTCGCGCGCGAGCCGGAGTCGGCCGCGGCGAGCACCTCGCGTTCGACCGCCTTGACCGCGCAGACCAGCCCGGTGGCGTGGCCGGGCAGCGGCTCGGCCGCCACCGGGTGCGCGCCGTTGGCGTCGACGAGGCAGGGCACCTCGATCACCGCCTCGGAGTCCAGCGCCGCCAGCGTGCCGCGGTTGCGGACGTTGAGGATGAGGGTGGTGCGTTCGTCGCGGGCGACGGCCCGCATCAGGGCGAGGGCGACCTTCTCGTAGCCGCCGGAGAGGTCGTCGGCCTCCCGCTCGCCCGCCCCGGCGGCCTCCCTGTTCTCCGCCATGTAGGTGGCCTCGCGCTCGGCGCGGGTACGGTTCCAGGCGTCCAGCGCGGGGGCGTCGGGGGCGCGCAGTTCCTCGTAGAACCGGGCCTGCTGCTCGTGCAGGAAGGCCCCGCGCGTCCGGTCCGCGCGCCGGTAGGCGCGCACGGCCTCGCGGCCGAAGTAGTAGTAGTGCAGGTACTCGTTGGGGATCGCGCCCAGGGACCGCAGCCATTCGGCGCCGAAGAGCCGGCCCTCCTCGAAGGAGCCGAGCAGGCCGGGATCGGCGAGCAGGCGCGGGAGTTCGTCCCGGCCCGCGACCCGCAGACCGCGCACCCAGCCGAGGTGGTTGAGCCCGACGTAGTCGATCCACGCCTCCCGCGGGTCCGCGCCGAGCACCCGGGCGATACGGCGGCCCAGGCCGACCGGTGAGTCGCAGATGCCGATGACCCGGTCGCCGAGGTGGCGGGACATGGCCTCGGTGACGAGTCCGGCGGGGTTGGTGAAGTTGATGACCCAGGCGTCGGGTGCGAGGCGGGCCACCCTCCGGGCGATGTCCACGGCGACGGGAACGGTGCGCAGCCCGTAGGCGATCCCGCCCGCGCCGACGGTCTCCTGGCCGAGCACGCCCTGCGCGAGCGCCACCCGTTCGTCGTTCGCCCGCCCTTCCAGACCGCCCACCCGGATCGCCGAGAACACGAAATCGGCGCCGCGCAGCGCCTCGTCCAGGTCGGTGGTGGCCCGCACCCGGGGGGCGTCGGACACCGCGGCGGCCTGCTCGGCCAGGACCCGGGTGATCGCGGAGAGCCGTCCGGCGTCGAGGTCGTGCAGTACGACCTCGGTGACCCGGCCCTCGGCCCGGTCCGCGAGCAGCGCCCCGTACACGAGCGGCACCCGGAACCCGCCGCCGCCCAGAATCGTCAGCCTCACCCTCGCACCTCTCGCCACGGCCCTGCCCGGCCGCTCTGTCCACCACCCGGCCGGTGCCCGCACCTCACGCACCCTACTCGGCACCCGCCGCCCGCCCGCGAACCCCCGCCGCCCCGGCCCCGGCCCGGCCGGCCCCACGGCCCTCCCCCGCGCCGGTCTCTCGCCGTGCGCGAGCCGGAAACCGCTGACCCCGTGCCCGATACGTGATTCCATTCGAATCCCCACCCACCCCCTACGTATCGGCAGGGACCTGATGAGACGTCAACTGTTCGCCCTGGCCGTCCTGTCGGCGGCCGTCACGCTCGGTGCGGCGACCTCCGCGGCGGCGGCCGGACCGGCCTGGCAGGAGACCGGCACCTCGCACGTCGACTCGCTGAGCGGCAGTCAGGGACTCGCCAGCCGCGCGGACGGCTCGCTGGTGTACCGGGGCCTCGCCTCGGTCCCGCTGGACCTGCGCGTCAAGGGCTGGAACCACGTCGGCGACCCGGACATCGCGCAGGGCGACGTCTTCGACGCCTACCAGGGCGCGGACTCGGCGACGTCCAAGATGTTCGCCGTGACCACCCCGGACGGCAAGCGCTACGAGTACGTCCACCCGCTCGACGCGGGCGAGAAGGTGAACAACTCCTTCGCCGCCGTCTCGCCCGACGGGCAGTGGCTGGTGTCGGGCGAGTGGGGCGACCAGAACCGGCTCCAGGTCTTCCCCGCCCCGCTGCTCAACCCCTCCACACCGCGCACCGGCGGCACCCTGCCGCAGGCCCCGCAGATCAGCCTCGACAAGCCCGTACGGGACATCCAGGGCTGCGACTTCGTCGACGACACCCGGCTGCTGTGCGCGTCGGACGACGGTTCGAGGACGCTGTTCCCCGAGGACCGGCCGCTGCTCCAGGTGGACCTGGAGCACAAGCTGGACGGCGGCCCGGTGACCGGGCACGTCTCCAGCCTCTTCGGGCTGCCGCAACGCAGCGTCTGCTCCGGCACGTTCGAGGCGGAGGGCGTCGACTACGACGCCTCCCGCGGCACCCTGCGCACGGAGGTCGTCCCGCCGAGCGTGTGCAAGGTTGCGACGACGGTGTACGCGTACCGCCTCGGATAGGCGGACCGGCGGACCCATCGGACGGCGGCGGCGCCGGACCCGCCGCCGTCCGCGTCTCCGGGCGCGGGCGCGTCCGGGCGTGAGCGAACCCGTGCGCGGACGCTCCAGGCACAGGGAAGCCCAGGCGCGGGGCGGGCGCGAGCGAAACCGCACGAGGGCGCGTCCCGGCGCGAGCGAACCCGCCACAGGCGGGTCCCGGCGCGGGCGCACTCAGCCGTTCCGGGCACGGGCGTGCGCCCCCGCCCTCACCCCTCACCCGGCACCCGGCACCCGGCACCCGGCACCCGGCCGCCACCTTCCCCGGCGTCCCCGCCGCACCCCGGCCCCGCCCGCTCCTCGCCCCCGGACGGCCCGTATTCTCCCCGCTCCTCCCCCTTCTCCCCCTTCATCGGCTGAACTCCCCGGCCCTCGCGCGACTTTCTTTGCTTCAACTCTTGACGACCGGGGTGGCCGAGAGCACATTGGCGGCGCACCCACCGCCTGAGAGCGCTCTCAGAACGTCCGTTCCCACCGACTCCCCACCCGTGAGGCTCCCATGAGCGATCCTTCCGGCACCTTCGCCGACGTCCCCGTCGGCTCCCCCCGCAGACGGCGGCGCCCGGCGCGCCGCGCCCTCGTCGCGGTCCTCGGCACGCTCGGTCTGGCAGCGGCTCTCGCCACCGCGGCGACCCTTCCCGCGGACGCCTCGGCGCCCGCTCCCCCTTCCGGCTGGACGCAGGTCTTCCTCGACGACTTCAACGGCGCCGCCGGCTCCGGTGTCAACACCGCCGACTGGCAGTACGACACCGGGACGTCGTACCCGGGCGGTGCGGCCAACTGGGGCACCGGCGAGGTCGAGTCGATGACCTCGTCCACCAGCAACGTCGCGCTCGACGGCAGCGGCAACCTGCTCATCACCCCTCGCCGGGACGCCTCCGGCCACTGGACCTCGGGCCGGATCGAGACCACCCGCACCGACTTCCAGCCCCCGGCCGGCGGCAAGCTGCGCGTGCAGTCCCGCATCCAGCTGCCGAACGTCACCGGCGCGGCCGCCAAGGGCTACTGGCCGGCCTTCTGGATGCTGGGCTCGCCCTTCCGGGGCAACTACTGGAACTGGCCCGGCGTCGGCGAGCTGGACATCATGGAGAACGTCCAGGGCCTCAACACCGACTGGGCGACGATGCACTGCGGCACCAGCCCGGGCGGCCCCTGCAACGAGACGACCGGCATCGGCGGTTCCACCGCCTGCCCCGGCGCCACCTGCCAGGCCGGCTTCCACACGTACGCGATGGAGTGGGACCGGTCCACCAGCCCCGAGCAGATCCGCTTCTCCGTCGACAACGTCACCTTCCACACCGTGAGGGCCGATCAGGTCGACGCGACGACCTGGGCGAACGCCACGAACCACGGCTTCTTCGTCATCCTGAACGTGGCCATGGGCGGCGGCTTCCCCGGCGCGTTCGGCGGCGGCCCGGACAGCGGTACCGAGCCCGGCCACTCCATGGTGGTGGACTACGTGCAGGTGCTGCGCTCCTCGGGCGGCGGGGACGGCGGCACCACTCCCCCGCCCACCGGCAACCGCGACGCCTACAGCCCCGTACAGGCCGAGTCGTACGACGGCCAGAGCGGGGTGAACACCGAGGCGACCACCGACTCCGGCGGCGGCCAGGACATCGGGTCGATCGCCAACGGCGACTGGGCCCTCTACAAGGGCGTCAACTTCGGTTCGAGCGCGGCCAGGCAGTTCTACGCGCGGGTCGCGAGCGGGGCCGCGGGCGGCGTCAGCGGCCTGGTCGAGGTACGCCTGGACAGCCGGAACAACGCGCCGGTGGGGAGTTTCGCGCTGGCGAACACCGGGGGCTGGCAGTCGTGGCGGACGGTTCCGGCGAACATCAGCGCGGTGACCGGCACGCACGACGTCTACCTCACCTTCACCAGTGGCCAGCCGGCCGACTTCGTGAACGTCAACTGGTTCGACTTCGGCCACTGAGCGCCGTCGCTCACCACTGCTTTCGCCGGGGCCCCGCACGGCGTGCGGGGCCCCGGCCTGTTCCGGCGCGCGATCCGTCGCCGGGTCAGCGCAGTTCGGCCCGGAAGGCCACGGGGGTCTGGCCCGTGTGCAGGTGGAAGAATTTCGAGAAGTTGGCCGCGTCCGGGAAGCCCACCGCGGCGCCGACGCGGCCGATGGGGAGCCCGGTGTGGGCGAGGAGGCGCTTGGCCTCCAGGATCACCCGTTTGTCGATGAAGCCCTTGGGGGTCTCGCCGGTGGCGGCCCGCACGGCGCGCACGAGGGTGCGGCGGGAGTAGCCGAGGGCGTCGGCGTAGGCGCTGACGCTGTGGTTGGTGGTGAAGCCCTGCTCGACCGCGTCGCGGAACAGGGTGAAGGTGGTGTCGGCCTGCTGCCGCGCCGCCTCCGCCGAGCTGGCCGCGAGATGGGCCAGGCGGAGCAGGAACGCGGTCAGCGAGTGCCGCAGCACCGCGGTGTGCAGGCTCAGCGGCAGGGTGGCGGTGTCCTCGTACTCGCGGCGCAGTTGGGCGAGCGCCGCCTTCAGCGCCTCGCGCCGGGCCGCGTCCGGGTGCAGCAGCGGCGGCAGGTCGTAGCGGTACAGGCCGGTGGCCTCGACGGTGGCGCGGGGCAGGAACCCGGGCTGCATGGTGAGGACGGTTCCGCGGTACTCGTCCGTGCGGGAGAAGCGATGGGCCTGTCCGGGGCGGATCCACAGCACGTCGCCGGCGGCGGCCTGGTACTCGGCGAAGTCGACCATGTGCCGGACGGGGCCGTCGTCGAAGAGCATGACGACGTGGAAGTCGATGCGGTGGACACGGTGGAGAGGAGCCTCGGAGTGCCAGGTGTGTCCGGCGCCCATGGGGCCGATCTGCAGTCCGACGCCGCCGAGGCTGAGGTCGACCGGGAAGGGGAAGGTCCGGATCCCCTCGTCCGCCCCCGCACCGCCGCCGCCGGTGCCTGCGCCTCCGCCACTGCCCGCGCCGGTGCCCCCGCCGCTCCCGGCACCTCTTCCCGTGCCCTCGGCGCCCTCAGCGCCCTCATGGGTGATTGCGTCCGCCATGTCCTTCTCGTACCGCCTTGACCGCCCACCGGGCGGACCGAGTGATCCAACCGTGTCCCACTTTCACCACAGGCTGACACACAGAGACCTTCCGGCAAAAAAGTCTGACTTTTAAGTTCGAACACGTCCGGCAGCAATCCAGCTTCTTCCGAGGACTTCTTGAAGATGAACGAGCAGACAACCGTGCCCTTCGAGTGGACCGACCTCGACCGGCGTGCCGTCGACACCGCCCGCCTGCTGGCGGCCGATGCCGTGCAGAAGGTCGGCAACGGGCACCCCGGCACCGCGATGGCGCTGGCCCCGGCCGCCTACACGATCTTTCAGAAGCTGATGCGGCACGACCCGTCCGACCCGGAGTGGACTGGCCGTGACCGCTTCGTCCTCTCCCCCGGCCACACCTCGCTGACGCTGTACACCCAGCTCTTCCTCGCGGGGTACGAGCTGGAGCTGGACGACCTGAAGGCGTTCCGCACCTACGGTTCGAAGACGCCCGGTCACCCTGAGTACGGTCACACGGCTGGTGTGGAGACCACCACCGGCCCGCTCGGCCAGGGCGCCGCGATGGCGGTCGGCATGGCGATGGCCGCCCGCTACGAGCGCGGCCTGTTCGACCCGGACGCGCCCGAGGGCACCTCGCCCTTCGACCACACCGTCTGGGCGATCGTCTCCGACGGCGACCTGGAGGAGGGCGTCTCCGCGGAGGCCTCCTCGCTGGCCGGGCACCAGAAGCTCGGCAACCTGGTCTTCCTCTACGACGACAACCACATCTCCATCGAGGGCGACACCGCCACCGCCTTCTCCGAGGACGTGCTGAAGCGCTACGAGGCCTACGGCTGGCACACCCAGCGCGTCGAGCCGGACGAGAACGGCGACATCGACGTCCACGCCCTGTACGCGGCGCTGTCGGCCGCCAGGGCCGAGACGTCCCGTCCCTCGATCGTGGCGATGCGCACGATCATCGCCTGGCCCGCCCCGAACGCGCAGAACACCGAGGCCTCGCACGGCTCGGCGCTCGGCGCCGACGAGATCGCCGCCACCAAGCGCGTCCTCGGCTTCGACCCGGAGCAGTCCTTCCAGGTGGAGGACGCCGTCCTCGCGCACACGCGGCGGGCCCTGGACCGGGGCGCCGAGGCGCACGCCGCCTGGGACAAGCAGCTCGACAAGTGGCGCGGCGCCCAGCCGGAGCGGGCCGCGCTGCTCGACCGGATCGTGGCCGGCAAGCTGCCCGAGAACTGGCAGGACGCGCTGCCGGTGTTCGAGGAGGGCAAGTCCCTCGCCACCCGCGCCGCCTCCGGGAAGGTGCTCCAGGCGCTCGGCGGGGTGCTGCCCGAGCTGTGGGGCGGCTCCGCCGACCTGGCCGGCTCGAACAACACCACGATCGACAAGACGTCGTCGTTCCTGCCCGCGGGCAACCCGCTGCCGGAGGCGAGCCCCTACGGCCGCACGGTCCACTTCGGCATCCGCGAGTTCTCCATGGCCGCGGAGATGAACGGCATCGCCCTGCACGGCAACACGCGCATCTACGGCGGCACCTTCCTGGTGTTCTCCGACTACATGCGCAACGCGGTGCGCCTGTCCGCGCTGATGCAGCTGCCGGTGACGTACGTGTGGACGCACGACTCCATCGGCCTGGGCGAGGACGGCCCCACCCACCAGCCCGTCGAGCACCTGGCCTCGCTGCGCGCCATCCCCGGCCTGAACGTGGTCCGCCCCGCCGACGCCAACGAGACCGCCATCGCCTGGGCGGAGATCCTGGAGCGGCACGCCACCCGCCCGGCCCCGCACGGCCTGGTGCTCACCCGCCAGGGCGTGCCGACGTACGCGCCGAACCCGGACGCGGCCAAGGGCGGCTACGTCCTGGCGGAGGCCTCCACCGGCACCCCGGAGGTGATCCTGATCGCCACCGGCTCCGAGGTGCAGCTCGCCGTGGCCGCCCGCGAGACGCTGGAGGCGGAGGGGACCGCCACCCGCGTGGTGTCGATGCCATCCGTGGAGTGGTTCGAGGAGCAGCCGCGCGAGTACCGCGAGCGGGTGCTGCCGCCGTCGGTGCGGGCGCGGGTCGCCGTGGAGGCCGGCATCAATCTCACGTGGTACCGCTTCACAGGTGACGCAGGGCGCATCGTCTCCCTCGAACACTTCGGTGCCTCCGCCGACGCCGCGACCCTGTTCGCCGAGTACGGCTTCACCCCCGAGAACGTCGCCGCAGCGGCCCGCGCCTCGCTGGCCGCCGCGCGCGCATGATCCGCACGCAACAAGGAAGATGATCACTGTGAGCGAAGCAACCGCGACCGCCGGAGCGCTGGGGCGCCTGTCCGAGCAGGGCGTGTCGATCTGGCTGGACGACCTGTCGCGGCGCCGGATCGACTCCGGCAACCTGGCCGGGCTGCTGGAGGACAAGCACGTCGTGGGCGTCACCACGAACCCGTCGATCTTCCAGGCCGCCATCGGCTCCGGCGAGGGCTACGAGGAGCAGCTGGCCGACCTGGCCGTGCGCGGCGTCACGGTCGAGGAGGCCGTGCGCATGATGACCACCGCCGACGTGCGGGCCGCCGCCGACGTGCTGCGCGGTGTCCACGACGCGACCGGCGGCCGGGACGGCCGGGTCTCCATCGAGGTCGACCCGCGCCTGGCCCACGACACGGCGGCGACCGTCGCCGAGGCCCGCCAGCTGGCCTGGCTGGTGGACCGCCCGAACGTGATGATCAAGATTCCCGCCACCCGTGCGGGTCTGCCGGCCATCACGGAGGTCGTCGGAGCGGGTATCAGTGTCAATGTGACGCTGATCTTCTCCCTGGAGCGCTACCGCGAGGTCATGGACGCCTACCTCGCCGGCCTGGAGAAGGCGCGTGCCGCGGGCCTGGACCTGTCGCTGATCCACTCCGTCGCCTCCTTCTTCGTCTCCCGGGTGGACTCCGAGATCGACAAGCGGCTGACCCTGCTGGGCACCGACGAGGCGCTGGCGCTCAAGGGCAGGGCGGCGCTGGCGAACGCCCGGCTGGCCTACGAGGCGTACGAGCAGGTGTTCGGTTCCGTGGGCGGCGCGACCCGGCCGGGCGAGCGCTTCGCCACGCTCGCGGAGGCGGGCGCGAACGCGCAGCGTCCCCTGTGGGCGTCGACCGGGGTGAAGGATCCGGCGTACAAGGACACCCTGTACGTGGACGAGCTGGTCGCCCCGGGCACGGTGAACACCATGCCGGAGGCCACGCTGAACGCCACCGCCGACCACGGCGAGATCACCGGGGACACGGTGACCGGCGGTTACGAGCAGGCCCGCGCGGACCTCGCGGCGGTCGGGCGGCTGGGGATCTCCTACGAAGAGGTCGTCCAGCAGCTCGAGGACGAGGGTGTCGCCAAGTTCGAGACGGCCTGGCAAGACCTGCTGGACGCGGTCACGAAGTCCTTGAACAGCAAGGGAGCTGACGCGGAATGAGCAAGAAGCCCGCCGAGCCGGCGGCGAGCCCGTCGCCGGACGCCGGGGCCGAGGAGCCGAGCCCCAAGGCCATGCAGTCCACCGCACCGGCCCCCGCGGCCACCGCGCCGAAGACACCCGGGACGAAGGCGGCGCCCGCCGCCGTGCGCGTCCCGGTCGTCCCGGCCGCCGACTGGGTGAACCCGCTGCGCGACGCGCGGGACCGCCGGCTGCCCAGGATCGCGGGCCCCTCCGGGCTCGTCATCTTCGGCGTCACCGGCGACCTGTCCCGCAAGAAGCTGATGCCGGCCGTCTACGACCTGGCCAACCGCGGCCTGCTGCCGCCGGGCTTCTCGCTGGTCGGCTTCGCCCGCCGGGACTGGGAGAACCAGGACTTCGCGCAGGTGGTGCACGACGCGGTCAAGGAGCACGCGCGCACCCCCTTCCGCGAGGAGGTCTGGCAGCAGCTCGCCGAGGGCATGCGGTTCATCCCCGGTGACTTCGACGACGACACCGCGTTCAAGCAGCTGCGCGGGGCGGTGGAGGAGCTGGACGCCTCCCGGGGCACCGGCGGCAACTTCGCCTTCTACCTCTCGGTACCGCCGAAGTTCTTCCCCAAGGTCGTGCAGCAGCTGAAGAAGCACGGTCTGGCGGAGGGGCCGGACGGGGCCTGGCGGCGCGCGGTCATCGAGAAGCCGTTCGGCCACGACCTGGCCAGCGCCCGCGAGCTGAACCGGATCGTGCACGAGGTCTTCGACCCGGAGCAGGTCTTCCGCATCGACCACTACCTGGGCAAGGAGACTGTCCAGAACATCCTGGCGCTGCGCTTCGCCAACCAGATGTACGAGCCGATCTGGAACCGGTCGTACGTCGACCACGTGCAGATCACCATGGCCGAGGACATCGGCATCGGCGGCCGGGCCGGGTACTACGACGGCATCGGCGCCGCCCGTGACGTCATCCAGAACCACCTGCTCCAGCTGATGGCGCTCACCGCGATGGAGGAACCCATCGCGTTCGACGCGGAGGCGCTGCTCACCGAGAAGCTGAAGGTGCTCAAGTCGGTGCGGCTGCCCGAGGACCTGGGCGCCCACACCGTGCGCGCCCAGTACGCCGAGGGCTGGCAGGGCGGCGCGAAGGTGCCCGGCTACCTCCAGGAGGAGGGCATCGACCCGCAGTCGAAGACCGACACCTACGCGGCGGTCAAGCTGGGGATCGACAACCGCCGCTGGGCCGGGGTGCCGTTCTACCTGCGCACCGGCAAGCGGCTGGGCCGCCGGGTCACCGAGATCGCGGTGGTCTTCAAGCGGGCGCCGCACTCCCCGTTCGACTCCACGGCCACCGAGGAGCTGGGCGAGAACGCCATCGTGATCCGCGTCCAGCCGGACGAGGGCATGACGGTCCGGTTCGGCTCGAAGGTGCCGGGCACCTCCATGGAGATCCGGGACGTGACGATGGACTTCGCCTACGGCGAGTCCTTCACGGAGTCCAGCCCGGAGGCGTACGAACGCCTCATCCTGGACGTGCTGCTCGGTGACGCGAACCTGTTCCCCCGTCACCAGGAAGTGGAAGAGTCCTGGAAGATCCTCGACCCGATCGAGGGCTACTGGGACGAGCACGGCAGGCCCGCCCAGTACCCGTCGGGCACCTGGGGTCCGCGGGAAGCCGACGAGATGCTCGCACGAGACGGACGGAGCTGGCGCAGGCCATGAAGATCGACCTGACCGACACCACGGCAAGCAAGATCAACAAGGCGCTGGTGCAGGGCCGCCGCGCCATCGGCACGCCCGCCGTGGGCATGGTCCTGACGATGGTGATCGTCGCGGACGAGGAGAACGCCTACGACTCGATCAAGGCGGCCGAGGACGCCTCGCGCGAGCACCCCTCGCGCACCCTGGTCGTGATCAAGCGGCACGCGCGCACCCTGCGCGACCGCACTCACTCGCGGCTGGACGCCGAGGTCCGGGTCGGCTCGGAGGCCGGCACCGGCGAGACGGTGGTGCTGCGCACCTACGGCGAGGTCTCCGACCACGCCGACTCGGTGGTCCTGCCGCTGCTGCTGCCGGACGCGCCGGTGGTGGTGTGGTGGCCGGTGGAGGCGCCCGACAACCCCGCCGCGGACCCGCTGGGCGCGCTGGCCCAGCGCCGGATCACCGACCTGTACGCCTTCGAGAAGCCGCTGGAGGTCCTCGAGACCCGGGCGCGCCACTACGCCCCCGGCGACACCGACCTCGCCTGGACCCGGCTCACGCTGTGGCGTTCGATGCTCGCCGCGGCGCTGGACCAGGCCCGGGTGCGGGTGACCTCTGCGGCCGTGGAGGCCGAGGCGGAGAACCCGAGCGCCGAGCTGCTGGCCCGCTGGCTCGAGGCCCGCCTCGGCGTCACCGTGGACCGGGTCGGCAGCGCCGGCCCGTTCGTGACGGCCGTGCGCCTGGGCACCGCCGACGGCGAGATCGTCATCGACCGGCCCGAGGGACCGCTGGCCACGCTGAGCCTGCCCGGCCAGCCCTCGCGCACCCTGGCCCTCAAGGTCCGTCCCACCTCCGAACTCATCGCCGAGGAGCTGCGCCGCCTCGACGCCGACGAGATGTACGCCGTGGCCCTGCGGGGCGACGGGATCAAGGAGACCGTCTGACATGTCCGACACCCCCAAGCTGACCCGGCGTCCCGAGTGGACCGCGCTGGAGGACCACCGCGCCCAGTGGCAGCCGCACCTGCGGGAGCTGTTCGCCGAGGACCCCTCCCGCGCGGAGCGCTACACCGTGCGCGTCGGTGATCTGCGCATCGACTACTCCAAGCACCTGGTCACCGACGAGACCCTGCGGCTGCTGCGCGAACTGGCCAAGGCCACGGACGTGTTCGGGCTGCGCGACGCCATGTTCCGCGGTGAGAAGATCAACATCACCGAGAACCGGGCCGTGCTGCACACCGCGCTGCGCGCCGCGCGGGACGCGGTGATCGAGGTCGACGGCGAGAACGTGGTGCCGAAGGTGCACGCGGTCCTCGACAAGATGGCCGCCTTCGCCGAGCGGGTCCGCTCCGGTGAGTGGACCGGCCACACCGGCAAGCGCATCCGCAACATCGTCAACATCGGCATCGGCGGCTCCGACCTGGGCCCGGCGATGGCGTACGAGGTGCTGCGGTCCTACACCGACCGCGACCTGACGGTGCGGTTCGTCTCCAACGTCGACGGCGCCGACCTGCACGAGGCGACCCGCGACCTGGACCCGGCCGAGACGCTGTTCATCGTGGCGTCCAAGACGTTCACGACGATCGAGACGATCACCAACGCCACCTCGGCGCGCGACTGGCTGCTCAGGGGGCTGGGGGGCGAGGACAAGGCGGTCGCCAAGCACTTCGTGGCGTTGTCGACGAACGCGGAGAAGGTCACCGCGTTCGGTATCGACGTCGACAACATGTTCGAGTTCTGGGACTGGGTCGGCGGCCGGTACTCGTACGACTCCGCGATCGGCCTGTCCCTGATGATCGCGATCGGCCCGGACCGCTTCCGCGAGATGCTGGACGGCTTCCGCATCGTCGACGACCACTTCCGCAACGCGCCCGCCGAGGCCAACGCCCCGCTGATCCTGGGCCTGCTGGGCATCTGGTACGGCAACTTCTTCGACGCGCAGACGCACGCGGTCCTGCCGTACTCGCACTACCTGTCGAAGTTCACCGCCTACCTCCAGCAGCTCGACATGGAGTCCAACGGCAAGTCGGTCCAGCGCGACGGCGAACCGGTCGAGTGGCAGACCGGCCCGGTGGTCTGGGGCACCCCCGGCACCAACGGGCAGCACGCCTACTACCAGCTCATCCACCAGGGCACCAAGCTCATCCCGGCCGACCTGATCGGCTTCGCCAACCCGGTGGCCGAGCTGAGCGGCGAACTCAAGGCCCAGCACGACCTGCTCATGGCCAACCTGTTCGCCCAGGGCCAGGCGCTGGCCTTCGGCAAGACCGCCGACGAGGTGCGCGCCGAGGGTGTGCCCGAGGAGCAGGTCACGCACCGCACCTTCCACGGCAACCACCCGACCACGACCCTCCTGGCCGCCGAGCTGACCCCGTCGGTCCTCGGCCAGCTGATCGCCCTCTACGAGCACAAGGTGTTCGTCCAGGGTGCCGTGTGGAACATCGACTCCTTCGACCAGTGGGGCGTGGAACTCGGCAAGGTGCTGGCCAAGCGCGTCGAGCCCGCGCTCACCGAGGGCGCCGAAGTGCCCGGCCTCGACCCCTCCACCGCCGCCCTCGTGGCCGCCTACCGCGAACTGAAGGAAGTGAACTGACATGGCAGCGACGCAGTTGGGCCTGATCGGTCTCGGCAAGATGGGCGGCAACATGCGGGAACGCCTCCGCAACGCCGGCCTCACGGTCGTCGGGTACGACCGCAACCCCGAGGTCTCCGACGTCCCCAGCATGGTCGACCTCGTCGACCGGCTCGACGGGCCGCGCGCGATCTGGGTGATGGTCCCGGCCGGCGGTGCCACGCAGCACGTCATCGACCAGCTGGCGACCCTGCTCAAGCCCGGCGACCTCGTCATCGACGGCGGCAACTCCCGCTGGACGGACGACGAGAAGCACGCCAAGCAGCTCCACGCGCGGGGCATCGGCTTCGTCGACGCGGGCGTCTCCGGCGGGGTGTGGGGCCTCAAGAACGGCTACGCGCTCATGGTCGGCGGCGACAAGGAGCACGTCGACCGCCTGAAGCCGGTCTTCGACGCGCTCAAGCCCGAGGGCCCCTACGGATACGTCCACGCGGGCAGGGTCGGCGCGGGCCACTTCGCGAAGATGGTCCACAACGGCATCGAGTACGCGATGATGCAGGCCTACGCCGAGGGCTGGGAGCTGCTCGAGAAGGTCGACTCCGTGGACAACGTCCGCGAGGTCTTCCGCTCCTGGCAGGAGGGGACCGTCATCCGGTCCTGGCTGCTGGACCTCGCGGTCAACGCCCTCGACGACGACGAGCACCTGGAGAAGCTGCGCGGCTTCGCGGAGGACTCCGGCGAGGGCCGGTGGACCGTCGAGGCGGCCATCGACAACGCCGTGCCGCTCCCCGCGATCACGGCGTCCCTGTTCGCGCGGTTCGCCTCCCGCCAGGAGGACTCGCCGCAGATGAAGATGATCGCCGCGCTGCGCAACCAGTTCGGCGGCCACGCCGTCGAGTCGGCGAAGAAGGACTGATCCGTCGTGGGGGACCTTCTCCTGGTCCGCCACGGTGAGACGGAGTGGAGCCTGTCGGGACAGCACACCAGCCGGACCGACCTGCCCCTCACCCACCACGGCGAGGAACAGGCCAAGCTGCTCGCTCCGCTCCTCACCGGACGGACCTACGCACGCGTGCTCACCAGCCCGCTGAGCCGGGCCGTGCGCACCGCCGAACTCGCGGGCCTGACCGGCGCCGAGGCGGACGCCGACCTGCACGAGTGGGACTACGGCGGCTACGAGGGCGTGACCACCGCCGAGATACACCGCACCCGGCCCCGCTGGGACCTGTGGACCGACGGGGTGCCGCCGGGTGCCGACGGCACCCCGGGCGAGTCCCCCGAGGACGTCGGCCGCCGCGCCGACCGGGTGCTCGACCGGGTCGCCGCGGACCTCGCCCGCGACGACGGTGACGTGGTCCTGGTCGCGCACGCCCACTTCCTGCGGGTGCTGACGGCCCGCAGGCTGGGCCTGCCGCCCGCCGAGGGACGCCTGTTCCAGCTCGCCACGGGCACGGTCAGCCGGCTCTCCACGGAGCACGACCGTCCGGTGATCGCGGAATGGAACACCAGGCCGTAGCCCGGCCTGTCACATCGGTACGAAGGGCCCCGGTCGCGCACCGGGGCCCTTCTCCGTGCGGCCCGGGAGGCGTCCCGCGGACCGGGGCCGGCCGCGCCGGGCGCGAGGGCGCGCGGGTCAGTCCGCGCCGGGCGCCCGCGGGATCCCGTACGCCCGCTCGACCCGCAGGCGCAGCACCAGGCGCCGGTCGCGGACCATCGCGGCGCGGAAGTCGTCCCAGTCGGGGTGTTCGCCCAGGACGTCGCGGTAGAGGCGGACCAGTTCCCCGACGGTCTCGTCGTGCGGGTCCGCGGCGACCGGCGTCAGTTCGGCGCTGCCCTCGACGACCGTGTAGGCGCGCCGGTCGGCGCTGGTGACGTGGTAGGAGACGCGCGGGTCCCGGCGCGCGTTGCGGGTCTTGGCGCGGTCGTCGGTGACCGAGACACGCAGGACCCGCTCGTGCGGATCGTAGGCGTGGCTGACGTTCGACAGCTGCGGCCGGCCGTCGCGCTTGAGGGTGACCAGCACGCCGCCGTGCCCTTCGGTGAGCAGGGTGAGCAGAGCGGGGTCCGGGGCGGGCTTCGTGTCCTGGGGGTCCTGAGTCATGGCTGTATCGATATCCCGCGACCGTCCTGTCCATCCCCTCGCCTCTCCTCCGCTGCCCGTGGCCGCCGTCCGCGGGCGCGTGGCCGGCCGTGCGACCGACCGCCCGTAGACAGTGTCTACGCTCTCCTGGTAGACACTGTCCATGGATCAAGCCGAGAAGAACCCGGGCGGCCTGCGCGAGCGGCTGGTCGACGTCGGGGTGGAACTGGTGGCCTCCCAGGGGGCGCAGACGCTCACCCTGCGGGAGATCGCCCGCCGTGCGGGCGTCTCGCACGGCGCGCCGCGCCGCCACTTCCCCACCCATCTGCACCTGCTGTCCGCCATCGCGCGCCGCGGCTTCGAGGACCTGGCCGGGCGGGCCCGTGCGGCGACCGGGGACGGCACGGCGCCCCCGCGCGCCCAGCTCACCGCACTGGCCCGGGTCTATCTGGACTTCGCCCTCGGCGAGCGCGGCATGTACGAGCTGATGTTCCGTCACGACCTGCTGGAGAGCGGGCACCTGGGCCTGCGCGAGACGAGCCTGCCGCTGTTCGCGTCCCTGGTGGACCTGGTCGGCCGGGCCCGCCCCGGGGCCGACGCCCGCGCGGTCGCCGGTTCGCTGTGGGCCGGCCTGCACGGCACGGCCCAGCTGTGGGGCTGGGGCAGTCTCCAGCTCGCCACCGGCGCCGACGACGTCGAGCGCGTGCTGCGCACGACACTCGACGCCCACCTCGGCGCGGAGGACCGCGGATGACCCGCGCGCAACTGCTGACGCTGGTGAGCAGCGTGGCCGGAGCGGTGATCGTCGCCCTGGACGGCACGGTCCTCACCGTCGCGCAGCCCACGCTGCGCCGGGACCTGGACGCCTCGTACGCCCAGGTCCAGTGGACCAGCACCGGGTACCTCGTGGCGGTGGCGAGCCTGCTGGTGTTCGCCGGGCGGCTCGGGGACCGGTACGGGCACCGGCGGCTGTTCACCGTGGGGATGCTCGGCTTCGCGGCCACGTCGGCGGGCATCGGGCTCGCGCCCGGCATCGGCTGGGTGATCGCCCTGCGGACCGCCCAGGGTGTGTGCGGGGCGCTGCTGCAACCGGCCACGCTGGGGCTGCTGCGGGCGCGGTTCCCCGCCGACCGGCTCGGGACGCCGCTGGCGGTGCGCACCGGCGCGATCGGGGTGGCGGCAGCGGCCGGGCCGCTGCTGGGCGGTGCGCTGGTGGCCGGGCCGGGCTGGCGGGCGGTGTTCTTCCTGAACGTCGCACCGGCCCTCGCCTTCGGCCTGCTCGCGCTCGCCCTCCCCCGCCCCGTGCCCTCCCCCACGGTCCGCCGCCGGGTCCCAGGTGCGGGGCTCGACCTGCCCGGCGCGCTGCTGCTCGCACTCGCCCTCGGCTGCGCCGTGCACACCCTGGTCGCGCTGCCGGAGCCCGGCGGTGCGGGACCGGCCGGGCCCGTCGTCGCCTTCGTGGCCGTGCTGGGGCTCGTCGCCGGGGTTCTCCTCGTCCGGCACGAGCGCCGCGCCGCCGATCCGCTGCTGCCGCCGGACGTCATCGGTTCCGCCGCGGTCGGTGCCGCGGTCGCCGTCCTGGTGGCCGCGTCGGCGGCGCTGTCCGGGACGCTGTTCGTCGCCACGTACGTCCTCCAGGACACCCTGGGCCTCGACCCGTTCCAGAGTGCTCTGCGCAGCCTGCCGCTGGCCGCGCTGATGGTGCTCGCGGCCCCCGCCGCCCCGCTGCTGGTGCGCCGCGCCGGGGCCCGCCGGACGACCGCGACCGCGATGGCCGTGCTGGCGGCGGGCGTGCTGGTGCTCACCCGGGCCACGGGCGCCGTCGCGCTGTGCGGGGGCTTCGCGCTGCTCGGGGCCGGGTTCGGCACGGTGATGGTCACGGCGACGCAGGTCGTCGTGCGCGAGGCGGCCGTGGCCTTCGCGGGCGTCGCGGGCGGGTTGCAGCAGACCGCGATGAACGTCGGGCCCGCCCTGGGCGTGGCGGCGGCGACCGCGCTGCGCGGGCTCGGCGGCGGCGCGGGGCTGCCGCTGGCCGCTCTGGCCTGCGTGGCCGCCGCCGGGGCGCTCGCGGCCCGCGCGCTGCCGGAACACACCGGCCCGCGCGCCGGGCCGGCGTCCGGTCACGAGGCGCGGTCCACGGCGTCCAGGCGGGGCAGGCGGTGGCCGGGCCGCTCCCGCTTGGTGCGCCGGTAGGCGATGTCGTTCACGCAGGACGGGAAGCGAGGTGGGTGATCCACGACGCCGGGTCCCGACGGGTCCGGGAGTGCGGGATGGTCCCCGATCGCCGGCCCGACGGGTCTGGGAGCGCGGGGCAGTTCACGATCGCCGGGGCCCGGACGGGCCTGGGCTGCGCGGTTGTTCACGACCGCCGGGCGGGGCGGGCTGGGGCGGCCGGGCACGGGGGCCGGCCGGTCACCGTGCCCGGCCGCCCGCGTCGGCCCCCATGGACCTACGGTCAGGGGTGGGTCACGATCGCCGGTCGCCACGGGCACGTATGCGCGAGATGCCCACGATCATCGGATCCGATGGCCCAGCGGGCGCGGGATGTTCACCCCCGCCGACCGCGAGGGCCGTGCCCCCGGGGCGGGGCGGTTCACGCGCGCCGGGGCAGGATCCCGGCCGCCGCCACCGGTACGGCGGCCAGCACCAGCCAGGGCACGGCCGGCGGCAGGCCGGAGTCCAGGAGGCTGCCGCTCGCCGCGCTGCCGAGCAGCACGATCAGTCCGGAGACCGAGGACAACGCCCCGGTGTACAGGCCGAGCCGTCCCTCTTCGGCGAGGTCGGGTACCCAGGCCCGCGCGACCGGCGCGACGGCCATCTGCCCCAGGCTGAGCAGGACGACGAACCCGGCCGCGGGAAGCAGTCCGGGCGTACCGGTCCACCCGGCCGGCCGGGCCGCCGCCACCACCGCGAACCCGGCGCCGATCACCACCAGCCCGCCCGCCATGGCGCGGCGCGGGGTCAGCCGCCGTCCCGCCCACCGGGTGAGGGGCAGTTGCACGGTCACCGCGAGCAGCGACGACAGGGCGAACAGCCAGGCCAGCGGCGCCTGCGAACCGGCGGCGCGCTCCACCTCTGCGGGCAGGGCGAGGTAGAGCTGGTTGCAGGCGAGCAGACAGGCGCCGTGGGCGCAGCACAGGGCGAGGAAGCGGCGGTTGCGCAGCAGCGTCCGCACGCCGCCGCGTGCCCGGGTGCGGGGGCGCCCGGGGATGTGCTGCGGCAGCAGCCGGGCGTGCCCGGCGAGGACGAGCACGAAGACCGCGGCGCCGGCCAGGCAGGCGGTGCGGAAGTCCACCGCCAGCAGCAGCGCGCCGAGCAGCGGTCCGGCGAACGCCCCGATCTGCCCGGACACCGCGAACAGTGCCAGGACCCGGGTGCGGTCGCCGCCGCCCGCCTCCTCCCGGGCGACGGCCTGCCGGGCCACCTCCGACTCGACGGCCGGTGAGAACAGCGCGGCGGCGAACCCGATGAGCAGCACGGATGTGATGACCGACCAGGTGCGTTCGGCGTGGGCGAGCCAGCAGAACCCGGCGACGCGCAGCGCGCAGCCGGCCAGGACGACCGGCCGGACGCCGAAGCGGTCGGTGAGCGCCCCGCCGACGACGAACAGACCCTGCTGGCTGAAGGTCCGCAGGCCCAGCACCAGACCGACCAGCCAGCCCGCCATGCCGATGGCCTGTCCGAGGTGTTCGGCGAGGAAGGGAAGGACGGCGAAGAAGCCGATGTTGAAGGCGAGTTGGGTCCAGATCAGCAGCCGGAGCAGGGGTGGCAGCGGGATGCGTCCGGGGGCGGGGCGCAGGGCGGTGAGCAAGGTGGTCATCGCGCTCCCGCCCCTCCAGGGGGGGTGTCCGACTCCGCTGTGGCAGACGGTTGTCGGGCGGCTGACCGCCGGGGGCGCGGGCGTGGGGTGCCTCGCAGTCCTCCGGCCGCGGTCACCGCGAGGGCGCCCAGCAGGGCGAGTACGGCGGCGGGGGCGAGCACCGCCCAGGGGGCGCGTTCGGCGTACGGCTGGTTCTCGGCGAGCAGCAGGCCCCACTCGGGGGACGGGGGCTGGGCGCCGAGCCCGAGGAAGCCGAGGGAGGCCAGGGCGAGGGCGACCCCGGGCAGTCGGAGCAGGGCGTGCCGGGTGACGGCCGGGAGGACGGCGGGCAGCAGGTGGCGGCGCAGCAGGTGGAGGCGGCCGGCGCCCAGGCCGCGGGTGGCGGCGAGGTGGAGGGCGACGCGTTCCTGCCGCAGCAGGGCGGAGGTGTGGGCGGCGAGTGGCGCCCAGGCGACGGCGGCCACGGCGAGCGCGGGGGTGGCGGGGCCGCTGCCCCAGACGGCGGTGGTGAGGAGGGCGGCGAGGACGGGCGGGACCGCGTTGGCGGTGTCGACGAGCGGCCCGGACAGCCGGGGCAGCAGTCCGAGCAGGACGCCTGCGAGCAGGCAGGCCGCACTGATCGCGAGGGCGAGCAGCACGGTGTCCAGGGCTCCGTGTCCGACGCGGGCGAGCAGGTCGCGGCCGAGCGCGTCGGTGCCGAACGGGTGCCGGAGCGAGGGGGCCCGCAGCCGTTCGGTGGTGTTCAGGGCGAGCGGGTCGCGCGGCAGGCCGGGCAGGACGACGGCGAGCAGCAGGCCGCCGTGCAGAAGCGGGAGGGCGCGGCGGGCGCGCGGCCGGGGCGGGTGCAGGGTGGGCAGGGCGCCGTCGCGCACGGCGGGGCCGGTGAGCAGGCGGGCCGCGAGGCGGGCGGCCGGGGAGGCGGCGGCCGCGAGGAGGACGAGGACGAGGGCGCCTGCCTGGAGCACGGGCAGGTCCTGGGCGAGAGCGGCCTGGAGGGTGGTGCGGCCGAGCCCGGGGATGTCGAAGACCTGCTCGACGGCGACGGCTCCGCCGGTCAGCCCGACGGCGAACAGCCCGAGGTTGGGCAGGAGGCCGGGCAGGCAGCGGTGCAGGGCGTGGCGGGCGACGCGGCGGCCCGGCAGGCCGCGCGCGGCGGCGGCCTTCGCCCAGGGTTCGGCGAACGCGCCTGGCAGCAGGTCGTCCAGGAGCCGTCCGAGCACGGCTCCTGCGGGCAGGCCGAGGGCGAGCGCGGGCAGCACGGTCCAGCGGGGGCCGTACCAGCCGAGCGCGGGCAGCCAGCCGAGCTGCACCCCGACCACGGTGGCGAGCACGGAGGCGGTGAGGAACTCGGGCAGCGCGGCGAGCATCGCGGACGCCGATCCCCCGCCGGGCCCGCGCAGCGCACGCGCGCGGGCGCCCCGGCGCAGGGTGGGGGCGCACACGAGCGCGGCGGTGGCGACGGCGACGGCCAGCGCCACCGCCATCAGCAGCAGCGACGCGCTCAGGGCCCGCAGCACGGCAGGGGTGACCGCCTCCCCCGACAGCCACGACCGCCCGGCGTCCGCGCGCACCAGCCCGCCGAGCCAGTGCGCGAGGAGCCGCAGCGGGCCGTCGTCCAGACCGAGCCGGTCGCGGATGTCGGCGAGCACCTCGGGGGTGGGGTCGCGGTCCGCCGAGCGGGCCTTGAGGACGGTGAGCGCCGGGTCGGTGCGCGTCAGCCAGGGCAGCAGGCCGATGCCGCCCAGCAGGGCGGCGGCGATCCCGGCCCGCCACACGACGGCTCCCAGGACGCCCCGGAGCCGGCCCGGACGGCCGCCCCCGCCGCGACCGGTCCGGCCGGCGCCGTCTCCGCCGACGCCGTTTCCGTTGACGTCATCGCCGCCGGCGGCGCCGTTGCCGGCGGCGCCGTTCCCTGTGGTTCTGAGCCGCCCGCCGCCGGTGGTCCCGGCGGCGCTGTTCCCGGTGGTCGCCATGGTCTCAGCGGCGGGTTCCGGTGCCGACGAGGACCCGCTCGTACGGGTCGAGGAGCACGCCCTTCACCGAGGTGGCGACGCCGGTGATGACACGCTGGTGGACGAGCGGGACCACGGCGTCGGTGGCGAGGACCGCCGCCTCGGCCGCCATGGCGGCGTCCTGGCGTCCTGCGCTGTCGGCGGTCCCCTCGGCCTTCGCCACCGCCCGGTCGACTCCGCGGTCGCACAGCCGGGCCAGGTTGTATCCGCCGTCGCAGGTGTAGTCGCTCGCGAGCACCGCGACGGGGTCGCCCGTGTCGACGAGGGTGTTGCGGGCGAGCACGACGCCGTCGAACCTGCCCGCCAGCGCGTCGGTCTCCAGCCGCGAGTACTCCCGTACGACCAGCTCGACCTGGAACCCGGCCTTCTCCAGTTGCTGCTCGATCACCTGGGCGGCCTCGGGGAGTTCGGGCCGGTTGTCGTAGGTGGCGAGGGTGACCTTGGCCCCGCCGGGCGCCGCGGCCCGCGCCCTGCCCGCCGGACGGAGGCGCTTGCCCTCGGCCCAGGTGACGGCGGGTCCGTAGATCCCGGTACCGGCGTCGGCATGGCCCTCGTACACCCCGCGGGCGAGCGCGGAGGTGTCCACGGCGGCACGCGCGGCGGCACGCAGCGCCGGGTCCTTGAACGGTCCCGAGCCACTGTTGAGCAGCAGGGCCGTGGTGCGGGTGGTGGCGGTCTCCCGGCGGGTCGCCGCGTCGAGGGTGGCGGCCTGGGCGACCGGGACCGCCTCGGCGACGTCGACCTGGCCGGTGCGCAGCGCGTTGGCGCGTGCGGTGCCGTCGGCGACGAAGCGCGCGTCGACCCCGGAGGCCTGGGCGCGGCCTCCCCAGTAGTCGTCGAACCGGTCGAGCGTGGCGGACGTGCTGCCGTGGACCTCGGTGAGTTCGAACGGTCCGGTGCCGGTACCGACCGGGTCCACCCGCCCGTCCTTGCCGCCGTACGCGTCGGGGGACAGCACGGCCAGGCTCGGGCTGGACAGCCGCAGCGGGAGTACGGGGTCGGCGTCGCGGGTGGTGACGCGGACCCGGTCGCGGCCCTCGGGCCGGGCGGTGAGGGTGACGCCGGCCAGGGCGGCGGGCGCGGGCCTGGCCCGGGTGGCGTGGGTGAGGGCGGCGGCGACGGCGGACGGGGTGACCTGGGTGCCGTCCTGGAAGGCGGCCTCGCGCAGGGTGAACAGCCAGGTGCGGTCGTTCTCGCGCCGCCAGGACCGGGCGAGCGCGGGGGCGGCCGCCCCGTTGGCGTCGAGTGCGGTCAGGCCCTCGGTGACGCCGAGCCGGCTGAGGATCGTGGCGTCCGCGCCGTACGGCGAGAGGTTCTCGGCGGGCGGGAAGGCGAGTGCGACGCGCAGGCGCGTACCGCTCTCGGCGCCGCCGGAACCACCGCTCGCGCCGCCGTCACCGGAGGCGAAGCAGGCGGACAGAAGCGGGGTGAGCAGGAGGGCGGCGAGCAGCCGGGGGCGGGGGAAGGCCCGGTGCGCGCGGCGGGCGGGGCGCTGGGAGCGGGGAGGGCGACGGTGCGGCATGGTCCTCGTTCTGGAACTTGTGCTGAGGGCTGAGCCGGCAGACTACATGAAAATGATTTCCATGAGCTTCCCGGGGTGCAGGCCGTCGCCGCGTCACACCATGGGCACTTCGAAGTGCACGATCCCCTGCCCGCCGCCGCGATCCTCCCGCTCGTCGTGCACGACCTTGCCGAGGGACCGCCAGAACGCTTCCGCGCCGGGGACGGCCGGGTCGGTGTGCAGGTAGACGGAGCGGTAGCCGCCGTCGGCCGCCGCGAACGCGAGCAGTTCCCCGACGAGCCGCCGGGCCAGGCCGCGCCTGCGGTGCTCGGGGCGGACGTAGACGCGGCGCAGCTGCGCGGTCTCCCCGCAGGGGTAGCGCTCGGCGAGGTGGCGGGGGTTGGGCGGGTGCGCGGGACCGCGCGCGTCGAGGGCGGCGGTGCCGACGACGTCGCCCGCGGCGCCGTCGACCGCGACCAGCAGGGTGTGCCGGGCGGGGGCGAGGTAGGCGGCGGCCGGGTCGATGATGTCGCCGTGCCAGCGGGGCACGTAGCCGGTGCCGAAGTCGCAGTACACGGTGTCGAGCATCACCGCACGGGCGCCCTCCAGATCACCGGGTTCCGCGGGTCGGATGCTGTAGTCACACTCATGCACCTGCACATCATATGCATCAAGGACCGAGCCGGTCCCGGGGGGACGAAGACCGTGCCCGGCGGGCGTCCGCGGCATGCCAAGATGATGTCCTGACACTCACTCACCACGGTTCTCCCGGTGGCGGGTTGCGAGCCCAGGACGGAGCCAGGCAGCGATGACCTCCCCCAGCAGCGGCGGCGGCGCCCTCGCGCGCGAGATAGACACCAGCAAGCCCCACCCGGCCCGGATGTACGACTACTTCCTCGGCGGCAAGGACCACTACGAGGTCGACCAGCAGGCCGCCGAGCAGTTCATGAAGGCGGCACCGGAGGTGCGGGCGGGGGTCCTCGCCAACCGGCGCTTCATGCACCGCGCCGTGCGGCACGTCGTCGGCGAGGGCGGTGTCCGGCAGATCCTCGACGTGGGCACGGGCCTGCCCACGGAACCGAACGTGCACCAGATCGCCCACGCCATCGCCCCGGACACCCGCATCGCCTACGTCGACAACGACCCGATCGTCAGCACGCACTCGATGGCCCTGCTGGAGGGCACCGGCACCTCCGTGGTCCTGGCCGACCTGCGGGACCCGCGCGCCGTCCTGGACCACCCCGAGGTGCGCCGGGTGATCGACTTCGGCCAACCGGTGGCGCTGCTCCTGGTGGCCGTCGTGCACTTCCTCGCCGACGCGGACGACCCCGACGGCGTCGTGGCCATCCTGCGCGACGCGCTGCCCGTCGGCTCCTACCTCGTCCTGTCGCACGCCACGGGGGACGTCCACGAGGACCGGCGCGAGGACGCGGCGGCCGTCTACCGGCGCGCCACCGCCTCCCTGAACCTGCGCCCGCACGCCCGGGTGCTGGACTTCTTCGGCGACTTCACCCTGGTCGAGCCGGGCCTGGTGAAGGTCACCGACTGGCGTCCCGACGAGGCCCCCGAGGCCGGTGCGCCGCCGATCGGCATCTACGGCGCAGTGGCCCGCAAGGACCGCTGACCCGCCCCACCGCCGCTGCCGGCACCTGGGCTGCCCCCTCCCGGTGGGGCGGGAGGGGGACAGCGCGGGGATCACCGGTGTCAGCCGGTGACTCCGAGGGCGCCGAGCAGCATCGGCAAGGAGGCGTGCAACTCGCGTTGCCAGTAGGGCCAGCCGTGTGTTCCCGGGCCGTAGAAGTGCGTGGTCAGGTGGTGTGCGCCCACACGCTTCAGCTCGGCGGCGAGGGCGTGGTTCTGGCGGTTGAAGTCGGCCTCCAGGTCGCTGGTGCGGCCCGGCGGGTCCAGCGGGCCGGTGGTGCCGTCCCCGCACGACAGGTAGACGGGGAGCGCCCTGAGCCTCCCGGCGAGGTGGAACGGGTCGTGCGCCTGCCAGATGCGGCGCTGTGCGACCGGGTCGCCCCACACCCGCAGCGGATCGTCGCCCTGGCCGGCGAAGAACCCCATGATGCGCGCAACCGACTCGTCGTTCAGCAGCGGGTGGGCCGAGCCCGAGTAGGCGGCGACCGCCCTGAACATGCCCGGGTGGCGGGCGGCGTAGAGCAGCGCGCCCTGGCCTCCCATCGACAGGCCGGCCACCACACGGTCGGGGCCCGCGCCCCAGTCACGCTCCAGGAGGCGGCGCAGCTCCACGGTGTGGAACGTCTCCCAGGCCGGGTCGCCGCCCCGGCCGTCGTTCCACCAGTCGCTGTACCAGCCGTTCCAGCCGGCCTCGGGCATGACGACGAGCACGTGGCGCAGGCCGTCGATCCGCGCGACGTCGGTCATGGCCGTCCACGACGTGTAGTCCCCGCAGCAGCCGTGCAGGAGCCACAGCGTGGGCCAGTGCCGGTGGCGGTCGCCGGGGTCCCAGCCGTCGGGGGTGAGCAGCCGGACCTCGACCGTCCGGCCGCCCAGGGCCGCCGAGCGCACCGCCAGGTCGACCTGGCGGTCGGCGACCTGGGTGAGGCCCACGACCTCGGCGCCGCGCGGGCCCGGCGAACGGGGATCGCCGGCTGCCTCTGCCTGCCTGGCGCCCGCGGCACGCGTGGCGGGCGCGGCAGCCGTCGCGGCAGGGGCGGCAGCCGTCGCAGGCGCTCCGGGCGGGGCGCCAGTGGCGGTCGAGGCAGCCGTCGCAGGCGCTCCGGGCGGGGCGCCCGTGGCCGACGCCGGGCCCGTCGGCGCGAGGAGGAGCAGGACGGCGGCGAGGGCGAGCACGCCATGGGTTCGCAGGCGGGGGCGGAGGCGGGTGGACAGACGGGTGCGGGAGCGGGTTCTCGGACGGGACTCGACGGCCGGGTTCGTCTGGGTGGCGGGCACGGCGGCTCCTGCGGTGGGCTCGATGCTGCATGAACGTTTCGACAGGGGCGGGCGTCAGTGCCTGCGGGGCAGGATCATCAGGGCGTCTCCGACGGGCCGTTCACCGGCGGCGTCGGAGGGGTCGTTGAGGACCTTGCCGCCGATCACCATGGTGGTCGAGCCGCCGCCGTCGAGGTTCACCGCGTCACGCAGTCCGAGCGCCCTGGCGACGCCGGCGCTCTCGGCGATGCTGAGGCCCAGTGAGGCGGTACTGCGCCCGTCGGCGGTGACGAGCACGGTACGGCCCGCGGCGTCCACCCCGGCCAGCGTGCGCGGGTTGCGCTTGTGCACCCAGCCGTAGTACCAGCTCGGGTCGCCCGGGTGCACCATGCCGTCGGTCGCGGGAGTGATGTGGATCCTGCCGTCGCGGACCAGTTCGGGCCCGGCGTTCACGATGTCGGTCCTGGGCGACGGCGAGACGCGGTGCCCCTGCTCGTCCCGCAGGGTCGTCGCGACGCGCAGGTGGCCGCCGACGCGGGCGAGGCCGCTCAGTTCGGCGACGCGCCGGCCGGTCGCCTGGACGGAGCTGCCGCCGGACGGCAGCGGTCCGCCGCGCGGCGAACGCACCTCGACGACCCGGTGACGGGCGTCCATGACGGCCTCCAGCCCCTCGCCCGCCGGGGTGCTCGGCCCGAAGTCGGTTGTGAAGGCCACGAGTTCGTCGGGATTGGTGCAGGTGACGTCGTGCAGCGGGGCGGAGGTCGGCAGGTCGCCCGGACCGCCGCCGCAGTTCCTGATCAGGCCGGGCACCCGGTTGATGCCGCTCAACCGCAGCGAGGCGTCCCGCCCGGTGACGCTTCCCTGCCAGGTGAGCCGGGCGATCTGCGTCCGCCGGCCGTCGTCGTGCACCACCAGACTGGGGCGCCCGCTCACCGGTTCGCTCAGCAGCCGTCCGTCGTAGACGCCCACGCCCGCCGGGTCGCCCGGAGCGCCCGCGGCCGGGTCCAGGACGAAGAAGCCGGCGTTCACCGCCGCGGTCGCGCCCGCCTCCTCCGACAGCCGGCTGGTCGTCTCGCGGCTCTCCAGGTCCGGGCCGTACGACGCCTGGAGACTGCCGTCGAACCGCGACGGGTCGATGGTGAGCACGTCGATGTGCCAGGGGCCCCTGGCCGAGGAGTCGCCGTCCCAGCCGGTGTACACGGCCGATCCGGTGTACCCGGCGGCCCTCAGCCGTGTCCGTTCGGCCGTCGCGGCCGACTGCGAGCCGAACGAGCCGACGCGCACTCGCCAGCCGAGGGTTCCTCCGGCGTAGTCGGCCGCCCCAGGGGTCCGCACTTCCTCCGCGCGGGCCCGGAAACCGTGCCGCACGAGGTCCGCGGCCAGATCCTGCGCGCTGGCCTCCTCCTTGAGGACGGCGGGCGGTGCGTCCGGGTCGGGCGAGCCGGCACCGCCGGGGATGGTCACCTCGACCGTCCAGGACAGCGCCGGGGCGTCCTCGCCGCGCACGATGCGGGTGAGGGTGACACCCGGCTGAAGGGTCGTCGTGGTACGGGTCTCGGTCAGGTCCGCGGGGCCCAGGGGCAGGACGTGCCCGCCCCGCTGCGTTCCCGGGGGCGCCGCCGTGGACGCCTGCGCCGGCAGGGCGCCGAACATGACGAGGACGCCGAGCACAGCACCCGCACCGCACACTCTCTTCTTCACTCTGCACCGCCTGTGGGAAGGGATGTCGAAGATGGGGCAGAAGTTCGTCGCAACGGCCCTTCCCCGGGACGGTCACGACCATGCGCGGCGTCGAACGCCGGTCGCGGGACGCCGGACGCCGGTCGCGGGTCGCCGGTCGCGGGAGGTCGCCGAGTCGCAGCGGCTCGGCTCGACTCCGCTCGGCTCGTCCACTCGGCACCCGACGCCGGGTGCCGGGCGCCGGACACAGATGCCGGGCGCCGCATGCCGGATGCCGAGCGCCGTGCCGTCCCGGCGGGGCGTTCCGCCGGTACGGCACGGCCGCACCGCGCCCGCCGCACCAGGTGACCGGGAGGGGAGCCGGCCGGGCCCGGTGCGGCGGACGGGGTGTCACCTCACGCCGTGTGCAGTGTCAGCCCGTACCGCCCGAGGATCTCGTTCACCGGCTGGAACCACGTCTCGCCGCCGGAGCTGCAGTTGCCCCAACCGCCGGACGTGACGCCCTGGGCCTGGTCGCCGCTGATGAACGAGCCGCCGGAGTCGCCGGGTTCGGCGCAGACGTTGGTCTTGGTCATCTGGTGGACGGCGCCCTCGCTGTAGTTGACCGTCTCGTTCTTGGCGAGGACGGTGCCGCAGTGCCAGTGCGAGGTCGAGCCGGAGCGGCAGATCGACGCGCCGACCGGGGCCTCGGCCGAGCCGCGGACCAGCTGGTCGGAGACGGTCCCCCAGCCGAGCACGACCGGTACGGTCCACCAGCCGCTGCCCACACTGACCCAGGCGTAGTCGTTGTCGGGGAACGAGGAGCCCTGGAAGGTGCCGACGTAGGAGTGGTCCCAGCCGCTGACACCCATGCCGGGCCGGCCGCAGTGCCCGGCCGTGACGAAGCCGCCGTACACCGAGAAGCCGATGGAGCAGCGGACGTTGCCCGTGTAGTACGGGTCGCCGCCCACGGTTCCGGCGGCCAGCGTGCGCGGGGCCTGACGGGTCTCCTCCACGGTCACCGGACCGGCGGCGCGGGCGCGGGCGAGGAACTTCCTGACATCGTTGTCGCCCTTGTGTGCGGCGACCACGGTGACGGTGACCGCCCCGGCGCGCGGGTCCACGTGCCAGCCGCTGACCCCCTTCGGGGCGCGCAGCGCGTCCAACGCAGCCTTCGTCGCGTCCAGTCGGCTTTCCGTGTGGCGGGTGTGCACGGTCCGGGCCCCGGTGGCCTCCACCGCCGTGCGGCGGGTGTCGTCGGTGAGGGCGACCACCAGGGCATCGCTCTTCGGGTCGAACCACGAGCCGCCGTACGCCGCTCCGGCGGCCTTGCGCGCGGCCTGTTCGACCGTGCGCGCCGATGCCTCCGCGGCGAGGCGGGCCTTCGCCTGGCGTTCCGTCAGGTGCAGGTCGTGCCGGAGGGCGGAGACGAGGGCCGCGGACGCCGGGGCGCCGGCGGCGGAGGGGGCGGGAAGGCCGTGGGTGGGGGCGGACGGGGTGGCGGCCGTCGCCCGGCCGCCGCTCAGGCCGGCGGCCGCGGTGGCCAGCAGGACCGCCCCGGTCAGGGCGGCGCGCAGAACTGTCGTGCGTCTCATGTGGGTTGCTGCCTCTCGTCGTTCCGGTCACGACGGGACCTCGCCCCCTCGTGACGGTGGGGGTGGAGCGGAAGGGCACGCGGAGTGAGAGCGCTCTCAAAGGGGGTGCAGGGAAGAGGGTAGCCGGGGAGATAGATCAGGTCCATGCCAAGTTTAGGGACCTGTGCAGATCTTCTCGGCGTACGATCCGCGACGACCCCGCGCGCCGCGCCGCGCCCCGCCACCACACGCGACACATGCCGCCGGCAGGCGGTGCGCGCGACGAGGACACCGCAGATGAACGATCCGTCCCCCTCCTTCGAGTACCTGCCCGGCTCACCCGACTCCCCCGTCGTGCTGCACGTCCCGCACTCCTCACGGACCGTCCCGGCCGCCGTCCGGCGGGACATCACGCTCGACGACGCCGCCCTCGCCAGCGAACTGGACCACATCACCGACGCCCACACCGCCGACATCGCGGCGGCCGCCGCCGAGCGCTGCGCCGTCACCCCGTGGCGTTTCGTGAACCGCCTCTCGCGGCTGGTGACCGACCCCGAGCGCTTCCCCGACGAGCGCGAGGAGATGCTGGCCGTCGGCATGGGCGCCGTGTACACCCGCACCACGCACGGGGAGGAACTGCGCCCGGCCTCGTTCGACGGACGCCCCCTCGTGGAGCGGTACTTCCGCCCGTACGCCGCCGCCATGACCGAGGCGGTCGGCGAGCGGCTGGCGGCCGTGGGCCGGGCCGTGATCATCGACGTGCACTCGTACCCGGCCGAACGCCTCCCCTACGAGTTGCACGGCGACGGGCCGCGCCCCGCGGTCTGCCTCGGCAGCGACGGCTTCCACACCCCGGCCCGCCTCCTGGACCAGGCCGCGAAGGCCTTCGAAGGGATCGGCGACCTGGGGGTCGACAGCCCGTTCCAGGGCGCCTACGTACCGCTGGAGTACTACGGGACCGACCGCCGGGTCGGCGCGCTGATGATCGAGATCCGGCGGGACGGGTACATGCGCGAGCCCGGCGGCCCGGCCGACGGCCCTCGGGTGCGGGCGCTCGCCGACGCGCTGGCGCGGCTCGTCGACGCCGTGAGTACGGTCTGAGGCCGCCCGGGCCGCCGGAGGGGAACCGGCCCTTGCACCCCGGCCGGCCACGTGCTCGGCCGGCGTCCTTGACCGTGCGTGCACGAGATCGATTCCTTCAGTGCCCGTCTCGCGCGCGTCGGCTTCCTGCACCGCCGGTCGTGACGGAAGGTTACCGCTGGGGCCGACTTCAGATGCGATGCCCCGGTTGGGAAGGGAGTGCTTCCATGGTGGATGAGCCGATCCTGGTGCTCGCCGCGACGGGCGGACAGGGCGGGGCCGTGACCGACGCGCTGCTGAGCCGCGGGGCCCGGATCAGGGCGCTGGTCCGCGACCCCGGCCGGGAGTCCGCGCGGGAACTGGCCGGGCAGGGCGTCGACGTGGTGGCGGGCTCCCTGAGCGATCGCGATTCGCTCGCCGCGGCGATGAGGGGGGTGGCCGGTGTCTTCGCGTTCACCACGCCGTTCGAGGCCGGTGTCGAGGCGGAGGTGGGTCAGGGGCGGGCGATCCTCTCCGCCGCCGCACGGGAACGCGTTCCGCACCTGGTGTTCAGCTCGGTCGCCGGGGCCGACCAGGACAGCGGGGTACCGCATTTCGAGAGCAAGGCCCGCATCGAGGCGGAACTGGCGGCGGGCGATGTCCCGTACACGATCCTCGGGCCGACGTACTTCTTCGACAACGCGCTCGGTGGAGCCCGGCGCATCCTCGACGGCGTCCTCGACCTGCCGCTGCCGCCCGACCGGCCGTTGCAGCAGCTCGCCCGCCCCGACCTCGGCGCGTTCGCCGCGAAGGTGCTGCTCGACCCTTCTCCGTACGTGGGGCAGCGCATCGAACTGGCCGGCGACGCACCCACGCCCTCGCGGATGGCGGCTGCGCTCGGCGCCACGCTCGGACGGGAGGTCCGTCATGAGTACGTACCGCTTTCGGCCATCGACAACGCTGACATGCACGCCATGTGGGCGTTCCTGAACGGGCCCGGCTATCGCGTCGACATCCCCGCCCTCCATGCGGCTCACCCGGACATCCACTGGACCGGCTTCGCCGACTGGGCACACCGCACCTTGGCGAGCGCCCGCTGACCCACGTCCTGGAAGCGGAGTTCCCGGACACCGTCTCGGGGACCGGGCGGTGCCGACACACCGGCACTCCGCTGACGGTTGTCGTCGGCCCTGCTCGCCCGGCTGACCGGCGAGGCCTCGGATCCCGGGCGGATTGCGGACGGATCCCGGAGGGATCCCGGGCAACCGAATCCGCCGGAACGGTGGTCCGGAGGGCGAGGGAGGGTGCTTGATGAGGGCCGAACAAGAGGCCCAGTTCCAGGAGTTCGTCTCAGCGCGGTGGTCCCGTCCGGTCCGGACCGCGTACCTGCTCACCGGCGATGTGCACCACGCCGAAGACCTGACGCGGACGGCGCCGGCCAAGGCGTACCGCTCATGACGGCATGTCTCACGCAGCGACAGCCCGGAGGCGTACGTCCGGCGGATGCTGGTCAACTGCAACAGCGACCGGTTCCGCAAGCGGCGGGTGAGGGAGGCTCTCCCCGCGGTGCCGCCGGAGGTGGCCGGGCACGACGAGGCCGTCTCGTGGACCGACGAGCGCAGAGCCCTGCTCGCGGCCCTGGCCGGACTGCCGCGGAAGCAGCGGGCGGTGATCAAGACAAGAACTACGACAAGCGGCTGCCGTAGCGCCACCCGGCCGGGGCGGCGTGCGGGGGGCCTCTCCTACAGCGCGCCCCGCAGGTGCCGCAGCAGCGTCTCGAAGTCGGTCCAGCCCTCTGCCGACTCGCCGTCCCCCAGCGGGCAGTAGTAGCCCGGCCTGGCCGCGGCGCCGAGCCGTACGGGGGCGGCGGTGAGCGGCGGGCGGGCGGCGATGTCGGCGTGGTCCCCGTGGTCGGTCAATCGGTCCTTCGGCCAGTGCCGTCCGGATGAGCCTGGCCGCCTCGCCGCGGCGGACGAGCGTGCCACGACCGAACGGCCAGGTGCTGGCGTAGTCGCCAGGGAAGATCTGGCCTTCCTGGCACGGTCGCCGGTCATGACTAGTGCGGTGGGTTCGCGCCGTGAAGGTGACGCGCCGAACGCGCCCGCGCCCCATTCGACGGCGAGCTGTTCGTCGCCGGGAGCTCAGGAGTACCGGCGGACGGGCTTACCTCTGCTTGCATGACCGGAGTTCCTGAACTTCGTCTGTGAGGACCACGAGGCGCTCCTGCTCGACAGGCGGCACTATATAACCCGTAGTCTCGGCATTTGCTCGAAATTCGTCCGGAAGTACGACGTGGTGCCTGCGAGCGTAGAACGAGAGGTCACCACGCCATACCCACTCCCCGTCCGTCAACAGTGACCCTCCACCTATGATGCTTGCGCCCGAGCCGAGGACGTCATCGACGACGCCCATGGAGGAAAAGAGAATGTGTCCACCACGGAGATAAGAGGCGATCTCCCCCTCGTTCGCCTGAGGCACGTCGGCCACGAACGAACGGATGCTGTCAGTGGCCTGCGAACACGACGGCCAGAGCTCACGATAGAAACCGAGGACCTTCACCGTGACACTCCAGTACCCATCGTCGTCGCGGAGTCCGGCCAGCAGGTCGCCCAGAGTTTCGAGGGGTGACTCGGAGTCGCACGCTCAGTTGGAGAACCCGGCATGGGTCAGGGGGTGAGAACTTCCACTCGCGCCCCGCGCTCGTTCAGCCAGATCTCAAGGTCCTGGCCACTGACCTCTCGCACACCTTCTGCCCACGCTACGCGGGCAGGGCCGAAAACGGTGCCCGTCATCCCTTCGACGGTGCTGCGGTCGTCCAGGAACACCTTGAAGGAGGTCTCCCGAACGGTCGCATGGGCCAGGTCTGCCCCGTACAACTTGGTCTCCAGCAGGGCCGCGCCCTCCAGCTTGCTCCCTCGCAGGCTTGCCCCGGTAGCGTCGGCCCCCCAGAGCTCCGCACTGCCCAGGTCCGCGTCGTCCAGGTTCGCTCCGGCCAAGGAGGCTTCGTCGAGAACAGCCTTCACGAGGCTGGCGCCAGAGAGGTCGGCTTCGGCGAGGACGGCCCCCTCGAGATGGGCGCGATAGAGGTCACAGCCGGAGAGATTGGCTTTGCGAAGGACCGTCTCCGTCAACAAACCTCCCCCGGTGTCCGAGGATCTTGAGGTCCTCGGACACGGTGAACGGTGGTGCTCTCAACTCGTCCCTGGCGTAGTACTGAGCAAGGTACACAGCCGCCACGGTGCTGAGGTCAGTTCGCCTCTCTGTCCACAGTGTCCAGCACCGCGGGGTCAACCTCCACGATGGGTTCTGGTGCAAGATTGGCCTGCCAAGTACGCAGCGGCACGCGCCGCAACTCGAAGTCGGCCACTCCGTTCTCCACGAAGAACACACCGCCGCGTTCGTACAGCACAACGAGCGGCTCATAGGGATCCGGCAGGTCCGGGAGCTTCATCTCAGTGGATTCACGAAGTGCGGCCCAGTGCACGGCTGCACGGCACATGCGGCGGGCGACGAATTCCGGCACGTTTCCGTTGGTGAACTCATCCAGCCGTTCGATCAACCCGGGATCGGCACGGACCAAGGGGTCGACGCGTTCCGCGATGTCGAAGAAGGGCCAGCGTTCACTGCCGCCCAGGTACTCCACCCACAGGGCAGCTCGCCGAAGGAATTCACGCATCAGCAGGGTGCGAGATGCGGAATTCCTGTCTCCTGCGGCGTAGTCGCTCCAGTTGATGGCGGTCAATCGATTGACCATCGACTCCGCCGAACCCGTTCGCGTCACAGGTTCAGTCCCTTCTTGATCGCGTCGACCAGCAAATCAACGTTTGAGAGGTCGTCCAGGATAGGCTCGGCAGGGGGCTCGATTCCAATCCTCCGCCAATGGCTCAGCGCACCCACACCTTCAGTGACCATCGGAGTCGCCCTGAGTGCTGCGGGCGCAACGTCGTGTGCACCGATGAGGCTGTGATCGCTGAGGTAAGCAGAGTCGCCCTCCCACACGCGCGGATCCAACGATCGGTACGGCATGCCCATTTCCATGAGCTTGTTCTCGACGTACTCATGGGCCACATGATTGCGGAACTGCGCCTGCTCCATGTCGCTGAGCTTGTTGGCCTCAGCCTTCTTCCACAGGTCCGCGATCTGGCTGTCAGGGGTGAAGAAGACATTGTGCCGCATGACGCCCAGCTCGGTCTCAACGTTGTGTCGCTGGAGGAAGAGGTTCTCCTTGGCTGTCTGAATCACCGAGGGCTTCATGCCGGTGTTCTCGGCGATGGTTTCCACGTTGCCCCTGCTCGACAACGGGTCACGCATGTCCTCGTAGAATCGGAGTGCCTTGGCATCCTCGTCAATGGGGTTCTGGGCGTAGTGCACTTCTTCGCCCTTGTAGTGACCCCAGTTGTCAGCTCCGTGCGGGCCATGGTCCGCGTCCAGCACACCGGGTCGATCGTCGGCGTGGAGACGAGCCAAGTCGTCGGCATTCTGGCCCGTTGCGCCCGGCTCCCCGGCGTGTGCCGGATCGTGCCCGCCAGTGTTCGGGAAGGAGTGTCCCGGAGTATCGCCCGAGCCATGGCCTGTGACATGGCCGTCGGTCGACTCCCCGCCGGTACTTTCTCCGTGTCCCGGGGTTCCGGAGGACTCGTGGCTGACGTGCCCACCTCCGGCGTGCGAAGAACCGTGCCCGCTACCCCCTCCAACGGGTGCCGAAGCCCCGTCACGAGCCGAGGGGACGTGCCCCTGTGCCCCTCCGCGAACATGGTTTTCCGCGGGCAGCGACGCCCCGTGGCCGCCGCCATTGACCGGGGCATGTGATCCGTTCCCGGCATGGACGACGTTCTCCGCGTTATCGCCGCCCACATGCGCCGGCACTGGCTGGTCCGCATGGACCGGCGTGTGCGGCGGCGAGGCAATGTGCGACGGCTCAGAGAGCCGCGCCGCACGTTCCGCGGCCGAGGACTCGACCGGGATCGGGTCCGGGTGCGGCTTGCCCTCCGGGGAGAGCATGGTGCCGTCTTCGTGGAGGACCGAGCCGTCCGGGTAGCGGACGGACTTGTCCGAGATGGTGACCGGGGCGTGCGTCTCCGGGATCTTGGGCGAATCCGCGCCGTGGAGGAAGTCCTCGGCGGCACCGGAATGGAGTTCCCTCAGGCCCGCCATCATGTCGCCGACCTTGAGCTTGGCGAAGCCCGCGCCCTTGCCGACGTAGGTCATGGGGTCCACGAGCCGCCCGGTCTTGCCGAAGGCGTTCGCGACCTTGGCGGCACGGCCGGCCGCGGAGGCCGCCTCGCCCGCCTCGCCGGTCCTGGCGGCCAGGGAACCGGCCTTGCCGAGCTTGAGGAGAGAGCCGGCGCCGACGGTGAGGACGTTGAAGGCGACGGTGCCGCCCGCGCGGGACGGGTTCGTCCCCCACTCGTCGTAGGCGATGAGGGACTTGCCGAAGTCGCGCAGGGCCTTCTTCTGGCGGTCGGTGTCGCTGTGGTCCGCCGGACCGAACATCTTGTCCATGGCCCAGTCGTAGAGCGTCATGACGTACGCGCTCACACCGCCGAAGACGTCCCCGATACCCTCCCATGTCTTGGTGAAGGTGTTCCAGTCGAAGACGTTGACCATGTGACCCAGGCCCTTGAGGGTGCCCCAGACACCGTCGACGAAGAAGCCCTTGACGGCGCCGCCCACATTGCGCTTCGTCCACTGCCAGGCGGCGGCCAGGCCGGTGTACTCGCGCTCGTCGACCTTGCCCCAGGGCGTGTCGTCGGCCTTGGCCGCGTCCTCGGCGTCGAAGCCGTACATACCCTTCTGTGCGAGCCGTCGTCGGCGATCCAGCGCGTACCGCCGACCTGGCCGTCGATCTTCGTGGCGGTCGAGCGCTCGAGTTCCTGGAACTCGCCCCAGACCCGGCCGATCTCGTGGACCAGGTGCGTTTTCTTGGCGATGTTCTTCTGGTCTTTCCGCCAGTCGTCGTCGTCCTCGATCGACTTGCGGAAGGCGGCCGCCTCACTCCTCAGCTGATCCATGCGCTGGACGAGCGGCCGGGCGTCCTTGGCGAAGGCCGGCAGGGCGACGCTGACGGTCTCCAGCTTCTCCGCGAGGGTGTCGGCCTTGTCCCGGACCGGGATGGTGGTGTGGAAGAGCTGGTCGGCTTCCGGGGCCGTGTAGCAGGACACCAGTCCCTGGAAGTCGTTGTGGACGTCCCGGCCGGTGTCACGGATGTCGGACGCGGCCTTCTTCAGCGCGCCGGCGTCCTTCTCCAACTGGTCGAGGTCACCACTGAATTCGGGTATCTGGCTGAGGTCGCCGATCACTTGCCTCTGTCCCCCTCCGCCTTGACCGGAGGGAGCTTCGGGTCCGGGACGGCGTCGTGCTGGGCGTTGGCCGCCATCGTCAGGTCACCGGCGACGTACTCCGCGGTGGCCTCCGCCGCTCCGCCGATCGACTTGGCGGCGCGGGCGGGGAGATAGCGCAGGTCGTCGAACGTCTTGTCCGCGAACTCCTGCAGCGCGGCAGCGACAGGGCCCGGCGTACCGCTCTTGGGCGCCACTCCCGGGGCCATCGTGCCCGCCGACTTGGCGGCGCTCTCCAGGCCCTTGGTGTAGGCCGTGAACGCATCCTCGAACTTCCCTGTCCCCGGTCTTGCCGAGGACGCCGCGGACGGATTCGACTTGGATATCCCACTCGGACACGTATGACCCCGTTGTGTGTTCCGTCGACCGATGCCGCCGGTCGGCGCCGCCGGGCGATGCCGTCGACCGCGGCCCCCGCCCCCGAACTGCTCGCACATGTCTACCAAATGGCTCGCGAGGCGCACAAAGCGGTTAGCCAGTCGACAGCGAGCCCGCGACCGGACCGTGCGGCTCGCTGCCGGTTCGTGGCGATGCCGCAGCACCTTCCGCCACGAGACGCCGGTGGGCTCCTTGGGCCTGGCCCGAGCACGCACCACCACCCCAGGCGGCCAAGAAAGCGGCGCGGAAGAAGCTCGACGCACAGCCCGCCGTCAGTCGACGGAAGCCACCCTCGATCGGCGTACGAACAGATTCAGCCGATCACTGCGGGTACTAGAGGCGCTACGCTGCGCATTCAGGGAGCCTTGAGCGTCACCAGCAGCTTCGAACACACAACGAGGGCCGCGACCGTAAGGTCGAGGCCCTCGTTTCCGTATCACTGCAGCTGGTATACAGCTGGTCTCTGTGTCCGAGGGGGGACTTGAACCCCCACGCCCGATAAAGGGCACTAGCACCTCAAGCTAGCGCGTCTGCCATTCCGCCACCCGGACCAGGTGTCTGCCGTCCGCGCGTGTTCCCCGCGGCGACATGGACAACCATACCAAGGTTTCGGGGTGCGTTTCACCTGCGTTTTTCCCGCCCCCGCCGGGCCCGGGCCGTGGCCGCCGCGCTGGTGGAGGCGGGGCGCGAGGGGGATCCTCGAACGCCGTCCTCGTCCCGTCCGGGTGCGCGGAGACGGGCGAGTACGCGCTCCGGGCGGTGATCGTGGCGATCACCGAGCGGTACGGCGTACGGCCGCGCGGGCCGAACATCTGCGGCTGCCACTCGACCTGGCAGGACCCGTGCGCGGCCTTCTGCACGCCGTACGACGCGAAGGGGGTGCCGCGCTGACCTCGCGGTCCGGTGGGATCGGCAGGCGATCCCGGGCCTCACGCGGACCACGAGGACGGCTGTGCCGGCGATCGCGGACCTCGGCAGCGAGTCCGACCTGGACGAGGACGACCCGCTGACCTGGTTCGGCGAGGATCGCCCCCGATCGCCCCCCGGTGCGTCGCGAGGCACCTGGAGGCCGTCAAGGACGGGCGGGCCTTCGTGGCGGCGGCCCGCGCGACGGTGCCGAAGAAGCCGGTGGTGGTCCTCGATGCGGGCGGTAGGGCGGCGGGGCGCGGGCCGCGGGCTCGCCCACCGCAGCCCTCGCGGGCGACGGCGTCGTCTACGGCGGCATCCCGCGTCAGGCGACATCCGGGCACCGGGCCTGACCGGCATGCTGGAGTACGCGCGCTCTGCCGGTGCTGCCCGCGCCGAGGGGCGACGACATCGTCGTCACCGGAGGCCGGTCAGTACCTCTTCGGCTGCTGCTGCGCCGGCCGGGGCGGGGCGGCGCGCGTCCGGTGGGGGCCGAGCCGGGCACCGCGTCCTGACGGAGCCGCCGGGACGCGGAAGGCGGGGCCCTTCCCGTGGCTGGGCGAGGGTCCCGTCTCCCGTCGTACGCGGGCGGCGGCGCGGCCCCGGCGGTGGGGCCGCCGGGTCACCCGCGGCGCAGGGCGGCCAGGTTCTCGTAGCCGATCCGCGCGTGGGTCAGTGACTGGGCCGGGTCGGTGGCGCTGGGCGCGTTGTCCTGCTCGACCATGGGGTTGTGGTGGTTGCGGTGGCCCACGCGGGAGAAGAACGCCGTGTAGTCGATGACGCCGGTGCCGAACGGGACCATGGCGTAGCCCTGCCCGCTGGTGGTGTCGACGACGCCGTCCTTGGCGTGGAACAGCGGGTAGCGCCGGTCGTGGCGGGTGACCAGGCCGGCCGGGTCGAACACGTTCTGCCGGGTGGAGCCGTCGTGGGCGGTGTACGTGCGGAACTTGTACTGGGCCACGTGCGCCCAGAAGATGTCCATCTCCAGCCAGACCAGCTTCGGGTCGGTGACGGACAGGAAGTATTCCAGCTTGCGGATGCCGGAGGAGCGGGTGGGCCGGCCCTGGGCGTCGAGCGGTCCGCCGTCGAGCAGGAACCCGTAGGCGGCGTCGTGGTTGTGGGTGTACAGCTTGATCCCGGCCCGGCGGGCGATCTCGCCCAGGGCGTGCCACTTGTCGGCGGCCACGTCCCAGTCGGCCTTGTAGGAGCTGCTGGTCGGGTCGCCGCCGGTGCCCATGTGGTCCATGCCGAGGATGTTCGCGATCTCCAGGTGCTTCTTGAAGGTGTCCAGGTCCGCGGGGGTGAGCGGCCAGGAGCCCGGGATGAAGCCGTGGTTGCCCTGGGCGCGCAGCCCGTACTCGTCGAGCCAGCGGCGCAGCAGCCGGGCGCCCGCGGCGGTCTCCAGGTTCGCGCCGCCGGGCGCGTTGGGGTGCTGGCCGTAGCCGGCGAACTCGACCTGCCGGTACCCGAAGCGCGCCAGCTGTGCGAAGACGGCGCGGAATCCGGAGGGCAGGCTGGTGGAGAGCGGGTCGCGGCCGGTGGCGTCGCGGACGGTGTAGAGGATGATGCCGCGCTTGTCGGCGGGGACCAGGGCCTGGCCTGCGCCCTGGCCGGGACCGGGGACCAGGCCGGGGCCCGGTTCGGCCGCCTGGACGGGGGCGGCCCCGAGGACGGGTGCGGCGAGCGCGCCGGCTGCCACGGCGGTGCAGGTGCTCAGGAAGCCGCGGCGGCCGATGCCGAGGCTGCGGCGCAGCCGCTCGTCGGTGCCGGGGCCGGTGGGCTGGATGTCGTTCACGGGTGCCTCTTTCCGGGCTGGTGGGCGGTGGTGCCGGGGGTGCCGGACGGGCCGGGTGTGCGGAGTCCGGCGAGGTCGAGCAGGAGTGACTTCACGTCGGTGGCCGCGAGGCGGCCGCCGACGGCGCGGGGGGTGGAGCAGATGAGGAGCGGACCTTCGTCGTCGCTCGCGGGGAGGCGGCCGTGGCTGCCGCGGACCGGGGAGGCGTCGAGGGGGACGACCGCCATGCGGTAGCGCAGGCCGAGTTTCTTGCGGGCCAGGGCGGTGGCCGCCTTGACCTTCACGTACGGGTCGTGCGGGTCCATGAACAGCTCGGCCGGGTCGTAGCCGGGTTTGCGGTGGATCTCGACGAGCCGGGCGAAGTCGGGGGCGCGGTCGTCGTCGAGCCAGTAGTAGTACGTGAACCAGGCGTCGGGTGCGGCGACGGCGACGAGTTCGCCGGAGCGCGGGTGGTCGAGGTGGTGGGCCTTCTTTCCCTCGTCGTCCAGGAGGAGGCCGAGGCCGGGCAGGCCGTCGAGCGCCGCCCGGGTGGCCGCGAGGTCCTCGGGGCGGCGCACGTAGACGTGGGCGATCTGGTGGTCGGCGACGGCGAAGGCGCGGGAGGCCGTCGGGTCGAGGTACTCCATGCCGTCCTGGGTGTGCACCTCCAGCAGTCCGGCGCGGCGCAGGGCCCGGTTGATGTGGACGGGCCGGTCGGCGCGGGTGATGCCGTACTCGGACAGCGCGACGACGGTACGGCCCTCGGCGCGGGCGTCGGCGAGGAGGGGGGCCAGGGCGGCGTCGAGGTCGGCGGCGGCCTTCAGGGAGCGCGGGTCGTCGGGGCCGTGGCGCTGGAGGTCGTAGTCGAGGTGCGGGAGGTAGCTGAGGGTGAGGTCGGGTCGGCGGGTGCGGTTGATGTGGCGGGTGGCGTCGATGATCCACCGGCTGGAGACGAGGTCGGCGCCCGGCCCCCAGAAGTGGAACAGCGGGAAGGTGCCGAGGCGTTCGGTGAGTTCGTCGTGCAGGGCGGGCGGCCGGGTGTAGCAGTCGGGTTCCTTGCGGCCGTCGGCGTGGTAGACGGGGCGCGGGGTGACGGTGAAGTCGGTGTCGGCGCCCATGGCGTACCACCAGCAGATGTTGGCGACGGTGTAACCGGGGTGCGCGCGGCGGGCCGCGTCCCACAGCTTGTCGCCGGCCACGAGGCCGTTGTGCTGGCGCCACAGCAGGACGTCGCCGAGTTCGCGGAAGTACCAGCCGTTGCCGACGATGCCGTGTTCGGCGGGTGTCGTGCCGGTCAGGAAGGTGGACTGGGCGGCGCAGGTGACGGCGGGCAGGACGGTGCCGAGCGGGGCGTGGGAGCCGGAGTCGGCGAGGGCCCGCAGGTGGGGCATGTGGTCGAGCAGGCGCGGGGTGAGTCCGACGACGTCCAGGACGAGCAGCGGGGTGGGTCCTGCGGGGCGGGTCATGGCAGTTCCTTCAGGCCGAGGTCGGTCAGCAGGTCGCGGGCCAGGGCGAGTTCGGCGGCGATGCCGTCGGCGAGCTGGGCGCGGGCGCGGGGCCGCAGTGCGGCCGGCAGGGCCTGCCAGGTGTAGGTCTCGACCTCCAGGTGGCGGGTGAGCGGGTGCGGGCCGCCGGCCAGCCGGGTCAGGGCGCTCTTCAGGACGGGCAGGGTGGAGGTGAGGGGTGCGGCGGGGGCGGCGTGCAGGGGGACGTGGAAGTGGGCGCGCCAGGGCACCCCGTCGGGGAGGGCGCCGGGGTGCAGGGCTTCACCGAGGTCGTCGGTGCCGAGCGGCCCGTTCGGGGTGCGGGCGCGGGTCTGGTGCAGGAAGCGGGGCTCGGCGAAGGCGGCGAGGGCCGCGCGCACCTCGGGGCGGTGCGGCTGTTCGGCGTGCAGGGCGGCGGACAGCTGGGACTTGACGACGGGCACGCCGGCCGCGGTCAGGGCGTCGAGAGCGGTGTGCGGGTCCTCGAAGGAGGTGGCGAGGTGGCAGGTGTCGACGCAGATGCCGATGCGGTCGCGGCCGATCGCGGTGAGCGGGGCGATGGCGTCGCGCGTGGTCTCGACGACGCAGCCGGGCTCGGGTTCCAGGCCGATGCGCAGCGAGCGCCCGGTGAGGTCCTGGAGGGCGTCGAGGCGGTCGGCGAGGGTGCGCAGGGCGGTGCGGGCGCGGGTGGCGCGTGCCTCGTCGTGGGCGGTGCGCCAGGCGAGCGGCAGGGTGGAGACGGTGCCCTCGGTGACGTCGTCGGGCAGCAGGGCGGCGAGGACGCGGGCGAGGGCGGTGGTGTGCTCGAGGCGTTCGGGGTCGGCCCAGTCGGGCCGGTACACGCGGTACTTGACCCGCTGGGCGCCGAAGCCCTCGTAGGGGAAGCCGTTGAGGGTGACGACCTCCAGGCCGCACCGGTCGAGTGCGGTGCGCAGGCCGCGCAGGGCGGAGGGGTCGGTGACGAGGGTGCGGGCGGCGTCGCGGGCGAGCCAGAGGCCGATGCCGAGCCGGTCGCGGCCCAGGCGGCGGCGGACGGGCTCGCAGTGGTCGCGGAGCTGGGCGAGGACGCCGTCGAGGGTTTCGGCGGGGTGGACGTTGGTGCAGTAGGCGAGGTAGACGGTGGAGCCGTCGGGGTGCCGGAACCGCATGGCTCACTCCCCGCCGCGCAGCACGGAGTTGCCCTCGTGGGTGGCGCCGGGTGCGGTGACGTCGAGGGCGAGGCGTCCGCTGAGGCCGTAGAAGGCGACCGGGTTGCGCCACAGCACCCGGTCGACGTCGTCCTCGGTGAAGCCCTCGGCGAGCATCAGGTCGGCGACCTTGCGGGTCTTGAGCGGGTCGCTGCGGCCCCAGTCGGCGGCCGAGTTGACCAGGACCTTCTCGGGGCCGTACTCCCGCAGCAGGGCGACCATGCGGGTCTCGTCCATCTTGGTGTCCGGATAGACGGAGAAGCCGAGCCAGCAGCCGCTGTCCTTGGCCTCCTTGACGGTGGTCTCGTTGAGGTGGTCGACCAGGACGCGGTCGGCGGGCAGCGCTGACTCGGCGACGGCGTCGAGGGTGCGGCGCAGTCCGGCGAGCTTGTCGCGGTGCGGGGTGTGGACGAGCGCGGGCAGGCCGTGGTCGGCGGCGAGCTGGAGCTGGGCGGCGAGGGCGGTGTCCTCGGCGGGTGTCATGGAGTCGTAGCCGATCTCACCGACGGCGACGACGCGGTCCTTGGCGAGGTAGCGGGGCAGTTCGCCGAGGACGGGGACGCAGCGCGGGTCGTTCGCCTCCTTGGGGTTCAGGGCGAGGGCGCAGTGGTGGGCGATGCCGTACTGGGCGGCGCGGAAGGGTTCCCAGCCCAGGAGGGAGTCGAAGTAGTCGTGGAAGGAGGCGGGTGAGGTGCGGGGCTGGCCGAGCCAGAAGGCGGGTTCGACGACGGCGCGGACACCGGCGGCGTGCAGGGCCTCGTAGTCGTCGGTGGTCCTGGACGTCATGTGGATGTGGGGGTCGAGGATGCGCATCAGGACTCCTTGCCGTGGGGGTCGTCCGGGGCCGGGCGCGGGATGTCGCCGGGCGTGCCGGGCCCGGGGGGTGCGGTGTCCGGATCGGTCAGGGCCAGGACGCGGTGCAGGTCCTCGGGGACGGCGCGGCCGGCGGCGATGCGTTCGGCCGCGTAGTCGCCGAGCATGCGGGCGAGTTCGGCGTCGCCGCGGGCGCGCCGGCCGAGGCCGCTGACGTGGGCCACGGGGACGCCGGTGAACAGGCACTTCAGGACGGCGTGCCGCCAGGCGTGCGGGCCCAGGTGCCGGGCGGCGTACGGGCCGACGGCGGCGGCGAGCAGGCGGGTGTCGTTGGTGCGCAGCGCGTCCTCGACGAGGGGCAGGGCGTCGGGGCCGGGCACCAGGTGGTCCAGGGCGTGCAGCACGGCGCGGCGCTCGTCGGCGGTGCCCTGGCGGTAGACGCGGGTCAGGGCGTGCGGGTCGGCGCGGGCGGCGCGCAGGATGAGGACCCGGGCGGCGTCGGCGTGGGCCGGTCCGCAGCGGCGGCCCGCCTCGGCCAGGCGCAGTTCCCACACGGAGATCGGTCCGTGGCCGCCGGGGTGGGCGGCGGCTTCGTCGAGCGCCTGGCCGAGCCAGGCGCGGGCGGCACCGGTCAGCGCGGCGGGGAGGGTGTGCGGATCCGCGGCGGGGAGGGTGTGCGGGTCGGCGGACGCGGCGGGCGCGGCGCCCGCCGGGGTGCCGGGGGCGGGGTGCGGGCGGGTCATCGGGGGCTCCCTTCGGGGGCGGCGGCGGGTGCCCGCCGGGAGGCGGGCGTGGGGGCGTGCCCTCCCGCGTGGGCGGCGGCGCGGCGCAGGAACGGCAGGGAGAGTCCGGCGTGGTGCGGGCCGGCGTGCGAGTGGCGGGGCAGTTCCACGACGGTCAGGCCCGTGTAGCCGGTGGCGGCCAGGGCCGCGAGGACGGGCGGGAAGTCGATCTCGCCGTCCCCGAGGGGCAGGTGCTCGTGGACGCCGCGGCGCATGTCCTCGATCTGGACGTGCCGCAGCCAGGGGGCGGCGGCCCGCACGCACTCGGCCGGCGGGAGCGGTTCGAGGCACTGGCAGTGGCCGATGTCGAGGGTGAGACCGAGGTGGCCGGGGTCGCCGAGGATGCGGCGCAGCCGGTGGAAGTCCGCGAGGGTGGCCAGGAGGTGACCGGGTTCGGGTTCGACGGCGAGCGGGACGCCGGCCGCGCCGGCGGCGTCCAGGACGGGGGCCAGCGCCTCGGCCAGCCGCTTCCAGGCCGTGTCCTCGTCGGTGCCGGGCGGGAGAGGGCCGCTGAAGCAGTGCACGGCGTGGGCACCGAGGTCGATGGCGACGCGCACGGCCCGCAGCAGCAGGTCCGCGCGCTGGGCGCGGTCGTCCGGGTCGGCGTCCAGCAGCGAGGGGCCGTGCTTGCGGCGCGGGTCGAGCACGTAACGGGCGCCCGTCTCCACCGTGACCCGCAGGCCGAGGGTGTCCAGCCGGTGCGCGGCCTTGCGGGTGCGGGCGGCGAGGTGCGGGGCGAGCGGGTCGAGGTGCATGTGGTCGAGGGTCAGTCCGACGCCGTCGTAGCCGAGGTCGGCCAGGAGGGCGAGGGCGTCGTCGAGGCGGAGGTCGGCGAGGCCGTTGGTGCCGTAGCCGAAACGCAGGTCCCCCGGGGCCGTGGGGCGCGGCGTGGAGGTCGTGTGCCGGGTCATGTGACGCTCACCTTCCTCGCGAGGCGGCGGGCCGGCGGGGCCAGGGCGGCCGTGAGCAGGGCGGTGGCCGGTGCGCCCGCGCGGGCGGTCAGCGCCGACTGGAGCGGGATCGTGGCCCGGACGCCGCTGCCGACGGCGCGTTGCAGCAGGGGCGGTGAGGGGTTGAGGGCGGCGTGGAGGTAGGGGCGCAGGGAGGTGGCGGCGTAGGCGGCGGTGGCGCAGGCGGCGGCCAGGGCGGCCACGGGGCGGGACCGGGCCGCGGCGGTGCGGGGCGGGGGGCCGGGCGGACGGTGCAGGAGGGCGGTCAGCGCGGTGGTGGCGGCCAGCGCCGCCAGGGGGACGCCCGGTGCGCCGCCGCTGGTCTCGCGGCGGGACACCGCGGTGACCGCGAGGGTGTGGGTGGCGAGCAGGGCGGCCGGCCGGAGGGCGGGGCGGGTGCGGCCGGTGGTGGCGGCGGCGCCCAGGAGCAGGTCGAGTCCGCGGGCGGCGGCCATCGCGAGCGGCCCGGCCGGGGTGCGCTTGAGGCCCAGGTCGTACGCCCAGACGGTGGCGGCGAGCGGTGCGGCGACCGCCAGCGCGGGGCGTCCCGCGCCGGCCGCCGCGGCCAGGCCCGCCGTGGTGAGGGCGCAGGCCGCGGCGAGAGCCGCCCGGGGGCGGACGCGGCCGGAGGGCAGCGGGCGGTGCGGGCGTTCCCTGGCGTCCTCGGCGCGGTCGGCCCAGTCGTTGAGGGCCATCCCGGCCTCGTACAGGCACAGCGAGGAGCCGACCGCGAGGAGGGTGCGGGGGCCGGCCCGCCCGGCGGCGGCCGCGCCCGCCAGGGCGTCACCGGGAACGGTGAGGACGGCGGGCAGCCGCAGCAGCTCGGCCCAGGCCCGCCCCCGCCCGGCACCGCGCGCACCGCCACCGCCACCGCCACCGCCACCGCCACCGCCACCGCCACCGCCCGGAGCCTCGCTCACCTCCGGGGCACCGCCCGTGGCCCGCCCGGCGTTCACGGGCGTTCCCCCGGCCGCGCGTCCGGCGTTCGCAGACACTCGGCGAGGCGGGCCAGGCCGGCGTACTGCTCGGTCAGGCCTGCCGGGCCGTCGCCCACGGGGTCCTTGAAGTAGAAGCCCAGTTCCCGCAGCGGGCCGGACAGGCCCGCCTCGTGGGCGCGGGCGACGATGCGGGCGAGGTCCAGGACCAGGGGGGCGGCCAGGGCGGAGTCGCAGCCCTGCCAGATGGTCTGCAGCACCATGCGGGTGCCGAGGAAGCCGTCAAAGGCGATGTGGTCCCAGGCGGTCTTCCAGTCGCCGAGCGCGGGGACGTCGTCGATGTGGACCTCGCCCTGCGGGATGTGGCCGAGGGTGTCGGCCAGGACGCGTTCCTTGCCGGCGTTCTTGGCCGCGGCGGCGGCCGGGTCGGCCAGGGCGGCGCCGTCACCGCCGCCCAGCAGGTTCGTGCCCGACCAGGCCCGCACGGCCAGCGAGCGCTGCGCGAACATCGGGCCGAGCACGGCACGGAGCAGGGTCTGGCCGGTCTTGCCGTCACGGCCCGCGTGGGGCAGGCCGCTCGCCCGCGCCGGCCCGGCCAGCGCGGGGTGGTGCAGGCCGGTGGACGGGGTGAAGTTGACGTACGGGCAGCCCGCGCGCAGGGCCGCCGCCGCGTACAGGGAACTCGGCGGCAGGGCCGTGCCGGTGGGCGGCGGTTCGGTGGAGGCCACGTTCACCACCACCGCGCGGGCCGCACCGGTGCGCCGTACGAAGGCCTCGATGTCGGCGGCGAAGGCGGCGGTCAGCTCCTCCTCGTCCCGGTGGTCGCCGGGCAGCGGGCCGCCGGTCGTGATCTCCCGGTCGGCGGCGGCGAGTTCGGCGGTCACCGCGGTGGTGACGCCGTACGGCAGGACCCCCGCGGCGGTCAGTGCCTCGGCGCGTTTGGGCAGCGGGCAGTCCGTGGTGTCGTGGCCACCGAAGACCAGGGAGGACAGGGGCGGCAGGCCGGTGCCGGTGAAGAGCGGGGTCTCGGTGAGCAGGCCCGTGGGCGGGTGCAGCCGTGCGGCGAGGGCGGCGCAGCCCGCGACGACGGTCGTGGCGACGGAGCCGCGCGCCCCGATCAGCCAGACGCCGACGGGACGGTGGGGGAAGGACGCGGACATGGGCAGCCTCCTGTCGCGGGACGCCGGAAGAGACGGAAAAGACGGAGAAGGGAAAGACGGAAGAGAGGGTGTGGGGGCCGCGGGGGTGTGCGGCGGTGGGACGGCGGGCGGGGGTCCGGCGTCCCCCGCCCGCCGCCGTTCAGTGGCCCCGCGCGGCGCGCGCCGCGGGCAGTTCCCTGATCCGGATGTCGCGGAAGGACACCTGGTCGTCGGGTCCGTGGTTCTGGATGCCGATGTGTCCGTCGGTCAGGCTCCGGGCCGGGTCGGTGTTGGTGAAATCGTTGATCCGGACGCCGTTGAGGAACACCCGCAGGTGTTCGCCCTCGACGCGGATCTCGTACGTGTTCCACTCCCCCGGCGGGTTCAGCGCGCGGTCGCGCCGGGTCAGGTCCGCGGACCGGAACCCGTAGACGGAGCCGGTGGTCTTCTCGGGCACGTCGGTGGCGTCGATCTGGATCTCGTACCCCTTGTCCACCGCCGACCAGGGGTCGTCCGAGGCCGGGAAGCCCACGAACACACCGGAGTTGTCGTCGCCGGCCACCCTCCAGTCCAGCTTCAGGGAGTAGGAGGAGAAGCCGGAGGCCGCGTACCAGAGCAGGCCCATGCCGCCGGACGACGTCAGCGTGCCGTCGTCGTCCAGGGCGAAGGTGCCCGGGCCCGCCTGCCGCCATCCGCCGAGGGAGGCGGCCGTGCCGTCGAAGAGCGGACGGTAGCCGTTCTCCGGGCGGCAGTCGGCCCTGGCGTCGCCGGTGGCGTACCGGATCCCGCCGAGCAGGTGGGCGCGGAAGGCGGGGTCGGCGTAGGACTCCTTGGTGTGGCCGCCGCCGGTGTAGAAGGCGCGGCCGCCCCGGTAGGCCTGGCACCAGGCGATCGGGTGGTCGCCGTTCATGGTGCCGCCGGTGTACGACGACTCGTCCAGGGAGGCCAGGACGTGCACCTTCTCGCGCGGGTCGGTGCGGTAGTCGTACCACTCGTCGGTGCGGTTCCAGACCGGGGGCAGGTGCGAGGTCGCCGGGTGGGCGCGGTCCTCGACGTTCACCCGGGCCGGCTGGATCGCCGGGTGGGAGCGGAACCAGGCGCCGACGAGGCCGCCGTAGAACGCCCAGTCGTACTCGGTGTCGGCGGCGGCGTGGATGCCGACGTAGCCGCCGCCCTGGCGGATGTATCCCTCGAAGGCCTTCTGCTGCCGTGCGTCGAGCACGTCCCCGGTGGTCGACAGGAACACGACCGCCCGGTAGCGGCGCAGGTTGGCCGGGGTGAAGGCCCCCGCGTCCTCGGTGGCGTCGACGGCGAAGCCGCGCTGTGCGGCCAGTTCCCGGACGGCCGCGATGCCCTCGGGGATGGAGTCGTGCCGGAAACCGGCGGTCCTGGAGAAGACCAGGAGGCGTGCGCCGTCGTCGCCGGGGTGCGCGGCGGCGGGGGCGGACAGGGAGCCGAGCAGCAGGGCCGTGCCCGTGACGGCCGTCGCGAGGCGGCCGGTGGAGTGCTTCATGTGTCCTCCCCTCAGCCGGTGGTGAAGACGAAGTCGTCCACGTCGAACAGGGCTCCGGTGCCGCCCCTGAAGACGAGGTAGAGGGTGGTGGTGCCCCTGGGGGCGCGGGTGAGGCCGGCGCTGACGTCCTGGAAGGTCTCCCAGCCGCCGGTGACCGGCACGGTGGCCTTGCCGAGCAGGGTGCCCTGGGGGGAACCGGCCCGGATCTCTAGGGTGCCGCCCGCGCCGCCGGAGGAGATCCGCGCGGTGATCTTCTCGGCGTTGCTCAGGACGTAGGGCGTGAAGGAGATCCAGTCGCCGTCGCCGATGTCGCCGACCGTCTTGCCGCCGTGGGCGCTCGCCCTGGCGATGACGGAGACGCCCGAGGAGTCGCCGAAGTGCTCTGCCTGCCGGTGGCGGGGCTGGGTGACGTTGCGGTCGTGGGTGGTCAGCGGGGCCTGGCCGCCGCCTCCGTTGTCGGTGTACTGGGCGTCGAACACGCCGAAGATGTTGGCGTTCTCGTCGTGGCCGCCGTCGGCGCTGGTCTGGATGGTGCCGGAGCAGCCCTGCGCGGAGGTCAGCGGGTGGCCGTGGGTGTCGTGGCCGAGGACGAAGGTGACGGTGACCTTCGAGCAGTCGACGGCCCGGCCGTCCTCGGGGTCGGTGACCTTCACCTTGAACGGTACGGCGTCGCCGAAGCCGAACAGCTGGCCGTCCTCCGGGAGTTGCAGGGTCACCTGGGGCGCGGTGTTGCCGACGACGATCTGTGTGCTCGCGCTGCCGGTGCGCCCGGAGGGGTCCTTCGCGGTCAGGGTCGCGGTGTAGGTGCCGTTCTTCTTGTACTTGTGCGTGGGGTTCGCCGTCGTGGCGGTGGCGCCGTCGCCGAAGTCCCAGCGGTAGGTGAGCGCGTCGCCGTCCTGGTCGCTGGTGCCCGCCGAGGAGAAGGCGACCTTCATCGGTGCCTGTCCCGAGGTGCGGTCGGCCGCCGCCCGGGCGACCGGGGAGTGGCCGTCGGTGGCGTTCTCGATGCGGTACAGGCCGGAGTTGTCGTCGCCGCCGAACCAGGAGGTGCCGTAGTCGAGGACGTACAGCGCGCCGTCCGGGCCGAAGGCCATGTCCATCACCTGGGTGCCGGTCCAGGGGACGGGGTCGATGGACCGCACGGTGCCGTCGTCGTCGCTGGAGATGCGCTTGATCCAGCGGCGGCCGAACTCACCGGCGAAGAAGTCGCCGTCGTAGGCCTCGGGGAACTTCACGGGCGAGTCGAGCGCGGGGTCGTAGTGGTAGACGGGGCCGCCCATCGGGGACTCGGAGCCGTCGCCGAACTCGGGCACGGACGGGCCGTCGTAGGGGATCCAGGCGGGCTGGGCGGGTGGCAGGTCGGTCAGGCCGGTGTTGTGCGGGGAGGTGTTCTTCGGGGCGTCGCAGTCGAAGCTCGCGCCGGACGTCCTGGTCGCGAAGTCGTAGTCGACGTAGGCGTCGTTGGCGCCGGTGCAGTAGGGCCAGCCGAAGTTGCCGGGGCCGGTGACGCGGGCGAACTCGACCTGGCCCGCCGGTCCGCGCCCGGGGTCGGCGGCGCCCGCGTCGGGGCCGTAGTCGCCGACGTAGAGGATGCCGGTCTTCTTGTCGACGCTGAAGCGGAAGGGGTTGCGGAAGCCCATCGCGTAGATCTCGGGCCTGGTCCTCGCCGTGCCCGGCGCGAAGAGGTTGCCGTCCGGGATCGTGTAGGAACCGTCCGCCTCGACCTTGATGCGCAGGATCTTGCCGCGCAGGTCGTCGGTGTTGCCGGCCGAACGCTGGGCGTCGAAGGCGGGGTTGCGGTCGGGGCGCTCGTCCAGGGGGGAGTATCCGTCCGACTGGAACGGGTTGGAGTCGTCGCCGGTCGACAGGTACAGGTTGCCCGCCGCGTCGAAGTCGATGTCGCCGCCGACGTGGCAGCAGATGCCGCGGGAGGTCTGGACGTCCAGGATCTTCTTCTCGCTGGCCGTGTCCAGGGTGCCGTCCGTCTTCAGCACGAAGCGGGAGAGGCGGTTGACGCCGTCGAAGGGCGCGAAGTCCGCGGCGGTGCCGGTCTCGGGGGCGTCGCCCGCGGGGGTGCTGAGCGGCGGCGCGTAGTAGAGGTACACGAACCGGTTGGTGGTGAAGTCCGGGTCGACGCCGACGCCTTGGAGGCCTTCCTCGTCGTGGGAGTACACGGCGAGCCGGCCGGCGACGCGGGTGTTGCCGGCCGCGTCGGTGAGGCGCAGCGTGCCGTCACGGGAGGTGTGCAGGACGGAGCGGTCGGGCAGGACGGCGAGCGACATGGGCTCACCGACCTCGGCCGCGCCCTGGGCGAGGGTGACCTGCTGGAAGTCCTCGCCGGCGGCGGTTTTGGCGGTGCCGGCGACGGCTGCGCCGGTCTGGGGTGTGGCGAGGGTCAGGGACGCGCCTGCCAGCAGGGCGCCGCCGAGCAGCGCGACCGCCTTGCGGAAGGCCGGGCGTCGTCGTCGGGCGGTGGCGGGCTCGCCGGGACCGGTGGTGCGGGTGGTGCGGTCGTTCCCGTGCACGGATGCCTCCATCGATGGGGCCGGTTGTACGGGCGGGTGCGTGCGCCGGGATGCGCCGTCATCCCGGAGGGGGGAAGAGGTCAGTTGCCGAACGCCGCGTCGAAGGAGGCGGACGGCGGCTCGAAGTCGTAGGCCTTCAGGCGGGTCAGTGCCTCGGGGGCGCCCTGGAGCCGGTCCATGCCGGCGTCCTCCCACTCGACGGAGACGGGGCCCGCGTACCCGATGGAGCGCAGCATCCGGAACACGTCCTCCCAGGGGACGTCCCCGTGTCCGGCCGACACGAAGTCCCAGCCGCGGCGCGGGTCGCCCCACGGCAGGTGGGAGCCGAGCCGGCCGTTGCGCCCGTCGAGCCGGGTGCGGGCCTCCTTGCAGTCGACGTGGTAGATCCGGTCGCGGAAGTCCCACAGGAAGCCGACCGGGTCGAGGTCCTGCCACACGAAGTGCGAGGGGTCGAAGTTCAGGCCGAAGGCGGGCCGGTGGCCGACGGCCTGGAGGGCGCGGTGGGTGGTCCAGTAGTCGTAGGCGATCTCGCTGGGGTGGACCTCGTGCGCGAACCGCACGCCCTCGGCGTCGAAGACGTCGAGGACCGGGTTCCAGCGGGTGGCGAAGTCCTCGTAGCCGCGTTCGATCATGGGCTCGGGGGCGGGCGGGAACATGGCGACCAGGTGCCAGATGGCGGAGCCGGTGAACCCGATGACGGTGTCGACGCCGAAGGCGGCGGCGGCCCGCGCGGTGTCCTTCATCCGTGCGGCGGCCCGCTGCCGTACGCCCTCCGGGTCGCCGTCGCCCCACACCGGGGCGGGCAGGATCGCCCGGTGGCGTTCGTCGATGATGGCGTCACAGACGGCCTGGCCGACCAGGTGGTTTGAGACGGCCCAGCACTTCAGGCCGTATTTTTCGAGCAGCTCGTGCCGGGAGGCCAGGTAGGCGGGGTCGGCGAGGGCCTTGTCAACCTCGAAGTGGTCGCCCCAGCAGGCGAGTTCGAGGCCGTCGTAGCCGAAGTCGCGGGCGAGGCGGCAGACCTCTTCCAGGGGCAGGTCGGCCCACTGGCCGGTGAAGAGCGTGAACGGGCGCGGCATCTGGCTGGCCTCCTCAGAGTGCTACGGGGGTGTAGACGGAGTTCTTGGCGGCGCTCTCCTCGACGGCGGCGAGCACCCGCTGCACCTGGAGCCCGTCGGCGAAGGACGGCTCGGCGCCGGTGCCCCGGGCGACCGCGTGGACCAGGTCGCGGGCCTGGTGGACGAAGGTGTGCTCGTAGCCCAGGCCGTGGCCCGGCGGCCACCAGGCCTCCAGGTAGGGGTGGCCGGGTTCGGTGACCAGGATGCGGCGGAACCCGGCGTGCTCCCCGGGCTCGGTGCCGTCGTGGAACCACAGTTCGTTGAGCCGCTCCAGGTCGAAGGCGAGGGAGCCGCGCCCGCCGTTGAGTTCGATGCGCAGGGCGTTCTTTCGGCCGGTGGCGTAGCGGGTGGCCTCGAAGGAGGCGAGGGCGCCGGAGCCGAACCGGCCGGTGAACACGGCGGCGTCGTCCACGGTGACCTGCCCGGTGCGGACGGCCGGGGCGGCCGCGGTGGCGGGGGCCGGGGCGGCGGTGAGGCCGGTGCCGGCGGACACGGGCAGCGGCCGTTCCCGGACGAAGGTCTCGGTGAGCGCGGAGACACCGGCCAGGTTCTCGCCCGCCAGGTACTGCGCGAGGTCGACGATGTGCGCGCCCAGGTCGCCGAGCGCCCCGGACCCGGCGAGTTCCCTGCGCAGCCGCCAGGTCAGCGGGAAGCCGGGGTCGACCAGCCAGTCCTGGAGGTAGGTGACCCGCACGTGGCGCAGGGTGCCGAGTCTGCCCTCGGCGACCATCCGCCGGGCCAGCGCGGTGGCCGGGACGCGGCGGTAGTTGAAGCCGACCATGGCCACCTGGCCGCGCGCGCGGGCGGCCTCGGCGGCCCGGGCCATCTCCTCGGCCTCGGCGACCGTGTTCGCGAGCGGCTTCTCGCACAGGACGTGCTTGCCCGCGGCCAGCGCGGCCAGCGCGATCTCGGCGTGGCTGTCGCCGGGCGTGCAGATGTCGACGAGGTCGATGTCGTCGCGGGCGATCAGGTCCCGCCAGTCGGTCTCGGCACCGGCCCAGCCGTACCGGTCGGCGGCGGCGCGCACGGCGGCCGCGTCCCGGCCGCAGACCGCGGCGAGCACCGGGCGCCGGGGCAGGTCGAAGACGCGGCCCACGGTGCGCCAGCCCTGGGAGTGGGCGGCGCCCATGAAGGCGTAGCCGACCATGCCGACGCGCAGCGCCGGCTTCGTCCCCGCCGCGTCGTCTGACTGCTGCGGCTGTCCCATACGGAGGTCCTCCTCGTCGTCGTGCCACGGTGGGGGGTCGGTCGGTCCCGGCCCACCGGCGATGCCCGGGGCCCGGTGGCCGGGCGCCGGCCGTCTCGGACCGGCCGGCTCACCTGAAACCGGTGGACATGTACTGGTCGACGTTGGTCTTGTCCACGACGGCCGAGTAGAGCGTGATCGACGACGGGATCTCGTACTCGGCGAGGCCGCCGACGCCCTTGCCCTGGCCCAGGGCGCGGGCGAGGTCGATCGCCGAGGCGGCCATGGTCGGCGGGTACAGGACGGTCGCCTTCAGGACCCCGTTGTCCTGCTTGATGGCCTGGAAGGCGGTGAGGGCGCCCGCGCCGCCGACCATCAGGAAGCCGTCGCGCCCGGCCTGCTCGATGGCGCGCAGCGCGCCCACGCCCTGGTCGTCGTCGTGGTTCCACAGGGCGTCGAACTCCGGCTGGGCCTGGAGCAGTTGGGCCATCTTGGCCTGGCCGGACTCGACGGTGAACTCGGCGGCCTGGCGGGCCACCTTCCTGATGTTCGGGTAGTTCTTCAGGGCGTCGTCGAAGCCCTGGCTGCGCTGCTTGGTCAGCTCCAGGTTGTCCAGGCCGGCGAGTTCGACGACGCGCGCACCGGCCTTGCCCCTGAGTTTCTCGCCGATGTAGTGACCGGCGTTGAGTCCCATGCCGTAGTTGTCGCCGCCGATCCAGCAGCGGTAGGCCTGCGGGGTGTTGAAGACCCGGTCGAGGTTGACCACGGGGATGCCGGCGCGCATCGCCTTCAGGCCGGCCTGGGTGAGCGCCTTGCCGTCGGCGGGCAGTACCACCAGCACGTCGACCTTCTTGTTGATCAGCGTCTCGATCTGGCCGATCTGCGCGGCGGTGTCGTTGGAGCCCTCGGTGATCTCCAGGCTGACGTCGGAGTACTTGCGGGCGCGGCCCTTGGCCTGGTCGTTGATGGCGTTGAGCCAGCCGTGGTCGGCCTGGGGGCCGGCGAAGCCGATGGTGACGTGCTTGCCGGGTTCGCCGTCGGCGGCCGGCCGGCCGCTGCCGGCCGGTTTCTCGTCCTTGGTCTCGTTGCTGGTGCAGCCGGTGAGGAGGGCACCGGTGGACACGGCGGCGGCCGTGAAGAGCAGCCCTCTGCGACTCGTCAGTGGTGACATGGCGGTGAACCCTTTCCTCGTCAGGTCGTGCTCGCGGTACGGCGCTGGACCAGCACGGCGGCGACGATGATCGCTCCCTTGGCGATCTGCTGGACGTCGCTCTGCAGGTTGTTCAGCGCGAAGATGTCGGTGATCGTGGTGAAGATCAGGACGCCGAGCACCGAGCCGGTGATGGTGCCGCGCCCGCCGCTGAGCAGGGTGCCGCCGATGATCGCGGCCGCGATCGCGTCCAGCTCGTACAGGTTGCCGTTGGTGTTCTGGCCCGATCCGGACAGGACGATCAGCAGGAAGGCGGCGATGCCGCAGCACAGCCCGGACAGCAGGTAGAGGTAGAGCCGCTGGCGGCGCACGTCGATGCCGGCCAGCCGGGCCGCTTCCGAATTGCCCCCGACCGCGATGGTGCGGCGGCCGAAGGTGGTGCGGTTGAGCACCAGCCAGCCGATGACCGTGACGGCTGCGAAGACCAGGACCAGCGGGGGGACGCCGAGCACGTAGGAGCCGCGTTCGCCCAGGTCGAGGACGCTCCCGACGGTGACGATCTGGGTGCGGCCGTCGGTGATCTGGAGGGCCAGGCCGCGCGCGGAGGCCAGCATGGCGAGGGTGGCGATGAAGGGGACCATCCCGCCGTAGGCGACGAGGAGTCCGTTGACCAGGCCGCAGCCGAGCCCGACCAGGACGGCGGTGAGCAGGATGCCGCCGAACCCGTACTCCTGGGTGGCCACCGTGGTCGCCCAGACCGAGGAGAGGGCGACGATCGCGCCGACGGACAGGTCGATGCCGCCGGAGGTGATGACGAAGGTCATGCCGACGGTGACGACCCCGATGACGGACGCCTGGGTGAGGACCAGTTGCAGGTTGCGGGTGTCGAGGAACTCGTCGGGTCTGGTGAGTCCGCCGATCAGGACGAGCACGGCGAGCACCCCGAGGAGGGAGAGCGTGCGGACGTCGGCGCGGACCGGCAGCCGGCGCCGGCCGGGCGGAGTGCTCGCGGTCGCGGTCGTCCTGCCGGTGCCGCCCCGGGGCGGGGACACGTGCTGCGTCATGACGCCGGGCTCCCTTCACTGGCCACGGGGTGTGCGTCCATCACGAGGTCGAGTACGCGGTGCTCGTCGAGGTCACGGGCGGGCGCGGTGTGCACGACGCGTCCCTCGCGCAGCACCAGGACACGGTCGGCCAGGCCCAGCACCTCGGACACCTCGCTGGAGACCAGCAGCACCCCCAGGCCCTCGTCGGCCAGCCGCCGGACGACCGCGTACAGCTCGGCGCGGGCGCCGACGTCGACGCCGCGGGTGGGTTCGTCCAGCAGCAGCACGCGGCAGCCGCGCAGCAGCCACCGGGCCAGGACGGCCTTCTGCTGGTTGCCGCCGGAGAGGGTGCGCACGGGCACGGCCGGGTCGTCGGGCCGCAGCGACAGTTCGCGGGTGGCGGCGTGGGCGGCGCCGCGTTCGGCGCCGCGGTCGATCCAGCCGCCGCGCGAGAAGCGGGACAGCGTGGAGACGGACACGTTGCGGGTGACGGACTCCAGCATCAGCAGGGCCTGCGCCTTGCGTTCCTCGGGGGCGAGCCCGAGGCCCGCGCGGACGGCGGCGCGCACACTGCCGGGGCGCACCGGCCGCCCGCCGACCAGGACCTGACCGGCGGTGGGCCTGCGGGCGCCGTAGACGGTCTCCAGGATCTCCGAGCGCCCGGAGCCCACCAGCCCGGCGAGACCGACGATCTCCCCCGGCCGGACGGTCAGGTCCAGCGGCGCGAACTCGCCCTCGCGGGCGAGCCCCCGCACCTCGAGGACCGGCTCGCCGGCGGGAGCGGCGTCCGGCCGCCGGGGGAAGACGTACTCGACGTCGCGGCCCGTCATCAGCGCGACCACCTCGCGGGTCGGCGTGGTCCTCGCGGCGAGGCCGCCCGCCACCGCCCGGCCGTCCTTGAGGACGGTGACCCGGTCGCCGATGCGGCGGATCTCCTCCAGCCGGTGCGAGATGTACACGACGGCGACGCCCTGCGCGGTGAGGGCGGCGACGACGCGGAAGAGGTTGTCGACCTCCTCGGGGTCGAGGGCGGCGGACGGTTCGTCCATGACGATCAGCCGTACGTCGTGGGAGAGCGCCCGCGCCATGGAAACGATCTGCTGCTGCGCGGCGGACAGTTCCCCCACCGGGCGCGCCGGGTCGATCTCGGGATGGCCGAGCCGTTCGAGCAGCCCGGCGGTCGCCGTGCGGGCCGCTCGGCCGCGGACGACGAAGCCGGCCGCCGTGGGCTCGTGGCCGAGGTGGACGTTCTCGGCTACGGACAGGTGCTCCACCAGGTCGAGTTCCTGGTAGATGGTAGCGATGCCGAGGCGCATGGCGGCGATCGGCGAGCGCAGGACGACCGGCTCGCCGCGCCAGCGGACGGTTCCGGTGTCGGGCTGGTGTGCGCCGGCCAGGATCTTGATCAGGGTGGACTTGCCGGCGCCGTTCTGGCCCAGCAGGCAGTGCACTTCACCGGCCTCGACGTCGAGGTCGACGCCGTCCAGGGCCCGGACTCCGGGGAACGACTTGGTGATGCCGGTCATGCTGAGCAGCGGTGGTTCTGATGCCATGTGTGTTCCCCTCGGCGGGCGGGGCGCGGGCCGGTCTCAGGGTGGAAGCGCTTACCGGGTGGGTGGATGGGTGTGTTCGGGTGCGCGGGTGGGGCAGGGGGTGCCGGGGGGACGAATAGGCGGGCGGGCGGGTGCTCGGGGGGGGAGTGGGTCCGTCTGCGGGCTGAGGAGCGGGTGTTCGTGGCGTGTGCTGGGGAGGGGGGCTCGGAGGCGGGGGCCGGTGAGCGGGTGTCAGGAGCCGTGGGCCGGGGAGCGGGTGCGGCCCGGGACCGTGTTCACGTCACGTCACGTCACGGCAGGGCAGGACAGGGCAGGGGCGAGGCGGTGCGGGGCGCGGCGGGCGGTGCGGGTGGGGCGTCGGGGTGGCGGCCGGGCTTACGCGGGTGAGAACAGGTGGTCGCTGATCAGGCGGGCCGCGCCGATGATCCCGGCGGCCGGCCCCAACTCTCCGAGCACGATGGGGAGGTTGCCGGTCGCCAGGGGCAGCGACTGGCGGTAGACCTGGGTGCGGATCGCGGCGAGCAGGGTGTGGCCCAGGCCGGTGACCCCGCCGCCGATCACCACCAGGCCGGGGTTGAAGAAGGAGACGAGCCCGGCGATGACCTGGCCCGTGCGGGTGCCGCCCTCCCGGATGAGGTCGAGCGAGGTGGCGTCGCCCGCGGCGGCCGCTGCGGCGACGTCGACGGCGCTGAGCGTGCCGTGGGCCGCCAGCCGGGCGGCGAGTTCGGCGGACCGGCCCTGCCCGGCCGCCTCCAGGGCGTCCCGGGCGAGGGCCGCACCGCTGAAGTGGGCCTCCAGACAGCCCCGGTTGCCGCAGGCACAGGGGCGGCCGTCGGGCACGGCCTGGATGTGGCCGATGTCGCCGGCGCTGCCCGTCGTGCCCCGGTGCACCTCACCGCCGGCGACGATGCCGCAGCCGATGCCGGTGCCGATCTTGACGCAGAGGAAGTCGCCCACGGAGCGTGCCACGCCCGCGTGCTGCTCCCCCATCGCCATGAGGTTCACGTCGTTGTCGACCATGACCGGGCAGCCGAGTTCCTGGCTGAGCGCCTCGCGCACCGGGAAGCCGTCCCAGCCGGGCATGATCGGGGGCGCGACCGGGACGCCCTCGGGGAAGCGGACGGGGCCCGGGACACCGATCCCGGCACCGTCGTACCCCTCGGCGAGCCCGGACGCCCGGAGCTTGGCCGCCAGGGCGAGGACCTGTTCGAAGACCGCGACCGGCCCTTCGCGCACGTCCATCGGCTGGTTGAGGTGGCCCAGCACCTCCAGTTCGGCGTTGGTGACGGCGACATCGACGGAGGTCGCGCCGATGTCGACGCCCAGGAAGCGCAGGGTGGGCGCCAGCCGGACGTTGTGGGAGCGGCGGCCGCCGCGTGAGGCGGCGAGGCCGTCGGCGACGACCAGTCCCGTCTCCAGGAGCCGGTCCACCTCCACGGCCAGTTTGGACCGGGAGAGGTCGACCTGGTCGCCGAGCTGGGCGCGGGAGCTGGGGCCGGAGTCGCGCAGCAGCCTCAGCAACCGGGCCTGGTGAGTGTTGGCGGGTCGTGCCGTCATGCGTCTCACGTGCCCCTCCCCGCCTCAATTCGGCCGTTCGTTCCGGGCTTTCGAGTGGAACGTAGCAGTGACCGCCGAAGCTGGGAAGAAGCTGTGCACGAATTGCCGTCGACTTTTCCCATTCACAGGACAAAGAGCGGCGGCGCGGCCCACGGGCACCGGGGCGTACGGGCGTGGTGACCGGGGACCACGGGGAGCCGACGCGCCCGCGAGGGCCGTAATGGGACCAAGGGTGGCCGGTCGGCACGGACCGCGGGACGCGCCGCTCCGCACGCCGAGGCCGGCAGGGACCGCGGGGCGCAGGACACCGCACGCCGGGGCCGTCGCGTACCGCGGGCTCAGGACTCCGCGCGCCGGGGCCGTGGCGTACCTCGGGTGCTCAGGACTCCGTGTGTTCGTGGTACGACCGGCGGGTGTGTTCGGTGTGTTCGCGCATCAGGCGGGCGGCGCGCTGCTCGTCGTGGCGGGCGATCGCGTCGATGAGGTCGCGGTGCCCGACCCACGACTGGCCGCCGCGCTGCCGGGCCACCGGCGTGTAGTACCAGCGCACCCGGCGGTCCACCTGCGCGGCCAGCTCGGCGAGGACGACGTTGCCCGCCAGGTCCATGAGGCGGGCGTGGAAACGGGCGTTGAGGGCGACGGCGGTGTCCACGTCGTCGTCGGCGACGGCCTGCTCGCCCTGCGCGCACAGCTCCCGGAGGGCCGCGACACCGGCGTCGTCCGCGTGCACCGCGGCCAGCCGGGCCGCCTCGGCCTCCAGCAGCGTACGGACGGTGAGGAGCTGGTCGGCTTCCTCCTCGGTGGGCTCGTGCACGAATGCGCCCTGGGCGGGCCGCAGATCGACCCACCCCTCGGTGTTCAGCCGTTGCAGCGCCTCGCGCACCGGCTGCCGGGAGACACCGAGGTGGCCGGCGAGTTCGCTCTCGACCAGGTGCTGGCCCGGCTGGAGCGCGCGGGTGGTGATGAGTTCAAGCAGCGCCTCGTAGACGCGGTCGCGCAGCGGTCCGGGGCGTTCGAGCCGGGGCACGGCTCCCTGCGGCAGTCCGGTCGACAACTTCGCGGTCCCTCCTCGGCGGCCCCTGCACAGCGGACGGAGGCGGGACACCGCCACCGGTGCGGCGATCCGGCGCAGCGGATCATCGCGGTCCCGTGTGGATTGTCTTTCGTCTACAGTCTACGGCGCACACGCGCCCGCAGACCCGGCGAAGACACGCGAAGACGTAGGGAGACGCACGAAGACGCGCCGCATCCGGCCCGAGCACCCGTCCCCGCCGCCCAGGTCGCCCGGGCCGCCCCGTTCGCCCGGGTTTCCCGGGCCGCCGCCGATGCTCCGGGCCCGCCGGGCCGGCCGGTGATCCTCCCTCCCGGCCGGCCCCGCGCCTCACGGGCAGCGCACGACCTGCCCCGCGTAGGAGAGGTTGCCGCCGAAGCCGAACAGGAGCACCGGGTCACCGGTCCGCACCTCGCCCCGCTCGATCAGTTTGGACAGGGCCAGCGGAATGCTGGCGGCCGAGGTGTTGCCGGACTCGCAGACGTCGCGGGCGACGACCGCGCCGGCCGCGCCGAGCCGGTCGGCGAGCGGTTCGATGATCCGCAGGTTCGCCTGGTGCAGGACGACGGCGGCGAGGTCCTCGGGTGCGATGCCCGCCCGCTCGCAGGTCTGCCGGGCGAGCGGCGGCAGGCGGGTGGTGGCCCACCGGTAGACGCTCTGTCCCTCCTGGGCGAACCGCGGGGGCGTGCCCTCGATCCGTACCGCGTGTCCCATCTCGGGCACGGAACCCCACAGCACCGGCCCGATTCCCGCGCTCTCGCCCGGCGCGCAGGCCTCGACCACGGCGGCCCCGGCCCCGTCGCCGACGAGGACGCAGGTGGTGCGGTCGCTCCAGTCGGTGACGTCGGACATCTTGTCGGCGCCGATGACCAGGGCGCGGGTCGCGGCCCCCGCGCGCACGGTGTGGTCCGCGGTGGCCAGCGCGTGGGTGAAGCCGGCGCACACGACGTTGACGTCCATCGCGGCGGGGCTCGGGACGCCGAGGCGGGCCGCGACGCGGGCGGCGGTGTTGGGGGAACGGTCCACGGCCGTGGAGGTGGCGACCAGGACCAGGTCGATGTCGGCCGGCGTGCGCCCGGCGGCCGCGAGCGCCTTCGCCGCGGCGTGCGCGGCGAGTTCGTCGACCGGCTCGTCGGGCCCGGCGATGTGCCGGGTGCGGATGCCCACGCGGCTGGTGATCCATGCGTCGCTGGTGTCGACCAGGGCGGCCAGGTCCTCGTTGGTGAGCACCTTGGCGGGCTGGTAGTGGCCGACGGCGGCGATGCGCGAGCCGTTCATGGGAGGGTCCCCCTCGTTGCCTTGGGTTGCGGGTTCACCAGTCTGATCAGTGACCCACGGGTAGGACGGCAGGCGAAGCCACAGGAAACACCCGCCGGCCTTGTCGCCTTCCGTCAGACCTGGTTCCGCGCGGACGTGCACGCGCGGAGCCGCTCTCGGGCCTACGCGGCACGACCGGGCCGGTTCGGCCCGGCACCGCGTGCGTGCACTGCGGCGACCGCGTCGAGGTGTGCCCCACGGGCACGCTGTCGTTCCGGCCGGAGTTCGGCCTGCGGGCGGCGGGTACCTGGGACGGAGTCCGGGCAGACGGAGACGGCCACGGTGTGCGCGTACTGCGCACTGGGCTGCAACCTCACGCTCCACGTGCAGGACAATGAGATCGTCGAGGTCACCTCGCCGCACGACGGCCCGGTGACCCACGGCAACCTCCGCATCAAGGGCCGCTTCGGCCACCAGCACGTACAGAACCGGGGCTGATCAGGACAATGGGACGAGTCACGGAACGACGCAAGGTGCTCCGCATCCGGGACGGGGCCGTCTCCGCCCGCCCGGACACGCTGGTGGCCGAGGAGCCCCTGGAGATCCGGCTCAACGGCAGGCAGCTCGCCATCACCATGCGCACCCCGGGCGACGACTTCGCGCTGGCCGCGGGCTTCCTGGTCAGCGAGGGCGTGCTGGGCGCGGCGTCGGACCTGGTGAACATCGTGTACTGCGCCGGCGCGACCGCGGACGGGGCCAACACGTACAACGTGGTGGACGTGAGGACGGCGCCGGACGTCGTCCTGCCCGACATCACCCTCGAACGCAACGTCTACACCACCTCCTCCTGCGGCCTGTGCGGCAAGGCCAGCCTGGACGCGGTCCGTACGACGGCCCGCTGGCCGATCGCCGACGAGCCCCCGGTGCGCGTCACACCCGGCCTGCTCACGAGCCTGCCCGACCGGCTGCGCGCGGCCCAGCGGGTCTTCGACCGGACCGGCGGCCTGCACGCGGCGGCCCTGTTCTCCGAGGACGGTGAGCTGCTGGACATACGGGAGGACGTGGGCCGGCACAACGCGGTCGACAAGCTCATCGGCCGCGCCCTGCAGAACGGCGACCTGCCGCTGTCCCGCACGATCCTGCTGGTGTCCGGCCGGGCCTCCTTCGAACTGGCACAGAAGGCCGTGATGGCGGGCATCCCGGTCCTGGCGGCGGTCTCAGCACCGTCCTCGCTGGCCGTGGACCTGGCCGCGGAGACCGGACTGACCCTGGTGGGCTTCCTGCGGGGCGCCTCCATGAACGTGTACGCGGGCGAGGAGCGCATCGCCCTGCGGACCCCGGCGGCCCAGGGCTGACCGGTGGTCCGGGGCGGCCCTGGGCCGCCCGGCGACGGACTCCTCCCGCGACACGGCGACGAGGCCCCGGCCGACGGGGAGCGCCCCCTGCCCCGCGGGGCCCCGCCGCGCCGTTCCACCCCTGCGTCCCGGCGGACGCGCCGCCGCCCGCGTCCCGACGTACCGGCCCATCGCCCGCAGCCAGGCGTAGGCGCCGGCGCGCACCCGGCCTATCGGCCCCGTCGGTGTGCGCCCGGCGTGCCGCCCCTGCGCCTGCGCCCCGGCGTGCGCGCCGCTTCGCTCCGCGGCGCCCATCACGTCACTTCTGACGTGCTCACCACGGTCGCGCCCGGGCGTGCATCCCGCGGTCACCGGGGACGAGCGTCGTGGACGCCGGGTGTCCGCGCGGTCGTCACTCCCTGGTGCCCGACACCCGGACCAGCAGGTCCATGAAGACGTCGCGTTCCTCCGGCGACAGCGGTGCGAGCAGCGTCGCGTTGGCCTCGCGGGCCGCCAGCTCGCAGCGTGCCAGCAGCCGGGCGCCCTGGGCGGTGAGGGAGACCGCGTTCTTGCGCCGGTCGGCGGGGTCGGGCTCGCGCAGGACGTGACCGGCGGCCTGGAGGTCGTTGAGGACGCCGACCAGGTCCTTGGGGTCGAGCCCCACACCGCGCCCGAGGTCGGCCTGGGCGACGGGACCGAGGTCGCGGACCGCGGAGAGCACCACGTGGTGCCACATCTTCAGCCCCTCCGCGGCGAGCGCCTCGGCGACCAGCCCCCTCCCTCGCGCGGCGGCCCGGCCGAGGAGCCAGCTGGGCAGGGAACGGATCTCGGCGAGGGGTGCTTCGGCGTCGGGCATGGCGGCAGCCTAGCGAAAAAACCGTTGGACTTCCCAATGAACGGAGCTTACCGTTGGGACTCCCAATGAATCTTCGGTGAGCGCGGCGGACCCCGCCCCTCCCGTCCTTCCTGCCTGTGGAGGTGCGATGCGCCGCGTGCGGTACGAATCGACCGGTGGCCCCCTCTTCGTCGAAGAGGTGCCCGTGCCCGAGCCGGGTCCCGGCGAAGTCCTCGTGCGCTGTGCGGCCGTCGGGGTCACCCTGCCCGTCGTCCGCAAGGTCACCGAGGCCGCCGAGCCGATCCCGCTGGGCGGGGAGGTCGCCGGTGAGGTGACGGCCGTCGGCGCGGCCGTCACCCGTTTCCGGCCCGGCGACCGCGTCACCGGACTCTGCTTCGGGCACGGTTACGCCGACTTCGCCCTGCTGCAGGAGGCCATGGCCTCCCCCGTGCCCGGCGGCGCCTCCTTCACCGAGGCGGTCGCCCTGGTCCGCAGCGGCCTCGTCGCCCTCGGCGCCCTGGACGCCGCACGGCTGGAGCGGGGCGAGTCGGTGCTCGTGACGGCGGCGGCCGGCGGCGTGGGGCACCTCGCGGTCCAGCTCGCCCGGGTGCGGGGCGCGGCCCGGGTCGTGGGGGCGGTGTCCGACCCGGCCAAGGCGGACTTCGTCCGCCGCCTGGGGGCCGACGAGGTCGTCCACTACGGCGACGACGACTGGGGCGACCCGGTCGACTGCGTCCTCGACGCGGTCGGCGGAGACCTCCTGCCCCCGGCGGTCGCCGCGCTCGCCCCGGGCGGACGGCTGGTGGCCTACAGCTCGGGCGGCGGGACGATCCGGGCGTACGACCTGCTCGTCGGCGCCAGGTCGGTGACCGGTTTCCAGATGGCCCGCATCGCCCGCGAACAGCCCGAGCTGTACGAGGGCCGGCGGCTGGAGCTGTGGCGGCTGTTCGAACAGGGGCTGGTGCGGCTCGCCGTGCACGCGGAGTTCGCGCTCCAGGACGCGGCGCGGGCGCACGAGGCGATCGAGGGGCACCGCAACCTCGGCAAGGTGGTGCTGCGGCCCTGAACGGAGCCCGCGGCGGTCACCGGGACGGCATCGCCGCGCCGGACGCACCCGAGGGGGCGGGGCACCGTGTCGGCCTCACCGTGACCGCGTCGCAGCGCCGGCCTCACCGAGGGCGGACGCCGCGCCGGCCTCACCGAGGGCAGGACGCCGTGGCAGCCTCACGGCCTCACCGACGGCGGGACGCCGTGGCAGCCTCACCGACGGCGGGACGCCGTGGCAGCCTCACCGACGGCGGGACACCGTGGCGGCCTCACCGAGGGCGGGACGCCGTGGCGGCCGTGCCGGCCCGGGTCGGTGACGCCGCGGGCACACCCGCGGGGGCCGCGCCTTCCCGCCCTTCCACGGCGTCCTCCTCACCGGTGTTCCCCGCCGGAACCTCCGCCTCGCCGGTGTCCGCCGGCCGGGCGTCCCCCTCCGGAGCGTCCCCCTCCGGGTCGTGCGACCTCCGCTTGGCGATCACCGCGCACACCATGAGCTGCATCTGGTGGAAGAGCATCAGCGGCAGCACGGCCAGCGAGGCATGGACGCCGAACAGGACGCTCGCCATGGGCAGGCCGGAGGCGAGGGACTTCTTGGAACCGGCGAACTGGATCGCGATCCGGTCCTGCCGCCCGAAGCCCAGCGCCTTGGCGCCGTACCAGGTCAGGGCGAGCATCACGGCGAGCAGCACGGCCTCCACGACGAGCAGGCCACCCAGGCGCAGCGGGCTGACCTGGTGCCAGATGCCGCGCACCATGCCCTCGCTGAACGCGGTGTAGACGACGAGCAGGATCGAGCCGCGGTCGACGAGTCCGAGCACCTTCTTGTGCCGGGCCACGAAGCCCCCGATCCACGGCCGCAGCAGTTGCCCCGCGACGAACGGCACGAGCAGTTGCAGCACGATGGTGACCAGCGAGTGCGCCGAGAAGCCGCCGCCGCTGCTGCCGAGCAGCGCCGCGGCGAGCAGCGGGGTGAGGACGATCCCGACCAGCGAGGAGAAGGAACCCGCGCAGATCGCGGCGGGCACGTTGCCCCGGGCGATGGAGGTGAAGGCGATCGACGACTGGATGGTAGAGGGCACGAGGGTGAGGAACAGCAGTCCCTGGTAGAGCGGCTGGTCGAGCAGGACCGGGACCAGTCCGCGGGCGGCCGTGCCCAGCAGCGGGAAGACCACGAAGGTGCAGGCCAGGACGGTGACGTGGAGCCGCCAGTGCTTGAGCCCGTCCAGCGCCTCACGGGTGGAGAGGCGGGCGCCGTAGAGGAAGAACAGGAAGGCGATGGCGGCGGTGGAGGCGCCGGAGGCCACGTGGGCGGCCCCGCCGCGGGCCGGCAGCAGCGCGGCCAGGCCCACCGTCGCCAGCAGCAGCACGATGTACGGGTCGATCGGCATCCAGCTCGGCCAGCGCAGGCGTTTCACGGTGCTCCACTTGCTCGTCCGTCTTGATCAGTCGTCTTGATCAGTCGTCTTGATCACTGGTCTTGATCAGTTGTCTTGATCGTTCTTCTTGCCCGTCCACTCGTCCGTGGCGCGTGCGACGGCGGGGGCGGGGAACCGCCGGCTCCCCGCTCCATCGTCCTCCACCCCCCGGCGATCGGGAATCCGTCATACCGCTCTCACTGTCATCACGTCCCGTGATGACCAGGCGCTAGCCTGGGCCCCGTGTACGACCCCGCTCACCTGCGCACCTTCCTGGCCGTCTCGCAGACGCTCAGCTTCACCCAGGCGGCCCGGCGGCTCGGGCTGCGCCAGTCGACCGTCAGCCAGCACGTGCGACGGCTGGAGGACGCCACCGGACGGCTGCTGTTCACCCGCGACACGCACTCGGTCGAACTGACCGAGGACGGTGAGGCCATGCTGGGCTTCGCCCGCCGGATCCTGGAGGTGCACGAGCAGGCGACGGCGTTCTTCACCGGCACCCGGGTGCGCGGCCGGCTCCGTTTCGGCGCGTCGGAGGACTTCGTGCTGACCCGGCTGCCGGAGATCCTGGAGGGTTTCCGCTACGGGCATCCCGAGGTCGACCTGGAGCTGACCGTGGAGCTGTCGGGCACTCTGCACGAGCAACTGGCCGCCGGGAAACTGGATCTGGTGCTGGCCAAGCGGCGCCCCCAGGACCCGCGGGGGGAACCGGTGTGGCAGGACCGTCTGGTGTGGATCGGCGCGGAGCGGCTGCGGCTGGACCCGGACCGGCCGGTGCCGCTCATCGTCTATCCGCCGCCGGGCATCACCCGGGCGCTCGCCTTCGAGGCCCTGGAACGGCAGGGACGCCCGTGGCGCGTCGCGTGCACCAGCGGGAGTCTCAACGGGCTGATCGCCGCCGCCCGTGCGGGGCTCGGCGTGATGGCCCACTCGCGCGGGCTGATCCCGCCCGGCCTGGTCCGCGTCCCGGAGCGGGCCGGGCTGCCGGAACTGGGCGGGGTCGACTTCGTCCTGGTCCACGGCCGCCACCGCCCCTCCGCCCAGCACGCGGCCGACGCCCTGGCCGAGGCGATCCTGGCGGGCGGCGAGCACCTGCACCGCCGCTGACCAGGCCCGCCCGCCGCGGGCCGGGCCGGTGGCCGTCGGCACCGGGACGGCTCCTGCGGTGCCGGGGACGGGCGGCCGCCCCGGCACCGCAGCAGGCGGCGGGTGGCGGCGGGGCGGGCGCAGGACGGATGCCGCGCAGGTGCCCCGCCGGGTCCCGGCCGCCCCCGGCCGCCGTCGGGGGTCGTACAGATTCGGTGGAGATACCGGCACCGAAACTTACTGAACCGTAAGGAATTCTGTCCGACCCTTCCCCATGTGCGCGTATTTTCCGACGCTGACCTGGGCCGACGTGAGCAGCCCTCGCTTTTGGCCCCCCTCCCGGCCCGTGGCCCCGTGGGGTAGCTTTCACGGCCTGTGCGGAGCGTCACCAGCGCACCGGAGGCCAACCGGACCGAGCCGGACTGAGAGCGGGAGCGGGGTTTGCGCGAGTTCACCAGCCCTCCGTCGACGTCGGCACCGCCGGTGGGCGGCCTGGCCGACGCCGTGTTCCAGCATGCCCAGGACGACCCGGGGCGCATCGCGCTCGGCCGCAAGGACGGCAGCGGCGAGTGGCGCGAGGTGACCGCCGCCGAGTTCCGCGACGAGGTGCTCGCCCTCGCCAAGGGCCTGCTCGCCCAGGGCATCCGCTTCGGCGACCGGGTCGCCATCATGTCCCGCACCCGCTACGAGTGGACCCTCTTCGACTTCGCGCTGTGGACCATCGGCGCCCAGGTGGTGCCGGTCTACCCCACCTCCTCGGCCGAGCAGTGCTTCTGGATGCTCTACGACGCCGAGGTGTCGGCGGCGATCGTCGAGCACGAGGACCACGCCATGACGATCGCCACCGTCATCGACCGGCTGCCGCGCCTGGGCCGGCTGTGGCAGCTCGACTCGGGGGCCGTGCAGGAGCTGTACGACGCGGGCGCGCACATCGAGGACGACGTGGTGCACCGGCACCGCGAGGCGGTGACACCGGAGTCGGTCGCCACGGTGATCTACACCTCCGGCACCACCGGCCGCCCCAAGGGCTGTGTCCTGACCCACGGCAACTTCATGACCGAGGCGGACACGGTCATCGACCGGTGGCAGCCGGTGTTCCGCTCCCGCCGGGGGGACGAGGCGGCCACGCTGCTGTTCCTGCCGCTCGCACACGTCTTCGGCCGCATGGTGGAGGTGGCCGCGATCCGCGGCCGGGTCCGCTTCGGCCACCAGCCGCAACTGCACGCCGCCGCGCTGCTGCCGGACCTCCAGGCGTTCCGGCCGACGTTCATCCTCGCGGTGCCGTACATCTTCGAGAAGGTGTTCAACGCGGCCCGGCGCAAGGCCGAGGCCGAGGGCCGCGAGGGCCCCTTCGAGAAGGCCGTGGACATCGCCGTGAAGTACGCGGACGCCATCGAGGCGAAGGCGTGGGGCGTCGGCCCCGGCCCGTCGGCCGCGCTGCGGATGCAGCACCAGCTCTTCGACAAGCTGGTGTACTCCAAGGTGCGCGCGGCGATGGGCGGCCGGATCCGCAACGCCATGTCCGGCGGCTCGGGCATGGACCGGCGGCTGGGGCTGTTCTTCGCGGGCGCGGGCGTGCAGATCTACGAGGGCTACGGCCTGACCGAGTCGACGGCAGCCGCCACCGCCAACCCTCCCGAGCGCACCCGTTACGGCACCGTGGGGCAGCCGATCCCCGGGGTCACCGTGCACATCGCCGACGACGGCGAGGTCTGGCTGCGCGGCGGCAACGTCTTCCAGGGCTATCTGAACAACCCGAAGGCCACCGACCAGACGCTGCACGACGGCTGGCTGGCCACCGGTGACCTCGGCGCCCTCGACGAGGACGGCTACCTCACCATCACCGGGCGCAAGAAGGAGATCCTGGTGACCTCCGGCGGCAAGAGCGTGGCGCCGGGCGTGCTGGAGGAGCGGGTGCGCGACCATCCGCTGGTCTCGCAGTGCATCGTCGTCGGCAACGACCGTCCCTACATCGCCGCCCTGGTCACCCTCGACCACGAGGCCGTCGAGCACTGGCTGAAGATGCGGAACAAGCCGAAGCCGACACCGGCCGAGCTGGTGCACGACCCGGATCTGGAGACCGAGGTGCGGCGCGCGGTGGTCGCCGCGAACACGCTGGTGTCCCAGGCGGAGTCCATCCGCACCTTCCGCATCCTCGCCCAGCCCTTCACCGAGGAGCACGGCCTGCTGACGCCGTCCCTGAAGCTGAAGCGCAAGGCGATCGAGAACGCGTACGCGGCCGAGGTCGAGGCGCTGTACCGGGCTTAGAGCTGCGGGACGGCCGGACGGAGGGGGCAGGAATGCGCCGACGCCCGTGATCGTTGACCATAGGAGTACCACTTCGACGACAACCGAAGGATCAACAGCTCGTGAGCAGCCAGGTCCCCACGATCATCCTCAACAACGATGTCGAGATGCCCCAGCTGGGCTTCGGCGTCTGGCAGGTGCCGGACGACGAGGCCGAGCGCGCGGTCACCACCGCCCTGGAGGCCGGGTACCGCAGCATCGACACAGCGGCGATCTACGGCAACGAGGAGGGCACGGGCAAGGCCATCGCCGCCTCCGGCCTCCCGCGCGAGGACGTCTTCGTCACCACCAAGCTCTGGAACGGCGACCAGGGGTACGACAGCACCCTGCGCGCCTTCGACGCGTCCCTGGCCAAGCTCGGCCTGGACTACGTCGACCTGTACCTGATCCACTGGCCGCTGCCGGCCCGCGGCACGTACGTCGACACGTACAAGGCGTTCGAGAAGCTGCTCGCCGACGGCCGGGTCCGGGCGATCGGCACGTCCAACTTCCTGCCCGAGCACCTGCGGCAGCTGACCGCCGAGACGTCCGTGGTCCCGGCGGTCAACCAGATCGAGCTGCACCCGCACCTGCAGCAGCGCGCCGCCCGCGAGTTCCACGCGGAGCAGGGCATCGCCACCGAGGCCTGGTCGCCGCTGGGCCAGGGCAAGGGCCTGCTGGAGGTCCCGGCGATCGTGGCGATCGCGCAGAAGCACGGACGCACCCCGGCCCAGGTCGTGCTGCGCTGGCACCTCCAGCTCGGCAACATCGTCATCCCGAAGTCCGTGACGCCGTCCCGGATCCAGGAGAACATCCAGGTCTTCGACTTCACCCTGGACGACGAGGACCTCGCGGCGATCAGCGCGCTGAACGAGGACCGGCGGCTGGGCCCGGACCCGGCCACGTTCGACGTGGTCTGAGCCGGGGGCCCGTCCGGCGGGCCCGCCGCACCGGGTGCCCCGCCCCCGCCTGCCCGGCGGGGGCGGGGTACCGGCCTTTCCGGCGGGTGTCCTGGAGACCGGGAAGATCCCGGCACCGCAGTCTTGACGCGCACATGGCCAAGGGGCCACCTTGTATCGCACCCGGTCAGGAAAGTTTCCTAACAGAAGGGTTCCCCCCACCGTGCGCACACGAACACTGGCCCTCGCCGCCGCCTCCGGAGCCGCCCTGCTCGCCGCGGGCGTGCTCCCCGCCCACGCCTCCGGCGCGACCGGCACCGCCGCGCCCCGCTCCGCCCAGGAGGGCTCGGTCAGCGCGGCCGACCTGCTCGCCAAGGTGAAGTCCTGCCAGCAGATCTCCAACGGCAAGTACCGGACCGACGAGGAGACCTCGGCCACCGTCCCCGTGTGCGGCAAGAACGGCGCGGTGTTCTGGAAGGCCGACATGGACATCGACTGCGACGGACAGCGCACCGCCAACTGCAACGAGGACCGCGACCCCTGGTACCAGGACGACACGAGGTTCCACCAGTCCGACGGCAAGCCGCTCAAGGCCGAGTCGCTGCCCTACGTCGTGGTCCCCAGCTCCAGCGGCATCTGGAACTACGCCGACTCCGGCATCAAGGGCGGCGGTGTGGTCGCCGTCGTCTACGGCAACAAGGTCGAGTACGCCGTCGTCGGCGACACCGGACCGGACAAGATCATCGGCGAGGCGTCGTACGCCACCGCCAAGGCCCTCGGTATCGACCCCGACCCGGAGACCGGCGGGGCGGACTCCGGGGTGACGTACATCCTGTTCAAGGACGCGAAGGCGTCCCCCATCGAGAGCCACAGCGCGGCCGTCACCCTCGGCGACAAGCTCGCCAGGCAGTTCCTCGCCGCGAACTGACCCGCGCGGGACGGGGCGGGCGGGTCAGCCGGTACGGACGGCCGTGTACACGGTGTGCGCCTTCAGCACGAAGACGTCCTTCCTGCGGTGCACGCTCGCCTCGTCCTCGGGGTCCAGCAGCCGGTCGAGGGTGGCCCGGTCCTCCGCGTCGAGTCCGTCCGCCGGCCCTTCGCGCAGCCGGCCGAGGGTGGCGGCGACATAGGCGCGGGCCGGTCCGGAGAGCGGGGCGGGCAGGTCCAGCAGGAAGCTGCGGGTGCCGGTGGGCCTGAGACCCGCCGAGGCCAGCAGTCGCGGCCAGTCCTCGGTCTCCGCCACGGAGTCCGGCAGGTCCTCGCGCATCCGCGTGAACCACTCCGCCTCGACCGCGTCCAGGCGGGCGTGCAGCCCGGGGCGGCCCAGGCCGATGTCCCGGGGCAGGTAACGGGCGGGCAGACCGCCCTCCAGCAGCGCGAGGGTGCCGCCGGGCGCCAGCCGCTCGGCGAACGCGGCGAGGGCGGCGCGCTGGTCGCCGAGGTGGTGCAGGCTGTTGCTGGCCCACAGGAGGTCGGCCGGGTAGTCCAGCTCGGAGAGGGCGCCGGGCAGTTCGCCGGTGACCGTGGTGAAGCGGTCGGCGACGCCGAGCCGGGCGGCACGGGCGGCGGCCCGCTCCAGCAGCGGAGCGGAGCCGTCCACCGCCACCACCCGGGCGTCCGGGAAGGTCTCGGCGAACAGGCAGGAGACGACGCCCGGACCGCTGCCCGCGTCCACGATCAGACCGGGGCCGGCCGCCTCCCGGGCCAGCCAGGTCATCGCCTGCCGGTACAGCGGGGTGAAGAGTTCCGCCTGCGACTCCAGCAGCGGGGCCATCACGGCCCAGTCCAGGTCCGCGTGGCCGTGGTGGTGGCCCTGGTGTCCGCCGGACGCGTGGTCGCCGTGGCGGTGGTCCTCGTGTCCGCCGGGCGCGTGGGCGCCCTGGGGGTCGTGCCGGTGCGGACCCTGGTGGCCCTGGTGCTCCTGCGCCATGGTGATCAGCCTCTCGTCTCGGTGCGGCCAGCGTGCGCCGCCGCACCGCACAGAGGCCAGTTCCCTTGCCGGGACAGCAAAGAAGACCTTACGGAATTCCCTGTTCGGCGTGGGGAGGCACCGCCTGGGACCCCGGCGCCTCGAAAGGGACCGGGGCCCGGCCCGGAAGGCGCGGCCGGGCGAAACGGCCGCACCTCGCCCGGACCGGGCCCCGGCGGAACACCTATGCCGCGCCCGTCACGACAGCGGCGGATAGGCGTTCTGCATCAGCTGCTGGAACTGGGCGGAGAACCAGTGCCCGGCCAGCGGCGCGTTCGGCAGCGCGCCCGAGGGGTTGTTGCCGTTGCGCGCGTTGCCCCCGTACGTCGGGTCGCACATCCGGTCGAAGCCCTTGCCCTCGTCGTTGGAGACGGCGGAGCTGGCCCCGTCCGACTCACCCGGCGGCTTGACCCACACGTAGGCGTCGATCCCGGCGGCCGGGGAGGCGGTCGGCCGTTCACCGAGGCCCGCACCGCTCTGGTTGCACCAGTTGCCCACGTGGATGCGGCGGTCGATGCGGCCGCCGTCGACGTAGGCGTCCACCGAGGTCAGCGGTCCGGCGCCGGCGGGCCGCGCGGAGCCGCCCCAGCCGTTGCGGGAGGTGTCGATCAGCATGCCGAGACCGGAGTCGAAGCCTGCCGCCACGAGCTTGTCCCGCAGCGCCTGCGCGAACGACTGCTCGTCCACGTACTGGTTCCAGTCCACCCACTTGGACTGGCGCACCGTCTGCCCGTTGACGTTGTCGGTGACCTTGAAGTACGGCTCCTTGGTGGGGCTGTAGTTGGCCGTGTTGACGATGAACCCGGCCACGTCGTGGACGCTCGCGCCGTTGCTCGTCGCGGTCTTCAGGAACTCCGTGACGGACGGGCCGAGGTTGGAGTCCCAGCCCAGCCAGCCGTGGTGGCCGGCGTCGATGTAGTTGTAGACGTTCGGGACGGCGCCGAGCTTGTCCAGGGCGTAGCCGACGCCCTTCTCGTAGTTGCCGTTGGACTTCATGGTCACGCAGGCGTCGGTGGTGGTGTTGGTGCCGCCGGCGTTGGTGACCAGGTTGGGCAGCGAGTCGGGCTCGATGACCGTGGCGATGCGCAGGCCCGCGTACTTGGGGTCGGACAGGATCGACGCGATGGGGTCGATGTACTGGGTCTTGTACTTGTCGAGGTCGGTGGGGCCGAGTTCGCCGTTGGAGGCGAGGGCCGCGCAGTCGCGTCCGGGCAGGTCGTAGACGACCAGCTGGACGACGAGTTCGCCGGAGCCCTTCTGCTTGAGGGCCTCGTCGAGGTGGGCGCGCAGACCCATGCCGCCGTTGACGCCCTCGATGGCGGCGATGCGGTCGAGCCAGACGGCGGTGGGCTGGTTCGCGATGCGGCTGCCGCCCGGTTCGGCGGCGGCGTGCGCGGACCACTCGGGGTTCACGTAGACCTTGGCGCCGTCGTACGGGTTGGCGGCCCGGCCGCCCGGGTCGGTGGTGCCGCCGCCCGGGTCCGTCGTGCCGCCGCCCGGGTCGGTGGTGCCGCCGTCGACGTTGCAGGTCACGCCGTCGAGGGTGAAGGTGGCCGGGACGGCGTTGGTGCCGCTGTAGGTGCCCTGGAACCCGAAGGCCGCGCTGGATCCGGTGGCGAGGGTGCCGTTGTAGCTCTCGTTGGCGGCGGTGACGGCGGCGCCGCTCTGGGTGATCTTCGCGTTCCAGCCGCTGGTGACCTTCTGGTCGCCCGCGTAGGACCACTTCAGGGTCCAGGCCGACTTGGCGGGGCCGTTGTTGGTGACGGTGACGGCGGCCGTGAAGCCGGAGCTCCACTGGTTCTGCACCTGGTAGTCGACGGTGCAGGGTGCGGCGGCCGCGCCGGCGCTGGCGGGTGCGGCGGTGAGCGCCATGCCCGTGCCCCCGGCGACGAGGGTCAGGGCGGCGAGCATCGCTGTTCTGCTGCGGCTCATGAGTGGGGAATCCTCCGGTAGAAGGGAAGGACTGACCTGCTGGGATGCCTGATGTGCCGGTGGTGCTGCTGTGCCGTTGTGCCCGTGTTGCCGATGTTCCGGTGGTGCCGTTGTGCCCGTGTTGCCGATGTTCCGGTGGTGCCGTTGTGCCGGTGGTGCCGTTGTGCCTGACGTGCGGGAAGGGAGTCAGGGGGCGAGGGCGCGCAGGTGGTCGCGCAGCCCGGTGCCGTACGCCGTGGGCGTACCGCCGTAGTCGCTGATCAGGGACGGGCCGGAGGAACAGTCCCAGGTGTTCCAGGTCCAGCCGAGGTAGGACAGGCCGTGGTCGTCGAACCACTTCATGACCCGGTCCACGAACCCGTGGGAGCAGGTGTTCTCGCCGATCTCGCCCGCCACCAGCGGCACCTGGGCCGCGACGGGGGTGAGCGTGGAGTCCCAGCAGCTCTCACTGGCACAGGTGTTGAAGTTGTAGACGTGGTAGGCGGCGGCCAGATTGCCCGCCGGGTCCTCGGGCCGGTGGGTCAGCCACTGGCTCAGGTCGTTGGAGTAGGCGAGCCCGCCGGCCAGGATCACGTTCTTCGCCCCGGTGCCGCGTACGGCGTCGACCAGGTCCTGCATGCCGGCCACCTCGTAGCCGATGCCCGGGCAGGTGCCGCCGTCGCGCCAGCACGTCCAGGCGTCGGCGGCGCTGGAGGTGGCGCGGTCCGGGTAGGGCTCGTTGAACAGGTCGAAGGCGACGGCCTGGTCGTCCTTGAAGGCGCCGGCGACCGACGACCAGAACGACGGGCTGTACCGGGCGTCGGGCATCGGTTTCTGGCAGGTGGCGTGCACGTCGGAGCAGCCCGCCGAGTTCCCGGTGTACTGGCCCTCGGTCCAGTGCAGTTCGACGACCGGGGTCATGCCGTGCGCCTCGACACGGGCCACCAGCTGCTTGACCGCGTCGATGTACCGCTCGCCCGCGTACGCGGGGTCCACGTTGGAAAGTCCCAGCCAGCACTCCTCGTTGAGGGGGATGCGGACGGCGTTCGCCCTCCAGCCGGCGATCGCCCCGACGGCGGCGTCGTCGACGGGGCCGTCGAAGATGCCACGGCCCTGGACGCACATGAACTCGCCGCCGGAGCGGTTGACGCCGAGCAGCCGGCGCGGGGTGCCGTCGGCGGTGACGAGCCGGTTGCCGCTCACGTGCAGGGCGGGTGCCCGGCCGTCACCGGCCGGCGGGGGGTCCGTCGGCGGGCCGGTCGGATCCGGGTCGACGTTGCAGACGACCCCGTTGAGCCGGAACGTGGCCGGTGCGGGGCCGCTCCCCGGCGAGGTGGCGAGGAAGCCGGCAGCGACGCTCGCGCCGGTGCCGAGCGAGCCGTTCCAGCTCTCGTTCCGCGCGGTCACCTCCGTGCCGGACTGGGACCACTTCGCGTTCCAGCCGCCGGTGACCTCCTGGCCGTCGGCGAGGTCGAAGGTCAGACGCCAGCCGGTCAGCGGCGCACGGTTGTCGGTGAGGATGACGGCGCCCTGGAAGCCGGTGCCCCACTGGCCGGTGACGGAGTACTCCACCGTGCACGCGGGGGCGGCGCCCTGCGCCGAGGCCACCGGGACGACCACGCTCGCGGCGAGCGCGACCGCTCCGGCGGCGGCTAAGAACACTGAACGCGGGGGGTGTCGCATGAGCGACTCCTTGCAGACCGGGCGCGTCATGGCGGACGCGCCGACTGATGGAACCGCTCCCACTGGTGCGAGTGAAGGTAGCGCCAAGCGCCGGTGAAGGCCAGGGGGCTTCCTGACTTTCGGCGGATTTCCCCGGCCCCGGCCCGGCGGAGGGGTCCCGAATCTTTTTCGCCCCCTCAAGGACTTGACCGTTCCCTGACAGGTCCGCACTATGGGAGCGCTCCCACTGGTCAGGTCTTGTCGCACCTCCCCGCTTCCCCCGCTCCACCTCTCCGTTCCTCCCCGCTCCTCCCCGTCTTCCGAGCCGCAAGGAGAGGACCGTTCATGCACCCACCTGACGGGCGGCGCCGCGCGCCGCCCCGCGCGGCGCGACCGGTTGCGGACCGGGGCGGACAGCGCCCCGGCCATGGGTTCGTACGCGGAGCCACTCGCCCAAGTCCCCGCTGACGGCTCCGCGTACGGCGCGGGGCGCGTGCCGGCCCAGGCACGCGCCCCGCACACGCCGGCGGCGCGAAGGCCGCTGCCGGCCCGCGCCTCGCGCACGCCGAGCCGGCCCGGACCGGCTCCGGGCCGTGGAAACGACCTCCCGTTCCGCGCCCCGCGCGGACCGGCGGGGGGGCGGTACGGCTCCCGGTCACCGGGCGCCGGTCGCCCCGTCGCCCGGGGTCGTGGACTCAGCCCGTGACTGCTCTGCGGTACGCGCGCAGGCGGAAGACCGGGTCGGGCCGCGGGCGGTCCTGGTCGGGCAGGGCCGCCAGCCGGGCCGCGAAGGCGTCGGCGAGCGGGCCGCCCGGCGGCAGCGTCATGAACCAGCCGCGCCGCAGGTCGGCGATGGTACGGCGGGGGCTGCGGCCCTGGCCGGCGCCGCGGAACTCCGCCGCCCCGGCCGGTACCAGGCCGTACGCCACGGCGTACCCCGTGACGAGAGCGTCCGCGTCCGGGGCGGGGCTGGGCGGCCGGGAGGCGAGCACGGCGTCGATGTCGCTGCCCACGTTGTGCGCGGCGGCCTTGCCGACCGTGGTGACGTACACCCCGCCGGGGCGCAGCACGCGGGCGCACTCGGCGACGACGGCGCGCGCGTCGGCGTCGCTCGGTGCGAGGTGGAGCAGCCAGACGCTGGTGACCGCGTCGAAGCAGCCGTCGGGGAAGGGCAGCCGCCGGGCGTCGGCGCGCACGACGGCGCCGGGCAGGCGCTCGGCGGCCCTGCGGGTCATGGCCGGCGCCAGGTCGACGCCGGTCACCCGGGCCGCGGGCCGGCCGGCTGCGAGGCGGCGGGTCACGATGCCGGTGCCGCAGCCGGTGTCCAGCAGGTCCCGGACGTCCGCGGGCAGCAGGCCGAGGACCGCCCCGGCCGCGGCGGCGGCCCGGGGTTCGCCGCCGCGGGCGCTGTCGTAGCGTTCGGCTTCCTGGTCGTAGTCCAGCACGCGGTCCCCCCGCCCCGTCCGGCCCGGTTCAGTGCGCTCCGTGGACCGGGGCCAGTTCCTGCACCCGGTGGGCGAGCCGGAAGTCCAGCTCGGTGACCGCGCCGCCCGCGCTGTGCGTGTTCACGGCGAGGGAGACGGTGTTGTAGCCGAGGGTCAGGTCGGAGTGGTGGTCCAGCTCTTCCTGCACCTGGGCGATGTGCACCACCATCGCGGTCGCCGCGAAGTGCGAGCCGAGCCGGTAGGAGCGGGTGAGGCGGTCCCCGTCGAGGGACCAGCCGGGCAGTTCCGCCAGCCGGTCCTCGATCTCCTTCTGGGACAGCGGTGCGACGGGCATGGGCCGGCTCCCTTCCTGGGCACCGCCGGGCGGCGCGCTCCTGTGGTGACGGTGTGCGGGCCCACCGGGCCGGGCGCCCGGTCGGCCTGCGCTGTTCAGCCTGCCACAGGAAGGCCGCCGGGTCCCGGGCCGGACGCGGGCCCGGGCTCAGCCGGGGAGGGATCCGGCCGCCAGGTCGTCGGCCAGCGCGGCGATCCGGGCCCGCCCCTCCACGCGCTCCACCCAGCTGTGCGGCAGGCCGTGGTCGCCGTGGCGGGCGCCGAGGATGTTGCCGCAGACCGACCCGGTCGAGTCGCTGTCGCCCGAGTGGTTGACGGCCAGCAGCAGGGCGTTCTCGACGCCGGAGGCGGCGAGGGCCGCGTAGACGCCGATGGCCAGGGCCTCCTCGGCGACCCAGCCGGCGCCGAGCCGTTCGACGTGTTCCGCGCTCGGGGTGCCTTCGGCGGCCAGGTCGAGCGCCTGGGTGAGGGCGGCGCTGGTCTCCTCGTGGCCGGTGTGGCGGCCGAGCAGGCGCAGCGCGCGCAGCGCCGCTCCCTCGACGGAGTCCCCGGCGACGAGGCAGGCGATGAGCGCGGCGAAGGCGCCGGCCGCGTAGTAGCCGGTGGGGTGGCCGTGGGTCATCTGGGCGCAGCGGGCGGCGCTGTCGAAGGCCTCTTCGGGGGTGGCGCCGGTGAGGCCGAAGGGCGCCGAGCGCATCACCGCGCCGCAGCCCTTGGAGTCGGGGTTGATGGGTCCGGGCGGGCCGAGCACGGCGGCCGGGTCGGGGACGAGGTCGAGGGCGAGCCCGGACAGGCAGGCGTTGCCGGGCGCGCGGCGGGAGTACAGCCAGGCCTCGGTGACCAGGCCGCCGCGCGGGCCCTCGTAGCCGCCGCCGGCGGGCCGGGCGAGTTCGCTCTCCTGCGGTCCGGTGCGGCGCTGGGTCTCCAGCCAGCGTTCGTAGGCCCAGCGCACCATCCGGAAGCCCCCGCTGCCCAGCCGGGGGCCGTGGCCGTACTGCCGGGCCTGGCGGATGCCCTCGGCGGTGAACAGGGTCATCTGGGTGTCGTCGCTGATCAGGGCGACCGATCCGGCGTCGGCCGAGGCGGTGACCAGGCCGGTGAGGCCGCGCGGGCCGTGGGTGGCGCGGATGCGGTCCAGGGCGTTGAACTCGATCGGGTAGCCGAGAGCGTCCCCGACGGCCCCGCCCAGCAGACAGCCGCGCACCCTGGCCCGGTACACGGCCGTCGCCTCCCCGGACGGCTTCCACAGCTCGCTCATGCGCCCACTCCTCCACAGCGGTTCGACTACGGTCGTACGTATGACCATTCTCGCGACCGGTGACGTCCTGATTCCCACCGCCCCCGCCGGCCGCGGCGCGGGGCCGCTGCTGCGGGCCTGGCGGGAGCGGCGGCGGATCAGCCAGCTGGAGCTGGCGCTGCGCGCCGACTCCTCGGCCCGGCACATCAGTTTCATCGAGACGGGCCGGTCCCGGCCGAGCGAGGAGATGGTGCTGCGGCTGGCCGAACACCTGGAGGTTCCGGTGCGGGAGCGCAACGCGCTGCTGCTGGCGGCCGGTTACGCGCCGCGCTATCCGGAGACGCCGCTGGACGACCCGGCGCTGGGCGCGCTGCGCGAGGGCCTCGAACGGCTGATCCGGGGCTACGAGCCGTATCCGGCGCTGGTGGTCGACGCGGTGTACGACGTGGTGACGGCCAACCGGGGTGTGGCGATGCTCCTGGAGGGTGTTCCGGAGGAGCTGCTCGTCCCGCCGCTGAATGCGATGCGGCTGACCCTGCACCCCGAGGGGCTGGCGCCGCGCATCCGCAATCTGCGCGAGTGGCGGGGGCATCTGCTGGCGCAGATGGAGCGGCAGATCGCGCTGCACCGCTCGCCGGCGCTGCGGGAGCTGTACGAGGAGGTGGCGGGCTATCCGCTGCCGGAGGCGGCCGCGGGGGCGGTGCCGGACGAGGCGGCCGGCGAGGTGCCGTACTTCGCGCTGCCGATGCGGATCGAGCACGAGGGCCAGGTGCTGTCGTTCGTGTCCTCGATCTCCACGTTCAACACGCCGATGGACGTGACGGTGGCGGAGCTGGCGATCGAGACGTTCCTGCCGGCCGACCCGGCGACCGTGAAGTACCTTCATTCGATGATGCCTTGACCGGGTGTGACACACTGCTGCGCGGATGTCGGCGCGCGTGGGGAGGCGTGGCGTGAGTGAGCGGCGGCCCGCGCCCACCGTGGGTCAGGTGGTGCTCGGCAGGAGGCTGCAGGAGCTGCGCGACGCGGCCGGTCTCAGCCGTGAGGAGGCCGCCCGGGTGCTGCGGGTGGCCGCCGCGACCGTGCGGCGCATGGAGCTGGCCGAGGTCTCGCTGAAGATCCCGTACGTGCAGGTGCTGCTGGCGACGTACGGGGTGGACGAGGAGGAGGCGGCCACCTTCGTGCGGCTGGCCGAGGAGGCCAACGAGCCGGGCTGGTGGCAGCGGTACCACGACGTGCTGCCGGAGTGGTTCAGCCTGTACGTGAGCCTGGAGGGCGCGGCCCGGCTGATCCGTTCCTACGAGCCGCATTTCGTGCCGGGTCTGCTGCAGACGGAGGAGTACGCGCGTGCCGTGCTGGAGGCCGGCACGGTCGGGCAGAGGGGCCCGGACGCGATCGAGCGGCACGTGTCGCTGCGCATGGCCCGGCAGGCGCTGCTGGAGCGGCCGGACCCGCCGCACCTGTGGGTGATCGTCGAGGAGACGGTGCTGCGGCGGCCGGTGAGCATCCGCGGCGAGGTGATGCGCGGGCAGCTGGACAAACTGCTGGAGTACACCGAGCGGGACCGGGTGACGGTGCAGGTCGCGGAGTTCGCGGACGGCCCGCATCCGGGGACGTACGCCCCGTTCTCCCTGTTCCGCTTCGCCGAGCCGGAGCTGCCCGACCTGGTCTACACCGAGTACCTGACCGGCGCGCTGTACCTGGACTCGCGCAAGGAGGTCTCCGCGCACCTGGAGGTCCTCGACCACATGATCGCCCGTGCCGCCACGGCCGAACGCACCCGGCAGCTGCTGCGGGAGTGCCGCGAGAGCTACTGACCAGACGACCGAGGAGCAGTCACCGCATGACCGGATCCGAGACCGCGCCCGTCCGTGTCGACACCAGCCGTCCGCATCCGGCGCGGGTCTACGACTGGTGGCTGGGCGGCAAGGACAACTACCCGGTGGACGAGGAGCTGGCCCGCCGGATCCTCGCGGTGGACGACACGGTCGTCCGCGGGGCGCGCGCCAACCGCCGGTTCATGCACCGGGCGACCCGGGTGGCCGCCGAGGCGGGCGTGCGGCAGTTCCTGGACATCGGCACCGGCATCCCGACGGAGCCCAATCTGCACCAGGTGGCCCAGCGGGTCGCGCCCGGGGCGCGGATCGTGTACGCGGACAACGACCCGATCGTGCTGCGGCACGCCGAGGCGCTGCTGCACGGTTCCGCGGAGGGCGGCACCGACTACGTGCACGCCGACGTCCGCGACCCGGAGCGGATCCTGCGGCTGGCCGCCGGCTCCCTGGACTTCACGCGGCCGGTGGCCCTGTCGCTGGTCGCGCTCACCCACTACCTCTCGGACGACACCGACGACGTGCACGGCCTGCTGGGGCACTACGTCGACGCGCTCGCCCCCGGCAGTCATCTGATCGTGTCCCAGGTGACCGCGGACCTGAATCCACAGGCGGTCGGGAAGGCCGCCGCCCTGTTCCGCCGGGGCGGCACGCCCTTCTTCCCGCGCTCCCTGGCCGAGTTCTCGCGTTTCTTCACGGGGCTGCGGCTGCTGGGACCGGGGATCATCCCGGTGACCGGGTGGCGGCCGGAGCCGGAGGACGTGGCGGCCCAGGCGGAGGGCATCGTGCCGGTGTACGCGGGGGTGGCGGTCAAGGACTGACCGGCGGGCGAACGCCGAGGCGGCGGACGCGGGGGCCGCGGACGCGGGGGCGGCGGACGCGGGGCGCGGGACGGGCTGCGGGAGGGACCGGACGGCGGCCGGGGCCGGACGGCGGTCAAGGGCCGGCCGGGCGGAGAACCGGTCCGGACGGCCGCTGGGGGCCGCGGCCCGTCTGCACGCGGAGCCCGGACAGCGACCGGCGGCCGCGCTGTGCCGAGGGCCGGGCCGGGGCCGGCTGCGGCGGGGGCACGGCTGCGGTCGAGGTGGCCGGGGCCGGGTCAGGCGGATCCGCCCTTGGGGTTGCGCTCGTCCCGGTCCTCGTCGACGATCTCCGCGTCCACCACGCCCTCCTCCTCCTGCGTGCCGGTGTGCCGGCCCATGCCCTCGCCGTCCTCCGCCGGGTGCGGGCGGTCCTGGGCGGCCTCGGCGTACATGGCCTGCCCCATCTTCTGGCTGACCGCGGCGAGCTTGTCGACGCCGGTGCGCAGGGCGGTGGTGTCCGTGTCGCCTTCCAGCAGGCCCTTCACCTCGGCGGCGGCCGACTCGACCTCGCTCCTCGTCCCGGCCGGTATCCGGTCGCCGTTGTCGCGGAGGAACTTCTCGGTCTGGTAGACGAGTTGCTCGGCCTGGTTGCGGGTCTCGGCGGCCTCGCGGCGGGTGCGGTCCTCCTCGGCGTACTGCTCCGCCTCGCGCATCATGCGGTCGATGTCGTTCTTGGGCAGGGCGGAGCCGCCGGTCACGGTCATCTTCTGCTCGCGGCCGGTGGCCAGGTCCTTGGCGGAGACGTGCATGATCCCGTCGGCGTCGATGTCGAAGGCCACCTCGATCTGCGGCACCCCGCGCGGGGCGGGCGGCAGCCCGGTGAGGTCGAAGACGCCGAGCTTCTTGTTGTACGCGGCGATCTCACGTTCGCCCTGGTAGACCTGGATGCCGACCGAGGGCTGGTTGTCGGTCGCGGTGGTGAAGATCTCCGAACGCCGCGTCGGGATCGTCGTGTTGCGCTCGATCAGCTTCGTCATGATGCCGCCCTTGGTCTCGATGCCCAGGGACAGCGGGGTGACGTCCAGGAGCAGGACGTCCTTCACGTCGCCGCGGATCACACCCGCCTGGAGGGCGGCGCCCACGGCGACCACCTCGTCGGGGTTGACGCCCTTGTGCGGGTCCTTGCCGGTGAGTTCGCGCACCAGGCCGGTGACGGCGGGCATCCGGGTGGAGCCGCCGACGAGGATCACGTGGTCGATGGCGGAGAGCTTGACGCCCGCGTCGTCCACGGCCTGGTGGAAGGGCTTCTTGCAGCGCTCCAGCAGGTCGGCGGTGAGTTCCTGGAACTGGGCCCGGGTGAGCTTCTCCTCCAGGTGCAGCGGGCCTTCGGCGGAGGCGGTGATGTACGGCAGGTTGATCGAGGTCTCCGTCGACGAGGACAGCTCGATCTTCGCCTTCTCCGCGGCCTCGCGCAGCCGCTGCACCGCCATCCTGTCGTTGCCCAGGTCGATGCCGTACTGCCCTTTGAACCGTGTGACCAGGTGGTCGACGATCCGCTGGTCCCAGTCGTCGCCGCCCAGGTGCGTGTCGCCGTTGGTGGCCTTGACCTCGATGACTCCGTCGCCGATCTCCAGCAGGGAGACGTCGAAGGTGCCGCCGCCGAGGTCGAAGACGAGCACGGTCTGCTCCTCGCCCCGGTCCAGTCCGTAGGCGAGGGCGGCGGCCGTGGGCTCGTTGATGATCCGCAGCACTTTCAGGCCGGCCACCTCCCCGGCCTCCTTCGTCGCCTGCCGCTGGGCGTCGTCGAAGTACGCCGGCACGGTGATCACCGCGTCCGTGACGTCCTCACCGAGGTAGGCCTCCGCGTCCCGCTTCAGCTTCTGCAGCACCCGCGCGGACAGCTCCTGCGCCCGGTAGCGGGTGCCGTCGACGGAGCCCTGCTCGGGGAAGCGCCAGTGCGCGTCGCCCATGTGGCGTTTGACGGAGCGGGCGGTGCGGTCCACGTTCGTCACCGCCTGCCGTTTGGCGACCTCGCCGACGAGCACCTCGCCGCTCTTGGCGAACGCCACGACCGACGGGGTGGTCCGCGCGCCCTCCGCGTTGGCGACGACGGTGGGTTCGCCGCCCTCCAGGACGGCCACCACCGAGTTCGTCGTCCCCAGATCGATCCCGACCGCACGTGCCATGGCCGTCCCCTTTCCGCCTCTTCCCTGCGGGTACCCAGGCGGGCGGGGAAACACGACGGCGCCGCACCCCTCGCGTGAGCGGGGTGCGGCGCCGCGGTTCGTTCTCGCCGGGTCAGGCGAGCTTGGCGTCCAGGGTGATCGCCGTGCCGGTCAGGGCCTGGCTGACCGGGCAGTTCTTCTTGGCGTCCTCGGCGGCGGCGGCGAACGCGTCGTCGTCGATGCCGGGGACGGTGCCCTCGACGGTCAGGTGGATGCCGGTGATGCCCTCACCCGGCTGGAAGGTGACGTCGGCCTTGGTGCGGATGCTGGTGGGCGGGGTGCCGGCACCGGCCAGGCCGTGCGACAGCGCCATGGAGAAGCAGCTGGAGTGGGCGGCGGCGATCAGTTCCTCGGGGCTGGTCTTCCCGTTGGCCTGTTCGGCGCGCGACGGCCACGACACCGGCTGCTCGCCGATGCCGGAGGAGTCGAAGGTGACGACGCCCTTGCCCTCGAGCAGGTTGCCTTCCCAGACGGTGTGAGCGGTGCGCGTGGTTGCCACGGTGTGTTCCATACCTTTCGCCTAGGTGCCCGGTTCCCGGGTTCCATCGCCCCCATCCGATCACATCCGCGCGGCACGTACCCGGTGAACGGCGTGTACCGGGGGGCGTTGCGCCCCGGACTGCCGCGGCGGGCCGGGTGCGATCAGGCGGCCCGCTCCTCGGCCGGGGCCGGGCGGGGCACCTGGGGGCCGCCGGCGGCCTCGCGCAGCCAGCGGCGCAGCACCCGGTGGACCTCCTCCGCGCCGACGAGGTCCGCGCCGTCCTCGGCGGGCGCCGAGCAGACCAGCGGCGACAGCAGGAAGGGGCGGCCCTGCGCCCCGCCGAGGCCGCCGTGCGAGCCGATCTGCTCCTCGAAGGCGAGGACCTCGCCGTCGGCCGGGTCGTAACTGGAGTTGACCATGATGTCCGCGGTGTGCGGGAAGGAGTCGGTGCGGCGGACGGCGTCGGCCGCGCCGGGCCCGAACGCGGCCAGCGGCCCGGGGTCGGTGTCGAGGTCGGCCAGCGGTGTCTGCGCGCCGCGCGCGCCGAGCACCACCGCGCCGTGCTCCTCGCTGCGCACGAGCAGGAAGCCGATGCCGGGGTGGTTGGCGAGGGTGGGCAGCAGAGCGGGGTGGCGGGCGTCGATCTCCTCCCGGCTCATGCGGTGCGGCACGTCCGGGAAGGAGACCAGGCCGAGGTTGCCCGAGGCCAGCACGACGGGCTCGGAGCGGCGGCCCGTGCCCGCGTGCCGCTCACCCGGCTCCTCGACGGGGCGGCGCAGCGCGGCCCGTACGGCGGCCCGTGCCTCGGCGCCGCTGCGGGTCCGCCCGGCCTTGCGGGGCACGTGCAGTCCGCAGCCGGCCCGGACCAGGTCGCCGAGGGTGAGGCCGTAGCGTGCGTGGAAGGTCTCGCCGGGGCTCTGGCCGTGGTCGGACAGGACGACGATCCGGTACGGACGCGGGGCGTGCTCGGCGACGTTCTCGATCAGCGCGAGCGCGCGGTCCAGGCGCCGCAGCACCTTGGCCGCGTCCCGGCTGTGCGGCCCGGAGTGGTGGGCGACCTCGTCGTAGGCGACCAGGTCGGCGTAGACGGCGGTGCGGCCGGCGAGCAGGTCGCCCATGACGGCGGCCACCACCACGTCCCGTTCGACAACGGTCGCGAAGGCGCGCACGAGCGGGTAGAGGCCGCCGCGCGAGACGCGGGGGCGCTGCCCGCGGAAACGGGCGCGGAGCGACTCGCCGATCTCGCGGGCGACCTCCGCGCCGAAGGACAGCGCGGTGCGCACCGCGTTGGCGGGGTCGGAGAAGTAGGCGAAGTAGCCCGCGCGGGAACGGTTGTCCCGGCCGCGGCGCGCGGAGACGGACAGGACGAGGGCGAGTTCGTCGGCACCGCCGCTGAACAGGTTGCCGCGGCTGGCGCCGTCGGCGGTGAGCAGTCCGCCGTCGCGGGTGCGTTCGACGGCCCTGCGCTGGAGTTCCACCGCGCTGGCGGGGCGGTTGCACACCATCACCTCGCCGGTCTCCTTCTCGTACCAGCGGAAGGCGGGGACGTCGTGGTTGCTGCCGTGCAGGATGCCGAGCTGGCTGGCGCCGGTCTGGCTGGACCAGTCGGTGCGCCAGGGCGTGAGGCGGTGGGTGGGCGGCTGCGCGGGCAGGGGACGGCCGGTGGCTGTGACACGGCCGGTGGCGGTGGCAGGGCGGGGCACGGTGGCGGCGCGGGTCGCGGTGGCACGGGCTGGCGCACCGGCGTCGGTGCCGGTGCTCGCGCCGGTGACGGTGCCCGTGCCGGCGCTGGTGTCCGCGTCGGCGCCGGTGTCCGCGCTGATGCCGAGCCAGCGGGCGACGGTCGGCATCAGCCCGCCGGCCACGGCGTCCCGCAGGACGTCGTGGCCGACGCCGTCGAGCTGGACGACGACCGTGCCGGGCGTCGTCGAGCAGGGCGGCTGCCGTCTGCGGCGGCGGTCGGCGAGCCGGTGGAGCCGGCGCCGGTAGGCCTCGTCGTCACGGACGGCGAGGGCGCCGCCGGTGGCGGAGGCCACCGCGGACATCACGGCGGCCACGATGACCGCGGTCTCGGGCGCGGCCTGCGGATGCCCGGAGGGGTTGACGCGCAGGGCGAGCAGGAGCAGCGAGCCGTTCAGGAAGAACACCAGCAGGCCGAGGACCAGGGCGGGCACGAGCAGCAGCAGCCGGACCAGCAGCGGCCACACGACCGCCGACAGGACACCGAAGGCGCCCGCGCCGAGGGCCGCGGTCACGGCGACGGTGGTGGCGCTGTCGCCGTCGGCGGACTGGAGCCGGAAGTCCGGCAGGATCCCGGCGAGCAGCAGCATCGTGACCGTGGAGACGGCCCACACCGTGACACTCCGACCCGCCTGACTGGCGGCCCGCCGCCACCACCCGCCTCGCACTCCCGCACCTCACGTCCCGGCCCGGTCGTCCGCACGGGCCCGCTCCAGCTTGTCACACGCCCAGCGCGCCGCCGGTCCGCCCGCCCACGGGGCGACAGGAGGCACCAGGGGGCCGCAGGGGCGCCCGGATCACCGGGCGGGTGCCGGCCGGGGCGGCTACCGGCCGTCGTAGCCCGCTGTCGGCATGGACAGACGGCGGTGGACGCGGGCCTTCATCTGGGCGTCGTAGGACGGCTCGGCGCAGCCGACCGTCTCCACACGGACGCCGCGCCGGGCGCACTCCGCGGTGAACTCCTCGACGGAGGACAGCGCCCGCTCCAGCACCCGGCGGCTGGGGGCGACGAACAGGTCGACGCCCGGCCGGACGCCGTCCCACAGGGCGCGGTGGTCGATGCGCAGCCCCCGTACGAGAAGCTCGCGCGCGATCACGTAGCCGTGCTCGGCCGCCCAGCGGGCGCACATCGCGTACTGACTGCGGGAGTCCACGAGGAAGGGGTCCTCGTTCAGCTCCTCCAGGGGGGTCAGGCTGGCGATCGCCGTCACGCGGACCGGCGTCGCGGCGGTCCGGCCGCGGGCGTCCCGCACATGTCCCATGGAGTCTCCCTCACCTCCGGGTTCCGGCCGCCGACACTACCCCTGCACGTAGGCTCAGGGGGAGTCGCGCGAAGGAGGCAAAGAAGGTGCCGGTGGAGATCACCTGGTGGGGTCACGCGACGTGCACGGTCGAGGATTCGGGCGTGCGTGTGCTGACCGATCCGCTGTTCGCCCGCCGCCTCGCGCACCTGCGGCGGCGCCGCGGCGCGCTGCCGCCGCCGGGCGCCCGGCAGGCGGACGTGGTGCTCGTCTCCCATCTGCACGCCGACCATCTGCACGTCCCCTCGCTGGCCCGGCTCGCCCCGGGCACCCGGCTGCTGGTGCCGCGGGGGGCGCCGCGGGCGGTGCCGGGCCTGCGGCGGCTCACCGGACTGCGGATGACCGAGGTGACGCCCGGGGACCGGGTCGAGGTCGGCGGGCTGGTCGTCCGCGTGGTGCCCGCCCGCCACGACGGGCGGCGGCTGCCGGTCGGACCGCACCGCTCACCGGCGCTCGGTTACGTCGTGGAGGGCGCCGCCCGGACGTACTTCGCCGGGGACACCGGCCTGTTCGAGACGATGGCCGAGGAGGTCGGGCCGGTGGACGTGGCACTGCTGCCGGTGGGCGGCTGGGGGCCGTACCTCGGCGAGGGGCACCTGGACGCGGAGCGGGCGGCGCACGCGCTGGCCCGGCTCGCGCCGCGCAGCGCCGTACCGGTGCACTACGGCACGTACTGGCCGATCGGGATGGACGCCGTGCGCCCCCACGAGTTCCATGCGCCGGGCGAGGAGTTCGTGCGCCATGCGGCGCTGCGCGCGCCGGGGGTGGCGGTGCACCGGCTCGGGCACGGGGAGAGTGTGCGGCTGGAGGTCGCCCGGTGATACGGCTCGCCGCCGCCGTGACGACGGTGGTGCCGCCGGAGTCCACGCAGCAGGCGCTCGGCTATCCGTCGCTGTTCCTGCTGGTGCTGGTCGGGGCGCTGGTCCCGGTGGTGCCGACGGGGGCGCTGGTCAGTTCGGCGGCGGTGGTGGCCGTGCACCAGACGGCACCCTTCTCGCTCGCACTGGTGTTCGTGACGGCGTCGCTGGCCGCCTTCCTCGGGGACGCCGCGCTGTACTGGCTGGGCCGGCGCGGGCTCCGCTCGAAGAACGGTTCGCGCTGGCTGGCGGCGATCCGCTCGCGCGCGCCGGAGGAGCGGCTCGCGCAGGCGCAGGAGAAGCTCGGCGAGCACGGCGTCGCGGTGCTGGTGCTCTCGCGTCTGGTCCCGGCCGGGCGCATACCGGTGATGCTGGCCTGCCTGCTGGCCGGCTGGCCGCTGCGCCGCTTCTCCCGCGGTAACCTGCCCGCCTGTCTGGCCTGGGCGGTGACGTACCAGGTGATCGGCATCCTCGGCGGTTCGCTGTTCCCTGAGCCGTGGGAGGGCGTGGTCGCCGCGATCGCCCTGACGGTGCTGGTCGGCGCGGCCCCGGGCGTGTGGCGCAGGATCCGCCGGTCGGCCCCGGCGCACCGCTCGAACTGACCCGCCGCGGCACGTCGCTCCCGGCCGCCCGGGGCGCGGAGCCGCGAACGCGGCGGGCGCCCGGCTCGGACTCCTCTGGTGTCCGCGGCTCTCAGTCCAGCACCCGGGACGCGCCCACCGGGAGGTCCCACAGGTCCTCCCGGGCCAGGCCCGCCTTGTCCCAGGCCACCCGGACACGGGTGAGCGGTTCCAGGACCGGTTCCGCGGACAGCACGAACGTGCCCCAGTGCATCGGGGCCATCCGGCGCGCGCCGAGGTCCTGGGCGGCCCGGACCGCTTCCTCCGGGTCGCAGTGGACGTCGCTGAGCCACCAGCGGGGGTCGTAGGCGCCGATGGGGAGCAGGGCGAGGTCGATGCCGGGGTAGCGGCGGCCGATCCGGGAGAACCAGTGGCCGTAGCCCGTGTCCCCGGCGAAGTAGACGCGCTGTCCGTCGGGGGCGGTGAGCACCCAGCCGCCCCACAGGCTGCGGCAGGTGTCGGTGAGGGTGCGCTTGGACCAGTGGTGGGCGGGGACGAAGTCGATGCGGACCCCGTCGAGCCGGGCCGCCTCCCACCAGTCCAGCTCGGTGACGCGGGTGAACCGCCTGCGCCGGAACCAGCGGCCGAGCCCGGCCGGGACGAACACCGGCGTGTCGCGCGGGAGTCTGCGCAGGGTGGGGGCGTCGAGGTGGTCGTAGTGGTTGTGGCTGATGACGACCGCGTCGACGGGCGGGAGGGCCTCCCAGGCGACGCCGACGGGGGTGATGCGGGCGGGGGTGCCGACGATCCGGCGCGACCACACCGGGTCGGTCAGCACGGTCAGCCCGCCGATCCGCACGACCCAGCTGGCGTGCCCCGCCCAGGTGACGGCGACGGTGCGGCTGTCCACACGCGGCAGCGGGCCCGGCTCGTAGGGCAGCAGGGGGATGTCGGCCAGCCCCTCCTTGCCCGGCCGGACCGCGCCCTCCCTGGCGAACCGGGCGAAGGCCTTCAGACCGGGCAGCGGGGCGGTGAGCCGGTCGTGGAAGGCGCGCGGCCACACCCGCCGCTCCCCCAGCGGGCGCGGTTCGGCCAGCGGCGGGAACGGCGCGGCCGGGGAGGCGAGCGCGGCGGGGGCCGCAGGGCCGTCGGCCTCCCGGACGCCCACGGCCGGGGGGCCGGGCGGAGGCGGAGTGAGGGCGGAGGCGGTCGGGGCGGTGGAGGGAGGCGCGGTGGTGGAGGGGGACGCGCTGGTGACGGAGGGGGGCGGGGTGGGGGGCGCGGTCGGGGTCGGCTCGGACTGCTGCGTCATCGATGAGGCTCCCATCGCCGGGCATCGTCACGGAGATCGTCGAAGACCGACCTCAAGGAGATCAACGCGCTGCGCACGTGCGGCAGTTCCAACGGCTCCGGGGACAGCAGGCAGCGCGCCCGCTCCTCGTCCGTGCCGCCGAGCAGGTCGGCGCCGGCCAGCCGTACGCGCAACGCGCCGAGGTCGTCCCCGAAGCGGTGGCCGCCCGGCGCCCTCAGCCCCGTGCGGGCACTGAGGAACTCCTCCAGTTCCTGTGCGTCGCCGACCCCGTGGGCGGCGAGCGCGGGGCGCAGCGGACCGAGGTCGGCGTAGAGGTGGCGCCCGGCCTGCGGCGGCCGGGCCAGCGCGCCGGCGGCGACGACCGCGCCGTGCACGGCGCGGGCCAGGCGCGCGTGCAGGCGCACGGTGGCGGCCAGACGCGTGGTGACGGGCTCGGGTTCGTCCAGGGCGTAGCCGGCAGCGGCGGCGACGGGCTCGGCGACGCGGGCGTCCAGGGCGGTGAGGATGTCGAGCACGCGTGCGTGCAGCGCGTCGCCTCTCGCGCCGTCCGGGAAGCGGGCGACCGCGGCGGGCCAGCCCGAGGGCAGGAAGGCACCGGCGAGGTCGGTGACGACGGTGACCCGGTCGGGCAGCATCTCGGCGGGGCTGAGCAGCACCGTCTCGTGCGGTGCGTGCACGGTGTCGCGCCACGTCTCGTCGCTGACCAGGTGCAGGCCCTCGCCCGCCGCCGCCTCGGCGGTCTCGTGCAGCAGCTCCGGCGGTGCCACGGTCGCGGTCGGGTCGTCGGCGACCGCCAGCACCAGCAGCCGCGGGTCGCCGCCCTCCGCGCGGACCCTGCGCACCGTCTCCAGCAGCGCGTACGGGTCGGGTACGCCGCCGCACTCGGCCGGTGTCGCCACGGGGAAGGCGGGCCTGCCGAGCAGGCGTGCGGAGGGCACCCACCAGGCGGCGCACGGCCGGGGCACGAGGACGTCGCCGCCGAGGGCGGCGGTCAGGGCGAGCAGGAGGGCGGGCGCGCCGGGTGCGACGGCCACCCGGTCGGGCGTGGTGGCCAGGCCGCGCCGCTGCCAGTAGCCGGCCGCCGCGGCCAGGAGCGCGGCGCCTCCGCCGATCGGCCGCTCCGCGCGCCGTCCGGCGGAGGCGGCGAGCGCGGCGGACAGTTCCGGCAGGACGGGCAGTCCGTCGTCGGGCAGCGCGGAGGGCCCGTAGCGGACGGGACCGTGCCCCTCACCGCGCATGCGACCCGGGCCGCGTCCGTCACGGGGGCCGTGGCCGGAGTCGTGGCCCGGGCCGCCGTTGCCGGGGCCGGTGCCGGAGTCCTGGCTCGGGCCGCCGTCGCCGGGACCGGGGCCGGAGTCGTGGCCCGCGCCGCCATTGCCGGGGCCGGTGCCGGAGTCCTGGCTCGGGCCGCCGAAACCGGAGTCTGGGTCGCGGCCGCAGTCCTGGCCCGGACGGTCGTGACCGGGACCTGGGTCGTTGCCGCCCGAGCCCTGGCCCGGGCCGCCGTGAGCGGAGCCGGGGCCTTGGCCGCCGTCCCGGCCCGGACCGCCGTGAGCCGGGCCCGGGCCGTGGCCTTCGGGGGCCGTCCGCCGCATGGGTACCTCCGCGCAGTCCCTGGTGCCGTGCCGTGCCGCCGGTCCGTACGGGCACGGGTACGGGGGCCGCGCCCGGCGCCCACCGCGGCACCCCGCGCCGCGGCCCGGTCCACCGCCGGCCCCGGTGCGGGTACGGCCTCCGGTCCGTCCCGGGGCCGGTCCGGTGGCCGGGGTCCGCGCGGGGCGGTGGGTCCGGCCCCGGGCCGGACCGTGCCCGCGGCAGCCGTGGCCGCCGCCGGTGGCGGGTCCGTCCGTACGGCGAGCGCCGGTGCTGCGGTCTCCGTGGGCGCCGTGCCCTCGGCGTGCGAGTACCCCGGCCCGTGCCGTTCCATGGCAGGCGGGCCGGACCGTGCCGGTCACAGGGGGCCGCGGCCGGCCCGGCGACCGGGGTGGGGGCGGGTTCGGGAGGTCCATGCGGTGTCCCGCGGCCCGGTCAGCCGTCCGCTCGCCTGCGCCGCCACACGCGGTGCGCGGCGCCGCAGAGCGCGATGGCGATGAGGGTCCCGCCGCCGATCAGCGCGGGCAGCGACGCGGTGAACGAGCCGCCCGTACCGGCCTGCACGCCGTGTTCGGCGGCCGACCCCGCACAGGACCCGCCCCTCGTCCACGCGCCGTCCCCGTCCCCGCCGCCGTCGTCGCTCCCGCCCTCGCCGCCGCGGTCGCGGTCGGTGCAGCCCGAGCCGGGGTCGCGGGTGGCCTGGCCGTGCGGGCTCGGGTCCCGGCCCGGGGCGCGGGTGGCCTCGTCCCGGCCCGGTTCGCGCGAACCGTCAATACGGGCGGGTGTGCGCGAGGGCGACGCCTGCGCCGTCTGGTCGCGGCCGGGGGTTGCCGCGGAGGTGCCGTGGGAGGGGTCGTACGAGGCGGTGCCCGCGAGCGGGCCGTAGGACGGGTCGCCGGCCCGGCTGCTGGAGGGCGCCCCGTCCTGGAGGGGGCGCGGGGAAGCCCCGATGAGGGCCGGGTCGTGCGCCAGCGCGTCCCGCAGCAGCGGGTCATCGGCGGGGTCGAGGAGTCCGTCGCCGGGAGCGGAGGCCCGGGGCGCCGGAGCGGCCAGGGCGGGGGCGTACGCCGGGCCGGTCCCGGCCGCGGCAGCCCCCGGGAGGGCATCGCCGCGCACCGGTCCGGCCGCCCCCGCGCTCCTGGGCCCCGGTGCACGGACCGCACCGCCGAGGTAGGCCTGTACACGGGTGTTCACCGGGCTGTTCACGTGGGCCGCGGGGCCGGCCGCGTCGGCCGCCGCGACGGCCGACGCGGCGGAGCCCGCTATGAGGGCGGCCAGGGCGGCGGCGGACAGGGCGCGGGGGGCGGTACGGCGCATGGGCGGAACTCCTCGGACCGGCGGTCGGCGGACGGCACGTCGCGCGTGTCTTCCCCGCCATCACAGCCCCCCGGGTCGCGGGCCGCGCGCGGCCGAGCCCCATTCGCGGGACGGCGGCGGCCTATCGGGTGATCTGTCATCCGGCGCGGACAGGCCGTGTCGGTTCCGTGTGCACGGGTACGCGGCAGCCACCCCGACCGATCTGGAGGGAGACATGCAGCGAGGCAGTGACCGGCTGAGTGTCCACCGTGACGACGAGATGAAGCACGAACTGCAGGGACTGCTCCGGTCCGGCCATCCCACGCGCAGCGAGGAGTGGCACGACCCGGAGCCGACCGCCGAGGACGACCCCGAGGTCTGGGGCGGCCCGGTGGCACCGGGCGGTTCCCGGGCCTCCCTGGAGACCGTCCGCCTTGAGCTGGCCAGGATCCTTGGCCGCAGCGCCTTCCCCGCGGGCCCGTCCGAACTGGCGCGCGTGCTGCGCCGCAAGAACGCGCCCGACGCGCTGGTCGACGCGCTGGAGCGGTTGCCGCGCAAGGCGCAGTACGCCAACGTCCAGGAGCTGGCCAAGGAACTGACCCACACCGAGCGGCCCGCGCGCGAGGACCGCGCGTAGGCCCGGCCCGGGCCGACGCACGCCGGGACACCCCCGGCCGACCGCGAACCGTCCTCCCTGGTACGGGGGCGACCCGTGTACGAGGGCGGCCCCGTTCACGAGGACGACGAAAGGACTCCGAACCATCATGCGCATCGCTTTTCTGACGGCACCCGAGGGCGTGGAGCAGGTCGAGCTGACCGAGCCCTGGAAGGCGGCGAAGGACGCCGGGCACGAACCCGTGCTGGTGTCCACGGCGCCCGGCGAGATCCAGGCGTTCGACCACCTGGACAAGGCGGACACGTTCCCGGTCGACGAGGTCGTCGGGAACACCTCGGCCGACTCCTTCGGCGGGCTGGTCCTGCCGGGCGGCGTGGCCAACCCCGACTTCCTGCGCACGGACGAGAAGGCCGTCGCGTTCGTGAAGGACTTCTTCCAGCAGGGCAGGCCGGTCGCGGCCATCTGCCACGCGCCCTGGACGCTGGTCGAGGCGGACGTCGTACGCGACCGCGTCCTGACCTCCTGGCCGAGCCTGCGGACGGACATCCGCAACGCGGGCGGCACCTGGGTCGACGAGCAGGTGAAGATCTGCGAGGGCGGCCCGAACAAGCTGATCACCAGCCGCAAGCCGGACGACCTGAAGGCGTTCTGCGAAGCCTTCCTGGACGTGTTCGGGCATCAGAGCGGCTGACCGGCCCGCGGCCGGCCGCCCGCCCCGGCGAGCACGGTCAGTCCGGGCCGGCCGGCCCGGCAGCTCCGACCGTGGGAGGCGGCAGCCCCGGCAGCCGGGGAATGCAGCCGAGGAAGAACGAACAGGTGCCCGTCGGCCCGCCGCAGGAAGCGGGCCGACGGGCGCGACTGTGACCTCTGAACTGTGACCGCTGACGGGTGTGTGGCCGGTGGCCGACGGGGGCGACCGGGGCGCGGGGGGGTGCCTCTATTGTCTTTCGTCAAGCGATGCGGGGGCTCCTCGGTTCGTAGAAGGTTCCGTCGCGGAGCATGGCGAAGAGGACGCTGATGCGGTGGCGGGCGAGGCGGAGGAGGGCCTGGGTGTGGGTTTTGCCGCGGGTTCGGCAGCGGTCGTAGTAGGTGCGGGAGGCGGGATCGTGCAGGGCCGCGAACGCGGAGAGGAACATCGCCCGTTTCAGCTGCCGGTTGCCGCCTCTGGGGGCGTGTTCGCCGTGGATCGAGGTGCCGGACTGCCGGGTTGCCGGGGCGAGGCCGGCGTAGGAGGCGAGGTGGGCGGCGGTGGGAAAGCTGCTGCCGTCGCCGACGGTGGTCAGGAGGACTGCGGCGGTCCTGACTCCGATGCCGGGCATCGAGGTCAGGACCTGGGAAAGAGGGTGGGTCTCCAGCAGGGCTTCGATCCTGGCCTCCAGGGCCCGGCGTTGTTCGTGGACGGCGGCCAGCGACTTCGCCAGCGACGGGACGATCACGTCGAGAGTGCCGGTGCCGGGGACGGTGACGGTCTGTTCGTCGAGTGCGGTGAAGATGTCGTCGACCAGCCGCTCGGCCATCCGCGGTGCCCTCGGACGGACGATCTCGACCAGCCTGCGGCGGCCTGCCTTGCGCAGGGCCTGCGGGGATCCGTAGCGCTCGAGGAGCCAGGTGACGGCCTGGTGGTCCAGGCGGGGGCCGAGGACGCGTTCGAGGCTGGGGTGGAACTGGGTGAGCAGGCCGCGGATGCGGTTGGAGGTGCGGTTGGCCTCGCCGGCGAGGTCCTGGTCGAAGCCGACCAGCATGGTCAGCTCGGCGGTGGCCTCGTCGGTCAGGTCGAGGGTGCGCAGGGTGTGGGGCATGGTGCGGGCGGCGTCCGCGATGACGGCGGCGTCCTTCGCGTCGGTCTTGGCCTCGCCGGGGTAGAGGTCGGCGATCCTGCGCATTGCCAGGCCGGGCAGGTAGGCGACCTGGCAGCCGGTGTCCCGGGCGACGGTCAGCGGCAGGGCGCCGATGGAGGCGGGCTGGTCCACGACCACCAGGACGGTGCCGAACTTGGTCTTGAGCTTGTCGAAGACGGCCCGCAGCTTTGGTTCGCTGTTCGGCAACGCCTTGTCGAAGACCGTCTTCCCGGCCGGGGTCAGACCGTGTCCGTGATGCGTCTGCTTGCCGACGTCCAGGCCCAGGAAGACGTCCACCCCGTCGATGCTGATCACCGTGCCCCCACATGCGTCGATGCGTGCCGGCCCCAGGGTCGGGAGCCGTTCTCGCGCAGCCACGTTATGCAGACCTGCCGCCCGCGAGCGGCCGGGCATTGCGCCCGGCAGGACGGTGGTCGGACCTCTGATCAGCGTCTCCGACGGCACCCCTCGGACCCGGTGACACCACCCCCCAGGTCATCCGATCGACAGGGGGCAACAGTCATGCCGGGCCCGGAGGCCAGCGGCCCTCTTGCAGGACCGCGAAAAAGATAACGGGGCGGGATTCCTCCCGCTGCCGCCGACACCGGACGCCCGCCCCCGCCTTCAGCGGCCCGGGGTCGCCGACCCCCCGCCGCAGCGTTCCCTGGCCCCCTCGCGGGTGCGGCCCGCGGCCACGGGACGCCGCGGGTTGCGGCGCAGGTACTCGCCCTCGAGCTGCGCCATGCGCTCGTTGTGGATGCGCAGCGCGTCGTTGGAGCCGTACAGCAGGGTGTCGTGGCGCGTGCGGTGGATGGTCTCCAGCTCCTTCATGAGCTGCTGGTCGTCCAGCCGTCCCGGGTCGACTCCGGTCATGGTGGTGCCCCGCTCGTCGTGTCCGTCCATGCCTCCCGGGTACCCGCCCCGCGCGCACTGCCACCGGACGGCACCCCGGGAGGGAGCCATGGATCTCGCCTTTCTGCATCCACTGTACGAACACCCGGGCCCCTGGGCCTCCGTGTACGTCGACACGTCCCGGCACACGGAGGACACCGCCCACGAGCTGCACCTGACGGCCCAGGCGATGGCGCGGGAGCTGGCGCGGCGCGGCGCCGACGAGGCGACCTGCCGGGCGGTCGGGGCGGCCGTGGAGGAGCTGCGCCACTCCCCCGACCCGCACGGGCGGGCCTTCTTCGCCCGGACCGGGACGGTGGTGCTCGCCCCGCGTCTGGCGCGCCCGCCGCAGGGCGGCAGCCGGGCGGAGTGGGGTCCGCTGCCGCGGGTGGGGCCGCTGCTGGACCTGGCGGGCGAGGACCCGGTCGCGATCGTCGCCTACGTCGACCGCAAGGGGGCCGACTTCGAGCTGCGCAGCGCGCTGGGCCGGCGGGAGGCGGGTGCGGTGGCGGGCCGGCGGTGGCCCGTGCACCCCACGAGCGGTCCCGACTGGTCGGAGCGGCACTTCCAGCTGAAGGTCGAGAACACCTGGGAGCACAACGCCGCCGAGATCGCCGACGCGCTCAGCGTCTGCCAGGAGGAGACCCGGGCCGATCTGCTGATCCTGGTGGGTGAGCAGCGGGAACGGCACGAGGTGCGCGGGCGTCTGCCGCGCCGGTTGCACGACCGGGTCGTGGAGGCGACGCACGGCTTCGGAAGCAGGCTGCTGGACGAGGACGTGGAGCAGTTGCGCGCCGAGCACGTACGCGACCGGATCGACGGCGAACTGGACCGGTTCCGGGCCGCCCGCGCACCCGACGGGGAGGGCCGGTCCGGCGCGGTGGAGGGGGTGCCCGCGCTGGTGGAGGCGGCCCGCGAGCACCGGCTGGAGGAGCTGCTGATCCGTCCCGAGGCGGCGGACGCCCACCGTGAGGTGTGGATCGGCGAGGACCCCGACCAGCTGGCCGCGCGCCGTACGGAACTGAAGGCGCTCGGCGAGCAGCACGCGTGGTCCACGCGGGCCGACGACGCGCTGATCCGCTCCGCGGTGACGACGGACGCCGCCGCCCTCTCCCTGACCCCGGTGGCGCCGCTCATGGAGGAGGACGCACCGGCCGGAGGTCTGGGCGCGATCCTCCGCTGGAGGTGAGCCGCCGGCGGGCCGCGGTAGGTGAGCCGCCGACAGCCTGCCCGCGGCCGTCCGGTGGGGGCTTACCGGGCCCGTTCCACCCGGCGTTCGTCCCAGACCGGTTCGGGGGTCTCGCGGACCCGGCCGTCGCTGCCGAAGACCAGGTAGCGGTCGAAGGAGCGGGCGAACCAGCGGTCGTGGGTGACGGCGAGGACCGTGCCCTCGTAGGCTTCGAGGCCTTCCTGGAGCGCTTCGGCGGACTCCAGGTCGAGGTTGTCGGTGGGCTCGTCCAGGAGGAGGGCGGTGGCGCCCGCCAGTTCCAGCAGCAGGATCTGGAAGCGGGCCTGCTGGCCGCCGGAGAGCCGGTCGAAGGCCTGCTCGGCCTGCCCGGTCAGCTCGTAGCGGCGCAGCCGGGACATCGCGGCCCCCCGGTCCTGGGCGTGCTCCTTCCACAGGATGTCCAGGAGGGTGCGGCCCTCCAGTTCCGGGTGGGCGTGGGTCTGGGCGAAGTGGCCGGGCACCACCCGGGCGCCGAGCTTCCACGCACCGGTGTGCGCCACGTCGCCGCCCGCGAGCAGGCGCAGGAAGTGCGACTTGCCGGAGCCGTTGGAGCCGAGCACCGCGACCCGTTCGCCGTAGAAGACCTCCAGGTCGAACGGTTTCATGAGACCGGTCAGCTCCAGGCCCTGGCAGGTGACGGCCCGCACGCCGGTGCGGCCGCCCTTCAGGCGCATCCGGATGTCCTGCTCGCGGGGCGGCTCGGGCGGCGGGCCGGTCTCCTCGAACTTGCGCAGCCGGGTCTGTGCGGCCTGGTAGCGGGAGGCCATCTCGTGGCTGACGGCGGCGGCCTGGCGCAGGTTGAGCACCAGCTTCTTCAGCTGCGCGTGCTTCTCGTCCCAGCGGCGGCGCAACTCCTCGAAGCGGGCGAAGCGTTCGCGCCGGGCCTCGTGGTAGGTGGCGAAGCCGGCGCCGTGCACCCAGGCGTCGGCGCCGGCCGGGCCGGGTTCGACCGAGACGATCTTCTCGGCGGCCCGCGCGAGCAGTTCGCGGTCGTGGGAGACGAACAGGACGGTCTTGCGGGTCTCCCGCAGCCGCTCCTCCAGCCAGCGCTTGCCCGGCACGTCGAGGTAGTTGTCGGGCTCGTCCAGCAGCAGCACCTCGTCGGTGCCGCGCAGCAGCGCCTCCAGGACCAGCCGTTTCTGCTCGCCGCCCGACAGGGTGCGCACCTGCCGCCACTGCGCCTTCTCGTAGGGCACGCCCAGCGCGGCCGTGGTGCACATGTCCCACAGCGTCTCGGCCTCGTAGCCGCGGGCCTCGGCCCAGTCGGCGAGCGCCTGGGCGTAGCGCAGCTGGGCGGCCTCGTCGTCGACGGTCATGAGGGCGTGCTCGGCCGCGTCGACGGCGCGCGCGGCCTGCTGGATGCGCGATGGGGCGACCGAGACGAGCAGGTCGCGTACGGTCGTCTCGTCGCGTACGGAACCCACGAACTGCCGCATCACGCCGAGGCCGCCGTTGACGGTGACGGTACCGCCGTGCGGTTTCAGCTCGCCGGAGATCAGGCGCAGGAGGGTCGTCTTGCCCGCGCCGTTGGGTCCGACGAGGGCCACCACGGCTCCCTCCCCCACCCGGAAGGACACGTCGCCGAGCAGCGCCCTCCCGTCGGGCAGGTAGTACTCCAGGTGCGCGGCTTCCAGATGTCCCATGGTCCCGCATTCTCCCGGCGGCCCCCCGACCGCGGCAAACCCTTATCGCCCCGGCCCGGTACGGCGGCGCCCGCCCGGTGCGCGGGCCGGCGGCGGCTCCCCCGGGAGGGCGCCCGGCGTCGCTCCCGCCTGTCCGCTCATCCGGCGTCGACGGGCCGTCCCGTCGGGCCTCCCGCGCGTGCCGGGGTCACGACGGCGCCCGCCCAGGTCAGCGCCGTCCAGCCGGCCTCGGGCGTGCCCTCGAGGATCACCACGCCGGTGTTGCGCAGCGGGTGGGCGGCGGCGAACCGGGCGTCGAGGTTGCGGGCGCGCACCGCGGTCCACAGGCGGATGGCCGCGCCGTGACTGACCATGGCGACGGTCCGCAGGCCGCCGGCCGCGGCCTCGGCGACGACGGCGTCGTACCGGGCCAGCGCCTCGGTGCCGCTCTCCCCGCCCGGCCCCGGCATCCGCAGGTCGCGCCGGCCGTCGGCCCAGGCCAGGACCGTGCGCATGTAGCGCTGTCCGCGTTCGGAGTCGCCGGGTTCCAGTTCCAGGTCCCCGGCGGACACCTCGCGGATGCCGTCGCGGACGATCACGTCGAGTCCGCGGGCGGCGGCGAGCGGGGCGGCGGTGAGCTGGGTGCGCACCAGAGGGGAGGCGTAGAGGGCGTCGATGTCCTCGTCGGCGAGCGCCTCGGGCAGCGCGGCGGCCTGCCGGGTGCCGAGTTCGGTCAGGCCTGGTCCCGGGACGGCGGTGTCCAGCAGGGAGTGGACGTTGGACGGGGTCTCGCCGTGGCGGACGAGCAGCAGGCGCATAGGAGGTTCCCGGGTGGCTCAGGCGCGGTGTGCCGTGCGCGCACGGTCGTGTACGACCCGCGCACAAGAAACGGCCGCTTCAGGGTAACGGTGCCTGTATGAGCCCTGATGTCGACCTCACCGCCCCGGCCAGCGCGCCGGGCAGCGCTGCCCGCACCGCCCTGACCCGCCTGCTGGCCGCCGACTCGTGGCTGTTCCGGGCGGCCGCGGGACGCCGCTGGCCCGGCGCCGAGCCGGTGCTGCCCCGGCTGAGCCGCAGCGCCAACCACGGGGTGCTGTGGTTCGCGACGGCGGCGGCGGTCGCGGCGAGCCGCACCCCGCGCGCCCGCCGTGCCGCGGTGCGGGGCCTGGCCTCGCTGAGCCTGGCCTCGCTGACCGTCAACACGCTCGGCAAGCGTTCGGTGCGCCGGCCGCGGCCCTCCCTGGACCCGGTGCCGCTGGTGCGCCGGCTGGGGCGGCAGCCGATCACCACGTCCTTCCCGTCCGGCCACGCCGCCTCGGCCGCCGCCTTCGCGACCGGTGTCGCCCTGGAGTCCCCGGCGTGGGGCGCGGCGGTGGCCCCGCTGGCCTTCTCGGTGGCGGCCTCCCGCGTCTACACGGGCGTCCACTTCCCGAGCGACGTGCTGGCGGGCGCGGCCCTGGGCGCGGGGGCCGCGTTCGCCGTACGGGCGCTGGTGCCGGCCCGCGCCCAGATCGTGCCGCCGGCCCGGCCGCGGGCCGACGTGCCGGCGCTCCCGGAGGGCGAGGGCCTGGTCCTCGTGGCGAACAACGCCTCCGGCACCGCGGAGCGGGCCCGGGCCCTGCGGGACGTGCTGCCGAAGGCGGAGGTGGTCGAGTGCGAGCCGGAGGGCATACCGGACGCGCTGGAGGAGGCCGCGGGCCGGGCCCGGGTGCTCGGCGTGTGCGGCGGCGACGGCACCGTGAACACCGCCGCCGGGACCGCGCTGCGCCACGGCCTGCCGCTCGCCGTGCTGCCGGGCGGCACGCTCAACCACTTCGCCTACGACCTCGGGGTGGAGGACGCCCGCGATCTGGGCCGGGCGGTGGCGGAGGGCCAGGGTGTCCGGGTGGACGTGGGCCGCTTCAGTTCCGGGCGCGGGGAAGGTGTCTTCCTCAACACCTTCAGCCTCGGGGTGTACCCGGAGCTGGTGCGTGAGCGCGAACGCTGGACGGACCGGATCGGCGGCTGGCCCGCGGGGGTGCTGGCGGCGGTGCGGGTGCTGCGGGCGGACCGCCATCCGGTGGAGGCGGAGGTCCAGGGCCGCCGCCGCCCGCTGTGGCTGCTGTTCGCCGGCAACGGCACCTACCACCGCATGGGCCTGGCGCCGGGCCGCCGGCTCGACCTGGCCGACGGGATGCTCGACGTCCGGGTGGTGCACGGGGGCCGCCGGCCCGCCCTGCGGCTGCTGTCGGCCGCGTTCGCCGGCCCGCTGACCCGGTCCCCCGCGCACGCGGCCGTCCAGCTGCCCCGGCTGCGCCTGAACGGCCTGGCGCCGGGGACGCTCCTCGCCTACGACGGTGAGGTCACCGAGGTGGAGGGCGAGGTGCGCGTGGAGAAGCTGCCCGGGGCGCTGACGGTGTACCGCCCGCTGCCGCCCGAGCGGCCGGCCGGCGGATTCCTGATGCCCCGTCAGTCCGCATCGTAATACGCGGGTCTCATCATTCGGCATGCGCGCGTACCGTGATCCGTACCGACCCGGGGCCGCGCGGCCCGTTCGGGCGGCAGGTGACGAGAAGGGGTACCGCCATGCCGAAACCGCAGGAGACGGCCGTCTACACGCACGGGCACCACGAGTCCGTGCTGCGCTCGCACACCTGGCGCACCGCCGCCAACTCGGCGGCCTACCTGCTCGGCTCACTCAAGCCCCACATGAAGGTCCTGGACATCGGCTGCGGTCCGGGCACCATCACCGCCGACCTGGCGGAACTGGTCCCCGGCGGGCACGTGACGGGCGTCGACCGGGCGCCGGGCGTCCTGGAGCAGGCCCGCGCCACGGCGGCCGCGCGGGGACTGGAGAACGTCGACTTCGCGGTGGCGGACGTGCACGCCCTGGACTACCCGGACGACACGTTCTGCGTGGTCCACGCCCACCAGGTGCTCCAGCACGTCGGCGACCCGGTGGCGGCGCTGCGCGAGATGCGCCGGGTGACGAAGCCCGGCGGGTTCGTCGCGGTCCGGGACGCGGACTACGCGGCGATGACCTGGTACCCGCAGGTGCCGGGCCTGGACGACTGGCTGGAGCTGTACCGGCGGGTGGCCCGCGCCAACGGCGGGGAACCGGACGCCGGCCGCCGGCTGCGCTCCTGGGCGCTGCGGGCGGGGTTCACGGAGCCCCAGGTCACGGCCGGCTCCAGCACCTGGACGTACGCCACCCGGGACGAGCGGGAGTGGTGGAGCGGGCTGTGGGCCGACCGCACGGTGGCGTCCGCCTACGCCGAGCGGGCCACCGGGGGCGGCCACGCCACCGAGGAGCGGCTGCGGGCGGTGTCCGGGGCGTGGCGCGAGTGGGGCGGGCGGGAGGACGGCTGGTTCGCGGTCCTGCACGGGGAGATCCTGTGCCGCAAGGAGGACCCCGCGGACGCCGTCCCCGCCTGAGAACGGCCGGGGCGAGCCGACGGGGATGCCTGATTCCTGCTTTCCGGGAAACCCGGGGAGCAGGAGGTCATGATGGTTCCCATTCTGCTCGTTCTGCTTCTCGCGATCGTCCTCTTCGGGCTCGGCTTCGCCGTGAAGGTGCTGTGGTGGATAGCACTGGCGGTGCTGGTCGTCTGGCTGCTCGGGTTCCTGGTCCGCGGGACGTCCGCGTCCGGTGGCCGGGGCCGCTGGTACAGGTGGTAGGGGAGAAAAGGGGATTCCGGTGAAAGGGATCTGCTGAAAGGGGTTCCGTCGGAAGAGAAAAAGAGTGAAGGAATCCCTTCAGAAAGGAATCCCCTCACTCCCGGGGAAGCAGCGGTCCCAGCGGCCCGAGGTCCAGGTTCAGGTCCTCGGGCCGCAGTCCGTAGCGATCCCGCAACTCCGCCATGCGGTCCTCCAGCAGCATCAGCGTCAGACCGATGCGCTCCTCCTGCTCCTCCGTCAGGTCCCCCACGTCGAAGCGGCGCAGCGCCTGCCGCTCCATGAGCTGGCGCAGCAGTTCGACCACCGTGAGGACGAGTTTCACCAGGTCCCGCTCCACCGTGTCGGGTTCAAGTTCGAGATGCTTGCGCGCGGTCACGAGGGCTCCTCCAGGGCCTCGAAGGGAGAGGGCACTTGTACGTTCACCGAGCTGATCAGCGCGTTCAGGTCGATGCGGACGAGGTCCACGTCGGCGATGCGCAGGGTGACGTCGCCCGTGATCACGACGCCGCCGGCCAGAAGCCGGTCGAGCAGGTCGACCAGGGCGACCTCACGGCGTTCCACGACCGTCATGCCCGCTCCCCCCGCGGCGACGGGGGTACGGTGCCGGCGCGCGGCCCGGCCGCACCTTCCCCTGCGCTCTCCCCAGGATCGCGCTCCGCGCCTTCCCCGGGATTTTCCGCCGCTGCTTCGCCGGGGTTTCCCTCCGCGCTCTCCCCGGCGAAGGAGTACGCCGCCCAGGGGCCCGTGAGTTCCACCCGCAGTCCGGGTGCGTCGTCCTTCGTGCGGTCCACCAGTTCCACGAATTCCTCGGAATGGGTGCGCGGCACCAGATAGGCCGCGTTGAGCACATTGCGCCCGGCGGCACCGGAGAGCGCGGGATTCTGCGGCGCGTGCAGCCGCGATTCCTCGGCGAACGCCGACAGTTTCGCGTGCAGCCGCGTGGCGAACGTCTCGGCGCGCTCCCACAGGTCCTCGTGGGCCCGGGTCTCCTGCCGGCGCCGGCGCAGATAGTCACGGCCGGACGCGGGTTTGCCCGCGGGCGCGGAGACCGCCGCCTCCTCGCGCCGCTCGGGCTCCAGGTACACCTTGACGCCCCACTCCACTCGCCCCTGGAGACGCTCCAGGGCGCGGCGGAAGTGCTCCTCCCGGGACTCGATCATCGCGCGCACCCCGCTGTCGTCCCGGAAGACGGTGGCCAGCCGGAGCGGCAGCGGGGTCGTGACGACGGTGAGCGCGTCGATGACGCCCTGGTGGGCGCGGGCGGTGGCGGCGAGCCAGTCCAGGTCCTCCAGGCGGGCGCGCAGCGCCTCCTCGGAGAAGTCCCGTTCCGGTACCTCGCTGACGACGGCGATCAGGCCGTGGTGCGCCAGCGGTTTGGCCGGCGCGCCCGCGACGCCGGTCAACTGCGCCTGCAGGGGCGCCCCGAGGGGGCGGCAGACGGCGTAGACGTACCGCAGTCCGGTCATGGTGCCTCCTTGGGGGCGGTACGGCCCGCACGCTCGGTGCGCTCGGTGGGGCCTGCGGTGCCCGCGCTCGCGCCGGTGCCGCTGCCCCGTTCCAGTCCCAGCTCCTCCAGCCGGGCCAGCCGCTCGCGCAACTCGGCGTTCTCCCGCGCGAGTTCGTCGCGGCGGGCCCGGGAGGAGAGGGCGGGATCGCTCTCCCACCAGTCGATGCCCATCTCCTTGGCCTTGTCGACCGAGGCGACGACGAGCCGGAGTTTGATCGTGAGGAGTTCGATGTCGAGCAGGTTGATCCGGATGTCACCGGCGATGACGACACCCTTGTCGAGCACCCGTTCCAGGATGTCGGCCAGGTTGGCTCCGCTGCTCGGGCCGTACGGTTCCGGCAGCCTGCTCGGCATCGTCATCGACGGCTCCCGCCCTCGGCGTACTCGTACTCGGCCTCGTCCTCGTCGTCCTCGGGCTCGGGCCGGCCCTTGTGTCCGCCTTCGGGCTCCTCGTCGTCCTCGTACTCCTCGTCGTCCTCGTACTCGCCCTCCTCGTCGTACGGCTCCTCCTCGTCCTCCGCTTCCTCGTCCTCGTCGTACTCGTCCTGCGGCTCCCCGCCGTCCTCCTCCGCTTCCTCGTCCTCGCCCTCGTCGTACTCGTCCTCCGGCTCCCCGCCGTTCTCCTCCTCGTCCTCGCGGTCCTCGCCCTCCGGCTCCCCGGCGTTCTCCTCTTCTTCCTCCGCCACCGCGTCGTCGTGGCTGCGGACGACCTCGCCGTCGCGGATCTCACCGCGCCAGCCGTCCTCCGCCTCGCCCTTGAGGGTGATGAAGCGGGCGAAGTTCTTCAGGTCGAGCCGGGCGCGGCGGCCCTGGGACCGCCAGATGTTGCCCGTCTTCTCGAACAGACCGCTGGGGTAGTACTCGATGACGAGCAGGACGCGGGTGAGGTCGTCGTCGAGGCGGTGGAAGGACACGACGCCCTTCGTGGTGCCCTTGGCGCCCTCGGAGGTCCACTGGATGCGGTAGTCGGGGATCTGCTCGGTGGTGTGCGCCTTCCAGCTGCGGCTCGACCAGAAGATCTTCGCCTGCCAGTCGGAGTGGGTGTCGTCGGCGCGGCTCGCGCTCTTGACCCCCTTGGCGAAGGTGCTGAAGTCCTGGAACCGGGTCCACTGGTCGTAGGCGGTGCGGCGGGAGACGCCGACGTCGACGGACTCGATGATGACGGTGGGCTTGTTCCCGCTGCCGCTCTTGCGGGAGCCCTTGCCGCCGCCGAGGCCCTTGACCGCGCCCATCACCTTGTCCTTGGCGTGCGAGGCGCCGAGTTCCAGGACGGAGCGCACCGGTCCCTTCCCCTCGGCGATCTTCCGGCCGCCTTCGAGGGCGAGTTTCGCGAAGCCGGGGCTGTTGCCCTCGGCGATGTCGTTGAGCTTCCCGGTGGTCTCGCCGAGCTTGCGGCCGAAACCGGCGAGCAGCCGCTCGGCCTGGGCGGTGAGGTACTCCTGCGCCTCCCCCTTGAGCCGGTCGGCGGCCTCGCTGTGGGCGAGATCGGTCAGCGGACTCTTCTTGGCCGCGCCGCCCGCGGCCTTGCCGGCCGCGGAGGTCACGGATCCGAGGGCTTCGGTCATCGGTCACCGCCACCCTTCGCCGCCCTGCGGGCCGGCGTCGTCTTCCTCGCGGCCGCCTTCTTGCCGGCCGCCGTCCTCGGGGCCTCCGCCGTCTTCCTGGCGGGGGCCTTCTTCGCCGCCTTCCTGGCCGGTGCGCCGGGCGCGCCGGACTGTGTCTTCTTCCCAGCCGCCCCGGCGGTCTTCCCCGCACCCGCCTCGGCGGTCCTCTTCGCGGGCGCCTTCTTCGCGGGCGCCTTCTTCGCGGGAGCCTTCCGCTCCTGGGCCCTCTTCTCCGGGGCCTTCCGCGCGGGCCGCTCACGGTCGCGCTCCCGACCGGACGCGTCCTCGGAGCCGGGTTCCTCGCCGGCCTCACGGCCCTCCCGGTCCTCGTACCCGTCCCCGAACTCCTCCTCGTCCTCGGCCTCGGACTCGTCGTCGTTCCCGCCGGCGTGCTCGTCCTCGCGCGCGTCGCCGGACCCGTCCTCGGAGTCCTCGCCGGCCCGCCGTCCGCCGCCGTCACGGGACGTGCGTCCGCCGCCCCCGGGGACGACGCCGGCCACTTCGTCGCGGACCTGTGCCGTACGGCTGTGCAGCCGGTCAGCGAGTGCGGTCATCTGCCGCTCGACCATCGCCCCGGAGGCCGCCTTGCCGACACCCCGCAGGTCCTGGCGCAACTGGTCGCCGATCTCCTTGAACTGGGGGTTGTCCTTCAGCTGCTGGTTGACCAGGTCGGCTATCGCGCGCGGCCCGAGGTTCAGCTTCTTGCCCGCGACCATGCTGCCGACGGCCAGGGCGAGTTTCGCCTTCTTCGTACGTCCCAGCAGGTAGCCGGCGCCTACCGCGAGACCGAGTCCCATCCGATTCATCGTGCCGTCCCCTCACCCGTCCCCGCGCCACCGCGCAGGCCGATCTCCAGCCGGTCCAGCAGGGCGTCCTCCTCCCGGTCGAACTCCTCCTCGGTGATCTCCTGCGCCTCCAGACGCTCCTCCAGCCGTGCCAGCTCGGCCCGTACCGCGGCCGGGTCGTAGTAGATGCGCTCCGCCTCGCGCAGCACCTGTCTGACCGCCCAGGCGCTGCCGCGCGCCGGGGCGAACGGCAGCAGCAGCACCTCCGAGATCAGTCCCATGACGTCACTCCGCTCCCGCGTCGGCCCCCGCCGCGCTGCCCGCCGGCTCGGCCGGGCCGGGCTCGACGAAGCTGTAGGGCGGCAACGGGCCGTTGACGCGCAGTTCGAGATGGGGCATGTCCTTGCGGGCCTGCTCCACGGCCTCCAGGAAACCGGCCGCCTCGTCACGGCCGACCAGGAAGGAGGCGTTGACGAGCCAGCCGGTGGACTCCGGGCCCGCGCTGACCGCCGCCGCGTGCGGTTCGACGGCCCGCACCACCAGGTCGCCGTCCTCGGCCTCCCGTGCCTTGACGGCCGCCGCGACCAGCTCGCCGAGCCTGATCTTGTCCTCGTACGTTCCGCCACCGGCCTGCCGGTTGGCCTCGGCCTGGGCCCTGATCTCCGGGTTCTCGGACATCACGCGGTGCAGGACCGCCTCTTCCACGTGGCTGCCCTTGACGTTGTACTCGACCTTGCCGTCCAGGGCCCGCAGGCGTTCCCTGTAGTGCTCGGCGCGCTCGGTGAGCACCGAGGTGACGGACTCGTCGTCCGGGGCCACGCTGCCGAAGCGCATGGGCAGCACACAGCCCTCCGCGCCGGCCGCGCCGAGCACGTTCTGGTGGGCGAGCAGGTCCCTGCGCTTGGGTCGCAGCCCCTCGGGCGCGTCGCTGACCACGGCGGCCAGCTCGCCCGCCGTCAGGACACGGACCGGCAGGGGCGGGTCGCCGACACCGGCGAGGTCCTCGGGCAGCGCGGGGTGCGCGGCCGCTGTGATGCCGTAGACGTAAGTGCTCACTCCTGCTCCTCCTTCCTGCGCGCCGAAGAGGTCCTGCGCGGCCGCTGCCGGGACTCGGACTCGCCCGCGCTCTCGGAGCGGGCCTGCTTGAAGGCGTCGGAGACGGTCTGGGCGGCACCGGACAGCGCGCCCTTGGACTTGCCGCGTGCGCCGGACTCGGTGACCTCACCGACGATCTCGGGCAGGCCCGGGCTCTTGCGCGGCCCCGCCTCCAGGTCGAGCCGGTTGCAGGCCTCGGCGAAGCGCAGATACGTGTCGACGCTGGCGACGACGACGCGCACGTCGATCTTGAGGATCTCGATGCCGACCAGGGACACCCTCACGAACGCGTCGATCACCAGCCCCCTGTCGAGGACGAGCTCCAGTACGTCGTAGAGGCCGCTGCTGCCGCCTCCACCGCCGGACGTCTGTGCCGGGACAACGGTCATGCCGACCGTGCCTCCTTGTCTGTGAGTGGATATGTGTGCGGGTCTGTACGTGCTTCCGTGCTTGGTTCGGTGTGGGGGGTGTGTCTCCGTACGACCGCCGGTGCGACCCGGGGCGGGCGGCCTACCGGCCGCCGGACCTGTGTGCGTCGGCCCGGCCCCGTTCGTAGCGGCTCAGCCGCCGGTACCCGTCGAGCTGCCCCTCGGGGTCGAGTTCGACCAGGTAGCTCGCCATCAGACTCATCGTGTCGGGCACCCGGGCGAGTTCGAGCACCTCCACCTCCAGGGACCAGCCGTCCTCGGTCCGCTCGAAACTCGTGACGGACTCCGGGGTCAGACCGGTCAGCTCCGCGAACTGGGCGCGCGCCTCGCGCAGCACCTGCATCGGACGGGGCCGCCGCGCGGTCGCACGGTCGTCGTGGTCGTCGTCGATCTCGTCCTCGCGCTCGTGGTCTTCGTCGTCGCGCTCGTACTCGGTTTCCTCGTCGTCGCGCTCGTCATCGCTTTCGTCGTCGCCGCGGGTCTCGCCGCGGTCGTCACCGTTCTCCCTGTGTGACTGTCGTGGTGGGTGTGCTTTACGGGTCTTGTGAGCCTTCTGAGGCTCAGGGTCGTCGTGTCTGCTCTGGGGCTTGCGTGTTTCCTGCGGCTCTTCTGAGTCGTCTGTGTTCGCCATGGCCACCTCTTCCTCTCCGTGTGGCCGCAGGTTCGTTGGCCAAACCTCAACCGAGCAGTGCGTCCAGCCGCCGCCGGGCCGGCCCCAGGGAGCGGCCCCGTCCCGGCACATCGGCCCACGGCCGCGTCCGTGCCTGGTCGGCGGCGTCGGCGATGGTCCAGCGCCGCGGGCCGAGAGCGGGGTCGTCGAGCTGGTCCCAGGAGAGGGGGACGGCCACGGGCGCGCCCGGCCTGGCCCGGACCGCGTAGGGCGCGACGGCGGTCTGCGCGTACCCGTTGCGCTGGACGTCCAGGTAGAGGCGGTCGCCCCGGTCCTTCTTGCGGGCGGCGGTGGTGAGGCGGTCGGGGTGGCGGGCGGCCAGCAGCCCGGCGACGTCCCGGGCGAACTCGCGCACCGGGTCGTGGCCGAGCCGGCCGTCGAGCGGCACGATCACGTGCAGTCCGCGCGATCCCGTGGTCATGAGCGCGCAGGGCAGCCCCAGCTCGTCGAGGAGTCCGCCCGTCAGCCGGGCCGCCGTGCGCACGGCTTCGAAGTCGCCGTCGGCCGGGTCGAGGTCGAAGACCATCCGGTCCGGCCGCTCGACGCCGGGGGCGCGCGACAGCCAGCGGTGCGGGGTCAGACAGGCCTGGTCCGCGAGGTACACCAGGGTCGCTGCGTCGTCGCAGACGGTGTGCGTGACCGTGCCGCCCTCTTTGGCGACTTCCACGCGGGTGATCCACCCCGGATAGTGCTCCGGCGTGTTCTTCTGCATGAACACGGGACCGTCCAGCCCGTCCGGGTGGCGCTCCAGCATCAGGGGACGGCCGCGCAGGTGCGGCAGCATGAAGCGGGCGACGCTGCGGTAGTACTCCGCGAGGTCGCCCTTCGTGTACTCCCGGTCGCCGTGCGCGCCGTCGGCGTGCTCCCTCCCGGAGCCGGCGGGGAAGAGAACCTTGTCCGGCCGGTGCACCTCGACGGTGCGCCGGCCGGCCCGTACGGTGCGCGCGTCACCGCTCACCGCACCACCGCCTCTTCCACCAGCAGCCGGGCGGAGGCGGCGATGGACTCCGCGTCGATGCCGGCGGCGTGCAGCTGCTCGGCGGGCGTGGCGGAGCCGGGCATGGACCGGACGGCGAGCCGGACCAGCCGGGGCACCGGCCGCCCGTCGAGGAAGGCGTCCAGGACCGCGTCGCCGATACCGCCCTCCTCCCGGTGGTCCTCGACCGTGAGCAGGCACCCGGTGTCCTCGGCGGCCTTGCGCAGCGTGACCCGGTCGACGGGCTTGACGGAGTACAGGTCGACGACCCGCACGGCGATGCCCTCCTCGCCGAGGGCGTCGGCGGCGGTCAGCGCCTCGTGCAGGGTGACACCCGCGGCGACGATCGTCAGCCGGTCCTCGGCGGAGGAGCGCAGCACCTTGCTGCCGCCGACCGGGAACTCCTCGTCGGGCCCGTACAGCACCGGGCTCTCGCCGCGCGAGGTGCGCAGGTAGCGGATGCCCTCCAGGCCGGCCATGGCGGCGACGAGCTTCGCGGTCTGGTTGGCGTCGCACGGGTACAGCACGGTCGAGCCGTGCACCGTCCGCATCATGGCCAGGTCCTCCAGACCCATCTGGCTGGGCCCGTCCTGGCCGATCGACACGCCCGAGTGCGAGCCGTTGAGGTTGATCCCGGAGCCGCTGACGGAGGCCATGCGGACGAAGTCGTGGGCGCGGGTCAGGAACGCGGCGAAGGTGGAGGCGTACGGCACCCAGCCGCGCCGGGCCATCCCGACCGCCGTCGCCACCATCTGCTGTTCGGCGATGTAGCACTCGAAGTAGCGCTCGGGGTGTTCCTTGGCGAAGAACTCCGAGCGGGTGGAGTCGCCGACCTCGCCGTCCAGGGCCACCACGTCGCCCCGTGCGGTGCCGAGCGCGGCGAGGGCCCTGCCGTAGGCGTCGCGCGTGGCGACCTGCTCGCCCCGCTCCCAGCGGGGCAGTTCGAGGCTGCCGTCCCCGACGGCGTGCAGCGAGCGCACGGACGGCGGCTCGTGCACGCGGACGCGCAGATCGCGTACACCGCCGAGTTCCTCGATCGCCTCGTCGGCGTCCTTGACCGGCTTTCCGTGCAGTCCCTCGCGGTCCTCGGTGGCCCTGACGCCCTTGCCCTTGAGGGTGCGGGCGATGATGGCGGTCGGCTGCCCCTTGGTGGAGACCGCCTCGCCGTAGGCCCGGTCGATCGCTTCCACGTCGTGGCCGTCGATCTCGACCGTGTGCCAGTCGAAGGCGCGGAAGCGGCGGGCGTAGGCGTCCAGGTCGTGGCCGTGGCGGGTGGGGCCGCGCTGGCCGAGCCGGTTGACGTCCACGATCACGGTCAGGTTGTCCAGGTGCTCGTACCCGGCGTGCTCGGCGGCCTCCCAGATCGAGCCCTCGGCCATCTCGCTGTCGCCGCACAGCACCCACACCCGGTAGTCGGCGTGGTCGAGGCGCTTGCCCGCCAGCGCGATGCCGACGCCGATGGGCAGGCCCTGGCCGAGTGAGCCGGTGGCCGTCTCCACCCAGGGCAGCCGCTGCGGCGTGGGGTGCCCTTCGAGGCGGCTGCCCAGCTTGCGGAAAGTGAGCAGTTCGCCGTCGTCCACGGCGCCGGCGGCCTTGTAGGCGGAGTACAGCAGCGGGGAGGCGTGGCCCTTGGAGAGGACGAAGCGGTCGTTCCCGGGGTGCTCGGGCCGGTCGAAGTCGTAGCGCAGGTGATGGGCGAGGAGTACGGCCATCAGGTCTGCGGCGGACATGGACGACGTGGGATGCCCGGATCCCGCCGCCGCGGCCGCCCGCACGCTGTCGACGCGCAACTGCTGGGCCAGGTCGACGAGTTCGGCGTGGTTCATGAGTCTCCTTCCGCTGGGATGTCGGCACGTTTGACGGGCCCGGGGGCCGGATGGTGTCCGTGCTGTCCGGCGGCCTCGTGACCCGGCCGGTTCTCCACGGGCTCCGGGCCCGGCTGATTCCTGGCGGGCTCCGGACCCGGCTGATTCTTCGCGGGCTCCGGGCCCGGCTGATTCTTCGCGGGCTCCGGGCCCGGCTGATTCCTGGCGGGCTCCGGACCCGGCTGGTTCTTCGCGGGCTCCGGACCGGGCGAGTTCTTGGCGGGTCCGGGGGCCGGGCCGCCCCGCGTGGCCCGTGGGCCCGGGGACCGCGGCGCCGGTTCCGCGCCCGCCAGCTGCATCTTCTCCGTGGTGTCGATGATGTCCGTGATCCTTTCGCTCGTCGGCTCGCCTGCCGGTTCCGCGTCCGCTCCCCCGCGCGTACCCGCGTCCGCCGCCGCTCCCTCCTGCGGGCCGCCGCCCACCCGCGCCAGCTCGGGCGACGCCGTGTCCAGGGGCACGGACCAGGACCGTACGAGCCCCAACTGGACGGCCTGGCGCGGCAGTACGCCGTCCAGCAGCCAGTCGGCCGCCACGCGGACCCGGTTGCCCGGCATGGCGGCCAGGTGGTAGCCACGCGTCACCGCGGCGGCCGGCGGACCGGACAGGGCGAGGCCCAGCGGGTTCGCGGCGGCCCGCGCTCCGCCGAGGTCCACGACGAATCCCAGGTCCCGGTGCCGGTAGGGGCGCCGCGCGCAGGCCCCGAGCGAGGCGGCGACGTTGATCGCGGCGATCCGGCCGTGCCGCCAGGCGTGCTGGGCGGTCATCGGGGTGAAGCCGCCGGGGTGGTACATGTCCGGCACGGCCGCCGCGTCGCCGCAGGCGAACACCTCGGGCCGCCCCGGCACCTGGAGGTAGGGGTCCACCACGATCCGCCCGCGTTCCAGCGGCTGCCCGGTGCCCTCCACCAGCGGGTCGGGCCGTACGCCCACGCACCACACCAGGGTCCGGGTGGGCACGAACTCACCGTCGGTGAGCAGCACGCCCTCGTGCGTGGCCTCCCGCACGGAGGTGCCCATGCGGACGTCCACGCCGCGCTGCCGCAGCACCCGGTCCGCGGTGCGCGAGAGCCGTTCGTCCAGCTCGGGCAGGACGCGGGGGGCGACGTCCAGGAGCATCCAGCGCGGCCGCATCCCCCGGCGCAGCGGGTGCCGGCGCACCTGCGCGTCGGTGTACATCTTCCCGTGCGCGGCGACCTCGGTGCCCGTGTAGCCCGCCCCGACCACGACGAAGGTGCAGCGGGCGGCGCACTCCTCGCGGTCCTCGGACGCCGCCGCCAGTTCCATCTGCCGGGTCACGTGGTCGCGCAGATAGAGCGCCTCGGGCAGCCCGCGGAAGCCGTGCGCGTGCTCGGCGACACCGGGGACGGGCAGCAGCTTGTTGACGCTGCCGACCGCCAGCACCAGCCGGTCGTAGCCGAGCGCGCCGCGGTCCCCCTCGGGGCCGGTGAAGTGCACCGTGCGCGCGTCGAGGTCGACGCGGCCGGCCTCGCCGAGGACCAGGCGGACGCCGGGCAGACCGGCGGAGAGGGAGACCGCGACACGGCGCGGTTCCAGGACGCCCGCGGCCACCTGGGGCAGCAGCGGCAGGTACAGGAAGTAGTCGGTCGGGTTCAGGACGGTGACGTCGGCCCTGTTCCGTGACATCCGGGACAGGGTGCGGGCGGCGTGATAGCCGGCGAAGCCGGCGCCGACGATCACGATGCGGGGTCGACTCACGGTTCGCCTCCGGCGCTGTCGCGTACCTGGTGCGGAACCCTCCGCGTCCCCCGGGCCCGGGCACCCAAACGTGAGCCGGGGCCGGGAGGCGGGCCTGAGCCGGGGCCGGGGCGCGCACGTCGGCCCGGAGCGGGACGCGGCAGGCCGCCGCCGGTTTCCGGCCCCGCCGCCGGGTACTCGGGACCGCGATCCCGCCCACCCTGTCGTGGAGGTCCCGCCCATGCCCGAGTACGGCTACTTCCTGTCCTGCGAGCAGTACGGCCCCGCCGATCTGGTGGAGCAGGCCAGAATGGCCGAGCAGGCCGGTTTCCAGGCCCTGTGGATCTCCGACCACTACCACCCGTGGAACGACGCGCAGGGCCAGAGCGCGTTCGTGTGGTCGGTGATCGGCGCGCTGTCCGAGGCGGTGTCGCTGCCGGTCGAGACGGCCGTCACCTGTCCGACGGTGCGGATGCATCCGGCTGTGGTGGCGCAGGCCGCCGCGACCAGCGCGGTGATGACCGAGGGACGGTTCCGGCTCGGCGTCGGCAGCGGGGAGGCCCTGAACGAGCACATCCTGGGCGACCGGTGGCCACCGGCACACGTGCGTCTGGAGATGCTGGAGGAGGCGATCCAGGTGATGCGCCGGCTGTTCACCGGCGAGGAGGTCGACCACCACGGCACGTACTACACCGTGGAGAACGCGCGCCTCTACACCGTCCCCGACGAACCGGTGCCCATCGACGTCTCCGGGTTCGGTCCCAAGGCCACCGCGCTCGCCGCCCGCGTGGGCGACGGGTACATCACGATGATGCCGGACGAGGAGATGGTCACGCAGTACCGCAAGGGCGGGGGCGGGGCCAAGCTCGTCAGCGGCGGCACGAAGGTGTGCTTCGGGCACGACCGCGACGAGTGCGTCCGCACCGTGCGCGAGCTGTGGTACAACGAGCAGCTGCCCGGCGAGATGGGCCAGGTGCTGCCCACGCCCCGCCACTTCGAGCAGTTGGAACCTCTGGTCACCGAGGACATGGTCCGCGAGAACGTGGTGTGCGGGGACGACGCGGACCAGCACGTGGCCACGCTGAAGGAGTTCGCCGACGCGGGCTTCGACCGGGTCTACGTCAACCAGATCGGGGCCGACCAGCGCGGCTTCTTCGACTTCTACCGCACGAAGGTGCTGCCGCAACTGCCGTAGCGGCGGCCCGGGCCGTCACCACGGCGGCCCGCGCACACGAGGGCGCCCGCACGGTCAGGTGCGAGCGCCGTCGTGCGCGTGCGGCCGGTTCAGAAATCGTGCTCCGAACCCTGCGGGCGGGACGCGCCCGGCGCACGGGGCGGGCTCTGCGGCATCGGCGGCACGGGCGGTGCCGGGGGCACCGGCGGCTGCGCGGACATCCGGGACGCGGCGCCCCCCGGCATCGCGGACCCGGCGGCCCGGCCGGGAGCCGCGGGGCCGGACGCGGCGGGCCGGGCCGCGCGGCGCAGCGCGTAGGCGGCCGCGCCGAGGACCGCCGCGGTGATCAGTGCGGCGGCCCAGCCGGGCAGTCCGACGGCGAGGGCCAGACCGGCGGCGAGCGCCACGGCCGCGCCCGCGTACAGCGCGACGGCGCCCGACGCGGCGTACAGCAGGGCCGTGCGGCGCTGCCTGCGGGTCTGCTCGCGCAGCTCGTCGCGCACCGTCTCGCGCGCCACCTGCGCCAGTTCCTCCACCAGGTGCTTGTCCAGATGTTCCAGGTGGTCCAGGTGGTCCGGTCGTTTCGGATTCTCCAGTTGCTCCGAGCGTTCCATGCCCCGCGAGTACCCGAACAGGCGTACGCAACACGGCAGTACGGCCCGGGCGCGGCGATCAACGTGACGATCACCCCGGGCCCGTCGCCCAACTAGGCTTTCGGGTATGGAGATTCTGGGAACCAGCCTGCGCGTGTGCGTCGACGACCTGGAAACCGCGGTCCCCTTCTACGAACGTCTGGCGGGCGCCAGAGCCCTCCGGTTCGAGCGCGGCGGGGTGGAGGTGGCCGCCGTCGGCTGCTTCCTGCTGATGAGCGGGCCCGAGGCCGAGCTGGAGGTGCTGCGCAAGGTGGCGGCGACCATCGCCGTCACCGACGTCGACGAGGCCCAGCGGGTGCTGACCGGGCTGGGTGCCCGCGTCGTGGCGGGCCCGGTCGCGACGCCCGGGGGCCGCAATCTGATCGCCGTCCATCCGGACGGGTCGGTGTACGAGTACGTGGACCGCCGCGGCTGATCCTCACGCGGGCCGCATCCGGAAGTCGTAGCGCCGCGGCGGTGGCCCGCCCGCCACCCGCTCCCACAGCCGGCCGATCCGCTCGTCGCCCTCCCGCAGGTCGGCGACCTCGAAGCCGTCCTCGAAGACCGCCCGGGCCCGGTCGCGGTCCCCCTCCGCGAGCAGCAGCTCCGCTTCCAGCAGCCGGAACCGGCCCTGCTCCCGGATCGCCGGGAACAGCCGGTCCCACACGGCGCGGGCGCCGGCCGTCCGGCCGGTCCTCAGCAGTGCCTCGATCGTCTCCCGGCCGAGCGCGGCGGTGGCGGCGGTCCACTGCTCGCCCTGGTCGCGCCGCTCGTGGCACAGGTCGTCGAAGGCCTCGGCGTACCGGTCGGCGGCCCGTTCGTGGTGGCCGCTCTCCTGGTCGGCGACGGCCAGGCAGCGCAGCAACGGCCAGAGGGACGGGGCGAGTTCGAGCGCGCGCTCCCAGCTGCGCACCGCCTGCGCGCGATCCCCGGCGTGCCACTGGGCGACCCCGAGGTGGTACTCGGCGAGCGGTGTGGCGGGTGCCGTCTCCAGCAGGTCGCGCCAGTGCGGGGCGACCAGGCTCTCGCCGGGCGGGCCGGCCCGGCGCGGCTCGGGGAAGGAGCCGGTGCGCAGCAGTTCCCGCCAGGGCTGCTGCGCGGCTGTGATCGTGGACCCGGGAAACGGCGTGCCGGGCAGTTTCCAGCCGCCGCGCAGCACTTCGAGGGCGCCCCAGCCGGATCCGGTGGCGAGGACCTCGTCCGGTTCGGCGTCGGCGTACGGCCGCCAGGCGGCGTGGGCGGCCTCGACGTCCGCGCGCGGCAGGACGGCCTCCAGCCGCTCCTCGGTGCGCCGTACGGCGCTCTCCCAGTCCCCCGCCGGCGGCGGTGCGTCGAGCGGGCCGTAGGACTCCAGCCAGGCCACCTCGCTCTCCGCCTCCAGCCGGACGTGCTCCAGTTGGGTGCGGGCGAGTCCGGCCTGGATCTCGCAGTAGCCGCCGGTGCCGGGCTCGGTGAGCCACTGCTGCCAGCGGCGCCCGCCGGGGCCGGTGCCCCAGACGAACAGTTTGCGGCCGCGCAGCACGTCGGTGGAGGTCTGCACGAGACCGGTGCCGTCCTCGTCCAGCGCGGCGATCCAGCGGCGCCGTCCGGCCGGCACCTCGTAGAAGTAGTCGGCCGCGTACGGGCTGTTGAGGGGGTAGGTGCGGTCGGCGCCGTCGTGCACGGGGACCGGGACGCGGCGCAGCCTGCGTTCGTAGCTGAAGTGCCAGGCCTCTTCGGCGGGCGCGAGGATCCTGCGTTCCTCGGGGACGGCGGTGTTGGACCACCAGTAGGCGGGGACCGGCCGTTCGTGCGGGTTGCGGACGCGGACGCCGACGTGCAGGAAGTCGGAGCCGTCGGGCAGCCACAGGTCGACCTGGAAGGGCAGGTCGCGCAGTCGTTCCCACTCCCACAGGCGCAGCATGACCCCGCCGTCGGGGGCGGGGACGCGGGCGGCGTGCAGGGGCGCGCAGGAGAGGGTGGTGTGGCCGGTGGCCCCGATGTTCCATTCGATGCCGCCGGAGAACCAGGCTCCGTTGAGGGCGAAGTCGGCGGGCTGGAACACCGGGTTGCGGTACAGGAGTTCGCGGCCGGCGGGCTTGTGGACGAGGGAGGCGATCCGGCCGCCGAGGCCCGGCAGGACGGTGGCGCGCAGCCGGTCGTTCTCCAGGACGAGGGCGTCGATCCCGGTGGGCCGGCGTGTTCTGCCGTAGCCGTCGCGGATCCGGGCGGGCAGCACACTGCGCAGCGGGGCGTAGCCGAGCTGCCGGGCCATGTCGTGCGGCAGACCGGCCCTGTCCCGGTCCTCGATGCGGTGGGCCTCGTCGAGCGGTCGCAGCGCGGGCAGCGGGTTGTCGGGGCCCAGGGGCGCGGCGGGGAGCGTCAGTACCTCGCGTCGGATCGTCGTCACGATCACCATGGAAGCCGGTCGCCGGGGAGCTGACCAGGGGCACCGGCGGTCAGGATTGCGCAAAGGCGCCCGCCGGGCCGCCGCGTCCGGCGGGCGGAAATGCGGTGGGCGGGCCCGCCGGGGCGACGTAGGGTCGGTCCTTCGACCATGTCCGCGGTGACGCGCCGGTGCGCTGGTGTGCCGGGGCGGTGGCGAAGGAGCACGAGAAGCGATGAGTGAGCAGCACACCTACCGGGTCATCGTCCGGGGTACCTGGGCCGGGCTGACCGAGGAGGCGCGGGCGCGGCTGCTCGCCGAGGCCGCCGACCACGGGATGATGAGCATGCGGTTCACCGAGGAGGGGACGCTGTCCTACGAGGCGGCGCCGCTGAAGCACTTCTCGATGCGCTTCGTCGTGGTGTCGGACGCCCGGGACGGCGAGGAGATGGCGGCGGCCGTCGCGGAGGACCGGGCCGAGAGCACCCTGCGCGGCCTCGGCTACGGTTTCGGCGAGCTGAGGTCGACCGTCACCGACCTCGACACCATGAAGGTCAACCGGAAGTCCGCGTCCCGGCGGTGAGCGCCCAGCGTTCGTGGTCCCGCCACGCCCCGTCGACGTACAGCATGTCCGGGGAGTAGCCCTCCAGGCGGAAGCCGCAGGAGCGGGCGAGCGCGATGGATGCGGTGTTGCCCGGCTGGACGTTGATCTCCAGCCGGTGCAGTCCCATCGGTCCGAAGGCGTGCCCGATGACGAGGGTCAGGGCCTCTCTCATCAGTCCGCGTCCGGCGGCGTGCGCGAAGGCGCCGTAGCCGAGCGCGCCGGAGAGGAAGGCGCCCCGGACGATGTTGTTGATGTTGATGAAACCGGCGAGGCCGCCGCCGGGCTTCTCGCAGACGAGGAAGCCGGCCCTGTCCTGCCCGTCGATCAGCCGCCCCGCGTAGGCGGTGTAGGCCTCGGCCGTGGCGGGCGGGAAGAGCCACGGGCGGTGCAGCTCCGCGCTCTCGCGGACCCGGGCGGTGAACTCGGGGCCGTCCTCCTGGGTGAAGGGGCGGATGCCCGTGCGGGGCCCCTCGGCGAGGTAGCGGGACGCGGTGTGCGGCATGCCGTCACCTTACGCGAGGCGCCCTGACGTCCGGCCCGGTGTCAGTCCTGCACGACGGGCAGTTGCAGTACCCCGGTGTCCTCTGGGGAGCTGACCACGGTGACCGGCTTGACGCCGCGGTTGCCGAAGTAGGCGTCGTCACTGGCCGCGATCACGAACCGCAGCCGGTGCCCCTGCTCGAAGCGGTGCACGATGCCCGGCAGGGTGACGGTGAAGGGACGGGTCACGTCGGGCACGCGGACGGGGGCGACGAGCCGGTGCACGAGGGTGCGGGTGCCGTCGGGCGCCTCGTCGTACAGCTTGGCGAACAGGACGAGGTGGTCGGCGGCGTCGGCCGAGCGCTGGGTGCGCTCCGCCGTCGGGGAGTGCACCCGCAGGGTGGCTCGGGGTGCGCCGACGACGTCGGTGGCCTGGCTCAGCGGCTCGCTGGTCCAGGCGAGGTGGGTGCCGGCGAGGTCGTAGGGGGCGGGGTCGGGAAGGTTGATGATGCCCGCCAGCGAGCTTTCCGAATGGCTGGTGGGGACGAGCCAGTTGGTGTAGGTGCGGCTGCCGGAGGTGACCTCGTCGCGTCGGTCGACGAGTCTGCCGTCGCCGGAGAGGTACAGCGTCCGGCCGGGTGCGGGAAGGCGGTCGGCGCTCGCGTAGGTGTGACCGGGGTCGGTGATCCAGTCGCGGTAGTAGGCGAAGTCGGGTCCGGTGCCGGTGTCCTGGTCGCGGTGCAGGTAGCGGTCGAACCAGGCGAGGACGCGCCTGCCGACGTAGCTGGTCTCCAGGTTGCCCTGGGCGAGGTTCAGTTCGCCGGCGGCCGGGTCGGTCATTCCTCCGCTGTGGCCCCAGGACTGCCAGATCATCTTCGTCTCGGTGCCCTGTGCCTTGAGAGTCCGGTAGGTGGCGGTGGCCTCGTTGAGGTTGAAGAGGCTGTCGGCCTGGCCCTGGACGAGCAGGGTGGGTGCTTTCACCCGGTCGAGGTAGGAGACCGGGGAGACGCTGTGCGCGTAGGAGAGCAGGCGCCGGGTCGCGTCCTCGGGGTAGCGGCCCGAGTCGAGGGTGCGGACGGTGTCGCAGGCCCGGGTCACGAAGTGCAGGCAGGTGAGGGAGTTGATCCGGGAGGGGTCGAGGGCGGGCTGGGTGAGCGGCTGGCTCTCGCCCATGAGGTAGAAGCCGTTGGTCCACTGCCATTTGAAGGCGCCGGGCAGGTCCGGGGCGCCGGCGGCATTGCCGGGGTCGAGGGAGTAGGCGAGGTCGTTCCAGGTGATCATCGGGACGAGGGCGTCGACCCGGTGGTCCACGGCGGCGGTGGCCAGTTGCACGGCGCCGCCGTAGGAGCCGCCGATCATGCCGACGCGCGGGTCGCCCGTGCCGTCGAGGGTGACGTAGTCGGCGCGGGTGCCGTCGTCGGCGGCGCGTCGGCCGCCGAGGAAGTCGATCAGCTGGGAGGCGGCCCGGCCGTCGATGTCCGGGTCGTCGAGGGAGACCAGGCAGCCCGACTTCCCGAAGCCGAGGCCGGAGTAGACGAGCGAGACGTATCCGCGCTGGGCGAAGGCCTTGCCGATGGCGTCGGTCGAGCCGTCGTCCTTGCTCCCGCCGAAGCCGTTGGTGGCGAGCACGGCGGGCGCGGGGTGCGCGTGGTCGGCGCCGGCCGGCCGGTACAGGTCGGCGTCCACGGTGCAGGTGCGTTCACCCGCCCGGACGGTGAACTTCAGCGGCGTCACGCCGTACTGGCCGCCGGCCGCCGCGGGGGCGGTGAGCGCCAGGGGCGCGCTCAGCGCGGCTGCGAGTGAGACGACGAGGGCGGCGCGGGTTCTGGGCGCACGACGGGACACGAGACCTCCACACTGAGGGCGAGCGACTACCGGCAACCCGTCTTGGAACTGCGGACAGAACCGGGCCCCGGCGGGCGGCGCCCACTTCTGTCCGCATCTCTTACCAACCGGTAAGTAACCGGTCGGCAGCCATGGTGTGACACGTGTCGGACCGCGTCAATCGGTGCGACGGAGCTTTCTTGACGGAGATTCGGTGAACGGCGGGCGGGGCCCGCGCCTCAGCGTAGGGCGGGCCTGTCCAGCGTCAGCGTCCCCGCCCGGGCATCGAGTTCGGCGGTGACCCCGAAGGGGATCGTCGAGGCGCCCGCGCAGTGTCCGAACCCGAAGTCCTCGGCGACGGGCACGCCGAGCGGGCCGAGCCGGTCCGCCAGCAGCGCCCGCACCCGGCCGGGGGCGCCGCACTCCTCCCACGAGCCCAGCAGCACCCCGGCGACGCCCTCCAGCCAGCCGGCGCGCAGCAGTTGGGTCAGGTAGCGGTCCAGGCGGTACGTCTCCTCGCCCACGTCCTCCAGGCACAGCAGGCCGCCGCCCGCCGAGGGCCGCGCGTGCGGGGTGCCGAGGTCGGCGGCGAGCAGGGCGAGGCAGCCGCCGAGCGTCACCCCCCTGGCCCGCCCGGGGACCAGGGCCGTGCCACCGGAGGAGATCACGCGGACCGTCTCCGGGGCGAACAGGGTCGCCTTGAGGTGTTCCTGCGCCCGGGCGTTCTTGATGAAGTCGGCACCGGCCGCCATCGGACCGTGCAGGGTGACCAGGCCCAGCCGCACGGCGAAGGCCTCGTGCAGCGCGGTGATGTCGCTGAAGCCGACGAACACCTTGGGCCCCGCCGCGCGCATCGCCTCCCAGTCGAGCAGGTCGGCCATCCGCTGCACGCCGTAGCCGCCCCGGGCACACAGCACCGCGTCCACCGACGGGTCGCACCACGCCTGCTGCAGGTCGGCGGCCCGGTCGGCGTCGGCGCCCGCCAGATAGGTGAACTCAGGGTGCCGGTCCAGCACATGGGGCGCCACCACGGGGTCCAGGTCCCAGCCGCGCAGCACGTCGAGACCGGCCTGCAGGCGTTCCTCCGGGACGGGACCGCTGGGGGCGACGACGGCGACGCGGGCGCCGGGGGCGAGCCGGGCGGGACGCACGAGCTCCTTCACGTGCCCAGCTCCAGCACCGGCAGACCGGCCGGATCGAGTCCGAACACCTGGGCGTACAGGGAGAGTTCGGCCTCCAGGGCGCGGACCATGGTGGCGGCGCGGCGGAATCCGTGCCCCTCGCCCTCGAAGGTGAGGTAGGCGTGCGGCACGTCGCGCCCCTTCAGCCGGGCCAGGAACCGCTCGCACTGCACCGGCGGGCAGATCACGTCGTCCAGCCCCTGGAGCAGCAGGAACGGCGCCGTGATCCGGTCGGCGTGCTCGGCGGGCGAGCGCTGCGCGTACCGCTCGGGCACCTCGGCGAGCGGGCCGACCAGGCTCTCCAGGTACTGCGACTCGAAGTCGTGGGTCTCCCCCGAGCCCCACCCCGTCAGGTCGAGGACCGGGTAGAGGATCGTGCCGCAGGCGTAGACGTCGGTGCCGGCCAGGGAGGCCGCGGTGGTCCAGCCGCCCGCGCTGCCGCCGCGGATCGCCAGCCGGTCGCGGTCCGCGGTGCCCTCGTCGGCGAGGGCGAGCGCGACGGCCGCGCAGTCCTCGACGTCGACGACGCCCCACTGCTCGCGCAGCCGCTCGCGGTACTCACGGCCGTACCCCGTCGAGCCGCCGTAGTTCACCTCGGCGACGCCGATGCCGCGCGAGGTGAAGTAGGCGATCTCCAGGTCGAGGACGAGCGGGGACCGGCTGGTGGGGCCGCCGTGCGCCCACACGACGTACGGGGGCAGCTCACCGGCGGGCGCGGCGCACTCCGGGTGGTGCGGCGGGTAGATGTGCGCGTGCACGTCACGGCCACCCGGGCCGGTGAAGGTGCGCACCCGCGGTCGTGGGTAGTAGGCGGGGTCGACCGGGTCGCGGTGGGCGGCGCCGATCACCCGGGCCCGGCCGGTGCGGGTGTCCAGCTCGACGACCTCGTGGGAGCCGCGCGGTCCGGCGCCGACGGCGACGACGCGTTCGCCGTGCACCGCGAGCGTGGCGTCGAACTCCCCCCAGGGGCCCGCCGCGTCGACGACCTCGCCCGTCTCCGGGTCGAGTATGCCGAGGGCGGTGGCGCCGCGACCGTGCACGACGGCCACGAGACCGGTCTCCAGCGGGGCGAACCAGCGCTGCCCGAGCTTCCACAGCGGCCCGCCGAACTCCTCCTCGCGCGGGCACAGCGGGTGCCCGTCGCGGTAGAGGTTCCACCAGCCGCCGCGGTCGCTCGCGTACAGCAGGGAGCCGTCGGCCGCCCACTCCGCCTGGGCCACGGACTCCTCCGGGCCGCCGGCGAGGGTGCGGGGCGCGGTGAGGCGGCCGTCCCCGTCCACCTCGGCCACCACGAGTTCCGTACCGTCCCAGGGCATCCTGGGGTGGTCCCAGGCCAGCCACGCGGCCCGCCGTCCGTCGGGCGACAGCCTCGGTCCGGTCACGAACCGGTGGCGCTCCGCGGTCAGTTCACGCACCGCGCCGCGGTCCCCGGCCGCCGAGCCGTCCAGCGGTACGGCGACGGGCACGCGCCGGACGTCGGTGGGGCCCTCGCCGGTGAACTCCTCCATCACGCACCAGACTTCACCGCGTTCCGCCCGCACCTGCGGTTCCGCCCAGCGCAGTCCGCCGCCCACCGACGACAGGGGGGTGAGCGGCACCGGCTCGCCCGCGCCGGGCTGCCAGCGGTAGAGCCGCTGGTCGGCGAAGTGCACGAAGACAACGAGCACCGCGCCGTCCGCGACCGTCCCGGCCCAGGGGCGGCCGCCGTACTCGATGACCCTGCTGCGCACGTTCCACGGCGGCGGCAGCACGGACTCCTCGCCACCGTCGGCGCGCCGCCGCACGAGTGCCCGGCGGCCGCCCTCGGCGGGCCTGGGCTCGGTCCACCACACCTCGTCGCCGACGAAGTCCACGAACTCCGGCTTGCCGTCGTGCGCGGCGGCCAGGGCCGCGTCGATCGGCGAGGGCCAGGAACCGTACGGCAGGGTCTGCACTGTTTCCTTCTCCCAACTCGCTCAGGACGTCCGCAGGAAGCGGTCGAGCACGCGGACACCGAAGTGCAGCGCATCGACGGGGACGCGTTCGTCGACTCCGTGGAACAGGGCGTCGTAGTCGAAGCCCTCGGGCAGCTTCAGCGGCGAGAAGCCGTAGCCGGTGATGCCGAGCCGCGAGAACTGCTTGGCGTCGGTGCCGCCCGCCATGCAGTACGGCACGACGTGTCCCTCGGGCGCGAACTCCTCGACGGCGGCCCGCATCGCGGCGAACGTCGGCGAGTCGACCGGCGCCTGGATCGCCACCTCGCGGTGGTGGAACTCCCAGTCCACGTCCGGGCCGGTCAGCAGGTCCAGGGTCGCGCGGAACTCCTCCTCGCCGCCGGGCAGGTACCGTCCGTCGACGTGGGCGACGGCCTCGCCCGGGATGACGTTCACCTTGTAACCGGCGTCCAGCATGGTCGGGTTGGCGCTGTTGCGCAGCGTCGCCTCCACCAGCCGGGCGGCGGGGCCGAGCTTGTCGAGCAGCGCATCCACGGTGTGCGGGTCGGCCTCCAGGCCGTACAGGGCGGCGAGTTCGTCGAGCGCGGCGCGGACGGTCGGGGTGAGCCGCAGGGGCCACTGGTGGGCGCCGATCCGGGCGAGAGCCGCGGCGAGCCGGGTCACCGCGTTCTCCTTGTTGACGCGGGAGCCGTGCCCCGCCCGGCCGCGCGCGGTCAGCTTCAGCCAGGCGGTGCCGCGTTCCCCGGCGGCGATCGGGTAGATCTGCCGGCCGGCGCCGTCGTGGAAGGTGTACGCCCCGGACTCGCTGATGCCCTCGGTGCAGCCCTCGAACAGCTCGGGGTGCTCGTCGGCCAGGAAGCCCGAGCCGTCCTCGGCGCTGGCCTCCTCGTCGGCGGTGAACGCCACCACGAGGTCCCGGCGCGGCCGCAGGCCCTGCCGGGCCCAGGAGCGGATCACCGAGAGGATCATCGCGTCCATGTTCTTCATGTCGACCGCGCCCCGGCCCCACACCACACCGTCGCGGACCTCCCCGGAGAAGGGGTGCACGCTCCAGTCGGCGGCCTGCGCAGGCACCACGTCCAGATGACCGTGGACGAGCAGTGCGGGCGCCGAGGGGTCGGTGCCCTCGACCCGGGCGACGACGTTGGTCCGGCCCGGTGTGCGCTCCAGCAGCACCGGTTCCAGCCCCGCTCCGGCCAGCTGCTCGGCGGCGTACTCGGCGGCCGGACGCTCCCGGCAGTCGCCGCCGCCCCGGTTGGTGGTGTCGATCCGGATCAGCTCGGAGGTGAACCGGACGACCTCGTCCAGTGCCTGCGCGTCAGCCATACTGCTCCTCGATGGCGGCCGAGGCGATCGTGGTGACCGCCTTGAAGGTGCGGATTCCCTCGTACATCGTGGCGCTGGTGTAGACGACCTTGCGCTCACCGGCGCGCGCCACGCCGGGGACCACGGTGGCGGCCATGGCCAGGTGCTCGGCGTCGAACTCCACCGCGACGGTGAACGGGCCGCCCTGCACGGGCTCGCCCCGCACCGCCAGGGACGCGGCCTTCGCCGCGGCCGCGCGGATGTCGGCGGCGGTACGGGCCGGCGTCCGGCACACCGCCGCGTACCGCGACACATGGTCCTTGACCGCGACCTTCAGCGCCTCGGGCGCGTAGCCCAGCGCGTCCTCACAGGCCACGTCGTCGCCGGTGACGAGAACCACGGGCACCCCGTACTCGGCGACGACGTGCGCGTTGAGCAGCCCCTCACTGGCCCGTACGTCGTTCACCCACACGCCGGTGATGGAGTTGGCGAGGTAGGTGTGCGCGAGGACGCCCTCCGTCCCGGCGCCGGCGTGGTAGCCGACGAAGGCGATGCCGTCGACGTCGCCGTGCTGCACGCCCTCCACCATGGACAGTGACTTGTGGCGCCCGGTGAGCATCTGCGCCCGCTCGTCCAGCTCCTCCAGCAGCAGGTTGCGCATGGTCCAGTGCGCCTCGTTGACGAGGACCTCGTCCGCGCCTCCGTCGAAGAACCCGAGCACGGCCGCGTTGACGTCCGAGGTGAACATCGACCGGCACCGCTCCCACTGCGGTGTCCCCGGCAGCACGTCGGCGGGCCAGGTCACACCGGTGGCGCCTTCCATGTCGGCGCTGATGAGGATCTTCATGGGGCGCCACGTTACGCGTAGGCGAGGCGCCCCGGAACTGCCTCACGCCGAGTTGTCCGCAGTGATGGCGCCACCGGACCAAGGTCACTAGGTTTAAACTCGAACTCCCGAACGGGAGTTCACCCATAAGAAGGAGCTTGCTTCCGTGGCGTCTCACCGTCGACCCAAAAAGCCCAGCCGCACGCGCGTGACCGTGCTGACCACCGCGGCCGCCGCCGCCGTCGCGATCAGCGCGCAGGCGGCCAACGCGGCTCCGAGTGAGAAGCCGAGCAAGGACGAGGTCAAGTCCAAGGTCGACAAGCTCTACGAGCAGGCGGAGCAGGCCACCGAGAAGTACAACGGGGCCAAGGAGAAGCAGCAGAGGCTCCAGAAGGAGATCTCCACCATCCAGGACAACGTCGCCCGCGGTCAGCAGGAGCTGAACAAGCTGCGCGACGGCCTCGGTTCGATGGCGGCCGGCCAGTACCGCTCCGGCGGCATCGACCCGTCCCTCCAGCTCTTCCTCTCCTCCCACCCGGACGACTACCTGGACCGGGCCGCCACCCTCGACCAGGTCAGCGGCCAGCAGGCCGACGCGCTGAAGAAGATCCAGGACAAGCAGCGCCGGCTCGCCCAGCAGCGGGCCGAGGCCACCGCCAAGCTCAAGGACCTCGCCGCCACCCGCACCGAACTGGGCAGCAAGAAGAAGGAGGTCCAGGGCAAGCTCGCCGAGGCACGGCAGTTGCTCAACACGCTCACCGCCAAGGAGAAGCAGCAGCTCGCCGCCGCCGAGCAGACCCGCGCCACCCGGGGCACCGAGCGGGTCTCCATGGGCAAGATCACCCCGGGCAGCGGCCACGCGGGCGCCGCCTTCGCCGCCGCCCAGAGCAAGATCGGCAGCCCGTACGACTACGGCCACAACGGCCCGTCCACCTTCGACTGCTCGGGCCTGACCTCCTGGGCGTACGCGCAGGCCAACGTCTCCATACCGCGCACCTCCGAGGCACAGGCCAACATCGGCCAGCGCATCTACTCGCAGAGCCAGCTCCAGGTGGGCGACCTGGTCTTCTTCTACGGCGACCTGCACCACGTCGGCCTCTACGCCGGCAAGGGCATGGTCCTGCACGCCCCGCACAGCGGAGCTTTCGTGCGCTACGAGTCGATGGGCAACATGCCCTACCAGTTCGGCGTCCGCGTCTGAGGCGGCGTCAGGGGGACTCACCGGCGCATGCGCCAGCCGTCTGACGCTACGTCAGAATCAGGTATCTGGCGTAGCGTCAGTGCTTCGCCGCGGCGGTCAGGCGACCGTCTGGGACGCGGCGGCGTCGGGGCGCAGATCGGCCAGGGTGAGCCGGTGGGCGGGGGCGTGGGGCAGGGCGGTGCTGCTGGTGGTGCTCAGGTCCGGGCCCACGTGGAGGAGTTCCCCCGGCTCCATGAGACGCCACTCGGGGTTCTCGTCCATGCGTTCGCTCGCCACCACCACGGCGGGCTTCCCTGCCAGGTTCTGCGAGTGGACCCGCATGCGTCCCCGGCTGCCGCTGTGGTCGAGATGGCGGCCGCCGTGCGGTCCCCCCGCGGGACGTCGCAGCACGTACAGCTCGTGGGTGTCCGGGTAGCGCAGCGCCCACAGACCGCCCGGGGTGATGAGGACGAGGTTGAGGGCGTAGACGGGCAGGTGCGCGGCGACCCAGCGGGCGGCGTGTCCGATGCCGGCGGTGATGTCACCGCCGTGGTCGCGGATCTCCCGGGTGATGAGGGCGAAGAACCGCTCGGAGTCGGTGTCGCCGCGGACCAGCGCCCGGTCCTGCCCCAGGTGCCGGTCGAGCCGGCCGAGGTCCTCGATGACCCCGTTGTGCGCGAACAGCCGTCCCTCCTGCTCGAAGGGATGGGTGTTGCGGGTGTCCAGGCTGCCCGTGGAGGCGTAGCGGACGTGCGCGAGGAAGGTGGTGGACTCGACCTCCCGGGCCTCTTCGGCGAAGGCGCGGTCCTCGTACGCGGCGATCGGGGCCTTGTCCACGTGCGGGGTGCCGTCCGGGGCGAAGTAGCCGAGGCCCGTGCCGTCGGGGTCGTGGCGGCTCTGCCGGCTGAGGCTGTCGGGCGCGTCCAGGAGCCAGAAGGTGGCGTGGCTGCGTTGCGGGGCACTGCTGAGGCCGAACAGACGGCACATCGGGTACCTCCTCGGTCAGTGGCGGCCCGGGGTGCGCGGGTTCTTGGTCTCCGCGCCGTGGGCGAATCCGCCTGCGTCGTCGGCGCTGCGGTGCGGCTCGTGCTGCTTGTCCAGGCGGGGCAGGACGCGGCGCAGGTCGGCCAGGAGCAGGTCGGCGAGGTCGTGGCTGAAGCCGTTGCGGACCACGATCCGCAGGGCCGCCAGGTCGGTGCGGTTCTTCGGGAAGGTGTACGCGGGCACCAGCCAGCCGCTCTCGCGCAGGGCCGCGGAGACGTCGAAGACGCTGTAGTGGTCGATGCCGTCCCGCATCCGGAAGGCGAAGACGGGGATGTCGCTGCCGTCGGTGATCAGCTCGAACGGCCCGAGTCCGGCGATCTCGGCGGCGAGCCGGGTGGCGACGTCCCGGCAGGTCTGCTGGACCCGCCGGTAGCCGTCGAAGCCGAGGCGCAGGAAGTTGTAGTACTGGGCGACGACCTGCGCGCCGGGCCGGGAGAAGTTCAGCGCGAAGGTCGGCATGTCGCCGCCGAGGTAGTTGACGTGGAAGACGAGGTCGTCGGGGAGGGCGTCCTTGTCCCGCCACAGGGCCCAGCCGACACCCGGCATGACCAGGCCGTACTTGTGGCCGGAGGTGTTGATGGAGGCGACCCGCGGCAGCCGGAAGTCCCACGGGAGGTCCGGGTCGAGGAAGGGGGCGATCATCGCGCCGGACGCGCCGTCGACGTGGACGGGGATGTCCACTCCGGTGCGGGCCTGGAGGTCGTCCAGGGCGGCGACGATGCCGGCGACGGGCTCGTAGCTGCCGTCGAAGGTGGAGCCGAGGACGGCGACGACCCCGATGGTGTTCTCGTCGCACAGTTCGACGGCCTTCTCGGGGGTCAGGTGGTAGCGGTCCCCCTCCATCGGCACGTAGCGCGGCTCGACCTCGAAGTAGTCGGCGAACTTCTCCCAGCAGATCTGGACGTTGATGCCCATGACCAGGTTGGGCCGGTCGGCCGGCTTGCCCTGCGCGCGCCGCCGGTGCTGCCAGCGGCGCTTGAGCGCGAGCCCGCCCAGCATCGCGGCCTCGCTGGACCCGGTGGTGGAGCAGCCCACCGCGTGCCGGGGATCCTCGGCGTGCCAGAGGCGGGCGAGCATGTGGACGCACCGGGTCTCGAGTTCCGCGGTCTGCGGGTACTCGTCCTTGTCGATCATGTTCTTCTCGGCGCACTCGTCCATCAGCCGCCGGGCCTCCGGCTCGGCCCAGGTGGAGACGAAGGTGGCGAGGTTCTGCCGGGCGTTGCCGTCGAGCATCAGCTCGTCGTGGACGATCTGGTAGGCCGTGTCCGGTTCCATCTCCCCCGACGGCATCGCGTACCGCGGAACCTTCAGCGGTTCCCGGCTGAAGACCGGGTTGACCATCAGGTCCCGGCTCCTGCCGCGGTCGTCACGGGGGTGCCTCACCGTCATGCGCGCTCCGTCCTCGGCCTGTCGTCAGCCTGTCCTCGGCCGGTTCCCGGCCTGTCGTCGGCGTACCGGTACCCGGAAACGCCGGGTGGATCCTCGTGTCACCGCTCCAGGAAGTCGAACAGCTCCTCCCAGCGGCGGGTGATGGTGGCGGGGTCGAAGCGCCGCACACTGCGCAGCGCCTGTTCCCCCATCGCGTCCCGCAGGTGTTCGTCGGACATCAACCGGACGAGGTGGCGGGCGAGTTCGGTGGTGTTGCCGGGCCGGGCGAGCAGTCCGTCCTCGTCGTGGGTGACGATCTCCCGGACGCCGGGCGCGCAGTCGAACGCGACGCACGGCACCCCGCTCGCCATCGCCTCCAGCAGCACCAGCGGGAAGCCCTCGCCGCGGGAGGACTGGACGAAGACGGAGGAGGCGCGCAGCGCCCCGGGCACGTCGTCGGTCTGCCCGGCGAAGTCCACCGAGTCCTCGATGCCCAGCTCGGCGCACTGCCGGCGCAGCTCCGCCTCGGACTCCCCCCTGCCGTAGATCCGCAGGGTCCAGCCGGGCTGCTGCGGGGCGGCCTCCGCCCAGGCGTCCAGCAGCAGGTCGACGCCCTTCTCGTGGGAGAGCCGGCCGATGCTCGCGACGACCTTCTCGGTGCGCGGGGAGGGGGTGCCGGGCTCGATGGGCAGCGGGTTCGGCATGAAGCCGAGGTTGTTCATGCCCTCGCCGACCCAGCGGTCGGCGTCCTCCTGGGTGAGGGCGAGGAGCCGGTCGACGTCCGCGTAGTACTTCTTGACCCGGGCGAAGCGGGACGACTTGCGGGCCGTCTCGAAGGACTCGTGGGTCATGCCGATGACGGTGTGCCCGGCGGTGTCCGCGAGGGCCACCCACTCCATCGCCCAGACCTGGGTGACGATGATCACCGCACCGGGCGAGGCGGCGCGGAACAGGGCCGTGAGCCGTCCGGCGGCGGCACGCATGTGGGCGTCGTGGCGGCGCAGGGCGGGGTCGGCGGAGCCGAGCAGGCGGCGCGGCCGGGGGCGGCCCGGGGGCCGGCGGGCGTACAGCGTGACCGTGCGGAACGGGGGGTTCTCGCCGAGGTCCATCGGGTGGCCCGCCGGTGCGACACCGGCGATGGTGACCCGGTGGCCGCGCTCGGCCAGCAGCCTGGCGAGCTGGGCCTGCCAGCGGCCCACGCCGCCGAGTTCGTTGACCTCGTTGGCCACGAAGAAGATGTCGCGCTGGGTCATCGGGCCTCTCCCGCGGGGCCGAAGAAACGGTCCACGATCTGCGCCGCGGCGTCCCCGCGGTCGTACTCGCCGTACTTGTCCACGAACTCCTTCAGCCGGGCCTCGTACGTCGTGTGCACGGCGGTCAGGTCGCCGAGCGCGGCGAAGAGGTCCTCCGGGGTGCGCGGCACGGGGCCGGGCGCCTCGGCGAGCAGGTCGAAGTAGGTGCCGCGGGTGTCCTCGGCGTACTCCTCCCAGTCGTGGACGTAGAACACGATGGGGCGCTGGAGCAGCGCGTAGTCGAACATCACCGAGGAGTAGTCGGTGATCAGGGCGTCGGCGAGCAGCATCAGCGGGGTGATGTCCGGTTCCGCGCTGACGTCGATGACGCGTCCGGCCACCGAGGGGGGCAGGGTGAGCCGGTTGAGGTAGTGCGCGCGCACCAGCAGGACGTGGTCGTCGCCGAAGCGGTCGGCGTACTCCTCGACGTCGAAGGGGAACGCGAAGTCCCGTACCCGGCCGTCGGGGTGGGCGCGGAACGTCGGCGCGTACAGCAGCACCCGCTTGCCGGGGTCGATGCCCAGGCGTTCGGCCAGCCGCCGTGCCTGCGGGTCGGGTGCGTCCGACTCGCGTGCCCGCACGAGGGCGTCGTTGCGCGGGTAGCCGGTGCGCAGCAGTTTGTGCTCGGGGATGCGGTAGGCGCGGGCGAGGGTGCGCACGTCGTGCTCGCCGCGGACCACGAAGTGGTCGAACCGGTCCAGGGCCTGCTGGTAGGAGCGCTGCTCCTGCTCGGACTGCATCCGGTGGGTGGGCTCGTCGAAGCCCATCCGCTTGAGCGCGGAGCCGTGCCAGGTCTGGATGTACGTCGTCTCGGGGCGCTTGGCCAGGCGCAGCGGGTAGCCCTGGTTGTCGATCCAGTACTCGGCCTGGGCGAGCGCCTTCAGGTACCGCCACGACCAGCGGCGCACCAGCTCCGCGTCCTCGGGGAAGCCCTTGGGCCGGTCGCCGGCGTAGGACCAGACGGCGGTGATGGGCACGCCGCGGCGGCGCAGCTCCTCGTAGATCGCGCGGGGGCTGTCGCTGTACTGCTTGCCGAGGTGGCTCTCGAAGACGACGGTGCCCTTGCGGACGGGGAGCTTGCTCAGCATGCGGTCGTAGACCTGGAGCTTGCGGGTGCCGGAGTTCAGGTCGCGGCGCACGGCGCGCAGCTTGCGGTAGGCGCCCTTGGCGGCGCGCGCGGGGCGGCCGTGCAGGTTGCGCTGGACGGCGGCGCGGCCCCTGCGGGCGGCCTGGCCGTGCTGGGCGAGCCGGAAGGCGAGGTGGCCCTTGGCGGACACCTGGGCCTCGATGCGGTCGGCCATCAGCCTCGTCAGGCGCGGCCGGACCGGGAGGGCCTCGGCGTGCTCCAGGTCGACGGTGCCGACGGTGAGGCGGCTGGTGGTCCGCGCGCCGTCCGCGGTCAGGTGCAGCCGGACGTCCCAGACGTCGTCGATGATGCCGAGCGGGCGCAGGCGCCGGGTCAGGGGCACCTCGGCCCGCCAGGCGATCGTGTCGCCCTCGTGGGTGACGGCGGCGACCGGGAACCGGAAGGTCTGCAGGCTGCGCCGCCGGGCCCGGAACTCCAGCTCGGCGGTGAGCTTCGCACCGGGGGCGACGGTGCGCAGCGGGTTGACGATCGCGCCCGCGAGCCGTACGTCGCCGCCGTCCACGGCGTATTCGGTGAGCTGGTTGCGCAGGAACATCTGGTTCAGCCGTTTGGCGTGGTAGCCGAGGCTGGTGACGTCCAGGACGGAGCGCATGTCCGGGTCGTCGAGGTAGCGGTCGGTCCAGTAGATCCGGCCGTCTCGCTCGACCAGCGGGGTGGCGATCTTCTGCCGGTTGATCAGGGTGTCGATGGCCGGCATCAGGTCCGCCCAGTCCTCGCGCAGCAGCAGCTGGGCGCAGATGGCGTGGACGCGGTCCAGCTCGGCGTAGGCGGCCTCGGGGAAGTCCTGGACGTACCCGCGGGCCAGCTCGGCGAAGCCGTGCCGGTAGTCGTCGTCGAGGAAGGGCAGTTCCCGCAGGTAGAGCACGAGGTCGTGCTTGAGGAACTTGATGTCCTTCCACAGCTTCAGCCTGTCCTGGCCCTGGCGCCCCAGGAGGGCGTCGATACGGCGGTGGATCTCGACCCGGTCGGCGAAGTTCCTGATCTCGCCGCGGCGGTTGCTGATCGACTTGGCCTCGGTCTTCTCCACGACGTTCCAGTGGTAGACCGTGTTCGGGATGAGGGTGATGCGCCGCGCGGCCAGGTAGGCCTGGGCGGAGAAGAGCAGGTCCTCGTAGTGGATGCCGCGCGGGAAGACGAGGTCGTTGCCGAGGAGGAAGTCGCGCCGGTAGCACTTGTTGGTCGACAGCGTGTCGAAGACGAACAGGTCCGGCAGCTCGGCGACGGAGTCCAGGGTGCGGGTGCTGCGGTACAGCCACGGGTACCAGGCGACCCGCTTGCCGTGCCGGTTGTCCGTGTACACGCGCACGCAGAGGCCGGAGACGAGGTCGGCGCCGGTGCGGTCGGCGGCCTCGACCATGTTGCGGCACGCGTTGCGCTCCAGCGTGTCGTCGCTGTCCAGGAACATCACGTAGCGGCCGCGGGCGACCTTGACGCCCTCGTTGCGGGGCTCTCCGCAGCCGCCGCTGTTCTCCGCGAGCCGGATCGCGCGGACCTTGCCCGGGTGGGCCGCGGCGAGCGCCTGCGCGACCCCGTAGGAGCCGTCCGTCGAGCAGTCGTCGGCGATGACGACCTCGACGTTGCGCAGAGTTTGCTCCAGAACGGAACCGACGGCCGCCGGAAGACGCTCTTCGTCGTTGTAGACGATGACGACAACGCTGACGTCCGGTTCGGGCGCGACGCTCGACACGGCCACCTCTCGTCTCTGTACGGTGGGGGATGCGGTGGGGGTGAACGTCACCCTACAGGCTGTAGGGACCACCCCTGCGCCCCACCCCTTCTGCAAACTACGTCAATGCGACAATACGCCGCCCCCCTGACACGCTGAGCTGGGGCGGGGCGGCGGTGGCCGGCAGTTCGCGGGCCCGGAACGCCCGGTTCACCGGACAGGAGCTGCGGGCCGGGGCGCGGGCCGCGGCGGCGCGGGACCAGGATGTCAGGGCGTGACCGCTCAGCCTGGGGCAGGGCCGCTGTGGGTGCGGCCGGGGATGGCCTGACCGGGGATGGCCGGGCTGCGGTGGCTAGACCGGAGCACCGGGCCGCGACCGGGAAGACCCGGGGCACCGGACCCGACTGCGAGACCGGGTTCACCGGGCCGCTCACGAGCCCGATGTGCGGCGAACCCGGGAACCGGCTCGCGCGGCGAGGCGGTGTGCACTCCGGCGTCCCGGTGGCCCGTCGGCCGGCGGGCACGGGGCGCGCAGGGCCGCCGGTGCGCCCCTGGGACACCACGCGCCCCGTGCCCCGGCGCGCCCCGCCGCCCGTGCCCCGGCGCGCCCCGCCGCCGGTGCGCTCAGTCCTCGTGGCCGAGCTGGAGGTCGCGTTCGGTGCGTCCGCCGCCCGCGACCTGGAGCACCGTGGCGACCGGCGGGTAGCCGGCCGCGATCACGGTGTACTCGCCGGAGGACAGGTCCACGAACCGGAACGATCCGTCGGGTCCGGTGGTGAGCGTGTCGACGACGTTGCCCGCCGCGTCGAGCAGCGTCACGCGCGCGTCCTCGACGGGCCGTCCCGCGCTCGCCCGCACGGTGCCGCGCAGGACGGCGCCGCCCGCCAGTTCCACGTCCTGGCGGGTCTCGCGGGAGGCCTGCACGCTGACGGGCAGCGCGGCCGGGCGGAAGGCGGGCGCGCTGGCGGCGAGGGTGTACTCCCCCGCGACCAGTTCGGTGATGACGTAGCCGCCCTCGCGTCCGCTGCGGGTGCTGGCGACGACCTCGCCGTGCACGTTGGTGAGGGTGACGGTCGCGTCGCGCACCGGCGTGCCGTCCGCGGTGCACACACTGCCCGCGAGACGTCCGGCGCCGCCGAGGACGACGTCGAGTTCGACGGGCCGCTCGCCGACGGTCACGGAGACCGCCTGCGGCTGGTGCCCGCCGGCCGCGGCGATCAGGACGTACGAGCCGGTGCCCGGCGTGGACAGCGCGTACCGCCCGTCCTCGCCGCTGGCGCCCCGTCCGATCTGCTGTCCGCCGACGTCGATCAGGGTGAGCGCGGCGCGCGGCACGACGGTCCCGTCCGCGTGCTGCACCGTGCCGCAGACGGGGACTCCGGCCGGGTACGGCGCCCGCGACGGCGGCACGGTGTGGTTCAGGGGCGCCGGCTCGGTCTCGAAGGCGGCCGGGGCGGGGGCGTTGTGGGACACCAGCGGTTTCTCCTTGAGGAAGAAGGCGATGATCAGGCCGAGGACGAGCACCGGCACGAGGTAGAGGAAGATCCGCGGCATCGCGTCGGCGTACGCCTGGATGTAGGCGTCGCGCAGCGCCGGCGGCAGCGCGTGCACCACCTGCGGGGTGATCGACTCGGGGTCGGGGAGGGCGGCGCCCGCGCGCGCGGGCAGGCGGTCGCGCAGGGCGGCGGCGAGCCGGTCGGCGAAGAGGGTGCCGAAGACGGCCGCGCCGACGCTCCCGCCGATCTGGCGGAAGTAGTTGTTGGCGCTGGTCGCGGTGCCGAGGTCGGCGGGGCGCACGGAGTTCTGCACGGCCAGCACGAGGACGGGCATCACCAGGCCGATGCCCGCGCCGAGGACGGCCATCCAGATGCTGTACTCCAGCCGGGAGGTGTCGACCTCCAGCCGGGACAGCAGCCACATGCCGACGACGGACAGGGCGGAGCCGAGCAGCGGGTGGATCTTGTAGCGGCCGGTGTGGCTGATGAGCTGCCCGGAGACGATGGACGCCACCACGATGCCGCCCATCATGGGCAGCATGAGCAGCCCGGACTCGGTGGCGGAGGCGCCGTCGACCATCTGCAGGAAGGTCGGCAGGTAGCTGGCCGCGCCGAACAGGGCGACGCCGACGACCAGGCCGACCAGGCCGCTGATGTTGAAGACGGAGTCGCGAAAGAGCCGCAGCGGGATGAGGGGTTCGGCGGCGAAGCGTTCGGCGACGGCGAAGAGGACGGCCGCGACGGCGGCGCCCGCGCCCAGGCCGAGGATGACGCGCGATCCCCAGGCGTACTCGGTGCCGCCCCAGCTGGTCAGCAGCACCGCGCACGTCGAGGCGGTGCCGAGCAGCAGCGTGCCGAGGATGTCGAAGCGTGCCTTGACCCGCGGCCTGGGCAGCTTCAGTACGACGGTGACGACCGCGAAGGTGACCAGGCCGAAGGGCACGTTGATGTAGAAGCACCACCGCCAGGAGAGGTGGTCGGTGAAGTACCCGCCGAGCAGGGGGCCGGCGACGGAGGCGAGGCCGAAGGCGGCGCCGATGAGCCCCATGAACCGGCCGCGCTGCCGGGGCGGCACGATGTCCGCGATGATGGCCTGCACGCCGATCATCAGGCCGCCGGCGCCGAGCCCCTGTACGGCGCGGAAGGCGATCAGCTGGTCCATGGTCCCGGCCCGCCCGGCCAGTGCGGAGCCGATGACGAAGACCGCGATGGCGAACTGGAAGACCCCCTTGCGGCCCACCAGGTCGCCGAGCTTGCCGTAGACGGGCAGTCCCACGGTGGCCGTGAGCAGGTAGGCGGTGATCGCCCAGGACATCTTGTCCAGGCCGTGCAGCTCCCCGACGACCTTGGGGAGCGCGGTGGCGACGATCATCTGGTCCAGGGCGGCCAGGAGCAGCGCGAGCATGAGTCCGACGAAGACCAGCCGGACCCGGCGGGGGCTGAGCGGGTCGGCGCCGGCCGGGAGCACGGCGGTGCTCCCGGCGGGCGCGGGGCGGGTCTCCGGTGGCGCCGCGACCGGTTCGTCCTGCACCAGAGTGATCCCGCCCACTTGACCCTCTCCCTCGTCGCACTGGCGCGCAGATTCCGCGCGCAAAGCGACAACTACGGACAGCCCGCGGGGTTACGGCGCGAGGCGGGGCGGTGGGGAGATCACCCGAACCGGTGACGCGGCCAACGGGGGCCGCTACCGGGTCAGTTGCGGGGCGGGACTACTTCTCGACCTCGGTGGCGAGCCGGGCGAGCAGGGCGTCGTAGATCCGGCCGAGGCCCTTGGGGGCGAACGTCTTCTCGAAGAAGCCGCCGATGCCGCCCGCGCCCTGCCAGGTGGTGGTGACGACGACGCGGGACCTGCCCTCGCCGGCCGGGGTGACCCGCCAGGTGGTGACCATGGAGGAGTTGCGGTCCTTCTCGACCAGTTCGCCGTCGGTGGGCTCGCTCACCTCCAGCAGGCAGTCGCGGACGCGCTTGCTGGTGGCCTGGAGCTTCCAGTGGACGAGGGTGCCCTCGCCGTCGCCGCCCTCGCGCACCTCGTACTCGCTGAAGTGCTCGGGCAGCAGCCGCTCGCGGGTGCCGCTGTAGTCGGCGAGGGCGTCGAACACCTTCTCCGCGTCCGCCGCGACGACCCGCTCCGTAGTGGCCTCGACCTGCGCCATGGGGTTCCTCCAGGACATCCGTTCTCAGGGTTGGGGCAAGCCAACCACCCCGCTCCCCGGGGCCCCAAATCGGGGTGCGGCAAGTGATCGGACCCGGTGCGGCGGACGGTCGCGGACGACTCCGGAACGGGTCCGCCGCGGTCATCCGCACGATCATGGGAACGTGTGTTCTATTCTGTGAGGAGTGCTACCGAGGAGGCGTCATGCGCTGGGACAACCTCACAGCGGACTCCGGGAACACCGGGGAGTCCGGACACTCCGGGGACACCGGACACAGCCGGGCCGACGCCGCGCTCTTCGGCGCGGACGCGGTCACCACCCGCACGTTCGACACGCCCGAGTTCCGCGGGATCACCTTCCACGAGGTCCGGGCCCGCTCGATCATCAACCGGGTCCCCGGGGCCTCCCGCATGCCGTTCGAATGGACGGTCAACCCCTACCGGGGCTGCACGCACGCGTGCGTCTACTGTTTCGCCCGCAAGACGCACAGCTACCTGGACCTGGACACCGGTCTCGGCTTCGACACCCAGATCGTGGTCAAGGTGAACGCGCCCGAGCTGCTGCGCCACCAGCTCGCCGCGCGCCGCTGGCAGGGCGAGCACATCGCGATGGGCACCAACGTCGACTGCTACCAGCGCGCCGAGGGCCGCTACCGCCTGATGCCCGGCATCATCTCCGCGCTGACCGAACGCGCGAACCCCTTCTCGATCCTGACCAAGGGCACGCTGATCCTGCGCGACCTGGACCTGCTGGTGCGGGCAGCCGAGGTCACCGACGTGGGCATCTCCGTCTCCGTGGGCTTCACCGACCACGAGCTGTGGCGCACGGTGGAGCCGGGCACACCGGCACCCGAGCGCCGCCTGGACGTCGTACGCACCCTCGGGGAGCACGGCATCGGCTGCGGGGTGCTGATGGCGCCGGTGATCCCCTTCCTCGGCGACCACCCCGCGCAACTGCGGGCGACGGTGCGGGCCATCGCGGCGGCGGGGGCCACCTCCGTCACCCCGCTCACCCTGCACCTGCGGCCCGGCGCCCGGGAGTGGTACATGGCGTGGCTGGAGCAGCACCACCCGCACCTGGTGCGGCGCTACGAGCGGCTGTACGCCGACGGCGCCTACGCGCCCAAGTGGTACCAGCGCCGGATCACCCGTCAGGTGCACGAGCTGGCCGAGGAGTACGGGATCGGCCCCGCGCGCCCGGGCGCGGCGCGGCGCATCCGGCCGCAGGCGCCGCCACTCGGCCAGGACTCCCCCGGACCGGCCCCCGCGCCGGCGCCGGCACCCCCCGAACCGGTCCAGCTCTCGCTCCTCTGAGACCGTCCCTCCGGGACCGCCGGGACGCCGCGGGTGATCGCCCGGCAGCGGGACGCCACAGGTGATCACCCCGGCGCCGGGGCGGCCGCCGGGAGGCCGGGGGCCGTCGCCGGCGCACCGGGGATCGTTCGAGCGCATCGGTCAGCCCATTCGGGTCAACAGCCCCCGGTTCGCGTTCTTCCGGGGGTGCTTTCCGGGACGATGCGGCGAGGATCGCGGGACGCGCGGTCCGCAGCCTCTCCGTCCTGGGAGGACGCATGAGAACACGCGCTGCCGTGCTGTGCGGTGCCGCACTCGTCGTGGCCGGTACCGTCACCGCCGTCCCCGCCGACGCGCGCACACCGCACCCCGCAGCCGCCGCCCGAGCCGCCGCGATCAGCTGGAAGAAGTGCGGCACCACCGACCATCCGACGCTCCAGTGCGGCACGGTGAAGGTGCCGCTGGACCACCGGCGGCCGTCCGGACGGCAGATCACACTGGCGCTGTCCCGCGTCCCGCACACCGCGAAGACGTACCAGGGGCCGCTGCTGGTCAACCCGGGCGGCCCCGGCGGCAGCGGGCTCTCCCTCGCCCCCTTCGTCGCCTCCGCGCTGCCGGGGGCGGTCGCGGCCCAGTACGACGTCATCGGTTTCGACCCGCGCGGGGTGGGCCGGAGCAGCCCCGCGCTGGACTGCGCGCCCGGGCACTTCAGGACCGTGCGCCCGGACTCGGTGCCCGCCACCGCCGCGCTCGAACAGGCCAACCTCGCGCGCGTGCGCTCCTTCGCCGCCGCCTGCGCGAAGAAGTACGCGAGCGTGCTGCCGTACATCGGCACCGTCGACGCCGTCCAGGACATGGACGCCGTCCGCCGGGCCCTGGGCGCCCGGAAGATCAACTACTTCGGCTACTCCTACGGCACCTACCTCGGCGCGGTGTACGCCAAGCTGTTCCCCGGGCGGGTGCGGCGGCTGGTGCTGGACTCGGTCGTGGACCCGAGCGGGATCTGGTACGACGACAACCTCCGGCAGGACCAGGCCTTCGACGACCGCCACCGCGCGTTCATGGCCTGGGTCGCCCGCAACGACGCGGCCTACCACCTGGGCACCGACCCGGCCCGGGTCGAGGACGCGTGGTACACGATGCGGTCGGCGCTCGCCGGGAAACCCGCGGCGGGCAGGGTCGGCGCCTCCGAACTGGAGGACACCTTCGTCCCCGGCGGCTACTACAACGGCTACTGGCCCTATCTGGCCCAGGCGTTCGCCGCGTACGTGAAGGACCACAGGACCGGCCCGCTCGTCCAGGCCTACGAGGACTTCGGCGCCGTCGACGCCGCCGCCGGCAACGGCTACAGCGTCTACTCCTCGGTGCAGTGCCGTGACGCCGCCTGGCCGCGCGAGTGGCGGCAGTGGCGCGAGGACACCTGGGCGATGTACGACAAGGCACCGTTCATGGCCTGGAACAACACCTGGTACAACGCGCCGTGCGCGTTCTGGCCGGGCGCGGCCGCGCGGCCGGTGGACATCGCCAACCGCGACCTGCCGCCGGTGCTGCTGTTCCAGGCGACCGACGACGCCGCCACCCCGTACGAGGGCGGCGTACGGGTGCACCGGTTGCTGGCGGGCTCCAGCCTGGTCGTCGAGCAGGGCGGCGGCAACCACGGCATCACCCTGAGCGGGAACGCGTGCCTGGACGCGTACTTGTCGGCGTACCTGGGCAACGGCACGGTGCCGCGCGGTGCGGCCGACGGGGCCGACGGGGCCGGCGGGGCCGACGCCGTCTGCCGGAAGGCGCCCGACCCGAAGCCGCTGAGCGCCAGGGCCTCGGCCGCGGCGCCGCCGCGCGGCACCGGCGCGGCCCGCGGGGCGGCCCTGCACGACCTGGTCCGCTTCCGGCGCTGAGGCGTTGGGGCCCCTCGGGGGCGGGGGCGGGGGCGGGCCTGACTGTCAGAGCCATGGTCCACCATGGGGGCATGAGCGAACTGACCAGGATCCCCGCCCCCGAGGGCGTCGCCCCCGCAGCCCAGTACTCCCATGTCGTCCTGGGCACCGGCCGGTTCGTCGCCGTCTCGGGCCAGCTCGCCCTGGACGAGAAGGGCGCGCTCGTCGGGGAGGGCGATCCGGCGGCCCAGGCCCGCCAGGTCTTCGAAAACCTCCGCCGCTGCCTGTCGGCGGCCGGCGCGACCTTCGACGACGTCGTCAAACTCACCTATTTCGTCACCGACATGACCCACCTGCCGGCCATCCGCGAGGCCCGCGCCGCCCACATACCCGACGACCGCCTCCCCGCCTGCTCGGCCGTCCAGGTCGCCGCCCTGGTCCACCCGGAGTTCCTGATGGAGATCGAGGCGTTCGCGGTGGTGGGCGGGTGAGGGCTGCCGGCGTGCGGGAGACGGCGCCGGCCGGCTGCGACGGGAACACCCGCGCCCGGTGTCTCTTCCGACGCGCGGGTTTCCGCGGTGATGGTGCCCAGTTCTCCTTCGAGGCGGACGGCCTCGCCGTGCCCGGGGTGCGGTACGTCGGGGAGCTGCCCGGCCGAGCGGGCGCTCCCGCTGCTTCACCGCTGCTTCGGGAGCCGGGCCAGTGCGTGGACGGCCGCCTCGGCGAGGGCCGGGTGGGCGAGGGCCTCGTCGAGCACCGGACGGGCGCGGGCGTCACCGAGCGCGCCGAGGCCCTCCACGCAGGCGAGCGCCACCCGGCGGTAGGGATCGTGCGGGCGCAGCCGCCGGCGCAGCGTGGTGATCAGCGCGGGCACCGACTCGGGGGCCCGCAGGGCGACGAGGAGGCGCACCGGGTGCAGGGCGTAGGCGACGCGCAGTTCGTTGGTGGCGAGAGCCGCCGCCGCGCGGGCCGTGCGGGGGTCACCGAGGCGGGCCAGGGCGTGCGCGGCGCTGGCGCAGCGCGGGGGGTCACGGTGGTTGAGGAGCAGGACGAGGGACTCGAAGGCCCGGCGGTCGCCCGCGGTCCCCAGCCGGAAGGCGGCCAGTTCCCTGGCCCACAGCGGCCGCCCCGCGGCGGTGAGGACACCGGCCAGTTCGTCGAGGTCCTGCGTCGCCACGAGCTGCCGGTACTCCGCCGTCCCGCCCGACTCCTGCCGTAAACGCTCCGTGAGTGATCGCAACTCTTCGTCCACGAGGGCCACCTTAGAGGCGTGACCGGCCGTGCGGGAGCCGCCTCGCAAACTCGGGGACCCTCGTCCCTGGCGCGCTCGTTACCCACGGGTTAATCTCAGACGAGCGAGCCACCGCTCGCACCGACTCGCAGTGGCCTGGTGACGCAGCCACCGCGAGTGCTGTCGGTCCGGCACCGGTTCCCGGTGCCCCCGGTGCTTCGGGTACCGCTGGTACCACCGGCACCGGTGTACGACCCGGCTCGGGGACAGAGCCGGCCGGTACCGCGCCGTGCGGGCGTGTGCGCGCCCGCGGCAACGGCACCCGGGCGTGTGCGCACGCAGCCCGGCAGCACCCGCACCCTCTCCTTCCGCACCCGGTGCGCCAACGGCGCACCGGGCCGCGCTCCCAGTCGTCACCCCTCATTCCTGGAGTCCCGCGATGGCCGCTCCCCTCTCCGACACACCCGCCTGCCCGCTGAAGACCGTGGCCGTCATCGGTCTCGGCACCATGGGCACCGGCATCACCGAAGTCCTGGCCCGCGCCGGCCGCGAGGTCGTCGGCATCGACATCAGCGAAGCGGCGGCCGCCCGGTCCGTCGCCGCCCTGGAGGCCTCGACCGCCCACGCGGTGGCGCGCGGACGCCTGACCGAGCAGGAGCGCGCGGACGTCCTCGCCCGCGTGCGCACCTGTGCCGACCTGACCGCCGCGGCCGACGCCGACCTGGTCATCGAGGTGGCACCGGAGTCGTACGAGATCAAGCACCGGATCTTCCGCGAACTGGACGCCGTGGTGCGCCCCGAGACGATCCTGGCGACCGGCACCAACGCCCTGTCGGTGACCCGCCTGGCCGCGGACTCGGCCCGCCCCGAGCGCGTGCTCGGCCTGCACTTCTTCAACCCGGCCCCGGCCATGAAGCTGGTCGAGGTCGTCTCCTCGGTGCTGACCGCGCCGCAGGCCGTCGCCGCCGTCACCGACCTCGCCGTCGAACTGGGCAAGGAGCCGGTCGCGGTCGGCGACCGGCCCGGGTTCGTCGCCGACGGGCTGCTGTTCGGCTACCTCAACCAAGCCGCCGCGATGTACGAGGCCAAGTACGCCTCCCGGGAGGACATCGACGCCGCGATGCGGCTCGGCTGCGGGCTGCCGATGGGCCCGCTGGCGCTGCTCGACCTGATCGGCGTCGACACCGCCCGGACGGTGCTGGAGGCCATGTACGCCGAGTCCCGTGACCGGCTGCACGCCCCCGCGCCGGTCCTCAAGCAGCTCAGCGAGGCGGGTCTGACCGGCCGCAAGGCGGGCCGCGGCTTCTACACCTACGCCTCGGCGGGCAGCGGCACGGTGGTGCGGGACGCGCTCACCCCGCTGGACGGCGACGCCCTCGTCCCGGGCCGGTCCGTCCGCGCTGTCGGGGTGGCCGGCTCGGGCACCATGGCCTCCGGCATCGCGGAGGTGTTCGCGAAGGCCGGGTACGAGGTGGTGCTCGCCGCGCGCAGCGCCGAGAAGGCACAGGCCGCCAAGGCCCGCATCGGCAGGTCCCTTTCGCGCTCCGTCGACAAGGGCCGGCTGTCCGCCGAGGCCGCGGCTCGGACCCTGGACCGGATCACGGCCACCGGCACGTACGACGACTTCGCCGACGTGGACCTGGCCGTGGAGGCGGTCGCCGAGGACCTGGCCGTCAAGCAGCAGTTGTTCGGCACGCTGGACAAGGTCTGCAAGCCGGGCGCGGTGCTGGCCACCACCACCTCCTCGCTGCCGGTGGTCGCCTGCGCCCGTGCCACCTCGCGCCCGCAGGACGTGATCGGCATGCACTTCTTCAATCCGGCCCCGGCCATGAAGCTGGTCGAGGTGGTGCGTACGGTGCTGACCGCCGACGACGTCCACGCCACCGTCCGCGAGGTGTGCGCCACGATCGGCAAGCACGCGGTGGACTGCGGGGACCGGGCCGGGTTCATCGTCAACGCCCTGCTGTTCCCGTACCTCAACAACGCGATCAAGATGGTGCAGGAGCACTACGCCTCGCTGGACGACATCGACGCGGCGATGAAGCTGGGCGGCGGCTACCCGATGGGGCCCTTCGAGCTGCTGGACGTGGTCGGCCTGGACGTCTCGCTGGCCATCGAGAAGGTCCTGCACCACGAGTTCCGCGAGCCGGGCCTGGCCCCGGCGCCCCTCCTGGAGCACCTGGTGGCCGCGGGCTGCCTCGGCCGCAAGACGGGCCGCGGCTTCCGCGAACATGCCCGCCGCTGACCGGCCGGGCGAGCGGGCCGGCCAGTGGCCGGGTGGCCGGTTCCAGGAGGGCGCCGAGTGGGGCGGTCTGCTCGAACCGGCGACCCCGCCCCCGGTCACCGGGCCCGGCGAAGGCCGGGCACCCGCGCACCGGGCTGCGCGTATGCAGTACGTTCGGGTCATGCCCCAGCCCGCCAAGTCCTCACGTACACCCGCCGCGCCCGACGCTCCGGAGAGCGCCGCCGGCTCCCGCGCCGCCGCCCAGCGGCTCAAAATGCGCCGGGAACTGGCCGCCGCGGCCATGGAGCTGTTCGCGACCAAGGGGTACGAGGCGACCACGGTCGACGAGATCGCCGCGGCGGCCGGGGTCGCCCGCCGCACCTTCTTCCGCCACTTCCGCTCCAAGGAAGAGGCGATCTTCCCCGACCACGACGACACGCTCGTCCGCGCGGAGGCCGTCCTCAACGCCGCCCCGGCGCACGAGCACCCGCTCGACACGGTCTGCCGCGGCATCAAAGAGGTCATGAAGATGTACGCGGCCCGGCCGGAGATCTCGGTCGCCCGCTACAGGCTGACCCGCGAGGTGCCGACGCTGCGCGAGGCGGAGATCGCCTCGGTGGCCCGCTACGAGCGCCTGTTCACCCGGTATCTGCTGGGCCACTTCGACGAGCGCGCGCACGCGGACGACGCCAACGACGACCCGCTGCTGGCCGAGGTCGCCGCCTCGGCGGTGGTCACCGCGCACAACCACGTGCTGCGGCGCTGGCTGCGGGCGGACGGCCAGGGCGACGTGGAGGCGCAGCTCGACCACGCCTTCGCGATCGTCCGCAAGACCTTCGGGACGGGGATCGGGGCGGGCCGCTCCACGGCCGGTGCGGCGGCCCGGCCGGCCGCCGCCCCTCCCGCGGCGGTCTCCCGGCAGGGCGAGGTCCTGGTCACCGTGGCCCGCACCGACGCGCCGCTGGACGAGGTCATGCGGACCATCGAGGAGGCGCTGAAGGAGCGCTGAGCACCGCCCTCCCCTTCGGCACGCACCACGGCTCCGGCACCGCACCCACCACGGGCTCCGGCACCGTCGGGCACCCTCCCGCGCGCCCCTGACGGCCACGCCACCGTCGGCGCGCGGCGTTCACGGCCACCCTTCGGGGTGGCCGTTTCGGCATGTCAGAGGCGCTTTTCGCCCGCCTTTCCGGGCCCGTTCGATCGATCATCGCTCATCTGTCGCGTAAAGATTTCGTCTGAGCGAAAGTTGTGGCACTCAGTGCCTTGTCAGCTGACACGCGGTGTCATACGTTGAAGGTGTCCGGGCGACCGGCACGCAGCGACCGCACCGCGTGCCGACTGTCCCGGCGGGCCCCGCCCGCACGCCCGGACGCCTGCGTCACAGGCATCTTCCGCGCCACAAAGCGCCGCCACGCACCACTCGCCGCACCGCCGGCACCCCGCCGAACCGACGGCACCCGCCCCGAACCCCAGCAGCACCCACCCCGCACCGACGAACCCTCAGCGCCCCTGACCCTCACAGGGCCGCTCACCGCCGGAGGCAACACCGTGACCGTGAAGGACATCCTGGACGCGATCCAGTCGAAGGACGCCACGTCCGCCGATTTCGCCGCCCTGCCGCTCCCCGAGTCGTACCGCGCGATCACCGTGCACAAGGACGAGACGGAGATGTTCGCGGGTCTGGAGACCCGCGACAAGGACCCGCGCAAGTCGCTGCACCTGGACGACGTGCCGCTGCCCGAACTGGGCCCGGGCGAGGCCCTGGTGGCCGTCATGGCCTCCTCGGTGAACTACAACTCCGTGTGGACCTCGATCTTCGAGCCCCTGTCGACGTTCGGTTTCCTGGAGCGCTACGGCAAGGTCAGCGAACTTACCAGGCGGCACGACCTGCCGTACCACATCATCGGATCCGACCTCGCGGGCGTGGTCCTGCGCACCGGCCCCGGCGTCAACGCCTGGCAGCCCGGCGACGAGGTCGTCGCGCACTGCCTCTCCGTCGAGCTGGAGTCCTCCGACGGGCACAACGACACCATGCTCGACCCCGAGCAGCGCATCTGGGGCTTCGAGACGAACTTCGGCGGCCTCGCCGAGATCGCCCTCGTCAAGTCCAACCAGCTGATGCCCAAGCCGGACCACCTCAGCTGGGAGGAGGCCGCAGCGCCCGGCCTGGTCAACTCCACCGCCTACCGCCAGCTCGTCTCCCGCAACGGCGCCGGCATGAAGCAGGGCGACAACGTGCTCATCTGGGGCGCGAGCGGTGGTCTCGGCTCGTACGCCACCCAGTTCGCGCTGGCCGGCGGCGCCAACCCGATCTGCGTGGTCTCCTCGCCGCAGAAGGCGGACATCTGCCGGTCGATGGGCGCCGAGGCGATCATCGACCGCAACGCCGAGGGCTACCGGTTCTGGAAGGACGAGAACACCCAGGACCCCAAGGAGTGGAAGCGCTTCGGCAAGCGCATCCGCGAACTCACCGGCGGCGAGGACATCGACATCGTCTTCGAGCACCCCGGCCGCGAGACCTTCGGCGCGAGCGTCTACGTCACCCGCAAGGGCGGCACCATCACCACGTGCGCCTCGACCTCGGGCTACATGCACCAGTACGACAACCGCTACCTGTGGATGTCCCTGAAGCGCATCATCGGCTCCCACTTCGCCAACTACCGCGAGGCATGGGAGGCCAACCGTCTCATCGCCAAGGGCAGGATCCACCCGACGCTGTCGAAGGTGTACTCCCTGGAGGACACCGGGCAGGCCGCCCACGACGTGCACCGCAACGTCCACCAGGGCAAGGTCGGCGTGCTGTGCATGGCCCCCGAGGAGGGGCTGGGCGTGCGCGACGAGGAGATGCGCGCGCGGCACCTCGACGCCATCAACCGCTTCCGCGACATCTGAGACACCCGGAGGCAGAGATGACTGAGCGTCGGACAGTGCCCGCGGCGCAGGGCGCGCCGGTGTCGCAGGAGACGAAGACAGGGGAGCGCGGCGACCGCGGGCCGGGGAACACCGGCACCGGCGCGGAGCGCCCCGCGCCGCGGGCGCGAAGGGACAGGGACCGGCCGTGGCTCATGCGCACCTACGCCGGCCACTCCACCGCCGAGGCGTCCAACGAGCTGTACCGGCGCAACCTCGCCAAGGGGCAGACGGGTCTGTCGGTCGCCTTCGACCTGCCGACCCAGACCGGGTACGACTCCGACCACGTCCTCGCCCGCGGCGAGGTCGGCCGGGTCGGGGTGCCGGTCGCGCACCTGGGTGACATGCGCAGGCTGTTCCAGGACATCCCCCTGGAGCAGATGAACACCTCGATGACGATCAACGCTACGGCCATGTGGCTGCTGGCGCTCTACCAGGTCGTCGCCGAGGAGCAGGGCGCCGACGTCAGCAAGCTCCAGGGCACGACCCAGAACGACATCGTCAAGGAGTACCTGTCCCGGGGCACGCACGTCTTCCCGCCGGGTCCGTCGCTGCGCCTGACGACCGACATGATCGCGTACACGGTCTCCCACCTCCCGAAGTGGAACCCGATCAACATCTGCAGCTACCACCTGCAGGAGGCCGGGGCCACGCCGGTGCAGGAGATCGCCTACGCGATGTCCACCGCGATCGCCGTCCTGGACGCCGTGCGCGACAGCGGCCAGGTGCCGCCGGAGCGCATGGGCGACGTCGTCGGGCGCATCTCCTTCTTCGTGAACGCGGGCGTCCGCTTCGTCGAGGAGATGTGCAAGATGCGCGCCTTCGGGCGGATCTGGGACAGGATCACGCTGGAGCGCTACGGCATCGAGGACCCCAGACACCGCCGCTTCCGCTACGGCGTCCAGGTCAACTCCCTGGGGCTGACGGAGGCTCAGCCGGAGAACAACGTCCAGCGGATCGTGCTGGAGATGCTGGCCGTCACCCTCTCCAAGGACGCCCGCGCGCGTGCCGTGCAGCTGCCGGCCTGGAACGAGGCCCTGGGTCTGCCCCGCCCCTGGGACCAGCAGTGGTCGCTGCGCATCCAGCAGGTGCTGGCGCACGAGAGCGACCTGCTGGAGTACGAGGACATCTTCGAGGGTTCGCACGTCGTCGAGGCGAAGGTCGCGACGCTCGTCGAGGAGTCCCTGGCCGAGATCGAGCGGATTCAGGAGATGGGCGGCGCGATGGCCGCCGTCGAGTCCGGCTACCTCAAGTCGCAGCTCGTCTCCTCGCACGCCGAGCGCCGCGCCCGTATCGAGTCCGGTCAGGAGAAGATCGTGGGCGTCAACATCTTCGAGACGACCGAGCCCAGTCCCCTGACCGCGGATCTCGGCACAGCCGTCCAGACGGTCGACCCGGCTGTCGAGGCCCGTGTCATCGCCTCGCTGCGGCACTGGCGCGACACCCGCTACCAGCCGCCCTTCAACCATCCGCGCCCGTGCAAGGCGCTGGAGAAGCTGAAGGAGGCCGCCAAGGGCACCGACAACCTCATGGAGGCCACCCTGGAGTGCGCCCGCGCCGGAGTCACCACCGGCGAGTGGGCCGGGGCCCTGCGGGAGGTGTTCGGCGAGTTCCGCGCGCCGACGGGCGTCTCGTCCGCGCCGGTCGCGATCACCGCGGCGGAGGGCTCGGCGCTGCACGACGTGCGCCGCAAGGTGGACGCCACCGCCCGCGACCTCGGCGTCGGCAAGCTGCGCTTCCTGGTCGGCAAGCCGGGCCTGGACGGGCACTCCAACGGCGCCGAGCAGATCGCGGTGCGGGCCCGCGACGCCGGGTTCGAGGTGGTCTACCAGGGCATCCGGCTGACCCCCGAGCAGATCGTGGACGCGGCCCTGGCCGAGGACGTGCACGCGGTCGGCCTGTCCATCCTCTCCGGCTCGCACGCGCAACTGGTGCCGGACGTGCTGGAGCGGCTGCGTGTGGCCGGTGCCACAGACATCCCGGTGATCGCCGGTGGCATCATCCCTGGCGGTGACGCCGAACAGCTGAGGGCCGCCGGAGTGGCCGCGGTGTTCACCCCGAAGGACTTCGACATCACCGGCATCATCGGCCGCATCGTGGACGAGATCCGCACAGCGAACAAGCTCGACCCCCTGGAGGTCCCCGCATGACCAGCCCCGCTCCCCAGGCCAACCGACTGCGCCCGCGGCGCTCCTGCCTGGCCGTACCGGGCAGCAATCCCCGCTTCCTGGAGAAGGCGCAGGGTCTGCCCGCCGACCAGGTCTTCCTGGACCTGGAGGACGCGTGCGCGCCGCTGGCCAAGCCCGAGGCGCGGCACACCATCGTCAAGTTCCTCAACGAGGGCGACTGGAGCGGCAAGACGCGGGTGGTCCGGGTCAACGACTGGACGACCGAGTGGACGTACCGCGACGTCGTCACCGTCGTCGAGGGCGCCGGCCAGAACCTGGACTGCATCATGCTGCCCAAGGTGCAGAGCGCCCAGCAGGTCGTGGCGCTCGACCTGCTGCTGACGCAGATCGAGAAGACCATGGGCTTCGAGGTGGGCCGCATCGGCATCGAGGCGCAGATCGAGAACGCGCGGGGCCTGAACAACGTCAACGAGATCGCCGCCGCCTCGCCGCGCACCGAGACGATCATCTTCGGCCCGGCCGACTTCATGGCCTCCATCAACATGAAGACGCTGGTCGTGGGCGAGCAGCCGCCCGGCTACCCGGCGGACGCCTACCACTACATCCTGATGAAGATCCTGATGGCGGCCCGTGCCCACGACCTCCAGGCGATCGACGGCCCCTACCTGCAGATCCGCAACGTGGACGGCTTCCGGGAGGTCGCGCAGCGCGCCGCGGCGCTGGGGTTCGACGGCAAGTGGGTGCTGCACCCCGGTCAGGTGGAGGCCGCCAACGAGGTCTTCTCGCCCTCCCAGGAGGACTACGACCACGCCGAGCTGATCCTGGACGCCTACGAGTACTGCACCTCCGAGGCCGGCGGCAAGAAGGGCTCGGCGATGCTCGGCGACGAGATGATCGACGAGGCCAGCCGCAAGATGGCGCTGGTCGTGGCGGGCAAGGGCCGCGCCGCCGGCATGCGGCGCACCAGCAAGTTCGAGATCCCGGAGGGCTGAGCGCGATGCAGTTCGGACGCACCTACGAGGAGTTCGAGGTCGGCGCGGTCTACAAGCACTGGCCCGGCAAGACGGTCACCGAGTACGACGACCACCTCTTCTGCCTGCTCACCATGAACCACCACCCGCTCCACCTGGACGCGCACTACGCCGGGGAGACGACGGACTTCGGCAAGAACGTGGTGGTCGGGAACTACGTCTACTCCCTGCTGCTCGGCATGAGCGTCCCCGACGTGTCCGGCAAGGCGATCGCGAACCTGGAGATCGAATCGCTCAGGCACGTGGCGCCGACCTTCCACGGCGACACCCTCTACGGCGAGACGACCGTGCTGGACAAGTGGCCGTCGAAGTCCAAGGACGACCGCGGCATCGTGCACGTCGAGACCCGGGGCTACAAGCAGGACGGCACGGTGGTGTGCGTCTTCCGCCGCAAGGTGATGGTGCCGACCGGGACGTACATCAAGGAACGCGGCGGCGAGCAGCCGGGCCGCCCCGAACCCGAGGAACAGGGGAAGAAGTAGATGAGCCGTCTCGCCCAGACCCACGGTCTCACCGACGTCCAGCAGGAGATCGTCTCCACCGTGCGGGACTTCGTCGACAAGGAGATCATCCCGGTCGCGACCGAGCTGGAGCACCGCGACGAGTACCCGCAGCAGATCGTGGACGGCCTCAAGGAGCTGGGCCTTTTCGGTCTGATGATCCCCGAGGAGTACGGGGGGCTGGGCGAGTCGCTGCTGACGTACGCGCTGTGCGTGGAGGAGATCGCGCGCGGCTGGATGTCGGTGTCCGGCATCATCAACACCCACTTCATCGTCGCGTACATGCTCAAGCAGCACGGCACGCAGGAGCAGAAGGACCACTTCCTGCCGAGGATGGCCCTCGGCGAGGTCCGGGGCGCCTTCTCGATGTCGGAGCCGGCCCTGGGCTCGGACGTGTCGGCGATCACCTCGAAGGCGGTGCGGGACGGCGAGGAGTACGTCCTGACCGGCCAGAAGATGTGGCTGACCAACGGCGGCACGTCCTCGCTGGTCGCGGTGCTGGTCCGCAGTGAGGAGGGTCACCCGGAGGGGACGGCCCCGCACAAGTCGATGACGACCTTCCTGGTGGAGAAGGAGCCCGGCTCCGGTGAGGTGCGGCCCGGCCTGACCATCCCCGGCAAGATCGACAAGATGGGCTACAAGGGCGTCGACACCACCGAGCTGATCATGGACGGCCTGCGGGTTCCGGCCGACCGGGTGCTCGGCGGGGTCACCGGCCGCGGCTTCTACCAGATGATGGACGGGGTCGAGGTCGGCCGGGTGAACGTGGCGGCCCGCGGCTGCGGTGTCGCCCAGCGCGCCTTCGAGCTGGGCGTGCGCTACGCGCAGCAGCGGCACACCTTCGGCAAGCCGATCGCCCAGCACCAGGCCATTCAGTTCAAACTCGCGGAGATGGCCACCAAGGTCGAGGCCGCCCATGCCATGATGGTGAACGCGGCCCGGAAGAAGGATTCCGGCCAGCGCAATGACCTTGAGGCGGGCATGGCGAAGTACCTGGCCTCCGAATACTGCAAGGAGGTCGTCGAGGACGCCTTCCGCATCCACGGCGGCTACGGCTTCTCGAAGGAGTACGAGATCGAGCGCCTCTACCGCGAGGCCCCGATGCTGCTCATCGGTGAAGGTACCGCCGAGATCCAGAAAATGATCATCGGCCGCCGGCTGCTCGAGGAGTATCGGTTCCAAGGCTGAATGTCCGCATACGGGGTGTTTTCTCCGAGAAGAAGATCACACCCCGTCAGCGGTCTTCGGCCGTCGACTCGGCTTCCCGGCTTACCCAGTTGTGGCCCTTAACCGCTACGATCGCGGAAAGCCGCCGTCCCCCGTCGAGAGCGCGGCATCATCCGCTACGAAGGTCATCCATGCCCCACAGCCAAACCTCTGCACCTCGCGACAGCCTCGCCGGCGTACGCCTCGCGCGCGGAGCATCGCCGTGGCTTCTGCCGACCGTCGCCACCGCAGCCGTCAGCCTGGTCCGCGCCCGCCGCTCGGGCGTGGCCAAGGCAGTAGCCGTCCCCGCCACCGCGCTCGCGGCGGGGATGCTGTGGTTCTTCCGCGACCCCGAGCGCGAGATCACCCCGGGCCGGGTCGTCTCGCCCGCCGACGGTGTGGTGCAGAGCATCATGCCGTGGAAGGACGGCCGCACCCGCGTCGCGATCTTCATGAGCCCGCTGAACGTCCACGTCAACCGCGCCCCGCTCTCCGGCACGGTCACGTCGGTCGAGCACGTTCCCGGCGGGTTCGTTCCGGCGTTCAACAAGGAGAGCGAGAACAACGAGCGGGTCGTCTGGCACTTCGACACCGAACTCGGCGACATCGAGATGATCCAGATCGCCGGCGCGGTGGCCCGCCGCATCGTCCCCTATCTCCCGTCGGGCACCAAGGTCGAGCAGGGCGAGCGGATCGGCCTGATCCGCTTCGGCTCGCGCGTCGACCTCTACCTGCCCGAGGGCGTGGAGGTCGCGGTCGAGGTCGGCCAGAAGACCGTGGCTGGGGTGACTCGCATTGACCGTGATTGATCCCGAGACCCAGGCCGGCTGGGTACCCGAGGCCGACGACATGGACGACGAGGAGGAGATGCCCCTCTCGCTGCGCCTGTCGATAGCGGACACCCTCACTCTGGGCAACGCCACGTGCGGGTTCATGGCGGTGTACTTCACCACCACCGGCATCCTGATCCCGCACCTCACCGGCAGCCAGGAGTCGGGCATGGCCCGGCACAGCGCCGCCACGGCGGTCATCCTGATGCTGTGCGCGGCGGTCTTCGACCTGTTCGACGGGCTGGTCGCGCGCAAGCTGCGCTCCTCCCCCATGGGAGCGGAGCTGGACAACCTCTCCGACCTGATCAGCTTCGGCCTCGCCCCGGCCTACTTCGTGCTGGTCTACGGCATGGTCGCCGACGACGCCCACCAGCGGATGGCGGCGCTCGGCGCGATCGTCGTACTCCTCGCGGTCGTCCTGCGGCTGGCGAGATTCTCCTGCGTGACGATGAAGGACGGCGTGTTCCAGGGCATGCCCTCGCCGTTCGGCGCACTGACGGTGGTCTCCGTCGTCCTGCTGGAGCTGCCCTTCGTGGCGACGCTGCTGGCGATCCTCGGCACGGCGTGGCTGATGGTGAGCCGCGTGGAGTACCCCAAGCCGCGCGGCCGTCTCGCGGTGGCGATGCTCTCCTGGATCGTGCTGTCGATGGGCCTGCTGGCCGCCTGGGCCTTCGACGCCCCGAGCGGTCAGCTGCTGCTGCAGACCGGCTGCGCGCTCCAGCTGGTGATGGGCGCGGTGATCCCGCTGTTCGCCACGGCCCGCCGGGTGAACAACTTCCGCGACAACCGGCGCGAGGCACGGGCGGCGCAGCTCCCGTAACCCCTCGGCACACGGAAGGGCCCCGGAACCGTACGGTTCCGGGGCCCTTCCGTTCGTCCGCCGCCGGCCGGGTCAGCGCAGGAAGTGCTCGCCGATGCGCTCGGCCACCCGCTCCAGGATCGGCCCGGCGTCCGCGATGCACTTCGCCACGTCCGGCTCGATGTCCGTGAGCGCGTAGGCCCGGCGGATCCCGGCCCGGCCCAGCACCTCGGGGGCGAGCGCGAGCCGCCCGCACACCGCGACGACCTCCTTGTCCGCCGCGCGGGCGGCGGCGGCGACTCCGGCCGGGGCCTTGCCGTGCAGGGTCTGCTCGTCCAGCGAACCCTCACCGGTGATCACCAGGGAGGCCCGCTCCAGCGCGGGCGTGAAACCGAGCACGTCGAGCATGACCTCGATCCCGGCCCGGAACCGGGCACCGAGGATGAGCGCCCCGTACCCGATACCGCCCGCGGCACCGGCGCCGGGCGAGGCGGCGTACTCGGCGGCCCTGGCCCCGATCGTCCCCTGCAGCACCTTCGCGTAGTGCGCCAGGGCCGCGTCCAGCGTCTCCACGTCCTCGGGCGAGGCGCCCTTCTGCGGCCCGTAGACCGCCGCGGCGCCCTTGGGCCCGGTCAGCGGGTTGTCGACGTCGCTGGCGAGCACGAACTCCACCCCGGCGAGCCGCGGGTCGAGCGCGGACAGGTCCGCGTGCGCCAGGTCCGCCAGCCCCCCGCCGCCGGGCGCGACCGGCTCCCCGTCGGCCCGCAGGAACCGCGCGCCGAGCGCGCTGAGCATGCCCGCGCCGCCGTCGGTGGTCGCACTGCCGCCGACCCCGAACACGATCGTCCGCGCGCCCGCCTCCAGAGCGGCCCGCAGCAGCTCACCCGAGCCGTACGTGGAGGCCGTCAGCGGCGCGAAGACACCGGCCGGAAGCCGCTGCAGCCCGCTGGCCTCGGCCATCTCCACGACCGCGGTGTCACCGCGCAGCGCGAACGCGGCCGTCACCTCGTCGCCGAGGGGGCCGGTGACCCGTACCTCACGGCGCTCGAACCCGGCCGCGACCGCCGCGTCCACGGTGCCGTCACCGCCGTCGGCCACGGGGAGCGCCTCGACCTCCAGGTCCGGCACGACCCTGCGCAGCCCGGCCGTCACCCGCTCGGCGACCTGCACGGCCGTCAGCGAGCCCTTGAACTTGTCCGCGGCAACCAGCACCCTGCGGGTGCCGTGCACTGCAGCGTCCGCCACCTTGCATCCCCTTGCTCTCCGGGCCCCGCACGTCAGGGGGCCAGCCGCGCCGCTGTGACCATAACCGGCGACGCCCCCCGCCGTCATGCCCCGCCCGCTCCCTGAGAAGCGGCGGGCCCTGGCCGAGCAGCAGCCCGGGCAGCACCGGGCCGCCCCGGGAAGCACCTGCCCCGGCGGGCACCGGACCTCCCGGGAGGCTCCGCGACCACGCCCGCCCCTCCCCCGGTTGCCCTTACCCTTCCTGGATGACCACTGCGGACTACGCCACCTACATCGCCGGCCTGCCCCGTGTGCTCGCCGGTGCCGCCGCCCTCTTCCGAGACGCCCAGGGGCGGGTGCTGCTCGTCGAGCCGAACTACCGGGAGGGCTGGGCGCTGCCGGGCGGCACGGTCGAATCGGACACCGGGGAGAGCCCGCGCCAGGGCGCCCGCCGCGAGACGCTGGAGGAGATCGGCCTCGACCGCCCGCTCGGGCGGCTGCTCGCGGTGGACTGGGTGCCCGGCACCGGACGCCCGCCGCTGGTGGCGTACCTCTACGACGGCGGGGTCCTCGCGGAGGAGGATCTCAAGGCGATCCGGCTCCAGGAGGAGGAACTGCTGTCCTGGCGCCTGGTGGCGCGCGACGACCTCGCCGCCCATCTGGCGGGCTCGCTGGGCCGGCGGGTCCTGGCCGCCCTGGACGTGCTCACCGAGGGCGCGGGCACCGCGGAACTGGAGAACGGGTACCGCGTGGGCTGACCGCGCCGCGCTCCTTCCCCCCGCCGGCCCCGTCAGGCCCGTACCCCTGACAAGGGTTCGCCGGGCCCGGCCGCCCGCCCTACCCTCGGACCCATGGCCAAGCCCCTCGTCGCCCTCCTCAGCGGAGCCGGTGTCTCCACCGACTCCGGCATCCCGGACTACCGCGGCCCCGACGGGCTGTGGCGCAAGGACCCCGAGGCCGAGAAGCTCGTGACCTACGCGTACTACATGGGCGATCCGGAGATCCGGCGGCGGTCCTGGCGGATGCGGCGCGAGAACCGGACGCTGGGGGCCGAGCCGAACGCCGCGCACCGGGCAGTGGCCGAGCTTGAGCGCTCCGGGGTGCCCGTCCGTGTGATCACCCAGAACGTGGACGGGCTGCACCAGCTCGCCGGGATGCCCGCCCGCAAGGTCGTCGAACTGCACGGCACGGTACGTCACTTCGTGTGCACCAGCTGTCACGTCCGCGGGCCCATGGAGGACGCCCTCGCCCGTGTCGAGGCCGGCGAGGACGATCCGCCCTGCCGGGAGTGCGGCGGCATCCTCAAGTCGGCCACGGTGATGTTCGGCGAGCGCCTCGACCCGGTCGTGCTGGGTGAGGCGGTCGCCATCGCCAAGGCCTGCCAGGTGTTCATCGCCGTGGGGACGAGCCTGCGGGTGCACCCCGCCGCCGGGCTCGCCCGGGTCGCCGCCGACCACGGCGCCCGGCTCGTCGTCGTCAACGCCGAACCGACGCCGTACGACGACATCGCCGACGAGGTGATCCGCGAACCCATCGGCACCTCGCTGCCCGCCCTGCTGGACCGGCTGCGCGACGAGAGCGCCCCGGACCTGTAGTAGGGGCCGGAAAGACCTCTAGAAGAGGCCGGCGCCCTGTTCGAAGTGGAGCAGCCGGCGTTTACGGGCGAGGCCGCCGCCGTAGCCGGTGAGGCTGCCGTTCGCCCCGATGACGCGGTGGCACGGGACGATGATGCCGATGGGGTTCTTGCCGTTGGCCAGGCCGACGGCGCGGGAGGCCTGGGGGTTGCCGAGGGCGTGGGCGAGTTCGCCGTACGTACGGGTCTCGCCGTAGGGGATCGCGCGCAGTTGCTCCCACACGCGGCGCTGGAAGGGGGTTCCGGTCAGGCGCAGCGGCAGGGTGAACTCCGTGCGGCGGCCCGCGAAGTACGCGTCGAGCTGCTCCGCCGCCTCCGCGAAGGCGCCGTCCTGCGGTTCGCCGAAGGTCTCCTGGGCCGGCCGGTGGCGCTGGTCGGTCATGTACAGGCCGCACAGGACGCCGTCCTCGGCGACGAGCGTGAGCGGGCCGTAGGGGCTGTCGATGACGGTGTGCTGCTTCATGGCGAACGTCCTCAGACGGGAAGGAAGTTGATGGGGTGACTGTCCGTGGCCCACAGGTACTGCACGGCGTAGGCCCGCCAGGGACGCCACGCCGCGGCCCGCGCGGTGAGGGCGGCCGGGGTGGACGGCAGGCCCAGTTCGCGGGCGGCGCGGCGGATGCCGAGGTCGGTGGGGAGGAAGGCGTCGGGGTCGCCGAGGGCGCGCATCGCGATGACGTCGGCGGTCCAGGGGCCGAAGCCGGGCAGCGCCAGCAGGTCGGCGCGGGTCTGGGCCCAGTCGCTCTCCACCCCCAGCTGGAGGGTGCGGTCGGCCAGCCGCTGGACGAGGGTGGTGAAGGTGGTGCGCCGGCTGCGGGGCATGGCCAGCGACTCGGGGTCGACGGCGGCCAGCGACTCGGGGGCCGGGAAGAGGTGGGTGAGGCCGCCGTCGGGGTCGTCGACCGGCTCACCGTGGGCGGTGACGAGGCGGGCCGCGTGGGTGCGGGCGGCGGCCGTGGAGACCTGCTGGCCGAGGACGGCCCGGACGGCGAACTCGGCCTCGTCGACGGTGCGCGGCACCCGCCGGCCGGGGGCCTTGGCGACCAGGGGTGCCAGGACGGGGTCGGCGCGCAGCTGGTCGTCGACGGCGACCGGGTCGGCGTCCAGGTCGAGCATGCGGCGGCAGCGGCTGATGGCCACGGGCAGGTCGCGCAGGTCGCTGAGGGTGAGCCGGCAGGCGATGTGGTCCGGGTGCGGTGTGAGGGCGGTGATGCCGTGGCCGTAGGGCAGGCGCAGCGTGCGTCGGAAGGCGCCGTCGCGCCACTCCTCGACGCCGGGTACGGCGGTCGCCGCGAGGTGACCGAAGAGGTTGTCCGGGTTGAGCGGGGCGCGGAAGGGGAGGCGGAGAAAGAGGGCGCCGGGCGTGACGGCGGGCGCCCTGCCCGGGGCGGGCTGCCTGGGCGTGCGGCCGCGCAGCTCGCTGGGGGTGAGGGCGAAGACCTCGCGCACGGTGTCGTTGAAGGCGCGGATCGAGGCGAAGCCCGCGGCGAAGGCGATCTCCGCCATCGGCAGGGCGGTGGTCTCGATCAGCAGCCGGGCGGTCTGGGCGCGCTGGGCGCGGGCGAGCGCGAGCGGGCCCGCGCCGAGTTCGGCGAGGAGCTGGCGTTCGATCTGGCGGGTGCTGTAGCCGAGACGGGCGGCGAGGCCGGGGACGCCGTCGCGGTCCACGACGCCGTCGGCGATGAGCCGCATGGCGCGGGCCACCAGGTCGGCGCGCCGGTTCCACTCCGGTGAGCCGGGGCTGGTGTCGGGGCGGCAGCGTTTGCACGCCCGGAACCCGGCCTGCTGGCAGGAGGCCGCGCTCGGCAGGAACGTCATGTTCTCCGGCTTGGGCGGCACCGCGGGACAACTGGGCCGGCAGTAGATGCGGGTGGTCAGGACGGCGGTGAAGAACCAGCCGTCGAATCGTGCGTCCTTGGACTGGACGGCGCGGACACAGCGTGCACGGTCGGTGTGCATCCCCTTCTGCATGCGTCCAGGATCCTGCATCCGCCGACCGGTCGCTGGCGGGAATCCGACATGACCCTTGCGTGTCCTGGGCGGCTCCGGATCGCCTTGGCGAACTTTTCACCGTATTTCGGTGTGCGCATCGGCAACCCGGGCTCCCCATTTTGCATCCTGGTTGGTGCTGGGGGTGTTCGCAGGGTCTGCCCGGGGACGCACCAGCTTCTTGGTTTTCGGACGGCAGCCGCCGGTGCGGCGTGCCGCTACGGGAAGGTGGCCGCGTGGCGCTGACTGGTGCGACGTTCTTCTTCGTTCTCGTCGTCGCGACGGTCCTCGCGATGATCGGAACGGTCGCGGTGTGGTCCAAGGTGCGCGGGCCGCGACCGGTGCGCTGGCTGGTGCACGGCGCGATGATCGCCCTGTGCCAGCTCACCGCCATCACCGTGGTGGCGACCTGGATAAACAACAGCTACGGGCTGTACGCCTCCTGGCAGGACCTGCTGGGCACGACCAGCAGCGCGAACGCGGACGCGATGCCCGGCCCGCCGGTGAGCCGCGCCAAGTTCAACCACGGGACGCGCGACGGCGTGCTCGACACGTACTTCCGCGGCAGCCGCTCGACCCTGTCGGGCCAGGTCCTGGTGTGGACGCCGCCGCAGTACAAGGAGCCCGCCTACCGCAAGAAGCGGTTCCCGGTGCTGATCCTCATGCACGGCGTCCCCGGTTCGCCTCAGTCCTGGCTGGAGCACGGCGGGATGCCCGGGGACTTCGAGAAACTGATGAACCAGCGGAAGGTGCACCCCTTCATCCTGGTGATGCCGGTGATCGACCCGGGCAGCGTGGACACGGACTGCAGCGACCTTCCCGACCGCAAGGTGGCGACCTGGCTCGCGTACGACGTCCCCGACCTGGTCCGGCACAAGTTCCGTACCCTGCGCGGGAGTCGGGGCTGGGGCGTGATGGGCTACTCGACCGGCGGGTACTGCGCCGCGAAACTGCCGCTGCAGTACCCCAAGATCTTCGGTGCGGGTGCCGCCATCGACCCCGACCCGCTGACCGGCGACAACGCGGTCCTGCCCGACCCCAAGCTGCGCCGGGCCAACACGCCGGCCGATCTCGTCGTCGGTTCCACGGCCCGGGTCAGCCTGTTCCTCGCCACCTCGCGCCAGGACCGGGTCAGCCCGCCCGCCTCCATCGAGAAGTTCCTGGCGGCGTCGGCGGCGTCCTCGGTGCAGGTGCGCACCCAGTTGCTGCCCACCGGCGGGCACAACTACCACACGTTCGCGGCGTCGTACCCGCTGGCCTTCCACTGGCTGGGCGCGTGGCTGTCGGCGCCGAAGTAGGGACGGGCTGGAGCCGGCCCGTCGCAAATCCCGTCGCGAAGGCCGGCCCGTCGTGGGGCGGGCCGGTCGTGGAAGCGGGCCGGTCCGGGAGGCCGCACGGTCAGGTGGACGCCTGGTCGCTGTCCTTGAGCGCGCCCCAGCCGTGCCAGCGGTCGACCTCGATCCGGGCACTGAACCGGGCCCGGACCCGGTCCGGGTAGGGCCCGCCGGTGTAGTGCCGGGCGATGCGGTCGATGTCGGCGAGGCCCTCGTCCTCGCGCAGTCCGGTGACCCGGCCGATCAGAGTGACGTGCGTGTACCAGTCGTCCCCGGCGAGAACGGTGAGGGTGACGCGGGGGTCGCGGCGCAGGTGCTTGAGGCGTACGCGGCCCTCGTCCAGGCTGATCAGCACGCGTCCGTCGTCGTCCCAGAGGTACCAGGTGGGGGTGGACACCGGAGCGCCGTCGGCGCGCAGGGTGGCCATGACGCAGGGGTTGGGCCGGCGCAGCAGGGCGACGGCCTCGGCGGGCAGCGGGGGCTTGGACACGGGGCAGCTCCTCTGAGGATCGGCTGGTGGGCCGGCGGGCCACCGGCCGGGGGCGGCGGGCCGCTCGTCGCCGGCCGGCTCGTGGGCGGCGGCCCCGCGGTGCCGGGCCGGTGGACCGCTCGTCGGGGAGATCATGGTGCCTCGCCGGCCGTCCGCGGCGGCGGACACGCGGGACGGGTCCGCCCGGAGCGGTTCCGCCCGCCGGGCCGCCGGTGGCGGCGCGGGCGGCCGGGGAGTCAGCCGAGTCGCGCGGCGAACGCCTGATAGGCCTGCTCGTCGAAGAGGACGAACCTGACCTCCTCGACCGAGGTCCTGGCCTCCCGTACCGCCCGGACGGCGATCCGGGCCGCGTCGTCGAGCGGCCAGCGGTAGACGCCGGTGGAGATCGCCGGGAAGGCGACCGTACGGGCGCCCAGTTCGTCGGCGACCCGCAGGGACTCGCGGTAGCAGGACGCCAGGGGCGACGGGTCGCTGCCCGGTCCCTGGTACACCGGACCGACGGTGTGGATCACCCAGCGGGCGTCCAGCGCACCCGCGGTGGTGGCCACGGCCCGGCCGGTGGGCAGGCCCTTGCCGTACCTGGAGGCGCGCAGCGCACGGCACTCCTCCAGGATGGCGGGCCCGCCGCGCCGGTGGATGGCGCCGTCGACGCCCCCTCCGCCGAGCAGGGAGGAGTTGGCGGCGTTGACGAGGGCGTCGGCGCGCTGCCGGGTGATGTCGCCGCGGACCAGGGTGATGGCGGGCCCGGGGGCGGCGCCGGGAGAGTGGGTCATGTCTGTCTCAGCCTCCTCCAGACCGCCTTGGCGGCGTTGTGTCCGGACATGCCGTGCACCCCGGGACCCGGCGGGGTGGCCGAGGAGCAGATGAAGACGGCCGGGTGCGGGGTGTGGTACGGGAACAGGGTGAGCCTGGGCCGGAGCAGGATCTGGAGTCCGGAGACCGCGCCGGAGGCGATGTCGCCGCCGACGTAGTTGGCGTTGCGTGCGGCGAGTTGGGGCGGTCCGGCGGTGGCACGGGCGAGGACGCGGTCACGGAACCCCGGTGCGTAGCGCTCCAGTTGGCGTTCGACGGCGTCGGTGAGGTCGCCGTCCCAGCGGGCCGGCACATGGCCGTACGCCCAGAAGACGTGCTTGCCCGCGGGGGCCCGGGTGGGGTCGACGACGGTGGGCTGGACGGTGATGAGGAAGGGTCTGCGGGGTGCGCGGCCCTCGCGGGAGGCGGCGCGCAGCGCGGTGCCGATCTCGGCGCTGTCCGCGCCGATCTGCACGGTGCCGGCGACGCGGGGTTCCTCGGCGGTCCACGGGACGGGGCCGTCCAGCGCGTAGTCGATCTTGAAGACGCCGGGGCCGTACCGGAACGAGTCGTAGTAGCGGCCGAGGCCCGCGATGCGGGCCAGGGCGGTGGGCGAGGTGTCGAAGACGTAGGCCCGGGCGGGCGGCAGGTCGTCGAGGCGCTTGACCTCGTAGTCGGTGTGCACGGCGCCGCCGAGGTCCTGGAGGTAGCCGGCGAGGGCGTCGGAGATCGCCTGCGAGCCGCCGCGGGCGAGCGGCCAGCCGCGGGCGTGCGCCGCCAGTGCGAAGACCAGGCCGATGGCGCCGGTGGCGAAGCCGCCGAGCGGCGCCATCACGTGGGCGACGAGGCCGGCGAAGAGCGTCTTGGCCCGCTCGTCGCGGAAGCGGCGGGTCAGCCAGGTCGAGGGCGGCAGCCCGGCCAGTCCGAAGCGGGCGAGGGTGACCGGGTCGCGGGGCAGCGCGGTCAGCGGCAGGGACATGAAGTCGCGGGCCAGGGTGTCCCAGTGGGGCAGGAACGGCTCGACCAGCCTGCGGTACGCGCCGGCGTCACGCGGTCCGAACGACGCGGCCGTCTCGGCGACGGAGCGGGCCAGGACGGCGGCTGTGCCGTCGGGGAAGGGGTGGGCCATGGGCAGCTCGGGGTGGAGCCAGCGCAGGCCGTAGCGGTCCAGGGGCAGGGCACGGAAGGCGGGCGAGTTGACGGCGAGGGGGTGGGCGGCGGAGCACGGGTCGTGCCGGAAGCCGGGGAGGGTCAGCTCCTCGGTGCGGGCACCGCCGCCGACGGTGTCACGGGCCTCGAACACGGCTGTGGAGAAGCCGCGGCGGGCCAGCTCCACGGCGGCGGTCAGGCCGTTCGGTCCCGCTCCCACCACCACGACATCGAGCATCGACGGCACCTTCGGACCCCTTCGTCAGCCGATGGCCACGCGGACCTGTCGTCCGGGCCAGGATATGCCGCCGGGCCCGCACCGCGGACCGCAGGGCGCCCCCGGCAAAGGGCGCGGGCCACTGCCGGGGGTGGGGCGGTGACGGGGACGCCGCTGACCGACGGACGCCGTGGTCGCCGGCCAGGGGCCCGGCGTCCACGGAGGGAAACGGTCCGGGCGGCCGGTGTACGGATCACTCCGGTGGCGTGAGGACGCCGGTCACCCGCCGGGCGGTGGCCGTGTCCCTCGCGGCCGTGAACGGCAGGGCGTTGCCGCCGGTGATGCGGAACGGCTCGCCGGTGAGGGTCAGGTGGGTGCCGCCCGCCTCCTCGACGAGGAGCAGGCCCGCCGCGTGGTCCCAGGCCGCTTCCCAGGTGAAAGCGGTCGCGTCCGACTCGCCGCGGGCGACGGCGAGATACTCCAGGCCCGCCGAGCCGCAGGGGCGGGGCGCGAACCCGTCCGTCCACAGACCGCGCAGGGCGCGCTTTTGCGCGTCGGTCGTGTAGTCGGGGTGGGAGGTGGCCACGTGCAGCGCGCGGCCCGGCTCGGGCGTGCCGGCGCGCAGCGGTTCGCCGTCGAGGCGGGCACCGCGGCCGCGTACGGCTGTGGCGAGTCGGTCGAGGGCCGGCGCGTAGGTCCAGGAGGCCAGCACCGCCCCGCGCAGGGTGAGGGCGATCAGTGTGCAGAAGCCGGGGTCGCCGTGGACGAACTGGCGGGTGCCGTCCACCGGGTCGACGATCCAGACCGGGACGTCACCGCCTATCGCCCCGTACACCGCCGGGTCGGCGTGCACCGCCTCCTCGCCGACGACGAGGGAGCCGGGCAGCAGGGCGGCGAGCGTGTCGGTCAGGTACCGCTCGGCGAGCCGGTCGGCGTCGGTGACCAGGTCGTGCGGCCCGGACTTCTGGTCGATCTCGTGCTCCGCGAGCCGGCGGAAGCGGGGCATGATCTCGGCCGCGGCGGCCTTGCGGAGCGCCTCCTCCACGTCGGCCGAGCGGTCCGCGAGAAACTCTTCGATGGTTTCCGTCTCTTCGATCATGTCCCCATGAGAGCACGCGCCTGTGACAACGCCCGCCCGCAGGGTGCACACCGGGTGGAATCGGCGTGAACACCCGGGGCCGGGGCCCGCCTGGCGGGGCCCGGCCCCGGGCCCTGCGGCCGGGCCCGGTGGCGGGGTCCGGTGGCGGGGTCCGCTCCCGTGCCGCTCAGCGGCCCACCGCGTACCCCTGCATCCCGCGCGGGTTCGCCGCCGCCGACAGGACGCCGGTGCTCGGGTCCCGGGCGACCGCGCACAGGCGGCCCTCGGACCAGGCGTCGCCGACCGTGACGTCATGGCCGCGGCGGCGCAGCCCGGCGACGACCTCCGGGTCGGTGCGGGACTCCACGGTGACGGAGCCGGGGCGCATGCCGCGCGGGTAGAAGGATCCCGGGAAGGCGTCGGTGTGCCAGTTCGGGGCGTCGACGGCGCCTTGGAGGTCCGGGCCGCCGCGGACGGCGGAGCGCAGGGCGACCGCCAGGAAGAAGTGCACCTGCCACTGGTCCTGCTGGTCGCCGCCGGGCGTGCCGAAGGCCAGGACGGGCTCGCCGTCCCGCAGTGCGAGCGACGGGCTGAGGGTGGTGCGCGGGCGGCGGCCGGGGGTCAGCGTGTTCGGCAGGCCCTCCTCCAGCCAGGTCATCTGCAGCCGGGTGCCGAGCGGGAAGCCGAGTCCGGGCACGACGGGGTTGGACTGGAGCCAGCCGCCGCTGGGTGTGGCGGCGACCATGTTGCCCCAGCGGTCGACGACGTCGAGGTGGCAGGTGTCGCCGCGGGTGGCGCCGTCGGCACGGACCACGGGCTCGCCGGGCACGGGTGACACGGGCGGCTTGGCGACCGTCGGCTCGCCGACGCCCAGGGCGTCGTGGTCGCCCTCGTCCGCGGCGATCCGGTGGGCGTGCGCGCTCAGCCGCGGGGTACGCCCGCCGGGGCTGCCCGGGCGGAGGTCGTAGGAGGCCTCGTCGCCGATCAGCGCGCGCCGCCCGGCGTTGTACCGCGCGGAGAGCAGGTCGGCGAGCGGTACGCCGGCCGCGTCCCCGTACCAGGCCTCGCGGTCGGCCATGGCGAGCTTGCAGCCCTCGACGAGCAGGTGGACGTAGTCCGCGGACCCGTAGGGGGGCAGTTCGGGCGGGAGCAGGGCGAGTTGCTGGAGGAAGGCCGGTCCCTGGCTCCAGGGGCCCGCCTTGCACAGGGTCCAGCCGTTCCAGTCGTAGGTCACCGGGGCTTCGTAGGACGCGGACCAGCCGGCGAGGTCGGCGGCGGTGAGGGTCCCGGCGTGGTGCTCGCCGCTGGTGTCCAGCGTGGGCCGCCGGGCCTGGCGCACCAGTGCCTCGGCGATGAAGCCGGACCGCCACACCTCGCGCGCGGCGTCGATCCGTGCCTCCCGGCCGCCGGCCCCCGCCGTCTCGGCGAGCAGCCGCTTCCAGGTGGCGGCCAGGCCGGGGTTGCGCAGCAGTTCGCCGGGCCGGGGCGGCCGGCCGCCGGGCAGGTACACCTCGGCCGACGAGGTCCACTCGGTCTCGAACAGTTCCCGTACGGTCTCCACGGTCGCCCCGACGCGTTCCACGGGCGCGTGGCCGTGCTCGGCGTACCCGATGGCGTACCGCAGGACGTCGTCGAGGCTCTTGGTGCCGTGATCGCGCAGCAGCAGCATCCACGCGTCGAAGGCGCCCGGGACGGCGGCGGCGAGCGGTCCGGTGCCCGGCACGAGGTCGAGGCCGAGCCCCCGGTAGTGCGCGGCCGTGGCCCCGGCCGGCGCCACCCCCTGCCCGCACAGCACCCGTACCTCACCGCCGGCCGGTGCGAGCAGGATGGGGACCTCGCCGGCCGGCCCGTTCAGGTGCGGCTCCACGACGTGCAGCACGAACGCGCCGGCGACGGCCGCGTCGTAGGCGTTGCCGCCGCCCTCCAGCGCGGCCATCGCCGACTGGGAGGCCAGCCAGTGGGTGGAGGACACCATTCCGAAGGTGCCCTGGAGGGTGGGGCGCGTCGTGAAGCGCATGTCTGACCTGACCTCGGTGTCGTGGGCGTCGGGACCGGGCGGAGCCGCCGTCGGGTTCCCCGTCTGCCCGCGATGCTCCCCGCACGCGCGGCCCGGGACACCCGTGGAGGGCACCGGTCTCGCGGGGCCCGGGTACCCGGCGCCCTGGTTCCGCCCTGTCCCCCGTGAGAGCTACGCGCAGGTGTCCACTGTGAGGTGACGCTTCCCGATCACCGTTTCCCTAGCGTTCGGTGCAGCCGCGGAGCCCTTGCCGCGGACCGGACGAGGTACCGGAAACGGGACCCGCGAGAAAGAGTCGTCATGAAACTGGTGTGGCAGATCCTGGCCGTGGTGGCGGTCAGTGCGGTCGGCGGTCAGCTCGTCAACGCGGTACAGGACAACGCGTGGCTCTCCCTGCTCCTGGGCGGTCTGGCGGCCGTGATTTCGGTGCTGGTCTACCGGTGGGTCGTCGGGCGCACCGAGGGGCGCCCGGTCACGGAGCTGGCCCGGCAGGGGGCGCAGGGGGCGCTGCTGCGGGGCCTGGTCATCGGCGTCGTGTGGTTCGCGTGCGTCATCGCGAACCTCTACTTCCTCGGGGACTACAAGGTCCACGGCTCCGGCTCGCTGACCGGCGCGGTGGCGCTGGTCGGCTTCATGGCCGGTGCCGCCGTCACGGAGGAACTGATGTTCCGCGGCCTGCTCTTCCGGCTCGTCGAGCGGGGAACGGGCACGTACGTCGCGCTCGTGCTGTCCGGCGTGGTGTTCGGCGCGAGCCACCTGCTCAACGAGGACGCCACCGTCCTGGGTGCCGTCGCCATCGCCATCGAGGCCGGGGGCACGCTCGCCGCCGCCTACATCGCCACCCGCTCGCTGTGGCTGCCGATCGGCCTGCACTTCGGCTGGAACTTCGCGGAGTCCGGCATCTTCGGCACGGAGGTCTCCGGCAACGGCGCCACCCACGGACTGCTGGACGCCTCGACGTCGGGCAGCAAGCTGATCACGGGCGGCGAGTTCGGTCCGGAGGCCAGTGTGTACTCGGTGGTGTTCGGTGCGCTGCTGACGATCGTCTTCCTGTGGCTGGCCCACCGGCGCGGCACCATCGTCCCCCGCCGGCGGACCGAGCGCGTCGACGCCCTGGCTACACTCGCCCGGTGATGAGCCTTCAGGGGGCCCGCCAGGCATGGCACCGGCTCGACGTCACGGTCCGCGACCTCCCGCTCGGGATCCTGTTCCTGCTCGCGTCGTTCCTGCCGGGACTGCGCGGCCACGGCACGGAGGTCGGGGACCTGCCGACCCGCCCCTTCGACGCGCTCGCCGCCGTCGTCCTCACGCTCGAATGCCTGCCGCTCGCGGTGCGCCGGCGGTGGCCGGCCGTCTGTCTCGCCCTGGTGGCGGGCGGCTTCGCTCTCGACCAGCTGCGCGGCTACCACTCGAGCGCCGGCACCACCCTGCCCCTCGTGCTGATCAGCGCGGGATCCCATCTGGAACACCGCAGGCGCACCACCGCTGTCCTCCTCTCCGTGGCGTACGTGCCGCTGGCGGTCGCGCTCTCCCGGCTCGGTTCGGGCCGCGAGACGCCCGACGAGTTCGTGACGTTCTACCTGGTGCTGGCGCTGGCCTGGGGCGCCGGGGCGTGGCTGCGGTCCACCCGGGCCGCCGAGGCCGAGCGCCGCGAGCGCGTCGCGGAGCAGACCCGCACCGCCGAACGCGCCCGGATCGCACGGGAGTTGCACGACGTGGTCACCCACCATGTCACCGCCATGGTGGTGCAGGCCGAGGCCGCCCGCTACCTGACGGCCGCGCCCGAGCGGCTCGAGCAGTCCCTGACGGCCGTCAGCGACACCGGCCGCCGCGCCCTCACCGACCTGCGCCACCTGCTCGACCTGCTCAACCCGGGCCACGGCGCCGGGCAGGGCACCGAGCACGGTACGGGCGCCGGCGCGGCGGGGGCCAAGGAGCCCAGGACACCGGCCGTCGGCAGGGTCCTCACGCTCGTCGAGCAGACCCGCCGGGCCGGGCAGCCCGTGGACTTCACCGAGGAGGGCACACCCCCGGCGTCGACCGGGAGCGCCGACCTCGTCGCCTACCGGGTGGTGCAGGAGGCGCTGACCAACGCCCTCAAGTACGCTCACGGCAGCCGGACTTCCGTCCAGGTGCGGCACGGCGAAAGGGAGATCACCGTGGAGGTCAGCACGGACGGGACCGGTTCGCGCACCGCCGCCGCGATCGGCAGCGGACGGGGCCTGGCCGGTCTGCGCGAACGCGTCGGCGTCCTGGGCGGCGACTTCACCGCCGGCGGCGGAGCGGACGGCGGCTTCACCGTGCGGGCGCGCATCCCCGCCGGCAGGACCTCGTGAGCGCACCGATCCGGGTCCTGGTCTGCGACGACCAGATGCTGGTCCGCACCGGCCTGGTCACCATCATCGGCGCGCAGTCCGACATGGAGGTGGCGGGCGAGTGCGCAGACGGGCGCACCGGCGTCGAACTCGCCCGCACGGTGCGGCCGGACGTCGTCGTGATGGACATCCGCATGCCGGTCCTCGACGGCCTGGAAGCCACCCGTCTGCTGGCCGGCGCCGGGGTGGCCCACCCCGTGAAGGTCCTCGTGGTGACCACGTTCAACCTGGACGAGTACGTCTACGAGGCACTGCGCGCCGGCGCCAGCGGCTTCCTCCTCAAGGACGCCCCGCCGGACCGGCTGCTGCACGGCATCCGGACCGTGGCCACCGGCGCGGCCCTCCTGGACCCCGAGGTGACCCGCCGGCTCGTGGGACGCTACGCCGCGCGCATCCGGCCCGCCGAGAGCACCTCCCGCGACATCCCGCTCACCCCCCGCGAACTGGAGGTGCTGCGCCTCATCGCGGACGGCCTGTCCAACAGCGAGATCGCCGCGGCACTCGTCATCAGCCAGGAGACGGTCAAGACCTTCGTCTCCCGCATCCTCGCCAAACTCCAGCTCCGCGACCGCGTCCAGGCCGTCGTCTACGCCTATCGGCACGGCCTGGCGACCTGACCGGCCGACCTGACCCGGCCGACCTGACCTGGTCCGGCTCACGGGCCGCCCCCGCACGAGCCCCCGCCTCACAGCCCGTTCCCGGCCAGACCCCGCCCCACGACCCGCTCGTGGCCAGCCCCCTCCTCACGACCCGTTCCGCACGATGGCGCGGGCGTTGCGCACGGCGGCGCGGTTGCGCTCGCGGATCCGGTCCAGTTCTGCGCGGTGCCCGGCGATGACGCGCCGCTGCGCGCGGACGTCGGCGGCGTGCACGGCGGGGACGTAGCCCGTGCGCAGCTTGCAGCGGGCATCGGCGACCGCCGTCCGCTTCTCCGGGTCCGAGGGCTCGTCCGGGGCGCGGCCGTCGCCGAGCAGCCGCCGCCTCAGCTCCTCCTCCTGGCGGTCGTCGCCCTTCTGCGCGTCCTGCGGCGTGGCGTAGTGGTGGCCCGCCCGGCTCATGCAGGCCGACCACATCCGGTCGGCGTGCTTCCAGGCCGGGTCCTCCTGCGCCCGGCGCCGGCTCTCGGAGAGCAGGGTCAGGAACGGGTCCGGTGCGGCGCGGCGGTCGGTGCCGTAGATGCGCAGGTCGGCCTGGCCCAGGCAGCCCTGGGCCGGGATCCGGTGGCCGTGGACGCTCGTCGGGTCGTCGCCGAAGCCGGCGCCGGTGAGCGCCAGGTACTCGGGGAGCGTCCACTTCCTGTCCCGTGCGGCGTGCTCGTACGCGGCGGCCGGGCCCCGGTAGCCGTGGACCGCGGCCTCCTCGGGGTCCTGGATCCCGTAGCGGTGGGCGTCGTCGGAGACGATCACCAGCGCGAAGGTCCTCGTCCGGCCGGCCGGGCGCCGCGGCCACGCCGGCGGCCGGGCGGGGTCCAGGTCGCGCAGGCTGTCGAACCCGAGGCCGCGCATGCACCGTGCGGCGAGGGTCCAGCGGGCGGTGTTCACGGTGCGCGTCTCGGCGGGGGTCATGTCGTAGGCGTCCAGCGGCTGGAAGCCGACGGTGCCGGCCGCCGCGGACCCGGCGGCCGGGGCCCGGGTGCCGGACCGGTCACCGGCCGCCGAGAGCCCGAGGCAGACGGTGAGGACCAGGGCGAGGGGGGTGGCTCTGCGCATCCGGCCAGCCCATCAGGCGCGGTTCGGCGGGACTGTGATGGAAGCCATACTTCCGGGTCACAGGCGCATCACGGGTACGCGTCCCCGGATGCGCCCGGGGACGCGTCACCGGTGGGCCTGACCGGCGGGATCACCGGGGTGCGTCACCGGCCCGCGGCGCGGCGGGCCGGGAACACGGCGGCCGGCCCGGGCGTTGTCCCCTGCGGCAGCAAGGGAGGCCCGGGAAAGTGCACGGTGAGTACAAGGTGCCCGGCGGCAAGCTCGTCGTCGTGGACGTGGAGTCCGAGGACGGCGTGTTGCGGCGGGTGCGCGTGGCGGGCGACTTCTTCCTGGAGCCCGACGAGGCACTCGACGCGGTCAACGGCGCGCTGGAGGGCGCCCCGGCCGACACCGACGCGGCGGGGCTCGCCGCGCGGATCGACGCGGCCCTGCCCGAGGGCACCGTCATGTACGGGCTGACCTCGGAGGGCGTCGGGATCGCGGTGCGCCGCGCGCTGGCCCGTGCCACCGACTGGACCGACTACGACTGGCAGCTGATCCACGAGGGCCCGCAGTCCCCCGCCCTGCACATGGCGCTGGACGAGGTGCTGACCGCCGAGGTCGCCGCGGGCCGCCGCCCGCCGACCCTGCGGGTGTGGGAGTGGGCCTCCCCCGCGGTGATCATCGGCAGCTTCCAGTCGCTGCGCAACGAGGTGGACGCCGACGGCGCCGCCCGGCACGGGGTCGAGGTGGTGCGCCGCATCTCCGGCGGCGGCGCGATGTTCGTCGAGCCGGGCAACACGATCACGTACTCGCTTTCGGTGCCCGAGTCGCTCGTGCAGGGGCTGTCCTTCCAGGACAGCTACGCGTATCTGGACGACTGGGTGCTGGGCGCCCTCGGTGACATGGGCATCCGGGCCTGGTACCAGCCGCTGAACGACATCGCCACCGACCAGGGCAAGATCGCGGGCGCCGCGCAGAAGCGGATCGTCGGTCCCGGCGGCGGGCCCGGCGCCGTCCTGCACCACGTGACCATGTCCTACGACATCGACGCCGACAAGATGCTCGACGTGCTGCGGATCGGGCGGGAGAAGCTGTCCGACAAGGGCACGAAGAGCGCCAAGAAGCGGGTGGACCCGCTGCGCCGGCAGACCGGCCTGGCCCGCGAGACCGTCATCGAGCGGATGATCGAGTCCTTCGACGGGCGGTACGGACTGACGGACGGGAAGGTCACCGCCGGGGAACTCGCCCGCGCCCAGGAACTGGCGCGCACCAAGTTCGGCACGCCCCAGTGGACGGCGCGCGTCCCCTGACACCCCCGCCCGGGCGTCCTCCGCGCGCCCGGGCTGCGTCGGCCGCGTGAGCGCGCGAGCACGGAGCGAGTTGGCACTTCCGCCGCACAGGCGGGCGTGTGACACTGTCGTCCCGTCCACACTGCGGACGGTCCCCGCATCGTCCGTTCCCCCACACGAGAAGTGTGCCGTGCGTGATCTTCCCCTGCCGCTCGCACTCACCGCGCGGCTGAGCCCGGTCGTCGTACTCGCCTGTGCGGGCTGGGCGTTGACGTCCGGCCCGTTCGCCGCCCCGCCCGCCGACGGGCACGGCGCGGCCGGGCAGGGGGCCGGCGGCACCGGCACCCGGTCGGCCTCGTCGAACGGTTCCTCCCAGGTCCCCGGGGCGTCCTCGGCGACGGCCGCGGCCGACCGGCCGAAGACGTACACGTCGGCCCCGGCGCCCTGCACCGCCGTCTCCACGAAGACCGTCACCGCGCTGGTGCCTGGTGCGAAGACGGCGGGCAAGGAGATCGCGTCGACGGACGAGAGCGTGCGCCGCACCTGTTCGTGGAACGCGCTCAAGGGCTACGACTACCGCTGGCTCGACGTGTCGTTCGAGGTGATGCGGTCGGACGAGGCGGCCACCGCCGCCTACCAGCAGCGCACAGGTGAGAAGAGCGGTGGCGGAGCGGTCCCGGGCCTCGGTGACGCCGCGTACTCGGTGGTGAACCTCACCACCGAGGACAAGCAGCAGACCCGAGAGGGCGTGGTGCTGGTCCGGGCCGCCAACGCGCTGGTGGTGGTGACGTACAACGGCAGCGACTTCGAGACGAAGAAGGCGCCCGCCACGGACGTGATCAACAAGGGCGCGATCAAGGCCGCCAGGGAGGCGGTGGCGGCGCTCGTGAACAGCGGGGGCGGCCAGGGGAACTGACCGCCCCGTCCAGGTGCCCTCCCGTCCACGCCTGCCCCGGCCGGCAGCGTCCCGCAGGGCCGCCTTCTCCGTCCGCCGCGCCCGGCCCTGTCCGCCACGCCTCAGCGGGCGGCGGACCGGTCCCGCAGGGCGGGCAGCGACAGCAGCAGGTACAGCACGGCCGACGTGCCCAGGCCCACCGCCCAGCCGTAGTCGGCCAGCGGCTTCAGGGCCGCGACGGGCCGGCCGTCGACCAGCGGGTGGAAGTCCGCGCCGCCGACGGCCAGGACGCCCCCCGCGACGAAGGCGGTGACCGCCCGCCAGTTCCAGCCGCCCGCGTACCAGTAGCGCCCGCCCGGGCGGTACAGGTCACCGAGGTCGAGCCGGGAGCGGCGCAGGATCCAGTAGTCGGCGACGAGGATGCCCGCGACCGTGCCGAGCAGCCCGCCGACCAGACCGAGCCAGGTGAAGATGTAGCCCTGCGGGTCGGAGTAGAGCTTCCACGGGCAGATCACCACGGCGAGGACGGCCGTGACGAGCGCCCCGGTGCGGAAACTCACCTTGCGCGGGGCGACGTTGGAGAAGTCGAAGGCCGGGGAGACCAGATTGGCGGCGATGTTCACCGACAGGGTCGCCACCAGCACGGTCACCAGCGCGTACAGCAGCCCCACCGTGCTGTCCGTCTTCGCCGCCAACTGCACCGGATCCCAGACGGGCCGGCCGTAGACGGCCTGCGACCCGGAGGTCACCAGGACCGACAGGAACGCGAACAGCGTCATGGTCGTGGGCAGGCCGAGCGCCTGGCCCCAGGTCTGCGCCCGCTGGCTCCTGCCGTAGCGCGTGAAGTCGGGGATGTTCAGGGACAGCGTCGACCAGAAACCGATCATGCCCATCAGCGACGGCGCGAACAGTTTCCAGAAGTCCGCTCCCCAGCCGAGCCGGGAGGGCTGGTCGAACAGCGGGCCGAAGCCGCCGGCCTTGGCACTCATCCACCACAGCATCACCAGCGCGCCGACGAGGACGAAGGGCGCCGCCCAGTTCTCGAAGCGGCGGATGGTGTCCATGCCCCGGTGGATGACGGCGACCTGGATCGCCCAGAAGAGGGCGAACGACAGCCACATCGTCCAGGCGTACCCGCCGGCCCCGGTGGCGTGCGTCCAGCCGTCCCCGATCAGTTTCCCGGCCAGGAAGTAGATCGCCTCGCCGCCGATCCAGGTCTGGATGCCGAACCAGCCGCACGCCACCAACGCCCGTACGACAGCAGGCAGGTTGGCGCCGCGCACCCCGAAGGAGGCACGGGCGAAGACCGGGAAGGGGATGCCGTACTTGGGTCCCGCGTGGCCGGTGAGCAGCATCGGGACGAGCACGATCAGGTTGGCCACGGCGATGGTGAACACCGCCTGCTTCCAGTCCATGCCGACGGCGATCAGTCCGGAGGCGAGGGTCCAGGAGGCGGTGTTGTGGGCCATGCCGACCCACAGTGCGGAGAAGTTGTACGTGGTCCAGGTGCGCCGTGCCACGGGGACCGGGAGCAGGTCGGCGTTGGCGTAGGGGCCGCTGGGCGGTGGAGTGCCGGGGGCGATCTCCACGCGCCCGTCGGGGAGGGTGACCTGGGCGGTCGGCGGTATGCCCGCGGGTGCGGTGTCGGTCATGGACGCCCCGATCGAGAAGGGGTGCTCGGCTGTCCGGGGTTGACGACGGGGATGACCTCTCGGCCGTACGCGTCGATCACGGCTTCCCGCGCGTCGTGCATGGCGTACACGGCGAACTGGTCCACGCCCAGTTCGCGCAGCGCGTTCAGCTTCTCGATGTGCTGTGCGACCGGTCCGATCACGCAGAACCGGTCGACGATCTCGTCGGGCACGAACGCGGTGTCCGGGTTGCCGCTGCGCCCGTGGTGCGCGTAGTCGTAGCCCTGGCGGGACTTGATGTAGTCGGTGAGGGCGTCGGGTACGGCGGCGGAGTGCTCGCCGTAGCGGGCGACCAGGTCGGCGACGTGGTTGCCGACCATGCCGCCGAACCACCGGCACTGCTCACGGGCGTGGGCGAGCGCCTCGGGCGAGTCGTCGGCGGTGACGTAGGCGGGCGCGGCCACGCACACCTTCACCTCGGCCGGGTCGCGTCCGGCGGCGACGGCGGCGTCCTTCACCGCCTTGACCATGTACTCGGTGAGGTACAGGTCGGCGAGCTGGAGGATGAAGCCGTCGGCCTCCTCGCCCGCCATCTTCAGGGCCTTGGGCCCGTACGCGGCCATCCAGACGGGCACTTCGGCGCCCGGGCCGACCCAGGGGAAGCGGACGACCGTGCCGCCGCCGAGGTCGGCCTCCTCCCCCCTGCCCAGCGCCCGGATGACCTTCATGGCCTCGCTGATGCGGGCCAGCGTGTCGGGCTTGCGGCCGGCCACGCGCATCGCGGAGTCGCCGCGGCCGATGCCGCACACCGTGCGGTTGCCGAACATGTCGTTGAGGGTGGCGAAGGTGGAGGCGGTGACCTCCCAGGTGCGGGTGCCCGGGTTGGTGACCATCGGGCCGACCGTCAGGTGCTGGGTCCGGGCGAGGATCTGGCTGTGGATGACGAAGGGTTCCTGCCACAGCACGGCGGAGTCGAAGGTCCAGCCGTAGCGGAAGCCGTTGTGTTCGGCGCGCTGCATCAGGCTGATGACGCGCGAGGCCGGCGGGTCGGTCTGCAGGACGAGTCCGAAGTCCATGGGCGCCGCTCCTAGTCGAGGTACTGGCAGGTGGAGCGCGGGGTGTAGACGCCGTGGCCGGCGCGTCCGGTGTACTCCCGCTCGGTGATGACGGGCTCGCCGCGCGAGAGCACGGTCTCGACGCGGCCGGTGACCCGCTTGCCCTCGTACGCCGAGTAGTCGACGTTCATGTGGTGTGTCGCCGCGGACAGGACCTGCTCGGCGTGCGGGTCGTAGACGACGACATCGGCGTCGGCGCCCGGGGCGATGGTGCCCTTCTTCGGGTACAGGCCGAACATGCGGGCCGGGGCGGCGCAGGCGATCTCGATCCAGCGGCGGCGCGAGATGTGCCCGTCGACGACGGCCTGGTGGAGCAGGTCCATGCGGTTCTCCACGCCCGGCAGCCCGTTGGGGATCTTGGAGAAGTCGCCGCGGCCCAGCTCCTTCTGGCCGGTGAAGCAGAAGGGGCAGTGGTCGGTGGAGACCACCTGGAGGTCGTCGGTGCGCAGGCCCCGCCACAGGGCCGCCTGGTGGTCCTTGGCGCGCAGGGGCGTGCTGCACACGTACTTCGCGCCCTCGAAGTCCGGTTCGGCGAGATTGTCGGTGGACAGGAACAGGTACTGCGGGCAGGTCTCGCCGAAGACGGGCAGCCCCTCGTCGCGCGCCCGGGTCAGCTCGGCGACCGCCTCGCGCGCCGAGACGTGCACGACGTACAGCGGGGCGCCCGCCACCTGGGCGAGCCGGATCGCGCGGTGGGTGGCCTCGGCCTCCAGGAGCGCCTTGCGGACCTCGCCGTGGTGGCGCGGGTCGCTCTCGCCGCGGGCGAGGGCCTGGGCGACCAGGACGTCGATGGCGATGCCGTTCTCGGCGTGCATCATGATCAGCCCGCCGTTGCCGGCGGCGCGCTGCATGGCGCGCAGGATCTGCCCGTCGTCGCTGTAGAACACACCGGGGTAGGCCATGAACTGCTTGAAGGAGGTCACGCCTTCCTCCACCAGCAGGTCCATCTCCTTGAGCGTGTCCTCGTTCACGTCGGAGACGATCATGTGGAAGCCGTAGTCGACGGCGCAGTTGCCCTCGGCCTTGGCGTGCCAGGCGTCCAGGCCCTCGCGCAGGGTGCCGCCCTTGGACTGGATCGCGAAGTCGACGATGGTGGTCGTGCCGCCCCAGGCCGCGGCCCGGGTGCCGGTCTCGAAGGTGTCCGAGGCGTAGGTGCCGCCGAAGGGCATCTCCATGTGGGTGTGTCCGTCGACGCCGCCCGGGATGACGTACTTGCCGGTGGCGTCGACGGTCCGCTCGGCGGTGAACGCCTCGGCGGCGGGGGTGCCGGACGCGGCGAGGGCGGCGATGCGGCCGTCCTCGATCAGGACGTCGGCGTGCATCTCGTCGGCGGCGGTGATGACGAGGCCGCCGCGGATGACGGTACGGCTGCTCATGCTCCCACTCCTTGCAGGTGGACGTTCCGGGTCAGGGGGCGGTCAGCGGCGTGTACGCGCCCGGCGCCCGGTCGCGGTAGAACTGCCAGCGGTCGCGCACCTCGCGGAGCTTGGCCAGGTCCAGGTCGCGGACGACGAGTTCGGGTTCCTTGTCGCTCGCCACCTCGCCGACGAACCGCGCCTCGGGGTCCACGAAGTACGACGTCCCGTAGAAGTCGTCGTCCCCGTACTCCTCGACGCCGACGCGGTTGATGGCGCCGACGAAGTACTCGTTGGCGACGGCCGCCGCCGGCTGTTCGAGCTGCCACAGGTAGCCGGACAGGCCGCGTGAGGTGGCCGACGGGTTGAAGACGATCTCCGCGCCGGCGAGGCCGAGCGCCCGCCAGCCCTCGGGGAAGTGCCGGTCGTAGCAGATGTAGACGCCGACCTTGCCGACGGCGGTCTCGAAGACGGGCCAGCCGCTGTTGCCGGGCCGGAAGTAGAACTTCTCCCAGAAGCCGTGCACCTGCGGGATGTGGGTCTTGCGGTACTTGCCCAGGTAGGAGCCGTCCGCGTCGATCACGGCGGCGGTGTTGTAGAGGACCCCCGGCTGCTCCTCCTCGTACATCGGCAGGACGAGGACGATGCCCAGTTCCCGGGCGAGCGCCTGGAAGCGGCGGACGGTGGGGCCCTCGGGGATCTGTTCGGCGTACGCGTAGAAGGCGGGGTCCTGGACCTGGCAGAAGTACGGTCCGTAGAACAGCTCCTGGAAGCAGAGGACCTGGGCGCCCTGGGCCGCCGCGTCGCGCACCGCCTGCTCGTGCGCCGTGATCATGGACTCCTTGTCGCCGGTCCAGGCGGTCTGGAAGAGGGCGGCACGGATCACTCGGCTCATCGGAACCTCCGCTGCTGGGTCGGTGTGCGGTGAGCGTAGGGAGGGGGCGGGCCCGGTTTTGAGGTGCACGGTGTCACGTCCCCGGGGGTGCTGCGTGCCACCGTGTCACCCTGGCGCCTTCCCATGCCTCACCGCCCTTGCCGTCCGCCGCTCGTCATGCCGCTCGCGTGTCTGCGTCCCCGGCGCGCCCCGTCCCGCGTCCTCGCGTCCTGCCCCGCTCACTGCTGCTGCGCGTCGTGCGCGAGGAGCGCGATGTGCACCGAGGCGGCCTGTTCGAAGTCGTCGAGATCGACTCCGAGGCGGCTCTGTATGGCTTCCAGGCGGCGGTAGAGCGCGGGCCGCGATACGTGGTGCAGGCGGGCGGTGCGGGACTTGTTGCGGCCGGTGGCGAGGTAGGTGCGCAGCACGTCCAGCAGGTCCTGCGCGGTGCCGCACAGCAGCCCGTCCAGCTCCCGCTCGGCGAAGGACTGCACCTGCGGGTCGTCGCGCAGCAGCCGGACCAGCCCGCGCAGGTGGACGTCCTTCAGCCGGACCACGGCCGGCAGGTCCCGGGCGGAGGCGGCGTCCCCCACGGCGTCGGCCACATGCCGTGCCTCCCGCAGCCCGGCGGGTACGTCGTCCCAGCCCGCGCGGGCCTCCCCGGCCGCCACGACCGGCCCGGCGTACGGGGCGCCGGTGCCCGGGGGTGCCTGGTCAGGACCGCCGTGTCCCGGGCCCGTGCACGGCCCGCCCGTCCCCGCCCGCAGCCGGGTCGCGAAGTGGGCGGTGAGGGCTTCGGCGTCCTGGTCCCGGGGCAGGCTGAGCAGGACGGCGGTGAGGCCGGGGGACGCTCCGGCGGCCAGGCCGGGCAGGCCCAGCAGCCGCAGCAGCCGGTCGAGTCGGGCCGGGTCGGCGTCCCGTACGAACAGCGGCACGAAGGTGCGGCGGTTGACCGGGAGGCCGGCCGCCCGGGCCCGGGGCAGCAGCTGCCGGGCGGGCACGGCCTCGCCGATCAGGTCGGTCAGCAGGCTCCGCGCGGACTGTTCCTCCCAGGAGCCGCCCGCGGCGGCGCCGAGCATCCGGTGCAGGACCAGGGCCTCGGCGGCGCGGTCGGCCAGGAGCCGTCCGGCGGCGGCGTCCCCGCGGTGGCCGCAGAGCACGATCCGGCCCCATCTCTCGCCGCGGCCGCCGAGTTCGGCGCGGATCCAGCCGTCGCCCTCGCTGCGGCCGGCCTGCCGGGCGATGCGCTCCCAGTCGCGCAGGACGTCGTCCACCGCGGAGCGTTCCCCGGCGGTGGCGAGGACCCGGTGGGCGAGGTTGGTGACGACGACGGGGCAGGCGCTGTGCCGGGCGATCTCGTCGAGCAGCGCCTGGAGCGGGGCGCCGGCGGTGATCAGGGCGGTGAGGGCGGTGCGCACGGCCTCCGAGAGGCTGACCGAGGCGAACTTCCTGCGCACCAGCCGGGACTGGACCTCCTCGGTCAGTTCGGCGAACGGGAAGGGCCGGTGCAGGACGACCAGCGGCAGCCCGCACCGCTCGGCGGCCCGGCGCATCACCTCGGGCGGCGCGGGGAAGGCCCGCCCGAGGCCCAGGACCACGGCCGCGGCCTCCGCGCGGTGCAGGGAGCGGATGTACTCGGCCTGTTTCTCCTCGTCCCCGGCGAGCAGCACGCCGGTGGTGAGCACCATCTCGCCGCCGCTGAGCATCACGCCGACGTCCGCTGCCTCGGCGACGTGCACCCAGCGCACGGGCCGGTCGAGCCGGCCCGCGCCGGCCACCACCTCGGGCTCCCCGGCGAGCACGCGCTCCAGGGCGAGCACCTGGCGGACGGACAGGGCGGAGGGAACACGTGGGGCGGGCAGGCCGGTCTCCGGCGCGGGGCGGGCGGCCGGTCCCGGGCGGTCCGGTCCCCGGGGGCCGGGGGCGGCCGGTCCCGGGCGGCCGGGGGCGGCCGGGGTTCGGTCCGAGGCGGTGGTCATGGGCGGCACTCCCCTCTTCTCGCCTCTCGCTGCGGAATGCGCCCCGGGCGCGCCCTCAGTGGGCGGCGCGCAGGGCGTCCGCCAGGATCGTGGCCCCCTCCTCGGCCTCGGCGACGGTCAGGGACAGCGGCGGGGCGATGCGCAGCGCGCTGGTGTCGTGGCCGCCGCCCTTGCCGATGAGGAGGCCGCCTTCCCGGGCCGCCTCCAGCACGGCTGCCGCGGCCCGCGGGTCGGCCTCGTCGGTGCCGGGCCGGACCAGTTCGACACCGATCATGAGCCCGCGTCCGCGTACCTCCCGTACGCCGGGCAGCCCGGCGGCGACGGCCCGCAGCCGCTCGATGAGCAGTCCGCCGACCCGCCGGGCGTTGCCCTGGAGGTCGTGTTCGAGGAGGTGGTTGAGGTTGGCGAGGGCCGCGGCCATGGTGATCTGGGTGCCGCCGAACGTGGAGATGCTGTTGGCGTCCAGGCAGTTCATGATCTCGGCGCGGGCGACGACCCCGCCGACGGACATGCCGTTGCCGATGCCCTTGGCGAAGGTGACGATGTCCGGCGGCCCGCTGCGTCCGTGCGCCTGCCAGCCCCAGAAGTGGTCGCCGGTGCGGCCCCAGCCGGTCTGCACCTCGTCGGCGATCCACAGGATGCCGTGTTTCTTCAGGACGTCCCGGAAGGCGGCGTACAGGCCGTCGGGCGGGGAGGTGAAGCCGCCGACCCCCTGGACGGGTTCGGCGATGAGCGCGGCGGGCGGGCGGGTGTGCCCGAGGAGGTCCTCGAGGTCGTCGACGCAGGCCGCGATGAACGCCGCGTCGTCCAGGTGCGCGAAGGGGCCGCGGGTGCGGACGCCGCCGTGGACGTACAGCGTCTGCAGCGGGGACAGGGAGCTGGGCGACCAGGAGCGGTTGCCGGTGATGCCGACCGTGCTGAAGGAGCGGCCGTGGTAGCTGTTGCGCATGGCCAGGAGCGTGTTGCTGCGCCGGTACGCCGTCGCCAGCAGCAGCGCGGTGTCGTTGGCCTCGGTGCCCGAGGTGGTGAAGAAGACCCGCGCGTCCGGGATGCCGCTCAACCGGGCGATGCGCTCGGCCAGTTCGACCATCGGACGGTTGAGGTAGAGGGTCGAGGAGTGGATGATCCGGGCGGCCTGCTCGCTCACCGCCTTGGTGACCTCGGGCAGCGCGTGCGCGGTCATGGTGGTCAGGATGCCGCCGAAGAAGTCCAGGTAGCGGCGGCCCTGGGCGTCCCAGACGTGGCGGCCCTCGCCGTGGGTGATCTCCAGCGGGTCCTCGTAGTAGAGGGCGAGCCAGTCGGGCAGCACGGCCCGGTGACGGTCGTACAGGTCGTTCACGGCTGCACCAGCCCTTCGTAGGCGTCGGGGCGGCGGTCGCGGTAGAAGGCCCACTGCTGCCGCACCTCTTCGATGAGGTCGAGGTCGAGGTCGCGGACGACCAGTTCCTCTCCGGCGTCACCGGCGACGTCGCCGACGAACTGCCCGCGCGGATCGACGAAGTACGACGTCCCGTAGAAGTCGTTGTCGCCGTACTCCTCGCGGCCCACGCGGTTGATCGCGGCGACGAAGTACTCGTTGGCGACGGCCGCGGCGGGCTGCTCCAGCCGCCACAGGTGGGAGGACAGACCGCGGTGGGTGGCGGACGGGTTGTAGACGAGCTGGGCGCCGTTGAGTCCGAGCTGCCGCCAGCCCTCGGGGAAGTGGCGGTCGTAGCAGATGTAGACGCCGACCCGGCCCACGGCGGTGTCGAAGACCGGCCAGCCGAGGTTGCCGGGCTTGAAGTAGTACTTCTCCCAGAAACCCTTGACCTGCGGGATGTGGTGCTTGCGGTACTTGCCGAGATAGCTGCCGTCGGCGTCGATCACGGCGGCGGTGTTGTAGTAGAAACCGGACTGCTCGACCTCGAAGACCGGGGCGACGACGACCATCCCGGTCTCCCGGGCGAGGTCCCGCATCCGGCGCACGGTCGGCCCGTCCGGGACCGGTTCGGCCCAGCGGTAGTGCTCCGGTTCCTGCACCTGGCAGAAGTAGGGCGCGTTGAAGACTTCCTGGAACCCGATGATCCGGGCACCGCGCCGGGCCGCCTCGCGGGCGTGCTCCTCGTGCTTGGCGACCATGGACTCGGTGTCGCCGGTCCAGGTGGCCTGGACCAGGGCCGCGCGGACGACATTGGCCATGAGCTGCTCCTTCGACGTACGTCAGAGCCTCTACGCCCGTAGAACACACGTAGAGGCACGAACGTAAGCCTCCCCGGCCGCCTTGCCAAGACCATCGGCGTGAACCCGCGGAGTCGATCCTGTTTCACACTCCGCTGGGTGAGCCCCGAGGCCGGGCGGCGGGGGGCCCGCCCGGACCCGTGCCCGCCGCCGGGCCGGCCGGCGCCCGACGTGCCCGGACCCGCGGAACATGCAACCGTGGGCATGAGCCCCGCGCACCCGGTTACCCGGCGGGAGCCACCCGTCAGCGAAGGAACGGAAAGCGATGACCAGCGGCTTCGTCGGCCCGGAGGGCGATCGCGACCCCTTCGGCGAATTCTTCGCCCGGTTCTTCGGCGGCACCCGCCCCGGTCCCCGGCACGTCGACATCGGCAGGCTCCTGAGCCAGCCCGCCCGGGAACTCGTCAAGGGCGCGGCGCAGTACGCCGCCGACCACGGCAGCCGGGACCTGGACACCGAGCACCTGCTGCGCGCGGCGCTCGCCACGGAACCCACCCGCAGTCTGCTCAGCAGGTCGGGCGCGGACCCCGACTCGCTCGCCACGCAGATCGACGAGCGGTCCGGACCCGTGCAGAGCCCGCCGGGCGAGGCTCCACCGCCCACGGCGCTCTCCCTCACCCCGGCCGTCAAGCGCGCCCTGCTGGACGCGCACGACATGGCGCGGGCCAGCGGCGCCGGTTACATCGGCCCCGAGCACGTGCTCAGCGCCCTGGCGATGAACCCCGACTCGGCGGCCGGGCACATCCTGAACGCGGCCCGGTTCGCCGCCTCCGGCCTGCCGCCCGAGGCCCCGGACACGACCGCCCCGCCGGGCCCCGAGCGGCAGCAGCGCTCCACCGGCACGCCCACCCTCGACAAGTACGGGCGCGACCTGACCGACATGGCCCGCCAGGGCCGGATCGACCCGGTGATCGGCCGCGACCAGGAGATCGAACAGACCATCGAGGTGCTCTCCCGGCGAGGGAAGAACAACCCCGTGCTGATCGGTGACGCGGGCGTCGGCAAGACGGCCATCGTCGAGGGGCTCGCGCAGCGCATCGCCGACGGCGACGTGCCCGACATCCTGCTGGGCCGCCGCGTGGTGGCCCTGGACCTGACGGGCGTGGTCGCCGGCACCCGCTACCGGGGCGACTTCGAGGAGCGGCTGAACAACATCGTCACCGAAATCCGCACCCACTCCGAACACCTGATCGTCTTCATCGACGAGCTGCACACCGTGGTCGGCGCGGGCGGCGGCGGTGAGGGCGGTTCCATGGACGCGGGCAACATCCTCAAGCCCGCGCTGGCCCGCGGTGAGCTGCACATCGTGGGCGCGACCACCCTGGAGGAGTACCGGCGGATCGAGAAGGACGCGGCGCTGGCCCGCCGCTTCCAGCCGATCCTGGTGCCCGAGCCGACCGTCGCCGACGCGATCGAGATCCTGCGCGGGCTGCGCGACCGCTACGAGGCCCACCACCAGGTGCGCTACACCGACGAGGCCCTGGTCGCGGCCGTGGGACTGTCCGACCGGTATCTGACCGACCGGCGGCTGCCGGACAAGGCGATCGACCTGATCGACCAGGCGGGCGCCCGGGTACGGCTGCGGGCCCGGACCAAGGGCACGGACGTACGGGCCATGGAACGCGAGGTCGAACAGCTCGCCTGCGACAAGGACCAGGCGGTCGCGGACGAGCAGTACGAACAGGCCACGCAGTTGCGCGACCGCATCAGCGAGCTGAAGCAGCGCATCGCCCTGGCGGGCGGCAGCGAGGAGGCCGACGAGGGGCAGCACCTGGAGGTGACCGCCGAGGCCATCGCCGAGGTGGTGTCCCGGCAGACCGGCATCCCCGTCAGCAGCCTGACCCAGGAGGAGAAGGAGCGCCTGCTCGGCCTGGAGGAGCACCTGCACCGGCGGGTCGTCGGCCAGGAGGAGGCCGTCGCCGTGGTCGCCGAGGCGGTGCTGCGCTCACGCGCCGGTCTGGCCAGCCCCGACCGGCCGATCGGCAGCTTCCTGTTCCTCGGCCCGACCGGCGTCGGCAAGACCGAACTGGCCCGTGCCCTGGCCGAGGCGCTGTTCGGCAGCGAGGACCGGATGGTCCGCCTGGACATGAGCGAGTACCAGGAACGGCACACCGTCAGCCGCCTGGTGGGCGCCCCGCCCGGCTACGTCGGCCACGAGGAGGCCGGCCAGCTCACCGAGGTCGTGCGCCGGCACCCGTACTCGCTGCTGCTGCTCGACGAGGTGGAGAAGGCGCACCCGGACGTCTTCAACATCCTGCTCCAGGTCCTGGACGACGGGCGGCTCACCGACTCCCAGGGCCGCACGGTGGACTTCACCAACACCGTCATCGTGATGACCAGCAACCTCGGTTCCGAGGCGATCACCCGGCGCGGTGCCGGGATCGGGTTCGGCGCGGGCGGCGCGGAGGCGGACGAGGAGGCGCGGCGCGAGCAGATCCTGCGCCCGCTGCGGGAGCACTTCCGGCCCGAGTTCCTCAACCGCATCGACGAGATCGTCGTCTTCCGCCAGCTCACCGCCGAGCAGTTGCGGCAGATCACCGACCTGCTGCTGGAGAAGACCCGGCGGCTGCTGCACGCGCAGGGCGTGGCCGTGGAGTTCACCGACGCGGCCGTGGACTGGCTGGCGCAGCGCGGCTACCAGCCGGAGTACGGCGCCCGTCCGCTGCGCCGCACCATCCAGCGCGAGGTGGACAACCAGCTCTCCCGGCTGCTCCTGGACGGGCGGGTCGGCGAGGGCAGCCGGGTCACGGTGGACGCGGAGGACGGCCGGCTCGCCTTCCGCCCGCAGGGCGGGGAGCCCGCCCCGGCACCCACCGGGTGACGACGGCGCCGGGCGCCGGGGGCGGGCCTCAGCGGTGAGGCCAGCCCCCGGTGCCCGGATGCGCACGGACCGCTCCCGGCGCCCCGCGCGTGCGCCCGGAGCGCTTCCCGCCGCCCCGCCTGTGTACGGGCCGTTCCCGGCGTCCCGCGTGCGTACGGACGGTCCGTCGGACGGCAGGCTCATCAGGCCTGACGGACGGCGTGCGGACGCTGTGGGACCGAGCGGACGGCGTACGGACGGCTACGGGGTGGGCGGACGGCGTACGGACGGCTACGGGGTGGGCGGACGGCGTACAGGCGTACGGGGCCGGCTGGACGGCGTGCGCGCGCTGTGGACCGAGCGGACGGCGTACGGGCCCTACGGGGCCGGGTGGACGACCATCGCCGAGCCGCCGCCCCTGCGCACCTTCTCCGCCGCCGCCAGCCACCTGCCGTCCGGCAGCCGCTGCACGCCGGTGGCCGCGCCGATCTCCGGGTTGAGCTTGAAGGAGTGCCCGATCGCCTCCAGTTGCTTGCGCAGCGGGCTGTCGTAGAGGGCGGGTTCGAGTTCGGTCTGGGCCGCGTTGCGCTGGCTGGCGCGGGGCGCGGCGATGGCGTCGACGAGCGGCAGGTGCCGGTCGAGGAACCCGGTCAGCGTCTGCAGCACGGTGGTGATGATGGTCGCGCCGCCGGGCGAACCGAGCGCCACCACCGGCCGGTTGTGCCCGTCCAGCACGATCGTCGGGGAGATCGACGACCGGGGGCGCTTGCCCGGCCCCGGCAGGTTCGGGTCGTGCACGGCCGGGTTGGCCGGCGCGAAGGAGAAGTCCGTCAGCTCGTTGTTGAGCAGGAAGCCCCGGCCCGGGACGGTGATGCCGCTGCCGCCGGTCTGTTCGATGGTGAGGGTGTAGGAGACGACGTTGCCCCAACGGTCGGCGGTCGTCAGGTGCGTGGTGTTCTCGCCCTCGTACGTCGTCGGCGCGGCCGTCCCGCCGGTGCCGCAGGCGGCGGGCCGGCTCGGGTCGCCGGGCGCGAGCGGGCTGGTGAGGACCGCGTCGTCCTTGATGAGGCAGGCGCGGGAGTCGGCGAACCGCTGGGAGAGCAGGCCGCGGGTGGGGACGTTCTCGAAGGACGGGTCACCGACCCAGCGCCCGCGGTCGGCGAAGGCGATGCGGCTCGCCTCGATGTAGTGGTGCAGGTACTGCGCCTCGCTCGCCCTGGAGAGGTTGGTCCGCTCCAGGATGTTCAGCGCCTCGCCGACGGTGGTGCCGCCGGAGGAGGAGGGCGCGATGGAGTACACGTTCAGACCGCGGTACGAAGTGCGCGTGGGTGCCTGGAGCTTGGCGCGGTAGACCGCGAGGTCCTTCTCGGCGAGTTTGCCCGGCCGGGCGTTCCAGCCCGAACCGGGGTCGACGGGCGGGTGGTTGACCGTGTCGACGATCTCGTCGCCGAGGTCGCCGTGGTAGACGGCACCGACGCCCTTCCTGGCCAGCTCCTCGTAGGTGCGGGCGAGGTCGGGGTTCTTGAAGGTCGAGCCGACGACGGGGAGCCGCCCGCCCGGCAGGAACAGCTTCGCGGTGTCCGGGAAGTAGCGGAAGCGGGTCTCGTTGGACGCCGTCTGCGAGCGGAAGGTGTCGTCGACGGTGAAACCGTCGCGGGCGAGGCGCTCCGCGGGCTTCAGCACCGTCCCGAGCCGCTTGCTGCCCCACTCGTCGAGGGCCTTCTGCCAGGTGGCGGGGGTGCCCGGGGTGCCGACGCTCAGGCCGCTGGTGACGGCGGCGTCGAAGGAGAGCGGCTTGCCGCCTTCCGTGAAGAGGTCCTCGTCGGCGCTGAGCGGCGCGGTCTCCCGGCCGTCGATGGTGTGCACCGTGCGGGACCTGGCGTCGTAGTAGACGAAGTAGCCGCCTCCGCCGATGCCGGCGGAGTAGGGCTCGGTGACGCCGAGGGCGGCGGCGGTGGCCACGGCCGCGTCGACGGCGTTGCCGCCCTTCTTCAGCACCTCGATGCCGGCGGCGGAGGCGTCCGCGTCGACGCTCGCGACGGCACCGCCGTAGCCGGCGGCCACGGGAACCTTCCGGGCCGGTTCCGGCCCCGCGTCCGGGTGCGCGGCGGGCGGTGCCGCCGCTCCCACCGACACCACTGCGGCCGAGACCGCCAGGACCGTGAGTTTCCGTACTCCGGGACGACGCATCCGCACCTCCAGTCAGAGACCGTCCGCGCAGCCTATTGCATTGCCATGATCCCGTCAGGACCGTCCGACCACGGTACCGCCGCAGCCGGATCCGCGCCTCGCCCGCCGGCCCGTACGGCCTCGGCGTGGTCGAACTCGTGGCCGATCTGAGGGGGGCGGCCCGGGCGCCGCTCCCGGGACCGGTACGTGGCGGTCTCCCGCCGAGCACAACCCGCCCGGCGCGCAGCTGACCTTCTCCTCGCCTGCGGACGACCCGGAGTGGCTGTCCGTACCGCCGCGCGAGCAGTGATCTCCGGCTGCCGCCGGCCGGGTATGGCTCTGTGGACCGCTGCCCCCTGAGACGGTCGCGAACGCCACATCGTAGTCGAGGTTCGGCCCGATGCGTCCTCCGGTGGGGAGGAATGCCCGCAGTCCGCGGCCCCCGGGGAAGGCGACCGGCGGCTTTGCGGGGTTGCTGCAATCTCCGCCCTCGCGCGGGTCTCAGCCCTCCGCGACCTCCGCGTAGAGCTGGGAGAGTTCCGGTACGCCCTCCTCGGCCCACGCGTGCCCGGCCTCCACGACGACGATCTCCCGGCCGGAGGCGAGCCGTACGACCGGGTTCCCGTTCGGACACAACTCCCAGACCGCGCTCGGCACCGTGCGCACGATGACCGTGCCCAGGTACAGCCCGGCGTCGGTGCCGAGCCGGCCCGCCGTCTCGGCGTCGTCCCGCCAGCGCGGCAGCAGCTGGTCGAGCGCCTCCAGGGAGGCGGCCGACCCGTCGAGGCGGACACCGGCCTCGGAGGCCAGGGCGCGCAACTGTTCGCAGGTGGAAAAAAGCTCGGCGAGATCCGCCGGGGTCGGAGAGCCGTCGCCCGCGGAGACGACGGTGACGCCGACCTCGGGTGCGTGCTTCTTGCGCCGGTTGCCCGTGAAGCGGAAGGCCATGCACTCAGCGTGGCACCGCGACCACGGGACGCGCCACAGGGGCGACGGCCCGAACCGCCGTGGAACCGGCGCGGCCCGAACCGCCATGGACCGGCAATGCCCCGGGCGCACGCCGGCCGACGCGTGGAGTGTGCGGGGTCTGCGGGGCGTACGCCGGGCGCCCGCCTGCGTGGCCGGAAGAGGCGCGTACGCGGGGCGCGCGGTCGGGAGCGACGCGTGCAGAGGGCGCGCGCCCGGGTGGTGCGCGGTCGTGCGCCTACACGTCCAGGTCGACCACCACGGGGGCGTGGTCGGACGCGCCCTTGCCCTTGCGCTCCTCACGGTCCACGTAGGCGTCGGTGACGGCCTTGGCGAAGGGCTCGTTGCCGTACACCAGGTCGATGCGCATGCCGCGGTTCTTGGGGAAGCAGAGCTGGCGGTAGTCCCAGTAGGTGAAGGGGTGGTCGTACTTCAGGGGCCGGGGCACCACGTCGGCGAGGCCCGCCTCGCGCAGGGAGGCGAGGGCGGCGCGCTCGGCCGGGGTGACGTGGGTGGCGCCCTCGAAGGCCGAGCGGTCGTAGACGTCGTCGTCCGTCGGCGCGACGTTGTAGTCGCCGAGGACGGCGAACGGGCGGCTGCCGGACGCGTCGCCCGCGACGGCCGCCCTCAGCGCCTCGAACCACTGCAGTTTGTAGGCGTAGTGCGGGTGGTCGACCTCACGCCCGTTGGGCACGTAGACCGACCAGACGCGGACCGGGCCGCAGGTCGCGGAGAGGGCGCGGGGTTCGTGCGCCCCGTCGTAGCCCGGGTCGCCGGGCAGGCCCTTGACCACGTCCTCCAGACCCACCCGGGAGAGGACCGCCACGCCGTTCCACCGGCCGGTGGCGTGGACCGCCGCCTCGTAGCCCAGCTCGCGCAGCGGGTCGAACGGGAACTGGTCCTCGGCGATCTTGGCCTCCTGGAGGCACAGCACGTCGGTGCCGCTGCTCTCCAGCCAGGCGAGCAGCCGCGGGAGGCGGGCGGTGATCGAGTTCACGTTCCAGGTCGCGATGCGCATGCCTCACAACCTACCGGGCGGCACTGACAGCCCCCCGCCGGACGGCCCCTCCCCGTCTGCCCAGCCGGTGCCTCACACGTCGGCGGAGTCCCCCGGGGTCAGCCGCAGGTGCTCGGCGCCGCCCAGGGTGCCGATCTGGTGGTCGTAGATCGGGCGGGCGAGGTCGGTCAGGAGCGCGTCGTGGATGTCGTACGCCCGCCGCGGCTCGACCTCCCTGACGTAGTCGATCACTTCCGCGATCTTGTTCCAGGGCGCCATGACCGGGAGCATCAGGGTCTCCACGGGCCGGCCGGGCACCGTGAGGGCGTCACCGGGGTGGAAGACCTTGCCGCCGTCGATCAGGTAGCCGACGTTGGTGATGCGCGGGATGTCCGGGTGGATCACGGCGTGCAGCTCGCCGTGCACCTGTACGTCGAAGCCGGCGGCGGTGAAGGTGTCGCCGTGGCCGACGGTGTGCACGCGGCCCGGGAAGGCCGCCGAGATCTTCTCCGCCACCGCCTTCAGGCTCCAGATCTCGGCACCCGGGTTCGCCTCCAGGGCGGCCCGCAGCCGGGACTCGTCGAAGTGGTCCATGTGCTCGTGCGTGATCAGGACGGCCTCGGCGCCGACCGCGGCGTCCTCCTCGCTGAAGGCGCCGGGGTCGATGACGAGCGTACGGCCGTCCTTCTCCAGGCGGACACAGGCGTGCGACTTCTTCGTGAGCTTCATGCGCCCCATCTTGCCGCGCACGCCGGGCACACGGCCTGCCCAGGGGGGTGCTCCTGGTGCCCGGCTGGACGATCACCGCGCACGCCGCGGGCCCGCCGCCCGTGCGGTGCCGCTCTGTGGACTCCGTAGGAGCGGTGTCACCCCGTAGGGGTGTCACTCCGTGAGAGTCGTCTCCTCCTGTATGACCCGCTGGGCCACACGGAAGGCGCTGCCCGCGGCGGGCATGCCGCAGTAGACCGCGGTCTGGAGCAGCACCTCCTTGATCTCGTCCGGGGTGAGGCCGTTGCGCAGGGCGGCCCGGGTGTGGGCGGCCAGGTCCTCCAGGTGACCGCCGGCGGCCAGGGCGGTGAGCGCGACGCAGCTGCGGGTGCGCCGGTCCAGACCGGGGCGGTCCCAGACACCGCCCCAGGTGGAGCGGGTGAGGAACTCCTGGAAGTCCCCCGAGAACTCGTCGGCCTGCTCCAGCTCCCGGTCCACGTGCGCGTCGCCGAGCACCTCGCGCCGGATCTTGAGACCGGTGTCGTACGGGTCCGGCCGGCCCGTGGGCTGCGGCGGCACCGCCGCCGGGGCGATCTCGGCGATCGGCGCGCTCGGCGGAGTCTGCGGCGGTGGGGCCAGCACGGGCTTGGCCGGGGCCGCGACGATCGCCATCTGCCCGGTGCTGGACTCGAAGGCGGGCTGCCAGGCCGTGGAGAAGTGCCGAACCAGCAGGTCGGTCACGGCGGCGGGCTGCTCCACCGGGACCAGGTGGGAGGCGCCGGGCACGACGGCCAGACGGGCGTCCGGGATGCCGGCGACCAGCGTACGGGCCTCGGCGGGGCCGGTGACCTGGTCGTCGGAACCGACCAGGACCAGCGTGGGCACGCCGACCCGGCCGAGTTCGGCACGGACGTCGAAGGAGGCCAGCGCCTCGCAGGCGGCGATGTAGCAGCCGGGATCGGTGGTGCGGACCATCTGCACGGCCCAGTCGGTGATCGCGGGCTGGGCAGCGGCGAACCCGGCGGTGAACCAGCGGTCCGGGGACGTACGGGCGATGGGGTCCAGCCCGTTCGTCCGGACGATCACCCCGCGCTGGCGGAACTCGTCCGCCGTGCCGAAGCGCGGCGAGGCCGCGATCAGAGCGAGGGAGGCGAGGCGCTCCGGGTGGCGCAGGGCCAGCTCGACGCCGATCGCGCCGCCGAGCGCGCAGCCTGCGTAGCCGAAGCGCTGCACGCCGAGCCCTTCGAGGGTGGCCAGCAGCCGGGAGGTCAGGTCCCCCACCGAACCGGCCGGATGGGCGGGCGCGCCGCCGTGTCCCGGCAGGTCGAACCGGAAGACACGCCACTGCTTCGTCAGCTCCGGAACCTGCCGGTCCCACATGTGCCAGGTGGTACCCAGTGAGGGACCGAGGATCAGGACGGGAGCCTCTTCCGGCCCGTCAAAGCGGTATTGCAGGGTGTTCGACGGTGTCTCACTCACGCCCCAGACCCTCTCACGTCTCACAAAATCTCACACAGCCGGGGGAAACCAGCGGCTCGATGCACCTGCGGCTCGACTCCTCGGGCACTGTCGGCGGCCTCATCGGTCGAGTCTGATCCTCTCAGTGTGCACGTGCGCCTTGACGCAGCGTGTCCTGCCGGCCGCGCTCTCACACTGTCCTCACGTCGACGCGCTGCTGCCTTCACCAGCACAGCTGTCAGCTGTGCGGAGGTCTTCCACGTCTGGCTTCACGTACCACTTTTTCGTGGTCTTCACGCTCGTATGCCCGGCCCACCGGGTGAGGATGTGGTCCGGAAAACTTGAGGTGAGACCCATTTCCTGGCTCATCGCCATGCATGTGGGTGCCCAGGGAGACAAACGGGCGTCACGGCCGACAGGCCGCCCTTTCAATCCGGTCGCTCCGGCCTTCGCCAACACCCTGCGGGACGCGACCGGCGTCCTCCTCGGCCGACTCCGGCTCACTCGCGACCGGGTGGGGCTGGTCGTGCGGGACGCGGGCCTGACGGATCGGCCGGTGGGCGACTCGTGGTGGAACGCTCCCTGTCAGCCGACCTGCTGCGCCTTGATCGGGTCGCTCACCCGAACCGTCCCGGCTGCACGGACGTCCAGGCAGACACCGAGCACGATGCCGGGGTCCGCCGGGAGTTCGTGGACGGTCGAAGTACGCGTCAGCCGGCCCGGAGACCGACCGCCAGCGTCAGTTCAAGGACCCGGTGTGGCGACGCGAGATCCGGAAAGAGCTCCCGCAGCTGCGCCATCCGGTACCGGACTGTCTGGGGATGGACGAACAACGCCGCCGCCACCTCGTCCCGCCTGCCCTGGTGCAGCAGCCACGCCCGCAACGTCTCCTCCAGCCGCCGCGCGGTCGCGACAGACAAGGTCCGCAACGGTGCGAGGGCTCGGGCACGCAGGTCTGCGAACGCGTCCACGTCGGCGCTCAGCACCAGCTCGGGCAGGTGGTCCTCGGTGTCGCGAACATCGGAGGAGAGGGAGCGCGCGCGTACGGCTCGTGCGTACGAGGCGGACGCACGAGTCCATGGCCGGGCCGGGCCGACCACTGCGGTGCGGTCGGTCAGCTGCCGCAAGAGATGTGACCGGTCGGCATCGGGGACGAGCAGCACACCGGTGGCGTCCGGCAGATCGTCGAGGACGAGGGTGCCCGGGTCGAGCGCCCGGTAGGCAGGCCGGGCCTGGGCGGCGGGCAGCAGGACCGCCGTCAGCGAATCCGGAGGCTGCCACCCGGCCCGTTGAGCGGAGGCCAGCAACACGTCCGGGCTCGCGCCCGCGAGGAGGTCGCGGGCCAGATGTTCCAGGTGGCGCTCCTGGGCCCTGCCCCGGGCGGCCAGTTCGTCGGCGTGGCCCGCGGCGCTCGCGGCGGAGAGCTCGTCGATGTAGGCGAAGGTCAGCTCGGCGAACTTGGCCACCTCGGCGGCGGGCAGACCTGCGGACACGGCACCCGCTGCCAGGCATCGCCAGGCCACGCGGGCGCCGACGCGGTAGGCGCTGAGCAGGGCGTCCATCGAACGTCCGTCGCGCACCTCGCCGCGGCCCAGCTCGTAGGCTGCGTCGCCGGCGTCGCCGCCCGTGGCGTTCCCGCTCGCGAGGTCCAGGTAGTGCCCCAGGGCGGTGCGGACGGCTCGGCGGATGGTGGCGCCCATGTGGCCCGACAGGGCGTTGGCGTAGGAGGGGACCTCGTCGATGATCGCCTGGACGACCTCGTCGGCGGTGGTCTTCAGCGCGGCCCTCAGTGCGGTGACCGTCGTCTCGTCCAGGGCCAGTTCGCTGGCCCTTCGGATTGCATGGCTCACGTCTTTGTTCCCTGCGAACAATTCAGCCGACCAGATTTACGTCCTGCGGTCAGGACTTTACGCCTTGAGGCGCAGCAAGCTGGAGTCATGACGAGTGCAGCCCTCCGCAGCAGGGCGTGGAAACTGCTGGAGATGGTCACGACGCCGCTGCTGCCGTCGGACTACCTCGACCTGGTCAGCCCACTGCGTGCGGGGGCTGACCTGCGGGGGCGCATCGAGGCCGTGCACCCCGAGACGCGTGACGCCGCGACTGTCGTGATCAGGCCGGGACGGGGCTGGCGCGGCCACACAGCCGGTCAGTACGTGCGGATCGGGGTCGACGTCGACGGGGTGCGCCTGTGGCGTGCCTACTCCATCACCTCGCCGACGAACCGCCAGGACGGCCGCGTCACGATCACCGTGAAGGCGATCCCGGACGGCAAGGTCAGCAACCACCTGGTCCGCAGGGCGAAACCGGGCATGCTGGTCCAGCTCGACCAGGCGACCGGTGACTTCGTGCTGCCGCAGGCCAAGCCCGCCAAGGTGCTCTTCCTGACGGCCGGAAGCGGCATCACGCCCGTGATGGGCATGCTGCGCGACATGGAGTTCGACGACGTCGTCATGGTCCACTGCGCACCCCAGCCGCACGACGTGATCTTCCGCAGCGAGCTGCACGACCTGGTCGCGGCCGAGAAGCTGCGGCTCACCGAGGTGCACACCGCCACCGACGGCATGCTCGACATCGCCCGTCTCGACGAACTCGTGCCCGACTGGGCCGAGCGCGAGACCTGGGCTTGCGGGCCCGCCGGCCTGCTCGACGCGGCCGAAAAGCACTGGAGCGAGCACGGCGTACAAGAGCGCCTGCACACCGAACGCTTCCGCCCCGGCATCGTCGTCGCCGGCGACGGAGGCGAGGTCACGTTCAGCGCCACCGGCAGGACCGTCGACGCGGACGGCGCCACGCCGTTGCTGGACATCGGCGAGGAGGCCGGCGTGCTCATGCCCTCGGGGTGCCGTATGGGCATCTGCTTCGGCTGCATCACGCCGCTCAAGGCGGGCGCCGTCCGCGACCTGCGCACCGGCGAGATCACCGAGGCCGAGCCGGGCGTCCTCATCCAGACCTGCGTGTCCGCCGCAGCGGGCCCCTGCGACATCGAACGGTAGGAGCACTTTGACCGCCATCGACCCCACCGACCACCTGACCGCGGAGCAGATCGAGGACCTCGGCCGTGAGCTGGACGCGATCCGCGACGCGGTGATCGCCGGCCGCGGGGAGAAAGACGCCGCCTACATCCGTAAGGTCATCTCGGCGCAGCGCAAGCTCGAGCTGGTCAGCAGGGGCGTGCTGCTGTTCTCGGTCTTCCCGCCGGCGTGGCTGCTCGGCACCGCCGGCCTGTCCGTGGCGAAGATCATGGACAACATGGAGATCGGCCACAACATCCTGCACGGCCAGTGGGACTGGATGCGGGATCCGAAGATCCACTCCACCACCTGGGAATGGGATCACGTCTCGCCGGCTGACCAGTGGAAGCACTCGCACAACGAGCTGCACCACACGTACACCAACGTGATCGGCAAGGACAACGACCTCGGCTACGGCATCATGCGCGTCGACGAGGACCAGAAGTGGCACCCGTTCCACCTCGGCCAGCCGCTGTGGAACTTCATCAACGCCTGCTTCTTCGAGTACGGCATCGCAGCTTACGACCTGGAGCTCGGCAAGAACCTGGACAAGCGGCGCCGCAAGAACCCGGAGTTCCGCGCGCGGGCCAAGGCCGTGGGCCGCAAGATCCGCAAGCAGGTGCTCAAGGATTACGTGATCCACCCGCTGCTGTCGGGCCCGTCGTTCCTCCCCACGCTCGCCGCCACGTTCACCGCGAACCTGGTCCGCAACATCTGGTCCCACTCGGTGATCATGTGCGGGCACTTCCCCGAGGGCGTGCAGGTCTTCGAGCGCCGGTCGATCAAAGGCGAGACACGCGGCCAGTGGTACCTGCGCCAGATGATGGGCTCGGCGAACATCAGCGGCAGCAGGGCCATGCACTTCATGACCGGCAACCTGTCGCATCAGATCGAGCACCACCTGTTCCCGGACCTGCCGAGCAACCGGTACGCCGAGGTCGCGGTGAAGGTGCGCGCGCTGTTCGAGAAGTACGAGCTTGAGTACGTCACCGGACCGCTGCCCAAGCAGGTGTTCTCCGCGTGGCGCAAGGTCTTCCGGCTCTCACTGCCGAACAGGAAGCCCGAGGTCAGGACGCCGAACCGTGAGCAGGAGCTCGTCGCCGCCTGATCATTACAAGCGCCTGGCTCACGAACCCGAGGTCAGGCGCCCTTGTCCGCAGGCTCCGGAGTGGCCACGCACTCCACGTGATGCGTCGGGACCCCGAAGCTTTCCAGCGCGGCATGCTCGAAGCACCACTGGCGGGCAAGCTCCTCGAAGTGCGGACCGTGGATCTTCCCGGCAACGGTGTCCGCGTTCTCGTCCCACACCCGGTCGGCCCGGCCGACCACCGGTTCCGGTTCGTGCCGCTGCATCAGCATCCGGTGCAGTCGTACGACCGGTTCGGCGATCCGGAAGACGCCGCGCCTGTCCCGTACGGCGTCCTCGACCTGTTCAAGCAGGCCGATGCCCTGGAGCCTGTAGGGCAGGTGCGCCAGGGCGCTATTCGCCCGGCCCAGTGCCCCCGCGATCTCCGACCGCCGGTGGTGTCCCGCGCTCACCACGGCCAAGAGGACCCGCACGCCCGGTCCGCCTCTCGCGGGCCCGAGGTCCCCAGGGGTCCCATGCACCCGGGACGAATCCAGACTTCCTCGCGCGAGACCACGGCAATGCCGTCCAGACCCTTGAGTCCGCCCCCGCTGTGTGCCAGCCTCCTTTTCCACAACAGCAAACATTTTGTCTGGAATTTCGAACACTTTTCGTCGGAGAGCGACAAGTGTGATCACCTCCTCCGGGAGATCGCGAGTGCTGACCGCACAGGTGTGACCCGTTGAGCGCTCCCTCCCCGAGGAAGGCCGACTTGGCCGGGGGGCGACGGACGGCCCCGGTGTTTCCCGGAGCCGGCCAACTGCGCCACGCCTTCCGACGGTGAACCAGCCCCTGCTCCCGCGCATGCGCGGGTGCCCGGGTGAACCACCCCATGCACCCCCGCCGGCTCCACCCCCACGAGCAGCCCGTTTCAGGAGGTCCACGGACGATGCCCGCACACATTCCCCCCGCACGACGAAGGCTGTGTCATCTGGCGCGCCGGTCGAGGACGTCGGCGCTCATGGCGGCCGGCGCCCTTCTCGCGCTCGCGCTCCCCCTGGTCGTCGTCGGCACGGCCCAGCCCGCGGCCGCGCTGGGCAACGGCCTGGCCCTGACGCCACAGATGGGATTCAACGACTGGAACGCCTACGGCTGCAACGTCTCCGAGTCGCTCATCAAGTCCACCGCACAGGCGATGCACACCAACGGCATGCAGGCGGCGGGCTACACGTACGTCAACATCGACGACTGCTGGATGACGCACTCCCGGGACTCCTCGGGCCGGCTGGTTCCCGATCCGGCGAAGTTCCCGGACGGCATCAAGGGGACCGCCGACTACGTCCACTCGCTCGGCCTCAAGCTGGGCATCTACGAGGACGCCGGCACCGCCACCTGCGCCGGCTACCCCGGCAGTCTCGGTCACGAGACCACCGACGCCCAGTCCTTCGCCTCCTGGGGCGTCGACTACCTGAAGTACGACAACTGCAACAACAACGGGGTGGCCGCGCAGTCCCGCTACACCGCGATGCGCGACGCCCTCGCCGCGACCGGCCGGCCCATCCTGTACAGCCTGTGCAACTGGGGCCAGGACAAGGTGTGGACCTGGGGCGCGGACGTCGGCAACAGCTGGCGCACCACCGGGGACATCACCGCCAGCTACTCCAGCATGCTCTCGATCTTCCACTCCAACGTGGGCCTGGCCTCCTACGCCGGCCCCGGCCACTGGAACGACCCGGACATGCTGGAGGTCGGCAACAGCGGCCTGTCGGACACCGAGGCCCGCTCGGAGTTCAGCCTGTGGGCGGAGATGGCGGCCCCGCTCATCGCCGGCACGAACCTGACCTCCGCCTCCTCCACCACGTTGGCCACCTACACCAACTCCCGTGTGATCGCGGTGGACCAGGACCCGCTGGGCAGGCAGGGAACCATGGTTTCCTCGTCGAACGGCCTGGACGTCCTGGCCAAACCGCTCGCGAACGGTGACGTGTCCGTCGCGCTGTTCAACGAGACCGGATCGACCGCGGCCATCAGCACCACCGCGAGCGCGGTCGGCAAGACCGGCGCCGCAGGCTACACGCTGACCGACCTGTGGTCCGGGGCGACGTCGACCACCTCGGGCACGATCAGCGCGTCGGTCCCGGCACACGGGGTTGTCATGTACAGGATGTCCGGAGGCAGCGGCACCGGCGACGGAACCACCACGGGCGAGATCCACGCGGTGGGCGCCGGCAAGTGCCTCGACGTGCCCGGCTCGGCCACCACCGCAGGCACCCAGGTCGAGATCTGGACCTGCGGCGGTGGAGCCAACCAACTCTGGACGCACACCTCGTCCCAGCAACTGACCGTCTACTCGGGCAACTCCCGGATGTGCCTGGACGCCTACGACAACCAGACCGCGCCCGGCACCAAGGCGGAGATCTGGCAGTGCAACGGCCAGGCCAACCAGCAGTGGAGGATCAACTCCGACGGCACCATCACCGGAGTCCAGTCCGGACTCTGCCTGGACGTCACCGGAGCCTCCACCGCCAACGGGGCCCTGACCGCACTGTGGACGTGCAACGGACAGAACAACCAGCGGTGGAGCCTGAGTTGAGCCTGCCAGAACGCTCGTAGGGATCGCCCGGGCCGGGCGCCGACCCCTGGAGCCCGGCCCGGCGGCACATCGTTCCCCCGCTCGTCGCCCCGCGGCGCCGTGCACGCCCGATCCCGCTGCCACCCGTGTGGACGGACCCGACCGGCAAGGGCCGGCGCCGCTGGACGATGCGCTGGAAGGCGCCACTGAACGCCTTCCAGATCGCCTCCGCGAGCGTTTCCGGCGGCCCGTGCGTCCGAGTGACTCGACCGCCACTCACCGTTTCCAGCCGATCAGTGCTGGGGGCGCGGACGCGGGTGGAACCGGGGGCGCCCCGGGGCGGACGTGCCCGAAGCGAGCTGGCCGATCTCGACGCGCGTCCTGATGGCGCGGACCACTTCGGTCAGCCCGAGGATGATGGCCATGACGCCCACCACGAGGGTGAGGGTCGCGATCGAGGCGAACGGCATGACGATCATCACGACGCCGGCCAGAGCACCGATGATCCCGAAGGCGACATGCCAGTCGCGGCCCGGCATGGCCGGGGCGGAGGCCGCAGCGGCCGTCTCCGTGGTGCCGCGCAGCAGCCAGCTGAAGCCGATCCACAGGGCGAGCAGGAGGACCGACTCCAGGGTGCCGCGGAAGCAGATCAGTCCCAGCAGGATGGAGACTGCGCCGGTGATGAAGTGCAGGACACGAAGGTGCCGTGGGACGTGGGTGCCGAAGGCGGCGGCGAGTTGGAAGACGCCTGTGGCCAGTAGGTAGACGCCGAAAAGAATGCCGACGACCCGTAGGGTCGCGCCCGGCCAGACCAGGGCGACGACGCCGAGGGCGATGGTGGCGAGGCCCATCGTGAGCAGGATCTGCCAGCCCATGTTCGCCAGGGCGGCCATGCCGTCGGCCAGGGGGCTCTCTTCTGGTCCGGTGCCGCGTGGCGGAACGGGCCTTGGGGAATCGGTGGGGGATGTCATGGCACCTGCCTCCTTCTTGAAGCAGCGCTGTTCGCATCGGTGCATGTCCGCCGGCACCCGACCACGCCGCACGTGCGTGTCGGTCGCGCTGACGTCGGTACTCATGCGTGGGGGGTGATGACGGCGCGTCCTCGGATCTTGCCGTCGTGCAGGAGCTGGTACGCCTCGGCGGCGCGTTCCAACGGAAAGTGTTCGACCAGCACCCTGATCTTTTCCTGCTGGGCGAGAGTGATCACTTCCATCAGTTCGGGGAGGGTGCCCCAGTAGGGCGAGGCGACCGAGCACTCGTGCGGCGGGCTGGTGAAGTTGACGGGCAGGGCTCCGCCGCCGAGGCCGACGATGGTCAGGTGGCCGAGCACCCTGGCCACCTGGGCAGCCATCCGCAGCGTCGGGTCGATGCCGACCATGTCCAGCACCAGTTCGGCGCCCTGCTGCCCCGTCAGGTCTCTGATGCGCGCGACCGCCTCGTCGCCCGGGGGAAGCGCTTCGTCGGCTCCCATGTGCTTGGCGGTTTCCCGCTTGCCGGAGTCGGTGTCCACGGCGACGACGGTGGTTGCCGTGGTGAGCGCGCGCAGGATCTGGATGGTCACCTGGCCGAGACCGCCGGCCCCGATGACGACCGCGGTCGAGCCCGGTCCCAGCAGGTGCAGTGACCGTTTGACGGCGTGGTAACTGGTCAGTCCGGCGTCGCTGAGGGGAGCGGCCTGGCGGGGATCGAGGGAGCCCAGGGGAATCAGGTACCGCGGGCCGGGGACGAGCAGGTACTCGGCCATTCCGCCGTCGTGACCGCCTCCCAGGCCCGGGCCCTGCCCCCCGAGCCTCTGGCAGTAGTTCTCCCGCCCCTGGCGGCAGGCGGCACAGATGCCACAGCCCCAGGAGCCGTAGACGATCACAGGGTCCCCGGGTGTGAACCCGGTGACGCCCGGTCCGAGCCGTTCCACCCATCCGGCGTTCTCGTGGCCGAGGGTGAAGGGCAGTTCGGTGGCGAGCCCTCGTGGTGGCCCGGGTGCCTCCATGATGTGCAGATCGGAGTGGCACGCACCGGCGCCTGCGACCTTCACCAGAACCTGCCCCGGTCCGGCCTCGGGCACCGGCACCTCGCGCAGCTCCGGCGGTTTCCGCCAGCCGACGAGTTGAAAAGCCCGCATGGATCCCTCACACACGTCTGGTCAGTCGCGGATGCCGTCGATGTCGACCAGGACGTGCCGCGGTCCCCGGAAGATCTGGTTGTGCCGGTACGGTGGCGGGTCCTGGACGAGCCGGGGGTTGTCCACCCGGCGGACGAACTCGCCGACCGCCACCTGGACCTCGAGCCGGGCGAGCGGGGCGCCGAAGCAGAAGTGGATGCCCTGGCTGAATCCGAGGTGCTGGTTGTCGGGGCGTTCGAAGTCGAGTTCGTCGGGGTCGGTGAACCGTTGCGGGTCGCGGTTGGCCGAGCCGTACGCCAGGAAGATCGGCGCCCCCTTGGGGATGGTGGTGCCGGCGATGTCGATGTCCTCCAGAGCGGAACGGGTGTGCCAGAACTGCACCGACGACTCGAAGCGCAGCAGTTCCTCCACCGCGGGCACGATCAGTTCCGGCCGGCGGCGCAGCTCGTCCATCGCGTCGGGGTGCCGTAGCAGGGTGAGGACGCTGTGGGCGATCAGGTTGACCGTGGTCTCGTGCCCCGCGAAGATCAGGAGCAGGGCGTTGCTCGCGAGCACGCCCTTGGTCATCCGTCCTTCCTGGCCGTCCTCGTTCACCAAGGCTGAGAGCATGCCCGGACCGGGCCGGCCGGCGTACCGGTCGAGCAGCTCGGCTGCGAACCGCCCGAAGTCCTGCACGGCTTGCCGGGCCCCGGCCAGCCGGCTCCGGACCTCTTCGGAGGCGGCCTCGGGGCCGAAGTCCAGGGCGTCCAGGGCCGTTTCTATCCAGTGGTGGAAGCGCGGCTCGTCCTCCAGCGGCACGCCCAGAACCTTGCAGATCACCGTCACCGGCAGGGGGTAGGCGAAGTCGTCGACGGCATCGATCCGGGTCTTGCCCCTCATGCCGTCCAGGAGGCCGTCCACGAGGCGGCGGATGTCGGGTTCCAGGTCGGAGATCAGGTGAGGCGCATGGGGCGGGCCGGCGAAGTGCGGCATCATCGTGCGGCGGTCCCGGTCGTGTTCGGGTGGATCGCAGCTGATGATGTTCGGCTCTGTCAGCACCTCCCTGATCGGCTCGGCCGCCTGCTCCCCCGAGTCCTCGTCACGGGCCGCGGCCGGAGCGGGGCGCTTTCGTGGATCCGAACTCACCCGGGGGTCGTGGAGCAGCGTGACGATTTCCTGGTAGGTGCTGACGACGTAGGTGCCGTCCGGCTGGCGCGCCACCGGTGTCTTGCGGAGTTCCTCGTAGAAGGGGTACGGGTTGGCGCGGTTGGCGTAGCGCAGGGCCTGCTGCCAAGGGGTTTCCTCGACCACGAGGCTCCCCTCCTTCTTCCTGTCGGTGCTGTCCGCTTGCACGCTCGGCCCGCCGGACCGGGTCAGTGGCGCCGGGGCCGGAACTCGGCCGTCCGCTCGCTCGGGGCATGGCCGGTCAGGACGACATCGGGGATCGCCGTCGGGACCCGGGGGTCCGGGAACTCGGCCGGCATCGGTTTCATGTCGGGCGGCTGGTCCCAGCCCGGCGGCGGGGGCGGGAACGGACCGGACTGCTCGATCAGCTTCCCGTAGTACTCCAGCCACTTGCCGTGGTCGAAAGCCACGGCGGCGACAATGCGGCCCCGGTGCCCGTAAGCGGCGGCAAAACGCCGGTCGGCCACGGACCCCTGGGTGAAGACGATCTCGTCGCCGAAAGGCGGCACGCCGACGGACTTGATGTTCACGCCGAACTGACCGGACCAGAACCCGGGCAGCAGCAGGTGCGGACGGTAGTGGGGTTCGAGGTTCACCATGTTGTGGGCCGCGGCCTGGGCACCGAGCACGGCGTTGTCCCAGTGCTCCATCGCGAGGAACTGGTACTCGTACAGCACATGCGGAGCGCGCGCCACGTCCCCTGCCACAAAGATGCTGTCGGTGACCACGCCGTTGATGTCGAAGGCGCGTCCCCCGGCGTCGCACCCCACCCCCCAGAACCCGGCCGCCAGCCCGGCGCCCTCCAGCCACTCCACGTTGCGGATCGACCCCAGCGAGGCCACGACCACATCGGCATCCACGGTGGATCCGTCCGACAGATGTGCCCGCCGTACGTGCCCGCCGGAGTCGCCCTCCAGCGACGACACGCCCAGCCCACAGCGCAGGTCCACACCGTGATCGCGCTGCAGCTGCGCGGCGATCTCCCCGATCACCCCGCCCAGCGCACCGACCAGCGGCGCCGAACCCCGTTCGACGACGGTCACCGGGAGGTCGAGCTCCCGGCAGACCGAGGCCACCTCCGAGCCGATGAACCCGGCGCCGATCACCAGCACCCGCGACGGCGGCTCTGCCAGCTCCTTCTGCAACTGTGCGGCATCATCACGCGAGCGAATCGTGTGTACCCCGTCCAGGGCGGCCTCGTCCGGGTCGGGCCACTGCCGCGCGCGGGTGCCCGTGGCGATCAGCAACCGGTCGTACGGCACCTGCTCTCCATTGGCCAGACGCACCTGTTTGGCGGCCCGGTCCAGCCCGACAGCGGCTACCCCGAGCCGCCAGTCCGCATCCACTTCCCGCATACGGGGCAGCTTCGTGTGGTCGGCCGGCACCCAGCCCTTGAGCACCTGCTTGGACAGCGGCGGACGGTCGTACGGCTCGTACGGCTCATCCCCGATGATGGTCAGGGAACCGGTGAAGCCCTCCTCACGCAAAGACTCCGCGGCCCGCAGCCCAGCCAGGGAAGCCCCCACGATGACGATCCGGCCGCCGGCCCGGAACGCGCGCACCAGCTCCGCGACCGTAGCCCGCAAAGTCATGGCGCCTCGCCCCGTTCCTCGCCGTCCGAGCGGCCGATCATGATCGCCTGCACCGGGCACGCCGCAGCGGCTCGCTCGACCTGCAGGCGCCGCTCGTCATCAGGGTTCGGCTCATAGGTGAGCGCCTCCTGACCGTTCAGCCGGAAGACCTCGTGCGCAAGGTACACACACTGTGCGTAGCCCTGACATCTGTTCAGGTCCACGACGATTCGCATGGGCGGACTCCTTCGGGCAGGCGCGCTTCTCAGGAGGCAGGAGACTCCCCCGACGTGCGGCCCCGTGATGGACCGCACGTCGTCACGCTCAGTTGATTTCTCGATCAGTGGCTGCCACCACCGTGGCCTCCCCCACCACCGCCATAGCCGCCATGGTCACCGCCGCCGTAACCACCGTGATCGCCGCCATAGCCGCCGTGGTCACCGCCGCCGTAACCACCGTGGTCACCGCGACCGCCATAGCCGCCGTGGTCGCCGCCATAGCCACCGTGGTCACCGCCATAGCCACCGTGGTCACCGCCATAGCCACCGTGGTCACCGCCATAGCCACCGTGGTCACCGCCATAGCCACCGTGGTCACCGCCATAGCCGTAACCGTCGTCATCGTCGTCGCTCCACCAGCCGTGACCGCCGTGATCGCTGCTGTAGGAGCTGTCGTAGCCATGTTCCGAGGCGAAGGCGCTGCCCGCCGTGCCGATCGCCGCTGCACCGGTCAGCAGCAGGCCCGAAGCGGACAACGCGACCAGACGCCGAATGCGCTGAGTTCGCATGGGAATACCTTTCGTCTCCATCGTCTTTCGCGGGTCCCGTCAGGGAGGCGCGAGGCGGATGGCCGTCGCCGGGCCCGACAGCGGGGAACGGCGCGGTTCTCAGGTGTCACCGCAGCGGTATGGAAAGAACGACCTCTTCACCGGTCTCTCCCGGCGCCCTGAGCATCATTCACTTGATCGGGCGTGGTGACTCGGGAGGCCGGGAAGCCTGTGAGCCCAAGGCACAGGGCGTGTCGTTCGCTGCGGCCTCGCTCAGAAAGCCTAGTCCCGCTTGCGCTGCACGGCATGTCGAGCGAAACCCTGCGTGGCCGGTCAGCAGTGACAAGGGGCGATATGCGGGCGGGATGAAATGACCGCACAGTGAAATGCATGGTCGTGCGAGCGCGATGGGTGGACCAGGACCAGCAGAACCGGTGGCTGGTGTCGATCCCGATTGCGCTGATCGTGCTGATCACGGTCGCCGACGTCCCCTCCCCCACCAGCATCCACCTCGGGCCGCTCCTGGTGATCGCTCCCGCTCTCGCGCCGTCCTTCGCCGGGCCGAGGACCACCGCGGCGGTCGGTGCCCTCGCCGTCGCCGCCCAGGTCTTCATCGCGGGCCTGCACGGCGGGCTGACCACCAGCAACCATCTGGCCCAGATCGCCGCGCTGGCCCTGCTGTCGGTGCTGATCGTGCTGTTCACCACGGTCCGCGAACGCCGCCGCCACCTGCTGGCCCGCGCGCTATCGGTGTCCGAGGCCGCCCAACGCGCCCTCCTACGCCCTCTGCCGGAACGTATCGGAGCACTGCAGATCGCCTGCCGCTATCTGGCCGCCGAGGAAGAGACACAGATCGGCGGCGACCTCTACACCGCAACCCGCGCCGACCACACCACCCGCCTGCTGATCGGTGACGTACGCGGCAAAGGTCTGGCCGCGGTCGGTGAAGCCGCCCTCCTGCTCAGCGCCTTCCGCCTCACCGCCGCCGGCCACCCGAGCCTGCCCGGTCTCGCCACCACCCTGGACAACCACGTCCACCGCTACCTCACCGACTTCTCCGCCACCGACGACGAGACGGGCGAACACTTCATCACCGCGCTCTTCCTCGACCTGCCGGACGACGAACCCCTTGCCCGTCTGACCAACTGCGGGCACCCCCCACCCCTGCTCCTGCGGCCGGGCCAGGAGCCCCGGCCGATCGCCGCCGATGCGGCGCCGCCCCTGGGCGTGCGCCTCACCTCGGCCAACCCTCACGTTGAGACCACCGTGCCCTTCGACACCGGAGACACCCTGCTGCTGTACACCGACGGCGTGATCGAGGCCCGCGACACCTCCGGTGCCTTCTACCCGCTGACCGAGCGCGCAGCTCGCTGGGCCCACTGCCCTCCGACCGCACTGGTCAAGCACCTGCGCCGCGACTTGCTCACTCACACCGGAGGTCGCCTGGACGACGACGCCGCCCTCGTCGCAGTCCACCGCGTCCCGCACCTTCACAAGACATCAGACATGATCTGATCCATCGATTCGCGTGTCGCACGGCCGTCAGACGCGGCCAGGGACGCTCATGCCGTTCGAAGGCCAGGCTCCGGCCAGTCCGTAACGGAATTCCTGCAGCGCCGGTGCGGCGGGCGTGCTTCGGCAGCACCGCGGGGCGGAAGGTGCCCGGCCGGTCCCGGGGCCCCGCACGATGACGGTGCCGACCTCCGTCATCATCTTCTCGGGCACTCCACGCCGCCCTCTACGGAGACCTGGGATCTCACTGGCTGTAGGAACCAGGCCGTCGAACACGGCGCGAGACTCGGCATCGATGTCGACGTCTCCCCCGCAATGCCCAGGTCAAGGACTTCTCCATCCTGCCCAGGCGACGGGTCGTGGAACGAAGCCTCGGATGGATCATGATGCACCGCCGACTCGCCCGCGACTACGAAACCAGACCCGGGCACTCCGAGAGCATGATCCCTGATGTGCGGCGCCCGGCTGTGAACGCGGGAACGGGCTCCGGCTCAACTTCTGTGATGTCGCTCCCGAGCCACGAACGCGGCAAGTCTCGCGTTGGGGTCGCCGGTCAAGTGGTGCTCGGATCGTCCGGCGGGCCAGGTCGAGATTCCGTCGCCCACCCACCGTGGCACTACGTGGAAGTGAAGGTGCGGCACCGACTGTTCCGATCCCGGGCCGCCGGCGCTCAGGATGTTGACTCCGGAGGCGTCCAAGGCGCTCCTCATGGCCGCGGCCACGCGCTGGACCAGTGCCATCGTCGCAGCGAGGACGTCGTGCGGGGTGTCGAAGACGTCCGCGTAGTGCTGTGTGGGGATGACGAGAGTGTGCCCAGGCGCCAATGGATCCAGCGGGGGGAAGGCGCAGGCCCCGTCTTCACGAGCCACCCAGTGCGCCGCGTCGTCACGTATGAGTCCACAGAATGTGCAGTCCACGGGCTGACCCTGCCACAGGCGCCAGGCAGCTCGCCCGGCGACCAACCGCTCCCGGCTCGCAGAAGTTGAGCCAGAACCACTACTCGCGTACACAGCCACGGCGCCCTTTACTCCGGACCAGGGTCCCGGAGAGGGCTGCGGGGCCGCAGTCTTCACACTCCACCGTCCCGGGGAAGCACCCGGCCGCCGGCACCCTCCTCGCCGTCCTGGACCTCGCAGGTCTCCGTCCAGCGGGGTCGCGTCCGTGGTCTCGCAGGTGACCACCGGGCGGTCACCGGTCCATGCCGGGTACCACGGCGCGCCGGTCAGGACGCCGCGCCCGCTGAGCCAGTGCGTCGGCGCGAAGGTCTGTCGTCACTCGGTCGGGAGGCCGGTGTGAGCGGCCAGGCGTTCCAGGAGGCGGGAGAGCGCTGCACGGTCTCGCGGGTCGAGCGGTTCCGTCAGCTCTCCGTCGAGTGCCTCAGCGAGGCCATGTGCCGTGTCGAGCAGGCGGTTGCCGTCGTCGGTGAGGGTCAGGCGCTGCCGACGGCGATCCGCGGGATCGCGTACGCGCTTGATCGCGCCGAGCGTTTCCAGGTGGTCGGCGAGCTGGACGACCAGGCTGGGCGCCACCCGCATGACGCCGGCCAGTTCGAGCTGCGACTCGGCGCCCTTGATCCGGAGAACGCTGAGCAGGGCGACGTGCTTGGGCTTCAGGTCGAGCACGGCCAGCCGTTCGGTGTAGCGGGCTTCCTGCCAGGCTCCGAGCACCCCGAGCCGGAAGGTGACGGTGTTCACCGGCGAACGCGCCTCTCTCTCGACCATGCCGGCAATGATAGCGTACAGAAATGATTCGAAGTTTGAATGGTTCTCGTCGCGAACTGATTCTCCGCCTCGTGAACGTGTTGGTGGCGGCCGGCTCAGCGGCATTCGGCGTGCTGGCCCTGCTCGCTCCAACGGCGTTCCCGGGCGCCACCGGGGGAACAGGCCCCGAGCTCTTCGCCGAGATGTACGGCGTCCGCTCCCTGTTGATCGCGGCGGCGCTGACCTGGCTCGCCGTCACCGGGCGTGACCTGTACCCGATGCTTCTGCTGGCCGGCGCCGTCCAACTCGCCGACCTCGCCATCAATGCCGGCGCCCACTCCCCCGCCACGCTCCCCGGCCCCGCCCTGGCCGCCGCCGTCCACCTCGTCTCCGCCTACCTCCTGCACCCACCCGGCGCCGGCGAGCGCGGCACATCCGGCCGGTGAAAGCTCACGTCGCCACGGTCGCCGACCTGACGAACCTCCCCCTGGCCAGAGCGCCGGCCGAAGGGCTCGCAGAAAACCAGCAGCAGGCGGGCCGGACGGGTGGCCCGCGCCCGCCATGCTGTCGGTGACAACGAACACACCGGCCAGGCGCGAAGGCTGTGGGGTGGCGCCTCAAGCGGCGGCCGTGACGGCATCGCCCTGGTCAACGCCGGCGGGTCAGGGCGCTGGCAGGCGGTCGCCGGACAGCCCCGGCAACGGCTCATCTCCCCGCAGCCCGAAATCTGCTCGGTGGGGACTGTTCGGTTCTGGGCCGGCGTCCGATGCAGGGGTGGCCGGCGGTGTGACCGGACTCCCGGGCCCGAAGACCTGGGGAGGTGGAGCATGGTCCCCCTGGTCATGACGGGGCTGTGGCGGCGCAATCCGGTGCGCCGCCGCTCGGACATGGCTGAAGGACGGATCGGTCTGGTGACGGCCCTGGCCCTCGCGGTCCTGGCACCGCTGACCGGGTGGCTGACCGCCTGGCGCACCGAAGCGGTCCCGGCGCTGCGGGCAAAGGATCGCAGTCAGGCCGGAACGTGCTGAGCCCGGCGGGTCCCGCCTTCACCGGCTGCGTCGACGGGCATGACGGGGCAGGATGGTCACAAGGACGGACGCCATGCGGCGGCGCCATAGACGAGTGCAGACCCTCCATGTCGAGCGGAGTGGTGTTGACATGGCCGAACCAGCACAGCACCTGCCCTGGCGGCGCATCCCCGAGGACGTGGTCGGCACGGCCGTCACGGCGGCACGGGCCGCCGGACGTACGGCTCGCCACCCGAAGTCCACGATGAATCGCGCACGCCACCTGCCCGGCATGATGCCCGCGTTGGCACAGGCGGTGAAGCCGATCCTGACCGGACGCAAGGACGACTGGCGTGGCGAATACGCCTACACCCTCGGTGAGCAGGCGTTCGTCTACGGGTTCCCGTACATCTACAACGCGCAGCTGAGGCACGACTGGGTGACGCAGCCGCGTAATCCGGCGACGGTCCCCTACGCGCCCGTCAACCATTTCTGGCACGCCGAGCGGTTGCTGGACGCGACCTACCGCGACGGCGGGTGTCCGAACAATGACACCCTGTATTCGGCTGCCTGGGTGTATCTCGGCAGTGAGCCGGTCATCCTCTCCCATCCGGACATGAGCGATCGCTACTTCACCTTCGAGCTCGTCGGGATCACCTCCGACAACTTCGACTACGTAGGTCAGCGCACCACCGGATCCGGCGCGGGCAGCTTCGCCCTTCTCGGCCCGGGCTGGAAGGGAAAGCTTCCCGCCGGGGTGCGGCGCGTGAAGGAGGCGCCCAGCCCCTGGGTGCTCGTACTCGGTCGCACCCTCGTCGGCGGCCCGGACGACGTGCCACGCGTCCGGGCACTGCAGGAGCAGTACCGCCTCCTCCCGCTCAGCCTGTACGGCAAGCCGGACGCGGAGGTCCCCGAGAACCGTGACGTGCTGACCCCGACCCCGGCGGCGGAGGACCCTCTGGGACCGTGGAAGACACTGAACGCGATGCTGGCCGAGAATCCCCCGCCGTCCCACCACGACGTTCTTCTCCAGCAGTTCGCCCAGATCGGCGTGGGACCCGGCCTCGACGTCGAAGCACAGCCCGACGTGATCAGGCAGAGCCTGATCCGGGCCGCTGCCGTCGGCACGTCCATGCTCAGGCAGCAGACCCTCAGCGGCGACTGGGCCCACCTCGTCAACGGGTGGCGCTACCCGCCCCCGCAGATGGGACGCTTCGGCGACGACTTCCTCAAACGCGCCGCCGACCAGTCGCTGCTCGGCGTCGCCGCCAACGATCCGGCCGAAGCGGTCTACTTGCTCAACTTCGAAGACGCCGAAGGCAACAAGCTGGTCTCCGGAGGCCGGTATCGACTGCGCTTCGCCATGGACGCGCTGCCGCCGGTCGACGCCTTCTGGTCACTGACCGCTTACGGCGAGGACATGAACCTCATCCCCAACCCGGCCGGCCGCTACTCGGTGGGCGACCGCAGCACGGGTCTGCAGTGGGACGGGGACGGCGGACTGACCATCCACCTGCAGGATGAGCCGCCCGGCCAGGGCATGGAAGCCAACTGGTTGCCCACCGCGAAGGACGGCACGTGGTTCGTGGCTCTTCGCATGTACCGGCCCCGCCCCGAGGCGATCGACGCCACCTGGGAGTGCCCGCCACTGGCCCGCGTCGGCTGACGCTTTCGCGACGGTCCGGGCGCCGGCGGCCTCGGTGACGCGCAGTGAGGGGCGGCATGCTTCCGGCGTACCGCTCCGGACGGAGTGCGCCAGGCGCACAGCGGCAGGACCGAAGTACACAGGCCGCGAACGTCCGACCCTTGTGGGGCGAGACAGGAAGAAGTGGACGTGAGTAATCACGCGAACGTCCACACGCCCCTCACTCGGCCCCCGTCACACCCCACCTGGAGCCACTCCCAGCGTCGAAGTGCGGCCAGAACGACCTCGTCACAAACACCGGGTGGTGCCGGGGGCGTGAGGTGCCAGCGGGCATACCGGCTTGTGCCAGACCCACGTGCCCGCCGGCGGGACCCTGCCCAAGGCCCCGGGGCAGGTCATCGTCCAGGGCGGAGACCTCGGCACGTGGGTGGAGGCGTGCATCATGCCGGTCAGCGGGGTGCCGGGGTGCTGGGGTGAGGTGCGCTTCCCTGACGTGGCGCCGACGATGCCGTGGCTGCCCTTGTGACCGAGCGGGACGAGCGTCGCCTCGTCGGACTCCTCGAGCACGCCGTGACTGTCGGTATTCACTCGGACGGGTGACGTGAAGGGGCAGTGGAGTGGACCTGCGGGTGGCATGAGCAGGGGGACCTTCGCACCCATGCGGGTGTGCCCCGGAAGGAGGACATCGTGTTCCGCCATTCGACACGTACGTTCATAGTGGGTCTGTGCGCGCTGGCCGCGGCCGCGCCTGCGGCACCGGCTCTCGCCGGGGGTGCACCGCCCCCGGCACCGCACACCACCGCCCGGGCTCTGCGCACGCAGACGCTCGCCGACCTGGCTACCGCCATGAAGGGCGAGGCGTACGCCTACGCCGCCTACAGCCTTTTCGCCGCCGAGGCCGACCGCCAGGGCCTGCCGGCCGTCGGCAGGCTCTTCCGGAGCACGGCGCAGACCGAGCTGAACGAGCACCTGCGCGAGGCGGCCACCCTGGCCGGGACCGTCGGAACGAACGCGGCCAACCTGCGCCAGGCCATCAGCGGCGAGACCTACGAGCACCAGATCATGTACCGCCGCTTCGCCGAGCAGGCCCGTGCGGACGGGGACCTTCAGGCCGCGAAACTCTTCAGCGAGATCACCGTGGACGAGGGGCGTCACCGTGACGCCTTCCGCACAGCCCTCACGGCCGTGACCACCGGCCGCGGCGCCATCCCCTCGCCCTGGAAGGCCGACGTGGTGGCAGTGCCCGCCGGGTTGCCGAAGGTGAAGGCCGCCCGCACCAAGGCCAACCTGGACACCGCCCTGCACGGCGAGGCACTGGCTCACGCCAGATACATGCTCTTCGCCGCCCACGCCCGGCAGACCGGCAACACCGCCCTGGCCCGCCTGTGGGAGGGCACCGCCGGGGTGGAACTGCACGAGCACCTCGCCGGCGAGGCCGTCCTGGCCGGCCTGGTCCACACGACGAAGACGAACCTGCGCACAGCCGTCACCGGCGAGCGCAAAGAGGCCACCACCGTGTACCCGACATTCGCCGAGCGCGCCACCGCCGTCGGTGACACCGCCGCCGCGGGCTACTTCCGCAACACCGCAGCCGACGAGACCAAGCACGCCGCCGCCTACAAGCAGGCACTCGACCAGCTGCGCTGACCACCCCCGCCGCCCGAAGACCGGCGACCCGCACCGCGAGGCAGTCCGGTCCGGCCCCACCCCCGTCGGCCGGACCGGACACGGCGCCCGAGGGCGCTACGGCCGATGATCCGAGCGCCTGTCGCGAAGTCGCCGGCGTGGGCCGCACCGGCCAGGGCCTGTGCGCAGGGGTTCCGTCCGAGTCGCCGGGCGTGGAGGAGTGGGGTCACCCGATCGTCCGGGAGCGGACCGTCACCGAAGATGGCGTCCGCAGGCCCGCCGAGCTCTGCCCGTCTGCCCCGCCCGGCCCGTTACATCGACCGACGCCACTCGTGACCGGCACGCGCGTGCACCGTCTGTCCGGCCCTGGAGCAGGGCCGGACGCCCCCTGCCGCCGGAGACGGGAGCACGGTGTGATGGAGGGAAACCGAACCGATCGTCGCCGACTGACCGGCCGGCCCGAGGTACGTCATGAATGACCGCCCTGCCACTGCAGCACGCGAACACCGCCTGACCGCGGCGGTCGACCCGGCACGGCTCGAACCCGTCCTGCTGGCCGTCACCGCGACGGCCTTGACTGCCGGCGGCGTCGCCTGGCTCGTTGGTGCCACCAGCCTCGCCGGCCTCCTCTGGGCACTGGGGACCCTGTCGGCCGTCGTGCCCGCGGCGGGCTGGGTGCTCGTCGCCTTGCGCCACGGACGCGCGGGGGTCGATCTCATCGCCGTGCTCGCGCTCGGCGGCACCCTGGCCGTCCACGAGTACCTGGCCGGCGCGCTGATCGCCCTGATGCTCGCCACCGGCCGCACCCTGGAGTCAGCCGCCCGGCGCCGCGCCTCCCACGACCTGCATACCCTGCTGGAGCACGCACCCCGCTCTGCCCGCCGTCGCACCGAAGCCGGTGTGGCGACGGTACCCCTGGGCGAGGTCGCCCCCGGGGACCTGCTCGTCGTCGGAGCGGGTGAGGTGATCCCGGTCGACGGCCGCGTGGAGAACGCCACCGCCGTCCTCGACGAGTCCGTCCTCACCGGCGAACCACGGCAGGCCGAGCGCGCGCAGGGCGAGAAGGTGCGCAGCGGCGTGGTGAACGCCGGAGGCGCCTTCGAACTGCGCGCCACCGCCACCGAGCAGGAAAGCACCTACGCGGGGATCGTGCGGCTGGCCCAGCAGGCCGGAGCCGAGTCGGCACCCGTGGTACGTCTGACCGACCGCTACGCTGTCTGGTTCCTGCCCTTGTCTCTCGCGGTGGCGGGCCTGGCCTGGCTGGCCAGCGGTTCCCCGGTACGTGCGGTCGCCGTCCTTGTGGTCGCCACTCCCTGCCCACTGCTGCTGGCCGCACCGGTCGCTATCGTCTCCGGTCTGTCCCGGGCCTCCCGCCTCGGCGTGGTCATACGTGATGGCGGCGCACTGGAGAATCTCGGCCGCGCACGCACACTTTTGCTGGACAAGACCGGCACTCTCACCCGGGGACGCCCCCGGGTCCTCGACGTGATCGCCGCCTTCGACGTCAAACCCAGCGAAGTGCTCCGGCTGGCGGCCTCCCTCGACCAGTACTCACCGCATGTCCTGGCCCAGGCCATCGTGGAAACCGCCCGGGAGCGCAAGCTGGAGCTGTCGGTCCCTGCCGATGTCACGGAAGAGCCCGGCCGGGGCGCCACCGGCACCGTGGACGGGCACCGGGCCTTCATCGGCCGCCTCGGCCCGAGGGATGCTCGACCGTCCTGGGCCAGGGCGGTCGAGAACCGCGCTCTCCTCGACGGTGCGGCCATCGCCTGGCTCACGATCGACGGCCGGCCGGCCGGAGCACTGCTCTTGCTCGACCCGCTGCGCCAGGACGCGCCGAGGACGCTGCGGCACCTGCGGGGCGCGGGCATCGAGCGCCTGCTGATGCTCACCGGCGACCGCGCCGCACCCGCCCACGAGGTCGCCGCCGTGCTCGGCCTGGACGACGTACGCGCGGAACTGAGCCCTGCCGACAAGGTCTCCGCCGTACGCGCCGAACGCGAACGGGCGGTCACCGTGATGGTCGGTGACGGCGTCAACGACGCCCCCGCCCTCGCCGCCGCCGACGTCGGCGTCGCCATGGGCGCCCGCGGCTCCACCGCCTCCTCGGAAGCCGCCGACGTCGTGCTGACCACCGACCGCGTCGACCGCCTCGCCGACGCCGTCACCATCGCCCAACGCGCCCGTCGCATCGCCGTCCAGAGCGCCCTCGGCGGCATGCTGATGTCACTGGCCGCCATGGGCGCGGCCGCCTTCGGTCTGCTCCCGCCCGCCGCCGGCGCCCTGCTCCAGGAAGGCATCGACGTCGCCGTCATCCTCAACGCCCTTCGCGCCCTGCGTGTCGGCCAGGGCGCACGGCCGGGCCTGACCCCCGCCGCCGAGACCCTCATCCACCGCTTCGCCGCCGAACACGACGACCTCCAGGACGTCCTCGAATCCGTACGTGCCGCAGCCGACCGCCTCTCCGACACCCCCGGCCCCCAGGCCCTGGCGGCTGTGCAGGAGACACACCGGCTGCTCACCGAACGACTGCTGCCCCATGAGTACGCCGAGGAGCACCAGCTCTACCCCGCCCTCGCACCGGCACTCGGCGGGCCGGAGGCCACCGCCACCATGAGCCGCGCCCACACCGAGATCGAACGGCTCTCCCGCCGCATCACCACTCACCTGGAACTAGCCCACGACGGCGGCCTGGCCCCCGAACAGGTCGACGACCTGCGCTCCTGTCTCTACGGCCTCAACACCGTGCTGCGCCTGCACTTCACCCAGGAAGAGGAGAACTACTTCTCCCTGGCTCCCTGACCGGCCGGAGCCGGCCGGTCAGGGAGCCGGCCCACACGAGGCGCCGGTTCAGACACGCACCAGCGGTGACCTGCCCAGAATGGGCGGCCCGGAGCGGCTTCTGTGGCTTCTGCAGCTTCTGTGACCTCTCGGCGCGGTAGCTCGATCGTGCGGGTCGGTATGCCCACACGCTCCGCCGGGCTCCTCGTCGCCCCCTGTCCGGTCAGGTGTCCCAAGTCCACTCGGTGACCTCCGGGAGGTCGACGCCGTGCTCGCGGATCCAGGTGTGGTGGCGCAGGCGTACGTCCTCCATGCGCTGGCGTACGGCGGCGGCGCGCACGGCGAGACCGGGGACGCGGTCGATGACGTCCATGACGAGGCGGTAGCGGTCCAGGTCGTTGCCGACCACCATGTCGAACGGGGTGGTCGTCGTGCCGACCTCCTTGTAGCCGCGCACGTGCAGGTGATGGTGGCCGGTGCGCCGGTAGGTCAGGCGGTGGATCAGCCACGGGTAGCCGTGGTAGCCGAAGATCACCGGCTTGTCCGCGGTGAACAGGCCGTCGTACTCGAAGTCGCTCATGCCGTGGGGGTGTTCCTCGCTGGGCAGCAGCCGGGCGATGTCCACGACGTTGACCACGCGCACGGCCAGCTCGGGCAGGTGGTGGCGGAGCAACTGGGCGGCGGCCAGCACCTCCTGGGTGGGTACGTCGCCCGCGCAGGCCAGGACGACGTCGGGTTCGCGGGTGCCGTCCTCGGTGCCGGCCCAGTCCCAGACCCCGGCGCCGCGGGCGCAGTGCACCTTGGCCTGGTCCATGGGCAGCCAGTCGAAACAGGGCTGCTTGCCCGCGACGATCACGTTGACGTAGTCGCGGCTGCGCAGGGCGTGGTCGGCCACCGACAGCAGGGTGTTGGCGTCCGGCGGGAAGTAGACCCGGACCGCCTCCGGGCTCTTGTTGAGGATGTGGTCGACGAAGCCCGGGTCCTGGTGGGAGAAGCCGTTGTGGTCCTGACGCCACACGTGTGAGGTGAGCAGGTAGTTGAGGGAGGCGATGGGGGCCCGCCAGGGCAGGCGGCGGGTGGTGCGCAGCCACTTGATGTGCTGGTTGACCATCGAGTCGACGATGTGCACGAACGCCTCGTAGCAGGAGAACAGTCCGTGTCGGCCGGTGAGGAGGTAGCCCTCCAGCCAGCCCTGGCAGGTGTGTTCGGAAAGGATCTCCATGACCCGGCCGTGCCGGTCGAGGTGTTCGTCGACGTCCAGCGTCCTCGCCTGCCATGCTTTGCCGCTGGCCTCGTAGACGGCCTGGAGGCGGTTGGAGGCGGTCTCGTCGGGGCCGACGAGGCGGAAGTCGCGGCGGCCGGCGGTCGCGGCCATGACGTCCTGGAGCAGGTCGCCGAGGACACGGGTCGGTTCGTGCACCGTCGCGCCGGGCCTGTCGACCTCGACGGCGTGCTTCTCCAGCGGTGGCAGGGGCAGCTCGCGCAGCAGCAGTCCGCCGTTCGCGTGCGGGGTGGCTCCGAGTCGCCGGGAGTCTGCCGGGATGCACGCGAGTACGTCCGCGCGGGGCCTGCCGTGTTCGTCGAACAGCTCCTCGGGGCGGTACGAGCGCAGCCACTCCTCCAGCAGCCGCAGGTGCTCGGGGTTGTCGCGGACGGCGGCCAGCGGGACCTGGTGGGAGCGCCAGGTGCCCTCCACGGGCAGGCCGTCGACCTCGGCGGGTCCGGTCCAGCCCTTGGGGGTGCGCAGGACGAGCACCGGCCAGCGGGGCCGCTCGGTGGCGCCCTCCTCACGGGCGGCGTGCTGGATGGCGGTGATCCGGTCGGCGGCGGTGTCCAGTGCGGCGGCCAGGGCCTGGTGGACGGCGAGCGGTTCGTCGCCGGTGACGTGGATCGGGTCGTGACCGTAGCCCCTCAGCAGGTCGTCGAGCTCGGCCTCGGGCAGCCGGGCGAGCACCGTCGGGTTGGCGATCTTGTAGCCGTTGAGGTGGAGGATCGGCAGCACCGCTCCGTCGTCGACCGGGTCGAGGAACTTGTTCGAGTGCCAGGACGCGGCCAGCGGCCCGGTCTCCGCCTCGCCGTCGCCGATCACGCAGGCGACCAGCAGACCGGGGTTGTCGAGGGCGGCGCCGTAGGCGTGCGAAAGGGAGTAGCCGAGCTCGCCGCCCTCGTGGATCGAACCCGGTGTCTCGGGTGCGACGTGGCTGGGCACTCCGCCGGGAAAGGAGAACTGCCGGAACAGCCGCGCCATGCCGGCCGCGTCCCGGGTGACATCCGGATACGTCTGCGTGTACGTGCCTTCCAGCCAGGAGTTGGCCAGCACGGCAGGCCCGCCGTGTCCGGGCCCCCAGATGCACAGCGCGTCCAGGTCACGCGCGCGGATGAGACGGTTGAGGTGGGTGTGGACGAGGTTGAGGCCGGGCGAGGTGCCCCAGTGGCCGAGCAGGCGCGGCTTGACGTGCTCGGGGCGCAGCGGCTCGGTCAGCAGTGGGTTGGCCAGGAGGTAGATCTGGCCGACGGAGAGGTAGTTCGCGGCACGCCAGTGGGCGTCCAGTGACCTCAGCTCGCCCTCCGCCAGAGGGGCGCGCGCCTGCCGCGTGTCGACGGACATGGAGGTTCCTTTCCCTGTCGGTGCAGAGGCCGGGCGGGTCGTCGGTACCGGTCCCCCATGTGTCCCATCCTCCGCCGGTCGGTCGGGTGCCCGCACGGGCCGACCGTGTTCACAGGGCCGATCGGCCGAAGGCAGCGCCGACTCGCCCCGGCGCCACGGTGGTGCCGGTGACACGGTCACTTCGATCCGGTGCCGGTGGCACGTGGCACGCAGGCATCGCTTCTGCGCGGAGGGCGAGACGGACGTCTGGGGTGACGGCGCCGTGGCCGGGTCATGCCGGCGTGCCGTTCCCTTCACCACGGCCCGCAACCGGCCCCCGACGGGGACCGGCCTCCGGCACCAGCGCGACGACGGCGCCACCCCTGCCCGGGCGCCCTGTGGTTCGTCGCGTCCCGTCTTCCGGCAGGAGCGGTGGCGGCCCCTGGGATCGTGGAGTTTCATCGAGTCGGTGTGCCGGCACGGCCCGGGGATGATCGTCCGCGTCAGCCGCCCCGGGCACCGTGACGTTCCCCCTCCATCGAAGCGGGTCCGTGCCCGTCGTCGGCGACCGCGACGGGCACCACGGCGACCGGGCAGGGCGAGTGGTGCAGGACGGTGTGGGCGACCCCGCCGAGTTGGAGCCCGGGGTGCCCCGCACGACGGCAGGCTCCGACCACCAGCAGATCGGCATCGCACGCGGCGTCCAGAAGCACGCGCCGGGCCGGTCCCTCCACGAGGCGGCGCTGCACCTTCACGTCTGGACGGATGTCCCGCAGCGCCGCCTCCAGAGCTTCGGCGGCCTGGTGCTCGTACACATGCCGTTGCCCGTCCCCATGCGCGGACACCCTGGTGATCAGCGCGTGGTCGATCTTCTCGTGCGCGGGGCGCCGCCAGGCCCGGACCGCCTCCAGCACGGCCCCGCGCCTCCCGGCCTCGTCCGCGGCGAAGGTCACCGCCGCCGAAGCGGCCGCGCCCCCGACGCCGACGACGACGCGGCCGTGCGCCGGTACGCGGAGGACCTGTTCGTCGTGATTGCCACGGACCACGATCACAGGGCAGCCGACGTGCCCCGCCACCCACAAGCCGACCGATCCGAGCAGGATGGCGGGGGCACTCCCCCGGCCCCGGCTGCCCACGACCAGGGCCGAGGCGTTCTTGCTCTCGCCCAGAAGTGCATACTCCGGTGATTCGGGGAGGATGGCCGTGCTGATCGACAGGTCGGCCTGACGGTGGCGGGCGCGGCGCACGGCACCCCGGACGATCAGTTCGACGAGTTCCTCGGCGTCCGGGCTGCTCGGCTCTCCCGCGAGCTCAGCACCCTCGTAGCGCTCCCACAGGGGGGCGTACACCAGGCGCAGTGGCAGCCGGCGCAGGACGGCTTCGTCGGCCGCCCAGTCGACGGCCCGCAGACTGGGTGCGGAGCCGTCCACACCGACGACCAGTGGCAGGACCGCCGTCCTTGCCTCCCCGCCGTCCGGGCCGCCCTCCGCCGGCGATGCGTTCATGACGTGGGCACCTCGGATCGGACCGGGAGTCGGCGTTCAGCCAGGTGCGACGACCGCGACGGGGACAGGTGCGCGGTGCGACTCGACCTGGGCCGCATACCGCCCTGTGCCGGTACCGAACAGCCTGCGCCGGCGGTGCGCGACGACCGGTCGAGCCGTCCACAGCGGGCGGACGGCAGAAGCCGGGTCGCGCAGGCGCAGCGCACGTCCTCGGCCGCCTCGACGTCCGGGGCGTACTTCTGCCGCCAGGACGGGATGTCCCGGTCACCTAGGCGGACTCCCCCGCCGACGACGACTCGAGCAGTCCGGCGTCTTCGAACTGGGGGCGTGCGAAGCAGGGGGGCGGGTACCGGCCGCATCGCGTGCCGCGATGCGGTACGGCGCACGGGCGCGAAGGCGAACCGGGCCATGCCCTCGTGCGCAGCCCGCAGCCGCATTGCCTGCGTGCTCGCCACCTGGGGCGAACCGTCAAGGCCCGTCCTGCCGGCACGCGACATGGTCTCCACCTCCTGTTGCGGGTACGGACGGGCACCGTCGGCCCGCGTCCGACCCGCCCTCTCACCGTGCTACGGCCGGTTCCTGCCCAGCAGGGGCCGAACGGCCCCGAGGCAGTCCGAGCGTCCTGTCTCCGCCTGGCAGGAGTGTTGCCCGCGTCGTGGACCGCCGAGGACAGGGTTCGCATGCATTCCGGCCTTCGTCACTCGCCCGTGTCACCGCATAGACGTTCGCGCCCCCCCTTCGGTGCGCCCGAGCCATGACCGGGCTCCGTGTGACGGGCATCGGGGAATCGTGCTCACGGGCCGCCTCCCGGCTGCCCGCGCGGCCCACCAGGGTCCTTCCGCTCGATCTCGGCGGGAGAGGGCAGCGGCCTTCGGCGCGTGCTCCGACGGGGCACACCGTGCGCTCCGTCCTGGTCGGGTTCAAGCTGGAGAGAGATCGCCGGACGGGCAACGGCCCCGTCAAGGCCAGGCCGGTGACGCCTGGGGCCGGAAACCGTGACACGCCGCTGTGGTGCGACACGCGTGGTCACGACGTGCTGACGCAAAAGGGAGAACGATCATGCGGGTGGGAGTGCTGACCGGGGGTGGCGACTGCCCCGGTCTCAATGCGGTGATCCGCAGTGTCGTCCGCAAAGGCACGCAGGAGCACGCCTGGACGTTCGTGGGGATCGCGGACGGATGGGCCGGCGCGGTCAGGGACGTGACGGTGCCCTTGGACGTACCGGCCGTGCGCGGGATCCTCCCGCTCGGCGGCACGATCCTCGGTTCCTCCCGCACCAACCCCTTGCGGCTTGAGGACGGCATCGACCGCGTCAAGGGCACCCTCAGTGCGCACAGGATCGATGCCCTGGTCGTCATCGGCGGCGAGGACACCCTCAGCGTCGCGACCGTCCTGTCCGACGCGGGAGTCGACCTGGTCGGCGTGCCCAAGACCATCGACAACGACGTGGGCGGCACCGACTACACCTTCGGCTTCAACACCGCCGTCGGCATCGCGACCGAAGCCATCGACCGTCTGCACACCACCGCGGAGTCCCACAAGCGCACACTGGTCGTCGAGGTGATGGGACGCCACTCCGGCTGGATCGCTCTGCATGCCGGTGTCGCCGGGGGAGCGAGTGCCATCCTCATCCCGGAAGTGGAGTTCGATCTCGATCAGGTGTGTGCCTGGGTGGAGAAGCGTTTCGAGATCAACTACGCGCCGATCGTCGTCGTCGCGGAGGGGGCCGTGCCCAAGGCCGGACAGATGGTCGTCAGGGACGAGTCACGCGATGAATTCGGGCACGTGCGCCTCTCCGGGATCGGTGACTGGCTGGCCCGGCAGATCGAGCACCGCACCGAGAAGGAGGCCCGCACGACGGTCCTCGGTCACGTCCAGCGTGGAGGCACGCCGAGCGCGTACGACCGGTGGCTCGCGACACGTTTCGGGCTGAACGCCGTGGACGCGGTCAGGGACGGTGATTTCGGCACGATGACAGCCCTGCGGGGCACGGACATCACACGTATCCCGCTCGCCGACGCGACGAAGGCGACCAAGCGGGTCCCGCAGGATCTGTACACGGAGTTCGACGTGTTCTTCGGCACCTGAGAGCGTTCCGCGGGTGTCACGTGTGCGGGACGATGACCACGGGGCAGCGGGAATGGTGCAGGACGGCGTGAGCTACGGGGCCCAGCTGCCGCTCGGCCGCGCGCGGGCTGGAGTGCCGGCCCAGGACCAGAAGGTCAGCCCGGTGCGAGGACTGCGTCAGGGCGTAGGCCGGGTGGAGGAGTACGACATCGGGAAACACCGGAACTGCCGGGTACCTGTCCTGCCGGCTCCGGAGCACGTCGGACAGCTGTTGCACCTCCTGGTCCTCCCATGCCGCCCGGTCCTCTTCGGGCACTGCGGCCGCCGTCCACGAGGCATGGCCGGGCAGCGCCCAGGCGTGCACGGCCCGCAAGCGGGCGCCACGCAGCCGGGCGGCGCCGAACGCGAACTCCAGGGGCGGCTCGGCCGGCTGTCGCGCGCTTACGCCCACGGCCACCTCGGCCTCGTGCGCTGCCGCGGCCCGGGCCGGAGGCACGACCGCCACCGCGCAGGACGCGGTGCCCGCCGTCGCCAGAGCCGTCGAGCCCACGACCAGGCCGTCGAAGCCGCCGTCCCCGCGAGCCCCGACGACAAGCAGCTCGGACGTCTCGGAGGCCGCGAGCAACGCGTTCGCGGCTGTATCGGCGACCTGGGCGCCGTGCACCACCACACGGGGGTAGCGACTGGCCAGGCATGTCTTCGCACGTCGCAGCAGTTCCTCACCTGTCGGCTGCCATGAGAAGGCGACGGGTTCACGGACGGGATCGCCGGCGAGGGGAAGCGCGGCGTGCACAAGACGGAGTTCGAGGCCGAGCGAAGCTGCCTCCCTTGCGGCCCACTCGGCTGCGACGAGACTGTCTCCGGAGCTGTCGATCCCGGCTACGACGGAGCGCTTCATCCTGTGCTCCTTCCCGGCACCGCCTCGTCCGGCCGGACGAGGCGCTTCCTTTACTCGGCCGAGGTCTCCCTCTGCTGACGGGCGTCCTCCCTGCCATTGTGAGGGGACGGCTACGGCGGCACCCCCCGGAGGCCGGCCGTGGCGCCACAGCGGGCAAGGCTCGCACCCGTCCCGCTGGCTCCGGCGACCGCGGCCCCGGCCGCCGGGGCCCCTCGCCGCTCGGTTGGCCCGCCGCAGCGGACTGGGCTCGGCGCTTGCCACCTTCGCCGCGGTCGGGCGGTCGGCTGGCTGCCGCGCTCTGCGCCGGCGTCGGGGGTGCGCGGGTTCCACCGCCGCCTCGCAGGCGGCGGACGTCGTCCTCACCACCGGCCGTGTGGACCGGCCGGCCGACGCGTCGGCGATCTCCCTGCAGGTGCTGCGCACGGCCGTACGCAGCACCCTCGGGCATGCCGATGTCCGTGGCCGCCGTGGACGCGGCTGTCACCCCACGGCCGCGGCGGTGACCGATGCGGCGGAGGTCCTCACTCGGGCCGTACCAGGCTGCACGTCTCGCCCGGCCGGACGCGGACGGACCTGTCCCGCAGCCGGACTTCGATGGGTGAACGGTCGGAAGGCGGTACGGCGATCTCCAGCCGGCCGTGCTCCAGGCGGAGCCGCACGCCCCAGTGCCCCCGGTAGCGCAGACGGAATCCGTAGGACGACAGCTCCGGCAGCGGCACGGGGTCGAGCCGGACGGCGCCGTCCCGGGTCTCCAGGCCGGGCAGCCCCCGCTGGACGAGGTCGAGCGTGCCGGCCATGGCTCCCAGGTGGACGCCCTCACCGGTGGTGCCGCCCTGGACGTCGGCGATGTCGCCGCGCAGCGCCTCCTGGACGAAGGTCCATGCCTCGGCGCGGCGGGCGCGGGCCAGGATCCAGCCGTGCACCAGCCCGCTGAGGGTGGACCCGTGACTGGTGCGGGCCAGGTAGTAGTCGACGCAGCGCTGCCACGTCCCCTCGTCGAGACGGTGCCCCAGGCGGCCGAAGAGCTCCTGGAGTTCGGCCGGTGAGAACAGGTAACCGAGCATCAGCAGGTCCGCCTGTTTGGACGCCTTGTAGCGGTTGACGGTGTCGCCCTCGGCCTCCAGGATCCGGTCCAGGCGGCGGATGTCGCCGTAGCGTGCGCGGTAGCCGGCCCAGTCGAGTTCGGCCAGGTCACCGTAGCCCTCGAACTGGCTGAAGACTCCGTCGTGGCAGGGCACGTACAGCGTGCGGGACACCTCTCCCCACCGCGCCGACTCGTCCTCGTCCACTCCGAGTCGCTCCAGCAGTTCCCGGCGGCGCGGCTCGGGCAGGGAGGTCAGGGTGCGCAGGGCCTGGGTGAGCACCCAGGCGGCGGTGACGTTGGTGTAGGTGTTGTCGTCCAGGCCGGGCCGCCCGGCGTCCGGGTAGGCGTCGTGGTACTCGTCCGGTCCCACCACCCCCCGGATGCGGTGCCGGCCGAGGTGTGCGTCCCAGTGTGCCGAGTCCGCCCAGAAGCGGGCGATCTGCACCAGCATCTCGGCGCCCTGGGTGTGCAGGAAACCGGTGTCCCCCGTCGCCTCGCAGTACTGCACCACGTTGTAGGCGATGGCCGACCCGACGTGCCGTTGCAGGTGGGAGTGGTCGGGCAGCCAGCGTCCCGACCGGGGGTTGAGGTGCAGCCGCTGGGTCTCCTCGCGGCCGTCGCTGCCGCTCTGCCAGGGGTACATCGCTCCGCGCCGGCCGACCGCCCGCGCCGCCGTGCAGGCCGGTCCCAGACGCCGGTACCGGTACTGCAGCAGGGCGCGCGACACCTCGGGCAGGTGCAGGTTCAGGAACGGCAGGACGAACAACTCGTCCCAGAAGACGTGCCCGCGGTACGCCTCCCCGTGCAGACCCCGGGCCGGTACGCCCACGTCCCGGTCGGCGGTGTGCGGGGAGAGGGTCTGCAGCACGTGGAAGAGGTGGAGGCGCAGGATGCGGCCCGGCTCCCCGGGGACGTCGATGCCGGCCCGGTGCCAGAGCCGGGCCCACGCGGCCCGGTGGGCCGCCAGCAGTTCGTCGAAGCACGGCGCGGCGAGTACCCGGTCGATCGCGGCGCGCAGCGGATCACTGATGGCCGGGTCGTGGGAGGTGTGCAGGGCCGCGGTCTTGTCGACGGTGACGGGGCGGCCGGGCGTCAGGCGCAGGGTCAGGTGCTGGACCGCGCGGGGGTGCTCGTGCCGGGTGGAGACGGTGGCGCCGTGGGTGGAGACGGCGGAGCCCTCCTCGCCGGTCAGACGGGCGGCCAGCCCGATGCGGATGTCGGACGTGCGGGTCCGGCAGCGCAGCCAGACCGTGCCGGGCACGGCGGTGCCGGTGTGCACGTGGGTGAGGTGGCGGCCGTCGAGGTCCCGGTAACGCGGGACGCCGGCGTTGGTGACTCCCCCGTCGATCGCCGCCTCCACCCGCAGCTCCACCGGGCCGCCCTCGGCCGTGAACTCGGTGCGCAGGGCCGCCAGGTACGGATCGCCCATGTGCACGATCCGCTGCTGGCGAACAGTCAGCGCCCGGGCCCCTCCGAGACCGTAGCGGGTCCGGCGCTCCAGCACGCCCGCGCCCAGGTGGAGGACCTGCCGGTGCTCCAGCACGGGCGCCGTGTCCGGGGTGAGCCAGGAGGCGCCGGCCGGGCGGAAGCGCAATGGCAGCCAGTTCGGGAGGTTGACCAGATCCTCGTTCTCCACCTGCCGGCCGGCGATGTGGGAGACGAGCCGGTTGTAGCAGCCGGCCCCATAGGTGCCGGGATAGTGGACCTCGTCCGCGTCACACTCCGGAAGGGCTCCGCGGGTGGCGAAACATCCGTTGCCGAGGGTGCACAGTGCCTCCCGCAGCCGCTCCTGCGCGGGGTCGTAACCGTCGTACTCCCAGGTCCCGGCCGTCACCGTCGCCACGGGGCCGTCACACCCGGTGCGGTACCACCGCGACCGGGCACGGCGCGTGATGCAGCAGCGCGTGGGCCGTCCGGCCCAGTTGGAGCCCGGCGTGTCCGGCCGTGCGCCGCGCCCCCACGACCACCAGATCGGCGGCGGCGGCCCGGTCCACGAGAACCCTGTGCGCCGGGCCCTCGACCGTGGCCCCGCGCACGCGCACCGCCGGATGGTCGGTCATCGCCTCGCGCAGCAGATCGTCCAGGAAGGCGGCGGCCCGCTCCTCGTCGGGGTGGACGCCCTCCTCCTCCGGCAGAGAGGCGTCCGCCCCCGTCAGAGGTCGGCGCCAGGCCCGCACGACGTCGAGGACACAGCCGCGGACTTCGGCCTCGTGGAACGCGAAGCGCACCGCCTCACCACCGGCCTCGGGGGCACCGGCGCCGAGCAGGATCCGCTCGTGGGTGCCCGTCAGCCCCGCCGTGTCGCCCCGGACCACGATCACGGGGCAGTGCGCCCGAGCAGCTACCGCCAGGCCGACCGAACCCAGGAGCAGTCCCTTCAGTTCGCCGCGTCCACGCGAGCCGGTGACCAGGGCAGCGGCGCTGTCGTCCGCTTCCAACAGGGCTGCGACCGGGTCCTCGGGGAGGATGTTCGTGGAGACCTTCACATCGGGATTGCGCCGTCGCGCCCGCTCCGTGGCCGTACCGACCACGTTCTGTGCCATCACCTGCCCGGAAGGCCGCTTCGTGTCCGCCACCGGGGGAGCGCCCTCGTAGCGTTCCCAGCGGGAGGCGTACACCAGTCGTAGCGGCAGGCCGTGCCTGGCGGCCTCGTCCACCGCCCAGTCGACCGCCGTCAGGCTCGGGCCCGATCCGTCCACACCCACTACCAGGGGCAGCTCCATCCCTACCGCCACCTCTTCCTCGGATTGCCACGTCGAGCGGCAAGACGTTCCGTATCTCACCGTCGCACCCGGGACGGTACGACGCGAGGGCGGGTCGGCCCCATTCCTCGCTCTCCACGGGCCGCTGGGCCCTTCGGCGCCGACGGTGCGGGACCTTGCCCTCGCGGAAATGCGGCTGCCGGAGACCGGGCAGCCCGACGCTTCCCTCGCCCGGCTCCACCCCGCGATGGCCAGGAGCCAGGTGGACCGAGCACGACCGGACGTCGGTCATGGAGCACGTCCACATGGTGTTCCGTCCCGGGCACGGGGCGCGGGGAGGCCGAGCGCCGGGGCGACCGGTCGCAGAGGTGCTGGAGATCGTGTGACTGCGCGCCCGGCAGGCAGGCTACGGACGGGCCGGCCGCCTGTCACCGCCGTGGCGCACACGCCGGAGTCCGGGCCGCTGCCGCCTCCGGCCCCACGGGGTCTTGTGGCCGTACGGCCGGGACGTTCGGCTCTGGCGACGGCCAGCGGACCCCGCGCACCGTGGGAGCAGCAGGACACCTTCTCGGGAGTGATCACGATGGAAGCCAAGCGTTGGACCGTGCAGATCTACATCACCGAGGACGGCGACGAGACGCACGCACGCGCCGTGCTCACGACCCGCGACACTTCGGCGGTCACGGGCCGCGGCGCGGCCCGGCGCAATCCTGTCGACCGGCCCGTACCCGAGATCGGCGACGAACTGGCCGCCGGTCGGGCACTGGAGGACCTCGCCTCCCGGCTGAACGCCGTGGCCGCCGGCGACCTCCTCGCCACGTCCGGCCCCGTCCGCGCCTGACGGCGGCGTCCCGGCGGCCCGTCGATCACCGCCGCGGCCATGGTCGCGCCACCGGTACGCACGCCGGCGGCGCGACCAGCTCGTCGGCAGGCGTGTCACCGTTCGGGCCGGCCGAGGCTCTGCCGCAGCACGCCCAGCCGACGCCGGTACTCGTCCTCGTCGATCTCGCCGCGGGCGAAGCGCTCGGCCAGCAGCTGTTCGGGGGCGGGGCGTGCCTGGCCGCCGTGAGCCTGTGACTGTCCGGCACCGCGGTTCAGGGAGCGGATCAGCAGGACTCCGCCTGCGACCAGCAGCACCCAGAAGACCAGGGTCCCCACGCTCATGACGAACCAGCCCCAGCCCGGGCCGCCATGGAACCAGAACATCTTCACCACCCGCTCCCCGCCCGGATATCGGTACGCCGGCGCCCCTCTGTCACCGGGGGCACGCCCGGCAGGGCCCACTGCCCACCGTCGCATCCCCCGGCGGGCCGCGCGAGGGCTGTTCGGCCTTGTCCGGGCCCGCGCGGAGCCGTCCCCCCGCGCCGCCCCCGTGCGCGGGGGCGCCCTGCTCCCCCTTCCCGGGTGCCTGGGCCGAGCAGGCCCACGGCGCCCCTCAGCAGGTGGCGCTGCCCAGTGAGACGTCCCGGACGTCAGCCGTGCGGCACGACCGCCACGGGAGCGAGGGCGTGGTGCAGGACGCCATGGGCGACAGGGCCGATATGGGTGCCGAACGGCCCCGGGCGCGGACGCCGTCCCACCACGACCAAGGACGCGCAGCACGACGCCTCGACCAGGAACTGCGCGGCGTTGCCGGTCCGCGCGTCTTCGATCACCTCGATGTCCGGGTACTTCTGCCGCCATGGGCGCAGGACCTCGGCCAGGACAGCGGCCGAGTCCCTGGCGGCCGGGGCATGCAGCTCCGCACCGGCCACCGGGGTGCGCCCGATGCAAGTCCGCCAAGTCTGCGGGTTCCAGCCGTGGAGCACCCGCAGTGGCACCCTCCGGCGCCCTGCCGCCGCGAAAGCGAACTGGATCAGGCCGTCGTCCGGGACGGCTGTGTCGAGACCGAGTACGACTGGCTGACGGGCAACCCGGGCGAGCGAGCCGTGCGCCGGCCGCCTCTCATGATCGTCCGCGAGGCGTTCGCCGCCGTCGGGGCCGGGCCGGCCGGCCCGGACGAGTACCACGGGCCGTTCGGCGTGCGCCACGACGGACAGACCGACGGATCCCACGAGGAACCCGTCCAACCCGCCGAGGGCGCGCGAGCCGAGAACCAGGAGTTCGGCCCCGCTCACGTTCCCGCAGAGCACCTCGACAGGACGGCCGGGAAGAGACGCGGCGGTCACTTCCACCCGCGAGTGGCGCCGCCGCACGCCCTCGCCCACGTCCCTGAGCATCTCTCCTGCCTGGTCCCGGAGGGCGTCGACGCCGGGAATCGGCGCCTGTTCCAGGGGCTGCCAGACGTGAACCAGTCTCAGCGGCGCCCCGAGGAGCTCTGCTTCCCCTGCCGCCCACTCGGCGGCGGCCCGGCTCTCACGGGAACCGTCGATGCCGGCCACCACGGCACGCATGTCCTCTGCCTCCTCCGGCCTGAGCGCGAGGTCCTTCCTTCACGGTGTCCGACGGACGCCGCGAGGAGGAGAGCCGAACGGCTCGGAAGACGGCCCGAGCGGCCCCGCCCCGGCGGCAGGGACGGCACGTCCCCCAAGGGGATGCTCCGCCTCGGCCGCTCGGTACCGGTCGGCCCTACCACGGCCGGGCCGGGCCGCCGACGCTGGGAGAGGCAACCGAGGGCGGGGACGAGGAGAACGGCCCGCTGCCGGGCCGGTCCCGGCGGGTGAGCGCGATGTCGGATGTGACCACCACGGACCTGTACGAGGTGACGATGGCGCTGTCCTACCTGCGTGAGGGGATGGACGGTGCCGCGACGTTCAGTCTGTTCGTCCGTGACCTGCCGCCCGAGCGCGGGTTCCTCGTGAGCGCCGGGGCCGAGCCCGCGCTGGACTTCCTGGCCGGTTTCGACGTCACCTGCGCCGACGTGCGCGACTTCGCCGCCGCTCTGGGCCGTCCGCCACAGGACCTCGCGAGCCTGTGCGGCCTGCGCTTCCGGGGCGAGGTGAGGGCCGTTCCCGAGGGACGCGTGGTGTTCTCGGGTGAGCCCCTGCTGGAGGTCACCGCGCCGATCGCTCAGGCACAGCTGGTGGAGACGTTCCTGCTCAACCAGGTCACCCACCAGACGGGCGTCGCCTCCAAGGCCGCGCGCTGCGTCCTGGCGGCGGCCGGCCGCCCGGTGATCGACTTCTCGTTGCGCCGTACCCACGGCGTCTCGGCCGGTCTCCAGGCGGCCAGGGTCGGGGCCATCGCCGGATTCGCGGGGACCAGCGACGTCGCCGCAGCGGTCCGGTGGGGGCTTCCTGCGTCCGGCACGATGGCGCACTCCTACATCGAGGCGTTCCCTGACGAGGAGAGCGCGTTCCGCGCCTTCGCCCGCGCCCATCCCGGCCCGGTCACTCTTCTCGTGGACACCTACGACACGCTCCACGGTGTACGGACGGCTGCCCGCGTCCTGCGGGACATCGGCCACCCGTCCGGCTGCGCTGTGCGTCTGGACAGCGGGGACCTCGACGAGCTGTCCCGCCGTTCCCGGCGGATCCTGGACGCCGCGGGTCTCGGCGAAGTCCGTATCGTCGCCAGTGGCGGCCTCGACGAGTACGGCGTGGACGCGCTGGTGCGTTCCGGGGCCCCCATAGACGCCTACGCGGTCGGCACACGTGTCGGCACCTCGGCGGACGCCCCCTACCTCGACTCCGCCTACAAGCTGGTGGAGTACGACGGCCGGCCGGTCATGAAGCTGTCGTCGGCCAAGGTCACGACACCGGGCCGCAAGCAGATCCACCGCCGCCCGGGCGCCCCGGACCTTGTCGCGCTGCTCGACGAGCCCGGCCCCACGAGCGCGGAACCCCTCCTGCGCACCGTGATGCGTGACGGCCGGCGCACCGGCCCGCCCGACACCCTTCCCGAGGCGCACGCGCGTCTGGTCCAGGACCTCGCCGCGCTGCCCGAAGGCGCCCTCCGTCTGCGCTCACCCACCCCGCCGGTGCCGGAGTACTCGTCGTGTCTGACGCATCTGACGGCGGCCCTCCGCGAGCGTCTCGCCGCACGCACCGGTGGTGTGGTTGAAGGGACGACACGAAGCAGACTCTGAACCGAACGGAGGCTGCGGGCCCACGGGCGGGAGGAGCGGACCGCGGCTCGACGCCCCGACGGGGCCCTGGCGTCGCCGGGGCACGGCATCAGGGGCCGCGCAGCCAGTCGTCGAGTGCACCGTGACCGGTGCCGTCGTCGAGGTGCACGTGCGAATCGTCGATGCGGTGGGTGAGCCTGTCGACCACGTCGACCACGCCGTCGACCTGCCGGGTCATCGACACGGCGACCTCGGTGTCGCTCCTGCGTTCCAGGCGGCCGTCCAGAGTGACGACGCCCTCGGCCACCGAGACCGCGATGCTGCGCGGTGCGGCTCCCAGGGTGTTCACCAGCACCTCTCGGATGACCTCCTCGCGGATGTCGGGGTCCGGTCGCAGGAACACCTGCAGCAGGTCCCGCCGGGTGACGATGCCGACGAGCCGGTCCTCGTCGTCGATCACCGGCAGCCGCTCGACCTGGCGCTCGGCCATGGTCCGGGCAGCCTCCACGATGGTTTCGTCGGCGTGCACGGTGACCGGTGGCTGCGTCATCAGCTGCCCGGCCGTGCGGGCCTTCGCCTTGACCGCCTGGCGCCGGGCGGTCATCGTGAGCAGGGCCCGGAAGTGTCGCCCCGGCTCACGCGAACCGGTTTCGAGCACCTGGCGCGTCATCAGGTCCGTCTCCGAGACCACGCCGATGACGTGCTCGTCGTCGTCCACGACCGGAAGGCCGCTGATCCGATGCTCGTCGAGCATGCGCGCGACCTCCTTGAACGGAGTGCCGTACTGGGCCCGGACGACGTCGTCCGTCATCACGGAACCGACCTTGTCGTGTTTCATGCCCGTTCCTCCTCGGCCCCGTCGGTACGGACGTCAGCTTCCCGGACCGGCTTCGTGTCTCGGACGTCTTGAGCATCCTGCGGCGGGCGGCCGCGGCCCAGGGCCTGTCCGGTGCCACCTGCCGGGCCGGTGGGCCCAAGCGGGAGGGGAACCTTCGGCCGGTGCGGCGTGGCGGGAGGCAGGGGGGGGCTGCCGCCCTCATACCGGCTGCTGTGGACTCACACCCTCTCGGGGACCACGGCGACAGGGCACGGCGAGTGATGCAGGACGGCGTGGGAGACCCGGCCGAGCTGGAGCCCGAAGCGCCCCGAACGGCGGCGGGCCCCGACCACCAGCAAGTCGGCCTGCTGAGCCGCGCCCAGGAGCACCCTGTGGGCCGGCCCCTCCACCGTGCGGCGCCGCACCTTCGCATCCGGGGGCAGATCGCGCAGCGCCGCCTCCAGGCCCTCGACGGCCCGCTCCTCGTACAGGTGCTCGGGCCCTCCGGCGAGCAGCGGGTGGTCGATCGTCTCGTGCGCGGGGCACCTCCAGGCCCGTACCGCGTGCAGTTCCGCCCCGCGCAGCCCGGCCTCCTGAGCGGCGAACTGCACCGCTGCCGCCGACCGGTCCCCGACTCCTACGACGACCCGTCCGTGCACCGCCGCGCGGACCTGGTTGTCGTTGCTGCCCCGCACCACGAACACCGGGCAATCGGCGTACGCGGCCACGAACAGACTGACCGACCCCAGCAGCAGGTTCACCACACCGCTGCGGCCGCGGCTGCCCACGACCAGGGCAGAGGCGTTCTTGCCCTCCCGGACCAGCGCGTACGCGGGTTCCTCGGGCAGGGCGGCCATACTGATCGGAAGGCCGGCCTGCCGGAGGCGAGCACGGCGGGCGCCGGCCCGGACGATGTCCTCGGCCGGCACCCGCGCATCCGGCTTGCCGAACTCCCGGGCCAGCGCGGAGCCTTCATAGCGCTCCCACAGCGAGGCGTGCACCACCCGCAGCGGTACCGCACGCAGAGCGGCCTCATCGGCCGCCCAGTCGACCGCCCGGAGACTGGACTCCGAGCCGTCCACACCGACGACCAGGGGAAGGTCCATCGTTCTCATGCTCCCATGCGTGTGTCTTCGAGCCGTTCAGCCGTGTGCCACGACTGCCACCGGGGCACTGGCGTGGTGCAGGACGGCGTGCGTGGTGTGCCCGATGTGCGGCGGCAGCGAGGTGCGGCGAAGCCGCCGGCCCACCACGACGAGGGAAGCGCACCGGGACGCCGCGACCAGCAGCTCGGCAGCACTGCCCGAACGCGACTCCCCGACGACCTCGACGTGCGGGTACCCCTCCCGCCAGGAGCGCAGCACGGCCGTCAGGCCGGCGGCTCGGCTCACCGCGAGTGATCCGAAGAGGTCGGCGTCCACGGGCGCGCCGTAGCCGAAGCAGGCGGGCGGGTACCAGCCGTGCACGACCTTCAGCGGGGTGTCGCGGCGCCGGGCCGCCTCGAAGGCGAACCGGAGCAGACCCTCGTCCGGGTGACCTGTGTCCAGCCCCAGTACGACGGGCCGGAAGGCGGTCGCGGCGGACGGGATGCCCACGGGGTCCGTCTCGTGCTCGTCCGCGCCCTGCTCACCGGCGCGGACCGAGACGACCGGGCTCGCGGCGCGCGCCAGGACCGCCAGGCCGACCGAGCCGGCCAGGAACCCCCCGACCCCTCCCAGGGCACGCGAACCGAGCACGAGCAGCTCCGCGTCCCCGGCGACCTCGGCGAGCACTTCTGCCGGGACGCCGTGCAGTTCCTCGGTGGTCACCTCGACGCCGGGGTGACGCAGCCGCAGGCCCTGGAGGGTGTCGTGGAGCGCCTTCTCGCTCCACTGCCGCCGCGTGTGCCCGTCCAGGAGCCGCGTCAGCGCGAGGGGTTCGGACACGGGTTCACACACGTGTACGAGCGTGACGGTCGTGCCCATGAGCCGGGCCTCGCGCGCCGCCCATTCGGCGGCGGCCCTGCTCCCGGATGATCCGTCGAGGCCGACGGCGACGGTGCGGGACATGCCCTCCACCTCCTGCACGTGCTCCCTCCAGAGCATGCGCTGCCCACCCGCCGAGCGGGCAGGGGCCGCAAGTCCCCGGTTCGCGCCGTTCGACCCGCCCGTACCGGGAGAACGGCGCCGGGCGCAGGCGGGGAGGGCGCGCCCGGCTGGCAGGGTTCTGCTCCGCCCGGCAGCGTGGAGACAGGGCACTTCGACGTTCCAGTGAGGTGATCATGCAGTCCTCGGAACCTGAACCGCGGGTGGTCGTGGGTGTGGACGGTTCGCCGTCGTCGTACGCCGCACTGCGCTGGGCGGTGCGGTACGCGCGGCTGGTGGGCGGTGTCGTGGAGACGATCCACGCCTGGGACACGCCGTCGGACGTCGGCTGGACGGGACCGGCGATCGATCCCGAATTCGATCTGGAGCAGGCCCGGGAGCGGTTCGCCGAAGAGCTGGACAGCGTCTTCGCGGATCAGCAGCGCCCGGCCGGCCTGCGGGAGCATCTCGTGGAAGGCGACCCGTCCGAGGTGCTCATCCGCGCCTCGCAGGGCGCGGAGGTCCTCGTCGTCGGCAGTCGCGGACGTGGCGCCTTCCGCCGGGCGATGCTGGGTTCGGTCAGCCAGCGTTGCGCCCAGCACGCGGCCTGTCCGGTCGTGGTGGTCCGCCAGGACCATGACCGAGCGCACTGACCGTCGCGCCGGGGTCTTCGCGGGGCGTCGCACCATGGAGGCCTGGTCGTCGCCGCGCAGAGCGGCGAGTGTGGTGCCCAGCGCGTCGGCCCGGCGCGGGACGGTCGCGGTCGCCGGGTCGGACGGTCGCTGTTCCAGGTGGCGGAGGTACGGCCGGAAGTCCCGGCCGGCAGGGTCGCAGGGTCGTACGGCGCGGCTTTCCGGCCGGCCGTCGGGCGCCGAAGGGCACCGGACCTCGGGCTGCGGTCCGCCGACAGGTCAGCTCTCTGCCGACGCCTGCGTACCGCCGACGGGGACGCACCACACCAGCGCGGTTCCACCACCTTCAGGAGTGGTGATCTCCAGGCCGCCGCCCAGTTTCCGGGCGCGCTCTTCCATGTTGGCCAGGCCGCTGCGGCGGCCGCCGGGCGGGATCCCCCTGCCGTTGTCGACGACCGTGAGGCGCACGGTCCTGCCGTCGGTCTCCAGTACCGCTTCGGCGCGGTTCGCGTGGGCGTGCCGAGCGATGTTGGTCAGGGCCTCGGCCAGGACGGCGACCACGTGGTCCGCGGTCTCCCCCGGGACGTGGGTGTCGAGCAGCCCTTCCATCCGCACACCGGGGGCGAAGCCCAGGACGGGCGTGGCCTGCCCGATCACCTGCACCACCCGTGCCCGCAGGCCGGGGGCCGCTTCGTCGTCGTGGGTGTGCAGCCCGAAGATCGTCGACCTGATGATCTTTATGGTCTCGTCCAGGTCGTCGACCGCCCGCAGGACCCGCTCCTTGGCGCCCTCGTGGCCGATGAAGCGGCCCGCGCTCTGCAGCGTCATCCCGGTGGCGAACAGCCGTTGGATGGCCAGGTCGTGCAGATCCCGGGCGATGCGGTCGCGGTCCTCCAGCAGGGCGATCTGTTCGGCGTCCTTGCGGCGTTCGGCCAGTTCCATGGCGAGCGCGGCCTGCGCGGCGAAACCCTTCAGCGTCTCCAGTTCCTGGCCGGAGAAGTCGCCGGCGCTCGTCTCGCGGGCCAGCAACAGGACCCCGCGGACGTGCTCACCGGAGCCGATGGGAACGGCCACCGCCGGTCCCAGGCCGGCGAACCGCGGCGGCCCGGCCGTCACACGCTCGTCGTGCGCGACGTCCGGACTGCTCACAGGAGTGCCGGTGGCGAACGCGTGGCCGGTGAGAGTGCCTTCCACGGGCAGCACCAGCCCGCGGTGTTTCTCCGCCTGCCGGCCGATGGCCAGTTCGACGGTGAGGGTCCGGGTGTTCGGCACGGGCGCGGACATGACCGCCAGAGCGGCCCCCGTGATCTCCCGGGCGCGCTCCGTGATCAGTCCCAGGACGTCCGCCTGAGCGGCCCCCGACATGAGGCTGCGGGTGATCTCTTCGTTCGTCCGCAGCCAACGTTCACGCAGCCGGGACTCCTCGTAGAGCCGCGCGTTGTCGATGGCCACGCCGGCCGCCACCGCCAGTGTGGACAGCACGGACTCGTCCTCGTCGTCGAATTCGCCGCCGCCACGCTTCTCCGTCAGGTACAGGTTGCCGAACACCTGGTCGCGCACCCGGATCGGGACACCGACGAAGGTGCTCATCGCGGGGTGGTGGGGCGGGAAGCCGTACGACGAAGGGTGTTCGCTCAGCTCGGCCAGACGCAGCGGCTCCGGGTTGCGGATCAGTTCGCCCAGGATGCCGTGGCCCTCCGGATAGGAACCGATCCGGGCGATGTCCTCTTCGCGGACCCCGACCGTGTGGAACGCCGTCAGACGTCTGCCGTCCGGCCCGATCACGCCCAGAGCCGCGTACTCCGCGTCGACCAGGACCGCGGCGGCCTTCACGATGCGGTGCAGCACCTGCGTCAGGTCCAGCTCCCGGCCGACGGAGAGCACGGCCTCCAGCAGACTGTGCACCCGGTCCCTCGTGCCCCGGGCGGCGTCCAGGCGCGCCTGGAGTTCCTCCAGCAGTTCGTCCAGCCTCAGCTGCGGCAGCCGCACACGGGCCGTCCGGGCCTTGTCGAACTGCTCTGAGTTTCCCACCGGTCACCCTCCAACTCCCGCGCCTGCCGGGAGCCGCTCCGCTCATCTCCACATTAGAGCGTCGTCTCCACATCCGGGCGTGTCCGGGGTTGACGCCGTCCGCCCGCAGTGCGGCCCCGCGGCGCCTGCGATCGCAAGGCGGGAGGGGCGGTTCCCGCCCTGGTTCAGCGGTGATCGTCACGCGGCCGGTCACGGGCCTGTGTGGCGATGACGGCGGCCTGGATGCGCCGCTCCACGCCGAGCTTGGCGAGCAGCCGGGAGATGTGGTTCTTGACCGTCTTCTCGGCCAGGTAGAGGCGCTGTCCGATCTGGCGGTTGGTGAGCCCCTCCCCGATCAGGGCGAGGATCTCCCGTTCCCGGTCGGTCAGGCCGGGCAGCGCGTCCGGCTTCTCCTCCTGCTGCGGCCCGCCCCGCAGCCGGGCCATCAGTCTGGTGGTGGCGCTCGGATCGAGCAGCGACTGGCCGCGGGCCACGGTGCGCACGGCGGAGACCAGGTCGGAGCCGTGGATCTGCTTCAGCACGTACCCGGACGCGCCCGCCATGATCGAGTCCAGCAGCGCCTCCTCGTCGTCGAACGAGGTCAGCATCAGGCAGGCGAGTTCGGGCAGAGCGGATCGCAGTTCCCGGCACACGCTCACACCGTCGCCGTCCGGCAGCCGTACGTCGAGCACCGCCACGTCCGGACGCAGGGCGGGAACGCGCACCAGCGCCTGCTGGGCGGTCCCGGCCTCGCCGACCACCTCGATGTCCGGTTCGTCCTCCAGCAGGTCGTGCACCCCCCGCCGCACCACCTCGTGGTCGTCGAGGAGGAACACCCGGATCGGGCGCCCGGGTTCGGTCTGCTCGCTGTGCGCCATCGGTCACTCCTTGTGGTGCGGTCGGTCGCCCATAGCAGTCCTGCCCCGGAGCCGGACGGACGTCCGGGGCCGCTCGGCCCGGCCCGGAGCCCGCACGTCGGACGAAAGGCGCACCCCGGCCCGCCTCCGCTCACGACCGATGGCCGTACGCCCTTCCTACGGTGGCGGCGGCGCGGTCGACCAGGTCGGGCAGCGCCGAACGGACGGCTTCGCTCATGCCTGTGCCGAGTCCCACGTCCGCCACCTCCACCGCGTGCACCACGAGTTCCCGCGGAAGCCTGTCCAGAGCCTGGGCCAGGGCAAAACATTCCCCGAGACCGAGGGCGTGGGTGCTCGCCGAGGCCGTCGCGTCCGTCGCCGCTTCGGCGACCGACAGCGTGTGCAGCCGACCGGGCCGGGCCGGGCGTCCGCGAACCGCTTCCACCACCACGACCGTGTCGGCGCCCGACCACAGATCGAGCATCCGCCCCACCTCGCCGTCACTGACCGTGAGCACCGTGCCGCCGGGAACCCGCCCGCGCAGCGCCTCCACCACGGCCGGTCCGACGCCGTCGTCACGGCGGAAGATGTTTCCCACACCGACCACCACGACGCGGCCGGTCACGCGCGTTCCACGGTGAGGTCGAGGAAGTGGGCGGCACAGGAGATGCACGGGTCGTGGTTGCGGACGGCCCGTTCGCACAGCCGGGTGAGCTCCTCGTCCTCGGCGGCCGGGCCGGGCTCGTCCAGGCGCGCCTGGACGAGCCTGCGCAGATCCTCCTCGATGGCCGACTGGTTCTGGGCGGTGGGCGGGATGATGCGGGCGGCCGCGAGGGTGCCGTCCCCGGCCACGTCGTAGCGGTGGTAGAGCAGCCCGCGGGGCGCTTCGGTGGCGCCCGTGCCGACCCCGTTCCGCGGCCGGACATCGATGGCCGGCCGGTCCGGGGGCTCATAGCCGTCGATGATCAGCAGCGCTTCCTCGATGGCGTGCACCACTTCCACCGCGCGCACGACGATGCTGCGGAAGGGGTTGCGGCAGACGGAGTCGACGAGTCCGGCTTCCCGGGCGGCCTCGGCCGCCACGGGGTGCAGCCAACGGTTGTTCAGGGCGAAGCGGGCCAGTGGGCCGGTCAGGTAGCGGCGCCCTTCGAGGGTGGCCGCCAGGGCGGTGGAGTGGGGCACCTGTTCTTCGTGTACGTACTGTTCGAAGTCGGCCACGGGGAAGGCGCGGGGCAGGGGACCCGGTCCGCTTCCCCTGTCCCCGGCAGCCGGGTCCCCGGCGTGGGGGGCCGGCAGGACGGAGGGGGTTCCCGAGTCGACGGCGTAGCGGCCGGGATCGCTCAGGGCGAGCAGAGCGTAGTCGCACGACGCCTCGGGGAAGTCGAATGCGGCCACCCAGCGCACGGTCTCCAGCGCGTCCTCGCGGACCTGCCGCAGTCGTCCGGCCAGCGCGTGCAGCTCATGGGGCGCGGGGGTCCGGTAGAAACCGCCGACGCGTACGTTGACAGGGTGGACGGACCGGCCGCCCAACTGCTCCAGGATCGCGTTGCCCGCCTGTTTGATCCTGAGACCGCGCTCCACCGCGGCCCGGTCCTCCCGGGCGAGTTCGACCGCGCTCGGGTGGCCGAGGAAGTCGGGAGCGTGCAGCAGGTGGATGTGCAGGGTGTGGCTCTCGATCCACTCCCCGCAGTACAGCAGACGCCGCAGCTGGGCGAGCGGGCCGTCCACGGTCACGCCGCACGCGTTCTCGATCGCCCGGCAGGCACTCATCTGGTACGCCACCGGGCAGATGCCGCAGATCCGGGCGGTGATGTCCGGTGGCTCGGTGTGTCCGCGGCCGACGAGGAACGCCTCGAAGAAGCGCGGGGGTTCGTAGATGCGCAACCGCGCCTCGGCGACCGAGCCGTCGTGGATGCGCAGGTGAAGGGCGCCTTCCCCTTCCACACGGGCCAGTGCGTCCAGCCGCAGTACGCGAGATCCGCGATGGCTCATGCGGGCCCCTCCGGGGTGGTGTCCTGCTCTGCCTGGAGCCTGTCCTGTGCCTCTGCCGTGAGCTCGGCTACGGGGCCATGCTCCGGCGCGGCGGCGTTGAACGTGCGGAAGACACGCAGGATGTCGCGCTCACTCATCCCGTCGTGGCGCAGTTCTCGGACCATCGAGCGCAGGTTGGGACGGCCGGTCGGCCCGAAGCAGCCGTAACAGCCACGTCCGTATGCCGGGCAGAGCGCGCCGCATCCGGCGTGGGTCACCGGGCCCAGGCAGGGTGTGCCGTGGGCCACGGTGATGCAGGTGGTGCCGCGCCTCTTGCACTCGAAGCACACGCTGTGGCCGGGAATACAGGGTTTGCGGCCGACGAGGCAGGCGGTGACGACCTCCAGGAGCTGGCGGCGGTCGATGGGGCAGCCGCGCAGTTCGAAGTCGACCGGCACGTGCGCCGAGATGGCGGTCGAGGTTTCGAGTGTGGAGATGTACTCCGGACGGGCGTAGACGGCGGCCCTGAACTCGGCGACGTCCCCGAAGTTGCGCAACGCCTGGATGCCGCCGGCGGTGGCACAGGCCCCGATGGTCACCAGGCGCCGGGAGATGCGCCGGACGTGCCGGATCCGCTCGGCGTCCTCCGGGGTGGTGATGGACCCTTCGACCAGGGAGAGGTCGTAGGGGCCCCGGCCCGCGAGCTCGGCGCGCTCCCCGTCGGGGCCCTCGGCGGCGGACATCTCCAGGAAGTGCTCGATACGCACCCGGTCGGTGAGGGCGAGCAGTTCGTCCTCGCAGTTGAGCAGGGTCAGCTGGCAGCCGTCGCAGGAGGCGAACTTCCACACGGCCAGTGCCGGACGGTGATCGGTGTCCGGTCCGTTGTCGGTGTCCATGTCACAGCTCCCGTACGGCGAGAAGCGGGGCGGCGCGGTCATAGGCGACGACCGGGCCGTCGCGGCACAGCAGCATCGGGCCGAGCTGGCAGTGGCCGCAGTGGCCGGTGGCACAGCGCATGGTGCGTTCCAGCGACACCTGGACGTGGTGCGGCGGGACACCCCGGTCGGTCAGGGCACGCGCGGTGTGGCGGATCATGACTTCCGGGCCGCACACGAACGCGCGGGTGCGGGCCGGCTCGAGGGTGAACCGGTTCAGGAGCGCCGTGACGACGCCCACCTCACCGGACCAGCCGGGCAGAGGCCGGTCGACGGTCACCGCCACCGCGGCCTGCCCGCCCCAGCTCCCGGTCTCCTCCCCGTAGACCAGGTCGGCGGGGGTGCGGGCGCCCACCAGTACGTGGAGCCTGCCGTATGCCGCGGGCCGGTCCAGGATCGCGTGCACCACCGGCCGAAGCGGGGCCAGTCCGATGCCGCCGGCGATCACCAGCACGTCGTGACCGGCCGCCGCGTCCAGGTCCCATCCGACGCCGTACGGTCCGCGCACCCCCACGGTGTCGCCGTCGCGCAGCCGGTACAGCGCGGTGGAGGTCGCGCCCACCGCACGGACGGTGTGCACCGGCCCTCCGTGCGGGCCGCGCAGAGCGCTGACCGAGACGGGCACCTCGCCGACCCCGAACGCGTAGATCATCGCGAACTGCCCCGGGGAGAACGGAGGGAGCCGTCGCCCCGCGGGTACCAGTTCGAACGAACGAGTGTCCGCGGTCTCCGCCTTCACGGAGGCGACCCGGTAGGGCAGCGGAGGTGTCACCGTGGTCACGCCGGACGACCTCCGCTGGGCGCGTACATGTCCAGCAGCCTGATCCGGGTGGCCTGCAGGCGGTCGGCGACGACCCCGGCGAAGTGGCGCATCAGGACGTAACCGAGTCGCGGGTCGGCCGTGCACAGGTCGAGTACCGGGCCGGCGGGGAACTCCGTCGCCAGGACCGCATCCGCCGTCCGCGCCCCCAGGTGCCAACGGTACGGCGGTGAGATCCACGACCAGCCGAGCATCTGGCCCGGGCCGAGCGACTCCACCACGGGAGCGGGGTACCGGCCCGGCACGTGGATGTCGAGGTCGACCCGGCCGCTGCGCAGCAGCCAGAAGCGGTCGGCTTCGCCGCCCTCGTCGAACAGCCGCGTGCCGGCCGGGAACCCGGCCTCCGCCCCGAGAGCCAGGAGGCGCTCTCGCTGAGCGAAGGGCAGGAACTCCAACGGCGTGGACGGACCGCTCATGCGTCTTCCTCCGACGGCTGGGAGCACGTCCAGTCGTGCAGGGCGGCCGCTTCCTCGGTGATGTCGATACCGACCGGGCACCAGACGATGCACCGGCCGCATCCGACGCAACCGGAGGAGCCGAACTGGTCGTACCAGGTGCCGAGTTTGTGGGTCATCCACTGCCGGTAGCGGCTGCGTGCGGACGTACGGACCGGGCCGCCGTGGAGGTAGGAGAAGTCGAGGTCGAAGCACGAGTCCCACACCCGCCACCGTTCCGCGTGGTCACCGGTGAGATCAGTCATGTCCTCGGTGGTGGTGCAGAAGCACGTCGGGCACACCATGGTGCAGTTGCCGCAGGTCAGACAGCGGCCGGCGACGTCGTCCCAGCGAGGCGCGTCCAGCGTGCCGGCCATCAGTTCCCGCAGGCCGGCTTCCGGCATGGTCCGTCCCATGTGTCCCGCGGCAGCGGCGACGCCGGCGCGCGCCGCCTCCTGGGTGGCACGGTCCGCCGGCCGTGCGGGGAGCTGCGCGAGGATCTCCCCGCCCTCCGCGCTGCCGCTGCGGATCCAGAAGCGATGGCCGGCGTCGTCGACCACCTCCGTGAGCACCAGGTCGTAGCCCGGACCGGCCGCCGGCCCCGTACCCATCGAGACGCAGAAGCAGGTCTCGCCCGGCTCCGTGCACTCGACGGCCACCAGGAACGCTCCCGAGCGGCGCCCCTGGTAGACGGCGTCCCGGTGCGGCCCGCCTGCCAGGACCCGGTCCTGGATCGCGATGGCGCGCAGGTCGCACGAGCGCACTCCGAGGAAGGCGTAACGGGGCGGTGTCGTCCCGTCGGCGCTGAACACCGTCTCCTCACCGACCCTGTCGGCGGACCACTGCCGTACCCGCGAGGGGTGCAGGAACGTCTTCCACGACTGGGGACCCGCCGCGTTGGCGAAGGCCGCCCCGTCCGGCCGCTCACGCAGCCGGTACCGGCCGGCCTCCGACTCCACACCCCACCCGTAGGGCAGCTGGTCGGCCGACTCCAGCTCCGCCAGGACGATCGCGCCGTCCCGCACCGTGGGGCCGACCACGGTGTACCCGCGTCCGGCCAGGACGTCCACGAGGGCGGCCATCCCGTCCTTGCCCATCACCAGCCCCGACGTGCAGCCGGCCGCCGGGGCGGTCCCCCCGGTGTTCGTGTCCATGACCTCTCCTTCGGCGCGGCGTCAGCCGCTCACGGGTCGGGCGGGCACCAGGCCCCGGACGCTGTCCCCGCACCGCCGTCTCCCGCGGCGCAGCCGGCGGTCTTCTCCGGGCCGCCGGGGCCGAGCCGGTCGACCACCTCCACCACCCCGTCGACGCTCTCGCACAGGCGTACGAGGACGGGGATCAGGCTCCCGTGCGCCACTGTGCCGCTGAGCGTCACCCGGCCCTCCGTCACCTCGACGGTCAGCGCGGAAGGCGACAGGCCCAGCGTCTGGACGATGACGTCCTCCACGATCTCCTCCTGGATCGCGTGGTCCCTGCGGAGGAACAGCTGCACCAGGTCGCTGCGGCTGATCACGCCGATCAGGCGGCCGTGGCCGTCCACCACGGGCAGGCGCTTGACCTTGTGCCGCTCCATCGTCCGCGCGGCACGCACGGCGTGCCAGTCGGGCTCCGCGACCACGGCGGGACTCGTCATCAGGTCACGCGCGCTGTTCGCTCCGATACCAGAAGTCCGCCTGCGGAGCAGGTCCGCCTCGGACACCACCCCGACCGGCCGGTCCTGGTCGTCGGCGACCGGGACCGCGGTGATCCCGTACTCGTCCAGAAGGCGTGCGATCTCCTTGAACGGCGTACCCGGCCGCACGCTCACGACGGAGGGCGTCATCAGATCACCCACGGTCCGCTGCCTCATCACCCAGCGCCCTTCCCGGTACCCCGAGACCGGCCCCGCCGGGCCGGCCGGACGGAACGTCCTCGGGCCGGCCCGGCTCCCTCACGGCGCGCACCTGACGGCCGGCGCCTTGCGGTGCACGATCACTCACCCCGTTTGACCTCGATGTGCCGCTCCTCGGTCCTTGGCCGCCCGACCCCCACGCTCACGGTGAGCATGCCGTTGGTGCACTCAGCCCGGACATCGTCTTCGTCGGCCCCGGGCGGAAGGGGCACGCTCCGGCTCATGGAGCCGTACCGGATCTCGCTGCGGTGCTTGTCCACGTCGCGTTCCGTGCGCTCGGCCTTGACGGTCAGCGTGCCCTCGCTGATGACCACGTCGATGTCGTCGGGAGAGACGCCCGGCAGCTCCGCCCGCATGACGTACCGGCCCTCCTCCATGTACTCCTCGATCCGGACCGTGTACAGATCCCCCATCGCGGGCATCGCGAACCGAGCGGGGAAGGTCTCGAACCACTCGGGAATCTCCGGGAAGGGGAACTTCTGCCTGCGCGCGAGTGTGGCCATCGCTCTCTCCTCCTGGCTGCGGTCGCGACTGCCGACACCCCCAGTCCACCTCAAGCGCCCGCCTGCCGCTGAGGCCGAACAGCCCAGGCACGGGCTCCGAAAGTCCCTGCTCCGCTCGTCGGCGCCTGCTGTGCGACGCGCCGCGCGGTGCTGGTCCGATTCCGTGCGCCCGTGGTGCGTGGCCCGTGGCGACGCGGGAGCCGCCGCACCATGGAGGCCGGTCCGGGAAGGGACCGTCGCGGAACGCTCATCGGGCCCGCCCACGCCTGCCCATGCCCCCGGTGGGTCTCAGGCCCCGCCGCGCGCCTGTCAGGTCTCGTCCGTCCGGTGCCCGAGATTCCCGGAGACCGACACGACACCGTCGACGCCCCGGCAGAGCTGCTCGACGACATGAGCCAGACGGCGGTCCTCCACGGTGCCGGTGAGAGTCACCCGTCCGTCGCGTACCGTCGCGGTCACGTCCCGGTCGTCGATCCCCAGCGTACGCCGGAGAACGTCCCGGGTGATCTCCTCACGGATGGCCTCGTCGCGGCGCAGGAACACCCGCAGCAGGTCACCACGGCTGACAATGCCCACGAGCCGATCGGCATCGTCCACGACGGGCAGCCGTTTGACGTGCTGTGTCTCCATCAGCCGGGCCGCCTCGACCACGGTCCACTCGGGCCGTGCACACACCGCGGGCGCGGACATCAGCTCCTCCGCCCTGGCGCCCTCGGCCTTGGCACGCTCCCACGCCTCCAGGTCCGGGACCGGGGCCCGGCCCGACGGGTCCGCCTGATCGGCGCTCTTGCGCAGCAGATCCGCCTCCGACACCACCCCCACGGGGCGGTCGAGACCGTCCACCACGGGCACGGCCGTGACACCGTTCTCCTCCAGCAGCCTGACGAGTTCCTTGAACGGCGTGCCGGGCCGCGCCCGGACGACGCGCCGGGACATGAGCTCATCGACTGTTCGGTGGTGCATACCGCCTCCCGGGTACACGACCTCACGGGTGAGAACCCGTCGCCGGGAGGCGGTGGGGCCCGCGGGACGTCGGACACAGCACCATTCTGCGGACTCGGCGGCGCTCACGCGAGCTGTCGATCCGCCTCGGACCCCCGCACGTGCGCCGGGCACTGGAGTCCGCCCGCAAGCGCTCGCCCGCGGCCGGCGTAACGCCGGTCCGGAGCCCCCTGCGGGGTGCCGCGGGACGCACCGGAGCAGCACCAGGCTGTGCCGCAGGGCGGGACACGGCGGCGACCGGAGCGTCGGCTCGAGGCGCCGGGTCCGGTGCGCGGCACCGATTGCGGCGGCCCCGGCGTGGAAGCCCCGTGGAATTCGGACGCGGTGCCGGTGTGCGCCCTTGGACATGGGGCGCACACCGTGACTTCACCTGTCGGGATCAACGGCCGCCGCCGTGACCGCCGCCACCGCCGCCGTGACCGCCGCCACCGTGGTCACCACCGCCACCGTGGTCACCGCCACCGCCGTGGTCGAAGCCACCGTAACCACCGTGGTCGAAGCCACCGTGGTCGTAACCGCCGTGGTCGAAGCCGCCGTGGTCGTAACCGCCGTAGCCGCAGTCATCGCCCCACCAGCCGCAGTCGTCGTCGGAGTGGTGGGAGTACGAGGACACGTGAGCCGGGGCCGTGGGTGCCGCCATGGCGGTCCCGGCCGCGCCGATCGCACCGCCGCCTGCCAGCAGGGCGCCGGCCGCGGAGATGGCGAGCAGCCGCTTGGTGCGCTGCACGTTCATGGGGAATGCCTGCCTTCCGATGCCTCGCTCGATGTGTTGGGCAGAAGGCTTCGCCGTGAGGCATGAGGAATCCGGCTCAGCCTCCGAGAGTGCCGCGGGGGGCGACGCACCTCATGACCCGGAACGCCAGATACGGACAGACACGGAGCCGACCCTCCTGAGAGGGGGTCGACCGGGTGGGCGTGTATCGCGTCACAGCACCGCCTCACAGGCAAGTCTCGTCGGCGACCGACGCCGCGCACAGGGGCCGAAGGGCCCGGCCGGCCTCCTACCGGCCCTCTTGAAGCGGGCCGGCCGTCGCCGCTTCCCGCTCGTCACCGTCACTCGTGGGTGGTCGGCGTGGGTCAGCCGCCGGGCGTGTCTTGTGCGCCGTCGAGGACGTCGAGGACGTCCTCGACGGGTCTGCGAGGCGTCGCCGGTCCGGGAGGTCCGTAGCCGAGGCGCAGCACCATCTGGACCTGACCGCGGCCGCCGACGGGGTCGCGGACGAGCAGGCGGAGGTCCGCGCTTTCCAGGGGGTGGGAGGTCATGGACGTGGCGAGCCCGGCCGATGTCGCCTCCAGCAGGACGCGTTCCAGCGCCTGGCCGGCGACCAGCCAGTCCCCCGGTGTGTCCCCGCGGGTGCTGAGCACGGCCAGCTGGGGGTGTTCCTCGAAGGAGGAGCGGTCGCGGCCTGCGACCCGGTGGCGGCCCGCGAAGTCCCGCAGGAGGGGCTTGCCGTCCCATCGGCTCGGACCGAAGGCGTACTCCGGCACGCCGTCGACGGCGGACCTGGCCGACGCGCCGAACCTGGTCCAGCGGGTCAAGTCCTCGTAGGCGGACGGGTCCAGGCTGTCGCGGCTCTCCGCGTCGTGGACGAGATCCAGCACGGCGTCCACATGCCACGGCCCCGGGAACTGCAGCTCCGCTCCCTCCTGCGCGGCGGCGGCCTGGAGATCGGCCCGGATCCGTGCCGGGACCTCCCTCTCCTCGAAGGGACTCCGGCTCGTGTGCCGCCGGGCGAGCCACGGGTACAGCCGGCGCGGGTCGTCAGCCGCCGGCACGGCGCCGCTCGGGTCCGGGGCGTCGAGGAAACGCACCTCGGCGAGCAGCAGCGGGTCCGCCGGGTCGGGCAGCAACCGGACGCGGGCGTCGAGTCGGGCGTGGGCGGCGGCGACACGCAGGTTGAACAGAGCCGCCCCGCACCCGATGTGCAGGGCCCGGTCCCCCGGGTCGGTGCGGTGCATGGCGCGCCCCGGGTCGGCGAGGAGGTCGAGTACACCTGCCCCGGCCGACCAGCGGAAACTCCACGGCTGTGCGTTGTGCATGGAGGGGGCGGTCGTCGAGTCGGCGACCAGCGCGATCACCGTCCGCACATCGAGCTGTCGTGAGGGCATCGCAGCCTCCTTGCACATCTCCCTCGTGTTCTCCAGTGAACTTGTCCCTTCCGTCCCGTGCACTGAGCCGACCGGCCCGGGGCCCAGGGCCCAGCGGCCCTTCGGTGATCCGGGGCGCAGCGGCCGGAGCGTGGGTGCGAGGGTGTCGTCCGGGCCGAGGCGCCTGGCGAGGTGTCGGGTGACGGCCCCGGTGCCGGGGGCCGACCTCCAGGACGGCGCGGGGCTGCTCGCCGCCGGGGCGGACGTGGCGCATGAGCGCGCGGGAGAGGGCGGCGCCGCTGGGCGCGACGGCTCCGGTGGTCCGGGAGGTGCTGGTGGAACTGCCGGAGGAGGACGAGGGCGTCCGAAAGGGCGGCTGAGGCGGTCTGGGTGGTCATGCGGGTACCTTCCCGAACGGCGCGGGCTCCAGACCGGCGACAGCTGCACACCCGTCCGCAGGGTCGTCGAGGCGAACGAGATCAGAGGCGAGAGGGAGCGGCGCCGAGTGCCCGGCGACAAGGGCGGCAGCCCGCCCCGGCAGGCCGGCGCAGAGGACGAGGGCCGCTCGGCCCGCACCCGTGCCCGGCCGGCCTCTGTGGCGCGGGGACGGGGCGCCGCAGGCTGGGGCCGGGAGCGCGGAGGGAGACGTACGCGATGACCGACACGGAGCAAGCACCGGTGCACGCGCTGCTGACCGACGGCACCACCATCCGGATCCGCCGCTCGAACCCCGGCGACCACGCCGGGGTACTGCACCTCTACGAGGAGATGTCCGACGCGAACCTGCGACTGCGGTTCTTCGCCATCAGCCGTACCTCCGCCCGGCAGGCGGCCGAACGCGTGGCCGCGGCGCCGCGCCCCGGCTACCGCGCCCTGGTCGCCGAGCACGCCGGCCGCCTCGTCGGCCTCGCCGAGTACGAGGCCGACCCGCACGGCTCGACCGCCGACGTGGCGCTGGCGGTCGCCGACGACTGGCACCACCGCGGGGTGGCCACGCTGCTGCTCGAACACCTGGCGGACGCCGCCCGCACCGCGGGCGTCACGGCGTTCACCGCCGACGCTCTGGCCGAGAACCTCGACGTGCTGCGCGTCTTCCACGACCTCGGCCTGCGGGTCACCCGGCGCTACGACGGCCCCGAGGTGCACTGCGTGGTGCGGCTCACCGAGGACGAGAGCTACCTGAGCGCGGTGGACACCCGCGGGCGCCTCGCCGACGTCGTCAGCCTGCGCCCACTGCTGCGCCCGGCCTCCGTCGTGGTGATCGGGGCCGGCCGCAGACCCGGTTCCGTCGGACGCGCGATCCTCCGGAACATCGTCACCGGGGCCTTCACGGGGAGGGTCTTCGCGGTCCATCCGGTCGCCTCCACGATCGCCGGGGTGCACGCCCACCGGTCCGTGGCTGCGCTGCCGCAGGTGCCCGACCTCGCGGTGCTCGCCGTCCCGGCGGCAGCGGTCCCGCAGGTGGCGCGGGAGTGCGGGCAGGCCGGGGTGAGGGCGCTCCTCGTCGTCACGGCCGGTCTCGACGCCACCGGGGCGATGACCCTCATGGAGGTGTGCCGCCGCCACGGCATGCGTCTGGCGGGGCCCAACTGCCTGGGCCTGGCCAACACCGAGGACGGTGTCAGGCTGGACGCCACCTTCGCCGCCCGGCACCCCGGTGCGGGCACGGCCGGGGTCGCCGTGCAGTCGGGCGGCATCGGCATCGCGCTGCTGGAGGGACTGGCCCGTCTCGGTGTCGGCGTGTCGAGTTTCGTCTCGCTCGGCGACAAGTACGACGTCAGCGGCAACGACCTGCTCCAGTGGTGGGAGGCCGACGGGCGCACCGGTCTCGCACTGCTGCACCTGGAGTCCTTCGGCAACCCCCGCGCTTTCTCGCGTACCGCCCGCAGGGTGGCCCGGCGGATGCCGGTGCTCACCGTGGACGCGGGCCGCTCCGAGGCCGGGCGCCGGGCCGCGGCCTCGCACACGGCGGCGGCGGCCACGCCCACGATGACCCGCCAGGCGCTGTTCACCCAGGCCGGCGTCACGGCCACCCGTACCATCGGCGAACTCCTGGACACGGCGGCCCTGCTGCACTCCCAGCCGCTGCCCGCGGGCACCAGGGCAGCCGTCGTCACCAATGCCGGCGGCGCCGGTGTACTGGCCGCGGACGCCTGCGCGGATGCGGGTCTGACCGTACCCGCCCTGCCGGCCGAGTCGGTGCACGCACTGCTGGACCTGCTGCCCCCGGGTGCCGCCGCCACGAACCCGGTGGACGCCACCGCGACGGTCGGTGAGGACCAGTTGCGCGCCTGTGTGGAGCACCTGGTCCGCGGCGCGGCAGTCGACGCCGTCCTGGTCGCGCTCGTTCCGACAGCGGTGGCCGCGGCGATCGGAGAGGACCTGGTCAGGGCGCTCACGGAGGTACCCGGGCCACTGCCACGGCCCCTCGTCGTGGTCCTTCCCGCGCAGCCGGCTCGAGTCGAGCTGTTGCACATGTGCGCCGAGGGCGCCCTGCCCGCCTACAGCGACGCCCAGGACGCCGCGCGTGCGCTGGCCCACGCGGCCGCCCGGGCCCGGTGGCTGGGAACGCCCACCGGCGACGTGGCGGAACTGCCGGACGTCGACAGCGGGCGGGCACGGCAGATCGCCGCCCGTTTCCTTCAGGACAACCCCGAGGGTGGCTGGCTCGATCCGCAGACCGTCTCCGGCCTGCTCGGCTGCTACGGCCTGCCACAGCTCCCCTGGGCCTGGGCGCGCGACGAGGACGAGGCCGTGGCGGCCGCACGACGGCTGGGGGGATCTGACGGGCGCGTGGTGATGAAGGCGTACTGGCCGGGCCTGTTGCACAAGAGCGAGGAGCACGCCCTCCATCTCGACCTGCGGGGTGCCGACCGCGTCAGGGCGGCCCACCGGGACCTGGTGAACCGGTTCGGTGACCGGCTGACAGGTGTGGTCGTGCAGCCACTGGCCGAACGCGGCACCGAACTGTTCGCGGGCGTGGTGCAGGACGAGGTCTTCGGCCCCCTGGTGGTCTTCGGGCTCGGCGGGACCGCGACGGAACTCCTGGCCGACCACGCCGGCCGGCTCGCTCCGCTCACCGACCGCGACGTGCGGGACCTGCTGGCCGGCCCCCGCTGCTCCCCGCTGCTCCACGGCTGGGCGGGCGCCCCGGCCGTCGACCTGGACGGGCTCCAGCAGTTGCTGCACCGTCTGTCACGGATGGCGTGCGACCTGCCGCAACTGGCCGAGGCGGACCTCAACCCGGTGCTGGCCGGACCGCACGGGATCACCGCACTCGACGTGCGCGTCCGTCTTCTCCCGCGCCGCCCCCACGACCCCTATCTGCGCCGCCTGCGCTGAGCGGACGAGCGGACCGCGGCGCGGCAGGCTTGAGACCGAAGGGCCCTCCACGGTGTCCGGGCGGCCCGTCCCCGTTCAAGGACATCATCAACCTCATGGAGCAGTGGAAGGTCAGCGCGCTGCCGGTCCTGGAGGGCGAGGGCCGGGTGATCGGCGTCGTCTCAACGACATCGCCGAGGAGGTACGGCGCGAGGTCGTCTCGCTCCTCTTCCCCGGCCCCACCGGGCAGGTCGGTGTCGAGGTCTGCGACGGGGTGGTGACCCTCACCGGGCACGTGCGGGACACGTCGTTCGTGCCCGTCGCCGCCCGCCTCGTACGCGCAGTCGAAGGCGTGGTGGACGTCGACTGCCGGCTGACGGGCGGGGCCGGACCGCTCGGCCAGGTCTGAATCCGCCCGGTCCCAGCGTCCGGTCCCAACGGGCGGACCGCGGAGTGCGGGCGGACGGCGGGATCCAGCGGAATCTACCGGGGGTGGGAAGGGAACCCGCCTGGGGAGTCCGAGTCCTGGGCGTCATGTCGCGCAGGACCGTCAGGAAGCCCCTTCGGCGGGGGACGCGTGGGTGCTGAGTCCCGCCCCCCGGGAGCCGGGCCCGGCAGGTCTCGTCGGCCCGCCGTCGTCCTCCGCCGGGCCGGTGTGCCGTCGCGACGTCGTGATCGCGGATCGGACGTCCACGACACCTTCGACCGAACGGACGAGCCGCAGGGCCAGGGGCACCACGGCCGCGTCCGCCACCTCGCCGTCCAAGGTGACGACGCCTTCGCACACCCGCACACGCACCGAGTCGAGCGGAACCGGGAACCGGCCGGCGACGACTTGCTCCCGGACCTCCTGCGCGATGGCCTCGTCGCTGCGGAGGAACACCTTGAGGAGATCGGAGCGGCTGACGATGCCGATGAGGATTCCTCGGTCGTCGACGACGGGCAGTCGCTTGACCCGGTGCCGGGCCATCAGCCTGGCGGCCCGGGCGAGGGTCGCGTCGGCGCGGACGGTGACGGCCGGAACGGTCGCCAGGTCCCGCGCGGTCACCGCCCGCGCCCTGACCGCGTGCGGGGAGCCGCCCGGTCGACCCGACCGGTCCGTTTCGCTGTCGCGGAACTCCTCCTTGTGCAGGAGGTCCGCTTCGGAGACGACGCCGGTGACGTGTCCGTCGCCGTCCAGCACCGGCATCGCACTGACGCCCCACCGCCGCATCGTCCGCACGATCTCCTTGAACGTCGCACCGGTCGCGAGGGCGACGACGGTGCCGGTCATCACGTCGCTCACGGTGTACTGGGAGCCCTGCATGGCGTTCTCCGAAATGATCGGCCGATTGATCAGAGGAAGGAACCGAGCCCGTACAGGCTGCAGCCGCCGACCAGTTCACGGCCGGTGACCAACTCGGGTTCGATGCGGATGAAGACCTCCCGGGGCGAGGGCACCCAGGAGGGAGGCCAGTCCGTGACGAGGTGTCCGCGTTCGGCAGGGTCGGTCGTCACGGACGCGGAGCCGGTCACCACGACGCTCCAGCCGGAGTGGGCGACCGTGTCCACCTGGTCCGCCTCGAACGCCACGACCGCGCCGTCGATCGCACGAGCCAGCTCGGAGGCGGCCGCGGTGCGCAGCAGTACCGCGCCGTCGCCGTCCACGCGGAAGTTCACCGGGAGCACCGCGGGCAGGGCGTGCCGCGTGTGTACCACACGGCCGACAGCGGCCGTGACCAGGAACCGCAGGCACTCCTGCCGGTTCAGCTCCCGGAATCCGTCATTGCGGTACATCGGTCGGTCCGCCTCTCTCTTTTCGTGACCATGCGGCCGGCGCACCGCTTCGCCACCGCGCGCCGGCTCACTCGGCCGCGACCACGGGGAGGACCTCGTTCAGACGTAGCCCTTCATAGCGATCCTTGCCCTCTGGGTGCCGGGTCCTGCCGTCGGATTCGCCCGACGTCTCCAGCGTGTGCAGCGTGGCCCCGGTCGCGCATGGGCCGGTCGGCCCCATCGGCCGGCCGACCGGTGCGTGGTCGGCGCTGCGCCGTCCGACTATGGCCTTCGGCTCCTGAGCCGGGACGGCATTCGTCCGGTCCGCGCGTCGATGGCGTTCAGCCTGTCCGTGTGGGTCGAGAGGAAGGCTATGCCGTTCCAGAGGACGGGCACGGTGCCGCCCTGGGGACCCAGGTATCGCTTCCAGCGGCGGGTGCCGGTGGCGAGGTCGACGGCGTACAGGTAGTTGATGCCACGGCCGGAGACGACCCAGCCCGAGGAGCCGCTGAGTGCGATGGCCGAGGCGCCGTCGCGGTTGGCCAACCGCCAGCGGATGTCGCCGGTGGCCGCGTCGACGGCGTAGGAGGCCGGACGGTCCCTGCGGGAGTGTGGCTGCGTGCTGAAGTACACGGTGTCGCCCAGGACCGAGACGCTGCTCCGGATGAGTCCTCCGTAGGCCCGGCTCCACAGGACCTCGCCGTCTTCCGCGCCATGCGCGAACAGCGTCGACTGGACGGCGGCGTAGACGACCCCGTCTGCGACGCACGGGCTGTTGGCCATGCCTACCCACGTGCTGTCGCACGTCACCCGCCACAGGCGGTCGCCCGTGGCGGCGTCGTACGCGGTGAGGGCGCCGACTTCGCTGGTGTGGAAGATCCTTCCGTCGGCGAGGGCTGGATGGGTCATGGCGCGGTCGAAGACGTGGGAACTCCAGAGCAGTTCACCACTGGCGAGGTCCCTCGCGAACAACGTCGCAGGATTGGCACCGCGGTTGTACAACCAGGCGGAGTCCACCCCGTACACCACCCCCTTGTCAGCCACGAGCTGTACCAGACCGTCGCGGCGGTGGCGCCAGTGCTCCTGGCCGTCCTCGGCACCGAGCGCGTAGACCCTCCCTATGTCGTCGGTGACACAGACAACGCCGTCGCTGACCACGGGCGGGGCAAAGCCCATCCGCTCTCCGATCTCGGTGCTCCAGCGCACGGTTCCCGTCAGGGCGTCGAGTGCGTAGCAGACGCCGTCCTTGGAGCAGACGTACACCGTGCCGTCACAGACGGTCGGCGCCTGCAGGTTCCTGTGTCGTCCGGCCCGGAACCGCCAGGGCCGGAAGTCCTGCGGCGCTGTCCCCTCCGGGTAGACACCGTTCCGGGCCGGGCCCCCCTGCAGCATCGCGGTTGAACTCGTCATCGGTTCTTGTCTCCTGGCTGTGGTCAGTTCTCGTGCGGTGGATCTGGGTTCCTGGCACAACTACGCCGATGATCTTCCAACGACCTCCGCTCAGACCGATCTGCTGTCCTGGGCACGAACCAGGCTCAACGGGTCAGGTGAACGAGCGAGGCCGAACGCCAGGCCGAGCCGCGGCTCTCATCACTCAGGGGACGCTCAGCCCGCCGTGCGCCCTTGAGGGGACAGGCCGGGCCGGGCGATCTTTCTCGTCGAACGCCGCTCTCACGGACACCCCCTATGACGTGGCGGTGCAGGGAACCCGGTCTGACCGGGTTGAAGACCTCGCGGGCTGCTTATCGCTCGGGGCATCGGATGATCTCACGGCGGGTCTTGCCCTCCTGGGTGCGGCGTTCGTAGTACGCCTGGGTGCGTGGGTCGTGGCGCAGCCGGGTGAAGACGATGCGGTGCAGGGCAGCCTTCGCCTGACGGTCGCCGCCGTGGCTGAGCCGGCGCGTGCTCCGACGGCCCCGCGGTCCCTCGGCTGATCAGCAAGCCGGCGTCAGGCGGACATAGGGTCGTGGCTGCGGTGCGCACCGCCCGACCCGAAGGACGCGAACACGTGTGGCGCCGGCAGACGATGCGCACCGGACCCGGACGGGCATGCGTCGCGGACATCGACGGCGTCCGACTTGGTGACCGGGTTGCGGGTTGGCGTAGGAGTAGGCGTTCCTCTGGGCCGGGTCGTCGGTGTCGATGACGGGGCCGACCGAGAGGAAGCGTCCGAGTGCGGGGGCGTGTTCGCGGACGCCGAGGTGGACCAGGCCGGTGGGATCGCTTGGTGCCGCCGACGACGCCGCGGGTTACGGGGTGGTCCCGCTCTGGGTGGAACGGGTCTCAGCGAAAGGAAGCCGCTCGCGGCGGATGATGACGAGGGTGGACCCACGGTGACCGCACCGCGGTTCATCAGGGCCGGCAGGACGGCCGGACCCTGAGCAGTTCGGTCCTCAGCACGGGCGCGCCGTCGACAGGCGCCGGTTCCTGCGCGGTCGGCTCGATTCCGCCGGCAGCGATCTTGTCGAGCGTCTTCAGGCCGGCGGCGCCGACCGTGCCGAACACCGTGTAGTCCGGTCGCAGCGCGGAGTCTCCGTAGACGACGAAGAACTGCGAACCGTTCGTGTCCGGCCCGGCGTTGGCCATCGCCAGCAGACCGCGCCCGTAAAGGCGACGGACGCCGGTCGGATCGCTCGGTGCCGGCGGCAGGTCCACCGGCAACTCGTCCTTGTACTCGTACCCCGGCCCGCCCTCGCCGGTGCCGGTCGGGTCGCCGCACTGCAGGACCTTCAGCGTCGGGTACGCGGTCAGCCGATGGCACACCGTACGGTCGTAGAACCGGTGCCGCGCCAGGTGCACGAAGCTCTGTACCGTGCACGGCGCCTCCGCCCGGTCCAAACGCAGCGGGAGCGGCCCCTGGCTCGTCGGGACAGCCATGTCGACCGTGCCGTGACCGGGGGTGTGCCGCGGGTCGGGCGGCAGGGGAACCGGTCGCGCCGCCGGCTCGTCCGGTGTCCGGGTGTACTGACAGGGACCGTGCGTGGTGCGCGGCGGGGCATCGGAAGCGGAGGCGGTGGTGCTGCCCCCGGACACGGCCAACGCCGCTGCCGCCAATGCGGTCATGAGAGCTCGGTTCATCCTGCACACCCTCCAAAAGCCCGTCAGATTCCGGAGCGGTCGCAGTCTAGAGCGCGGCCGCGCGAGCGAGTACCCGTCCGCCGGCCCCATCCGCTCCCGGCCTCCGGCCCGGCCGCAGGCCACTCGTTCGGATGCGGCACCGCGTCGGCCGGCGGATGAGAGCGTCCACCCGGTGCACGATTCTCCGGGATTTCCTCGCCGAACTTACTCTCCGGGCGTGTCCAGGCCGGTCAGGGCGCCGACCGGGTCCAGGTCCGGGGTGCCGCGGGGCCACCAGTCGTCGCGGCCGGGTTCGGACTCGTAGGCGTACCAGAGGTGGTCCTTGCCCAGGCGGAGCTGGAGCCGCCCGGCGGGGTGGGTGAGACGGTTGCGCCAGGGGCGGAAGGCGGGCAGGTCGGCGGCGAGGAGCAGGGGGCGGGCCCGGTCGAACCGGCCGGCCGGCGGGTCCCAGGACTCCTCCAGGACGGCGAGCCCTTCCGCACCGCCCTGCCGCCAGGCGGCCACCGCGCGGGCCAGCTCCGCCGGGGTGCGCCCGGTCGCGGAGGCGAGCGCGGCGTACAGGGAGCGGGTGGCGGCGGTCAGGCCCGACCCGGGGCGGGCCGCGGCGAGGCGTACCGCGTCCTGCCACAGGGTCAGCCCGCCGACGGGGTCGCGGCCCGTGGTGAGCAGGGCGTGGGCGCGTACGGCCGCGTCGGTCGCCAGCTGGTCCAGCGCGAACGGGTCCGGGCCGCCGGGGGCCGCCGGGTACACCGGGGGCTGCTCGGGGTGCGCCGGGGGCGGCAGCGGGGCGGGGAGCGGCTGCGGGCGGCGCGCCAGGGCGTCGGCGGCGCGCACGCCCGGGAGCGCTTCCGGCTCGCGCTCCTGGGCGGCCCTCGCGGCGCGGGCCGCGCTGCGCCGGGACAGCGCGTCCAGCAGTTCGCGCTCGCCCCGGCCGCGGAGCAGCAGCAGGACGAACGGGTCGGCGTCCAGCAGCCGCGCCGTCTGGTAGCACAGGGCCGCCCCGTGCTTGCAGGGGTGACCGCGGTCGGGGCAGGAGCAGCGTGCCTCCAGGTCGTGCGGGCCGGGGAGCAGCGGGACCCCGCACCCGGTCAGGGACTGCGGCATCTCCTTGTCGAGGAGCGCGGCGATGTGGGCGGGCTGCTCGGCGGCGGCGTCGAGGAAGCGGTCCCATTCCGCGTCGTCCAGCGTCCGCAGCCGCACCTGGACACGGTACGGACGCGGACGGCTGCCCTGCACGTACGCCAGCACGAGGCCGGGCGTCACGGTGATCGCGTCGACGTGTCCCGTCTGCGCGTAGGCGCGCCCGCGGGCCAGCCGCGCGGCGTCCAGCGCGCCCTCCTCCAGGGCGGTGGTCCACGCCTCGCCCCACCAGGTCCCGGCGGAGCCGGAGTCCCCCGGGGCGGGGGCCGGGAGCGCGGGGAAGGTGCGCCGGAGTTCCCCGTCGCGGCGGGGCGAGGCCATGCTGCCGGGGGCGCGCAGAGCGGCGGAGGCGGGAGCAGGGGCCGGGGCAGGGGCCGGGGCCGGGGCCGGGGCAGGGGCCGGGGCCGGGGCCGGGGCCGGGGCCGGGGGCATGGTGGCACCGGTCTCGGTGCGGGTTTCCGTGCGGGTGGCCGGGCCGGTCTGCGTACCGGTTCCGGCGCGGGTCGCCGTGCCGGTGCCTGCGGGAGTTGCCGGGCCAGTGCCTGGGCAGGTCTCCGTGCCGGTACGGGAACGGGCCTCCCCGTGAGTCTCCGTGCCGGTCCCGGGACAGCCCTCCCTGCCCGTTTCCGCGCGCCCTTCCGTCCTGGCCCCCGGGCGGGCCCCCGCGCGAGTCTCCGTGCCGGCCCCTGCGCCGGTCTCCGCGTCGTGCTGGATGTCGGGCTCCGCGCCGGGGCCGGTGGTGGTGGGTGCGGTGGGCCTCGGGGCCCGTTCCGGGGTGGTGGGGAGAGACTCCCCGGCCTCTCCCGTCGCCGCGTCGTCCGGCCTGGGGCCGGTCGCCCCCTCGCTCGCCGCTTCGGCGTGCGCGTCGGATGTCTCGTCCGCCGTCCGCACTCCCGGCGGCATCCGGAAGGACCGCCCGAGGAGCTCCGCCACGGTGCGGACGGTGGCGCCGGGGCCGTCGCCGGTCCTGCTGCCGCCGGCCTGGCGCACGGAACCACGAGGCGCGCTGATCGGCGCCGGGGAGCGTTCCGACGGGCGGGCCTCTCGCGCGGCCCGGGCCGTACGGGAGGCACGGGGGCGGGGTTTCGCCGCTCCCCCGGCCGGGGCGGGGCGGTCCTCTTCCCCCTCCGTGCCGCTGCCGCCGCCGCTGCGGGCCCGGGCGGCGCGCAGGGCCTCGCGCGCCACGTCGGCGGGCCGGGGTGCGGCGGTGCTCACCGGCGCGGGGTCCGGGGTGGTGGACGCCGGGGTGGTGGGCGCCTGCGCGGTGGGCGCCTGCGTGGTGGCGGGGGCGGGCTGCTGCTGCGGGCCCGGCGGCGGCGCCGTACGGCGCAGGGCCGCGCGCGCCGCGTCGCCCGGGCGAGGTGGCTGTTCCCTCTCCCTCTCCTTGTCCGGCTCGGTCCGCTCCTTCGCAGCCGGCCGCACGGCCGTCTGCGGCGTGGGGATGCCCGCGGTCGGCGTGTCCGTCGGCGGCCGGTGGCCCCGTGCCGCCCGCAGCGCCTCGCGGGCCGCGTCGCCGGGGCGGGGCGGCTGGGGACGGCCGGCCGGCGTCCGCACGGTGGGGGCCGGTGCGGCGGCCCGCGCATCGGCGCCCGGGGCGCTGCCGCTGGTCAACGGCGTCGGCTCCTCACGGTGGTCCGCGCCGTCCTCCCGCACGGGCGCGGTGCCCTCCCCCTCGTCCGGCTGAGGAGAACCGGGCTGCCCGGCCGCAGCCGGCTGGAGGGAACCGGGCTGCTCGGCCCCGCCCGGCTGAGAAGGGCCGGCCCGCTCGGCCCCAGCGGGCTGCGGCCGCTCGGTCCGCTCGGCCGCGTCCGTCTGCTCCGCCGCGCTCATCAGGCCCCCCTCCGCAACGACACCAGGTCGGACAGTTCCCGGTCGGAGAGTTCGGTGAGGGCGGACTCGCCGGAACCGAGGACGGCTTCGGCCAGGGCGCGCTTGGCGGCCAGCATCTCGGCGATACGGTCCTCGACGGTGCCCTCGGTGATCAGGCGGTGGACCTGGACGGGCTGGGTCTGGCCGATGCGGTAGGCGCGGTCGGTGGCCTGTTCCTCGACCGCCGGGTTCCACCAGCGGTCGAAGTGGACGACGTGGCCCGCGCGCGTGAGGTTGAGGCCGGTGCCGGCCGCCTTCAGGGAGAGGACGAGGACGGGGGTGGCGCCTTCCTGGAAGCGGTCCACCATGCGTTCGCGCTCGGGGACCGGGGTGCCGCCGTGGAGGAGGTCGACGGGGACCGCGCGGGCGGTGAGGTGGGCGGTGATCAGGCGGGCCATGCCGACGTACTGGGTGAAGACCAGGGCGGAGCCGTCCTCCGCGAGCACGGTGTCCAGCAGCTCGTCGAGCAGCGAGAGTTTGCCCGAGCGGGCCGCCAGGCGGTCGCCGCCGCCCGGGTGCGTGCCGTCCTTCAGGTAGAGGGCCGGGTGATCGCAGATCTGCTTGAGCGAGGTCAGCAGCTTCAGGACCAGGCCGCGGCGGGCGATGCCGTCGGCGGTCTCGATGGCGAGCAGGGACTCGCGCACCACCGCCTCGTACAGCGCGGCCTGCTCGCGGGTGAGCGGGACCGGGTGGTCCGTCTCGGTCTTGGGCGGCAGCTCGGGGACGATGCCGGGGTCGGACTTCCTGCGGCGCAGCAGGAAGGGGCGCACCAGGCGGGCGAGCCGTTCCACGGCCTGGTCGTCCTCGCCGTTCTCCACGGCGCGCGCGTGGCGGGCGCGGAAGGACGTGAGGGGGCCGAGGAGGCCGGGGGTGGTCCAGTCGAGGAGGGCCCAGAGTTCGGAGAGGTTGTTCTCCACGGGGGTGCCGGTCAGGGCGACCCGGGCGGGCGCGGGGATGGTGCGCAGGGCCTTGGCGGTCGCGGAGTGGGGATTCTTGACGTGCTGTGCCTCGTCGGCGACGACCATGCCCCAGGGCCGGCCGGCGAGCAGGGGCGCGGCCGAGCGCATGGTGCCGTACGTGGTGAGGACGAAGCCGTCCTCGAGGCCGTCCAGGGTGCGGTCGGGGCCGTGGAACCGGCGGACGGGCACGCCGGGTGCGAACCGGGTGATCTCCCGCTGCCAGTTGCCCAGCAGCGAGGCCGGGCAGACCACCAGCGTGGGCGCGCGGTGGTCCCGCTTGAGGTGCAGGGCGATGAGGGTGACGGTCTTGCCGAGGCCCATGTCGTCGGCGAGGCAGCCGCCGAGGCCGAGGGAGGTCATGAGGTCGAGCCAGGCGAGGCCGCGCAGCTGGTAGTCGCGCAGGGTGGCGTGGAGGCCCGGGGGCGGCTCGGCGGGGCGTACGCCGGCGGTGATGCGGTCCCGCAGCGCGGCGAGGGCTCCGGCCGGCACGGCCTCGACGGTCTCGCCGTCGACCTCGGCGGTGCCGGTGAGGGCGACGGAGAGCGCGTCGACCGGGTCGAGCAGGCCCAGGTCGCGCTTGCGGGCCCTGCGGACCAGGGCGGGGTCGACGAGGACCCAGCGGTCCCTCAGCCGGACCACCGGGCGGTGGGCTTCGGCGAGGGTGTCCATCTCGGCCTCGGTGAGCGGGTCGCCGCCGAGCGCGAGCTGCCAGCGGAACCGCAGCAGTTCCTCGCTCTCGAAGAAGCCGGTGCCGTCGGTTGCGGAGCCGGGCGCGGGCCGCACCACGGCGGTCGCGGTGAGGTCGTGCGCCAGGTCGCGGGGCCAGTGCACGGCGACGCCGGCCGCCGCGAGCCGGGTCGCGGCGGCTCCGAGCAGGTCGCTCACCTCCGGCTCGGACAGGGCCAGGACGTCGGGTACGTCCTGTTCGCCGAGCCGGTCCAGCGGCGGCCAGACGCGGGCCGCGCGCCGCACGGCCAGGGCGGCGTCCACGCGCGCGCGGGGGCCGAACGCCGTGTCGGCCTCGCCCGCCCACAGGGCCGCTGCGTCGGCGACGAGGGTGGGGTCGGCGAGGCTGTGCACCTGGACGATCGCCGCGCCGGCGCGGCGGGCCGGCTCCGTGTCGTCCGCGTCGCCCGCCGGGCCCGCGTCGAAGAGGTCGTGGGCGGACAGGTCCAGGCGCAGCGAGATCCGCACACCGGCGTCCATGCCCGCGGCGACCTCGGCGGCCCAGTCGTGGGCGGCGGGGAGGTGCTGGGCCGCGCGGTGCGCGAAGGGCCTGCCCGCGGTGTGCGGTGCGGCGGGGGTGCGGGGCAGGGTGTCGGCGACGGCGTCGAGGAAGGCGCGCAGGAGTGCCTCGGGCTGCGGCAGCCGGAGCGGGCCGGGGCCGGGCAGCGGCACGGCATGGCCCTCGTGGGGCAGGGCGGCGGCGATGGCGCGCAGGTGGGCGAGGTCGTCGGGGTCGAGCGGGCCCGCGCGCCAGGCGTCGTGTCCGGTGGCGGTCAGGCCGGGCAGCAGGCGTCCGCGCGCGGTGAGCCGCAGCGCGTGCAGGGCGGCGGCGCCCCAGCAGGCCGTGGCGGGGTGGGCGGCGGGGTCGTGGCGGGCGCGCACGAGGTGGGGCAGGGCGACGTCGAGCGGGAGGGACAGGGCGGGGGCGGTGCGGCGGCGGGCGGCGGCGCCGTGCGGTCGCACCACCGTGAGGGTCGTGCGCACGGGCGGGGCGCCGGGGGCGGGCGGGGTGGGGTCGGCCGGGCCGTCGGGCGTCTCCCCTTCCGGGTCCCACAGGAGGATGCGGCCCTGGCGCGGCAGCGGTGCGGGCACGAAGACGGCGGGCAGGCGGAGCGGGACGGCCTGCCCGGCTCCGGTCGTCCCCGTCCCGCTCGTCCCGGTGACGGGCCGCCCCGTCCCGCTCGCCTCCGCCGAGGTCGTCCCGGCCACGGCCATGTCGCTCATCCGTCCTGTCACCTCCCGCTCGTCGGTCGAGTCAGCCGTCTTCGACTCTACGGGCGGGGTCTGACAATCGGCTCCGGCCCGGGCGCCGGGGCCCTCGCGCGGCCGCCGGGAGGGTCCCGCGGCCGGGGCCGGCGGCAGGGGCCGGGCGCGGGTCAGGGGACGGTCCGGGAGACGACGTAGACCATCGGCAGCACCGGATCCGACAGGTTCACGATGACGTCCTGGCTGGGTGCCGGGTTCTCCTGGCTGTGGCTGAGGCCCCACCAGGGGCCGGGACCCTTGAAGTTCCAGCCGGTGACGTCGCGGTCGCGGCGGCTGAAGGTGATGTCGCCCTTCTTGAGGTCGCTCCGGTTGACCCCCATGGCCTCGAGGAAGGTGTCGAGACCGGGCTGGGTGGTCCGGAACTGGACGTAGAGGCGGCTGGTCCTCCAGTTGTTCGTCTCGTAGGAGGCGACCCGGTCGGCGGGGTGCGGGATCGGCACCTGGTAGAGGCGGCGCTGGACCTTGGCCGGGTAGGTGGGGGTCAGGCCGGTCGCGGCGTACTTGGCTTCCTTGTCCTTGCCGCTGTCGCGGCTCTGGGCGGCGGAGATGACCAGGTAGCCGGCCGGGACGCCGATCAGCAGCATGATGATCAGCAGGGTCAGGGCCCGGCGGCGGTTGCGCCGGCGGCGGTCCTCGGCCGGCCGGGACGGCGGTTCGTCCGGTGCCGCCGCCTGGCGGGGCAGGGACATCGTCACAGCGTCTCCCGGGCCGCACGCCTGGCCTGCGCGTACTGCTCGTGGCGCTCGACCCGGCGGCGCTTGGCGCGCCGGAAGCGGCGGGCGACCAGGCGGGCGAGATCGGCGGCGCCGACCATGCCGGCCTCGGGGCCGAGCTGCGCCCGGACGATGCGGGCCTCGGGGCGGTAGCCGCGGCCGGTGAGCTGGCGTTTGAAGGCGTCGCGGGCCGGACCGATGAGCAGGTCGTCGGCCGCGGACACCCCGCCGCCGATGACGAAGCAGGACGGGTCGAGGGCGGCGGCCAGGTTGGCGATGCCTACGCCGAGCCACTGGCCGATGTCCTGGAGCAGTTCGACGCACATGGCGTCGCCCTCGCGGGCCAGCTCGGTGATCATCGGACCGGTGATGTCGGGGATGTTGCCCTTGACGTGCTCGATGATGCCGTAGGCGACCGGGGAGTCGGCGGCGGCCAGCTCCCGGGCCTCGCGCACCAGGGCGTTCCCGGAGCTGTACTGCTCCCAGCAGCCGCGGTTGCCGCAGGGGCAGCGGTGGCCGCCGGGCACGACCTGCATGTGCCCGAACTCGCCGGCGACGCCGAACTTGCCCCGCTTGACCTGGCCGTCCTCCAGGATGGCCCCGCCGATGCCGGTGCCGAGCGTGATCATGACGAGGTGGTCCTCGCCGCGGCCGGCGCCGAAGCGCCACTCGGCCCAGGCGGCGGCGTTGGCGTCGTTGTCGACCAGGACGGGCACCGACAGGCGTTCGGAGAGGCGGTCGCGCAGCGGCTCGTTGCGCCAGGACAGGTGGGGCGCGAACAGCACGCGGTTGCGGTCGGCGTCGACCCAGCCGGCCGCGCCGATGCCGACGGCGTGCACGTCGTGCCGGTCGGACAGGTCCAGGACCAGTTCCACGATGGTGTCCTCGACGACCTTCGGGCTCTTGGACTTGTCCGGGGTCTCCGTGCGGAGCCTCTCCAGGATGTTGCCGTCGGCGTCGACGACGCCCGCCATAACCTTGGTGCCGCCGATGTCGATGCCGACCGTCGGGACACGGGGCGCCGTCAGGTGGGAACGGCGCTCACGGGTGCCCACGGTGCGCAGGACCGTGGCTCGGCGGGAACCGATGGGGGCGGTGAGGTCGCGGTAGGTGCTCATCGGCCCCGATTCTGCCGCACGCCCGGTAAGGGTGCTGTATCGGCACCGGCGGTCCGGCGCCCCGGGCGTGCGGCACGCGCGCGCGTGGGGACGTCGCGCGCGGCGGCCGGCACGCTTCAGGAAGTGCCCTTTTCGGCTGCGGAGGTGGCCTTTTCGAGTTCGTGGCGGAGGTCGTCGAGTTCGCTGCCGCCGGCCATCTGCCGGGTCAGCTCCTCCAGGGTGGTCTCCTCACGTGTGTGATGTCCCACCATCGTGCCCCTCTTGAGGAGCACGAACCTGTCCCCCACCAGATACGCGTGGTGCGGGTTGTGGGTGATCAACACGACGCCCAGGCCCTCGTCGCGTGCCGCGGCCACATATTTCAGCACCACGCCCGACTGCTTGACGCCGAGCGCCGCCGTCGGCTCGTCGAGGACGAGGACCTTGGCGCCGAAGTGGACCGCGCGGGCGATGGCCACGCACTGGCGTTCGCCGCCCGAGAGGGTGCCGATGGGCTGGTCGACGTCCCTCAGATCGATGCCCATGCGCAGCAGTGCCTCCCGGGTGGTGCGGCGCATGAGGTCGACGTCCAGGCGTTTGAAGGGGCCGGCGCCCTTCCTGGGTTCGGAGCCCAGGAAGAAGTTCCGCCACACCGGCATCAGGCCCACGACGGCCAGGTCCTGGTAGACGGTCGCGATGCCGCGGTCCAGGGCCTCACGCGGGGAGGCGAGCCGTGTCTCCTCCCCGGCGATGCGCAGGGTGCCGCCGTCGTGCTGGTGCAGTCCGGCGATCATCTTGATCAGCGTCGACTTGCCGGCGCCGTTGTCGCCGAGCACGCAGGTGATCTCCCCGGCGTGCACCTGCAGGGAGACGCCTTCGAGGGCGCGGACGGTGCCGTAGTGCTTGCTGACGTCGGACAGCTCCACGAGCGGGGTGCGTTCGGTGGTGCCGGTCATGTGGTGGCCTCCGCCCGCTTGCGGACCCAGGCGTTGAGCAGGGTCGCCAGGAGCAGCATCGCTCCGAGGAAGAACTTGAACCAGTCGGGGTTCCACTCGGCGAAGACGATGCCCTTGCTGGTCATGCCGAACAGGAGTGCGCCGACCGCCGAGCCGACGGCGCTGCCGTAGCCGCCGGTGATCAGGCAGCCGCCGATGACGGCGGCGATGATGTAGATCAGCTCGTTGCCGACGCCCTCGCCGGACTGGACGGCGTCGAAGGAGAAGAGCAGGTGCTGGCCGGAGATCCAGGCGCCGAGGGCCACGCCCATGTACAGGCCGATCTTGGTCCTGGTGACCGGTACGCCGACCGCGCGGGCGGCGTCCTGGTTGCCGCCGACGGCGAAGATCCAGTTGCCGGTGCGGGTGCGCAGCAGGATCCAGGAGGCGACGGCGACCAGGGCGAGCCACCACAGGACGGTGACCTTGAAGTCGACGCCGCCGACGGTGAACGTGGAGGCGAAGACGGCGTGCGCGGCCGGGAAGCCCTCCATGTCGCCGATGGTCTTGGTGGAGACGGTGTCGTCGATCAGCTTGGTGAAGCCGAGGTTCATGCCGGTCAGCATCAGGAAGGTGCCCAGGGTGATGATGAAGCTGGGCAGCTTGGTGCGGGTCAGCATGAAGCCGTTGAACGCGCCGATCGCGAGGGTGACCAGCAGGGAGACGCCGACACCGACCCAGACGTTCGCCGTCATCTGGTAGCTGAACATCGAGGAGACCAGCGCCGAGGAGGTCACCATCACGCCCGCGGACAGGTCGAACTCGCCGCCGATCATCAGCAGGGCGACGGGGACGGCCATGATGCCGATCGTCGAGGACGCGTACAGCACCGTGCTGAGGCTGGAGGCGCGCACGAAACCGTCGGCGGCGAGGGCGAAGAAGACGAAGACGGCGATCGCGCCGACGACCGAGCCCAGCTCGGGCCGGGAGAGCAGGGTCCGCAGCGGGGAGGCGCCCAGCAGCCGTTCGTCGGTGCCGGATCCGGTCCGCTCCGAGGTGGCGCTCATCGGGTGCCCCGCTTCGTGTACTCCTCCAGGGCGGCGGCCTGGTCCTTGGTGACGATCTGCGGGCCGGTGAGCACCGGCTTGCCGCCGCCGAGGACGTCGCTGTTGTACTTGTACAGCCACAGCAGGTCGACGGCCTGGTAGCCCTGGAGGTAGGGCTGCTGGTCGACGGCGAAGCCGAGGGTGCCGTCCTTCAGCTCGGCGGCGACCTTGGCGTTCAGGTCGAACGTGTCGACCTCGGCCTTGCTGCCCGCGTCCGCCCTCGCCTTGACGGCCGTGTCCGCGTAGGGGGCGCCGAGGGTGACGACCGCGTCGACGGACTTGTCCGCCTGGAGCTTGGCTCCGATCGCGGACTGCACGTCGGGCATGTTGGTGCCGTTGACGTAGAGGTTCTCGACCTTGCCCGAGAAGGTCTTCGCGACACCGGCGCAGCGCTGCTCGTGGCCGACGTTGCCCTGCTCGTGCAGGACGCACAGGACCTTCTTCCTGCCGCGCTTGTCCAGTTCCTCGCCGACGGCCTCGCCGGCGACGGTCTCGTCCTGGCCGATGTGGGTGAGCGCGCCGAACGCCTTGGACTCGGCGGAGCCGGAGTTCACCGTCACCACCGGGATGCCGGCCTTCTCGGCGCGGGCCACGGCGGCCTTCATGGCGTCGGGTTTGGCGAGGGTGACGATGATGCCGTCGACCTTCTTGTCCACCGCCGCGTCGACGAGCTGCGCCTGCTGCTGGGCCTCGTCGTCGTGCGAGTACAGGAAGTTGATGTTGTCCTTGACGGCTGCCTGCTTGGCGCCGTTCTGCACGATGTCCCAGAAGGTGTCGCCGTCACCGGAGTGGGTGATCATCGCGAAGGTCCAGCGGGGCGTGTTCACCGCCGCCCTGCCCTGGGCCGCCGCGGCCTTACGGGCGTCCTCCGCCCGCTTGCCGCCGGTGCTGCTGCATCCCGCGAGGGACAGCGACAGTGCCCCTGCGAGGGCGATGCCTACCCAGGTTGGAAACCGTGCCACGAGGCTGTGCCCTTCTAACTGTGTTCGAACGTACGCGCGGGGCCGACGACACACCCATCAGCCCCGAACATCGCATTATCGGATATCTACAAGTGAAGGCAAGCGGCCGGGGGCCGTGAACCGGCCGCCTTGTCCGGACATTGTGACGACCGGTGCCCCCGGCCAGGGCTCACACCCGCTTCCCCCCGGGGCCCCCGGGGCCGCTCCTGTCACCCCTGGTCACCCTCGGGTCGCTCCCGGCTCAGGACCGTACGAGCAACTGGAACTCGAAAGAGTAGCGGGACGGGCGGTAGGTGTGCGTGCCGAACTCGACCGCCCGGCCCGTGGCGTCGAAGGTGGTGCGCTGCATGGTGAGCAGGGGGGCACCCTCCGCCTCGCCGAGCCGCTCGGCCTCGGAGGGGGTGGCGGCGCGGGCGCCGATGGACTGACGGGCGCTGTGCAGGGTGATCCCGGCGGAGCGCATCAGCCGGTACAGGCCGGTCGTCTCCAGCTGCGCGGTGTCCGGGTCGAGCAGGCCGGCGGGCAGGTGGTTGACCAGGTACGCCATCGGCTCGCCGTGTGCGAGCCGCAGCCGTTCCACCCGGTGCACGTCGGCGCCCTCGGTCACCCCGAGGGCGGCGGCGACCTCGGCGGACGCGGGGACGACCGTGTTCACCAGGACCGTGCTCGTCGGGCGCTGCCCGGCCGCCTCCAGGTCGTCGTAGAGGCTGCTCAGCTCCAGCGGACGCTTGACCTGGCTGTGCACGACCTGGGTGCCGACCCCGCGGCGGCGCACCAGCAGCCCCTTGTCGACGAGCGACTGGATGGCCTGGCGGACGGTGGGGCGGGACAGACCGAGCCGCGCGGCCAGCTCGATCTCGTTGCCCAGCAGACTGCCGGGAGTGAGGGCGCCCTGTTCGATCGCCGCCTCCAGCTGCTGCGACAGCTGGTAGTACAACGGCACGGGGGAACTCCGGTCGACACTCAGCGCGAGCGACAGGGTGGGGTCCGCATCTGGTCTGGGCACGGCCCGAGCCTAGCCCGGCGACCGGTTGACGGGAAGTCGTGTAGTCAGTTTGTCCGGACATATGGAGGGGCGGCGTCCGGAGTCGCCCCCACCTTGTTCCTCCGGACCGGCGGGACCGGCCGACGGGCTGCTCATCGCCTGTCGGACCGCTCCCGGCCCGGTGCCCGGCCCGCGCGGTCCGCCCGCCGTCCCGGCCCGGCTACCGCGCGCCCGGTCGGCGGGCGGGGTGCCCGGTCGGCGGGCCCCGGGGCGGCCGCGGCCGGCTACCAGCGCACCGGCAGGCTCCGGGTGCCCCGGATGAGCATGCCCGGCAGCCACTCCCCCGGCGGGCCGTCGAGCGCCAGGCCGGGCGCGCGCCGCAGGAGCGTGCGCAGGGCCGTACGCGCTTCCATCCGGGCCAGGGGCGCGCCCACGCAGAAGTGGATGCCGTGGCCGAAGGCGAGGTGGCCCTGGGTGTCGCGGCGGAGGTCGAAGCGGTCCGCGGCCGGATAGCGGGCGCCGTCCCGGTCGGCCGCGGCGAGGCCGATCAGCACCGGCTCACCGCGCGCGATGGCGGTGCCGCCGATCTCCAGCGGCTCGGCCGCGTACCGGAAGGTGGCGTTCTCCACCGGGCCCTCGTAGCGCAGCGTCTCCTCGACGACGGCGTCCACCAGGCCGGGATCGGCCCGCACCTCGGCGAGTTGCGCCGGGTGCCTGAGCAGGGTGTGGACGCTGTTGGTGATGAGGTTGACCGTCGTCTCGTGGCCCGCGATGAGCAGCAGGAAGGCCATGCCGCGCAGTTCCTGGGGGGAGAGCCGGTCGCCGTCCTCCGCGGTGGTGCGGATCAGCGCGCCGAGCAGGTCGTCGGCGGGGCCGGCGCACCGCTTGTCCTCGATCAGGTCGGTGAGGTAGGCGGCGAGCCGGTCCACGGACCGCACGAAGCCGTCCTCGCTGGTGGGGGCGACGAACTCGTTGGACATCTCCCGGAACGCGGCCCGGTCCATCTCGGGCACGCCCAGCAGCTCGCAGATGACCGTGATCGGCAGCGGGTAGGAGAACGCCTCCACGAGGTCCGCGCGCCCCAGCGGCAGCATCGCGTCCAGCAGTTCGTCGGTGATCGCCTGGATCCTGGGCCGCAGTGCCTCCACGCGGCGCGCGGTGAAGGCGCGGGTGACCAGGGAGCGCAGCCGCGTGTGCTGCGGCGGGTCCGCTGTCAGCAGGTGCTTGCCGATCACCTCCTCCTCGACGGGCCGCACGTCGAGGCCCGCGACGTCCTTCGCGAGCCGGGGGTCGGCGAGGGCGGCACGCGCCTCCTCGTACCCGACGACGAGCCAGGTGTCGTAGGACTCGGGCGGGGGCAGTCGCACGCGGTGGACCGGGCCCCGTTCCCGCAGGTGCGCGTAGACGGGGTGGGGGTCGTCCCTGAACCCCTCGCCGTACTCCGCCAGGTCGATCACGTCTGCCATCTCGGCTCCCCTCCGGAGCGCGTACGCCACCCGTCGCCCCGTGCCCGGACAACGACCGGCGGCGGCGCGAAGTGCCCATGGTGCTGTGACCGCGAAGGTTCACCGGCTCGCGACGCCCGGCACGGCGCCTCGCCGCACCGGACCAAAGCCCGGGCGACGACGGGAAGGTGACGACAGGACCTGCTAGGAAGCGTCCTCTTCGAGGAGTCCGGCGTCATGGGCGAGCAGCGCGATCTGCACACGGTTGTTCAGGCCGAGTTTGGCGAGGATGCGGGAGACGTGGGTCTTGACGGTGGCGACGCTCATGAAGAGGTCGGCGGCTATCCGGGCGTTGGCCAGTCCCTGCCCGACGCGGACGGCGACCTCGCGTTCGCGGTCGTTGAGTGCGGCCATCCGCTCACGCGCGCGGGAGCGCCGTCCGTCGCCCGCGGCCCCGGCCGCGTGCCGCATCAACTGGCGTGTGACGGTGGGCGAGAGCACGGGGTCACCGGCCGCCACCCGGCGCACCGCCTCGACGATCTCGGCGGGCGGGGTGTCCTTGAGGACGAAGCCGGCGGCGCCGGCGCGCAGCGCCCTCAGCACCTGCTCGTCGGCGTGGAAGGTGGTCAGGACCACGACCTGCGGTGCCTTCGGGCGGGCGCGCAGCCGTTCCGTGGCCGTCAGGCCGTCCACGCCCGGCATGCGCACGTCCATGAGGACGACGTCCGGCCGGGTGCGTTCGGCCAGCGTCTGCGCCTCGCCGCCGTCGGCCGCCTCACCGACGATCTCGATGTCGTCGGCGCCTCCCATCATGAAGGACAGCCCCGCCCTCACCAGGGGGTCGTCGTCGACGAGGAGCACTCGGATCACGGTCATGGGCCCAGCCAACCAAACGGCCCGGCCCGCGGCCACACCGGCTCACCGCCCCGCGGCGCGGGGGCGCGGCGGGCGTCCGGCGGTGGCAGCATGGCCGTTCATGCGTGCTGCCTACATCGAAGAGCTGGGTCCGCCCGAGGTCATCCGCTGGGGTGAGCTGCCGCCGCCCGTGCCGGGAGCCGGTGAGGTGCTGGTGGACGTGCTGGCCACGGCGGTGGACCCGGTGGACACGTTCGTGCGCTCGGGGGTCTTCCGTACGCCGCTGCCGTTCCCGTTCGTGGTCGGGCGCGACCTCGTGGGCACGGTGGCGTCGCCCGGGTCGGGGTTCGCGGCCGGCGAGACGGTGTGGTGCAACAGCCTCGGCCACGACGGGCGGCAGGGAGCGGCGGCGGAACAGGCCGCCGTGCCGGCCGGCCGCCTCTACCGGTTGCCCGCCGGGGTGCGGCCCCAGGAGGCGGTGGCCGTGTTCCATCCCGCCGCCACCGCGTACCTGGCGCTGTTCACCCACGGCGGGCTGCGGGACGGGGAGACCGTCCTGGTCGGCGGGGCGGGCGGCAACGTGGGGAGCGCGCTGGTGGAGCTGGCGGCGTGCGCGGGGGCGCGTGTCCTGGCCACGGCCGCGCCCCGCGACCACGACCACGTGCGCTCCCTGGGCGCGGCGGAGGTCGTGGACTACCGGGCGGAGGACCTCGGGGAGCGGCTCGCCGCCCTGGCTCCGGACGGGGTGGACGTCCATGTCGACACCTCGGGCCGCAACGACCTGCGGGCCGCGGTCGCCCTCCTCGCCCGCCGGGGCCGCGTCGTCCTGCTGGCCGGGGCCCGGGACGAGGCCACCCTGCCGGTCGGGCCGCTCTACATGAAGGACGGTTCCCTGCGCGGCTTCGCCATCTCCCACGCGACGGTCGCCGAGCTGGCCGCGGCGGCGGAGGCGGTCAACGAACGGCTTGCCCGGGGCGGCCTGCGGCCCCGCGCGGTGGAGTACGCCCCGCTGAGCGAGACGGCCCGCGTGCACCGGCGCGTGGAGCGCGGCGAACTGCATGGACGGCGCGTGGTCCTGCTGCCCTGACGGGCCGGGCGGGAGGCCGGGGGTACGGGGGCGGGGGCTGTGAGCACGTCCGGCGGCGGACCGAGCGTGCGCTGGGCGCGCGGGGCGCGCTCGGGAGCAGGGGGCGACGTGCGCGCCGACGTACGCGCGTGCGTGCGCGCCGCCGTACGCAGGTCAGTGCCGCGTGCGCGCCACCGTATGCCGGTCATCGCCCCGGGACGGGCCGCGTTCCCTTCGCGGCGGCTGCGGCCCGCCCTCGGGCCAGCCCTTTCCGGGCCGCCCCGGGCGTTCCGGCCCGACGGACGTGCGCCCCCGTCAGGCCGGCCACGGCAGGAGGGCCCGCACCTCGAAGCCGCCGTCCGGGCTCGGCCCGTGGCGCAGGGTGCCACCGGCCAGGGCGGCGCGTTCGGTGAGGCCGATGAGGCCCTGCCCGGAGCCGGGGACGTGCGGCACCTCCCCCTCGGGCGGCGGGTTGCGCACGTGGACGGCGAGGTCCTGCCCGGCGCCGCCGGTGACGGTCACGGTCACCTCCGCGCCGGGGGCGTGCTTGCGGGCGTTGGTCAGGGCCTCCTGGGCGATGCGGTACGCGGTGCGGCCGACGGAGGCGGGCACGGCGGCCGGGTCGACGACCTGACCGGTCAGCGTCACCTTCATGCCGGCCTCGCGGGACTCGGCGACCAGGGCGTCCAGCGCGGCCAGGGTGGGCTGCGGGCGCCCCGCGTCCTCGGAGTCCCCGGCGCGCAGGACGCCGATGATCTCCCGCAGGTCCTGCAGGGCCTCGTGCGCGCTCTCCCGGATGACCCCGGCGGCCCGCACGATCTCCTCGCGGGGCGCGTCGGGCCGGAACTCCAGCGCGCCGGCGTGCACGCTCAGCAGGGTCAGCCGGTGCGCGAGGACGTCGTGCATCTCCCGGGCGATGGCCTCCCGGGCGAGCCGCTGCGCCTGCTCGGCGCGCAGCCGTGCCTCCGTCTCGGCCCGCCGCGCCCGGTCCCGCAGGCTCAGCATGAGCTGCCGCTTGGACCGTACGAACATCCCCCAGCCGATGACCGACAGGGTGAGCAGCACGGCGAAGACGACGATGCCCGGATACGGCAGGTCGGGGTCCGGCCGCAGCCAGTAGAAGAGCGGGATCAGCGCGAGCTGGGCGCCGCCCACCCAGACCACGTACCGGAAGGGGCGGTGCACGGTGAGGGTGAAGAGGGCGACGACGACGGCACCGCCCGCGGTGTTCGAGACCACGCCGATGGGGATCATGGCGACGGCCAGCCCCAGGGGCCAGCGGCGGCGCAGCCAGACCGCAGCGCAGGCCAGCGCCCCGACCACCTGGTCGGTGACGGCCAGGACCCGCGGCAGGTTCTGCTCGTGGGGCAGGGAGTTGACGGCGCTGATGCCGATGAGTACGGCCAGGAAGAAACAGGAGAAGTCGACGAACCAGTCGCGGGCGGTGCGCCGGGTCCGGCCGGTGCGCCCCTCCTCGGGGTCGAGTCCGTCGGCCACGGCGGAGGGCAGCCACCACCGCCGTCCGGCGCGCACCGTCGGTTCCTGCATCGTCCCGTCTGCTGTCACAGTCGACAAATCTACGCAACGGGGAGAGGCCTCCGCCGCGCCCGGAGCACTTCCGCGACCGAAGTCGCGGCGCGGGCGACCTTCGGCTCTCCGTCCCGGACGGCCCGTAAACCTTGGTCGGCCGCCTCCCTCCCCGCGGCCGATGCGCGCGGGGGGACCACGGGGCGAGTCTCGGACGCATGAAGAAGGTTCTGGAGGTCGTCGGCTTCATCGCCCTGGTGCAGGGCGTGCTGGGGTTCGTGCAGGAGTTCACCGACTGGCACGTGGGGATTCTGCGGCAGGTTCCGTTCCTGCACGGCTACGAGGTGTTCGTGAGCTTCGTCCTGATCGTGCTGGCGTGCGCCCTGTTCGCCGCCGCCGACAGCCGCGAGCGGTGAGCGGTGAGCGGTGACCGTCGGGCGGTGGGCGCGTGCCGGGCGGCCGGTGGGGAGACCGCCCGGCAGCCGCCTCAGCAGCCGAAGTCGACGAGGTCGAACGTGACGTAGTGGTCCGAGGTGTAGTAGTCCTCCTGGGTCCGCTCGCCGGTGACGATCCGCCGGGCGCCCCGGGTGGGGGAACCGGGGGTGATCACCGTGTACTCGTGGTAGTAGCCGCCGGCCCGGCTGGGCAGGACGCCCTCGCGGTTCTGGAAGACGCTGCCGTCCTGCGAGTACGGGAAGGGGCCGCCCTGGTCGATCAGGTCGAGCGTGTCGTGGGCCTGGGAGGGCAGGGCGCCGTAGCAGATGCTGCCGACCGAGGCCGTGGCGGCGCCGGCCTGGCCGGCGGAGACGGTGCCGCCCACGAGGAGGGCGGACAGGAGGGCGCCCGCGGCGCCGATGCGGGTCATGCGTGGGGGGAATCTCATGGAACTCATGATGACGCGCGTAGACAGTGGCATGTCAATGTCAATGCCGTGGAGTTTCCCGGCAAGTCCGGTGAATTCACCGGCGGTTGACCTCGACTGTTCACCTGTTCGCCGGACGTTCATGCGAACCGGGTCGGCAGCGGCCGCCCGCCCCCTCGCTCTCGCCGATGCCGCGCGTCCCGCGAGCGCGTCAGCTGTCCGAGGGCTCCGACGCCTCCCCCGCCGACCCGCGCCGCGCAGGCGACGGCCCGCTCCCCCCTGGCAGGAGTGCGGGCCGTCCGCCGTGTCCCCGCCGGGACCTCGGCGTCCGATGGCCGCCAGCGCCGGTACGGGCCGGCCGCTGGGATGGAGGCATGACATCTCAGCGGAACCTCGAAGGAAAGACGGCTCTGGTGACCGGCGGCAGCCGTGGCATCGGTGCGGCGACGGCCCTGCGGCTCGCCCGCGAGGGGGCCGACGTGGCCCTCACCTACGTGAACGGGAAGGAGGCGGCCGAGGACGTGGCGCGGGAGATCCGGCGGCTGGGCCGGCGGGCGGTCACTTTGCGCGCGGACGCGGCGGACCCGCAGGAGGCGTCGGACGTCGTCGGACGGGCGGCCGGTGAACTGGACTCGCTCGATGTGCTGGTGAACAACGCGGGCGTGGGCCTGCTGGGGCCGGTGGAGAGTCTGACCCTCGCCGATGCCGACCGGGTGCTCGCCGTGAACGTGCGCGCCGTCTTCCTCGCCTGCCGGGCCGCCGCCGTGCGGATGCGGGAGGGGGGCCGGATCGTCACCATCGGCACCTGCATGACCCAGCGCGTGCCGGGGCCCGGCGGCACCCTCTACGCGACCGGCAAGTCCGCCCTGATCGGTCTGACCAAGGCGCTCGCCCGGGAACTGGGACCGCGCGGGATCACCGCGAACATCGTGCACCCCGGCCCGATCGACACCGACATGAACCCCGCCGACGGGCCGTACGCGCCCGGGCAGGCGGCGCTGACGGCGCTCGGCCGCTTCGGCACCCCCGACGAGGTGGCGTCGATGGTGGCCTATCTGGCGGGGGCCGACGCGGCCTACGTCACCGGCGCGGAGTTCGCCGTGGACGGCGGGCACGCGGCGTAGGGCCTGCGCGGCGGGCCGGGGGCAGGCCACCGGCCCGCCGCGGTCCGGGAAGGGCCGGCGACCACGGGACGCGGGGCCGCGGGAGGCCGAACCGCGGCCGTCATCGGACGCACGCCGAATCAGGGGTGCGGGACGCCGAGCCGCGGCCGTCGCTGGACGCTCGCCCGCATCGCGGGATCGCGGGAAGCGGGATCGCGGAGTCGGGGGACGCGGGATCGCGGAGTCGGGGGAGGCCGGATCGCGGGAAGCGGGATCGCGGAGTCGGGGGACGCGGGATCGCGGAGTCGGGGGAGGCCGGATCGCGGGGCGCGCCGGTGCTGTCGGGCCGGGCGCGCCCCGCGGGCCGTGGGACGGGTCAGCCGCCCAGTTCCTGGTGGCGGGCGGCCAGGCGCCGCGCGCCGTCCTCCGTCAGGGAGCCGAACAGGCGCAGCCGGGAGATGCCGCCGTCCGGGAAGATGTCCACGCGCGCGTGCGTGCCGACGGCGGGCACGGGCAGCACGAAGCGGTGGTTGGTGTCGGGCTGGCAGCGGGTGCGCGGCAGGACCTCGCGCCACTCGCCGTCCTCACCGTCCTTGACCGACACGGACGCCCAGCCGGCGCTGTTGCCCTTGAGGTAGGCGGTGTCGATCTCGACGGCGCGGATCTCGGAGCGGGCGACCAGCTCGTAGCGGATCCAGTCGTTGCCCTGGTCGCGCCGGCGGCGGGTCTCCCAGCCGTCGTCCATCTTGCGGGAGCGGCCCGGCTGGATGGTGTTGGTGGCCGGCGAGTAGAAGAGGTTGGACGCGTCCTCGACCCGGCCGCCGTTCTCCAGGGCGACCACGTCGAAGGTGCCGAGCGTCCGCAGCCACTCCGGGTCGGGCACGACCTCGCCGTACACGCGCAGCCGCGCGATGCCGCCGTCGGGGTGCTGGTTGACGCGCAGGTGCGTGAAGCGCTGCTCGACGTCGACCTCGAAGCCGTTGGCCGCGTGGCCGCCGATCGGGGTGCGCGGCAGGAGGGTCGTCCACTTGACGTCGCCGGCGAGCAGCTCCTCCGGGGAGGGCGAGCCCGGTACGCAGGTGCCTTCCACCGACACCGCCTGCGGGTAGTTGCCGCGGAAGTGCGCCGTGTCGATGACGAGACCGCGTACGACGCCGGGCGCGCCGAGCCGTATCAGCGCCCAGTCGTGGTCGTCCTCGGTGGGCCAGGGGTGCTCTGCGGAGACGCCGCGGCGGCGGCGGGTCTCCCAGCCGTCCATGACCTTGCCCTTGTGGCCGAAGTGCTCGGGGTCGAACTCGGCGCGCTCGGGAACCAGCAGGTTCTCGCGCTGGGCGAAGAACTCGTCGTTGGCGGCGACGACCCCGGCGCCCAGCCGGCGGTCGGCGAGGTTGGCGTGCTGGGTGAAGGGGAAGTCGGCGGTGCGGTAGTCCGCGTACGGGTCACCGCCTCCGTAGGGGTTCGCGTCGCCGGTGAAACGGGGAGTCGCCGTCACGGTGATCAGTTCTTCCTTTCGGGAGTCGGCCGGTGCGGGAGGGGCGCGCGTGCGCACGCGGTGCGGTACGGGTTCCGTACCTGACGCGGTCCCACGCGCGCGTGGGAGTGGTGGCTCAGTGGGACCGGTTCAGCAGCCGGCCCCGGGGGGCGGTGAACTCGCCGTCGGCGACGATGCGCTCGCCGCGCAGCCAGGTGGACTTCACCACGCCCTGCAGCGTCCGGCCCGCGTACGCGGTGACGCGGTTGCGGTGCTGGAGGCGGGCCGGGTCGACGGTGAAGGTCTCGTCGGGGGCGAGGACGGCGAAGTCGGCGTCGCGGCCGGCCTCGATGGCGCCCTTGCGGTCCAGGCCGGCGAGGGCGGCGGTGCGCGCGGACATCCAGCGTACGACGTCCTCCAGGCCGTGGCCGCGCTTGCGGGCCTCGGTCCAGACGGCGGCGAGGCTCAGCTGGAGGGAGGAGATGCCGCCCCAGGCGGTGGCGAAGTCGTCCGTCTTCAGGTCGGCGGTGGAGGGCGAGTGGTCGGTGACCACGCAGTCGATGGTGCCGTCGGCCAGCGCCTGCCACAGCAGGTCCTGGTTGGCGGCCTCGCGGATGGGCGGGCAGCACTTGAACTCGCTGGCGCCGTCCGGGACCTCCTCGGCGGTCAGGGTCAGGTAGTGCGGGCAGGTCTCGACGGTGATCCGCACGCCCTCGGCCCGCGCCTCGGCGATCAGGGGCAGCGCGTCGCTGGAGGACAGGTGCAGCACGTGCACGCGCGCGTTCAGCCGCCTGGCCTGGGCGATGAGTGCGGCGATGGCCGTGTCCTCGGCGTCGCGCGGCCGGGAGGCGAGGAAGTCGGTGTACCGGGGGCCGCCGTGCTGCGGGGCGGCGTCGAGGTGGTGCGGGTCCTCGGCGTGCACGATCAGCAGGCCGTCGAAGCCGGATATCTCCGCCAGCGAGGTGGCCAGCTGGTCCTGGTCGAGGTGCGGGAACTCCTCCACGCCCGAGGGCGACAGGAACGCCTTGAAGCCGAAGACACCGGCGTCGTGCAGCGGGCGCAGGTCCTTGACGTTGCCGGGCAGGGCGCCGCCCCAGAAGCCGACGTCGATGTGCGCCTTGTCGCGGGCCACGTCCTGCTTGACGCGCAGGTTGTCCACGGTGGTGGTGGGCGGCAGGGAGTTGAGCGGCATGTCGATCAGGGTGGTGATGCCGCCGGCGGCCGCGGCGCGCGTGGCGGTCCAGAAGCCCTCCCACTCGGTGCGGCCCGGGTCGTTCACGTGGACGTGGGTGTCGACCAGGCCGGGCAGCAGGACGTCGTCGCCGAGATCCTCCAGGCGGGCACCGGTCGGCACCGGCGCGTCGTGGGGCAGTACGGCCGTGATCGTGCCGTCGGCGACCGCGACGGACGCGGCGCGCGTCCCCTCGGGCGTGATGACTCGTGTCGAGCGCAGCACCAGTTCAGCCTCGGACACCGGGACCCCTCTCTTCGTCGCCGTCGTGCTTCCAGGACACGAGATGCGCAGGGACTTAGGCCCATTTACACCCATGTAACGGACTTCAACGTTCTGTTGAAGGAGTCTTCACTCCCGCCCTCACCCCGTCAAGGGGCACACTGCTGGACAGCCGGCCGGCGTACACACTCTGGACGTTTCCACAAAGCGGAATTAGAATTCCAACAGACAGAACGTAGTTCCGTACAGGCAGGGAGTCAACCGTCCCCCCGGTAGGCTTTGGCCCTTCCTGCCCGCCCCGAAAGGAACGCGCCGTGCCGACGTCCAGCGCCAGCACCACCGACTCCGCCAAGTCCTCCGCCAGCGGTGGCGTCCAGTCCCTCGAGCGCGCCTTCGACCTGCTCGAACGGATGGCGGACGCGGGCGGCGAGGTGGGCCTGAGCGAGCTGTCCGCCGCCAGCGGACTGCCCCTGCCGACCATCCACCGCCTGATGCGCACGCTCGTGGCCTGCGGGTACGTCCGTCAGCAGCCCAACCGGCGGTACGCGCTCGGCCCCCGGCTGATCCGTCTGGGCGAGTCCGCCTCCCGCCTGCTGGGCACCTGGGCCCGCCCCTACCTCGCCCGGCTGGTCGACGAGACCGGTGAGACGGCGAACATGGCGCTGCTCGACGGCGACGAGATCGTGTACGTGGCGCAGGTGCCCTCCCGGCACTCGATGCGGATGTTCACCGAGGTCGGCCGGCGGGTGCTGCCGCACTCCACGGGTGTGGGCAAGGCGCTGCTGGCCCACACCCCGGACCACGAGGTGCGCGCCCTGCTCGCCCGGACCGGCATGCCCGCGGCCACCGAGAAGACGATCACGACTCCGGAGGGATTCCTCGCGGCCCTGGAGGACGTGCGCAAGCTCGGGTACGCCATGGACGACAACGAGCAGGAGATAGGGGTCCGCTGCCTCGCGGTCACCGTGCCCGACTCCCCCACCGCCGCCGCGATCTCCATCTCCGGGCCGGCCGGGCGGGTCACCGAGTCCGCGACCGAGCGCATCGTCCCGGTCCTGCAGCAGGTGGCGGCGGAGCTGTCCCAGGCGCTGACCAGCGCGGGCGCGCCGGCCTGAGCGAACGGGGACCGGTCGGGCGGCCGGCCCCCGTGCTGTCAGTCCTCCGGCGCGGTGAGCCGTGCGTCCGCCGGGGCGCCGGACCGGAGGACGGACGTCCCCGGGGGCACACCCAGCCGTCCGTCCCGCATCTGCGCCACCGAGTCCACCGCCGCGAGGTGGGTCCGGTCGTGGGTGACCAGGACCGTTGCGGTGCCCCGGTCGCGGGTGAGGCGGGTCAGGAGGGTGAGGACGGCCGCGCCGCGCTCGTGGTCCAGGGCGCTGGTGGGCTCGTCCACCAGCAGCACCGACGGCTCGTTCATCAGCGCCCGGGCGATGTTCACCCGCTGCCGCTGGCCGCCGGAGAGCTGGTGCGGACGGCGGTGCGCCTGATCGGCGAGACCGACGGCGGCCAGCAGCTCCCGCGCGCGGCCCGCCGCCGCGCGGCGGCCGTCGAGGCGGGCCATCACCTCAAGCTGCTCCCCCGCCGTCAGCGAGGGCAGCAGGTTCGGCTGCTGGAAGACGATCCCGACGTCCCGCCGGCGCAGCGCGGCCCGCTCCGCGGCGGTCAGCCGCCCGGTCGGCGTCCCGGCCACCCGCACCCGCCCGCTGTCCGGTGTGATCAGCGTGGCCGCGACCGCCAGCAGGCTCGACTTGCCCGAGCCGGAGGGCCCGACCACCGCCGTGACGGTGCCCGCGGGGACCTCCAGGGACACCCGGTCCAGCGCGGTCAGTCTGCCGTCCCCGTCGGGGTAGGTCAGGGTGACGTCGTCCAGCAGCAGGCTCATCGCACGCCTCCCAGCGCGGTCAGCGGGTCGACGGCGGTGATCCGCCGCACGGACAGGGCGGCGCCCAGCACGCCGAGGACGGTCATCACCACGGCCGGCACCAGGACGGTGGCCGGGTCGAGCACGAAGGGCACCGTGCCGCCGCCCCGCACGAGGACACCGGCCAGGCCGGCCAGGGCGGTGCCCAGGAGCGTGCCGGCGGCCAGCAGGACCACGGCCTGCCCCAGCGCGTCGCGCAGCAGGTACCCGGTGGCGGCCCCCAGGGCCTTGAGCACGGCGATGTCGGGCGCCCGCTGGATCGTCCAGACCGTGAAGAAGGCCCCGACCACCAGCGCGGAGATGACGAACAGGAACCCGCGCATCAGTTGCAGCGAACCGTTCTCGGCCTGGTAGGAGCCGATCGCGGTCACCGCGTCCCCCTTGGTGAGGGTCCTGGTGCCGGCGGCCTCGTCCCCGGCGGTGACGTCGGCGCCGTGCGTGCGCAGCGCGATCACCGTCGCCCGGCCCCCGTCCCACGCCGTCCACACCACGGGGGTGTGGCTGTAGGACGCGCCGCCCGTCACGGCCGCCACCGTCCACGAGGACGCCCCGAGCCGCACCCGGTCCCCGGCCGCGACGCCCAGGTCCGAGGCCGCCTTCTCGGAGAGCACCGCCTGTCCGGGGGCGACCTCGTGCGGTGCGAGGCCCGAGCCGGGCCGCACCGCGAACGCCGACAGGGCCGCCCTGCGGCCGCCGGCCGTGGCGTCCACCGTGCGGATCGCCACCGGTTCGGCGTACGGCACCCGCTGCGCCCACCGGGCGACGGCGGCCGGCGGCAGCGACGAACCGGTGAACGACACCGACTGCCCGTCCGGCGGCGCGGCGAAGGCGAGGTGGTCGGCGGGCAGGCCCCTCACCGCCGAGGTGTTCTCCTCGGCGAGCCCGGCGGTCAGCCCGGACAGCAGCCCCACGAGCAGGGTGATCAGTACGACCACGGCTCCCATCAGGGCGAACCGCCCCTTGGCGAACCGGAGGTCTCTCCATGCGACGAACATGTCCCCAGCCTCGGCGGCGCACCCCCCGCCGCGCATCGCGCCGGGGCACGCTCCTGCCGGATCGAAGGGTGCGGCCGCCTTTCAACCTTTCGGTTGACCGGTCCCGCGCACCGCCCGCTTACGCTGGGTCCGTCATGGACGTCCGCCCGCACTCCCCCGTCGTCGTCACCCTGCGCCTGTGCCTGTACGCGCTGTTCGCCGGACTCCTCGCGCTCGCCGCCCTCCGCGCCGACGGTCCCGCGACGGTGGCGGCGGCGCTCGGCACGGGCGCGGTGTTCGCCCTCGGCGCGCTGAGTCCGGCGGTGCGCCGCTCCCGGCGCCGCTCGGCGGTGTGGCTGGCGGTCCTCAGCGCGGCCTGGCTGGTGCTCCTCGCGTTCTCCCCACAGGCCGTCTGGGCGGCGTTCCCGCTGTACTTCCTGCACCTGCACCTGCTCCCGGCGCGCTGGGGGCTGCCCGCCGTCGCGGCGACCGCGGCGGCGGCGATCGCCGGATTCACCGGGCACGGGGAACAGCTCAGCCCGGGCGTGTTCATCGGACCGCTGCTCGGCGCGGCGGTCGCCGTGGCCACGGTCCTCGGCTACGAGGCCCTGTACCGGGAGAGCGAACGGCGCCGTGAGCTGATCGAGGAGCTGGTGGCCACCCGGGCGGAGCTGGCCGAGGCGGAGCGCGCGGCCGGCACGCTCGCGGAGCGGGAGCGGCTGGCCCGGGAGATCCACGACACGCTCGCCCAGGGCCTGTCCAGCATCCAGCTGCTGCTGCGCGCGGCCCAGCGCGGGATCCCCGGCGACTCGCCGGCCGCGGCCCACATCGAGCAGGCCCGCGCCACCGCGCAGGACAACCTCGCCGAGGCCCGCCGTTTCGTGCGCGCCCTGACGCCGCCTGACCTGGAGCACGGCTCGCTGACCGGCGCGCTGGAGCGGCTCTGCTCGCGCACGGCGGGCCCGCCGGTGGTCCGCTTCTCTGTCAGCGGCGCCCCGGCCGGGCTGCCCACCCCGTACGAGGTGGCGCTGCTGCGGATCGCGCAGTCGGCGCTCGGCAACACCCTGCGGCACGCCCGCGCCGCCCGCGCGGAGGTCACCCTCAGCTTCATGGACACGGCGGTGGCACTGGACGTGGTCGACGACGGGGTGGGCTTCGCCCCGGACACGGTCGCTGCGGCCGGCGCGGGGGCGGTGAGGACAGCCGGCGCGGCGGGGGCGATGGGGACTGCGGGGCCGGCGGGCGCGGCGGGGACGGCTGGAGGCACGGCGGGCTCCGCCGCGGGCGGCGGGGCGGGCCTCGCGAGGGAGGGCGGGGCGGGCCTCGCGAGGGACCGCAGGCCGGCTGCGGGCGGCAGGACGGCACCCGCGAGGGACGGCAGGTCGGCGGACCACGGTACGCAGGCGGACGGCGGTGCGGCTGAAGGCGACGGTGCGGCGGCGGGCGACGCCGCTGAAGACCGGCGGGCGGCGGCGGGCTGCGGTGCCGTTGAGAGTGACGGTGCGGCGGCGGGCGGCGGTTTCGGGCTGCCCGCGATGCGCTCGCGCGCCGAGGCGCTGGGCGGCACGTTCACGGTGGAGTCCGCGCCCGGGCAGGGCACGGCGGTGGCGGTCACCCTGCCCTACCCGGACGCTCGTGGCGCGGGAGGCGGCGCATGACGATCCGGCTGCTGCTGGCCGACGACCATCCCGTGGTGCGCGCGGGTCTGAAGGCCGTCCTGTCCGCCGAACCCGACTTCGAGATCGCCGGGGAGGCGCCCACGGCGGAGCGCGCCGTGGAACTGGCCGCCGGGGGCGGGTTCGACGTCGTGCTGATGGACCTCCAGTTCGGTCCGCGGGGCGCGCACGGCGCGGAGGCGACGGCGGCGATCACCGCACGGCCCGGCGCGCCCCGCGTCCTGGTCCTGACCACGTACGACACCGACGCGGACATCCTCGCGGCCGTGGAGGCCGGCGCGGCGGGCTACCTGCTGAAGGACGCGCCGCCGCACGAGCTGGCCGCGGCGGTGCGGACCGCGGCCTCCGGCCGTTCGGCGCTGGCCCCGGCGGTCGCGCACCGGCTGATGGACCGGATGCGGGCGCCGGCCGCCGCGCTCAGCCGCCGCGAGCTGGAGGTGCTGGAACTGGTGCGCGACGGCCTGTCCAACCTGGAGATCAGCAAGCGTCTGTTCCTGAGCCAGGCCACGGTGAAGTCCCACCTGGTGCACGTGTACGCCAAGCTGGGTGTGGAGTCGCGTACGGCGGCGGTCGCGGCCGCCACCGAGCAGGGGCTCATCCGGCGCCGCAGACCCTGACGCACGGCACCGGGCGGCGAACCGCCACCGGGACCCGCCGGGGCCGGCGGCCGAGGCCTGCAGGCGGGGCCGGCGGGCACCCCTGAACCGGTCCGGGCTCAGGCCCGCCCCGGCTCAGCGCACCGGTGGTGGCGGTGGCGGCCCGAACATGTCCACCGCGGCGCGCACCTCGCCGAGGCCGGCCCGCAGGGCGCTGACCGACCCTATGGAACCGGCGATCAGCAGCAGGGAGCGGCGCAACCGGGGAATCTCGGGGGTGCCGTGGGCGGCCATCGCGGCGAGCGAGGCGAGTTCGTCCTCGGCTATGGCACGGTCCGGGAAGTCCCGGGGGTGGGCGGCGAGTTCGCGGCGTAACCGGGACACGGCGGTGCGCAGTTCCGCCACTCTCGGGTCCTCTCCGCTGCCGGTCACCGCTCTTTGTCCCAAGCTCCGCAACACAGCCCTCCCCCTAGCACGTCGTCGTGCGCAGTCCCCGGACGCGGGTCAGTAAACGCCACCCGGGGCGCGGCGCGCCACCGTACGGACCGAAATTCAGCCCCGCGCGCCGGGCACGGGCGACGGGCCGTCAGGTATGCAGGACACATGACACCTGTGGACGGCACGGACGACATGGACGACATGGACGACGAGGTCGCCGGCCTGGTCCTGGCCGCCGGCGGCGGACGGCGGCTCGGCGGCCGGCCCAAGGCACTGCTCACCCACCGGGGCCGGCCGCTGGTCGAACACGCGGTCGGGGTGCTCCGGGCGGCGGGGTGCACGCGCGTGCACGTCGTCCTGGGCGCGCGGGCGGGGGACGTACGGGAGCTGGCGCGGCTGGAGGGCTGTGTGCTGGTGGAGAACCCCGGGTGGGAGCAGGGGATGGGCTCGTCACTGCGGGCCGGGCTGGACTCGCTCGCGGGTTCGGGGGCACGGGCGGTGCTGGTCTCGCTGGTCGACCAGCCCGGCATCGGCGCGGAGGCCGCCGGCCGGGTGCGGGCCGCGTTCCGGGACGAGACGTCGCTGGTCTCGGCGGCCTACGACGGGGTGCGCGGGCACCCGGTCCTGTTCGGTGCGGCGCACTGGGCGGGTGTCGCGGCGAGTGCGGGCGGGGACCGGGGGGCACGCGGCTACCTGAAGGAGCATGCCGGGCTGATCACCCTGGTCGAGTGCGCGGACGTCGCGCAGGCGTACGACATCGACACGGAGGCGGATCTGTGCCACCTGGAGTGAACGGGGTGGCACCGAGCGACACCTTTCCTCGACTCAGAGAATCTCGACATCAACAAACCATTGAAGTTCCACGATGAGGAAACTACTATCCACTGATCAGAAGCACCCGACCGCACAGCGGGTGCGAATCACCCCATTCGTACGCCTTGGCACCCGGTGCCACCGCTGAAGGAAGTGACAGCTCATGTCCGCACCAGCGCCGTCCCCGCTGGCCATCGTCGACGCCGAGCCCCTGCCCCGGCAGGAGGAGGTCCTCTCCGACGCGGCGCTCGCCTTCGTGGCGGAGCTGCACCGGCGGTTCACGCCGCGCCGCGACGAACTCCTCGCCCGCCGTGCGGAGCGCCGCGCCGAGATCGCCCGCACCTCCACCCTCGACTTCCTCCCGGAGACGGCCGCGATCCGCGCGGACGACTCCTGGAAGGTCGCCCCGGCCCCCGCGGCCCTGAACGACCGCCGGGTCGAGATCACCGGTCCCACCGACCGCAAGATGACCATCAACGCGCTGAACTCGGGCGCGAAGGTCTGGCTCGCCGACTTCGAGGACGCCTCCGCCCCCACCTGGGAGAACGTCGTCCTCGGCCAGCTCAACCTGATCGACGCCTACACGCGCAACATCGACTTCACCGACCCGCGGTCGGGCAAGTCCTACGCCCTGCGCCCGGCCGGGGAACTGGCCACGGTCGTCATGCGCCCGCGCGGCTGGCACCTCGACGAGCGCCACCTCACCGACGCCGACGGCAAGCAGGTCCCCGGCGCCCTCGTCGACTTCGGCCTGTACTTCTTCCACAACGCCCAGCGCCTGCTGGACCTCGGCAAGGGCCCGTACTTCTACCTGCCCAAGACGGAGTCGCACCTGGAGGCCCGCCTCTGGAACGAGATCTTCGTCTTCGCCCAGGACTACGTCGGCGTCCCGCAGGGCAGCGTCCGCGCCACCGTCCTGATCGAGACGATCACGGCCGCGTACGAGATGGAGGAGATCCTCTACGAGCTGCGGGACCACGCCTCCGGTCTGAACGCGGGCCGCTGGGACTACCTGTTCTCCATCGTCAAGAACTTCCGCGACGGCGGCGAGAAGTTCGTCCTGCCGGACCGCAACGCGGTCACGATGACCGCCCCGTTCATGCGGGCGTACACCGAACTCCTCGTGCGCACCTGCCACAAGCGCGGCGCGCACGCGATCGGCGGCATGGCGGCGTTCATCCCCTCCCGCCGGGACGCCGAGGTGAACAAGGTGGCCTTCGAGAAGGTCCGCGCCGACAAGGACCGCGAGGCCGGCGACGGTTTCGACGGCTCCTGGGTCGCCCACCCCGACCTGGTGCCGATCGCGATGGAGTCCTTCGACAAGGTCCTGGGCGACAAGCCGAACCAGAAGGACCGGCTGCGCGAGGACGTCGACGTCAAGGCCGCCGACCTGATCGCGATCGACTCGCTGGACGCCAAGCCCACCTACCCGGGCCTGGTCAACGCCGTCCAGGTCGGCATCCGCTACATCGAGGCCTGGCTGCGCGGCCTCGGCGCGGTCGCCATCTTCAATCTCATGGAGGACGCGGCCACCGCGGAGATCTCCCGCTCGCAGATCTGGCAGTGGATCAACGCGGGCGTCGAGTTCGAGAACGGCGAGAAGGCCACCCCGGAGCTGGCCCGCAAGGTCGCCGCCGAGGAACTGGACCGCATCCGCGAGGAGATCGGCGACGAGGCCTTCGCCGCCGGTCACTGGAAGCAGGCCCACGACCTGCTGCTCCAGGTCTCCCTCGACGCGGACTACGCCGACTTCCTGACGCTGCCGGCGTACCAGCAGCTCAAGGGCTGACCGACAGCCGAGCGGACGGCCCCGGGAGAGGTGTTCCCGGGGCCGCTTCGCGCTCCGTCCCGTCCGTCACCCCGCCCGGACCAGCGTCACCCCTCCCGCCCCGGCCCGTCAGCCCTCCCGGTCCGGCCGGTCAGCTCTCCCGGTCCAGGTGGACGGACCAGTCCTGCTCCGCCGACGGCTTGCCGTGCAGGTCCGGGACCCGCTTGAGCCAGTCCGGCCGCCCCTGCCGGGTCCGCGCCGCGCGCCGGGCCTCCTCGGCGGCCAGTTCGTCGCCGCCGGGGAAGTCGGTGGGCAGCCAGGCCGCGGAGGCCCGCGCGCGGGCGTGCAGATGACCGACGTAGGCCTCGCGCACCTCCTCGGCCGTGGCGAACCCCGGCTCCTCGCTCAGCCAGGCGTCCGGCACCCGGGCCACGATCTCGCGCAGCAGCGTCTCGGTCACCCGCGGCGCCAGCTCGGCGTCGGCCGCGCGCACGTCGGGCGCGTACCGGCCCAGCGCGTGGTGACGGAAGTCGTACGCCTTCTCGGGCGCGGTCAGGTCCCAGCGGTGGTGGAAGACGAGCGCCGCGCCGTGGTCGATGAGCCACAGGCGCGGGGGCACGACGCCGAGCGTCGGCCAGATCATCAGGTTGGAACTGTGCACGGTACGGTCGACGTTCACCGTCAGCGCGTCCAGCCAGACGATCCGGCCGGCCTCCAGCGGATCCACCCGGAACGACTTCGCGACCTCGGGGGTGAAGTCCCGCGCCCCCGGCAGATGATCCATCCCGAGGTTGACCCCGGCGCTGGCTCCGTGCAGGTCCCGCACCTCCTGGTGGACCTCGTGCGCGGCGATCGCCGGGTCGAAGTGCACCAGGACCAGTTCCGGGAACCGCAGCCCGAGGGCCCGTGCCAGCTCCCCGACGATCACCTCGGCGACCAGCGCCTTGCGCCCCTGCGCACTGCCGGTGAACTTGACGACGTACGTGCCGAGGTCGTCGGCCTCGACGACTCCGGGGACGGAGCCGCCGGAGTGCAGGGGCTCGATGTAACGGGTCGCGGTGACCTCTCTCAACATGTCCGAAGGTCCCGTCGTTCGCCGGCCTCGAAGTTCACGGCGACCTCCAGGACGCCGCACTCCGGGAGAACGGGCTGATCAGCCCTGGGGAGAGTCCGCGGGGTTTCGACCGACACGCTCGCTCCCCGTCTCCCCAGCAGTCCCTCGGCGGCACTGCGGCCCTTGCTCGTGGCCTCCGGCATGAAGTGAACATAGTAACCAAGCGTGACAGCCGGCGGGGGAAGGCCCTGGCCGTCAGGGAGTGGACCGCAGCGGCGGTGCCTGCCGCGTCATCCCCGGCGGCTGGAGCAGGGGCGAGGGCTCGGGGCCCGGGTCCTCGGTGTCGACGACTCCGGCGGCCGTGCGGTCGAAGCCGGCGGGCCAGCGGGTGTGCTCACTGGCAAGGGCGCCGGTCAGGCGTGCTTCGGCGAGGTCGGCGGTCCGCAGGTCGGTGCCGCGCAGGTCGGCCATGCGGAGGTCGGCCCGCCGGAAGACCGCGCCGTGGGCGGCGGCCTTGCGCAGGTTCGCCTCGCGCAGGTCGGTGTCCGTGAAGTCGGCGTCACGCAGGTCGGTCTCGACCAGCTTCGCGGCGCGCAGGTCGGCCAGAACGCAGCGCGTCCGGCGGAGAATCGCCGTCGTGAGGTCGGCGTGCCGCAGGTTGACCGAGACCAGGGACGCCTGGGTCAGATTGGCGTGGTACAGGCCCGCCGCCTCCAGGCAGGCGCGGTCGAAGTTGACCTCGGGGAACCACAGTCCGTCGCAGTCGGCCCGGCGCAGGTCGGTGATGCCGAGATTGACCCAGGACTGCTCCCGGTGCCGGCACAGCACGCCGAGCGCGGTCAGCGCCACCTGGGCGTCGGCGGCGCGGGTCTCCAGGGGTGCGATGTCGTTGATGGGCACGTCTGCGGCCGGTGAGGGAGGCCCGGCGGGTGGCCAGGGCAGGTGTGTCCGCAGATACGCGGCCTGGATGGAGATGACGGCCTCCCGGTCGCGGGCGGACTGCTCCGCGATCCGCCACAGCGCGTGCAGCCCTCCGATGCGCACATCCAGCTTGTCGCTGCCGAGCTGGTCGACGGCCCGGCTGAACCGGTCGGTGACGTAGCCCTCCTGGGTGGCGCGCAATCCCTCCTGGCTCACCCGCAGTTGCCGCCAGGTGGCGTACGCGCCGAACAGCACGACCAGGCCGCCGACCACCTGCAGAAGCGTCGTACGGACATCGTTCACCGCCTTCAGCCGGTCCGGCGCGGCGACGCTCGCCCCGGCGAGATCGTGGTCGACCACCACCCCCGGCAGTACGACGAACACGGTGCCCAGGACGACCAGCCCCGCACCGGCCAGCAGTCCCGCGGCCGCACGACGCCTGACCGGCCCGTCGTGCCATGCGCGCCGTCCGCGCTCCGACTCCCCCGTCTCCATGGGCACGAGAGCTTAGGCCCTGTCGTCGAATTCCCGCCTGCCTCGCGACGCCATGCACGCACTCTCGCCGCACCGGGCCCAGACCCGAGTACGTCCAGGGCCCGGCACGCCGAGAGCACGCACCTGACGCCGCGAGGCCCGCCCTCCGGGCGGACGACGGGAATGTGACGACAGGACCCAGCGCTGCGACCGGAAGAGTTCACCGGCAGACCTTCCCGGCCACGGCACCGGGCGCCGCCCGGAAGACGATCAAGCGTGCTGTGCGCCGGTGGCCCCGCGACACGACAACGGCCTGACGGGCTTCCCGGCCCGCCCGTCATCCGGCCGAGCGGGCACCAGGTCCGCCTCATGGTGAATCCGCTAGCCGCCTGCCAGCGGGTTCGGCAGAGGGCGGTAGCGGGCGTCCGCGCCGTCCGCGCCCGTCCAGCGCAGCAGCAGGTTGGTCTTGCCGGGCAGTGCCGGGGCGCTGAGCAGACCGGGGATCTCCGGCAGGTCGTGGCGTTCCAGTTCACGGCGCACGGCGGGCCACGGGTCGAAGCCGGGCCTGCGTTCGGCCAGGGCCGCGGCGATCTCGGTGAGGTGGTTGACGACCAGGCAGTACACCAGCCGTTCCCAGCCGGCCGCCCGGCCCACCTCGGACAGGAGTTTCACGCCCTCCGCGTCCCGGAACAGCGCCTGCACGGGCAGGCCGCGGGCGTCGACGGCGACCAGGGAGTTCTGCAGGTGCGCCTCCAGGACCACACCGTGCCGGGCGAAGGCGGTGAGGGCCGGTGGCACGACCTGGCGCAGGTACGCCCCCCACCACACCGCCGGGTCCAGCGGTCCGTCCAGCGGGTTGCCGCGGAACCCCTCGGCCAGGGCGGCGGCGAGCAGCGGGGTCGCGCCCGGCAGCAGGTGCCGGCCCGTCCCGTCGCGGACGACGACGGCCAGTTCCTCGAAGGCGAAGGCGGCGGTGCGGTAGCCGCGGTCGCTCAGCCAGGCCGCCGGGCCCCCGGCCGCCGCGAGGGCGGCCGTCGCCGCCGCGTCGGTGCGGCGCAGTTTCAGCAGGTCGTGCCGCCACAGCCGGCGTACGTCGTTGGTGATGCGCACGTCCAGGCTGAACTTCAGGAACAGGTCGGCGTCCGGGGCGTGGACGGTGCGGACCGCCGCGGTGGGCCGCACCTCCCGGGCGGTCGTGCCGAGCCGGAGCAGCCGGCCGTCCGCGAACGCCCCGGCGAGGCCGCCGCCCACCAGGTCGAGCTGCCACGGGTGGGCGGGCAGCAGCCGGTAGCCGGGCGGGGCCTGGCCGAGGGCGTCCAGCGCCGAGGTGTCACCTTCCTCGACGGCCTGGTCGGCGCGCACCGCGAGCAGCACCAGCGGGAAGCGGGCGTGCGCCTCCGGCGCGTACGGCAGCCAGGAGGTGACCGGCCCGCCCCCGCGCGCCTTGGGCGCCGGGTGGTACGGGTGACCGGTGACGAGGGACTGCTCGGACCGGGTGTAGAGGTCCCCGGGCGACGTCGCACGGTCACGTGCGGCGAGCAGCGCGGCGACCGCGTCCCGGCTGTCGATCATCTCGGCGGGCAGTTCGTCGTTGGTCACACCGGTGTGGCGGCGCAGTTCGTCGGCGACGAGTTTGACCAGTTCGGCGTGGCCGACGCGCTGCCAGCGGCCGGCGGCGAACACCTCGGGCTCGGCGGGCCGCCGCCCGCCGCGCAAGCGCAGCAGCCGCCCGCCGCCCGGCAGCCGGTACACCCGCCGCCCCCCGGAGTCCGGGCACCGCCGGGCCACCTCGCGCACAAGGCAGTTCAGCAGGGGCGCGGCGGCGTAGGCGTCGGCGCGCGCGGCGACGTCGTCGTCGACGGGGGGCGCCACGGCACGGCCGGGCACCGCCGGTGCCCGGGTGAGCGGCGCCGCGACGCGGTCGGTGGGGGGTGCCGCCATGTCGTCGGCGGGGGGCGTCGGCTCCATGCGTTCCATTCGTTCCGTACGTCCACACGGTGCGAGGGTGATCAGTATGTCTGTCCGGCGCGCTACCGTGACGCCCGCGCCCCCGATCCGTACCCGAGGAGCCCGACCGTGCACCGTTTCCCGACCGCCGAGGCCCAGATCGGCGAGGAACTGGCCGTGGTGCGGCCCGGCCTGGTCCCACGGTACGCGCGCGAGCTGAGCGGCGCCCGGGCGTCCGTGCTGACCCGGCTGTGGCGGGCGTTCGCCCACGAGCCGCTGCCGTGGATCACCGGCCGGCGGCGGGAACGGGACGCGCTGGTGCTGCGGCTGTCCGACGGCCGGGCGCTGCACGGGCCGCCGGCGGACCCGTACGCCACGTCCGCGTACGTCACCTCGGTGCGCCTCGACGGCACGGCGTACGACGACCCGGCGCGGCTGACGGCCGCGCTGGCGGTGCCGCACGGTGACGCGTTCGCGGCCGAACTGGCGCACAGCGTCGCCTCGCTGGCCCTGTCGCGGGCCGGCAGGCCGACCGGTGCCCAAGCCCTCGCCTGGCCGGTCCCCGCTGACCGGTGGCCTGCCCCGGACCGGGAGTGGGAGTGGGAGCAGCGGGTGGTCGACGGGCACCCGTTCCACCCCAACTGCCGTTCCCGGCCCGGCTTCTCGGTGGCCGAGCAGCTGGCGTACGGGCCCGAGCACCGGCCCGTGGTCGAGCTGGGACTGGTGCCCGTCCCGGTGCGCGAGTGTCTGGTGAGCGGAGTGTGGCCCGAGGAACTGCGGGACGGCGGACGGCTGCTGATCCCGGTGCACCCGTGGCAGGCGGAGCACGTGCTCAAGCGGCCCGCCGGGGGCGCCGCTCTCACCGCTCACCCGCTGATGTCGCTGCGCACCCTGGCCCTGCCGGGCGGGCCGCACGTCAAGACCGCGCTGTCGGCCCGGCTGACGTCCTCGGTGCGGGACATCTCGGTCGGTTCGGTGGCCGCGTCGGCCGCTCTGTCGGCCTTCGCGGAGGACCTGGCGGGCCGCGCCGGCGGCCTGCTCCACTTCACCCGCACGCTCGGCGCCGCCACGGCCCACTCCCCGGACCTGGCGGCCCTGTGGCGCGAGCCGCCGCAGACGTACACGGCCTCCGGCGAGCACGTCGTGCCGGTGGCGGCCCTGCCCGTCACCGGGCTGGCCGGCTCGCCCACGTGGCTGGCCGCCCTCGCCCGCCTCGCGCTCACCGTCGGGCTGCGTCTGCTGGAGCTGGGCGTGGCCCTGGAGGCACACGGCCAGAACCTGCTGGTCGTGCTGTCTGCCGACGGGACCCCGCTGCGCCTGGTCTACCGCGACCTCGCCGACATCAGGGTGAGCCCCGCCCGCCTGGCCCGGCACGGCATCGCCGTCCCCGGCCTGCCCGCCCGCAACCTCACCGACGACCCGACGGCGCTGCGCCGCAAGCTGTTCGGCTCACTGGTGGCGGGCGCGCTGGCCGGGACGGCGGGGTCGGGACCGGCACTGCGCGCCGCGCTGGAGAGCGCCGTACGCGACCTGCCGCGCACCGCCGATTCCCGGGCCCTGGCCGAGGAGCCGCTGCCCGCCAAGGCGCTGACGCTGATGCGGCTGTCCCCCGGGCACGCCGGGGACCTGTGGACGGGACTGCCCAACCCGCTCGTTTTGGTCCCACCCCGTCCTGATCAATAAGATCCGCCGATGATCACAAGACAACGGCTGGCGGCAGGAGTCTGTGCTCTGCTCGCCGCCCTGACGGCCGGGATGGCCTTTCCCGCCGGTGCGGTCGCCGACGAGCCGGACGGCACGGCCGCGCCGAAGGTCGAACTCGTCCTGGACGTCAGCGGTTCCATGCGTACACGGGACATAGACGGCGGGTCGCGGATGGCCGCGGCCAAGCAGGCGTTCAACGAGGTGCTCGACGCCACCCCCGAGGAGGTCCAGCTCGGCATCCGGACCCTGGGCGCCGACTACCGTGGCGAGGACCGCAAGACCGGCTGCAAGGACACCGCGCAGCTCTACCCGGTCGGCCCGCTGAACCGCACCGAGGCCAAGACGGCGGTGGCCACCCTCGCACCGACCGGCTGGACCCCGATCGGCCCCGCGCTGCAGAAGGCGGCGGCCGACCTCAAGGGCGGCGACGGCACCCGCCGCATCGTCCTGATCAGCGACGGCGAGGACACCTGCCGGCCGCTGGACCCGTGCGAGGTGGCCCGCGAGATCGCGGCCCAGGGCATCGGCCTGACCATCGACACGCTCGGCCTGGTCCCGGACGCCAAGACCCGCGACCAGCTCAGCTGCATCGCGGACGCCACCGGCGGCACGTACACCTCCGTCCGGCACAAGGAGGAACTCTCGGACCGGGTGGGCCAGTTGGTCGACCGGGCCGCCGACCCCGTGGTGACCCCGGTCGCCACCGAGGGCGCGGCCGACTGCGCCAAGGCGCCGGCGCTCAAGTCCGGCCTGTACACCGACCGCGAGGAGTTCGGGCAGCAGCGCTGGTACCGGGTGGACGTGAACCCGGGCCAGGAGCTGCGCGCCGCGGTCAGCGTCGCCGACGACCGCACCGTGCGTCCCGACTACGGGGTGCTGCTGCGGGCGGTGACCGTGCACGGCCGGGAGATCGTGCGCGGTGAGGCGGCCGGCACCGGCCGCACCGACGTCGTCTCCACCGGCCTGCGCTACCCGAAGGCGAAGAGCGACGACGACAACGCCCCGGCGGAGACGGTGTGCCTGCAGGTCACCAACTCCTTCGCCGCGGCGGACGGCGTCAAGACGACGCCGGGCCTGCCGCTGGAGCTGACCGTCGACGTCGTGGACGCCCCGGGCAAGGCGCGTGACGTGGCGGCGTTCGGACTGGGCCGCGGCTGGTGGCTGCTCGGTGTCCTGGTGCTGGTCGGCTTCCTCGCCGGACTGGTCTGGGGCTGGCTGTCGCGCTGGCGCGTGGCGATCTGGAGGACCAACTGATGCGTCTCACACGTGCGTTCGGTGCCGCGCTGCTGGCACTGGGACTGGCGGCGGCCCCCGCGGCGGCGGCTCCCTCCCCGTCCGCCAGCCCGTCCGGCGACAGCAAGGCCCCCACCCAGGCGGGCACCTCCTTCCGTACGGCGACCGAGATCGAGCAGGGGCAGCAGGCCACCGCGACCGGTTCCACGGGCGACTACCTGTACTGGTCGTTCCCGGCGGACGCCGGGCAGCGGCCCACCGTCCACGCCACGGTGAAGCTGCCGGACAAGCACACCACCCAGACCTGGCAGCTCGACGTCTACGACGGTCTGCGGCGCCGCCAGTCGTGCCAGTACGGCGCCCAGACGCGGACCGCCGAGGCCGGCACGCCCTCCGTCGAGCTGGCCTGCGTCCTGCGTACGGTCCGCGCCTGGGCGGAGCCGTGGGCCAACGACCCGCTGCCGGGCACCTACTACGTCCGGCTCACGGTGGTCGGTCTGCAGGCCTCGGACCTGGGCCTGCCGGTGAGCGCCGAGGTGAAGGCCGACTCCAAGCACATCGGCGGCGCGGCGGCGGTGGACGGCTCGCTGGCGAAGCCGCTGGTGCCGGGCATCGCGGTCAAGTCCCAGCAGGACGAGGCCGGTTCGGACGGCGGGGAGGGTTCGGCGGCGAAGAAGCCGGCCGTGCTGTCCAGCATCGAGCCCGACGACGGCTGGTCGTCGGGCTGGTGGTCCGACCGGTGGGTGTGGACCGGGATCGGCGCGGTGCTGGCCGCGCTCGCGGGCATCGGCGGGTACGCGCTGACCCGGGGCTCCGGGCGGCCGTCGCGGGTGCCGCCGGGCGCCTGACTCCGCCCCGCCGCGACTGACGGAACACCAACTCGCAGGTGCGGCGAAGGGCCGCCCCCTCGGAGGCGGGCCTTCGCCGCACCTGCCACGGGCGTCACCGGCGCCACAGGTGCCGCCCGCGCCCCGCCGGCGCCTGCGCCCCGGATGCCGCGGCCGCCGCCGATGCCGGCTGCCACCCCCGAGTCGCGGACGCGGCAGATACCGGCCGCCACCCCGGCGCCGCGGGCGTCACCGGTGCCGCCGCCCCGCCCTCACCCCTCCCGCAGGGCCTTGGCCAGCGGACTGTCCCCGGTGACCGTCACCCGGCCGTCCCGCACCGCTTCCAGAAGTCCCGCTTCCCCGCGCGCCACGGCCGTGCAGGCCGGGGAGTCGAGAGTCAGCCGGGCGTCGGGTTCGCGGGGAGCGGGCCCGTCGCCGTACGGGACCTGCTCCGTGCCGCCGGCGTACAGGTGGAAGACGCCCTCCTCCAGCACCACCTCGACCAGTCCCTCGCCGTCCAGGGCCCGCAGCAGGGGCAGCGCGAACCAGTGCGCGCGCACGGCGTCGGTGGGCCGCGGCTCGCCCAGCTCGGCCTGCCCCCACTCCCCCAGCGCCTGGAGCACGGGCAGCAAGTCGCGCCCGCGCGCGGTGAGTTCGTAGACGAAGGCGGCGCCGGGCGGCGGCAGCCTGCGCCGGCTCGTCAGCCCGTCCCGCTCCATGTCCTTGAGCCGTGAGGCGAGGACGTCGGTGCTCACTCCCGGCAGATCGGCGTGCAGATCCGTGTAGCGGCGGGGACCGGCCAGCAGTTCCCGCACGATCAGCAGGGTCCAGCGGTCGCCGACGGCGTCGAGCGCGCGGGCGGCGGAACAGTACTGGTCGTAGCTTCGGCGAGGTGACATGCGACGCAGTCTAGACATGTTGTTGGACTTTCCAAGCTCACACTTGGTAAAACCAAGCGTCACCAAGAACCGGAGGGACGCATGGAGTTCCGGCAGTCGAGCAAGCTCAACGAGGTCTGTTACGAGATCCGCGGCCCGGTGATCGAGCACGCCAACGCGCTGGAGGAAGCGGGCCACAGCGTCCTGCGCCTGAACACGGGCAACCCGGCGCTCTTCGGTTTCGAGGCGCCGGAGGAGATCGTCCAGGACATGATCCGGATGCTCCCGCGGGCGCACGGCTACACGGACTCGCGCGGTGTCCTCTCCGCCCGCCGGGCGGTCGCCCAGCGCTACCAGGAGCGGGGCCTGGAGGTCGGCGTCGACGACGTCTTCCTCGGCAACGGCGTCTCGGAGCTGGTGTCCATGGCCGTCCAGGCCCTGCTGGAGGACGGCGACGAGGTCCTGATCCCGGCGCCGGACTACCCGCTCTGGACCGCCGTGACGACGCTGGCCGGCGGCAAGGCGGTCCACTACCTGTGCGACGAACAGGCCGACTGGTACCCGGACCTGGACGACATGGCGTCGAAGATCACCGACCGCACCAAGGCGGTGGTGATCATCAACCCGAACAACCCGACGGGCGCCGTCTATCCGAAGGAGGTCCTGGAGGGCATCCTCGACCTCGCGCGCCGGCACGGCCTGATGGTCTTCGCCGACGAGATCTACGACCAGATCCTCTACGACGACGCCGTGCACCACTCGACGGCCGCGCTCGCGCCCGACCTGGTGGTCCTGACCTTCTGCGGCCTGTCGAAGACGTACCGCGTGGCGGGCTTCCGCTCCGGCTGGCTGGTCGTGACCGGCCCCCGCCAGCACGCGAAGGACTACCTGGAGGGCCTGACCATGCTGGCCTCCATGCGCCTGTGCCCCAACGCCCCGGCGCAGTACGCCATCCAGGCCGCGCTGGGCGGCCGCCAGTCCATCCGCGACCTGACCGTGCCCGGCGGCAGGCTGCACGAGCAGCGCGACGTGGCCTGGCGCAAGCTGAACGAGATCCCGGGCGTCTCCTGCGTGAAACCCAAGGGCGCCCTGTACGCCTTCGCCCGCCTCGACCCCGCCGTCCACAGGATCCACGACGACGAGAAGTTCGTCCTGGACCTCCTCCTGCGCGAAAAGATCCAGATCGTCCAGGGCACGGGCTTCAACTGGCCCGCCCCGGACCACTTCCGCATCCTCACCCTCCCGCACGCGGACGTCCTGGACACGGCGATCAGCAGGATCGGACGGTTCCTGGGCGGGTACCACCAGTAGCCGGCCGGCACTCACGCGAGCACGGTTTCGCACCAGACGGTCTTCGTGTACGGGTCCGCGCACACCGTCCCCCAGTGGCTCGCCAGTGCCTCGACGAGGAGGAGGCCGCGGCCGGACTCCGCGTCGGGGGACGTCTGCGGGAGCGTGCCGGGGCCGGGCGGGCGCCGCTCCGGGCGTGGGTCCGTGACCTCGATGCGCAGTGCGGGGACGGGACCGGCGGGGTGGAGCGTGAGCCGCAGGCGGAAATCGCGGCCTCTCACCGCGCCGTGTTGCACCGCGTTCGCGGCGAGTTCGGCGACGAGCAGAGCGGCCGTCCGGTTCGCCTCCGTGTCGTAGGGCCAGCCCCAGTCGTCGAGTTGCTGCGCCGCCAGACGGCGGGCGAGGCGGGCGCCCCTGGGAGTGGCCGAGAGACGGATGGCGAAGTGGGCAGGGGCAGCGGTCGAGCGGGTGGTATCGGCGTTCATGTCACCCAGCGTGGCCGGTCGTCACTACGCTGTGCAGTCATGGAGGTCGTACTCAGCGTCGCTGTCCGGCCGTTGTCCGGGCCTGTCCGGGCGGCGACGCGTGACGCGAGGGCCCCTGACGGCGTTGGGATCGGGCAACACACCAAGGAGTCGGAGCGTGGGCACGATGGGGCAGGGGCCGCAGAACGGTGACGGGCCGGAAACGGGCTGGGAGGACGAGGAGTCGGCGGCCGTCCTGCGGACCGTCGGCAAGGTGGTCAAGAAGTTCCGCGAACGGAAGGGCCTCACACAGGCGGAGTTGGGCGCGGCCATCGGCTACAGCGAGGAGCAGGCCTCCGCGGTGGAACGGGGGCGGCGGACGCCGAAGCCCCAGTTCCTGGAAGCGGCGGACCGGGTGCTGGACGCCGGCGGAGTGATCGCCGCGCTCAGCAAGGACGTGGAGGAGGCCCGCTACCCCAAGAAGGTCCGGGACCTGGCCAAGCTGGAGGCCGAGGCCGTCGAGATCTGCGCGTACGACAACTCCGTGGTCAACGGGCTGTTGCAGACGGAGGAGTACCTGCGGGCCGTGTTCGCGTCGCGGCGCCCTGCCTTCTCGGAGGAGGACGTGGAACGGCTGGTCGCTGCACGGCTGGCACGGCAGAGGGTGCTGGACGGGAAGCAGACGATCCCGGCTTTCAGCTTCGTGCATGATGAGGCTGCTCTGCGCCGCCCGGTCGGAGGCAGAATGGTCCTGCGCCGCCAGCTCGAACGCCTGTTGGAGGCCGGGCGGATGCGCAATGTGGAGGTTCAAGTACTGCCCCTGGGTTGCGAGGACAACGCCGGCCTCGACGGACCGTTCCATCTATTGAGGCTGAAGGAGGGCGCCACCGTGGGACACAGCGACATCCAACTCGTCAGTCGGTTGATCTCGGACCGCAGGGAGATCCAGATCCTCGAACTGCGCTATGGGATCATCCGGGCTCAGGCCCTCACACCACGAGAGTCACTGGCCTACATCGAGAAACTGCTGGGAGAGACATGAGCTTGAAGCCCCTGGCCGGTGACGGCACCGAGTTGAAGTGGTTCAAGAGCAGCTACAGCAACCCCGACGGCGCCGCCTGCGTCGAGGTCGCCTTTGCGCCGAAGACCGTCCACGTACGCGACTCGAAGGACAGGCAGAGCCCTCAGCTCAGCTTCCGGCCGCAGGGGTGGGCAGCGTTCATCTCTTACGCCACCGATCACTGACGAGAGTCTCCGGCCTGCCCGGGGAAACGTGCGGGGAGAGAGGGAATGCCCGGCCGCGGTCCCCGGTTGACGATCTCCGTACGCGATCGACGACTGGGGGGCTGTGCGCATGGCGCAGGACGTACGGGGAACGGTGGCCGACGGATTCGAGGGTGTGCGGGAGGAGTTCGCCGCGTTTCTCGGTGAGGAACGGGACTCGCCCGAGGCGCAGTTGGCGGTGTACCACCACGGGCGCCGGGTGGTGGATCTGTGGGCGGGGGAAGGCGTCGACGGCTCCTCGCTCACCAGTGTGTACTCCCTCACCAAGGGTGCCGCGCATCTGGTGGTGGCGTTGCTCGTGCAGGACGGCGTCCTCGACCTGGACCGGGAGGTGGCCGCCCACTGGCCGGAGTTCGCGGCGGAGGGAAAGGGTGCGCTGACGCTGCGTCAGCTCATGTCGCACCAGGCCGGACTCGTGGGTGTGGACGGCGGGTTCAGCATCGATGAGCTGGCCGACGACCGGGCGATGGCGGCCCGGCTGGCCGGGCAGAAGCCGTGGTGGGAGCCCGGGACCGCGTACGGGTACCACGCCTTCGTGATCGGCGCGCTCACCGGTGAGGTGGTGCGGCGGGCGACCGGCCGGTCGGTCCGGCAGTGGTACGAGGAGCGGGTGCGCGCGCCGTACGGGCTCGACTTCTACGCCGGGTTCCCCGAGGCGCTGGAGCCGCGGTGGCGCGAGGTGCTGCCGCTGGTGCCCACGCCCGAGGAGGCGGAGCAGCTGGCGGCGCGTGCCGTGGCACCGGACAGTGTCCCCGGGATCGCGTTCAACGCGCACGCCCCCGAGCCGACCGATCTGGTCGCCTTCGGCAACAGCCGCCGGGTCCGGGCGCTCGGTCCGATGTCCTCCGGCGGGGTGGGCAACGCGCGCGGCGTCGCCCGCATGTACGCGGCGGCCATCAGCACGGTGGACGGCAGGGCGCCACTGCTCACCCCGGCGACGGCGGCGGAGTTCGCGCGGCTGCAGAAGCCGGGGACCGACCTGGTCACCGGCGGCGAGGACGCCATCGGCCTCGGTTTCGAACGCCCGTCCGCGGTGTTCCCCTTCCTGGACCCCGGTGCCTTCGGGCACAGCGGTGCCACCGGCTCGCTGGGCTTCGCCGACCCGGCGACCGGGATCGCGTACGCCTACACGCGGCGGCGCTTCGCCTTCCCCACGCCGGGGCAGGGCGCCTCGCCCGAGAACGGCCGTCTGGCCCAGTCCGTCCTGCGGGCCGCCGTCCGCGTGTGACACGGTGCTGAGGAGGCACGCGGCGCGGGAAGGGACGGCGGGCGTGGGTGATCTCTTTCTCGTCCGGCACGGGGAGACCGAGTGGTCGCGGTCCGGGCGGCACACCGGCCGGACGGACGTGCCGCTCACCGAGCGGGGGCGCCAGGAGGCGCGGCGGCTGGTGCCGCTGATCCGCTCGCACCGGATCGGCGCCGCGTTCGTCAGCCCGCTCCAGCGGGCCCGGGAGACGGCCGAACTGATCGGGATCACGGACGCCCGTGTCGACCCGGACCTGCGGGAGTGGGACTACGGCGGCTACGAGGGCGTCACGACCCCCGAGATCCAGCGCACCCGGCCCGGCTGGTTCCTGTTCACCGACGGGGTGGCGCCGGGGCCGCCGGAGCATCCCGGGGAGAGCGTGGAGCAGGTCGGGGAGCGCGCCGACCGGATGCTGGCCAAGGTGGACGCCGCGTTCGCCAACACCGAGGGGGTCGTGCTGCTGGTGGCCCACGGGCACTTCCTGCGGGTGCTCACCGCCCGGCGCCTGGGTCTGCCCCCGTCCTCGGGCGCGCTGTTCCAGCTGGCCACGGGCACGCTGTGCCGGCTGGGCACGGAACACGACCGGCCGGTGGTCGCGGGCTGGAACATCCGCCCGCCCGCGCCGTCCTGAGCGCGGCCGGGGGCGTTGTCAGACCCGGGTCGTAGTCTTCGAGTGGGCCTGGAGCGCGGTCTTCACGGTCCGCTCGATCAGGCCGTCCGGGTGACTCGGGGAGGGAGGGCGCCGTGGCACGACCGCCGACCGCCGCGCAGCGCCGCGTCATCGACACCGCCGATCCGGTGACCGGCCGGCTGCGGGGCACGGACGCGCAGCTCGCGGCGCTGGTGAAGCGCGGGCTGGCCTTCCGGCATCCGCGTCCGCCGCACGACCACTTCCTGACCCCGGCCGGGCACCGGACTCGGCAGCCGCAGCCCGCGCCCGCGGACCGTGCCGAGGCGGTGGCGCAGCCCTCCCCCGCCGGTGTGTTCTCCGCCCGGACCGGCGGCGAGGACGAGCCGGCGGCAGACGACCGTGCGGCGCGGAGCCGTGAGGTGCACAGCGCGTGGCAGGGGCTGCTGGAGCTGCGCCGGATGACCAATGCGGACGGTGCGGTGGAGCGGCCGTGCGGCTGGGAGCGCGCGCATCTGGTGCGGGCCGCCGCGCTGGCCCTGGAGGCGGCCGGGCACCGTCCGGCCGGGCCCGCGGCCGGCGGCTACCGGGTGCGGGAGACGCCGCAGCCGGAGGCGGTCGCCGTGTACGCGCCGGACGCGGAGTTCCTGCGGGGCTGCGCGCTCACGCTGGAGCGTGCGGGGTGGCAGGCCGGGGAGTGCACCGAGCCGCGGACCCGGGTGCGGTACCTGCTGGCGTCCCCGCGCCGTGCGTGAGGGGCGTGAGCGGCCGTGACGGGGTGACCGGGGAGGCCGGCGTGACCGGCCGGCGTGCCAGGATCGGGGGGTCGGATCATGACAGGCGTGATGGGTGAGAAGAGGTTGCAGTGAGCGAGCCGTTTTCCGTCCCGGTGACCGTCCGGGGGTACGAGACCGACGTACAGGGGCACCTCAACCAGGCGGTCTACCTCAACTACGCGGAGCACGCCCGCTGGTCGCTGCTGCAGGCGGCGGGGATCAGCCAGGCCGGCCTGATCGCCGGCGGGGTGGGGCCGGTGACGCTGGAGACGACCATCAGCTACAAGCGGGAACTGCTCGCCGGTGAGGAGGTCCAGGTGACCTGCGCCTTCGAGTGGGGCGAGGGGAAGACCTTCCGGATACGCCAGAGCGTCCGCAAGGCGGACGGCACGGTGGCCGCCGAGATCACCGCGGTCGGCGGGCTGCTGGACCTGAAGGCGCGCAGGCTGGTCCCCGACCCGCAGGGGCGCTTCAAGGAACTCGCCGCGGACCCGGCGCTGTTCGGGCTCTGACGCGTCGCGCGTCGCGCCCGGGAGGTGCGCGCCCGGCGCCCGCGCAGAGGGGCCCGAGCGGTGCACGCCGCAGGGGCGAGCGCGGCGGACGCCTGGAGGGGCAGGGCACGGGCAGGCCTGCCGGTGCCGTACCCCTCCGGGGCGCCGCCGTCAGTGTGCGGCGGCCGGGTGGGCCGCCTCCGCGAGGTCCGTGCCCGCCTCCATCGGGTGGGTGACGTCCTCCGCGTCGCGGCCCTTGCCGATGTGGTTGAAGAGCAGGTTCAGCAGGACGGCCACCACGCAGCCGGTGGAGATGCCCGAGTCCAGGACGATGCGGGCCGTCTCGGGGAAGGCGTGGTAGAACTCCGGGGCGGTGATCGGGATGATGCCGGCGGCCAGCGACACGGCGACGATCAGGACGTTGTTGTCCTTGTCGAGACCGGCCCGGACCAGGGTCTGGATGCCGCTCGCGGCGACCGAGCCGAACAGCACCACGCCCGCGCCGCCGAGCACCGGGCGCGGCACGACGGCGATGAGGGAGGCGGCCGTCGGGCACAGGCCCATCAGGACCAGGAAGCCGCCGCCGGCCGCGACCACGTAGCGGCTGCGGATACGGGTCATGGCGACCAGGCCGATGTTCTGTGCGAAGGCGCTGCACATGAAGCCGTTGAACAGGGGGCTGAGGGCGGAGCCGAGGGTGTCGGCGCGCAGGCCGGCGGCGATGGTCTTCTCGTCGGCCGGGCGTTCGACGATCTCACCGAGCGCGAGCATGTCCGCGGTGGACTCGGTCATGCAGACCACCATCACCACGCACATGGACAGGATCGCGGCGAGCTGGAACTGCGGGCCGCCGAAGTGGAACGGGGTGGGGAAGCCGACGACCTGGGCGTCGGCGACCGGGCTGAAGTCCGTGGCGCCGAACGGTATCGCTATGACGGTGCCCGCCACCAGGCCGATCAGCACGGCGATCTGTTTGACGAAGCCGCGGGTGAAGCGGCGCAGCAGCAGGACCAGGGCCAGGGTGATGCCGGCCAGGGTCAGGTTGGTCGCGGACCCGTAGTCGTGGGCGGCCGGATTCGGGCCCTGGGCCCAGCCGAAGGCGACGGGGAGCAGGGAGACGCCGATGAGGGTGATCACGCTGCCGGTGACGACCGGCGGGAAGAAGCGGATGGCCTTGCAGAACAGGGGGGCGAAGAGGAAGCCGAGGAGTCCGGCGACGATCACGGCGCCGAAGATGACCGGCAGCGCGTCGGACTTGTCCTTGGTGGAGGCGACGATCGCGGTCATCGGGGCGACACCGGCGAAGGTGACGCCGTTGACGAAGGGCAGCCGGGCGCCGATCTTCCAGATGCCGAGGGTCTGCAGGAAGGTGGCGAGGCCGGCGGTGAACAGGCAGGCGCCGGTGAGGAAGGTGAGGTCGGAGGCGGACAGGCCGATGGCCGCGCCGACGATCAGGGGTGGGGCGACGACACCCGCGTACATGGCGGCCACGTGCTGCAGGCCGCTGGTCGCCATCTTGAGGGCGGGAAGTTTCTCGTCGACTGGGTGGACCAGTTTCTCGTCGACGGGCTGTGCGGTCACGGCGGCTCCTCCGGTCGGTTTTCACGTCGGCTCTGACGTGGGTGTCAAGGAGGTGGTGCGTGGTGCGGTGGTCGTGCGGGACCGTGGCGGGCCCCGGGGAGGGGTCCTGGGCGGGCCTTTGACGCGGGCAGCCCTGGCCGGGCCCTCGACGGGGCCCGGGAAGTGAACGGATACCGTTCCGGGGCGTGCGCGTCCACGCACGCCCCGGAGCGGCCACCGCGGACCCCGCTCGGGTCCACGGCTACCGGCCGGGAGCCGTCCCTCCCGGCCGGAGTTCTTCCTGCGGGTCGCCGCCGCGCCCGGCCGCGGTCGGCGCGGTGCGGCGAGCGCAGCGGCGCTCGGCCGCGGCCCGCTCAGCCCTGGGCGGCGATCCGCGCCAGGCGCCGGGCCTCCTCGCGGGTGGAGTGGGCGATGGCGTCCTCGTCGGCGTGCAGCAGGCGGCCGTCCTCGACGATCTGCCGGCCGTTGACGAAGGACGCCGTGACCGGTGCCGCCGCGCCGAAGACCAGCGCGGTCACCGGGTCGGCGATGGAGGCGTGGGCGAGGGTGTCCAGCTTCCACAGCACGAGGTCGGCGAGCTTGCCGGCCTCCAGCGAGCCGGTCTGCTCGGCCCGGCCCAGCACCTGGGCGCCGCCGTACGTGCCCAGGCGCAGCGCCTGGCGGGCGTTGAGGGCCGCCTCGCGGTGCGCGCCGAGGCGGTTGATCAGCAGGGCGTTGCGCAGTTCGGTGTGGAGTTCGCCGGACTCGTTGGAGGCGGTGCCGTCGACGCCGAGGCCGACCGGGACGCCCGCCTTGAGCATGTCGGGGACCCGGGCGATGCCGGCGGCGAGGCGGGCGTTGGAGGACGGGCAGTGCGCGACGCCGGTCCTGGTCCGGCCGAAGGCCTCGATGTCGGAGTCGTTCATGTGGACGCAGTGCGCCATCCACACGTCCTCGCCGAGCCAGCCCGTCGACTCGAAGTAGTCGGTGGGGCCCATGCCGAACAGCTCGTGGCAGAACTTCTCCTCCTCCACGGTCTCCGAGCCGTGGGTGTGCATCCGCACGCCGAGCCGGCGGGCCAGCTCGGCGCCCTGGCGCAGCAGTTCGGTGGAGACGGAGAAGGGTGAGCAGGGGGCGACGGCCACCTGCGTCATGGCGTCGAAGGAGGCGTCGTGGTGCTTCTTGACGGTCTCCTCGGTGGCGGCGAGCGCGCCCTCCAGGGTCTCGACGGCGAAGTCCGGCGGCAGTCCGCCGTCCTTCTCGCTGCGGTCCATCGAGCCGCGGGCCAGCGTGAAGCGGACGCCCATCTCGGAGGCGGCCCGGATGATCGCGCCGGACAGGTCGCCGGAGCCCTGCGGATGGACGTAGTGGTGGTCCATGGCGGTGGTGACACCGCCGCGGGCCATCATCGCGAGCGACCCCTGGGCCGCCGCGTACACCATCTCCTCGTCGATGCGCGCCCAGGTGGGGTAGAGCGCGACGAGCCAGTCGAACAGGTTGTGGTCGGTGGCCAGGCCCCGGGTGATCCACTGGTAGAAGTGGTGGTGGGTGTTGACCAGACCGGGCGTGACCAGGTGGCCGCCGGCGTCGATGCGGCGCGCCACGTTCTCCAGGCCCGCGGGGGCCCGGCCGGCGCCGATGGACTCGATCCTGTTCCCGGCGATGACGAGGTGACCGGACGCGTACTCGGTGTCGTCCGCGTCGACGGTCGCGATCGCACAGTTCTCGATGACGATGCGCTGGGCTGCCGATGGTGCCATGGCGCTTCCTTGTCTGTCAGTGGCGGCCCGTGGACGGGGAGTCCACGGGGAGGGCACGGCAGGACCCTAGGAGGATTTGAGTGCCGGAGCCGTGCGGCCCCGGGTGCCGAGATGGTGGAAGAACAGGTTGAGCAGGACCGCGACGATCGCTCCGGCGCTGATGCCGGAGCCGAGGACGGTCTGTGCCCAGGCCGGGAACTCCTCGTAGAAGGTGGGGGCGGCGAGCGGGATGATGCCCGCGCCGAGGGCGACGGCCACCAGGATGATGTTGGAGCTGTCGTCGAGTCCGGCCTCGGAGAGCGTGCGGATGCCGCTGACCGCGATCGAGCCGAACAGGACGATGCCCGCGCCGCCGAGGACCGGCATGGGGACCAGGGAGACGACCGCGCCGAGCACCGGGAAGGCGCCGAGGACGAGGAGGGCGCCGCCGGCGACCGCGACGACGTAGCGGCTGCGGACCCGGGTCAGCGAGACGACGCCGACGTTCTGTGCGAAGGCGGAGGTGGGGAAGCCGCCGAAGACGGGGCCGAGCAGGGTGGCGATGCCGTCGGTGCGCAGGCCGCGGGTGATGATGCGGGCGTCGGCGCGGCGGTCGCAGATCTCGCCGAGGGCGAGCATGCCGGCGCTGGACTCGGTCATCAGCACCAGCATCACGATGCACAGCGACAGGATGGCCGCGGGCTGGAAGACGGGGGCGCCGAAGGCGAACGGGGTGGGCAGTGCCGCGACGGGCGCCGAGGTGATGCCGCTGAAGTCGGCCATGCCGAACGGGATGGCGACCAAGGTGCCGACCAGCAGGCCGAAGAGCAGGGCGACTTGCTTGACGAAGCCCTTGCCGAAGCGCTGGATCAGCAGGATGACGACGAGGGTGAACGCGGCGAGGCCGAGGTTCTTCATGGCGCCGAAGTCGGCGGCGCTCTTGTCGCCGCCCTGGGCCCAGCCGACCGGCACGGGCATCAGCGTGACGCCGATGAGGGTGATCACCACGCCGGTGACCAGCGGCGGGAAGAACCTGAGCAGCCGTCCGAAGAACGGACCGACGGCCAGGCAGAAGACGCCGGCGACCATCACCGCGCCGTAGATGGCGGGGAGTTGGTGCCCCTTGGAGTTGGTCTCGGCGATCGCGAGGATGGGCGCGATGCCGGCGGAGGAGGCGGCGTTCACGAACGGCAGGCGGTTGCCGACGAGACCCTTGACGCCGATGGTCTGCAGGATGGTGGCCACGCCGGCGATGAGCAGCGAGGCGGCGATCAGCCGGGTGCGGGCCGCGATGTCGAGGCCGCAGGCCTGGCCGATGATGAGCGGAGGAGTGACAACGCCCGCGTACATGGCGGCGATGTGCTGGAGAGCGGCGGGGACGAGCCGCGAGGGGTGGAGCTTCTCGTCCACCGGGTGCACGGACGTGACGGCGTCCTCGGTGTGCACCGGCGGGGTGGAACAGGAGCCCTTCGCCGGCTCCGTTGCAGGCTGTGCCATGGTGTTCCCTCCGGTGTGGCGCACCACCGGCCCGGGTGGCAGGGCCGGTGGTGCGCGTCCCGCGTCAGAGGTTGGTCATGTCGACCGGGATGAGTTGCTCGGCGCCGTCGCGCAGGATGGTGGCCTCGATCAGGCCGTAGGGCCGGTCGGCGGCGTAGTAGACGGCGCCGTCCTTGGCCTCGTTGTCGATCCCGAAGGGCGACAGGTCCGAGCGGAAGTGGTGCTTGTTGGGCATCGAGAAGCGGATCTCGTCGACCTCGTCGCGGGAGTTCAGCACCCGCACACCCATCTCGAAGAGGGTCTGCTGGAGCGAGTACGAGTAGGTCTCGGCGAACGCCTGGAGCGCGTGCTTGCGCACTCCGCTGTACGAACGGTCCCAGTCCGGGGCGTGCGAGTCGATGCCGTCCCAGTTGTGCCGCCACCAGGTGGAGACGGTGGTGGCGAGGATGCGGTCGTGGTCCTCCTGGAGGGTGGTGTACTTGTCCTTGAGGAACCCGAAGAACTCGGAGTTGGTGGAGTTCAGGACGGTGAGGTCCTTGAATCCGGAGAGCACCTGGATGCCGTGGCCGTCGTAGGTGATCTGCGCGACGCGGGTCTCCTGGCCCTTGCGGACGAAGGAGTGGGCGATCTCGTCCGAGCCGACGAAGCGGGCGCCGCCCTTCGAGGTCTCGATCCGCTCCCAGGAGTACTCCTCGATGCGGATGCGGGCCCGGTGGATGGGCTCGTTGTTGTCCACGAAGTGACGGGCGAGCTTGACGCCGAGGTCCTCGGCGCTCTGGATGCCGTGCTCCTTGGCGAAGGCGAACACCGTGTTCTTGGTGGTGTCGGTGGGCAGGACGTTCGCGTTCGAACCGCTGCGGTGGACCTCCTCCATGTCGCCGGAGAGGGCGACGGAGACGTTCAGGTCCTTGATGTGGTGCGTGTCGCCGTCACGCGTGATCTTGACGACTCGGTTCTCGGCCTTGCCGTACTGGTTCTGTCCCAGGACGAAACGGGTCATGGTGTCGGTCAGCTCCCTCGGTAAACGGAGTAGCCGAACGGGTTGAGCAGCAGCGGAACGTGGTAGTGCTCGCCGGGCACCACCGCGAAGGCGATGGTGACCTCGGGGAAGAACACGGGCCGGCCGTTCTCGCTGTCCCGGAGCGCGGGGGCGTCCTGCTGGGCCGCGGCTTGTTTCTTGGCGAAGTACGTCTCGGTCTCGAACACGAGCCGTACGTGGGTGGTCCCCTCCGGCAGTGCCGGGAGGTCCTTGCACCGCCCGTCCGCGTCGGTCGCGGAGCCGCCGAGCGTCTGCCAGTCCGCTTGCCCGCCCGAGCGGGCGGAGAGCTGGACGGCGACGCCCTCGGCGGGGCGGCCGGCACTGGTGTCCAGGATGTGCGTGGACACTGAGGCGGTGGTCTCGGTGCTCATGGTTTCCTCTTCGGGCGTCTTCGAGCAGGTGCTCAGGCGTCTTCGAGCAGGCGCGCGAGCCGGATGCGGTTGATCTTCCCCAGCTCGGTGCGGACGATCTCCCGTTCCTGCTCCGGCGTGTTGCCGATCCGCTCCTTGACCGCGTCCCGCATCTGCTCGCCGGTCCGGCCGGTGGCGCAGATGAGGAACACGTGGCCGAACTTCTCCTGGTAGGCCAGGTTCAGTTCGAGCATGTCCGCCTTGAGGTCCTCGGAGGCTCCGGCCATGCCGCTCTGTTCGCGGGCGGAGGCCGGGTCACCGGGCCTGGGCCGGCCGATCGGCGGGTGGCCGGCCATGGCCTGTGCGAGGTCCGCCGCCGTCAGTTCGGCCATGGCGGCGTCACTGGCGGTGTAGAGGTCCTCGGCACGGGCGTAGGGTCGGGCGGCGAGCAGCCGCTCGGCCCAGGCGGTGGAGGCGCATGCCTCCAGGAGCGCGGAGCGGGCCGCGGCATCCGGGAGGGTGTTGAAGCGGGCGAGGCCCGACGGCGTGGAAGTCGTGGTCACGGGAGCCTCCGTGGCCGTTGAACGGCCTGTGTGCTGAACGGGCTGCGGATAGCTAACGCCCTCCGAAACATCACGTCAACAGTTTGTTGAAAATTCTGGGGAAACCCTGGAACACCCTGTCCGCGCCGCTCCCGCTGCGGGTGTTTCAGCCTTCCTTCTCCCGGTTGAGGTAGTTGTAGACGGTGAAGCGGCTCACGCCCAGCGCGCTCGCCACGGTCTCCACGCCGTGCCGCACGGAGAAGGCGCCGCGCGCCTCCAGGATCCGTACGACCTCCTGCTTGGCCCTGCGGTCCAGGTCCGCGAGCGGCATGCCCTTGCGGCGCTCCATGGCGGCCAGGATGTGGTCGAGGGAGTCGGCGAGCTGGGGCAGGCGCACCCCGACGGCGTCCACCCCGTCCCAGGCGAGCACGATGTCGTCGGGTCCGGCCTCGTCCGGCGGGAGCAGTTCGCCGCCGATCGCGTCGACCAGCGGTTTCACTGCCGCGATGAACGGCTCCTGACCGGTCACCTATCACCCTCCCCGATCACGTTGACCTGGAGCGAGATCCGGGTGGCACCGGCCTGCAGGCTCCTGCGCAGCAGGGTGTCCACGGCGGTCAGGACGGCGTCGGCGGCGCCTTCGGCGGTGTTGCCGAACGGGCCGACGTCCACCGCGTCCAGTTCGGCGGCCTCGACGACCTCGCGGGCGACCAGCGCGTGCGCGGGTGCCTCGTCGAGGTCGAAGGGTTCGGTCGTGAACTCCACTCTCAATCGCACGCGCTCAACCTAACGCGCAAGGCCGGTTTTCGGGCAGGTTCCGGCGGCCCGTACGCCGCCGGCGGGCGGTCCCCCTTGACAAGGCGCGACACCCGACGGCACTCTTCCATTACGCAGAAACGAACTTCCGTCATACGGAATAGCGACACGGAAGGGAGCGCGACCCCGATGGGATTCGCAGACCAGCGCTTCAACGTCAACCTGTCGATCCTCTTCACGGAACTCCCGCTCCTGGAGCGTCCCGCGGCCGCCGCCGCGGCCGGCTTCACCGCGGTCGAGCTGTGGTGGCCCTGGATCGACACCCCCACCCCCGAGCAGTCCGAACTCGACGCGCTGAAGAAGGCGATCGAGGACGCGGGCGTCCGGCTCACCGGGCTGAACTTCTACGCCGGCAAGCTGCCGGGCCCCGACCGCGGCGCCCTGTCGGTCCCCGGTGAGGAGTCCGAGCGGTTCCGCACCAACATCGACGTGGCCGTCGCCTTCGCCGACTCGCTCGGCTGCAAGGCGCTCAACGCGCTGTACGGCAACCGCGTCGAGGGCGTGGAGGCGGCCGAGCAGGACGCCCTCGCCCTGGAGAACCTGGTCCTCGCGGCCCGTGCCGCCGACCGGATCGGCGCGATCGTCCTGATCGAGGCGCTGAACAAGCCCGAGTCGCCGCTGTGCCCGCTGGTGAGCGCGCCCGCCGCGATCGAGGTCGTGGACAAGGTGAACGAGGCCACCGGCCTCGGCAACGCCAAGTTCCTCATGGACCTGTACCACCTGTCCATGAACGGCGAGGACCTGCCGCGGGTGATCGAGCAGTACGCCGCGAAGACCGGCCACGTGCAGATCGCCGACAACCCCGGCCGCGGCGCCCCCGGCACCGGCTCCCTCCCGCTGGAGGAGCTGCTCGACCAGCTGAAGAAGGCCGGTTACGAGGGCTGGGTGGGCCTGGAGTACAAGCCGGGCGACCGGCCCAGCGCCGAGGCCTTCGACTGGCTGCCGGCCGGGGCCCGCGCGGCCCGCTGACCCTCACCCGTACCGAAGAGCTTTCCAGAGAGGCATCCCTGTCATGAGCAACCTCCCCAAGATCGCGTGGGTCGGCCTCGGCATCATGGGCTCGCCCATGTCCGAGAACCTGATCAAGGCGGGTTACCAGGTCACCGGCTTCACCCTGGAGCAGGAGAAGCTGGACCGGCTGTCCGCCGCCGGCGGCACCGCGGCCGGCTCGATCGCCGAGGCCGTCGGGGACGCCGACGTCGTCATCACGATGGTGCCCGCCTCCCCCCAGGTCGAGGCCATCGCCTACGGCCCGGACGGCATCCTGGAGAACGCGAAGCCGGGCGCGCTGCTGATCGACATGTCCTCGATCACCCCGCAGACCTCGATCGACCTGGCGAAGGCCGCGAAGGACAAGGGCATCCGCGTCCTGGACGCCCCGGTCTCCGGCGGCGAGGCCGGCGCCGTCGAGGCCGTACTGTCGATCATGGTCGGCGGCGAGCAGGCCGACTTCGACCAGGCCAAGCCGATCTTCGACGCGCTCGGCAAGACCATCGTGCTGTGCGGTCCGCACGGCTCGGGCCAGACCGTGAAGGCCGCCAACCAGCTCATCGTCGCCGTGAACATCCAGGCGTGCGCCGAGGCCGTGGTCTTCCTGGAGAAGTCCGGTGTGAACCTCCAGGCCGCCCTGGACGTCCTCAACGGCGGCCTGGCCGGCTCCACCGTGCTGACCCGCAAGAAGGACAACTTCCTGAACCGGGACTTCAAGCCGGGCTTCCGCATCGACCTGCACCACAAGGACATGGGCATCGTCACCGACGCCGCCCGCAACGTCGGCGCGGCCCTGCCGGTCGGCGCCGTGGTCGCCCAGCTGGTCGCCTCGCTGCGCGCCCAGGGCGACGGCGGCCTGGACCACTCGGCCCTGCTGCGGGCCGTGGAGCGCCTGTCCGGCGCCCAGGTCTGACCGCCCGGCCGACCGGTCCCACAGCTCCGGGGGACGCCGCCGCCGACACCTGTCCTGTCGCGCCCAGGCGGCGGCGTCCACCCGGTCCCGGTCCCGGCAGCAGCCCCGATCAGGAATTCAACAAACTGTTGACGTCCCGATCGCCCAAACCTAGGCTCCACAAAGCGGAAACAAGTTTCCGCTGCCCCCGCATGGAAGGTCCACGATGTCGCAGCGCGTGCTCACGACAGAGTCCGGCGCCCCGGTCGCCGACAACCAGAACTCCGCCTCCGCCGGCGTCGGCGGCCCGCTCCTCCTCCAGGACCAGCACCTCCTGGAGAAGCTGGCGCGCTTCAACCGCGAGCGCATCCCGGAGCGCGTGGTGCACGCCCGCGGGTCGGGCGCCTACGGCCACTTCGAGGTGACCGACGACGTCACCGGCTTCACCCACGCCGACTTCCTGAACACGGTCGGCAAGCGCACCGAGGTGTTCGTGCGCTTCTCCACCGTGGCCGGCAACCTCGGCGCCGCGGACGCGGTGCGCGACCCGCGCGGTTTCGCGGTGAAGTTCTACACCGAGGAGGGCAACTACGACCTCGTCGGCAACAACACCCCGGTGTTCTTCATCAAGGACCCGATCAAGTTCCCCGACTTCATCCACTCGCAGAAGCGCGACCCGTTCACCGGCAGGACCGAGCAGGACAACGTCTGGGACTTCTGGGCCAACTCCCCCGAGGCCACGCACCAGGTGACCTGGGTGATGGGTGACCGCGGCATCCCGGCGTCCTACCGCCACATGGACGGCTTCGGCTCGCACACCTACCAGTGGACGAACGCCAAGAGCGAGGGCTTCTTCGTCAAGTACCACTTCAAGACGGACCAGGGCATCCGCTGCCTGACCAACGAGCAGGCCGCCGAGCTGGCGGGCAGCGACGCGGACTCGCACCAGACCGACCTGCTCCAGGCGATCGAGCGCGGGGTGCACCCCTCCTGGACGCTGTACGTGCAGATCATGCCGGCGGCCGAGGCGGCGGACTACCGCTTCAACCCGTTCGACGTGACCAAGGTGTGGCCGCACCGGGACTACCCGCTCCAGCGCGTGGGCCGCATGGTGCTGGACCGCAACCCGGACAACGTGTTCGCCGAGGTCGAGCAGGCCGCGTTCTCCCCGAACAACTTCGTGCCGGGCATCGGTCCGTCGCCGGACAAGATGCTCCAGGGCCGCATGTTCGCCTACGCGGACGCCCACCGCTACCGCCTGGGCGTCAACCACACCCAGCTCGCGGTGAACGCCCCGAAGGCGGTGCCGGGCGGCGCGAACAACTACGGCCGCGACGGCTTCATGGCGTCCAACGCCCAGGGCCGTGACGCCAAGAACTACGAGCCGAACTCCTACGACGGCCCGGTCGAGACCGGCCGCCCGCTGTCGGCCCCGCTGCCGGTCTCCGGCCACACCGGCACCCACGAGGCGCCGCTGCACACCAAGGACGACGACTTCTTCCAGGCGGGCGAGCTGTACCGCGTCATGTCGGAGGAGGAGAAGGAGCGTCTGGTCGCGACCATCGCCGGCGGCCTCTCGCAGGTCTCCCGCAACGACGTGGTCGAGAAGAACCTGGCCCACTTCCACGCCGCCGACCCGGACTACGGCAAGCGGGTGGAGGCGGCGGTCCGCGCCCTGCGCGAGGACTGACACGAGCGGCGTCCGGTGTCCTGACGGGGAGGTCGGGACCCGGACGCGTACGCCCCGCGCGGGCGTCGGACGACTCGGATGAGGGGTGGTCGGCCGACGGCCGTGCGGTCAGGGCGAGGACCGCGGTGGGGGTCCCCCGTGTCCGGGCGAGGCCCGGAACCCGGGGGAGTGCGAGCCAGTGCGGTGGTGAAGGTCCCGGGACCCGTCTTCTCGACCAGAGGGAAGACCTTCCGGACCGTCGCACCCACCGCGGTCCCAGCCAAGAACCCGCCTCGCCGACGGCGAGGCCCCCGAACTCCGTCCGGCGGCGCGAATGTCCTGTCGCGCCCAGTCTCGCGTCGTCGGACGGGATCCACCACCGAACACCCTCACCGGCCGGACGGCGCCGGATGCGGACGGTCCCGCATCCGGCGCCGTCCGGCTCCACGCGTTGCGGGGACACGGTACGGGCCGCCTCCGCGGGCCCCGCGCGTCCGGTGCCGTCCGCCTCCGCCGCCCTCCGCCGCCGGGCCGGCGCCGGCGCCGCGGGGTTCCGCCCGTCCGGCACGCGCCGGCAGCGGGGCCCCGGGGTGCGGTGCGGGCCCGCCCGCAGGACTCTGGTGGCATGGAGCACAGCACCCGGCATCCGCACATCGTCGTGCACTCCCCCGCGCTGGACGGTTCCCGGCGCGTCACCGAGGACGACGTGACCCTCGGGCTCGCCTCCCACCTGGACGACGTCGTCGAGATCCTCCGGCTGGCCGACCTGGACCGCATCGAGGTCGAGGAGAGCGACCTGATCGAGTGGCAGGGCGGCGGCCCGGACGACTGGCCCGGCCTGTCGGAGCACGGGGAGGCCTGAGCACCCGCGGCGGCGGGGCGCCCCGGTGAGGCCCCCGCCCGCGTGATCGGCCCCCGCCCGCGTACGGCACGAGGCGTAGGGCCGCTACGGCATGCTCAAATCAAGCTCTGAACCCTGCCCCCGCCTGCATGGGGCACCCCCGCGGGCGGGCACAGTGCCTGACGCGGGGCCCGCCGGCACGGGGGCGGCGGGCACCGTGCGGGACAGCGGGGGCATCGATGGACAGCACGGGAGCGCACCGGCCGGAGCCGCACGAGGTCGCCTGTCTGCGGGGCGGGCCGAGGGCCGCCGTCACGGTCGCCGTCCTCACCCTGCGCCTGCGCGGCGCGGTGGGACCGGCCTGGGGCGGCGCACTGCTGCGCACGACGGGACCGCTCGGCGGTCCGGGAGCGGACCGCGGCGCCGATGCCGACCCTCCGCTGCTGCCGGCCGTGCACGAGGCGCTCCGCACTCCCGCGAGCCTGCGGGACCTGATGGTGCGCGAGGGCGTCGCCCTCGCTCTGATCGACCTGCGGTACGACCTCACGGTGGCCGGGCTGACCCGGATCCGCCTGCCCGGCCGGACCCGGGCCGGGCGGCGCGCCCTGAGATCCCTGCGGGAGCGGCACCCGCTGCCCGAAGGTCCCGAAGGGCTCTCGTCCGAGGACCGGCTGCTCGCGGTGGCCCTGTACGGCGACCGGGCGCTGGCCCGGCTCATGCCCCGCTTCGCGCACGAGGGCGGCCTCACCGGCCGTCGCGGCAGACCCGTCCGGCGGGAGCACGGATCCTCCTGGGACGGCGGCGCGGGCGGCTTCGGCTGCGGCACCGAGTGAGGGCGCGGGTACGGTGAAGGGGCGGCCCTCCCTCCCGGGCGGGCCGCCCCTGTACCGCGGACGGCGGTCGCCTGCCGGCGGACCGCCGGCAGTGGACCGTCAGGCCTTCAGGGCCTTGATGGCCGTCGGTGCGTGGCCGGGCTCGGTGGCCAGTTCCTCGAACTCGACGACGTTGCCGATGTCGTTCGTGCCGGACATCGAGATGTTGGTGACGCGCTCCAGGATCGCCTCGACGACGACCGGGACCCGGAACTCGGCGGCCAGCTTCTTGGCCTCCTCGAAGGCGGCGCCCAGCTCGTTCGGGTCGGTGACCCGGATCGCCTTGCAGCCCAGGCCCTCGGCGACCTTGACGTGGTCGACGCCGTAGACGCCCAGCTCGGGCGAGTTGATGTTCTCGAACTCCAGCTTGACCTGGAAGTCCATGTCGAACCCGCGCTGCGCCTGACGGATCAGGCCCAGGTAGGAGTTGTTCACCAGGACGTGCACGTAGGGGATCCTGTGCTGCGCGCCGACGGCCAGCTCCTCCAGCATGAACTGGAAGTCGTAGTCGCCGGACAGGGCGACGACCGGGGACTCCGGGTCGGCCTTGGCGACGCCGAGGGCGGCCGGGATGGTCCAGCCGAGCGGGCCGGCCTGGCCGCAGTTGATCCAGTGCCGCGGCCGGTAGACGTGCAGCATCTGCGCGCCGGCGATCTGGGAGAGGCCGATGGTGGAGACGTAGCGGGTCTCCGGGCCGAAGGCCTTGTTCATCTCCTCGTAGACGCGCTGCGGCTTGATCGGGATGTCGTCGAAGTGCGTACGGCGCTGGAGCGTGGCCTTCTTCTCCTGCGCGGCGGCGGCCCAGGCGGAGCGGTCGGGGAGCCTGCCGGCCGCCTTCAGCTCCTTGGCGACCTCGACGAACAGCTCCAGCGCGGCCTTGGCGTCGGAGGCGATGCCGTAGTCGGGGGCGAAGATCTTGCCGATCTGGGTGGGCTCGACGTCGACGTGGACGAACGTGCGGCCGGCCGTGTAGACGTCCAGCTTGCCGGTGTGGCGGTTGGCCCACCGGTTGCCGATGCCGAGGACGAAGTCGGACTCCAGGAAGGTCGCGTTGCCGTAGCGGTGCGAGGTCTGCAGGCCGACCATGCCGGCGTTCAGCTCGTGGTCGTCGGGCAGGATGCCCCAGCCCATCAGGGTGGGCACGACCGGGGTGCCGGTCAGCTCGGCGAACTCCACCAGGAGGTCGGCGGCGTCGGCGTTGATGACACCGCCGCCCGCCACGATCAGCGGCCGCTCGGAGGCGTTCAGCAGCGTGATCGCCTTCTCGGCCTGGGCGCGGGTGGCGGCCGGCTTGTAGACCGGCAGCGGCTCGTAGGTCTCCGGGTCGAACTCGATCTCCGTCATCTGGACGTCGATCGGCAGGTCGATCAGGACCGGGCCGGGGCGGCCGGAGCGCATCAGGTGGAAGGCCTGCTGGAAGACGCCGGGGACCTGCGCGGCCTCCAGGACGGTGACCGCCATCTTGGTCACCGGCTTGGCGATGGAGGCGATGTCGACGGCCTGGAAGTCCTCCTTGTGGATCACGGCGGTCGGGGCCTGGCCCGTGATGCACAGGATCGGGATGGAGTCGCCGATGGCCGAGTACAGGCCGGTGATCATGTCGGTGCCGGCCGGCCCCGAAGTGCCGATGCAGACGCCGATGTTGCCCGGGTGCGTGCGCGTGTAGCCCTCGGCCATGTGCGAGGCGCCCTCGACGTGGCGGGCGAGCGTGTGGCCGATGCCTCCGGAGGCCTTGAGCGCCGCGTAGAAGGGGTTGATCGCCGCGCCCGGCACACCGAACGCGTCGGTGACGCCCTCGCGCTTGAGGATCTCAACTGCCGCGCGGGCAGCGGTCATACGAGCCATCGAGTACTCCTGCTTCGGCTGTCTTCTGCTGTCTCGGCTGCCGGATTCGCACTCCGTCGCGCCCCGCGGTGAGCTTCTTCCGTACTTCCGTATAGCGGAAAGTAGTTTCTACGATCTGGAAGCAATGTAAGGGGGTGCCCGGAGGCCGTCAAGGGAGCCGGACGGGGAAGGCCGCCGGAGGGCATGCGGGAGCGCCCGCCGGACGCGGTGCGCGGCGGGTCGTCGAGGGAGCGGCCGGACAGGGACCGGCGTCAGGAGGGTCTGGTAGGCGTGCCGTACAGGGGCAGGCCGGGCGACGGTCGCCACGCGCCCGGCCTGCCCCTTTCGGTCCCGCCCCACACGGCGGGACACACGTCGGGCCCGGTCGGAACCGGGTGTCAGGAAACTTTCCTAACAGAAAAGGAATACTGAAGCTGACCATGTCCCGTCAAGGGAAACGACGGGATGCCGGCGGGATCGGGCGGGACCGTTGACAGGCGTGCGCGGCGGGGCGTACGTATTCCGTCGGCGGCCTGGCGCGGACGTTCCGAACCCGACGCGCTCACCCCTCCGTCCCCGACGGACCCGGGTGCCCCGGCCGTCCGCGGTCCCATGCCGCTTCCCGCCTGTTGCCGCACGCGCACGTCCCGCGACGCGCCCCACACCGCGTCGCGCCGGACGGGCCTGCTGCAAGTCGCCCAGGCGCTGCTCACCTCTGTGTTCGAGGGCACCAACGCGCCCTTCCTCAAGGAGATCAGCATGACGCCTACCCCACCTCCGAGGCCTCCTGCGCGCCCCGGCCGCCGCACCCGGCGGACCGCCGTCGCCGCCGGGACGAGCATCGCGCTGGCCTTGCTCGGCCTGACCGCCGCGGCCGGCACCGCCCCCACCACCGCCCAGGCGGAACCGTCCGCCGCCGTGCCCGCGACCTTCACCGCGAGCGGGGTCCCGAAGTTCGACCACGTCGTGGTGGTCATGGAGGAGAACAAGTTCTACGAGGACGTGATCGGCAGCTCCCAGGCGCCGTACATCAACTCCCTCGCCAAGCAGGGCGCCTCCTTCTCCGACTTCCACGGTGTCGTCCACCCCAGCCAGGGCAACTACGTGGCGCTGTTCTCCGGTTCCACGCACGGGATCAAGGACGACGACTGCCCGCACGACTACTCCTCCGACAACCTCGGCAACCAGCTCCTCACGCACGGACGCACGTTCACCGGCTACTCCGAGGGCCTGCCCGCCGACGGCTCGAAGGACTGCGGGGACGACGGCGACAGCGGGTACGCGCGCAAGCACAACGGCTGGGTCGACTTCAAGAACGTCCCGGCCTCGTCCAACCTGCGCATGAGCCGCTTCCCGACGGACTACTCCAAGCTGCCGGACGTGGCGTTCGTGACGCCCGACCTGACGAACGACATGCACGACGGCACCGTGCGCCAGGGCGACGACTGGCTGCGCAAGAACCTGGACGGCTACGTCCAGTGGGCCAGGACCCACAACAGCGCGCTGGTGCTGACCTGGGACGAGGACGACAGCGACGACGACGTCAACCACATCCCCACCCTGGTCGTCGGCGCCCACGTCAAGCAGGGGTACAAGTCCAAGGACCGCGGCGACCTCTACTCGCTGCTGCGCACCCTGGAGGACATGCACGGGCTGCCGGCCCTGGGCGAGGCGGCCTCGCGCCGGCCGCTCACCGGCCTCTGGGACGACGGCGGCTCCACACCGCCCGGCTCCTCGGACGACCTCGCGCTGAACCGGCCCGTCAAGACCTCGTCCGCCGAGAGCAGTTCCCTGTCCGGGGCGAAGGCCGTGGACGGCGACCCGGCCACCCGCTGGGCCAGCAAGGAGGGGACCGACCCGCAGTGGATCCAGGTCGACCTGGGCGCCGACACCGACATCAACCGGGTGAAGCTCACCTGGGAGGACGCCTACGCCAAGGCGTACACGGTGCAGACCTCCCAGGACGGCTCCTCCTGGTCCACCGTGTACTCCACGTCGGCCGGTGACGGCGGCACCGACGACCTCACGGTGAGCGGGCACGGCCGGTACGTGCGCGTGAACGGCACCAAGCGCGGTACGTCGTACGGGTATTCGCTGTACGGCTTCGAGGTGTACGGCAAGGCGAGCACCTCCACCCCGCCGCCGGCGGAGTCCGGCGCCGACCTCACCGACCCGGCCAAGAAGGAGATCGCGATGGAGCTGGTCTCCAGCGCGGAGAACTCCTCCCTGGACTGGAAGGCCCAGTACACCTACATCGAGGACATCGGCGACGGCCGCGGCTACACGGGCGGCATCGTCGGCTTCTGCTCGGGCACCGGCGACATGCTCGACCTCGTCGAGCACTACACGGACCTGAAACCGGACAACGTCCTAGCCCCGTACCTGCCCGCGCTGCGCAAGGTGAACGGCAGCGACTCGCACTCCGGGCTCGGCTCGTCGTTCGTCTCCGCCTGGCACACCGCGGCCAAGGACGCCCTCTTCCGGCAGGCGCAGGACGACGAGCGCGACCGGGTCTACTTCGACCCGGCCGTCGCCGCGGCCAAGGCCGACGGGCTCCAGGCGCTGGGGCAGTTCGCGTACTACGACGCGATCGTGATGCACGGCCCCGGCGACGACGCCACCAGCTTCGGCGGCATCCGCGCGACCGCGCTGCGGCACGCGAAGCCGCCGTCCCTGGGCGGCGACGAGACGGCGTACCTCAACGCCTTCCTGGACGCCCGGGTGGCGGCCATGAAGACCGAGGAGGCGCACAGCGACACCAGCAGGGTCGACACCGAGCAGCGCGTCTTTCTGAAGGACGGCAACCTGCGCCTCGACCCGCCGCTGCGCTGGAAGGTCTACGGCGACCCGTACGAGATCGACGGCTGACCCGGCCGCCCGCAGGGCCCGCCGGCCACCGCGCCGGCGGGCCCCTGACCGCGCGAGACCCCCCACCACGGGCCAGGCCCCGAGAGGACACCCCCCGCCATGTACATCTCATCGAGCCGGGCGGCGACCCCGCGCTCCCCCGCCCCCGGAACCGGCTCCGGCCACGATCCCCGCGCCGCCGACCCACCAGCCCCCGCCGCCCCGCAGGCACCCCCGGGTGCGGGGCGCCGGGCGCGCGCGACGGCCCGGGTCTCCCCCACCGTGCTCGCGCTCGGCTCGGTCAGCCTGGTCACCGACGTCTCCTCCGAGATGATCACCGCCGTGCTGCCGATGTACGTCGTCTTCACGCTGGGCCTGAGCCCCTTGCAGTTCGGCGCGCTCAACGGCATGTACGTCGGCGTGACCGCCCTGGTCCGGCTGGCCGGCGGGCACGCGGCGGACCGCTGGCAGCGCCGCAAACTGGTGGCGGGCAGCGGCTACGCCCTCTCCGCGGTGTGCAAGCTGGGCCTGCTGGCGGCGGGCTCCTCGGTGCCGGTGCTGGGCGCGGTGATCGCCGCCGACCGCACCGGCAAGGGGCTGCGCACCGGCCCGCGCGACGCGCTGATCTCCCTGAGCAGCACACCGGCGACACTGGGCCGCTCCTTCGGCGTGCACCGCGCGCTCGACACCGCGGGCGCCTTCCTCGGCCCGCTGGTGGCGTTCGCCCTGCTGCTGGCCACGCCGGGCCGCTACGACACCGTGTTCGTGGTGAGCTTCGGCATCGCCGTCCTCGGGGTGCTGATGCTCGCCCTGCTGGTCCAGGAGCGGCGGGCGCCGGTGACGTCCGGGGAGCCCGAGCGCCGGGCCGGCCTGCGCGACGTGCTCGCGCTGCTGCGCCACCGCGCCTATCTGCGGGTGGGGCTGGCCGCGGTGCTGCTGTCCGCGGTGGTGATCGGCGACTCGTTCGTCTACCTGCTCCTCCAGGAGCGCCTGGGCGTGCCCGAGCAGTACTTCCCGCTGCTGCCGCTGGGCACGGCGGGCGGCTATCTGCTGCTCGCGGTGCCGGTGGGGCGGCTGGCCGACCGGGCCGGGCGGCTGCGGGTCTTCGCCGCCGGCCACCTCGCCCTGCTGACGGGCTGTCTGCTGCTGTTCCTGCCGTGGTCGGGACCGGCGCCGGTCGTCGTCGTGCTGGCGCTGCACGGGGTGTTCTACGCGGCGACGGACGGCGTGCTGATGGCTGCCGTGGGACCGCTGGTGCCCGAACGGCTGCGGGCCGGCGGCCTGTCCCTGATCCAGACCGCCCAGTCGGTGGCCGCGCTGGCCTCCTCGGTGCTGTTCGGGGCGTGCTGGACGCTGTGGGGGCTGCGGACGGCACTGGCCGCCGCGCTGGCCGCGCTGGCGGTGGCGAGCGTGCTCGCGGTGTGGATCCTGCCCTGGCGCGCCGAGCGGCCGGGCCCGGTGACGGCGGACGAGCGCGCGGAGGTCACCGGATGAGCACCAGGGCGAGGCTGCTGGCCGTCGTCGCCGCCGTGCTGCTGGTGGCGGGCGCGAGCACCGGGTACGTGTGGCACGTGCGCGGCGGCGCGGGCCCGGGCACCGCGGGCGGCGCGGTCCGGCTCGACGCGGCCGGGCGGATCCTGTTCCGCAACACCGCGCCGGGCGCCGGGTTCGGCAAGGTGGCGACGGTGCCGCTGGACCGGCCGGGCGCCGGCCGCACGGTCGGCGCCACGCGCTGCGACCGCGTCTACGCGGCGCACGGCACGGGTGTGTGCCTGCAGCGCACCGGTCCCGTCCCGGGCACCTACGTCACGGTGCTCGACCGCGAGCTGCGCCGGGTCCGCCGGGTGCGCACCGAGGGCTTCCCCAACCGGGCCCGGGTGTCGGCGGACGGGCGGATGCTGTCGTGGACGATGTTCGTGCGGGGCGACTCCTACCTGCGCGACGACTTCTCCACCCGTACCGGCGTGCTGGACACCCGCACCGGCCGGCTGACCGGCGACATCGAGCGGATCCCGCTGACCCTGGACGGCCGCCCCTACCAGGCCGCCGACGTCAACTACTGGGGGGTGACGTTCGCGCGGGACGACAGCACCTTCTACGCCACGGTGCGCACCGCCGGCCGCACCTACCTGGTGCGGGGCGACTACCGGAAGTGGACGGCGCGCACCCTGCGGGAGAACGCCGAGTGCCCGTCGCTGTCGCCGGACGGGACCCGGCTGGTGTTCAAGAAGCGGGTCAACGCCGGCAGCGGACGCCCGTGGCGGCTGTACGCGCTCGACCTGGCCACGATGCGCGAGACACCGCTCGCCGAGGCCCGCAGCGTCGACGACCAGGCGGCCTGGCTCGACGCGCGGACCGTGATGTACGCGCTGCCCCGGCACGGCGGCGGCTGGGACGTGTGGTCCGTCCCGGCCGACGGGAGCGGGGCGCCGCGCCTGCTCATCCGTGACGCGAGTTCTCCGGCGGTGCTGCCGCGCTGACGGCGGCGGGGGCGGTGTCCGGTGCCGGGCCGGTGCCGCCCCCGCTGTGGCCGCGGCGCAGTTCGACCTTGCGCACCTTGCCGGAGACCGTCATCGGGAAGGAGTCCAGGACGCTCAGCCGGCTGGGGATCTTGTAGTGCGCCAGCCGGTCCCGGCAGAAGGACCGCACCTCGTCAAGGGTCGGCGGGTCGTCCTCGTCGAGCGGGATGACGCAGGCGAGGACCTCCTCGCCGTACCGCTCGTGCGGCACGCCGACGACCTGGACGTCGCGGATCTTGGGGTGGCCGTACAGGAACTCCTCGATCTCGCGCGGGTAGATGTTCTCGCCGCCGCGGATGATCATGTCCTTGATGCGGCCGGCGATCTCCACGTACCCGTCCTCGCGCATCACGGCGAGGTCGCCGGTGTGCATCCAGCGGCCGGGGTCGACGGCCTCGGCGGTCCGCTCGGGCTCCTCCCAGTAGCCGAGCATGACGCTGTAGCCGCGGGTGCACAGTTCGCCCGCGGTGCCGCGCGGGAGGGTGACGCCGGTGGCCGGGTCGACGACCTTCACCTCCAGGTGCGGCAGCACCCGGCCGACCGTGGCGGTGCGGTGTTCGAGGTCGTCGTCCACGCGGGTCTGCAGGGACACCGGGGAGGTCTCGGTCATGCCGTAGCAGATGGAGACCTCGGCCATGTGCATCTCGGCGACCACCCGTTTCATCACCTCGACCGGGCAGGGGGAGCCCGCCATGATGCCGGTGCGCAGGGTGGAGAGGTCGTACCCGGCGAAGCCGGGGAGGCCGAGTTCGGCGATGAACATGGTCGGGACGCCGTACAGCGACGTGCAGCGTTCCCGCTGGACGGCGGCGAGGGTGGCCTCCGGGTCGAAGGACGCCGCCGGGACGACGATGCACGCGCCGTGCGAGGTGGCCGCGAGGTTGCCCATCACCATGCCGAAGCAGTGGTAGAAGGGCACGGGCACGCAGATGCGGTCCTGCTCGGTGTAGGCGACCAGTTCCCCCACGAAATAACCGTTGTTGAGGATGTTGTGGTGGGAGAGGGTGGCGCCCTTGGGGAAGCCGGTGGTGCCCGAGGTGTACTGGATGTTGATGGGGTCGTCGCAGGACAGCTCCGCCTCCCGCGCCCGCAGTTCGTCCGCGTGGCCGGGTGTGCCGCCGGCGATCAGCTCGTCCCAGGTCGGGTCGCCGATGTAGACGGTCCGGGTCAGCAGCGGGCAGTTGCCCCGAACCTGTTCGACCATCGCCCGGTAGTCGCTGCTCCTGTGCCGCGCGGAGGCGAAGAGCAGGCGTACGCCGGCCTGTTTCAGGACGTACTCGGCCTCGTGGGTGCGGTAGGCGGGGTTGATGTTGACCATGACGGCGCCCACCCGGGCGGTGGCGTACTGGACCAGGACCCACTCGGCGCAGTTCACGGCCCAGATGCCGACCCGGTCGCCCTTGGCCACGCCGGTCGCCAGCAGCGCGTGCGCCAGCCGTTCGACGTCGGCGGCGAACTCGGCGTACGTCCAGCGGCGGCCCGAGGGCACGTCGACGAGTGCCTCGCGATCGGGCCAGGCGGTGACGGTCCGGGCCAGGTTCGCACCGATGGTGTCGCCCAGCAGGGCCGTGCCGCCGGTCCCGTGGCTGTACGAGAGTGCCGGACTCACCGGAAGTCCTCCTCGCGGTACTCGTGGTCGGAACCCTGGGCCGTGGCCTCGCGCAGTTCGATGCGGCGGATCTTGCCGGAGACCGTCTTGGGCAGGTCGCCGAACTCCAGGCGGCGCAGCCGCTTGTAGGGGGCGAGGACCCGGCGGGAGTGCTCGAAGAGGACCTCGGCGGTGCCGGGTCCGGGCTCCCAGCCCTCGGCCAGCACGACGTACGCCTTCGGTACGGCCAGGCGCAGTTCGTCGGGGGCGGGCACGACGGCCGCCTCGGCCACCGCCTCGTGCTCCAGCAGCGCGCTCTCCAGCTCGAACGGACTGATCTTGTAGTCGGAGGCCTTGAAGACGTCGTCGGAACGCCCGATGTAGGTGAGATAGCCGTCCGCGTCGCGGGAGGCGACGTCGCCCGTGCGGTAGTAACCGCCCGCCATCGCCTCGGCGGTGCGGTCGGGGTCGCCGTGGTAGCCGGCCATCAGGCCGACGGGCCGGGCGGAGAGGTCGAGCGCGACCTCTCCCTCGTCGGCGCCCGGCGCGCCGGAGACCGGGTCGAGCAGTTCGACGCGGAAGCCGGGGCTGGGCCGTCCCATGGAGCCGGTCTTGAGCGGCTGGCCGGGGCTGTTGGAGACCTGCACGGCCGTCTCGGTCTGCCCGAACCCGTCGCGGACGGTGACCCCCCAGGCCCGCCGGACCTGCTCGATGACCTCGGGGTTGAGCGGCTCGCCGGCGGCCACGGCCTCGCGGGGCGGGGTGCCCAGCAGGCTCAGGTCGGCCTGGATGAGCATGCGCCACACGGTCGGCGGGGCGCAGAAGGTGGTGACGCCGGCCCGGTCCATCTCGGCCATCAGACGGGCGGCGTCGAAGCGGGTGTAGTTGTGGATGAAGACGGTCGCCTCCGCGTTCCACGGGGCGAACAGGTTGGACCAGGCGTGCTTGGCCCAGCCCGGCGAGGAGATGTTCAGGTGCACGTCGCCGGGCTTCAGGCCGATCCAGTACATGGTCGCCAGGTGCCCGATCGGGTACGAGGTGTGGGTGTGCTCGACCAGCTTGGGACGGGCGGTGGTGCCGGAGGTGAAGTAGAGCATCAGCGGGTCGTCGGCGAGGGTGGGGCCGTCGGGGAGGAACTCCGCCGGGGCCGCGTGGACGTCCTCGTAGGGCTCCCAGCCCTCCTCGGGCAACCCGCCGACCGAGATGCGAGTGTAGGCGCCGGGCACGTCGGCGAACTTGGCGGTGTCCTGGGCGCGCACGACGACGTGCTTGACCCGGCCGCGCTCCACGCGGTCGCGCAGGTCGGCGGGGCCGAGCAGCGGGGTGGCGGGGATGACGACCGCCCGCAGCTTCATCGCGGCGAGCGCGGTCTCCCACAGTTCGGCCTGGTTGCCGAGCATCACCAGGACCCGGTCCTCGGCCGCGACGCCGCGCGAGCGCAGCCAGTTCGCGGCGCGGTCGGAGCGCTCGGACATCTCGGCGAAGGAGACGCGGACCTCGCTGCCGTCCTCCTCCACGATGTGCAGGGCGGTGCGGTCGTTGTTCTCGGCGATGACGTCGAACCAGTCCAGCGCCCAGTTGAAGTGCCCGGGGCGGGGCCACCGGAACCCGGCACAGGCCGTGGCGTAGTCCTCACGGTGTTCCAGCAGGAAGTCCCGTGCCCCGCGGAAGGTCTCCGTCGCCGTCGTCATCTGTCCTCCATGTGCGGTCCGGCATCCGGACCATTGCCGTGCGGCTCCGCTCCATCGTGTAATCCGTGATGCAGGTCTCACTACCCCCGAACGGGGGTGTGGTGAGCGCGGGACCGTGACGAAGGGGCGAGCGGGTGACGGCACAGGCGTCCGGGGCGGCGGAGATCAGGGGAGCGCTGGTGGCGCTGCGGCGGGCGACGGGTCTGCCGGTCGCCTTCGGCGGCCTGGTCGAGCCGGGACGGCCGCGGGTGCGGATCAGCGAGCTGACCGGCACGGCGACGCCCGCGCTCAGCGCGCTCGCGGTGACCGCCGGCAACGGGCTCGGCGGCCGGGCGGTGGCGCTGGCCCGCCCGTGCGCGGTGACGGACTACTCGCTGTCCCGGCAGATCAGTCACGAGTACGACACGGCGGTGGCCGCGGAGGGACTGCGCTCGGTCCTCGCGGTACCGGTGGTGGTACGGCGCCGGGTGCGGGGCGTGCTGTACGGCGCCCTGCGGACCGCCCAGCCGCTCGGTGACCGCACGCTGAACGCTGCGGTGGCGGCGGCCCGCGACGTGGAGCAGGCGCTGCTCGTACGGGAGGAGGCCCGCGAACTGCTGGCGGCGGCCGCCGCACCGGAGGCCGAGACCGAGGGCGCGCAGACCGCCGGGCCCGGCTGGGCGCAGGTGCGCGAGGCGCACGCGGCGCTGCGCGCCCTGGCCCCGCGGATCACGGACCCCGCCCTGCGCGCCGAACTGCTGCAGGCGTGCGGCCTGCTGACCGCGGCGCCCGCTCCTCGGCCGGGCGTGCGCCTGGCTCCCCGGGAGGTCGACGTCCTCGCCTGCGTGGCCGCGGGCGCGACGAACGCGGCCACCGCCGCCCGTCTCGGCCTCGGCACGGAGACGGTCAAGGCCTACCTCCGCTCGGCCATGCGCAGGCTCGGCGCCCACACCCGGGGCGAGGCGGTGGCGGCGGCCCGCCGGGCGGGGGTGCTGCCTTAGAGCTGCGAACAAGAGAGGGTTCCGATCAGCGGGCGGTGTCCGGTGCGTGCGATCGCCAGGCGCCGGGAGGCCCTGGTAGCGCCGCTACAAGGGCCTCCCGGCAACACGGCGAGGGCGCGTGCCGGGCGCCGCCCGCCGGGGCCCGCTTCTGTCCGCAGCTCTCAGGAGCGGGCCTTGTCCTGTCGCGGGGCGGTGGGGGACGCTGCCGCCCGCGGCAGCGTCCGGGTGCCGGCCGCGGCGGGGACGGGGCGGGGGCTTGTCGGGCCGGACGGTCCGTGGTGGGAGTACCGTCGGCCGGGTGGCCGGGGTACCGTCGGAGGGCTGTGCGTGCGGGGTGCGTATTCGATCGGCGCCGCTTTGAATTCCGTCATGCTTCGGCTGCTGTTATTTCCCTCACGACGCCGACAGACCGGAATTCATCGGCCGGTTGCCTAGAATTTGGCCCGGACACGACACACGAGGGGAGCGGTGACCGTGCTACGGGACTTCAAGGGCCCTGCGGGCTGCCGCTCCGAGCTGGTCATCGGCCGGGAGGAGCCGTCCGCGGCGGCGCGCGAGCAGCTCGGCCGCGGCGGCAGTGTGCTGCTGCACGGACCGGCCGGAATAGGAAAGTCGACCGTGCTGCGGGCATTGGCGGCGGAATACGCCCCCGCGGCCCGCACGGTGTTGCGCTGCTCCGCCACCGAGTCCGAATCCCATCTGCCGTTCCTGGCCCTCGCCGACCTCTTCGGACTGGTCCTTCCGGAGGTGGCCGGCGAACTGCCCGCCGCCCAGCGCACCGCCCTGGAGTCGGCGCTCACCGGCCGCGGCGAGTCCACCCTCCAGCGCGACGGTCTCGCCCTGCGCCTCGCCGTGCTCTCCACGCTGCGCGCGCTCGCCGCCCGCGGCCCGGTGCTGATCGTCGCCGACGACCTGCAGTGGCTGGACCCGGCCAGCGCGGAACTGCTCGGCTTCGCCGCGCGCCGCCTGGCCGGCACCCCGGTGCGGATGCTGTGCGCCGTGCGCACCGAGGACGAGGACTACGGCCGTCATCTGCGCTCCCCCGCTCTCGGCGTCGCCCGAGCGGGGGGACCCCCCTGCCCGCCCGACACCCTCTCGGTGCGCCTCGGTCCGCTCTCGCGCGCCCAGGTCTCGGCCCTGCTCGACCACCGCGGCCACACCGGCCTGCCGCGCTCCACGGTCCGTGAGATCCACCGCACCAGCGGCGGCAACCCGCTGTTCGCGCTGGAACTGGGCCGGGCGCTGGCCGAGAGCCCGGCCCGGCCCCGGCCGGGCGAGCCGCTGCCGGTGCCGACGTCGCTGCGCGCCCTGGTGCTCAGCCGGCTGGAGATGCTGTCCGAGGAGGCCCGCCGGACCCTGCTCGTCGCCAGCGCGGGCGCCCGCCCCACCCCGGCGCTGCTGCACGCCGCCGGCCGGGAGAACGCCGAGGCCGAGTGCGCGCAGGCCGCCCGGCTCGGGCTGCTGGCGACCGAGCCCGAGGGACCCGCCGTACGGTTCGCGCACCCCCTCATCTCGGCCGCGCTGTACGCCGAGGCGCCCGCCGGGGAGCGGCGTGCCGCGCACGCGGCACTGTCCACCGCGGCCTCCGACCCCATCGAACGCGCCCGTCACCTGGCCCTGTCCACCACGGGCACCGATCCGGGCGTGGCCGCCCGCCTCGCCGGGGCCGCCGCCCTGGCCCGCGACCGCGGAGCGCCGTCGGTGGCCGCCTCGCTCGGGCTGCTCGCCGCCCGGCACACCCCGGCGGACGGCGAACCGGGGCCCGACGAGCGGCGGTTGCTCGCCGCCGAGGACGCCATCACGGCCGGCGAGGTGGACCTCGCCCGGGACATCGCGCGGGACGTGCTGACCCGGGCCACCGTGCCCGCCCAGCGGGTGCGGGCGTGGATGGTGGTGATCGAGGCCGCCGGGCAGGCCCTCGGCGAGGTGGACGCGGTCTTCCCGCAGGCGCTGGCCGACGCCGGGGACGACCCCGGGCTGCTCGCCCTGGTCCACTACCAGCTGGCCTGGCGCGGGCTGGTCGTCGAGGGCGACTTCGGCGTGGCCCGCGAGGAGGCCGCGCACGCCGCGGAGCTGGCCGCGCGCGGCGGGGACCGGCGTACCGAGCTGATGGCGCTGGCGTTCCGGGCCTCCACCGAGACGCTGATGGGGCACCCCGACGCGCCCTCGACCATCCGGCGCGCGATGAAGGAGCCCCAGGACCCGTACGTCGCCTGCCACCACAACGGCGTCGGCGCGGCCCGCTACCGCTGGCTGCTGATGAGCGACCGGCTCACCGAGGCGCGCGCCACCATCACGGCGCTGCTGCGCGAGGTGCGGCGGCGCGGCATGGTCGAGAGCGAGGTGCACTTCCTGCGGCTGCTCGCCGAGACCGAACTGCGCGCCGGGCACTGCGGGCGCGCCCTGGACCTGGCCCGGGAGAGCCTGCGGCTGGCCCGGGACACGGGGATCGGCGAGGGCGCCTCGGCCATGCTGGCCTGCTTCGCGGAGGCCTCCGGCGGGGACACCGGCCGGGCGCTGGCGCTGGCCGGTGAGGCGGTCCGGCTCGCCGAGGAGGACGGCGACCAGATGTACCTCTCGCGTGCCCTGGCGGCCCTCGGGTACGCGCAGTTCGTGTCCGGGGACGCGCAGGCCGCCGTGGCGACGCTGCGCCGGGTGCGGGAGCTGGAGACGCAGCTCGGCATCACCGACCCGGCGCGCGGGCGCTGGCACGGCGACCTGGCGGAGGCGCTGGTGCTCGTCGGCGAGCCGGGCGAGGCGCAGCAGGTCGTCGACACGGCCCGTGAACACGCGCTGCGGCTGGGCCGCGAGAGTGTGCTGGCCGTCCTGGACCGGGCCGAGGCGCTGGTGGTGGCGGCCCGCGGCGACACCGAGGCCGCCGTCGACCGGCTGACGTCGGCACAGGACCGGCTCGCCGGGCTGGGCAACGGCCTGGAGGAGGCGCGGGCCGCCTTCGCGCTGGCCCGGCTGCGCGCGCCGCGGCCGGGCCCGACGTCGTACGACGAGGCGGCGCGGCTCTTCAGGCGCTGCCGGGCGCTGCCGTGGCTGCGCCGGGTGGACGCGGCGGCGCTCGCCCGTCCGGCGCAGCCGGAGCCGGAAGTGGTCCCCGCGGTCCTGGACGGGCTGGCCGCGATGGAGCGTCAGGTCGCGGCGCTGGTCATGGAGGGCGCCACCAACCGGGAGATCGGGGCGCGGCTGTTCATCAGCGTCAAGACGGTGGAGGCGACCCTGACCCGGGTCTACCGCAAGCTGGGGATCCGTTCGCGGGTCGACATCGTCCGATTGGCGGCCGGCCGGCGCGCGAAGTGAGCGCGGCCCGGGTTGACTGACCGGGTGGATCTCCGTGCGGGTGGCTGCCGTGGCCGGTGCGTCGTCGCGAACCGACGGGAGACGACGGCACCGGTCGCTCCCGCCCGGCCCACGACCGCGCCCGCCGCCCCCGCCCGACTCGCGACCGCACGGGGTGCCTTCGTGGCCGCACGGGTCGCCACCACCGCGGCCGCGGCCGCACGGGTCGCCACCACCGCGGCCGCGGCCGCACGGCTCGCGACCGCACGGCTCGCCGCCGCCCGGCCTCGCACCGCACGGGGCGCCGTCGTGGCCGCACGGGTCACCCCCTCCGCGACCCCGGCCGCTGCGGACGCGCCCGCCCGGCTCCCGGCCCCGCGGTTCGCCCCCGCCCGGCTCGCCCCCGCGTTCCCGCGGGGCGTCGCCACCCGCCCTCCGGCCTCGGCCGCCGCCCCCGCCCGGCTGCCGTCCGTACCGGCCGCCCCCGCTGCCGCGTCCGCCGCCCCCGCCCGGCTCCCGGCCCCGCGTGTCGCTTTCGCCCCTTCCCGTTCGCGGGTTCCGGGCGGGCGGGGGTGCCCGGTGGGCGTGCCGTGGGTGCCGGGGGGCGGGCGGGCGTCCGCTGCCCACGGTCCGCCAGGGGCGGGCCTGGCGCCCGCAGATGGCGGGCCGTACGGGGCGTGTGCCGGGGGTCACCGAGGGTTTTCCCTGCGCGGGCGCCCTAGGGGGTTCCCTCATTGGGGGCGGGCGGGGTGGGTCCTAGCGTGAGGGACGTGCCGCTCGCCCGGGCACGTGGGAGTCCGAGCACCGGTTCCCGTACCGACCGGCTCAGCCCCCCCCCAGCCCGCGCGATCCCCCACCGGCCAGCCCACGAGGAGACGCATGTTCGGCCTCACCCGCGCCAGACCCGGCCGTCGCGGACGGACCGCCGCCGCACTGTCGGCCGGCGCCGCGACCGCGCTGCTCACCGCGCCCTGCGCCCACGCCGCCGACCGGCCCGGCACCGGCGTACCGGAGTCCGTCGTCGGCGGTACGCCGACCACGACGAGCGCGTACCCCTTCGTCGTCCAGCTCACCGACACCACCGGCAACCAGTTCTGCGGCGGCACGCTCGTGGCCGCCCGGAAGGTGGTCACCGCGGCGCACTGCGTGTCCGGCGAGACCACCGGCGGCGTGCGGGTCGTCGGGGGCCGCACCTACCTCGACGGCACCGACGGGACGGTCAGCGAGGTCAGCGGCATCTGGGTCGACCCGGACTACACGGACGCGGCGAGCGGCGACGACGTGGCCGTCCTGACGCTGGCGACCGCGATGCCGTACGCCCCGGCGAAGTACGTCTCCCCCGCCGACACCGGTGCGTACGCGGCCGGGACCACGGCACGCGTCCTCGGCTGGGGCACCACCGCCGAAAGCGGCAGCCCCTCCAACCAGTTGCGGACCGCGACCGTACCGGTCGTGTCCGACAGCGGCTGCGCGGGCGCCTACGGCTCCGACTTCGTCGCGAGCGACATGGTTTGCGCCGGATACGAATCCGGCGGCACAGACACCTGCCAGGGCGACAGCGGCGGTCCCCTGCTAGTCGGGGGCGTCCTGGCAGGGATCACTTCCTGGGGCGACGGCTGCGCCGAGGCGGGCCGTCCGGGTGTGTACACACGGCTGACCACCTTCTCGGACCTGGTCACGGCGCAGGTCGGCTCCTGAGTCCCCCCGGGGGTTCCCCCGGGGCGCGTGCCGGGGGGCGTTGCGGGCCACCACGAGCGGCCCGCAGCGCCCCCTTTCCACCCGGCGCGGCCCGCTGCCTGTCGGCGGCGAGCCTCCCGGCCGTGCCCACCCCGGCTGCCCCGGCTGCCGGCGGGGACCTCACCCTGCGCGGCCGGCGCTCTCCTACGGGTTCGCCGACCAGCCCGTCCAGCGCCGGACGGACAGCGCGACCACCGCGCCGTCGGGGGGCCGGCCGGTGTACTGCGGGTACTTGCGGCGCAGCAGCGCCAGCGCCTCCTCACGCTCCCGCCGCCGGCCGGCGTCCGCCGGCTCGTCCGGGCGGCCGGCCGGCAGGATGCGCGCGCGGCAGTCGGCGCGGGCCCACCACAGCCGGGTCCAGTCCTCGTCGTACGCGTCGGCCAGCAGGCACACCCAGGGGTGGGCGGCCATGTTGCGCAGCCGCTTCAGGCGGGTGGTGCTCTTCGGTTTGCGGTCGACGGCGGTCACGATCGTGCCGCCGTCCGGGACGGCGAACACCACGGGCACCAGGTGCGGCCGGCCGGCCGGATCCACCGTGGCCAGCCGCGCCACGCGCGCGGCGGCGAACCGCCGCCGGGCCTCCTCGGCGTCCATCCGCGGCACCTCGGCGCCTCCTTCCCCGGCACGTGAGCGCGTCCGCGGGCCGGGTACCCCCTCCCCGCCGTGCCGGACCCACAATGGGCGGCAGGGCCGGAAGGACACCGACGAAGGGAGACGCATGCCGGGGCTCGCGGTTCCGCTGTGGGACGTGGCCAATGGACAGGGCCTGCGCCAGCTCGCCGAGCTGGGGCTGGCGCTGCTGCTGTCGAGCCTGATCGGCTGGGAGCGGGAGGCCCACCAGAAGAGCGCGGGACTGCGGACCCACACCCTGGTCGGCGTCGCCAGCGCGCTGATGATGGAGGTGTCGCAGCACGGCTTCACCAACGTGCTGGGCCTGGACCACGTGTCCTTCGACCCGTCCCGGGTGGCCGCCCAGATCGTCTCCGGCATCGGCTTCATCGGCGGCGGTCTGATCTTCGTACGGCGGGACGCGGTGCGCGGACTGACCACCGCCGCCACCATCTGGCTGACCTGCGCCGTCGGCATGGCCTGCGGGGGCGGGCTGCCGATCCTGGCGCTCGCCACGACCGTGCTGCACTTCCTCGTCGTACGCGGCTACCCCCGGCTCTCGGGCCGGCTCACCCCGGGCCCGGTGCCGGCCACCGTCGAGGTGCGCCTGACGTATCTGACGGGCCGGGGCCTGCTGCCGCGGCTGATGGAGGCGTGCACCAGCCGGGGCTTTCGCATCCTGGAGGTGAAGGCCGACCGGCTGCCGGGCCGCACCGACGCCGCGGCCCGGGTCCTGCTGCGCCTGGAGGGCACCGCCGACGCCGGACGGCTGGCCTCGGAACTGTTCCACGACGACGGCGTGGTGGACGTCGAACTGAGCCTCGGCACGGCCGAGGAGGAACAGGACGCGTAGACCGGCGCGGCCGGACGGGCGGTGCATGGGGGCGGGGCGGGCGGGCACTCGGGGGGCACTGTGCATCAGGGACACCACGGGGCACGCGTGCTGCTCACCGGCTGGTTCAGCTTCCCGGACGGGGAGGCGACCGCCGGGGACGTGCTGGCACTGCACCGGGCCGAGGACGTGCTGCGCCGGGCAGGACTGGCGTACGACGTCGCCTGGAGCCCCGGCTTCCGGCCGGACGCCCTGCATCTGGACGACGTGGTGCCCAGACGGTACGGGCAGCTGGTGTTCGTGTGCGGGCCGCTGCACGGGCCCCAGGTGGAGGAGCTGCACCGGCGGTTCGCGCACTGCGTGCGGATCGCGGTGGGCACCTCGGTGCTCGACCCGGGCAGCCCGGCCGTCACCGGCTTCCACCGCGTACTGCCGCGCGACGCGCCCGCCACCGCTCCCGCCCTTGACCTCGCGGCCGGCGCCCCCGCCCGGCCGGCGCGGCCCGTGGTCGGGGTGGTCCTGACGCACGGGCAGCACGAGTACGGGCCCGCGCGCCGGCACGACGCGGTCGCCGGGGCGGTGACGTCCTGGCTGCACGGCAAGGACTGCGCCCGGCTGGAGCTGGAGACCCGGCTCGACACGCACGACTGGCGGCTGTGCGCCACCCCCGCCCAACTGGAGTCCGTGCTCCTGCGCCTGGACCTCGTCGTCACCGACCGGCTGCACGGCATGGTGCTCGCGCTGCGCGCCGGCACACCCGCGCTGGCCGTGGACCCGGTCGCCGGGGGCGCGAAGGTGAGCGCCCAGGCACGCGCCTGCGGCTGGCCCGCGCTGGTGCCGGCCGAGCACCTGGAGCGGTCCGGGACGGGTGAGCTGGACCGGTGGTGGGGCTGGTGCCTGACCTCGGGCCGGGTGGCCGCCCGGCAGATACGCGACGACTGGGCCGCTGGGACCGGGCGGGACGCGGCCCGGGAGCTGACGGCGGCGCTGGGGGCGGCGGGAGCCTCTCCGGCGGCGGGAGCGGCGGGGGCCACCTCGGCTCAGGCTGCGGGGACAGCGGGGGCGGCCGGGACGGCGGGAGCGGCGGGGGCCTCCTCGGCGGAGGAGGCGTCGGGGGCGGTGCGCCGGGGCCGGACCGGAGCGCCCGGCACCAGCCCGTCCCAGGCGCCGTACGGGCGCTCGGCCGGTGCCCGGCGCGATTAGGCCGAGGGGCGGCCGGGCACCCGGAACGGGACGCGGCAGGCAGCTCGGTCCCCGTAGGAGCAACAGTGTCGACAAATAGACTTCCCGAACACGAACAGCGGATCCTGGACGAGATAGAACGCGCACTGAGCCGTGACCGCCGGCTCGTCCGGCGGCTGAGTTCCACCCGGCGCCGCAGGCGCCCCGACCCCGCCAGGGTGGCGGCCTACGCCCCGCGGACGTGGACCGTCGTCCTGCTGCTGGCGGTCGCCGTCGCGCTGCTGACGGCCGGTGCCGCCACCGCCGAGCCGGGGGTGATCTGGGCGTTCGCCGCGGTGTGGCCCATGGCGCTGTTCGCCGCGCTGCGGCTGTGGTGCGGGCGCTCCCGCTCCGTCTGAGGCGCGTGGCGGCGCGGGCGGGGAACCTCGCGCGAGGGCCGTGGGACGCCCTGGGACGGCGCGGGCCACGGGAAGCCCTGGTCAGGCGGGGCGGGCGGAGGCCGAGGTGAGCAGGCGCAGCGCTTCGTGGGACGGGCTGCCGGCCTCGGCGGTGAGGACCATGAGCCGCTGCCCCGAGCCGTCCGGGCTGTCCCAGGTGTCGCAGTCGAGGGTGAGGTCACCGGCCAGGTGGTGCCGGTAGTGCTTGGTGCCGTAGCCCGCGGTGATCACCCGGTGCTCGGCCCACCAGGTGCGGAAGTCGGCGTCGGCGGCGGAGAGGTCGGCGACGAGCCGGGCGAGTTCGGGGTCGTCGGGCCCGCCGCCCATGCGCAGGGCGGCGACGGCGTCGCGGGCGTCGTGCCGCCACTCCCGGTGCAGGGCGCGGACCACGGGGTCGGTGAACAGCAGGCGCACGTAGTTGCGCCGGTCGGGCGGCACCCGCGAGAAGTCGGTGAACAGGGCCGCCGCCGCCGCGTTCCAGGCCAGGACGTCCAGCCGGTCGCCCAGGACGACGGCGGGGGTGGCGGTGAGCTGGGCGAGCAGGCGCCGCATGGCGGGCCGCATGCGCTGGGCCGGGCGCGGCCCGCGCGGCCGGGCGTCGGCTTTCCCCGCGAGCCGGTACAGGTAGGTCTGCTGGTCGTCGTCCAGGCGCAGCGCGCGGGCCACGGCGGCGAGCACGGAGACGGAGGCGGGGACGCGGCCCTGTTCGAGCCGCGTGTAGTAGTCGACGCTGATCGCGGCGATCCGGGCGACCTCCTCCCGGCGCAGCCCCGCCACCTTGCGGCGCGAGTCGGTCCCGGGCAGTCCGAAGTCGTCCGGGGCCAGTTCGGCCCGTCGGGCCTTCAGGAACGCCCCGAGTGCTCGGGGGTCGGATGCCGCGGTCATGGCACCCATTGTCGCGCATGCGCACCGGTGCGCGGGGAGCGGCGGTGCGCGCGGGCGGGGCCGGGCACACGCGACGCGCGCACGCGCGTGACTGCGGGTACGCACGGCCGCTCGTGCGCGGGCTAATGAGCACCTACGCGACCTACGCGTGGATTGCCGGCATCTACCTGCGGGCTTCGGATGTAAGCGCGTGGCTGCGGGTGCGCGTAGCGGCGGGCGCGCACGGCCGCTCGTGCGCGGTTGTGAGCACCTACGCGCGGGCTGCCGGCATCTACGTGCGGGCTTCTTCGGGCGTACGCGTGTGGCTGCGAGTGCGTACGCCCCGGCTGCGGGCTCGTACGCGCGGGCTGCGGGGGCGTGCGGCCCCACGCGCGGCGGGCGAGGGCCGGGTGCGTGCGGCCCTCGCCTCGACGGGCGGGCGCGTCCGTCTCCCGCGCGTAGGCGGGTGTTCGCCGTGCGCATCACCCCGTGTAACGGCGGGCCTTCGAGCGGCGCTGGCCGGCCTCCAGGAGCCGCAGCCGTGCCTCCACCTCGGGCGGGAGCACCCGCCGCTCGCGCACGATCCAGGGCAGGGCGCCGGCCGCCTCGGCGAAGGCGTGCAGGGACGTGGTGTCGCGCGGCACCGTGCGGGCCAGGTACAGGGTGCGGCGCAGGGCGGGCCCCAGCGGCCTGCGCAGCCAGGTGAACCACAGGGTGTTGCGGATGCCGTCCCGGCGGCGGCGCGTGGAGTCCCTTACCGCCGACGGGTGGTGATGGATCGTCAGCTCCTCGGCGTAGGTCAGCCACCAGCCGTCCGCCGCGAGGTCGGCGGCGAGCAGTTCCTCCTCGCCGCCGAGCCACAGCCGGGGGTGGAAGCCGCCCGCGCGGCGGAACGCGTCGGTGCGCAGCACGGTCGCCGCGGCGAGGAAGGAGCCGAGCGCCGGGCCGGGCAGCCAGCGGGGGCCGGGGAGGGGCGAGTTGCGCAGTTCCTCGACGATCGGGTCCTCGGTGCCGTCCGGTTCGACGACGATGCGGGCGGTGACCGAGCCGAGTGCCGCGTGCCGGTCGAGCAGGTCGGCGGCGCCGGCGAGCGCGCCCGGCGCCCACCAGGAGTCGTCGTCGCAGAAGGCCACGTAGGGGGTGCGGACCCGGCGCACGGCCAGGTTGCGGCCGACGGCGCCGAGGTTGCGGCCGGGGCTCAGCAGCCGTACCTGCGGGTGGTGGCGGGCCACGGCGGCGGAGGTGCCGTCGGTGGAGCCGTTGTCGGTGACGATCACCTCGGGGCGTTCGGGGAGTTCGGCGAGCCGGTCGAGGGTGCGCAGCAGTTCGGGGCGGCGGTTGTGGGTGATGACCACGACGGTGGTGCGGGGATCGGTCACGGGGTGTCTCCCTGGTCCGGGCGGGACGGCCGGGGGACCGGTTCCGCGTCCAGCAGCCGGGCGGCGCGCTCGACGTACGGCGGCAGGGGGCGACGGGCGCGAACGGCGCCGGGCAGCCGGGCCAGGGCCTCGCGCAGGGCGCGCCGGGCGTGGGGGTCGTGGCGGGCGTCGGCGGCCAGCGCGCGGGTGCGGGCGAGGGCGTACGGGAGCGGGCGGCGCAGCCAGGCGGTGAGGAGTTCGTTGCGGCGCACGACGGCGGGGCGGTCGGTTCGCGGGGCGGGGTCCGGGTGGTGGTGAGCGACCACCTCGGGGCAGTGGGTGACGCCCCAGCCGCGGGCGGCGAGGTCGTAGGCGAGCAGGGTCTCCTCGGCGCCGAAGAACAGCAGCGGGTGGAAGCCGCCGGCGTCGAGGTAGGCGGTGCGGCGGGTGACGGCGGCGCACGCGAGGAAGCCGAGGACCTGGGTGCCGGGCAGGTCGGTGGCCGGGCCCAGCGGGGAGTCGGCGAGCACCTTGTCGAGCGGGTCGGGTTCCTCCTCGGGGCCGACCAGGGTGCGGGCGGCGAGCAGGCCGAGCCGGGGGTGGCGGTCGAGGAGCCGTGCCGCCTCGGCCAGCGCGCCCGGCTCCCACCAGGAGTCGTCGTCGCTGAAGGCCACGTAGGGGGTGCGCAGGGCGCGGACGCCGTGGGTGCGGGCCGGGGCGCCCCGGTTGGAGGGCAGCGCCAGGACCCGTACCTGCGGGAACTCGCGGGCGAGCAGGGCCCGGGTGCCGTCGGTGGAGGCGTTGTCGGCGACGACGATATCGGGGTGCTCGGGCAGGGCCAGCAGGTGCCGGAGGGTCACGGCGAGGCGCGCGGAGCGGTTGCGGGTGGCGATGACCACCCCGACGGGCCCGTGCTCGGATGCGTGTGCGTGTGCCATGGTGCCGGCCGTCCTTCGTCAGTGCGACGGCTCGGGGAGCGCGTCGAGGGCGTCCAGTGCCTCTTGGGTGGTGATCCTCAGCAGCGCCGGGTCGGGGCGGCGGCCGTGCGGGTCGCCCTCCGGGCCGTGCCACAGGGCGCGGTGGCGGGGGTCGTCGGGGGGCGGCCCCCAGCGGCTGGGCGGGACCGGGCCGCACAGGGTCACCGAGGGGGTGGCGTGGGCCACGGCGAGGTGGGCGATGCCGGTGTCGCCGCTGAGGACGGCGCGGGCGCCCGCGACCAGCGCGGAGAACCGGCCGAGGGGCAGGCCGCCGCCGAACACGTCCGTGTCGGGCAGCCCGGCGCGTTTGGCGAGCGTGGCGACGAGGTCGCCCTCGTCCGGTCCGCCGGTGACGACGACCCGGTGGCCGCGGGCGCGCAGCGCTCGCGCGACGCGGGCGAACCGGTCGACGGGCCACCGCCGTGCGGGGGATCCGGCGCCGGGGTGCACGACGACCGCGCCGGGGGCCGGGCCGGGGCCGGCGGGGCGGGGCAGCCGCAGGTCGGCGGGGTCGGCCGGCACGCCGTACCAGCGCAGCAGCCGGCACCAGCGGTCCCGCTCGTGCTCGCCGGCGTACCAGGGCGGCCCCTCGACGTCCGGGGTCCCGGGGTGCGCGAACGCGAACAGGCGCCGGGGGCCCAGGGCGGCGAGCAGCCGGTGGCTGGGCGGCCCGTTGCCGTGCAGGTCGGCGGCGACGTCCGGGGGCGGTCCGGTCCAGGCGAGGGTGTCCGGTACGGCCCGCCCGGGCGCGGCGGCCGGCAGCAGCCGGTCGACGGCGCCCGTCGCCTCGACGAGGGGCCGCAGCTCCTCCGGCGCGGCGAGCACGGTCTCGTGCGCCGGGAATGCCCGCCGCAGCGCGCGCAGGGCGGGCACCCCGGCAAGCAGATCACCGAGCCCGAGGGCACGCAGGACCAGGAGGCGGGGGGTGTCCCCTCCCCCGGGGCCGCCGGGGCCGGTCACCGGGCTCCCTCCGCCGCCCTGGCCATCAGGGCTGTCGAGGAGCGGCCGTCGAGGTAGGGCAGCAGGACGGCCTGGCCGCCCCACTCCTGGAGGAGGGCCGCCTCGGGGAGGTCGGCGCCGGCGTAGTCGCCGCCCTTGACCCAGACGTCGGGGCGGAGTTCGGCGAGGAGCCGTTCGGGGGTGTTCTCGTCGAACACGGCCACGGCGTCGACGCAGGCCAGGGCGCGCAGGACGCGCAGCCGGTCGGCGAGCGGGTTGACGGGCCGGCCGTCGCCCTTGCGGCGGCGTACGGAGGCGTCGGAGTTGACGCAGACGACGAGGCAGTCGCCGATCCGCCGGGCGGCCTGGAGCAGCCCGACGTGCCCGGCGTGCAGCAGGTCGAAGCAGCCGCCCGCGGCGACGACGGTGCCGCCGGTGGCGCGGACCCGGGCGATCAGGCCGGCGGGGTCGTCGCCCGATGGCACGGCGCCCGCGGGGTGCGCGGTGCCGGGCAGGCCGCCGGCCCCGCCGGCGCCGACGAAGGCGCTCGCCGCGGTGACGGCGCCCTCCACGGCCTCCCCGACGAGCGCGCCGTCCGCGAGCAGTCCGGCCGCCGTGGCGGCGAACCGGTCCCCCGCGCCGCACGCGTCGCCGTGATGGGCGGCGGTGACCGGCACCAGGAGCGGGTGTTCGCCGTACGACAACAGGGCGCCGCGGGCGCCGAGGGTGACCGCGACGGCGGCGACCCGCCAGTGCCGTACCAGCGCGGACGCCTCGTGGGCGACGGTGCGCAGTTCGCCGACGCCGGGGCCGCCGCCGGCCTGCGGTCCTCCCGTCTCCCCGGCCGCCTCGCGCAGGGCTCCCGCGAAGGTGCGGGCCTCCGAGCGGGCCGGGGTGGCCAGACGGGTGCCCGGGACCGGCGGACCGCCGCGCGGGTGCGGGTCCCAGACGACCGGGGGCCGCCTGAGCAGTTCGGGCCGCAGGGCGTCGGCGGCGCCCCGGCCGTAGTCGGAGACGAGGACGGCGGACGCGGCGGCGAGCACCGCGCGGGCCTCCTCGGTGGCCTCCAGGGTGCGGCCGCTGCCGTGGTCGAGGCGGACCACCGGGCGGCCCTGGGCGAGGACGCGGGTCTTCTCGGGCACCTCGCCGGTCATGGGGAGCGGGACGAGGGTCAGCCACGGTTCCAGGAGGCGGCGCAGTTCCCGCCCGGCCGGTCCGTCGTCCAGGCCGGCGACGAGGGTGACGTCACGGCCGTCGCGGGCGGCGAGGTACGCGGTGAGGGCGGCGCCGCCCGGCCGTACCCGTTCCGCGCAGTCCGCGACGACGGGTACCGGCGCGTCGGGTGCGAGCCGGTCGGCGTGTCCGGTGAGGTCGCGGTCGAGCAGAGCGTCACCGACCACGACCAGGGGTGCCTTGCCCGTCATGTCACCTCCCGCCCCGTTCGGGGGCGTCCCGTTCGAGGGCCGCGTCGAACGCGGCGCAGATCATGTGCACGGCGACCAGGTGCAGTTCCTGCACGGTGGCCGTGGAGGCACCGGCCGCGCACAGCGCCTCGTCGCTGCCCGCGCTCAGCGGGTTGGGCGCCGGACCGGTGAGCGCCCACACCCGCAGGCCCGCGGCGCGGCCCGCGGCGGCGGCCGAGAGCAGGTTGGCGCTGGCGCCGCTGGTGGAGAGCAGCACGAGGACGTCGCCGGGCCGGCCGTGGGCGCGCACCTGGCGGGCGAACACCTCGTCGACGCCGTAGTCGTTGGCGATGGCGGTGGTGCTGGAGGTGTCGGCGTGCAGGGCGATCGCCGAGTACGGCGGGCGGTCGTCGCGGTAGCGGCCGACGAGTTCGGCGGTCAGGTGCTGGGCCTGGGCGGCGCTGCCGCCGTTGCCCGCGGCGAGCAGCCGTCCCCCGCCGCCGAGGACGGCGGCGAGCCGTTCGCCCCAGCGCTGGGTGATGTGCGCACAGCCGCGGAACTGTCCGAGGGCGACGAGGAGTTCGTCGCAGTGTCCGAGGACGGACGGTGTTCCGACACTCATGGGGTCACCTCCGGGTACGGGAAGCCGGTGCGGGGAAGACCGTGTCCATCACACGGTCTCCGTCTCGACGTTCATCACGCGACCTCCGTCTTGACCTCGTGGTCGGCGGTGACCCGCCGGTAGACCTGTTCGGCGCCGTCGGCCACGCGCCGCCAGGTGAAGCGGCTGAGCACGCGTTCGCGGCCGGCGCTGCCGTAGCGGCGGCGGGTGCGCTCACTGCCGAGCAGGTCGCGTACGGCGGCGGCGACCGCCGCGGTGTCGCCCTGGGGGACGAGCCGGCCGGTGCGTTCGTCGGCGACGGAGTCGCGGTGGCCGCCCACGTCGGTGGCGACGACGGGCACGGCGCACGCCATCGCCTCCAGCGGGACGATCCCGAACGGTTCGTACGCCGGGGTGCACAGCACCAGGTCGGCGCTGCGCATCAGCGCGGGCATCCGGGCCGGGTCGACGGCGCCGAGCAGCCGGACCCGGTCGCCGACGCCTTCGCGGGCGGCCAGGTCGAGGAGCCGCCGGGCCTCGGGGTCGGTGTGCAGCAGGGCGGGCGGCGGGCCGCCGGCGAGCAGGAGTTCGGTGTCGGGGATCCGGGTGAGGGCGCGGATCGCCTGGTCGTAGCCCTTGCGGCGGACCAGCCGGCCGCAGGAGAGCAGCCGGTGCCGGTGGGTGCGGGCCGGGGCGGGCGCGGTGGCGGGGTCCGCGGCGGGGTGGAAGTGGGCGGAGTCGACGCCGCAGGGGACGACGGAGACGCGGTTCGGGGAGATGCCCATGGCGGCGAGTTCGTGGACCTCGTCGGAGCAGGTGGCCAGCACCCGGTCGCAGGTGCGGCCGATCTGCCGTTCGATGCCGATGCGTTCGAGCGGGCTGGTGTCCTCGCGGCCCTGGTGGCGGCGCTTGACGGTGCCCAGGGCGTGGAAGGTCTGGATGACGGGGACGCCGTGCGGGCCCGCGCCGAGCAGGGAGGCCATGCCGGACATCCAGAAGTGCGCGTGCACCACGTCGGGCCGCTCGTGGCGCCAGACGCGCGCCAGATGGGCACCGAAGGACGGCATGTGCGCGAAGAGGGCGTCCTTGGGGATGACTTCGGGCGGCCCGGCCGGTACGTGCTCGACGACGGCGCCGCCGGGCAGCGGCACCCGGTCGGGCAGGTCCGGGTCGTCGCGCCGGGTGTGGACGGTGACGTCGTGTCCGCGGCGCGCCAGTTCCTCGGTGAGGCGGGCGACGTACACGTTCTGGCCACCGGCGTCGACCCCGCCGAGCGCGGCGAGCGGGCTCGCGTGCTCGGACACCATGGCGATCCTCATCGGGTGACCTCCTTCAGCAGCCGCTCCCAGTCGTCCAGGAAGCGGGTCAGTCCGTAGCGGGCGAGCGCGGCGGAGCGCGCCGCCTCGCCGGCCGCGCGGGCGTGCGACGGGTCGGCGACGAAGTCCCGTACGGCGTCGGTGAGTACGTCGATCCGGTTGGAGACCACCCCGGCGCCGGGCGGCACCGCCTCGGTGACCTCGGTGGTGGCGAGGGCGACCACGGGCATGCCCAGGTGCATCGCCTCCAGCAGGGACAGCCCGAGGGAGGTCCAGCGCACCGGGTGGAGGTAGAGGCGGCGCCGGGCCATCTCCCGGTGCAGTTCGCGCTGGACGAGTTCGTGGGTGCGGCACCGGCCGGGCGGCAGGCCGAGGTGGGCGGCGAGGGCGTCGGTCCGCATGCCGAAGACGTCCAGCGGGGCGGCGTGCGCGAAGGCGGGCAGCAGGTCGGTGCCGGTGGTGCGGCCGCGCCGGACGGGTTCGTTGACGACGACGGCGGCGTGCGGGACCTCGCCGGTCCACAGCGGGCCGGGGTCGACGATGCCGTGTTCGACGACGGCGGTCTCGGCGCGGCCCGCGTCCCACATCAGCCGGTTGAAGTGGGTGACGTGGACGAGCGGGATGCCGGCGGGCAGGTCGGCGACGGGATGCCGGGTGTCGGGCACGTCGCCGTCGGGGGCGTTGTGCTCCAGGTAGACCATCGGCGGGGTGCGGCCGAGCCAGCGCCGTACGAGGTCGTACTCGTGGGGGCGCTGGAGGACCACGAGGTCGATGCCGGCGTCCCGCAGCCGCTCGGGCGCGAGTTCGACGACGGAGTCGGGCCAGTCGAAGGTGCGGGCGCGGCCGAGACCGTCGGGGCCGCGGTCGGGGGTGACGGGGACGACGTAGGTGTGCGGGCCCTGGACGAACGCGGTGGTCCAGGAGCCGTGCACGTGCCAGATGAGGATCCTCACGGCTTCATCACCTTCTCCACGGCGGCGAGCACGTCGGTGGCGGTCACCGACTCCAGGCAGGGGTGGCCGGGCACCGGACAGGTGCGGGCGCGGCTGCCGGCGCACGGGGCGTCCTGGTCGCCGAGCAGGACGTACGGGACGCCGTAGGGCCGCCAGCGTCCGGCGGGCACCACCGGGGCGAACAGGGAGACGACGGGGGTGCCGACGGCGGCGGCGAGGTGGGCGGGGCCCGTGTTGCCGGTGACGACCGCGCGGGCCCGGGCCAGGACGCCGGAGAGTTCGGCGGCCCCGGTGCGGCCGCCGAGGTCGAGGCCGTGGCGGCCGGCCACGTGCGCGGTCAGGTCCTTCTCTCCCCCGCCCCCGGTGACGACCACGCGGTGGCCGGCGGCCGTGAGTTCCCGTACGGCCTGCGCGCAGCGCTCGGGGCTCCAGGCGCGGGCGGGGACGCTCGCCCCCGGGTGCAGGACGACGTACGGCCCGCCGCCGGTGAGGTGGGCCGTCGCGGGCGGGGGCAGGACGCGCAGCCGTCCGTCGTCGGGGGGCGGGAACCCCGCGGCCCCGGCGAGGTCGAGGGCGGCCTCGGCCTCGTGGGCGTGCGGGCGGCGGCGGTGGCGTACGTCGAGCAGGGAGCCCGGGTAGTCCACGCTGTCGGCGGCGATGTGCCGTACGCCGGCCAGCCGCAGCAGCAGCGCGGTGGGCAGCGGGGACTGGTGGAAGGAGGTGAGGACGAGCGCGGTGTCGGCGTCGATGGCGTCGAGCAGCTTCTCGATCTCGGCGCGGTCGACGGGCGGCGGCTCGAAGCCGGCCCAGGGCGCGTCCCACACGAGGATCTCGTCGACCCCGGGCAGCAGCCGCGCGGCGGGTTCGCCGCGCGGCCCGCACAGCAGGGTGACCCGCTCGGCCCGGGCGGCGACGGCCCGCACGGCGGGCCCGGCGAGCAGCACGTCGCCGAAGCTGTCGAGGCGGGTGACGATCGCCTTCATCGCGGCCACCGCCCCGGGTCCGCGCCGGCGGGGGCGGCGGGGCCCTCGCCGGCCGGGGCTCCCGCCGGCGGGAACGGGCCGGCCGGGGCCTGGGCCAGGAGGGAGCGGACGGCTGTCAGGAGGCCGGGGGCCACGTTTCCGGCGGCGGCAATCTCCTCGGGGCGGGTGACCGGGGTGGGGACGAGGATGGCGCGGGCGCCCGCGCGGCGGGCGGCCTCCACGTCGCTGCCGATGTCGCCGATGACCACGATCGCGGCGGGCTCGGCGCACAGCTGTCCGGCCGCCCGGAGGATCAGGCCGGGTTCCGGCTTGCGGCAGCGGCAGCCGTCGCCGGGGCCGTGCGGGCAGACGGCCCACACGTCGAACGGGCCGAGGAGTTCGTCGACGCGGTCGTGGACGCGGCGGACGTCGGCGGCGGTGATCAGGCCGCGGGCCACGCCCGACTGGTTGGTGACGACACCGGTGGCGATGCCGTGCTGCCGCAGCAGCCGCACCGCCTCGCGGGCGCCCTCGACCGGGCGGACCCGGGCGGGGTCGCCGTTGTAGGGGACGTCCTCGACGAGGGTGCCGTCGCGGTCGAAGAGCACGGCCCGGAGCGGCTTCACGGGGCCACCTCCGGCCAGGCGGGCGCCGCCCGGTGGCGCCACCGTCCGCTGAGCCAGTGCCAGGTGGCGGCGGGCGGGATGAGGACGCTGGTGACGGCCATGGTGGTCACCTCGTCCCGGGTGCGCGGCCCGGGGACGATCCGCGCCCGGGCGAACTCGGCGGTGCCCGCCGCCCAGCCGAGCGCGGCCAGCGCGGCGAGCCGGGGCCGGCCGGCCGCGGCGAGGACGCAGGCGGCGGCGCCCGCGGCGGTGACGGCGAGGTGGGTGCGGATGCGTCCGCGCGGGGCGACCGCCTTGTGCCACCAGTCGGGCCCGTGCAGGCGCAGCATCAGCGCGTCGTCGGCGTTGCCGCGCTGGGCGCGCAGCGACACCCAGCGGTCGGCGGGGCGCACGGGGTGGCGGGTGGTGCGGCGGCCCTGGCGGATGCGCCATCCGGCGTCGAGGACGCGCAGCGCGAGGTCGGCGTCCTCGCGGAAGGCGCGCCGGAAGCGTTCGTCGAAACCGGCGACCTGCTTGAGGGCGTCGGTGCGGTAGGCCATGTCGGCGGTGATCCAGCGGGCCCGTGCCAGTCCGGCGGTGCCGCGCTCCCAGTCGGTGGGACGCCGTTCACCGGGCAGGGGTACGGCGATGACGCCCTGGACGGCCGCGGTGTCGGGGCTCGCCTCGGCGAGGTCCTCGGCCAGCTGGTCGCACCAGTGCGGGCCGACCTGGACGTCGTCGTCGAGGAAGGCGACCCAGGGGGCGGTGACCGCGCGCAGGCCGGTGTTGCGGGCGGCGGCCGGGCCGCGGCCCCCGCTGGTGAGCACGGTGGTGCGGGCCCGCAGGTCGCCCAGCACGGCCAGCGCGTGCTCCAGCGCCGCGGGTTCGGGCTCGGGCCGGTCGTCGACGAGGACGATCTCCTCGGGCCGCGGCCCGTGCGCGGCGGCGAGCGCGGCCAGGCAGTCCGCCAGGGTGTCCCGGGCGAGCGTGGGGACGACGACGGCGTAGGCGGGGCGGGCGGCGGCGGCGTTCATGCGTACGCCCTCGTCCTGCGCACCGCGTACGGGCCGATGGCCAGCAGGTCGACGGGTGCGGAACCGAAGCACTCCAGCGCGTCGCGCGGGTCGTCGACCATGGGCCGGCCGGCGGTGTTGAGGCTGGTGTTGACGACGACGGGCAGCCCGGTGCGGCGTTCGAAGCCGCGCAGCATCCGGGCGACCAGCGGTTCCTGCCGCTCGTCGACGGTCTGGATGCGGGCGGTGCCGTCGACGTGCACCACGGCGGGGATGCGGTCGCGCCAGTCGCGGTGGACGTCGTGCACGAAGAGCATGTACGGGCTGGGCAGCGGCCCCTCGAACAGTTCGTGGGCGCGTTCGGCGAGCACCATGGGGGCGACCGGCCGGAACTCCTCGCGGCCCTTGACCCGGTTGAGCCGTTCGAGGTTCTCGGCGCGGCCGGGGTGGGCGAGCAGGGAGCGGTGGCCGAGGGCGCGCGGCCCGTACTCGCTGCGGCCCTGGAACCAGGCGACGACGCCGTCGCGGGCCAGCTCCTGCGCGACCTCCTCGGCGATGTCCTCGGGCCGCTCGTAGGGGACGCCCGCCTCCTCCAGCCAGACCCGCAGCTCCTCGTCGCTCCAGCCCCGGCCCAGGTCGGCGCCGGGCATCGGCGCGGGGGCGCCGCCCTCGCTCGCGGCCAGGTACAGGGCGCCGCCGAGCGCGGTGCCGGCGTCACCGGCGGCGGGCTGCACCCACACGTGCCGGTACGGGCCGCGCGCGGCGATCTTGGAGTTGGCGACGCAGTTGAGGGCGACGCCGCCGGCCAGGGCGAGCGCGTCGCCGCCCGCCTCGCGGTGCAGCCAGTGCACGAGTTCGAGCAGGACCTCCTCCAGGACGGCCTGGCAGCTGGCCGCGAGGTCGGCGTGGTCCTGGGTCCAGGCCTCGTCCTTCGCGCGCGGCGGGGCGAGGGCGCCCCAGTCGACGCCGTGGGCGCGGAAGCCGCCGTCGCCGGTGGCGTGGACGTACTGGCGCAGCTGGGGCAGGAAGCGCGGTTTGCCGTAGGAGGCGAGCGCCATGACCTTGTACTCGTCGCTGCTGCGCAGGAACCCGAGGTGGGCGGTCAGCTCCTCGTAGAGGAGGCCGAGGGAGTGGGGCAGGGCCTGCGCGGCGAGGGTGTCGAGCTTGCCGTCGTGGAAGCGGCCCGCCAGGTGGGAGGCGGCCTCGCCGCGGCCGTCCAGGACCAGGACGGCGCTGTCGGGGTGCGGGGAGGCGGGTCCGGCGGAGGCGGCGTGCGCGATGTGGTGCGGCACGAACACGACCTTGGCCGGGTCCAGGCCGGGCAGCGCCTCGGCGAGGAACTCGGGGGCGCGGCGCGCGTACTCCAGGCGCAGCGGGTCCCACGGGTCGGACAGGCCGAGGTCGGCGGCGGGCCGGGCGAGGGCGGGGTCGAAGGAGTAGGTGACGGCGTCCAGCTCGCCGGGGCGCAGCCCTGCGTGGTCGAGGCACCAGCGGGCGGAGAGTTCCGGCAGTTCCCACGCGGAGAACGGCACCGGACGCTTGCCGTGCTTGCGGCGGCTGAAGCGCTCCTCCTCGCCGGCCGCGACCGTGCGGCCGTCGACGACGAGGGCGGCGGCGGGGTCGTGGAACAGGGCGTTGATGCCAAGGATGCGCATGGGGTGGGCTCCGTCCCGTTGCGGCGGGGGCCTTCCGGCGGGGACCTGGGGTCGGGGGAGGTTCGGTGCGATTCGGGGATGTGGGACATTCCGGGCTTCTGGGTGCCGCGCCACAGCTGTCTCAAACACATGAAGCCAACTGGCCCGCGTGAGGGCGCAGTGGTCACAGGGGCAGGAGTGGGTGTTCACGGTGCGTGAACGTTGCTGGCCGCGCCGGTGCGGCAGGGTTCAGATCCCGGGGGCAACTCGGGTGGCAACTCGGGTCCGGCCCGGAGGAAAGTCCGGGTTCGGACGGCCTTTTCCGTCACGGCCGCCTCGGGGCCACGATCGCCTCTGGGCCGCGACCGCCTGACCCGGGGCCGCGCCCTGGCGGCGGACGTTGTCAGGCCGCCGCGGCCCGCGTGAACCAGCCGATGGTCCGTTCCAGCCCCTGACCCCAGGGCACGCGCGGCTGCCAGCCCAGGCGCTCTTGGGCCAGGCGGGTGTCGGGGCGGCGGCGGCCGGGGTCGTCGACGGGGCGGTCGACGAAGCGGATGCGGGAGGCGGAACCCGTCAGTTCCACGATCCGGCGGGCCAGCTCCAGCACGGTGATCTCGTCGCCGCCGCCGATGTTGACCGGCCCCGGCTCGTCCGAGGCGGCCAGGGCGAGGATGCCGTCGACGGTGTCGTCGACGTAGCACAGGGACCGGGTCTGGCTGCCGTCGCCCGCGACTGTCAGGGGCGCGCCGTCCAGGGCCTGCGCGATGAAGGTGGGCACGGCCCGGCCGTCGCCGGTGCGCATCCGGGGGCCGTAGGTGTTGAAGATGCGCACGATGGCGGTGTCGGTGGAGTGGACGCCGCGGTGCGCGGTGACCAGGGCCTCGGCGAAGCGCTTGGACTCGTCGTAGACGCTGCGCGGGCCGACCGGGTTGACATTGCCCCAGTAGGTCTCGCGCTGCGGGTGTTCGAGGGGGTCGCCGTAGACCTCGGAGGTGGAGGCGAGCAGGAAGCGGGCGCCGTCGGCACGGGCGCGTTCGAGGGCGTTGCGGGTGCCGGTGCTGCCGACGTCGAGGGTCTGCAGGGGCAGCCGCAGGTAGTCGGCGGGCGAGGCGGGACAGGCGAAGTGCAGGACCAGGTCGAAGCGGCCGGGCAGGCCGCGTACGGCGTCGGGGTCCGTGGCGTCGGCGCGAACGAAGCGGAAGCCGCGCCGTCGCTCCAGTTCGGCCACGTTGGCGTGGCTGCCGGTGGACAGGTCGTCCAGGCAGACGACGCCGGTGCCGGCGTCGAGCAGCCGTGCGCACAGGTGGGATCCGACGAAGCCGGCACCGCCGGTCACCAGGGCCCGGCGCCAGTCGCGTCCGCTCACGGGACTCTCCTCCCTCTCGCCCTCCCCGCGTTCACTCAGGTGTCGGCTTGAGTAACCCGGTGACGGAACGGCACACATCACCCCGTTCCGGTGGCCGAACATCTCGACCACGTGTGCGACGGCCGTGTATTCGACCCCGCTATACACCGCGTACATACGCCCTCTGTAAAGTCCCGCGCATGCCTTCCTTGACCAAGAAGACCAGGAAAAACGGGAGAACGGGGAGAACCGGAACGGGATTCCGCGCGATCACCGCACTGGCGGCCGCGGCCGGCCTGGCACTGGGCCTGAGCGGCTGCACCAAGGTCGACGCGACCAGCCCGAGCACCGCCCGGACCCAGGCCGCGGCGGGCGCCCCGGGCCGGTTCGGTTCGGTCGACTGCCGCCAGGCCAAGTGCATCGCACTGACCTTCGACGCCGGGCCGAGCGAGAACTCCGCGCGCCTGCTGGACATCCTGAAGGAGAAGAAGGTTCCCGCGACCTTCTTCCTGCTCGGGGCGCGGCACATCGACAAGTACCCCGAGCTGGTCAAGCGGATGGCGGCCGAGGGCCACGAGGTGGCCAGCCACACCTGGGACCACAAGATCCTCACCGAGATATCCGAGGCCCAGATACGCGAGGAACTGCGGCGCCCCAACGAGGCGATAGAGCGGCTGACGGGCCGCAGGCCCACGCTGATGCGCCCGCCGCAGGGCCGGACCAACGACACCGTCCAGAAGATCTCCGGGGAGATGGGCATGTCGGAGGTGCTGTGGAGCGTGACGGCGAAGGACTACACCACGACCGACTCCGACCTGATCGAGAAGCGCGTCCTGGACCAGGCCTCCCGCGACGGGATCATCCTGCTGCACGACATCTACGCCGGCACGGTGCCCGCCGTGCCCGGCATCATCGACGCGCTGAAGGAGCGGGGGTACGTGTTCGTCACCGTGCCTCAGCTGCTGGCGCCCGGCAAGCCGGTCCCGGGCAAGGTGTACCGCCCCTGACCTCCGGGAGGAACCGCCGGACGCGGCCCGCTGTGCGCGAGGCGGGCCGCGCCGCTGTCAGTCCGAGGGCGTGAGCGGGCGCCGGAAGCCCAGGGCCGGCCGGCCGCTGATCGTCAGCGCGCCCTCCTCGGTGAACCCGTTGCGGGCGAGCACGGTCCTGGACGCCTGGTTGTCGAGGGTGGTCCGCGCGGTGAGCACCCGCAGTCCGTACGTCCCGGCGGCCAGCCGGCACACCTCCCGCACGGCGGCCGTCGCGACACCCCGGCCGGCGGCGCGCTCCCCGATCCGGTAGCCCAGCTCGGCCGACCCGTCGGCGACGTCGACGAGGTTCACCCGGCCCAGCAGCGTGCCCTGTTCACCGAGGACCAGGTGGAAGTGGCAGACACCGGCGTCCTGTTCGGCGAGCAGCGCGCGGTGGCGGTCCGCGAAGTGCGTGAAGTACGCGTCCCCGCGGTCCGGGATGGAGCGGGCGAAGTAACTCCGGTTCTCCCGCTCGAAGGCCAGCACCGCCTCGGCGTGGTCGGGCCGCAGCCGCTCCAGGGTCACCATGAACGCAGCATACGGCCGGGCGGGTGCGGGCCGGAGGCGAAGCCGCCGTTTCGGGGCCCGCGCTGTCTACGATCGTGCCGTGGCCACCTTCCGCCTGGAACGCACACCGCCGCTGCCCGTCGACGAGGCCTGGCGGCGGCTCACCCGGTGGACCCGGCACGGCGGCGCGGTGCCGCTGACCCGCGTCACCGTCCTCACCGCCGGGCCCACCCGCGAGGGCACGCGTTTCGTCGCCCGCACCGAAGCGGGCCCCCTGCGCTTCGCCGACCCCATGGAGGTGACCGTCTGGCGCCCGCCCGCCGACGGCGGACCGGGCCTGTGCCGGCTGGAGAAACGGGGCCGTACGGTCCTGGGCCGGGCCGAGATCGAGGTACGGCCGGGCCCCGGTGGCCGCGCGTGCGTGCGGTGGCGGGAGGAGCTGCGGGTGCGCTTCCTGCCCGCCGCCTTCGACCCGCTCCTGCACCTCGTGGCGCGGGCGGTGTTCGGCCGCGCGATGGACAGACTGCTGCGGCAGCCGTGACGACGGGACGCGCCGGGCGGCGGCGGGCGACGCCCGGGCCCGGCGACGGGCGGCCGCGGGCCTCGGTCCTGCGGGCGGGCCCCCTTCGGTGCCGGGCAGCGCGGCGGTGCCACCAGGCGAGACCCGGGGTGCCTCGGCCCGGGAGCCGGCAACGGTTCGCCCGAGGCGGTACCCGGGGGTGCTGCGGCCCGGAAACCGGCAGCGGCTCGGCGGGCCTCAGTCCTGCGGGCGGCCCTCGCTCGGTGGCGGGTCGTCCGGCGGTTCCACCAGGCGGGACCAGGGCGTGCGTCCGGCGGTGGCCAGCAGGAGGCGTTCGCGGGGTGGTTCGGGGCCGACGGGACGCCAGACGAGGTCCGTGTCCGCGCTCGAGCCGGACCGGGGGCGCAGCGCCACGACGTCGTCGTGGGCGAGGAGCGCGTGGCGGAACAGGGTGTGGCTGCCCGTGTCCTCGACGAGGATCGCCGGATGCCAGCCGTGTTCCGCGAGCCGGGCGAGGACGGCGGACGCGTAGCCGGGCGCTCTGCGTGCGGGGAACCAGAGCAGCCGCTGGCCGGCCAGGTCGCTCCAGGTCAGTTCCGTGCGGACGGCGAGGGGGTGGTGGCGGCCGAGCACGACGCCCAGGGGTTCGTCCCCCACCGTCCGCAGCTCCAGGCCGGCCTCGTCGTCCACCGGTGCGCGCAGGACGCCGAAGGCCAGCGCTCCGCTGCGCAGCAGCTCGCCCTGGCGCCCGGAGTCGACCTGTTCGTAGACCGGGCGCAGCGGGCGGGCGGCCGTCACGATCCGTTCGGCACGGCGCAGCACGTCGTGCGGTACGCCGCGGCACACGCCGACCGTCGCGGTCACCGGCACGGCACGGGCGGCGGCGACCGCCGAACCCAGCGCGTGCTGCGCCTGGCGGACGCCGGTCAGCAGGAGCCGGCCCGCTTCGGTGAGTTCCATGCCCCGGGGCAGCCGCCGGAACAGCGGTGCGCCGACGCGCCGTTCGAGCAGCCGCAGCTGCTGGCTCAGGCTGGGCTGGGCGATCCGCAGCCGGCGGGCGGCCTCCGTGACGGTGCCCGCCTCGGCGACGGCGGCGAAGTAGCGCAGGTGGCGCAGCTCCAGGTCGGGGAACTCCAGCGGCGCAGCCATAGGTGCCAGCCTATAGGTGCCTCGGCGGCCGGTCCTGGTGCGCCCGGGCCCGCGTGCCCTTGAGTGGGGTCATGTACGTCATCGTGTTCCGATACCAGGCACCGCTGGAGACCATCGACTCCCTCAAGGAGGCCCACTACACCCATCCCGAGGGGGTGTTCGCGCAGGGCCTGGTCCGGCTGGCCGGGCCGCTGGAGCCCCGTACGGGCGGGGTGGTCCTGGCGGAGGGCCCGCAGGCGGCGGTGGAGGCCGCCGTCGCCGCGGACCCGTTCGTCACCAGTGGCGCCGCCACCGCGGAGATCCTCCGCTTCCACCCCACATGGCAGCCGGAGGAGAGCCCGACCTCACGCTGACCGGCCCTCGGAGGAGAGCCCGGCGTCGCGCTGACCGGCCTCCCGAGGAGAGCCCGGCGTCGCGCTGACGGGCCGTCGGGGGCAGCGGCACGCGGCCGGCGCCGGCGCGGCCGGGCGAGGGCGCGGGCGGTGCTGCCGGACGAGGGCGAAGGCGAGGCCGAGCGCCGCGTCGCGTGCCGGGCGGCGTGCCGGGAAGCGCCCGTACGTCCCCTGCTCCCGCCGGGGGGACGCCACCCCGCAGGCCGAACAGGCCGAACAGGCCGACGACCGTACGCCGCCCGAGGGGGCGCGCCGCCCCGCAGGCCGTGCAGGACGACGTCCCGTACGCCGGCGGGGACGCACCGCCCCGGCGGACGGGAAGGACGACTCCCGGGACCACGGCGAGGCGGCCGGCGCGGCACGCAGCCGGCGCCTGCGCGGCCCCGGCCGGCGGAACCGACCGTTCAGGCCACCGACCCGATCCGCTGGGCGGGCACCGGCGCCGGGTCGTGGTGGATCGGGGTGTGCGCGCCGGTCAGGGGGACGCCGCTGCCGCCGCGGCGGCCGGCGACGATCTCCGCGGCGATGGACAGGGCCGTCTCCTCCGGGGTGCGGGCGCCGAGGTCGAGGCCGATGGGCGACCTGAGCCGGGCCAGTTCCAGTTCGGTGACGCCGACGTCGCGCAGACGTGCGTTGCGGTCGAGGTGGGTGCGCCGGGAGCCCATGGCGCCGACGTACGCCACCGGCAGCCGCAGCGCGAGTTCGAGCAGGGGCACGTCGAACTTGGCGTCGTGGGTGAGGACGCACAGGACGGTGCGGCCGTCGACCTCGGTCTTCTCCAGGTACCGGTGCGGCCACTCGACGACGATCTCGTCGGCCTCCGGGAAGCGGGCCCGGGTGGCGAAGACCGGGCGGGCGTCGCAGACCGTCACCCGGTAGCCGAGGAACTTGCCCATCCGCACCAGCGCAGAGGCGAAGTCGATCGCGCCGAAGACGATCATGCGGGGCGCCGGCACGGACGACTCGACGAGGACGGTGAGCGGGGCGCCGCAGCGCGAGCCCTGCTCGCCGATCTCCAGGGTGCCGGTGCGGCCGGCGTCCAGGAAGGCGGCCGCCTCGGCGGCCACCTTGCGGTCCAGTTCGGGGTGGGCACCGAAGCCGCCCTCCCGGGAGCCGTCCGGGCGCACCAGCAGGGGCCGGCCGAGGAGTTCGGCCGGGCCGGTGACGATCCGCGCGACCGCCGCCGCCTCCCCACGGGCGGCGGCGGCCAGCGCGGTCGCGAACACCGGACGGGCCGGACCGTCGGCCCGTACCGGTGCGACCAGGATGTCGATGACGCCGCCGCAGGTCAGGCCCACGGCGAAGGCGTCCTCGTCGCTGTACCCGAAGCGCTCCAGGACGGTCTCGCCGTCCTCCAGGGCCTGCCGGCACAGTTCGTAGACCGCGCCCTCCACACAGCCGCCGGAGACCGAGCCGATCGCCGTGCCGTCGGTGTCCACCGCGAGGGCGGCGCCGGGCCGGCGCGGGGCGCTGCCGCCGACGGCCACCACGGTGGCGACGGCGAAGGTGCGGCCCTGCTCGACCCACCGGTTCAGTTCCTCGGCGATGTCCAGCATCTGTCGGTCTCCTTACAGCGGTCGTGTGAGGGGCGGGGCGGCTCGGTCAGTGGACGCCGAGCCAGCCCTCGATCGGGTTGAGGGCGAAGTACACGAGGAAGACGGCCGTCAGGGCCCACATGAAGGCCCCGATCTCCCGGGCCTTGCCCTGGGCGACCTTGATGATCGTGTACGAGACCACGCCGGCGGCGACACCGGGCGTGATGGAGTACGTGAACGGCATGATGACCACGGTCAGGAAGACCGGGATCGCGGTGGCGCGGTCGCCCCAGTCGACGTGCCGTGCGTTCATCATCATCATCGCGCCGATGACCACCAGGGCCGCGGAGGCGACCTCGGAGGGGACGATCGCGGTGATCGGGGTGAAGAAGAGGCAGGCGGCGAAGAACAGGCCGGTGATGACGGAGGAGAAGCCCGTGCGGGCCCCCTCCCCCACGCCGGTGGCGGACTCGACGAAGACGGACTGGCCGGAGCCGCCCGCGACACCGCCGATCACACCGCCGGCGCCGTCGATGAACAGGGCCTTGGACAGGCCGGGCATCCGGCCCTTGTCGTCGGCGAGGTTCGCCTCGGTGCCGACGCCGATGATGGTGGCCATCGCGTCGAAGAAGCCGGCCAGGACCAGCGTGAAGACGATCACGGTGATCGTCATGACGCCGACGTCCCCCCAGCCGCTGAAGGAGACGTGCCCGAAGAGCGAGAAGTCGGGCATCGACACGGGGCTGCCGTGGAGTTCGGGAGCGCCGTTCACCCACTGCTTGGCGTCGATGACACCGGCCGCGTTCAGGACCGCCGCGACGACGGTGCCGCCGACGATGCCGATGAGGATGGCGCCGGGCACGTTGCGGGCCTGGAGGGCGAAGATCAGCAGCAGGGTGGCGGCGAAGAGGAGCACCGGCCAGCCGGACAGCTCACCGCCGGGGCCGAGGACCACGGGACCGCCGCCGGGTGACGGGTTGCGGCCGACGAACCCGGCCTTGACGAGGCCGATGAAGGCGATGAACAGGCCGATGCCCATGGTGATGCCGTGCTTGAGCGGCAACGGGATGGCGTTCATGATCATCTCACGCAGGCCGGTGACGACCAGCAGCATGATCACGACGCCGTAGGCCACGCACATGCCCATGGCCTGCGGCCACGTCATGTTCGGCACGACCTGGGTGGAGATGACCCCGGACACGGACAGGCCGGCGGCGAGGGCGAGGGGCACCTTGCCGACGAAGCCCATGAGCAGGGTGGTGAACGCCGCGCCGAGCGCCGTCGCGGTGATCAGGGCCTTCTGGCCCAGGGTGTCCCCGGCGACGTCCTTGCCGGAGAGGATGACGGGGTTGAGCAGCAGGATGTACGCCATCGCCATGAAGGTCGTGACGCCGCCGCGCACCTCACGCGCGACCGTGGATCCCCGCCGGGATATGTGGAAGTACCGGTCGAGCCAGGACCGTCCCGCCGGGACGCGGCTGCCCGCGCCCGCGTCTTCGGCGGCGGTCCTCGGCTCCACTGACTGCTGGGTCATGGGGCCAACTCCCAAGGTTCATAGGGACACCCGTGAAAGCCCTTCCTGGGCACGGGATTTGGGAATGGACGGCCCGGGGGACGGCCCGAGACGAACCTCGTTGCTGGTGCTTCAAGGGCCGCGAGCGGAGCGGATCTCGAAGAGATGGGGGGAGTGCTCCGGGCGGCGCGGAAGGTGTGACGTTCCGGTGCGCCGCCCGGAGGGACGTGCCTACGCCTTGCCGGTGAGGTGCTCCGGCCGGACCGGCGTGCGGGGGAGTTCCAGCCCGGTCGCGTTCCGGATCGCCGCGAGGACGGCCGGGGTGGACGACAGGGTGGGGGCCTCGCCGATGCCGCGCAGCCCGTAGGGGGCGTGGTCGTCGGCGAGTTCGAGCACGTCGACCGGGATGGTCGGCGTGTCGAGGATGGTGGGGAGCAGGTAGTCCGTGAAGGAGGGGTTCCTGACCTTCGCCGTCTTCGGGTCGACGATGATCTCCTCCATGATGGCGATGCCCAGGCCCTGGGTGGTGCCGCCCTGGATCTGCCCGATGACGGAGAGCGGGTTGAGCGCCTTGCCGACGTCCTGCGCGCAGGCCAGTTCGACGACCTTCACCAGGCCGAGTTCGGTGTCGACCTCGACGACGGCGCGGTGCGCGGCGAAGGAGTACTGGACGTGGCCGTTGCCCTGTCCGGTGCGCAGGTCGAAGGGCTCGGTCGGCCGGTGCCGCCACTCCGCCTCGACCTCGACGGCCTCGTCCTCCAGGACGTCCACCAGGTCGGCGAGGACCTCGCCGCCGTCGGTGACGACCTTGCCGCCCTCCAGCAGGAGTTCGGCGGTGGCCCACGCGGGGTGGTAGGAGCCGAACTTGCGCCGGCCGATCTCCAGGACCTGCTCACGCACGAGTTCGCACGAGTTCTTGACGGCGCCGCCGGTGACGTACGTCTGCCGGGAGGCCGAGGTCGAACCCGCCGAACCGACCTGGGTGTCGGCCGGGTGGATGGTCACCTGGGTGACGCCCAGTTCGGTGCGGGCGATCTGCGCGTGCACGGTGACGCCGCCTTGGCCGACCTCCGCCATCGCCGTGTGCACGGTGGCGACCGGCTCACCGGCGACGACCTCCATGCGCACCTTGGCCGTGGAGTAGTCGTCGAAGCCCTCGGAGAAGCCGACGTTCTTGATGCCGACGGCGTACCCGACCCCGCGGACGACGCCCTCGCCGTGCGTGGTGTTGGACAGGCCGCCGGGCAGCTGCCGTACGTCCGAGCCCTCGCTGGACTCCCACTGGCGCTCGGGCGGCAGCGGCATCGCCTTGACGCGGCGCAGCAGTTCGGCGACGGGCGCCGGGGAGTCGACCGGCTGCCCGGTCGGCATGATCGTGCCCTGTTCCATGGCGTTGAGCCTGCGGAACTCCACCCGGTCCATGCCCACCTTGTCGGCGAGCTTGTCCATCTGCGCCTCGTAGGCGAAGCACGCCTGCACCGCGCCGAAGCCGCGCATGGCGCCGCAGGGCGGGTTGTTGGAGTAGAGGGCGATGGCCTCGATGTCCACGTCGTCGATGACGTACGGTCCCGCCGACAGCGAGGCGGCGTTGCCGACGACCGCCGGGGAGGCGGAGGCGTAGGCGCCGCCGTCCAGGACGATCCGGCACTTCATGTGGGTGAGCTTGCCGTCCTTGGTGGCGCCGTGCTCGTAGTGGAGCCGGGCCGGGTGGCGGTGCACGTGCCCGAAGAAGGACTCGAACCGGTTGTAGACGATCTTGACGGGCTTGCCGGTGCGCAGGGCCAGCAGGCAGGCGTGGATCTGCATCGACAGGTCCTCGCGCCCGCCGAAGGCGCCGCCGACGCCGGCCAGGGTCATCCTCACCTTGTCCTCGGGCAGGCCGAGGACGGGCGCGATCTGGCGCAGGTCGGAGTGGAGCCACTGGGTGGCGATGTAGAGGTGGACGCCGCCGTCCTCCTCGGGTACGGCCAGGCCGGACTCGGGGCCGAGGAAGGCCTGGTCCTGCATGCCGAAGTAGTAGTCGCCCTCGACGATGAAGTCGGCCCTCTTCGCGGCCTCGTCGGCGTTGCCGCGGACGATCGGCTGGCGGTGGACGATGTTGGGGTGCGGGACGTGCCCGGCGTGGTGGTCCTCGCGCCGCTCGTGGACGAGGATCGCGCCGGGCGCGGTGGCGGAGGCCTCGTCGGTGATGACGGGCAGCTCCCTGTAGTCCACCTTGATCTTGGCGGCGGCGCGGCGCGCGGTCTCCGGGTGGTCGGCGGCGACGATGGCGACCGGTTCGCCGTGGTGGCGCACCTTGCCGTGGGCGAGCACGGGGGTGTCCTGGATCTCCAGGCCGTAGTGCTTCACCTCGGCGGGCAGGTCGTCGTAGGTCATCACGGCGTACACGCCGGCCATGGCGAGGGCCTCGGAGGTGTCGATCGAGACGATCTCGGCGTGCGCGACGGTGGAGCGCAGGATCTGGCCCCAGAGCATGTCCTCGTGCCACATGTCGGACGAGTACGCGAACTCGCCGGTGACCTTGAGGGTGCCGTCGGGGCGGAGCGTGGACTCGCCGATGCCGCCCTTGGTCCGGTAGCCCTGGGTGATTTTGGTGGGAGCACCGTTGGCCGTGGTCATGCTCAGACCCCCTCGGACTGGCGGGCGGCCGCCAGGCGGACCGCGTCCATGATCTTCTCGTAGCCCGTGCAGCGGCACAGGTTGCCCGACAGCGCCTCGCGGATGTCCGCGTCGGTCGGGTTCGGGTTGCGTTCCAGCATCTCGTCGGCGGCGACCAGCAGGCCGGGCGTGCAGAAGCCGCACTGGACGGCGCCGGCGTCGATGAACGCCTGCTGGACGGGGGAGAGCCCGGTGCCCTCGCCGGTCTGCGAGTCGGTGCCCTCGGCCCGCCAGCGCTTGGCGCCGTCGAGCGTCGTGCCGTGGGCGGCGGAGCCGTCGGCCGAGCCGCAGGCGCCGCTCGCGCAGCCGCCCTCGGCGCGCTGCCTGGCGAAGTCGGCCAGGCCCTCGACGGTCACGACCTCGCGGCCCTCGGCCTGTCCGGCGGCGACCAGGCAGGAACACACCGGCACGCCGTCCAGGCGCACCGTGCACGAGCCGCACTCGCCCTGTTCGCAGGCGTTCTTCGAGCCGGGCAGGCCCATGCGCTCGCGCAGGACGTAGAGGAGGGACTCGCCCTCCCAGACGTCGTCGGCCTCCTGCGGACGTCCGTTGACGGTGAAGTTGACGCGCATCACGCAGCTCCCTCGGTGGTGCGGCGGGCGCCGCGGTACGACTCCCAGGTCCAGGTCAGCGTCCGGCGGGCCATCACACCGACCGCGTGGCGGCGGTAGCTCGCGGTGCCCCGGACGTCGTCGATCGGGTTGCAGGCGGCGGAGCACAGCTCGGCGAACTGCTTGGCGACCGACGGGGTGATGATCTTGCCGTTGTCCCAGAAGCCGCCCTCGTCGAGGGCCGCGTTCAGGAACTCCTCGGCCGCCCGGGCGCGGACCGGGGTGGGGGCGGCCGAACCGATGCCGGTGCGGACCGTGCGGGTCTCGGGGTGCAGTGCGAGACCGAAGGCGCACACCGCGATGACCATCGCGTTGCGGGTGCCGACCTTCGAGTACTGCTGCGGGCCGTCGGCCTTCTTGATGTGCACGGCGCGGATCAGCTCGTCCGGGGCGAGCGCGTTGCGCTTGACGCCGGTGTAGAACGCGTCGATCGGGATGCGGCGGGTGCCGCGCACCGATTCCGCCTCGACCTCGGCGCCCGCGGCGAGCAGGGCGGGGTGGGCGTCACCGGCGGGAGAGGCCGTGCCGAGGTTGCCGCCGACGCCGCCGCGGTTGCGGATCTGCGGGGAGGCGACCGTGTGCGAGGCGAGCGCCAGGCCGGGCAGCTCGGCACGGAGATGTTCCATGATCTTGGAGTACGGCACCGAGGCGCCCAGCCGCACGCTGTCCTCGCCGACCTCCCACTCGTAGAGGTCGCCGACGCGGTTGAGGTCGAGGAGGTACTCGGGCCGGCGGTGGTCGAAGTTGATCTCGACCATCACGTCGGTGCCACCCGCAATCGGCACAGCGGTGGGGTGCTCGGCCTTCGCGGCGAGCGCCTCCTCCCAGCTGGCGGGGCGAAGGAAGTCCATGACCGGCTCTCTTCTTCGTCTCGGAGGGTCGTACAGATTGAGCCAATCCGTGTGCGGCGGGCGAGGCTCGTTCATGTGCTGTTCACGTGGAGTGGAGTCAGTACACAACCGAGTACTCCGGCGGGGTCAGTCACCGAAACCATGAAGGGTTTGGCTGGCCGCGCCGTGCATCTTGTAGATTCGTATGAACGAAGGTCGTCACCCGCCTCTTCGCTTCCCCCGGGAAACAGAGGTCACGGCCCGGCAGGGCCCCGCCATCGGCGAAGTCGCCGGCCGGCCACGGGACCGGGCCCCTCGCCACAAGATTCATCATAGATTTCGAGACAAGAACGGCGGCGACGAGACATGCGGCTGCGCGCACTGCTGGACACCGATGCGCTGGGCCTGAAGCTGCTCGGCGGCGAGGACGAGCTGGACCGGACCGTCCGCGGGGTCATGACCACCGACCTGCGCGATCCGAGCCGCTACCTCTCCGGGGGCGAGCTGGTGCTGACCGGTCTGGCCTGGCGCCGGGACGCCGCCGACGCGGAGCCGTTCGTGCGGATCCTCGTGCAGGCGGGGGTCGCCGCGCTGGCCGCCGGCGAGGCCGAGCTGGGCGCGGTGCCCGAGGACCTGGTGGTGGCCTGCGCCCGGCACCGGCTGCCGCTGTTCGCGGTGCACGAGTCGGTGGCGTTCGCGACGATCACCGAGCACGTGGTGCGGCAGGTGTCCGGCGAGCGGGCCGGTGACCTGGCCGCCGTGGTGGACCGGCACCGCCGCATGATGACCTCCGGCCCGGCCGGCGGCGGCCCGGACGTGGTCCTGGACCTGCTCGGCTCCGACCTCGACCTGCGCGCCTGGCTGCTCTCCCCCACCGGGCGGCTGATCGCCGGCCCCAAGGCGGGCGGCCCGGTGCTGTCCGCCCCGGCCTGCGGGCGGCTGGCCGCCGAGCACCTGGCGGCGGGCCGGACCGCCCGGCGCGGCCCGCACCGGATCACCCTGGACGGCACGACGTACTCGCTCTTCCCCGTCCGCAGCGGCGCCCGCTCCCCGCGGGCCGGGCGCGACGTGCGCGAGACGGGGCTGTCGGACTGGCTGCTGGCCGTCGAGGCGGACGCGAGCGACTGGCCGGAGGAACGGCTCGACCTGCTCCAGGGGGTCACCCAGCTGATCGCCGTCGAGCGGGACCGGCGGGACGCGGCGCGCACGGTGCGCAGGCGGCTCGCGCAGGAGGTGCTGGAGCTGGTGCAGAGCGGCGCGCCGCCCGCCGAGATCGCCGCCCGGCTGCGGGTCGCGGCGCCGGTGCTGCTACCCGGCCTCGGCTCGGCCCCGCACTGGCAGGTGGTCGTGGCCCGCGTCGAGTGGGACGCCGGGCCGGCCGGCAGCGGCGCGGTCGCCCAGTCGCTCCTGGAGGAGATCCTCGCCGACCCGCAGAGCACCGGCACCGAGCCATCGGACCGGATAGCCGTCGCGCACTGGGGCGACGAGGCGATCGCCCTGGTGCCGCTCCCCGCGGTCTCCACCGAGCACGACGGCCCCGAGGGCGGCATCCTCGCCGACGCGCTGCTGCGCTCCGTGCACGACCCGCTGGCCGCCGGTCTGGACGGCGACGGGCGGCTCACCCTCGGCGTCAGCGCGGCCGTGCACTCGGCGGAGGGCCTGCGCGGGGCGCTGGAGGAGGCGCGGCACGCCCGGCGCGTCGCGGCGGCCCGCCCCGGCCGGGTCTGCGCCGCCGGCCACCAGGAGCTGGCCTCGCACGTGCTGCTGCTCCCCTTCGTCCCCGACGACGTGCGCCGCGCCTTCACCGCGCGGCTGCTGGACCCGCTGCGCGAGTACGACCGCCGGCACCGCGCGGAACTGATCCCGACCCTGGAGGCGTTCCTCGACTGCGACGGCTCCTGGACGCGCTGCGCGACCCGCCTCCACCTGCACGTCAACACGCTGCGCTACCGGGTCGGGCGGATCGAGCAGTTGACGGGACGCGACCTGTCGCGCCTGGAGGACAAGCTGGACTTCTTCCTGGCCCTGCGCATGAGCTGAGGTCAGCGGGGACGGAGGCGGCGCGGCGACGGGCCGTCCGCCGTCCCACGACTTTGTGAAATCCTTCACCCGCCCCCTTGGCCGGGCCGCCGGATCCGTGCTGAGATGCGGCCACCACTCAAGGCTCGAAGGCGTGCTCGGGGAGGGCAACGTGGCGCATACCGCCATGTCTGGTAACGGAACGACCGCTGGTGACGATCCACTCCAGACCGCGGTATGGCGGCTGCGCTCACGCGCGTGCTGGGCCGACGCGGCGGCACTGCTGCCGGCGGCCACCGCCGCCGCCGCGCTGCAGCGCACCGCCCTGCTGGTGGAACGCTGCCTGTACACCGAGGCGGGCTGGGAGGAGGCCGAGGACGCGCTGCGCACCGCGGAGGCGCTGGCCCACTCCGACGAGGAGCGCGGCGCGGCCGCTTGTGAACGCGGGTACTTGGCCTACTCGGCGACCCTGCACGGCGTACGGGACCGCGCCGACGAGGCGCGCTCGGCGCTGGGCCGCGCCGCGGCGCTGATCCCGCCGGGGGCGCCCGGGCGGGCCCTGCTGGACTTCCGGCGCGGACTGATCGCGGAGAACCTGACCCGTTCCGCGCAGGCCGCGCGCGCCGCCTACCGCCGCGCCCACGCGGGCGCCACCGCCCGCCCCGACCCGCTGCTGCTCTCCTTCACCTGGCGCCATCTGGCCGGACTCGCCCTGCGCGAGGGCGAGTTGGCGGAGGCGCGGCACGGCTTCGCCGAGTCCCTGCGCATCCGCGAGGAACTGGGCTACCTCGTCGGCACGGCCCCCGCGCTGGTGTCCCTGGCCGACACCGAGGAGGAACCGGAGGCCTCCCGCCTCCGCGAGGAGGCCCGCCGCCTGATCCGTCTCCTCGGCGGGGTCCCCACCTGGCTCACCCGCCAGCTGGCACCGCCGGGGGCGGCCACGGCGTGAAGGCGCCGAAGGAGCCGGGGGGCGTCCGCGTGCGGGCGGGGCGGGCGTCGGATGCGGGGCGTGCGGGACGGAGGGGCGGGGCGGGGCGTCAGGCCGTGGCGGTGAAGTGGGCGGCCAGCAGCGCGCCCACCGTTTCCGTGTCGCGGGCGATCAGCGCGTCCAGCAGTGCCGCGTGCTGCGCCGCCTCGGCCACCAGACCCGCGCGCGCGGCACGGCCGAGGACGCCCGTCAGCGGCCACTGGGCCCGCCGGTGCAGATCCTCGGCGACCCGCACCATCTGCTCGTTGCCACAGAGCGCCAGCATCGCGCCGTGGAAGGCGCGGTCGGCCTCGGCGTAGGCGGCCCGGCAGCCGGAGGACGCGGCCCGGACGGTGGCCTCGGCGAGCGGGCGCAGCGCGGCCCACCGCTCGGCGGGCACGGTGCGGGCCAGCCGCAGCAGCACGGGGACCTCGATCAGGGCCCGCACCTCGGCCAGTTCGGCCAGTTCCCGGGCGTCGCGTTCGACGACCCGGAAGCCGCGGTTGGGCACGACCTCGACGGCGTCCTCCAGCGTGAGCTGCTGCATGGCCTCGCGCACCGGGGTCGCGGAGACCCCGAGCCGTTCGCCGAGCGCGGGCGCGGAGTAGATCTCGCCCGGCCGCAGTTCACCCGTGACGAGCGCGGTGCGCAGGGCGTCGAGGACCTGGCCGCGCACGGAGGAGCGCCGTACCGGGGTGCGGGGATGCGGCTCGGGCCGTTCGCCGTGCGGGGGCTCGCCGCGGGTGGCGTCGTCGTCCGGCGGGATGTCCTGCTCCCGCCGTGTCCGCGGGCCGGGGCCCGCCGGCGCCGCGGCGTCCGCGTCCGTCTCCGGTCCCGAGGGGGCGGTCCGAGGGTCCCGGTCCCCGGGCCACCGCCGGCCGTCCCCGGCGAGCGCCGCGGGTGCGCCGGGCCCCGGCGGACCGGCCGGGCCGTCCTCCGGGCACGGTCGCGCGGACGTCGCGGGGCCGGGCTCCCGGCGGTCCGGCCGGGCACCCTCGGCCTCGCGGTCCGGGCGCGGCCCGGGGCCGCTTCCGGGGCGGACCTGCGGGGGCCGGGGCGGGAGCGGCTGCGCGGCGCGCGGCTCCTGGCGCCGCGGTTCCGCGGCGCGCGGCAGGCGGGGGGCGGCGGTCTCCGGCCGGGGCCGCGGCACGGGCCCGGCGGCCCCCTCGGCCGCGGCGGAGTCCTGCGCGCCCTGCTTCACGGTGCTCCTCCGGGCTTGGGGGTGCTTGGGGTCATTACGACGGGTTGCTGTCCGTCCGTCAAGCACCTTACGGCGCAACTGGCCACGGGTTCACATTCCGTGGACGTCGAGTAAGGTAAGGCTTACCTGAAAACGCACCTTCGGACGTGGATCGGCGGTTCGGCATGCCCCTGCTCGCTTCGGCCGTGGCGGACGCCTACGCCCGCCTCACCGAGGTCTTCCCCGGCCTCACGGTGACGGAGTCCCACCCGGCGGACGGGGTCCCGCCGGGCGGCGCCTGGGTACAGGCCGCCGCACTCGCCGAGGGCGGCCCCGGCCTGGAGGCGTTCCTGGCCTGGGACGAGGCGCAGGTCCTGCGCGACTACGGCACCCGGGCGCGCCCCGACGTCGTGGCGAGCTTCGGCCTGCACCGGTACGCCTGGCCGGCCTGCCTGCTGTTCACCGTCCCCTGGTTCCTGCACCGCCGCGTGCCGCGCCTGCCCGTGACGCACGTCTGGTACGACCGCGCCGCCGGCCGCATGACGGTGCGTCCCGTCTCCTTCGCCTGCCTGCCGGACGACCCGGCGGCCGCCCTGCCCGGCGCCCGCGTCGTGCCCGGCGAGGAGGCCCTGCGCGCCGAGGTGCGCGCGGCCGTCGCCGAACACCTCGACCCCGTCCTCACCGGCTTCGGTCCCCGCATGCGGCGGCGCGGCCGGGCCCTGTGGGGCATGGCGACCGACGAGGTGGTCGAGGGTCTGTGGTACGTCGCCCACCTGCTCGGCGAGCAGGAGCGGGCGCGGCACGAGCTGGAACTGCTGCTCCCCGGCGCCACCCGCCCCTACGTCGGCTCGGCGGCCTTCCGCGAACTGACCGGCCCGGACGGCGAGGCGCTGCCCACCCGCGACCGGGCGAGCTGCTGCATGTTCTACACCGTGCGCCCCGAGGACACCTGCGCCACCTGCCCGCGCACCTGCGACGCCGACCGGATCACCAAACTGACCGCCACGGCCGCCGCCTGACCTTCCGTCACCCCGCCGCCCCGGTCCGGCGGACCGCCGTACGTCCCGTAAGATCGTCCGCGAATGGGGCGCCCTCACGGGTGCGGCGGCGACAGGAAGTTCACAACTCCCTCACCCGTCGCGGGAACTTTCCGCGGAACCACTCGTACGGGTAGTCTTATTCGAACTCAACTCCCGCCCCTCATGCGGCAGTTCGAGCAGAACGCCGTCCGCGGGCATCCCCTTGCACCTCCTTGGCGGCCTCTTGCCCCGAAACCCTCTGAGGGCCGCTGGGATTGGGCCACTATGGCGGGCGTCACGCCCTATCCCCATGCAAGGGACCCCAGATGAGACTGACCGACATATCGCTGAACTGGTTGCTTCCGGGCGCCGTACTGCTCCTGGGCGTGCTGGCGGCGGTGGCGGTGCTCGCGCGCGGCAAGCGGTCCAACGGGAGCACGAGCACCGACGACTCGTGGGAGCGCAGCGAGGAGCGCCGCAGGCGCAAGGAGGCCGTCTACGGCACCGCCTCCTACATCCTGCTGTTCTGCTGTGCCGCGGTCGCCGCGGCGCTCTCCTTCCACGGCCTGGTCGGCTTCGGCGAGCAGAACCTCGGCCTGAACGACGGCTGGCAGTACCTGGTGCCGTTCGGCCTGGACGGCGCGGCCATGTTCTGCTCCGTGCTCGCGGTGCGCGAGGCCAGCCACGGTGACGCGGCCCTCGGCTCCCGGATACTGGTGTGGATGTTCGCCGCCGCAGCGGCCTGGTTCAACTGGGTGCACGCGCCCAGGGGTGTCGACCACGCGGGCGCTCCCCAGTTCTTCGCCGGCATGTCCCTGTCGGCCGCGGTCCTCTTCGACCGCGCCCTGAAGCAGACCCGCCGGGCCGCGCTGCGCGAGCAGGGCCTGGTGCCGCGTCCGCTGCCGCAGATCCGTATCGTGCGCTGGCTGCGGGCCCCCCGGGAGACCTACCGCGCCTGGTCGCTGATGCTCCTGGAGAACGTGCGCAGCCTGGACGAGGCCGTCGAGGAGGTCCGCGAGGACGCCCGGCAGAAGGAGGCGAACCGCCGTCTGCGGCGCGAGCACGACCGTGTGGAGCGCGCCCAGCTCAAGGCGATCAGCCGGGGCCACCGCGGCTTCGCCGGGCGCGGCGGCCGGCAGGGCGAGGCACAGGCCCTGGAGCGCGGCTCCTCGCAGGTCACCGCGGAGCCTGCCCTACCGGCGGAACCGCTGCCGGTACGCGCCCGTCCCTCGCTCCAGCCCGTCCGCAAGGGCACTGACGCCCTCACGGTCGACCTCACCGCCGAGGACGACACCCAGGCCCTGCCGCGCCTGGACTCGCTGGAGCGCAAGCTCAAGGATCTGGAGCAGCAGTTCGGCTAGGTCCTGTCGTCACATTCCCGTCGTCCGCCCGGAGGGCGGGCCTCGCGGCGTCAGGTGCGTGCTCTCGGCGTGCCGGGCCCTGACCCTCGTACTGGACGTACTCGGGTCTGGGCCCGGTGCGGCGAGAGTGCGTGCATGGCGTCGCGAGGCAGGCGGGAATTTGACGACAGGGCCTAGGCCGACAGCGCCCGCGGGCCGCGAGGCTCCGGGCGGGCGCGCGGCCGAGGGGAGGGCGGGGAAGGGAGACCTTCTCCGCCCTCCCCTCTTCTCACTCCCGCGGCCTCACGCCGCCTGCTGCGCGCCCAGTTCGAACCACACGGACTTGCCGACCTCGTGCGCGCACACGCCCCAGTCGTCCGCGAGCGACTCGATCAGGAACAGCCCCCTGCCGTTCGTGTCCTCGGCGGCGGCCGGGCCCCGCGGACGTGGTCCGCGGGCCACGAAGTCCCGTACCTCCACGCGCAGTCCGCTCGGTGAGACCGTGGCCGTCAGGATCGCGTCGTCGTCCGTGTGGACGAGGGCGTTGGTCACCAGCTCGCTGGTGAGCAGTTCGGCGACCTCCGACCGCTCCCCGGGTCCCCAGCGGTGCAGCAGCTCGCGCAGGGCCCGGCGCGCCTCGGGCACCGCCCGCAGATCCGCCCGGCCCAGCCGGCGTCTGAGCTGGGGCCCCGACGCCCTTGCCGCCGCCCCGTCGGCCTCTTCCTCCACCGTCCTCACCGAGGAGGCCCCTGTGGTCACGGGACCGCTCCCTCGCGTCTGACTCTTCATCTCCCCCGCCCGCGTGCCGATGTCGGTTCCCCTCCAGCTCGAACACGTTCACGGGGATCCATGCCCAGCGGGATCCGCGGCAGTCCTGCCGGATCTTCGGCGACCAAGGGTTCGGCCACGGCCCCACCGGCGCGCGAGGGACCGCCGCGCTGCCGGACGCCCGCGGGGGCCGGGGCGTCCGGGCCCTCCGGGGCCCCGGACGCGCCGCCGTCGGCGCCCTGGGTACGTCGCCGGCCGTACGGCGGACGTACCCAGGGCGTACGGGGCGCGTACGGCACCCGCGCGCAGGACGTACGGCGCGCGTACGGCCGGCCGCCCCGCCCACCCCGAACTTGGCCGGAGTACGACGCTTTCCGCGCGCCCCGACGCCCTTTCCCGGGCGCCCGGTCCGTGCGCGTCCTCACGGCCGCGGCACGTTGCGCAGGTTGGACCGGGCCATCTGCACCATCCGCCCCACCCCGCCGTCCAGCACGATCTTGGACGCGGACAGGGCGAAGCCGGACACCATCTCGGCGCTGATCTTCGGCGGGATGGACAGGGCGTTCGGATCGGTGACGACGTCCACCAGCGCCGGTCCCTTGTGCCGGAATGCCTCCTTCAGCGCTCCCGCCAGGTCCCTGGGCTTCTCCACCCGTACGCCGTGGGCTCCGCAGGCGCGGGCCACGGCGGCGAAGTCCGGGTTCTTGTTCGTCGTGCCGTACGAGGGCAGGCCCGCGACCAGCATCTCCAGCTCCACCATGCCCAGCGAGGAGTTGTCGAACAGCACCACCTTCACCGGCAGGTCGTACTGGACCAGGGTGAGGAAGTCCCCCATCAGCATGGCGAAGCCGCCGTCCCCGGACATGGAGACGACCTGCCGGCCGCGGTCGGTGAACTGGGCGCCGATCGCCATCGGCAGCGCGTTCGCCATCGAGCCGTGCGAGAAGGAGCCGATGATCCGGCGGCGCCCGTTCGGCGAGATGTACCGGGCGCCCCACACGTTGCACATGCCGGTGTCGATCGTGAACACGGCGTCGTCGTCGGCCACTTCGTCGAGGACGGCCGCCACGTACTCGGGGTGGATCGGGATGTGCTTGTCGACCTTGCGGGTGTACGCCTTGACCACCCCCTCCAGGGCGTCCGCGTGCTTCTTCAGCATCCGGTCGAGGAAGCGGCGGTTCTTCTTCTCCCTCACCCGCGGGATCAGGCAGCGCAGCGTCTCCTTCACGTCGCCCCACACCGCCAGGTCCAGCTTCGACCGGCGGCCCAGCACCTCGGGCCGCACGTCGACCTGGGCGATCTTCACGTCGTCGGGCAGGAACGCGTTGTACGGGAAGTCCGTGCCGAGCAGGAGCAGCAGGTCGCACTCGTGGGTGGCCTCGTAGGCGGCGCCGTAGCCGAGCAGCCCGCTCATCCCGACGTCGTACGGGTTGTCGTACTGGATCCACTCCTTGCCGCGCAGGGCGTGTCCGACCGGCGACTTGATCCGCCCGGCGAACTCCATCACCTCCGCGTGCGCGCCCGCCGTGCCGCTGCCGCAGAACAGGGTGACCTTGCCGGCCTCGTCGATCATCCGGACCAGCCGGTCGATCTCCGCGTCGCCGGGCCGGACGGTGGGGCGGGAGGTGACGATGGCGGTCTCGGCGGCCTTCTCCGGGGCCGGCTCCGCCGCGATGTCACCGGGCAGCGTCACGACACTGACCCCGCTGCGGCCCACCGCGTGCTGGATGGCCGTGTCCAGCAGCCGGGGCATCTGCTTCGGGCTGGAGATCAGCTCGCTGTAGTGGCTGCACTCCTGGAACAGCCGGTCGGGGTGGGTCTCCTGGAAGTAGCCGAGCCCGATCTCGCTGGAGGGGATGTGCGAGGCGAGGGCGAGGACCGGGGCCATGGAGCGGTGGGCGTCGTACAGGCCGTTGACGAGGTGCAGGTTGCCGGGACCGCAGGAGCCGGCGCAGGCCGCCAGCTTCCCGGTGATCTGCGCCTCGGCCCCGGCCGCGAACGCGGCCGTCTCCTCGTGGCGCACGTGGATCCAGTCGATGGCGGCGTTGCGGCGGACCGCGTCGACGACCGGGTTGAGGCTGTCCCCGACGACGCCGTACAGGCGTCTGACCCCGGCGCGGACGAGGATGTCGACGAACTGCTCTGCGACGTTCTGCTTGGCCATGCTCCCGGTACCCTTCGGTCTCCGGCCGACGGCCGCGGCTGCCCCGCGGCCGCTCCGCCTGCTCGCCTGCCGCTGCGGACTCCTGGGTCCATGAATTCACAGCCCCGCCGCTCACGCCTCCCAAACGGCGGCGGCCGTACGGTCGTCCGCGTAGCCCTTGACCCGTACCTGGGCGTCCGCGAGGAACGCGGCGAGGCCGGGCGGGAGGGGACCGGACCACCGGCGGGCGAGGTGCGCGCGCAGTTCCTCCTCGCCGCGCAGGGGCTCGGCGAGGCCGGCGGTGCACATCAGAAGGGTGTCACCCGGCCGGGCTACACAGGCACGGAAGCGGAAGGGTTCGTGAGGCGGCCCCGACCCGGCGTCCGTGCCCGGAGCCGGGCCCTGCGGGACCGGTGGGGCGAGGAGGCCCAGGTCCCTCGTGAGCCGGTCGCCCCGCGGGGCGTCGGCCGGAGCGGACAGCCGGGAGGCGGGGGCGTGCGGCCGGGACGGGCCGGGCTGCCCCGGGGGCCGTCCGGCGGCGTCGGACCCGCTGCTCCGGGGCCCGGCGTCGCGGGATCCGGCGTCGTGGGGCCCGGCGTCGCCGGATCCGGCGTCGTGGGGCCCTGCGTCGTGGGGCTCGATGTCCTGCCAGGTGCCGTCGCGCAGTCTGAGGAGTCCGCCCCCGCCGGTTCCGAAGAAGACCCGCGTACGGCAGGCGGGGTCGGCGGGCAGCAGCAGGCAACGCAGCGTGGCCGTGTACTCCTCGGGGGCGATGCCCAGCTCCGCGGCGCTCGCCCGGAGCCTGCCGAGGCTGCGGTCGGTGAGGCGGTGCAGGCCGGACTTCAGTTCGCCGCGCCGTGCCGCCCGGATGTCCTCGGCCAGCCGGACGTGGCTGCGGCCGACGGCGCCCGCGATCCACCGGCACACCTCGGCCGCCGCCCGGTGGGCGCCCGGTCTGGCGCGGGCCCCGGTGGCCATCGCCACGAGGACCAGCGCCTGCTCGCCGGCGCCGAAGCGGGCGGTGAGCAACGCGTCCCGGCGCGGCTCGCCCCGGTAGCGCGGCGAGTCCCCCCGGACGGAGACGGCCCGCAGGGTGCAGACCCCGTACCCGGCGCCGTCCAGGACCGTGTCCGGCACCAGGTCGTCGAGCGCGTCGGGATCGGCGAGCGGGAGCGCGGTGGGCTCCGCTTCGTAGGTGGGCGGCCCGGAACCCACGTGGGTGACGGCGAGGGGCGGCGGGCAGCGGCCCGCCGGGCCGTCGCCGGAGGCGGAGGTTGAAGCCGGGCCGGGAACGGGCTCTTCGGACTGCGGTTCGTCCGTGCGGGAGGTCTCCGGGCCGCCCGGGCGGGACCCTCCGGGCGGGCCGGGCGGGGAGGCCGGGCCGGACGGGAACGTCTTCGGGCCGGGCGAGACGGACGGTGGGGGTTCCCAGGGGGCTCGCTGCCACCACGGGGGCGGGGTGTCCCCGGGGGCCTCGGCCGCTTCCGGCGGGCGCGGGGCCGGGGGCCGGGCGGACGCGGATTCGGGTACGGACCGCGGGGCCTGGGCGGGTGCCCGTTCCGGGCTCGGGGCCGGTGGCGGGGCGGGGACGGGCGGCGGAGGGCCGGCAAGAGGCGGGGGCGGAGGCGGTGACGGTGGCCTGGGCGGAGGCGGCGGTGAGGGGCTGGGCGAAGGGGGTGATGAGGGGCTGGGCGAGGGAGGTGGCGGGGGCGCGGGCGCGGCCGTGGGGCGGCCGAACCGGATCCACTCCTCCTCCCCGTCGTCCACCGGGGCTTCGTCCCAGCCGTCGTATCCCGGGGCTTCGCCGTCGCCGTCGCGCACCGGCGCTTCGCCGTAGTCCTCGTACACCGGGCCTTCGCCGTAGTCCTCGTACGCCTGGGCTTCGTCCTTGCCGACCGGGGCGTCCGGTCGCTCCGCCGACCGGTCCCCGGGCCGGCCGGGGCCGCTCGGGCGGGCGCCAGGGTGTCCGGTACGCGGTGCCCGGCCCACCGCGCCGGCCGCCGAGGCGAAACGGTCGTCCAGGGAATCGGCCGCGGCCGTGGGGCCCGTGTCCTCGGTGGAGTCGTCGTACAACTGCCGCCACCAGTCGTCCTCATGACCGGTGGGCCTTCCCCCCTGCTGGCTCATGCCCTCGATTGTCCACCGCACAGCCCGGAGGAAAACGGGGCATCCGGAAAATCCGGCGCCGGAACGCACCAGGAACGGCCCACCGGACGACCCCTCGTACACCCGTACGGAACAATGCCGCCGGGCGGTCCCACCCCCCACGGGAGAACCGCCCGGCGACGCCTGGGTGCCCCGGAGCCGGGTCCGGGGCAGGTTCGGGCCGGGTCGCGCGCGGCCGGGACTCCCCCCGTCCCGCACGCCGGCGCACACGTCCGCCTCCGCGCCCTGCGCGCCCCCCGCCCGCCTGCCGGCCGCGGCGGCCGGGGCGACCTGACCCGGCGGGGCGACCGGGTGCGCGTGCCCGCCGGGCACCGCCCGGCAGGGACGTCCGGCCGCCGTACGCCGGTGACCCCGCTCATCGGTGCAGGCCGCGGGCCCGCGGCCGGCCGTCGGGGCCGTCCGCCGGCGCTTCGGTGGTGCCACCTTGTCAGGATGACCCGGGGTACGGCGATGATGTCGGACGGCGGGTTTGCGCCGTGGCCGCTTTCCGCCACGTCCGGCCCGCCGCCGGTCGGTGACGTGGGCCTGAAGGGGAGGAACGGCAGCTGATGCTGGCAGCGATAGGGCTGGACGAGAGACACGAGTCGGCGTACCGGGCCCTGGTGACCGTGGGCGCGGCCGACGTGCCCGATCTCGCGCAACGGCTGATGCTCGGCGAGCGCGACACCGAGCGCGCCCTGCGCCGTCTGGAGCGGCACGGCCTCGCGGCCCAGTCCTCGGCCCGGCCGGGCCGCTGGGTCGCCGCGCCGCCCGGTGTGGCGCTCGGCGCGCTGCTCACCCAGCAGCGGCACGAGCTGGAGAAGGCGGAGCTGGCCGCCGCGCTGCTCGCGGAGGAGTACCGGGCGGCGGCGGCCGAGCCCTCGGTGCACGATCTGATCGAGGTGGTCACCGGGGCCTCGGCGGTCGCGCAGCGCTTCGTGCAGTTGCAGCTCGGTGCCGTCGACGAGGTGTGCGCGCTGGTCACGGGCAACCCGATGGTCGTCTCCGGTATGGAGAACGACGCCGAGGAACAGGCGGCGGGCCGCGGGGTGCGCTACCGGGTGGTGGTCGAGCGCGCGGTGCTGGACCTGCCGAACGGCATCACGGAGCTGACCGCCGCCCTGGGCCGGGACGAACAGGTCCGCGTGGTCGACGAGGTGCCGACCAAACTGGTGATCGCGGACCGGGCACTGGCCATGGTGCCGCTCACGTCCCGGATGGCGGAGCCCGCCGCGCTGGTCGTGCACTCCAGCGGCCTGCTGGAGCTGCTGTCCGGCTTGTTCGAATCGGTGTGGCGGGGCGCGCTGCCGCTGCGGCTGGGCGCGGCCGGGGTCAGTGAGCAGGGCCCGGAGGGACCCGACAGCACCGATCTGGAGGTGCTGTCCCTGCTGCTGGCCGGTCTGACGGACGCGAGCGTCGCCAAGCAGCTCGACCTGGGCCTGCGGACCGTGCAGCGCCGGGTGAAGCGGCTGATGGAGCTGACCGGTGTGGCCACCCGGCTGCAACTGGGCTGGCACGCCTACGAACGCGGCTGGGTGGCCCGGGAACGGCACGACGGCTGACCCCCCGCCCCGCCGACGCCCCGGGGCTGCTGCCGTACCGGCCGCGCCGGAGTGGTTGGCTGCTGCCATGACTGCCGACACCGGATTCACCGAGGCCGAACGCGCCTATCTGAGGACCCAGCGGCTGGGGCGGCTGGCCACCGTCGACCCGCGGGGGCAGCCGCAGGCCAACCCCGTCGGCTTCTTCCCGCAGGACGACGGCACCGTCCTGATCGGCGGCGCGGCGATGGGCCGTACGAAGAAGTGGCGCAACCTGCTGCACAACCCGCGGGTCGCCCTGGTGGTCGACGACATCGTCAGCCTCGACCCGTGGCGGGTCAGGGGCGTCGACATCCGCGGCGAGGCCGAACTCCTCACCGGCCCGCACACGTTGGGCCCGCTGTTCAGCGAGGAGGTGATCCGCATCCATCCGCGGCGGATCCACAGCTGGGGGCTGGAGGAGGGGTGAGGGGCGACCGGGAATCCGGCGGCCGGGCCTACGGCAGCGGCACGCCCTCCAGGGCGAGCAGCCGCACCTTCCGCTCCAGGCCGCCCGCATAGCCGGTGAGCGAGCCGTCCGCGCCGATCACCCGGTGGCAGGGGCGCAGCACCAGGAGGGGGTTGGCGCCGATGGCGCCGCCGACGGCCCGGACGGCCGCCCGGGAGGCGCCGATCCGGGCGGCGATCTCGCCGTACGTCGTGGTCGTGCCGTACGGAACGCTGCCGAGGGCGGCCCACACCCGTTCCCGGAACGCGGTGCCCCGGCTGCGCATCGGCAGGTCGAACTCCGCGAGTTCACCGGCGAAGTAGGCCCGCAGCTGCTCCTCGGCCGCGCGGAAGGGGCCCGGGTCGTGCCGCCACCCCTCCTCCACCGTGCGGCCGCCCTTCTGGCCGGGCACGGACAGGGAGGTGAGGACGCCGTCCGCGCCGGCGGTGAGGAGCAGCGGCCCCAGGGGGCTTTCGCACCGCGTCCAGTACGTCGCGTCCACGGCCGCCCCGGCCGTCGTCGTCCCGGTGGCCCTGCCGGTGGTCGTGCCGGTGAGCACGTCGCTGGTCGTGCCGGTGAGCACGTCGCTGGTCGTGCCGCTGGTCATGTCGGTGGTCGTCTCGGTGGTCATCGGATCTCCAACTCCTTCGCCGCACGCAGGTGGTGCAGGGCGTACGAGCGCCAGGGGCGCCAGCTGTCGGGGGCGGCCACGCCGGGCGGGGCCACGTCGGGGTCGCCCAGGGCGCGGGTGCGGACGGCGGCGGCCGTGGCGGCGTCCAGGCCGGGCAGGGCCATCAGCGCCCGGTGCGCCTCGTCACGGTCGGCGCCCGGGTCCAGCCGCAGGGCGCCGTCGGCGAGGGCGGCGGCCAGCGCGCCCAGGGTGCCCCCGGGTTCCGCCCCGGCGAGCACGGCGGGTTCGGGGAACAGGTGGGTGAGGGTGCCGCAGGGCGCGTCCAGCAGCTTGCCGTAGCGCCGTACCAGTTCCCCGGCCGTCCCGGGGCCCACCAGCACCCGCACCGCGGCCTCCTCGGGGTCCGCGGCGCCCGGCGAGCGCAGCCCCGGGCGGGCCGCGACCAGCGGGGCCAGCCGTGGGTCTGCGCCGAGCCGGTCGTCGACGGCGTACGGGTCGGCGTCGAGGTCGAACAGCCGCCTCAGCCGCTGCACGGCCGTCGTGAGGTCGCGGGGGTCGGTCAGGTGCAGCCGGGCCTCCAGCCAGCCGCCCGGGTGGGCGCCGGACGCGGTGCGCGGTCCGCCGGGGCGCTCGTCGACGGCGACGATCCCGGTGCCGTAGGGCAGCCGCAGGGTGCGCCGGTAGGTCCGTGCGCCCGCCGCGCCGCTCACCTCCTCGACGCCCGGCACGGCCTCGCGCTGGAGCAGGTCGAAGACGGGCCCGGCCTGGTACGGCCCCCGGTGGGCGAGCCGCAGCGGTATCCCGGCGGTCGGCACGGCGGCCCGGCGGTGCCGGGTGCGGGGCGCGGCGGCCCGCAGTTCGCTCGGGGTCGCCGCGTACACCGCGCGGACGGTGTCGTTGAACTGCCGCACACTGGCGAACCCGGCCGCGAAGGCGATCTGGGTCACCGGCAGGTCCGTGGTCTGCAGCAGGACGCGCGCGGTGTGCGCGCGCTGGGCGCGGGCGAGGGCGACGGGCCCGGCGCCCACCTCGGCGGTGAGCTGCCGCTGCACCTGCCGCGCGCTGTAGCCGAGCCGCGCGGCGAGCCCGCCCACACCCTCCCGGTCGATGACGCCGTCGCCGATCAGCCGCATGGCGCGGCCGACGACGTCCGCCCGTACGTTCCAGGCGGCGGAGCCGGGCACCGCGTCCGGCCGGCACCGGCGGCAGGCCCTGAAGCCCGCGCCCTGGGCGGCGGCGGCCGTGGCGAAGTACCGCACGTTGTGCTGTCTCGGGGTGACCGCCGGGCAGCTGGGACGGCAGTAGATGCCAGTCGTCTCGACGGCGAAGAAGAACTCGCCGTCGAACCGGCCGTCCCGGCTGCGCACCGCCTCGTACCTGGTGTCTTCGTCCATCACGTTCTCCAGTGTCCGCCCGCGGCCCGGGTGGTGCTGGCGGAAATCGGACACCGGCCTGGGGCTGCCGCGCCGCCGACGACCGGACGGGCGGCTCCGGGTGGCCCCGGCCCCTGAGAGCGGCGGACGGAAGTCGGTTCCGGTCAGCGGGCGGCGTCCGGTGCGTGCGATCGCCAGGCGCCGGAAGGTCCTCGTGGCGGAGCTGCCAGGGCCTTCCGGCCAACGCGGCGAGGGCGCGTGCCGGGCGCCGCCCGCCGGGCGCTCCTATTGTTCGCAGCTCTAAGCCCAGCGGCCTCGTTTCGCCTCCATGGCGGCCCGGCCCTCGGCGCCCTTGCGCTTCCAGTCGCGCCGGATCTCCGCGCGCAGCCGCGCGTCGGTCTTGGCGACGATCCGCTGGTTCTCGCGCAGCAGTTTGCGGTAGCTCTCCAGCCGCCGCTCGGGCAGGTCGCCCGCTTCGACGGCGGCGAGCACCGCGCAGCCGGGTTCGCGCAAGTGGGCGCAGTCGTGGAACCGGCACCCGGCGGCCAGCTCCTCGATCTCGGAGAACACCTGCCCGACGCCGCTCTCGGCGTCCCACAGTCCGACCCCGCGCAGCCCCGGTGTGTCGATCAGTACGCCGCCGCCGGGCAGGGCGATCAGGTTGCGGGTGGTCGTGGTGTGCCGGCCCTTGCCGTCGACGTCCCGGGCGGCCTGCACCTCCATCACGTCGTCGCCGCAGAGCGCGTTGGCGAGGGTCGACTTGCCGGCACCGGACTGCCCGAGCAGCACGCAGGTGCCTTCCCGGACGGCGACGACGAGCGCGTCGAGCCCGTCGCCCGTCCTCGCGCTGACCGGCAGCACGGGCACGCCGGGCGCCGCCGTCTCCACGTCCCGCACGAGGTACGACAGCGTCACCGGGTCGGGTACGAGGTCGGCCTTGGTCAGCACGACCACCGGCTGGGCGCCCGACTCCCAGGCCAGTGCGAGGAACCGCTCGATGCGGCCGAGGTCCACCTCGACGGCCAGCGAGACGGCGACGACGGCGTGGTCGACGTTGGCGGCGAGGATCTGCCCCTCGGACCGCTTGGAGGAGGTGGAGCGCAGGAACGCGGTGCGGCGCGGGAGGTACGTGCGGACGTAGCGCGGGTTGCCGCCGGGTTCGACGGCGACCCAGTCGCCGGTGCAGACCACCCGCATCGGGTCGTGCGGGGTGACGAAGGCGGTGTCGGCGCGCAGCACCCCGCCGGCGGTGGCGACGTCGCACTGCCCGCGGTCGACCCGCAGCACCCGGCCGGCCAGCAGGCCCTGCTCGGCGTACGGGGCGAACTCCGCCGCCCAGCCCTCGTCCCACCCGAACGCGGCGAGCGGGTGCGCCTGCGGGGAGGAAGGGGACGCGGGGGAAGCGGACGCGGAAGAAGAGGGGAGAGACAAGGGGAACCCTTCACAAGGGCGGCCCCGACTGCCCGCGACGAAGGGTGCGGGCGTATGGAAAAGGTGTGTCAGCCGGAGACCGCGGAGGTGGTGTGGATGCTTCGGTGGTTGCGGGCAGCGCCCATCACGGAGACAGCCATGGGTCACACCTCCTGTTTCCCGTCGGGCCGGCGGCGGCGGCCGACGGCCCCCGCCTGATGTGCCCCTCACCCTAGAGAGGTCCTCTCCACGGCGCCACGGATTTTCTTCCGCCCCGCCGCCGGCCCGGCCGCGTCTCAGACGTACGGCAGGATCACCACGATCAGCAGCACGACGATCACGACCGCCGCGACCCCGAGGCCTACGAGCACCCAGCCCGCCACCTGCGACCAGGGCCGGCTGTCCGCCGCGGGGTGCTGCGAGGGCACCGGGTCCGCCTTGGCGTCACCGGTCCGCTTGAGCACGTCCTCCAGGATCTGGCGCCACAGGTCGGGCGGCAGGTCGGGCACCGGGCGGCCGGGGGGCTTGAGCAGCGCTCCGCTGAGCCAGTTGCCCGCGGCGGCCCCCGGGGCCTGGTTCATGCTGTGCATCAGCTCCCGCAGCGCCCGCTGCTCCTCCGGGTGCTCCGTCCTGGCCCGCGGGGCGACGGCCCAGTGGAACAGCTCGACCGCCCGGTCGGTCATCTGCTTCAGCGACACCTGTTCCGCGCCCGGGCCGTGCGGGGCGAAGTACAGGTGCTTGTGGAGCGCCTCCAGGAACAGCCGGTGATGCATCTCCTCGCTCCGCGCCCGGTACCGGTCGGGTCTGCCCAGTTCGGTCAGCACCAGGCCCAGTGATTCCTGCGGGAGTTCACCGGAGCGCAGCTCGTCCAGGAGGAACGCGTCCGGCTGCCTGCCCAGTTCCGCCGTCAGGGTGTTGCGCCGCAGGCCGTCGCCGGGCCGGTGGTCGCGCAGCACCCGGCGCAGCTCCTGCGTCCCGGCACCCGCCGTGCTCCCACTCCCCGGGACCGCCGCCTGCCGGCCCGCGTCGGAGGCGAGCGGCGGGTGAGGGGGCTGGGGGGTGCCGGCCGCCGGGAGGTCCGGCGGGGCCGGGGGGCGGGCGGCCGGCGTGGGCCCCAGGGGCGGTCGCGGAGGCGGGGGCGGCGCCACCGGTCCGGGCTGCGGCTGCGGCGCCTGGCCCGGCTCCGTCCTCTCCGGTACGGGCGCCTGGGGGCTCGTACCGGTCCAGTGGGTACGGCTGATCCAGTCGGTCCGGGCGGCCTGGGTGGCTCGGGCGTCGCGGTCGTCGCGGTCGTCACGAGGGGCCTGGGGACTCCAGGGGGTCCGGGGAGCCCGGGGGGTCTGGGCCTCGTGTTCCTCCCAGGCGGTCTCGGGGGCCGGGGTTTCACGGGCCTCCCGGCGGTCCCGGCCGTCCCGGTTGTCGCGGCCGTCCCGGCGGTCCTCGCCGCCCGCGGGGGTCCGGACGTCGCGGGGGTCCTGGGGGGCCCGGATGCCGTGCTCCTCCCAGGGGGCCTGGACGGCCCGGGGTGCCCGGGTGCCGCTGCCGGTCCGGCCGGCCGGGGGGTCGTGGGGATCGCGGCCGATCCAGTCGTCCCCGCCGACCTGGGCCCCTCGGCCGGCCGGGGCGGCCCCGGCGGTCCGCTCGTCCGGGCGGGAGGGGCGGGCGCCCCCGCCCGCCCCGTGGAAGCCGGTGGCCCCGCCGCTCCGGTCGGTGCCCTCGGTACGGGCGGCCCGGCCGGGCCCATCAGCGGCTTCGGTCCCGTCGGCCCAGTCCCGTCCTTCGCGTCCGGCGGCCGAGTCCCGACCGTCCGACCCCGCTGACCAGTCCCGCCCAGCGGTCCCGGGTGCCCGGTCCCGCCCTTCACGCCCGGTGGCCGGGCCTCTGCCGTCCGACCCGGCAGCCCAGTCCCGCCCATCGGCCCGAGCGGCCGAGTCCCGACGGTCCGAACCGGCAGCCCAGTCCCGACCGTCCGACCCCGATGGCCAGTCCCGCTCATCGGCCCCAGCGGCCCAGTGCCGCCCATCGGTTCCGGGTGCCCGGTCCCGATCTCCACGTCCGGCGGCCCAGTCCCGGCCGTCGCTCCCGGGTTCCCGGTCCCGCCCTTCACGCCCGGTGGCCGGGCCCCGGCCGTCGGTCCCGGCGGCCCAGGCAGGGCCGTCGGGGTGGGCGGGTCCGGCGGGCCGGTGGGGCTGGTCCGGCTGCCATGCGTTCCGGTCGGCTGCGGGGGCCGGCGCGGTCCGGTCGTCGGGTCCGGTGCGCTCGGGCCGGGTGGTGCGGGCGTCCCCGACGGCCCGGGACGGTGGTGCGGTGCGCGCGGTCGGGTGGTCGGTGTCCAGGATCTCCTGGAGGCGGGCGCGCCGCCGGTCCCAGTCCAGGGCCGCGCCGCCGGGCAGCTCCTCGACGAGCTGCGGTACGCCGGCGTGCGCCTCCGGGTGCGCGTGCGCGAGGAGATGCTTCACCAGCTCGGCGGCGGCCGCGAGTTCGAAGCGGGGCCGGTCCGGTGTGCGGCCCATGACGCGGGCCAGCGGACCGGAGCCCGCCGTGTCCGTCTCCCAGCGCGGGACCGCCGTCAGCAGCAGCGGATGGCTGTCCACGGTGTCGTACGTGGCGAACGTCCAGTCGTGGGGCAGCCAGGAGCCGAAGAGCAGGAAGAGCCCGAGGTAGACCAGCGGCACCTGGGACCGGTCCGGCCAGGTGAGCGGGGTCCGCTCCTCCAGGAGCAGCGACACCCGCTGGGAGGGGTCACGCAGCAGTTCCGCCGTGACCAGGGTCAGCGCGTGTTTGACCGCGGGCAGCTGGCCGACCATGCGGGGCAGTTGCTCCCGTGCCAGCGCGTCGAGCCGGACACCGTCGACCTCGGGCTGCGGCCCGGACGCCTGCTCCGCCTTCTGGGGGGTGCCCCAGCCGAGGTGGGCCAGGCCGAGGCACTGGCGGGTCTTCAGGGTGCCGGGCGGCCCGACGAGGGCGTGGCTGACCGTGCTGGGCCGGCCGCCGCGGTCGGTGGTGGGCCAGCGCTGGACGAGCATGACGTGGCCGTCGCGGGAGACGGCGCGCACGACACTGGGCCGGGCCGCCCCGGCTCCGGACATCCACAGCAACGGGCCGAGTTCGCGGCCCAGTTCGGCGGCCCGCTCGGGTGAACAGGAGTAGGCGACGGCGTTCATGCCGGTGCCCTGCCGTCCGTGGTTGCCGTCCCAGCGGAAGACGACCTGGTGCACGGGGCCCCGGTCCTGGAAGTCGCTCACTGAAGTCCCCCTCCGGCCGTTCCTGTGGCCGTCGTTCCCCCGGCCGTCCCGCCGGGTCCGCCGGATCCTGTCGCCCGCTGCCCGGGCACCGTCTCGAAGCCGGGCGTCTCCCCCACCGCGAACGCCTCGGCGCCGCCCGGCACCTCGATCAGCCCGTGCATCGCGAGCAGCGCCAGCAGGGGTTCCAGCACCCGTCGCGGCCCCGCTCCCGCCGGGTAGCGGCCGCGGTCCTCCTGGCCGCCGGTGGCGGACGCGATGTGCAGGGTGCACCGGCGCATCGTGTCGAAGGGCCGCAGCCAGGCCTGGCCCGCGTACCGGCGCAGCAGACTGTGGACGTCCCGGCTCTCCGCCCGCACCAGCGCGGGGTCGAGGGAGGTGGCCGGCGGCCGGGTCAGCCAGTGGTCGACGGGCGTCCTGAAGCGCAGCAGGTCCGCCTTGCCGAGGACCATCGCTGCCGGGACCTCCAGGTACGGGCCGTTCTTCGGCAGCCGGTCCAGGACGGTGCCGAAGGCCAGGTCGCCGTCCCGGTTCACCTCCACCCCCCAGCGTTCCCTGGCCTGGTCCAGTTCGGGCAGCGGGAGGGCCAGCGCGGGGTCGACGACGAAGATCAGGGCGTCGATCCCGAGCAGGAACCGCAGCGCCGCGTCGGTCCGTACGAGGTCCTCGCCGCCGAGGTCGAAGAAGGCGACGGGACGCACCTGGCCGCGGGCGTCGGTGATCAGCAGGGACTCCACGAAGCGGGCGAAGTCGTCCAGGCCCAGCGCGGCGGTGTGGTCGAGGACGTTGCCGTTGCGCAGGGGCTGCACCCGTTCGCGGACGAACCGGGCGTGCTGCTCCGGGTTGACCGACTGCCAGGTCAGGCCGAACGGTTCCAGACCGCCGTCGGTGATCGCGGCGATCATCTGGGTCAGCAGGTGGCTCTTGCCGGTGGAGGACTGGCCGACCATCGCGACGGTCAGCGGACGGCCGTTCGTCAGGTAGGGAACCGGGATGACGTGCTCGGGGAAGGCCGGGTCCGCCGCGCACTTCTGGACGGCGCCGCGCATGACGTCGTCCAGCACGACGGGGTTGGTGATGCCGGAGACGTCCAGCGGCTGCTTGTACTGCATCGTGTTGTCGGCGACGAACAGTTTCGACAGGTCGAGCTGGATGGTCTGCAGGCAGTAGGGGCAGAGCACTTCACCGTTGCCGCGCTCGGCCTGCGCCCCGGAGCCGTCGCGGCTCCGGGCGAGGGGGGCCTGCCGCTTGAGCCGCAGCGCGTCCTCGAACGCCTCCCGGTGCGGGCGCGTCTCGTCGGGCGGGACGGCGAGCCGGATGCGGTCACCGGCGCCCGGCGCCACCAGGTCGAGCACCTCGGCGGGCGTCGGCCGGGCGGCGGCCCGCGGGGCGAAGGCGCTGCGGAACATCCGGTCGAGCACCCGGTGTTCGCCGAGGTCGGTCGGCGCCCCGTCGGCGGGGCCGGCCCGCCCGGTCACCAGCCGGTAGAGCAACTGGGCGGCGCTCCACACCGCGTCGCGCCCGTCGGCGAGCCCCTCGCCGCGGCGCTGTTCGGGCGAGCAGAACGGCAGCCGGCCCCACGGGCTGCGCGGCCGGCCCGCCCGGGTCACCGCCTCGAGCCCCCACAGCTGGGCCCTGGCACCGTCCCACAGGACGGTCGCCGGGGTCAGGCCGCGGTGCACCAGGCCCTGCCCGTCCAGCAGGCACAGGGCCGTCATGAGGTCCCGGGTGAAGCGCTGCTGGTCGCTCGCGGCCATGACGTGGGTCCGGGCGGCGGCGATCCCGCGCGGCGCGGCGTACAGCAGGTACGGCTCCGCCGTGTCGAACTGGTGGCCGACGACCTCCGGGAAGAGCGGCGCGTACTCCGAGTCCTCGAGCAGCCGGTGCAGGTGCAGGGCGGTGTCGGTCTCCGTCTCCAGCAGGTCGCGGGCCGCCGGGTTGGCCGCGTCCGCGGCGGTCAGGCGGACCTGCACGCACTGCTGGCCCTCGTCGTCCAGCAGGCAGTTGCGGATCAGCTGGGGCAGCAGCCGGTCCCGGCGGGACTCGCGGCCGAAGCGGGCGGGGGTGACGCGGCGCCCGCCCGAAGGGGTGGTGAACACGAGCTTGCCGGGCGGCGCACCGCCCTGCCCGTTCCCGGCGGAGTGCGTGGGGCTGGTCACCGGCGGTCCTTTCCTTCGTACGGGTGCACCGGTGGGTACGGGTGCGGGAAGCCGCGCCCGCTGGATCCGGGGAAGCCGTGGCGACCGGGGAAACCCGGTGAACCACCGGCACGGACACGGGTCATGGGCGTTCACCCTCCCCGCGACCGTCCTCACGGTCGTCCCACCGGCCGCGCTCAGGGGCGTCCCACCGGTCATCGCCCCGGTCGTCCTCCACTGGCCTGTCGTCCTCTACAGGGCGGTCGTCCTCGACGGGGCGGTCGTCCTCCACGGGCCGGTCGTGGGTGTCGTCCCTGCCGCCGTACGCAGCATCTCCGCCGCACGAGCCGTCTCCGCCGTACGCGCCGCCCCCGTCGTACCCACCGCCTCCGCCGTACGTGTCCGTCACGTCGTGCGCGTCGGGCGTCCCGTACGGATTCCTGGCCTCGTACGGGTTCCTGGCCTCGTACCTGTCGTACGTGTCCTGGCTGTCGTACGTATCGCGGCTGTCGTAGCTGTCGTACGGGGACGTCGCGCCGGCGGGCGGGGAGGTGCGGCGGGAGCGGACGGTGAACACCACTCCCGAGCGCAGCGGTGTCAGCCGGACCAGGCCGGCGTACCGCCCCGACGACGTCCACAGCACGTCCTCCGGCTGGGCCGAACCGCCCCCGTGCCAGGCCTTCTGGACCTCGTCGCGCACCGCGCGCGGCGCGAACCTGATCCACACCGCGTCCGCCGGGTCGCGGCTGAGCAGCGCGCCCTGTTCGGGCGAGGACAGCTGGACCACGGCCTGCCGTTCGGCCTCCGCGCCGACCAGCTGGGCCGGCCGGTAGGGGTCGGTGCCGAGCAGGCTGGCCGAGCCGGCCCGGACCCGGCCGGGGGCGGCGAACGGCGGCGCGGCCAGCACGCCGTTGCGCCGCAGGTGGTGGCGGGCTGTCGAGAGCAGTTCGCGGACCCGTTCCTCGGTGCGCCGGACGGCGCGGGTGCCGGCCTGGCCGCGTTCGGCACGCCAGTAGGGTTCCAGGGCCTCCGTGGCGGCGTCCGTCAGGTCCGCGGCGAGCGTGGCGACCAGCTCCGGGCCGCCCTCGCCGCTCTCGCGGTCCAGCCAGCGCGGTGCCACCCTGGCGCGGTCCGCCCAGGCGGTGCCGTCCTCGTCCGGGTCCTCCTCGCGCCCGTCGAGCCATGCCGCGTCCGCCGCTTCCGCCGCGTGCGTCTGCGTCTGCGTCTCCGGCTCCTCCCTGAAGGCGTACATGCGCGCCCAGTCGACGTCCCCGTCGTCGGACCCGGCGGTGTCGTCGTCCGTCTCCAGGACGGAGGCGCTGAAGAGCCATTCCTCGGTGGGCTCCGGGGTGCCGCGCCCGTCGCTTCTCCCGCTCCCGTGGGCGGCAGGCGGGGGGCCGCCGGCGCCCGGCGCCCCGGCCGGGCCCGGGGCACCGGTGGCCGCGGCCCGTTCCCGCTCGGGCGCCGCCTCCGCCTCGGCCGCGGCGGCCGTCGCCCGGAGGACCCCGGCGACGGACCGCGCGGCGTCCGCGCACTCCAGGCGCTCCTCGACGGCCCAGTGCTCCCTGACCGCCTCGGCGAGCAGCGCGTCGACCTGGTCCAGGGACTGCCGCAGTACGGCGGTCATCCGGCCCGGCGCCCAGGAGGCCGCCGCCGCGCGCCAGAGCCGGCGTGCCGTCTCCACCGCGCCACCGAGCCCCAGCACCAGGGCGATGGTGCCCAGCCAGACGGGCGGCTCGGCCGCGTACGCCACCGCCGCGCCGGCCACCGCGCCGCCGGCCGCCGCGGCCTGGTGGGGCACGGCCCAGCGGCCCGGGCGCCCCGCGTCCCGCAGCCGGGACGTGCCGAGCGCCGCCGTGGCGGCGAACAGCAGCGGGACGACCAGTGCCAGGGCGAGCAGCGGCCCGGTCCACAGGGCGCCGAGCAGTCCGGTTCCGGCCGCGGCGAGGGCCGCCGGCAGCGGGCCGGGCTGCGCGCCGCCGCCCGGCAGGTCCTCGCGCGAGCCGGGGCGCGGGAGCGCGGCGAGCCGGGGCAGCAGCGCCGAACCCGGCACCGGCTCGACCCGCCCGGCCAGGCCCGTGAAACGCTGCGCCACCGACCGCAGGGGCAGCCCCTGGGCCAGCAGCTTCCCGGCGAACTCCTTGAGCCCGTCGCGGATCGGGTCCTTGACGCCGTCCGCGGACGGCACCCGCAGGCCGAGGGCGGCGAGCCGGGCCCCCGAGTCGGCGGCCGAGGGCGCGGAGCCGCCGCTGCGCAGGGCCGTCCCGGCGAGGTCCCGGTACTCGTCGAGGGCGATGCGCGCCTGGTCGACGTCCGCCTCGAAGGCCGCACGGCGCGCGGCCCGCAGCAGGCCCGGCAGGGTCTGCAGCCCGGTCAGCTCCTCCTCGGCGCGGTCGAGGGCGTCCGTGCAGGCGCGGTAGGCGCCGTCCGCCACCCCGCCCGGTGCCCGGTGCGGCTGGTCCCGGGCGCCCCGCGCCGCCACCAGCCGGCCCAGCGGCTGGGGCAGGTCGGCGCCGGAGGAGGCGGTCAGCAGCACGTCCGTCGGCAGTTCGGTGTCCTCGCCGGCGAACCGGGTGAGCGCGTCGCGCCAGGCCCGGTCGCGCACCTGCGGCGGCAGGTCCTGCTCCAGCAGCCGCACGCCGGGCGCGGCGACGGCCTCGGGCAGCGCGCGGACGCCGTCCAGGACCCGCAGGTACAGGTCGGGCACCGACAGCACGTCCACGAGGACCGCCAGGGCGTCCGGGTCGTCCGGCGCCGGCTGCTCCAGCGCGGTACGGGCGGAGCGCAGGTCACCGGCCCACAGCAGGCCGGTGACCGAGGACCGCAGGACAGCGGGCCGCACCAGCCTGCGGTCGGGCTGGAAGGCCTCGTCGTCGCCGGCGTACGAGCCCGGCGCGCTGCCGACCAGCAGGACCAGGAGACTGACCTGGCCCACGGTCCGGTAGCCGGTGAGGAGTTCGTACTGGTGCTGGTGGTCGGTGAGCCCGGCCGGGGTGTCGACCACCAGGAACAGCGGGTCGTCGGGTTCCGGCAGTCCGGCTGCGCCCAGCTGCCGGGCGACCCTGGCGTGCAGCGCGGACGGTGTGTCCAGCTCGGCCGCTCCGGCGCGCAGGTCCAGGTGGATGACGCAGCGCGCCTCCTGATGAGGTGTGCTCACTGCGCGTCACCGTCCCAGGGAGTGTCACGGTGCTCGTCGCGTCCGCCGTCACCGGCACCGGGGTACGGCCCCGGGTCGCCGGGCTCGTCCCAGGGCGCCCGCGGCCGGTCCTCACGGCGGGCCCGGCCGGCGTCGCGGTCCTCGCGGCGGGGGCCGTCACGGCGCGGGCCCTCACGGCGGCCGGCGTCGCGTTCCTCGGCGTCGCGGTCGCCGGCGTCGGGCTTGTCGAAGGAGGGGCGGCCCTCGGGGCGGCTGCGTTCGCCGTCGCGCCACTCGGACCGGCGGTCCCGGTCCCGCTCCCGGTCGTTCGCGTGATCGCGGTCGCGGTCACCCGCGTAGGGGCGCTCGCGGTCGTCCTCCCGGTCACCGGCGTGGGCGCGCTCGCGGTCCTCCTCGTGGGCGCGATCCCGGTCGCCGTACCGTCCGCCGCCGAACCGGTCCTCCCTGCCGCCGTCCTCCCTGCTCCGGTCGTCGCGGGGGCCGTCACCGTCGTACCGGTCCTCGCGCCGGCCGCGCCAGGCGTCACCTCCGTCGCGGGGGTCGCGGGGATCACGGGCGCCGTGGGGGTCGCGGGCGTCATGTGCGTCGCGGGAAGCGCGGTGGCCGCCGGAGGCACGGGCGTTCCGCCCGGTGCCGTACTCGTCGGCGGGCTCGTCCCACACACCGCGCTCGTCCCGGTCGTCCCGGTCGCTCCGCACGCGCCGCTCGTACCGCTGCTCCCGCTCGTGCCGCTCGCTCCGCTCCTCCCGTCCGTTCTCGCGCCCGTAGGAGCCGCGGGGGGTGAAGGGCGTCGTGCCGAAGTCGTCGTCCTCCGGTGCCGGGCGCCGGGGTGCGGAGGCCTCCTCGCGGGGCCGGGCCGGCGAGCCGCCGCGTACGTGCTCCAGCAGGGTGCGCAGGGTCGGCTGGACCGCGCGCTGGTCGCCGAACTCCTTGTCCAGGGCGGCCGGAAGGGTCTCCGCCCAGAACTCCCACAGGGGACGCACCCAGCCCTCGACCCGGCGGCCGCCCCGCTCACGGCGCTCCTCCAGCAGCTCGAGCTGGCGCGGGGCGATCTCCTCGACCAGTTCCACGAAGAGGGGGTGCGGTGTGCTGCCCGTGCGGGACAGTCCGAGCGGCTGAGCCGCCATCAGCTCGTAGCAGTAGTCCTCCACGGTCGCCTCGTCGTCGAGGACCGTCCAGCGTTCGTAGGAGCGCAGCAGTTCCGCCCAGCTCGAGACGCCGTCGGGGAAGTCACCGAGGCGCAGCCGGACGCCGGGCACGTCGGGGCTGGTGTCGGGGAAGAGCCGCAGCCTGATCCGGCGCGGGGAGTCGGTGCCGCCGTCCAGCACGTCGACCTGGCCGTTCCACAGGCAGCACAGCAGCCGGTGCAGGATGGTCTGCCGGTCGTCCTCGGTGCTCACCATCCAGGTGTCCCTGAAGCCGAGCCGCTGACGCCAGCGCAGCACGTCCTGGGCCTGCTCGTTCTCCTTGGCGCGGGCCCACTGGCGCAGCACCTTGCGGGCCTCGGGCACCTGGGTGAGGCTCATCTCGCTGCGGAAGAGGACCACGGTGACGGAGTCGCTCTCCACGCCCCGGTACTCGACGGAGTTCTTCGCGTCCGAGGGCAGCCGCAGCGTCTTGCCGAGGAACTCCTGCACCTCGTCCACGGCCTGCACCCGGGGGTAGGTGACCAGGACCCGCAGCGGCCCGGTGCCCTCCGGGGTGAAGCCCACCGGCAGCAGCCCGGCCAGCTTGCGGCTGAACACGTCGAGCGCGTCCTTGCTGACCTGGTCGCGGGCGTCGGCGTCGCCCGCGGCGGCGGCCAGCAGCGTGCCCATGGCCGGCAGCAGCGGACGCTCCTCCAGATGGGTGCCGCTCTCGGCGAAGAGCCGGGTGACACGGCCCTCCAGCTGGCTCTTGATGCGGGCGACCGCGCCCTCCGGGTCGCGGCGGCTGAGGGTGTGGACCTGGCGCCAGGCGTCGCCGTCGATCAGCTTGAGCAGCAGCGCGGAAACGTGGTCCTGCTCGCGCAGGTTCTCCCGGTGCCGCAGCCGGGCGACCACGTCCTCGTAGAAGTGGTTGAGGGTGCGCTGCGGCGGCAGCAGGTAGGAGATGCCGGTGCGGTCCTCGTAGAGTTCGCGGCCCTTCTGCTGCGAGGCCTTGCGTTCCTGGTCGCTGTGGCCGAGGAAGGCCCGCACCAGGCGGTCGAGGTCGATGCCGGCCACGTCCGCCTGGGGCTGCCAGTGCTGCTGCTGTTCGCGCCAGGCCTCGTGCCAGATCGAGCGGCAGCGCCACTGGTACCAGGTGTTCTGCTCCTGGAGGGCGGCCTGGACGTCGTCGTCGCCCCAGCGGGCCGGGGCCAGGCCGGCCAGCTGGCCCTTGATGCGGGGGATCTTGGGCGGCTGCTCCGTGACGCCCGGCGGGCGCTGCGGGGCGCGGGCGCGGCTGTCCAGCATGCCGAGGAAGCCGAGCCGGGCGATCTGTTCCTCGCTGTCCGGGACGCCCCGGACGACGCGTTCGACGAGGAAGGGGTCGGCGCTCTGCAGGAGTTTGTCGATGGCGGGGCGCGGGGCGAACCGGTCGGCCATCACGGCGGCCTGCCGGCTCGCCTCGGCCCGCAGGTCGGACAGCAGCGCCTGCATGTCGGTGATGCGCTGGCCGAGGGCCTGCTCGATGTTGCGGCCGCCGCGCGGCAGCGGGTCGGGTTCCGGCACCGCCAGCTGCCGCCGCTCCCAGAGGTCTTCGAGGTGGGAGTCGGCGAACAGCTGCCGGATCATGGGGACGGCGCCCTCGCGCAGTTCGGCGCGCGGCCGTTCCACCAGGTCGGTCACGGCCTCCCGCAGCATCCGGCCGGCCACCAGGTCGGCGAGCTGGTCCATCGGCGCGGTCATGGACGCCACCAGACTGGTGGACACGCCGCGCCTGCCGATGCCGGTGGGCGAGATGGAACTGCGGGCCACGCCGCGGTTGATGAAGCTGGCGGCGAAGGTCTGGTAGTCGTCGTCGGCGGCCATCTTGCGGCCCTGCGGGCGGCCGTCGCCCAGTTCGGTGCCGACCAGCGACATCACCAGGGAGACGATGGAGCGGCGCAGGTCGTCGGCGCGGATCCCGGCGGTCGGGCTGAACAGGAAGGCCGTGGGCAGGATGCCGGTGCGCAGCCGGACCGGGGTGATGCCCGGGTAGCGGATGCCGAACTTGGCCTCGTGGTCGAGGTCGCCGATGTCGGGTCGTTCGACCGGCGCGTTCTGCTGGTCCACCAGCCGGAACAGGTCGACCAGGGCGCGGGCCGCGTTCAGTTCGGCCTCGCGTCCGCCGCCGGTGGCGGCGGAGAACGACGACGGCATGACGACGAGCGGGTAGATCTTCACCCCGTCGAAGCTGCGCAGCCGGAAGGCGTGGTTGATGAGGTGCAGGTAGTCCAGGAAGATGCCGGCGCCGGTGCCGCCGGCCACCGAGAAGGCGACGAACACGTCGCAGCCGTTGACCTTGCCGCCGCCCAGCTCGCTCAGTTCGCCCGCCGACTTGGCGATGGCGTCGATGGCCTGGAGAAGGGGCTCGAGGACCGGGGCGAGGCTGTGGCGCAGGGTGGCGAAGAGGGCGGCGCGGCCCACGGTGGGCAGTTGTCCGGCGCCGTTGTGGAGCGGGGTGACCTCCGGTTCGCCGGTGATCGGCGGCAGCCAGCCGGCCACCTCCTCGCGGAGGCTGGCGCGGAGCATCTTGGTCACTTCGGGTGAACTGTCGAAGTTGGGCAGCAGGTTGTGGGTGGCCCGCGAGGTGCGGGCGTAGGCGGCGCGCAGCGAGGGGTCGACGTTGAACTGGGGCAGGCGCTGGAGGTCGCTCTCGCTGTAGTCGGCGTACACGAACTGGAGGCAGTCGGGCAGCTGGAAGGGGGCGTGGCCGTTCATGCGGCTCAGGGCCATGCCGTCCGGCCCGCACAGTTCGACGCGGAGCCGGCGTTCCAGTTCGGCACCGACCAGTCCTCCGGTGCCGCCCAGGCCGACGAAGAGCATCGGCTGGAAGATCTTCATGGTTTCCTCCCCGCTCGCGGCCGGACCGGCCGCGGTTCGTGCTCGGTGCGTTCGTGGATTGCGTGCGGTGCGGCGACCGCGGCGCGCGGCAGGGCCGCGGCGGCGTGCGCCGCGACAGCCCCGTCGTGCGCCGCGACAGTCGCCGTGCGCGGTACGGCCGCCACCTCGTGCGCCATGACGGCCGCCACCTGGTGCGGCATGACGGCCATCGCCCCGCGCGCCATGACGGCGACCGCCTCGCGCGCCGCGACGGCCACCGCCTCATGCGCCATGACGGCCGCCGCCCCGCGCGCCGTGGCGGTCACGGTGTGCGGCGGGGTCCGGCCGGACGTCGTGCCGGTCACAGGTAGTCGCCGTAGGCGCTGTTGCCGCCGTCGCCGTCGCCCGGGGTGGGCACGGCGGTGGGCGTCTGCGGTGTCCCGCCCGGGTGCGGGTCCTCGCCCAGCTCCAGGTACAGCCTCTCGGTCAGTGCGACGCGGCTCCCGGCGCGCAGCGGCATCCGGCCGCCCTGTTTGCGCAGGACCGCTCCGCCCTCGGGGTTGCGCCGGACGGCATACGGGCCGTGCGGGCGCTTCTCCAGGCGGGGACTGCGGTGGGCCTCGGCGACCGCGAACTCGTACCACTGCTTCTTGTTGCCGTGTCCGGCCTTGTGCTCGCCCAGTACGTCACCGTCCTCCGCCACCAGGCGCAGCTTCAGCCCGTACGGGTCCCGGCGGCGCCGGCGCAGCCGGACCCAGGCGGCGGTGACCACGACGAGCGCCACGAGCACGAGGACCGCGATCAGGAACGCCCACCAGTACTGGTCCCAGATGCCGGGCGCGGGCGTCACCCGCAGGGAGAGCGGGGTGGCCGTCAGCGTCCGGTTGCCGTCGGTGGCGTCGGTGACCTTGACGGTGGCGGCGAGGCTCAGCCCGTCGCCGAGGCGGTCGCCGAAGACGCCCGCGGGCGCGACCTCGACGCTCACCTTCCGGGTGCCGGACTCGCCCGGCGCGAGCGTCACCGTGGCCGGGCTGACGGACAGCAGCCCGGCGCGGACGTCGGCGACGGACAGGTGCAGGGTGTGCGGGGTGGAGCTGCTGTTGTGGACGTCGAGGGTGCCGGTGACGGTGGCGCCGGGGTGGACGTCCGCGGCGGGCAGGTCGAGCGGCGCGGTGACGGGCGGGGGCCCGGGCGCCACGTCGATGCCCAGGTCGCGGGTGTCGGCCTTGAGCCCGGAGGCGGTGAGGGTGGCGCTCACCTTCAGCGTGCCCCGTGCGCCGGCGGGGATCTGCACGGTGCCGGTGAAGAAGCCGTCGCCGGCCGTGCGGTCGGCCCCGGACCCGTCGTCGGTGAGTTGCAGCGTCTGCGGGCCGACGCCCTCGCCGGTCAGCCGACCGGCGACGCGCAGCCCGGCGTAGTCCCGCGGGTCCTTTATCTGGTAGCCCTCGCGGGTCTGCAGCCGCATGGCGACGGTGACCTTCTCACCGGCCTGCGGTGAGGGCGGGTCGGCGGTGAGGGCGCCGCGCAGTTCGCCCTGCCACAGCACGCTGACGGCGACGGGCAGCGAGCGGTGGCCTTCCGGTGCCTCGGCCTTCACCTTCCAGGTGCCGGGCAGCGGGTCGACGACCTTGAGCGCCTCCACGGTGCCGGAGCCGCCGGCCAGTTCGAAGCTGGACTTCTCGTACGTGCCGTGCGTGGGGACCTTGTTGCCCCGCGGGTCGTAGTACGTGATCTCGACGGCGGGGTCGCCCTTGTCGACGACGATGCTGCCCACGGTCGCCAGCGGGGAGATGCCGATCCGGAGGGTGGCCGGCGGGCGTTGGCTGGGGCCCTGTTCGTGGCGCAGGCAGTGGGCGGCGGCGAAGATCTCCTCCAGGGTGCTGCCGATGTCCTTCGCCCCGGAGACCTTGTGCGCCTTCGGGGCGGCGGAGGGCAGGGCGACGCAGCCCTTCTGGTAGCCGCCCGCGGCCATCCGGTCCAGTTGGCCCTTGTCCGGGTCGGCCCCGAAGCCGAGGGGCCAGATCTGCACCCCGTGGGAGGCGGCGTTCGCCAGTTCCTGCTTCAGCTGGCTCTCGCCCTCCGCGGTGCGGTGCGCGGGGTCGCCGTAGGCGGGGCTGCCGGTGACGTCGAGCTTCCCGTCGGTGAGCAGGAACAGCACCCGCGGCTGGGAGGGGTCGGTGCCGTCGGTGAGGTCGTGCACGCCCTGCCGTATCGCGCTCGGGAAGTCGGTGCCGGTGCCCTCGTCCTTCTTGCGGCCGCGCAGCTTGCCGACGCACGCGTCGATCGTCTCGCGGCCCGCCGCGTCCAGTGCGGTGCGCGGGCAGACCGGGTCCACCGCGCGCTGGTCGGCGGACTCCGCGGCGGCGAATCCGTAGACGGTGACGTGGGAGTCGGAGGAGACGTCGCCGAGCGCGATCCGGGCGGCGGCGGCCTTCTCCGCCTTCATGTCGTCGGCCGTGAGACTGGCCGACTCGTCCACGGCGACCGCGTAGTTGACGGCCGGGAACGCCGGGGCGGTGTCCGCCACCGGCACGGCGTCCCGGCCGGCCGGTGCCAGCAGGGACACGAGCACCGCGGCGCCGCCCAGCACCGAGACCGCGGCGCGGCGCGCCCGGCCTCTCCCCGTCTGCCGTCTTCCCGTGACTCTTCCCACGGCATCCCCTGTTTCCTGGTGCGTGTCGGTGGTTCTTGGTTCGCGAGGTGGTTCTTGGTTCAGACGTGCTGCTTGGTTCGTGACGTGCTGCTTGGTTCGTGACGAGCTGCTTGGTTCGTGACGTGCTGCTTGGTTCGTGACGTGCTGCTTGGTTCGTGACGAGTTGCTTGGTTCGTACCGGTGACCCGTGATCGGTGTTCGGTGACCGCGGGCCGGTCGTTCGGCGGTCGGTAACGGTCGATTGCCAGTGATCGGTCGTCAGTTTGTGGTCGTAAGTCGTCAGTTGGCAGTCGTTCAGTGCGAGGTCAGGCCCCAGATCAGGGCGAGGGCCGAGGACGGGGCGAGCGCGCCCACCCCCCAGCGGATGGCCCGGTACTTGGCGGACAGGATCGAGCTGACGTCCACCGCCTGGACGAGCAGCCACCGGGTGGGGTCGAGGCCGGCCTCGGTGACCCGGGCGGACAGCCCCGCGAGGTCGCGGGGCGCCACCAGGTCACCGAAGTACGTCACCCCGTCCCCGCCCCGGACCGTGCCGGTCCGCGGCAGCAGCGCCCCGACCAGCGCGCCCACCGCGACGGCCCAGAACACCCCGGCGAGGACCAGCGTCACGTCCGCCGGCCCGTGCCAGCCCGGGGTGCCGTGCCAGCCGGCCAGGAACGCGGGCAGCGCCAGCGTCCCCGACAGCAGCACGGCCGCCTTGGAGTCGGCGCGCCCGAGGTCCTCGCGGACCGTGCTCAGCAGGCGCTCGGCGATGCGCTCCTCCGCCCGGTCGTGGCTGTGCCGACCCCCGTTCGGCACGGGCACGACCGGGTCGGAGGAGGTCTGTGACCCGCCCTGGGCGCTCATCGGTCCTCGTCCACCCAGGACCAGCCGTCGTCCTCGGCGCGGCTGCGGCGCGGCGGCGCGGGCTCGGGTTCCTCGTCCTCGGGGTGGTAGGGCTCGGGCCGGTGGACGCGCTCGGGCGGCGGATCGTGCCGGACGTCGTCCGCCGGCCGGCGCCGCGGCCGGTCGGGTCCGGGCTCGTCCCAGGGCGGCTCGGGCCGGTGGGGCCGGCGGCGGGGCGGTTCGTCCGACGCCCACTCCGGGGTGAACGGCCGGTCGCCGGCGGCCGGTTCCAGCTCGCGCGGCTCGCGGCGGGCGGGCAGTGAGCCGATGGGGCCCTGGATGGGGCGGCGCTGGTCGCGGTTGAGGAGGTTGAGGACCTGCGTCTCCACGTCGGCGGCGTGGAGTTCGCCCGCCATCGCCATGGAGTACAGCCGGTCCAGCCGGTCCTTCTCGTCCTGCCGGCCCTCCTGCCGGATCTTCTCCAGGAAGTCCTTGGCACCGGCGGGGTCGGCGGCCAGCATGTAGGTGAGCTGCTCCATGTCGCCGCCGCGCAGCATCCGCCGGAACTCGTCCTGGCGGACCCGGGTCACCTCGGCGTCGGCGTGCACCTCGCGCTTCTTCTGCGCGTACGCGATGGCCTCGTCGTCCACGCCCAGCCGGACGTAGAGCCTGACGCGCAGCCCGAGTTCGGCGCCCAGGTCGCTCCAGCGTCCGCCGACGCACTCCTGGGTGATGACGCGGTTGGCCTGGTCGGCCTCGGTGACGCGGTAGCCGAGGGTGACCTCCCGCAGCCGTTCCAGCACCGGTGAGGTCAGCCGTGCGGCGACGTCGGTGACGACATTGACGGCGACCAGGTGCGGGTCGGTGACCTCCCATTCGATGTCCACCTCGGCCTTGAAGAAGCTGGTGCCGCCGGAGGCGGGCAGGTCCATGTCGAGGGTGGTCACGAAGGTGCCCTGGGCGATCTCGCACACGGTGTAGGGCCGGGCCAGGGCGCGTTTGCCGACGTGCTGGATCCCGGAGACGGTGATCACGCTGTAGCCGCCGTTGCGGTAGAACACCACGGAGGCCCGCTGGGCGCTGACCGGCGGGTAGCCGCCCGTCGGCGCGTACTCCCGCAGGAAGGGCCCCGCGGGCGCCGCGCCCCCGGTGCCGGCCCGGTTCTCGTCCTCAGCCATGCCTCTCCTCCTCGCGCGTGCTCTCCCGGCGGGTCCGCTCCTGGCGCGGTGGTTCGTGGCGCGCCGGTCCCTGGCGCGGGGCTTCCTGACGCGCCGGTTCGGGGCGCGGCGGCCGCCGGCTCGCGGGTTCCTGGCCCGCGCGCCGGGCCGGGGTGACGGCGAGCCACCACAGGTCGCGCGCCCGTGCGTCGGACAACGGCTTCTCCGGGTCGTTCATCATGCGGCGCAGCAGCCAGTCCAGCCGCCGCCGGTCGTACTCGTCGCCGGCGAGCGCGGGCAGCAGCGCCGCCAGTCCCCGCCGGGTCCACTCCGTGCCGTCCTTGCGCACCGCCGACCGCAGCAGGGTCTCCAGCGCGTCCGTCGCCACGTCCTTGGAGCGGGCGGTGTTGAGTGCCGTCCACATCAGGTCGGCCATGGGGCCGACGAGTTCGGGCCGGTCGGCGGCGAGGGCGAGCGGCAGCGGCCAGTCGCCGCGGTCGGCCAGCGGCGAGTCCGGGTCGTCCGTCAGCACCTCGTCGACGGTGGTCAGGGCGAGCCGGACGGTGGTGACCAGGCCCATGTCCTGGTAGGGCGGCCGCTTGTGGTGGGTCCAGTCGGCCATCCGCGCCAGCACGCGGCCCCCGTCCCGCAGTGCCAGCAGGCGTACGACGTTGAAGGAGGCGACGGCGAGCTGGTCGCCGTCCTGGTGGATGCCGATGCGGGCCAGGGCGTCCAGGGTGTCGTCCGTGGTGGCGGCGGCGTTGCCGTAGCCGAGGGCCATCGCCGCCGTCCAGCGCAGCGTTTTGTTGCCGTGCCGGCTCCACTCGCCGACCAGCCGGTGCACGGCCGCGCGGTGCGAGTCGTGCCGTGCGGCCTGGTCGAGCGTGGTGGCCGCGAAGATCCGCCGCAGTGGTGTGGCCGCCTCGGCCAGCGGGCGGACCAGCTCGGTGTAGCCGTGGTCGAAGTCGCGGACGCACAGTTCGCCGGCGGCGACCGCGGCGCGCATCCACACCTGGGGGCGCGGATCGTCGGCCAGCAGCCGCAGCCAGCGCATCACCGGCGCCCGAGCCGGGAAGTGCCGGTCCCACAGCTCGGTCAGCACGGCGGACGGCAGTGCGGAACCGCGGTACCAGATCAGCCGGGCCGGCACCTGCGCGCCGGCCACCTCGACCTCGCCGTCGGTCAGTTCGGCGCGCGAGAGCGCCAGGTCGGCGTCCGGGTCGTCGCAGAACAGGGGGCGGGCCGGGGTGTGGTCCGGGTCGCTCTGCACGGACAGTTCCCAGGTGAGCAGGTGGGCGGCGGAGGCCACCGCGCTGTGCGGGGCGCCGCCGAGCACGGCCAGCGCGATCCGGAACGCCACCGGGTGGAACAGGGTCGCCGTGCCCGGTCGTCCCGTCTTCCCGTCCGCGTCGGCCGCCGGTGCCGTCAGCGCGCGGTCCACGCCCGCGAACCACTCCTGGGCCTGGGCCGCGGCCAGGCTCCGGCAACCGGACAGCAGGTCCTCGTGGGTGACGTCCCCGAGCACGTGCCCGGCCAGCAGGGAGGCGAGCAGTTCGGCCTCGGCGGGACGCAGGTCCTTCAGGCCGACGGCGTCCTTGACGTCGTCGCGTTCGGCGAGTTCCTCGGCACGGGCCAGCAGCCCGGCCGGGCCGGCGTCGTCGCCCTGCGGTGCCGTGCCCGCGTGGCGCTCCAGGCGCTCGCGCAGCCGGGTGCGCAGCAGTTCCCCGGTCGGCGCGGGCGGGCACAGCATGCCGTACCGGCCGGCGAGCAGGGGGTTGGCCGCCGCCCCGACGGCGACGACGACCACCGCGAAGGCCTCGCTGCGGTCCAGGGCCGCGGCCAGTTCGTCCAGGTCCATCTCGGCGGGGGGCAGGACGCCCGGCCGGGTGAGGGAGACTTCCAGCAGGTACCCGCCCCCGGTCCGGCCCTCCTCGTCCTCCTCGGCGCGCGGCCCGGCAAGGGAGGCGGCGAGCTGGCGCACTCCGTCGTCCGGGTCGACCCGGCGCACCCGGTGGCCGGAGGCGGACCCGGGGCGGCTGCCGCGGGCGGCACCGGTGGTTACCTCGTCGAGCAGGGACAGCGCGGTGCTCGTCCGTCCGGTGCCCGGAGCGGCGCCGAGCACCAGCAGGCGGCGGGACCTGAGCGCGTTGCGCAGTTGTACGTACCCGTCGGGCTCCACGTGGATACGGCGCAGCCGGCGCAGTTCCTCGTCGGGCACCGGTCCGCTGCGCATGCCCGCTGCCGTACGGCGGCTGTCCAGCAGCAGGTTGACGTCGCCGATGTGGGCGTTGCGGAAGTAGTTGCGGTCGAAGCTGGTGTGGTCGCGGCCGACGTCGAACAGCCGGTGGGTGGCGCGGCGGGTGCGGGCGGCGGCGGCGAGGTCGGTGGGGCCGTCCTCGCTCTCCTCCTCGGCCAGGGGGTCGCGGGTGTGCTCCTTGAACCGCCCGGCGGCGCGCTCCCGTTCCTTCTCCCGCTCCCGTTCCTTCTCCCTTTCCTTCTCCCTTTCCTTCTCCTTCTCCTTGTCCCGTTCCCCGGCCTTGTCCGGGTCGTCCTCGTCGTCGGCCCGGGACGGGCGTCCGCCACCGCCGGCCCCGTCGTCGCGGGGCCTGTCGCCCTTGTCCCGCTTCTCCTCGTCCTGCGGCGGGCGCGCCCGCTCCGGCTTCCGGTCCCGGTCGGGCTGCTCGCGCCGCTGCGGCCTGTCGGGGCCCTCCCCGGCCGGGCCGTCCGCCTGCGCTTCGTCGCTCACGCGGCTCAGCCCTTCCGCTGCTCGGTGTCGCGGCCGCTGATCCGGCCGATGTGCACGGGCTGGTGGTAGACGTTGTCGTGGTGCTCGGACATGTCACCGTGGACGGTGTACCGGGCCCCGGCCGGGCCCGCGATGGAAGAGGCGGCGCCGGACGGGCCGCCCGCGGACGGCTCCTCGGCGGTGGGCGGCTCTTCGGCGGGGTGCGCGGGGACCCCTGCGGCGGCCGGGGCGGGTGCGGCTTCGGGGATCCGGGGAGCGGGCCGGCCGGGCAGGTGGAACCAGGCGGTGACCTCGCCCTCCTTGAGTTCCAGCCGCGCGGGGGCGTAGCGCTCGGGCTCGATGAACTTGCCGCCGCTCCTGACCACGTCCTCGTACAGGGACGAGGAGGTCACCAGGACGAGGTCGGCGTCCTCGGCATCCAGGAGCTGCCGGGCGAGGGGGGAGTCGGCGAGCCGGCAGGCGAGGTCGACGGCGCGGCCGCTGACGCCCCGGTCGTCATGGCGGACCGGGCCGACGTGCATGCCGATCCGCAGCCCGAGGGGGACCCGCAGACCGCGGTTCTCGTCCCGCAGCTTCTCGTGCACCTCGATCAGCCACAGGCCGAGCATGCGGTCGGCCGCGATCCGGCCCTGCACCGCGAGCAGCACGCCGTCGCCGCGGTCCTCGGTGTGCAGGGCGTCCGGCGGGACGGCGGCGTGCGTGAAGGCCGTCTCCAGCACGCGGTAGATCCGGGCGCGCATCCGCTGCTTGTCGACGTCGTCGTACTGGCCCGACCGTCTGGCGTCGACGCTGACGACCAGCTCGTAGTGCGCCTCGGTCGGTTCGGTGGCGTCGTGGTTCACCCGTGTCCCCCTGCAGGTCCTGTGCGCTTGCCGAAGAGGTGGTGGTTCTGGTCGTGCTCGTGGTGCCGGTCGCTCCGGGGGCCTTCGTGGCCCTGGTGGTCCGTCCCCAAGAGCGTGTCCTGCGGGGCGGGAGACGTCTGTAGCCGTTTACACACGTGGGGGCGGGATCTCCTCGTGATGGCCGTCCGCGAGGAGTGCGAGCAGGTCCGGGTCGAGGATCTCCACCATCCGGTTGCCGGTGCGCACGATGTCCTGGGAGCGCAGCAGCCGCAGGGCCTTGGCGACGGCCTCGCGGGTGGCGCCGACCGTGGCGGCCAGTTCGTCCTGGGCCAGGTGGACGACGGGGCCCGCGGGTCCGGGGCCGCCGGGCGCGGGGCCTGCCCGGGAAGGGGCGTAGGGGCCGGAGGGGGCGGCCGCGGACAGCTCGGTGAGCCGGCTGGCCAGGCGTTGCAGCACGGTGAGGGAGGCGAGCGCGGACCGTTCCTGGTCGGCGCTGCGGAGCCGGAAGGTGAGCTGGCGGATCACCAGGCCGCTGACGCGCGGGTGCAGGGCGAGGAAGCGGCGGAAGGCGTCGCCGGGTATGAGGCGGGCGTCCACGGGTCCCAGGGCGCGCACGGTCGCGCTGCGCGGGTGCGGGTCCAGCGCGGCCATCTCGCCGAGCAGTTCACCGGGGCCGCGCAGGCCGAGTATGAGCCGGGTGGCGCCGCGGTCCGTCGACACCGAGACCGTCACCCACCCGCGGTCGAGGATCATGACGTGGTTCGACCGGTCCCCCTCCGTCAGGAGATGGGTGTCGGCCGGGTAGTGCCTGCGGCTGCCGAGCGCCATCACGCTCTCGCGTTCCTGGGCAGTCAGGGCATGCGCGAATGCCAGCTCACCGCCGAGCAGCCCCATGCCACGCCCCCCGCCGCAGTCCGGATGCCTGTGCCTCGTTGGCGATGATGGTGACAGAGAGTCGATTTAGGGCGAGTGAATTACGCCACATTGTTGTACTGGCCAGTAGGGTACGAGCTGGCAGGTGGGCCGCCCGGTCGTCTCACGGCCCTGCGGCACGGCGCCGGTCAGGGTCTGCTCGCGGCCCCTCGGCGCCGCACGGCCCGTACGGACGAGGGTGAGGTCAGACCCGGCCCGGCGGCGGCGCCGGCCCCCGGCGGCGCGAGGCGGGCGGTGAAACGCTTTTGGCGAAAACTCAGGTTTCCCCGCCGCGGAGGCGGTGACGGCTCCGTGGTGAGGTCGTGAGAGTACGGTGACGCCCCGCCCGCCCGGCTCGTTCCGCTTAGAGCTGCGAACAAAAGTGGGTTCCGATCAGCGGGCGGTGTCCGGTGCGTGCGATCGCAAGGCGCCGGAAGGTCCTTGTAGCGGCGCTGTCAGGGCCTTCCGGCAACGCGGCGAGGGCGCGTGCCGGGCGCCGGCCGCCGGGGCCCACTTTTGTTCGCAGCTCTTACGCCCACGCCCCGCGCACCCGCCCGCGTGCTCCGCCCCGCACCCGCCCGCGCACCCGCCGGCGTGTCCGGCCCGGAACCCGGCACGGCGCCTGCCGCCGCCCCGCGGCCGCCCGCGCACACGCTCGCGCGGTCGGTCGGTCGGTCGGTCGGCCGGGCGGTCGGTCGGTCGGCCGGGCGGGCGGCCGGTCGGCCGGGCGGTCAGGCGGCCGGGCGACGGAGCGCGGCAGGGGCGCGGCGGGGCCCGGCCGGCGGTAGGGGCTGCCCGAGCGCGGCAGGGACGTGGCCGGCCCCGGCCGGCGGGGAGGGCCGCTCTGACGCGGGCGCCCGCCGCCGTGCCTGGCGGCCGCGGGGGCGGGCGTTCAGTTCAGGTGGCAGGGGTGGCCGTCGAGCGTGAAGCCGTACGGCCCGCCGCCCGCGGCGTCCCCGGCGCCCGAGGGCCCGGCCGGTCCGGAGGCGATGAAGCCGAAGGAGAGGGTGCCGCCCGCGGCCACCGAGCGGTTGTAGGCGACGGAGGTGGCGGTGACCCGGGAGCCGCTCTGCGCGACCGTGGCGTCCCACATCTGCGTGATGCGCGGCCCGTCGCCGAAGCTCCAGCCGATCCGCCAGGTCTCCAGCGCGCGGCTGGTGGTCACGGTGACGGCGGCCTGGAATCCGCCCGGCCACCGGTCGACGAGGTCGTAGCGGACCCGGCAGCCCCGCGCGGTCGCGGCGGGGCCGGAGACGCCGCCCGCGGCGGCGGCCGAGGGGGTGCCCTGCGGCTCCGGGCCGGGGGCGTGGCGGCCGGGGCCGTGCGCCGCACCGCTCGCGGTGGACCGTCCGGACGGGGACGCCGTGGCCCGGCCGGGGGCCGGTGGACGCCCGGCGGACGGCGGGACGGCCGTGGGGTCGGCGACCGTCCGCCGGTCCGCGTCGTCGTGGGCGGCGTCGCCCGCCGCGCCGCCGAACGGCATCAGCGAGACGGCCAGGGCCAGCGCCGACAGCGCGACGGCCGTGGCGAGCAGACCGCCGCGCACCAGCCGTGCCCGCCCCGCGCCGTCGGCCCGCGGATCCCGGTCCGCCGCGCCGGCCGCCGGCCGCGCGCCGAGGCGCACGTCGGCCGCCCGGCGGCGGCGCTCCAGGTAGGCGAGGCCGCCCCAGCCGATCACCCCGCCGGCCAGCGCGGCGGGCAGGGTGCCCGCGTGCAGCCGCAGGCAGGCGGCGGCCTCGGCGCACCCGGGGCAGGTGGCGAGGTGCCGGGAGAGGTCCTCGGGGGTCTGGACGGGCGCCGCCGGCCGGGTGACGGCGTCCAGCAGCCGCGCGTAGCCGCGGCACTCCGGCTCCATCGGCGTGTCGAGGTGGTCGCGCCGGCAGCGGTCCCGGAACAGGCCGCGCACCTGCTCCAGTTCGTCGGAGACGCGGGCCGGGTCGAGCCCGAGCCGGCGGGCCACGACGACCAGCGGCAGCGCCTCCACCTCCGCCAGCCACAGCAGTGCCGCGTCCGCCTCCTGGAGGTCGCGCAGCGCGCGCAGCGCCAGCGGGCGGTGGAGCGGCGGGCCGGAGTGGCGGGCCGCCCGCGGGGAGTTGAGCCACAGCCGCAGGTCGGGGTCGAGCCGGTCGCCGAGCCCGGCGGCCTCCCAGGCCGCGGCGGTGGTGCGTACCGCGGTCAGCATCAGCGGGAGCGCGGGCAGCCGGGGCGTGCGGCGGCCCCGGGACGCGCCCGCGTCCGCGGCGCGCACCTCGCGCAGGCCGAGCGCGAAGGCCTCCGCGGCCAGTTCCCCGGCCGCGGTGGACCCGGCCGTGCACAGGCCGGCGTAGGAGAGCACCGCGTCCCAGCACTCGGACAGCAGCGCGGCCTCGGCGGTGTCCCGGGGACTCGGCTGGTCGGGCATGGCTCTCCTGCGTCCACGGGCGGGGGGTCAACCGACCCCGTTCAGAACGGAGTTGAGGCAACTCTCGCGGTGGACGCCGAGCTTTTCACGTGTTCGACACAACTGACAAGCCACGTCTCCACATCGCGCGCAGGACGTGGCCCGCACTCAGGACGGGGTCAGTTCCTCTCCCCCGCCGCCTCCCTGGCGCCGCCGTCCGCGCCCGCGGCCGCGCTCGCGTCCGCGTCGTCCTGCGCCGGCAGGCTGTCCATGAAGGAGCTGACCGAGAAGACGGCGCGGCCGGGTCCGGGCGGGCCGTAGCCGGGGGGCGAGGAGAGACCGAAGTCGTCCATGGTGGCGCGGTAGGCCTCCAGCAGCCGGATGTGGTACTCCAGCGGCGCGCCCTGCGGGTTGGCCTTGCCGAGCGGGGTGGTGGGCTCGGGGCACCAGGTGGTGAAGCGCGGCGTGATGCCGTGCGACATGAAGAAGCGCAGGCCCTCGGTGGTGGAGGCGATGGCCTCGTCGACGGTGGTGAAGCCGAACGGCTCGGCCATCTCGACGCCCGCCACGAAGTTGGGGATCACGTTGCGCGCGCCGAAGACGTCGGCGGAGTCGAGGATGCGCTTGTGCCACTCGTCCCGGCCGACATAGCGCTCCTTGCCGGGGCAGTACAGCTCGAACAGACGGCGGTCCCACACCTCGAAGTTGGGGTGGTAGATCTGCACGCCGTAGTCCTTGAACCGCTGCACGTCGTCCTTGGGCAGCGCCTGGGCGACGACCTTGCCGATCCAGCGGCCCGGGAAGCGCTCCTCGATGGCCTTGGCGTAGTGGCCGTAGAAGTCGGCCTCGTCGCGGCCCGCCACCTTCGACGTGATCGCGCCGCCGGTGAGCGTGTAGGCGGTGGAGGCCTTCTGGGTGTCGTACCGGTCGATGATCTCCAGCGCCTCCAGGACCTCCTCGACGTCCTTGACACCGGTGTAGGGCCGGCCGGCCGCCTTGTGCTGGCGCCAGTTGTGGTTGATGTCGCAGTACTGGCACTCCTCCTTGGCGCCGAAGTACTGGCAGACCCGGAAGACGGTGAGGTAGATCAGGTAGCCCCACTGGATGGTGGGCGCCACCTCCATCACGGACTTCCCGCTGGCCAGGGTGTGCCGGTAGTACTCCGGCATGGGCGGCACGCCGACGTCGGCGATCCGCCTGCCGTCGAGGTAGAGCCCGAGCAGGCCCTCGCCGTCGGCCGCCACCCGGTAGGGCGAGGCGGGGTTCACCCGTACGGAGACGACGGTGCGCCGCAGGTCATAGGGTCCGCCGGTGAGGATGATCTCCTCGGGCGGGCGGCGCAGCGCGGCCTCGCCCAGCTCGGGGAGGGTGCCGTGGTCGAAGGAGAAGATGAAGTACGACTTGGGTTTCACCTCCCCGCCCTCGTTGTCGCTGAGCGCGGAGGGGTCGAAGGCCACACCGCCTCGCAGCAGGTCCTCCTTGAAGACCGCTTCCCTCGGCACGTGCGGGAAGCGGTCCATCAGATCCTCGACCAGCGCGGTACGGCTGCCCATCCCGTCTCTCCTCCTGGCTCGTACGTACGACTCCTCACGGTATGCCCCCGCGCCCCGGCGGGCGGTGCCGGGTCCCCCACTCGCGGGTGGCGCCGGCGGACGACGGGCCCCGGGACGAATTAGTATTGTCAATTGACAAATTACATGGCACCGTCGGCGGTCGGACGGGGCCCCGCTGCGGCCGGGCCCGGAGCGCTGGAGGGACGACACGATGACCGAGGCCGTGACCAACTGGGCGGGCAACATCACCTACACCGCCGGCCAGGTGTGCCGGCCGGAGTCGGCCGGCGCGCTGCGGGCGCTCGTCGCCTCCAGCGCGAAGGTGCGCGCCCTGGGCAGCGGGCACTCCTTCAACACGATCGCCGACCCGGGCGCCGGCGGCGTACTGCTCTCGCTGGCGGCGCTGCCGGCCGAGGTGGAGGTGGACACCGCGGCCCGCACGGTCCGGGCCGGCGGCGGTGTGCGGTACGCGGAGCTGGCCCGCCGGGTGCACGCGCACGGGCTCGCGCTGCCCAACATGGCCTCGCTGCCGCACATCTCGGTGGCCGGGTCGGTGGCGACCGGCACCCACGGTTCGGGGGTGGCCAACGGCCCGCTCGCCGCCGCCGTGCGCGAGGTCGAACTGGTCACCGCGGACGGCTCCACCCTGCGGATCGGCCGGGGCGACGCCCGCTTCGGCGGGGCCGTCACCTCCCTCGGGGCACTGGGCGTCGTCACCGCCCTCGTCCTCGACCTCGAACCCGCCTTCGAGGTGGAGCAGCACGTGTTCACCGAACTCCCGCTGGACGGCCTCGACTTCGAGACGGTGGCCGCCGCGGCCTACAGCGTCAGCCTGTTCACCGACTGGCGGGACCCCGGTTTCCGGCAGGTGTGGCTCAAGCGGCGCACCGACCAGCCGCTGCCGGACTTCCCGTGGGCCGTGCCCGCCCAGGTCGCGCTCCACCCGGTGCCGGGGATGCCGGCGGAGAACTGCACCGAACAGTTCGGCGTGCCGGGGCCCTGGCACGAGCGGCTGCCCCACTTCCGGGCGGAGTTCACCCCCAGCAGCGGCGCCGAACTCCAGTCCGAGTACCTGCTGCCACGCGGTGACGCCGTGGCGGCCCTGCACGCCGTCGACGCGGTCCGCGAGGCGGTCGCCCCCGTGCTGCAGACCTGCGAGGTGCGCACCGTCGCCGCCGACGAGCAGTGGCTCGGCCCGAGCCACGGCCGGGACACCGTGGCCCTGCACTTCACCTGGATCGAGGACACCGCCGCGGTGCTCCCGGCCGTACGGCGGCTGGAGGAGGCCCTGGAACCGTTCGGCCCGCGGCCGCACTGGGGCAAGGTGTTCACCGTGCCGGCCGCCGCGCTGCGCGAGCGCTACCCGCGGCTGGCCGACTTCCGCGCCCTGGCGCGCGAGCTGGACCCCGCCGGGAAGTTCACCAACGCCTTCGTACGGGACCTGCTCACCGGCTGACAGGCGTACGGAACCCGCTCGCCGCCCGGCGCTCGTACGAGACCTGCCCGCTGCTCTGCGTCCGCACGGAACCCGGGGCGGGCTGATGGCCACCACCCCTTGATTCCTACCCTCCCCAGGCGGCATCCTAGAGGCTCTAGGAAACGTGAAGGCGGGGCGGCGCCCCGGACAGCCGAGGAGACGGGGACCGCATGGCCCGAGCCGGACTCACCGCGGACCGCATCGTCGCGGCGGCGGCCGAACTCGCCGACGAGGCCGGGCTCGACGGCGTCAGCCTGTCGGCGCTCGCGCGGCGCTTCGGCGTCAAGGACGCCAGCCTGTACTCGCACGTCAGAAGCGTCCAGGACCTGCGCACCCGGCTCGCGCTGCGGGCCGGCGGCGAGATGATCGACGCGATCGCCGCCGCGGTGGCTGGCCGGGCCGGGAAGGACGCGCTGGCCGCGTTCGCCGGTGCCTACCGGGCGTACGCGCACCGCCATCCCGGCCGGTACGCCGCCACCCGGATCCGCGTCGACCCCGCGACGGTGACCGACGCGCCGGCGATGCGGCGCACCGCCGAGATCACCTACGGGATGCTGCGGGCCTACGGCCTCCAGGAGCCCGATCTCACCGACGCCGTCCGGCTGCTGCGCAGCACCTTCGACGGCTTCTGCGCCCTGGAGGCGGCCGGCGCCTTCCACGCGGGCCGGGACGTGGACGCCTCCTGGGACAAGGCCGTCGAGGCCCTGCACACCGCACTCAGCAACTGGCCACGGGAGACTCCACGACATGCACGACACGACTGACTTCCACCACGACGTGCGCGGCGACGGGCCGGTGCTGCTCGTCCTGCCGGGCGGGGCGGGGCACCCGATGGGGCTGGAGGCGATGACGGCCCGGCTCGCCCGGCGTTTCACCGTCGTCACCTGCGACCCGCTCGGCCTGGCCCACGGCCGCCTCGGGCGGCCCGTCGCCGACCAGCGCGTCGAGGACTGGAGCGAGGGGGCGCGGCGGGTGCTCGACGCGGTGCTGCCCGAGGACGGGTCGGCGTACGTGCTCGGCACCAGCGCGGGCGGCGTCGTGGCGCTCGACCTGCTGGCCCGGCACCCGGAGCGGCTGCGGCACGTGGTCGCGCACGAGCCGCCCTGCGTGGGGGTGCTGCCGGACGGGACGCGGCAGCGGGCCAGGTTGCGCGAGGTGTACGACGTCTACCGCGCGGCGGGCCCGCGGGCCGCCGGTGCGCGCCTGGCCGCCGTGCTCGCGGACCGCGAGGCGGACGACGCCGGGGAGCCCGGCGCCGAGGGCACCGCCCCGGGGTCCGGCCCCCTGTCCCGCGAGGAGGAACTGTCCTCCCCCATGGCTCTCTTCCTCGCCCATGTGCTGGTGCCGTTCACCGGCTACGTCCCGCCGCTGCCGGGGGCGGAAGCGGGCCCGGGGGCGGCAGGCCCCGGGGAGGCGGCCCCGCGGGGCGGTGCGGCGCTCGTCACGCTGGCCGCGGGCGAGGACCCGCACAGCCGGCTGCTGCACCGCACCGCGACCGCCCTCGCCGAGCGCCTGGGCGCGGGGTTCGCCCGCTTCCCGGGCGGTCACATCGGCGCCGTCCAGCAGCCGGAGGCGTTCGCGGACCGGCTCGCCGAGGTGTTCGACCGGGTCCCGGGAGGTCAGGACAGGTCGCCCACCGCGTCGGCGTAGTACGTGGACTCGGCGAGGTGGCGGGCGAGTTCGCGGAAGGTCCAGCCCTCGCCCGGCGAGCGGTCTAGCTGGTCGGCGGTGAGGGCGTCGAGCCGGACGGCCCAGATCCTGGCCAGCCGGGTGAGGCGGTTGCGGGCCTCTTCGAGGTCCTGCCGCGTGAAGGGCGCGAGGTCGGCCGCGGTCGTGATCGTGGAGGCGTGCCAGTGGTCGGGCTGCGGTGCCTCGCCCGCCAGCCGCGCCTCCAGCTCCGCGAGGTGGTCCACCATGTGGTCGGCGACCCGGCGGACCGCCTTGTGCGGGGTGTAGAGCCGGTCGTCGGCGGGCAGCGGCGTGCCGTCCCAGGCGGTCCAGGTGGCGGCCAGGGCCAGCACGTGGTCGACCATGCCGGTCACGGCCGCGGCGGGCGTGTCGTCAGGGGTGATCTCGCTCATGCGGCCACCGTAGGAGCCGGTCCGTTCGGTACCGGCCGAACTGTGGGAGACGCGGCCCGCCCGCCGCCGGACGCGCCCCGCGCCGCGTCCCGCCGGCCGCCCGCCTTCGCAGGGGCTCAGTCGCCGCGCTCGGCGGCGCTGCGCTCGACGCAGAACTCGTTGCCCTCCGGATCGGCGAGGACGGCCCAGCCGGTGCCGTCGGCCCGGCGGCGGTCGTCGACGAGCGTGGCCCCCAGACCGAGCAGCCGCTCGACCTCCTCGTCCCGGCCGCGGTCCTGCGGCTGGAGGTCGACGTGCACCCGGTTCTTGACCGTCTTGGCGTCCGGCACGGTCACGAAGAGCAGGCCCGCGCCCTCGATCAGCACCTCCTCGTCACCCGGCCGGTCGTCCTCGTGCACGGGCAGCTCCAGGACGCGCGACCAGAAGCCGGCCAGGCCGTACGCGTCCGAACAGTCGATCGTCACATGGCGGATCCTCGAAGTCATGCCCGTGATCCTGCCAGGCGCCCCGCCGACGGCGGTAGGGCATGTCGCGGCGGCACGCCGGCCGGTGCCGCGTCCCGAGCACGTCGTGCCGCGCGCCGGGGGTGTGCCGTCGAGGAGGTACGTGTCGACGGCCCTGGTCACGCAGGAGGTGTACGGGCAGGAGCCGTGGCCCTCGGCCCGCACCGTCAGCAGGACGCCGGCCTCCTCGCCCAGCTCCGCCGCCATGCGCCGGCCGCCCTCGAACGGAGTCGTCGGGTCACCGGTGCCCGCGACGACGAGGATCGGGTACGCGCCGTCCGTACGGACGCCGGGGGCGGTCCGCTCGCCCGCGACCGGCCAGTCGTAGCAGAGGGGCGGGCGAAAGCCCGAGTACGCCCGGTACGAGGACTTCCGCCCGGCACACCGAGCACTCGCACCGGACGCCGCAGGCCCGCCCTCCGGGCGACGACGGGAATTCGACGACAGGGCCTAGCGTCGTGGCATGACACAAGGTACGAACGGCGCGCCCCCCACCGGACTCGCCGAGGCGCTCGCCGCCGGGACGGTCGTGCTCGACGGCGGGCTGTCCAACCAGCTGGAGTCGGCCGGGCACGACCTCGGGGACGACCTGTGGTCGGCCCGGCTGCTGGCCGAGCGGCCCGAGGCGATCACTCAGGCGCACCTCGCCTACCTCGACGCGGGTGCCGACGTGGTGATCACCGCCAGCTACCAGGCCACCTTCGAGGGGCTGGCGCGGCGCGGGTTCGGCCGTGACCGGGCCGCGGCGCTCATCACGTCGAGCGTCGCCCTGGCCCGGGAGGCGGTGGCGCGGGTCCGGGAGAAGGGCGTCGCCCGCCCGCTGTGGGTGGCGGCCTCGGCCGGTCCCTACGGCGCCCTGCTCGCGGACGGTTCGGAGTACCGGGGCCGCTACGGGCTCACCGTCGACGAGCTGGAGCGCTTCCACCGGCCCCGCCTCGAGGTGCTGGCCGCCGCCCGGCCCGACGTACTGGCCCTGGAGACGGTGCCGGACGCCGACGAGGCGACCGCGCTGCTGCGGGCCGTACGCGGGCTGGGCGTGCCGGCCTGGCTGTCGTACACGGTCGAGGGTTCCCGCACGCGCGCCGGGCAGCCCCTGGAGGAGGCGTTCGGGCCGGCGGCCGAGGCGGAGGAGGTGATCGCGGTCGGCGTGAACTGCTGTGCCCCCGCGGATGTGGAAGCCGCCGTGGAGGTAGCCGCCCGGGTGACCGGCAAGCCGGTCGTGGCCTATCCCAACAGCGGTGAGGTCTGGGACGCCCGGTCCCGTTCCTGGACCGGGGACCGCACGCTCACCCCGGCCCAGGCCGAGCGGTGGCGCGCCGCCGGCGCCCGTCTGATCGGCGGCTGCTGCCGGGTCGGTCCGGCGACGATCGCGCAGCTCGCCCGCACGCTGCGGGCGGGGTGACGGGACTCGCGCACCCCGACCTCACACCTCGAACTCACACGCCGGACCCAGGCGGCACCGTCTCACGCACCCCGAAGCCACACGCCCCGCGTCAGGCTGTCCGAACCCACGCGGCCCCGGACTCCCGCGCCCCGGTCAGGCGCCCCGGACGCCGCCGGAGCGGCGCAGGCGCCGTATCACCGCGCGCAGTTCCGCCGCCCGGGCCGGGGCGGCGGCGGCCGCCGTGTCCACGGATGCCCCGGCCGCCGCGCCGGCCGGTGCGGCGGGCGGCCGCGACAGCGGCAGCGGGCCGGTGGCGGCCGGGCCGGTGGCGGCGGGCGGGGCGGTCCACAGGGCGAGTTCCGCGTCCCGCGGCCCGTACGCCGTGTGCGGTGGCCCGTCGCCGAAGACGCGGACCGGATGGGCCGGGTCCCACGCCTCCCAGCCGGGGTCGCCGTCCGTGGCGAAGCGGACCCAGGCGGCGTGCATGGCGTCGGCGAGTTCCTGCGGGGCGCCCTCGCCGGCGAGCCGGCGCGAGTCCGGCACGTCGCCGGTGTCGAAGACGAAGCCCAGTTCGAGCGCGTGGCAGGCGCCCAGGTCCGGCAGCAGGGACGGCCACGCGAACTCGTACACGTACGCGGACCCGGCGCGGGCGTCGGCCAGCCGGTGCAGGGGGCGGCGCAGCAGGTGGTCGGTGACCAGCTGGCCGACGATCTCGGCGGCGCCCGCCCGGGGCCGCAGGGAGCGGTAGCCGCGGACCACCTCGTGCCCGCAGTGGCAGCGGGCCATCGCACCGGCCAGGGCGACCGGGCCGAGCCGGTCGACGCGCTCCAGCAGACCGCCGGGCACCAGCCACAGCCGGTACTCGTCCCGGGTCCAGCCCATCAGGAGGCCGGCGCCGCGGGCGGCCTCCCCCTCGATCAGCGCCTCCAGCGGGTCGCGGGGTACGAGGTCGCCGTCGACGACGATGCCGAAGGCGGGGCCGCCGAGGACCGGGCTGCTGAGCCGGCCGACCTCGGCCTGGGTGCGCAGCAGCAGGTCGCGGTCGACGGCGGCGAAGGCCTCGGCGGTGGCGGGGACCTTCAGCCGGGCCGCCATCCGGCGCACCATCCGCCGCACCTTGTCGCGGTCGGCGGCCTCGGGCGGCCCGCTCTGCAGCACGGCCCGCCGGAAGAGCCCCTGGGCCTGCGGGGCGGCGATCAGGGCTCCGGTGCTGATGGCACCGGCCGACTGGCCGCACAGGGTGATCCGGCCGGGGTCGCCGCCGAAGGCCGCGATGGCCTCGTGGACCCAGCGCAGCGCGGCGAGCTGGTCGCGCAGGCCGGGGTTGGCGGGGGCGTCCGGGAACAGCCCGTAGCCCTCGACGCCCAGGCGGTAGTTGACGGAGACGAGGACGACGCCGTCCCGGGCGAAGGAGTGGCCCTCGTACACGGGCACGGCCGACGAGCCGCGGGTCAGCGCCCCGCCGTGCAGCCACACCAGGACGGGCAGCCGGGCCGCGGGGCTCGGGTCGGGCGTCCACACGTTCAGGTTGAGGCAGTCGTCGCCGGGCACGGAGGGGTCGGACAGGTACTGCGAGAAGGCCTCGGAGTACGGCGGTTTCGGCGCGGTCGGCCCGTAGGCGCCCGCGTCGCGCACCCCGTCCCACGGCTCGGGCGGCCGGGGCGGCCGGAACCGGCGGGGGCCGAAGGGGGGTGCCGCGTACGGGATCCCCCGGAAGGCGGCCACCCCGTGCTCGTACCTTCCGCGTACCGCCCCGTGCGGCGTTCTGACCACGGGATCCGTCCGGTCCGACGTCATGTGCCCACCAGCCCTTCAGCGCGCTCGCTGCACCCCGCTCGCGCCCGGCCGACCGCGCACGAGTCCCGGTAACCCAAGAGCACCACGGCGCCTCGTGGTATTCCTCCGCGGCGCCCCGGCCGGACCGCCGGGCGTACCCGGGGAGGCGGGGCGGGGCCACGGAAGGCCCCGCCCCGCCTCTGCGCCGACCGCCTGCCGGTCACCGGTCGCCCGCCGCCGCTGCGCGCGGTCGGCGGGTGGCCGGCGAGGTGACCGGGGGTGCCGGGGCGGTCAGGCGCCGTCCTCCTCTCCCGCTTCGCCGCGCGACGCCCCCACGAGGGCCTCCATCAGGTCGACCGCGCTTCCGTCGTGGTCGCTGCCGGCGGTGCCGCTGCCGGTCTGGAGGTTCGCCGTGCGGTCGACCTCGAGGATGGAGTCGGCGTGCGAGTTGTCGAGGACGGTGATGAGGCTGCCGGCCGCCGCGACGGGCGCCGGACCGGCGACCAGGGCCACCGCCAGCACGGCCGCCGTGCGCAGCCGGGGCGGACGGACGCTCACGCGCCGACGCCCGCGACCTCGCCGGCGCCCGCGCGCTCGGGCCGCCGGTGGGCCATGTTGCGCTCCAGCAGGCTGGTCGCCGCCCGTACGCCCACTCCACCGGCCGGGTCCACCTCGGGCAGCCGGCCGTCGGCGCGCCGCAGTTCGGCGAGGGCGCTGTCCATCGCCTCGTGCGCCGCGAACAGGCACGGGGTGGAGTAGATCGCGACGTCCACGCCCAGGTCGGACAGTTCGCTCAGCGACAGCCGCGGCGACTTGCCGCCGGCGATCTGGTTGAACAGCAGCGGCTTGCCGCCGACCACCTCGCGCACCCGCCGGATCCAGTCCACGCTGCGGATGCCGTCGACGAGGATCACGTCCGCGTCGGTGGCCGCGAGCGCCTCGGCCCGGCGCAGGATGTCCGCCTCGTCGGTGGCGTCCGTACGGGCCACGACGACCAGGTCCTGCCGGGTGGCCAGCACCTTCTCCAGCTTGGCGAGGTACTCGTCGAGCGGCAGCACCTGCTTGCCGTCGGCGTGCCCGCAGCGGCGGGGCCGCTTCTGGTCCTCCAGGATCACCCCGGAGGCGCCGATGCGTTCCAGTCCCTCCACCACGTGGCAGGCGACCTCGGGGTCGACGTAGCCGTCGTCGATGTCCACCAGCAGGTGGTGCGCGGGGAAGGCGCCCCGCAGCCGCTGGACGAACGCCACCATGTCCGGCCAGGCGATGAAGCCGATGTCCGGCAGTCCGTAGTAGGAGGCGGCGAAGCCGAAACCGGAGACGAACATGCCGTCGTAGTGTTCGGCCGCGATCGACGCCGAGTACATGTCGTAGACACCGATCAGCGGGGTGGTACCCGGCCCGGCGATCTGCTGGCGCAGCTTCTTGCCGTAGGTCAACGTGACTCCTCTGATGGGGGGTCGGGCGCGCGCGGCGCCCCCAGGGGCGGCTGCGTGCCGGTGAACGGCGGCCCGCTGCCCTTTGCCGAGACAAAAGGATCCCTAGACCGAGCCGAGATCGGGACTTGGTGCGTCCTTTACTCACCCGGACGGCGGAACGCCTTCACCGGAGAAACGTCACTGACCGGCGTGTCACGTCGCGGGGTTGATCCGGGCCGTCCGTTTTCTTCAAGACCGCCGGCCGCGGCCGTGCCACGGTGGCGGCATGACCCCACGATTCGCCGTGGTCGGCCTGGTCGCCTCGGACCTGGCCGCCTCCCTCGCCTTCTACCGCCGCCTCGGTCTCGTCTTCCCCGAGGGCGCCGAGCAAGAGCCGCACGCCGAGGCCGAGTTGCCCGGCGGCCTGACCCTCGCGCTGGACACCGAGGACACCGTGCGCTCCTTCCACCCCGGGTGGCGGCCCCCGGCGGCGGGCGGCCGGGTCTCGCTCGCCTTCCGCTGCGCCACGCCGGCCGGCGTGGACGCCGTCTACGAGGACCTGGTCGGCGCGGGGCACCACGGGGAGCTGAAGCCGTGGGACGCGTTCTGGGGGATGCGGTACGCGGTCGTCCACGACCCCGACGGCAACGGCGTCGACCTGTTCGCGCCGCTACCCGCGGACGCCGAGTAGTCCGCCCAGCGGCACGTCGGCCAACTCCCGCACGTCGCGGGAGAGATGAGCCTGGTCGGCGTATCCGGCACGGACCGCGGTGTCCGCGAACGGCACCCCGCTGCGCGCCAGCGCCAGGGCCCGCTGGAGCCGCAGCACCCGGGCCAGCGTCTTGGGCCCGTAGCCGAAGGCGGCCAGGGAGCGCCGGTGCAACCAGCGGGCGCCGACCCCGAGTTCGTCGGCGGTCGCGGCGACCGGGCGTCCCGCGTCCAGGGCCGCGACCAGGCGGCGCAGCAGCGGGTCGGGCGGTCCGGCCGCCTCCGCCCGCTCCAGCGCCGCCTGTTCCAGGGCGGCGGCCGGGTCCCGCGCCGCCTCCAGGCGGGCACGCAGCCGCCGTACCGCCGGGGCGGGCCACAGGTCGGCCACGTCGACGCGCCGGTCGCGCAGTTCGTGCGCGGGCACACCGAGGAGGGCGGGCGCCGTACCGGGGAAGAAGCGCAGGCCGGCCCAGTACGCCGACGGCCCGTCGGGGGCGTACGCCCGCGTGTCGGGCCCGGCGACCAGCAGCCGCCCCTCGCTCCACAGCAGGTCCATGCACCCGTCCGGCAGGACGAGTCCGGCACCGGCGCCGGACGCCGCCGGGCCCTTCGTCCAGAGGACCGCGCCGGGCAGCCGGGCGGGCCGTTCCGTGTATCCGCCGGGCGCGGGGACCGCGTCCGCGGGCCGGGGCGGCGCCCGGTGCGCGCCCGGCGCGCCGACCGCTCCCCCCGTCCTGCGTGCCCCGCACGCCCCGCTCGCGCCCTTCACACCGCTCATTCCGCTCACACCACTCACGCCGCTCACCTCCCTCGCGCGCCGGAGTGCGGGACCCGCGTGCGGTGTTCCTGCGGACTGACGCCGTAGGCGCGTTTGAACGCGGTGGAGAGCGCGAAGGCGCTGCCGTAGCCGACCTGGCGGGCGACGGCGGCGAGGGGCTCGTCGGTGTCACGCAGCCGGTCGGCGGCCAGTGCCAGCCGCCAGTTCGTGAGGTACGCCATCGGGGGCTCCCCCACCAGGGCGGTGAAGCGCCGGGCGAGAGCCGCCCTGGAGACGCCGGCCCGCGCGGCGAGCGCCGCGACGGTCCAGGGGTGCGCCGGCTCGTCCTGGACGAGCCGCAGCACCGGGCCGACGACCGGGTCCGCGAGCGCTCCGTACCAGGCGGGCGCCGCCGCGTCGGGCCGGGCGAACCACGCCCGCAGCGCGGCGATGACCAGCAGGTCGAGCAGGCGGTCCAGGACCACCTCCTGACCGGGTTCGTCCCGCACGATCTCGTCCGCGAGCAGCGGCGTGAGCGGACACTGCCACACGTCCGAGGTGAGGGTGAGCAGCGGCGGGAGCGCGTCCAGCAGCCGGTTGCTGATCTCGCCCTTCATGAGGTAGGTCCCGATCAGCATGACCGTCCCGCCGTCGATCCGGTCGCCCCACGTGCGCACCCCGAGGTCCATGGAACCGTTCAGGGAGCGTCCGTCGGGGTGACTGCACTCGCCGCCCGGCAGGATCAGCGCCTGCGGGGCCGTGCCGGGGTCGTCGGCGCAGGTGTACGGGCCGGGGCCGCGCGCGATGGCGAGGTCCCCGGGGTCGATGCGCACCTTCTCGCCGCCGTCGGGCACGATCCAGGCGTGGCCGCGGGCCATCAGCATCACCGTGAGCGGGGCCTCGTCCTCGACGCGTACCGCCCACGGCGGCTCCAGGCAGGCACGGATCAGGAAGGCGCCGCGCGCCCGGGGGCCCTCCAGGAGGCCGGCGAGTGCGTCCATGCGGACAGCGTAGACGGGCGCTTATGCGCGTGAGCGGTTCGGCGATGGTTCCCGTACGGGGCCGGGCAGTTGACTGTCCGCATGACACAGAACACGCGGAACGCACAGGACGTACAGAACGCGCAGGACGCCCAGAAGGCGCAGGACGCACGGAAGACCCGGGCAGCGGGGAACGCGCCGGGCGTGCGGACCGGCGCGCGGCCGGCGCGGGAGACGACCGTGGTGGTCACCGGCGCCTCCGGCCGTACGGGGAGCAGGGTCGCCGCGGCGGCCGCGGCGGCGGGCCTGACGGTGCGGGCGGCGTCCCGGGCGCACGGCTTCGACTGGCGGGACGCGACGACATGGGCGCCGGTGCTGCGCGGCGCGGACGCGGCCTACCTGGTGCACCCGTCGGACGTCGGCGCGCCGGACGCGGCGGACACGGTCGGGCGGCTGGCCCGTGAGGCGGTCGCGCTCGGCGTACGGCGGCTGGTGCTGCTGTCGGCGCGGGGCGAGGAGCAGGCGCTGCCCACGGAGGAGGCGCTGCGCGCGTCGGGGGCGCGGTGGACGGTGGTGCGGGCCGCCTGGTTCGCACAGAACTTCAGCGAGGGCCCGCTGGCGGAGGAGCTGCGGCGAAGCGGGGAACTGGTCTTCCCGGCCGGTGACGTGCGTGAGCCGTTCGTCGACGTGCGGGACATAGCGGACGTCGTGGTGGCCGCGCTGACCTCGGGCGACCGGTACGCCGGACAGGTCATCGAGGTGTCCGGGCCGCGGCTGCTGACGTTCGGCGACGCGGTCGCGCAGGCCGCCGCCGCGGCGGGGCGCGCGCTGACGTACCGGTCGGTGCCGGCGCCGGCGTACGGGGAGGCGCTGGCCGGGTTCGGGGTGCCCGCCGAGGAGGTGGAGTTCCTGGTGGAGCTGTTCGGGACGCTGCTGGACGGCCGGAACTCCTCCCTGTCGCACGGGGTGCGGCAGGTGCTCGGACGCGAGCCGCGGGACTTCGCCGGCTTCGCGCGGGAGGCGGCGGCGGCCGGGGTGTGGGACCGGCCGTGAGCCGGGCGCGGGCGCCCTGATGCGCCCGGGGCCCTCTACTCGTGCGGCGCCGACCCGTTCCGGTCCTCCTTGTGCGGGCCGCGCGCCTGGGTGCTCTTCGCGTGCGCCCGCAGGCGCGCGGTCACGTCCTCCGGGGGCAGGAAGCGCGACCAGCGTTCGGGGAACTCGGAGGGCATGTCGGCGTCGCCCAGGCCGTCCGCGTCGTCGGTGTCGTCGGTGTCGTCGTCGAAGGCGTCCGGGTCCGCCCCGCGGACGGCGGCGGCCCGGGCGACGTACTCGGCGATCTGCGCCTCGCGCACCCGTTCGTTGGCGGCGCGGGCCGCGGCGGTCGCGGCGGCGGGCCAGACCCGGTCGATGGCGGCGTTGACCGCCGCGCCGACGAGCACGGCGAACGCGGACACGCCGATCCACAGCAGCACGGCGACCGGCGCGGCCAGCGAGCCGTAGATCGTGGGCCCCTCGACGGTGCTGGTCAGGTAGATGCGCAGCACGAAACTGCACACCACCCACATGGCCAGGGCGACCAGCGCGCCGGGCACGTCCTCGATCCACGGGGAGCGCACGGGCACGGACACGTGGTAGAGCGTGGTGAGGAAGGCGATGGACAGGACGATGACCACGGGCCAGTACAGAACCTGCACGACCGTCGTCGACCAGGGCACGACCCGTACCACCGCGTCCGGTCCCGCCACCATCAGCGGCAGCGCGACGGAGCCGATCAGCAGCGCGACCACGAAGAGCAGGAAGGCCATCAGGCGGGTCCTGACGATGCCGCGCACGCCGTCGAGGCCGTACATCACGGTGATGGTGTCGATGAAGACGTTCACCGCGCGGGAGCCCGACCACAGGGCGAACACGAACCCGATGGAGATGATGTCCGGCCGGCCGCCCTGCATCACGTCCCGCAGGATCGGCTGGGTGATCTCCTTGACCCCCTGGTCGGACAGGACCGTGCGGGAGGCGTCCATGATGTTGCGCTCCAGGCTGGCGATGGTGTGCGCGCCGGTCCAGGAGTCGACGTAGAAGAGCAGGGCGATCAGGCTGAGCAGCAGCGGGGGCACGGAGAGCAGGGTGAAGAACGCGGCCTCGGCGGCGAGACCGAGGATGCGGTACTCCATGCACGAGTTGACGGTGTCCTTGAGCAGCAGCCAGGCGGTCCTGCGCTTGGAGACGTTCCGGTAGAGGGCGCGGGCCCGGTGGAAGCGGCCGGTCGGCCTGTCGGGGGTTTCACTGGCTGGCTGCACGAGCCAAAGGTATCCCTGTCCCGCCCCGCCGCCCTCATCCACCGGGCACCGCACGGATCACCGCCACCGGACGGCCACCGCCGCACCCGGCGCGTACCGCCGCCCCGGACGCGGACCGCCACGGCCGCCCCCGCCCCCGCCCACGTCCCCGGCCCCGGCCCCGGCCCCGGCCCCGGACGGAGATCCCCGCCGGTGTGGTGGCCGGGGGCGTGGCGCGGGTAGGTTCCGTGCCATGGCAGCCCGCACTCACTCCGTCACCAACCAGGTGCCCCCGCTGACCGGGTACGACGTCTTCACCGCCGACCGGGCGCTGACCGAGGCGGTCGATCGGCATGTCGGGCCGGGCTCCGGTCTGCTCGACGAGGTCCGCGGCGAGCTGTCCGCGCTCGGCCGGGCCGCCGGCTCCGCCCAGCTCCAGGAGTGGGGGGCGCAGGCGAACGAGAACCCGCCCCGGCTGCGCACCCACGACCGCTACGGCCACCGCGTCGACGAGGTGGACTTCCACCCGGCCTGGCACCGGCTGCTCGGCAAGGGCGTCTCGGCCGGCCTGACCGCCGCCTGGACGCGCCCGGCCGGACATGTGCGGCGGGCGGCGGGCTTCCTGGTGTGGACCCAGGTCGAGGCGGGCAACGGCTGCCCGCTGTCGATGACCCACGCGGCGGTCCCGGCGCTGCGCGCCGACCCGGAGCTGGCGGCCGAGTGGGAGCCGCGCCTGACCTCGACGGTCTACGACCGCGAGCTGCGGCCCGCCCGCCTGAAGGCCGGTGCCCTGTTCGGGATGGGCATGACGGAGAAGCAGGGCGGCAGCGACGTACGGGCGAACACGACGTCGGCGCGTCCGCTGGCCGAGGACGGCACGTACGAGCTGACGGGGCACAAGTGGTTCTGCTCGGCCCCCATGTCGGACGGCTTCCTCGTGCTGGCGCAGGCTCCGCGCGGCCTGACCTGCTTCCTCGTCCCGCGCGTGCTCGCCGACGGCACGCGGAACGTGTTCCTGCTCCAGCGGCTGAAGGACAAGCTGGGCAACCGTTCGAACGCCTCGGCGGAGGTCGAGTTCGACGGGACGTGGGCGCGCCGGGTCGGCGAGGAGGGGCGCGGGGTGCGCACCATCATCGAGATGGTGGCGGCGACCCGGCTGGACTGCGCGGTCGGCTCGGCCGGGCTGATGCGGCAGGCGGTGGCGCAGGCGGTGCACCACTGCACCCACCGGGAGGCGTTCGGCGGGCCGCTGGCCGGCAAGCCGCTGATGCGCAACGTCCTGGCCGACCTGGCGCTGGAGTCGGAGGCGGCGACCGCGCTGGTGCTGCGGCTCGCGGCGGCCTGGGACGACGGCGGCGAGCAGGAGCGGGCGCTGCTGCGGATCGCGGTGCCGGCCGCGAAGTACTGGGTGACCAAGCGGTGCGCGCCCGTCGTGGTGGAGGCCGCGGAGTGCCTGGGCGGCAACGGGTACGTCGAGGAGTCCGGGCTGCCCCGGCTGGTGCGGGAGTCGCCGCTCAACTCCGTCTGGGAGGGCGCGGGCAACGTCCAGGCCCTCGATGTGCTGCGGGCGCTGCGCCGCGAGCCGCAGGCGCTGGACGCCTTCCTGCGGGAGGTGGGGGCGGCGCGCGGCGCCGACCACCGGCTGGACGCCGCGATCAAGTCCCTGCTGACCGAATTCGCCGACCTGGAGGGCATCGAGGCCCGCGCCCGCCGTCTGGTGGAGCGGCTGGCGCTGGTCCTGCAGGGTTCGCTGCTGGTGCGGTACGCGCCGCCCGAGGTCGCCGACGTCTTCTGCGCCTCCCGGCTGGGCGGGGACCACGGCGCCGCCTTCGGCACCCTCCCGCACACCCTGGACCTGGCGTCGCTGGTGGAACGCGCCCGTCCGGTGTCCTGACGCGGCGGACCGTGGCCGGGCGCCGTCGTCCGGGGCGGCCGGCCGCCCGGGCTCCGCGACACCGGGCGATGCTTTTCGGACACCCCGCGGAGGTGGTGCCGCGCCGGCCCGTGCAGGTCTTCGCCTCGGAGCACTTCGTGCGCTCGCACACCACCTGGACGTGCACCGGGGCGCCCGTCACCGATCCGCGGGACGGCCGGCTGATCGGGGTGGTGGACGTCAGCGGTCCGGTCAAGACCGTGCACCCGGCGACGCCGGCCTGGCTGGACTCGGTGGCCAAGCCTGCCGAGGCCCGGCTGCGCGAGCTGCACCTGTCCTCGCTGGAGCATCTGCGCGCGGTGGCCGCTCCGGTGCCGGCCCGGCTGGGCGGCCGGGCGGCGGTGGTGGACCGCGACGGCTGGACGGCGGCGGTGACCGGGATGCCGTACACCGCGCGGATCGCGCTGCCCAAGTCGCCCGGCCCCTGCTCCTGTTGGCTGCCGGCGATCGGACCGTGCCCGCTGGAGCCGCCGGCGGACGGCTGACTGCCGCGGGCCGGCAGGGAAGCGGCCCCGCACGGTGAGGCGCACAGCCTGCTCGACCTGTCCCGTCCGCACCGCTGGACGCCCGCCGTCTCGGGCGACGCCGGCACCTGGACGCGCGAACTGAGCCCGCGCCACGCGGAACTGCCCTGCCTGCCGGCCGCGCACCGGACCGGCCGCGGCGCCGCGGAACTGGCCGGGGAGGTGTTCGCAGATCCGGCCCGCACGGTGACCGTCCGGGCGGAGATGTCCCGGGTACGGCGGTACCTGGGCGCGCTGCTCGAACACCGTCCGTACCGCTTCCGTGAGGACGCCGGGGTCCGGCTGCTGCTCCCGGACGGTCCCCGCGATCCGCTGCCGCACTCGACGGCTCCGCCGGTGCGCCGGGGGCGGGCGGCGTCCACGGCGCCCCGACGGGGCCCGCCGCGCCACCGGCCCCCATCTTGCGCGAGTTTGCCGGGTCTTCGGCGTACGGCGCGCCGGACTGCCGTAGCATCACTGTGGGTCGCCCCATCCGCTCCTTGCTCAACGCTGGGAACCCGCGGCGCAGTTGGCCCGCCCGGCCGGCGGGCGTCCCGGAGGCGAACCGAGCCCTGGAACAAGGGGGGTTGGATGAAGCAACGCGGGCGACACCGCCGGCGCAGACGGGGCAGGGCGCTGCGCGCGGTCCTGGCCGGAGCCGGCCTCGCGCTGACCGCCACCGCCACCTTGATCAGCGCCTCGCAGGCCACGGTCACCGACGACCCGGGCGCTCTGCGACCCCTCACCTCGGCCACCGAACTGGCCGGGCTGCGGCTCACCGAGCAGGCCGTGCCCGCCGCGTCCCTCGACCGGCTCGCCGCGGCGATGGGCCGGCCGGTCGACGCCGGTACGGTGCTCGGCGCCGCCGACCGCACCCTGCGCGACGCCGCCGGCTGCACGGACGAGGAGAAGAAGGCCCTGCCCGTCGAACCGGCGGCCACGCGCGCGTACTGCTGGGACACCGCGGACGCGGCCACCCGCGAGTGGCGGCCGCAGTCCGTGGCCGCCGCGGGGGACGCGTCGGGCACCGGCCGGTGGGGCACCCACCGGGTGATCCTCTCCGGCTGGACCCACCGCGGCGACGACACCGGCCGCGGGCGGCTGGCCCGGGTGGCCTTCGTCGACGCCGACGACCCGGCCCGCCTCACCTACACCTGGGCGCTGCTCGCCGTGCCGGTCGACGGCGGGCGCGACTACCGCGCGCTCGCGTCCCGCGTCTCGGGCATGGTCCGATACCAGGACAAACTGCTGGTCACCACCTCCGGTGCCGAGCGGGACGCGCTGTACGTCTACGACCTGCGCCGCATCCAGCGGGCCACCGTCACCGCCGACGCGGTCGGCCGGGTGCCGGGCGGCTGGTCGGCGCACGGTTACCGCTGGGTCCTCCCGGCGGTCGCCTCCTACCGCCCGGCCGCGGGCGGCTGCGACCGCGCGGCGGCCCCGGACGGCACGGGCGGGGCCAGGAGCGGTCCGGGCACGGCGTCCGCTCCAGCACGTACGTCCGCCTCCGGCGGCGGGTACGGGTCCGGCGCACCGGGCCGGGAGGATTCCGTCCCCCCCTGCCCCACGGGCCTCTCCCTGGACGACAGTTCCACACCGGACAGTCTGGTCGCCAGCCAGACGGCGGCGGCGGACGGCGACCGCCACACCCGTCTGTGGCGCTACCCCTTCAGTACGGACCCGGCCCGCACCGGTCTGCTGGCCGCCGACTCCGCCGGGACGGTGAGCGCGGTTGAGGCCTTCGAGACCGACGCGAACGGCGTGCGGGGCGTGTTCGCGCACCGCACGGGCCCCTCGGGCCACACCGACTGGTACCTGGGCCGCACGGCGGGCAAGCGGGGCGGGCACGGCACGCTGTGGCGGCAGGACGAGGACGGCGCCGAGGCGACGGAGTGCGGGGCGTCGGGCGACACGCACCGCTGCTGGGGCGACGGCGCGGGCTCCCTGTCCTACGAGCCCGGGACCGGCGAGCTGTGGTCCGTCTCCGGCCGCACCCTGTTCGCGGTGCCCCTCTCCGCCGTCGAACACGAACTGCACTAGGCCCTGTCGTCACATTCCCGCCTGCCTCGCGACGCCATGCACGCACTCTCGCCGCACCGGGCCCAGACCCGAGTACGTCCAGTACGAGGGTCAGGGCCCGGCACGCCGAGAGCACGCACCTGACGCCGCGAGGCCCGCCCTCCGGGCGGACGACGGGAATGTGACGACAGAACCTAGGCCTCTCGTCCGGCTCCGGCCCGACCCGGACGAGGGCCGCCGGCCCCGCACCGGGCGCCTCCCCCGGCGCCCGGCCCTGCCGCCCTCGATCGACACGGACCCCGGCCGGATGATTCCCTGGCCGGCATGACGAACATCGCCGTGACCACCTGGTCCCTGGAGCAGACCGCCCCGACCGACCTCCTGCCGGCCACCGCGCCCGAGGGGGACGTCCGGGTCGTCCGTTCCGAGGTGCCCTCGCCCGAGTTCAGCCGGTTTCTGTACGCGTCGGTGGGCGGCGACATCCGCTGGACGGACCGGCTCGGCTGGACGCACGCCCGGTGGCGGGCGTACCTGGAGCGTGCGGGCGTCGAGACCTGGGTGGCGTACGACCGGGGCACGCCGGCGGGCTACGTCGAACTGGAGGCGCAGGACGACGGGGTGGTCGAGATCGTCTACTTCGGGCTGATCCCCGCCTTCCGCGGCCGGCGGATCGGCGGCCACCTGCTGTCCCAGGGCGCCGCCCGCGCCTGGGACCTCGCCGACCGCTGGCCGGGGCTCGCGCCGACGAAGCGGGTGTGGCTGCACACGTGCAGCAAGGACGGCGAGCACGCGATGGACAACTACCAGCGCCGCGGTTTCAAGCTGTTCGACACCAAGGTCGAGGAGGAGGCGGAAGTGGCCACTCCGGGTCCTTGGCCCGGCGCCTTCCCGGCCTGACCCGCCGGCGCTTCCCGGCCTGATCCGCCGGCGCCCTCCCGGCCTGACCCGCCCGACGCCCTCCCGGCCCGATCCGGACGCGGGCAATCGCTTTCCCACATGTGACCGACGACACCCTTGTCCCGCATCTCGGGACAAGGGTGTCCGCAGTCTGGACAAAGGTGGACTGTGTCCAGATCTCCGTGCCACTCTGCGGTCATGCCTGGAACTGGAACCGCCTTGGTGAGCCGACGGCACGTCGACCACGGCCGCATGTCCAGCGCCATCTGTCCGGCGAGCTGACTCGCCCGCGGTGGCCTGAGCGGCCGCCGGCCCAGCACCACCGGATCTTTCGCCTCCCCTTCCCGCGCAACGACGCGCCCGCCTGCCTGTCTGCCCGTGCGCCCGCATCCGCGCAGGTCAGAGCCGCATACCCCGCTGTCCCGAAGGACGTATCGACCATGGCCGCCGCCTCTTCGCAGAACTCCGCCGCGCCCCGCCGCAAGGTGAGCCGTCACCGTGGCGAGGGACAGTGGGCCGTGGGGCACCTGACCCCGCTCAACGGCAACGAGCAGCTCAAGAAGGACGACGACGGTCTCAATGTGCGGACACGCATTGAGACGATCTACTCCAAGCGCGGTTTCCACGCGATCGACCCCAATGACCTGCGGGGACGTTTCCGCTGGTGGGGTCTGTACACCCAGCGCCGCCCCGGGATCGACGGCGGGCGCACCGGCCTGCTGGAGCCCGAGGAGCTGGAGGACGAGTACTTCATGATGCGCGTCCGCATCACGGGCGGACGGCTCACCACCGAGCAACTGCGGGCGATCGGCGAGGTCTCCGAGACGTACGCGCGGGGCACCGCGGACATCACCGACCGGCAGAACATCCAGTTCCACTGGGTGCGCATCGAGGACGTGCCCGCCATCTGGGAGCGCCTGGAGTCGGTCGGCCTGTCCACCACCGAGGCGTGCGGCGACTGCCCGCGCGGCATGCTCGGCTCCCCGGTCGCGGGCGTCGCCGAGGACGAGATCATCGACGGCTCGGCCGCGCTGGACGAGATCGCCCGCCGCTACATCGGCGACCCGCGCTTCTCCAACCTGCCGCGCAAGTTCAAGACGGCCGTCTCCGGCTCGCCGCTCCTGGACGTGGCGCACGAGATCAACGACATCTCCTTCGTCGGCGTGGTCCACCCCGAGCACGGCCCCGGCTTCGACCTGTGGGTCGGCGGCGGTCTGTCCACCAACCCCCGGTTCGGTGTGCGGCTGGGCGCCTGGGTGCCGGAGGCCGAGGTGCCCGACGTCTGGGAGGGCGTCACCTCGATCTTCCGGGACTACGGCTACCGGCGGCTGCGCAACCGGGCCCGGCTGAAGTTCCTGGTCGCCGACTGGGGCGCGGAGAAGTTCCGCCAGGTACTGGAGGACGAGTACCTGGGCCGCAAGCTGATCGACGGTCCCGCGCCCGAGATGCCCGCGCAGGCGTGGCGCGACCACATCGGCGTGCACCGGCAGAAGGACGGCCGGTTCTACGTCGGTTTCGCCCCGCGCGTGGGCCGGATGGACGGCTCGCTGCTCACCAAGGTCGCCGCGCTGGCCGAGGAGCACGGCTCGGGCCGCGTCTCCACCACCGTCGAGCAGAAGATGATCGTCCTGGACGTGCCCGGGGACCGGGTCGACTCGCTGGTCGACGGCCTGGAGGCGCTGGACCTGCGGGTCAGCCCCTCCCCGTTCCGGCGCGGCACGATGGCCTGCACGGGCATCGAGTTCTGCAAGCTCGCCATCGTCGAGACCAAGGACCGCGGCAGCGACCTCATCGACGAACTCGAGCGCCGGCTGCCCGACTTCGAGGAGCCGGTCACCATCAACATCAACGGCTGCCCGAACGCCTGCGCCCGCATCCAGACCGCGGACATCGGTCTCAAGGGCCAGCTGGTCACCGACGCCGACGGCAACCAGGTCGGCGGCTACCAGGTCCACCTGGGCGGCGCCCTCGGCCTGGAGCCGTCCTTCGGCCGCAAGGTCCGCGGCCTGAAGGTGACCTCCGCCGAGCTGCCCGACTACATCGAGCGGCTTCTCAAGCGCTTCCAGGCGGAGCGCGAGGACGGCGAGCGCTTCGCCGCCTGGGCGGCCCGGGCCTCCGAAGAGGCGCTGTCGTGAGCGAGCGCGCGGCGCCCTTCTACTGCCCCTACTGCGGCGAGGAGGACCTGCGCCCGGGCGAGCAGACCCACGGGGCCTGGGAATGCGCGGCGTGCAACCGCGGCTTCCAGCTGAAGTTCCTCGGGCTGCTGGCCCGCGGGATCCGGCGGACCGCCGACGACGGAGGGGACGAGCAGACGTGACGGCTACTCAGCAGGAGCGCTCCGCGGAGGAGTTGAAGGCGCTGGCCGAGCGGGCCGGCCGTGACCTGGAGGAGGCCTCCGCGCTGGAGATCCTCCAGTGGGCGGCCGACACCTTCGGCAAGCGGTTCTGCGTGACCTCGTCGATGGAGGACGCGGTGGTCGCCCACCTCGCCTCCCGGGCGATGCCCGGCGTGGACGTGGTGTTCCTCGACACCGGCTACCACTTCCCGGAGACCATCGGCACCCGCGACGCGGTCGAGGCCGTGATGGACGTCAACGTCATCACCCTGACCCCGAGGCAGACGGTCGCCGAGCAGGACGCCGAGTACGGCCCGAGGCTGCACGACCGCGACCCCGACCTGTGCTGCGCGCTGCGCAAGGTGCGCCCGCTCCAGGAGGGCCTCACCGGCTACCAGGCGTGGGCCACCGGGCTGCGCCGCGACGAGTCACCGACCCGGGCCGGCACCCCGGTGGTCGGCTGGGACGAGAAGCGGCAGAAGGTCAAGATCTCCCCCATCGCCCGCTGGAGCCAGGACGACGTGGACGCCTACGTCAGCGAACACGGCGTCCTGACCAACCCGCTGCTGATGGACGGCTACGGCTCCGTGGGCTGCGCGCCCTGCACCCGGCGCCTGCTGGAGGGCGAGGACGCCCGGGCCGGCCGCTGGGCGGGCCGCGCCAAGACCGAGTGCGGGCTGCACGGCTGACCATGACACACATACAGGAGAACCACGTGACGACCGGAGCCACCGTCTGGCTCACGGGTCTGCCGAGCGCCGGCAAGACCACCATCGCGCACGAGCTGGCGGGCCGGCTCCGCGAGGAGGGCCACCGCGTCGAGGTGCTCGACGGCGACGAGATCCGCGAGTTCATCTCCGCGGGCCTCGGCTTCAGCCGCGAGGACCGGCACACCAACGTGCAGCGGATCGGCTTCGTCGCCGAACTGCTCGCCCGCAACGGCGTCCTCGCGCTGGTCCCGGTGATCGCGCCGTACGCGGACAGCCGGGACGCGGTCCGCAAGCGGCACGAGGAGAACGGCACGGCCTACGTCGAGGTGCACGTCGCCACCCCGGTCGAGGTGTGCTCGGTGCGCGACGTGAAGGGCCTGTACGCCAAGCAGGCCGCGGGCGAGCTGACCGGCCTGACGGGCGTCGACGACCCCTACGAGGAGCCCGAGGCGCCCGACCTGCGGATCGAGTCGCAGCACCAGAGCGTGCAGGAGTCCGCGGCGTCGGTGTACGCCCTGCTCAGCGAAAGGGGACTGGCATGACGACGACCGTCACCGAGGTCGAGGAGGGCACGGCGGGGCCGTACGCGCTCTCCCACCTGGACGCGCTGGAGTCCGAGGCGGTGCACATCTTCCGCGAGGTGGCGGGCGAGTTCGAGAACCCGGTGATCCTCTTCTCCGGGGGCAAGGACTCGATCCTGATGCTCCACCTGGCGCTGAAGGCGTTCGCGCCCGCGCCGGTGCCGTTCGCGCTGCTGCACGTGGACACCGGGCACAACTTCCCCGAGGTGCTGGAGTACCGGGACCGGACGGTGGACGAGCACGGGCTGCGCCTGCACGTCGCCTCCGTGCAGGACTACATCGACCGGGGCGTGCTCAAGGAACGCGCGGACGGCACCCGCAACCCGCTGCAGACGCTGCCGCTCACCGAGAAGATCCAGGCGGAGAGGTTCGACGCGGTCTTCGGCGGCGGCCGCCGCGACGAGGAGAAGGCCCGCGCCAAGGAGCGGGTGTTCTCGCTGCGCGACGAGTTCTCCCAGTGGGACCCCCGCCGCCAGCGCCCCGAGCTGTGGAACCTGTACAACGGCCGGCACGCGCCCGGCGAGCACGTCCGCGTCTTCCCGCTGTCCAACTGGACGGAGCTGGACGTGTGGCAGTACATCGCCCGCGAGGGCATCGAGCTGCCGGCGATCTACTTCGCGCACGAGCGGGAGGTCTTCTCCCGGAGCGGCATGTGGCTGACCGCCGGCGAGTGGGGCGGTCCCAAGGACGGCGAGCGGGTGGAGAAGCGGCAGGTCCGCTACCGCACCGTCGGCGACATGTCCTGCACCGGAGCGGTCGACTCCGACGCCGACACCATCGAGAAGGTGATCACGGAGATCGCCGCCTCCCGGCTCACCGAACGCGGTGCCACCCGCGCCGACGACAAGCTCTCCGAGGCCGCGATGGAAGACCGCAAGCGCGAGGGGTACTTCTAACCATGACCAGCACCACCGAACCCACCGAGCCGCTGTCGGTCGAGCAGCTGTCGGAGACGACGCTGCTGCGGTTCGCCACCGCCGGCTCCGTCGACGACGGCAAGTCCACCCTCGTCGGCCGGCTGCTGCACGACTCCAAGTCGGTCCTCACCGACCAGCTGGAGGCCGTGGAGCGCGCCTCGGCAGGCCGCGGCCAGGACGCCCCCGACCTGGCGCTGCTCACCGACGGCCTGCGGGCCGAGCGCGAGCAGGGCATCACCATCGACGTGGCCTACCGCTACTTCGCCACCGCGCGACGGCGGTTCATCCTGGCCGACACGCCCGGCCACGTGCAGTACACGCGGAACATGGTCACCGGAGCCTCCACCGCCGAGCTGACGGTGATCCTGGTCGACGCCCGCAACGGCGTCGTCGAGCAGACCCGCCGGCACGCCGCCATCGCCGCCCTGCTGCGGGTGCCGCACGTCGTCCTCGCCGTCAACAAGATGGACCTGGTCGAGTACCGGGAGCCGGTGTTCGCGGCGATCGCTGAGGAGTTCACGGCGTACGCGACGGAGCTGGGCGTCCCGGAGGTCACCGCGATCCCCATCTCGGCGCTCGCCGGTGACAACGTGGTGGAACCGTCCTCGGTGATGGACTGGTACGGCGGCCCGACCGTCCTGGAGCACCTGGAGACGGTCCCGGTCAGCCACGACCTGGCGCACTGCCACGCCCGGCTGCCCGTGCAGTACGTGATCCGCCCGCGCACCGCCGAGCACCCGGACTACCGGGGCTACGCCGGTCAGATCGCCGCGGGTTCGTTCCGCGTCGGCGAGGAGGTCACCGTGCTGCCCTCCGGCCGCACCTCGCGGATCTCCGGGATCGACCTGCTCGGCGTGCCGGTCGACGCGGCGTGGACGACGCAGTCGGTGACCGTGCTGCTGGAGGACGACATCGACGTCTCGCGCGGCGACCTGATCGTTCCGAGCAAGGACGCGCCGGCGACCACCCAGGACGTCGAGGCGACCGTCTGCCACGTCGCCGACGCCCCGCTGACCGTCGGCCACCGGGTCCTGCTCAAGCACGGCACCCGCACGGTCAAGGCGATCGTCAAGGACATCCCGTCCCGGCTCACCCTGGACGACCTGTCCCTGCACCCGCACCCCGGGCAGCTCGCCGCCAACGACATCGGCCGGGTGAAGATCCGTACCGCGGAGCCGCTGCCGGTCGACTCCTACGCGGACTCGCGCCGCACCGGCTCCTTCATCCTGATCGACCCCGCCGACGGCACTACGCTGACCGCGGGCATGGTCGGCGAGTCGTTCGCCGCGCCGGACCCGGTCACGGACGCCGCCGACGAGGACGGCTGGGACTTCTGACCATGAACTCCTCCGATTTCTACTCGATGTTCGCCAAGGAGGGCGGCCGGGTCGGCAGCGGCGCCCTCGGCAGCGGACAGGGCGGGGTGGCCCGATGTGTGCGCTGACGTACGCGCACCGCATGCGCGCCCTCACCCCCCGCCTCCGCAGTAGACGAAGACCTGCCGACCTCCCGGCCACGACCTGAGAGACCGTGACCGCCGGGCCAACGAGAGGAACACCTCCCGTGCCTGCCATCCGCTCCACCGCCCTGCGCCGCGGCCTCGCCGTGCTCACCGCGCTGCCGCTGCTCACGCTCGCCGCGTGCGGCTACGGCTCGAACGCCAAGGACGAACCCGCCGGCCAGAAGATCGCCGCCGGCGCCCGGAAGACCGACGGACTGGACTCCGTCAAGATCGGCTACTTCGGCAACATCACCCACGCGACCGCCCTGGTCGGCGTGCAGAAGGGCTTCTTCCAGAAGGGCCTGGGGGCGACCAGGGCCAAGTACCAGGTGTTCAACGCCGGCCCGTCGGAGATCGAGGCCCTGAACTCCGGCTCCATCGACATCGGCTGGATCGGCCCGTCCCCCGCGATCAACGGTTACACCAAGTCGGACGGCAAGAACCTGCGGATCATCGGCGGTTCGGCGTCCGGCGGGGTCAAGCTCGTGGTGAACCCGGCGAAGATCAAGTCCTTGAAGGACGTCAAGGGCAAGAAGATCGCCACCCCGCAGCTGGGCAACACGCAGGACGTGGCGTTCCTCAACTGGATCGCCGAGCAGGGCTGGAAGGTCGACGCCCAGAGCGGCAAGGGCGACGTGTCGGTGGTCCGCACCGACAACAAGGTCACCCCGGACGCCTACAAGTCCGGCTCGATCGACGGCGCCTGGGTGCCGGAGCCGACCGCGTCCAAGCTGGTCGCCGAGGGCGCCAAGGTGCTCCTCGACGAGTCCACGCTGTGGCCGGACCAGAAGTTCGTCATCACGAACGTCATCGTGTCGCAGAAGTTCCTCAAGGCGCACCCCAAGGCGGTCGAGGCCGTCCTGAAGGCGTCCGTCGAGACCAACCAGTGGATCAACGCCCACCCGGACCAGGCGAAGGCGGCCGCCAACGCGCAGCTCGCGGCCGACTCCGGCAAGGCCCTGCCGGCCGGCGTCCTCGACCCGGCGTGGAAGTCCATCCGGATCACCGACGACCCGCTGGCCGCCACCCTGAACACCGAGGCCGCGCACGCCGTCAAGGCCGGTCTGCTCCAGCAGCCCAGGCTGGACGGCATCTACGACCTGTCCCTCCTCAACAAGGTCCTGAAGGCGCAGGGTAAGTCCACTGTCAGCGACGCCGGCCTCGGCGCCCGGTAGAGCCCGTAGCCGAAGAGTTCCCAGGAGGTGACGACCATGGCCACGACCACCCTCGCCAAGGCCCCCGAGGCCGTCGAGCACGCGGCACGCCTCGCGAACGTCTCGAAGTCCTTCGCGGCTCCGGGCGGGCAGCAACTCGTCCTGGACGACATCAGTCTCGATGTCGCACCGGGCGAGTTCGTCACCCTCCTGGGGGCCTCGGGGTGCGGCAAGTCCACGCTGCTGAACCTGGTGGCGGGCCTGGACCGGCCGAGCGCCGGTTCCATCACCACGGACGGCCGCCCCGCGCTCATGTTCCAGGAACACGCCCTGTTCCCCTGGCTGACCGCGGGCAAGAACATCGAACTCGCCCTGCGGCTGCGGGGCGTGGCGAAGCAGGACCGGCGCGGCAGGGCCGAGGAACTGCTCGAACTGGTCCGGCTGAAGGGCGCGTACGGCAAGCGCGTGCACGAGCTGTCGGGCGGTATGCGCCAGCGCGTGGCGATGGCCCGCGCGCTCGCCCAGGAGAGCAACCTGCTGCTGATGGACGAGCCGTTCGCCGCGCTCGACGCCATCACCCGTGACGTCCTGCACGACGAGCTGACCCGCATCTGGCAGGAGACGGGTGTCTCCGTGCTGTTCGTGACGCACAACGTGCGCGAGGCGGTCCGGCTCGCGCAGCGCGTGGTCCTGCTGTCCTCGCGGCCGGGCCGGGTGGCCCGCCAGTGGACGGTGGACATCCCGCAGCCGCGCCGCATCGAGGACGCGCCCGTCGCGGAACTGTCCCTGGAGATCACCGAAGTACTGCGTGGGGAGATCCGCCGCCATGGCCAGCACTGAGACGACGACGTCGGCGCAGGACGCCGAACCGACCGGCCAGGACGCGGGCCTGGGTGGTGTGGAGGCGGGGCTCGACGCGCTGGAGGTCACTCAGAGCGGCCGTACGCCGTTCCGCAAGACCTTCGTCGACAAGATCGTCCCGCCGGTCACGGCCGTCGTGGTGGTCCTGCTGCTGTGGCAGGCGCTGATCACCTTCCACGTGGTCGACGACCCGACGAAGCTGCCCTCACCCGCCGACGTGGGCCGCGAGTTCAAGGACGCCTGGCTGCAGGGCACGCTCCTCGGCTTCATCTGGACGTCCGTCTCGCGCGGTCTGCTGGGCTTCCTGTTCGCGCTGGCCATCGGCACGCCGCTGGGCCTGCTGGTGGCCCGGGTGAAGTTCGTGCGGGCGGCCATCGGCCCGGTGCTGTCGGGGCTCCAGTCGCTGCCGTCGGTGGCGTGGGTGCCGCCCGCGGTGATCTGGCTGGGCCTGGACAACTCGATGATGTACGCGGTGATCCTGCTCGGCGCGGTGCCGTCCATCGCCAACGGCCTGGTCTCCGGCGTCGACCAGGTGCCGCCGCTGTTCCTGCGGGCGGGCCGCACGATGGGCGCGACCGGCCTGCGCGGCGCCTGGCACATCGTGCTGCCGGCCGCGCTGCCCGGCTACCTCGCCGGTCTGAAGCAGGGCTGGGCCTTCTCCTGGCGCTCGCTGATGGCCGCGGAGATCATCGCCTCCTCGCCCGACCTCGGCATCGGCCTCGGCGCGCTGCTGGAGAACGGCCGCAACGCCAGCTCGATGTCCATGGTGTTCCAGGCCATCGTCCTCATCCTGTTCGTCGGCATCGCCATCGACCTGCTGATCTTCAGTCCGCTGGAGCGGTGGGTGCTGCGCAGCCGCGGCCTCTTCGTGAAGAGCTGAGCGCCCGTGTCCCGGCACCCCGTCCTCCTGGTCGTCGCCCACGGCAGCCGCGATCCGCGGCACGCCGCGACCGTGCACGCCCTGGTCCGGCGGGTGCGGGCCGCGCGCCCGCAGCTGCGGGTGGAGACCGGCTTCCTGGACTTCAACGTGCCCTCCGTGCCGGGGGTGCTGGAGTCCCTGGCGGCCGACGGGGTCCGGGACGTGGTGGCACTGCCGCTGCTGCTGACCCGCGCCTTCCACGCGAAGGCGGACATCCCGGCGGTGCTGCGTCAGGCACCGCCGGAACTGCGGATCAGGCAGGCCGATGTGCTGGGGCCCTCGCCGCTGCTGACGGCGGCCCTGGAACGCCGGCTGCACGAGGCGGGCCTCGGGCCCGCCGGCAAGTCCTCGACCGGGGTCGTCCTGGCCTCGGCGGGGTCCTCCGACCCGGAGGCGATCGCAGTGATCGCCGACATCGCGCGGGAGTGGTGGCGTACCGGTTGGTGCGCCGTGCGGCCTGCGTTCGCCTCCGCATCCCTTCCCCGCACCGAGGACGCGGTGCGGGAGCTGCGGGAGCTGGGCTGCGCGCGGGTGGCGGTCGCCCCGTACGTCCTGGCGCCCGGGTTCCTGCCGGACCGTATCGTCCGGGGCGCGGCCGGTGCGGACGTGGTCGCCGACGTGCTCGGCGCGGCGCCGGAGGTGGCGCGGGTGCTGCTGGAGCGCTACGACGCCGCGCGGCTGCCGCGGGTCACGGCCCTCGGCGCCTGACCCGGCCGCTGCGCGGCGGCCGGCCGGGCGGGCCCGGCCGGGGGCCGTTCAGTCGAAGCGCAGGGTTCCGGTGCGGGTGCGCTTGAGTTCGAAGAGGTCGGGGTGTGCGGCCAGTACCCGGAAGCTGTCGAACAGCCGGGCCGCATCGGCGCCCCGCGGGACGGCCCGCAGGACCGGCCCGAACCACACCGTCCCGTCCACGTGCAGGGTCGGCGTCCCCACGTAGCCGCCGGACTCCGGTTCGGCACCGGCGTCGTGGCTGCGGCGCACCGCGTCGTCGTACGCCGGGTCGTGGGCCGCGCCGGCCAGCTCGGCGGCCAGGCCGAGTTCGGCGAGGGCGCCCGCGACGACCGCGTCGAAGTCCGTCTCCTTCCGCTCGTGGATGCGGGTGCCGAAGGCGGTGTACAGGTCGCGCAGCACCTTCTCGCCGTACCGCTCGGCGGCGGCCACTGCGACCCGCACCGGGCCGATCGACCTGTCGACCAGGTCGCGGTACCAGTCGGGCAGTTCGTTGCCGGTGTTGTGCAGGAACAGGCTCATCACGCGGAAGTTCAGGTCGAGCGGGCGCTCCCGCTCGACCTCCAGCAGCCAGCGGGAGGTGATCCAGGCGAAGGGGCAGGCGGGGTCGAAGAAGAAGTCGACCCGGGCGGGGGCCGCCGGGTCCGGATCGGTACGTGTACGGGTCATGCCCCTGACGCTAGTGCCCCATTGGGGCAGGATCACGGCCCAATCGGCGGCTGTTTTCCTGATCCACTTCCGCCCTCCCGCCCCCGGCCGCACCACCGGCCGCACCTGCCCCGATGATGAATGGAGCGCACGGGGGGAAGCCTCCCCGCGCCGGCCACCTCCCGTCGGGCGTCCCCTGCCCCAGAGACCCCGGAAACCCCAGAGCCCCGCAGACCCGCGGTCCCCGAAGCCCGGTGGACCGGGGTCACCGCAGACCCAGGAGCGCCCGTGCAGTACCGGCAGACCTTCACGCTCGGCGGCGGCCTGTCCGTCCGCCGTCTCGGCTACGGCACCGCGCAGCTCACCGGTCCCGGCTACTGGGGCCCGCGCGGTGACCCCCGGGAGGCGGTGGCGGTGCTGCGGCGGGCGGTGGAGCGCGGGGTGACCCTGATCGACACGGCCGACAACTACGGTCCGTCGCTCGCCGAGGAGCTGGTGGCCGAGGCGCTGCACCCCTGCCCGGAGGGGGTGGTCGTCGCCACGAAGGGCGGGGTGGTCCGTACCGGCGACGACGCCTGGCACGTGGACGGGCGGCCGGCCTCGCTGCGGGCGATGTGCGAGGCGAGCCTGCGCCGGCTGCGGCGCGAGCGGATCGACCTGTACCAGTTGCACCGGCTGGACCCGGCCGTGCCGATGGCCGAGCAGCTGGGCGCGCTGGAGGAGTTGCGGGCGGAGGGGAAGATCCGGCACATCGGCCTGGACACCGTCACCGCCGGGCAGCTCACCGCCGCGCTGGAACTGGCGGAGGTGGTCTCCGTGCAGAACCGCTACCACCTGCTGGACCGCGCCTGTGAGCCGCTGCTGCGGCTGTGCGAGGAGCGCGGCATCGCGTTCCTGCCGTGGTTCCCGCTGGGCAACGGCGAGCTGACGGGGCATCCGGTGTGCGCGCGGATCGCCGCCGGGCACGGGGCGACGCCGGCGCAGATCGCCCTGGCGTGGCTGCTGCACCACTCCCCCGTGCTCTGCCCGACCCCGGGCACGGGCACCCTCGCCCACCTGGAGGAGAACCTGGACGCGGCCGGTGTGCGGCTGACGGACGCCGAGCTGGCCCGGCTCGACGCCCTGGCCCGGCCCGGCGACGTCCCTGCTTGACCTTTCCCCTGGGGCAAGGCGGAGGGTCACGGGCATGGACGACTTCCACGGGAAACAGACGCCGTACAGCGATCCGGGGGACCTCGACGTCAGCGGGCTGCCGAACGATCCCGGCCTGCTCGCGGGGATCGTGCGCGACCTGGTCATCCACCGGGCCGAGGGCGGACGCTTCGGGTACGCGATCCCCCGGGACCGGCTGCACCAGGACGCCGAGTCGCGGTACGTCCGCGAGATCCTGCGGCTCCTGCGCGAACGCGCCGGCACCCCGCTGACCGTGCCCCGGCCGCCCGAGGCGCGGTTCGTGGGCACCTGCCGCGACTTCGCCCTGCTGCACTGCTCGCTGCTGCGGGCCACGGGCACGCCCGCCCGCGTCCGCTGCGGCTTCGCGACCTACTTCGAGGAGGGCGCCCACGCCGACCACTGGGTCACCGAGTTCCGTACGCCGGGGGGCGACTGGCGGCTCGTCGACCCTCAGCTCCACCACACGTACGACGGTCTGGACTTCGACCCGATGGACGTGCCCCGCGACCGTTTCGTCGTGGCGGCCGACGCCTGGCGGGCCTGCCGGGCGGGGCGGGCGGACCCGCGGCGGTTCGGTGTGGCCGGCCTGGAGGGGGTCGCGGGGCTGTGGTTCGTCGGCGGCGGCGTGCTGCGCGATCTGGCCGCGCTGAACGGGGTCGAGCTGCTGCCCTGGGACTACTGGGGCGACGAGATCTCCGACGACGCCTCACTCACCGGCGACGACCTCGCCCTCCTCGACGAGGTCGCCGCCGCCCGCACCGAGGCGGAGCTGCGGCGGCTGTACGCCGAGGACCCCCGCCTGACCGTCCCGGACGTGATCACCTCGCACACGACCTACACCGGTGTGCGCAAGGTCAGCCTGCGGTCATCTCCACCAGCTTGACGACCGTGTTCCAGTTCCGGGTCGTGGCGATCAGGCCGCTGGTCACGGGACGCCGGGCCAGTCGCTCGGCGAGCCGGGAGCGGCCGAGCCCGTTGGGCGTGTACAGGTAGAGCGCGCGGTCGCCGAGGCGGAACTCCTCGGGCAGGTGGGCGGTCCGGTCGATGTCCGCGTAACGGGACGGGTCGGCGGGGGCCGAGAGGTAGGTGACGTGCAGCTGGCGCGCTTCCAGGGCGGCGGCCGGGAAGGGGCAGGCGTCGGCGACGGCCCGCAGGTAGACGTGGTCGCGCACGATGACGTCCACCGCGAAGCCGAACCGCGCCTCGATCGCGGCGGCGAGTTCCGCCGCGAGGGACTCCTCGTCACCGTGCCCGCAGGTGAAGACGGCCTGGCCGCTCTGGAGGTGGGTGCGGACGTCGTCGTACCCGGTCTCCCGCATCAGCGCGCGCAGTCCGGCCATGGGGAGCTTCCTGTTGCCGCCCACGTTGATCCCGCGCAACAGCGCCGCGTACGTCGTCGTCATCCGCCCACCCTAGGCCCTGTCATGGCCTTCGCCCTCCGGCCGTCACCGGCCGGCCCTCACGCCGCCCGCCGCCGGCCGGCCGTCACGGGACGGCCACCGCCACCGGTCCGCCTCCACAGCCGGCCGGCCGTCGCCTCCGTCAGGCCGTGCGGGCCGCCCGGGCCGCCGCCAGTTCCGCCTCGATCAGGTCGGCCGCGCGGCGCGTGCCGCCCTCCCGGGCCATCCGCGCCTGGACGTCCGCCAGCCGCCGCGCCACCTCGGGGTCGTCGACCAGGGCGAGGGCGGCGGTGCGCAGCGCCCCGGGGGTGGCCTCCTCGGTGTCCAGGCGCCGGGCCACGCCGAGCGACTGGAGCATGTCCGCGTTGCCGAACTGGTCGACGGCCTGCGGGACGGCGATCATCGGAGTCGCGGTCGCCAGTCCCTCCTGGCTGCCGCCGGCCCCCGCGTGGGTGACGAACAGGTCGGCCTGGCGGAGGACCGCCAACTGCGGCACCCACGAGTGGACTTCCACGTTCGCGGGCAGGTCGCCCAGCTCGGCGGCGTCCACGTGCCGGCCGATCTGGAGCACCAGGTGCCAACCGGGCAGCCCGCCGAACGCCTCCACGCAGGCCCGGTAGAACCCGGGCCGCTTGGTGAACGAGGACCCGAGCGAGACGAGGACCACTTTCTCGGCGCCGGCCGGCCGCCGCCAGTCGCCCTCGGCGCCGCGGTCGCCCTGGCAGGCGCCGACGAAGGTGTAGACCGTCTCGTCCACCCGGTCGGCGTTCGGCTGGAGCGCCTCGGGGATCAGCACCAGGGAGCGGGCCGGGTGGCCGGTGAACACGTCGGGGTGCTCGGTGATCCCGTTCTCCTCCAGCCAGGCGCGGAACCGGGCGTAGTAGGCCTGGCCGCGTCCGGTCTTCAGCGGCTCCTCCCACATCGGCTCGGCGATCTCCTGTTCGTACCCCTTCCAGGCGACCAGGTTCGGTGAGAGCGAGACGACGGGCACGCCCCAGCGGTGGCCGAGGACCCGGGCCGGGTAGGAGGTGATGTCGTGCAGCACCAGGTCGGGCTCGTCGCCCTCGTAGGCCTCGACGAGCTGCGGGAGTGCCTGGATGGCGTCGGCGAGGAACGGCTCGACGTTGTCCAGCAGCGTCGTCCCCCAGGCGTCCGGGTCGGCGTCGGGTCCGGGCAGGGTGCTGTTCCACGGCTTGACCTCGGCGCCGGTCTCGGCGACCTTCTCGGCGAACAGCGGCGGGATCGCGTACGTCACCCGGTGTCCGCGTGCGACGAGTTCGCGGATCACCTCCAGGCTGGGGTTGACGTGGCCGTGCAAGGCGGTGGAGAACATGGCGATGTGGGCGGGAGCGGTCATGCACCCAACCCTAGGCGAGACGAGACGTCTCGTACAACGCATTTTCAGCGCTGGTAGCGGGCCAGGACGAGGTTGCCGTCCTTCTCCAGCCGTTCGCTCAGGCCGTCCAGGCCGATCGCGCCGCTGTAGTACTCCTGGAACGCCGGTGTGGCCACCTTGTCCTTCCACTCGGGGTAGCCCCGCACGGACTGCGCGGGGGCGCCGCGCAGGTGGGCGGCGAGGGCCGTGCCCGTGGCCCAGCCGTAGCGGGACGTGTGCAGGGCGGGGTCCGCCAGGGCCCGGGTGCCGGTGGGCAGCATCCAGTCGCCCAGGGCGAGGCGCACCATGTTGTCCGGCTGGAGCAGGAAGTCGAGGAACGCGGCGGCCTCCTTCTTGTGCGGGCTGTCCTCGGCGATCGACAGGGTCTGCGGGCTGACCCCCTGGGCGAGTCCACCGGCTCCGGCCGGGGCGGGCAGCACCTGCCACCGGAACCCCTTCGGCGCCTGCTGCCGGATCTGCTGCCGGTAGGAGAAGCCGAGCGGCACCATGGCGTACCTGCCGGCGAAAAACCCGGGCAGGGTGTCGGAGCCGCCGCTGCCCAGGGTGGAGGGGGAGGCGCTGCGGTCGGTGCCGACCTGGGCGTGGACGGTGCGCGGCACCACCTGGTCGGCTTCCTCGAACCGGACGGTGACCCGGCCGTCGGGGCCGCGGTGGAACAGGCGTCCGCCGGCGGACAGGGACAGGTTGAGCGTGGCGGAGACGGGTTCCTTCAGCGGCCAGGCCACCCCGTACCTGCCCGGACCGCTCAGCCGCTCGCTCACCTGCCGGAACTCCTCCCAGCTCCAGGGGCGCTCCGGTGTCGGGATCCGCACCCCCGATTCCTCCAGCAGCCGCGTGTTGGCGATCAGCACCCGCGGCTCCTGGAGGAACGGCACGCCGTAGACGCCGTCCCCGAACGTCGTCGTCTCCCAACTGCGCCGCGGGATGCCGGACCTGAGCCGCCCGGACAGCAGAGGGGTGAGGTCGGCGAGGTAGCCGCCGTAGGCGAAGTCGGCGAGGTCGTCGGAGGCGTCGTGGATGACGTCCGGTGCCTCGCCTCCCTCGAAGGAGGTCAGCAGCTGGTCGTGGACGCTGTCCCAGCTGCCCTGGACGTACTCGACCCGTACGCCGGGGTGGGCGGCGTTCCACTCCCGCACCAGTGCCCTGGTGGCGGCCACGGACTCCTGCTGCCACGCCAGGGACTGGAAGCGCAGGGTGATCCGGCCGCCCCCGCCGCCCTCGCCGCTGCCGCCCGAGCAGCCGGCAAGCAGGACGGTGAGGACGAGGGCGAGGACCCGCAGGCTCCGGCCGCGCATCAGCTCTTCACCGCCCCGGCGAGCATGCCGCCCGTGATCCGCCGCTGGATGAGGGCGAAGACCAGCAGCGAGGGCAGCGTGGCCAGGAAGGCCGCCGCCGCGAGCGGGCCGAGGTCGGCGACGCCCTCGGCCCCGATGAAGTGGGTGAGGACGACCGGCAGGGTCTGTCTCCCCGGTGTCTTGAGCAGCACCAGCGCGAAGAAGAACTCGTTCCACGCGGTGACGAACGCGAACAGAGCGGTCGCCACGATCCCCGGTGCGAGCAGCGGTGCCGTCACCGAGACCAGCGTCCGCAGCCGGCCGGCGCCGTCGACGGCCGCCGCCTCCTCCAGTTCGGCCGGCACGGCGCGGACGTAGCCGGTGAGCATCCACAGCGCGAACGGCAGCGACCAGACCACGTAGACCAGCACCAGCCCGGCGAGGGAGTCGATCAGCCGGAGGTTCTTCAGCACCAGGAAGAGCGGGATGATCAGCAGGACGAAGGGGAAGGCCTGGCTGACCACGACCCACCCGGTGGCCGCGCGGGTGAGCCAGGAGCGGCGCCGGGCCATGACGTACGCCATCGGCGTGCCGATCAGCACGGCGATCACCGCCGCCCCGAGCGCGGCCAGCAGGGAGTTGAGGGCCGCGTGCAGCAGCGGCTGCTCGCCGAAGGCCTCCCGGAAGTTGCCGAGGGTGGGGTGGCGAGGGATCCAGGTGGGGTGCAGGTCCGCCAGTTCGCGCGGTGGTTTGAACGCCGTGGACAGCAGCCAGAGCAGCGGGAAGGCCAGGAAGAGGAGGTAGGCGAGCAGGGCTGCGTACTGTCCCACGCGGGCGCGGGTCGACGTCCTCACGCCGGGTCACCTCCCCGGAGCCGGCCGGCGAGGAAGACGGCCAGCAGGACCGAGACGACGGCGACCAGGACGCAGCCCATCGCCGCCGCGTAGCCGAACTGGCCGTAACGGAAGGCCTCCTCGTAGGCGAAGAGCGTGGGCAGCCGGGTCCGGCCGCCGGGGCCGCCGCCCGTCAGCACGTAGACCAGGGCGAAGGAGTTGAAGTTCCAGATCAGGTTGAGCGCGGTGACGGCGAGGGCGACCGGTCTGAGGGCCGGCCAGGTGACCGCGCGGAAGCGGCGCCAGGCCCCGGCGCCGTCGACCGCTGCGGCCTCGTGCAGTTCGCGCGGGGTGTTCTGGAGCCCGGCGAGCAGGGCGACCGTGGTCTGCGGCATCCCCGCCCACACGCCGACGACCACCACGGCGGGCAGGGCGGTGGCCAGGGAGCTGAGCCAGTCGTGGCCGTCCCCGAGGCCGAGGTCGCGCAGGGTCTCGTTGAGGATGCCGGCGTCCGGGTTGTAGACCAGCCGCCACATGATGCCGACGACGACCTCGGGCATCGCCCAGGGGATGATGGCCAGCGCCCGGGCCAGCCGGCGCAGCCGCAGGTTCTGATCGAGCAGCAGGGCGAGCCCGAGCGCGAGCAGGAACTGCGGCACGGTCACCGCGACGGCCCACACCAGGCCGATCCGGAACGACTGCCAGAACAGCGTGTCGTGCGCGAGGTCCTGGAAGTTGAGGACGCCGGTCCACCGCGTGGGGTCCGTCCGCCCTGACTGCGCGTCGGTGAACGCGAGCAGGACGCCGTACAGGAGCGGGCCGACACTGAGGAGCAGGATGGGCACGAGCGCGGGCAGCACCAGGAACCAGGCGCCGGGGTCGTGGCCGCGCCGGGGCAGGCCCGGGCCGGGCGCGCGGTGCGCCGGTCTCCTCACCTCGGTCAGCGATGTCACGCGTTCCACCCTCTGCACGGCTCGGACGGGCCTGGTCATGGTCGTGAAGGCGCCGCGGTCCGTCAAGACACCGCGCACGCGCCCCACCTGTGCGAATGCGAGACTGGCCGACGCAAGGCGGGAACCCGGCGGACAGGGAGGCGGACGATGGACGAGGCACGGGCGCGCGAGGTGCTGGCGGCGGTGCGGGCGGTGCCGGGCCCGGCGGTGCGCGAGGCACGGCTGCTGGCGCTGGGCGAGAACGCCGTGTTCGCCGCCGGTGACCTGGTGGTCAAGGTGGGCCGCGACGCCGAACTCCTCGACCGCGCGCGCCGGGAGCTGGACATCGCGGGCTGGCTGGCGGGGGCGGGTGTGCCCGCGGTGCGGGCGGCCGCGCCCGAGGCGCTGCTCGTCGAGGGCCACCCGGTGACCGTGTGGCACCGGCTGCCCGACGCGGTCCGCCCGGCCGAACCGCGCGACCTCGCGGAACTGCTCCGTCTCGTCCATGCGCTGCCCTCCCCCTCCTTCCCCCTGCCGCCCCGCGAGCTGCTGGGCGGCGTGGAACGCTGGCTGCGGCTGGCCGGCGACGCGATCGACCCGGCCGACGCGGCCTATCTGCGCGAGCGCCGCGACGGCTTCGCGGCGGCCGCCGCCGCCCTCACCCCGCACCTGCCGCCGGGCCCGATCCACGGGGACGCGCTGCCCCGCAACGTGCACATCGGTCCGGACGGGCCGGTCCTGGTGGACCTGGAGACCTTCTCCGCCGACCTGCGCGAGCACGACCTGGTGGTGATGGCCCTGTCCCGGGACCGCTACGGCCTGCCCGCCGAGGCCTACGACGCCTTCACCTCGGTCTACGGCTGGGACGTACGGGAGTGGGCGGGCTGCTCGGTGCTGCGCGGCGCCCGGGAGACGGCCAGTTGCGCCTGGGTCGCCCAGCACGCCCCGAGCAACCCGAAGGCGCTGGCCGAGTTCGGACGCCGGGTGGCGTCCCTGCGGGACGGCGACGAGACGGTGCGCTGGTACCCCTTCTGAGCGGCTCCGCTCCCGCTCCCCGTCCCGCTCCCCCGTTCTCCCCCCTCGCCGCCCGGGCGGCCGGCCCTCAGACCGTCTCGCCCGCCTGCTCCCGCAGCGGCCAGGTGCCCTCGACCACGGCGGCCGGGTCGCCCTTGCGGCGCAGGAAGTCCTGGAAGTCCGCCGCCCAGGCGGCGTACCACTCGATCTGGCGGCGGTGCAGCTCCGCCGGGCCGAGGGCCGCGACCTTGGGGTGGCGGTCGGCTATCGCGGCGGCCAGCCGGGCCGCCGCCAGCGCGTCGGCCGCCGCGTCGTGGGCGGAGTCCAGGACGATGCCGTACTCCGTGCACACCGCCTGGAGGGTGCGCTTGCCGCGCCGGTAGCGCTCGACGAAGCGGTCGATGGTGTACGGGTCGACGACGGGGCCCGGCTCGGCGCCGCCCAGGCGGTCGCTCAGCGACGGCAGCCCGTGTCTGCGCAGTTCGGCGGCGAGCAGGGTGAGGTCGAAGGCCGCGTTGTACGCGACCACGGGCACACCCGTCTTCCAGTAGCCGGTGAGCACGTCCGCCAGCGCGTCCGCCACCCGGTCGGCGGGGCGGCCCTCGGCGGCGGCCCGCTCGTTGCTGATCCCGTGCACGGCGACGGCGTCCTCGGGGATCGGGACGCCGGGGTCGGCCAGCCACTCCCGGCGGCCCAGCGGCTCGCCCGCCCTGACCTCGATCACGGCGCCCGTGACGATGCGCGCCTCGTGCGGGTCCGTCCCGGTCGTCTCCAGGTCGAACCCGATCAGCAGCTCCCGGTGCCAGCCCATGGCGGCCCCCCCCTTCTCGGTGGTGCTTCCCCCAGTGGCTCCCACCTTCGCATGCGCCACTGACAATCCGAGGACCGCGTTCCGCTTCCGACGGCATTTCAGGACACGGGGCGCGAATCAGCCCACATCAGCTCGAACTCCTCGCGGTAGGCGGCGAAGAGTCCGCCTTCGTCCTCCTCGCCGGACTTGACCACCTTGTTCCCGTTGCGCAGCACGAACACCGGCGCCTCCATGCCCCGGCTGCGCCGCAGGTGGGACTGGACGACCGCGATGCCGTCGGAGCCGTCGCCGTCGACCAGGTAGGCGGTCAGGCGCGGCGTCTCGTCGTAGACCTGGATCTCGAAGGCGTCCGGGTCACGCAGCCGGGAGCGGACGCGGCGCATGTGCAGGATGCTCATCTCCACCGTCCGGCTCAGCTCGCCGCGCTTGAGTCCCAGCTCCCGCTCGCGCCGCTTCACCGCGCTGGAGGCGGGGTTCAGGAACAGCAGCCGCACCCGGCAGCCCGACTCGGCCAGGCGCACCAGGCGGCGGCCGGAGAAGTTCTGCACCAGCAGGTTCAGGCCGATGCCGATGGCGTCCAGACGGCGCGCGCCGCCGAAGATGTCCTCGGCCGGGAACTGGCGCAGCAGTCTGACCCGGTCCGGGTGCACGGCGACCACGTCCGCGTACCGGTCACCGACCAGGTCCTCGACCGCGTCGACCGGCAGCCGCCGGGCGGAGGGCACGTCGCCGCCGGCGCCGAGGATCTCCAGCAGGCGCGCGGAGGCGCGCTCGGCCTGGTTGAGGACGGCCTCGGACAGGGCCCGGTTGCGCGAGACGACGTTGCGGGTGACCTCCAGCTCGTCGAGGGCGAGTTCGACGTCGCGGCGTTCGTCGAGGTAGGGCTCGAAGCAGGGCCAGTGCTGCACCATCAGCTCGCGCAGCTGGGGCAGGGTGAGGAAGCTGATGACGTTGTCGTCGGCCGGGTCGAGCAGATAGCCCTTGCGGCGGCTGACCTCGCGGACGGCGACGGCGCGCTGCACCCACTCCTGTCCGGCCGGTCCGGCGGCGGCGACCACCCAGTCGTCGCCGTGCACGGGTTCGTAGACGGGGCGCAGCACGGCGGAGACGACGGCGCGCAGCCGCTGTTCGACGAGGTTCAGCCAGATGTAGGCCCGGCCGGCTCGCTGGGCACGGGTGCGCACCTCGTGCCAGGCGTCGGCGTCCCAGTCCAGCTCCGGGCCGATGGCACCCGCGTCCATCGGCCGGGCCAGGGACACCGCGCCGGGCGGGACGTCTGCGGAGTTCCCCTCGTGACCCTCGTCACCAGGGGGAAGCTCCAGGCCTCCCGAGCCCACCCGTGCACCGCCTTCCGCTCCCCCGAGCATCCCCGTCCCAACGATCAAGGAAGGGTACTCCGGGAGCGGTGCGCGGTGCAGCCGGATGGACAGCTCCTTTCCCAACTTCCCCCGGTCGCATACCTGTTCCGGCACGACCCGTCGGCACAGTGAGCGAAATCATGCCGTTGACGCCGCATCAGGCCCGGCGCCCCGGGTAATTCGAACATCTTCGGACGGGACCGGCGGGACGACGCACCCGCCGCGAAGTCATAGGTGGCGGCTCCACTTTCGGGGACACTCGGGACCAGGGGCGCCACCCGCGGCGCCGTACACCTGAGAGAGTCGTGTCCATGCAGGTCTGGCCTGGAGAGGCGTATCCGCTCGGCGCCACGTACGACGGCGCCGGCACCAACTTCGCGGTCTTCACGGAGGCCGCGGACCGAGTAGAGCTGTGTCTGCTGCACGACGACGGCTCGGAGACGGCGGTGGAACTGCGGGAGAGCGACGCGTTCGTGCGGCACGCGTATGTGCCGGGCGTCATGCCGGGGCAGCGGTACGGGTTCCGTGCGCACGGCCCGTACGCCCCGGAGCGCGGGCTGCGCTGCAATTCCGCGAAGCTGCTCCTGGATCCGTACGCACGTGCGATCAGCGGCTCCGTCCGGTGGGGCGAGGAGGTCTACGGCTACCACTTCGACGACCCCGGGCGGCGCAACGACCTGGACTCCGCCCCGCACACCATGACCTCGGTCGTGGTGAACCCGTACTTCGACTGGGGCGACGACCGGCCGCCCAGGCGCGGCTACCACGAGACGGTGATCTACGAGGCGCACGTCAAGGGCCTCACCATGCGCCACCCCGGGCTTCCGGAGGAACTGCGCGGCACCTACGCGGCGCTGGCCCACCCGGCGGTCATCGAGCACCTGACCGAACTGGGCGTGACGGCGCTGGAACTCATGCCCGTACACCAGTTCGTGAACGACCACCGTCTGGTGGACATGGGCCTGAACAACTACTGGGGCTACAACACGATCGGCTTCTTCGCCCCGCACAACGCGTACACCTCCTGGGGCGACCGCGGCCAGCAGGTCCTGGAGTTCAAGTCGGCGGTCAGGGCGCTGCACGAGGCCGGCATCGAGGTCATCCTCGACGTGGTCTACAACCACACCGCCGAGGGCAACCACCTGGGTCCGACGCTGTCCTTCAAGGGCCTGGACAACCCGCAGTACTACCGGCTCACGGACGACCCGCGCTACTACATGGACACCACGGGGACCGGGAACTCCCTGCTGATGCGGTCCCCGCACGTGCTCCAGCTGATCATGGACTCGCTGCGCTACTGGGTCACGGACATGCACGTGGACGGCTTCCGCTTCGACCTGGCGGCCACCCTGGCACGGCAGTTCCACGAGGTGGACCGGCTGTCGTCGTTCTTCGACCTGGTGCAGCAGGACCCGGTGGTCTCCCAGGTGAAGCTGATCGCCGAGCCGTGGGACGTCGGCGAGGGCGGCTACCAGGTGGGGAACTTCCCGCCGCTGTGGACGGAGTGGAACGGCAAGTACCGCGACACCGTGCGGGACCTGTGGCGGGGCGAGCCGCGCGCGCTCGCGGAGTTCGCCTCCCGGCTGACCGGCTCCTCCGACCTCTACCAGGACGACGGCCGCCGTCCGCTGGCCTCGATCAACTTCGTGACCTGCCACGACGGCTTCACGCTGCACGACCTGGTGGCGTACAACGACAAGCACAACGAGGCCAACGGCGAGGACAACCGGGACGGCGAGAGCCACAACCGCTCCTGGAACTGCGGGGCGGAGGGCGCGACGGACGATCCGGAGGTGCTGGAGCTGCGGGCGCGCCAGATGCGCAACTTCCTCTCCACGCTGATGCTCTCCCAGGGCGTGCCGATGATCAGCCACGGCGACGAGTTCGCCCGCACCCAGGGGGGCAACAACAACGCCTACTGCCAGGACAACGAGCTGGCCTGGGTGCGCTGGCCGGAGCCCGGCGAGCAGGGCAGCGACCTGCTGGAGTTCGTGCGGGCGATGGCCCGGCTGCGCAAGGAGCACCCGGTCTTCCGGCGGCGCCGCTTCTTCCACGGGCGGCCGGTGCAAGGCACCCACGACGAGTTGTCCGACATCGCCTGGTTCACTCCCGAGGGCAAGGAGATGACCCAGCAGGACTGGGGCTCGGCGCGCGCCTCCGCGCTGACCGTGTTCCTCAACGGCAACGCGATCTCCGAGCCGGGCCCGCGCGGGGAGCGGATCAGCGACGACTCGTTCCTGCTCCTGTTCAACGCCGCGCCGAAGTCCCTCGACTTCGTCGTCCCGGTCGATCACGGACGCCAGTGGCAGGTGGTCGTGGACACCGCCCGCACCACGCCGGTCCCGCCCGGTACCGGCCGCAGGGCCCAGGCCGGCGACCGGCTCACCCTCAAGGACCGCAGCATGGTCGTGCTCCAGCGCCCGGCCTAGGTCCTGTCGTCACATTCCCGTCGTCCGCCCGGAGGGCGGGCCTCGCGGCGTCAGGTGCGTGCTCTCGGCGTGCCGGGCCCTGACCCTCGTACTGGACGTACTCGGGTCTGGGCCCGGTGCGGCGAGAGTGCGTGCATGGCGTCGCGAGGCAGCCGGGAATGTGACGACAGGGCCCAGGTCCCAGGGTCTTCCTCCGGGCCGGGGCCGGATCACGGAGCGGGGTCTCAGCGGGCCGTGCCGGCGCGGTCGTCGGCGGGTACGCGCGCGCGGGCGGTGCCCGCGCGGTCCTCGTCGCGGACCTCCGGGCGCGCCGTCAGGGCGAGCACGGCGGCCAGCCCGGCCGCGGAGCTCGCCACGGCGAAGGCCGCACCGGGTCCGCGGGCGTCGGCGAGACGGCCGCAGACGGCGACGGCGAGCGCCTGTCCGGCGACGATCGCGCTCGTGGCGTAGGCCATCGCCTCGGCGAGCCGGGCCGGCGGCACCACCCGCTCGGTGAGTCCGAACACGGTGACCAGGTGCGGGGCGTACGCCACTCCGAGCACGGTCACCACGACGTACAGGCCGGTCAGTGTGTGCGTGCCGAGCAGCGGGAGGGAGAGCACGAACGCCGCCGCCGTGGCCGTGCGCCGGCGTGCCCGCAGCCCGAAGCGGGCGGGAAGGGCCGCCATGGACAGCCCGGCGACCGCGCTCATCACCCCCATGGCGGCGTACACGAGCCCGGCCTGGTCCTCCTGCCCCAGCCGCCCGGTCAGCGCCGTGATCCCCGCCTGGCAGGCGCCGAACATCGCCCCCTGGAGGGCCAGCGCGGCCCGCAGCGCGTGCACGGAGCGGGGCATGGGCGGACGGCCGGAGCCCGCCCGGCGGCCACCACCCGCGCGCGTGAGCAACCGGCGTACGCCGACGGCCGCCCGACGCCCGGCCACCGACCGGTCTGCGCCAACCACCCCGCCTCCCTCCGCCGGACGGCCCGCCGGACGCGTCACCGCGGCCGTCGGGTGGAGGGCGAAGCCCGTGCCGCACACGGCCACCAGCAGCGCCGCCGCGCCCAGGGCGTACGCCGGGTGCGCGAGGACCGACGCCAGGCCGACGAGGGCGGGACCGAGAACAAAGGAGATCTCGTCGAGCGTGCTTTCGAAGGACAGGGCCGCCCCGACCGTGGACTCGGGGGCCGCGGCCCGGCGGGCGAGGGCGACGAGACGGGCGCGGGCCAGCGGGCCGATCAGCGGTACGGTCGCCCCGGCGCCCGCGCCCAGCAGCGCGAGCGCCGGCGTGCCGAGCCCGGCGAGCGCCCCGGCGACCAGTGCGGTGACGGCGACGGCGTTGGCCCAGGCGAACAGGAGGACGACGGTCCGCTGGCCGTGCCGGTCCGTCAGACGCCCCACGAGCGGCCCGCAGGAGACCTGGCCGAGGGCGAGTGCCCCGCCGGTCGCCCCGGCCGCGGTCAGCGAGTCACTCGTCCGGGCGACGAGCAGCACGCTGCCGAACTGGATGGTGGCCGTGGGCAGCCGCCCCAGGAACGACACCACCGGGAGCAGCGGCCCGGTCAGGCCTATCACGTCGCCGTAGGTCTCCCGTGTGCTGCGCGGCCGCGGTGTGGTCATCGTCCGAAGCTAGCCACGCGCGCGGGAGACGTGGACGGACGGATGACACGAAACCCGGCCGGGCGGGTACGTAGCATCGCATGACACCCGAGCACCCCGTACCCGTCGTGCCCACGGCCACCTACCGGCTCCAGCTCCAGCCCGCGTTCCCGTTCACGGCCGCCGCGGCGGCCGTGCCGTACCTGGCGTCGCTCGGCGTCTCGCACCTGCACCTGTCCCCCGTCCTGGAGGCCGTGCCGGGTTCGCCGCACGGCTACGACGTCGTGGACCACACGCGCGTGCGCGGCGAACTCGGCGGCGAGGAGGGCCTGCGCGCGCTGGCGCGCACCGCGCACGAGCACGGCCTCCGTCTGATCGTGGACATCGTGCCCAACCACATGGCGATGGTCCCGCGGCACAACCCCGCCCTGTGGGAGGTGCTGCGCGAGGGGCCGGCGTCCCCGTACGCGCGCTGGTTCGACATCGACTGGAAGGCGCAGGGCGGCAAGGTGCTGCTGCCGGTGCTCGGCGGTCCGCTCGGCGAGGAGATCGGCCACCTGAAGGCGGACGGCGACGTCCTGCGCTACCACGACCACGCCTTCCCGCTGCGGGCGGGCACCGAGGGGCTGCCGCCGGCCGAGCTGCTGGACGCGCAGTGGTACCGCCCGGTGTGGTGGCGGCTGGCGCGCACGGAACTGAACTACCGGCGTTTCTTCAGCATCTCGCAGCTGATCGGTCTGCGCGTGGAGGACCCGGAGGTGTTCGCGGCCACCCACGCCAAGATCCTCCAGCTGCTCGGCGAGGGCGTGATCGACGGGCTGCGGATCGACCACCCCGACGGCCTCGCCGACCCCGACGACTACCTCCGACGGCTGCACGAGGCGAGTGGCGGGTGCTGGACGGTCGTGGAGAAGATCCTCTCCGACGGCGAGCCCCTGCCGCCCTCCTGGCCGGTCGCCGGCACCACCGGCTACGACGCCCTGCGGCACGTCGACGGCCTGTTCGTCGACCCGTCCGGCGCGGGCGAACTGCTGGAGCACTACCGGCGCTTCGCCGCCCCGCAGACCGACCGCGGCGGCGACTGGGCGGCCACGGTGCGGCGGGCCGCCTACAAGGTGATCACGCACGAGCTGGCCGCCGAGACCGAGCGGCTGACCCGGGTGGCGGACCGGGCGTGCTCGTCCGCGCCGGACCCGGCGCTGCGCGACCGCGCGCCCTGGGCGCTGCGCACCGCGCTCCAGGAGCTGCTGGTCCGCCTGGAGGTGTACCGGCCCTACGCCTCCGTGGACGCCGCCTCGGTGGTCACCGAGGAGGCCGCAGCGGCCGCCCGGCGCGCCTTCACCGTGCCCGAGGAGGGCGGGGCCGTGGACGTCGTACGGGATCTGCTGCTCGGGCGGGCCGGTGCGGGGCCGCAGGCGGTGGAGCTGCGGACCCGGTTCGCGCAGGCCGCCTCCGCACTGCGCGCCAAGTCCGTGGAGGACACGGCCTACTACCGGTACGTGCCGCTGCTGTCGGCCAACGAGGTCGGCGGCGATCCGGGCCGTCCGGCCGTGTCGCCGCGGGACTTCCACGCGTACTGCGCGCGCGTGCAGCGCGACTGGCCCGTCACCGGGACGGTGGTCTCCACGCACGACACCAAGCGCAGCGCGGACGTGCGGGCGGCGCTGGCCGTGCTGACCGAGTGCCCGGGGCGGTGGGCGGAGCTGCTGGCCGGGCCGCTCGGTGACGAGGAGGGCGCGCCCGACGCGCAACTGGCGTGGGCGGCCTGGCAGACGGTGTTCGGCCTCGGGGAGGCGGACGCGGAGCGGGTGGGGCCGGCGCTGCTGAAGCACGTGCGCGAGGCGGGCCTGTACACGAGCTGGACGGAGCAGGAGGCGCCGTACGAGGAGGCGGTGGAGCGGTTCGTCGCCGAGGGGCCGTGCGGGCCGCCCGGCGCGCGTGTGGCGGCCTTCCGCGCCGCGCTGGAGCCGCACGTCCGGGCGAACGTGCTGGGCACCGCCCTGGTGCACCTGACGATGCCGGGCGTGCCCGACCTCTATCAGGGCACCGAGGCCGAGTACCGGGCCCTGGTGGACCCGGACAACCGGCGGCCCGTGGAGCTGCCGCCCGCGGACGCCGGCGCCAAGGGCGCGGTGACGGCGGCGGCGCTGCGGCTGCGCGCGCGCCGCCCGGACGTCTTCGGCGCCGCCGCGACGTACACCCCGCTGCCGGCCGAGGGCGCGGCGGCGGACCACTGCACGGCGTTCGCACGCTCGGGTGAGGTCGTCACGGCCGTGACCCGGCTGTCCCTGCGCCTGGCCGAGGCCGGCGGCTGGCGCGGCACCCGGCTGCCCCTGCCGCCGGGGCGCTGGACGGACGTCCTCGCCCCGGGACGGCACTTCGAGGGCCACGCGCGCGCGGAGGACCTGTTCGCGGCCCTGCCGGTGGCCCTGCTGGAACGGACCGACGGGCCCCGCGGGCAGGGCTGAGACGGGCCGGGCCGGGCGTCCGGGGCGGCTGGGGGTGAGCGGCCACTTGACAGCCGTCACCGGCCGTGGGGTACTGCGGATGCGAAGCCGGGCGGGACAGGGTCTTCCGTTCGGATCAGGCCGGATCAGGCAGCGGGGTCCGGGGCCGTGCGTCGCAAGGCGGAGGAGGGCGTCATGGCGGAGCCATGGCAACCGACGACAACGCCGCGAGGTGCGGTGCCAGACCCCTCGAGCCCGGCATGATCCCGAACGAGAGGCCCGCGTACGGGGGGTGAGTCCATGCCGGAGCCGCGCTATCCCAGTGTTCCCGAACTCGTGGCCTCGGCCCGGTCGCTGGCCGCGCGCCGGCCGGGCCTGTGCACCCTGGACCAGGTCGGCGTCTCCCGCGCGGGCAGACCGCTGCACCTGCTGTCCGTCGGCCGTGCCCGGCGGGCCGTCCTGGTGGTCGCGGGCGCCCACGCCAACGAGCCCACGGGCGGCTCGACCCTCCTCGCGCTGGCCCACCGGGTGCTGACCGAGAGGGAGTTGCGTGCCGGGACCTCCTGGCACTTCCTGCTCTGCGCGGACCCGGACGGGGCGAGCCTGCACGTGACGCCGGCCCCGCGCAGCCTGCTCGACTACCACCACGGCTTCTTCCGCCCGGCCGGGGCGGAGCAGCCGGAGTGGTCCCCGTCCGTGCTGCCGCCCGACCGGCTGCCGCCCGAGACCCGTGCGCTGACCGGTGTCATCGACGCGCTGCGGCCCTACCTCCAGGTGACCCTGCACGGTACGGAGCTGGGCGGCAGCTGGGTGCAGCTCACCCGTGACGTGCCGGGGCTGGCGGAACCTTTCGCCAAGTCGGCGGCGGAGCTGCACATCCCGGTGGAGACGGGCGCCTGCGACGCGGCAGGCTGGCCCGTCTCCGGGCCCGGCGTGCGGGTGATGCCGGCGCCCGGCTCGGCGCCGGCGTACCCGAGCCTGCCCGACGACGCGCGGCTGAGCACGTGGTACCACGCCCACCGCCACGGCGGCCTGACGGCGGTCGTGGAGGTCCCGATGTGGGCGAGCGACCTGGTCGACGACCCGGCCCCGCACCCCGCCCCGCAGGCGGCGATACGGCGGCTGGCGGCCCGGCTGCTGCGGGACGCGCGGGAGGTGGAGCTGGTGCTCGCCGACGCGCTGCCCCGGCTGCGGGGCGCCGACGGGCCGCTGCTGCGCGCGGCGCGGTGGGGGCTGGGCCTGGTGCCGGGGCTCGCGGCGGACTGGGTGCACACCCCGCCCGCCGACACGACGATGGCCTACGTCGGCAGCGTCGACGCGTTCGGCCGCCGGGTGCCGCTGCGGGCGGCCGCGATGCTGCTGCGGGTGCTGCGCGAGGCCGACGACCGGGCCGCGCCGGGCCTCGAACGGCTCGTCGCGGCCTGGAGCACGGCCTTCGCGGACCGCTTCCGGGCCCGCTGGGTGCCGCTGGAGCACCAGGTCGAGCACCAGTCCCGCACGGTGGTGGAGACGGCCCGCCACGCCCGGGACGTGGGCGCGTGAGACGGGGACGCGGACGGGTGCCCGCGCCCCCGCCGGTGCGGGTCCTCACCCGTCCAGTGTGAACACGTTCCCCGTCCGGGCGTTCATCTCGCACGCGTTGGCGAAGGTCTCCGTGTAGTCGACCGCGCGTCCCTGCCACTCGCCGCGCGCCTGGACGGTCACGGGGGCGTAGATCATCGAGCAGAAGACGTCCTTGCGGGGGATGCCGCGGATGTCGCCGCGCGCCGACCGCAGCTCGGCGCAGGCCTGGGCCGCGTGGGAGTGCCCGTGGGGCGGGTCGCACAGCAGCAGGGTGCCTCGGGTGTCACCGCCCGAACGGGTGTCGCCGTGGGTGACGGTGACGTAGAGCCAGTCGCCGCGGTCCGCCTGCCGCGGGGAGGTCCGGGCCGCCTGGGCCGGGACGGCGGCCGCGAGGAGGAGGGCCGCGGTGGCCGGCAGACCGCGGCGCAGCCACCGGGTCGCCGCCTTGGTGATGGAGTGGGTCATGGCCGGTGTATCGGCACGCCGCCGCGCGGGCCGCAGTGCCGCTCACCCGAACGGGAGCACCGCCGGGCCTCCCGCTGGCCCGTCCGGGGGCGGCGGTCCGGGCCGCTCAGTCCACCGAGAGCCGGTACGTCACCTGCCCGAAGCCCACCTGGTCACCCTCGCGGACGACGGCCGCGCCGGTCACCCGCCGGCCGTTGACGGTGGTGCCGTTGGTCGAACCCAGGTCGCGCAGGATCCACAGACCGCCCTGGTGGCGCAGTTCGGCGTGGGCCCGCGAGACGGTCTCGTGGTTCAGTCTCAGGCCGCTCGCCGGGTCGCGGCCTATGCGCAGCGGATGGCCGCCCGCCGGGTGCGGCAGCAGCAGCTTGGGCAGCCGCTCGGCCTGCCAGGCCCTGCGCAGCCGTACGGTGAAGCCGGAGACGGCCTCCACGGTGCCGAACACCATGCGGGAGAGCCTGCCCTCGGTGGACAGGTCCGAGGTGAGCACGGCGAGTTCGTCGGGGCGACGGGCGGCCAGCGCGAGTTCCATGCGCCGCACGAACGTGTCGTGCGACAGCCGGCCCGCCGCGACGCCGTCGCGCAGCACCTTCAGCGCCCGGTCGCGCTCCGCGTCGGACAACCGCGCGGGGTACGGATGGATCTCGAAGGACGACGTCACGTTCGTGATTGTCGGCCAACGGCCGCGGGGTGTCCAGAAAACGCGAAGAGGGCCACGCGGCGCGCCGACCTGACGACACCTCGCGCGAATGGGTGGATTCAAAAGCGCATCGATCTCCTTTGGAGGACGATGGAGGACTCCGTCACGGTGAACAGACGAAGGGGAACCGTCCGTGCAGTTCGAGGTGTGGGCACCGCAGGCCGGCCGTGTGACGCTCCAGTGCGACGGCGCCACGCGCGCGCTGGAGCGCGATCCTGAGCGGCCGGGATGGTGGAGCGGGCAGGCCGCCGCGCGGGACGGCTCCCGCTACGGCTTCGCCCTGGACGACGGCCCCGTGCTGCCCGATCCGCGGTCGCGGCGGCAGCCGGACGGCCCGGACGGGCTGAGCGCGGTGGTCGACCACGGCCGCCACGCCTGGCGCACCCCCGACTGGCCGGGGCACCCGCTGCCCGGCGCGGTCCTCTACGAGCTGCACGTGGGCACGTACACGCGCGAGGGCACGTTCGACGCGGCGGCGGCACGCCTGGAGCACCTGACCGGACTCGGCGTGACGCACGTGGAGCTGATGCCGGTGTGCCCGTTCCCCGGCCGGCACGGCTGGGGCTACGACGGGGTGTCGCTGTGGGCGGTGCACGAGCCCTACGGCGGACCGGAGGGGCTCAAGCGCTTCGTCGACCGGGCGCACGAGCTGGGCCTGGGCGTGGTCCTGGACGTGGTGCACAACCACCTGGGCCCCTCGGGGAACCACCTTCCGCGCTTCGGCCCGTACTTCACGGACACCCACCACACCCCGTGGGGCTCCGCCGTCAACCTGGATGCGCCCGGCTCCGACGAGGTGCGGGACTTCCTGGTCGGCAGCGCGCTGGCCTGGCTGCGCGACTACCGGCTCGACGGGCTGCGCCTGGACGCGGTGCACGCGCTGGTGGACACCCGCGCGCGCCACTTCCTGGAGGAGCTGTCCACGGCCGTGGACGCGCTCTCTGCGGACCTCGGCCGCCCGCTGTTCCTGATCGCGGAGTCGGACCTGAACGACCCGCGGCTCATCACCCCGCGCGCGGAGCACGGCCTCGGGCTGCACGCCCAGTGGAGCGACGACTTCCACCACGCGCTGCACACGGCCGTGACGGGCGAGTCCCAGGGCTACTACGCCGACTTCGCGCGGGCCCCGCTCGCCGCGGTCGCCAAGACGCTCACCGGCGGCTACTTCCACGACGGGACGTACTCCAGCTTCCGGGGCCGCCGCCACGGCCGTCCCCTGGACCGCACCCGCGTGGCCGGCCACCGGCTGCTCGGTTACGCCCAGACCCACGACCAGGTCGGCAACCGGGCCCAGGGCGACCGGCTGTCCGGCCTGCTGGCGGACGCGCCGGGGCTGCTGGCGTGCGCGGCCACGCTGACGCTGACCGCGCCGTTCACGCCGATGCTCTTCATGGGTGAGGAGTGGGCGGCGGGCACCCCGTGGCAGTTCTTCACCGACCACACCGACCCGGACCTGGCCGAGGCCGTGCGACGGGGCAGGCGGCGGGAGTTCAGGGCGCACGGGTGGGCGGAGGAGGACGTTCCCGATCCGCAGGACGAGGCGACGCGGGACCGCTCCTGCCTGGACTGGTCCGAGCCGGAACGCGAGCCGCACGCGCGCGTGCTGGCCTGGTACCGGCGGCTGATCGCGCTCCGGCGCCGGCTGCCGGACCTCACCGACCCCGACCTCGCCGCGACCCGGGTCGCCTACGACGAGGAGGCGCGCTGGCTGGCCTTCCGGCGCGGGGACGTACGGGTGGCCGTCAACCTCGGCACCGGTGCGGCGGCGATCCCGCTGGGCACCCGGCCCGCCCGGGTGCTCGCCGCCTGGGAGCCGGTCGAGGCGCCCGACGAGGACGGTCTGCTGCGCCTGCCCGGCCGGTCGTGCGTGGTGCTGGCGCAGAGCTGAGCCCGCACCGCCCTCGCCCGGCTGCGGGACCGCCGGGGTCACCGTCCTCACCCCGGCCCTCGCCCGGCTGCGGGACCGCCGCGGCCCGCGTTCTCGTCCCGGTGCGGCGTCCCGCCGCCGTACCCGTCACGGTGCGGGGCTCTCGGCGTCGCCGGCGTCGTCAGCGTGCGGCGTCCCCGGTGTCCCCGCCCTCGTCCGTGCCCGTGTCCGTCTCCGCGTCCTCGCGGAATTCCGTGACCCGCTCCAGGAGGATCGCCTCCCAGGCGTGCCGCAGCTGGACCCGCAGCAGCGGCAGCGGGCTGTCCTCGCGGCCCTCCAGGCGGGCGGCGAGGCGGATCACGGTGTCGCAGCGGGCCAGCCACAGGCCGCGCAGGCAGGGCCGGGCGCCGTACCCGGCGAGGGTGGCGGCGCGCACGGCGGCGGGTGACCCGACGGCGAGGGCGAGGCCCGCGATGTCCTCGGCGGGGTCGCCGACGGCCGCGTCGGTCCAGTCCAGGACGCCGCGGACCCGGCCGTCGGCGGCGACCACCAGGTGTTCGGCCAGCAGGTCGTGGTGGACGAGGACCGCGGTGCCCGGCTGGGCGGCGAGCTGGGCCGCGGCGGGCGGGGCGAGCTGGTGCATCCGCGCGGGCTCGAACTCGTCGGCCCTTCCGAGGAGTTCCACGGCGTGCACGGCCATCCGGCGCAGCGCCTCCAGGGAGCGGGGCGCGGCGCGCGGCACGCCCAGCGTCTCGGCCTGCCGGACGGGCACCGCGCGCAGCCCGGTGAGCAGCCCGGCCAGGTCGTCCTCGCCGAGGGCGGAGACCTCGTGCTCGCCGGCCGTGCCGCCGGGGATCCTGGTGTCCAGGGTGTACGCCAGTCCGGGCGCCCAGTCGCCGTGCGCCACGCTCGCGGGGACGGCCACCGGCAGGTGCGGGCGGGCCAGGTCGCGCAGGCGCAGTTCGCGGCGCTGGCGCGCGGAGGCGGCACGGTCGGGGGCGAGGCGCAGCACGTGGCGGGCGCCCACCCACCAGGTGGAGTGCTCGCCGCTCTCGGTGACGGGCCGGACGTCGGGTCCGCCGGCCCGGCTCTCCGGGCCGTCGGGGAGCAGGGAGCGGACCAGCCGGCGGACCGTGTCCGCGGTGGGTGTCGGTGCCTGGGTCATCGTCGCGCCGTGTCGTTCGGGTCGGGGATGGGGGCTGCCGGCGGGTCAGTCCACTATGACCATCTCCCGGGTGGTGTCGTTGAGGCGGCGGCCCCCGTCCTCGGTGACCGTCACGATGTCCTCGATCCGCACGCCGAAGCGGCCGGGCAGGTAGATGCCGGGTTCCACGGAGAAGCACATGCCGGGCACGAGGGGCTGCTCCTCCCCTTCGATCATGTACGGCGGCTCGTGCGTGGTGACGCCGATGCCGTGGCCGGTGCGGTGGATGAAGTACTCGCCGTACCCGGCGTCCGCGACGACCGCGCGGGCGGCCCGGTCGACGTCCTGGCAGGCGGCGCCCGGACGCACGGCGCGGAAGCCCGCCTCCTGGGCCTCACGGACGACGTCGTGCACCCGGCGTTCCTCGTCCGTGGGTTCGCCGACGTGGACGGTGCGGGTGGTGTCGGAGCCGTAGCCGTCCTTGAGGCCGCCGAAGTCGAGGACGACCATGTCGCCGCGCTCGATGACCCGGTCGCCCATCTCGTGGTGCGGGTTGGCGCCGTTGGGGCCGGAACCGACGATGGTGAAGTCCACCTGGGAGTGGCCGAAGCGCCGCAGCAGGGCGGCGAGGTCGGCGCCGACCTCGAACTCGCGGCGCCCGGTGAAGCGGACCGTGCGGATCTCCTCGAAGGCCTGGTCGGCGGCGGCCGCGGCGGCGGCCAGGAGTTCGAGTTCGGCGGCGTCCTTGACGGCCCGGAGCATCGGCAGGGCCTCGGTGAGGGAGGCGTAGGAGGTGCCGGGCAGGGTCCGCTGGAGGCCCAGCAGGTGCATGGCCCACGCGTTGTCGCTGATGCCGAAGCGGCCGCGGCCGTCGAGGAGGGCGGCGGTGACGGCGTAGGGGTCCTTGCCGTCGGTCCAGTCGCGCAGGGTCATCGCGGGCGCGCCGGTGGCCCGGGCGGCGTCCGGGGCCTCCAGGGCCGGGACGACGAGGACGGGATCCTGCCCGGGGGCCAGGACGAGCAGGGTGAGCCGTTCGGTGTCGGCGGGCGGGGCGTAGCCGGTGAGCCACACGAGGTCGGGGCCGGGAGCCACGAGGAGTCCGGCGAGCCCGGCGTCGGCCGCCGCCCGCGCGGCGCGTGCCATCCGGGCCCGGTAGTCGTCGGCGGTGAAGGGCGCGGGCGCGGTGCCGGTCATCCGGTCCTCCGTGTGCGGCTGGGCGGTGAGGGGCGAGCAGTGACCACGGGCAGCATCCTGCCCGCGCGCGAGGGGCCGCGCGAGCCGGTCGGCGGGCCCGACGGGTCACGCCCCCATCCTCGCCGGTGGGACGGCCCGAGGACCACCGCTTTGCCGGATCAATGTTAACGGTCAGCGCTTGCCCAACCATTAATCGTCGTGGTGGGATCGCCTCACTGCCAAGAGCCGGGGGACCGGCGACAGGAGGGGGACGCCGTGCTCGTCATCGCGCACATCAGCGATCTGCATCTGGACGGCACCGCACGGGCGACGGAACGCGCCGTGCGGGTGCGTGACACGCTCTGGGAGCTGCCGGGCCGGGTGGACGCGCTGCTGGTCACCGGGGACATCGCCGACCACGGCGCGGAGGCCGAGTACGAGGAGGCCGCGGCGCTGCTGGGACTGGCCGGCGGGGCCGCGCCGTTCCCGGTGCTCACCTGCCCCGGCAACCACGACGACCGCGCCGCCTACCGCAAGGCGCTGCTGGGCCGGGCGGCGGCCCGCGGACCGGTCAACTCCGTGCACGTCCTCGACGGCGCGGCGGTGCTGATGTGCGACTCCAGCATCCCGGGCAGCGACGAGGGAGCCCTCGACGAGGAGACGTACGGCTGGATCGAGGAGACGCTCGACGGCCTCGGCGACGGCGTACCGGCGCTGCTGGCCCTCCACCATCCGCCGGTCGCCCTGCACCACCCCCTGCCCGACCGTTACCGGCTGCGCGAGCCGCACCGGCTGGCCGCCCTGCTGCGGCGGCGGCCCGCGATCGCCGGGGTGATCACCGGGCACGCCCACACGCCCGCCGCCACGACGTTCGCCGGGCGGCCGCTCGTCGTCGGCCCCGGGGTCACCTGGACACTGCGGCTGCCCTGGGAGGGCGAGGGCGCGGCGGACCGGGACGCTCCGCCCGGGCTCGCCTACCACGTCCTGGACGACGAGGGGCGCCTGACGAGCCACTTCCGGGTCGCCGGGTGATCCGTGGCCCGGTCCCTGGCATCAGGTGGCCCCTGGCCTGACCTCGGGCGTCAGGCGGCCCTTGACCGGACCCCGGGCGTCAGGGGGCCCTTGGCCCGATCCGTGGCGTCAGGTGGCCCGTGGTTTGACAGGTGCGCCGGGCGCGGCCCGGGGCGTCAGGTGGCCGGTGGCCTGACAGATGGCGCCGGGTGTGTTCCGTGACGTCAGGTGAGGACGCCCGGCGTGACGTGGAGCTGCTGGTAGCCGCCGCCGGGGTGCCGCACGGTCAGGACCACCCGGCGGCCCGGACCGGCCCCGGCCACCGCGCGCGCGAGGTCCGCCGCCGAGTCGATCCGCGACCTGTCGAACACGAGCAGGACGTCCCCCCGGACCAGCCCGGCCGAGTACGCGGGCCCCGGCACGTGCACACCGACCACCCGGGCGCCGGGCCGGTCGTCGTCCACCGCCTCCAGCCCGAGGGTCGGGCCCGCCGGCGCGGGCGCGGGACTCGTGGCCGGTGTCCGGTCCCCCGGCCCGGACCGCGCCGGCGGCGCCTGCCCCGCGGCGCCCGCCGCAGCCGCCGCCCCCGCCAGGCGCTGCACCTCGGCCAGTCTGCTCATGCCGATGACCGTGGCGCCCACCGCACCCAGGCCGACGCCGGCCAGCAGCAGGACCAGGCCCGCGACCAGGCCGCACACCGCCGCGGTGAACCGGCGGCCGCGCCGGTTCACGGGCTGCGGGCGCACGCGCTCGCGCGCGGCGCCCGCACCGGGCTCGCCGCCGGGCATCGGCTTGGGTCGCAACGCAGTCTGTTCCATCGTTCTCCTCCGGCCTCCGGCTGGTGCCTACCCGGCGCCCGGGCCCGCCACGAGCCACGAACGAGTGAGACTGAAGGCGACGGGAGGGAAAGCGGCGGGACGGAGCGGCCGCCGAGGGCGAGCGTCTGTGCCGGTGACGGCTGACGTCGGTGGTCACCGTTGTCGGTGACGACTGTTGTCGGTGAAGTCTGTTGTCGGGAACGGCTGTTGTCGGTGGTGGTCGTCGGCGGGGACGGCCGATGTCGGGGACGGGCGCCCGCGGCGAGGACCGTTGTCGGTGGCGGCTGTTACGTTCGGCGGCATGAGCGACCACCTCCTGCGGAAGCTGCGGAGCAGCCCGCGCCTGGCCGAACTGGCGGCCTTCCCCTTCGAGTTCGACCTGGGGAGCGCCCGCCACGTCGAGCCGGTCCGGCTCGCCTCCGGCGGGCCCCTGGAGCCGATCGCGGGCGACGCGTCGGGCGGCACGTACTTCGTGTGCGGCGACGGCTCCGTGCTCTACGCCGACTCCGAGGGCTCGGCCGGGATCATCGGCTCCGACGTGGACACGGCGCTGGAGGTGCTCATCGGCCTGCCCGGATGGCAGGACTGCCTGGACCTGTCACCGGCCGACGGCGCGGAGGAGATCCTCGCCATGGTCGCCGCGTCCGAGGCGGAGATACGCGAGGACTACGGCATCGACGAGGAGCGGGCCGAACTGCGTGCCGCCCTCGGCCTGCCCGAGCGCTCGCCCGTGGAACTCGTCGCGCTGCTGCACGCGGCGCTGCTGCGCACCGAGCCCGGCTTCCTGCTGCTCAACGCCGAGGAGGGGTGTGCCTACGGCCTGCTGGACTCCCACCCCCGGCCGACCCTGCGCGAGACGGTGCTCGCCCACGCCCCGGACGCGCTCCCCCGGCCCGCGACCGGCCCCGACGGACCGCCCGGCGCCGGTGAACCGCTGCTCACCTGGGCCGGGCGGGCCCTGGGCCTGGGCCTGACGGAGCACGCGCGGGCGGCCCTGATCCGCGGACTGGACGAGATCGTCATGAACCAGAGCACGCTGCGCCGGCCCGGCGCCCCGCGGGAGCTGGACATCTCGCCCCTGCTCCGGTTCGCCGAGACGTTCGAACGCATCGGTGACCGGGCGCAGGCACAGCGCGCCCGGCACCTGCACGCGGCGCTGGCCCGCACCGGGACCGACCGCCACACCCCCCGCACCGCCTCCGCCTCCGCCTCCAGCACCGGCACCGGCACCGGCACCGGGCGGAGCTGAACCCGACCCCGTTCAGCCGACGGGCAGCACGGGGGCCGGCGGGTGGTCCGGGAGGAAGGCGTGGGCGCGGCGGGCGAGCCACTCGGCCTTGTAGCGGTTCACGTTCCGGTGCCAGTTCAGAATGCCGGCCAGCCAGTTCTCCAGGTCCGCGACATAGCGCCCCATGGCCGCGCGGGCCTCCGTCGACAGCTGGAAGTCGTCGTACACCACGGGCAGTTCGTGCGCGACGACGTGTTCGAACTGGCGCATGCGCTGGGTCATCAGGTCGTGCACGACGGCGAGCGCCGCGGGGTAGCCGATCCCGAAGAAGTGCTGCACGACGAGGATCGCATTGTGGATCTCGCCCTCGTACTGGATCTCCTTCTGGTAGGAGAAGACGTCGTTGAGCAGGCAGGCGTAGTCCATGGCCGCGTTCTCCAGGGAACGGACCGGGCCGCTGCGGTAGACCTCGGGCGGGATCGCCGGGCCGTGACCCATCCGGCACAGACTGAGGGTGAGGTCGGAGCCGAAGGTGGCGCGCCGCATCTCCAGGTAGTCGACGGGGTCGGGCACGCGGTTCTGCATCTGGTTGGACAGCTCCCACACCCAGCTCTCGGTCATCGAGTCGACCGCGCGTTTGAAGGTGCGCCGCTGGTCCGGGGTCATCGCGGCGGTGGTCCGCGTCCACAGGTCGGCCAGCGCGCGCTCCATGGCGTTGAGGGGGACGGGGGCCTCCTCGCCGTCGACCGGCATGCACGCCGACAGACGGGCCGTGGTCAGCCGCGCGGCGGCGAGGTCACGGCGGTGGCCGTAGACCAGGGGGTAGTAGTCGTCGCCGTAGGTGCCCCAGGCGAGCCACTGCGCGCTCAGGTCGAGTTCCCCGGGTGCCGCGTCCGGGTCCAGCCCCGCCGAGCACAGGGCCAGGTCGTAGGCGGCGAGCTTGTCCTCGTCCCAGACGCCTTCCGTGAGGATGCCCATCCGGTGGCACCAGTCGGCGAGCCGGGACCGTGAACGCTCCAGGTGCGGGCTCAGCTCCAGCGGGAAGGGCATGTACAGGTCGGGGATGCGCGAGGGGCCGACCTTCTCGTACGGGACGTGGGTGTAGGCGCGCAGGCGTTCGGCGCCGGCCGCGGCGAGCAGCGCGCCCATGTCGACGGCCGAGGTGCCGGGTCCGGACGGCGGCTGCCAGGGGTCGACCGGGCGTGCCCGGGCGTTCATGTACCGGCTGGAGCGCATGTGCCATTCGTGGCCGCCGGACTGCCAGTCCTGCAGGCCCTTGGTGTACGCCGCCACCGCCGCGACCTCGCCGGGGGTGAGGGCGTGCTCCGCGGCCACGGCGGGCACCTCGGTGAGCGCGGTGTGCTCGAACTGGTGCAGGCGCGAGGTGAGGACGTCGTTGACGGTGTCCGCGGCCTCCTGGGTGGTGCAGCCGAAGAAGGTCTCCAGGACCAGTACGCCGTTGCTCAGCTCGCCCTCGTCCTCCACCTCCCGCTGGTAGGAGAACAGGTCGTTGCGCAGGTGCACGGCGTCGGAGAAGGTCTCCATCAGGACCCTGAGCGGCCTGGACTGCGCGACGGAGGCGGGCACTTCGGCGGTGGCGTACTCCACGAGCCCCGCCGACCAGGGGGCGCCGCCGACCTTGCGGCGCATCTCGATGTACTCGACGGGGTTGGCGATCCGCCCCTCGTTGATGTTGGACAGCTCCCACAGGGACTCGTTCAGCAGGTGCTCGGTGGCCACCGCGAACCGGCGCCGCCAGCCGGCCGACATCGACGGGACCGTACGCGCCCACAGGTCGGCCAGGCCCGCCTCCACCGGATTCTGCGGCTCGGGGACGCCGGCGCCGTCGTCGAGGGGCATGAACAGGGGCAGCCGGTCCAGGTAGGCCTTGCCGCCGGCCCGGTCCTGGCTGCGCTTGAACGTCTCCAGGAAGTGGTCGTCGAAGAAGAAGACCCACACGTACCAGTCGGTGATCAGGGAGAGGGCGGGGCCGTCGCAGTCGGGGTGGGTGTAGGCGCACAGCAGTCCGTAGTCGTGCGCGTCGAGATCGGACTGGTCCCAGATCCCGGAGCCTTCCAGCATGCCCATGTCCCGCGCCCACCGCGTGGAGTGGGCGCGCGCCTCGTCGAGGTGCGGGTTCAGCCGCGCGGGGTACGGCATGTAGAAGTGCGGTAGTTCGAAGGGCTGCTGCGTCATGGCCGGGCCCTACCCGGGGTGCTCGGCAGCCATCCTCCGGCGCGCATCCGATCACACCATCGCGTGAATCACCGCCGAACGCGCCCCGGGCGCGCGCCCGGTGACGTCGGACGCCGTCGCTCGCGGCGGCCGCCCCGTGACGAACGTCAGGGGTCCGGTGTGGTCGCTCGGCCCGGGTCTGCGGCTGTTCCGGTCCCTACGGTCGCGTCTCATGGAACGAGAACCGGGGAAGACGGTCCGGGCCGCCCGTCTGCCCGGCGTGCCGGCCGTCCTGACCGTGGGTGCGGGAGCCGTCATCCGGCTCTCCCCCGGCGGGCTGGGCGAGGCAGGGGCCGTCGAGGTCGCGGGCGGCGCTTCGGCGTCCCTGCACCGAAGGGTCGCGCAGTACTCGCACGTCGTGCCGTGCCGTCTCCCGTCGGCCCGGCACGGCCGGCACCGCACGGGCCGCGCTCTCGCGCGGCTCGGCAGCCGGGGTCCGGTCAGCGGGTCAGCGGATCGGCGGGGGCGGTCTCCCGCTCCAGCTGGGCGGCGAGGCCCAGGTAGCGCGGTCGCCGGGGGACGGGCACCAGGCCGCGGATCAGCAGGTGCCACATCTCGGTCGTCCTGCGCGGCAGCCGGGCCACCGGTTCCAGGGGCCGGCCCGCGACCCGGGTGCCGACGAAGAAGGAGACCAGGGAGCGCGCGGCGGCATGGACGTCGACGTCGGGGTGGACGTCGGCCTCCCGCACGGCGGCGAGGAGCCGGTTCGTGGCGATCTCCAGCCACTCCGTGAAGGGGTGGCGCAGCGGTGGCCGCACGTCGACGCCGCCGGTGGCGAGCCGGAAGCCCGCGCGGACGACCGGACCTTCGACGGACAGCCGGGTGAACGCGAAGGTGATGCGCATCAGCGCTTCCAGGGACGGGCAGCCCCGCTCCTCCACCTCGCCCGTCACCTGGCGCACGGCCCGGGACTGCAGCTCCATGATGGCGTGGGCCAGGTCCTCCTTGGCCGCGAAGTGGAAGTACAGGGCGCCCTTGGTGACCCGGGCGTGCTCGACGATGTCGCTCAGGCTGGTGCGCTCGTAGCCGTGCCGGTCGAACAGGTCGGCAGCCGCCGTGATGATCGTCGAGCGTGTCTGCTCGGCGCGTAACTGCCTCGCCATGGCCAGAAGACTCCTGCTCTAACGAACGGGGCGTGCTGTTTGTTTCCTGCTCGCTCCACGATAGCCCACCCGCCAACCCCGTCACCAGACAGAGGAGTTGGTTCGTTCACGCTGTCCTATCAGCCTAATCATGACCAAATACCGACAAACAGAGGGATGTTCAAAACCAGCAGGACGGTTTCTTCTGCGCCGCCCAGCGGAGTCGTACGAATGTGGATCCGGCGCCCCGCCGAAGGAGTCCCGTACTCGTCGGCGCCGCGCGGAACTTATCCGGGCCGCCGCTAGTTTCTACGGTGCTGTAGAACTGAACGATCCGACATTTGGAGAGCACCATGGCCCTGTGGGACCGCATCAAGGATTCCGCGACGCAGATGCAGACCCAGCTGGTGGCGAAGAAGAACGACCTGAAGAGCGGCGCCTTCCGCGACGCGAGCATGGCGATGTGCGCGCTCGTGGCCGCCGCCGACGGCACCGTGGACCCCTCGGAGCGCCGGCGCGTCGCCCAGCTGATCGCCGGCAACGAGGTCCTGCAGAACTTCCCCGCGGACGACCTGCGCCGCCGCTTCGAGGAGAACCTGGACAAGCTGACCGCCGACTTCGACTTCGGCAAGGTGAGCGTGCTCCAGGAGATCGCCAAGGCGAAGAAGAAGCCCGCCGAGGCGCGGGCCGTCGTCCAGATCGGCATCGTGATCGGCGGCGCGGACGGCGACTTCGACAAGACCGAGCGGGCCGTGGTCCGTGAGGCCTGCTACGCCCTGGACCTGCCGCCGCACGAGTTCGACCTCTGAGAAGCGCCGCCGGCACCGCCGTGCCGCCCGCAGCCGCCCGCCCGCGCGATCACAATCCGGCCAGGACCGGCAGGATCCCGGCCGCGGTGGTGACGTCCGCCGTCAGCGGGCGGTCCTCGGTGCCGGCGGGCAGCGCGGCGGCGGCCACGGCGAAGGCCGCGGTGCGCGGCGGCCGCGCACGCCGGCGCAACGCCCTGACGGCGACCACCAGTTCGCACGCCAGGACGGTCGCGTAGGCGTCCACCGCGCGCAGGGCCTGCCGGGCCGCCTGGGAGGCGAAGCTGGCGGCCTCCTCCAGGCCGTGGGAGAGCACCGCATGGCCGGCCGAGGCGGGCGCGGCGCAGGCGCGCAGCTCGGCGAGGGCGGAGTTCGCGGTGTACTCCAGGATCATCGTGCCGGAGCTGCCCGGCGGGCCCTCGGCCAGGAAGGCGGGCAGACCGGTGAGGTCCGGGCGGCCCAGCGCGGCGAGGCGGGCGGCCGACAGCTGGGCGGTCTGCAGCACGGCGAGGCCGAGGGCGTCCAGGGCGAGGCCGAGCGGGGCCGCGTAGAAGCCGCCGTGGTGGTAGGCCCTCGTGCCGTCGGCGCTGATGAGCGGGTTCTCCGAGGGGCAGTTGACCTCCACCTCGACGATGTGCCGCAGCGCGTCCGCCGCTTGAAGCGCGGGCCCGTGGGCCTGCGGGAAGGCCCGGAAACCGAACGGGTCCTGGATCCGGTGGTCACCGGTGCCGGGCGGCGGGCCGGGCGGCCCGGACAGCCGCCGCACCTCCGCGGCGGCGCGGGCGGCTCCCGGGTAGGGGCGCAGCGCGTGGACCTGGCCGGCGTACGCCTCCAGGGAGCCGGAGACGGCGGCGAGCGACAGGGCGGCCACGGCGTGCGTGGCCCGCAGCAGCACGTCGAGGTCGTGGCAGGCGAGCGCGGCCTGACCGAGGGTGAGCGCGTTGCTGCTGAGCAGTGCGAGCGCGTCGCCGGGCTGCGGCACGACGGGGGCGGGCAGCTCGGGAACGGCGGTGCCGGTCCCCGCGAGGGGCGCCTCCTGCGCCGCGCCGCCTGGATGCGGCTCCGCCCGCGCCGCACGGCCCGGAGGCGGTGGCATCCGCGCCGCGGGGCCCGGACGGTGCTCCGGCTCCGCGCCGCGGCCCGGACCGGGCGAGGTCTGCGCCGCGCGGTACCCGCGCGCGGGCGGAACGCCGTCGGCCGGGGTGTTCTCCAGGAGGGCGCCCGGCCTCAGGTGTCCGCCGGGTCCCTCGCCCCGGTCGAGGCGGCCGGGCACGCCCTGCCGCGGTGCGGTCGCGCGGGACCGGCCCGCGCCGGCCGGGGTGCCGTTCAGCCAGGGGCGTTCGCCGATGAGGGTCAGGCCCGTCTGCGCGAGGGCCGTCAGGTCCCCGGTGCCCAGGCCGCCGTACTCGTTGACCGCCGGGTGCACGCCGAGCCGCAGGGCCTCGGTGAGGGCGGTGACGAAAGCGGGCTGGATGCCGGAGCCGCCGGCGAGGAGCTGGTTGGCGCGGACGGCCAGCATCGCCCGGATCTGCCGGGCCGGGAGCACCGCGCCGGCCCCGCCCGCATGACTGCGCAGCAGCCGCAGGCCGTGCTCCGCCTCGTCCCGGCTGTCCACCGGCACCGAGCGGTGCGCGCCGACGCCGGTGCCGCGGCCGTAGAGCCTGCCGCCCGCGGCCAGGCGCCCGGCGGCCCGCCAGGAGCGGTGGGCCCGTGCCAGCGCCTCGCGCGGTACGACGGGTTCGGCCGCGGCGTCGGCGAGGCGGACCACGCCGGCCAGCGGGAGGTGGCGGCCGTCCAGCGCGACACGGGTCTCCTCCGCGTCCCGGGGCGCCCGCGTCGCGCTGTCCACCGCCGGACCGTCAGGCGAGACCGGCCGACTTCAGCCAGGCCTTGGCCACGTCCAGCGGGTCCTTGTTCTGTGACTGCACCTGCGTGTCGAGGTCCAGCAGGGTGGCCGTGTCCAGCTTGGCGGAGAGCGCATTGAGCGCTTCGACGCCCTTCTGGTCGAGTCCGCTCTTGTAGACGAGCGGCTGGACGTTCTCGAACCCGAAGAGGTTCTTCGGGTCCTGCAGGACGACGAACTTCTCCTTGGCGATGGCCGGGTCGGTGGTGAAGACGTCCGCGGCCTGCACGGTGTCCTTCTTCAGCGCCGCCTGGGTCAGCGGGCCGCCCGCGTCCAGCGCCTTGAAGGACTTGAACTCCAGCCCGTACAGCGACTTCAGGCCGAGCAGGCCCTGCCGGCGCGTCTGGAACTCGGGCGAGCCGCCGATGACGATGTCCTTCGCGGCGTCCTTGAGGTCCGCGACGGAGGACTTGTCGGTCAGCTGGTACTTCTTCGCCGTCGCGGCGTTGACCGTGACCGAGTCCTTGTTCTGCGCGGGCGACGGCTCCAGCAGCGTCAGCTTGGGGTCGAGCTTGGTGTTGATCGCGGCCGTCGTGGCGGCGACCGTCTTCGGGGCGGCGTTCTTGTCCAGATAGGCCAGCAGCGCGCCGTTGTACTCGGGCAGGACGGTCACGGAGCCGTTCTTGAGCAGGCCGTAGGTGGTCTCGCGGCTGCCGATGTTGTGCTTGTAGGTGACCTTGACACCCTTGGCCTTCAGGGCCTCGCCGTAGATGTCGGCCAGCAGGATGCTCTCGGCGAAGTTGTTGGAGCCGACGACCACGCTGTCACCGCTCGCCTTGCCGCCCGCGAGCGGGTCGCTGCCGGACTTGTCGCCGGAGGACGAACACCCGGCGAGGAGTGCGACGGTGGCGGCGAGGGCGACGGTGGCCGCGCCGGCGCGCCTCGTGCTGGACCTGGTGCTCTTCGCGTAAGAAGTCACGATTCTCGTTCCGGGTTGGGAAGTCGTGGGGCAGGGCGGGGACAAAGGAGTACGTCATGCGGAACACCGCACTTTACTGATCCAATCCAGCCGCTTCTCGATCAGTCAAGAGCAGCCAGGTCACCGATCGGCTTCGTTTCCCTGATACTTGTGAAGCGCAAGCGATTGCTTTGTAACGCATTCTTGACATGGGACGAGCCGGGCGCGGCTTCGAAGAAGCGGTAGATTTCACGGCGGTTGACGTCGGTCACAGCGGTGTACACGGGCCGCACCGGTGTCGTCGCGCTTCGTCGTCGTCACGTACGTCCTGGGTGGAGACACCCTTCGAAGGAGGCCCGGTGTCCACGAACGAGGTGGACGCGCCCACCCGGCAGGCCGCACCGCCCCGGACCGGTGGCACCGGGGGATTCGCCGACCGCTGGCCCTTCCGGCGCAAACTCAACGTCCTGGTCGGCGTCCCGCTCACCGTGGTCGGCCTGCTGCTCGCCTACCTCATCGCCGATCAGGTCGGCCAGGCCAGGGACGCGGCCGCCGCGGCCCGGCTGGTACGGGACAGCACCCAGGTCGCGGTGCTCGTCGACCGGGTGGAGGCCGAGCACCAGCAGGCCGTCCTGCTCTCGGTGCGCTACGAGGCCCAGGGCATCGGCGCCCGGCCCTCCTCCGCCGCCTACCGCACGGCGCAGGCGGCGGTCGACGCCCAGGTGGCCGTGGTGCGGCACGCGTTCGGCGGCCGGCTGCCCGGCACCGAGGCGCAGGCGCTGCGGGAGATCGAAGGCCTGAGCAGCCTGCGCGACACCGTGGAAGAGGGCTACCTGCCCGCCGACAACATCGACCCGGCCTACACGGGCGCCGCGAAGAACCTGATCGACGGTCTCGGCCTCGACCGGAACGCGGCCCTGGCGGCCACCTTCACCGGCAACCTGCTGGACTCCCTGCTGCGCGCCGACGCCGCGCACAGCTCCTTCGAGACCAGTGTGTTCTCCGCGACGACCGGCGACACCAACGCGCTCATCGAGTTCACCGGCGCGGTCGGCTCCTACGAGCTGTACGCCTACCAGGCCGACCGCTTCGCCCGGTTCGCCACCGCCGCGCAGGCCGACCGGCTCGCGGAGATGGAGCACACCCCCGCGCAGCGCCGGATCGCCGAGGCGTACGCCGAACTCCAGATCGACCCGAGCAGTCTGCAGGCGAACACCCCGGACCAGATCCGGCGCGCCTTCCAGGACGCGCTGGGCGACTACCCCTCCTATCCCGAACAGGCCGCCGCCCGGCTGAAGATCGCCTCCTCGCTCATCGACGAGATCGCCGGCTCGGCCGACGACGCCTCGACCGACGCGTGGTGGCGGGCCGCCGGGCTGCTGGCCGCCGCCCTGTTCGGCTTCCTCCTCTGGCTCGGTTTCTCGGTGGCCGTGCGCCGCTCGGTGGTCCGGCCGGTGCAGGCGCTCACCGGGGCCGCGCAGGAGGTGTCCGCCGCCACCGGACGGGAACTCGCCCGGGTCGCCGACGACGACTCCGACGACGCCGGGCCGCCGCGCCTCAAGGACGTGCCCGTCACCGCGCGCGACGAGATCGGCGACCTGGCGGCGGCGTTCAACCAGGTGCAGACCACTGCCGCGGCGCTGCTGGAGCGCCAGGTGCTCAGCCGCCGCAACGTCGCCGAGATGTTCGGCAACGTCGGCCGCAGGGTCAGCAACCTCACCACCCGTCAGCTCGCGCTGATCGACGCGGTCGAGCGCGGTGAGACGGATCCTGCCCTGCTCGAACGCCTCTACTCCATCGACCACATCGCCGTACGTCTGCGCCGCAACGCCGACAGCCTGATGCTGCTGGCCGGCATCCGCGAGGCCGTCCTGGACTCCGGCCCCACCGCGCTGACCAACGTGGTGCGCGCCGCGCTCGGCCAGATCGAGGACTACCAGCGGGTCCGGCTGTACGCCGGGACCGAGGTCATGGTCGCGCCGGACGTCATCGGCGACCTCACGCTGATGGTGGCCGAACTCCTGGAGAACGCGGTGGCGTTCTCCCCTGCGGGCAGTCCCGTCGAGGTGACGGTGCGCTCGGGGACGGAGGGCGCCTCGATCGCGGTCACCGACCACGGCCTCGGCATGAGCGCCGAACGCCTCGCCGAGGAGAACGCCCGGCTGGTCCGCCGCGAACGCCTCGACGTGGTGCCGACGAAGGTGCTCGGCCTGTTCGTGGTGGGCACGCTGGCCCGCCGCTGGGAGGTCGGGGTCACCCTCACCCGCACGGCGGGCGGCGGTGTCACGGCCGAGGTCACGATCCCCTCCGCCCTGCTGCTGACCCCGGATGCGGTGGCCTCCGGCGGCGACGCCGATGCCGGTTCCCCTGGCGCCACCGCGACCGGCGACGCCAGGGAGACCACCGGGCCGAGGCCGTCGGCCGCCGTGGCGCCGGAGCCCGCCTCGGACACCGGCGACGAACCCGGCGCACTCCCCCGCCGCCTCCCCCGGCGCGAGACGTCCCCCGGCAGGTCCGGCACGGAGACGGCCGCGGGGCGGGAACCGGCCGGATCCCCGGAGCCGGCCACGACCCCGGGAACAGCCGCAGTCCGGGAACAGACGGCAGAACAGGAACCGGACGAACGCCCGGAACGGACCACACGCCCGGAACCGGCCGCACGCCGGGAACAGGCCGCAGACCCGGAACCGGAACCGGACGAACGCCGAGACCGGACCGCTCACCCTGCGTCGGCATCAACGACATCGGCATCGGCATCCGCCCCAGGCTCGCAACCCGCCGTCGGCCGGCCCGCGGCGCAGACCCCGTTCATCCCCCGGGCCCGCAAGGAGACCGACCCGGCGGAAGCGGCGTCCGGCCGGACGGTGCCGGGTCAGGCCGGGCCCGGCCAGGCGCCGTCCTCCCGTCCGCTGCGCCGGCGTGTGCGCGGCGCGACCCTGCGCGCCGCCGGCGGCCCCTCCCCGAGCGCCCGCGAGAGCGCACGGCCCGCCGACGCCGACGCCGTGCGGTCCGCGCTGGAGGAGTTCGAGGCCGCCGTGGAGCGCGCCCACCGCGACACCGGCACCCGCTCCGCCGACGCCCCCGGCGGAGCGCCCGCGGACCCCCAGTCCGCCACCGGCCCGAACGGCCCCGCCGACCCCGCCCCGCACAGCCGTACCGACCCCCGCGCGGACGCCCGCACCACCCCGGCCACCACCGCGGAACCGACCGCCCCGCACCCCACCGCCCCCGACTCGCAGCACCAGAACGACCTCCCGGAAGGAGCCGAGCAGTGAGCACGTCGACAGGTGACACTCCGTCGGGAGGCACCACGCCGACCGACCTGCAGGCCGCCGCAGCCGACTTCACCTGGCTGCTGAACCGCTTCGCGACCGAGACCGCCGGCGTCGTCGACGCCATCGCCGTCTCCTCCGACGGACTGCTCATCGCCGTCTCGCAGTTGCGCGAGCACGCCGACTCCGAGCGGCTGGCCGCCATCGTCTCCGGCATCACCAGTCTGGCCGCCGGCGCCTCCGGCAACTACCGCCTCGGCGCGCTCAACAAGGTCATCATCGACCTGGAGGGCGGTCACGTCCTGGTGTCCGCGATCGGCAGCGGCGCGGTGCTCGGCGTGGTCACCGACAAGGAGGCCAAGCTCGGCAACATCGCCTACGAGATGACGCTGTTCGCCAACCGCGCCGGTGCCGCGCTCAGCCCGCAGCTCGTCCTCGAACTGAAGAACAACGTCGGCGCCGCCTCGGCGCGCTGACCGGTCACCGCCGGTCGAGGAAGGAAGAAGAACCCATGGCGGACGGCTCCCCGCCCCCGGGAGGAGACCCGGTGGGCCCCGCCCCCGCCGTGCGGCCGTTCCTGGTCACGGCCGGCCGGGTGGCGCCCACCGCCTCCGGCCGGCCGGTGCCCGTGGAGACCCAGGTGGTGGCCACCGCCGCCGGTCTCGCGGCGCTGGGCGGCCTGTCCTTCGAGCAGCACGACATCATCGCCGCCTGCCGCCTGCCGCTGTCCGTCGCGGAACTCGCGGCCCGGCTGCGGCTGCACCTCAACGTGGTGCGGGTCCTCACCGAGGACCTGCGCGCCGCGGGGCAGCTGACGGTGCACGTGCCCGACTCCGGCGTGATCCACGACGCCTCCGTCCTGCGCAGGGTTATCGATGGCCTGCGGGCCATCCCCGACTCCCGGGGAGTACTCCGTGACACCGACTGAACAACTCGCCCGCGGCACCGCCGCGGCGGCCGGCCAGAGCGCCGTACGGCCGCCGCTGCCGGTCAAGATGGTGATCGCGGGCGGCTTCGGCGTGGGGAAGACCACCGCGGTCGGCTCCATCTCCGAGATCGAGCCGCTGACCACCGAGGCGGCCATCACCGAGGTCGCCGCGGGCGTCGACGACCTCACCCACACCCCGCGCAAGACGACCACCACGGTCGCCATGGACTTCGGGTGCATCACCATCGACCCGACGCTGAAGCTGTACCTGTTCGGCACACCCGGCCAGGAACGGTTCGGCTTCATGTGGGACGACATCGTGGAGGGCGCGGTCGGCGGACTCGTCATCGTCGACACCCGCCGCCTGGACGACTGCTACGCGGCCGTCGACTACTTCGAGCACCGGCGGATCCCGTTCGCGGTGGCGCTCAACGCCTTCGACGGGCGGGTGGACCACTCCCTGGAGGAGGTCCGCTGGGCGCTCGACGTCTCCGAGCACGTCCCGGTGGTCGTCTTCGACGCACGGGAACGCGGCTCGGTGCGCGACGCGCTGCTGGTCGTCCTGGAGCTGGCGCTGGCGCGGACCGAGGCGTGAGCCCCTGACACCGGAGCGAACGGCCGGCCCCTGTCCCCGGGGCGACCGGCCGGCCGACTGCCCCTGGCCCCGAGGCGACCGCCGGACGGGCCGGCACGCTGACGCGAGGGGACCGGGCGGTTCGTGGCGCGGCCCGCCCGGTCGGCTCCGTCAGGTACCGCGCCGCACGCCCCGGGACACCGTGAGCCGGGCCGCGGCCCAGAACAGCAGGAGCGTGGCGAGCGCCAGCGCCGCGACCAGGCTGGCGCCGCCCACCACTTTCTCGTAGTTGCGCTGGTAGAGACCGTCGATGACGTAGCGGCCGAGGCCGCCGATGCCGACGTAGGCGGCGATGGTCGCCGTGGAGACGATCTGGATGGCGCCCGAGCGCAGGCCGCTGAGGATCAGCGGGAGCGCGACCGGCAGTTCGACGCGGAAGAGGATCCGCGACTCCTGCATGCCCATCCCCCGTGCCGCGTCCACCGGCGACGGGTCGACCGAGCGCATCGACTCGTAGGTGGTCACCAGGATCGGCGGGACGGCGAGGACGACCAGCGGGACCATGACGGGGACCAGGCCGAAGCCGACCAGCGTGGTCATCAGCACCAGCAGGCCGAAACTGGGCAGCGCCCGCCCGGCGGTGGCCAGGAACGCGAGGACGTTGCCGCCGCGCCCGTAGTGCCCGGTGACCAGGCCGACCGGCAGCCCGATGGCGGCGGCGATGCCGAGCGCGATCAGGCAGTAGCGCAGGTGCTCGGCCAGACGCGTGGGGATGCCGTCGTAGCCGTGCCAGTGGGCGCTGTCGCTGAAGAAGGCGTTGACGAAGTGCAGTACGTTCACCGGGCGGGGTCCTCCCGTACGGACACGGCCGGCTCCGGCCGCTCCTCGGCGGTCCGGGGCCCGCGGCGGCCGGTGCCGCGCGGCATCCACGGGGTCAGCAGGAACCGTACGCCGACCAGCACGGCGTCGACGAGGATGGCCAGGACGGCGGTGGTGACCACGGAGTTCACCGCCAGCTCGGGCCGGTGGTAGATGTTCGCGTCGTTGAGCAGGTTGCCGAGCGCGCCCTGGTTGCCGATGAGCATGCCGACGCTGACCAGGGAGATGCTGGACACGGTGGCCACGCGCAGCCCGGCGAAGATGGCGGGCACCGCGATCGGCAGCTGCACCTGGAAGTAACGCCGTACGGGACCCAGTCCCAGGGCGGTGGCGGCGGCCAGCGTCTCCTGCGGCACCGCGCGGACGCCGTCGACGATGGCCGGGACGAGCACGACCAGGCTGTAGACGGCCAGCGGGATCATGACGGTCAGCTCGGTCTGGCCGGTGTAGTCGATGAGGAAGACGATGAAGGCCAGGGACGGGACGGCGTACAGCACCGTCGTCAGGCCGAGCACCGGCGGGTAGAGCCAGCGGAAGCGCACACACAGCTGGGCGATCGGCAGGGAGGCGACGAGGCCCGCGAGGACGGGCAGCAGCGCCTCGCGCAGGTGCAGTCCGATCAGGCCGAACCAGCTGTGCTGGAGGTCGCTCGGGAGGTCGAAGAAGCGGTTCATCGGGCGGCCTTGGCGTCCGCGCCGGCGTGCTCGCCGGCCTCCGTTCGCCCTTCCGCGTCCGTACGGCCCCCGGCGTGCGCGGCGCGGATGGCCGCGCCGATGGTCTGCTGCGAGACCACGCCGACCGCGCGGCCGGTGTCGTCCACGCCGACCGCCCAGCCGGTCGGCGAGAGCACGGCGCAGTCCAGGGCGGCGCGCAGGGATTCGCCGCCCCGCACGAAGGGCCGCCCGTGGGGCAGCAGCCGGACCGGGTCGATCCGGCCGCCCGTCAGGTCGCCGGGCTCGCCCCAGCCGAGCGGGCGGCCGTCGGGGCCGGTGACGAGGAGGTAGGGCACGTCGGCACTCGCGCGGGCGGCGATCTGCTCGGCGGTGGAGTCCACGGCGACGATCGGCGAGGTGAGCAGCTCCAGTTCCGCGGTGCCGAAGAAGGACAGCCGGCGGATGCCGCGGTCGGTGCCGAGGAAGTCCTCGACGAAGGCGTCGGCGGGGTGGGTCAGCAGCTCGGCGGGCGGGGCGTACTGGGCGAGCCGGCCGCCGGTGCGCAGCACCGCGACCATGGTGCCCAGTCTGATGGCCTCGTCGATGTCGTGGGTGACGAAGACGATGGTCTTGCCCAGCTCGTCCTGGATGCGCAGCAGTTCCTCCTGGAGGCCCTTGCGCACCACCGGGTCCACGGCGGAGAACGGCTCGTCCATCAGCAGCACCGGCGGGTCCGCGGCGAGCGCCCGCGCCACGCCGACGCGCTGCTGCTGGCCGCCCGACAGCTGGTAGGGGTAGCGCTTGGCGAGCGCGGAGTCGAGGCCGACGCGCTCCATCAACTCCACGGCCCGCGCACGGGACTTCTGCTTGCCCCAGCCCAGCAGCCGGGGCACGGTGGCGATGTTGTCGACGATGGTGCGGTGCTGGAAGAGCCCGGCGTTCTGGATGACGTAACCCATCGACCGGCGCAGGGTGTTGACGGGTTGTTCCTTGACGTCGGCGCCGTCGAGGAGGATGCGGCCCTCGCTCGGCTCGACCATGCGGTTGATCATGCGCAGGGTGGTGGTCTTGCCGCAGCCTGACGGCCCGACGAGAACGGTGATCGAGCGGTCCGGTATCTCCAGCGAGAGCCGGTCGACCGCCACCGTGCCGTCCGGGTACCGCTTGGTGACTGAATCTATGCGTATCAAAACGCCGCATACCCTTCGGGTCTGGCAGTAGCTGCCCGCTCTCGGCCACGGTCGCGCGGGCCGTTGCGGAGAGAGTCTAGACGCCCGGGATTGCGGCAGGATTGCAGCACCCGTGCGGGGCACGGCCGTCGAGGGGCGGCCGCTCCGGACACGACACCGCACCCGGCGCGGCGGCTTCGGCCGTCACACCGGGTGCGGTGCGAAGTGGGTCGGTGTCCGGGCGCGCCCGCCCGGCACGGCGTGAAACCGCCCGGGATGCGGTACGCGGAGGCCCGCGCCACGGGGTACGAGTACGAGGCGCGCCCGCGCGATCCGGTGCACGCACACGACGCCGCGTACCGGCACGGTGCGCGGCTGCCCGCGCCACGGGTACGGCGCGCGGCGCCCGGCCCGCGCACGCCCCCGGCGCCGTGTGCGGCATGCGCGCCGTCGGCCGACGTGTCACGCGCGCCGTTCTGCACGGCGCGCGTGTCGGGTCACGGCGCCGTGGACGCCGCGGCCGGCAGGCCGGGTCAGGTGCGGCCGGGTCCCCCGCTGCCGAAGGATCCGCTGCTGCCCGGAGCCCAGCGGCTGCGGTGCTGGTCCTGGCTGCGCCGGGTGCTCGCCGCGTGCAGCTCGTGCGGCAGGAGCCGCTTCCCGTCGTCGCCGCAGTGCACCTCGTCGGGCTCGCGCCTCTCGCTGATCTCCTCGACGGCGCCGGTGACCGGCAGGTGCGGCTGTTCGGACGTCTCGGGCCGGTTCGGCTCGCGGCGCATCACTCCGATGCCCATGCTGACGGCCCAGACGAGCGCCACCACGATGACGAGCCCGCCGATGAAGGCACCGAGCGTGGCCCACACGTGCGGAGCCACGGCCAGTACGACGTTGGACGCTGTGCCCATGTCTTCCACCCGCCTCTGCGGAGATGCGGCGAAACAACCGGCGGCGCCGACGACGCCACCGATGTCCCATATTGTCCCACCGTGGCCATTGTCCCACCACGGCAGGCCGCCGCAAAGCGCCGCCGGGGCGGCGCCTGTCGCCCCGGCCCCGGCTCAGCCCTCGGCGGGCGTCAGCCGCAGCGAGATGCTGTTGATGCAGTACCGCTGGTCGGTCGGGGTGGAGTACCCCTCACCCTCGAACACGTGCCCGAGGTGCGACCCGCAGCGGGCGCAGCGCACCTCGGTGCGCACCATCCCGTGCGAACGGTCCTGGAGGAGTTCCACCGCGTCGGTGTCCTTCGGGTCGTAGAAGGACGGCCAGCCGCAGTGGGACTCGAACTTGGTGTCGGAGGTGAACAGCTCCGCGCCGCAGGCACGGCAGGAGTAGACACCCTTGGTCTTGGTGTCGGTGTACTCGCCGGTGAAGGCGGGCTCCGTCGCGGCCTGGCGCAGCACGGCGTACTCGGCCGGGTTCAGCTCCTCGCGCCACTGCTCGTCCGGCTTGTCCACGTCGTACGCCATGAGCCCTCAGCCCCTTCGCTCAGTTCTGCTGCAGTCGGTCCAGGATGCGCGGCCCGAGGTCGGTGACGTCGCCCGCGCCCATGGTGAGAACGAGATCACCGGGCTTGGCCATTCCCGCGATCACGTCGGGGATCTCGGCCTTGTCGTGGACCGCGGTGACGTCGGCGCCGGCGGCCCGGGCGGAGGCGATGATCAGTTCGCTGGTGACGCCCGGGACCGGTTCCTCGCGGGCCGGGTAGATGTCCAGGACGACGGAGGCGTCGGCGAGGGCGAGCGACTGGCCCATCTCCTTGCCCAGTTCCTGGGTGCGGGAGAAGAGGTGCGGCTGGAAGACGACCAGGATCCGGGCGTCGCCCGCGGCGGCGCGCATCGCCTCCAGGTCGGCGGTCATCTCGGTGGGGTGGTGGGCGTAGGAGTCGATCACCTGGACGCCGGCGGCCTCGCCCTTGAGCTGGAGGCGCCGCTTGACGCCGGTGTAGGCGGCCAGGGCGGGGGCCAGTTCGGCGGCCGGGACGCCGAGGGCGGCGCCGGCGGCGAGCGCGGCGACGGCGTTGTGGGCGTAGTGGCGGCCGGGCACGGAGACCGTGAAGGTCAGCTCGGTGCCGTCCAGCACGACGGTGACCTCGCTCTTGAGGCCCTGCGGCACCACGGACAGGATGCGCACGTCGGCGTCGGCGGACTCGCCGTACGTCACCGTCCGCACCGATCCGGCCAGGCGCCGGGTCAGCTCGCGCGCGCCCTCGTGGTCGGCGGCGATCACCAGCGTGCCGCCGGGGACGATCTTCCCGGCGAAGGTCTCGAAGGACTCGTAGATCTCGTCGATCGAGGCGTAGTTGGCGTGGTGGTCGAGTTCGACGTTGAGGACGATGGCGACCTCGGGCGCGTACTTGTGGAAGCTGCGGTCCGACTCGTCCGCCTCGGCGACGAAGATGTCGCCCTCGCCGTGCAGCGCGTTGGAGCCGGGGGCGTCCAGGTCGCCGCCGATGGCGTACGACGGCTTCAGGCCCAGCTCGGTCAGACAGACCGCCAGCATCGAGGTGGTGGTGGTCTTGCCGTGGGTGCCGGCCACCGCGATCGGGCGCAGGCCGTCCATCAGGGCGGCCAGGGCGTCGGAGCGGTGGACGGCCGGGATGCCCAGCTCGGCCGCCCGGACCAGTTCCGGATTGTCCGCGCGGATCGCCGAGGAGACGACGACGCAGGTCGCGTCGGCGGCGAGGTGGTCCGCCGCGTGCCCGATGTGCACGGTGGCGCCCAGCGCTCGCAGCGCCTCGGCGGTCGCCGACTCCTTGGCGTCGCTGCCGGCCACCCGGGCGCCGCGCTGCGCGAGGATCTTGGCGATGCCCGACATTCCGGCGCCGCCGATGCCGATGAAGTGCGGTCGGTCCATGGCGGTAGGAAGGCCGGGTGCCATGCGCTGTTCTCCCCAGGTGGTGCGGCGTCGGTACGGGCGTGCGGCGCACCGCGGGCGCGGGCGCCGCCCCAGCCTAAGCCTTGCTGTGCGAGAACAGCTTCAGGACCGGCACGCCGACCTTGTGGCGGGCCCGCGAGGCCCAGTCGCGGTGGAAGAACTCTTCCACGTAGTGCGGGTCGGTCAGCACGATCACCTCGTCCGCCCCGGCCTGGGCGACCAGGGATCTGAGGGCGTCCAGCGGGTGGTTCTCGACGAGCCGGCCCTCGGCGTCGGCACCGGCCGCGCGCAGCGCCTTGAGGGAGACGTCCAGGGCCTGTTCGCCCTCGCCCTTGGCGGCCTCGCCCTCGGGTGTCCCGCCCTCGCGCGCGGCCTCGTCGATCTCGCCGAGGGCGATGTCGTCGATGGCCCGCAGCAGCCGGTCCGCCTGGTCCCCGCGCGGCTGGAGCAGCACCTCGAAGCGGACCGCCTCCTCCCCGTGCAAAGTCGTGACGAACTCCACGTCGGCGGACGTCAGGGCCTTCTCGATCATCAGTACGCTTGTGAACACCAGACGCCCTTTCTCGTGTGAGGGCCGCGCCCTCTCGCTACCTCCGTGTGGGCCGGAAACAGCCCCCGCAGAAACCATCCTGCCCTGTGATCGCACGGGTATCGCCGGAATTCCTCCCGCTGCCACCACCTGAACGGAATTACCAATTCCGCTTTCGGGCGACGCCGGGCCGTTCCCGGCCGTCCCGGTGGGGAGCACCGGGGGCGGGAGTGAGGGGGGCGGCGCCTCCTCGTCACGCCCGGGGCGGGCCGGCGCCCGGCCGTCACGCCCGCTGGTAGCGGCTGAACAGGAACCCCTCCTCCTCCAGCAGGGAGGCCAGGGTGAATCGGTGCGGGACAGCGACCGGGGGCCCGCCCGCGATGCGCTGGGCGTCGCCCGCGGTCAGCGTCGGCGAGACGGTCAGGCACAGCTCGTCCAGGACCCCGGAGGCCACCATCTGCCCGAGCAGACGCGGACCGCCCTCGGTCAGCAGACGGGTGTGGCCCAGTCCGGCCAGCGCCCGCACCGCACGCGGGGGGTCGATGCCCACGCCGTCGCCCGCGGTCACCACGCGCGCCCCCGCCCGCTCGGCCGCCGCGATCCGGTCGGGCGCCGCGGCGGCACCCGTGAGGATCAGCGTGGGCACCAGGGGCGAGGTGAACAGCGGCAGGGAGAAGTCCAGCTCCAGACCGGCGGTGACGACCGCGATCGCCGGGGCCGGCCCCTGCCCGGCCGCCGCCCGCAGGGCCGCGAACTCCCCGCGCGCGCGGGCCGGGCGGTACCCCTCCTGCCGTACGGTCTCGGCGCCGACCACCACCACGTCGGCCAGCGCCCGCAGCGTGCCGAAGATCCGCATGTCGGCGGCGCCGGAGATGGGCTGCGAACGGCCCTCGTGCTGCGCCGCCCCGTCGAGCGTGGAGACCATGTTGGCCCGCAGCCAGGGCTCCCGGCCGCCGGCCGCGGGCTCGGGGTAGGCGTAGGCCTCGGCCAGCTCGGCGAGGGTCCACTCCCGGTCCGCGAGGGCGGCGCTCACGCGCTCACCGCCGGCTCCGGCGGCCCCGCGCGAGGTCTGGGCTGCTGTTTCGTCGGTCACAGGGAACAGGCGTCGCATGCCGTGCAGTGTTCCACGCGGCTTACCATGGGGAACCGTGTCGTCCTCCACAGCCGCCTCCCGGCTCAGCCCCGTGACCGGTGCCACCCCGCTCTCCCTGTGCGCCCGCGAGCCGCACGTCCCGGCGGACCGGCTGGTCGCCGAGATGGTGCCGCCGCCGCGGTTCGACTCGGTGCGCTTCGCGACGTACATCCCGGACCCGAAGCAGCCGAGCCAGACGGAGGCGGTGCGCGTCCTGGAGGACTTCGCCGCCGGACTCGGCGGCGCGCCCGCAGCCGGTTCCGCCCGGCGCGGCCTCTTCGGCCTCGGCAGGGCCCGGACGAAGACGCCGAAGACCCCGGCCGCACCGCGCGGCGTCTACCTGGACGGCGGTTACGGCGTCGGCAAGACGCACCTGCTCGCCTCCCTGTGGCACGCCACCCCGGCCGAGCCCGCGCTCAAGGCGTTCGGCACGTTCGTGGAGCTGACCAACCTGGTGGGCGCCCTCGGCTTCCAGAAGACGGTCCAGACGCTCTCCGGGCACCGGCTGCTGTGCATCGACGAGTTCGAGCTGGACGACCCCGGCGACACCGTGCTCGTGTCCACCCTGCTCGGCCGCCTGGTCGAGGCGGGGGTCGCGCTCGCCGCCACCTCCAACACGCTGCCGGGCAAGCTCGGCGAGGGCCGGTTCGCCGCCGCCGACTTCCTGCGCGAGATCCAGGGCCTGTCGGCGCACTTCCGTACGCTGCGCATCGACGGCGAGGACTACCGCCACCGGGGTCTGCCCGAGGCCCCCGCGCCCTTCTCCGACGAGCAGGTCACGAAGGCGGCGCAGACCACCGAGAACGCCTCGCTCGACGACTTCGCCCAGCTCCTGGAGCACCTGGCCAGGGTGCACCCCAGCCGCTACGGTGCGCTGACCGACGGCCTGGGGGCCGTGTGCCTGACCGGGGTGCGGCCGGTGCCCGACCAGTCGACCGCGCTGCGGCTCGTCGTGCTCGCGGACCGGCTCTACGACCGTGAGGTGCCGGTGCTGGCCTCCGGACTGCCGTTCGACCGGCTGTTCAGCGAGGAGATGCTGAACGGCGGCTACCGCAAGAAGTACTTCCGCGCGATATCCCGGCTCACCGCCCTCGCCCGCGACGCCAAGAGCCTCGTCGAGACCGCCTGACCCGGCGCCCGGCGTCGGCACCGGCCGAGAAGCGGCCTTTATCCGAACACGTGGGCGATTAGCTCGAACATGCGGGCGACATCGCCGCACACCGGCGTCCGGTTCGCGCCAATACCCCCGCACTTTTCGGGCGCCTTACGCGCCGTAACACGGCGTTAACCCAGCGGAAGGCCATGCCGGGCTATCGTGCTTCTTGACCATCCATTGACCAATCCTTGGTGTGTTCTAGAGCTACGTGCGGTGCGGAGGGAGGCGCATGTTCCGAGGCCCGGCGGCCCGCGCCGCACTCGCGCTCCTCACCGCCGCCCTGCTCGCCCTCCTCCTCGCCGCACCGGCAGCCCCCTTGCCATCCGCGCAGGCGGGGCGCCACGCCGGGGCCGCCGCGCAGCCCGGCGGCACCCCGCCCGGCGCGTGGCAGCAGGAGGAGGAGGAGCGCTCCACCCCGCGCGAGCGCGCCCCGGCCCACCACCCGGCCGGTCCGGTGCGCGCCCGCGCCTGTCACCGGGCCGCCGGCCCCCCGCCGGCCCCGGCCCGCGGACAGCAGCCCGTCGCCGCCCACGAAGCGGCCGTGCCCGGCGTCCCGTCCGCCCGCCCGCCCGGACCCCTGACCGGCACCACCCCGGCCGCGCTCCAGGTCTTCCGCTGCTGAACCGCGCACCCGTCTCCCTCGCGCACACCCCCCACCTCTGTCGTGTCAGCCCGACGCGCCCGCACGGCGCGCCAGGAGGAGTCACCGCACATGCAGCCCCTCATCGACAACGCCCGTACGTTCGGACAGCGCCCCGAGGAGTTCGCCGAACTCGCCGCGGGCCAGTCCCCCCAGGTCCTGTTCATCACCTGCTCCGACTCACGGGTCGTCCCGGCCCTGATCACCGGCGCCCGCCCCGGCCAGCTCTTCGAGCTGCGCACCGCGGGCAACATCGTGCCGCCGTACGACCCGGCCCGTCCCACCGCCGAGGCCGCCACCGTCGAGTACGCCGTGCAGGTGCTCGGCGTGCGGGACATCGTGGTCTGCGGCCACTCGCACTGCGGCGCCGTCGGCGCCCTGGTCCGCGGCGACGACCTCGACGCCGTCCCCGCGGTGCGCGACTGGCTGGCGGGAGCCACACCCCCGCCGACGGGACCGGCCGAGGACCCGTGCGTCGCCGAGGGCGTCCAGAGCCATGTCCTCACGCAGCTGCTGCGGCTGCGCTCGTACCCGTGCGTCGCGCGCGGGCTGGCCGACGGGACCGTGTCCCTGCACGCCTGGTACTACGAGGTGCACACCGGTGCCGTCCTCGCGCACCGGCCCCGGACCGACACCTTCACGGCCCTGTGAGCGCCGCCGTGAAGACCGCGATATCCAGGTTCCCCTTCCTCCGGCAGGACTTCACCGCCTCGCTCGTCGTCTTCCTCGTCGCGCTGCCGCTGTGCGTCGGCGTGGCCGTCGCCTCCGGCGTACCGGCCGAACTCGGCCTCGTCACGGGCATCGTGGGCGGTCTGGTAACCGGGTTCCTGCCGGGCAGCAGCCTGCAGGTGTCCGGGCCGGCCGCCGGACTGACCGTGCTCGTGTTCGAGGCCGTCCGCGAGTTCGGGCTGCCCGTGCTGGGCGTGATCGTGCTGTGCGCTGGGCTGCTCCAGCTCGCCATGGGCGCGCTGCGGCTCGGGCGCTGGTTCCGGGCCATCTCGGTCTCCGTGGTCGAGGGGATGCTGGCCGGCATCGGGCTCGTGCTCATCGCCGGTCAGCTCTACACGGCGGCCGGGCTGAAGGCCCCGGCCGCCGGCCTCGACAAGATCACCGGGCTGCCGGGCGCGCTCGCCGGCGCCCTGGGCAGTCCCGGGGCGGCGGCCTCCCTCGCGCTCGGCGCGGGCACCGTCGCCGTGCTGGTGCTGTGGACGCGCCTGCCGGACCGCACCCGACCCGGCGGGGCGGCACGGCCGCTGTGGGCGGGCGTGCGCGCCGTCCCGGGCGCCCTGGTCGCGGTGGTCCTGGCCACGCTCGTCTCCCTCGCGTTCGGCCTGCCCGTCGCCACCGTCCGGGTCCAGGGCCTGTTCGACGCGGTCCAGCCGCCCGGTGCCGGGGCCTTCGGCGAACTGGCCGGCCCCGCGATCTACGGCACCGTCCTCGCCTTCACGCTCATCGCCTCGGCGGAGAGCCTGTTCAGCGCGGCGGCCGTGGACCGGCTGCACGACGGACCACGCACCCGCTACGACAAGGAACTGATGGCCCAGGGCGCGGGCAACTGCGTGTGCGGGCTGCTCGGCGCGCTGCCGATGACCGCCGTGATCGTCCGCAGTTCGGCCAACGTGCGGGCCGGTGCGCGCACCAAGGCGTCCCGGGTGCTGCACGGGGTGTGGCTGCTGCTGTTCGCGGCGCTGCTGCCGTCCGCGCTGGCGCTCATACCGCTGCCCGCGCTCGCCGGCATCCTCGTGCACGCGGGCTGGAAGCTGATCCCCTTCCGCCAGGTGGCCTCGCTGTGGCGCACGCACCGGGGCGAGGTGCTGGTCCTGGTGGCGACGGCCGGGTCCATCGTCGCGCTGAACATGTTCGAGGGCGTGCTGATCGGTCTGGCCCTGTCGGTCGCCAAGACCGCCTGGGAGGCCTCCCACGTGAAGCTGGACGTCGTCGACAAGGGCGCGGGCCCGGTCCAGGCGTACCTGACGGGCAACGCGACGTTCCTGCGGCTGCCGAGGATCCTCGACAGCCTGGAGTCCCTCCCCCGGGACCGCCCGGTCGAACTGCACCTCGCCGGCCTGCACCACCTCGACCACGCCTGCCGCACGGCCCTGGAGACCTGGGCCGAACGCCACAGCACGGCGGAGACGGAGCCGGTGAGACTGCTGACGCCGGCGCCCTGACGGCAGGGCCGCCGGCGCGGTGACGGACGGCGGGGCGGGCGGCCCGGCGCGGTGCCCCGGGGCGACGGCGGCTGGCCGACGCCGGGGCGGACGGCGACGCGGTCCGCCCGCCCCCGCCGCCGGGCGGGCCGGGCCGCCCGCCGGTATGCCGTCCGGCCGCCCCGCGCCCGCTGCCCGGCCTCCGGCTGCCGGGGGGCGGCCGGACGGCCGTCTCCCGGCGAGGACTCGACCGTGTTCTCGGGGCGGGCATATCGTTGAACAAGGCCTCTCACGGGCGTTCGGACGACTGGTCGAGGAGTCGTCATCATGTTTCAGGACGTACTGACCGCCGTAATCGCCGCGGGCTGCGCCGGTCTCGTGTACCTCGCGGCGGCGGCGCGGGTCGTCAAGCAGTACGAACGCGGGGTGGTGCTGCGGCTCGGGCGGTTCGCCGGAGGTCCGCGCCCGCCCGGCTTCACCATGATCGTTCCCTTCGTGGACCGGCTCTACAAGGTGAACATGCAGATCGTCACGCTGCCGATCCCGGCCCAGGAGGGCATCACCCGCGACAACGTGACCGTGCGCGTGGACGCCGTCGTCTACTTCAAGGTGGTCGACCCGGCCAACGCCGTCATCCAGGTCGAGGACTACCGGTTCGCGGTGTCGCAGATGGCGCAGACCTCTCTGCGCTCGATCATCGGCAAGAGCGATCTGGACGACCTGCTGTCCAACCGCGAGAAGCTCAACCAGGGCCTGGAGCTGATGATCGACAGCCCGGCCATCGGGTGGGGCGTGCAGATCGACCGGGTGGAGATCAAGGACGTCTCCCTGCCGGACACGATGAAGCGCTCCATGGCCCGGCAGGCGGAGGCCGACCGGGAGCGGCGGGCGAGGATCATCAACGCCGACGCGGAACTCCAGGCGTCGAAGAAGCTCGCCGAGGCCGCCCAGCAGATGGCCGACACGCCCGCGGCGCTGCAACTGCGGCTCCTGCAGACGGTGACGGCGGTGGCCACGGAGAAGAACTCGACCCTCGTCCTGCCCTTCCCCGTCGAACTGCTGCGCTTCCTGGAGAGGGCGGCCCAGCAGCAGACACCCGGGCAGGCACCCGCGCCCGCTCCGCCCCCACCGGCCGGGCCGCCGAAGCCCCTCGGCAACGGCACGGCACCGGTCCCGGACCTGCCCGGTGCCCCGCTCGACGCGGCTTCCGCGACACCCGGCACCGCTTCGGTGACACCCGACGCCGCTTCCGTGACGCCGGTCCGGGCCGCCGCGGACGCCGTCTCCGCGTCCGGGGCCGAACCCTGACCGGTCCGCCGGTGTCCCGCGCGCCCCCCTCACCTGAGATCAGGCCGCCCGCGACGGGGTACCCGGCGGCCATGAGCGAACATCAGCAGGGCCGGGAGCGGCAGGAGCGGCGGCACGGACGGCGCCGCGTCACCGGTTCGTACTGGGTCGAGACGGCACCGGGGCCCGAGCGCCCCGCGCTGACCGAGGACCTGGACGTCGACGTCGTCGTGATCGGCGCGGGCATGGCCGGGCTGAGCACGGCCTACGAGCTGACGCGGGCGGGGCTGGGCGTGGCGGTGCTGGAGGCGCGGCGGGTCGCGGCGGGCGTGACCGGGCACACCACCGCCAAGCTGACGGCGCTGCACACCCTCGTCTACGACAAGCTGCGCCGCACCCGCGACGCGCAGGCGGCCCGTCTGTACGCCCGTTCGCAGTGCGAGGCACTGGAGCACGCCTGGGAACTGGTGGACGAACTGGGCATCGAGTGCGAGTGGGAGACCCGCAGCGCCTACACCTACGTACGCGATCCGGGCCGGGTGGAGGAGGTGCGTGCCGAGGCGGAGGCGGCCCGGGACGCGGGGCTGCCGGCGTCGTTCGTGACGGAGACCGGGCTGCCGTTCCCGGTGGCGGGCGCGGTGCGGGTGGCCGGGCAGGCGCAGTTCCATCCGCGCAAGTACCTGCTGGCCCTGACGGCCGACCTGGTGGCGCGCGGCGGGCAGGTGTTCGAGAACACCGTCGTGCGGGGCCTGACCGAGGGCGAGCCGTGCCGGGTGACGACCGCGACGGGCGCCACCGTCCGGGCCCGGCACGTCGTGGTCGCCACGCACTACCCGATCTTCGACCGGGCGCTGCTGTTCGCCCGGCTCTCCCCCCGCCGGGAACTGGTCGTGGCCGGGCCAGTCGACGCCGCCGAGGACCCCGACGGCATGTACATCACCCCGGAGGAGAACACCCGTTCGGTACGGACCGCGCCGTACCGCGCATACGAGGCCGAGGGGAGCACCACCGACGAGGACGGCAACGGGGAGAGCGGCCGGCGGCTGCTGGTGGTGACCGGGGAGCACTTCACGCCCGGCACCGGCGACACCCCGGCCCGCTTCGACCGGCTGACGGAGTGGGCGGGCGAGCACTTCCCGGGGGCGGAGCTGCGGCACTCCTGGGCCACCCAGGACATCGACCCCACCGACACCGTGGCGATGGTCGGCCCGCTGCACCAGGCCGCCCGCAACACCTACGTGGCGACCGGCTTCGGCGGCTGGGGCCTGAGCGGCGGCATCATGGCGGGGCAGCTGCTCACCGCGCTGATCACCGGACGGGACTGCCCGTGGCAGGAGCTGTACGACCCCCGCCGGCTGCGGACGGCCGTACGGGAGGCCCCGACGTTCCTGAAGAACCAGGCCGAGGTCGCGCGGCACTTCGTGGGCGACCGGCTGCGCTCCACGCCGCCGGTGGACGCCATCGCGCCGGGCGAGGGCGCGGTGGTCCGCAGCGGTCTCGACCACCTGGCCGTGTACCGGGACGACGGGGGCGACCTGCACACGCTCTCCGCCCGGTGCACGCACCTCGGCTGCCTGGTCGCCTTCGACTCCGCCGAGCACGCCTGGGAGTGCCCGTGCCACGGCTCGCGTTTCGACACCGAGGGCAACGTGCTCCAGGGCCCGGCGACCCAGCCGCTGGAACGCCGCGAACGGTGAGCACGGGGCTGCGCCCCGCGGGTGGCGTCCGGCCGGGTGACCGCACGGCCCCGCCGCCGCTCATATGATCACAGACCGCCCTACGTTCGTCAGGTGATCCCACTTGTACGACGTATTACCGGTCTCGCCGCGACCTGTGCCCTGAGCGTCGCCCTGGCCTCGCTCGCCGCGTGCGGCACCACGCGGGCCACCCACGCCGCTCACCCCGTCTCCCCCACCTCCCCCTCCACCCCCGCCACGCCGTCCGCGACCGCACCGTCCAAGCCGCCCAGGCTCACTCCCGGGCCCGGCGGGCTGACCCCCGTGTTCACCAACGGCCCGCGCGACCAGGGCAGGACGGTCGCGTTCACCTTCGACGCCGACATGACCGCCGACGAGGGCCGCCGCGCTGCGTCGGGCGAGCACTTCGACAACCCGCAGCTCATCGCCACGCTCCGGGCCCTCAAGGTGCCGGCCACGGTGTTCATGACGGGCAAGTGGGCGGAGACGTACCCGGACGAGGCGCGCTCCATCGGCACGGACCCCGGGTTCGAACTCGCCAACCACTCCTACAGCCACTACGCGTTCACCGGTGACTGCTACGGCCTGCCGACCGTCTCCCCGGACCAGGTCCGCTCGGACGTGGAACGCGCGTACACGGCCTTCGCCAAGGCCGGCGTGCCGCATCCGATGCCGTACCTGCGGTTCCCCGGCGGCTGCTACGACACCCAGGTGCTGCGCACCCTCGCACCCCTCGGCGTCACCGCGGTCCAGTGGGACGTGGTGAGCGGGGACGCGTTCGCCACGGACGCGGACGCCGTGGCCCGCCAGGTCCTGGCCGGCGTGAAGCCGGGCTCGGTCGTGGTCATGCACTGCACCCGCAGCGCCGCCCCCACGACCGAGCGCGTGGTGCGCGCCGTCGTGCCGGAGCTGCGCAAGAAGGGGTACCGCTTCGTGAAGGTGTCCGAGATGATCGGCGCCTCGACGGGCCACTCCTGACCAGCGCGCCCGGCCCGGGCGGCCGCCCCTGCGCGCCGCCCCGCACCGGCCGTGCCCGCCCCTCCGGCGGGCCTGCTGCCCGGCTGCCCGGCCGGCCCGGACCCGGCAAGGGCGCCCTACGCTGGACGCATGAGCGAGGACGCCAGGAACGACGACGACAGGGACGGCCGCGACAAGGACGGCCGCGACGGCGGTTACTGCCTGATCGACGCGACCCGGCCGCCCCGGGCCGACGGGCCGCCGTACGCCGAGTGCGTACTGTGCCGGGAGCCGACCGAGTACCCGGAGTCGTACAAGGGGATCACCCTCTGCCCCGTCTGCGAGTGGCAGGAGGCGCAGCGCACGGCCTGCTCGGGATGACCTCCGCGCGGTGAGCACGGCTCAGGACGGCGGCCGGTCCCGTGCGGCCGTGGCCCTCTCGCGCGGGGGCCGTCCGCCCGTGTGCGCCGTGGTTGGCACACTGGGGGGCGTGACGTACGAGACCTCCGCCGAAACCTCCGCTGCCGAGAGCCCCTTCCGCACCGAGCCCACCGCGCGGGACCTGGCCCCGCAGTTCGTGCTGCCGCTGGTCGTCCGCATCGAGCGGGCCGCCCCGCCCGCCCGTACCGACGCGCTGGAGACGGCCGCCCGCGCGGTGCTGGTGCTGCTGGACGACGAGCGTTCGCTCGGCGACGGTGTGTGGGCGGGGCGGGTGCGGGACTGGCAGGACGCCCGGATCCGCAAGGTGGTGCGGCGGGCGCGCGGCGCGGAGTGGCGGCGGGCCGGGGCGCTGGAGGGCATCACGGTCACCGGGGCGAGTGCGGAGGTACGGGTCTTCCCGCCCGTCCCGCTGGACGGCTGGCCCAAGGACCTGGCGAAGCTCCAGGTCTCCGGCACCGACCTCGACGACCCGGAACCGCCCGCCCCGCCCGCGCCGGACGTCCCGGTGCTCTGGTTCAACCCCGGTCTGGAGATGTCCGCGGGCAAGGCGATGGCCCAGGCCGGTCACGGTGCGCAGCTCGCCTGGTGGGACCTCGCCGACGAGCAGCGCGCCGCCTGGCGCGACGCCGGTTTCCCGCTCCGCGTGCGCACCGCGGCCCCCGCGCAGTGGCAGCGCCTCACGGACAGCGGACTGCCGGTGGTGCGCGACGCGGGCTTCACCGAGATCGCTCCCGGTTCGTGCACGGTGGTCGCCGACCACCCGGCACTGCGGCAGGGCTCCTAGGGGGTGTCGCGGGACGCCGGACGGCAGGCGTGGGACGACAGCCGCCGTGTCACACGTCGATCCGCTCGAAGATGTGCGGGTAGGACACGATGTCGTCGGGGAACTCGGCCGCCACCCGCTGGAACTCCGGACTGCCGAACGCCCTGGCCAGCGCCTCGGTCGACTCCCACACCGCCACGTTCATCATGAGCCGGCTCCCGCCCGTTCCCCGGTGCATCTGCAGCGAGACGAATCCCGGCTGGGCCTTCATGAACTCCGCCTGCCTCCGGAAGAGAGACAGGAACTCCTCCGCCCTCTCCTCGGGAACGAAGAAGGTGTTGGCCAGGACGACGGGCCCCGTCCTCTCCTTGAACTGCGCGAACATCGGCGTCATCGGGTCCAGGCTCTCCAGCTTCGCCATCTTCGGTACTCCCTCTCGCTTCTCTCCGGAACCATTCCATCGTCCCGGCGCGAGCGGGCCCTGAAGTCAGCCGCAGCTCCTGTTCCGACGGGCGACTCCGGTCGCAGTACGTGACGCCACGTCAGACCTGGGGATGACACCGGCCCCGCCCGGGAAGCCGCGACGCGGGCGAACCCTCAATTCTTGCTCTGAAGACGCGCGCGGTGCGGTTCCCCGCCGCCCGACGGGGCCATACCCTCTTCACCCGCGCCGCGCGCGGGCGTCCGGTGACAGGGGGCGAAAGGACCAGGGGGGCGCAGGACTCATGGAACGACTGGGGACGGGGATCGGCTGGCGGCCGGAGATCGCGGACGCCGTGGAGGGCATGCCGGGGATCGACTGGGTCGAAGTAGTGGCCGAGAACGTGTGCCCCGGCCATCCGCCCGCCTCGCTGCGGCGGCTGCGCGAGCGCGGGGTGACCGTCGTGCCGCACGGGGTGTCCCTCGGTCTCGGCGGCGCCGAACGGCCCGACGAGGGACGTCTGCGGGCACTGGCCGAGCGGGCGGAGGCGCTCGGCTCGCCGCTGGTGACCGAGCACATCGCCTTCGTGCGGGCGGGCGGCCCGCTGACCGCGTCGGACCGTATCGAGGCGGGCCACCTGCTGCCGGTGCCCCGTACGCGCGAGGCCCTGGACGTGCTGTGCGAGAACGTCCGCATCGCCCAGCGGGCCCTGCCCGTGCCGCTCGCCGTGGAGAACATCGCCGCGCTGCTGGCGTGGCCCGGTGAGGAACTGACCGAGGGGCAGTTCCTGTACGAACTGGCCGACCGTACGGGCGTACGCCTGCTGATCGACGTGGCCAACCTGCACACCAACCACGTCAACCAGGGCGAGGATCCGGCGCGGGCGCTGGCCGAGCTGCCGCTGGAGGCCCTGGCGTACGTCCATGTCGCGGGCGGGTTCGAACGGGACGGCGTCTGGCACGACAGCCACGCGCACCCGGTCCCCGGACCGGTGCTCGACATCCTGACGGACCTCGCCTCCCGGGTGTCCCCGCCGGGCGTGCTGCTGGAGCGCGACGAGAACTTTCCCGAGGCGGACACCCTGGGCGGCGAACTGGAGGCCATCCGGAAGGCGGTGGCGCGGGGACGCGGGGACGCCGCGGAGCGCGCCACCGCCGCCGCGTCGGGGGGCGCGCGCACCACGCCGCGCCGGCCTGCCGTCGTCGGAGGAACGGGGCTCGCCGGAAGCCGGGGCCGCTTGAGCGGAGGCCCGGACGGAAGCCATGAGCCCGCGCGCGGGAGCGCGGACGGGAGCCAGGAGCACGCCGAGGGGAGCCGTGAGCACGCGCGCGGGAGTGCGGACGGGCGTGGCGGCGAGCCGGCTGCGGCCGTCGCGGAGCCGGTCCGGCAGCGGCTCGCGCTCGCGCAGACTGCGCTCCTGTCGGCGCTCGTCGCCGGGACGCCCGCCCCGGAGGGCTTCGACCGGGGGCGGCTCGCGGTGCAGGCCCGTGCACTCGCGTCGAAGCGGGCCGGTGTGGTGGCCAAGGTGGCGCCCGAGCTGCCGGTCATCCTCGGCACCGGATACCGTGCCGCCTTCCTCGCGTACGCGCAGGAGTATCCGATGCGCGGGGGCTACCGCCTGGACGCGCTGGCGTTCGCCGAGTCCCTGCTGCTCGCCGGGCAGCCGCAGGATGCGGGCGCCCGCCGGGACCTGCGGGAGTGGTGGCTGGAGCGGTCGGGGCCCGCGCCGCGCTCCCGCCGGCCGGTGGTCCGCGCGGCCCGGGCGGCGCGCCGCATGCTGCTGCGGCGCTGAGACGGAAAGACCCGCGCCCCCGCACGCGGCCGGTGCGCACCGTCCGGCACCTCGTCCTGTGGGCGGTGCCGCGGGCGGCCGTGCCCGGCTGACGGACCGTCGGAGCCGCTACGGGCGCGCCGGCCCGCGCGCTGCCCCCCGTCGAGTCCGGCCCCCCGGACGCCCGATGCGACGCACTGACCTCGGAAAACAAACGGAACGTCACATACAGGCCACACCTGGTCCGGGATGTGAAAAGGGCATGGAGTTTCCCGGATCCCTGACATAGAAATTTGTCATGCTCTGGCTCCTTCTCCTCCTGCCGGCCTGGGCGGCCGCCGGGACGGCGTGCACGCGGCTGTGCCTGGCCGCCGTGCGGGCGGCGGCCGCCGACACCCCCGACGCGGCCGTGGGCCTGGACCGGGAGCTGACCCTGTACGAGACGGCGTTCCTGTCCGGCGGTCCCGCGCGGGTCGTCGACGTCACCCTGGTCTCCATGGCCCGCCAGCGCCGGCTGCTGCTCGCGCACACCGGCTGGGCCACCGTCGTCGATCCGCGCGGGCGCGACGAGATGGAACGGTCCGTCATAGGAGCCATCGGCCCCGAAGGGCAGTCCCGCATCGCTCCCGTGCGGTCCGCCGCGGCCTGCGCGGACCCGGTGCGCAGCCTGGCCGACCGCCTGGTCGACGCCGGCCTGGCCGTCCCGGAGGGGACGGGTTCGGCGGTCGCGGCCGGAATGCGCCAGGTGCGGGCCGCCGCGCTGGCCGTGACCGCGCTGGCGGTGGCGGCGCTGCTGCTGCCCGGCCCGACCGGGATGCCGCGCGGTCTGGTCGCCCTCTGGTTCGCGCTGCCGCTGGCCCTCACCCTGGGCTGTCTGGCGATAGCCCGCGTCGAGATCCACCCGTACTCGCGCTGGGCGTCCCCGGCCGGCCAGCGGCTGCTCGGCACGCTGGCCCGGCGCGTACGCGGCGGGGACGACGAACGCACCGGCCTCGCCTCCGTCGCCGTGCGCGGCGTCCGCGCGATCGGCGAACCGGACCTGCGCGCCGCATTCGCCCACCGCGACCAGCCCGGGCGGGAGTAGCCCCGCCGGGCAGGACCGTGCCCAAGGCCGGCCCGGCAGGAGCGCGCCCGCGGCCGTCCCGGCCCGGCAGAAGCCCGCCCGCGCGCCGTCCCGGCCCGGCAGGGCGCGCGGCCGGCCCGGGGGCGCATCGGGCGCATCCGTGCCGACATCCGCCATCCGGTGCTTGCCTTCGTCCCCGGGCGGACGAAACATCCCTTGTGCCGCCGCCGGGCGCGGCCTGGTCACCGGAGCGCGGCGAAGGCGAAGCCGCCGTGCGCCGAAGGGACGACACCGATGAGAGCAGCCGCCGTGTGGACGGTCGCCGGGTCCTTGCTCCTGACCGCCCTCGCCGCCGCACCCTCCGGCGGCGTGCCGCAGACCGGCGGCGCACCGCGGGGCGGGCCGTGGCCGGCCGGCGGGGCGGACGAGCTGCGCGGCACCGTCGTGGCCGCCGCGCGCGCCCGGCTGACCGGCATCGCCTTCGGCCCGTGCCCGGACGCACGGGAGACGCCGGGGTCCATGGAGTGCGGCACCGTGTCCGTGCCGCTCGACTACGCCCGGCCCGACGGCACGCAGATCCGGCTCACCGTCAGCCGGGTGCGGGCCGCCGGAGGGGGTCCGCGCTCCGCAGCCGGTGCGCCCGCGGTGCCGCGGCAGGGCGCCCTCGTGTTCAACCCGGGCGGACCGGGCGGCGACGGCACGTCCTTCCCGCTGGTCGCCCTGCTGCCCGAGTGGAAGCGGGTCGCCGCCGCCTACGACCTCGTCGGCTACGCCCCGCGCGGGGTGGGCCGTTCGGCGCCGCTGTCCTGCGTGGACCCCGGGAACTTCTTCAGGGCGCCGAGCGCGGCCCCTGAGCATCCCTCGGCGGCGTACAAGAGGAAGCGCGTCGCCGAGGCGCGGGCCTACGCCCGCGGGTGCGCCCGGCGTTCCGGCCCCGGTCTGCGCTTCTACACCTCGCTCGACAACGCCCGTGACCTGGAGGTGCTGCGCGCGGCGCTCGGCGAGGACCGGTTGACGTTCATGGGCGCCTCCTACGGCACCTACTTCGGCGCGCTGTACGCGACGCTGTTCCCCGCGCATGTGCGCCGGATGGTCTTCGACTCGGCCGTGAACCCCGACCCGTCGCTGGTGTGGTACGGCGACAACCTCGCCCAGTCGGCCGCGTTCGAGACCCGCTGGGCGGACTTCAGGGCGTGGGTGGCCCGGCACGACGACGTGTACGGGCTGGGCCCCACGGCGCGGGCGGTGCGGGCCGCCTACGAGAAGGCGCGCGCACGCCTGGCCGCGCGGCCGGCGGGCGGCACGGTGGGCCCCGGGCAGCTGCAGGGCGCGTTCCTGAACGCCGGGTACGACGACGGCTTCTGGCCGGTGGCCGCCGATGCCCTGGCCGCCTATCTGAGGGGCGACGAGAAGCCGCTGGTCGCGCTGGCCGCGCCGTACCGGGCGGGGGCGGTCGAGGCGGAGAACAGTGCCGCGGTGTACACGGCCGTGGAGTGCAACGACGCGCCCTGGCCGACCGACTTCCGGGTCTGGGACCGGGACAACACGCGGCTGGCCCGCACCGCGCCGTTCGAGACGTGGGGCAATGTGTGGGCGAACCTGCCGTGCGCCTACTGGCCGGTGCCCCGGCAGCGGCCCCTGGACGTGCGGACCACGCCGGGCGTGCTGCCGCCCACGCTGGTCCTGGCCGCCGAGCGGGACGCGGCCACGCCGTACGGCGGCGCGCTGGAACTGCACCGGCGGCTGGCGGGTTCCACGCTGGTGACGGAGCGGGGCGCGGGCACGCACGGTCTCGCCTACGGCCCGAACCGGTGCGTCAACGCGTACCTGGACGCCTACCTGCTCCAGGGGCGGCTGCCGGGCCGGACCGCGGACTGCGCCGCACGTCCCGAGCCGCGGCCGGGCCGGCCGACCTTCCAGGAGACCCGCGGCCGGGAACTGCGGGACGCCCTGAAGGGCAAGGGCGACCGGCCCTGAAAGACAGGGACGGCCGGTGGTGAGAGGCGGGAGGGCCGGCCCGCGCGGGCGACGACGGCCGGCCGCGGACCTCGCGGGCGGCCGGCCGTCGGCCCGGACGTGAGCGGAAGCGTCAGGCGAGCCCGGCGACCAGGTCCGCCACGTCCTTGCGGCGGCCGGTGAAGAACGGCACCTCCTCGCGGACGTGCCTGCGGGCCTCCGAGCCGCGCAGGTGACGCATCAGGTCGACGATGCGGTACAGCTCGTCGGCCTCGAAGGCGAGGACCCACTCGTAGTCGCCGAGCGAGAAGGAGGCGACGGTGTTCGCCCGCACGTCCGGGTAGCCGCGGGCCATCTTGCCGTGGTCGGCGAGCATGCGCCGGCGGTCCTCGTCGGGCAGCAGGTACCAGTCGTAGGAGCGTACGAACGGGTAGACGCTGATGTAGTTGCGCGGCGTCTCGTCGGCGAGGAACGCCGGGATGTGCGAGCGGTTGAACTCGGCGGGACGGTGCAGCGCCATGTTCGACCACACCGGCTCCAGCGCGCGGCCCAGCTCGGTGCGGCGGAAGAGGTTGTACGCCTCCTGGAGCTGGTCGCTGGTCTCGGCGTGCCACCAGATCATGATGTCGGCGTCCGCGCGCAGGCCCGAGACGTCGTACGTGCCGCGGACCGTCACGTCCTTGGCGGCGAGCTGGTCGAACAGTTCCTGGACCTCGTCGGCGTAGCCCGCGCGGTCCTCGGGGAGCACGTCCTTCAGCTTGAAGACGGACCACAGCGTGTAACGGATGACCTCGTTGAGGTCCTTGGCCAGCTTGCCCTTGTTCGGGATCCTGCCGGAGTCGGTGGTGGAGGCGTCGTCACTCATGGGGCTATTCTCCCGCTCCGCCGTGCAGACTCTGCACCGGGTGGGCGGTGAGTTCCTGCACAGCGCGCAGGTCGCCCGCCAGCTGGTCCACCGCGGCGTACGCGCTCGCCACGCACGCGGGGATGCCCACGCCGTCGTACACCGCGCCGCACACCGCGAGGCCCGGCAGCGCGGCGACGTGGGCGCGGACGCGGGCCACGCGCGCGTGGTGGCCGACGGGGTACTGGGGCAGACCGTCGGTCCAGCGGGTGACGCGGGTCCGCAGCGGCACGGCGTCCAGGCCGGTGGCCTCGCGCAGGTCGTGCCGGGACAGACCGACCAGCTCGGCGTCCTCGCGCTGGAGGATCTCCGTCTCGCCGTACCGCCCGACGGAGGTGCGCAGCACCAGCACGTCCGGATCCTCGTCGGCGATCCAGCCCCACTTTCCGGAGGCGAAGGTCGACGCCTTGATGGTGCGCCCGTCGACCGGCGGCACGAGGAAGCCGCTGCCCTCGGGCAGGGCGGCGTCGGCGCGGCGGTAGGCGAGGGTGATCAGGGCCATGGAGGCGTACTCGACGGCCCGCAGCTCCGCGGCCGCGCCGGGGGCCTCGGCGTCCAGCAGCCCGGCGGCGGCGGGCGCGGGCGCGGCGAGGACCACCGCGTCCGCGTGCAGGACGCGGCCCGCCGCGACCACACGCCAGCCGCCCTGCGGCCGCCTGCGCAGCTCCGTCACCGGACAGCCGGTGCGGATCTCGCCGCCGCGCGCCCGTACCGACTCGGCGACCGCGAGGGGCAGGCTGCCGACGCCGCCCCGGATGCCCATGAAGACGGGTCCCGTCCGGCCGCCGCGCTGGGCGTCGGCCGCGGCGGCCTGGATCCCGCGGACCGCCTCGGTCAGGGAGGTGTGCCGCCGCGCGGCCTCGAAGAGCTGGGGGACCGCCGAGCGCATCGAGATGCGGTACGCGTCGCCCGCGTAGACACCGCCGAGCAGCGGTTCGACCAGGCGGTCGACGACCTCGCGGCCCAGGCGGGCCGCCACGTACTCCCCCACCGCCACGTCGTCGCCGACCTCGGTGCGGGGCAGGTCGGCGTCGCGCTCGACGCGGGCCAGGCCCTCGGCGGAGAGCACTCCGGCGAGCGCGGCGGCGGTGCCGGGGACGCCCATCACATGGCCCTTGGGCATCGGGCGCAGGGTCCCGCGCGTCCACAGGGAGGCGCCGGCGGTCGCGGGCGGCTCCAGCCGGTCCGCGAGGCCGACCTCGCGCGCCAGGTCCACGGCCTCGGGCCGGCGGGCCAGCATCGACTCGGCGCCCAGGTCGACCCGGACGCCCGCGATCTCGCCGGGCAGCAGCTTGCCGCCGACCCGGTCCGCCGCCTCCAGCACGGTCACCCGCGCGCCGCGCTCCAGCAGCCGGTGCGCGGCGGCCAGCCCCGCGATCCCGCCTCCGATGACGACGACCTGCCCCGTGCCCGTACCCGTTGCGCTCATGTCCCCCACTCTCTCAGACCCCGCTGACACCCCCTCCCGGCACTCCCGCCGGGACCCGGTGTCCCGGGCGAGTCCTGACCGTGATCGCATCGGAACCCGATTCCGGCAACGCCCCGCGCGCCCCGCGAGTCGAAGAGGCGTCAGAGGTCAACACGGCCCAGGGGGTACGCGTCATGCGCGCACGGTGTTCTGTTCGACGTCCGGTCCCATCCACGCCGGCCCTCGCCGGGCTGCTGCTCGCGGCGGCGCTCGCGCTCGCCGGATGCGGCGGCGCCGGGGACTCCGGCGGCAGCGCGTCCGACAAGGCCGCGGGCAGCGGGGCGCAGCGGGGCGCCCCCGCCACGGGGAACGGCGGCAGCGGGTACGGCGGCAGCGGCACCGCGTCCGGCGCGAGGGCCACCGCGGCGCCGAAGGTCATGGCGAGTCACATCGTGCGCACCGCCTCGGTGACCGTGGAGGTCGAGGACGTGGGGAAGGCTCTCGCCGCCGCCCGCGCGGCGGCCGTCGAGGCGGGCGGTTACGTCGGCGACGAGAACACCAGCCGTGACGCGGAGGGCCACGAGCGGACCCGGGTCGTGCTGCGCGTGCCCTCCGGGAGGTACGACGAGGTCCTCGCCGGCCTGGAGGGCACCGGCCGGCTCGTGGAACGTTCCGCCAAGGCCGAGGACGTCACCGGCCAGGTCGTCGACGTCGACAGCCGCATCAGGTCGCAGCGGGCCAGCGTGGCCCGGGTCCGCGGCCTGATGGACAAGGCCGGCAGCATCGGTGACGTGGTCGCCCTGGAGAGCGAACTGAGCCGCCGCGAGGCCGACCTGGAGGCGCTGCTCGCCCAGCAGGCGTCGCTGAAGGACCGTACGAGCCTGGCCACCATCACGCTGTCGCTGTCCGTGACGCCCGCGCCGGGGACGAAGGCCGCCGACGACGGCGGTCCGGGTTTCCTCGACGCCCTGGCGGGCGGCTGGCACGTGTTCGTGACCGTGGTCCGCTGGATCGCCCTGGCGCTCGGCGCGGTCCTGCCGTTCGCCGCCGCGGCCGCGCTCCTGACCGTGGCGTGGCTGCGTCTCGTACGCCCCCGGCTCCCGCGCCGCGCCGCCCCCGGCGCGGCGGCGATGACCGCGCTGGGACCGCTCGGACCGGTCGGGCCCGCGGCCGGAACCGGAACCCGAACAGGTAGCGGCACCGCACCAGACACCGGCACCGGAACCGGCACCACAACAGGAACAGGAACCGGAAGCTCCGGTGAGGCGCCCGGCGGCGGCTCCCGCTGAGGCGGGCCGCCCCGGGAGTCCGGCCGCGGGACCGGGCGGTCCCGGCTCCGGTCCCGGCCGGCCGTAGCGTGTCCGCATGACCATGAGCAACAGCACCAGCGGCGGCACCGGCACGGACACGGACGGAGAGCGCCGGGCACGGGGCGGGCGGGAACGGCTGGTCGTGATCGGCGGGGACGCCGCGGGAATGTCCGCGGCGTCCCAGGCGCGCCGGCTGCGCGGGCCCGGCGAGCTGGAGATCGTGGCGTTCGAACGCGGCCACTTCAGCTCGTACTCGGCCTGCGGGATCCCCTACTGGGTGGGCGGCGACGTCAGCGACCGGGACCGGCTGATCGCCCGCAGCCCCGAGGAGCACCGCGCCCGGGACATCGACCTGCGGCTGCGCACCGAGGTCACCGAGATCGACGTGGCCGCGGGCCGCGTCCGCGCGCGGGACGTCGATTCCGGGGCGGAATCCTGGACGTCGTACGACAAGCTCGTGATCGCCACCGGGGCCCGCCCGGTGCGCCCGGAGCTGCCCGGCATCGACGCGCCCGGCGTGTACGGCGTGCAGACGCTGGACGACGGCGAGGAGCTGCTCGCCGGCATGGCACGCGCGCGTGGCCGCCGGGCCGTGGTGGTCGGCGCCGGCTACATCGGCGTGGAGATGGCCGAGGCCCTGATCAAACGCGGGTACGAGGTGACGGTCGTCAACCGCGGCCAGGAGCCGATGTCCACCCTGGACCCGGACATGGGCCGGCTGGTGCACGAGGCCATGACGGGCCTGGGGATCACCATGGCCGGCGGCACCGAGGTGACCCGGGTGCTGACCGGGCCGCGGGGCCGGGTGCGGGCCGTGGCCGCCGGCGACGCCGAGTACCCGGCGGACGTGGTCGTGCTGGGCATCGGTGTGCGCCCCGAGACGTCCCTCGCGCACGCGGCCGGGCTCCCGCTCGGGGCGCACGGCGGCCTGCTCACGGACCGCGCGATGCGGGTGCGCGGTCACGAGAACATCTGGGCGGGCGGCGACTGCGTCGAGGTCCTCGACCTGGTGTCCGGCCAGCAGCGCCACGTCCCGCTGGGCACCCACGCCAACAAGCAGGGCCAGGTCATCGGCACCAACGCCGGCGGCGGTTACGCGACCTTCCCCGGCGTGGTCGGCACGGCGGTGAGCAAGGTGTGCGACCTGGAGATCGCGCGGACCGGGCTGCGGGAGCGGGACGCCCGGCGGGCCGGGCTCCGCTTCGAGGCGGTCACCGTCGAGTCGACGAGCCGGGCGGGCTACTACCCGGGCGCCTCGCCCATGACGGTGAAGATGCTCGCCGAGCACCGCACCGGCCGGCTCCTGGGTGTCCAGATCGTCGGCCGGGAGGGCGCGGCCAAACGCGTGGACATCGCGGCGGTCGCGCTCACGGCGGGGCTGACGGTGGAGCAGATGACCGCCCTCGACCTGGGCTACGCGCCGCCGTTCTCACCGGTGTGGGACCCGGTCCTGGTGGCGGCCCGCAAGGCGGCGGCCCGGGTCGACGCCACGCGGGGGTAGCGTCTGCGGCGGGCCGGGCGGGGGACGCGGGGCGCGTCCCCCGCGCGGGGGGACACCGGTTCGCCCCGCGCATCCCGGGCACTACTCCTGTGTGGTGATCCCCGTCCATGACGTGAACCCGGTGCGGCGCACCCCCTGGGTGACGTACGCCCTGATCGTCGCGAACGTCGTCGTGTTCCTGGCCACGCCCGGCATCTCCGGCTCCCTGACCGGGAGCAGCACCCTGGCCCAGCTGTGCCACGGGCAGGCCTTCACGGAGCACTGGGCGCTCGTCCCGCGCGAGCTGATCCACCACCGCATGCCGTCCCTGGTGCCGACGGGCGCGGTGGGCGTGGGGGCGCAGGGACCGGGCTGTGTGCTGGGGCCGCCGGCGTACGCCAAGTCCCCCGTGCTGTCGGTGCTCACCGCGATGTTCCTGCACGGCAGCTGGCTGCACCTGCTGGGGAACATGCTGTTCCTGTTCATCTTCGGCAACAACGTCGAGGACCGGATGGGGCACCTGCGCTTCACCCTGTTCTACGTCGTCTGCGGCTACGCGGCCGGGTACGGCTTCTCGTTGCTGGACGCGGACTCGGGCCAGCCGCTGATCGGCGCGTCGGGGGCGATCGCCGGGGTCCTCGGCGCCTATCTGGTGCTGTATCCGAGGGCCCGGGTCTGGGTCCTCGTACCGTTCCTGATCTTCCTGCCGCTGCGCCTGCCGGCCTGGATCGTGCTCGGGTTCTGGTTCGTGCTCCAGGCTTTCTACTCCGCCGGGGAGGGCGTCTCCGGCGCGGGCACGGTGGCGTACACGGCCCATGTGGTCGGCTTCGTCGTGGGCCTGCTGATCGCGCTGCCGCTGCGCCCGGGCACCCCGCCCCCGCCGGAGCCGCGGGGTCTGCTGTTCGGCCGGCGGGCCCGCACGGGCTGGTGAGGCCCGCCCGGGCGCCCGCGGGCCCCGGGACGCCCGACCGGACCTGTTGACTCATTGGTCCAGACCTTCTACGTTGTGGGCGCCTGCCCGAAGCGGCACGGCCGTGCCCCGGCCCGCCCCGCGCACCGGCCTGCCTTCGTCCGGGCACACGCATGCGCACGCGCACGGTTCACCTCACCCCTGTACCACCCCACCATCACAGGGAGAGCCATGTTCCACAGGCGCAGACCACTTCCCGGAACAGGACCACGGCCCGGCGGACGGGCGCTGCCCGGCGCGGCGGCACCGCACGCACCCGGCGACCGCGGCGCCGCCCGGCTCCGGCGGCGGATCGCCGCCCTGGGGACCGCGCTGCTGCTGCCGGTCGCGGCGCTCACCGTCCTCGCCGCGCCCGCCCACGCGGCCGGCACCCTGACGGCGGCCTTCAGCACCCAGGACAACGGCTCCTGGTGGAAGGGGACGTACGTCGTCCGCAACAGCGGTACGGCGGCCGTCAGCGGCTGGACCCTGGAGTTCGACCTCCCGGCCGGGGTGTCCCTGACCGGGAACTACAACGGTGACGCGACCGTCTCCGGGCGCCATGTGACCGTGAAGAACGCCTTCTACAACGCGAACGTCCCGGCCGGCGGCAGCACCGAGCCGTACAGCTACTGGTTCACGGCGACCGGCACGGCTGCCGCGCCCACGGGCTGCACGGTCAACGGCGACAAGTGCGACGGCACCCCCGACGTCCCGCCGACCGCCCCCGGAACGCCGAAGGCGACCGCCGTCACCGCGCACTCGGTGGCCCTGAGCTGGGCCGCCGCCCAGCCCGGCGACCACACCGTGGCCTCCTACGAGGTGCTCAGCGGCACGGCCACCGTCGCGACCGCGACCGGCACCTCGGCGACGGTCACCGGCCTGACGCCCGCGACGGGCTACACGTTCACCGTGCGGGCCAAGGACACCCGCGGCAACACCGGACCGGCCAGCGCGCCGCTGACCGTCAGGACGGTCGATCCGTCGACCGACCCGACGCCGCCGACCGCGCCGGGCGGCCTGCGCGCCACCGGCAAGACCTCCTCCAGCGTCAGCCTGGCCTGGGACAGGTCCACCGACAACGTGGGCGTGGCCGCCTACGACGTCTACCGCGGCTCCACGGCGGTCAAGTCGGTCGGCGCGGACACCACCTCGGCCACGGTGGACGGGCTCTCCCCGGCCACCGCCTACACCTTCACCGTCAGGGCCCGCGACACCGCCGACAACCCGTCGTCCGCCTCCGACGCGGTGACCGTCACCACCGACGACGTGGCCGGGCAGGGCAAGCAGCTCAAGGTGGGCTACTTCGTGCAGTGGGGCATCTACGGACGCCAGTACTTCGTGAAGAACCTGGACACCTCCGGCGCCGCCGCCAAGCTGGACGTCGTCAACTACGCCTTCGAGAACCTGGACTCGAAGGACCTCACCTGCAAGGCGGGCGTGACCAAGGGCACCTCCACCGACCCCGAGGACCCCGACCAGGGCACCGACGCCGGCGACGCGGACGCCGACTACGCGCGGCCCATGTCCGCCGGCCAGTCGGTCGACGGGGTCGCCGACGACGGCTGGGGCAAACTGCGCGGCAACCTCAACCAGTTGAAGAAGCTCAAGGCCAAGTACCCGAAGCTGAAGGTCGTCGCCTCGATCGGCGGCTGGACGTACTCGAAGTTCTTCTCGGACGCCGCCGCCACGCAGGCCTCCCGGGAGAAGTTCGTCAAGTCCTGCATCGACGTGTGGATCAAGGGCAACCTGCCCGTCTACAACGGCGCGGGCGGCCCGGGCACCGCGGCCGGCATCTTCGACGGCTTCGACATCGACTGGGAGTGGCCGGGCTCGGAAGGCCACCCGGGCAACCACTACGGCGCCCAGGACAAGGACAACCTGACCGCGCTGCTCGCCGAGTTCCGCAAGCAGCTCGACGCGCTCGGCGGCGAGCACCGGCTGCTGACCGCGTTCACCCCGGCCGACCCGGCGAAGATCTCCGCCGGCTGGGACCTGAAGCGGATCTTCGACTCCCTCGACTACGCCGACGTGCAGGGCTACGACTTCCACGGCTCGGGCAGCGACAACTCCTGGGAGCCGAAGCGCACCGGTGACGCCTCCAACCTGTACACCGACGCCCAGGACCCCTACCCGTTCCACTTCAGCATCGAGACCGCGATCCGGGCGTACCTCGACGCGGGGGTCAACCCGCGCAAGCTGGTGGTGGGCTTCCCGTTCTACGGGCGCGGCTGGCAGGGCGTGAGCGACGGCGGCGCCGCCGGTGAGTGGCAGGACGCGAACGGCGCCGCCCCCGGCCAGTTCGACACCGAGGCCGGGGTCCGCGGCTACAACAACCTGATCACCGCCTTCCCGTCGATGACGGTCCACCACGACGAGCAGTCGGTGTCGACGTTCGGCTACACCGGCGCGAACGGCCAGTGGTGGTCCTTCGACGACGCATGGTCGATCGGGAAGAAGACCGCCTGGATCAAGTCCGAGGGGCTGCTGGGCGGGTTCGTCTGGGAGATGTCCGGCGACACACCGGACGGCCAGCTGCTGACCGCGCTGGACGGCGGTCTGAAGTAGCGCGGCGCGGCCCCGGCCCTGCCGGGCCGCGCACAGCTCCCGGGCGGGCGGCCGGCGGACCGCCCGCCCGGGTCACCTCCTGGCCGGACGCCTCAGCGGGCGGTGTGCGTGTGGACGTGGTCCACGAGCCGGGTCAGCGCGTCCGGGTCGGTGGACGGCATGACACCGTGGCCGAGGTTGAAGACGTGCCCCTCCAGCCCGGCGGCCGACTCCAGCACCTCGCGGGTCTTGGCCTCCACGGCCTCGCGGGAGGCGAACAGGACGGTCGGGTCCAGGTTGCCCTGGAGCGCCTTGCCCGGGCCGACCCGGCGGGCGGCCTCGTCCAGCGGGACGCGCCAGTCGACGCCGACGACGTCCGCGCCCGCCTGGCCCATCAGGCCCAGCAGCTCGCCGGTGCCGACGCCGAAGTGGAGGCGCGGGACGCCGTACCCGGCGACGGCCTCGAAGACCTTCGCGGAGGCGGGCAGCACCGAGCGGCGGTAGTCGGCGGGGGACAGGGCCCCGGCCCAGGAGTCGAAGAGCTGCACGGCGCTCGCGCCGGCCTCGATCTGCACCTTCAGGAAGGCGCCCGTGATGGCGGCGAGCCGGTCCAGCAGGTCGGCCCACAGCCCGGGGTCGCCGTACATCATCGCCTTGGCGTTCTCGTACGTGCGCGACGGGCCGCCCTCCACGAGGTAGCTCGCCAGGGTGAAGGGAGCCCCGGCGAAGCCGATCAGCGGCGTGCCGCCCAGCTCGCTCGTGAGCAGGCCGATCGCCTCGGTGACGTAGGAGACGTCCTCGGGGGTCAGGTCGCGCAGCCGGGCCAGGTCCTCGCGGGTGCGGAACGGACGCTCGACGACCGGGCCCACGCCCGGCTTGATGTCGAGGTCGACGCCGATGGCCTTCAGGGGGACGACGATGTCGCTGTAGTAGATCGCCGCGTCCACGCCGTGCCGCCGGACCGGCTGGAGGGTGATCTCGGTGACCAGCTCGGGCCGCGTGCAGGACTCCAGCATGCCGATGCCCTCGCGCACCTTGCGGTACTCCGGAAGGGAGCGCCCCGCCTGCCGCATGAACCACACGGGGGTGTGCGGCACCGGTTCGCGCCGGCACGCCCGGAGGAAGGCGGAGTCGTAGGGGGCCGTCGGCGGCCGGTGGCTGGCGGGCGTCTCGTTGGCACTCACGGGGGCAAGTCTCGCACGGCGCCGGGGGCGCGCAGGCCGCGGTGTGCGGCCCCCGGGCGGCGCTCCTGCCTGCGGCGGGGTGTCTTGCCCTGCACAAAGGCCCGGTTCCCCTTAATCTTCCCGGCATGGCTGCGGCTCAGGGACGACTGTCGGACGGCGCTGGCGGAATGGACGACGCGAAGGAGGGGGACGGGAATGCGGGCAGGGCGGATCAGGTCCCGTTGCCCTTCCGGGCCGCCGTCGACGCGCTGAGAGCCGCGCGGCTGCGGCCGCAGGTGGAGATCGAGCAGGTACCGCCGCCGCAGCGGCTGGCTCCGTACGCGTACGCGCTGGAGGCCACGGTCGTCGACGGCGAGCAGGACCTCGCCGACGGCCGCCTGGTACTGCTGCACGACCCGGCCGGACACGACGCGTGGCGGGGCACCTTCCGGCTGGTGACCCTGGTCCGGGCGGAGCTGGAGCCGGAGATGGCCGTCGATCCGCTGCTGCCGGAGGTGTGCTGGTCCTGGCTGACCGGGGCGCTGCAGGCGCGCGGTCTGACGTACGGGGAGCCGAGCGGGACGGTCACGCGCGCCGGCTCGCACTACTTCGGCGGGCTCTCCGCACGCCCGCCGGCCTCGCAGATCGAGATCAGGGCCTCGTGGACGCCGCGCGAGAGTCTGGGCGGGGTGCCGGACACGGGGGCGCACCTGGCCGCCTGGTGCGACCTGCTCGCCCAGGTGGCGGGGCTGCCGCCGGCCGGACCGGGCGACGCGTCGGTGGTGACGCTGCCGCAGCGCCGGGGCCCGCAGTCACGCTGAGTCGCCCCGGTCGGCGAAGCACCCCTCCCCTTCTCCGCCCCCTCCGTCTCCTTCTCCCCCTCCCCTGCCCCTTCTTCCCCGTCTTCTCCGGCCGGCCCGGGCGGTGCTCCGCCCGGGCCGGCCGCTGTCGTGCCCCCGCCGCCGTTCGTCTTACCGGCTCCTTGCCGTGTCTTTGTCGATACGGCCACTTTCGAGCAGGTAACGACCCCGAACGGCCCCGAGTGAACCGATTCGACCTTCGGATGATCGACAGTATGTCCGAATTGCACGCATTGTTACTCACCAGATCGTGATCATTCTCTAAAGGACAACGGGTTTGATGCCGAAGACGACTGTGACCTAGCAAGCACGGTTCGTACCGGCTTCCTCCCCACAAGCCGGCCCCGTCCCCCCCCCACCCCCAGGAGGCCTGGTGTCCGTTCTCCTCGAGCAGCCCGCAAGCCTGGTCGCCTACCGCCCGAACAAGCCGACCGCCATGGTCGTCGTGGCGGACCCGCGCGTCCGTTCCACCGTCACCCGTCATCTGTGGGCACTCGGAGTCCGTGACGTCATCGAGGCGTCGTCCGTCGCGGAGGCCCGTCCGCGCATCGGCAACCCGCGCGACATCTGCGTCGCCGACGTGCACCTGCCCGACGGCTCCGGGCTCACGCTGCTGTCCGAGACCCGTGCCGCCGGCTGGCCCAACGGCCTGGCCCTGTCCGCCGCCGACGACATCGGCGCCGTGCGCAACGCCCTCGCGGGCGGCGTCAAGGGCTACGTCGTCACCGGCACCCGTACCAACGTCGGACTCCCCACCCGTCCGGGCGCCGCTCCCATCGGCGCCGCCCGGCTGCACCGCCGTCCCCCGGGTGCCCCGAGCCACCCGGGTGGCTACCGCGAGCTGTCCGGCCGTGAGGTCGAGGTGCTCCGGCTGGTCGCCGAGGGACAGTCGAACAAGGCGATCGGCGTCTCGATGGGCCTGTCCGCGCTGACCGTCAAGAGCCACCTCGCCCGCATCGCCCGCAAGCTCGGCACGGGCGACCGCGCCGGGATGGTCGCCGTGGCCCTGCGCACCGGCATCATCCACTGACACCCCCCACCGCCCCGTGTCCGGCCGCCGGCACTCCCCCGATCGGCCGCCGCCCGTCACTCCACCGCCCGTCCCCTTCCACCCCGTCTCCTCCCCCACCGGTTCACCTCCGCGCCGTGCTCCTTCCCCCCGGCGCACCGGCCCCAGCCCCGTACCGGACGTGTCCCCCGACCTGACCGGTTCACGACCCCCGGCGCCCGCCGACGGAACGTTCCGTCGGCGGGCGCCGTCCATCCACCGATACCCTTGACAGGTGACCGACGCCCAAGAAACCGCAGCAGACAGCCCACTGCGCACCACCGGAGGCGCCCCTCCGGACGACGGCGGAACTTCTGACACGGGGGCGCCGATCCCGTTGCTCGAACCGCGCGAGGGCATTCCGCCCGTGATCGCCGATCCCGGGGCCCTGGCGGAGGTGGTCGCCGCCTTCGCCGCCGGCTCCGGTCCCGTCGCCGTCGACGCCGAGCGCGCCTCCGGCTACCGCTACGGGCAGCGCGCCTACCTGGTGCAGCTGCGCCGCCAGGGCGCGGGGACGGCGCTGATCGACCCCGTCGGCTGCCCCGACCTGTCCGGCCTCGGCGAGGCGCTGACCGGCGTGGAGTGGGTGCTGCACGCGGCGACCCAGGACCTGCCGTGCCTGCGCGAGATAGGCATGGTCCCGACCCGGCTGTTCGACACCGAGCTGGCCGGCCGCCTCGCCGGTTTCCCGCGCGTGGGCCTGGGCGCCATGGTCGAGAACGTGCTCGGTTTCGTCCTGGAGAAGGGCCACTCCGCCGTCGACTGGTCGACCCGGCCGCTGCCCGAACCCTGGCTGCGCTACGCGGCCCTCGACGTGGAACTCCTCGTCGACCTGCGCGACGCCCTGGAGAAGGAGCTGGACCGGCAGGGCAAGCTGGACTGGGCCCTGCAGGAGTTCGACGCCATCGCCTCCGCGCCGCCGCCCGAGCCCCGCAAGGACCCCTGGCGGCGCACCTCCGGCATGCACAAGGTGCGGCGCAGGCGGCAGCTCGCCGTCGTACGGGAGCTGTGGCAGACCCGGGACCGGATAGCGCAGCGCCGCGACGTGTCGCCGGGCAAGGTGCTCTCGGACGCCGCCATCGTCCAGGCCGCGCTCGCCGTGCCGGCCAACGCGCACGCCCTCGCCGCGCTGACCGGCTTCGGGCACCGGATGGGGCGGCGTCAGCTGGAGCAGTGGCAGGCCGCGGTGGACCGGGCCAGGGCCCTGCCCGAGTCGGCGCTGCCGCAGCAGGGCCAGACCGTGACCGGCCCCCCGCCGCCGCGGGCGTGGGCCGACAAGGACCCGGCGGCGGCCGCGCGGCTCTCCGCGGCCCGCGCGGCGGTCTCCGGGCTCGCCGAGCAGCTCGGCCTGCCCCAGGAGAACCTGGTGGCGCCGGACGCGGTGCGGCGGCTGTGCTGGGAGCCGCCGAAGCCGGCCGACGGCGAGGCCGTCGGCGCGGCCCTCGCGGGGTACGGGGCGCGGCCGTGGCAGGTCGAGCTGGTGACGCCGGTCCTGGTCGCGGCCCTGGGGAGCGGCGGCGGAGCGTAGGTGCCTGCGGCGGCTGCGGGGGTGGGGTGCGTGTGGCTCCGCCGGGCGGGCGCGTGGGGGTCCGGTCACCGTCAGGGCCTGGTCGCCGTAGCGGCTTGGGCGGTGCGGCGAGTGCCGGTTCCTGGGGGTTGCTCGCGCAGTTCCCCGCGCCCCTTTCCGGGCGCCTGCGACGACCGTCCGGGGGCCCGTGGCTTCGCCCGGAAGCGCCCGAGCGCCGCAGCGGCTCGGGCGGGTGGGGCGGGTACCGGTCCGTCGGGGTTGCTCGCGCAGTTCCCCGCGCCCCTTTCGGGGTGTGACGTTCGCCGCTTGGGGTGGGGGGACTGGGCAGTCACATTACTCGCGAGTAGCATGAGCGCTGAGCGCGCGCTCAGCGCTGCGCGTCGCAGCAGTGCCATCCCGCACCCTGGAGGAGAGCCATCGTGCCTCGTACCGTCAGGGACGTCGTCTTCGTCGACGGCGTCCGCACCCCGTTCGGCAAGGCGGGCCCGAAGGGCATCTACCACGAGACCCGCGCCGACGACCTCGTCGTGAAGGCGATCCGGGAGCTGCTGCGCCGCAATCCCGGTCTCGACCCGAAGAAGGTCGACGAGGTCGCCATCGCCGCGACCACGCAGATCGGCGACCAGGGCCTGACCATCGGCCGCACGGCCGGCATCCTCGCGGGTCTGCCCACCTCGGTTCCCGGCTACTCGATCGACCGCATGTGCGCGGGCGCGCTGACCGCCGTGACCACGGTGGCCGGCTCCGTCGCCTTCGGCGCCTACGACGTCGCCATCGCGGGCGGTGTCGAGCACATGGGCCGCCACCCGATGGGCGAGGGCGTCGACCCCAACCCGCGGTTCGTCAGCGAGAAGCTGGTCGACGAGTCCGCCCTCTTCATGGGCATGACCGCGGAGAACCTGCACGACCGCTACCCGCAGATCACCAAGCTGCGCGCCGACGAGTACGCGGTCCGCTCCCAGGAGAAGGCCGCCAAGGCCTACGCGAACGGAAAGATCCAGGCCGACCTGGTCCCGGTCTCCGTGCGCCGCACCACGCCCGAGGCCGGCGAGACCGGCTGGGGCCTGGTCACCGCGGACGAGCCGATGCGCCCGGGCACCACCCTGGAGAACCTGGCCGGCCTCAAGACGCCGTTCCGGGTGCACGGCCGGGTCACCGCGGGCAACGCGGCCGGTCTGAACGACGGCGCCACCGCCTCCGTGATCGCCAGCGAGGAGTTCGCCCGCGAGAACGGCCTGCCGGTCAAGATGCGCCTGGTCTCCTACGCCTTCGCGGGCGTGGAGCCCGAGGTCATGGGCTACGGCCCGATCCCGGCGACGGAGAAGGCGCTGGCCAAGGCCGGGCTGTCCATCTCCGACATCGGCCTGTTCGAGATCAACGAGGCCTTCGCCGTCCAGGTGCTGGCCTTCCTCGACCACTACGGCATCGCGGACGACGACGAGCGCGTCAACCAGTACGGCGGCGCCATCGCCTTCGGCCACCCGCTGGCCTCCTCCGGCGTCCGGCTGATGACGCAGCTGGCCCGCCAGTTCGAGGAGCAGCCGCACGTCCGCTACGGCCTGACCACCATGTGCGTCGGCTTCGGCATGGGCGCGACGGTCATCTGGGAGAACCCGCACTTCGACGGAGGCGACAAGTGAGCACCACCGCTGAACTCCTGAAGGGCGCGGCCGAGCTGTTCCCGGACGAGGTCGTCACGCAGGCGCACGTGCGCCACTTCGACCTGCCGCTGGGCGCCGGGCGCTTCGCGCTCATCACCCTGGACAACGGCCTGGACCACACCAAGCCGACCACCTTCGGGCCGGCCTCGCTCGCGAACCTGAACACCGCGATCGACCAGGTCGAGAAGGAGGCCGCGGACGGCGCGATCGTCGGCGTCGGCGTCACCGGCAAGCCGTTCATCTTCGCGGTCGGCGCGGACCTCAAGGGCGTCGAGCTGCTCAAGCAGCACGACCACGCGCTGGCCATCGGCAAGGGCGGCCACGAGGTCTTCAAGCGGCTCGCGAAGCTCGCCGTGCCCACCTTCGCGTACTACAACGGCGCGGCGATGGGCGGCGGCGTCGAGGTCGGCCTGCACTGCACCTACCGCACGGTGTCCGCGGCCCTCCCGGCGTTCTCGCTGCCCGAGGTCTTCCTCGGCCTGGTCCCCGGCTGGGGCGGCTGCACGCTGCTGCCGAACCTGATCGGCGCGGACAACGCCGTGACGGTCATCATCGAGAACTCGCTCAACCAGAACCGGCAGCTCAAGGGCAAGCAGGTCTACGAACTCGGCATCGCGGACGCGCTGTTCGAGGGCGCGGACTTCCTGGAGCAGTCGCTGATCTGGACGGCGTCCGTCCTCAAGGGCGAGATCGCGGTGGAGCGTCCGGCGGTCGACCGCGGCGAGGGCTGGGACCAGGCCGTCGCGCGCGGCCGGTTCATCGCCGACTCCAAGGTGCACGGCGCGGCCCCGGCCGCCTACCGCGCCCTGGACATCATCGCCGCCGCCAAGGACGGCGACCTCCAGGCGGGTTACGACGCCGAGGACCAGGCCCTCGCGGACCTGATCATGGGCGGCGAACTGCGCGCCGGGATCTACTCGTTCAACCTGGTGCAGAAGCGCGGCAAGCGCCCCGCCGGCGCGCCGGACAAGAGCCTGGCCCGCCCGGTCACCAAGGTCGGCGTGGTCGGCGCGGGTCTGATGGCCTCGCAGCTCGCCCTGCTGTTCCTGCGCCGCCTCGAGGTGCCCGTCGTCCTCACGGACATCGACCAGGAGCGCATCGACAAGGGCGTGGGCTACGTCCACGCCGAGATCGAGAAGCTGCTGGGCAAGGGCCGGATCAACCAGGACAAGGCCAACCGCCTCAAGGCGCTGGTCACCGGCGTCCTGGACAAGGCCGAGGGCTTCGCGGACGCGGACTTCGTCATCGAGGCCGTGTTCGAGGAGATGGGCGTCAAGCAGCAGGTGTTCGCGGAGGTGGAGGCGGTCGCCCCGGCGCACGCGATCCTCGCCACCAACACCTCCTCCCTGTCGGTGTCGGAGATGGCGTCGAAGCTGAAGCACCCGGAGCGGGTCGTCGGCTTCCACTTCTTCAACCCGGTCGCGGTCCTGCCGCTGCTGGAGATCGTCCGCGGCGAGCGGACGGACGACGCGTCGCTGGCGACCGCGTTCGCGGTGGCCAGGAAGCTGAAGAAGACCGCGGTCCTCGTCAAGGACGCCCCGGCGTTCGTCGTGAACCGCATCCTGACCCGCTTCATGGGCGAGATCCAGAACGTCATCGACGAGGGCACGCCCGTCGAGGTCGCCGAGAAGGCGGTCGAGCCGCTGGGTCTGCCGATGTCCCCGCTGGTCCTGCTGGAGCTGGTCGGCCCGGCGATCGGGCTGCACGTGTCGGAGACGCTCAACAGGGCGTTCCCGGACCGCTTCACGGTCTCCCCGAACCTCAAGGCGGTCGTCGAGGCCGGCAAGCGCGGCTTCTACGTCTACGACAGCGGCAAGCCGGAGCTGGACCCGGAGGTCGCCGCGCTGCTCAAGCAGGGCGACGTGGTGCTGACCGAGGAGCAGGTCCGGGAGCGGGTGCTGGACGCGGTCGCGCAGGAGATCGGGCTCATGCTGGAGGAGGGCGTCGTCGCCGAGGCCCAGGACGTCGACCTGTGCCTGATCACCGGCGCGGGCTGGCCCTTCCACCTGGGCGGCGTCACGCCGTACCTGGACCGTGAGGGTGTCAGCGAGCGCGTCAACGGCAAGCGGTTCCTGGCGCCGGGCGTGGCGTCGGTCCCGGCGTGAGACGCGAAGGCGTGTGAGGAGGGCCCCCGCCACGGCGGGGGCTCTCCGTCGTCAGGTACGGCCCCGGCGGGTGAACTCGCCCTCCAGCAGCGCCTGGTCGGACTCCGGGCCGCCGTGCGCCGTCCCGCCGGCGGCGGTGAAGTGGCGGCGGTCCGCGAAGACGTAGTCGATCTTCCGGCCGCCTGCCGTGGGCCGGTCCCCGCCGGCCTCGGCGAACCGGGCCCGCAGCAGCGACAGGGCGGGTGCGCCGGGCGGCAGGTTGAGGTCCCCGGCGAACACCACGGGCAGGGTGGCGGGGAAGCCGGCGGCGAAGGCGCGGATCAGCAGGTCGTAGCGCTTGATGTGGTGCATGCGGCCGGCGCTGACGACGATCTTCCGGGTGCCGTCGGAGGGGGTGACGGCAGGTTCGGGGACGCTGTTGGGGATGCCGGTCACCGGGATGCCGGGGATCGGGGTGTTCTCCTGGAAGGAGCGGGCGTCGGCCTCGGTGACGGTGGTGATGGCGTCCAGGCGCGGGTAGACGCGGGCCATCTCGGCGCGTACCGCCGGGGGGATGGCGAGGTGCGTCATGTGTTCCTGGGCGACGCGCAGCGCTCCGTCGCGGGTGTGTGCGGCGACGAAGAGGTTGAGGCTCGGGCGGGTGCCGACGACGACGTCCGCGGAGGTCTTCTCCAGTTCGCGGATGATCCGTGCGTCGGTGAACTTGCTGTACTGGGCGTAGAACTCCTCCTGGCGCGGCACCACCTCGCTGGGCTGGTCGCTGCCCGCAGCGCCGCGGTCGGCGCCGCCGGGTCTGAGGTCCACCAGCGCGCGGACGGTGATGCGCGGGGAGATCTCGAACTTGGTGGCGGTGGCGCGCCGGAAGACGGAGACGATCTCGACGTCGTGGTGGACGGAGAGCGCCTCGGCGAGGTTGATGACGGTGCGGTTGGTGCCGCCGATGCCGTAGATGTTGTTGATCAGGAAGGAGATCTTCACCGGACCTCGCGCTCCTTGCGCTCGAAGGGACTCGGCACGGGGTAGTAGGCCCGCAGGAACGCGCTGAGCACGGCGGTCTGGCGGACGGTGTCGTGCCCGTCGGAGAGGGTGTCGTTGATGCAGAACGCCTGCCGGTCGCGGCGGGCCAGCAGGATGCCGAGCCTGCGCTGGATCTCGGGCCGGGCGAGGGCGAGGTAGGCGAAGGCGATCTGAGAGGGCACGGCCCGTCCGGTCAGGTACGCGTAGTAGTGGTACAGCGAGGACGGGATGGAGATGTCGGTGGCGCTGCGGAACCGGCTGTAGGTGGTGCGCAGGTGCTCCTCGGCGTACTCCTGCTCGATCTCCTGGAGCACGCTGCGGCGCAGGGCGTAGGGGGCGTGGCGCAGTTTCTGCACCAGGGCGGTGCCGAAGCGTTCCATCAGCAGCCGCCGGTTGTTCTTGCCGGCCGCGTCGACGGGGCGGTCGCCGGGGGTGAGGTCCCAGCGGGGCACCTGGGAGGGCGAGAAGAAGGTGCGGGTCATGCCGTTGGAGAGGAAGAAGTCCTGCGGGGTGACGGGCCGCCCGAGGAACATGTCGTCGTTGAAGTACAGGAAGTGCTCGGCCAGGCCGTCGATGTGGTGCAGGCGGCTCTCGATGGCGTGCGAGTTGAAGGTGGGCAGCGCGGCCGGGTCGTCGAAGATCTCGCTGTGGTCGACGACGGTGAGCCGCGGGTGGCTGCCGGTGAGCCAGGCCGGGCGCTGGCGGTCGGTGACGAGGTAGACGTGGCGGACCCAGGGGGCGTTCTGTTCCAGGGCGCGCAGGGAGTAGCACAGTTCGTCGCGGCTGATGTAGCGGGCCGCGTTGGCGGACTCACCCTGACGGACAACGGCCGGGGCGGCGGCGGGAGCATGGCCCGTGCGATGCCCCCGCCGTCGCCCGGCCGTTGCCCGGGTGCGCGGCCGTTGCAGGGGCGCCGGGCGTTTGTCCGCGTGACCGGCGTTGTACGGGTGCCCGGCGTTGGTAGGCGTGCCGGGCGTCTGTACGCGTTCCCGGCGCTGCTCGGGTGCTTGGCGTTGTACGCCTACCGGACTCCGTACAGGTGCCCGGCATTTGTCCGCGTGCCCGGCGTCGTACGGACGCCCGGCCGTTGCCCGGGCGCCGGCGAGACCCGGCCGGCGGCCGTGCCCGTGGCGTCAGACGCGGACCCACGCACCCAGCGACAGCCCCGGGGCGTCGGCCTGGCGGGCCACCCTGAGCCTGCCGTCCGGGTCGATCACCGCGACCACCACGCGCCCGTGCCCGTCCAGCGCCAGCGCCGGTGCGCCCAGGGCGCGTTCACCGGTCGGTGTCCACCACACGCCGGCCTGCTCGTTCTCCGTGCCGCACACGGCGAAGGAGACCTGCCAGTCGAGGTCGCGGTGGGCCAGCACCGTGCAGTCGTAGCCGTCCAGTTCCGCGCGCAGCGCGCTCACCGGCTCACCGTCTGGGGCGCCGCCGATCGGGATCACCCACTGCCCGGGCCGGTGCGCGACCAGACCGCCCTGATCGGGGTCGGCCCAGTAGTACGTGACGCGTTCCGGCCCGGTCGGCAGCGCCGCCGCCGTGCCCGGCGCCACCCGCAGCGGGACGTTCGGCTCGCGCCGGAACTCCCCGTCGGGGGCCTCCTGCTGCCAGCGCATCGCGATGCCCTCGCCGGCGGCGAAGAGTTCGATACGGCCCGAGTCGTGGACGACCGCGGCCATCCCGTCCCGCACCTGACTGCCCTTGAGGTCCTGCCAGCCCTCCCACTTCCCGGTGGGAGCCTCGCGGCGCAGCATGACGCCACCGCCGGCGTTGCGCGCGAAGACGTACACCCGGCCCGACCCGCTGACCGCGCCCGCGGGCGCGCCGAAACGGGCGCCCTTCTCCCGGTCCTGGTGAGCGTTGCCCAGCGACCGCCACTCGGTGACCGGACGGCCGGTCTGGTACTGGATCGCGTGGACGATGTCGACGGCCGGCGGTCCGTCCGAGCGGCGCACCTCGCGCCGCCCCAGGAAGTGCACGTAACGGTCGGCGCCCTGAACGACCGTCAGGTCGGTGAGGTCCGCCACCGGGAAGAACTCCGGGCCCGTCCACTGCGGTCCGCCCGGCCGCAGCTCGGTCCAGCGCAGCAGCCCGTCGTCCGTGCGGGCGTACGCCGTGAGTCTGCCGTCCTTGCCCAGCACGAGCCGGCGTCCGCCGACGGTGTGCCGGGCGGTGTGCCGCTCGCCGCTCGCGCGCCCCGCAGCCGCGTCGGCTCCGCCGCGGGCGGCGTCGCGCCCGGATCTGGTCCGCATGAGGTGACCTGGCCCCTTCCCTGACGTGACCTCGGCGCGGCTGATCCGCCTGCCCCGAACCTGTGTACGGGCGGCCGAGCTGGCCCATCATAGGCGAGCGTGCGGTGAACGTCGTATGGCGGCCGGATGGACGCAGGCGCCCCGCGGGGGTCCTGGGCGGGCCGCGGGCAAAGTGGCCGGGGCGGGCGGCGTCGACGCCCGGTGCGGCGCGGGCGGGGGCCGGACGTCCGGCCGCCGGGACCGTGGCAGGCTGGGGCCGTGGAGCCGCACGGGAGCGAGGACATGCCGGACCGGAACGAGGAGAGGGCGCGGAGCGGGAGCGGCGCGCCGGCGCTGCTGGTCGTGGACGGCGCCAACGTCGTCGGGTCGGTGCCCGACGGCTGGTGGCGCGACCGGCGCGGGGCCGCCGAACGGCTGCGGGACCGCCTGGTGGCGTACGCGGAGCAGGGGCTCGCCGGATACCCGGGACCGGTGGAGATCGTCCTGGTCGTCGAGGGCGCCGCCCGGGGCGTGACGTCCGTTCCGGGAGTACGGGTCGAGGCGGCGCCCGGCAGCGGCGACGACCTGGTCGTCGGACTGGTCGAGGCGGCCGGAGACCGGCCCGTGCTGGTGGTGACGGCGGACCGGGAGCTGCGCCGCCGGGTCGGGGAGCTGGGCGCCCGGGTCACCGGGCCGCGGGCGGTACGCGACTGACCCGGAAGGGTGCCCCGGCCTTGGACGGGAGACCCCTGGGACCTGCCCGGCGGATCGTGCTCCGGACGCGACCTGCGCCGAACAGGCGCCGCGGGTTCCCCGCGGCCTGGTCCGCCGGGCCGGGCCTAGGCCCGCCCGCCCTCGCCCGAGGGCTGCTCCGCCGCCGCGCGGGTCCGCGCGGCGAGGCGGCTGTGGGAGCGGCCGTAGAGGAAGTAGACGACGAAACCGATCGCCATCCAGATGGCGAACCGCACCCAGGTCTCGGCGGGCAGGTTGAGCATCAGCCACAGGGAGGCGCAGACCGAGACGACCGGGACGACCGGCACCCAGGGGGTGCGGAAGGACCGGGGCAGGTCCGGGCGGGTGTTGCGCAGGATGATCACGCTGATCGCGACGACGACGAAGGCGAAGAGCGTGCCGATGTTCACCAGCTCGGCCAGGACGCTCAGGCTGGTGAAGCCCGCCACGACGGCGATGACGACGCCGAGCAGGATCGTCGGACGGTAGGGGGTGCGGAAGCGCGGGTGGGTGTGCGAGAAGAAGCGGGGCAGCAGGCCGTCGCGGCTCATCGCGAAGAACACCCGGGCCTGGCCCAGGAGCAGGATCATGCACACCGTGGTCAGGCCGATCGCGGCGCCGAAGCTGATCAGACCGGCGAACCAGGGGTGCCCGGTGGACTTGAACGCGTCGGCGAGCGGCGCGTCCACCGACAGCAGGCTGTACTTCTGCATACCGGTCACCACGATGGACACGCCGACGTACAGCGCGGTGCAGATGATCAGCGAACCGAGGATGCCGCGCGGCACGTCGCGCTGCGGGTTGCGGGTCTCCTCGGCGGCGGTGGCGACCACGTCGAAGCCGATGAAGGCGAAGAAGACGACGGAGGCGGCGGTGAAGACGCCCATGACGCCGAAGTTCGAGGGCGCCCAGCCGATCATCAGCTGGATGAGCGGGGCCTTGAGGCTGCTGCCGGCGGGCACCGGCTGCGGCGCGGGGACGAACGGGTGGTAGTTGGCGCCCTTGATGAAGAACGCGCCCGCGATGATCACCACGAGCACGACGGCCACCTTGACGGCGACGACCACCGTGGTGACCCGCGCGGAGAGCTTCATGCCGACGACGAGGATGGCGGTGAGGACCAGGACCAGCGCGGCGGCCAGGATGTCGAAGCCGAACCCGGAGGCGCCGTCCCGGCCGCCGAGGTAGGCGGGCAGGTGCCAGCCCGCGTTGTCGAGCAGCGAGTGGATGTAGCCGGACCAGCCGACGGACACCACCGCCGTGCCGAGCGCGAGTTCCAGAACCAGGTCCCAGCCGATGATCCAGGCGGGGAACTCGCCGAGCGAGGCGTAGGAGAAGGTGTACGCCGATCCGGCGACCGGCACCGCGGAGGCGAACTCGGCGTAGCAGAGCGCGGCGAGCGCGCAGACCGCCCCGGCGACGACGAAGGAGAGCGCCACGGCGGGCCCCGCGGTGTTCCTGGCGGCCGTGCCGGTGAGGACGAAGATGCCGGTGCCGATGATGACGCCGACGCCGAAGACGGTCAGGTCGAGGGCGGACAGGGACTTGCGCAGCGCGTGCTCGGGTTCCTCGGTGTCCTGGATCGACTGCTCGACGTTCTTCGTCCTGAACAGCGAACTGGTCACGGGCCTACCTCCCACGCTTGTCGCCTCGACCTGGCTCGACATGATCGAGAGGGCTGGGGATGCGTATGCCCCGGCACTGGCAGGTTCACGCAGAAGGACCGGTTCCGCCACCCGTGGAAGGGGGCCGAACCGGTCCTTTTGCGGTGTGCGGGGGCGCGGCGGACTCAGTCGCGGGCGGGCTGCACCGCCGAGTCCACCTCGGTGGCCGTACGGGAGAAGCGGCCGTCCAGCTCGGAGACGAGGCCGGTGACCTGACGGGCGATGTCGGGTGCGGTCAGGCCGATCTCCGCCATGACCTCGGCGCGCGAGGCGTGGTCGAGGAAGCGCGGCGGGATGCCGAAGTCGCGCAGCGGCACGTCGACGCCGGCGTCGCGCAGGGCCTGGGCGACGGCGGAGCCGACACCGCCGACGCGGGAGTTGTCCTCGACGGTGACGACCACGCGGTGGCGTTCGGCCAGCGGGGCCATGGCCTCGTCGACGGGCTTGACCCAGCGCGGGTCGACGACGGTGGTGGAGATGCCCTGCCGGTCCAGGAGGGCCGCGATCTCCAGGCACATCGGGGCGAGCGCGCCGACGGAGACGAGGAGCACGTCCGGGGTGTCGGTGCCGGGCTCGCGCAGCACGTCCATGCCGCCGACGCGGCCGACCGCGGGCACGGCGGGGCCCACGGCGCCCTTGGAGAAACGGACCACGGTGGGCGCGTCGTCGACCTCGACGGCCTCGCGCAGCTGGGCGCGGACCTGGTCGGCGTCGCGCGGGGCGGCCAGCCGCAGGCCGGGGACGACCTGGAGGATGGACATGTCCCACATGCCGTTGTGGGAGGCGCCGTCGGTGCCGGTGACACCGGCCCGGTCCAGGACAAAGCTGACTCCGCACTTGTGCAGCGCCACGTCCATCAGCACCTGGTCGAAGGCACGGTTGAGGAAGGTGGCGTACACGGCGAAGACCGGGTGGACGCCCGCGTGGGCGAGGCCGGCCGCGGAGACGGCGCCGTGCTGCTCGGCGATGCCGACGTCGTAGACGCGGTCGGGGAAGGCCTTGGCGAACTTGTCCAGGCCGACCGGCTGGAGCATGGCCGCGGTGATGGCGACGATGTCCTCCCGCTCCTTGCCGAGCTTGACCATCTCCTCGCCGAAGACGGAGGTCCAGTCGGCGCCGGAGGCGGAGATCGGCAGCCCGGTGTCCGGGTGGATCTTGCCGACGGCGTGGAAGCGGTCGGCCTCGTCCTGGAGCGCGGGCTGGTAGCCGCGGCCCTTCTCGGTGAGGCAGTGCACGATGACCGGGCCGCCGAAGCGCTTGGCGCGGGTGAGCGCGGACTCCAGGGCCTCGATGTCGTGGCCGTCGATCGGGCCGACGTACTTCAGGCCCAGGTCCTCGAACATGCCCTGCGGGGCGATGAAGTCCTTCAGGCCCTTCTTCGCGCCGTGCAGCGTCTCGTACAGCGGCCTGCCGACGACCGGGGTGCGCTCCAGGACCTCGCGGGTGCGGGCGAGGAAGCGCTCGTAGCCGTCGGTGGTGCGCAGGGTGGCGAGGTGGTTGGCGAGGCCGCCGATGGTGGGCGCGTAGGAGCGCTCGTTGTCGTTGACGACGATGACGAGCGGGCGGTCCTTGGCGGCGGCGATGTTGTTGAGCGCCTCCCAGGCCATGCCGCCGGTCAGCGCGCCGTCGCCGATGACGGCGGCGACGTGGGCGTCGCGCCCCAGGATCTGGTTGCCCTTGGCGATGCCGTCGGCCCAGCCGAGGACGGTGGAGGCGTGGCTGTTCTCGATGACGTCGTGCTCGGACTCGGCCTGCGAGGGGTAGCCGGACAGGCCGCCCTTCATCTTCAGCTTCGAGAAGTCCTGGCGGCCGGTGAGCAGCTTGTGCACGTAGGACTGGTGGCCGGTGTCCCACAGCACCTTGTCCTTGGGCGAGTGGAAGACCCGGTGCAGGGCGATGGTCAGCTCCACCACACCGAGGTTGGGGCCGAGGTGCCCGCCGGTCTTGGACACGGCGTCGACCAGGAAGGTCCGGATCTCCTGCGCCAGCTGGTCCAGCTCCTCCATGCTGAGCCGGTCCAGATCGCGCGGTCCCCTGATGCGGGTCAGCAGCGGCACCCGTGCCTCCTTGCAGTAGAGCTGATCGAGCTGTTGCCGGGCTTGTCGAGTCTAATGTTCCGCCTGGGCGCCCCGTGGCCGGGCGGTGGGTCGTAGGTCACGCGAACGGCTGTACCCCGGCGGGGGCCCTTCCATGGCCCGGCCGGGTGAGGCTTCCCTTCACGGCTGTGCCCGGCACCGCGTCGGTGCCGGGCACAGGTGTTCGGGTCGGGCGCGGTCAGGCGCGTCCGGCCGTCTTCTGGGTCTTGCGGGTGACCGAGTCGATGACGACCGTGGCCAGCAGGACCGCCGCGGTGATCATGTACTTGACCGGCTCGGCGATGGACTCCAGCTGGAGGCCGTACTGGATCGAGACGATGACCAGCACACCGAGCAGCGCGTTCCAGGTGCGGCCGCGGCCGCCGAAGAGGGACGTGCCGCCGATGACGGCCGCCGCGATGGCGTTCATCAGCAGGTCACCGGTGCCGGCGCTCTGGTTGGCCGAGGCGATCTTGGAGGCCAGGAACAGGCCGCCGACCGCCGCGAAACCGCCGGAGATCGCGAAGACCGAGATCCGGATCGCGGTGACGTTGATGCCCGCGCGGCGGGACGCCTCGACGCTGCCGCCGAGCGCGAAGACCTTCCGGCCGTAGGCGGTGCGGCGCAGCAGGAAGTCGGTGCCGATGAGGAACACCAGGAAGACCACCGTGGCCAGCGGCAGGCCCTTGTACTGGTTGTACATGAAGGCCGCGGCGAAGGAGATCACGGCGAGCAGCACGGTCCGCAGCACGGTGTCGCTCATCGGCCGGGACGGGATGCCCGCGGCCTCGCGGCGCCGGTTGCCCAGGAAGGAGGTGACGAAGAACACCACGACCACGATGAGCGCGAGCCCGTAGGCGGCGGCCACGTCCGAGAAGAAGTACGTGGTCAGCTTGCCGATCAGGCCGTCGCTGTCGAGGTTGATGGTGCCGTTCTCGCCCAGGATCTTGAGCATGAAGCCGAGCCAGAACAGCAGGCCGGCCAGGGTGACGGCGAACGCGGGCGCGCCGAGCACCGCGAAGAAGAAGCCGTGCAGGGCGCCGATGGCCGCGCCGGCGGCGACGGCGATGAGCACCGCGGCCCACTCGGGCCAGCCCTGGTTGACGGCGAGGACGGCGGCCAGGGCGCTGCCGGCGCCGCTGACGGAGCCGACGGACAGGTCGATCTCGCCGAGCAGCAGCACGAAGACGATGCCCACGGAGATCATGCCCGTGCCGACCATGGTGACGGTGATGTCGCTCAGGTTCTGCGCGGACAGGAACTGCGAGTTGAGGCTCTGGAAGACGACGCAGATGATGATCAGGCCGAGGATGACCGGGAGCGAGCCCAGTTCACCGGCCTTCATCTTCCGCTTGAACTCGCCGAGGTAGCCCGCGAGGCCCTGCTCGCGCACCAGCAGGCGCGGGTCGACCGCGGTCACCGCGGCGGCCGCGGCCTCGGGGTTCTCGACGGCCTGCTCGTCCTGCGCGGTGGCGGAGGTCTTGTCGATGCTCACTGGGATACCTCCCCGTTCGCGCGCGCCGCACGGCGGGTCACGGCGTTGTCGGTGGCGCCGGTGATGGCGGAGATGATCTCCTCCTGCGAGGTCGTCTTGACCTCGAAGACGCCGTTGTTGCGGCCCAGACGCAGGACGGCGACCTTGTCCGCCACGGCCTTCACGTCGGCCATGTTGTGGCTGATGAGGATGACGGCGTGGCCGCGCTCGCGCAGCCGCTCGACGAGGTCGAGCACCTGGGCGGTCTGCTCGACACCGAGGGCGGCGGTGGGCTCGTCCAGGATGACCAGCTTGGGCTCGCCGAGCATGGACCGGGCGATGGCCACGACCTGGCGCTGGCCGCCGGAGAGCGAGGCGATCGGGATGCGCACGCTCGGGATGCGGATCGACAGGGTGCGCAGCAGCTCCTGGGAGCGGCGCTCCATCTCGACCTCGTCGAGCACGCCGAACCGCTTGAGTTCGCGGCCCAGGTAGAGGTTGCCGACGACGTCGATGTTGTCGCACAGCGCGAGGTCCTGGTAGACGGTCGCGATGCCGAGGCTCTGGGCGTCGTGCGGCTTGCTGATCTGGACGCGCTTGCCGTCCCACTCGATGGCGCCCTCATCGATGGGGTGCACGCCGGCGATCGTCTTGACCAGCGTGGATTTTCCGGCGCCGTTGTCGCCCACCAGGGCGACCACCTCACCGGCGTGGACCTCAAGCTCTACGTCGGTGAGCGCCTGAACGGCACCGAACCGCTTGGAGACCCCGCGCAACGCCAGCACGGGCGTAGCGGACACGTGAACCATCTCCTTCGCCGCCTGACCCGGCGGGAGGTTGTGCAGAAGTTTGGGGGGATGTTCCGTCCGGCGCCCCGCACCGAGCTTGCGGGGCTGAATGGTGCGCGGGGCGCCGGCGGAGCCGTGGGGCGGCCGGGGTCCCGTGCCGGCGGCCTCGGGCGAGGTGCCGTACGCGGACCGGGGCGGCCGCTCGTGCGCGGAGGGGGCCGGACCGCGGTGCGCGGGCCCGGCCGGACCGCTTACTTGACGCCGTACTTGTCGCAGTCGGCCTTGTACTTGCCGGTGCAGATCTGGGCGGCGGTGTAGAAGCCCTCCTTGATGACCGTCTCGTTGACGTTGTCCTTGGTCAGCGAGACGACCGGGACCAGCAGCGCCGGGACGCCCTTGGCGCTGTCGCTGTCCACCTTGGTCTTGGCGATCGAGTCCAGGCCGGTGCCCTTGGCGAGGGCGACCGCCATCTCGGCGGCGACGTTCGCCTCCGTCGGGTAGGACTTGAAGATGCTCATGTACTGGTCGCCCGCGAGGATGCGCTGCACACCGGCGAGTTCGGCGTCCTGGCCGGTGACCGGGACGTTGACGCCCGCGGCCTTGAGGGCGGTGATGGCACCGCCGGCCATGCCGTCGTTGGCGGAGTAGACGCCCGCGATGTTCTTGGCGCCGACCGCGGAGATCGCCGCCTCCATCTCGGAGTTGGCGTTGTCCGGCGCCCACTCCTTGGTGTCGTACTCCTTGGCGATGGTCACCTTGCCGTCGAGGGCGGCGTGGGCGCCCTTCTTGAACTGGGCGGCGTTCGGGTCGGTCACCGAGCCGTTGATCATGACGATCTTGCTCGCCTTGGTGGCCTTGCTGCCCAGGGCCTTCAGCAGCGCCTCGCCCTGCGCCTTGCCGACCTCTTCGTTGTCGAAGGTGGTGAAGGCGTCGATCGGGCCCTCGGCCAGGCGGTCGTAGGCGACGACCTTGATGCCCTGGTCCTTGGCCTTCTGGATGGAGTTCTTGATGGCCTTGGCGTCCACCGCGTCCACGATGAGCACGTCCACCTTGTTGGTGATCATCGTGTCGACCTGCTGGCTCTGCAGGTTCGCGTTCTGCTGGGCGTTGTTGTAGAAGACCTTGCCCTTGTTGTTCGTCAGCTCCTTGATCTTCTTCTCGATCAAGGGCTTGTCGAACTGCTCGTAGCGCGCGGTCTTGTTCTCCGGCAGCAGCAGACCGACCTTGATGTCGTCGCCCTTCTTGGCGGCCGGGGCGGACGACTTGGAGGAGTCGCTGTCCTTGGACTCCTTGGCACTGCCACAGGCGGCGAGCGAGACGGCCATGGCACCAGCGGCAACGGCGAAGGCCGCACGACGCATACGCGTGTTCACTTCCTCAAACCTCCCTGACGAGGCCGCGTCGTTGCGGCCGAGGTGGCTGGAAGTCAACTCGGCCACGCGTGCGACGTCAAGAAGTAAATCCTTAACGAGATGGCAACGGTGCCATACGTTCTCTAAGTGAAGACAGGGGCCGCCGCCGCCAGGGTCCCGTCCAAAAGGGTGGAATCCCCCATCTCGCTGAGCGCCAGGGCGAGCGCCCCGAGCACCTCCGCCCGGCCGCCAAGTGCCCCGGGCAGCACGGACAGTTGGCGCGCGGCGCTGGGGATGGCGTAGCGGCCCACCGACTCCCGGATGGGCCCGAGGACCAGCTCCCCCGCCTCGGCGAGATCACCGCCGAGGACCACCCGGCTCGGGTTGAGCAGGTTGCAGAGATTGGCGACCCCGCTGCCGATGTGCCGGCCCACGTCGGCGATCACCCGGCGGCATCCCGGGTCCCCCTCGCGTGCCAGCCGGACGACGCCCTCCATGGTCAGCTCGGTGCCGTGACTGGGCTGGAGCAGGGGCAGGACGTAGCGCGCGGAGGCGAAGGTCTCCAGGCAGCCCCGGTTGCCGCAGCGGCAGACCGGGCCGGACTCGTCGAGGGTGATGTGCCCGATCTCGCCGGCCGTGCCGCCGGGCCCGCGGTAGATCTTCCCGTCGATCACGAGACCGGCGCCCACACCGCTGGCGATCTTGATGTACGCGAGGTCGCGCACCCCGCGCCCGCTCCCCCAGACCAGCTCGCCCAGGGCGCCGAGGTTGGCGTCGTTGTCCACGTGCACCGGCACGCCGAGGCGCCCCCGCAGCTCCTCAGCGGGCTTGATGCCGCCCCAGCCCGGCAGGATCGCCGTGGAGCCGAGCGTGCCGGATTCCACGTCGATCGGTCCGGGCACGCCGAGGCCCACCCCGGCGATCTTCGCCCGGTCCACCCCGGTGGCCGCGATCAGCCGGTTGACCAGCTCCTCCGCCCGGTCGAAGCCCTCGCCGGCGGAGGCGTCCACGTCCAGCGGCTCGGACTCCTCCGCGAGCACCTGGTGGGCGAGGTTCCCGATCGCGACCCGCAAATGGGTGTGCCCGAAGTCGACGCCGATCACGATCCCGGCGTCCCCGCTCAGGGAGACGCTGCGCGCCCGGCGGCCACCCGCGGACGTGGGTGTGACCTGGACCGTTCCGCCGTCCTTCAGCTCCCGCACGATGTTGGAGACCGTCGCCGCGGACAGACCCGTGGTCCGCGCGATCTCCGCCTGGGTGAGGGATCCGGCAAGACGCACGGCACGTACGACCCGCTCCAGGTTGGCTCGGTGCAGCGACGACTGCGACCCTGGAGTCTCCACGACGACCTCCTGCGCGCGGGGCCGCTCCGGCGAGGCCCCGTCCATGTCCAACAAGTGAACTCTAAGATGAGCCGTTCGGGTTGCCTCCCGTCAAGAGGTTGAACCGTTTCCGGGTACACGAACCACCGCGGGGAGCCGCGGTGGCATGCACGGGACAGGGCCCGGGGGTGTGTCCGGGCACGCCGAAGCCGCCCCCGGCGGGCCGGGGACGGCTCGGGAGGCGGCGGGGGCGCAGGGGCCGGGAGCCCCGGCAGGCTATTTCAGGGCGCCTGCCGTCAGGCCCTGCACCACCTGGCGCTGGAAGATGATGTACGCCGCCAGGACCGGCAGCATCGCCATCACCAGACCGGCGAAGAGGCCGGACCAGTCACCCTTGTACCCCTGGCTGACGGCCAGCTGGACCAGGCCCTGGGTGAGCACGCGCTTGTCCGGATCGGTGTTCAGCACGGTCGGCAGGATGTACTGGTTCCACTGCCCCAGGAAATTGAAGATCCCGACGCTGATCAGACCGGGCTTCGCCATCGGCAGCATGATCTGGAAGAAGGTCCGGGTGTGCGAGGCGCCGTCCACGAATGCGGCTTCCGCCACCGAACTCGGCAGTGAGCGGAAGAACGCCGTCAGGAAGAACACCGTGAAAGGCAGCGAGTAGGCGATGTAGACCAGGATCAGCCCGTGGATGGTGTTCAGCAGCCCCATGTTGTTCACGACATAGAACAACGGCACCAGCGCGAGAATGACCGGAAAACTCATTCCGGCGATGAACAGGTAGTAGATGAACCGGTTGCCCGGGAACTCGAAGCGGGCCAGTACGTAGGCCGCCATCGAGCCGAGGACCAGGGTGCCGACGAGCGATCCCCCGACCACCAGGACCGTGTTCAGGAAGTAGTCGCTCATGTGCGCGTCGTTCCACGCCCGCGACCAGTTGCCGAAGTGCAGTGTGTCGGGCAGCGCCCAGGGCGAGCTGAAGATGGCGCCGTCGGACTTGAAGGACGTCATCACCGCCCACACCAGCGGCAGGACGACCATGATCGCCCAGATGATCAGGACCCCGTGCGAGAAGACGTTGAGGACACCGCCCTCCCTCTTCTGCCGGGGCGCCTTCTCCCGCGGGGCGCCGGTCTTGCCGACCGCGACGCCGGGCTCGGCCGGTACGGGGGCGGGGGTCTTGGTGGTTTCCATGATCAGAACTCCAGCCGCTCGCGCCGGCCCAGTTTCATCACGACGGCCGAGAAGAGCAGCGTGACGACCAGCAGGGCGACGCCGATCGTGGTGGCGTAGGCGGCCTGACCGTCACGGAACGCCTTCTGGTACACGTACAGGACCATGACGGTGGTCGAGTAGTCGGGGCCGCCGGGACCGGTCGTCATGATCTGTACGACCGCGAACGACTCGGCGCCGAGCGCGAGGATGCCCATGTAGACCCAGCCGGACTGCACGGTGTCCCACAGCAGCGGCAGGGTGATGCGGAAGAAGGTGGTGAAGCGGCTCGCGCCGTCGAGCAGCGCGGCCTCGTACAGGTCCGCCGGGATGGAGGCCATGGCCGCCGAGAAGAGGACCACGAAGAAGCCGGTGGTCGACCAGACGAGCACGGCCATCACGCACCACAGGGCGAGGTCCGGGTCGCCCAGCCACAGCGGCTGGAGACCGCCGAGCCCGATCCCGCGCAGCAGCGAGTTGATCGCTCCGCTGTCCGGGTTGTACGCGAAGGCGAACAGCAGGGCGACGATGGCGATCGACAGCACCTGCGGGAAGAAGTAGACGATCTTGTAGAAGGAGGAGCCGCGGACCCCGCTGATGGCCGGGCCGCCCTTCCTGCGCCGTCCGCCGACATTGATCATGAAGGAGAAGAACAGCGCGAGCCCGATCGTCACCACCGGCAGCACCAGGGCGAACAGCAGGCTGTGCTGCAGCGACTTCCAGAAGATCTCGTCGTCGAACATCCTCTTGTAGTTGTCGACACCGACCATCTTGAAGTCGGGGCTCAGGCCGGTCCAGTCCGTGAACGAGTAGTAGATGGACTGGATGAACGGCCAGATGACGAAGAGCGCGTACAGCCCCAGGGGTACCACCAGGAACCCCACGATGAACCGGTACTTGCCGTGCTGCATTGCTAGCGACCCCGATCTGAAGGGCGGACGGTGCCGCCAGGGCCCGTCCGGCGGCCTGACCGACCGCCGGGCGGACCCTGGTGACAGACCCTCACTGGTGCTTGTAGTGCTTGATCGACGTGTCCTTGGCGGCCTCGTCGGCGAAGCCCTGGATCTTCTTGATGGCCTCCGCCGGGGTGGCGCGGCCGGCCATCATCTCGCCCAGGCCGGCCACACCGATCTTCTCCTTCTGCAGCTGCACGTACCAGTCCTGCAGGCGCGGGTTCAGCACGTTGGAGCCGGCCTTCTCCAGCGCGGCCACGCCCGACTTCAGACCCGGGGTCAGGTCGATGCCGGTGGTGCCGCCGTTGTACGCGGTCAGCGACTTCACCTTGGCGGTGAAGTTCTTCGAGGACGCCTCGCTGAGCATGATGCGCAGCTGCTCCATGCCGCCCTCGGTGTTCGCGGCCTTGGCCGGGACGATGAAGGGCTCACCGCCGGAGGCCCAGATCGTGCCGAAGGGCATCTTGTCGGAGCTGTCGAGGCCGGTGGGCGCGGAGACGGCGAGGTTGAAGTCCGAGGGGATGACGTTCGCCGACTCGTTCTCCACCCAGGAGCCGTTCGGGATGAACAGCGCCTTGCCCTTGGCCCACGCGGTCTGCGACTGGATGTGGTCCAGACCGGGGGTGCCCTTGAGGATGAAGCCCCGCTTGTACAGCTCGTAGTACGCCTCGAAGCAGGCCTTGACGGCCGGGTGCTTCCAGGCGTTGGGCTCCAGGTTGTCGATGGCGTCCAGGACCTCGCGGCCGCCGACCTTGCCGATCATCGGGTACAGCGAGAAGGGGAGGTAGTACGGGTACTTGCCCGCGTAGGTCCAGCCCGCCATGCCCTTCTTCTGGGCCTTCTGGCAGACCTTGATCATCTCGTCCCAGGTCTCGGGGTACTTCTCGTCCAGCGAGTCCAGGGCCTTCTGCGAGTACCAGACGCCGTAGACCGTGTAGGCGTAGTAGAGGATCCAGACCGGCTTGCCGTCGAACTGGCCCATCTCCACGATGCCCGGCCGCAGCGTGTCGCGGACCTTCTTCGCCGGGTCGTCGTAGGAGGGGGCGTCCAGCAGCGGGGTGAGGTCGGCGAGCTGGTTCTTGCCGACGAGCACGCCCATGTCCATCTGCTCGGCGCCGGAGTTGTCGATGAGGTCCGGCGGGTTGCCCTGGTTGAAGCGGGGCTGGAGCGTGGACTGGATCTTCTGGGTGGTGGTGAACTTGACCTTCGCCTTCGGGAAGCTCTTCTGGTAGATCTGCGTGGCGTCCTTGGCGTACTCGGAGCCGAAGCCGCCGTCGAACAGGACGAATTCCATCTGCGCGGTGTCGTTGACGCCGAGCGGGTTCTTGGCCGTCTTCTTGCCCGCCTTGGCCTTGTCCTGGCCGTCGCCGCCGCCGCTGGCGCACGCGGACAGGAAGCTCATCGCGGGTACGGAGACCAGACCGAGGGCCGCGGACCTCTTGATCAGGGAACGGCGGCCGACGCCCCCGTGGTTCTCGGCGGAAGTGGATCCCATGCGCAAGTCCTCGCCTTCTCCAGGACTCAGGCGGTGAACCGGATCCTCCCCGGCACCGCGGTAGGCCAAGCTCGTGCAATAAGTACTTCGTGCGTCATCCACCGGGATCGCTGGGAAAACAAGGAGGCCGACGCGTTTCGCACGTCGAACCACCTTTCCGGCTCCCCCCGGGTCCGCCGCCGACCGGTCGAACGGCTTCACGGACGCCGACAGGTATAGTCCACTTCAGGCGGACGGAGCAAGATCGAACGCAAGGTTCACTGTCGGTCTTTTCCGAGTTGAGACCTCGCGGAAATATGAACCCCCTGTGGGGTCCCTTGACGGAAATATCCGGGACTTCACGCCCGAATGCCGCACCCAACACCCTTGACATCTCTGGCCACTTGACTCCCTACTGGAGCTTGCGCCGAATTTGACAACGTTGTCCGGCGCTTTGGAGAACCAGGGAGGGTGCCCTCGTATGCAGCGCAGAGTACGGCACAGATGGGGTCCGGCGGTCGTCGTCACGGCCGCCTTCGTCTTGGCCGCCGGATCCCAGGGGGCGGCGGTCGCCCTGCCCGGCAAGGCCCCGGCGGCCGACCGGGAGTTCGCGTCCTCGTTCGAGTCCGGCGACCCGGCACCGGACTGGCTGAGCACGGTCGACACCGCCCCGGGCGGCGGCAAGCGCGCCTCGGGCGTGGACGGCGGCTACAGCACCGGCATCCCGGGCAACGTCGACGACCACGTCACCGACCTCCGGGCCAGCTCGGAGAACAGCGGGTCGGGCGAGGTCAAGGAGAACCTCGTCGACGGCGAGCCGGGCACCAAGTGGCTCACCTTCGAGTCCACCGGCTGGGTGGAGTTCGATTTCGACAAACCCGTGAAGATCACCCGTTACGCCCTCACCTCCGCCAACGACTACGGCGAGCGTGACCCGAAGGACTGGACGCTCCGGGCCTCCGCCGACGGCAAGGACTGGAAGAGCGTCGACAGCCGCTCCGGCGAGTCCTTCGCCCAGCGTTTCCAGACGAAGACGTACGATCTGGCCGCGCCCGCGGAGTACCAGCACTTCCGGCTGGAGATCACGAAGAACAACGGCGCCTCGAACATACTCCAGCTCGCCGATGTCCAGTTCTCCACCGGCGACGACGGCGGCACGGTCCCCCAGGACATGCTCTCCCTCGTCGACCGCGGCCCCAGCGGCTCCCCGACCGCGAAGGCCGGCGCGGGTTACACGGGCAAGCGGGCGCTGCGCTACGCCGGCCGGCACACCGCCAAGGGCCGCGCCTACTCGTACAACAAGATCTTCGACGTGAACCTGAAGGTGACCCGGGACACCCAGCTGTCCTACCGCCTCTTCCCGTCGATGGCCGACGGCGACCGCGACTACGACGCCACGAACGTCTCCGTCGACCTCGCCTTCACCGACGGCACCTACCTGAGCCGGCTGGGCGCCACCGACCAGCACGGCTTCGGGCTGAGCCCGCAGGCGCAGGGCGCGGCCAAGACGCTGTACGTGAACCAGTGGAACAACGTGGTCTCGCGGATCGGGTCGGTCGCGGCCGGCAAGACCGTCGACCGCGTGCTGCTCGCCTACGACTCCCCGAGCGGCCCGGCGAAGTTCCGCGGCTGGCTGGACGACGTGTCGATCAAGCGGGCCGCGCCCGAGCGGCCCAAGGCGCACCTGGCCGACTACGCGCTGACCACCCGCGGCACCAACTCCAGCGGCAGCTTCTCGCGCGGCAACAACTTCCCCGCGACCGCGATGCCGCACGGCTTCAACTTCTGGACCCCGGTCACCAACGCGGGCTCGCAGAGCTGGCTGTACGAATACGCACGTGCGAACAACAGCGACAACCTGCCCACCGTCCAGGCGTTCGCCGCGAGCCACGAGCCGAGCCCCTGGATGGGTGACCGGCAGACGTTCCAGGTGATGCCGTCGGCGGCGTCCGGCACCCCGGACACCGGCCGCACCGCCCGCGCGCTGCCCTTCCGGCACGAGAACGAGACCGCGCACCCCTACTACTACGGCGTGCGGTTCGAGAACGGCCTGAAGGCCGAGATGGCCCCGACCGACCACGCGGCGGCGCTGCGCTTCACCTACCCGGGTGACGACGCGAGCGTCCTCTTCGACAACGTCACCGACCAGGGCGGCCTGACGCTGGACAAGGAGCACGGCGTCGTCACCGGCTACTCGGACGTGAAGTCCGGGCTGTCCACCGGCGCCACCCGGCTCTTCGTCTACGGCGTCTTCGACAAGCCCGTCCAGGACGGCTCCTCCAGCGGGGTCAAGGGCTACCTGCGCTTCGACACCGGCAAGGACCACGCCGTGACCCTGCGCCTGGCCACCTCGCTCATCAGCGTGGACCAGGCGAAGGACAACCTGCGCCAGGAGATCCCGGACGGCACCGCCTTCGACACCGTCGAGGCACGCGCCCAGCGCACGTGGGACCGGCTGCTCGGCAAGGTCGAGGTCCAGGGCGCCACGCCGGACCAGCTGACCACGCTGTACTCCAGCATGTACCGGCTCTACCTGTACCCGAACTCGGGCTTCGAGAAGGTCGGCGGCAAGGACCGGTACGCCTCCCCGTTCTCGGCGATGACCGCCGAGGACACGCCGACGCACACCGGCGCGAAGATCGTCGACGGCAAGGTGTACGTCAACAACGGTTTCTGGGACACCTACCGCACCACGTGGCCCGCGTACTCGCTGCTGACGCCCTCGCAGGCCGGTGAGATGGTCGACGGGTTCGTGCAGGGGTACAAGGACGGCGGCTGGACCTCGCGCTGGTCCTCCCCCGGCTACGCCGACCTGATGACCGGCACCTCCTCGGACGTGGCCTTCGCCGACGCGTACGTCAAGGGTGTCCCGATGGACGCCAAGGCGGCGTACGAGGCGGCCCTCAAGAACGCCACCGTCGTGCCCCCGTCCTCCGGGGTGGGCCGCAAGGGCATGAGCACCTCGCCCTTCCTCGGCTACACCAGCACGGCCACCGGCGAGGGCCTGTCGTGGGCCATGGAGGGCTACGTCAACGACTACGGCATCGCGAAGATGGGCGAGGCCCTCTACAAGAAGACGGGCCAGAAGCACTACAAGGACGAGGCGCAGTACTTCCTCAACCGCGCCCAGGACTACGTGAAGCTGTTCGACCCGAAGGCGGGCTTCTTCCAGGGCAAGGACGCCAAGGGCAACTGGCGCCTCGACTCCGCGAAGTACGACCCGCGCGTGTGGGGCTACGACTACACGGAGACCGACGGCTGGGGCTACGCCTTCACCGCCCCGCAGGACAGCCGGGGCCTGGCCAACCTGTACGGCGGCCGGAAGGGCCTGGCGGACAAGCTCGACACGTACTTCGCCACCCCGGAGACGGCGACCTCCGAGTTCGCCGGCTCCTACGGCGGGATCATCCACGAGATGACCGAGGCGCGGGACGTGCGCATGGGCCAGTACGGCCACTCCAACCAGGTCGCCCACCACGTCACGTACATGTACGACGCGGCCGGTCAGCCCTGGAAGGCGCAGGAGAAGATCCGCGAGGTGCTCTCCCGGCTCTACGTCGGCAGCGAGATCGGCCAGGGCTACCACGGTGACGAGGACAACGGCGAGCAGTCGGCCTGGTACCTCTTCTCCTCGCTCGGCTTCTACCCGCTGGTCATGGGCAGCGGCGACTACGCCATAGGCTCCCCGCTGTTCACCAAGGCGACCGTGCACCTGGAGAACGGCCACGACCTGGTCGTGAAGGCGCCGAGGAACAGCGCGAAGAACATCTACGTGCAGGGTGTCCGGTTCAACGGCAAGAAGTGGAACTCCACCGACCTGCCGCACTCCCTGCTCTCCAAGGGCGGTGTGCTGGAGTTCGACATGGGTCCGCGGCCGTCGAAGTGGGGCACGGCCGAGAACGCCGCGCCCGTGTCGATCACGACCGGCGACAAGGCGCCGGCGCCGCGCGCGGACGTGCTCAAGGGCGACGGCGCGCTGTTCGACGACACCTCGTCGACGGACGCGACGGTGACCCAGGTGGACCTTCCGGTCACCGGCTCCGTCAAGGCCCTCCAGTACACGCTGACCTCGTCGGGCGACCGCGGCAAGGCCCCGGCGGGCTGGACGCTCCAGGCGTCCTCGGACGGCACGCACTGGAAGACGGTGGACCGCCGCTCGGGCGAGTCCTTCGCCTGGGACAAGCAGACCCGGCCGTTCACGATCGCCTCGCCGGGCACCTACCAGAAGTACCGGCTGGTGCTCGACGGTGCCTCGACGCTGGCGGAGGTGGAGCTGCTGGCCTGACGCACACCCGGTGTGCGGCACAGCAGAAGGGGCGGGTCCTGGCGGGCCCGCCCCTTCGTGCTGCTCCCGCCCGGCTCGGCAGGTCGCTTCACGCGGTCGTTTCAGCCGGTCACTTCACCGCGAGGGCGAAGACGTGCAGGTCGGTGTCGGACGGCAGCTTCACCGACCGGATCCGCAGGCCCGCCGGGGCCTCGAAGGGCCGGGTGGCGAACACGTAGGTGGCCACCGGGTCCTTGTCGGCGCCCGCGACGTTTCGGTACGCCGTCCTCGCGACGACCGTGTTGCCGTACTGGACGGTGCCGCCGCCCCCGCCGACGGTCCAGTCGGTGAAGGAGAGGTCGGCGGTGGCCGTGGTGCCGTCGGTGTAGGTGACGGTGGCCTTGGTCTGCTGGTTGCCGTTGACCGCGCTGCCGACGAAGGACAGCGCCGACGCGGGGGCGGTCAGGGTGATCGTCTGGCCTGCCGCCGACACGTTGTCCGGGCGGCCGCCGGGCGAGTCGGGCCAGGTGAAGGCCAGGCCGTCCACCGTGCCCTGCCCGCCCGGGGTGAGACCGGCCGCGGCGAGGGCCTGCCGGGAGTAGCTCCAGCCGCCGCCGTCGAAGTCGGCCTCGTCGTGGTCGCCCGCGTCGTCGGAGACGCCGGTGTTGTTCCGGGCGGCGAGCAGGGTGCCGGGTGCCGCGAGGGTCAGGGCCACGGGCTGCTCGTAGGACTGCTCGCCCGAGGTGACCGTGACCGACACGTCGTAGAAGCCCTGCGCGGTGTCCTTGCCGGCGCTCAGGGTGATCTCCTGGGACCCGCCGGTCACCGTGCCCTCGGCGGGGCTCGCCGTGACACCGGCCGGTGCCTCGACCCGGAAGCGCACGTCGGGGCCCTGCCCGCCGTTCAGCGACAGGGCGCGGACGGAGACCTTGGTGCTCTCCCCGGGGGCGAGCGTCGCCGTGGTGGGGCCGACGCCGATCTGGTATGGCTGCTCGCCCTGCCGGAAGGACGGCGGCGCCGCGGCCGGGTCGCTGCCCCAGGCGCGGTTCGGGGTGGAGGAGAGGGTGTAGTCCAGGCGTCCGCCGTCACGGACGAAGGAGGCGGGCAGCCACGGCCGCTCGCTCGTGCGGCCGTTCACCTTCAGGGACTGCACGTACGGCGATCCGGCGGCCGCTCCCCGGGCGCGGACGGAGATGTCGCCGCCGTGCGGGCGGTGGATCTCGGCGCGCTCGAACAGCGGTGAGGCGAGGACGAGTTCGGAGCGGGAGGGGACCTGCGGGTACATGCCCAGGGCGGAGAAGACGTACCAGGACGACATGGCGCCGAGGTCGTCGTTGCCGGGGATGCCGCCGGGCTCGGTCGTCCACAGCTGCCGCATGGCGGCGCGGACGGTCTCCTGGGCCTTGTAGGGCGCGCCCGCGTAGTCGTACAGGTAGGGGACATTGATCGACGGCTCGTTGTCCATGGCCGCCTTGTCGCCACCGCCGCCGGTGAACGCCCAGCCGCCGTCCGCGGTGTGGAAGAAGGCGTCGAGCCGGGCGAGGGCCTTGTCCCGGCCGCCCATGGCCGCGAACAGCCCGGCGGGGTCGTGCTGGACCATCCAGGTGTACTGGGCCGCCGTGCCCTCGACGAAGCCGTTGCCGGTGTCGGGGGTGAAGCCGGTGACCCAGCTCCCGTCGGCCTTGCGGTTGGCGATGTAGCCGCCGGAGTCGGTGGCGGCGATGTTGAAGTTGTTCTGCCACCACTGGGCGCGGCCGGCGAAGGCGTCCGCCGTCTTCCTCTGCCCGGCCGCGGCGGCGAGCTGGGACAGGGAGAAGTCGGCGGTGGACATCTCCAGGGTCTCGGCGGCGCCGCCCCAGGCGTTGGAGACGGACGGCATGTAGTGCAGCTTCAGGTACTTGTCGAGCGAGGGGCGCTGGCCGGCGGAGAGCACCGGCTTGCCCGCCGCCGACAGGTCCTGCTCCGTCGGTACGGTGGCCGCCTTCACCAGGGACGCCAGCGCGCCCTCGAGGTCGAAGTCGGTGCCGCCGAAGGCGCGGATGCCGGCCAGCGCGGTGGGTGAGGGGTCGCCGTTCATGACGTGGGTGCCGCTCGCGCCGTGCAGCCAGCGGTCCCACGTGCCGCCGTTCTGCCGGGCCAGCTCGTACAGGGACTGGGCGATGTCCGAGCCGGTGCGCGGATTGAGCAGCGTCAGCAGTTGCACCTGGTCGCGGTAGACGTCCCAGCCGGAGAAGGTGCCGTACTGCGCCTGGTGGCCGCGGCCGACGGTGTGCACCTTGCCGTCGGCGCCCCGGTAGCGGCGGTCGGCGTCGCTGATGACGTTCGGGTGCAGCAGGGCGTGGTAGAGCGCGGTGTAGAAGGTGGTGCGCTCGTCGGCGGTGCCGCCGCCGACCTGGATCGCGCCCAGCCGCTCGCGCCAGGCGCGGCGGGCCGCCTCCCGCACGGAGTCGAAGGAGCGCCGGGGCGGGTTCTCGGCGGCGAGGTTGGCGGCGGCGCCGGCCCGGCTGACGTAGGAGATGCCGACCTTGACGCCGACCGGGCCGGTGCCCGGGGCGAACTCGACGTAGCCGCCGGCGCCCTTGCCGGCCACCGGCCGCCCGCCGTGCGAGAAGCCGCCGGTGCCGCCGGTGGCCGAGGTCGCGCCGGGGCTCACCTTGTCGTCCTGCCAGGTGCCGGTCGCCTTGAACGGCCGGTCGAAGCGGGCGGTGAAGTACAGGGTGTAGTAGGCGCGTTGCCCCTCGGGGTCGAGGTAGCCGCAGAAGTTCCCGGAGGTCACCGAGCCGGAGACGGTCCGGGTGGCCGGGTCGATGGTGACCGAGGAGTCGGTCGAGCCGACCTCGGAGTTGGCGGTGCGGATCAGCAGCGAGGCGGGCTTGTCCGCGGGGTAGGTGAAGCGCGCCGAGCCGGTGCGGGCCGTGGCGGTGAGGTCGGCGGTGACGCCGGAGGCCAGGCCCACCTTGTAGTGGCCGGGCTCGGCCGTCTCGTCGGTGTGCTGGAAACCGGAGGCGTAGACGGCGTCCTTGGTGTCGCTCGCCGGTGAGGTGGTGACCTGGCCGGCGTACGGGAAGAACGGGATGTCGCCGCTGCCGCCCGCGCAGCCGGTGCCCGACATGTGGGTGAGGCTGAAGCCGCGGACGCGGGTGGCGTCGTAGTGGTAGCCGCCGGGGGCGGTCGTGCGGGTGGCGTCGCCGCGGGTGGTCTCCGGGCTGAAGGAGAGCATGCCGAAGGGGGTGACAGCACCCGGGAAGGTGTCGCCGCCGTTCTTCGTCCCGATCAGCGGATCGACGTACGGCGTGGGGTCCTCGACCAGGGCGGGACTGGATCTCCCGGGTGTGGTGGCCGCCGCGAGGGCGGGGGTGGCTCCGCCGGCCGCGAGTGCGGCGGCCAGCAGCAGGGACAGGGAACGGAAGCGCATGACGCGGCCCCTCCTCCTCCGGACGGGTCGCGCACCACGGATCACACAAGCCGCAGGGACAGTAACGCGCGCCGGTGGTACAGCGGAAGACCCCGTGCTCCCCCGGCGCGCGCCGCCACTCACATGGGTGGGCGCGGGCCAAGTTGCTTGACATCGTTGTCGGTTGGAGCGGTAGAGTCATGTACAGACCACCAAGACAACGTTGTCGCACCACGGTTCCCACTCAAGCCAGCACCATCCGGGCAGTCGCCTTCCCCCTTCGCCTGCCCGGCTCGCGGGCCCGGTGTCCTCGGCGCACGAGGCACCGGGTCCGCCCGAGCGTGTTTGCGCGCGGGCCCGCCGGGCGCACCGCCGAAGGCGCCTTCCCGCACCGGGTGCACGCGAGGGCCGCACCCCCGTCGCCGGGGGTGCGGCCCTCTTCTGCCGTGCCGTACCGCTTACTTGCGGATCAGGCTGCGCAGCACGTACTGCATGATGCCGCCGTTGCGGTAGTAGTCCGCCTCACCGGGGGTGTCGATGCGGACGACCGCGTCGAACTCGACGCCGGTGTCGGTGGTGACCTTCACCGTGCGCGGGACGGTGCCCTCGTTCAGCTCGGTCACGCCGGTGATGGAGAAGGTCTCCTCGCCGGTCAGACCGAGGGAGCCCGCGGTGTGGCCCTCGGGGAACTGCAGCGGCAGGACGCCCATGCCGATCAGGTTCGAGCGGTGGATGCGCTCGTAGGACTCGGCGATGACGGCCTTGACGCCGAGCAGCGCGGTGCCCTTCGCGGCCCAGTCGCGCGACGAGCCCGAACCGTACTCCTTGCCCGCGAGGACGACGAGCGGGATGTCCTGCTCGATGTAGTTGCGCGAGGCGTCGTAGATGAAGGCGACCGGGCCGCCGTCCTGGGTGAAGTCGCGGGTGTAGCCGCCCTCGGTGCCCGGCGCGATCTGGTTGCGCAGGCGGATGTTGGCGAACGTGCCGCGGATCATCACCTCGTGGTTGCCGCGGCGGGAACCGTAGGAGTTGAAGTCGCGGCGCTGCACGCCATGCTCCGTGAGGTACTGGCCCGCCGGGGTGTCGGCCTTGATCGCGCCGGCCGGGGAGATGTGGTCGGTGGTGACCGAGTCGCCCAGCTTGGCGAGCACCCGGGCGCCGGTGATGTCCTCGACCGGCTCCGGCTCCTGGCCCATGCCCTCGAAGTACGGGGGCTTGCGGACGTAGGTGGACTCGGCGTCCCACTCGAAGGTGTTGCCGGTCGGGATCGGCAGCGACTGCCACTGGGCGTCGCCGGCGAACACGTCGGAGTAGGACTTGGAGAACATGTCCTCGCCGATGGCGTTGGCGACGACGTCGTTGACCTCGGACTCGCTCGGCCAGATGTCCTTCAGGTGGACCGGGTTGCCGTCCTGGTCGACGCCGAGGGCGTCCTCGGTGATGTTCACCTTCATGGAACCGGCGATGGCGTAGGCGACCACCAGCGGCGGGGACGCCAGGTAGTTCATCTTGACGTCGGGGTTGATCCGGCCCTCGAAGTTGCGGTTGCCGGACAGGACCGAGGTGACGGCCAGGTCGTGGTCGTTGACCGCCTTGGAGACCTCCTCCGGCAGCGGGCCGGAGTTGCCGATGCAGGTGGTGCAGCCGTAGCCGACGAGGTTGAAGCCCAGCTTGTCCAGGTACGGGGTCAGGCCGGCCTTGTCGTAGTAGTCCATGACGACCTTGGAGCCCGGCGCCAGCGTGGTCTTCACCCACGGCTTGCGGGTCAGGCCCTTCTCCACCGCCTTCTTGGCCACCAGCGCGGCGGCGACCATGACGTACGGGTTGGAGGTGTTGGTGCAGGAGGTGATGGCCGCGACGGTGACCGCGCCGTGGTCCAGCTCGTAGGTCGTGCCGTCGGGGGCGGTGACCGGAACCGGGTTGGACGGGGCGCCGTTCGGGTGGACGGCCGGGGCGTCGGAGGCCGGGAAGGACTCCACGCCCGCCTCGTCGACGCTGTCGACGTAGTTGCGCACGTCCTGCTTGAACTGCTCGGCGGCGTTCGCCAGGACGATGCGGTCCTGCGGGCGCTTGGGGCCGGCGATGGAGGGCACGACGGTGGACAGGTCCAGCTCGAGCTTCTCGGAGTAGTCCGGCTCGGCGTTCGGGTCCAGCCACAGGCCCTGCTGCTTGGCGTACGCCTCGACGAGCGCGAGCTGCTGCTCGGGGCGGCCGGTCAGGCGCATGTAGTTGATGGTCTCGGCGTCGATCGGGAAGATCGCGGCGGTGGAGCCGAACTCCGGCGACATGTTGCCGATGGTGGCGCGGTTGGCGAGGGAGGTCGCGGCCACGCCCTCGCCGTAGAACTCGACGAACTTGCCGACCACACCGTGCTTGCGCAGCATCTCGGTGATGGTGAGCACCAGGTCGGTGGCGGTGGTGCCGGCGGGCAGCTCGCCGGTCAGCTTGAAGCCGACGACGCGCGGGATCAGCATGGAGACCGGCTGGCCGAGCATGGCGGCCTCGGCCTCGATGCCGCCGACGCCCCAGCCGAGGACGCCGAGGCCGTTGACCATGGTGGTGTGCGAGTCGGTGCCGACCAGGGTGTCGGGGTAGGCCTTGCCCTCGCGGACCATGACCACGCGGGCCAGGTGCTCGATGTTGACCTGGTGGACGATGCCGGTGCCGGGCGGGACGACCTTGAACTCGTCGAAGGCGGTCTGGCCCCAGCGCAGGAACTGGTAGCGCTCCTTGTTGCGGCCGTACTCCAGCTCGACGTTCTGCTGGAAGGCGTCGTTGGTGCCGAACTTGTCGGCGATGACGGAGTGGTCGATGACCAGCTCGGCCGGGGCCAGCGGGTTGATCTTCGCCGGGTCGCCGCCCAGCTCCTTGACGGCCTCGCGCATCGTCGCGAGGTCCACGACGCAGGGAACACCGGTGAAGTCCTGCATGATCACGCGGGCCGGCGTGAACTGGATCTCCTGCGACGGCTGGGCCTGGGAGTCCCAGCTGCCGAGGGCACGGATGTGGTCGGCGGTGATGTTCGCGCCGTCCTCGGTGCGGAGCAGGTTCTCCAGCAGGACCTTCAGGCTGTAAGGCAGTCGGGCCGAGCCCTCGACCTTGTCAAGCCGGAAGATCTCGTACGACTCGTCGCCCACCTGCAGCGTGCTGCGGGCGTCGAAGCTGTTCGCCGACACGACAGTCTCCTTCATTGATGTGCGCGTACCACCACGATCCTGCCGCCACGCCATCCCGGCCAGTCCGCTAAGGTAGACCTAAGTTAGGTGACCCTTACTTGGGTGGCGGCGGTGGTGCTCCTCGGCAGATATCTCGATGTCGAGATAACTCTAGTACATGGGGGCCGGAAGGTCATGCGCGGCCGGTGACCGATCGCACGCAGCCGCCGCGGTCGGCACCACGTGGGCCGCCACGGCCGTCCGGGCTCCCCATGCCTCTGCAACGCCGCCGGCGAGAGCGGGACCAGCCGGACTCGCCGCGCCGAGGTCGCGGCATCGAGAGCGTCCGCCCGGGAAAGGCGGTCGCCCCGCGAACACCGCCGGCATCAGCGCCGGCTCCAGCTCCTCCGCGTCCCCATGACCGACGGCATCCGGCCCGTCCACGGTCGGTCCCACGCGACATGCCTCGCTTCCGCCATGCGTTCCCATGACCGCACGTCTCGCCGTGGAGCGTCTACAGCGTGACCGGTGCCGCACCCGCACCGAGCGCGACCAGCACCGAGCCGGTCACATTGCCCACGCCATGAGGGCGCACGGGCACCAACGCGGGACGGCCGACGCAGAAGGCGGTCGCCTGGGCGCCCACCGGCACGGTGCCGGGCCCGGGCCCGGGCCCGGCGAGCAGAGCCCCGCCGGTGCCGGTCCGTACCGCCAGGACCGGCCCGGCGCCGCGGCCCGCGCCGGGCAGCAGCGCCAGCGGCCCGAAGCCCGTCTGCCGTACGGCCGCCGCGGGCTGCCAGTTCCGGCCGCTCCTGGTCAGCCGCTCGACGACGATCTGCGCGCTCTCGGGTACCCGGTAGGCGAGCACCAGCGAGCCGTCCGCCGCGCTCGCGGCCGACGGTGCCTCGGCGGGTGGCGCGCTCAGCCGCAGCGGCCCGCGGTAGCGCACCGCGGCTCCGGGGGCGGACTGGGCCCACTCGTGGACGGCGCCGCGCCCGGCGGCGAAGACATGGATGCGACCGGCGCCGTCGACGGCGGCGGTGAGCCCCTCCTGCACCTGGCCGCCGGCCAGGTTCCGCCACGGCGACCAGTGCCCCGCCGTGTCCCGCACCCGCGTACTGAGGCCCTTGGAGGCGTTCCGCACGAAGACGTGGACGCGGCCGTCGCGGCACAGGACCGCCGTCGGCGGCCCGACCCGGCGGCCACGGACCGGGTTGCGCTCGGGACTGCCGAGGCTGCTCCACGTCTCAGGGAACGGCCCACCGGCGGTCTGCTGCTCTAGGAAGACGACTTCCCGCGTGTTGCCGGCCGGCGCGGCGCCCAGCCCGGAGAAGCGGAGCCCGAACAACAGGTCCCGCCTGCCGGAGAGCGTGACGACGCTCAGCGCCGGGGCCAGCGGGCCGCCCCCGAGGTCTTCCGGGGCGCTCCATACCGCCTTGCCCGCCGCTGTCTCGCCCGCCGTGGCGCGCGTCCAGCGGGCGGCCCGCATGCCGAGCACGCCGTAGACGGTCAGCTCGCCTCCCGGTCCGGCGACGCCCTGCGGTCCGGAGGTGGGATACCGGTAGTGGGTGCTGCGCACCCAGTTGCGTCTGTCGCGCAGCGAGGCGCCCGATCCGACGCTGTAGTCGCCGCAGCCGCTGGGATTGCCGCAGTTCCAGTCGGGACCGCCGCCGTAGTCGTCGAGATAGCGGGCCTTTTGCCGGACGATGGTGCCGGGCAGGTTGTTCGGCCACCGCTGGTTGTAGTAGCCGCGGTACACCTCGGTCAGGAACGCCGGGGCCTTGCCCCCGGAGGATGTGCTGCGTCCCACCCACTGGGTCATGGCGGCCCAGGTGAACAGGGCGACCGCGGTGTGGTCCGGGTGGTCCGAGTAACCGCGCTGATCGCTGCCCCGGGGGTTGTGCGCGTTGTGCACCTGCACGTCGGGGTCCGGGTCCAGCGTGCGTATGACCGTGGGCCGGAACCGCTCGAAGAGATGGGCGAGGGTGCCGATCAACTGGTCCCGGCTGTAGTGGCGCAATCGGGTGACCGGAGAACCCGGGACGACCACGGTGGCGACCTGGGCGCTGGAGTCCGCCCAGAGTTGCGTCATACCGACCTGGGTGTGGGGTCCGACCCGGGTGTGCATGTCGATGCTGAGGAACACGAGATCGACACGCCTGCCACGGTGGGTGAGGCTCTGCACCTCGACCTCACCGCCGTCCGGCACGGTCAGGGTGGACCGGGTCCAGGGTGCGAAGAGGCCGAGCCCGAGCATCGCCGCGTACGCCTGGCGCAGACCCTGCCGGCGGGCCGAGACGTAGGCGGGGACATCGGGCGGGGGCTTGGGCCGGCCGGGGACGGCGTTGACGCCGTACGCACCGCCGCCAGTCACGTACACCGACACCAGGGGGACGGTCCGGTCGAGCCCGCCGAGCGTGTCCGGGTTCATGAAGTGCAGGTCGTCGTCCGGGTGGGCGACCACCTGCATCACCACCGGGCGGCCGGCCGCACCGAACCCGGCCCGGGTGGCAACGGGCGGCGTCAGCGACTCGGTGCTGTCCGGAGTCGGCTTCGGCTTCCTCTTCCTCGCACCGGAACAGCCGACCAGCGCGGCCGCCATGGCTCCTGCCATGGAGCCCACGACCGTACGCCGCCCGGGCAACGGCCTCTCATCCTGCGGACGACTCACTCGTTCGGACTCCGTTCACGCGCGGGACAGCCGTCCCCACCACCCCGTTCGCGGAAGAAGAGCGGCGGGAAGAATGTCGGGTTTCACGGCGCACGGTGATCCGCAACACATGCGCCACGTCGCGGGGTGTGGACCGTCGGCCGACACTGAGAGGCGTCCGCATGGCGTGTGGGCGCCGGGCGTACCCGCCTCGGTGCGCTGACCGGCGAACGGCCCGGAAGAAGCCCGGGACCGCCCGGTCGGCGGCGAACTCCCCTCGCCCGGCCGTTAGCAGGCCAAGTCGGGGTGTCCGGAGAGAACGTGGCGGTGAACGGGCAACGCCCCAGGGCATGGCGGTCAGGAAGGAGGCACCGCACGCCGCTGACGTCCGCAAGGGGTGCCGAGTTCTTCCCGGAGTGCGGCTCGGCATCGACAAGCGCTCCTGAGCCGTCACCGTCGGCGGAGAGAACGGACCGCGACACACCGACAGCAGCACCGGATGTCATGTGATATCGGTTGATTTGCCTGGCCCGTTCGAGGGAACCCGCACCCTTGTGAGCAGGCACGACTGACGGCACCTCACTCGAACGGCCCCCGGGGGATGTGCCATCTCATATCTGAGATAGCCTCAACCTCATGGCAGACGACTACCTCGTACGCATCGGCAAGCTCATCCGTGACGCCCGGCAGCACCGCGGCTGGACGCAGGCGCAGCTCGCCGAGGCGCTCGGCACCAGTCAGAGCGCCGTCAACCGCATCGAGCGCGGCAACCAGAACATCAGCCTTGAGATGATCGCCCGGATCGGTGAAGCGCTCGACAGCGAGATCGTCTCTCTGGGCTACGCCGGCCCGATGCACCTGCGCGTGGTCGGCGGCCGCCGGCTGTCCGGCGCCATCGACGTGAAGACCAGCAAGAACGCGTGTGTCGCCCTGCTGTGCGCCTCGCTGCTCAACAAGGGGCGCACGGTGCTGCGCCGGGTCGCCCGGATCGAGGAGGTCTACCGCCTCCTGGAGGTGCTGGGCTCCATCGGGGTGCGCACCCGCTGGATCAACGACGGCACCGACCTGGAGATCGTGCCGCCGGCCGACCTCGACCTGGACGCCATCGACGCCGAGGCCGCCGTCCGCACCCGCTCCATCATCATGTTCCTCGGCCCGCTGCTGCACCGCCTGGACCGCTTCAAGCTGCCCTACGCCGGCGGCTGCGACCTGGGGACGCGCACCATCGAGCCGCACATGATCGCGCTGCGCCGGTTCGGTCTCGACGTGGCCGCCACGGAGGGGCAGTACCACGCGACGGTGGACCGCGGTGTCCGCCCGGACCGCCCGATCGTGCTGACCGAGCGCGGGGACACCGTCACGGAGAACGCGCTGCTGGCGGCGGCCCGCCACGACGGCGTGACCGTCATCCGCAACGCCTCCTCCAACTACATGGTGCAGGACCTGTGTTTCTTCCTGGAGGCGCTGGGCGTACGGGTCGAGGGCATCGGCACGACCACGCTCACCGTCCACGGTGTGCCGGTCATCGACGTCGACGTGGACTACTCCCCCTCCGAGGACCCGGTGGAGGCGATGAGCCTGCTGGCCGCCGCCGTGGTCACCGAGTCGGAGCTGACGGTCCGCCGCGTCCCCATCGAGTTCCTGGAGATCGAGCTCGCGGTCCTGGAGGAGATGGGCCTCGACCACGACCGCAGCCCCGAGTACGTCGCCGACAACGGGCGCACCCGCCTGGTCGACCTGACGGTCCGCCCCTCCAAGCTGGAGGCGCCGATCGACAAGATCCACCCGATGCCGTTCCCCGGTCTGAACATCGACAACGTTCCCTTCTTCGCGGCCATCGCGGCCACCGCGCAGGGCAAGACGCTGATCCACGACTGGGTCTACGACAACCGCGCCATCTACCTGACGGACCTCAACCGCCTCGGCGGCCGCCTCCAGCTCCTCGACCCGCACCGGGTCCTGGTCGAGGGCCCGACCCGCTGGCGCGCCGCCGAGATGATGTGCCCGCCCGCCCTGCGCCCCGCCGTCGTCGTCCTCCTGGCCATGATGGCCGCCGAGGGCACGTCGGTCCTGCGCAACGTGTACGTCATCAACCGCGGTTACGAGGACCTGGCGGAGCGGCTGAACTCGGTGGGGGCACAGATCGAGACCTTCCGGGACATCTGACGGCTTCAGAAAAAGCATCGCCACGTCCTCGTTGACCCGCATGGATGCGAGGCAGGAAGGGAGGTGGCGGCGCCTTTGGGACGTTCCTGGGACTTTTGACCGGGGCCGGGCTTACCTGGTCTCCGGTGCCCGATCATCGCGTCCACCGGCCCGGATGACGGTCGAGGACGGGCCTCGCAAAAATTGGCCAGTACCGCTCGATGCGCCGGTGCGGGGATTCGGCCGTGGCTCGCACCCGTGAGGAGCACCCGCTGGAACGCCATGACCTGGCAGTCCTTGAGCAGGGCGACGAGGGCCCCTCATCTCGGTCTGCCAGTCGGGGCAGCCACAGGGTGCCTCGCGCGATGCTGCGGGGTTTCATGGGTCACACCCACCACGGGGCGAGCGTGACACGTCACCAGGCAGGACGCGCTGACAAACCGGGCTGTACAAGGTACCGGGAACGTGGACGCGCAGTGCGGAGCCGCGCTTCCCCCCTCCTGCGCTCAGGTGTCCAGGTGGTCCACGAAGATGCCGATGAGTATGCGATCGCCGAGACGGGGCTGGGGCAGGCTGAAGTGGACGCGATTGCGGTGGCGTTCCTTCTTGCCATGCCACTCGCACCGGTAGGTCTCGCCCTCGTGCTCGACGTCCCGCTGCTTCATGATCGAGGGTTTGGACCGGGTGTTGGGACTCTCCGGGGACAGATCCAGGCCGAAACGGCCCAGCTCCGCCTGCACCGGGTGCGGCTGCCCCGAGTGCAGGGCCAAGGCGTCGGCGAAGTGGTCGTGCACCACGCCAAGGAGCCGTACGACCCAGTCACGCATCTCTGCGTAGGTGCCGTCGAACTTGCGGAAGGAGAGGGAGTCGGCGAAGACCAGCCGCGGGAAGCTCTGGCGGGCGCGGTCGAAGAAGTCCTGCTCCGTGACATTCTCCCGTTCGAAGAGGGAGCGCCAGAACTGGGAGAGCGCGGGAACCCCGACGAGATGGAAGACCTCCTCGGTCGCCACCTCACCCGTCGCCCCGTCGATCGCGGAGACCGGGAGCCAGCCGCGGCGGTCTCCGGCCGGGAAGACCAGGCATGCGACGTGGTGCCCCTGCCGCGTCCGCCACCAGGCGTAGCAGAGGGACCAGGCGAGGTCCCGGCCGTCGCCCGCCACTTCGACGTGGTCGGGCAGGCCGGGCACGTCCGTGTCCCAGGTGGGGCAGCGGTCCATGAGACGGATCATTCTGAGCCGCGCGTCCCGTCCAGCGCGCGGTGTCTCCCCCTCGTACAGGACGTCGTAGAGCTCACGGTCGTCCGCACACTCCACCTCCATCCACAACGGCGATACGGCGACCTCCTGCTGTTCGGATAACTCCTCCAGCGTGTCGCTGAAGTCGTCCAGCAGGTCCGTCAACCGCTCCTCCGCCAGCCCTCGGAAGTCGAAGGACGACTCGTCCACGACGATCCGGTACGGCTTACCGAGCCCTGCGCCTGGCACGTGCCAACCTCCCCAGGTCCTGTTCGATCTGGTCGAAGAAGCCCTGTGGCCACTCGGTCAGTTCACCCTTCGCGGTGAACTCAATGGGTGCGGAACCAGCTGCCTCCTCACCGAAGTAGTGCACGACCGCGTCCTCGGGCCGCAGGCTCTTCTCCTCCGCCACGGCCAGCCGAGCTCCGTTGAGCACATGGTCGCTGTGCGTCTCCACGATCACCTGGGCTCCGGCTCCGGCGACGCGGGCCAGGAAGCGGCCCAGCTTGGACTGACCACCGGGATGGAGGTGCGCCTCCGGGTTCTCGACGATCAGCAGGTCTCCGGGACCGGTGAGGAGACCAGCGACGATCACCGGCAAGGCGTAGGAGAACCCGAAGCCCATGTTGGCCGGGCGGATCGGCTCGCTCAGCAGTCCCGGTTCCTGGAAGCGGATGGTGCTCGCCGTGATGCCTGGCGGCCACTGCGCAGTGATCTTGATAGGACGGATGATGTCGGAGGCCCAGGTCTCCACCTGTGTGCGCAAGGTCGTGACGTTGTGGGTGTTCCGGGTCGTCGGATGAAGCAGCGGCTCACGCACCGCCCGGGTCTCGTGCAGGGCGAGTAACTGCGCGGTGTACTGCCCCTGCACACCGACTCCAATGAGATCGGGATGCTCGGCGGAGACGCCGAGTTGGTCGCGGGGCCCGAGCCGCTCAGCGCACAGATAGGTGAACGCGGCTCCCTGGCCGCGTAGTTCCGCCGGTGGTGGCCCGCTGTCTTCGGCCACGCGCAGGTAGAGGGCCTGCTCGTCGGGGACCGTGAAGCGGTACACACTCGGCACCTGAGCGCCGTCGCAGCCGATCTGGATCTCGATGGTGGAGTCGGGGGCGTCGGGGTGCAGCACCTCGTGCGCCTCGCCCAAGGCGAGTCCGTAGGGCCCGTTGAGCTGTACCACTCGGCCGGCCGCCGCGTCAGCGAGCTGGCGGGTCAGCAGCAGGCTCTGGATGGTGGTGCTCTTGCCCGTGCCGTTGAGTCCGGTCAGCACGGTGAGGGGCCGCAGGGGGAAGGACGCGTCGGTGAAGCGTTTGAAGTGCCGGACACGCAGAGAGGTGATCACTTACCAGCCTCCGCAGCCTGGGCGGTGACGTCGAACCGGAGCATCACCCGGCGAACGTCACCCGTCGAGGAGGTGATAGCTTCCAGGTACTGATAGTCGTTCGTCATCAGGAAACGCGCGGCATCCACGATCGCCTCGCGGCGCCGTTCAAGGTCTTCGGTCTCGTAGTTGGCGAGGGTGATCGACCAGGCCTCGAACAGTGCTCGGTTGATCGGGTTGCGGCCGGACGAGTCCAACGGCCATTTACGGAACGCCTGCTCATCGAAAACCAGACGGGCGTTCACCATGGCCTTGCGGAACGCCTCCAGGAGGTCCCCTACCCTGGCGTCGTTCACCTCCTTCACATTGTCCAACATGATGGTGGTGCGCTGGAGGAAGGGGTCCATCGCGGCGTACTTCGCGTAGCCGTCCGTACCCATCAGCCAGAATGCGGCGAAACGCAGGGCCATCTCCCGGTCGTTCATCCGGATATGGCCGCCCATGTTGTTGGTCGCCGCGTTGAACTCCGCGGTGGAGGTCATCACCCGCAGGACGGTCCGGCTGCGCTCCTTGCTCATGCAGTGCCGGATCTCCTGCGCGTTCAGCGGCGTACCGCCCGTGTTGATGCGCTTGAAGATGTCGTACATGACATCCGACGGCGTGGTCGGGTCGATGACGTTCGTGACGATCTGGGTGTTGTAGATGCGCCGCTTCCACGGGGCGGGAAGGTCATCGAAACGCTTGCCCTCCACCGCGCTCTGCAGGTACTCCAGGCCTTTCAGCTCGAACCCGCGCTCGTCTCCCCCGCGGACGAAGTCGCGGATGGTCGACAGGCGCTGAAGGCCGTCGACCACGCGCATGAGCCCGTCGGTGTCCTCGGCGAAGTAGAAAGCGGGAAGCGGAATCTGCAGGAGCACCGACTCGATGAGCCGGGACTTCTGCACCGGTTTCCATACGATGCCGCGCTGGAAGTCCGGGGCCAGCTCCAAAGACCCGTCCTCGATCATGTCCAGGGCGTTACGCAGCGAAAACTGCTTGGTGTTGACCCGGATCTGTTCCGGATTCCACGGCCGGGCGATCTCCGGTGGCGCGTCCTCCACCTCGGTCTCCGCCTCGACTCCGGTACCCGTGTCGAGGAAGTGCTCCTCCGTGATCTTCGGCGGCTCTGGGATGTCCGAGGTCGTCATGGGGTGATCGTAGCCGGGCGACTCCCTCGGGTGTGTGGGGAATCAGATCCAGCCACGTCCAGCCTCGGAGAGTCCTTGAGGACCATTGCTCAGCTCGAGACTCACGTGCCAGGTGCATGGGTATCGCGGCGGCTTCCCGAAGCGTGGAGAGGCCGGACGGACGGGACAGCACACGTCCCCTCCGGAGCCCGCTGCGCTTGGCCAGGGCGGCGCTGGTTCAGCTCGGCACTCCCGTTCTGTAGCGCGGGGAGTGGACAGTCGCCGCTCCACCGCCCCTTCAATGCCGTCTGTCTCCCCGCCTCTGCCAACCTCCGGACGCGGGGCCATCTCGTCCGCGGGTCCGCGGTCACGCGCCCGCTCGACCACGATCTGAGGACACCGACACTTACCTCGGGATGTTTCCGGGACTGTCGCGGAGTTCGACTACCGGTGCGCCGCCAGGAACGGCAGGACGGTGCCGGCCATCTCGCAGTCCATCACGTCAGAGGTTTCATGTCCGAGGCGGACACGGCTCGGCGGTTCGTCGCTCATCGTCGCAGTCGTAGCCGTTCGCGTGGCGGCCTGAGTCGCCGGGACCACGGGATCGGGCCCGACGAAGGCGTGAGGGGGTGTCGGCTCCGGCACCGGGCGGTGCCAGTGGCAGCCGGTCCCGGGCCCGCCGTGCGGCGGTACCACCGCGGGCCTGACCGGCGGCCCGGTGGTGCAGCGTGGGTCAGGTTCGCGCCGCGCGGGGCACGCCGTCATCTTCGCCGGTCGCTGCCCAGGCCGGGCCCCGGTTCCGGCCGCACTGAGGTACCGAGAAGCCTTGACACGGCTTCGGTTCGTCCCGCCACTCCGAGCTTCCGGTAGATCGCGTGCAAGTTGTTCTTGACCGTGCGCTCCGCGATGCCGAGACTGCGCCCTATCTGACGGTTCGACATTCCGGTCAGCAGGAGCCGGAAGACCTGACTCTCCCGCTCGGTGAAGGATTCCGTGACCTCCTGCAGGAGATCCCTTTCCGCGCCACCGGATCCCGCGGAAGAATCTTGCGTCATCGCCGAGTGACTCGGCGCCGCAACGGGCGACTCGTATGCGTCCACCAGCCTTCCCAGGAGGCGGGTAATCACTTCGAGATCCCTGAGTAACTGTTGGAGGTTGCGCAGGATCTCCTGTCGGCAGGCTTCTTCCTCGGTGGGCACAGTGGTGCTCCTCGGGAGGGTGCTGTCACTCAAGGCCGGATCAGCCGGCCTGAGCCAGAGCACACATCGGTACGGCAATCATTCCCGTTCTTCCCGGTGGGGTTGACCTGCGAACCGGCCAACCCTATTGGGCCACCTTTCCTGGCAGGTTGTCACGCCTTCCACGCGCGCCCGTCGGCTCACTGTCAGCACCGGCCGCGTCCTGGTTCCCCGCCCATCAGAGCCCCACACGGCGCTCCCGCACCGCGGCGGGGATTTGTGACGTGGTGGTGCGAACCGAACGATCCCCTGCTGGTGACGGGGTTCACAGTCCGAAGGCCAACCAGACCGACAGGTCCGCAGTTGCCGTAACACGCGGCGTGCCGCTCATCCGGGAACGCGCCGATGTGCCATGCCGTCAACTTTCCGTCCGCCGCTCATGAACCGCTAAATCGCAGGGCCTGAATCGGGACCAAAGGGCAACGTGCCGTACCGAAGGTACCAAATGCCGGGACGTTACCGGATGTTGGGCCAGGGCACCCGTGGCCGTGGACAGCCGGTCATTCCGGTATGTGGACAGACGGTCATTTCGAGATACCGGGAAGGAAATCATGAATGCCGATCCCGCCTCTGTAGCCGATCAGTTGCTCGCACAACAGGACGAGATGGTCGAGCAGCGTGACAACGCGCTGCTCAGGTCGGCTCGCGCCGGACGAATCGAGCAGGAAAGTCTGCTTCGCATGGTACAGGCGGACTTGAAATGTCTGGAATCCGAAACCGTTGCCTATGCCGTGCTTCTCGCTCGCTTTCCGAGCGGTCCGGAAGCCGAACTGTTCGCCGAGCTGAACTCCACTTTACGCGCGCTCAAGCCGCGGCTCGACGCATGCGCCCAGGCACTGGGTGCGCCTTCCCCTGCCTCTCCCGGCCTTCCGCGGGCCGAGGACGCGCTGTCCTTTCCCATGGCGGTCTCCTGGATGTGCCTGCATGCAGAGCGTGCCGGCGCCGCCCTGGCACTTCGCTCGGACTTCGCGGCCTACGCACGGGAGTGCCGAGTGCTGGTGCGCACCCTGACGGAGGCGGGAATCCGTCTGCCCGAGGCCTTCGCTGACTATTACGACGTGCCGACGCCGTCAAAGCTGCTCGACTTGGCGGCCGCCGCCGTGGAGGACGGCATCCGCCGTGGTGACAGTCCCGAGTGCGCCGTGGCCGTGTCCGGGTTGCTGATGGAAGGGCTCGACGGTTTCTGGCGGTTCGCTGCCGGGCCGCGCCGAGCACCGGCCGCCGCGGGCGCCGGCTCGTCCCTCGGGAAGGGCTGACGCGCATGCGAGTAGGCATAGCAGGCGGTGGGATCGCAGGACTCACCCTGGCCTGGCTGCTTGAGGGAAGTCACGACGTGCTTCTGCTGGAGGAGCGCGGCAGGCTCGGTGGAAACGCCGACTCCGTCCTCACGGCGGCGGGCGGCCTGCCCCGCGTCGTCGATCTGGGTGTCAGGGAGACGCCCGTGGCCGCGTCTCCCCTCTGGCGTCAGATCGTGGCATCGGTCGGCCTGCCCGCCGACGCCCTGGTGGCGGCCACGGCCTCCCGGACGGTGTTCGCCCGGCAGGAGTCCTCGGATCTGTGGGTCTCCCCCGCCGAACCCACCGATACCGCCCGGAAGGTCACGGCCCAGGACGAGGCGTACCGCGCCATGGCCCGCTTCGCCGAGAAGTCGGTCCGTTGGGAGGCGGAGGGTATCTCCTGGGACGTCACATTCGGCGATGTCCTCGACTCCTGGGCGCTCACGCCTTCGACGGAGCGCCTGCTGTGCGCTCTGCCCGCATCGCTGCACGGCACCACGCTCCGGGATGCCCGAACCCTGTCGGCACGGGCAGTGAGTGCCACTGCCGTCCGTCCGGATCGCGTCCCCCGCACGACCTGCCTCCGGTCGGGCACCGGTGCCCTCGTGCACGGACTCGCCGCCGGCGCACGCTCGGCCACGATGCGGCTGGGCGCCGGCCTGCGGGCCGTTCGCCACGCGGGGCAGGGCTTCGAACTGGTGGACGCGACGGGGGACGCGCACCTGGTGGACGCCGTCGCGCTGGCCCTCCCGGCGGACCGCGCCCGGGCGGCGCTCACGGGCCTGGCCGGCACGGCCGGCGTGCGCGCTGCCCTGGCGGCCGTCGAATACCGGGACGTCACCTACGTACTGCACCGCGATCCCTTCGGGATGCCCGAGGACCGGCACGCCTGGTCCGCCGCCAACACGACCGTGGAGGGCGACTGGAGCGAGACGACGACATGGTACGGCCCCTCCTTGGGGGTGGACCTGTTCGTCAGTCAGTTCGACCACCGTTCCGGCCGGCCCCGAGAGGAACTGGCCCGCTCCTCGTTCCGGGCGACACTCCCCACCCCCCGGGCGAGCCGCGCACGGCAGACGCTGGGCTCGGTGCGGGACGGACAGCGTCTCTTCTTCCTCGGACACTCCACGACACCTGTGGAAACACAGGAAGCGGTCATGGCATCGGCGCTGGCCGTGGCACACCACCTCGCTCCCCGCGGCGACCGGCCGCGGAAGCTCCACACCTACGCCCAAGGCGGATGACTGATGCGACAGGAAAGCACGAAGGACCTCTCCCCCGCACGGCTGGCCAGGCAGGTGGTTCCCTGCATCGACGTGCGTGACGGCGTGGCGACCGACCCGTCCGGAATCGAGGGGCTGGCCGACCCGTTCGACGTGGCCGGCATCGCCGCCGGGTACGCACGCGACGGTGCCGCGCAACTGTTCCTGGACGTCGTGGACACCTGGCCCGGGTCCGGCTATCTTCCCGACCTGCTGCACGACGTCAAGACGACCGGCCTCGAACTGCTCGTCTCCGTGCAGCACGGCACCCTGCCCTCGCCCGAAGCCTGCGGCAAGGTGCTGGCCTCCGGAGCCGACGTGATCTCGGTCAGCACGAGCATGGTGACCGAACCCGACCGGGTGGCGGAAACGGCCCGCCTTCTGGGGGCCGGGCGTTTCATGGGCGTCGTCAACTGCTCCGGAGACCGGCAGCAGGGGTGGCGAGCCCTCGTCGACGGCGGTGCCACCCCGACCGAGGTGGACGCTCTGGAGGTGGCCCGGCGATTCGGGAGCCTCCACGTCCGCGCCCTGCTCGCCAACAGCGTGGACCGCGAAGGGACGGGCAGCGGCTACGACCTGGATCTCACCCGAGCAGCGGCTCACGTGTCACAGCTTCCGGCCATCGCTTCAGGCGGTGCGGGCTCAGCGGAGCAACTGGCCGACGCCCTCCGTGAGGGTGACGCCGCTCAGGTACTCGTCAACAACGTGGTCCACAGCGGCAGGGAGACCATCGGCTCCTTGAGCGAAGCCCTGTGCCGGTGTCTTGGCGACGGAGCGCGTTGACAGTGCGCGCTCTGGCGTTCAGGGAGTACGGCGACCCCGCCCGTGTACTCCGCATGACGGAACTCCCCCGTCCCGAGCCCGGTCCGGACGAGGTACGGGTTCGACTCGCCGCCCGTCCGATCAACCCCTCGGACCTGTTGTTCGTGCAGGGCGCCTACGGCCGGCAGGCGTGCTTCACCCTGCGGCCCGACGGTGTCGGCGCAGGCGGTGGTTGGGCTGTCGCCGGCTTCGAGGGAGCGGGGACCGTGGAGGCACTGGGCGAGGGAGCGAAGGGCCCCGCACCGGGTACCCGGGTGGCTGTCTCGGCCTCGGGGACGTGGCAGGAGGAGGTCTGTGTCCCGGCCGCCTCCGTGCTCCCTCTCCCCCACGGCATCACCACGGAGGCCGCCTGCCAGCTCACCGTAAACCCGTTCACCGCCGTTCTGCTGCTGCGCGAGGTCGCCCTGGAGCCGGGTGACACGCTCCTGCTCACCGCGGGCGCGTCCGCCGTGAGCCGCATGACGATCCACCTGGCATGCGAACGCGGTGTCCGCTGTCTGCCCGTGGTCCGACACCGGGAACAGGCGCGCCTGCTGGCGCGCATGGGAGCGGAGCCCGTACTGGCTCGCTCCGCCCGCGCCCTCGCCGAGACCGTGCTCGAAGTCGCTGGGCCTCTTCGGGTGGGGGCCGTGCTCGATGCGGTGGGAGGGACGGCCGGCACCGCCGCCCTGCGCTGCCTCCGTCCGGGCGGACAGTTCGTCTCCTACGGCATGCTCTCCGGCAGCCCTCTCCAGGTGGCCCCGGACGACCTGGTCTTCCACCAGGTGACCGTGCGCGGTTTCTGGCTCCCCGCGTCCCTGGAACGCCTGGACGAGCAGGCGTCGCGGCGCCTGACCCGGGACGTCCAGGCCGCCGTGGCAGGCGGCTTGCCCGGACTTGAGGTCGCCGGACGCTACGACCTCGCCGACTTCCCCGGCGCACTCGCTCGCACCCGGCGGCCGGGGCGCGGCGGGAAGGTCGTGCTCACCGGGTGATCTCCCCCGGTTCCTCCCGCCCACCCACCATTTGCCGTACGAGAGGGGATCGATCATGCCGTCCACGAAGTCCGCACTCCAAGGGCGCGACAGCGCGCAGGACGACACGGGGGCCGGCTACCCGCGCGATGCCGTCCTTCCCGGCCTCTTCGCCGCGCAGGCCCTGAAGACGCCGGACAGCACCGCCCTGGTCTGGGACGACGGCCAGTGGACGTACCGTGAACTCCACGACCGGGTCCGCCGCGCTCGCGCCTGCCTGCGTGCCCGGGGCGTGGGAGACGGCGACACGGTCGCTGTGCTGCTGGAATCCTCCGCCCAGTGGGTGGTGACCGTGCTCGCCGTCCTGGCAGCGGGCGCCGTCTATCTTCCCCTCGACCCCCGGACCCCCCGCGACCGCCTCGTCACCATGATCGAGGACTCGTCACCCAGGTGCCTCGTGACCACACCGGACACCCAGGTCCCCTCGTGCCCGCCGGACCCGTCGCACGTCACCACTCGCGACCTCGAGGGCGGGGACACGCGGGAGGGGCCGTCCCGGTGGGCGGGTCCCGCCGCGACCGACGCGGCGTACCTCATCTACACCTCCGGCTCGACCGGTGCTCCCAAGGGCGTGCTGTGTTCGCACCGAGGACTGGTCCGCTTCGTCACCGCGGACCATCCGGCGGTCCCACGGCCCGGTGACCGTCTGCTGGCCACGGCGAACCCGACGTTCGACGTCTCCTGCTACGAGCTGTTCTGCACACTGCTCAACGGAGCGTGTCTCGTCCTGCCGGATCCGGAGGACCTGCTCGACACCGAGGCCTTGGCACAGTACCTGCGCCGTCACCGCATCACCACGCTGTGGCTGAGCGCGGGGCTCTTCCACGTGCACGCGCAGTCGGCGCCGCACCTGTTCTCCGGCCTGCGCTGTCTGATGGTCGGAGGGGAGGCGGTCAGTCCCGGCGCGGTCCGCGCCGTCCTGGCTCAGGGGCCTCCGGCCACTTTCGTCAACGGCTACGGACCGACCGAGAACAGCGTCATCAGCACCTCCCACATAGTGCGTGAGCTGCCTGAACACGCCGAACTCGTTCCCATCGGCACACCGGTGCCGGCCACCACCGCCTACGTGGTGCGCCCGGACGGCACCCTCGCGGAGGCCGGGCAGGAGGGAGAGCTGTGGCTGGGGGGAGACGGCGTGGCGATCGGCTACCTCAACGACCCGGAGCGCACCGCCGAGCGTTTCGTCCCCGATCGCTTCGGCAGCGACGTACAGGGCCGCCTCTACCGGACGGGGGACATGGTCCGCCGGCGAAGCGACGGAGTGCTGGAGTTCCTCGGCCGCCGGGACAGGCAGGTCAAGCTGCGCGGTTTCAGGGTGGAGCTCGACGAGGTCGAGGCGGTGCTGTCCAGTCATCCCGACGTCCGGGATGTCGTCGTCGACGTGCTGGGCGAAGGCCCGGGAAAGCACCTCGGTGCGGTCGTGGTCCGCGGCCCTCGTGGGGACACGGATGGCACGGCGCTCCTCGCCCGCCTGTCCGAGCACGCGCACGACCGTCTGCCGGCCCACATGGTGCCCAGCAGGATCGTCTGCGTCTCGAGCCTGCCGCTGACGCCGAGCGGCAAGGCGGACCGGGCCCGTCTCCTGTCCCGGCTCGCCGGCCCGGCAACCGGCCGACGCCGCCGCCCGGCCCCGGACAAGGACGCGGACGAGTCGGCGGTCGAGCGGATCTGGTGCGAGATCCTGGGCACGGACGCCGTGGCGCGGGACGACGACTTCTTCGCGCTGGGAGGGACTTCACTCATGGCCGTGCAGGCCGCCGCGGCCGTCCGCCGCAGCTTCGGCATGGGCCCGGAGTTCAGCGGTGCACTCGTGGAGGCGCTGGTGAGCGAGTCCGCGCTCGCGGCCTTCACCGCGCGGGTACGGCGCCTCGCCGGGCAGGGCCGGGCTCCCGTACCGGGCGGCTCGCCGGACTTCCGTACCGAGGCGCGAGCGCGGTGGTTCCCGCCGCCCTCCGGGACGCGGTGCGCAGCCGGCCGGCCGGGCACGGTGTTCGTCACCGGCGGCACCGGCTATCTCGGCGTCCACCTCGTCGAGCGGCTCGTCCGGGCCGGGGCCCGGGACGTCCGCTGCCTCGTCCGCGCACCGGACGCATCACGCGGCGCCGCGCGGGTGGCGGCCCGGATGCGACGCTTCGGACTGGATCCGCGAGGTTTGCACGGCCGGGTCACAGTGGTCCCGGGGGATCTGTCCGCCGAGCGTTTCGGCCTGGACGAGAACGCGTGGGACCGGCTGGCGCAGACGACGGATCTCATCGTGCACTGCGGTGCACAGGTCAATCTCGCCTACCCCTACCGGGCACTGGCCCCGGTCAACGTCGGCGGCACTCGCACGGTGATCGAACTCGCGGCGGCCCACCGGCTCAAGCCGCTCCACCACGTCTCCGCGCTCGGTGTTCTCGGCGGTCATGGACGCGCCGGAGTCCGCCATGTCGCGGAGCACACGCCGCTCGGCCATCCGGACCGGCTCCCGCCCGGTTATCTCCAGACCAAGTGGGCTGCAGAGGCACTCGTGTCGGACGCGGGGCGGCGCGGACTTCCCGTGACCGTCCACCGGCCCGCGCATCTCACGGGCACCTGTGACAGTGGCGCATGGGACACCGACACTCTGACCTGCGCACTCGTGCGCACCATCGCGGAATCAGGCACCGCTCCCGACCTCCGCCTCTCCCTCGACCTCGTCCCCGTGGACCACACGGCCGACGTGATCACCCGGATCGTCACCCACGAACGGCCCGACGGCCGCGTGTACCACATCTCCAATCCCCGACCCGGTCGGCTGTCCCTGCTCGTCGACCGTCTGCGAGCCATGTCCTACCGTGTGCAGACGGTCGCACACCGGACTTGGGTGGCCGCGGTCGCCCGGGCGACGGGCGCGGACCCGCGGCACGCGATGACCCCCTATCTCCCCTTGCTCATCGAGCCCGGAACGGGAACCGACGCCATCGAGCAGGCGTACTTCTCCGGCACGTTCCCCCTCTTCGGCCGGGTCAACGCCGACCGTGTGTCGGCAGACGCCGGTCTGACGTGCCCGCCGGTGGACGACCGGCTGATCGACCTCTGTCTCGGACGCCTCCGGGAGAGCGGCTACCTCCCGCCGCCCGGCGCGAACGGCGGTCCGCCGTCCGGGCGATCCGGGGCCCCGACGCCCGCGGGGTGAGCACGACGGCCCTGACCTGCACACCAAACGTACGACAGAAGGGAATCGCATGTCCTCCCAACCCCACAGCGAAGCGAAGGCCCTGGCCGACGACGTCCGGCGCGCCGTCGCCGGACACGAACCCGGCAGTCCTCTCACTCGGGCGCCCCTGTCCGGTCCCGGCACCCTCGAACCGCTGCGGCGCCTGGTCCAGATCGAGTACCAGGCACACGCGGTCGAACTCGTCGCGTACGGAACGCTGCTGGCCCGGTTCCCCCACGAGCCCGCCGGTGAACTCTGGTCGACGCTGGCGCGCATCGTCCGTGAGGCGACGCCCAAGCTGTTGCGCACGGCCCGCGCCCTGGGCATGAACGAGGCCGATCTGGCGAACTGGTCCACGGACCTGGGTGCCTACTCCTTCCACGGCGGCATCTCCTGGGTCGCGACCAGCGGAAGCCAGGCCGCGGCATCTCTGGCGGCCCACACCGACATGCAGATCTACTACTCCGGTGCCACTGCCGTCGCACGCCGGCTGCGGCAAGCGGGCGCCGACGTCCCACAGCAGTTCATCGACTACTACGACGACCCGGGTGACGACGCGCTGAGCGGCCTCGCCCTGGCTGTCGCCCAGGACGGCCTCGACCGCGGTGACGACCCTCACGTCGCCCTCTTCCACGCTCATCGCATCGCGGGCTGCCTGCTGGAGGTCTGGCGGGTCGCGGCCGCCGAGACGACCGCTGCTCCCGCGGCACGGAAGAACTGGACGGTCTGCGCACGGGACGCCGTGCGAGGGGAGGGGAGCCGGTGAAGGCCGTCGGCGGTCCGGTGTACGAGGTGGTCACCGGCCGCCGTACCGACTTCTTCCGGGAGCAGGTCGTCCGTGCCTACCGGGACGCGCCCGGCGACTGGCAGAAGGTCCTCGGTGAACAGTTGCACTTCCAGTGGGGTGTCTTCGGCCGTCCGGACGCTCCCCGCCCCGTCTCGCTGGACGAGGCCGGCCTCATGCACCTGGAGCGGCAACTCGCTGTGGCCGCCGGTCACGGACTCCGGAACCGTACCCCGCAGCGCATCCTGGACGTGGGATGCGGATGGGGAGGGACACTGCGGCACCTGGCGGCCGTGTTCCCGGACTGCCCCCGGCTGGACGGCATCAACGTCAGCGCGGAGCAGCTCGACCACTGCGCCGCCCGGGCGGGCCAAACGGACCGTGTCCACCTCTTCCTGTGCGATGCGGCCGACATCGCCGGGCTGCCCGACGCCGAACAGCCCTACGACCTGGTGACGGCCCGGGGCGCCATCACCCACTTCCCCCCTCATGTGTACGAGAGCGCGGTGGAGGCACTGGCCAGGCGCATGCGCCCAGGAGGGCTGTTCGTCATCTCCGAGACGCTCTACAGCGAGGAACTCCTCAGTGCCGAACGGCAGCTGCCCCTGGACGCGGACCATCTCGCCCTGGGGCACCGCAAGTCACTGCGGTACGTCACCGGCGTCCTGCGGGACAGCGGGTTCCGGGTCCTGGACGAGCGCGTGCTTCCGTCGCCGGAAGATGCGGCCCGATGGGTCCTGGAACTGAAAAGCAACATCGACGTGCACTTCCCCCAGCAGGCGAGCCCGCCCCTGGAGGCGATCAGGACCATGGCGGCGGACCTCGCCGTCGCCCTGCTGCAGAAAGACGCGTCGGTGCACAGCATCGTCGCCCAGAGGCGAGACGCATAGGACGCTCCTCCTGTCCCACCAGCCTCACCTCGCGCGATCGCCGGCCCTGCCCAGGGCGGCCCCACCCGCACACCCGCCACGTCCGCGCACGCCTCCCCGGGCGGAGGAGATCCGGGGAGGCGGCCGCACACCTGATCCGACCGTACCCAGAGGAGTCATCGTGACGACACGGCACAACCCCGCCTCCGCCTCTTTGCCCCGGCACGCCCGCATCTGGAACCAGGCGTCCGCCGCCTACCCACGGGACGCCACCATCCCCTCCCTCTTCTCGGAGCAGGCCGACGCCCGGCCCGAGGCCTCGGCTCTCGAGTGGAACGGCGGGTCATGGACGTACGGGGAATTGGCCACGCGGGTCATGCGCGGCGCCACCGGGCTGCGTTCCCGCGGAGTTCGCGCCGGGGACGTGGTGGCAGTGGTGATGCGCAGGTCCCCGGCGGCGGTCGCCACCCTTCTGGCCGTACTGCACGCGGGCGGGGTGTACCTTCCCCTCGACCCCGACCAGCCCGCCGAGCGCCTGCAGCAGATCCTCCGCGACGCCGGGGCACGAGTGACGGTCCACGAGACGGACGAGCCGGTGCAGGTCCCGGAGCGGACGGCCCTCGTCCCGAGCGACGAGCTGTTCACCGCTCCCGCGGACGCCGATCCACGCTGGTGGCGCGAGCGCGACGCCGGGGAGGCGGCCTACGTCATCTACACCTCCGGGTCGACCGGTGCTCCCAAAGGCGTGGTGTGCCCCCATCGCGGGCAGACCAGGCTGGCACGCGGAGCCGGGGACCTGCGCATCCTGGAGGACGACCGCGTGCTCGCGACGACGAACCTGACGTTCGACGTCTCGTGCTTCGAGATCTTCTCGACCCTGTCGAACGGCGCCTGCCTGGTGCTCGCACAGGAAGGGGACCTGCTGGATCCGAAGGCGCTGGAGAGCGTACTGCGCAGCCGGCGCGTCAGCGTGATGTGGCTCAGCGCCGGACTGTTCCACCAGCACGCCCACCTCGCCCCGCAGATGTTCTCCGGCCTTCGCTGTCTCATCGCTGGCGGCGACGTGCTCAGCCCACGTGCGGTGCGCTCCGTGCTGCAGAAAGGCCGGCCTGGCGCGCTCCTCAACGGTTACGGCCCCACGGAGAACTCCTCTCTGTCCACCGTGCACCGGGTGGACGAGCTCTCCGCACAGGCCGAGGACGTTCCCATCGGCAGGCCGGTCACAGGATCGACCGCCTATGTGGTGCGCGAGGACGGCGGGATGGCCGCCCCCGGCGAGACCGGCGAGCTGTGGGTCGGCGGAGACGGGGTGGCACTCGGTTACCTCAACGACCCGCACCGGACCGCGGAGCACTTCGTCCAGGACCGGTGGAGCCCCGATCCGGTGGGCGCGGTGCTGTACCGCACCGGCGATCTGGCCCGCTGGCGCGAGGACGGAACACTCGAATTCCTCGGACGCCGCGACCGGCAGGTGAAGGTCCGCGGCTACCGCGTCGAGTTGGACGAGGTCGAATCGGTGCTGTCGTCGCACGAACAGGTGCGCCAGAGCGCCGTCGACGTCATCGGTGACGGGGCCGGGGAGCGGCTCGTCGCCGCGGTCGTGACCCACCCCGGGGAGCAGCGTGACGCACTTGTGAACCAGCTGTACGAGCATGTCCGCGACCGGCTGCCCACCTACATGGTGCCCACGCGGATCACCCAGGTGGACGCGCTGCCCCTCACCTCCAGTGGCAAGGTCGACCGCCGGTCGCTGGCTTCACTGGTGTCGCCCGCCGCCGCGCCGGCCGACGACGAGGGCGCCCCCCGCGGGGAGGTGGAGCAGACCCTCGCGGGAGTGTGGCGCGACGTCCTGGGGCTGGACGAGGTCGGCCGCGACGCACGGTTCTTCGCGCTGGGCGGGACCTCCCTGCGAGCCACACAGGTCACCGCCGCGGCACGCGAGCGGCTGAAGATCGGCGCCGCCTCCGGACGCGCCATGATCCGCGCTCTGGTCGGCGATCCGGCCCTGAGCGATTTCGCCGCGACGGTGGAGGAACTCCTCGCGGGGCACGAGGACCGGAAAGGTACGGAGACCGACTTCACGGCTGAGAGCCGCCTCGCCCCGGAGACCGGCTACTCGGCACCCCTGGCCGCTGACCCCCGGTCACCCCGCCGGATCCTGCTGACCGGCGCTACCGGATTCCTCGGGGTCCATCTCACCGACCGGCTGGTCCGCAGCGGAGCGGAACGAGTGCACTGCCTCATCCGCGCCGGTGATCCGGCCCAGGCCCTCGGACGGCTGGCCGCGCGGATGCGGCGCTACGGCCTCGATCCCGAACCGCTGCTCGGCCGCGTCGTCCCTGTGCCCGGGGAGTTGGCGCAGCCGCACTTCGGCCTGGCGGATCATGACTGGGAGCGTCTGGCCCGCGACGTCGACCTGATCGTGCACTGCGGCTCCCGGGTGAACTTCGCCTACCCGTACCGCGCGCTGGCGCCGGTCAACGTCGGCGGCACCCGCACCGTCCTGGAACTGGCGGGCCGGCACACCACCAAGCCGGTCCACTACATATCGACGATCGCCGTGATCGCGGGATTCGGCACCGCCGGCGTCCGCCACGTCGACGAAAACACACCCCTCGACCACGCCGACCGGCTGTCCCTGGGCTACCCCGAGACCAAGTGGGTCGCCGAACGCCTCGTCGCCGAGGCCGGCCGGCGTGGACTGCCCGTGGCCATCCACCGCCCCTACGAAGTGACCGGCACCGCGGACCGCGGCGTCTGGAACACCGACACCATGATGTGCGCCCTGTTCCGCACCATCGCGGAGACGGGCCTCGCCCCTGACATGGCTCTGCCGCTGGACATGGTGCCTGTGGACTACACGGCGGAGGCGATCACGCACATCATCACCCACCAGCAACCCGACGGACGGGTCTACCACCTCACCAACCCCCGCGACGCCCGCCTGCCCCTGCTGGTGGAACGCCTCGTCGCCATGGGGTACGGGGTCCGGACCGTGTCCTACGAGGCGTGGACGGACATGCTCGCCGAGCTGACGGCCCGGCTGCCCGATCACCCGATGGCCCCGTACGTGGCCATGTTCGCCGAACCCGCCCGCGACAGCGGGGTCTCCGTCAAGCAGATGTACACCGACGGGGTCTTCCCGACGTTCGGCCGCCACAACACCGAGGCGGCCCTCTCCGACAGTCCACTGGTCTGCCCGCCCGTCGATGCCGACCTGATCGACACCTATCTGCATGAGTTCAGGCGCACGGGATTCCTGGCTCCGCCCGACGCCCTGCGATGAGCGTGCACACCGCCGCCCTCCCGTCCGCCCTTCCTGACCCCTCGGAGGCATCTCATGGCCGCGGACGCCGACATCCGCACGTCGACGAAACTGTCCAGCATCTCGTACGGCCTGCGCGGCCCCCTGGCCGCTGAGGCCGAACGTATGCGAGCGGCCGGGGACGACGTCCTCGCGCTGAACCTCGGGGACCCGGCAGCTTACGGTCTGGCCCCCAGCCGCGAGGTGGTGGACGCCGTACGCGACACCCTGGACCTCTCCTGCGGGTACAGCGCCGCGCAAGGACTGCCTGCGGCGCGTGAGGCCGTGGCGCGGCACTACCGGGCGAGGGGGCTGACGACGGTCCGCTCGTGCGATGTCCACCTCGGCAATGGCGTGTCGGAACTCGCGGCCCTGTCTCTGCACGCGTTGCTGGATCCGCGTGACGAGGTACTGGTTCCGGCACCGGACTACCCCCTCTGGACGGCCTCCGCTGTCCTGGCCGGCGGCTCGGCGGTGCACTACCGGTGCGACGAGGCATCCGCGTGGTTCCCCGACCCGGCGGACATCGCCCGCCGGGTGACCGACCGTACGCGCGCACTGCTGGTGATCAACCCCAACAATCCCACCGGCGCCGTCTGGCCCGCCGAGATCCTCGACGGCATCGCCGACGTGGCCCGCCGGCACCACCTGGTGCTGCTGGCCGACGAGATCTACGCCGACCACCTCTACGACGGCGTACGGCACACCCCGCTGGCGACCCGTGCCCCGGAGGTGCCGTGCCTGACGTTCGGCGGACTCTCCAAACGCGGTCGCATCCCCGGTTACCGCGTGGGGTGGCTGGTCCTGACCGGGTGCCGGGGCCGCGGGAACGCTCTGACCACCGCGCTGGACACACTCACCTCCCTGCGTCTGTGCCCCAACGTTCCCGCCCAGCGGGGCGTGGCAGCCGCGCTGCGCGTCGATGACACAGCCACGCTGACCGCCCCCGGAGGAGAACTGTGCCGCCGACGGGACCACTTGTGCGCTCTCCTCGACGACGTCCCGGGCGTGCGGACCGTGAAACCCCGTGGCGCGTTCTACGCTTTCCCGCGCATCGACCGGCGGCAGTACCGCCTGGGCGACGACGAATCCCTGGCAGCCGGCCTGTTGCGCGAGGAGGGCCTGTTCGTCGTTCCCGGTTCCGGACTCGGCCCGGTGCCGCCCGGGCACCTGCGCATCGTCACCCTTCCGCCGCCCGAGATGCTCACCGAGGCGGTCACGAGGCTCACCCGCTTTCTCCACCGCCGCAGAACCGGTGCCGGGGCGGGCGGGCCCCAGGTGCCGCCGCGGGCTCACCGCACCTGACATCGTCCCGCGTGGGACCTGGGGGCCGCCCCCCTCAGCAGGGAACGGTCGGCACAACTTCCATGAACGTGACGTCAGTTCGGGCGAAACCTGATCAGCCGTCGCCTCTTTCCCGTACGCTTCCCGACGCACCAAGCATCAGGTGGGGGGATGGCTGGCAGTGGCCGGTGACGGATCTGACGCCCGGTGGGAACGGCCCCAGGAGCCCACGCACGGGCCCGGTCTCGACGGCCGGACGGGCGACGGGGGTCGGATCTACCAGGCCGCGCGCGACATCAACCGCAGCAGGATCACCCATGTCCTCGTGAGCGGATGGGCCGTCCTCGGCGCCGTGGTCGCCGTCGCCGCCGGGGCGGGGGGCGCGTACGTGCTCACGACCGGGCACGGGAAGAAGGAGCCCGGCGGCGAAGCGCCCCCCGCGGCCGTGAGCTCCCCGGCCCACGGTCCGACGGTGGACCACGCCTCCGCCCCGCCCGGTGCCACGGCCGGTGCGGGCACCCCGAGCGGCACGGACCCGGCGACGGCTTCCCCGGACCACCGCGCGCGAAAGGCGCCCTCCGGATCCACCGTCCGCTGGCAGGGCACCCTGGCGGTCGGCCCGGGGGACGGCAAGGAACTGGACGGGGACCACCCCGTGACGGGCTCGTCCCCGGCCCTCGGCGGGTTCGACATCTCCACGGGAGAACTGGGGGACGGCATACGGGCCTTCGCGGGGAACGGAGCCATCGCGCGGTGGCAGGACCCCACCAGGGAGCCCGGCGAGTCCGACTGCGCCGACACGGTCGACGCCCGCGGCGAACCCTACGGAGTCAAGCTGCGGGAGGGCGTCGTGCTGTGTCTGCGCACCGACGAAGGGCACGTGGTCCGGCTGAAGGTGACCAGGGCGCCGCAGGACTACATGTCCGCGGTGGAGTTCGAGACCGTCGTGTGGAACACCACCGACGGCCAGGGTGGCTGAGGGGACGGGGAGGGGACATGGACCCGCTGGTGATGAGCGCGGCGAGCGCTCTGGTCGGTTCGATGGCAACCGACGCGTGGCAGCAGGCGCGTTCGGCGGTGCTGGTGCTGTGGCAGCGGACCCGTCCCGACCGGGTCCCGTCCGTGGCGGGCCGGCTGGCCGAGGTGCGCGAGGACGTGCGGGCGGCCCGGGAGATCGACGACAGGCAGGCCGAGGAGGCCCTGGCTCTGGAGTGGGCGCCGCAGCTCCAGCAGTTGCTGACCGCGGATCCCGCCTTGCGGCAGGAGCTCCAGCGGGTGCTGGACGAGGTGCTGAGGCCCCTCCTGCCGCCGGACGCGGCGGCTCGCCGTGACGGCGTGACGATGCAGGCGCGGGGCGGCCACCACTCCCGCATCTACCAGGCGAACGGCGACATGACCTTCAACGGCGGCCCAGGAGACTGACAGCCGCACGGAGATCGAACCGGCCGGTGGGGGCCGGCCGGTCTGGGGATCGACCCGCGGGGAACCGCCGGTTCGGCCGCGCGCCGGGGACGGGCGGGGTGCCCCTCACGCCGGGGACAGGCGGCGTGCCCGTACGCCGGGACGCTCGGGGTGCCCGTCCGCCGGGGACGGGCGGGGTGCCCGTACATCCGAGCCGGTCGTCGCGCCGGCCCGGCGCCTCACGCCTTGGGGCCCGCCCGGTCAGGTCACGTACTCGCGGGCCAGTGCGATCATGGCGCGCGCCGCCGCGCCCGGGCGGTGGCCGCTCCGGGCGGCGAGGGAGAGCGGCCAGGTCAGGTCGGCGTCCCGCACCGTCAGGACGGCGATGTCCTCGGCCTCCCGGAGGGCGAACCTGGGCAGGAGGGCCACCCCCAGGCCGTGCCGTACGTAGTCCACGCCGGTGGCGACATCGGTGTTCTCCACGGTGACGCGGCGGGGCACGGCGGCCGCGGCGAAGGCGCGGTCGGCCACGGCCCGGTTGCCGTAGCCCACCGGGGAGTCGACGAAGTCCAGTCCGGTGAGCTCGGCGATCGACACACTGCCGCGCCCGGCCAGTGGATGGTCCGCCGGTACGACGAGGTCGAGGACCGAGCTGGTGAGGCCGGTCAGGGAGATGCCCGCCGGGCAGGGACCCGGCAGTGAGACGAACGCCAGGTCGAGCTGCCGGTCGAGGAGGGCGGCCACCAGGCCCTGGGAGCCGGAGGGCTCGGCGCTGGTCTGGAGCAGCACGCCGGGGTGGCGGCGGTGGAACTCGCCGAGCAGCGCGGGCAGGTCGAGCAGCCGGACCGAGGTCAGCGTGCCCAGGCGCAGGGTGCCGCGCAGTCCGCCGCGGACCTCGGCGACCGCGTCCGCGGCCTCCTGCGCGGCGAGCAGCGCGGCGCGGGCGCGTGGCAGCAGCGCGGCGCCGGCGTCGGTGAGCAGCACCCGCTTGGAGTTGCGGTCGAGCAGCTGCGTGCCCAGCTCGCGTTCCAGGCTCTTGATGGTGCTGGAGACCGCGGACTGGACGATGTGCAGCCGGGCGGCGGCGCGGGTGAAGTTCGCTTCGTCGGCCACGGCGACGAAACAGGCGAGCTGGCGCAGTTCCATCCCCCGATCATCTCACTGAGAGATGGCTGCGGTCTCTAACTTTCGTTGGACGAGATGCTTTCGGCGCCGCATCCTGAGTGGTGTTCCACCCACCGTCCGCCCCAGTCTGGAGCTGTTCCCCATGACGCAGTCGATCTCCGCGGTCCGCGAGCACAGGACCGCGTCCTCCGGTACGCGGGGTGCCGCCCGGCGCCGCGCCGGCGCCCGGCGCCACGGCGTCGGGTTCTCGCTCGTCGCGTTCGCGTTCCTGACGGCGATGGCGTTCTCCACCGTTCCCACGCCGCTGTACCCGCTGTACATGGCGAAGGACGGGTTCTCCACGTTCGTGGTCACCCTCGTCTTCGCCGCCTACGCGGTGGGCGTCGTGATCAGTCTGGTCCTGGCCGGTCACGTGTCGGACTGGGTCGGCCGCAAGAAGATACTGGTCCCGGCGATCGGCCTGGAGCTGATCGCCGCCGTGCTCTTCCTGACGAGCACCTCGCTGCCCGTTCTCCTGGTCGCCCGGGTCGTCACCGGCCTCGGCGTCGGTATGGTCACCGCCACCGCGACGGCGCACCTGCACGAGCTGCACGCCGCGCACCGGCCCGGTGCCTCCACCCAGCGTTTCGAGCTGGTGTCGACCGCGGCCAACATCGGCGGCCTCGGCGTCGGTCCGCTCGTCTCCGGCGTGCTGGCCCAGTGGGTCACCGGCCCGCTGCGCACCCCCTACCTCGTCTTCGCCGTGCTGCTGCTGGCGGCCATGGCCGCCGTCGCGCTGACGCCCGAGACGGTCGAGGAGGAGCTCGTCAGGCCCGCCTACCGGCCGCAGCGGGTCTCGCTCGACCACGGTGACCGTGCCGGGTTCACCGCGGCCGCGGCGGCCTCCTTCGCCTCCTTCGCCGTCTTCGGACTGTTCACCTCCGTGGCTCCGGGCTTCGTCGCCGGTTCCCTGCACCACCCGTCCCGGGCGCTCGCCGGGCTGATCGTCTTCGCCGTCTTCGGTGCGGCGGCCACCGCGCAGAGCCTCACCACCCGGCTCAGCACCGCCGCCAAGCGCGGACTCGGGCTGGCGGCCCAGGCGGTCGGGGTCGCGGCGCTCGTCGCCGGGATGCGCACCACCGACCTGACCACCTTCCTGGCCGGCGGCATCGTCGCCGGGGTCGGCGCGGGCGTGCTGTTCAAGGCCTCCCTCGGCACGGTCGCGGCGCTGGCGGCGCCCGCCAAGCGCAGCGAGGCGCTCGCCGGGCTGTTCCTGATCGCCTACCTGGGCCTGACCGCGCCCGTCGTCGGCATCGGCCTGGCCGCCCGCTCCTTCCCGGTGACCACCGTGATGACCTGGTTCGCCGGCGTGCTCCTGGTGCTGCTCGGCGCGGTCGCCGCCCTGGCCCGGCGCCGCCCGGCCACCGCCTGACCCGCCTCACCGGTGGGCGCGGCCCGCGCCACTCATCCGCCCCGCGCCCAGCCCCTTCGGCCCGCGCCACTCATCCGGCCCGCGCCCGCCCGTCCGGCCCGCTCCGCCCGTCCGCCCGCTCCCGCTCGCCCCGGCCGCGCGGCACGAGCGGAGCGGTCGTACGCCGTCGGAGGGAGCGCGCGCCGACCGTGCTCGTCGGCCCCGCCGGGCGCGGCGGGGCCCGGAACCGGGCCGCCGGACGGCTCCAGCCGGGGCTTCGGCGGGTGCCTCACCCCGTCCGGTGCGTGTACGCCGTGGTCACGTGCGCGGGGGCCGCGCGAACGGCTCGCGCGGCCGGGCCCCGGCGGGCCCGCCGGCCGCCGCGGCCCGGGACAGCGCCAGTGCCGCCAGGGCCTCGGGCGCTCCGGGCTGGTCGCGGGCGCCGGGGAAGGCGTTGATGTCGACGATCACCGGGGTGCCCTCGCCGCCGTCGAGGATGTCGACGCCGTAGACGTCCAGGGCGAAGACCGTGCCGACGCGGCGGGCCAGGGCCGCCCAGCCCGGCGGGAGGGCGTCGAGGGCCAGGGGCAGCGTCGGGCCGCGCCCCTCGGGGGAGAGTTCGGAACGGCGCAGGGCGGCGAAGAGCCGGTCCCCGATGACCCACAGCTTGTGGTCCCAGCCGCTGTTCGGGGTGAAGTCCTGGACGACGACCGGTTCCCGGGGGTGGGCGGCGGCGAGCCGCGCCAGCTCGGCGGCGTCGTCCACGCGGGCCACCACGTCGTGCCGCCGGCTGTGACGGCTCTTGACGACCACGGGTCCGGCCGGCGCCGCCGCGGCGGCCAGCGCGGTGAGGGTGGTGAAGGTGCGGGTGGCGGCGAAGGGCAGGCCGGCCCGCCGGGCGTGTTCGGCCATCGCCGTGCGGTCCTGGCACAGCTCCGTCGCGGCGGCCGGGTTCACCACGGGTGCGCCACGTCGTTCCAGGGCGCGGGCGAGGGCCAGCGCGCGCGGTGTACGGGCCTTGAGGAGGTAGACGTCGGCGAGCGGCCCGGCGGGGTCCGCCGCCGTGGCCGGGTCCAGTGTCTCCACCTGGTGCCCGGGGGTGAGCAGCGCGGCGGCCGCGGCCAGCAGCGGATGGCCGGGGTCGGGTGTGATCAGGCCTATCCTCATGGGTTCTTGCCCGCGGTCACCGGGACCTGTTCCGGGTGGGGCGGCGGGGGCAGGACGAGCGGGGTCCCGTCCTGCGGCGCGGGCCGGACCGCCTCGGGCAGGGGGTCCGCGGCGGGGGCCGGCGGGGCGGCCGGGCGGGCCGCTAGTTCGAGCACGGCGCGTGCCACCCGGGCGACGCCGTCCGGGACCTGACGGAAGCTCGGGAAGTCGTTCACGTCGACGACCACGGGGCCGTCGGGTCCGAGCACCACGTCCACCCCGTACAGATCGAGGCCGTAGACCGCGCCGACCCGGGCGGCGATCGCGGCCACCTCGGCCGACAGCGCGACGCGGCGTTCCCGGACGGCGTGGTCGGGGTGGAGCGGGGAGCGGCGCTCGGTGGCGTACAGGTCGCCGCCGACGCTGTACACCTTGACGTCGAGGCCCGGGTTGGGCACGTACGGCTGGGCGATGAGCATGCCCTCCCCGGCCAGTTCGGGCAGGAGTTCGGCGAGCCGGTCCGGGGTGGGGACCAGGTGCACCGCCCGGCCCGAGCTGCCGTCGGCGGGTTTGACGACGAGCGGGTACTCCGACTCGGGGATGCCGGAGAGCAGTTCGGGGCGGGCCGCCGCGTAGGTCGGCGGCAGCGGCAGCCCGCGGCTGCGGCCGACGGCCGCCGCGAGCGCCTTGTCCCGCACGCCGCGGATGGACCGGGCGTCGTTGACGGTGGTCATCCCGGCGAGGGCGGCGGCTTCCAGGAGGGTGAGTCCGGGGCCGCCGGAGACCGTCTTGAGCACCCAGGCGTCGTGGGCGCCCGCGTGGATCGCCCGCGTCATGTCCAGCAGGGAGCCGCCCGGCCGTACGACGTCCACCTGGTGTCCCCAGGACGCCAGTCGGCGGATCACCTCGACCGGCATGCCGTCGTGGCGGTACTGCTCCTCCACCAGAAAGCAGAGCTTCATCGATCTTCCCCGTAACCGCCGGGCGCCCGCGCTCGTCCGGCACCCTGTGTGACGTCCTGTGGCGTCACAGGATGTCATGGACCGTCCGCCGCAGGGAGGGTGGCTGCCCGCTCGCGGCGGCGGCCGGCGCGGACGCGGGCGGCCGGCCGGTCTCCCGCGGTGCGCCCGGCCGGGGGCTCAGGAGGCCCGGGACAGGGTGACCTCCTGCTCGGCGACCGCGTGGAAGCGGGGCATCAGCGGCAGGCCGCCCTGGGTGGTGAGTTCCATGACCGTGGCCTCGACGTGCGCCGCGCCCGGTTCCAGCGCGTTCGCCGGCGTGCCCGTGTTGGCCCAGGTGTGCACGGCGCCGTCGCACACCGCGCGGGTGCCGCCGATGCCGTAGCGGGTGACGGAGCCGGTGCGGCTGATGGCCGAGCTGACGAAGACCGGGCCGCTCGCGCCGGTGCAGCGGTAGGTGCCGGAGATCGTGACGGTGCCGTCGGCCGCCGTCCGGACCGCCGGGTCGACGGTGACGCTCTCCTCGGCGGCCGTCGCCGCGACGGAGAGGGGCGCGCTCAGCAGCAGTGCGGCGGCGGCCGTGCCGAGCGCGCCGAGAAGGGATCGTCCACGGATGTGGGATCGTCCACGGGTGCGGGACGGGGTGAGGGACATCGGGGGCCTCCCGGTACGGGTGAGTGGAATGGGGGCCTCCACTGCTACCCGGCGACCGCGGCCCGCGCCGTGACCCTCACCCCTTCGGTGGCGAGTTGGCGGGCGGTCGGCGGTGTCCGGTCACGGGCCGTCAGGCGAGGACCGCCAGGCCGTCCAGCTCCACCATCGCCTCCTCGTCCCACAGGCGTACGACCTGCACGACGGCCATCGCCGGATAGTCCCGGCCCGCCAGCCGGTGCCACAGGCGGCCGAGTTCGGCCGCGTGGGCGCGGTAGGCGGCGACGTCGGTGGCGTACACGGTGACGCGGGCTAGGTCGGCGGGGGTGCCGCCGCTGGCGCGCAGGGCGGTGAGGAGGTTGGTCAGGGCGCGGGCGAACTGTTCGGGGAGGGTGTTCCCGGCCACCTTGCCGTCCTGGTCGAGCGCGGTCTGGCCGGCCAGGAACACGAGGCGGGAGCCGGTGGCGACGACGGCGTGCGAGAAGCCGGTGGGCGGGGACAGCTCGGGCGGGTTGACGCGCTGGACGGTCACGGGGCCTCCCCGGTCGGGTGCTGGGCGTACAGCTCCTTGGCGATGATGGCGCGCTGGACCTCGCTGGCGCCCTCGTAGATCCGGGGGGCGCGCACCTCGCGGTAGAGGTGTTCGAGGAGGTGGCCCCGGCACAGGGCACGGGCGCCGTGCAGCTGGACGGCGGTGTCGACGACGTACTGCGCGGTCTCGGTGGCGAGGAGTTTGGCCATGGCGGAGCGGCGGGGGACCTCCGGGGAACCGTCGTCGTACGCGCTCGCCGCGGCGTGCACCATCAGGCGGGCCGCCTCGGTGCGCAGGGCCATCTCGGCCACCTGGTGGGCGACGGCCTGGAGGTCGCTCAGCCTGCCGCCGAAGGCGTCGCGGCCGGCGGTGTGGGCGACGGTCGCGTCCAGCGCCGCCTGCGCCATGCCGACCGCGAACGCGCCGACGCTGGGTCGGAACAGGTTGAGCGTGCTCATCGCCACCCGGAAGCCGCGGTCCACCTCGCCGAGCACGTCGTCCTCGGTGACGGGGACGCCGTCGAAGTCGAGGGTGCCGATGGGGTGCGGGGAGAGCATCTCCAGGGCGCTGCCGGTGAGGCCGGGGCGGTCGGCGGGGACCAGGAACGCGGTCACGCCCCGGGCGCCGGCGCCGGGCGTGGTGCGCGCGAAGACGGTGTAGAGGTCCGCCTCGGGGGCGTTGGAGATCCAGCACTTCGTGCCGGTGAGCCGCCAGCGCCGAGGGCGGCCGGGCGCCGCCGGCGCGCCGGACGGCTCGCGGGGTGCGCCGGGCGAGGGCGGCGCGGCGGCGGCACCGCCCGCCCCGGCGGGCGCCGCACGGGGATCTTCCGGGCCGGCCGCGCTCGCCGCCCCCTCCCGTCCCTCGCGGCCGGCCCGGGGACGCGCGCCGGCCGGTGCGCCGTCCTCCGGTTCCGCGCGGAGCGCCAGGGCCGCCGCGTCCGAGCCCGCGCCCGGCTCGCTCAGCGCGAACGCCGCGACCGCGCTGCCCTCCGCCACGGCCGGCAGCCAGCGGGCGCACTGGGCCGGGGTGCCGTGGGCGTGCACCGGGTGGGCACCGAGGCCCTGGAGGGCGAGGGCGGTCTCGGCCTCCGTGCAGGCGTACGCCAGGGACTCCCGCATCAGGCACAGGTCCAGGGCGCCGGAGGTGAACAGGCGCTCCAGCAGCCCGAGTCGGCCCAGTTCGGTCAGGAGCGGGCGGTTCACGCGGCCCGGCTCGCCCTGCTGGGCGAGCGGGCGCATCCGGTCCGCGGCCAGCGAGCGCAGCTCGGCACACCAGGCGATCTGGGCCGGTTCGAGCGAGAATGCGGACATTCGCCGGTCCTCCCTCCCCCGGGACGACCGGGGTTCACGACCACCGTATCGCGCCCCGTTGACTGTCGTCATCAACACGATACGCTCCCTGTGCGAGCCCACCACGACAAGGGGGCGAACCGCCATGAACCCGACGGATCCCGGCGCGGACGCCACCCGCGCGGACGGTGCCGGCCCGGACGCCGGCCACGCGGAGGAAGCCGGTCCGGACGTCTCCCCTGCGGACGGACCCGGTCCGGGCGCCGGCCGCACGAACGGAGCCGGTGCGGACACCGGCCACGCGGACGGAGCCGGTGCGGGCCCCGCGAGTGCCGGACCGGGCGCCGGGGACGCCGGCCGGCCGCCGGTCCGCTCCGCCCACGTGGACACCTTCGCGCGCGACCACCTCCCGCCCCCCGACCAGTGGCCGAGGCTGCGGTTCGACCTGCCGGAGCTGCGCTACCCCGACCGGCTGAACTGCGCCGCCGAACTCCTCGGCCGGCCCGGGCCCACCGACGCGCGCCCGGTGTTCCACACCCCCGCCGGCGGCAGCTGGACCTACGCCGACCTGCGCGCCCACGTGGACCGCATCGCGCAGGTGCTCACCGCCGACCTCGGTGTGGTGCCCGGCAACCGGGTCCTGCTGCGCGGCCCGACCACGCCGTGGCTGGCCGCCTGCTGGCTGGCGGTCCTCAAGGCGGGCGCCGTGGCCGTCACCGTGCTGGCCCAGCAGCGTGCGCACGAACTGGCCACGATCTGCGAGATCGCCCGCATCCGGCACGCGCTGTGCGACGTGCGGGCCGTCGGGGACCTGGTCAAGGCGGACGTGCCGGGGCTCTCGATCACCCCGTACGGCGGCGACGGCCCCGACGACCTGCTGCACCGCCCGGTGCCGGAGGTCCCCTTCCGGGCGGTGGACACCGCCGCCGACGACGTGGCGCTCATCGCGTTCACCTCCGGCACCACCGGGCGGCCCAAGGGCTGCGTGCACTTCCACCGGGACGTCCTGGCGATCGCGGACACCTTCTCCCGGCACGTGCTCAGGCCGCGCGCCGAGGACGTCTTCGCGGGCAGTCCGCCGCTCGGCTTCACCTTCGGCCTCGGCGGTCTGGTGGTCTTCCCGATGCGGGCGGGCGCCAGTGCCCTGCTGCTGGAGGAGGCCCACCCCGCGCAGTTGCTGGCGGCGGTCGCCGAACACCGCGTCTCCGTGCTGTTCACCGCGCCCACCGCCTACCGCGCCATGCTCGACCGGCTGGGCGGCCACGACGTCTCCTCGCTCCGGCGCTGCGTGTCGGCCGGGGAGAACCTGCCCGCGGCCACCTGGCACGGCTGGCGCGAGCGCACCGGCCTCGGCATCATCAACGGCATCGGGGCCACCGAACTGCTGCACATCTTCGTCTCAGCCGCGGACGAGGACATCCGGCCGGGCACGACCGGGGTGCCCGTACCGGGATGGCACGCGCGCGTGCAGGACGAGTACGGCCGGCCCGTGCCCGACGGCGAGCCGGGACTGCTCGCCGTCCAGGGGCCGGTCGGCTGCCGCTACCTGGCCGACGCCCGCCAGCACGCGTACGTGCGCGACGGCTGGAACATCACCGGCGACACCTACGTCCGCGACTCCGACGGCTACTTCCGCTACGTCGCCCGCGCCGACGACATGATCATCTCGGCCGGGTACAACATCGCCGGTCCGGAGGTCGAGGACGCCCTGCTGCGCCACCCGGACGTGGTGGAGGCGGCGGTGGTGGGGCGGCCCGACGACGCCCGCGGCCAGGTCGTGGTGGCCTACGCGGTGCTGCGGCAGGGCGCGGCGCGGGACGCGGAGGCGCTGCGCGCGTTCGTGAAGTCCGAGCTGGCACCGTACAAGTGCCCGCGTGAGATCGTCTTCCTGGACGCCCTGCCGCGCACGGCCACCGGCAAGCTCCAGCGCTTCCGGCTGCGCACGGCGGCCGGCCCGGATCCGGACGGCGGGCTCGACGGGGTCAGTGGGCGCGATGCGTTCGGCGGGCTCGGCGGGCTCGGCGGGCTCGGCGCCGAGGATGACCAGCGGTGACGGTGACCGGCAGGCGTACCGACGACCTAAAATGATCAACGTGTCCGACCAGCCCGCGCCCCCCGCCCCGACCAGCCCCCGGTCCCTCATCGTCACGCTCTACGGGGCGTACGGCCGCTTCGCGCCCGGCCCGGTGCCCGTCGCCGAGCTGATCCGGCTGCTGGCGGCGGTCGGGGTGGACGCGCCGTCGGTGCGCTCCTCGGTCTCCCGGCTCAAGCGGCGCGGGCTGCTGCTCCCGGCCCGCACCGCGCAGGGCGCCGCGGGCTACGAACTGTCCGCCGAGGCGCGCCAGTTGCTGGAGGACGGCGACCGCCGCATCTACGCGGGCGCGCCGCCCGGCGACGAGGGCTGGGTGCTGGCCGTCTTCTCCGTGCCGGAGTCGGAGCGGCAGAAGCGGCACGTGCTGCGGTCCCGGCTGGCCGGGCTCGGCTTCGGCACGGCGGCCCCCGGGGTGTGGGTCGCGCCGGCCCGGCTGTACGAGGAGACCCGGCACACGCTGCGGCGGCTGCGGCTGGACGCGTACGTGGACTTCTTCCGCGGCGAGCACCTGGGTTTCACGCCGACCGCCGAGGCGGTCGGCCGCTGGTGGGACCTGGCGGCGGTCGCCGAGCAGCACGAGGCGTTCCTCGCCCGGCACGCGGGGGTGCTGGAGGCCTGGGAGCGGCGCGGTGACACCCCGCCCGAGGAGGCGTACCGCGACTACCTGCTCGCCCTGGACTCCTGGCGTCACCTGCCGTACGCCGATCCCGGCCTGCCCGCACACCTGCTGCCGGCCCACTGGCCCGGGCTCCGCTCGGCCGCCGTCTTCCGGGGCCTGCACGAGCGGCTGCGGGACGCGGGAGCCGAGTTCGCCGGACTGACCTGACCCCGGGCCGCCGGTCCGGCCGGGCCTCAGCCACCGGGTCGCAGGCGCGGTGCGGGCGCGTCCGTACGCCCGGTCTGCGGGCGCCTGCTGCCCGCCCGGTAGGGGGCCGGCCACACCGCGCCGGGGCCCTGGTACCCCTGTTCGGCGGCGGCGTGCAGGGTCCAGTGCGGGTCGTACAGGTGCGGGCGGGCCAGCGCGCACAGGTCCGTGCGCCCGGCCAGGATCAGGGAGTTGACGTCGTCCCAGGAGGAGATCGCGCCGACCGCGAGGACCGGGACGCCGACCTCGTGCCGGATCCGGTCGGCGAACGGCGTCTGGTACGACCGCCCGAACTCCGGCCGTTCCTCGGCGACCACCTGCCCGGTCGAGACGTCGACGGCGTCGGCGCCGTGCGCGGCGAAGGCGCGGGCGATCTCCACGGCGTCCTCGGCCCCCGTACCGCCCTCGGCCCAGTCGGTGGCCGAGATACGGACGGTCATGGGGCGTTCCTCGGGCCACACCGCGCGCACGGCGTCGAAGACCTCCAGCGGGAAGCGCAGCCGTTTGTGCGGTGAGCCGCCGTAGGCGTCGGTGCGGTGGTTGGTCAGCGGGGAGAGGAAGCCGGAGAGCAGGTAGCCGTGGGCGCAGTGCAGTTCGAGCAGGTCGAACCCGGCGCGGGCGGCCCGCCAGGCGGCGGAGGTGAACTGCTCGCGGATGTCGGTGAGCTGGGCGCGGGTGAGCTGGCGGGGCACCTGGCTCCCGGGCCTGTACGGCAGTGCGGAGGCGGCCACCAGCGGCCAGTTGCCCTCGGGCAGCGGTTCGTCCATGCCCTCCCACATCAGCCTGGTCGAGCCCTTGCGCCCGCTGTGGCCGAGTTGCACGCCGATGGCGGTGCCCGGTGCCTGCCGGTGCACGAACTCGGTGATCCGCCGCCAGGACTCCGTCTGCCGTCCGGTCCACAGACCGGTGCAGCCCGGGGTGATCCGGCCCTCGGGGCTCACGCACACCATCTCGGTCATCACCAGGCCCGCGCCGCCCAGGGCCCGCGCCCCGAGGTGCACGAGGTGGAAGTCGCCGGGGACGCCGTCGACGGCGGAGTACATGTCCATGGGCGAGACGACGACCCGGTTGCGCAGGGTCAGGCCGCGCAGCCGGAACGGGGTGAACATGGGGGGTGTGCCGGGCGGGCAGCCGAACTCGCGCTCGACGGCGTCGGTGAAGCGGGCGTCGCGCAGGCGCAGGTTGCCGTGGGTGACGCGGCGGCTGCGGGTGAGCAGGTTGAAGGCGAACTGGCGGGGCGGCTGGTCGAGGTACAGGCCGAGGTTCTCGAACCACTCCAGGCTGGCCCGGGCGGCGCGCTGGGTGGAGGCGACGACGGGTTTGCGCTCCGCCTCGTACGCCGTCAGCGCCTCGGTGATCGTGGGCTGTTCGTCCAGGCAGGCGGCGAGGGCGACGGCGTCCTCGACGGCGAGTTTGGTGCCGGAGCCGATGGAGAAGTGGGCGGTGTGGGCGGCGTCGCCGAGGAGCACCAGGTTGCCGTGCGACCAGTGCTCGTCGGTCACCGTGCGGAAGGTGGTCCAGGCGGACTTGTTGGAGCGCAGCGGGCGCCCGCCGAGTGCGTCGGCGAAGATCTTGGCGCAGCGCTCGACGGACTCCCGTTCGTCCAGTTCACCGAACCCGGCGGCCCGCCAGACCTCTTCGCGCATCTCGACGATGACCGTGGAGGAGCCTTCGTCCTGTGGCCCGGAGGCGCTCGTCGGGGGGTGGTGGCCGGGCGCGGGGCGGGACGGGCGGGAGTAGGGATAGCCGTGCAGCTGCATCACGCCGTGCTCGGTCTCGGCGATCTCGAAGCGGAAGGCGTCGAAGGCGAAGTCGGCGGCGAGCCAGATGTAGCGGCAGCGGTGCTCGGTGATCTCGGGCCGGAAGACGTCGGCGTACGCCGCGCGGGTGGCGCTGTGCACCCCGTCGGCGGCGATCACCAGGTCGTGCGTCTCCCGCAGCCGGTCCGCAGGCGGGGCCTCGGTGCGAAAGCGCAGGTCGACGCCGAGGGAGCGGCAGCGGGCGTGCAGGATCTGGAGGAGCCTGCGCCGGCCGAGGGCGGCGAAGCCGTGTCCGCCGGAGGTCTGCCGGGTGCCGCGGTGCACGATGTGGATGTCGTCCCAGCGCACGAAGTCCCGTGTGAGGGCCTGGTGGACGACCGGGTCGGCGTGTTCGATCCCGCCGAGGGTCTCGTCGGAGAGGACGACGCCGAAGCCGAAGGTGTCGTCGGGGGCGTTGCGCTCCCAGACGGTGACCTCGCGGGCCGGGCCGAGCCGTTTCAGCAGGGCCGCCGCGTACAGGCCGCCGGGGCCGCCGCCGATGACCGCGACCCGCTGGGCGCCGGTCACCGCCGCCTCACCTCCCCTGCCACTTCGGCGGCCGCTTCTCGGTGAACGCGGCGTGGAACTCGGCGTAGTCCTCGCCGTTCATCAGCAGGGCCTGCGTGGCGGCGTCCATCTCGACGGCGGCGGACAGGGGCATGTCGAGTTCGGCGGTGAGCAGGGCCTTGGTCTGGGCGTGGGCGAGGGCGGGACCGTCGGCGAGGCGGTGGGCGAGGACCCGGGCGGCCTCGTCGGCGTGGCCCTCGTCGGTGAGCTGGCTGATCAGGCCGATCCGCTCGGCCTCGGGCGCCCGGACCGGCTCGCCCAGCATCAGCAGCCGGGTGGCGTGGCCGAGGCCGACCACGCGGGGCAGCAGGTAGGCGGCGCCCATGTCGCCGCCGGAGAGGCCGACCCTGGTGAACAGGAAGGCGAAGCGGGCGCTCGGGTCGGCGACGCGGAAGTCGGCGGCCAGGGCGAGGACGGCCCCGGCGCCCGCCGCGACGCCGTGCACCGCCGCGATCACCGGGAACGGGCACTCGCGCACGGCCCTGACGACCTGCCCGGTCATCCGGTTGAAGTCGAGCAGTTCGGCGGTGTCCATGGACAGGGTGGCGCCGATGATCTCGTCGACGTCGCCGCCCGAGCAGAAGCCGCGGCCCTCGCCGGCCAGTACCAGGGCGCGTACGGCGCGTTCCCGGGACAGCTCGGCGAGCAGGTCGCGCAGGTCGGCGTAGGCGCCGAAGGTGAGGGCGTTGAGCTTGTCGGGGCGGGCGAGGGTGACGGTGGCCACCCCGCCGTCCAGCTCGACGCGCAGGTGCCGCCACGCGGAGGTGCGGGTGACGGAGCCGGTGAAGGGACTCATGACGTACGGCCTCCTCGGCGGACTGCCCGTGTCGTCCGGCACGGCGGCGATGCCGTGCCCGGCGCTCCCCCACGAAGCTATCACCTGTCTTTGACTGTCGTCACGAGGGCGCGATAGAGCGGGTTCTCGCGGCAGGCTCCGGCCGTGACAATGCGACCGGCGTCCGTCGCTTCGTCACAGGTCGTCCATGGCCCGGTAACGACGGGAGGGGGCGGGGGAGGACGGACGTTCGCAGGGGTAGTCCGTCCGTGCCGGGGCCCGGCCCCGGACGGAGGGCCCCGAGAGCCGCCGCCGACGGCCCCCGTACCATTCCCCTCGTCGAAAGCAGGACAGCCCGATGGTGACCACCGGTTCGCCCTGCGTCATGAACGGACACACGTTGTACGAACCCGCCGCTTCCGCCTGGCGCATCGCGCTGCCGCACACGGCCGCCGCCGTACCGGTGGCCCGCGCCCTGGTCCGCACGGCGCTGGCCGAGCAGGAGCACACGGCCGACAGCGACACCGCGGAACTGCTCACGGCCGAGCTGGTGGCCAACGCCGTGGAGCACACCGCGGGCAGCGGCCCGATAGAGCTGCTGGTGGAGCTGGAGCCGGGCGGCTGTCACGTGGAGGTGCGCGACGCGGACCCGGAGCCGCCGGGCGGGCTGACCCGCCCCGGCCCGACCCCGCCCGACCCGTGGCGGGAGGACGGGCGGGGCCTGCTGCTGATCCGGGCGCTCAGCTCGTCCTGCGGGCACCGGCCGACCGCTTCGGGCAAGGCGGTGTGGTTCCGGCTGTCCGCGCCGCCCGGGGGGCCGGGCGGCGCCTGAGCGGCGCGACGCCCGGCGCGCGGTGCGCCGCGGCGCACAGAAGCGGGCCCCGGCGGCCGGAACCCGCTTCTGTTCCGCAGCCCTCAGCCTCGCGCCAGCGTGGCGACCAGGACCGCCTTGATGGTGTGCAGCCGGTTCTCGGCCTCGTCGAAGACGACCGAGTGGGCGGACTCGAAGACCTCGTCGGTCACTTCCAGGGACCGCAGGCCGTACTGCTCGTGGATGTCCCGGGCGACCTTGGTGCCGAGGTCGTGGAAGGCGGGCAGGCAGTGCAGGAACTTCACGTCCGGGTTGCCGGTGGCGCGCAGGACGTCCATGGTCACCGCGTAGGGCGCCAGGGACTGGATCCGCTCCTGCCAGACCTCCTTGGGCTCGCCCATGGAGACCCACACGTCGGTGGCGACGAAGTCGGCGCCGCGCACGCCCTCCTCCAGGGACTCGGTGAGCGTGACGCGCGCGCCGCTCGCGGCGGCCAGCTCGTGGGCCCGGTCGACGATCTCCTGGGCGGGCCAGTAGGTCTTGGGGGCGACCAGGCGCACGTCCATGCCGAGCAGGGCGCCGGTGACCAGGTAGGAGTTGCCCATGTTGAAGCGGGCGTCGCCGAGGTAGGCGAAGGCCGTCTCGCCCAGCGGCTTGTCGCTGTGCTCGGTCATCGTGAGCACGTCGGCCAGCATCTGGGTGGGGTGCCAGTCGTCGGTGAGCCCGTTGTAGACGGGGACGCCGGCGTGCGCGGCCAGCTCCTCGACGTCGCTCTGGCGATCGCCCCGGAACTCGATCGCGTCGAACATCCGACCGAGGACGCGGGCGGTGTCCTTCATGGACTCCTTGTGCCCGATCTGCGAGCCCGACGGGTCGAGGTACGTGGTCGAGGCGCCCTGGTCGGCGGCGGCGACCTCGAACGCGCAGCGGGTGCGCGTCGAGGTCTTCTCGAAGATCAGCGCGATGTTCCTGCCGCTCAGGTACCGCGTCTCCGTCCCTGCCTTCTTGGCGGCCTTGAGTTCGGCGGCCAGCTCGACCAGACCGCGGAACTCCTCCCGGGTGAAGTCCAGCTCCTTGAGGAAGTGGCGGCCGGCGAGGGCGGTCGGGACTGTCGCCATGGGGGCGCTCCAACGGGTGAGGGACAGGGACTCCTGGAATTCTATACGACTCTCAGAATTTCTATGCGGTCGGGGAGGTGACAGGGTCCCGTTCCACCGGGCAGCTCATGCAGCGCGGGCCGCCCCTGCCCCGCCCCAGCTCGCTGCCGGGGATCTCGATCACCTCGATGCCCTGCTTGCGCAGGTGCGTGTTGGTGGTGGCGTTGCGCTCGTAGGCGACGACGACGCCCGGCTCCACGGCCAGCACGTTGCAGCCGTCGTCCCACTGCTCGCGCTCGGCCGCGTGGACGTCCTGCGTGGCGGTGAGCACCCGGATCTCGCTCAGTCCGAGCGCGGCGGCGACGGCCCGGTGCATGTGCTCGGGCGGATGGTCGGTGACCTTGAGTTCCTTGTCGCCCGAGCCCGGTTCGATGGTGTACGAGCGGAGCATGCCGAGCCCCGCGTACTGGGTGAACGTGTCCCCGTCGACCATCGTCATCACGGTGTCCAGGTGCATGAACGCACGCCGCTTGGGCATGTCGAGCGCCACGATCGTCCGCGCCGACCCGGCGGCGAACAGTTTGTGCGCGAGCATCTCGACGGCCTGCGGGGTGGTCCGCTCGCTCATCCCGATGAGCACGGCGCCGTTGCCGATGACAAGGACGTCCCCGCCCTCGATGGTGGACGGGTAGTCGGCCTGCCCCTCGGACCACACGTGGAACGGCTCACCGCGGAAGAGCGGGTGGTAGCGGTAGATCGCCTCGAAGTGGACCGTCTCGCGCTGCCGGGCGGGCAGGCGCATCGCGTTGACGCAGACGCCGTCGTAGATCCAGGCGGAGGTGTCACGGGTGAAGAGGTGGTTGGGCAGCGGACCGAGCAGGAAGTCGTCCAGGTCCATCACGTGGAACCGCACGGAGGCCGGCTCGGCGTGCGCCTGCAGGAACTCCCGCTTGGTCATGCCGCCGACCAGCGCCTCGGCCAGTTCCGGCGCCTCCAGCGTCTCGAACGCGGCCCGGAGATGGTCGGTGGCGAGCGGGCCGTACTCCTTCTCGTCGAAGACGCGGTCCAGGACGAGCGACCGGGCCGACGGGATCTCCATCGTCTCGGTCAGCAGGTCGCCGAAGAGGTGCACGGCGACACCGCGGTCGCGCAGCACGTCGGCGAACCCGTCGTGCTCGGCGCGCGCCCGGCGCACCCAGAGCACGTCGTCGAAGAGCAGTGCGTCCTTGTTGCTGGGGGTGAGCCTTTTGAGCTCGAGATCGGGCCGGTGCAGGATGACGCGGCGCAGCCGCCCGGCCTCGGAGTCGACATGGAATCCCATGCCTCCATCCTGACCACCCGGCCCCGCCTTCACCCCCCCTTGCCGGTTTCCGTGCGCTTTCGTGGCAGGGCGCGGTCCGGCCGCGGCGGAGGAGGAGCCCGTCGCGGCCGGCCGCCGGCCGTCACAGCCGGGGGTCCACCGGCTCCGACTCCAGGGCGAGGACGCCGAACACGGCCTCGTGCACCCGCCACAGCGGTTCACCGGCGGCGAGGCGGTCCAGGGCCTCCAGGCCGAGGGCGTACTCGCGGGTCGCCAGCGACCGCTTGTGGTTCAGGAACCGCTGCCGCAGCCGGGCGAGGTTGTCCGGGCGGGTGTACTCGGGACCGTAGATGATCCGCAGGTACTCCTGGCCGCGGCACTTGATGCCGGGCTGGACCAGCCGCCCCGCCTCGGTGCGCACCAGCGCGCCCAGCGGCTTGACCACCATGCCCTCGCCGCCGCGGCCGGTCATCTCCAGCCACCAGTCCACGCCCGCCCGGACCGAGTCGGCGTCGCCGGTGTCGACGTACAGGCGGCGGGTGATCTGGAGCAGGCCGGTGCCGTCGTGGTCCACCAGCCGGTCGATCAGCGCGAGCTGTTCGTCGTGCGGCAGCGCGGCGAGACTGCGGCCGCGGACGGCGAGGATCTGGAACGGCGCCAGGCGGACGCCGTCCAGGCCCTCGGTGGGCCAGCAGTAGCGGCGGTAGGCGGCCGTGAACGCGGCGGCGTCCGACGCCCGCTCCCGCTGGCGGGCCAGCAGGCCGCCGACGTCCACGCCCCGCGCGGCGGCGCCCTCCAGGGCGCCCAGCACACCGGGGAACACCGCGGCGGCGGCCGCGCCGACCGCCGCGTACTGCGAGCGCAGCAGCCCGGCCGCCTTCAGCGACCACGGCATCAGCTCGGCGTCGAGCAGCAGCCAGTCCGTGTCCAGTTCCGTCCACAGCCCGGCCCCGGTCACCGCCGTGCGCAGCCGCCCGAGGACCTCCTCGGTGACCGCGGGGTCGTCGAAGAAGGGCCGGCCGGTGCGGGTGTAGAGCGCGCCCGTGGGGCCGTCCACGCCGAACCGCTCGCGCGCCGCGTCCGCGTCCCGGCACACCAGGGCCACGGCCCGCGAGCCCATGTGCTTCTCCTCGCACACCACCCGCGCGACCCCGTCCTCGCGGTACTGGGCGAACGCCTCCTGCGGGTGCTCCAGGTAGCCCTCGGCCCGCGAGGTGGCGGTGGGTGCCATCGTCGGCGGCAGGTAGGGCAGCAGCCGCGGGTCGACGGCGAAGCGGCTCATGACCTCCAGGGCCGCCGCCGCGTTCTCCTCGCGGACGGCGACGCGGCCGGCGTGCCGGGTCTCCACGGCTCGGCGTCCCCGCACGTCACCGAGGTCCAGCGGGCGCCCGTCGTGTCCGCCGGGCGCCTCGGAGCGCAGCGGCTTCACCGGCTCGTACCAGACCCGCTCGGCCGGTACGTCGACCAGTTCCCGCTCCGGCCAGCGCAGCGCGGTCAGCCTGCCGCCGAACACGGCGCCGGTGTCCAGGCAGAGCGTGTTGTTGATCCAGGTCGCCCGCGGGACGGGGGTGTGGCCGTAGACCACGGCCGCCCTGCCGCGGTAGTCCTCCGCCCACGGGTAGCGCACCGGCAGCCCGAACTCGTCGGTCTCACCGGTGGTGTCGCCGTACAGCGCGTGCGAGCGGACGCGGCCGGAGGTGCGGCCGTGGTATTTCTCGGGCAGTCCCGCGTGGCAGACCACCAGCCGTCCGCCGTCGAGGACGTAGTGGCTGACCAGTCCGTCGATGAACTCCCGTACCTCGCGCCGGAACTCCTCGCTCTCCCCCTCCATCTGCGCGATGGTCTCGGCCAGTCCGTGGGTGGGCCGGACCGTGCGGCCCTTGAGGTGGCGGCCGTACTTGTTCTCGTGGTTGCCGGGCACGCACAGGGCGCTGCCCGACTTCACCATCGCCATCACCCGGCGCAGCACGCCGGGGCTGTCCGGACCGCGGTCGACGAGGTCGCCGACGAAGACGGCCGTGCGGCCCTCGGGGTGCACACCGTCGGCGTAGCCGAGCTTGCCGAGCAGGGCCTCCAGTTCGGCGGAGCAGCCGTGGACGTCGCCGATGATGTCGAAGGGGCCGGTGAGGTGGGTGAGGTCGTTGAAGCGCTTCTCGGTGACGACGGTGGCCCGCTCGGCCTCCTCGGCGCCGCGCAGCACGTGCACCTTGCGGAAGCCCTCGCGCTCCAGGTGGCGCAGGGAGCGGCGCAGTTCGCGGATGTGCCGCCGGATGACCCGGCGGGGCAGACCGGCCCGGTCGGTGCGGGCCGCGTTGCGCTCGGCGCACACCTCCTCGGGCACGTCGAGGACGATGGCGATGGGCAGCACGTCGTACTGCTTGGCCAGGTCGATCAGCTGCCGTCGGGCGTCGGGCTGGACGCTGGTGGCGTCGACGACGGTGCGCCGGCCGGCCGCGAGCCGCTTGCCCGCGATGTAGTGCAGCACGTCGAAGGCGTCCCGGCTGGCGCCCTGGTCGTTCTCGTCGTCGCTGACCAGGCCGCGGCAGAAGTCCGAGGAGATGACCTCGGTGGGCTTGAAGTGGCGGCGGGCGAAGGTGGACTTGCCCGAGCCGGTGGCGCCGACGAGGACGACGAGCGAGAGGTCGGTGACGGGCAGGACGCGTCCCTGCGGGGTGCCCGTGGTGCCGGGTGTCCCGGTCATGCGGCCTTCGCCTCCTTCTCCTTCTCGTGGGCCGGCTCGTGCGGGGACGTGCGGGTGAACACGGCCATCTGGGTGGGCGGGCCCACCTCGGGGTCCTCGGGGCCTACGGGCCGGAGGGCGACGGTGTAGCCGTGCCGGGCGGCCACCGCGTCCGCCCAGGCGCGGAACTGCGCGCGGGTCCACTCGAAGCGGTGGTCGCCGTGCCTGGCGTGCCCGGCGGGCAGGGTCTCCCAGCGGACGTTGTACTCGACGTTCGGTGTGGTGACGACGACGGTCCGGGGGCGGGCCGCGCCGAACACCGCGTACTCCAGGGCGGGCAGCCGGGGCAGGTCGAGGTGTTCGATCACCTCGCTGAGCACGGCGGCGTCGTACCCCTCGGTCCGCTTGTCGGTGTAGACGAGGGAGCCCTGGCGCAGCGTGACGCGCGCGGCCTGCCGCTCCCCCATCCGGTCCAGCTTCAGCCGCCGTGCGGCGACGGTGAGCGCCCGCACCGACACGTCGATGCCGACGATCTCCGTGTACCGCGCGTCCTCGAGCAGCGCCTGCACCAACTGGCCCTGCCCGCAGCCGAGGTCGAGGACGCGGGCGGCGCCGGCCGACGTCAGTTCCGCGAGGATCGCCTCGCGGCGCCGGACGGCGAGGGGGGTGGGCTTCTCGTCGGTCTCGGCGCCGGTCTCGGCCGCCACCGCGTTGTCGATCTCCTCGACGTCGCTGTCGTCCGTCTCGGCCAGCCGCAGCAGTTCCAGGCGCTCCATCGCCTGCCGGGCCAGCGACCAGCGGCGGCTCAGGTAGCGGCTGGTGATCAGCTTCTGCTCCGGGTGCGCGGGCAGCCAGCCCTCGCCGGCCCGCAGCAGTTTGTCGACCTCGTCGGAGGAGACCCAGTAGTGCTTGGCGTCGTCGAGGACGGGCAGCAGGACGTAGAGGTGGCGCAGTGCCTGGGCCAGGGTGACGGTGTCCGACTCCAGGACCAGGCGCACGTAGCGGGAGTCGCCCCACTGCGGGAACCCGGTGTCCAGCGGTACGGCGTCGGCGGTGACCGCCCAGCCGAGCGGTTCGAACAGCCGCCGCACCAGGGCGGGGCCGCCACGGGCCGGCAGGGCCGGTATCTCGATGCGCAACGGGCGTGGCAGACCCGGCAGTTCGGGCCTGGCGCGGCACACGCCGCGCATGGCGCTGGAGAACACCGCGCTCAGCGCCACGGCGAGCAGCGAGGACGCGGCGTAGGGCCGGTCGTTGACGTACTGCGCGAGCGCCGCGTCGGGTGCGCCGCCGCGTCCCTTGCCCTTGCCCCGCCGCACCAGCGCCACCGCGTCGACCTCCAGCAGCAGCGCCGCCGTGCAGCGATCGGTGTCCGCCTCGGGGTAGAGGACGTGCGCCGTGCCGAGGGAGGTGGAGAACGCCTGCGCCTTGCCGGGATGCTTGTGCAGCAGGTGGCCCAGGTCGGTCGCGGGGTGTTCGGGGGTGCCGGTGGTGGTGATGGTCAGGAACATGCGCAGGCCTCTCCGGGCCGGACGGACGGGTGGGGTGCCGGGCGTGCGCGGGCCCCCGGGACGGTGGTCCCGGGGGCCCGGCAGGACGGCGCCTCCACCTTGACACAGGGCCGGGGACCGGCGCCTGCCTTTATCTTCCGCCGTCTTCGCCGTGCGTCCGGCGCGCTACGACAGCTGCGACTGCACCTGGGAGGAGATCAGCTCCAGGTGGTCCAGGTCGGACAGGTCGAGGATCTGGAGGTAGACGCGGCTGGAACCGATCCCGGCGTAGCGGCCGAGCTTGTCGACCACCTCGGCCGGGGAGCCCGCCAGGCCGTTGGCCTTCAGCTCGTCGACCTCGCGGCCGATCGCGGCGGCGCGGCGGGCGACCTCCTGGTCGTCCCGGCCCACGCAGACGACCAGGGCGTTGGAGTACGTGATGTCACCGGCGTCCCGGCCGGCCGCCTGCGCGGCGGCGCGGACCCGGCCGAACTGCCGCTCGCTGTCCTCCAGGGAGGCGAAGGGGACGTTGAACTCGTCGGCGTACCGGGCGGCCAGCCGCGGGGTGCGGGTCGCGCCGAGGCCGCCGATGAGCACCGGGATCTTCGCCTGCGCGGGCTTGGGCAGCGCGGGCGACTCGCTCAACCGGTAGTACTCGCCCTGGAAGTCGAAGGTCTTGCCGGTCTCGGTCGCCCACAGGCCGGTGACGATCGCCAGTTGCTCCTCCAGGCGCGCGAACTTCTCCTTGGGGAACGGGATGCCGTACGCCTTGTGCTCCTCCTCGAACCAGCCTGCGCCCAGGCCCAGCTCGACCCGGCCGCCGGACATCTGGTCGACCTGCGCGACCTGGATGGCGAGGACGCCGGGGAGCCGGAAGGTGCCGGCGGTCATCAGGGTGCCGAGACGGATCCGCTCGGTCTCGCGGGCCAGGCCGGCGAGGGTGATCCAGGCGTCGGTGGGGCCGGGCAGGCCGTCCCCGCCGCCCATGCGGAGATAGTGGTCGGAACGGAAGAAGGCGTCGAAGCCGAGGTCCTCGGTGGCCTTGGCGACGGTGAGCAGGGTGTCGTAGGAGGCGCCCTGCTGGGGCTCGGTGAAGATACGCAGATCCATACCTCCATCCTGCACGCCACCCCAGCACCCGCCCCGCCGACCCCACCGGCCCCGCCCCCGCCGGTCGCCGGACGGGTGAACGCGGAGGGCGGGGGCGAGGGGAGGCGGGGGGCGGCCGCCGGGCCGGGGCGGGTGAGCAGGAGCGGGTCGCGTCCTGCCGCCGGGCGAGGGCGACCGCTGCCGCCCGCGGCAGTGTGCGGGCGAGCAGGGGGGCGGGGTCCCGGGTCGGGGGGGTCAGCCCGCTTCGCGTTCCGGCAGTACCGTCTCCTCGCGGACCGCCAGCTTGCGCAGCATCTCGCGGATGCGGTCCCTGGACTCGTCGGCCGCGTCGATGGCCTCCATGCACTGCCAGTACGTGCGCTCGTCGGCGGCCGAGCTGGCGATGCCGACCAGGGCGATGCCGACCTCGCCCAGCAGCCCGCCCAGGCACAGCAACGCCCGGTGCGCGTCGGCCAGTTCGGTGAGCTGGGCGGCGCGTAAGGACCCCGGGTCGAGGTCCGGGGCGTCCAGGACTCCGCAGCCGCGGCCCGCCAGTTCGGTCAGCCCCAGTGCCTCGCCGCGCAGTTCGGGCGGGCCGGAGACCGCGAGGCGGCTGCCGACCGCCTGCGCCAGGGCCTGCGCCTGCCACACCTCCGCCAGGATGGCGGGGGCCTCGCCGCTGCCCGCCAGTGCACGCCTGCTCGCCAGGATGAGCCGCACCGCGTCCATGCGCTGCCCCCGTCATCTCCCGACGTGCTCGTCGCACGTCTGCCCGAACTCCCTTGTTCACTACCCAGAGTGAAGGCGCTTGTGACAAAAAGCCAGGGGAAGACGGAAATCTCTGGACAACAAATCGATTTCGACCGGGTGAACGACTGCGGAGAGTGATAGCGGAGTCGTCAGCTCCCCTCGGTCGCCGTCCCCGTGTCCGGGGCGTCCCGGCCCACCGGACCGTCCGGGCCCGCCCCCCGCGCCGGGAACCGCTGTTCATTCCGGTCGATCTTCGCGGCCAGTGCCGCCAGCGGATCGACACCGAGCACCTCGCAGAGCTGCAGCAGGTACGCGAGGACGTCGGCGATCTCGTCCCGGACGCGGTACGCGGACCGGGGATCGGACATGACACGCGCCGACTCCTCCGGGGTCAGCCACTGGAAGATCTCGACCAACTCGGAGGCCTCGACGCTGAGGGCGGCGACCAGGTTCTTCGGGGTGTGGTACGGCTGCCAGTCGCGCGCCGCGGCGAACTCGGCGAGGCGGCGCTGCAACCCCGCCAGGTCGCGGGGCGGTTCGGGCAGCGGGGCGCCGGGTCCGGCGCGATCGGGGTGCTCGGTCACGTCACCAGATCTATCACCCGCGGCCCGGACACGGCTCGGGCCGGCCCGTCACCGGTCCTCGTCGGCCCGCCCACCGCGGCTCCGCCCAGCTCCGCTCGGGCGCGGTCATGCCCGGACCGCGGGACCCGCTGGTCCGGACGAACCGTTCCGCCCTGGCCCGCCTTCCCCCGGTCGGGGGGGCTCACGCGCCGGGGACCGCCGCCCCTTCCATCAGGCCGCTCACCTCGGTGCCGGGTGGCGTGAGGAGGAACACGTTGCGGTCGACGCGGTGCATCCCGCTGGCCAGGCCGAAGACGACGCCGGTGCTGAAGTCCAGGACCCGCTTGGCCACCTCGGTCTCGGCCCCGGTGAGGTCGAGCAGGACCGGCACGCCCGCCATCAGCGTCTCGGCGACGTCGCGGGCGTCCGCGAACACGTTGACCCGCAGGACGACGAAGCGGCGGCGCAGCTCCGTGTCCGCCTCCGGAAGGGCGCGGTGGTTCACCGCGGACGGCCAGGAGTCCCGTCCGCGCAACGGAACGACCTGGGCGAGCCCCTCCCACTGTTCATCGGTGACGTCGTGGCTGTTCACCGGCTCCCCCCGACCTGACTCGCACTCATCGCCTGCACCAGCCAATTCTTACGCCATGTCACCTGTTCGGCCCAACTGCGACACGGTCGGCGACGGAGATGGGCCGGTCCGGGACGCGGGCCGGCCCGGCCGGGCGCCGGTTCGCCCGCCCCCGTCAGGAACTGGTGAGGACGACGAGCTGCCGGGTTGCCCGGGTCATCGCGACGTAGCGGTCGACCGCCCCCTCGATGCCCGTGCCGAACTCCTGCGGATCGACGAGGACGACCAGGTCGAACTCCAGTCCCTTCGACAGCTCAGGGGTCAGCGACCGGACGCGGGCCGTACCGGGGAAGGCGGGAGCGCCGATGACGCAGGCGGTCCCCTCGGCGTGCGCGGTCGCCCAGGCGTCGAGGACCGCGTCCAGGTCCGCGACGGAACCGTGGACGACGGGGACGCCGTTGCTGCGGATGGAGACGGGCACGTTGGCGTCCGGCAGCGCGGCCCGGATGACCGGTTCGGCCTCCGTCATGATCTCCTGGGGCGTGCGGTAGTTGATGCTCAGGGAGGCCAGGGTGATCCGGTCGAACCCGACCCGCTCCAGCCGCTCCCGCCACGTCTGCGTGAAACCGTGCCTGGCCTGGGCGCGGTCCCCGACGATGGTGAAGCTCCGCGAGGGGCAGCGCAGCAGCAGCATCTGCCACTCCGCGTCGGTCAGTTCCTGCGCCTCGTCCACGACGACGTGCGCGAACGGTCCGGCGAGCCGGTCCGGTTCGGCGCGGGGCAGGGCGTCCTCGTCGACGAGGGCGTCCCGCAGGTCCCGTCCGTGCAGCATCGTCACCGCCCCCTCGCCGTCGTCGTCGGCGGCGAGCACGTTGTCGATGACGCGGGCCATGCGTTCGCGCTCGGCGGCGAGGGTGGCCTTCTGGCGGCGCTTGCGGCGGGCGGTCTCCGGGTCGCCCAGGCGCTGCCGTGCCGCGTCGAGGAGCGGCAGGTCGGACACGGTCCAGGCCTGCGGGTCCGCGCGCTGCAGCCGGCGTACGTCCTGCGGGCCGAGCCACGGCGCGCACATCCGCAGGTAGGCGGGGACCGACCAGAGGTCCGAGACGAGGTCGGCCGCTTCGATCAGCGGCCAGGCGCGGTGGAAGACGGTGACCAGTTCCCGGTTCCGCGTCAGCGACCTGCGCAGCAGTTCGGGCGGGGCGTCGCCGTCGTGCTTGTCCGCCAGGAGGGTGAGCAGTTCCTCCCAGACCTGCTCGCGGGCCTCGTTGTGCGGGGTGCCGGGCTCCGCCGCCTCGAACGCCGTGGCCCAGTCCTCGGCGTCCAGCCGGATGTCGGACCAGTGGGTGGTGACCGTCATGCCCTCCGTGGGCGGCTCCTCGTAGAACCTGACGGCCTTCTCGATCGCCCTCACGAGGTCCGCGGACGCCTTCAGGCGGGCCGCCTCCGGGTCGCTCTCGGTCCCGGCCGCGGCCCCCTCGGCGACGAGGTCCCGCAGCGTGCAGGTCTGGACGCCCTCCTCGCCGAGGCTGGGCAGCACGTCGGCGACGTAGCCGAGGTAGGGCTCGTGCGGGCCGACGAACAGCACACCGCCGCGGCGGTGCCCGAGGCGGGGGTCGGCGTAGAGGAGGTAGGCGGAGCGGTGCAGGGCGACGACGGTCTTGCCGGTGCCCGGGCCGCCGTCGACGACGAGGGCGCCGCGCGAGCCCGCGCGGATGACGGCGTCCTGGTCGGCCTGGATCGTGCCGAGCACGTCCCTCATGCGCGGCGACCGGCTGTCGCCGAGCGAGGCGATGAAGGCGGACTGGTCGTCGAGCGCGGCGTGCCCGGCGAAGGCGTCCGCGGTGAACACCTCGTCCCAGTAGTCGCTGATCCGGCCGCCGGTCCAGCGGTACCTGCGGCGGCTCGCCAGCCCCATGGGGTCGGCGTGGGTGGCTCCGAAGAACGGCTCGGCCGCGGGTGAGCGCCAGTCGAGCAGCAGCCGGCGCCCCGTGCTGTCGGTGAGGCCGAGCCGGCCGACGTAGACGGGTTCGGTGCCGTCCGCGCCGACCATGCGCCCCAGGCACAGGTCGAGGCCGAAGCGGCGCAGGGTGCGCAGCCGGGCGGTCAGGCGGTGGACCTCCGCGTCGCGGTCCATGGCCTGCCGGCCGAGGCCGCCGGGCGCCCTGCGGGCGGCGTCGAGGTGTTCGGACAGTTCGGCGATCGACTGCTCCAGACACTGCGCGACGGCCGCGAAGTGCCGCTCGTCGGCGGCGGTCAGCGCCGGGTCGGCCTTGGCGGACAGGCGCTCGGGAAGGTCGAAGACGCCGGTGGTCAGGGGGGTCACGTCCGTGATGCTCCGCATCTGTTCGGGGTCTGGGGGCTGAGGTCTCAGGTCCGGCCGTGCGTCACGGCCGGACGGCGGCCCCGGCCCCGTACCGCCGGCCGCGCCGCGAGCCCGGCCGGCGAGCGGACAGCACCGCGTGCCCCGTGGGCCGACACCGTCATACGCACTTCGCGACTCCCGTTCCCGCAGGTCCTGGCCATAGGCCGGTCATTCTGCGGTACGACGGGGGCCTTGCCGCAAGCCCCCCGGTGCGCTATACGTTGAGAGTGGAAAGGAGTGGGTCACCTCCTTTCCTTCTTCATTTCCGCCTTCTGTCCCGTGCCGTCCCCGTGCTTCCCTGTCTTCCGTTCCGGCGCCGCACGGGCCGGCAAGGCCGGGCGGCGCCGGGTCAGCGCGGCGGGGCCGTCGACGCCCGCGGCACCAGCGAGGGCGTCGCCACCGGCCGGGACGGGACGTCCTGGCCGGCGATCACGTCGAACAGCACCCGCGCCACCTGCGCACCGAAACCGTGCACGTCATGGCTCATCGCGGACAGCGTCGGATGGGTCAGCCGGCACAACTGGGAGTCGTCCCAGGCCAGCAGGGAGAGCTCGTCCGGCACCGAGATGCCCATCTCGGCGGCCACGCCCAGCCCCGCGACCGCCATCAGGTCGTTGTCGTAGACGATCGCGGTGGGCCGCCGCGCGGACAGCAGCAGCGAGCGTGTCGCGCGGGCGCCCTCCTCGCCGGAGAAGCCGGTCTCCGCGTGCAGGGAGCCGTCCAGGCCGAGGCCTTCCATCGTCTCCCGGAAGGCGGCCCAGCGGATGGCGCTGTGGCCGAGGCCGGACGGTCCGCCCACCCGGGCGATCCGCCGGTGGCCGAGGGCCGCCAGGTAGCGGACCGCCTCGGCGGTGGCGGTCGCGTCGTCGGTCCACAGGGAGGGCAGCCCGCCGGTGAGCGTGGGGTGCCCGACGGCCACCGCCGGCAGCCCGAGCGCCTTGAGGGGACCCAGGCGGGGGTCGTCGCGGTGGAAGTCGACCAGGACGGACCCGCCGACCTGGCGCTCGCGCCACCAGGTCTCCTGGAGGGCGATCTCCTCCTCCAGGCTGCTGACCAGGCGCAGCAGCAGGGAGCAGTGGCGTTCGGCGAGGACGCTCTCGATGCCGGAGATGAACTCCATGTAGAAGGGTTCGAGGCCCAGCAGCCGGGCCGGCCGGCAGATGGCGAGACCGATGGTGTCCACCGACTGCCTCGACAGGCTGCGCGCCGAGGAGTTCGGCGCCCAGCCCAGTTGCCGGGCCGCGGCGAAGATGCGTTCCCGGGTGGCCTCCGAGACGCCCGGCTTGTGGTTGAACGCCAGGGACACCGCGCCCTTGGAGACGCCGGCCGCCGCCGCCACGTCCTTGATGGTCACCCGTTCCGTGGGTGCGCTCACGCCGGTTCCCCGCAGAAGAGCGCCGCCCGGACCGCGTTGGCTCCGGTCTCGCTCGCGCCGCGCAGGCGCAGCCGGACGCGCTCACCGGGCAGCAGCGTCCGCAGTCCGGTGTCGCAGGCGGCGTCGGGGCCCAGCCGGTCGGCCTGCAGCAGGAGGTCTCGTACCAGGGTGTGTGCTGTCACCACGACGTCGACACTACCGCTGTCGCCCAGGTCGTGGACCGTGACGTCGAAGCGGGGCGCCGGGCAGCGGAAGTCCTTGTCCGGGACGGGGAAGTGCAGGGCGCGCAGCCCGTCGGCGTCGGCCACCAGGAACTCCTCGGCCGAGGCGGCGTCGGGCGCCAGGTCCGCGGGCAGGGCGGGCCGGGCCACGGAGCGCGGGGCAACCGTGACGTCGAGCACGGCCTGTGCCACGGTGCCGCCGTCGGCCCGCAGCCGCCGCAGCGTGACCGTGGTGTGCCAGGGCTCGGCGGACTGGTTGACCAGCGCGAGGGCCGGTGCCCCGCCTCCCTCTGCCCCGGTCCCGCCTCCCCCGGCCTGGGTCCCGCCTCCCCCGGCCCCGGTCCCGCCTCCCCCGGCCTGGCTCTCGCTTTCTCCGGCCGGGGGCAGCAGGGTCAGCAGCCGGTCGGCATAGACGCGGCGCAGTTCGTGGTAGAGCGGCTTGGGGCGGCCGTCGCCGTCGATCGCGGACCAGGAGCTGACCGGCCAGCAGTCGTTGAGCTGCCAGACGACGGTTCCGGCGCAGCGGGGCCAGTGGGCGCGCCAGTGCTCGATGCCGGCGGCCACGGCGCGGGCCTGCACGACCTGGGCGAGGTAGTGCCAGCGGTCGAAGTCGCCCTGGGGCAGCGGGAAGTGGCGGGCGATGCCGCGGTCCAGTTTGCCGTTCCCGTCCTCGGCCTTCTGGTGGTGCAGCATGCCCGGGGAGTCGGGGGCGAGCTGTTCGCCGGGCAGGGCGCGGCGCAGGGTGGCCAGGGCGGGCGGCGCCTGCCAGCCGAACTCGGCGACGAAACGGGGCACCGAGGCGCGGTAGTCGGCGTAGTCCCGGCGGTTCCACACCTCCCAGGAGTGGTGGGTGCCGTGGCCGGGATCGTTGGGGTGGTGGTCCCAGGAGCCGGACCAGGGGCTGCCGGCGGTGTAGGGGCGGGTGGGGTCGAGTTCGGCGACGAGGCGGGGCAGCAGGTCGAGGTAGTAGCCGCCGCCCCAGGAGTCGCCCGCCAGCTCCGGCTCCCACTCCCAGTCCCGGAAGCCCCACAGGTTCTCGTTGTTGCCGTTCCAGAGCACCAGGCTGGGGTGCGGCATCAGCCGGACAACGTTGTCGCGGGCCTCCGCCTCGACCTCCCCGCGCAGCGGCTGCTCCTCGGGGTAGGCGGCGCAGGCGAAGAGGAAGTCCTGCCAGACCATGAGGCCCAGCTCGTCGCAGGCGTCGTAGAAGGCGTGGTCCTCGTAGATGCCGCCGCCCCAGATCCGCACGAGGTCGACGCCCGCCGCGGCGGCCTGCCGCAGCCGGGTCCGGTAGCGCTCCGGGGTGATGCGGGAGGGGAAGACGTCGTCGGGGATCCAGTTCACGCCGCGCGCGAAGATCCGTACGCCGTTGACGACGAAGGTGAAGCCGGTGCCGTGCTCGTCGCGGGAGCGGTCGAGCGTGACGGTGCGGAAGCCGATCCGCCGGTTCCAGGAGTCCAGGGGCCGGCCGCCCGGTGCCGCCTCCTCGTCGACGAGGGTCAACTCCAGTTCGTACAGGAGCTGTTCGCCGTATCCCTGCGGCCACCACAGGGCGGGGTCCGGCACGTCGAGGGTCAGCACCGCCCGGTCACCGTCGACGTCCGCGCGGGCCCGCACGCCCGCCACCTCGGCCCGCAGCGCCAGCCTCCGGTCCGCGCCGCGCGCCGTGCGTTCGAGGTCGACGTGGATCTCCACCCGGCCCCTGCCGTCGGCGACCGTCACCAGCGGGCGCACCCCGGCCAACCGGGCCGTCGACCAGCGCTCCAGCCGGACCGGCCGCCACATCCCGGCGGTGACCAGCGTCGGGCCCCAGTCCCAGCCGAAGGCGCAGGCCATCTTGCGGATGTACTGGAAGGGCTCCGGATAGACGTTGGGCCGCTCGCCGGTCACGGCCCGGACGGCGTCGGCCTCGTCGTAGGCGGAGGCGAACTCCACGGCCAGCCGGCCGCTCACACCGGTGACGTCGAAGCGGTGGCGGCGGTGCATGTTGCGGGTGCGGCCCAGCTCCCGCCCGTCCACGGTGATCACGGCGGCGGTGTCCAGGCCGTCGAAGACGAGGTCGGTGCGCTCGTGGGCGCCGGGCCCGGTGCCGTCCGGGCCGAGGGTGCGGGTGTACGTCCACGCCCGGCGCCCGACCCAGGCGGCCTCCCGCTCGTTCAGGCCGAGGTACGGGTCGGGGATCACCCCGGCGGCCAGCAGGTCGGTGTGCACGCAGCCGGGGACCCGGGCGGGCAGCGGGGTCCCGTCGTGGTGGAGGCTCCAGCCCTCGGTGAGCTGGATGACGTCCTTCATGTGCGGCTCCTATCGGGAGGTGCGGGCAGGCGCGGGACGGTGCGGGCGGAGTCCGGGCACCGGCCGGTTGCGGCCGGCGCACGGCGGTACGACGCGACCAACCTAACTCCGGTTCATGAACCGGTCTAGTCCCCTTCCGTCGTCCGCCAGGGCGTTAACAGACCTGGTGAACAGCAAGGTAGAGCGGTGGACGACCGGCGCGAAGTAACGATTGGATATCGCGGTGAACTCGCGAGCTTTACCGGTTCACCAACGACTGCCATAGTTCCGTCAACCGCCGCAGCCCGAGCCGTAACCCTTGGAAGGAGTTGGGCACATGGGGAGGAAGACGACACTGAGCACCGCTCTGCTCACCACCGCGATGCTGACCGTCGCGGGGTGCAGCGGGGCGGGCGCGCCGTCGAACGAGGCCGCCACCGCGCCGTCGGACCCGGGGGCCGTCTCGGGCACCATCACGGTCCTGACCCACCGCACCGACCTCGTGCAGAACGGCACGATGAAGAAGTACGCGGCCGAGTTCAGCAGGACCTACCCGAAGGTCGAGGTGAAGTTCGAGGGCATCACCGACTACGAGGGTGAGGTCAAGATCCGCATGAACACCGAGAACTACGGTGACGTCCTGATGATCCCCGCGGCGATCTCCAAGGGCGACTACCCGAAGTTCTTCGCACCGCTGGGTCCCACGGCGTCCCTGCGGAGCAAGTACCGCTTCACCGACAAGACCGACGTGAACGGCAGGACCTACGGCATCGCCACCTTCGGCACCGCCAACGGCTTCGTCTACAACAAGGCCCTGTGGAAGAAGGCCGGTGTCACGGCCTGGCCCACCACCCCGCAGCAGTTCCTCACCGACCTGCGGGCCGTCGGGTCGAAGACCGGCGCGACTCCTTACTACACCAACTTCAAGGACGGCTGGCCGCTCAGCAGCCCCTGGACCAACAGCGTCGGCTCGGTCAGCTGCGACGCCAAGGCCTCCGACGCCCTGGCCGCCACGGACGAGCCGTGGGCCGCCGGCAGCGACCTGAACGTGATCGACACACTCCTCCACGACATCGTCCACGACAGGCTCGCCGAGAAGGACCCGACCACCACCAACTGGGAGAACTCCAAGACGCTCCTGGCCAAGGGGAAGATCGGCAGCATGCTGCTCGGTTCGTGGGCGATCACGCAGATGCGGGACGCCGCGAAGAAGGCCGGCACGAACCCCGACGACATCGGTTTCATGCCGTTCCCGGTCCAGAAGGACGGCCATTTCTGCGCCACCCTGCTCTCCGACTACCAGCAGGCCGTCAACGTCCACTCGTCCCACAAGGCCGCCGCGCGCGCCTGGATCGACTGGTTCACCGAGAAGTCCGGCTACTCCGCCTCCGAGGGCGCCGTCTCACCCGTGAAGGCCGTCAAGCTGCCGAGCACGCTGCAAGGTTATGTTGACAACGATGTCACGATGATCGAGCGCTCCGAGGCGAAGACCGCCGACGTCAACGCGATCGACAACGCCTCGGAGATCGGGCTGAGCAAGCCGGACTACCGGCAGAAGCTCGTCGACCTGGCGCGCGGCGCGCAGAAGGGCTCGCTGGAGGACTACTTCTCCGACCTGGACAAGCGCTGGGCCGAGGCCAGGCAGAGCGCCGGTTCCTGAACCGGCCGGCACACCGGGCCCCGCCCCGCCCGGCCCCGCCGCCCACGGGCCGGGGCCCGGTGTGCCGACCGCACGCTCGCTCACCGCGGACGACGAAAGGCCCCGCCGACATGACCGACCTCACCCGCACCGCACCACCGCCGCCCGACCCGCCCGCCGGCCCGGGCACCCTCCCCCGCCGGCGCGGACGCCGCTCCCCGGCGGGCACCGCCCGGGGCGCCGGCTCCGTGCGGACCTGGCGCGACCACCCGCTGCGCCGCGCCACACCGTGGCTGTTCCTGCTGGTCCCACTGGCCCTGCTGATCACGTTCACGTACGTGCCGGTGGGCAACATGATCTACTACAGCTTCACCGACTGGGACGGCGTCAGCCCCGACCGGAACTTCGTCGGCGCGGACAACTACAAGGAGCTGTTCACCCGGCCGGAGTTCTTCCGGGTGTTCGCGGTGAGCCTGTACTACCTGGCCGCGTCCGTCGTGCAGATCGCCGCCGCGCTGTACTTCGCGACGATCCTCAGCTTCGACCTGCGGCTGCGCAACCTGTTCAAGGGGATCCTGTTCTTCCCCTACCTCGTCAACGGCGTCGCGATCGGCTTCGTCTTCCTGTACTTCTTCCAGGACGGCGGCACCCTCGACTCGGTCCTGTCCCTCTTCGGCGCCGGCGGCGACCACGCCTGGCTCGGCGACCCGCAGTCGGCCAACACCTCGCTGGCCGGGGTCTCGGTGTGGCGCTTCACCGGCCTGAACTTCGTGCTGTTCCTCGGCGCGATCCAGTCCGTACCCGGCGAGCTGTACGAGGCCGCCCAGCTCGACGGCGCGAACCGCCGGCAGCAGTTCCGGCACCTGATCGCGCCGAGCATCCGTCCGGTGCTCAGCCTCAGTGTCATCCTGGCGGTCTCCGGCTCGCTGTCCGTCTTCGAGATCCCGTGGATCATGACCGGCGGCGCGACCGGCACGTCGACCTTCGTCATCCAGACGGTCAAGCTCGCCTTCCAGTTCAACAAGACCGGCCTGGCCTCGGCCTGCGCCGTGGTGCTGCTCCTGCTGGTCCTGCTGATCACGTGGATCCAGCGGCGCCTGGTGCCCGACGAGAAGGTGGACCTCGCATGACCGCCCCCGCCCCCGCTCCCGCCCGCGCGTCCGCCTCCCGGCGCAGGCGCTACGGCGTCGCGACGACGCTGACGTACCTGTCGCTGGTCGTCGCCTCGCTGGTGGTGCTCGCCCCGCTCGCCGCCCTCTTCCTGACGTCGCTGAAGACGTCACAGGAGGTCTCCGACGGCGGTGCGCTGAGTCTGCCGCACGACTGGCTCAACTTCGCCAACTACGCGACCGCGTTCACCGACGGGCACATGCTCCAGGCGTTCGGGAACACGGCGTTCATCCTGCTGTTCTCCGTCACCGGCACGGTGCTGATCGGTTCCATGACGGCGTACGCCATCGACCGCTTCGAGTTCCGCTTCAAGAAGCTGGTGATGGCGCTGTTCCTGGTCGCCACGCTGGTCCCGGGCGTGACGACGCAGGTGGCGACCTTCCAGGTCGTGAACAGCTTCGGCCTCTTCGACAGCCGGTGGGCGCCGGTCCTGCTGTACATGGGCACCGACATCGTCTCCATCTACATCTTCCTGCAGTTCATCCGGGGGATCCCGACCTCCCTGGACGAGGCGGCACGGCTGGACGGGGCGAACGCGTTCACCATCTACCGCAGGATCATCTTCCCGATGCTCAAGCCGGCGATCGCCACGGTGGTGATCATCAAGGGGATCACCACGTACAACGACTTCTACATCCCCTTCCTCTACATGCCCTCGGAGGACAAGGGCACGATCTCCACGGCCCTGTTCCGCTTCAAGGGCCCCTTCGGGGCGCACTGGGAGGACATCTCGGCCGGTGCCGTCCTGGTCATCCTGCCGACACTGATCGTCTTCCTGTTCCTCCAGCGCTACATCTACAACGGGTTCAGCCAGGGGGCGACGAAGTAGCGGGGCGCCCGGGCCCGGGCGACGAGTGCCCCGGCCTGCGGGGCGGGCAGGCAGGCATCCGGGGCGGGCGGGCCGGCAGGGGGACGCGGGGCCGCCCGGGGGACGGCGGGGGGCCGCGTGGATAATCCGTGGGTGACTCCCCCGCGAAACCGCGTCCGCCGTCCGTCCTGGGCCGGGCGCGACTACACGCTGCTGACCGCTGCCGCCGTCGTGTCGGGGCTCGGCAGTTCCGGGGCGCTGGTGGCCGGGGCGTTCGCGGTGCTGGCGGCCGGGGGGTCGGCCACCGACGTGGGACTGGTCGCGGCGGCGCGGACCGTACCGCTGGTGCTGTTCGTGCTGATCGGCGGGGCCCTGGCGGACCGGCTGCCCCGGCACCGGGTGATGGTCGCGGCGAACGCGCTCAACTGCGTCTCGCAGGGCCTGTTCGCCGCCCTCGTCCTCACCGGCACCGCACGGGTGTGGCAGATGGCGCTGCTGGCCGCGCTCGGCGGGACCGGGCAGGCGTTCTTCTCCCCCGCCGCCGAGGGGATGGTGATGGCCAGCGTCTCGGGCAGCGAGTCCGGGCGCGCCTTCGCCGCCTTCCGCACCGGGGTGAACGGCGCGAACATCCTCGGCACCGGCCTCGGCGGTGCGCTGGTGGCGGCGGCCGGGCCGGGGTGGGTGCTGGCCGTCGACGCGGTGGCCTTCGCCGTCGCGGGGTCGCTGCGCGCCTTCCTGGACGTGCGCGGCGTCCCCGCGCGGCGGGGCGGCACGAACCTCCTGGCGGACCTGCGGGAGGGGTGGCGCGAGGTGGCCGGCCGGCCCTGGCTGTGGTCGATCGTGGTGCAGTTCGCCGTGGTGAACGCGGTGGTCGCGGCGGCCGAGACGGTGTACGGGCCGCTGGTGGCGCGCGAACGGCTCGGCGGACCGCAGCCGTGGGGGCTGGCGCTGGCCGCCTTCGGCGTGGGCACGGTCCTCGGCGGGCTGGTGATGACGCGGTGGGCGCCGCGGCGGCTGCTGCTCGTGGGCGCCCTCGGCGTGCTGCCGCTCGCGCTGCCGTCCGCGGCGCTGGCCGTGCCGGTGCCGACGCCCGCGCTGGTCGCGGTGATGTTCGTGACCGGCGTGAGCGTCGAGGTGTTCGCGGTGGCGTGGATGTCCGCGCTGCACCAGGAGATACCGGAGGAGAAGTTCTCGCGGGTGTCGTCGTACGACTGGCTCGGGTCACTGGCGCTGGTGCCGGTGGCGACGGCGGTGGCCGGCCCGGTCCAGGACGCGGTGGGCCGTCCGGCCGCGCTGTGGGGGTGTTCGGCGCTGGTGCTGGTACTGACCCTGGCGGTGCTGTGCGTACCGGACGTACGCCGCCTGACCCGCCGGACGGACCTGACCCCCACGGGACCCGGACCCGCCGGGGAACACCCGGTGACCACCGCCGGACTGGACGCGGAGGGCGCGGCGGGCCTGGACGGCGCGGTCGGCACGGAGGGCGCGGCGGGCCGGTGAGTCCAGGCGGTCCGGCCGCGCCGTCCGGCCCGACCCGAGTCGGCCGACCCGATCGGATCGGCCGGGTCGGGTCGGTCGGCTGGCCGGGTCGGTCGGCTGGCCGGGTCATCGGGGTGGCCGGATCGGCCGGCCGGCTCCGACCGCTTACACGCCGTGCGGGCTCGTACGATCCATGCGGTCCGGGTCCGCCGTCTCCCCGCCGTCCGCACGCTCCGTGCCACGCGCGCCGCCCGCGCCCTGCGTGTGCTCCCCGCCGTTCCTTCCGTCCTTGCGGTCCACGTCGGCGGGCCCGTCCGTACGGTGCACGCCGGCCGTTCCGGGCGCTCGGGTGTCGTGCGCGGTGTGGGACTGCTCGGCCGTCCCGGTGTCGCTCTGCCCGGGCGGGATGACGCCCTTCGGCGGGGCCGCGGCGAACACCGAGGCGTCCTCACGGTTCCACCGGGTCTCGTTGAACAGCAGGTTGAGGAGGACGGCGACCACGCTGGCGGCGCTGATGCCGGAGGACATGATCAGCGCGAACCAGTGCGGGAACTCGTCCCAGAAGTGCGGCGCCGCGACCGGGATCAGGCCGAAGCCGACGGCGGTGGCGACGACGACGAGGTTGAGGTTGTTGTCGAACCGCACGGTGGACAGGGTCCGCACGCCGCTGGCCGCGACGGACCCGAAGAGCACCAGTCCGGCCCCGCCGAGCACCGGCAGCGGCACGGCGGCCACGACGCGCCCGAGGACCGGGAACAGACCGAGCACGACCATGATCCCGCCGCCCGCGGCGACGGCGTAACGGCTCTTGATCCTCGTCAGCGCGACGAGTCCGACGTTCTGGGCGAAGGCCGTGCAGGCGAAGCCGCCGAAGAGCGGGGAGACGCTGGTGGAGATCATGTCGGCGCGCAGGCCGTCGCCGATCCTGCGGGCGTCGACCTCGGTGCCGACGATCTCACCGACGGCGATGATGTCGGCGGTGGTCTCGGTCAGGACGACGACCACGACGACGACCATGGAGATGACGGCGGCGGCGTCGAACCGGGGTGCCCCGAAGGCGAGGGGTTCGGGGAGGGCGAAGGTCGCTCCCTTCGTCACGCCGGAGAAGTCGGCCTTGCCGAGTGCGGCGGCGAGGACGGTGCCCAGGACGATGCCGAGCAGGATCGACAGGCGGGAGACGGCGGGCTTCCCGGCCCGGGACAGCACGAGGATGATCAGCAGCGTGGCGCCGGCCAGGCCGACGTCCGCCATGCTGCCGCCCTTGGCGGACCCCTCCCCGCCGCCGGAGGCCCAGCCGAAGGCGACCGGCAGCAGGGTGAGTCCGATGACGGCGATCACCGTGCCGGTCACCACGGGCGGGAAGAACCGTACGACCCGGCCGAAGAACATGCTCACCACCAGGCCGACCAGGCCCGCGGCGATGGTCGCGCCGAAGACGGCGGGCAGGCCGTGGCTGCGGGTCGCGATGGCCGTCATGGTGGACACGGCGGCGAACGTGGCGCCCTGCACGAGCGGGAGCTGGGCGCCGACCATCGGCACGCCGAGGGTCTGCAGCAGGGTGGCGAGGCCGCTGACGAAGATGGTGGCCGTGACCAGCAGGCCCAGTTCGGTGCCGCTGAGTCCGGCGGCCCCGCCCACGATGAGCGGTGGGGCGATGATGCCGCCGTACATGGTGAGGATGTGCTGGAAGCCGTAGGCGACGAGCTGGCGGGCGGGGAGCCGTTCGTCCTCCGGGCGGGGAGCTGTCTCCGCGCCCGGTGTCTCCGCGCCCGGGGATGCTGCGGCGGAGAAAGTTGATCTTGACCTGAGCACGACCCCAACCTTCCGTATGATGGAATCAACATTTCGTTGAGGGGTGGGGCGACGTTAGCTACGTTACAGAAGCACGTCAACAGTTCCTACGATGCGCTCACATCCGTCCGGAAGAGTTCGTGGATACCCACAAAGTGATCGCGGAACGGGTCCGCGCGGAGGGCGGCGAGGGGGGCCGCTTTCGGTCACCTTCCGGGGAAGGCGGTCAGGGGCGGCGGTCAGGGCACGGCCGGGCCGCCGAGGTAGTTCCCGTGGGAGTCGTAGGGCCAGGCGTTGGCGACGCACCCGCGGAGCCCGTCGATCTGCTGCATCATCGCGGGAGCGGGCCGCCCGGGACCGGGGCACGTCTCGTGGCCGTGGCCGATGCGGTGGCCGACCTCGTGGTTGATGATCAGGGCGCGGTAGTCGTGGAGGGATCCGGAGAACTGGGGTGAACCCTGGTTCCAGCGCTTGAGGTTGACGACGACCTGGCTGCCGACGTCGCAGTTGACCTCGCCACGGGTGTGCAGTCCGGCCGCGCCGCAGATGCGGTCCACGGTGGCGGGCGTGGCGATCTTCACCACGAAGTCGACGGCGCCCCGGGAGACGAGCTGGAAGGCGTCGTGCCCGTCGGCGGTCCAGCCCCGCCGGTCGGCGAGGACGCCCTCGATCTCGCGGGCCGCCTCGTCGGGCGTGACCCCGGTCCCCTCCTCGACCTGGACCTCGTAGCGCCGCACCGTCCCGTGCCCGGCCACCTTCCCGGAGGCCCGTGCGGTGTGGAAGATGCCGTTGCCCTTCCCGCCGCCGCCCTTCCCCGCGTCCGGCTCCCCGTCCCCGCTCTTGCCTGGGTCACGCTTCGTGTTCTTCCCCGCCGCCGTCCCGGACGTCTCCGGCTCCGGCGTCGCCCGGCCCCCGGCGTGCCGGACGGAGTCCGCCGCCTGCGTCGGGCCCTGTCCCGCGCTCCGGCCGGCCGCGGCGGACGGGCCGCCGCCCTTGCCGTCGCCGCCCCCCGTCCAGGCGAGCAGGGCCGCGGCGCCGAGCGAGCCGGCCGCCACCAGGGCGCAGAGGACGACGAGGGGGCGACGGCGGCGGACGCGGCGTCTGGAGGCGCGGCGGGTGCCGGTACGGCGGGAGGCGGCGCGGCGGCTCGGCCTGCCGTCCGCGCCGGTCCCGGCGTCCGGGCGGGATGTGGTTCCTGGCATGGCGCCCAGGCTGGTGACCGTATGTGATGCCCTGTGGACCGAAAGGTCACAGAACCGTAACGGCGGTCGTCCGGGGGGTGAGCGCGGTGCTCATATGATCCTTCCGTAACAGTTCCCCGCGCGGGCGGCCCCCGCGGCCGGCGCCGTTCGCGGTCCGCACATACTGAGCGACATGCCCCGGATCCTGCTCATCGAAGACGACGCCGCCGTGCGCCAGGCAGTCCAGCTCGCCCTGCGCCACCAGGGGCACGACGTCTGCGCCGCCGCCACCGGCGAGGAGGGCCTGGACCGGCTCGGCCCCTTCCGCCCGGACGTCGTCGTCCTGGACCTCATGCTGCCCGGCCTGCCCGGGCTCGACGTGTGCCGGCGGATCAGGGCGCGCGAGCAGGTCGGGATCATCATGATGACCGCCAAGGGCGACAGCGTCGACATGATCGTCGGCCTGGAGGCCGGGGCCGACGACTACGTCGTCAAACCCGTGCAGGCAAGGGTGCTCGACGCCCGGATCCGCGCCCTGCTGCGCAGACTGGACGCCCCCTCCCCGGTCGCCGCCCGCCCCCGGGCCGAGACGCACGGGGACCTCGGCATCGACCGGGCCGGCCTGCGGGTCACCCACCGGGGGCAGCCGGTGGACCTCGCCCCGTCCGAACTGCGGCTGCTGCTCGCGCTGTCCGCCTCACCCGGGCAGGTCCTCAGCCGCCAGCAGCTCCTGGAAGCGGTCTGGGAACACAGCTACCACGGGGACATACGCCTGGTGGACGCCTGCGTGAAGCGCCTGCGCGGCAAGCTCGGCGAACTGGGCGGCGCCCCCCGCTACGTCCACACCGTGCGCGGTTTCGGCTACTGCTTCCGCTCGCCGTGAGACTGCGCCCTCCCGCCCTGCGCGGCGGCCTGCGGCTCCGGCTCGTCGCGGGCTTCACCGTCGTCGCCGTCGTCAGCTGCCTGAGCACCGGCGTGCTCACCTTCCGTGAGGCGCGCACCGGCGTGCTCCAGCAGAGCCAGGACGCTGTGGTCCGGCAGTTCCGGGACAGCGTCGACGCGCGGGCGCCCGGCTACCCCGAGACGCCCGACCGCTTCGACCTGAACCACATAGTCGCCGACCTCGCCTACACGCACCGCTCCCAGCAGTGGCGGTTCCTCGCCACCTACGGCGAGCTGAAAGCCGTCTACGGGCCGCAGGACAGCTTCGACGTGCTCACCCCCGAGCTGCGGCACTCCGTACGGACCCGGCCGGCCGCGGTCTTCCAGCGGGTCCACCACGACGGCCGGGCCTACCTCGTCGTCGGGCTGCCCGTCACGTACGCCTCCTCGGTCGCCGTCACCTCCGCTCCCACCGGCCTGGTGCTCTACCTGGTGGTCCCGCAGGAGACCGAACAGCTCTACGTCGAGGCGCTGATCACCGCCATCGAACGGGCCACCCTGCCCGCGCTCGGTCTGGCCGTCCTGATCGCGCTGCTCGTCGCCCGCGGTGTGCTGCGCCCCGTGCGGGCCCTGGGACGGGCCACCCGGCGAATGGCCGCCGGACACCTCGACACCCGGCTGACCGTCAGCGGCTCCGACGAACTGGCCGAACTGTCGCGGACGTTCAACGACACCGCCGCCGCGCTGGAGGAGTCGGTGGCCGAGCTGCGCCGCATGGAGGCGCGGGCCCGCCGCTTCGCCGCCGACGTCTCGCACGAACTGCGCACCCCGCTCGCCGCGATGACGGCGGTCACCGACGTCCTCGACGAGCAGTCGTCCCGTCTGGACCAGGTCACCGGCGAGGCGGTACGGCTCGTCAGCGAGGAGACCGCGCGGCTGGCCCGCCTGGTCGACGACCTGATGGAGATCTCCCGGTTCGACGCGGGCGCCGCCGAACTCGGCACCGACGAGATCGACCTGGCCGAGTCGGTCCGCCGCACCCTCGCCGCCCGCGGGTGGCTGGAGCAGGTGCGCACGGAGCTGCCGGACAGCGGCGCGCCGCGGGCCCTGGTCGATCCGCGCCGCGTGGACGTCGTGGTGGCCAACCTGGTCGGCAACGCGCTGCGGCACGGCGCACCGCCGGTGACGCTGCGGCTGACCGCCGCCGGCGGATGGGCGGTCATCACCGTCACCGACCGGGGTCCCGGCATCCCGGAGGCCGACCTGCCGCACATCTTCGAACGCTTCTACAAGGCCAGCCGGGCCCGGACCCGCAGCGAGAGCAGCGGTCTCGGGCTCGCCATCACCGCGGAGAACGTACGCCTGCACGGCGGCCGCGTGCGGGCGGCCAACGCACCGGGCGGCGGCGCGGTCTTCACCGTCGAACTGCCGCTGCGCCCCCGCCCCGGCACGGACACCGCCCCCGCCCGGGAAGGCGAGGACCACGCAGGAGAGGAGGAGGCATGAGACGCGCCCTGCGCACGGCGGCCCTCACCGGCGCCCTGCTCACGCTGGCGGGCTGCGGCGTGCCCACGTCGGGTGTCATCGACGCCGGTGCCCCGGCGGTCGGTGTCGCCGCCCGGATCACGGTCTACTTCGTGGCCGACGGGGCGCTGCGTGCCGTCCCGCGGCGCGCACCCGACGACGCCGCCGACCTGGTCACCGCGGCCGTACGGCTGCTGCTGTCCGGGCCGGACAGCAGCGAGGCCCGGGCGCTGACCACGTCCCTGCCCGCGGTTCCGGGTCCGGTCGCGGTGAGCGTCGGCCGAAACGTCGTCTCCGTCCGCTTCCCCGCCGGGGTGGGCCGGCTGGACAGCCTGGCGATGGAGCAGCTGACCTGCACCGCGGCGGACACGCTGCGCCTTTCCGCGGACCGCGAGGACCGCGCGGTCCCCTCGTACGCCGCCACGCCTCCGGCATCCGTCGCCGGGGGCGTGAGCACGCCGGCACCGCAGCCGCACATCAGCGTCCGCGCCGAGGGAGAGGGCTGGGCCACGGCCCGCTCGGACACCGTCTGCCCCGGCGCCTGACGCGGCGGCCGGACGGCCGCCTCGCCGGGCCCGGGTGCTCGCGGGGTCAGCCGGGGGGCGCAGGTGGCCGTGGGCCGGGTCCGGGTGCCGTTCGTCCGCCCTGCCGGCCGGCCGTCGCCGTCGTCACCTGCTCGCCGCCTGTCCCGGCGGGCACGACGGGCCGGCCGTCGGATCGCCGTCCGCCGGGGCCGCCGGCTGCCCCGTGGCGTCCGGGGAGCCACCGGGCGAGGGCGGTGGGCAGGAGGAGGGGGACGCCGAGCCGCCCGGGTCCGGGGCCGTCGGCCCGCTGGGCTGCGGTGTCGGTGACGTCGGTGACGGGTCCGCGGTGGAGGACCCCGAGGGGTCCGGGGAGGGCGAACCGGGCTGGGACGGCCCCTGGCTCCCGGTGGGCGAGGGCGCCGGCGAGGACGGTCCGGCCGGCGGGGCCGGGTGGGGGCGGGAGGGGGCGGGGGTGGCCGGTCCGGAGGGGCCGCCGGGATCCGGCTCGACGAGGATCCCGCCGCCCCCGCCGCTGCCCCCGTCCGGTGCGCCGCCCGAGTCGGCGGGCTTCGTCGCCGGGGTGTCGCCGCCCGCGCCGGGCGACTTCGGGACGACGCCCTTCCCGTCGGGCACGCTGTGCACGCCCCGGCGGTAGAAGTCCAGCCAGTAGCGGACCAGGTCCAGGTAGGCCCGCGAGTTGTTGTAGCTGAGGACGGCCCGGTCCAGGTCCGCGGCCCGGCCCAGGTCCCGGTCCCCGGCGCACAGGTAGTGTCCGGCTGCCAGGGCCGCGTCGAAGACGTTGTTCGGGTCGGCGCGGCCGTCGCCGTTGCCGTCCGCGCCCCACCCGGCCCAGGTCGACGGCAGGAACTGCATCGGCCCCACCGCCCGGTCGTACACCTTGTCGCCGTCGTACACCCCGCCGTCGGTGTCCCGGACCAGCGCGAAGCCCCGGCCGTCGAGCGCCGGGCCGGTGATACGGCCCAGCGTCGTGCCCTGCCGGTCGACCGCCCCGCCGCGCGCCTGGCCGGACTCCACCTTGCCGATCGCGGCGAGCAGTTGCCAGGGCAGCCGGCAGCCGGGGTCGGTACGGGCGACGGACCGCTCGGCCGCCCGGTAGGCACGCAGCACGGTGCCCGGGATCCCGGACTCGGCCCTCATCTCCGTCTCCTGACGTGGAGTCAGGGGCGTGCCGGTGGTGATCAGGGGCGGCAGTTCGGTGTGGTACGAGCCGTCACCGGGCGTCCCGGCGGCGGGCGTGTAGGGGACGGCACCGGCCGCCGGGGTGCGCTCCTCGTCGGCCGCCGGACGGCCGGGACCGCTCCCGGCCGCCCCGGGTGCGCCCGGCGCGCCGGGGGCCTGGGAGGCGGTGAGAGCCGCCACCGCGGCCACGGCGATGGCGGTGGTCCGCAGGCCCTTGCGGGTACGGGCGCGCAGACGTCGTACGCGGCGTGCGGGCATGGCTGTCACTCCCTGTCGGTGGGCCGCGGTGTGCCCGGAAGGTCTTCGGTGGGGCGGGTGGTCCTCAGCGGCCGAACGTGTCGATGCCGGAGACGAGCCAGTGCCCGTCCCGCAGTACGACATCGACGGCGAACATGGCGCCTGCGTACGTCCCCTGGTCCTGCGCCGCCTGCCTGCCCTGCGCTCCCCGGCCGCCCTTGGCGCCGGCCTTGCTCCCGGCGGTGCTGACGCTGCTCTGGTCCGCGTAGACCAGGACCCGGGCCCGGTCGCCGTCGACGCGCTCCACCGCGCTGTCGGTGACCGTGGTGGTGATGACCGCCTTCTGCTGGTCGGCGCGGGTGCGCACACTGTCGAGCAGGGCCCGGTGCTGCGCCACGGCCTTGCCCGTGAGCAGGGTCTTCACGGCCTTGTCATAGGCGGCGGGGTCGGCGTGGTCGTAGGAGAAGAGCGCGGCGACCGCCTTCTCCGTCTGCCCCTTGACCTCGCTCGTGCGGGCGGGATCGGTCAGGGCGGTGTTGCGGGCCGCCGGGTCGTCCCGCAGGCTCTGGGCGCGTCCGTGCGCCCACCCGGCGAAGCCGCCGAGGACGAGGGTCAGCAGGCACAGCACGACCAGCGCCGGGGACCGGCGCGGGCGGGGACGGCGGCTCGTGGTGCCGGCGTCCGTGTCCGGTCCCGGGGCCGGTTCCGGGTCCGCTTCCGTGAGCGCTTCCGCGTCCGCCTCCGTGACCGGATCCGTGTCCGGTGCCGCCCCGGGAGCCGCCTCCGGCGCTGCCTCCGCCGGCGCCGCGCGTTCGGTCCTCCGGGGCGGGGAGACGGCGGAGGGGGCCCGGGCGGGGAGCACGGCGACACCGGTACGGGGCCGTCCGCTCCCGGGCGCTTCCGGGTCGTCCGCCGCTGGGGCCGCCGTCCGTGCCCGGGCCTGCGGGGTCTCGGGCCGCGGTTCACGCGCCTGGCGGCGGCGCTGGCGGTTGATGTGGTGGCGGGTCGTGGGCATCGGGTGTCGTCCTCTCGTGCGCCCGGCCGCTGCCGCGGCTGCGGGCCGGGTCAGCCGGCTGATGTGCCGCCCACGGGTGCCTGGCCCAGGGCGCTCAGCTTCCATCCGCCGCCGGTGCGGGTGAGTTCGCCGAGCATGCGGCTGTCCTTGTCGGTGCTCTGGCCGCCGGGCGCCTTCACCGTCACCCGCAGCGCGACGAGCACCCGGGCCCGGCCGGCCCGGTCGTCGAGTTCGGAGACGGCACCGGAGAGCACCCGGGCCGTGGTGACGGTCTTCGCCGTCTTCACCTGCGCGGTGAACTCCTTACGGCCGGCGACGAGTTGGTCGTGCAGGTCACCGGTGGTCGAGGACTCCCACAGGTCGAGGCCGCGGTCGACGCTGCGGTGGTCGAGGGTGTTCAGGTTCTCGACGGCCTGCTCCCCGGCGGCGAGCGCCCGGTCCCGCTGGACCGCGTACGCCGCCGAGTCGTCGTGCGCGGCGTCGTACCAGTCCCAGCCCGCCCACGCCGCGAACCCGCCCGCGAGGAGGGTGAGAGCGAGGGCCGCGTACAGTGCGCGCAGTCCGGCCGGCAGGGTGCGGACCGTGCGTTTCATGGGATGCTCCCGTCTCGCGTGTGCCGTCAGCGGCTCTGGAGGTCGACGATCCGCCACTGGTCCCCCTCCCGTCGGGCGGTGACCGCCAGCTGGGCCGCCGCGGCCGACGCCTTGCCCTTGCCCCGTCGGGACACCTGGTCCAGCAAGACCAGCAACTCGGCTTCGTCGCCGTGGAGTTGGACGACCCCGACGCGTACGGCCTGGGTGCTCAGGGTCACCCGCTCCCTGGCGACGTCCGCGCGGATCCGGCCGACGAGTGCGGTGTACTGGCGGGCCGCCTTCCCAGTGAGGACGGACCGCGCGGAACGCTCGGTGGCGTCTAGGCCGTCCGGGGTGTACGAGAAGACGCGGGCGAGGTCGTTGCCTACGTCCCCGGCGACCCGGGTGGTGGCCTCGTCGTCGGTCAGGGCGGTGTTCCGGGCGGAGGGTGCGGAGCGCAGCTGGTGGGCGCCGTAGAAGAAGCCGCCGCCCGCGAGGACGAGGACGAGCGCGCTCGCCGCGAGGGCGGCCCGGCGGAGCGTCCGGTGCCGGGAACGGCGCGCGGGTGCCCCGTCCTCGTCGGGCCCTCCGGCGCCGGACGCGTCCCCCTCATCGGTGCCGGGCGCGTGCCCCTCCCCGGTGCCGCGCGCGTGCCCCTCCCCGGTGCCGGGCGCGTTTCCCCCGGTGCCGGAGGCGTTTCCCTCGGCGCCGGAGGCGGTCCTCTCCTCGGTGCCGGACGCTTCCTTCTTCTCGACCCCGGGCGCGTTTTCCTCGGTGCCGGACGCTTCCTTCTCCCCGGTCCCGGACGTTGCCTTCTCCTCCGGGTCGTCCTCCGCGCGCACCTGATCCGCCCGCTCCTCCCGGGTCCGCTCCCCGCCTTCCCGCTCCCGGCGGTCCTTGCGCAGCAGCCGTGTCATCGGCCGTCGTCCTCCCCCGCCGTCCGTGCGAGCGGCACCGCGTCCAGCGCCTTGACCTTCCATTCGTCGTCACCGGTGCGCAGCAGGACCGCTTCCAGGCGTTTGCGGTCCGTGGTCGGTGTCCCCGACCCGGCCGGGGTGACGTCCACACGGACCGTCGCGATGAGTTTCGCGGTGCCCGCCCGGGTGTCGAGCGCCGTGACCGCGGCGTCGGTGACGGTGCCGCGCGCCGAGGCGCCCGTCCTGGGCGCGGTGCGGCCCAGTTCGTCCTGGAGCGGGCCGGTCGAGGCGTCGCGCCAGGCCCGGATGCCCGCCTTCGCCTTCTGCGGCGAGGAGGCGTCGAGGGTGGTGAGGACGGTGAGGGCGCCGCGCCCGTCGGCGAGTGCGGCGTCGCGCTGGCGGCCGTAGGCGAGCGAGTCGTCGCCGCGGGCCTGCGCGTACGTCCACGCGCCCGTGCCGCAGAAGGCGAGCGCCAGCGTCAGTCCGGCGCCGGCGAGGACGCGGGCCCGCCTCACCGGTCACCCCCGCCCGCCGGGGCGAGCAGGCCCGCCAGGCCGGCCGGTGAGCCGTCGCCGACGCCCGGCAGGGCGAGCGCGCCCGGCAGGGGCGGGGGGAGCGGGCCCCCGGTGCCCGGGTCCGCCGTGCCGTCGCCCGTGGTCCGCGCGCCGCTGCCGGAGGGCAGGGAGGCGGGTGCGGCCGGGTCGGGCACCGCGCCGCCGCCCGGGGCGTTCGCCGAGCCCCGTACGCCGATGCCGCTGGAGGCCGGGGCGGTGCACGAGGCGCCGGTGTTGAGTGCGGGTGCGGTGCCGAGGTCGAGGCCGTTGCGGTAGCGGGTGGCGCCGTAACCGGCGGTGCAGGGCAGGGGTTTGAAGAAGGTGACGGCCATGCCGAGGTTCAGTTTTCCTCCGTCGACGGCGGTGGCGCCGGCGGCGACGGCCGCCGGGTACTTCACGAGCAGTTCCTCGATGCCGTGCTGCCGGGTGACGGCGACCTCGGAGGTGGTGAGCAGGTTGGCGAGGACCACGCCCAGGCTGGGGTCGAGGTCCCGCAGCACGCCGCTGATCTGGGTGGCGGCGTCGGGCGCGACGGTGAGCAGCCGGCGCAGGTCGGCGTCGGATCCCTTGAGGGTGCGGGCGAGTTGCCTGGCGCCGGTGGCGAAGTCCCGTACGGCGCGGCCTTCTTCGGCCTGGGTGCGCAGGACCGTCTCGCCGTCGTCGATGAGGCGGGTGGTGGCGGGCAGGTTGCGGTCGGCGGCCCGGACGAACTCGCTGCCGTTGTCCAGCAGGACCTGGAGGTCGTCGCCGTGGCCCTCGAAGGCCTTGCCGAACTCGTCGACGACGGTGCGCAGGTCGTCCAGCGGTACCGACTTGGTCAGGTCGTTCACGCTGGTGAGCACGTCGGTGACGGGGGCGGGGACCTGGGTGTCGGACTGCTCGATGCGGGCGCCATCGGCGAGGTAGGGGCCGCTGTCGCCCTGGGGCCGCAGGTCGATGTACTGCTCGCCGACTGCGGACAGCCCGGCGACGACGGCCCGGGTGTCGGCGGGGATGCGCGGGGCGGACTTCTTGATGCGCAGTTCGGCGACGACGCCGTCCCCGGTGAGGTCGATCGGGCCGACGCGGCCCACCGAGACGCCGCGGTAGGTGACGTCGGAGTGGGTGAACAGCCCGCCGGTGCGCGGGAGTTGCACGTCGACGGTGTAGTAGTCGGCGACGCCGGCGTAGCGGCCCAGGTCGGCGTAGCGGATGCCGACGAAGCCGAGGACGAGGACGGCGATGACGAGGAAGGCGAGGTTCTTCAGGCGCACGGCGAGGGTGATCACTGCTGGCGGCCTCCGTCCTGGGCCGGGGTGGGGACGGACGGCAGGGGCAGCGGTGCCGACGGGGAGGTCCGGGCGGCCGGCGTGGACCCGGCGGTGGCCTTCCCCGTCCCCGCGGTGGTCCCGCTCCCCGCGGCCTTCCCGGTCCCGGCGGCGGCCGGTGTCCGGCCGTTCGCGCCGCGGGCGCCGGCCGCCGCGGGGGCGGAGGGCGAGGGCGAGGGGCCGGTCTGCGGCACCAGGGCCGGGATGACCTGCGTACCCGGTAGGGCGACCATGTTCAGGTACACGTTGAGGTAGTCGCCCTTGACGCCGCGCAGCACCTCGTCGGTGAACGGGTAGGTCAGCAGCACCTGGAGCGAGTCGGGCAGGTCGGCGCCCGCGTCCGCGAGGTTTCTCAGGGTGGGCGCGAGCGCCTTGAGGTTGGCGACCATGTCGTCCTTGCCGGCGTTGATGGTGGAGACGGCGACGCCGGACAGCGTGTCGAGGGAGCGCAGCATGGTCAGCAGGGCGCCGCGCTGCTCGTCCAGGGTCTTCAGGCCGGGTGAGAGGCCCGTGAGGACGGTCTGTACGTCGGTCTTGCGGTGGGCGAGGGTGGCGGCGAGCCGGTTGACGCTGTCGAGGGCGTCGGTGATGTCGCCGCGGTGCCGGTCGAGGTCGGTGACGAGCGTGTCGACGCGCCGGAGCATGGAGCGGACCTCGGGTTCGCGGCCGCCGATGGCGGTGTTCAGTTCCCTGGTGATGGTCTTGAGCTGGTTGACGCCGCCGCCGTTGAGGAGCAGGGACAGCGCGCCGAACACCTCCTCGACCTCGGTGTTGCGGCCGGTGCGGGTGATCGGGATCTCGCTGCCGTCGGTGAGGTGCCCGCTGCCGGTTTCCTTGGCGGGGGCGACGAGCTGGACGTACTTCTCGCCGAGCAGGCTGGACTGTTCCAGGCGGGCGCCGGCGTCGGCGGGCAGCCGCACATCGCCGTTGATCTTCATGGTGACGCGGGCCTTCCAGCCGTCGAGGCGGATGGCGGTGACCCGGCCGACGGCGACGTCGTCGACCTTGACCGCGGCCTGCGGGACGAGGCTGAGGACGTCGTCGAGTTCGGCGGTGACGGTGTAGGGGTGGGAGCCGAGGTCGGCGCCGCCGGGCAGCGGAAGGTCCTCGATGCCGTCGAAGCGGGGGGCGGTGACGGAGAACGCGCCGAAGGCCAGCGCGAATCCGAGGGCCAGGGCGATCAGTCCGCCCGCTCCGGCTCCCAGGGCCGCGCCGCCGGTGCGGATGGAGCGCTTCACCTCTCCCCCTTCCCCGGGGCGCCGCCCGTGGCCGCGGCGCCGCCGGTGGCCGGCAGCGGCAGCAGCGGTCCGCCCATGCTGATCTCGTTGAGGTCGGCGCGGCCGTCGAGGGTGCGGTGATCGGTGTCGTAGGCGTTCACGACGTTGCCCGCGGCCAGCGGCGCGACGTCCAGTGCTTCGGCGAGCGAGGCCCGCTGCCGTACCAGGGTCTGGGTGACGGGCACCAGCTTGTCGACGTTCTTCTTCAGTTCGCCCCGGTTGTCCTGGATGAACTGCTTGACCTGGCCGAGCGCCTTGCCGAGTTCGGCGAGCGCCCCGGCGAGGTCGTCCTTGTTGTCGGCGAAGAACCCGACGACGGTGGCGAGCCGTTCCTGGGCGGTGCGGACGTCGGCGTCCTTGTCCTTCAGCATGGTGGTGAAGGTCTGGAGCCTGCTGAGGGTGGCGAACAGGTCGTCGCTGGAGCCGTTGAGGGTCTTGGCGGCCTTGCCGAACTGCTCGATGCTGTCGCCGATGGCCCTGCCGTTGCCGTCGAGGTTGGCGGCGCCGGTCCTCAGCAGGTCGGACAGGGCGCCGGTGGAGTTGGCGCCGTCGGGCCCGAGTGCCTTGCCGAGGTCGGTGATCGAGGCGTAGAGCTGGTCGATCTCGACGGGGGTGCGGTTGCGGGAGGCGGGCAGCACGGCACCGTCCGCGAGGGCGGGTCCGAACCGGTAGGCGGGGGTGAGCTGCACGAAGCGGTCGGCGACGACGCTCGGCGCGACGATCACGGCGCGTGCCCCCTCGGGGACCTGTACGCCGTCGTCGAGTTCGAGTTCCACCCGCACCTGGGTGCCTTGCGGCCGTACCGACGTCACCTCTCCGGCCCGTACGCCGAGGATGCGCAGGTCGGAGCCGGCGTAGATGCCGACCGCGCGGTCGAAGTAGGCGGTCAGCCGGGTTCCGCCGGAGTCCAGGACGCGGGCGACGGCGAGTCCCGCGGCGACGACGGCCAGGGCGACGGCCGCGGCGAGGAGTTTCCTGCGTGTGCTCATCACTCTCCGCTCCCCTGGGCCGGCGCGGCCTGCTTCGGCGGCATGCATCCGGTCGTGGGCTGGGACCGGGCGGGCAGGTAGTCGCGGGGGACGACCCCGCACAGGTAGCTGTCGAACCAGCGCCCGTTGCCGAGGGTGTTGCCGACGAGGCGGTAGTACGGGCCGACCAGGGCCAGGGTCCTGTCGAGCTGGGTGTTGTTCTTCGCGAGGACGTCGGTGACGCGGCCGAGTGCCTTGAGGGTGGGGCCGAGCTGCCGGTCGTTGTCCTGGACCAGGCCGCTGAGCTGGGTGGCGAGCGCCCTGCTGCCGGTGAGCAGGGCGCGGATGGCGTCGCGGCGGTCCTTGAGTTCGCCGAGCAGGGAGCCGCCGTCCTCGATGAGCGTCTCGAAGCTGGACTTCTTGTTCTTCAGGGTCTGGGTGAAGCGGGCGCTGCCCCGGAGGAGTTCGGAGAGTTCCGCGTCGCGCTTGGAGACGGACTTCGACAGGGCGGACAGGCCGGTGGCGGCGTTGCGCACGGCGGGCGGCGAGTCCTTGAAGGTCTGCGATATGGTCTCGAAGCTCTCGGCGAGCTGCCGGGTGTCGATCCGGTCGACGGTGGAGCTGAGGTCCTGGAAGGCCTGGGTGACGTCGTACGGCGAGGTGGTGCGGGTCAGCGGGATCCGGCTGCCGGGGTCCTGGCGGGCGGTGCCGAGCGGGTCGAGCGCGAGGTACTTGTCGCCGAGGAGGGTCTTGATGGCGATGGCGGCGGTGGTGCGGTCGCCGATCCAGGCGCCCTTGGTCTCGAAGCTGACCTTCACCCTGCCGCGGTCCAGGGAGACTCCGGTGACCTTGCCGACCTTGACGCCGGCGATGCGGACCTCGTCGCCCTTGTCGAGTCCGGCGGCCTCGCTGAAGTCGGCGCTGTAGGCGGTGCCGCCGCCGGTCAGCGGGAGCCGGTCGGCGTTGTAGGCGAAGACGGTGAGCAGGGCCAGCAGGAGCAGGCCGACGAGGGCGACGGCGATCGGGTTGCGTTCCTTGACGGGCTTGAGGCGGGTGCGGCGGGGCGGCACGGCCTGATCGTCGGGGCGGGGTCGCTGCAGCAGGGTCATGCGCCGCACCTCTGTTCCGTGACCGCGATGCCGGTCGGCGGCCTGGAGCCGTCGGAGGTGCTGACTCCGCTCACGCGCGCCTCGCACAGGTAGAGGTTGAACCAGGATCCGTAGGAGGACAGCCGGGCCAGGGCGGTCATCTTGGCGGGGCTCTTGGCCAGGAAGTCCTCGATCCGGCCGGTGGCGTCGCCGAGGTTGCCGGAGAGCCGGCCCAGTTCGCCGATGTCCTGCTTGAGGGGGGCGCGGCCGTCCTGGAGGAGGCCCGCGGTGACGGTGGTCAGGTCGCCCATGGCGGCCACCGCCCGGCCCAGCGGTCTGCGGTCGTCGTTGAAGCCGCTGACGAGCTTGCGGAGCGTGTCGACCAGGGTGTCGAAGCCGGCCTCGCGTTCGTTGAGGGTGGTCAGGACGGTGTCGAGGTTCTTCACGACCGCGCCGATGACCTGGTCCTTGGCGGCGACGGTGGTGCTGAGCGAGCCGATGTGCCGGATCAGGCTGTCCACGGTGCCGCCCTCGCCCTGGAGGACCTGCACGATCGATCCGGCCAGTTCGTTGACGTCCTTCGGGGAGAGTCCCTCGAACAGCGGCTTGAAGCCGTTGAAGAGCAGGGTCAGGTCGAGGGCGGGCGCGGTGTGGTCGAGGGGGATGGTGTCGCCGGAGGCGAGGGTGCCGCCGACGTCCCCGCTGCCCCGGTCCAGGGCGATGTAGCGCTGGCCGACCATGTTGAGGTACTTCACGGCGGCGGTCGTGGAGCGGGGCAGGGTGCGGTCGTCGCGGACGCTGAAGGTGACCTGGGCGGTGCGGTGGTTCACGACGCGTACGTCGGTGACCTCGCCGACCTTCACCCCGGAGACGCGCACGCTGTCGCCGTCGACGAGGCCGGTGACGTCGGTGAACAGGGCCTTGTAGGAGCGGGTGCCGTCGCCGACGCCCCGGTTGGCGACGCTCAGTCCGAGGACGGTGGTGGCCAGCGCGGTGACGATCACGAACACGAGGGACTTCAGGACGGGCCCGGTCAGGGGGCGGCGGCGGGTGTGCGCGCTGCGCGGGGCGGTCACTTGAGCGTCACCTCCGTGCCGCGCAGGGCGGGTCCGGCCAGCAGGCTGCTCCAGTCCGGCAGGTCGCCGGGCTGCTTGCCGGCGGCGGGGGCCAGCAGTTCGTTGACGAGGGCGTTCTCCTGCGGGGAGTTGGCGGGCCCGAGGTCCTGGCCGGCGGTGGCCCGGGCCTGTGCGGCGGGCTGGGCGGGGACGCCGAGGTAGGGCACCGGGTAGCAGTGCGGGCCGCCGGAGGCGTCGTAGGAGGGGGTGTCCCGGCCGGGGAGGTAGGCGCCGCGCGAGGGCACGGTGGTGACGTCGACGTGGAGTCCGGGCCGGTCGGTGCCCTTGCCGAGGGCCTTGTCCATCCGGGGCACGAACTCGGCGAGGGTGCGCAGCGTGCACGGGAAGGACGAGGAGTACTCGGACAGCAGCCGCAGGGTGGGTTTCGAGGTGGCGCTGAGCCGGATGATGTTGTTCTTGTTCTGCCGCAGGAACGAGGTCAGGTCCTCGGCGGTGCGGGTGGTGGCGCCGAGGGTGCCGGCCAGCTCGCCGTCCTTCTCGGCCAGGGTGCCGGTGGTGGTGGTGAAGTCGGTGAGCGCGGTGACGATGTCGGGGGCGGCGTCGGCGTAGACCTGGCTGACCTTCACGAGTTCTTTCAGGTCGCGGTTGAGGGCGGGCAGTTCGGGGTTGAACCTGCGCAGGTGGGCGTCGAGTTCGGTGAGGGTGTCGCCGAGTTCCGCGCCGCGTCCCTCCAGGGCCCGGGAGACGGCGGAGAGGGTGGCGGAGAGTTTCTGCGGCTGCACGGCGGTGAGCATGGGCAGCACGTTGTCGAGCACCTGCTGGAGTTCGACGGCGTTCGCGGACCGGTCCTGCGGGATCCGCGCCCCGGCGGCGAGCGGTGTGCCGGAGGGGTGCGGGGGCGGGACGAGGGCGACGAAGCGGGCGCCGAACAGGGTGGTCGGCAGCATCTGGGCGCGCACGTCGGAGGGGATGTGGGCCAGTGCCCCGGGCCGCAGGGCGAGGGTGAGCCGGGCGCCGTGGTCGGTGGCGTGGATGGAGCGGACCTCGCCGACGACGACGCCGCGCAGTTTCACCTCGGCGCCCAGGTGCATCTCGTTGCCGACGCTGCCGGTCTCCACGACCACCGGGTCGGAGTCGGTGAACTGCTTGTCGTAGACGGCGACGGAGAGCCAGACCAGCAGGGCGGGCACCACCAGGAACACCACGCCGGCCAGTCGGCGGCGCACCACTTCGCCTCGGTGTCCGCTCATCTCACCCCGCCACCTTCACGGTCGTGGTGGCGCCCCACAGGGCGAGCGAGAGGAAGAAGTCGGTGAGGCCGATCAGGACGATGGCGTTGCGCACCGAGCGGCCCACGGCGACGCCGACGCCGGCCGGGCCGCCGGTGGCCCGGTAGCCGTAGTAGCAGTGGGCGACGATCACCATGACGCTGAAGATGAGCACCTTCAGGACGGACAGCAGCACGTCCGTGGGCGACAGGAACAGTCCGAAGTAGTGGTCGTAGGTGCCGTGGGACTGGCCCTTGAACAGGACGGTCACGTAGCGGGAGGCCAGGTAGGAGGAGAGCAGCCCGATCGCGTAGAGCGGGATGATGGCGACGACGCCGGCGATGATGCGGGTGGTGACGAGGTAGGGCAGGGAGCGGATGCCCATGCCTTCGAGGGCGTCGACCTCCTCGTTGATGCGCATGGCGCCGAGCTGGGCGGTGAAGCCGGCGCCGACGGTCGCGGACAGGGCGAGTCCGGCGACCAGCGGGGCGATCTCGCGGGTGTTGAAGTAGGCGGAGACGAACCCGGTGAACGCGGCGGTGCCGATCTGGTCCAGGGCCGCGTACCCCTGGAGTCCGACGACGGTGCCGGTGAACAGGGTCATCGCGATCATCACGCCGATGGTGCCGCCGATGACACCGAGGCCGCCGGTGCCGAACACGACCTCCGCGAGCAGCCGCTGCACCTCCTTGAGGTAGCGGCGCAGGGTGCGCGGGACCCAGAGCAGGGAGCGCAGGTAGAACAGGAGCTGGTCGCCGGAGCGGTCGAGCCAGACGAGCGGGGAGGCCACGGCCTCAGCCTCCCTTCGGCGGGACGATCTGGAGGTAGACGCCCGTCATCACCATGTTGACGTAGAAGAGCAGGAGGAAGGTGATGACGACGGACTGGTTGACCGCGTCGCCCACGCCCTTGGGGCCGCCCCGCGGGTTGAGTCCGCGGTAGGCGGCGACGATGCCGGCGATGAACCCGAAGACGAGCGCCTTGAGTTCGCTGACGTACAGGTCGGGGAGCTGGGCGAGGGAGGAGAAGCTGGACAGGTAGGCGCCGGGGGTGCCGTCCTGGAGGTAGACGTTGAAGAAGTAGCCGCCGAGGATGCCGACCACGGAGACCAGTCCGTTGAGCAGGACGGCCACGCCCATGGCGGCCAGGACGCGCGGGACGACCAGGCGCTGCACCGGGGAGACGCCCATGACCTCCATGGCGTCCAGTTCCTCGCGGATGGTGCGCGAGCCGAGGTCGGCGCAGATCGCGGAGCCGCCGGCGCCGGAGATGAGCAGGGCGACGATGAGCGGGCTGGCCTGCTGGACGACGGCGAGGACGCTGGCCCCGCCGGTGAAGGACTGGGCGCCGAGCTGCTGGGTGAGCGAGCCGACCTGGAGGGCGATCACGGCACCGAAGGGGATGGAGACGAGCGCGGCGGGCAGGATGGTCACGCTGGCCAGGAACCAGAACTGCTCGATGAACTCGCGGAACTGGAAGGGCCGTCTGAAGATGGCCCGGCCGACCTCCGCGGCGAGTGCGAAGAGCCGGCCGGTCTGCCGCAGCGCTCCGGTGATCACTGGCCGCTCCCGTGCGTGGGCAGCGTCAGCGTGGGTGCGCCGGAGGGGCCGTGGGCGCGCTCGACGGCCGTGCGGGCGGCGGGCGGCAGCCGGTCGAGCATGCCCATGACCCGCTCGCGGCGACGCTCCACGGCGCGGCGCGGCGGGAGGCCGGGTGACGGCTCCAGTTGCGGCACGATCTCGCGGGGTCCGGACGGCAGGGGTACGGCCTCGGCGGCGAGGGTGGCGGCGTCCTTCTCCTCGGACATGCCGATGGGCCCCTCGCGCCGGGCGGCGAGGAACTGGGCGACGACCGGTTCGTCGCTGGTGAGCAGCACCTCGCGGGGCCCGAAGGTGACCAGTTCGCGGCGGAAGAGCATGCCGATGTTGTCGGGGACGGTGGCGGCGATGTCGAGGTTGTGGGTGACGATCAGCATCGTCGCGTCGATCTGCGCGTTCAGGTCGATCAGCAGCTGCGAGATGTAGGCGGTGCGGACCGGGTCGAGCCCCGAGTCCGGCTCGTCGCACAGGATGATCTGCGGGTCGAGCACGAGCGCGCGGGCCAGGCCGGCCCGTTTGCGCATGCCGCCGCTGATCTCGCCGGGCAGCTTGCCCTCGGCGCCCAGCAGGCCGACGACCTCGATCCGCTCCATGACGATGCGGCGGATCTCGGACTCTTTCTTGCGGGTGTGCTCGCGCAGCGGGAAGGCGATGTTGTCGAAGAGCGACATGGAGCCGAAGAGGGCGCCGTCCTGGAACATGAGCCCGAAGAGTTTCCGGGTCTCGTAGATGTCGCGTTCCGGTCCGTTCACCATGTCCACCCCGTTGATGAGGACACGGCCGCGCTCCGGTTTGAGGAGCCCGATGAGCGACTTGAGGAACACGGTCTTGCCGGTCCCGGACGGGCCGAGCATCACACTGACCTCACCGGCCGGAAGGGTGAGGGTCACATCCTGCCAGATGCTCTGCTTGCCGAAGGACTTGGTCAGGCCCTCGACGACCACTTCGATTCCCATATCACCTCCGACAAGAGTGGGTCAGGTGTGCACCGAGGAGCGCACGTTAAGTCGGTGCACGGCTCACTGACAATAGGCAGGTACCGGGTTCCTGGTGCGCATTCCGTCTTTGTCACCGGGCAGACAAAAAGCGGTCCGGCACTTGTCTCCGGGAGACAGGACAGGGCCGCGCGCCTCCGGGGGGAGTGGATCCGCGGGCCCTGCCTGCGGACGACCGGCCCCGAAGGAGGGCAAAGGCCGGAAATCGCCCGTCGTGTCTCCGGCCGGCGGCGGGCCGCCGACCTGGAGATCAGCGCCGTACCCGGCACGTTACGGCCGGGTAACCTCGGCGGGCAAGAGCAGGTCCGCAGTTTTCGACGACATTCTCTTCGGCCATTCACAGCCTGTCAGACGGGCTACAAAAAAGAGCCGCCCTTTTGTCACCGAGCTGCGTGTCGGGCACCCCGGAAAGCGACCGGGGCGACGCATTCCGGACTTCTCGCACGCGGCGCCGGGAAAATCCGGGGCGCGCACCCCTTAGCAGCGGATGACTAAGCGGGTGCGCCGACTGCTCACCCGGTCGACAGATGCTTGTCCTTTTCAAAGAATCATGGTCGGCGGCATTGTTCGGCCAAGTTTCCCGCAAGTAACGTCGGTGCTCGCGATCGAGGATTCCGATCCCCTGGACCGCACGGCTCCCGCTCCATCCGTTCCGTGGCGGTCCGTCTCTGCCGGTCAATCCCCAAGGAGAGTCCCAGAGCCATGAAGAAGTCCATCAGAAGGATCGCCGTCGTGGCGGGCGCGGGCGCGGCAGCGTTCGGCATCGCCGTCGCCCCCGCCTCCGCGAACGCCTCCACGGTCTGGACCGTGAACCCGACGCCGGCCAACTACACGGCGACCAACAGCGGCAACATCATCCTGACCGCCAACATCCCGATGACGTGTACGACATCGGGCGCGTCGGGCACCATGGCGAGCAACACCGGCAACCCGTCGCAGGTCGCCACCATCAGTGCCATCAACTTCGGCACCGCCACCACGCCGTGCACCAGCCTCCTGGGCAACGTCACGACCGTGGCCACCACGCCGTGGAAGATCATGGCGAAGGACTACAACGCCACGACCGGTGTCACCACCGGCTACGTCGACAGCATCAGCGCCAAGGTGAGCGCCGGCGCCTGTGTCTTCACCGTGACCGGCAAGGCGTCGGGCACCTACACCAACTCCACCGGCATCCTGGCCGTCAACAGCGTCTCCGGTGAGCTGACCGTCACCTCGGCCACCAACTGCGGCACGGTCGTCACGACCTCCACCAAGCCCACCTTCAAGGGCAGCTACGCCGTCAAGGTGTCCGGCACCAGCACCATCCCGACGATCAAGGGCTCCAACCCGTGAGTCCTGCCCGTCCGCTCGCAACCGCCTGACCGGGTCACCCCCGGCCGGGCGGTTGCCGCCGGTCCGGGGTTTACCGCCACGGCGGGTCCCCGGCCGGCACCGCCCGGAAGAAGGAGCGTCACCCCGTCGTGAAGAGGTTCCCCGGCGGGTCACCCGCTCGCAGGGGCGACCGCACCGTCAAGGCGACCCGTACCGGCACCGCCCCGGCGCCCGCCGGCTCCCACCCGTGAGGCAGACACAGATGACAGGCCGTCAGGCAGACCGCCGGATGACCCCCCGAATCCGCGCCCGGAGCGCGTCGACCGCCGCGCTGATCGTGCTGGCCGCCATGGTCCCGGTCGCCGTCGCCACCGCGGCCCCCCAGCGGGTCGACACCGCGCTCCCCTATGTGTGCGCCTTCCCCTCCGGCCGGCAGCAGGCGACGGTCCACGTCTCGGCGGTCCTGCCGGACCGGGTGGGCCCGCGTGAGGCGATCCGGCCCACACAGGTCGAGACCACGGTGGAGCTGCCGGCCGCCGCAGTGGCCGCCCTGGACCTGCCGAAGGGCGGCGAGGTGAACGCTGCCACGCGCCTGGCCGTCGCGGTCGCCCAGAACAAGGCCGGCGCGGAGGCGACCTGGCGCGGCACCGCACAGCCCGTCACCGTCCCGGAGTCCGGCCCGCTCACGCTGGCCTCGACCGGCGACGTCCCGTCGGTGACCGCGCAGAGCACGGGCGACCTGACGCTCTCCGCCGGTGACCTGGCCATGGACCTCGCGGTGACCGCGTCCCCCACCGGCTCCGCCACCCCCTCCACCGATCCGGCCACCGGGGGCAGCACCCCGGCCACCGTGCAGTGCACCCTGGGCGAGGACGCCCCCGGCCAGGGACTGCTGGCCACCGTGCCGGTCGGTTCCGTCACGTCCGGGCCGGGGAGTTCTCCGCCGGCCTCCCCGGCCGGCACGGGCACCGGCACGCCGTCGGCGCACTCTTCGGCGTCCGGCCGGCCGCAGCCGCACCCCGGCGACCCGCAGAGCGAACGGGCTCCGAAGATCACCGGTACCACGCCCGGCGCCACCACCGACCGCCGCGACGCGCCACCGTGCCGCTACGACGAGCACCATCCGGCGACCTCCACGTCGCTGAACGCGTACGTCACCGGCTACTCGAACGTGCGCAAGCAGAAGGCGGCGTCACTGCTGCCGCTGTCCTGCTCGCTGATCGAGCAGGGAGACCTGAACTTCGGGGCCGCTCCGGACGGCAGGCCCGTCCTCACGCAGCACTCCGACGGCCAGTTCTTCTACCACGACGAGGCCCGGACCCCGCCGTTCAAGGCCACCCTGCTCACCTTCGGCTTCGTTCCGGCGACGGCCACCATGGTGCTGGAACAGACAGGCCCGCTGACCATCGACTCCTTCGGCTACATGGACACGTTCCCCCTGGCCCTGGACACGTACGTCCGAGTACCGCTGGTGCTCCACGTCACGTCCTTGACGGTGAACGGTACGCGGCTGGACGTGGGACCGTCCTGCCGGACGCGGACGCCGCTGCGTTCGGCCGACCCGGAGCCCGCGAAGTTCCCCGGCGACCACCTGGTGCTGCACGGCAGGGGCGAGATGGGCACCGGCCAGGACGCCGAGGGCTATCTGGTCTCCTCCGGCGGCCCGCTGACCGGCTCGGCGGACATCCCCGCCTTCACCGGGTGCGGTACGGGGGGCGAGGACCTCGACCCCCTGCTGACGGCCTCGGTCTCCGGCCCGGACAACTACATCAAACAGATCCAGGGCCAGACGTGCGGCCAGGCCGCGCCCAACTACGACAGCGAGTGCACCAAGGACCTGCAGCCCCTGAAGATCCCCGTCCCCGCGCGCTGATCCCCCGGCTCCCCCCGCACCCTCACGGAAGGCACCCCATGACCAGACTCTCCCGCCGTGCCGGACTCGTCACCACCGTCACCGTGCTCGGCACCGCCCTCGGCTCCGTCGCGGCGATGGGCACGGCGACCGCCGCCACCGCCCAGCTCAACGGCGAGTGGGCGCCCTTCACCCGCTGTCCGGTGAGCGCCCCCGCGATGCTGGCTGCCGACGGCCTGGCGCAGACTCCGCAGTGTGTGGTCTCCACCTCGGCCGGCGGCTCCATCAAGCTGGGCAACACCACGGTGACGACGGGCCGCACCGACCTCCAGATGGGCGTCGTGCAGAACTCCGACGGCACCAGCACGGTCGTGGCCCCGTCCGCGGGGGCGATCATCGCCGACTCCGCGACCGTCCCGGGCGGCCTGCTCGGCCTGATGTGCCCGAGCGACGTGCCCGCGATCACGGCCATCTGCGAGCAGATCACCAACAGCAGCCTCAACAAGATCACCGCGACCGTGGAGTCCGTGGGCGCGCCCACCGACTTCAACCAGACGGCGGGCATCGTCACCGGCGAGCCGATCGTCGCCATCCCGGTCCGTATCCACCTGCAGAACCCGTTCCTGGGCAGCAACTGCTACATCGGCACCAAGTCGAGCCCGATCGTGCTGCGCCCGAAGAACCTGAACTACCCCGAGTTCGGCATGACGTTCTTCAAGGGCGACGGCACCCTCGCCGACGACGGCGACATGAGCCGGATCAACCTCACCGGCGCCACCCAGAACGACAGCACCTTCGCGGTGCCCGGCGCCAGCGGCTGCGGTCTGGGGCTGTTCGGCCTGATCGACGCGGCGGTCAACCTCAAGACGGGGCTGCCCTCCGCCGCCGGGAAGAACAGCATCACCCTCAACGACACCCAGACCTCCCTGGCGGGTCTGAACGCGCCCGGCACCGTCGTCCCCGACGCGGGCAAGGTCCTCGCGCGGAACTGGAACTCCGCCGTCAAGTAATGGCCGCACGGCGGCGATTATCAGCCGTCCCGGTCGGCCGCACCCGCCCCACGGCATCAAAGTGTGCACAACCTGTGTACGGATCAAGGAAGTTGATTTAGCTTCACCTTTCACACAGGTCTGCACCTGACGACCGGTCTTCTGTCGCCCGCCGCCCGCCACCACGGCGGCGGGCGGCGTCCGGCCGGTCCCCCCACCGGGCGCGTCGGAAGAGCAAGGGACGACCAACTCATGCCTTCAACCGTACGGACACCGGAGGTCGGAGAGCCGCTCGACCCCCTGCCCAAGGAGTTCGCGGCCTTCATGCGACCGGAGTTACCCGGGCTCATGAAGGAGATACGCATCGAGGTCACCCGCGCCTACCCCGTCTACGGCCGCCTGCTCAACGGACCGAACGCGGACGCCATCCGCCAGGGCGTCGAACAGGCGCTGTCCGCGTTCGTGGACCGCGTCGCCGAACCCGGCAAGAACTCGGCGCTCCGCGACGAACTGCTCCGCAAGTTCGGCCGCGTCGAGGCCTACGAGGGCCGCGAACTCGACACCCTCCAGGGGGCCTACCGGCTCGGCGCCCGGATCGCGCTGCGCCGCGCCAAGGCCGTGGGCCGCCAGTACAACCTCTCCCCCACCGTCATCCTCGCCTTCGCCGACGCCCTGTTCGCCTACGTCGAGGAACTGGAGGCGCTCTCCCGCGAGGGCTACGTCGAGGTGCAGTCCCGGGCCTCCTCCGAGGTGCCGGCCCTGCGAAGACAGCTGCTGCACCTGATCCTGGCCGCTCCGCCGCTGCCCCAGTCGACCGTGTCCGGGCTGTGCGAGGCCGCCGCCTGGCCGCTGCCCGCCGACGTCACCCTCGTCGCGCTGCGCTCCCCGGTCCCCGACCACCTGGAGGCGGGCCTGGCCGGGGACGTCCTGGCCGACCTGGAGATCCCCCAGCCGCACCTGCTCGTCCCGGGCGCGCTGACCCCCCAGCGGCAGGCCATGCTCGACACCGCCCTGGCCGGCGCGCACGCCGTGGCGGGCCTGACCGTGCCGCTCACCCAGGCCGCCGACTCCATCCGCTGGGCGCGCCGCGTGCTCCAGCTCATCGACGAGGGCGTCGTGGCCGACGCGCCGCTGGTCCGCTGCGAGGACCACCTGGTGACGCTGTGGCTGCTGTCCGACCCCTCGCTCGTGTCCCATCTGGCGGCCAGGGAGCTGGCCCCGCTCGACGACCTGCCCTCCAGCCGCCGCGACCGGCTCGTGGAGACCCTGCGCGTGCACATCTCCACCCGGGCGCCCGCGGAACAGGTCGGCGAGATGCTGGGCGTGCACGCCCAGACCGTCCGCTACCGCCTGCGCAACCTGGACGCCCGTCTCGGCGACCGCCTCGCCGACCCCGACCACCGCTTCGCCCTGGAGGCCGCCCTGCGCTCGCTGCACCTGCGGCGCGGCGAGGGGGACTGAGGACCGGCCGCGGCGACGCCGACGGGGCGGCGCGACCGCGCCGCCCCGTCGAGGGTCCGGGGGTCCGGGGCACCGGAACCGGGGATCAGCCGGCCGGGCAGGCTCCGAGGTCCTCCCAGACGCCCCACTGGCCGGTGGTGCCGGGCTTGTCACCCGTCACCCACCACTTGGCGCGCCAGGTGTGGCCGCCGTAGGAGACGGTGTCGCCGCCGTTGTAGACGTGCGCGGGGTCCCAGACCGGCGCGGTGCAGGTGCCCCCGCCGCCGTTGCCGCCACCACCCCCGTCACCGCCGCCGGTGCCGCCGATGTTGACGTCGACGCAGGAGTAGAAGGCGTTGGCGGTGTCGGCGATGTTCCACACGGCCAGCACCTTCTGGCGGCCGGTGAAGCCGCCGAAGTTCACCTGCTGGCTGACGTCGGCGGCGGGCTGCTGGTTGTGACCGTCGAACTCGGCGATCTTCTGACCGCCGATGAAGTACTGCCAGTTGGCGGTGGAGTGGCGTGCCGTGTTGTGCCAGGTGAACGTCGCCGTGGTGCCGACCGGGGTGACCTTCCAGCCCTTGCTGTCGTCGTCCAGTTCGGCGTACTCCGCGTGACCGCCGCTGCAGCTCTGCAGGCCCTTGGGGCCCTCGACGCTCTGCGGCTCGTACTTGATCTGGCCGCAGTCGACGACGCCTTCGGCGCACTGCTCCTGCCGGCTGGTGGGCAGCGTGACCCAGCCGTGCGCGCCGGCCGTGGCCGCCGGGAGGCTGACGGCGAGCACCGGGGCCACCAGCGCCCCGATCGCGACAGCCACCTTCCTCTTCGTGTCCATGTCACATCACTTCCCTCGATGAATCGGAACCGACGCCTGCGAGGCCGTTGATGTAGGTCTAGACCTACGAAACTTGGTCTAGACCATACTCGGGGACGGGGGCGGGTCAAGGGATTCGGCAGAACCGACCGGCAAAGAAACAGGGCCCCCGGGCAGCCGCCGGATCCCGCGCGCCGCCCAGAACCCCAGGGCCGCGCGTCGGCTGTTCGCCGTACGTGACTCAGCGGCACCACCGTGCCACCGCGATGGCGCGGCTCACGAGGTCACGCGGGCGACCGCGTCGCGATCGGGACCGACGGGGTCGGCACGCTCGTCCACACGGTCACCGCCGCCCCGGTCCCGGACCGGGCGGCGAGGCCGCGGAACCCTGCCGCCCTGCCCGCCGGGCTCCGCCGGGTGGTGCTCAGCCATCCCGCGCCCGGTGCGCCGGCGGCACCCACCGCGATCGCCCTGTACGAGCGCCTCGGCTTCAAGACCCGGGCGCAGGTCACCTTCCGGGGGTTCGGCACCCCCCTGACGCAGCCTGCCCCGGCGGTCCGCCCGGACGGTCCGCCTCCGGTCCGCGCCCCCCTGGTCCGGACCGCGTCACCGGTCCCGGTGCCGGCGTAATCCCTGCCACAGGGGCCACGGCGCGGGCGTGGACGACGGTGCCGGGCGGTCCGTTACGGCCGCCGGGCACAGGGCACTCGCCGTCCATGGCATTCACACAGCGCACACACCGCTCGCGCGGGTCCGGCCGGGGCCCGGCCGCGTCCATCGGGATCGGTGTCGCGGCAGGGGTGACGGCCGCGGCCGGTCTCCTGCTCGGCCGCAAGGCGGCCACGATCAGCAAGGTCGGCAAGGGGCACCCGCTCAAGCACCGCGCGCTCGACCTGGCGGCCGGGGCCATGCAGCCGAAGTACCCGCTCGATGCGATGAGCACGTATCTCAACGGTTTCCACATGTACGCCGACGACATGGGCCGGCAGGTGGAGGCCACGCACTTCTGCATCCACCTCCGGCACGACCTGCACCAGTGCGTGATCTTCGACCGCAACGCGCCCGACGCCCGTCTGATCGGCATCGAGTACATCATCAGCGAGGAGCGCTTCCGCGGCCTGCCCGAGGACGAGAAGCGGCTGTGGCACAGCCACCACTACGAGGTCAGGTCCGGCACGCTCACCGCCCCCGGCATCCCCGACCTGGCCGAACACGCCTATTTCGAGGACCTGGTGACCACCTACGGGAAGACGTTCCACACGTGGCAGTACGACCGCGACGACTTCCCCTACGGCATCCCGCAGCTGATGATGGGCTTCACCGGGGACGGGCAGGCCTCGGACGAGATGATCCGGGCCCGGGACGACAGGCTCGGCGTCTCGACGTCCCGCAAGCGGCAGAACCGGGCGGACATCCCCGTGCCGGACGTGGCGCCGGGCGCCAACGCGTGGGAGAGCGGCCGGACGGTGCAGACACGTCTCGAGGAGATGGACTTCAAGCGCTGACCGCCCCGACGACGGGCCCGGCCGGCCGGTGACGGAGCCCGGCCGCCCCCGTCAGGCGGGCGCCGCCGGGGTGCCGGCCGCGGTGGCCAGGGCGCGGTCGGGGCGGTCGAGGCGGCCACCGCGGCCGTTCCCCCTGCGGCGACCGCTGCTCAGCCGAGGGGCTGCCGCAGTACGGCGACGCCCCGCGGCCCGAGGGTGAGGACGCCGTCGGCGTCCGCGGCGCCGATCAGGACGTCTCCGGTCAGACCGCGTACCCGTACCGGCTGCTCGCAGCGGTTGACCAGGAACAGATAGCGGTTGGCTGCGTCGCGGCGCACGGTCGTCTCGACCCTTCCGCGGGCGTCCTCGGGCAGTTCACCGGCCACGCCGGCCGGCGCCAGCAGCCGCGGCAGAAGCGAGGAGACCCCTTCGACGCCGAGCCGGGTGGAGACGTAGGCGGCCGAACCGCTCCCCGCCGGGCGCCGGGTGACGGCGGGGCGGCCCGCGTGGACGCCGGTGCGGTAGCGGGCCAGGACCTCGGTCCCGGGCGCGGTGACGTCGACGCGGTCGGTCCACAGACTTCCGGTCGTCGCGTCGTCGAGTCCGACGCTCTCCCCCGCGAGCAGCGGCCCGAACTCCTCGACGCGGATGCCGAGCAGGTCGCGCAGGGCGCCCGGGTAGCCGCCGAGCCACACGTGGTCGTTCTCGTCGACGATCCCGGAGAAGTACGTGGTGACGAGGTGGCCGCCCTGTTCGACGAACCGGGTGAGCGTCTTGGCCAGGCCGGCGGGGACGACGTGCAGGACGGGCGCGATCAGCACCTGGTGGCGGTGCAGGTCGCCGCGGGTGGTGACGACGTCGGCGCGGATGCCGAGGCCGAGGAGCGCCGAGTACCAGTCGAGGGCCTCCTGGCGGTAGTCGAGCAGGGTGGTGGGGTGGGAGTCCTGCTCGCTGGCCCACCACGAGTCCCAGTCGTAGAGGATGCCGACCGGGGCGGGTTCCCGTTCGCTGCCCGCCACGGGTGACAACGCCTCCAGGGTCGCGCCGAGTCCGGCCACCGTGCGGAACAGTTCGCTGTCCGGTCCGGCGTGCGGAACCATCGCGGAGTGGTACTTCTCCGCGCCGGCCGCGGACTGGCGCCACTGGAAGAAGCAGACCGCGTCGGCGCCGTGCGCGACATGCAGCAACGCGTCACGGACGAGGTCGCCGGGCCGCTTGGCGAGGTTGACGGGCTGCCAGTTCACGGCGCTGGTGGAGTGCTCCATCAGGAACCAGGGCCGTCCGCCGGAGATGCCGCTGGTGAGATTGGCGGAGAAGGACAGCTCGTCGCGGTCCTGCGGGCCGGGGTGGACGTAGTGGTCGTTGGAGACGAAGTCGATCTCATCGGCCCAGTCCGGGTAGTTCATGCCCTTGGTGCCGCCCATCACCATGAAGTTGGTGGTGACGGGGACGCCGGGAGTGATCTCCCGGAGGATCTCGCGTTCGGCGCGCAGGTGGTCCTTCAGCGCGTCCGAGGAGAAGCGCTTGAAGTCCAGTTGCTGGGTCGGGTTGGGGTGGGAGGCGGCCAGGCGGGGCGGCAGGATCTGCTCCCAGTCGCTGTAGCGCTGGGACCAGAAGGCCGTCCCCCAGGCGTCGTTGAGCGCGTCCAGCGTGGTGTACCGGTTGCGCAGCCAGTCACGGAAGGCGCGGGCCGCGTCGTCGGAGTAGTCGTGGACGTTGTGGCAGCCCAGTTCGTTGTTGACGTGCCAGGCGACCAGTGCCGGGTGACCGGCGTAGCGGGTGGCCATCTGCCGTACCAGGCGCAGGGCGTGCTCGCGGAAGACCGGCGAGGTGGGGCGCCAGTGCTGACGGGCTCCCGGCCACAGGGTTTCGCCGCGGGCGGTGACCGGCAGGATCTCCGGGTGGGCGGCGGTCAGCCACGGCGGCGGGGACGCGGTGGCCGTGGCCAGGTCGACGCCGATGTCGCCCGCGTGCAGGAGGTCCATGACGTCGTCGAGCCAGGTGAAGTCCCAGACGTCCTCGGCCGGCTGGATGCGGGCCCAGGAGAAGATGGCCAGCGACACGAGGTTCACGCCGGCCTCGCGCATCAGCCGGACGTCCTCCTCCCACACGGAGCGGGGCCACTGCTCGGGGTTGTAGTCGGCGCCGTAGACCAGCCGGGGCGCGGGGGCACCGTCCGCCCCGCCGCGGCGGGACAGGAGGGTGGAGATCATGGTGGTCCTTCCGGGGTGGGAGACCGGACGGCGCGGGGTGGCCGCGCCGCCCGGTTGCGCTACTTCTCGACGGTGAAGCCCTGCTCCTCGCCGTACTTGACGGACGCGTCCTGCCAGGTCTTGAGGGCGTCGGCCAGCTTGGTGCCCGAGACGTAGGCCTTGCCTGCGGTGTCGTTGAAGACCGAGTTGGCGTACACCTGGTACGGCAGGTAGGACCAGGTGCCGGAGACGTTCGCGGCGGACTCGGCGAAGATCTTGTTGGCCTGCTGCCCGCCGAAGTACGGGAACCGGACGTCCTGGAACGTCCTGGACGTCAGCTGCGCGGTGGTCGCCGGGAAGGCGCCGCCCTTGACGCGGGTGTCCACCCCCTTGCCGGAGTCGGCGTACCTGACGAAGGCGTAGGCCAGGGCTTCGTTCCTGCCGAGTCCGGGCAGGGTGAGGGCGCTGCCCCCGTTCTCGGAGCTGTCGTGGGCCCCTGCCCGCCACTGCGGAAGCGGCGCGACGCGCCAGTCGCCGGCGGCGTCCTTCACGCCGGAGGCGAGGTTGGCCGGCATCCAGGCGCCGATGGCCAGCGTGGCGATGGTGCCGTCACCGAGGCCCTTGTACCAGTCGTCGGACCAACTGGTCACAGGGGCGATCAGCTTCTCGTCGAGCAGTTTCTGCCAGGTGGCGGTGTACTTCTCGGCGCCCGGGTCGGAGAAGTCGATCTTCACCTTGGTGCCGTCGACCTTGTAGGGGCGCGAACCGGCCTGCCACAGCATGCTGGTCGTGAACCCGGCGTCGCCGGCGTCGTTGGTGATGTACGCCTTCGGGTTCGCCTTGTGCAGGGCGCGGGCCGCGTCCACGTACTCGTCCCAGGTGGTGGGCACCGTGAGGTGGTACTTGTCGAAGACCTTCTTGTTGTAGAACAGGGCCATGGGGCCCGAGTCCATCGGCAAGCCGTAGATCCCGTCGCCGGCCCTGACGCCGTTCCACGGGCCCGGTGAGTACTGGGCGGCCAGCTTCCCGGCGCCGAAGCCCGTGAGGTCGGTGAGCTGCTTGGTCAGTGTGTACTGGCCCATGGCGTAGTACTCGATCTGGGCGACGTCGGGTACGCCCTTCTTGGCGGAGATGGCGTTCTGCAGCGCCTTGTACTGGTCGTTGCCGGTGCCCGCGTTGACGAGGTTCACCTTGACCCCGGGGTGCTCCTTCTCGAAGTCGGCGGCCACCTGCTTGAGCGTGGGTTCCCAGGCCCAGACGGTGAGGGTGCCGCCCTTCTTCAGCGCGGCACTGATGTCCGCCTCGGAGACCGTCTTCGCGTCCGGCTCCGAGGAGTTGGATCCGCCGCACGCGGTGGTCCCCAGGGCGAGGGCGCAGACGAGACCGATGCCGCGCAGCAGGCGGCGGGAGTGCTTGTGCATGGGTGGGCGCTTCCACTTCTTGGTGGCCGGGGACGGAAGGGGGGGCGGTGCTATTCCTTGACGCTGCCTGCGGCGAGTCCGGACTGCCAGTGCTTCTGGAGCAGCAGGAACGCGGCGATCAGCGGCACGACGGTGAGGAGAGATCCGGTGATCACCAGATGGAACACGGGCTGGCCGCCGGCGGTCGCGGCCTGGACGTTCCAGCTGTACAGGCCCAGGGTGAGCGGATACCAGTCCGGGTTCTTGATCATGATGAGCGGCAGGAAGTAGTTGTTCCAGGTCGCGACCATGGTGAAGAGGGAGACGGTCACGATGCCCGGCGCGAGCAGGGGCAGGGCGACCTGGAAGAAGGTGCGCACCTCGCCCGCCCCGTCCATGCGGGCGGCCTCCAGCAGTTCGGCCGGGATCGCCTCCGAGGCGAAGACCCACATCAGGTACAGGCCGAACGGGGAGATCAGCGAGGGGAGGATCACCGCCCACGGAGTGTCGGTGAGGCCGACGTTGCTGAACATGAGGAAGGTCGGCACCGCGAGCGCGGTTCCCGGGACGGCGACGGCGCCGATCACGACGGCGAACACGGCGCGCCGGCCGGGGAAGTCGAACTTGGCCAGCGCGTAACCGCCCAGCGTGGCGAGGAAGGTGGCGCCGCCGGCGCCCACCACGACGTAGAGCACGGTGTTCAGCAGCCAGCGGGTGAAGATGCCGTCGTGGTAGGTGAACGTCTGCGCGATGTTGTCCCACAGGGCGAAGTCGCTGTCGAACCACAGGCCGAAGGAACGGGCCAGTCCCTTCTGGGTCTTGGTGGCACTGATGAGCAGCCAGGCCAGCGGCAGCAGACTGTAGAGCAGCACCAGGCCGGTGAGCAGGGTCAGCGGGACGCTGCGCCGGGGCCGGGCGGGAGAGGGGCCGCGCCGGGGCGTGCGCAGCCGGGGCGCGGTGCGGGACGGGGCCGGCGGGGAGGGCGCGGGCCGGGCGGCGGCGTCGGGGACGGTACCGGTCATCGCTGCTTCACGCTCCCTTGCGCATACCGCGCAGCTGGACGGCATAGGCGATGACCATGGTGATCAGCCCCATGACGATGGCGACCGTCGCGGAGTAGTTGTGCTGCTGGCCGGAGAAGGACAGCGAGTACGTGTAGAAGTTGGGCGTGTAGTCCGTGGTGATGGCGTTGGGGGCCAGCTTCTGCAGGACGCTGGGCTCGTTGAACAACTGGAAGCTGCCGATGACGGAGAAGATCGCCGCGATCACCAGGGCCCCGCGGATCGCCGGCAGTTTGATCGCGGTGATGACCCGGAACTGCCCGGCGCCGTCGATCTGCGCCGCCTCGTACAGGGAGTGCGGGATCACGCGCAGCGCCGAGTAGAAGATCAGCATGTTGTAGCCGACGAACTCCCAGGTGACGATGTTGCCTATGGAGGCCAGGACCAGGTCCGGGGAGAGCGGGTCGGGCAGTGACAGGCCGAACGCCTGGTCGAGGTCGCCGAGAAGACCGAAGCGGGTGCCGTACATGAAGCCCCACATCAGGGTGGCGACGACGGCGGGCACCGCGTAGGGCAGGAAGATGGAGATGCGGAAGAAGTCCGCGCCGTAGAGGCGTCCGCTGTCCAGGGCGAGGGCGACCAGCAGGGCGATGCCCAGCATGATCGGCACCTGGACGCACAGGAAGAGCGAGACCCGGCCGAACGCGGCCCAGAAGTCCGCGTCCCCCAGCGCCTGCCGGTAGTTGTCCAGGCCCACGAAGGTGGTCCCGCCGATGAGCCGGTCACGGAAGAGGCTCAGGTGGACCGAGTACGCGATCGGCGCCAGGAACACCAGGGCGAACACGGCCACGAACGGGCCGATGAAACCCCACCCCGTCCAGGAGCGGCGTTCCCGTCCCGTGGCGGGTGGCGCCTGTGGCGCCGACCGTGGCTCGGGGGCCACCTGCGGCTGCAGCGTCGTCATGTCGTTCCTCGCTCGTGCGGGTGGTGACTCGGTGACGCCGCCGTGGCCTGGGCCGGGGCCGCGCCGTCCCGGAGGTTCACGCGAACCTCGCGTGGACACCGCTCACCCCGGAGAGGCCGGGGAGCCGGCGATGTTTACGTAAACATCGGGTGGCGGAATGTCTACACTGCCTCGATGAGGCCGGTCAAGAGTCCGGGCGGGGCCGGCGGCCAGGGCGGCGGAGAGGGCGGGGAACGGCGAGTGGACGTGCCTGAGCGGGCGGCAGAGAGCGTGCCGGGCGGCACCCCGGGCGCGGGGAGCGGCGCGCCCGGCGAAGCCCCGAAGCGCACCCGCGGCCGGCCCCGCGGCAGCGGCCGGAGCACGGCCTCCATGGCCGACGTGGCCCGGCTGGCCGGCGTCTCGTCGCAGACCGTCTCCCGGGTCTCCAACGGCTATCCGGGCGTGAACGAGAAGACGCGCCGGCAGGTGACGGCCGCCATGGAGGAACTCGGCTACCGGCCCAACAGCGCGGCCCGCGCCCTCAAACGCGGCGAGTTCCGCACCATCGGCGTCATCACCTTCTCCCTCGCCACCACCGGCAACGTGCGCACCCTGGAGGCCATCGCCACCTCCGCGGCGCAGGAGGGCTACGCGGTGACCCTGCTGCCGGTCGCCCTGCCCACCCAGGACGAGGTGCAGGGGGCGTTCTCCCGGTTGCAGGAACTGGCCGTCGACGCGGTGATCGTCATCATGGAGGTCCACCTGCTGGACGCCGCTACCGTCACGCTGCCGCCGCACGTCCAGGTCGTGGTCGCCGACTCCGACGCCGGGGACCGCTACACGGTCGTCGACACCGACCAGGCGGGCGGCAGCCGCGCCGCCGTGCGGCACCTGCTCGGTCTCGGCCACGACACGGTGTGGCACCTCGGCGGCCCGGAGGGCTCCTTCGCCGCGCAGCGCCGCGCCGACGCCTGGCGCGTCGCCCTCGAAGAGGCCGGCCGCACGCCGCCGCCGCTGGTACGCGGCGACTGGTCCGCCGAGTCCGGCTACCGCGCCGGCCTCGAACTGGCCGCGCGCGACGACTGCACGGCGGTCTTCGCCGCCAACGACCAGATGGCCCTCGGCCTGCTGCGCGCCCTCCACGAACACGGACGGCGCGTTCCCGGGGAGGTCAGCGTGATCGGCTTCGACGACATCCCCGAGTCGGCGTCCTTCCTGCCCCCGCTCAGCACCGTCCACCAGGACTTCGGCGAGGTCGGACGGCTGTGCGTCCAGGCGGTGCTGCACAAGATGCGTCATGCCGGCGCCGGGCCCGGGACGACCCTCGTGCCGACCCGCCTGGTGACGCGCGCGAGCACGGCGCCGCCACCGGGTGCGGACGGGAGAACGGCCCCGGGGAACACCGGTACAGCGGCTGCCGGCGAGAACGGTCATGGCCGGCCGGCACAGTGATCCACTTCGCCGCCGGGGCTGGGTGAAAACCGATCTGGGCGGTCCCGGCGCCCGCCTGACCATCGACGAAAGCATCCCGGGCGTCGTCGACACGATCGAGGCCCGGTCCGGCAAGGGCGGCCTGCACTACCTGGACCGGCAGGGACAGACCGTGCGCTGGTAGCGCGGCCCGGGCCGTCAGAGCCGGGCCGTGCACCGGCAGCACCCGCCGACGGCCCGGTCCACGCGAGTGAGGGGAACCCCGGCCGCCGCACGGCCGGGGTCCCTCCGGACGGTGAGCGCCGGTCAGCAGGTTGCACTCCCCCACCGCGAACCGCTCACCCACACGCTCGCGCGGACCGCATCACGTCACGGTCACCGTGGACCGGAGAGGTCAGCGCTTCAGGGTGAGGACACCCGGCCGCCACGGCAGCTGGTCGTAGGGGCCGCTCGCGCCAGGAGACTTGCCCTGGTAGAGGAACTGCAGGTTGCAGGGGTCGATGGTCATGGTCTGATCGGGGTTGTTGCGGACCAGGTCACCGTGGCTGATGTCGTTGGTCCAGGTGGCACCGCTGTTGGCCTTGCCCGCGAAGGGGTTGCTCTCGCTCGCGGCCTGCGGGGTCCACGAACCGCTCAGGCTGGAGGCCGTGAACGAGCGGAAGTAGCGCCCGTTCGCGCCCATCGCCTCAACGATCATCAGGTACTGGTTCTGGCCCTGGACCTTGTAGACCTGCACCGCCTCGAACAGGTTGCTCGTCGAGTCGCTCATGACCGTCGTGTACGACGAGCCGAAGCTGCCCGGGAAGTTCCCGATCGGCATGCTCGCCCGGTAGATCTTGCCGTTGTCACCTGCGAAGAAGAGGTACATGTTCTGGCCGTCGGCGATCAGGGTCTGGTCGATCGGGCCGGTGCCGGAGCCGGAGATGCTGCCGGTGAACAGCGGCTGCGGCGAGGACCAGCCGTTGGGGTTGGTGGGGTCGCTCGACGTGCGGTAGACGAAGGGCGACGCACCCCACTGGTACGCCAGCACCCAGATGTTCTTGGGCGCGAAGTAGAACAGCGTGGGCGCCACCGCTGCCTGGCTCATCCCGGTCTGGCCGGCCGACGCCATGTCCGACCAGTTCGTGAAGGGACTGAACATCATCGAGCCGTAGGAGGATCCCGACACGTTCGACGCGTAGACCAGGTGTTTGCCGTTGTACGTCACGGTGGTGAAGTCCTTCACCGCGGCCCACCCGTTCGCAGGCTGCGCCAGCACACCCGACGAGGTCCACCGGTACGTCGACGGAAGAGAACACGTGTCCGGCGGGGTCGTCGTTCCGGACAGGCCGGTCCACTTCTGGTTGCTGCCGCCGTTGCACGTCCAGATCTCCACCGCCGTGCCGTTGGCCGTGCCGGCGCCCGTGGCCTCCAGGCACAGCCCGGACTCCACAGCGACGACCGTGCCGTCGGAGTTCACCCGCCACTGCTGGTTCGCACCGCCGGAACAGGACCAGATCTGCACGCGGGTACCGGCCGTGGTGGCGTGGCCGGGGACGTCCAGGCACTTGTCGCCGTAGACGGTCAGCTGATGGTCGTCCGTCAGCGTCCACTGCTGGTTGGTCCCGTTCCAGCAGTCGTAGATCTGCAGGTACGTGCCGTTGTCCTGGCCGGCGCCCACCACATCGAGACACCGGTTCGAACCGACACCACGCAGGGCGCCACTGGTGGCCGCCTGAGCCGGAGTGGCGACGAGCATCGCCGCCAACGCGGCCAGGACCGCCACCGCGGCGGCGAGCACCGCGGATGTATGCCTGCGGCTGAAACTTCCTCTATGCATGGGGATTTCCTCAACCTCGAGTGGCGAGTGGTGAGTAGTGAGTGGTTGGCGGGTTCATGACATATACACCCAGTACGACTCCTTGCGGCTCTGTGTTCGGGCGGCACGGCCCGGAGTTGCCCTGCTGCGTGAAGGGGAGACTCAACTCGTTCGAAGTATCGAACCAAGGTCGGAGTGTCGAGCAACCTGAATGATAGGGAACCGGCGAACGGCGTCAACACCTCTCGCACAGGTCGGCGTCTGCGTCGAAATATTTCGAGAACCTCCGCAGGGATTACGGATCCCACGCTGCCAAACGGCCGGATTACACAGCACTTTTCGGCCCCATCCCATCCATAGATGAAGGCGTCGCGGACCACCGACCGACACAACGGGGAGTTCGAAAGTTTCGGACATAAAACAGAAACTTTTTGAGCGGGACTGTTGACGATGCACCGTCAACGCCTCAATCATTCCTGTCTGAGAAACCGGCGTCGGCTCGGCACTCCGGACCAGGCGGCCCTTGGGCAATGGGTGCTGCGCGGCAGCTCCGACGCACCACCGCACGACAGAACCGTGCTCGTTCCTGTCTCGAAGATCGTCCCGCCCCAAGACCGTGTGTCCGGTGATTCCGTGCTGCCCGTGCTCCCGGCCCGACCCGTCAGTCAGTCACTCAGTCCGTCACTCACTCAGTCCGTCCGTCGGTCCGTCCGTGCGCCTGCCGCATGGGAGCGGACGACGCAAACCCCTGCCGCTTCCGTCCTTCCGTGATCTGATCTCTGCCTTGGAGGAACAGTCATGGGCTCGTATGCCCTTCCCAGACCCGTCGTCCGCCGGAAGATCCGCGGTCTGCTGTGGGTGCTGGTCGCCGGCGTCCTCGGTGTGGTCGCCGCCCTGGTCGCACCGCCGACCGCACATGCCGCCGAGAGCACGCTCGGCGCCGCGGCGGCACAGAGCGGCCGCTACTTCGGCACCGCCATCGCCTCGGGCAAACTGGGCGACTCGGCGTACACGGCGATCGCGGGCCGTGAGTTCAACATGGTGACGGCCGAGAACGAGATGAAGATCGACGCCACCGAACCGCAGCGGGGCCAGTTCAACTTCACCGCCGGTGACCGCGTCTACAACTGGGCGGTGCAGAACGGCAAGAAGGTGCGCGGCCACACCCTGGCCTGGCACTCCCAGCAGCCCGGCTGGATGCAGAGCCTCAGCGGCAGCACCCTGCGCCAGGCGATGATTGACCACATCAACGGCGTGATGGGCCACTACAAGGGCAAGATCGCACAGTGGGACGTCGTCAACGAGGCGTTCGCCGACGGCAGTTCGGGAGCACGGCGGGACTCCAACCTGCAGCGCACCGGCAACGACTGGATCGAGGTCGCCTTCCGCACCGCGCGCGCCGCCGACCCGGCGGCCAAGCTCTGCTACAACGACTACAACATCGAGGACTGGACCTGGGCCAAGACCCAGGCCGTCTACTCGATGGTCCGGGACTTCAAGCAGCGCGGTGTGCCGATCGACTGCGTCGGGTTCCAGTCGCACTTCAACAGTGGCAGCCCCTACAACAGCAACTTCCGCACCACCCTGCAGAGTTTCGCCGCCCTCGGCGTCGACGTGGCCATCACCGAACTCGACATCCAGGGTGCACCGGCCTCGACCTACGCCAACGTGACCAACGACTGCCTGGCCGTCTCGCGCTGCCTCGGCATCACCGTCTGGGGTGTGCGCGACACCGACTCCTGGCGATCGGGGGACACGCCGCTGCTGTTCAACGGTGACGGCAGCAAGAAGGCGGCCTACACCGCCGTCCTCAACGCACTCAACGGCGGCTCCACCACGCCGCCCCCTTCGAGTGGCGGACAGATCAAGGGCGTCGGTTCGGGGCGCTGCCTGGACGTGCCCAACGCCGGCACCGCCGACGGCACCCAGCTCCAGCTGTGGGACTGCTCCAACGGCACCAACCAGCAGTGGACGTACACCGACGCCGGCGAGCTGAGGGTCTACGGCAACAAGTGCCTGGACGCCGCCGGCACCGGCAACGGCTCCAAGGTCCAGATCTACAGCTGCTGGGGCGCCGACAACCAGAAGTGGCGCCTCAACTCCGACGGATCCATCGTCGGAGTCCAGTCCGGCCTCTGCCTCGACGCCGTCGGAGCCGGAACCGCCAACGGCACCCTGATCCAGCTCTACTCCTGCTCGAACGGGAGCAACCAGCACTGGACCCGCACCTGACAACGGCTGCCACGGCCGAAAGGGCGAGGCGATGACGGCCTGCGGTGCGGCTTCTCCCACCCCGCCAGGACGGCATCGCTGATGGTCCCGGGTGGCCGCCGTGGGGGGCGGTCACCCGGGACCGGCCAGGAACGACGGTCACGCTGCCGTGACGGCGGATGCGATGCTGCGGTGCCGGGCGACGCCGTGCGCGAAATCGGGTACGCGTGTCGTGCCCTGGCGCAGGTCGTCCAGGAACTGCTCGTAGGCGTGGGCGACCGCGTAGGCCGGCGCGTCGGCTCTGGGTTCCAGTCCCGGAACGCGCACATACGATTCCGGCACGGTCAGGGGAGCGAGAGCGGTGGACGTTCCGCGGCCGCCCTCCAGGGTGAGCGGGCTGAGCTGCGGGTGGCCGATCGGGGCGGTGAGGACGAGGTCCCCCTCGGTGCCGTTGATCTCCCACCGGAAGTTGGTTCCTCGGGACGTGCCTCCGCGGTAGTGGAAGGCGGCTACCGCTCCGCCCGGCAGCCGCCCGGCGGCCACCACCTGGTCCGCGGCGGTCATCGGCACGGGCTGTCCGCTCTCGGTGTCCACGGCCGACGTACGCCGCGACACCAGCTGGATCCGCAGTTCCCCGGGCTCTCCCAGGACCGAAGCGAGTCCGTCGAGAGCGTGGCTGAAGGGAACGGTCAGCAGGGTCGCACCGTTCGCGGCGTCGAGCACATAGTGATCACCGGGGCCGACGGTGGCACCCCAAGCACCGCCGGAGCCGACCACCGTCGTGGACAGCACCTCCCCCACGTAGCCGTCGGCCACGAGGTCCCGTGCGTAGGCGAGGACCGGATGCGACCGTGCCTGGAGTCCGACGACGGTCGGCACGGCGCGACCGCGCGCCAGCTGCGCCATGTCCTCGGCCTCCGCGAGCCCGTTGCCCAGCGGCCACTCGCACAGCACGCCCTTGCCGGCGCTCAGTGCCGTCCGCACCAGTTCCCGGTGGTGCGGTACCTTGACCGCCACGACCACCAGGTCCACCTCGTCGCAGGCCACCAGCTCGGCAGCCGTCCCGAAGGTGGTGGGCACGTCATGCTTCTGTCCGGAGCGCTCCGCCGACTGTTTCGAACTGGCGCTCAGGGCCCTCAGCTCGTAACCCGGGACGGCACGCAGGGCAGGGAGATGAGAGCGCTCGGCCCAGCTACCGTGCGCCCCGAGTCCTATGATCCCCACTCCGATCGGCTTCTCGGCCCGGGCCTGCTCGGCAAGCAATGACTCAGATGTGTTCATGATGTGTCACCTGTTCTCGGGTGAATGGCACGGACGTCACTCGCGGTGGCCGTGGAGCGGCCATGGAGCAGATACGGAAGTGACCCTGCACAGGCCCGGCTCATGAGGGGTGGGGCGCGTGTCGGGCATGCACCGGCTTAGAGCTGCGGACAAAAGTGGGCCCCGGCGGGCGGCGCCCGGCACGCGCCCTCGCCGCGTTGCCGGAAGGCCCTGACAGCTCCGCTACAAGGACCTTCCGGCGCCTTGCGATCTCACGCACCGGACACCGCCCGCTGATCGGAACCCACTTTTGTCCGCAGCTCTTAGGAGATTCGCGCCCGGCAGGTGCGGGGTCAGCGAAGGACGCCGTGGACGGACGGGCAGGACACGGTGCCGCTGTGGGTGTCGCGGAGCTTCCGGCTCGGCTCACCGAACACGCTGACGCGGGCCGTGTCGCCGGGAAGCGCGAAGCCTGGAACCTGTCTGACCGCCGGCAGTCAATTCCACGCGCGGGAAGACGACTTCGGGCCGCGCTCGCTGTCCAGCAGAGCCATGAGGTTCGCGGCGTACCGGGTTCCGGCCACCGCGCCGGCCGGGACGGCCTCGTCGATCCTGCGGAGATCGGCTTCCGTCAGGGTGACGTGGGCCGCCGCCAGGGCCTCCTGGACGCGGTGCGGTCGGCGGGCGCCCAGAACGGCCACGACGGTGCCGCGCTCGCGGCCCTGGGCGATGACCCAGGCGGTGGCGAGCTGCGCGACGCTGATGCCGTGTGCGTCGGCGAGCGGTCGCAGCCGGTCGACCAGGGTGAGGTTCGTGGCGAGGTTGCCGGGGTGGAAGCGGGGCAGCCAGTGGGTGCGTGGGTCGCCTCCGGCCGGCTGTCGGTAGGAACCGGTGAGCAGCCCGTGCGCGAGGACCCCGTAAGCGGTGACGCCGATCCCCAGCTCGCTGCAGGTGTCCAGGATGCCGTTGTCCTCGGGGCCACGGCTGAACAGGGAGTATTCGATCTGTACGTCGCAGACCGGGTGCACGGCGTGGGCACGGCGGATGGTCTCCGGCCCTACTTCGGAGAGTCCGATGTGGCGTACGTATCCGGCCTGGACCAGTTCCGAGATGGCGCCGATCGTTTCCTCGACCGGGGTGTCGGGGGCGAGCCGGGAGGGGCGGTAGATGTCGACGTGGTCGGTGCCGAGGCGGCGCAGCGAGTAGGCGAGTGCGTTCTTCACATGGGCGGGACGGCCCTCGATGCCGACGAAGGTTCCGTCGGGGCCGCGCAGGCCGCCGAACTTGACGCTCAGGAGCGCCTTGTCGCGATCGCCGTCGCGGAGTGCGCGCCGGATGAGGTCCTCGTTGTGGCCCATGCCGTAGAAGTCGGCGGTGTCGAGGAGGGTGACGCCGGCCGCGAGGGCCGCGTGGATCGTGGCGATGGCGTCGGCTTCGTCAGCGGGGGCGGTGTGGTCGGACATACCGGCGCAGCCCAATGCGAGAGGGGTGACGTGCGGGCCGCCGGTTCCAAGGGTTCGGGTTCGCATGAATCCTTCCGCGGGGTGGAAGCGAGAAGCGCGGCCGTCAGGGGCCGATGCAGCGGCAGCCACCTGCTAGCGTTGACATCTCAACACTAGAAAGGGTGCGTTGATATGTCAACAGAGGCGGGCGGGGCTGCCGAGCCGGACGACGCCATGAGCGAGGCCGCACTGGATCCCGTCGGCTTCTGGTCGGCCTTCAAGCGCGCCCATGAGATCGTCCGAACCCGGGTGATCGCGGACGCCGCCGACGCGGCGGGCCTGTCCGAGCCGGACCTGACGATCCTCGTCAACCTGAACAAGGCGGGGGGTTCCCTGCGCCAGAGCGAACTCGCCGCGGCGCTCGGCTGGGACCGCACCCGCATCTCCCACCAGCTCACCCGCATGAGCAAGCGCGAACTCGTCACCCGCGAACGCGCCGGTGGTGTCACCGTCACCCTCACCGACACCGGACGCCAGGCCGTCACCGCCGTGCACCCCGGCCTGGACGCCGCGGTGCGCCGCCACTTCACCGACAAGCTCTCCGCACAGGAGATCGAAACACTGAGTGCTGTCCTCCGCCGGCTGTAGCCGCCGGAACGGAAGCAGGCAAGCCGCAGGGGCGGGGTCAGCAAGTACGCGCAGGCCGCGGCCCACTGCCTCCATGCGCCCAGCACCCTCGATGCCGGAGCGGGGCGGGCAGCGCTCGATGAGCCCATCGGGGCCGGCGGTGCACCACACCCGTGCGTCCCTTCGCCGGGGAACACGCGACGCCATGTTCAAGGGCGGAGGCGGTACGGACGTCCCCTCGATGACGTGTCATCAGGCCGAGCGTCACCTGGGCGTCGAGGCGCTCGCCCTCTCTTCGTACCGAGAGAGACAAGACCGCACCGCGACCCCGGCAGCAGGTCAGGCGCTCTTTGCACTCGGCTCCAGAACCGCCATGCACTCCACGTGGTGGGTCATCGGAAAGATGTCACGCGAAACGGCAGTCGACATAGTCGCAGGTCAACACCGGTATACGGCTCCTCTGAGCGCCCCTTCGGTCGCTTGGAGCGTCAAATGAGCGTCACGGACAGCCAGCGGGGTGCTCCTGGCGAGCCTCAGCAGCGAGATCTTCCAACAGTGCATCGGCTACCAGCTCCTCGACCACGGCGATGTCGTGCTCCGCCATGGCTTCGGCCAACTCGGGATCCCACGGTGCTCCGGTAATGCGCCCCGGTCGAGGACCGTGGGCGTTGCGGACGATCGCGGATCTGTAGTCTGCCGCCGTCATGCGCCAGGGGTGCGCCCCTGTTTTCTCCATGACGTATGCGGCAATGCGGATGCCTTCGCCATCGAAGTCACCGTGGTAACGGAGAGCAGCGCCTTGGTCCGCGAGTAGGCGCAGGAGCTGGATAGCTGCGCTGTTGGGCCAGCCGGACGTGCAGACAAGCGGTGGGCAGTTGGAACCGAAGCGACGGAGGGCTAGAGCCAAGATGCTGGGGTTCTCCACGACGTGGACGATGGGTGGGGCAAGGGCGGCGGGCAGGGTCACCTCGCCCGGGTTCCTGACGTGGGCGAGGGTCAGGCTGGCGGCCTGGCCGGCCTCCGTGCACAGGCGGGCCACACGGGCGAGAAGGCCGTCGCCGCCGGGGCGCAGTCCGCCGGCGATGACGGTGGCGGACAGCTCGTCGTCGGCGACGCCAGCGCGGGACCACAGGGCGCGCCGTTCCGCTGCGGACTGCGGCGGAGCAATGTCGTACAGAGTCGCCAGGGCACGCAGGACGAGGGTGGAGACGGGTGCGCCGTCGTCGAGAGCGTGGGCGTGGCCGTTCAGGACTCGGGCGGCGAAGACGGGCAGGGGTTCGGCCTGGCCCGGTAGTTCGGCGAGCACCTTGAGCGTGTCGGTGAGGAGCGTACGGGTATGTTCCGCCGAGCCGCCGACCAGTCCCGCGGCTCGACAGGACGCAGCCCAGTCGGCGAGCACCGGCTGCGCCCGTACCGTGTCGTGACCAGCCAGCCAGGCCCACAGACCGGCGCGTTCGCCTTCCTTGCGGCGGCGTTCACCGGCTCTGTCACCGAGTGGGCCGATGAGTTCGGCGACGACTTCTCGTATGGTGCGGCCGGAGAGTTCGGTGACGGCCTCCTCCAGGCGGGCCAGGGCGACGGTGGGCCGGGGGGCCGGCAGGCGGTCCAGGCCGAGGAGGTCTGCGAGGGCTTCGCGCTGGGTCTCGTCCAGCAGTCCGAGGCGTACGCGTGTGACGGAGCGGCCGGAGGAGAGACGGTCGTGGACCGTCTGCCAGACGGGATGGAGTTCGGGGCGGCGAAGGGTCGCGTCGCCCGAGGCGAGATGCTCCCGAGAGGTCGTCCCGCCGGACACGGGGTGGTCTCGCAAGGTCATCCTTCCTCCATTCCGGTGCCGTTCCAGACGAAGCGCGCGCTGGTGACGGCGTCGTCTCCGTCGGTCAGGAGTTGGTGGACGGCGATGCCGGGCAGTTCCCTGTAGTTTCCCCACTCGTGGTCGGAAGTGATCATGAGGTCCAGATCGAGTGCGGTGAGCAGGGCGAAGACCTGTCCGCGGTTGACGGTGTCGACGCCTACGAAGACCTCGTCGAGGAGGATCGGGCGGGGGGCCAGGGGTACATCCTCGTAGTGGGCGGCGACGGCGGCGAACAGGGGCAGGTGCAGTGCGATGGCTTTCTCCCCGCCGGAGAGCGCGCCGTGCAGCCGCTTGGTCAGGGGCTGCAAGCCGCTCCCGTCCGCCCGGTCGAGGCGGACGGTGAAGGTGTGCCAGGCGGTGTAGTCGAGCACCTCGCCGAGGTGCTCCTCCCAGCTCGCGGCCGTATCGCTGCCCTTGGCCTCCTCGATGCGGGCACGGAAGAAGGCGTGTAGGGCCTCCCGGTCGGACTCGGTGACCCGACCGGGGTCCTTCAGGAGCAGCTGGCGGGCGGTGCGGGTGCTGTCGGGGAGGTCCGGGCGGACGTCCCAGACGAGCTGGACGGCGACGTTGGAGGCGGTACGGACCCGCTCGAGGTGCCCGTTCATGTGCGCGACGAGTTCACCGGCACGGCGGATGCGGGCGGCGAGGTGGCGGCGGATGTCACCGGTGAGGATCTGGTCGAAGAGGCGCCGTTCGGCGGTGCTGATGTCGTCGCGGCTGCGGTCGCGCTCCTGGGTGAGCGCGGCGAGCAGACCGGTCGCCCCCACGCGGACGCCCTCCAGGGTGGCGGTGAAGAGCTGGATGTCGTCGTCGGGCTCCAGCTCCAGGTCGGCGCGGACGCCGAGGTGGCGGCGGGCCTCGTGGACGGCTTCGGAGAGGCGGGTGGCGGCGTCGCCGAGGTGGCGCGGGGCGTGCGGGACCTGGGGCCACCGTGCCGCCATGGCGCGCGCGGCCTCCAGAGTGGCCTTGGTGCCGTCCCCGGCGTCGAGTTCGGGTACGACGCCCGCGTCCTCGGCCAAACCCACCAGGCACAGGTGCCGGAACCGCCGCGCCGCGCCGTCGCGGGCCTCGACTGCCTTCTCCTGCCGGTCGGCGTCCTGGCCGCTGGTGGCCCGCAGCTCTCCGATGCGGCCTTCCAGGCCCAGGAGGAGCTCGGCTGCCTGGCGGGCTTCCTTGCCGCAGCGGATCCGTTCGGCACGGGTCTCCGCAACGCGCGCGACGATCTGCCGGTAGTCCGCGCCGACCGTCTCCTCCACCGCCTTCAGGCGTGCCGTCATACCAGCCGCCTTCGCTTCCGCAGCGGCCGCGTCGGCAGCCTGCTTTTCGGCGAGAAGGCGTGACCGGTCCGCCCGTGCGGCCGTCTCCCTAGCCCTTTCAGCGGACGCGATCGCGTCGATGCGGGCGTCCGTCCAGGTATCGGCGAGGTCGCGGAACCTCTCCACGTCGCGGCCGAGTTCCCGCAGCCGGTCGCGGTCCGTGGGCAGTCCGTGTTCGGCGGCCCTGCGGCTCAGCGTGCGCAGCGCGCCGGCCACGTCACCCTCGCGTGCGGCCAGATGCTCGGTCGCGTCGCGCACGGCGTCGTCCCGGGCGGCCACTTTCTCCTCGGCCCGGTCCCAGTCCCGTCGGCAGGCGTCGAGTTCCCGGTGGTCGGGCCGGGCGGCGCGGTCGTCCGCCAGCCGGGCGGCGCGGGCGCCGAGTTCCCGCAGCCGGTCGGCGAGGGTGGCCAGGGAGGCGTCCTTCTCGGCGATCAGCTCGGTCAGTTCGGCGATCTCACGCTGTTTGGCCCGCTGCCGGGCGAGGGCTCCGATATGGGCGGGCTCCGGCTTGCTCCAGGAACCCGTGGCCGGCGCGAGGCGCCAGGCGCCGTCGGAGGAGACTGCCGCAGGGTGCCCGCCGGGCAGGGTGGTGCCATACGCGATGCCGGCGAGGATGCGGGTCACAGTGCCGGCCGGTACGGGGATGTCCTCCTCGGTCCTCAGCACGTCCAGCAGGCTGGAGCCGGGGGCGGTCGTGGCGAGGCCGGCCTCGACACGGGTGTCGTGCCCAGGAAGGGTGAGCCCTTCGGATGCGCTCACCCATGCGTCCAGGAGGCCCGACGCCTCCAGTGCCGCTTCCACCGCGGCCTGTACGGGGAGCGGGACGTCCTCGTGGAAGGCGATCAGCCGCCACAGCGGCGCGCCCGCCGCAGCCGTGCGGACGGTGGTGCGGGTGGGTGGAGCGACGGGCTGGAGATCGGTCTCGCCGCTGAGCTTGCGCCTCCGCGCGCCGAGCAGGTCCCGTTCCTGCTCCAACCCCTGTTGCGCCGTCCGGACTCCGGCCCGCTCAGTGGTGATCTCCTGGTCCAGCGATCGTGCGACCGTTTCGACCAGCTCGCGCACGTCTGCCTCGACGGCCGCCCTGGCGGCCAGTTCATCGAGGTCGGGGATGCGCAGCTCCGTGCAGTCCCGGGCCCAGGCGAGCAGCCGCTCCGCCTGGGCTGCCAGGGCTTCGTCCCAGGCGGCGGCAGTCGTGTCGCGGTGGGTGATCGCGTCCGCGAGCCGGGTTCGGGCCTCGTCCAGCAGGCCCTCGGCGGTACCCCGGTCGCGTACCGCCCGGTCGTGGGCGTCGATCGCGTCGGTGATGTCGGCGACCTGCTCCCGTCGGGCGGTGACCGCGCCCCGGAGCAGTCGGCGGGCGGCGGTGCCAGGAGCATCGGACCGCCTGCTCCCCGTCCTGACCGGGGTGTTCGCCGTCCCGTTTCCGAGGGGCTTCACCTCCCCTTCCGCGTCCAGCATCGTCTTCACCTCGTGGTGAATGGACTCCATGCCTGCGGCCCGGGCCGAGCGGTGTGCCTCGTCCGCGGTCGCGCGGGCGTGCTCGTCGCGCGAGCGGGCGTGGCCCGCGACCTCGTCGGCGTGCTTCCGGTCCTCCTCCGCCTCGGTCTCGGCGGACCGGGCGGCGGTACGCAGCTTCGCGGCGGCCGCGACCTGTTCCTCGGTACCGCGGCGGAGCCGGTCGAGCTCCTCCCCCTTCTGGTAGGCGTCGCTCTCCCGAAGCCCTTCGATGATCTCGTCCAAGGCGTGCGCCCGTAGTTCCAGCTCCTCTCGCAGGGCCAGGGTGGAGGCGCGCTCCTCGCACGCCTTCTCGTACTCCTCGGCGCTGACGCGGGCGTCCCGGGTGAGGTCGTCCATCTCGGTGGTCGCAGAGATCAGCGCTGCCGCACCGGCCCGCAGGACCCGACGGGCGTAGGCGCGCTGCCGGGAGGCGACGTTCTCGGCGGCCGTCACCTCGGCGTCGAGCCGGTCGAGGTGGTCCCGCTGCCGGTCCAGGCGCTCGAAGCCCTCGGCGAGCTCGGTGATCTCTCCTTCGCCGAGTGGGGGCAGTGCCCGGGACAGCAGGGTGGACAGGAGGGAGGGGTCGAGCCGTTCGGACAGCTTGGGCTGGCGGAGCTGGAGCAAGGCGGAGAGCAGGGACTCGTACCGCTGCTCACCCATGCCCGCGAAGAGTTCGCGCCGCACAGTAGTGCGGTAGTCGGTGGCTGACGGATGCACCTCGCCGCGGTCGCGCAGGGCTTCGGCGAGGGCCGCTTTGGTCAGGGGCTGTCCGGTGTCGTTGACGAGGTGGACCCCGTCGGGATGGGCGATCCGGGCGGTGGTGGTGAAGTAGTCGGCGTGCGCCGTGGTGGTGTGCACGCTCGCGTGCAGGCGGGCTCCGCAGCCGAACCAGTGCTCGGTGCCGTCGTCTCCGACGCGACGAAACTCCATCCACACGTACCCCACACGGGTCTTGCCGGACGCTCCCTGGCCGAGCAGGTTCCAGTGCATCGTGCGCTCCGAACCGCCGAACGTGGAGAGGCGGTTGGGGCGGAGGCTGGCGTCGAAGAGGAAAGGGAGCAACAGTTCCAGGGCCTTGGACTTACCAGTGCCGTTCTGACCGCGCAGCAGCAGGCGACCCTGGTGGAAGGTGAAGGTCTCGTCGTAGTAGCGCCAGACGTTGAGGATGCCCGCGCGATGGGGCTGCCATCGTCCGCGGCCGGTGTCCGCCTCGTGAACGGGTGACGGTTCGATGGTCTCCTCGGGCCGTCGCTGGAGGGGGAGTTCCGTCACGCTCACTGCTTGTCTCCTTCTCCGACGCTGCCGGCGGTGGTCACGGCTGGCGGATCGTTCTTCGGGGCTGGGCCGGTGGTCTCCGTCAGGCGGTAGCGGTACGCGGCCGGTCGCGCGACGACACGGTCTCGGGCCCTGCCTGCCAGGCCGACGTCGAGCAGGATCCGTACGGCGTCGTCGGCAAGGCGGGCCGGGCCTTCCTCCGACTGGTACGCCTTGGCCCAGCCCGGGAAGCGGCGCAGCAGCTCTGCTCCGGCCTCGGCCAGCTGCTCGGGCAGCAGGCCTGCGGGCGTGGCGCAGAGCGGTGCGAGGAGGAGCAGCGCGGCGACTCGGGCTGTGGAGGTGTCGTCGGGGAAGCGGACGTCGGTGGCGATGGCGTCCGGGTCGACGAGTAGAAAGCCCTCCGCCCGTTCCTCCAGGAGGAAACCGGCCTGTTCGACAGAGCGGCGCAGGATCTGGCGGCCGGTCAAGGAAGTGACATAAGCGAGCTCGTCGTCGGCGAGGTCGGTCCGGTAGAGCACGGGATCGTCGAAGAGGCGGCGCAGCACCGAATGGCGCAGCCGCAGGTTGCGCTGGGCGTCCGTGGTCGCGGCGGTCTCGGCGTCCGTATCGTCGGCAGAAGCGCCTCCGTAGCGGCGCTCCCTGACCAGGTCGGCGAGGAGTTCCTCGAACCGCGCGGGCACCTCCTCCGGAGGCACGGCGAGCCGGGAGGCGCCGACCGGCGCAGCGGGCAGCCGCATGAGCAGCGTGTTGTCCACGCGATAGAGGACCTTCGCCTCCGCGGAGTCGACGTACGTCTCGGTCGTGCCGTCCACCACACGCAGCACGTCGTACGACTCCAGCAGCTTCAGGACGTCGACGAACGCCATGCGCTCCGGCCGGCGGACCGGGTCGAATCCCGCCAGCGCGCGGTCGGCCGCCATGGCCTGGACGACGCGGTCGGCGAGCATGCCGATGGTCGTCATCGGCATCGACAGCAGCTCCGCGGCGGTCACGCACAGCAGGACGTACCGTCGGCGGTCGAACGGGGCCCGGCCGGAACGCACCCGGCGAGCGGGGCGGGACCCGTCGGGGTTGACGCGGACCTTGGTGAGGCGGGCGTAGCCCCGGCGGGGCTCCACGACCAGATTCCAGCCGCAGGTGTAGTCGAACCATCGAGCCAGCGGGTCACGGCGGCGGCGCACCAGATCGAAACCGGTCGGGTCGGCTGCCTCGGTGAGCAGCGGGCGGGCCAGAAGGAGGCGGATGGCACGGGCGACCTCCTCCCGTTCGGCGGAGGCCAGTTGGTTGGCGAGGGTGCTCATCCTGCGGCCTCCTGCCCCGTGGCGGCGCGGACTGCCGGGAAGGAGATCGCCCCGCCCACGGCCGTGACGTGGATGACGTAGTCCGGTCCTGCCATCGTCCCCTGCACGGTACGCAGTACGGCGGTGCGCCCGTCGGAGGGCGGCAACAGCACCACCTCCACCCGGCCGTCGCCGGTCGTGGCCCGTCGCCGGCCACCCGCGTCCGGCCGGGCGGCCAGCGCCCGACCCAGCAGATCGAGGAGACGGTCGAAGGCCGCGGGGTCGAGGGTGCTGAAAGAGGAGAGCCGTACCGGGCCGTCCGTCTCCAGCGCCTGCCAGGCGCGTGCCAGCTCCGCTCGCTCCGCCCGGGCCCGCTCGGCGCGTTCCGCCCTGACCGCCGCAACGTCCCGCACCGTGGCCGTACGAGTGAAGCGTTCGGTCCGTCCGCTGGTCCTCAGCAGGGCCGACACCTGTACCGGCGGCGCCTCGGACCAGGAGTGGGACGAGGGGATCAGCTCCGGGTCCGGGTGGGCGAGGTGGGCATGGCGGGCCGGGCCGAGGCCGAAGGCGGCCGACCACAGCCGGTGCAGGTCCTCCTCGTCGGGAGCCGCAGCGAACCAGCGCGCGAGCTCGCGGAAGTCCTGTACGGCGCTGGAGGGGCGGCGCCGGGACTCGTTGATCCGCTCCAGCACCTGCAGGAGGGAGACGATGGCGCGCCGGGCGATGTCGTGCAGCTGCTCGATCCGGGGGCGCGCCCCGTCGCCCGGCAGGAACCAGGCCCTCAGCCCCGCCCAGCGCGCCCGCCGGCTCTCCAGCCAGCCGGCTGCCGGGTCCTCTCCCGGGGTCGGAGGCAGCTCGGCACCGCGCAGGGCCCGCTCACGCAGCACCGCGATGCCCCGCTCCTCCACGCGGGCCACGGCGGCGGCCACCGTCTCGCCGCGCCGGTCGAGATTGACCAGGAACTCCTGGAGATACGCGACGGTGGCGGCCTTCACCTCACGGAACACGTCCAGATCCACTCCTTCGGTGCGAAGGAGCCTCTGCAACTGGCCGTTGAAGGCCTTGGTGTTCTCCACCAGGCCCTCCAGATGACCCTCCAGCTCCCGCAGGGTGCTGAAGATCCGTCGGTCGGCCGCGGCAGGTTCGCCTGACAGGAGGGTCAGTTCGTCGAGCCGGTCGGCGATCGCCTCCAGCACCGCGGTCTGCAGCGCCCCCGTGGAGGCCAGCACCTCCAGGGCGTGTCGCACCCCGGCGAGCGCGGCCTCGCCCCGGCGGGTCAGCGAGTAGTGCAGGTTGCGCCGCTCGTACTCCTCGGCCGTGCGGTAGTTCTGGGCGTGGTTGTGGACCACGTCGAGGAGTTCCCACTTCACCAGCCGTTTCAGCGTCTCGTGCAGTTCCTCGTCCTCGAGGTCCGAGACCCAGCCGACCGCACGCAGCCGCTCCCGTACGCCGTCGAGCCCGAGCGCGGTCTCCAGGTGCTCGCCGGCCACCCCGAAAGCCTCGAGCACGGCCCCGTTCAAGTCGGCCGTCTCCCCCGTGGTGAACCGGAACATCTCCGGCGGAACCCTGCGCATGCTGGTACGTCCCCTCCGCCGCCACCCCTGCGGCACTTCGATCTCCACGGTAGGGGGCTGCCCCGGGTCCCGGCCTCGGTTTGCTGTCATCGTTGTGATAGCTGTCATGACGAGGCCTGCTCCGTGCTTTCGAACGGGTAGGCAAGGCTCTGCGCACTTCGGATGCCGGAGACCAGCACGTTGCCACTTGTCCGGTAGGACAGGTGCTTCAGTGGCTCCAGGATGATCCGCACGGTGCCCGGCACCGTTCTGGCAAGGAGATCCCTGTCCCTGGTGAGCAGGCGTACTCCGGAATCTCCGAGGTCCTCAGCGTTCTGCACGATCTCAGAGAGGCCTTGGAGCGGACCGCTGGATAGATTGCCGTCGTAGTCCCGGGTCCGGTCGAAGGCGTGACGGATCACCCCGGACAGGCCCTCGAACAGCCCGCCCAGATGTGCGACGGCCACTGCCGTCGCCGCGCCTCCCTTCGGTTCCGGTACGCTGACCGCTTCCCGCATCTCCTCCTGGGCGTGGAGGAGTTCGGCGGACTGAACGGCCTGTTCCACCGCCTCCGTACTACACGTCGCCATGTGCCTGGTCCTCACTGTCCTCGTCCGTGTCGAAGTCAAAGGTGAGCTGCCCGGACCCGTCTCCGGGGACGGGCGCCGCGATCGGCCCCGCCGTCGGGTCCACTGCCTCCTCCTCGTCCTGCGGCAGCGCGTACTCGTCCGCGAGCCGTGCGAGGTGGAGAGCGAGCGGCAGGCCGAGCACGTCCCGGTAGTCGTCCTTACAGATGCGCTGTTGGTGGACGAACGCAGCCCATGCCTCGGGGTCGTCGCCGGGCTGAAGGCAGGCCAGGGTGAGCTCCAGTAGCTCGGGGTTCCACGCGTTCACCGTCGGCCGGTGGGCGCTCCGACCGGTGGGGTTGACGTGAGGGGTCAGCTTCGCGTCGTCGTTCGTCAACTTCGTCTGCGTGCTCGCCTTGTCCGCCGTGCTGTAGAAGACGCGGCCGGGGGCTCCGGGCTCGTCGGGCACCCACAGTCCCATGCCGAAGCCGCCCCGCTGTTGCCCGGCCAGCTCTTCCTCGCGCTCCTCCCGTTCCGCCCACCACTGGGGCGTCTCGTCACGGCCGCTGTCAGCGACCCTGACGACCCGGAGGTGCTTGCCGTAGAGACCGATCCGCTGCGCGGGGCCCCCGTCGAGGCCGATCCGATCCACCTCGAGCCCGCCGTTGGTGAGCCACGGCCAGCGCTTGCGCACGTCTTGTGCGTGGGCCAGGACCAGGGTCGGCGTGCCGCGCAGACTCGCCAGGGTCCTCCTGATGAAGGCCGCCGTGACTGCCGACTGCTGCGCCGAGGTCCTCAGGTCATTCCCCCGCACTCGTCCGGTCAGGATCCGGAGCAGGTCCGGGTAGGGCATCCACTCGGAGGCGTCCGCGGTCCGTCCGAGAACACACGGTGCGTCCGGCCGGAGCAGCACGGCGATCGGGGTGAACTGTGCCCTGCCCGTGGGACCGTCGACCCGGCGCTCGACCAGATGGAAGGCCACCTGGTTCAGTCCGGAAGGGATGCGATCGCCGAGAGTGTGCTGGGGCACCAGGCGCATCCCGGTCTGACGAAGGCCGTCCGCCCAGGCCGCTTCGGCCCGCAGGGCGGCGTCCTTCTCGGCGTCAGCCGTGTCCATCGCGGTGTCCAGGGGGCGGATGAACTGGGTGACCAAACCTGCGTCCGCGCACCCGAGCCGGATCGCGTACTTGGGGTCGGTACGCCTCGCGGGACCTTGGAACGCTTCGCTTCCCTCCAGCTCGACAAGGGCGATCCGAGCCCCGGGGACCTGCTCCCTCAGGCGGGTCATCGCCTCGGCGACCCGTCCGCGCCGCTCACGGATGGCCTGGTCGTGTTCCTGTCCCGCGCGCGGCGGCCGGTCCTCCGCTCCGAGAGGGGATCCCAGCTCGCCCAGCGGGTGGGCGTGGAGCCGCACGGTGAGCTCCTCGGCCTCCCACACCCATGTCTCCGGTCCTTGTTCCCGCCGAAACCCAGTGAGCCCGAGCGCGCTCTCGGCGGTGGCGGCGAGCCGGTCTCGCTGATCGTCGGTCTGGTGAACCAGGAAGCCGACGAGGTCGGTACCGTCCAGCGTCGCGGCGAGCGCCGCACGCCGCACCCGTGCGTTGTCCGCCGCGGTCCGTTCCGTCCGTTCCAGGAGGGCGGCGAGCTCTTCGGTGGTGGCGTTCTTTGGCATGGAGGGCCGCTTCGTGAGCTGTCTGACAGGCGGGCGACCGTACCGGCTGCGCTGGAGCTTCGGGGCGGGGACGAACTCGGGGGCCAGCGCTTGCTCGGCCCACTCGATGAGACGGCGGCGTTCGCTGGGCATGAGTCCGGTCCCGATGGGGTGTCTGCCCATGGCGGCCTGGTGGCCGACCGCCAGCCTGATGCCGTCCTTCCCGTCCCCGATCCAGTGGTCGGCCTCCTTGACCAGTCGATCCACCGACGGGAGCCCGTCGAGCGCGGCGACGGCGGCGAGCATGCCACTGGGGCCGCCCTGCCTCCAATCCGTGGTCCCGTTGCGCCACTGCAGCATGGCAACCGAGAGTCGCCGGGACACCGGTGCGTCCGGCACGAGCGAGATCTCTGGCAGTAGGTAGACCGAGACCCCCTTGCGGAAGGGCATCCAGACCTTTCCGGTGACGAACCGGCGGATTCCCGCGCTGAGGTGAATCCGAGGAACCGGCGAGAACGGGACGGTGCGCACGCCGACGCGGAGGGTGGCCGCGTAGTACGACGGCTTGCGCTCGCTGCCCCTACCCGCGGGTCGGTATTCGATCGGCGGCCACGACATCAGTTCCGCGCTGCTGCTTCCGGCGTCGTACCCGCCGCCGGCGCCGGCGACCTGGTGGAAGGTGAGTTGCCGGCCTCCGTGCTCGTAGGCACCCTGACGTGCGATGCGTGCGGCCAGTTCGTCGGGGAGCAGTCGGTACACCAGACGGGTGGGCTTGGCGGTGCCACCGGGAGAAGGCTGTTGTTCGAGCAGGTCGATGGTGTCTGCGCGCCAGGTCAGGCTTCCGGTGTCCAGCTCGCGGAAGCACTCCGCGAGCAGACGCCGTGCGTCCGGATCATCGGGATGGCGGGGGAGGTTTCTGAGCCAGGTGGCGGCGTAGAGGTTGGTCACCGGGGTGGGAAACGGCTCGGTGCAGTAGAGCCAGGGGGAGTCCGTTCCGAAGGTGGCGTTGGACGCCACGGTGACGACGTCCGGGGCGGTGGTGCGGATCAGCTGGTTGATCTCCCGGGTGGGGATGCGGCGTGGGCCGTGCCACCGGCCTTCCGGCCAGCCATGGTCACGCAGCTGACCGAGCGGCTCCTCCCAGTGAGCGGGCAGCGAGAGGGTGTGCCGTAGGACGGGGAAAGGCCCCTGTGCCGGGTCAGGCATGTACGAGGCGGTCCGTACGTGCTGGTACGCCATCTTGTGAGTCTCCTGATCGGAGGAAGGTGCGTGAACAGGTTCGGGGTGCGGATGGGCAGCCGCGGTCTCAGCCCATGTCGACGAGGGCGCGGTAGAGCGGCTCGTACAGCTCGCGGACGAGCGACTTGTCGATTGGAGAGGGTTCCGGCGGAGCTTCGGCACCTTGAGCGACGATGCCGGGCTCGTCGAAGTAGGGGGCCAGCACGGCGCGCATGCTCGCCAGCAGGCTGGTGTCCGGGGTGTCGACAGCCTCGAATCCCGCCTCGCGGGGTGAGAAGGCGGCGTCCACGAAGGCCACCCTGGCAGGCACACCGCCACGTACGAGGCGGCCGATCACCTGCCACATCACGACCAGCTGGTCCCAGGTGAAGGCGACCTTCTCATCGTCCCGGAGGCTGGACCAGGCCATTCGGCGGGTGAGGTACCGGTTCCACTGGCGGCGGGCGCGACTACGGAACCCGATGGCGGCCTGGTGCGGCGTGGCAGCCGCGAGCGTCGCCTGTGTGAAGACTCTTCCGGTGTCCCGGAGCTGGCGTACCGCCCAATCGTTGATCGACTGGATGGCGAGGGCGATGTCGTCGGGCCGCGGGTGGGGCCGGGCGAGGAAGTAGACGCTGCCGATCGCCGCCTTGCCCGTGCTCAGCACGATGTTGTGCCCTCGTTCCACCGCAAGCAGCGGCGCGATCAGGAGTTCGCCGCCGATCTTCGCGAAGGAGTGCACGTCACCTCGGGTGAGGGTGCGCACCGCGGGGTCCTCCGGCAGCCGGGCCCAGGCGGTGTCGGCGTCCGCGTCGTCCGAGACGAGCTGGACGACACGGCCGTTCCACTCAGGGATCCCGTTGAGGTACTCGGCCGCGCGCCGCGCCTCGTCGTAGCTGCCGACGAGGAGCAGGATGCGGCGCCGATCCTGGTCGGGGATCTCGTCCAGCTCGGTGTCGAGCATGCTGGACGCGCCGGGCAGGCTGCGGTCAGGAACCGCGAGCTGCCGGAGCATCTCGACGAGCGCCTGGGGCCGCTCCTTCGGGGGGCAGCCCGACAGCCGCAGGGGCCGCGGCCCTTCGCTGCCCGGCCAGTGGAGGAACTCCTTGCGGAACTCGGTGCCGAGGACGGCCTCGACCTCCTCGTCCCGCGGGCGAAGCACGGCTCCCACATCGGCGTGCAGGTGGTACCGGCTGGAAGTGCCGGCCCAGCTGGTCGCGGACATGAGCAGAACGTGGGGGGCAGGTCGACTGTCCACCCGACACAGGTCGCCCATTCGCATGAGGAGTTCGCGCCCCACACCGTTGCAGTGGAAGAAGCGCAGCTCACCGCTGCGGTCACCGTCGCGCTCCGAGTCCGTGAGGCGAAACTGGAAGCCGAGGACGTTGCCCATCGGTGATTCGGGGATGACCGCCTCGTAGTCCTTCGGAGGTCTGCGGGAGAGGACGTTCGACGCGTTCTCCAGGTGGAGTGCGGCCTCGACGCGCGGCCACAGGATGGTCATGAAGTCGAGTCGGCTGTGGAGCGCGGCGAGGAGCAGGGTGAACTCGAAGCGTCGGGCCTGTACGTCGATCCGGTCGAGGACTCCGGAGTCGTGGCCCACGACAGCAGTGAGGGTGGAGCGGAGCCGTTCCCGGGTGCGGGCGCCCTGGGGGGCGTGGAGCAGTTCGAGGGCCAGGTGGACGAAGGTGTTGACCAGGGGGGTCACCTGGTCGCCGTCACCAGTGCTCTCGTGCTCGTGCAGGGGGTCGTCCCGGAACCGCAGCAACGCCTCGTCCAGCAGCCGTGCCGCGGGCGGTGGTTGGTCGCCCGCGTCCCGTCCGGGGAACCAGCTGTCGATCAGCAGGTTGTGCAGGGTGAACGCGCTGAAGTAGTCGACGCTGATCCACTGCCGCAGCTCCCCGTCCTTGACCAGGAGCGAATAGAGCCGGTCGGTGGCGGCGCTCACGGTGTTGACGGCGTTCGTCCAGTCGTCGACGTCGCGTTCGGACAGCTGGAGCCGCCCGTCTCGGGCCATCTGCTGGAACTTGTGGACGGCGACCTCGTCGAACCATGAGTTCGGGTAGGTGCCGACGAGGGTGCTGGCCGGGGCGAACACGGTGTCGAGCTGCATCTGCACGCGGTCCGCCTCGTCGACGATGATCAGGTCGCTGAGTCGGCAGGCGAGTTCCAGGTAACGGATCTGCTCGTCGTGCTGGTGCTGGGGCACGGAGCTGTGCACCAGCCCGGCGGGGGTCGCAACCCAGACGCGGGCATCGACGAGGTCCCGGGCGCCGCGATGTCTCGGACAGCGGTTCCACAGCGGGCACAGCTTCCGCTGGGGCTTGGGGCGCGACCTTCGGCCGGCCGGGTTCTCCGCTTCGACCAGTGGATCGTCCGGGGTCTCTTCCTGGTCCACAGCGGGGTACAGCCCGAGGCACGGGGCTTCCCTGATGCCGAGGGGCCTGCGTGCCTCCATGCCGCGCAGCACGTCCACGGGGCAGGCACTGCTCAGGTATGCGAAGCCGGGGTGGTCGTGTCCCAGCATGGTGTCGGCGCCCGCCACCGCGGTGCGGCGGTGCAGGCGTCCGATGTTCCGCTCTCGCGTGGAGTGGCCGAGGATGGGTGCCGCCGCTACCCCGAGTCGCTTGAACAGCTCCACGACGGCCAGGGTTTCGGCGACGTCGCCGACGACCAGGGTGACACGGCGCGACGTCCGAGTGACCAGGTGGTAGGTGAGGATGTCGCGGAGGGTCGACTTGCCCGCACCGACCATGCCGACCAGGTGGAGCAGCTGGTCGATCCTGAGGCGCTCGCCCCGCGTGAACCGACCGAGGGCCTCGTCCCGGACGAGTAACCGGACACGGCTCAGTCGACCGCGCCATCCGCTTCGGAAGCCGCCGATGACCTCCTCCTTCGCGTCCATGGCTGCGGCCGCCGACTCGAGTTCTTCCCAGGTCACGTCCACGGGTTCCCCGCGCCCGGCGGGTGCCGCGTCGAGGGCGTGCGACCTGGGAAGGGCGCCGAGCAGCAGGTCGTCGGTGATCTCGACCGAGTGGAGCCGGTCCTGGGCCCGGAAGGTGTGCTCGCCCGACCCAGCGAGCGGAACACGGCGGGTCGCGAACTCGGGTCCTGTGGTGAGCAACTCTTCGAACACCTCGAAACGACGCGCTGCCCGGGCGGGTACGCGTCGACGCGGGACCGCGTCGACGCTTTCGAGGTCGTATCCGCGCAGCTGCTGCGGCACGCGTAGGTACGACTCCAGCGCCTCAGACCAAGCGTGTCCGCGTCTGAGGACCCACAGGTGGTGGCGGGCGCGCAGGATGCGCAGCCGCTGTTCGTCGGAGCGGACGTCCCCGAGCGCTTCGCTGTGGGGGTATCCGCCGAGGAGGGGCCACACGTCGAGTGCGGCGCGCGTGGGCGCCACGCTCTGCAGCAGATAGAGGCCCAGTTCGACGTCGAGGAGATCGGCGACCCGGAACGCACCGAGGTCATCCGGCCATACATCGGTGAGCTGGCGGGAGCAACGACGGTGCCAGCTGCTGCGATCACGCATGGTGGTCTCCTTGGCGGCGAGGGGATCCGGCGGCTTCCGTCCGGTCGGCGATCTGCTCGGCCACGAGACGCAGGAAGGTCCGGTCGTCGAGCAGGGTGATGTTCCCTGCCAGATCTTCGGGAAGATTTCGGCGGAACTGTCGTCCGTACGCCTCGTTCTCGCGGAATCGATAGCGGGGCACGACCAGGAAGGCTCGGTCGAAGGGCGGGTCGGCCCGGAAGCGGGTGAGTGTGCGTGCGAGCAGAACCGGGTTCACCCGGTCCTTGACGTCCACGGCCCAGTACCGGCCTCCCGGCAGCGGGACGCGCAAGTCGTACGCGTCGAACTGGGGCCACATCTCGGCGTCGATGCCGAAGCGTCTCTTGAGGGTTGACCCGATGTCGTTCTCTGCCAGGCCCGGACTGGTGACGAACATCCGCAGGGGGCGGCTGAGCTGGTGGAGCCCGCTGCGGTCGGGACGTACCGGAACGGGGACAGCCGCGGTGGCGTCACGGCGGCAGCGGTCCAGCTCGCAGCGGTGACCTCCGCCGGGCAGTGGCACCATCAGGCAGCGGCAGCGTCCGCACTGCTGGTACCCGCCGTCGCGTCGATAGGTCGCAGGGACGGGTTCGTAGCACTGTCTGATGACGTGGTGGAGCAGGAGTCCGCACTCCGGGTCCCCGCCGAGCAGGGCGAGCTCCGCGCCGGTGAGTACGGGCCGGGTGGTCAGCAGGGACCGGAAGGCGGTGTACGCCGCAGGATCGCCTGCTGCCCGGCATACGGTGAGTGCCTCCAGCATGCGCTGGTTCTCGAAGATCTCTGCGGCGGGGTCCGCCGCATCCACCTCCCACTCGAGGCAGAGCTGGTGCGGCAGTCTCGTCTGGGGATCCACGAGCGTGCCGGCGGCCCCACGGGCTTCGGGAGGCAGGTCCAGCGGCCAGCCCGTCAGCGGTCGTTCGCAGGCCCAGCGCACCATCTCGGGAATGCTGCCCGGCGGTTCGACTCCGTGCCGCAGGCAGTGCAGGACGAGTCGGTTGTAGGCGTTCTGGACCTGGGCCGGATAGATCGGGTGGGGCACGCCGCGCTGCCGGGACAGACGGACCAGCGCACTGGCGATCTCCCGGAGCAGGGGTTCGTCCGAGCCCGCGGACGGTCGGGAGACCAGGCCGGATCGGGCTGCCCCGGAGTTCGGTGGGGTCTGGGTGATCATGCCTTCTCCTCCGCGTCGGCAGGGGCTTGGGCGCTCGGGCACCACCTCGAGACCGGGCACTGGTGGCAGTGCCCGCCCGGCCGTGCCTCCCACGCACGGTCCTCGCGCCAGGGGCCGGCGTACCGCCGGAGCACCGCTCGCGCCTTGGCCAGGCGCTCCGCGTCCATCGGGTCGATGACGTGGGGGTCGGATCCATCGGGACGGAGGACCTCCAGTTCCACCCTCGATCCGGAGGGGTCACCGCCCAGCTCCCCCTGGGCAAGCAGGACGACGGCCAGGGCGAGCTGCGGATACGCGTCCAACGGATCCTTGCCGATGCGGGCAGGAGTGCGGGTGGTCTTGAGCTCCCGCCATACCCAGGAACCGTCCTCCCTGTAGAGCAGGTCGGGTTTGGCCACGACCAGCGCCTGGGCCGCCGTGTCGTGAAACACCCGGGTCGGTTCGCATTCGACCCGCTCGATGGCCTCGGGGAGCTGGAAGGGGCACGAGTCCACATGCTGCAGGAGCATGGCGCGGCCTGTCTCCGCCTCCTCGTCCGGGACCCTCCACCGGTCGGCGGTCCAGTTCTCCCCCGGCGGGGGCATGTCGCCGCGCGTGCAGGGAATGGGGCCGGTGCGGCGGTGGAGCGCCTCGACCCAACCGTGCACGGCCTGGCCGAGCTTGGCCGCGTCGCTGTACTCGCCTGTTTTCGGCAGGTGCAGGGAGCGCAGCAGGGACTGCGCAGGGCAGGCGGCGTGGTACCTGAGGTCGCTGATGGACACCTTCCGCAGCGGTAACCGGCGGGAGGGCAGTGCCAGTACCCCCGGAGACCGGGGCACCGCCTCACACCCGGTGAACTGCTTGCAGTCGAAGCAGGCCGCCCCGGGGCGCTCCGGACCGCCCCTGACCACATTCCTCACGTGGGGGCCGCCGTGCGCCTCGTAGTACGCCTTGGCCTCCTCCGCAGTTCCGTCGAACTGAACGGTCCGCGATCCGTCGCCCAGGCCGATCTCGATGATCCTGACCCTCGCGACGGGCCCGGGAGAGCCGTGGATCACAAACTCCTGGTTCCAGCGGCGCGGCCACGCCGCGTCGGCTCCGAACGCCGCGGTGTACGCGGCGACCGCGATCTCACCCCGGCTCGACGCACGGGCGTCCCCGTGTCTCAGCCGCCGGTACTCGCGCACCGTGCCGTCGGCCGACTGGTAGCGGCGCCACCATGCGTAGAGCTCCCAGCGCCGACCATTGTCCTTGCGCACCGCCCAGTACGGCTGGACGGGCACGAAGGCGTCCGGCCCCTGGCTCGTGTACTGCCGCACCGCGTGCTCCACGTAGGTCCGGTGCCCCTCGTGCAGAGCAGGCCGGTGGCCGGACAGGGCTCCGAGCGCCTCGTCCACCGTGGCGCCGCCGAACTCGATCCGGTCCAGTGCCGCGCACACGGGACCGAGCGTGAAGGTCTCGTGCTCTTCCCGGGGAAGCTGCGACGGCACCCGCGCCCGAAGTCCTGGCCGGGCCTTCGCCGCGTCGCGGGCCGGGCAGACGTGCGGCTCGTCCGCTCCCCCTCCTGTGCCCGGCCCGATCCGGACCGGCCCCTCGTCCCCCGTCATCCACTGCGGCACACGCCACGGCACGTCGCACGTCATGTCGTTCCCCCTCCCGGCCGAAGCACGGAGTTAGGCCGGCCGTCGTGAACCCCGAGGCCGTGCCGCCGAGCGTAGCGCACAACTTTGGAACTCTTTGGAGAACCTTGGAAATCAAAGGGATCGGCGATACAGTGCGCCCATGACCGCATCGCTGGAGGAGCTCGAGGAACGCCTGTCGCGCCTGCGCGCCCTCCTGCGAGAGGCTCGACGCGCCCGCGACAACGCGGCCACCGCCCGCATCCGCGCCGAACTGCGCGAGGCGGAGGCCGCGTGGGAGCGAGCCCTCGACGCCGAGGAGGCGGAGGGGGCCGCGCCACCTGCCGCGGCTCCTTCCTCACCCGCCGGGTCCCCGGCACCTGCCACCACCGCCGGGACCGCATCCTCGTTCCGGCTCCAGGCCCACGGGAAGCAGTCCACCCACGGCGCCGTCCCGGTCCGCGAGCAGGTGCACCAGGCGCTCACCCTGCTCGGCGCTCCCGCGTCGCCCAAGCTGATCTCATCCGTATACCAGGCCTTCTTCACCGAGCCGCTGGTCGCGACGAAACTCGCCTCCCTCCGCCGGGACGAGGAAAGGTCCTTCACCGCACAGGGCTACGCCCGCCCCTACTACATCTGTGCCGCCCTCACCCACGACCGGCTCACACCCGCCCGCGGTCTCCTCGCCGTATCCGTCTGGCCCCTGGAGCAGCGCATCGTCGGCCCACTGAGCCCGCGTGCCGACTTCCTTGTCCACGCCATCGGCACCGCCGAGCAGATCCTGCGGCTCGACGTCGCCGGACACGCGCCCTCCGGCGCAGCCCGCCAACTGCTGCGCCGTTTCGCGCTCAACATCCCCGGCGCGTACGACGACGAGGAAACCGACCCCGAACGCGTGATCTCCGCAGCACGCACGGAGGCCGCAGTGCACCAGGAGGCGGACTACTCCCTGCGTCGCACGACCGCCGACCGCGCACGCGGCCAACTCACAGAAGTACAGCAGCTCTTCGGGGCCCCGCCCCTGCACGATGCCCTGCGCGGTTCAGCCGGCTTCACCATCTGACCGACTACCGGATTCCTCCGGTGCCGCCACAGAATTCCGCGTAAGAAGAGAAGATGCCTCCGCAGCACCCTTCTGCCCCCTCTCCGGGAAGACTCGCCGTCCTGCGCGGACCGCGACCTCCGCAGGAGTACACGGCACGCAAGATCACCGCCCTCACGGCCAACCCGGCCTGCTCCCGCCGCGCCGTACTCGACGCAGCGGGCGTGGACAAGGCGTTGCTCGCCCAACGCCTGGGCCATGAGCCGCGTTTCGGCCAGTCCCCCTTCGCGATCCGGCGCGAGCAGAGCTTCGAGGCCCTGGTCAAATGGGGCGGCTACGCGGAGCTCATTCGCCTGCTCCGGGAGCAACTCGACGTCCCCGTCGAGGAAGCCGCGGTAGCCGATCTGACCGAGGTGGGCGGCGACGCTTCGCTCGCGGTGCGGGCGGGCGAGAGTCGGCGGCTTCTGAACCGCCTGGCGGCCGGCGCCGACGAGCGGCTGATCCTGGACCGCCCCGTCCTGACCCTGGAGGTCGCCGGTCAGACCGCCCACGTGATACCGCAAGCCCTCAGCCACCGCACCGGCGGACAGTTCTACGTGGTGGAGATCCGCTCCTTCCCGGCCATCGACGGCCAGGCGAACCCCTCGGCGGTCGCCCAGACCACGAAACAGGCGGCGGTCAGCGTCCTCGCCCTGCGGCAGACCTTCACCGAACTCGGCCTCGATCCCAAGGCGATCGCCCACAGGTTCCTTCTCATCTGCCCGAAGGACTTCTCCAACCGGCCCTACGGGAAGCTGATCGACCTCCGCCAGGAACTCGACGCCCTGCGGTTCCAGTTATCGCGCCTGCGCCGGGCCGAAGACCTGGCCCACGCCCTCTCTCCCGATGCGACGCTCGACACCGAACGGCCGAAGGCCGAGATCGACGCCACGATGCGGGAGCTGGACGCCAGCTTCACCCCCGACTGCCTCTCGTTCTGCGAGATGTCCCGCTACTGCCGGGACGAGGCCACTGACTGCGCCTCCCCGGCCCGACTGGGTGGAGTGGTACGCAACAGTCTTCCCGGCATCGACTCCACCCGGACCGCCCTCCGCCTCCTCGACGGCACCAGCACCCCGGGCCCCGCCGAGGAGGCGGTCATCATCCGGCTGCGGGCCGCCGAACGACTCCGTCGACTGCGTGGAGGTTCGACCGCGTGAGCATCATCGCCACGGTGGCCGCCCTGCGGGCATCCACGTCGGAATACGCCGAGCGGCTGACGACCGTGCGCCACGAGCATGTGGACGACACCCCGTTCGTCCTCATCCCGCTCACCCTCGCCGGCGAGGCCTGCGCGCCACTCGCAGCTCTCGCCGGGACGGATCCCGACCACCCGGTGCTTCTGACGGTTCGCCGCCCCCACGACCGAACCGAGCGCTTCGGCTTCGTCGAGAGCCTCGCGGACCTCCTCCTGCCCTACTTCGAGGAATGCCGCGCCGCGCCGAAAGAGCCGTACACGGTCGGGCGCGGCAAGGACAAGGAGGAGCGGGAGCGGCCCCTGCGCGCACCCCAGCTCCTCGTCCCGAACGCTGGGGGGATCACGTACGTCCGGCTGCTGGGCCGTCTGACCCGGCTGCGCGCGACAGACGGTCCGCATGCCGTCTCCCCATCCGTACCCCTGCTCGGAAAGTGGCTGACCTGGTTCGCCGACCGGGCCGAGTTCCCGGATTCCGCCCTGCTCCAGGCCATGACGCGGTCCCTCTCTGCCCACTGGGCCACCGGGCAGAGCCCCACCGAGAACGCGAACCTGGCGTCCCTGCTCGGCTGGATCGATCCCCCCGCCGGACGCACCGGGGCCGAGACCGCCCGGGAGCGCGAAGACCCCGCGGCGTGGCCGCCCGCCGGGCCGGCGACCGACCCGGTCTTCGACCGCACGCTCGACGAACTGATCACGAAGTACGACGGCGCAACCGGAGAGCGGGGGCGGGACGCCGCCGCTCGCACCATCGACCGCGAGCTGCACGCCCAGATGCTGCCGACCTGGCAGCTGATGTGGCACGGCGTCCGCCTGTTGCGCGAGCTTCCCGCCGGGGGCCACGTCGCCGAACGGCGGGCATACGACCGGCGTCTGTTCGGTGAGTACGCGACCTATCTGGACGACGACGGGCGCCCACAGGCCCGCCGCGACCACGCGGTGGGGGCGGCCCGCCGCCTCGCCCGTATGGAGGAGGCCCAGGAGCGGTACGACGCCGAGCGCGCGTATGACGATCCGCTGGTGATGGCGGAGTACGAACTGACGGGCGAGGCGTTCACGGGCGTGGTCACGGCCCGGGAGGAAGAGCGCACCATCCCCGGGGCGCGGCCCGGATCCCCGCTGTGGCGCCCGACAATCACCGTGCACTGCGAAATTCCCGTATCCATGGCGGTGGGGACGGCGGTCAAGTCCCCGGCAAGACCGAGGCAGAGGGCCGAGATTCTAGACGTCCTTCCCGACGGAGCCGGGTCCGCCGTGCTGATCCAGCTGAACGGCGGCTTCGGCAACAAGCGCAAGCCGCCCGCGCCTGAGGGGACCATGGCCGACCTCGGCGAGACGATCACCTTCACGTCGATCGATCCCAAGAACATGCCGTCCTCGCTCCCGGCTGAGGAGGACACCCCCTGGACCCACGGCGGTCCGCCACAGCCGTACGAACCCACCGACGAGGACGCGGAAGAGGTCTGGGAATGACAGCCACTCCGGAACCCGACAGCGGCACGTCACCCGGCGCCCTCGCCGACCGGGCGGTCGCCGACGTGCTGTCCGGCCTGGACTCGACCACCGGACGCGGCATCGTGGTGGACTCTCCACCAGGCGCGGGAAAGTCCACGCTGGTCAAGCGCGCCACCGGCCACCTGACATCGGCCGGCCATCAGGTGATGATCGTCGCGCAGACCAACGAACAGGTCGACGACCTGGTCGACAACATCGCCCGGGAGTACCCTGCTCTTCCCCTCGGGCGCCTGCACGCGAACGGCTTCCGTCTTCCCGAGCGCGTGAGCCGACACGCGAATGTACGGGGCAGTAATGAGGCAGACGCCCTCCGCGAGCTGGCGGTCGTGGTCTCCACCGCCAAAAAATGGTCGTACGTCAAACCTGAGAAGTGTGCTCCATGGCGCTGGGCCATCGTGGACGAGGCCTACCAGATGCGGTCGGACGCGCTGCTGGCGACGGCACCGCTGTTCTCCGAAAAGGACTCACAAGTCCTCTTCGTCGGCGATCCCGGGCAGCTGGATCCCTTCGCCACAGTGGACACCGACCGCTGGCAGGGACTGACCTGGGACCCGCTGCGCAACGCCGTCGACGTGGCGCTGGCGCACAACTCGGACCTGCTGCGACACGAGCTCCCGGTCTCCTGGCGGCTGCCGGAGATGGCAGCCCCTCTCGTGCAGAAGGCGTTCTATCCCTTCTACTCCTTCATCTCCGGTACCAAGGCGGCTGACCGCGTCCTCACCTACGGCACCGCACCTCACCGTGCAACACCGTCGGACGCCGTCCTCGCCTGCGCGGCCGGGTCGGGCTGGGGTCTGCTGGAGCTTCCCGCTCGGCACACTCTCGACGATGACCCCGAGGTGGCCGAAGCACTGGCAGAAACGGCGGCCCGGTTGCTGGAGCGAGGGGCGCTGGTGAACGGAGAGCCGCTCATCGAGTCCCGCATCGCGATCGGAGCCGCCCGTACGATCCAGGCGGACTCGGTACGGTCGCGACTGGAGAAGCGGGGTCTCACGGGCATCACCGTGGACACCGCCAACCGTCTCCAGGGCCGCGAGTTCGACGTCACACTGGTCTGGCACCCGCTCTCCGGCCGTCAGGATGCCTCCGCCTTCCATCTGGAGACGGGTCGCCTGTGCGTCCTGCTCTCCCGCCACCGCTTCGCCTGCATCGTCGTGGCCCGCGCCGGCATCACCGACCTCCTGGACCGGCATCCCCGCAGCAGCCTGGTCTACCTCGACGTACCACCGAAGTTCCCGGACGGGTGGCGGGCGCACCAAGTGGTCATGGACTACCTGGAGAAACAAGCTCGTCCATAGCTGTAGGCCGCCCTTCAGCTCGCCCTGTACGTAGGCGCAGCGCGCATCCGACGCACGCCAGTGGACAGGACGAGTTGTCTACGCTGCAAAGGTCAGCGGGACGTCCAAACGCTCCCAAGCTGCCAGCACTGCCTTGTGCGCGTCCGGCTGCAGGTGGGCGTAGCGCTGGGTGGTCTGGAAGCTCTCGTGGCCGAGGAGGTGCTGGACCTCGTAGAGCGAGACTCCCTTCTGGACGAGCCACGAAGCGCAGGTGTGACGCATGGAGTGGGGCGGATAGTGCGGAACGGGGAGCTGCTCCCCGTCGGTGCCGAAGTAGTGGGCATTCTCAATGGCAGGCCACCAGGTCTGGCGGCGCCAGTTGCCGTCGTCGAGGCGACGGCCAGCGCGGCCCTTGGTGACGGTGGTGAAGACCAGGGCGTCACGGTCGAGCGGGTGGATGTGACGTTCGAGCACGTCCAGGACGTGCGGCGGGAGCGGGACCTCCCGGCGGCTCCTCGAACTCTTGGGGTACTCCTTGATGCCGCTCTTGGTGTTGACCTCCACCACGAACAAGCGGGAACGGCGCTGGTCGATCCGATGGCGATGCAGGCCGGCGAGTTCGCCCCAGCGCAGGCCCGTGTAGAAGCCGAGCAGGCACATGGTGCGCCATGGCGCCGGGAGCTCGTCGACGATGCTCTGCGCCTGGTCGAGGGTGAACCATTGCGGGGGCTTGATCGCGATCTGCGGCAGGTCGATGTTCCTGCAGGGGCTGACCGCGATGACATCGTCGTCGACGGCCGCACGCATGATGGACGACAGCAGGTTGTACGCCCTCTTGATCGCCGAGGCGCCGACCCCCTTCTCGACCAGTCCACGGATCCAGCTCTGGACCTCCATGCGGGTGACGGCCCGCATCTCCCGGTCGGCCCAATGGGGCAGCACGTGGTTCTTGATGCTGGAGGCGTCGCCGCGCAGCGTGTGGGGCTCGACGACACGGGCCTGCCACCAGCGGGCGTGCCACTCGTGAAACGCCATCTCGCCGGCTCGGGGGTCCCGCATGCTTCCGCGGGCGAACTGGGTCTCCATCTCGGCGCCCCAGGCACGGGCCTGTGCCTTGAGGGGAAACGACTCGCTGAACCGGTCTCCAGCCCGGTTGCGGACGGTCGCCTGCCATTTGCCGGAGTTCAGCTTCCGGAGGTACGTGGTTCCGTTCCTTCCTGTTTCGCGTACGGAGGGACTTGGTCCTGGTCAGCGGCGGCGCGCGGGCGAGGAGACCGCCCGGCTGTTGATGAAGTCGTCCAGGCTCGCGGCGGGGACGCGAACGCGAGAGCGAGCCGGTCCTGTGCGCAGGTCGACGACGGGCAGCTCGCCGACGGCGATGAAGCGGTAGACCGTGCGGCGGTCAACGTCCAGGGCGGCGGCGACAGCGGGTATGGACAGCAGGCGCGGGGCCATAGGCGGTTCCTTTGCGTGAGAAAGAGCGACGGGAATGGAGAGATCTAACTGGGACGGGAGGCAACAAGCCCAGCCGATTCCGCGAGATCGTCGAATAGGGCTTCTACGTACGGCCGGGATCTCCGAGCGGAGCAGAAGAGGAAGCGAGCGGGGCTACGTGTGCGCGGAGGGGAATATGAAATCGGCGCGTAGGCAAATCGAGCAAGGCATCCTCTGGGGAGGTGGGCAGACTTCTGGCAGGAACCGGCACGACGAGCGTTCCGGGACCTCCAATCATCCGGAGAATCCCCGGTTTCGCTAACCGGGGATCGTCGGCTATATTTCGCCCACCCCGGCCGCCCCTGGGGGCATGAGGGGGCCGGCGAGGAGGGTCTGCGGGGCGATTCCGAGGGCTGTGGCGATGGCGACGAGGTCGTCGATGTCGCAGCGGCGGACGGTGCGTTCGATGCGGGAGAGCGCGGTGAAGGTCATGGGCCGGCCCAGTGCGGTGACCCGGGCGGCGAGCTGACGCTGGGAGTAGCCGCAGGCGGTGCGGGTGCGTTCGATGGCGTGGGCGGCGGCGTGTCCGGCGGGTCCGATGACGAGAGGGCGTGGCGGCATGGGTGGTGTTGTAGCTTGCGCGCCGACCGGTCCGGAAGGGCATTCCTGTCTGCCGTGAGCGATGCAAATCACCCGGCGATTTCCCGCAGCGATTTCGGTGACCGGGAATTCGGCCCTACAGTTGCGGGACTCGCCGACGCGACATGCCGCCGGGCTGTACGGAATTCCAGTGCAAAGTCTGGACTTCTGCGCCCCAGGTGTGGCTGTGTTGGCCATGCACCCCGCACCGCCGGATTCCCCAGCCCTCTCCCTGAAAGGTGGTCGATCGCCATCGCCCGTATCCGCACCATCAAGCCCGAGGCGTTCTCGTCCGAGTCCCTCGCGGCGGTGTCGCTGTCCGCCGAGCGGACCTTCTTCGGGCTGCTCACCCAGGCCGACGACCAGGGCCGGTTTCGCGACCAGGCCGCCGTCATCGCCGGCCAGCTGTGGTCGCTGCGCCGCGAGCACGGCCCGGAGGCGGTCGAGGACGACTTGATCCAGCTCCACGGTGCCGGGCTGATCTGCCGGTACGAGGGCGGGGACGGCAAGCGGTACCTGCACATCGTCACCTTCGCCCAGCACCAGAAGATCAACCGGCCCAGCGGTGTCCGGACGCCCCCGTGCCCGCACCACGATCTCGGGATTCCGCGTGAGCCCTCACCGCAGGCGCAGGGAGCTCTCGTGGAGACTTCCGCGAGTCGTCAGGGAGGACTCACGGAGCCCTCCGTGAACAACGAATCCGCAGGTCAGAGGCAATTCCGTGAGCACTCACCGCAGCCGCAGGGAGGGCTCACCGAGCCCTCCGTGAGCCCTCACCGTCCGGATCTAGGACCTAGGAACAGGGATCTAGGATCTACCCCGTTGGGGGCGCAAGCGCCCCCCGCGCCCGACTCGGTCTCGACGAAGGACCTGATCGGCGAGTACGCCGCCGGATGCGCTTACCGCCCGCCGCAGGACGTGCTCAGCCACCTCGGCCAGGAGGTGAAGAAGCTCCTCAACGAGGGCATCGCCCCGGACCACATCCGCGCCGGCCTCAACCGCCACCGCGCCAAGGGCCTGCACCCCAGCACCCTGCCCAGCCTCGTCCACGAGGCCATGAACGCCACCCCCGCCGCCGCTGCCCACCAGCCGTGGACCAACCCCACCAACACCGCCGCTGCCTACGGAGGCGACCTCTGACCACCGCCGCCCTCACCCACGCTCCCCAGCAGCCCGCCCGTATCACCGGCCGACTCGGCGACATCCTGGCCCAGCGCGGCATCGCCCCCGACGCCGCCGCCCAGGAGCCGACGCCCGAACCCGTCACCGCACTGCAACAGGCGGAAGCCCGCATCCCCGCCCGCTTCCGCCACGCCCTCGCCGACCACCCCCAGGTCACCGCCTGGGCGGACGAGATCACCCGCGCCGGACGCCCCGGCCCCGCCGGCGCACCGGGCATCGCGGAGGGACCCTCGCTGCGAATCGTCGGACCGACCGGCACCGGCAAGACCCACCAGGCATACGGCGCCATCCGCACCCTGCTGGCCGCCGGGGTCCGCCTGCGCTGGGAAGCCGTCACCGCCGCCGACCTCTACGCCCGCCTGCGCCCGCGCCCCGGCTTCGACAGCGAGCGCGACCTGCAGAGCCTGATGCGCTGCCCGCTGCTGCTCCTGGACGACCTCGGCGCGGCGAAGACCAGCGAGTGGACCGAGGAACTCACCTACCGGCTGATCAACCACCGGTACGAGCACCTGCGCCCCACCCTGATCACCAGCAACCTCACAACCGACACCCTGCGGGCAGCCCTCGGCGACCGCGTCGCCTCCCGCCTGGCCCAGATGACCGAACGCGTCACCCTCGAAGGCGACGACCGCCGCCGTCAGAAGCCCGTCGCCTGACCCCGACAGCGCCCATCCCGCCCCCTTGCACCACACCGGAGATTCCTGCTCTTGCCCTCCCCTGCCCCGAGACGCCCCGCCTTCGAACGGCGAGGCCGTCCCCTCCTCATGGGGATCACCCTGATCGCCGCCGTCGGCTTCGTCCTCTCCTACGACGCCCTGCGGCAAATGGCCGTCGCCGCCCACATCAGTGGACCGCTGACCTACCTCTTCCCCCTCGTCATCGACGGCTTCATCGCGCTGGACGTCACCGCCCTGCTCATCCTGCGCACCGCCCCTCTCCGCTCCCGCCTGTACGTGTGGACGCTCGTCACCCTGGCGACCGGCGCCAGCATCTGGGCCAACGCCCTGCACGCCATCCGCCTGAACGAACAGGCCCGCCTCCACCTCAACAACGCCACCGTCGGCGCCCTGTCCGCCATCGCCCCACTCGCCCTCGCCGGCGCCGTCCACCTCTACCTCGTCATCAACCGCCACCTCGCCGCCAACAAGGCGATGGCGGCCGAACCGCCAACCGCCAAGGCACCCAGTGGCGGACCGCCACCGCCCGCTGCCAAGTCCGCCGCCACCGCCATACCCGCTAAGCAGCGCCTGGTGCAGCCGACCGCCACGCCAGAGCCGAAGCCGCCCGCCGCACCGGCTTCCCCCGCCACGACCGCCACGGCGCCGCCTCCCGCCACCGCCACACCGCCGAGGAAAGCGACGCCAAAACCTGGCGGGCGCAAGGCCAGCGCCCCTGACGCCTACCTCCTGGAGCTCGCCCGCCAGATGCGCTACGAGACCGGCACCGTCCGCCGGACCGCCCTGGAGCGCACCGCCCGTGCCCAGGGCTACACCGTCGACAGGGCCCGGGCCCAGAAGGCCGCCGACACCGTCCTGGACGAAGCGGCCACCGCCAAGAATCTGGCGGCCACCGCCTGACGTCCCCGTCACCCCAGGCCCACACGGGCGCCCCTCCACCACTCGCTCCAAAGGAACACTCCGATGCACGACAGCCACACCGAGGCCCTCACCAACCAGCCGTTGGTGCCCACCGGCGCTGCCCCGGGCGGAGCAAGTTGGAGGTTCGGACACTCCCCCGTCGGGGGTGCGTCCGAACCGGTGCCCGCCCCGGGGGTGGCGGGCACCCTCCCGCGCCAGGGGGCGCGGGAGGGTGGGGCTGCGGCCGAGGGCGGACCGCAGCCGGTGCCGCGTCGCCGTGGCAAGTCCCGCGTACGCGCCCGTACGCAGCGCCGCGCGCACAGCGTCCGCCTCAGCGACGCCGAGCACGCGACCATCGCCGCCGGCGCCGAAGCGGTCGGCATGAGCATCGCCGGCTTCCTCGCCCACAGCGGACTCACCGCTGCCCGCGACCTCGACCGCACCGCATCCGCCATCGCCACCCGCCAGGACACCCTGACCACCCTCTTCACAATCCGGCGCCAGCTCGGGCACGCGAACAACAACCTCAACCAGGCCGCCCACGCGCTCAACAGCGGCACCTACCCCGACGGCCTGGAGGACACCATCGCCGCCGTCCGCCACGCCGTCGACGCCGTCCGCCACGTCACCGCCCGCCTCACCGACCCGAACTCCGAAGGCAACGCCGCTTGATCCCTCGCATCCACAAGCAGGGCCGCAACACCGTCCGCCTGCTCGCCTACCTCTACGGCCCCGGCCGCCGCGAGGAGCACACCGACCCCCACCTCGTCGCCTCCTTCGACGGCCTCGCCCCCGACCCCGGCCGCGACCCGAACACCACCCTCGCCGACCTCGCCCAGCTCCTGGACGAACCCCTACACCTCCTCGACGAAGACGCCCGCCCCACCACCCACGTGTGGCACGCCTCCGTCCGTGCCGCCCCCGGCGACCGCACCCTCACCGACGCCGAATGGGCGGACATCGCCCGCCGCGTCATCGCCGCCACGGGCATCGACCCCGGCGACGGCGCGGGCTGCCGCTGGGCAGCCGTCCGCCACGCCGACGACCACATCCACCTCATCGCCACGCTCGTCCGTGAAGACGGCCGCCGCCCCGACCACCACCGCTCCGCCAAGCGCGCCCAGACCGAATGCCGCCAGATCGAAGTCGACTACGGCCTCCACCGCGTGGCGGCGGGGGACGGGTCCGCCGCCACGCGGCCCACCAGCTCCGAACGCCACAAAGCCGACCGCCTCGGCCGACAGCGCACCCCACGCGAGGAGCTGCGCGAGGAAGTCCGCCGCTCGGTGGCCGGCGCAGCCAGTGAGGAGGAGTTCTTCGACCGTCTCGCCTCGGCCGGTCTGCTCGTCCGGCGGCGCATCGCACCCTCGGGCGACACCCTCGGCTACACCGTCGCCCTCCCTGATGACCGCAACGGCAAGGGCGAGCCGGTCTTCTACTCCGGTTCCAAGCTCGCCCCAGACCTCTCGCTGCCCCGGATCCGTGAACGCTGGACCACATCCGCGGAAGCCCTCTCCTCGGAGCCCTCCCAGCCGTGGGTGACCGGGCCCGCGTCCGCACGCCGACGCGCCGCCACAGCCACCTGGCAGGCCCTGCTCGTCATCGACCACGGCGACGATGGCGTCATCGCCGCACAGATATCCGCCACAGGGGAGGTCCTCGACGCCCTCGCCAAAACCTCCGCCGCCCACACCCGCCACGAACTCCAAGCCGCAGCAGCCGCCTTCGAACGTGCCTCCCGCTCCCACGTCCGCGCCGCACGCGGTCACGATCACGCCTTGCGCCGAGCCGCCCACGACCTCGTCCACAGCGGCCCGGCCCTCGGCCGGGGCGAGGACGGCGCCACCACCGCAATGGTCATCGACATGCTGTTCTTCCTGATCACCGCCGCCGCCCACTGGCACGCCAGGAAGCAGCACTTCCAGCAGGCCGAAGCCGCCCACCGGGCCGCCGCACACCTCCGCGCCGCCTATCCCGCCGCTGCCGCCCACCCCATGGCCTTCCTCCACCAGCGGGGCAGCCGCCTGGCCCCTGCCTGGCAACGCCATCACGCCGCCACCCTGCGCCAAGCCCTGCCCCAGCTGGCCGACCAGGTCCTCGCCGAACGCGGATGGCCCGCCCTCGCAGCCACCCTCGACGAAGCCCGGACCGCCGGCCACAACCCCACCGCTCTGCTGGTGCAGGCAGCCACCCAGAGGGATTTGGACACGGCGGAGCGCATGAGTGACGTGCTCGTGTGGCGGCTACGACGGATGGCCGACCTCCCCGCCGATCCCCAGAACTCCCGCAGCACGCATGGACGAGGCAGCGCTGCCGCCTCCTCGCAGCAACGTGCGGCACACCTCGACGCCAGGACCTCGAACGACACCCGAAGGCAGCGCTGACCCGCGAAACGAGGCGGAAAGATAGCCCAGAATCGCCGGTTAGCCTAACCGGCGATTCTCCCAACAATTGACCTTCCGACCAACCCCCGGAAGGAATCCCGCATGCCCCCGTCCGAAGCCCGCCCCGAGATCGTCGCCCTGCTCTGCGACGCGAACTTCCAGCACTTCCGCGAAACCGGCTCCTGGTCCCATCGAGACGGCCGCTCCTTCACCCAGGAGGAACGCACGCTGATCTTCCAGGCCACGCGCGCCGACCTCGAAGAGCTGAAGATCCAGCATTCGCGCTACATGGAGTACCTCCAGACGCACGAGGAAGCACCCGAAGCCATCCAGCTTTTTCTCGCCCCGTTCATGGAACAGCTCGACGAGAAGAACCTCGGCAACGCCCACGCCCTCATGGCGGAGGACGAGCGAGCCGAGTTCGACCGGCTGCTCAAGCTCATGATCGAACCCGCTCTCCCCTTCACCCCGTACACCTTCTGAACAGGCACAAGGAAACCTCCATGCCCACCCCTTCCCCCGCACCCCGCCCCCACGTCATGGCCCTGCTGTTCGACACGGACTTCGACCGGCCATGGGGCACCCGCACCTTCCGCCACCTCGACGGCCGCCCCTTCGCCGACGAAGAACGGGCACTCGCCGATGACGCCACTCTCGAAGAATTCCAGGCCGCCGGCGTCCACATCCACAACCCCGAAGCAGAAACCGAAGCCAAAGCAGCCGTCACCGAACTCGCCAAGCTGATCTATTCCTACGCCCTGGACCATCACATGACCCTCGTCCAATTCATGACCCACGATGACATGCTCGAATACGACCGCCTGTGCGGAATCGTCGCCGCAGGCGCTGATTCATGACCCGAGAGAAATAGCAGGAACGGGCCAGATCCTCCATGCAAACAACCAGCCGGTGGCGGGGGTCTTCCCTGCCACCGGCTGCACACTGTCCGCCGCCGTGCCGAAGTCCAGACCACGCGCCCTGCGCACTTGCGTGCGCCGCTCCTCCCTTCCGTACGGTCCAGCTGATGGCGAACCGCCCTCGCACACCGTGAAGGAGAGCTGTTGAAGCCGACCGAGGAAGTGCTCCAGGACCTGACCCAGCCGTCGAACATCTCCATCCACTCCGACGACGCACTCGTCGGCAAGGTGGAAGCCGCCATCACGGCGGACGACAAGAAGCGGAAGGAGAACGAGGACGAGCCGCTTCGCCGAAAGCCCGCCCTCGTCCCGATCCCGTCGACGGAGCTGCCCCGGCAGTTCGAAGTGACCCTCTGGGACGTCCTCCACACCCTCGCCCGGGCCACCGCCCTCTCGTGGCGTGGTGCGGGCCGGGGGCTGGCGGAGCACTGGGGCGCGCTGAAGTACACCCAGGCGCTGGCCGGCGGCAGGGACTCCTTCCTCGGTCTCACCGACGAGGGCCACCGCATCGCGGACCACTACAAGTCGCTGCAGTCCGGCGAGCTCGGCATCGGCTTCGCGCTGACCCTCGCGGAGCACGTGCTGCGCAGCCGCTTCCCCGACCATTCGGTGACGATCGTCCCCGCCGACACGGTGTTACGCGCGGGCTGGGCCCTCACGAGCAGGGACAAGGGCGAGAAGGTGAAGTACCGCTACCGCCCGCAGTACTTCGCCGAGGTCTGGCGTCCTGGCGAGCCGTCTCTCGTCATCCCCCTCGCCTGCAAGGGCAACCACGGCGACGCCGTCACCTCCGCCGACCAGCTGGCCTCCGCCTCCGTCCACGCCGAGGCGGTCCACGTCGGCGCGTGGAACGAGACCCCCGGCCTGCTGTTCAGCACGCAGCTCCCGACGGACGGCGGCACGATGACCGTCCACACCCTCCAGGCACCCGGCAGCGGCGGACAGCTGTCCCCCGCGGAAGGTCGTGAGCCGAACCTGAACGCACCGCCGTTCCAGGCGAACGTGATGCCGGACATCCACCCGCCGACCGAGGGCCTGGTGACGCCGGAGCCCGTACGGGGCTGCCACGTACAGCCGAAGGACTACGCCTGGTTCCAGGAGTCCCTGGCCCACACCACCGCAGCGGGTCTCATGACGTTTACCGGCTCCGGCCACGCCACCGCCCGCCACCTGACCGACCGGCAGGGCCGCAAACGCTTCACCGGCCTCGAACACGCAGCCGGCATGAGCGTCCAGGACGCCGCCCACGTCCTCTTCGGCACCGCGTACGTCGGCACCGACCACGTCTTCCGCCTCAACGGCCCCCGCGTCGAGGCGTTCTCCGGTGTGGACGAGGAAATCTTCCGACTCCTCGCCAGGGGCGATGTCGAGGAGTACCGGGCCCTCGTCCACGCCGGCCGCCACGCCCGCCCCCACCTCAGCTACGACAAGGACTGGGGAGGCCCGGTCTCCGTCCACGCCGACGGCTCGGTCCTCGCCCTGCGACTACTGCCAGGGCAGGACGAGGAGCCGCGTCCAGGCTCCGCCCACTGACGAAAGATTCGCCCGGTCCTCTCCGACCGACGACAGGCGCGCGGGCCTCGATCCGGATCACCGTCCGAAGAGACCTGCGCCTCTGCCGTCCAGGAGCTCCAGCGCCTCCTCCCACCGAAAGCGGTCCGCTCCCCCACCCGCCTTCGGCCGGTGCGGCTCGTACGACCCGACTAGGGCACGTATCGAGTCGTGATCAATCTGCGGGATGTGCCTTCGTGGCACGGTCTGGTCCGGTAGACCGTCGTACGTGACACGAGTGCAACTGACTGACCCGGAGTGGGAGTTCATCGAGCCGTACCTGCCGATTGGCGAGTACGGCCCGTACCCCGAGCGGCTGCGGCAGCAGTTCGAGGGAGTGATCTGGCGGTTCAAGACGGGCGGCCAGTGGCGGGAGATGCCGACAGAATTCGGTGCATGGTCGACCGTCCACAACCGCTTCCAGCAGTGGCGTGACGCCGGGGTCTTCGAGGCACTGCTGGAGGGCCTGATCGCGGAAGCCGCGAAGCGCGGTGAGGTGGACCTGTCCTTGGTCAGCATCGACTCCACCACCACCCGTGCCCACCACGACGCGGCCGGGATGCACCTCGGTGAGGACGTTGTCACTGCCCTGGAGAAAGCCGCCGCCGAGGAGGAGAAGGCCAGGTCAAAGGGGGCGGCCTCGAAGAACAAACAGGGCAGGAGACCGAAAGCGATCCCGCGCGGGAAGAACGACGACGCGTCCGGCGTCGGCACAAACTCCGGCTGAAGGCCGCCCTCCTCGGACGCTCCAGGGGCGGACAGACCAGCAAGGTCCACCTCGCCGCCGACCGCAAGTGCCGCCCGCTGGCGTTCATCCTGACCGCGGGCCAGGCAGCCGACAGCCCACAGTTCATCCCCGTCCTGAAGAAGGTGCGGGTGCGCGGGCCCGTCGGCCGCCCCCGCACCCGGCCGGACGCAGTCGCCGGAGACAAGGCTTACTCGTCTCGCGGCAACCGCGCCTACCTGCGCAAACGCCGTATCAAGGCAGTCATCCCGGAAAAGAAGGACCAGGCCGCCAACCGGAAGAAGAAGGGCAGTGGAGGCGGTAGGCCCGTCAGTCACGACACCGGGCTCTACAAGGAACGGAACACCGTCGAGCGGGCGATCAACAGGATGAAAGCATGGCGAGGCATCGCCACCCGCTACGACAAGACCCCGGCGAGCTACCTCGCCGGACTCCACCTCCGGGCCTCCGTGATCTGGATCAAGGACCTCACACGAGCAGCCCCTTGATCACAACCGAATACGCTCCCTAGCACGCCCATCTCCCGCAGCTGGTCCAAGCTCCGGCCGTACGCCGGGTGGGCAGCCATGGCCGCGTTCAAGTACGGCAGGACGACCGTCGGAACGCCCACCCCGTACGCCTCGCACAGGATGCCCAGCGCGAGGGTGTCGGCGATGCCAGCGGCCCACTTGTTGATCGTGTTGAACGTGGCGGGCGCGACGGCGATGGCGTCAGCGGGAGGGAGGGGGCGCGGGTCGCCGGGACTGCGCCACGCCGAGCGGATCGGGTAGCCCGTCTGGGCCTCGACCGCCTCGGTATCAAGGAAGCCGAGGCCCTGGGGTGTAGCTACGACGCCGACGCCCCAGCCCTGCTCATTCGCGGCGGTGATCAGCCGGTGCGCGTCGCCCGCGATGCCGGCGGCGCAGACGACGACGTACAGGAACGGCTTCTCCGACCGATCGTTCATGGCTTTGCCCCCTCGTTGACGCGCTCCCCCGCGGTCACGATTCAGACCCTAGCCGTCGGCATCCGCGGACGGGGCTGGGTAGGAGAAGCCGCCTGCCACCTGCACGAAGGGCACGGTGTCTGAGTACAAGCGTCGGTCGGACCACGGATGCCCGGTGCCGCGCGGTGATCCTTGTGCGCCCGGGTGCCCGGCTCACGTATCGTCGCCAAGGTGACCAACGCGCATGTGGCGAGCAGGCACCGCATTCCCTCCGATGATCTTGCGGAACTGATCAAGGAGTTCGGCCTCGGGGACGTCGTCGACTGGCGTCATCTGGCTGACGGCCTCATGAACGTGAACTGGCAGTTGGCCACGCCGCGAGGGACCTTCGCTCTCAAGCGGGTCACGGATGTGCCACTCGACAAATTGCGCCGCAATCTTGCCGTGTTGCCGGCCCTGGCTGAGGCCAGCATTCCGGTGATCGTCCCTGTGGTGGGCTCGTCGGGTGGGGTCGTAGTCGAGGTCGGTGGGAGCGGGTACTGCCTGTTCCCCTGGGCACGAGGAGCGCACGTTCGTGGCGTGGACCTCCTCCACGCGCAGGTGCGGCGGCTCGGCGCCGTCCTCGCCAAGCTCCACCTGGCGCTCGGGCACGCCGCCGAATCCGGGGTCCTCTCCGCTGTTCCCGTCAGCCTTACCGCGGACGTCGTCACTCCGGAACAGGCGTCGGAGAAGGCCGATCGGCTCGCCGCTGCTGCGCGGGCCCACGGTTCGGGCGACGCCTTCGACGCGGCGGCTCTCGACGCCCTCGCCAAGCGTCGGGTGTTGCTCGCCGAGTCCGCGGCCCTGCGCCCTGCGGGGAACGTTCCCGCAGGGCCGTACGGCTGGACGCACGGCGACTTCCAGTACCGGAACCTCCTCTGGGCCGACGGCGAGCTGACGGCCGTCCTGGACTGGGACCGGCTGGGCGTCCGCCCGTACGCCGAGGAGGTCGTCCGTACGGCACAGGTGCAGTTCGGGGTGGAGGGCGTCTTCGACCTGGAGCGGGTGGCGGCCTTCGTGAGCGGCTACCGGTCGGTGGTCCTGTTGGAGCCGGCCGCGCTGCTCGACGGCGCACGCCGTCTGTGGTGGAAGCGGATGACGGACTTCTGGCAGCTCGAATTCCATTACGACCGGGGCGACCACTCCTGCGACGACCTGTTCATCGCCGACGAGGCGCTCCTCCGCTGGTGGACGGAGCGGCTCGACGAGGTGGAGCGGGCGTTCGGCGGCGCTTTCTAGATCCCCAGTTCCCGGAGCTCTGGGAGGCACGGGCGGGTGAAACGTGCCGCTCTGGTCCGTGCCCGCTCCCCCAGCGCTTCGCGGTCCACGTCGCGGATCGCTCGCGCCCACGCCTCGGGGCCGGCGGTGGCGTGCAGGACAATCCCGGTGTCGCCGATGGCTTCAGGGATCCCGCCCCGGTTGGTACCGATGGTCGGGATGCCGTGGAGGGCGGCCTCGACGATCACGCGGGGGAAGGCGTCTTCCACGGTGGACGGGGCCAGCAGAAGGCGGTGGCTACGGTACAGCGGCTCCATGTCGTAGACACGGGGCACATACGTGACGTTCGGATAGGCCGCGAAGTCGGCAGACGTGTCCCACCAGCCCTCGACCAGGGTGAAGAGCTGCTCCGGCATGAGGCGGATGAGCTGGTGCAGCAGCTCGGCGCCTTTGGCGGGGATGGGGTTGACCATCAGTACGGCTGGGGTGCGCTCCGTGTCCGTAGCCGGTCGTGGGTGGGCGAACGGCGGGTACACCACGTCGATGCGGGTGCCGGGCGTGTGGGGTGCCCGGTCTCGGACGAACTTCGACACAGCAAGCCCATAGTGGGGACGGCCGGCGAGGACGCCCAGTCCGGTGGCGGAGACGGAGTGGAGCAGGCCGGCGACGAGGGTGGTCGGCTTCGCCAGTTCGGCCAGCCTCGCTGATCCTTCCTGGGCAGTGAACACGACGTCGGGGCGGAGTTCCCCCAGGAGGCTGCCCAGGGCGTGCTCCACGTTGTTCTGCGTCAGCGCCACGCACTCGACCCCGTTCCACCGGTAGCGCAGGGTGCCGTTCGCTTCGTCGTACGGGACGCGATGCCTGTGGAGATGGGCGCGCATGTCTGGGATTTGGGTGACTCCGTCCCACGGCGCCTCGTGTGAGCCGAGGTAGGTGACGCGCCAGCCGGCGGCGGCGAGTTCTTCGGCGAGGAGTTGCTGGGTGACCTCGGCGCCGCCGATGAGGAAGGGGGGCGGGGTGCGGCGCCAGGCGAAGAGGGCGGTGGGCACCGGCGGTCACCTCGTCCAGAAACCGACGAGAGCTTCCACGGCCCGGGCGACTTCGTCCGGGTCGGCGTCGGCGGCGAGGACCGTGATCTCTCGCGTCATGGACCGGCGGGCCGTGTGGACGAAGTAGTCGCGTGCGTGGTGAAGGAAGCCCGGCTCGTGGAGGAAGTACTCGGACTCGGCGGCGGTGTGGCCGGCGGTCTTCCGGCGGAGGTGGAGCGTCTCGGCCGGTACGTCGAGGTAGAGGGTGTGGTCGGGGCGAAGGAACGGGAGCGTCTTGAGCCGGTGGTGGAGCTGGTGGTGGACGCCGTACCCGAACAGGGCGTCCAGGGCGTACGCGTGGGCGAGGAGGGTGTCCACGGAGCGGTCGAGGACGACGAGCTGCTTGCCGCTCGCGGCGGCCTCGGCCACTCGGGTCGCCTCGATCTCCATGAACCGCTCGAAGGCTGCCAACTGGACGGCCGCGGAGTCGGTTCGGGCCGGAGGGATGTCATCGCGGTGGGCGATGTGCTTGACGTAGCAGTCGGAGACGAACGCGCGCGAGCCGAGGGCGGTGTGGCGGAGGTGGCGTATCGCCGTGGACTTGCCGGCGTAGGAGGGCCCCTCCAGGGCGATGATCAGCACGTCGGCGACTCCGTCCGGTAGAAGCGTTCGGCGTACGGGCCGGGCCCGTCGGCGAGGTCGGCCGCCGTGGTGAAGGCGTGCCGGATCGGCCGGTACATCTTCCGGGCCGGGTGCATCTGCGAGCCGTGCATCCGCAGGACGGTGACCTTGTCCAGGACGACGTCGGTGATGTCGACCAGCTCGGGCCGCATGGCCGCCCCCGTACGCGTACGGAACAGGTGCTGGTCGCAGCCGACGAGCGCGTACGTCGCCCAGAAGGCGAGGTCCTCCCAGAACCAGGTACAGCCGAGACGGACGGCCGCTTCGTGGACGAGGAGGTGGTCGGGGTGACGGGTGACGGCGGCGGGGGCGAGGAGCTCGGCGTCGGGGTGGAGCGCGGCGATCCGGCGCAGCTCCTCGGTGACCCGGTCGAGCCGTTCGGGGTCGTAGGGCCTGTACGGCGGCTCGGCGTCCTTGTATCCCAGAAGGAGTCGGCGGGCAGCGAACGGTGCGAGCGCGGCGGCGCCCTCGCGGTCGCGCAGCTCGGACACCGTGTCGACGTCGGCGTACGTGGCCTCGAGGGTGGGGTGCACGCTCCTGGACCGGGTGAAGACGGTGACCACGGTCAGCGGTCGGGGGCGGGCGAGGAAGGCGCCCGAGGCGGAGAGGGCGAAGTCGTCGTGGTGGGGTTCGATGACGAGGACCGGGCGGCCGGCAGGGGTGCGGGCCTCGACGTAGTAGGGGACGCGGGTGTGGGGCGCCGTCACCTCCAGGACGCGGTGGTCCGTGGCCCGGTAGCGGGTGGCGAGCTGCTGGGTGTGCGTCCGGTGGGCGCGGTGGAGGTCGTTGGGGAAGGTGTAGATGCCGCTGCCGTCCGGAACCGGCAGGCCGACGGCGGGCAGGGTCTTGGGCTGGGGCCGCACGGGGGTCTCCTTCGTCATCGCACGGTGGTCTCGTACCAGTGGCGCCACATGCGGGGCGACCGGAGCCGCAGGCGGGCGGTGACGGGGTTCTGCCACCAGAGCATCCGCAGGCTCGACCACTGGTCGTAGCGGCGGGTCGACGGGCGTACGCGCAGGTCGTCGAGGATCGCCACGGGCCGTCCGGTGGCCTGGCCGTGGGCGCTGAGCCGGGCGAAGAACTCCACGTCTTCGCTCATGAACAGGTCGTCCCGGTACCCGCCGACGTGGTGGAAGGCGTCGGCGGTGCAGAACTGGTTGACGCCCTGGGCTCCGCCGCGCCGGGTGCGGTAGTGGTCCCAGTAGGCGCACAGCAGGCGGGCTCCGAGCCGCTCGGGTGTGTAGAGCGGCGGGATGGCGCCGCCGACGGCGCCGGCGTCCATGGCGGCAGCGGCGGCCGTGACCGCTTCCAGGGGTAGGGCCACGTCGGCGTCGGTGAAGAAGAGACGGCCGCTGCGGGCGGCGCTCGCGCCGGTGTTGCGTACCCGGCCGATGTTGCGGACGGACTCGGTGACGACGCGGGCGCCGAAGGAGGCGGCCATGTCGGCGGGGGCGTCGGTGCTGGCGTTGTCGACGACGATCACCTCCCCTGTGCGGCCGGTGACCTCCTCCCAGCGGGCGAGGGAGGCGAGGACGGAGGGCAGGTAGCGGGGCAGGTAGGCGACCTCGTTGAAGGCCGGGATCACCACCGACAAGGCAGGGGTGGTCATCGGTACGTCCTTTCGGGACGGGGTACGCGGAAGAGGTGCGGGGTCCGGCGGCTCAGCTCGTCCAGGCGGCCGGCCCACCGGGCGCGGTCGTCGCCGGGTTCGGAGTGGGCCCAGCAGCGCAGCGTATGGAAGACGGCCCAGGCCGTCAGCTGGTGGTGGTCCAAGGCGAGCGGATAGGCGTCGGTGACCGTGCGGGCCCGGTCGGAGGCGATGGCGCCGGACATGACCAGGGTCTGGGCCACGTCGGACTCGCGGGGGCCGGCTGCGGCGTCGGTGAAGTCGACGAGGTGGCGGACGGCTCGGGGCCCGGCGAGCACGACGTTGTCGCCGTGCAGGTCGCCGTGGCACCACACCGGGGCAGCCGCGGGGGCGTCGGCGATCGCGGCCAGGGCGGGCGCGATGCGATCCAGAGCGCTCGGCGGACAGCGCCGACCGATCGAGGTGACCTGCTCATGGAGCGGCCGGCGCGGGGCCCACGGCTGGACCGGGGCCCGGTGCAGGCGGCCGAGCAGACCGCCGAGGTCCCTCAGGGCTCGCTCGTCGCCCACCCGGCCGGACCGCACGGCGCTTCCCAGGGTGAGCGGGCCAAGGTCCGCAGTGATCAGAGCGGTCACCTCGTGGCCGGGCACGTGTCCGTGCGCGAGGACGGCGGGCACGGAGACGTGCTTCGCGACGGCCCGGACCGCCACCGCCTCAGTCTCCGCGTTACGACGGGCGGTGACCGCGTACAGCTTGATGACCACGCTCCGGCCGTCGGTCAGAAAGGCCCGGTACACAACCGTCCTCGACCGCGCCGACAGGCGGTGTGCGGCACGAACCGGAACCCCCACGAGACCGAAGGCGGCCCGCGCGACGGCCGCGGGTACGTTCGTCGTGCTCACCACGCACCCGCCGGTTCTGCCCCGAAGGCACCCAGGCGGCGGACGTGCCGAAGGGCGACCGCCAGGTGCCGCCGGTACTCGGCCACGTCCTCGGTGACGGGACAGTCGGCCTGCCAGGGCTTCTCGGGGCCGACGAAGTGCACGAGGGCCGCGGCCGGGTCCGGCCTGAGCGACCGGGTGACGACCCGCCGCACCCAGTTGCCCCGCTCCAGGAACCGACCGGTCTCGAACCTGTTGAGCCCGGCGGCGGCCGGCCGCACACGGCCGGAGTGCAGGAGCCACAGGTTCAGGGCGTCCTGGTCGTTGTGGAGGATGTGACGGCGGCCGTGGATGAGCGCGTGCTCGACGCCCTTGCGGACGTCGGGCATGTGGCCGGTGCGGGTCCAGAGAACGCCAGCGTTGAAGTAGGGACGGCCGCGCAGGTGGGGCCAGCGTTCGGCGGCCCCAGGCAGCGCCGGGCACTCCCCTACGGCCGGGTTGAACTCGTCGCGTACAGCACCGACCTCGTCCTCCACGAGGGAGTCGAGCGGATTGGTGATGTCTCCGCGTACGAGCACGTCCGCGTCCACGTAGATCAGGTAGGGCCGGCGGACGAAGTCCGGCGTGAACTCGAACCGCAGGTAGGTGGTGACGGTGATGTACAAGGCGTCCGCCATGCGCGAGGCGCGCAGCGGGGCGCAGCGGCGGAGGTCGAAGGAGCCGAAGCCGGTCCGCTTGGCGAAGTCGGAGAGGAGCAGGGCCTGCGCCGGGGTGAGGTCGAGGGTGAGCACCCGTACCGCTGCGTTGCGGCGGGCGACGGGGGTGAGGCCGTCGGCCAGGCCCGCGATCGCGGCGAGGCCGGGTACGAGGTACTGCTGGTCGATGCAGAGACCGAACGCGTACACAGGGCGTCGCCTTTCAGGCGTGGTGCACGGAAGGGAGTGAGGGACGGGACGGTGAGCGCGGAAACTCACCGGTTGTCCTCGCCGCCGGAGGGAGCGAGGACCTTGAGGCTGTCGGGGTCGTCGGTCTCCCAGTAGGGCCCGCCCCCGGTCGGCGGCCGCAGCACCCACACGGTGCCGCCGGCACGGACGTCGGTGACGATCGCCCGCCGTCCGTTTCCGTCCCTGACGAGGTCGCCGACCCATGCGCGCCGGGCGGTCACGAGGTGCCCTCCTCGGGTGCTTCGGTCTGGGTGAACCAGCCCGACGCCGCGTCCGCGAGGCCGCGGCGTCGGGCCTGAGCCGGCGTACGGCGGGCCGGGGTGCCGCTCGACGCGTCCGCGAGGAACCCTCCCCGATCGCGGAGAAGCACGCTGAGGGCCGCGAACTGAGCCGCGTCGGAGGCGACATGGGCCGCCGCGCTGACGACGACGCCCCGGATCATCCCGGCGGACAGGGCGGCCGTGACCGCCTGCCATCCCGGCCGCTCAGCGAGCGGCAGCGCCGGGTCGGAGTCGGACCAGGCCCCGGCGACGTGCCAGTGCCGGGCGTCGGCGTAGTAGCGGCCACGCTCCTCGCTCTCGCTGAGAGCGGTGGAGGACGGGGCGCAGGAGTAGACGGCAACGGGCACGTGCCCGAGACCGCCGGGCGGGTTGTTCGGCATGCCTCCAGGCTGCTGGCCTGCGATGCTCGGGCCCAGGCATGGCCCGTCGCAGCGGAGGAACCTCGTACCGGGCTCGGCTGCCACGTCCCGTGGCAGCGGATGCGGACTCCGCCGTGGGGCTGGCACGGCCCGTAGCAATCACGCTGGTGGAACCCGCGGAGCTACTACGGACCGTGGTACTGCGACCCGTCCCTCAGCGCACCCCGAGCGGGACGCCTGCGGAGTTGGCGAGCCCGCGCAGCCGGTTGACGGACACGCCGGCGAGCCTGCTGATGATGACGCCGGGAAGCATCTGGTGGCGCACCCAGCCGGGAGCCATCTCACACACCGTTTGGAGGGTGTCGGCGGCGGTCTCCCACCGTCGGCATTCCACCTGGGTGAGAGCGACGTCCAGGCCGAAGCGGGCTCGGGTGGCCAGCGGCACGCTGGCGTCCAGGCGGACGGTGTCCATGAGGCGTAGAGCGCCACCTGTGTCGCCGAGGGCCACCGCGATGCTCATCGCCTGCGTGGCGGCGTACATCGGCCCGTACGGCTGGGCGTGCGAGCCACGGGCGTGTTCGTCTCCGATGCGGGCAGCGACGGCGTGTGCCTGGGAGAGGTACTCGCGGGCGTGGTCCGCGCTGGCCCCGCGCCGGGAGGCGGCGACGGCGGCGTTCGTGACGAGCTGGCCATAGACGCTGAGCCGGTCCGGGTCGTGCTCGCTCATCTTGGGCTCGATCCGGTCGGCCTGGGCCGCTGCGAGGAGGAAGCCCTGCTTGGTACGGCCATCGCGGAGGTTGACCCATGCGGTCGTGGCAGCGAGATGGGCGTCGCGCAGTTCGTCCCCGCCCTGGACGGCGATCTGCCGTCCGTACGTCAACGCCGCGTACGCCAGGTCTCGCGAGCCGAGCACGTTGGCGGCCATGCCCGCGGTCTGGAAGGTGTCGATCAGGACGCCGGCAGCGGCCTCCCGTTCATCGAGACCGGCGGCGTCGAACCTGGCGCGGGCTTCTGGAAGGAGCCGCCCGAGGAGGGTGCCGAGCTCGGTGTACCGCCCCTCCCAGTAGGCGGCGTCCGCCCGACGCACGACCGCTCGAAGTTCCTCGACGCTGCCCGGCTCGACATCGGCGGGGATACCGATGGCAGCGTCGTGGGTCGCTGCGGAGACCAGGCGCAGCGCGGCCCTCTCGTCGCGGTCCATGGAGCGGCGCGGCGCCTGCTGCCCGAGGAGCACGGCGATGTCCGTACCGAGCGCGTCGGCGATCGACAGCAGCGACGGCAGGGAAGCCGACCCGCCACGTTCGAGCTTGCGGACGACGCCGACGGACACACCGGCCGCCTCCGCTAACTGCTCCTGCGTCATGGCACCGCGCAGCGCCTTCAAGCGCTCAGAAGTGGTGTACTCCGACCACTGCATGCTCCAGAACCTCCGCGTGATGGGCCCCACACGGACAGTACTCACAGAAATGGGGCGGCGGACAGCCTTCGGCCAGGCGGCAGTTGACGCTCAGACCGTGAGCACAGCTGTGACGCCGAGAAGAGCCTCCAGCTCCGCCACGGCCCTGTCCTCGTCGGTGACGTGAACGGTCGTGATGCCCAGCTCGGCAGCCGGCGGCAGGTTCACCTCGTGATCGTCCACGAACACGCACCGCTCGGCAGGCAACCCGATCCTCTCCAGCGCGAGCCGGTAGATAGCCGGGTCCGGCTTCGCCAGCCCCTCCAGCTCGGACACGACGTGCACGTCGAAGAGGTCCCAGATACCCACGTGCTCGTACGGGTTGAACGGATCGAGCCCGAAGCTGTTCGACAACAGCGCGAGCCGGTGGCCGGCGGCCCGCGCGGCACGGCCGAGCGCGATCATCCGACGCGCCGGAGGAACATTGGCCCAAGCCCGTCCCATCAGGTTCACGGGGTCCACGTGCTCTCCCAGCAGCGCCGCTGTGCCCTCGTTCCACTCGGCCTGCCCGATCTCCCCGATCTCCAGCGCCGCGTACAGCCGCCGGCCTTCGGGATGATCGTTGAGGGTGGCACGCCACGCCCCCGGCTCCAGTCCCTCGGACACGCACCAGGCCCGGTGGACCTCGATCGGGCTAGCGGTGAGCACCCCAGCGAAGTCCAGGATCAATCCCATCTGCTTATCCCCACCAACGCTGTTCCCGCGCACCATCTGGTGTTCGCCCCTTCCGAGATCGGTCTCGCACGGGGACGCTACCGCGCAACCACCGGCCCGAAGTACACGAGGAGAAGTCCGCCAAGAGGCGCAACCCGATTCTCGGTGTGCGGGCGGCGGTCAGGTCGTGCGTGGAGGCAGGCGGCGCGAGTGGAGCCTATAGCAGGCGGCCAAACGAGTCGGCGACGAGCTGGATGTCCATGTCGTGACGCTATGCGCCTGACCGAGCAGTGCGTGGTGTCAGCAGCGATCCGGCCGATCGGCAGCAAAGTGGCGTCCAGGATCGCGAACGCACTGCTACGCACCCAGTGCCCACGCATGACCCTGGTAGAGCAGGTCGTCGGCCTGACAACTCCGATACGGTCGCCGAAGCAATCGACTCGCAGGAGGGTGCTCCATGCTCAGCATGTTAGGGGCCTTGGTGCTCTGGCTGATTCAGATCGTGGGCACGTGGGTGCTCGTGGGCCTCACCGTCGTGGCCCTGTTTCTCCGGACATCCTTTTCTCTGTTCACGCTCGCGCGCACGATCGTCACCGCCGCCGTCGTGCTGACCCTGGCGTATCGCTACGGGCTCGCCACTGACGGGTTCTTCGGGTGGGTAGACGCCGTCATCGTCAAGTACGGGCTGATGGCGATCGTCACGAGCATCGTCCTCGTTGTCCTGGCAGGCGTGTACGTCCTTGCCGTCCCGCCTGACAGACGCCGCCCCCGACTGGTTCGCCTCTTCCTCATCAACGGCCACGAGTTCACGACTCCTGGCCCGCTCTCCGTCCTAGCGCTGGCGAGCGCGACAACCGGTGTGGTGGCCTGGTCGATGAACTCGATCGGGGAATACGGCAACGCATTCGTAAGCCTCGTCACCGGGATCCTTGTCCTGCTTCCCGCAGCGGTCTTCCTCCTCTTCGCTCCTCTCAGCGTCGCGGGCACGATCTTCAACGCAGCAAACGCCCACCCCACCCTTCCCGCCCTCGCAGCACCGTTCGTGACAGTGGGTGCAATCGTCATGGACCGGTTCTCCGGCAAGATCATCGCCACGCCCGACAACCTCAAGGACCCGTTCGCGCTCGCGGGTCTCCTTATCACCGTGACCCTCAGTGCCGTCGAGCTCGTCCGGCTCAGAGCACGCGGTCAGGGCCTTACGCAGGACGCGGGAGCAGGCGGGGAGCCAAGCCCGGTCCCCATCGGCGAGACGGGGTCGGCAGCACCGACCCCACGGTAGTCTCTCGCCGTGGACATGCCCGAAGGAGGGGGACCGCGTCGGTGAGCATCAGCAGCGACGAAGCGAACGTCAGGACCACCACCAGCGGCACTCCGTTGAGCGCCGACCGGATCAAACACCTGGAATTCATCCAGGCCATCGTCACCAGGTTGGGTAACAACTCGTTTCTGCTCAAGGGTTGGGTGATGACTCTCACCGCCGCCACCCTGGCACTCTCGGCAGGCCGGCTCAGTTGGCAGATCGCACTGAGCGGAATTGTCCCCCTGTTGGGCTTCTGGTTCCTCGACTCGTACTTCCTGCGCCAAGAACGGCTATTCCGGGCCCTGTACGAAGCCGCCCGGACCCCCGACAGCACCGTGGAGATGCTGTCGATGAACGTCGGACCGTACCTGTCGAGGGTGACGCTGGCAAAGGCCGCCTTCTCCCAGACACTGGTGCTGTTCTACGGCGCCCTGCTGATCGCCCATTTTGTGGTCGTCCTTGTGGCCCGCTGAATCAGGTCCTCGGAGGCCCGGGCGGGCGCAGCAAGGCGGCCATCTCATCGGCCAGTCCGTCGAGCACGGCCGCGTGCCGCACACCTTCTCCGTCTCCCGGCCAGAGAGGCCCCATGGCGTCACCCCGCCACCGTGGAACGAGATGGACATGGGCATGGAACACGGTCTGAGTGGCGGCGGATCCGGCGGAATGGATGACGTTCATGCCCTCGGGGGCGAGATGGTCGCGCAAGGCGGCTCCGACGCAGAGTGCGGTCGCGAGCAGTCGTTCTGCCTCCGTCGACGCCATGGCCCAGAGATCCGGCGCATGAGTCCGGGGTACCACAAGTGTGTGGCCGAGGGTCGCCGGGACCATCGGGAAGAACGCCACGGCATGGTTGTCCTCAAAGATCATTCGTGCCGGTCCACGGCCGACCGCGATGGAACAGAACGGGCACGGTTGCATGGACGTTCTCCTTCGAGGTCCGGAGTTCTTCGGAGCAATCCCCCATTACCACCCTGGCAGTAGGAACGAACGAGAAGGGGCGACACCGCCGTGGGAGGCGTCTTCATCAACTACCGCAGAAGCCCACGCGCCACACCTGCGGTGCACCGACTGCGTGAACGGCTCGGCCGCCACTTCGGCGACGCTCAGGTCTTCCTCGACACGTCGTCGATGCTGCCGGGCAACCGCTACCCGGACGACCTCAGACGCCGCGTGCACGAATGCGAGGTTCTGCTCGTCACCATCCCAGAGGACTGGCTGGAAGCACGGGACCCGTCCGGCCAGCGATGCCTCGACCGCGCGGGCGACTGGGTGCGGCACGAGATCGAGCTGGCGCTCGCCGCCGGGAAGACCGTGATCCCCCTGCTCCTCGACGCCGCGGAGCCGCCGTCACCCGAGCTACTTCCCGCGTCGATCCGCGATCTATCCCTGCGACAGGCACATCGCATCACTGCGGACGGCTGGGACGAAGCCGTAGAGGAGTTGGTCGCCACGCTGGAGACCCTGGTAGCACCGGAGTGGGTGCCGATCCCCTCCGAAGAACGACCGCCACGACGGCCCGGCCGGCTGCTCGGCTGGGCCACCGGCCTCCTCGCCGCCGCGCTCTGCGTCCTCGTACCGTGGGCCGCGACGGCCGGAGGGCCGACCCCGGAACCGGGCGACGATCCGGCCGCCCTGCTGCTGGCCCTCGCGTCCCTCGGGCTGATGGGCCTCGTCCTGGGCGCCGTGCTGCTGTCCTGCGGCCCCGTGCGCCGCCCCGTCCAGGCGTGGGAACGTGACCTGCAGGACGCCACACAGGAGAACTACCTCCGGGCGACCTATCCGGTGCCGGTCTTCCTCCTGTTGTTCGCGGCGGTCGTCGTGATCCAAGCGTGGGGGCGGAGTCCCGGCTTCGCCGTCGTACTGATGCTGGGCACGTGCATCGCTGTCGGCCCGATGGCAGCCCGCTTCGTGCGCTCCCTCAAAAAGGACCGCGAACGGTGGGTGCGGTGGCCGGAGGCGATGCCCGCGGCGGCTCCGGTGGCGGTGGTACGGCGGGAGATCACCCGCCTCGACGTGCGTACGCAAGGGTGGAACGCGCCGATCCGGCGAGAGCAGCGGGACCAGGCACGGTTCGCGCTCGGAGAACTTGCGGAAGCGGTGGCGGCTCAGGGACGGGCGGCGGAACGCGGACGGTTGCTGTGGCTGCGCGAGGCGCAGCCCTGGGTATTCAGCGGGTACGTCCTCTGGCTGGCGCTCACCGTCGCCCTCACGCTCGCCTGGACCCTCCCCCTCGGAGGCGGACTCGAAGGCTGGGACTGGGCGCGGCTGCACGCAGCCCCCGTGGCCGCCGGAGCCGTGGGCTTCGGGCTGTCCTGGACGACCATGGAGTGCGCGTACCGCTACCAGCGGCGACAGCGCCGGATGTTCCACACGGAGGCGGCGCGCCGGCTCGCGGTGGTGGAGGCACGGGTCGACACGCTGAGCTCCCCGTCCCGTACGCGGCTGGTGACGGGGACGAAACGCTAGTGCTGTTTCCGGGAACGCGCAGCCGACTCCCGGTGGCGATGGCACCCTTCGGAGGCGGGCGACAGCAGCTGGTCGCCCGTCCTACAGCTCGTCAGGAACAAGATCCGCAGGCCCTTGGACACCCTGCCAGCCAAGGGCGTCAAACATGAGACCCTCAGCTCAACCCACTCTGAAACAATCAGTTAGGTCGCCGGCATCTGGTCGTCCTCAACGGCCACCAACTCTGCGATCTTCATGGCAACTACTGCCATAGAATCCTCAGCCGTGTCCAACCCGTTTCGGGATGCAAGTAGAGGGCTGACGTTCCGGAGTTCGCCGTAGGTCGTCTCATGCATGACAGGGAGCAGTACGTTACGCGCAAGAAGCTCCGATAGTTCCTTGTCGGAGACGCCACCACGCTGCAGTCGCGTCAGTAGCGCAGGGGTCACAAGGACGAGACCCGTACGCGACCTCGCCAACCCTTTGTCGATTTCTCGCATAAAGGGTAGGCCGAGCGCGATGTCCTTCTCACTGAACCAGACTGACACACCCTCCGCTTCCAGCAGGTTGCACAGATCCGTGGCAGCACCACGCCGATCATCCCACGCGTGGCAGAGGAAAACATCGCGAAGGTCAGGCTGTTGATGCGCGCGCAACACGGCGGCATCGCGTACAGGGGCCAGATCCTTTACCTCGCCAGGCGTGTAAATCACGGAGGAGGTGCTTGGTGACCACGGAGCCCGCGTTTTCCTGCTACCGGAGCTGCTGCTACTGATCGCACCACCCCCGCCACCGCTCCGCGGAGTGTAGGCCGGCGGCGAGTAGTAGGACCGCGGCGACGAGTACCCGTAGCCGCCACTGCTACACGCAGGGCACGCCGCACGTCCGCTAGCGGTCTGATGACCCCGAACTGGGGCTGTACAGCGACTCATAAGAACATGATACTCGCGCGACTACCGATTCAACCGTGTCCCGTCTGATCTACAAATTTTCCGAGTACGCAGCCATCCGCCAAGTTGCATTCGATTCTGACGCGTCTATTGGAGACTTCACGGCGGCCCTCCGCTGGCACTGCGGGACCGGCACAACAAGATGCCGAGCAACACCCAGATAGCCCCGCACAATCCCCGAGCATCCCAGCACAGCGGGCAGCTGAGGCCGGACGCGATCGCCTCTAGGGCCCCCTTGCCGTCGTCCCGAAAACAGTCGAAATTTTCGTCGCCCTTGGGCCACACGGAGCGTCCGTGCAGGTCAGAGCCATCCCACTCCCTCACCCATCAAGTGCCTTCTAAGCACTCGGCAGCGAAGCTGCGCGACACGCCAAAGGCGTTTAGACCGTGTCCTATGTGGTGAGGCGGTCGTTGAGGTCGTCATGGGGCGGGGTACGTGGAGTTGGATTGTTCCGGACGGGCTGTGGGAGATCGCGAAGCCGCTGATCCCGCCCTCTCGGGTGCGGCCGCAGGGCGGCGGAACGCCGGACACACCTGATGAGACTCTGTTCGCCGCGATCATCTACGTCCTGGTCAGCGGTTGTGCCTGGCGGGCCCTGCCGCCCTGCTTCGGGGTCTCGAAGTCCACCGCTCATCGCCGATTCCTGATCTGGTCGCGGGCCGGGGTGTGGGGCCGACTGCACGAGGAGATCCTGCACCGCCTCGACGACGCCGGCCTGCTGGACCTGTCCTGTGCCGTTCTCGACTCCGCCCACGTCCGGGCGAAAAAGGGGGCGAACTCACAGGTCCGAGCCCCGTGGACCGCGGCAAAGCGGGTTCCAAGATGCACGTCCTGTCGGACGCGAACGGACTGCCCCTCCTCGTCGGCCTCTCGGCCGCCAACACCCACGACAGCCAGGCACTGAAGCCCATGGTGCTCGGTCACCAAACGAGACACGACCCCCATCGCGGACGTCACTTCAAACCCCAGCGTCTGCATGCCGACAAGGCCTACGACATACCTGAGCTGCGGAGATGGCTCCGCGGAAGGCGTATAGGAGTCCGCATCGCACGCAAGGGCGTGGAGTCCAGTGAACGGCTCGGGCGACGCAGGTGGGTGATCGAGCGCACGATGTCCTGGCTGACGGGCTACCGCCGGCTCAACCACCGCTACGAACGCTACCCCCGCAACTACCTGGCCTTTCTCGGCCTCGCCTCAGCCATCTGCTGCTACAAGCGACTCGTCCGCCTCACCACATAGGACACGGTCTAAGGCCCCAGTTGGAACCTCACCAAACCTCAATGCCAGCCCAGCGGGGTGCACTCGCTGGGCTGGCAGGCCCAAGGTCCTGCGTTCGGCTGGCCTCGACCGGACGCAACCATGGAGGGCCGAGGGGAGGTCAGCTTGTGCAGCTGCCGGCCGTGCCCCAGCGAAGGAACTCGGTATCTCCAGCGCCGTCAAGGACCGCCACAGCGTACTGTGCGTAGCCCCATCCCTGCCCCGCGCGAGATTCCGCGAGAACTGTCTGGCAGGCCACGCCCGCGGCGGCCTCTGCCCACTCCTCTCGCGTGCTCTGGTCCCACTCAGGCTTCGTGGCCCACACGTACATCACGCCTTCATGCGGAGCGAAGCCGATGCTGGTGTTCTCGTCGCTGAGGTAGCGGGGGTCCTCGAATAGCCGGGAGTTGGCGTTCCAGTCGACAAAGAGCTGATGGACCGCCTCGGTGGCCACCCTGATTTCACGCTTGTCGATGCTGGGGATCTGGGCCGCGGCCAGTCCTTCTTCGGTGGGGTGCCAGCTCGGCTCCTGCCCGGGGTCGGCGGCAGTGCGGTCGATGGTCTGCGTGATGCAGCCGGTGTTGGCGCGGAAGTCGTCCTCCCACACGATCGCCGGCGCCGTGGACGTGGTGTTGTCGACCAGGACGTACTCGTCGTACGGAAGGGACTTGTAGATGCCCGCCATCATGCGCAAGGTGAGGCAGGCGTTCTTGGCCACTCCCTGCACGACGCGTGACTCCATGGCCGGACCGCTGATGGATATGTAGAGCTCTCTCCGGGCCGGGGCGTAGCCCACGTCGTACTGACCGCTGTAGTTGTACTCCTCGCCCATGCCGTAGCTGAGGTCGTGTCCGAGTGCGGCCTCGGTCTCGATCTCCGCCTCCCCCTTGGCTCGACGAGTCGCACGCCACGTGGCGATCGTCGCCTCGTCCGCGTTCGCAGGAGTAGGGGATGACGCGGCTTCCACCACAGCCTGGGAGCTTGCTGCGGGTGAAGCGGAAGCCGGCATGGTGGCGGTCTTGCTGGGGGATGCGCTGGCGGGAGGGCGGGAACTCGTCGAAGCCGTCTCCGTCTTGTCGGGCTGCAGGGCCAGCGCTCCACCCGCCAGGCTGCCTATGACAGTGCCCACCACCGCCGCGATGCCGACGAGTCGTCTGCTGGAACGGGCAGGACGTCTCCAGTTCGGGTCGTCCAGAGTGGGGACGGCCCACTGGGCAGCGACGAGATCGCCCACCAGTGTCGGTTCCACACCGGGCGGCGCGACCTGTGTGGCCTGTGCTGCGAGGAGGGCGACGCATGTCTCGGCGGCGTCCCACGCAGTGACTCGGTCCCCCGGCTCCTTGGCGAGAGCGCTGCTCACGACGGCGTGGAGTTCGCCGGGAAGGCCACGCAGATCAGGATTCTCGGACATGACCCGGTAGGCGACCGCGTCGGGGGCTCCCCCGCCGAAGGGCACGCGACCGGTGGCTGCGAAGGCTATGAGGGCGCCCCAGACAAACATGTCGCCCTCGGGACCCGTCGTACCGGTGCGGTAGTGCTCAGGGCTGATCCATCCTGGGGTTCCGGTCAGAATGCCGGTGCGCGTCACGGATGTGCCGTCGGCGGCATGGGCGATGCCGAAGTCCAGGACTCGGGGACCGACCGGGGTCAGGATGACGTTCTGCGGCTTGACGTCCCGGTGGACGACACCCGCCGCGTGAATGGCCGCGAGGGCCTGGGCTGTGCCCGCAGCAAAGGCGTAGAGGGTTCCACTGGCCAGCGGCCCGTGCGCGGCGATGTACCGATCGAGAGTGAGCCCCGGGGCATAGGCAGTGGCCAGCCACGGTGACGGTGCTTCGGCGTCAGCAGCGATCAGGGGTATGAGGCACGGGCCCTGGACACGAGCGGAGAGCTGCACTTCTCGGCGGAAGCGCGCCCGGAACTCCGCGTCGTCCGCCTGAGCAGGGTGAACCACCTTGACCGCGACCCGTAGCCCGGCGGCGTCGAGGCCGGCGAACACCGTGCCCATGCCCCCTGAGCCGAGGCGTCCGATGATCCGATAGGGGCCGACGCGCTTGGGGTCACCGGGGTGGGCAGCCAGCACCCGCCCACCAGAACGAGCACTGCTCACCGGGCTTCCGATCTCCTTCAGACGTGTAGCAGGCCAGAGGCCGGACGCATGCCGGTACCTGAGAGCTGGATATTAGCCGCGCGTCGAGGCGATAGGCACTGCCTTCTCAGGCAATGGTCGGCAACGCTTCCTCATCAAGCGCACAAGAGCGAAACGGAGCCGACGAGCCTCGCTCGCCGTGCTCCGTCACCTTCACCACAGCGCGTCTGTTCATCGGTGCGCGCCGCGGACCGGCCCTCCCCGACAATCGACTGACGCCTCATCAGAACGAGCGTCACGAGCGTCATCTCAGCGTCAAGATATCGCCCGTAACGCCCACACGGCACATACCGCGCACCCGCAAAACCCCAGGTCAGGCGTCCTTCTTCACCGGCTCCAGAATCGCCACGCACTCCACATGATGCGTCATCGGAAACAGATCGAACACCCGAAGCGTCCGCACCCGGTAGCCGCCCTCCCGGAAGTACCCCAGGTCGCGGGCGAGTGCGGCCGGGTCGCAGGCGACGTAGGCGATGCGGCGGGCGCCCAGGGAGGAGAGGTGGGCGACCGTCTTGCGGCCGGCGCCCGCGCGGGGCGGGTCGAGGACGATGAGGTCGACCTCGGTGATGCCGGTGCGCGGGAGGACGGCTTCGACCTTGCCCTGTTCGATGCGGACGCGGGGGAAGCCGGCGAGGTTGTGGCGGGCGTCCTCGACGGCGCGCTTGCCGGACTCGATGCCGAGCACGGCGCCCTGGTCGCCGAGGCGGTCGGCGAGGGCTCCGGCGAAGAGGCCGACGCCGCAGTACAGGTCGAGGGCCATCTCGCCCTTGCGCGGGAGCAGGCCCTGCATGACGGCGGTGACCAGGGTGTCGGCCGCCTTGGGGTGGACCTGCCAGAAGCCGGAGCCGCCGACCCGGTGGGTGCGGCCGTCGGCGCGTTCGCGGACGAAGGGGCGGCCGTGGACGCGGTGGACGCCGCCGGTCTTCTCGTCGACCCGCAGGACGGAGACCGGCTTGTCCAGTTCGACCAGCGGGAGGCGGGCGCCCGGGCGCGGGGTCAGGACGACCTGGCGGTCCTGGGAGCCGGTCGCCGCGATCGCCTCGACCGACTCCATGCCCGTCCAGTCGCGCCGCTCGATGCCCAGTTCGCTGACGCCCTGTGCCGCGATCATGCAGTGGTCGATGCGCTCGACCTCGTGCGAGCGGTGCCGGCGCAGACCCGCGTGGCCCTCGGCGTCGACGGCGTACTGGACGCGGGTGCGCCACTGCGGCACCTCGCCCGCGGGCAGCTTGTCGCCCTCGGCGGGCATCACTGTGCCGTCCCAGCCGGCCTCCTCGGGCGTGAGGCCCGCGAGCCGCTCCAGCTGCTCGGCGACGACCTCGCCCTTGAGGCGGCGCTGGGCGCCGGGCTTGGCGTGCTGCCAGTCGCAGCCGCCGCAGCGGCCGGGGCCGGCGTAGGGGCAGGGGGCCTCGATGCGGTCCTTGGACGCCTCCAGGATCCGTACCGCGTCCGCGCGCAGGAAGCGGGCGCCCTCCTCGCCCTCCGTCACCCGGGCGACGACCCGCTCGCCGGGCAGCGCATGGCGCACGAAGAGGACCTGGCCCTCGGCGGTGCGGGCGATGCAGTGTCCGCCGTGGGCGACCGGGCCGATCTCGACCTCGTACTCCTCGCCCACCAGCGACTTCGGCCGGTCCGCCGGTTCCGGTCCCACCTGGGCGTTCTTGGGTTCTGCCTGCATGGTGGGTGACTCCAGATCGGGAAAGCGGGAACGGCCGGACAACAGCCCACCAGTCTACGTGGGTGTCGTCCGGCCGTTCACCACCAGGCCACGGAGCCGGGGCTCAGGCCTGGGGCGCCGACGGCTCCTTCGGCTCCTTGCGCACCTGCGCCGGTCCGCGCCGCACCGCGCCGGGCGCGCTCCACTCCTGGCGCCTGCGGGCCCGCAGCTTCGCCGCCTCGGAGGAGGCGAGCTGGTAGGGCACCGAGGTGACCATGACGCCCGGCGTGAACAGCAGCCGGCCCTTCAGGCGCAGCGCGCTCTGGTTGTGCAGCAGGTGCTCGTACCAGTGGCCGACGACGTACTCGGGGATGATCACCGAGACCGCGTCGCGCGGGGACTCCTTGCGCAGGCTCTTGACGTACTCGATGACCGGGCGGGTCACCTCGCGGTACGGCGAGTCCAGCACCTTCAGCGGTACGTCGATGCCGCGCCGCTCCCACTCCTCCCGCAGCACCTTCGTCTCCGCCGGGTCGACGTTGACGGTGAGTGCCTCCAGGCTGTCCGAGCGCATCAGCTTGGCGTAGGCCAGGGCGCGCAGGGTGGGCCGGTGGATCTTGGAGATGAGGACCACGGAGTGGATCCGGGAGGGGCGGACGAGGTCGTCGGCCGGTTCCTCGGGTGCGGCGATCTCCTCGGCGACCCGGTCGTAGTGCTTGCGGATCGCCGTCATCGTCGCGAAGAAGATGCACATGCCGAGCAGGGCGACCCACGCGCCGTGCGTGAACTTGGTGAGCAGGACGACGACCAGCACCAGGCCGGTGAGGAACGCGCCGAAGGCGTTGATGGCGCGCGAGCGGATCATGTGGCGCCGCTTGGCCGCGTCCCGTTCGGTGGCCAGGTGGCGGTTCCAGTGCCGCACCATGCCGATCTGGCTGAGCGTGAAGGAGACGAACACACCGACGATGTACAGCTGGATCAGCCGGGTGGAGTCGGCGCCGTAGACGACGACCAGCAGGGTCGCCGCGCCCGCGAGCAGGACGATGCCGTTGGAGAAGGCGAGGCGGTCGCCGCGGGTGTGCAGCTGGCGGGGCAGGTAGCGGTCCTGGGCGAGGATCGAGCCGAGGAGCGGGAAGCCGTTGTACGCCGTGTTGGCCGCGAGGAAGAGGACCAGGGCGGTGGCGGCGGCCAGGACCACGAACAGGAAGCTGCCCTTGCCGAAGACGGCCTCGGCGACCTGGGAGATCACCGGGTTCTGCACGTAGCCGGAGCCGAGCGGGCTGCCGTTGTGCAGGAGGTCGGTGGCCGGGTTCTCGGCCATGTGGACCTTGGTCGTCATGGCGAGGCCGATGATGCCGCAGAACATGGTCACGGCCAGCAGGCCCATCGCCGCCAGGGTGGTGGCCGCGTTCTTCGACTTGGGCTTGCGGAAGGCCGGGACGCCGTTGGAGATCGCCTCGACGCCGGTGAGGGCGGCACAGCCGGAGGAGAAGGCGCGCAGCAGCAGGAAGACGAGCGCGAAGCCCGCGAGGCCCTGGTGCTCGGCCTTGATGTGGTAGTCGGCCGTGGGTGCCCGCATGGTGTCCCCGAGGGCCAGCCCGCGGAACGCCCCCCAGAGGATCATGATGAAGACGCCGGCGACGAAGACGTACGTCGGGATCGCGAACAGCGTGCCCGACTCCTTCACGCCGCGCAGGTTCATCAGGGTCAGGAGCACGATCACCACGACCGCGCAGAGCACCTTGTGCTCGACGACGAACGGGATCGCGGAGCCGAGGTTCTCGATGCCGGAGGAGATCGAGACGGCGACGGTCATGACGTAGTCGACGAGCAGTGCGCTGGCCACCGTCAGCCCCGCCTTGGCGCCGAGGTTGGTCGTGGCCACCTCGTAGTCGCCGCCGCCGCTCGGGTAGGCGTGCACGTTCTGCCGGTACGAGGCGACGACCGTGAACATCAGCACGACGACCGCGACCGCGATCCAGGGGCTGAAGTGGTAGGCCGACACGCCCGCGATGGACAGGACCAGCAGCACCTCGCCGGGTGCGTACGCCACGGAGGACAGCGGGTCGGAGGCGAAGACGGGGAGTGCGATGCGCTTCGGCAGAAGGGTCTCCCCCAGCCGGTCGCTGCGCAGTGCGCGCCCGATCAGAATGCGTTTGGGCACGTCGGTCAGTTTGGACACAACAGAGGATCGTAGGGCTTCGAACTGGGGCTCGCCCACCTGCCACCCGAGATCTGCCTCACGAGTGAAATCGGGGGCGGCCGGCGCCACGGATTCCGCAGGTGGGCGCGTGGCTGTGCCTAGATGTCTGGACTCGGCCGCTTCCCCGCCCGCTCCCCCGTCTGTTCCGCGCCCGTTCCCCGCCCGTCGCCGAACCCCGGAGGTCCCATGCCCCCGACCGCGGAGCTGATCGGCGCCGCCGTGACGCTGCTCGGCCTCGGATTCCTGACCGTGTGCAGCGTGCGCAGCATCACTCGGCGCGGGCCCTCGGAAGTGGAATAAGAGCCGCGAACGAAAGGGGCGCCAGGCGTCGCGAGCCGGGCGCGCAGTCTGTTCGCGGCTCCGAGGCGTTCGGTCCGGCCGTCCGTCCGGTATGCGGCAGGGGGGGTGCCCGCCTCCGGCCGCGCATGTGTAGCTTGTCCCTCTGTCTGAGACCCTGATGGGGCTGAGCAGTAGCTGTTGACACCGGAAGGACGGTCGTGCACATCGTCATCATGGGCTGCGGGAGAGTGGGCTCCGCTCTCGCCCAGACCCTGGAGCAACAGGGGCACACGGTCGCCGTGATCGACCAGGACCCCACCGCCTTCCGTCGGCTGGGGCCCGGGTTCGGCGGCCGCCGGGTCACCGGGATCGGCTTCGACCAGGACACCCTGCGCGAGGCGGGCATCGAGGAGGCCGGGGCCTTCGCGGCCGTCTCCAGCGGCGACAACTCGAACATCATCGCTGCGCGGGTGGCCCGTGAGATGTTCGGTGTGCAGAACGTCGCGGCCCGTATCTACGACCCGCGCCGCGCCGAGGTCTACCAGCGGCTGGGCATCCCGACGGTGGCCACGGTCCGCTGGACGGCCGACCAGATGCTGCGCCGGCTGCTGCCCTCCGGAGCGGAACCGCTGTGGCGCGACCCCACCGGCGGGGTCCAGCTCGCCGAGGTGCACGCGTCGCCGAAGTGGGTCGGCCACAAGATCAGCAGGCTCCAGGAGGAGACCGGCGTCCGGGTGGCGTTCCTGACCCGCCTCGGTGAGGCGATGCTGCCCACCTCGCAGACCGTGCTCCAGGAGGGCGACCTCGTGCACGTGATGATGCGGACGGACGACGTGGACAAGGTCGAGGCGGCGTTCGCCGAGGGCCCCGAAGAGGAGAGCGGTCACTGATGAGGGTCGCCATTGCCGGTGCCGGCGCGGTCGGTCGCTCGATCGCGGGCGAGCTGCTGGAGAACGGCCACGAGGTCCTTCTCGTCGACAAGGCGCCGACCGCCATCTCGGTCGAGCGCGTCCCGCAGGCCGAGTGGCTGCTCGCCGACGCCTGCGAGATCACGTCCCTGGACGAGGCGGCGCTGCAGCGCTGCAACGTGGTGATCGCCGCGACGGGTGACGACAAGGTGAACCTGGTCGTCTCGCTGCTGGCGAAGACGGAGTACGGCGTGCCGCGCGTCGTGGCCCGGGTGAACAACCCGAAGAACGAGTGGCTGTTCAACGAGGCGTGGGGCGTGGACGTCGCGGTGTCCACGCCGCGGCTGATGTCGGCGCTGGTCGAGGAGGCGGTGAGCGTCGGCGACCTGGTGCGCCTGCTGCGCTTCAGCCACGGCGACGCCAACCTGGTCGAGCTGACCCTGCCGGAGGAGTCGGCGCTGGCCGGCACGCAGGTCGGTGACGTGCAGTGGCCCGAGGACACGTCCCTGGTCACGATCATCCGCGGCGCCCGGGTGCTCACCCCGTCGCAGGAGGACTCGCTGGAGGCGGGCGACGAACTGCTGTTCGTGGCCGCGCAGGCCCGCGAGGAGCAGTTGGAGGACCTGCTGTCGGTGCGGCGGGAGGACGCGGAGGGCTGAGCCCGCCGCGGTCAGCCGCCCCGCACACGGCGACGAGGGGCGCCCGGAGATCTCCGGGTGCCCCTCGTCGCCGTGTGCGGGGGCCGGCTACGCCTCGCGGCGGTGACGGCCGGCCGCCGGGCCGGCCGAGGGGGTGCCGTCGGGGGCGTCGCCACGCTCGGCCGCCAGGGCGGCCTTCCGCTCCTCCTCGGCCTTCTCCTCCGCCTCCATCTCCGCGAACACGTCGATGGGCGCGGGCGCCTTGGCCAGGAACACCCAGGTGAGGTAGACCGCCAGCAGGAAGGGCGGGATCTTCAGGGCGACCAGGACCCAGCCGAGCTGCGCGGTGTTCGCCCACCAGTACAGGGGGAAGAGGATCGCGCACTTGGCGAGCAGGATCAGGCCCCAGGCCCAGCTGGCCTTGGTGTACGCCTTCTTGCGGCCCGGGTTGCGGGTGCGCCAGGAGAGATTCTCCTTGAAGACCGGGCCGAGGATGAGGCCGATCAGCGGGACCCCGGCGAGCGCCGTGACGATGTAGGCCAGGCTCAGGCCCAGGGTGTAGAGCATGCCCGGCAGGTAGAAGTCCTTGGCGTTGCCGGTCATCATCGCGAAGACCACGCCGAAGGCGACGCCGAAGACGCCGCTGAAGGCGTGCTTGACGGTGTCCCGCATCACCAGCCGGACCGCGACCAGCACCACGGAGACCGCCAGAGCGGCGATCGCCGACCAGTGCAGGTCCTTGTTGACCGTGAAGATGCTGACGAAGAGCAGGCCGGGGAGCACGGTCTCGACCATGCCCCGGACTCCGCCGAACGCCTCGAAAAGCGCGGCCTCCGTCACCGCCCTGGCCCCGTCGTCGGCGGTCGTCTCTTCGGTCGGCTTGTCGAGTGACGTCACGGGCTACTCCCGTCCGAGGGGTCGCAGTTCGTACTTGGGGTTGAACAGCACCCGGCGGCCCCGGCTCATGGAGATCCGGCCCGATGCGATCAGCTTGCGCCCCGGTTCTATACCCACGATGGAACGCCTGCCGAGCCACACCACGTCCAGGGCCGCGGAGCCGTCGAACAGCTCCGCCTCCAGGGCCGGGACCCCGGCGCGCGGACGCAGGGTGACCGTGCGCAAGGTACCAGTAACGGTGACGATCTGCCGGTCGTGGCAGTCACCGATCCGGGTGCACCCCGCGGTCTCGGTGTCCTCGCGCAGCTCCTCCGACTCCAGGTCCTCCTGCGAGGAGGAGAGCCGGTCGAGCATGCGCCGGAACCGGCCCGTCGGCTTCTCGGGGCGAGGAACAGCACTCATGTCTGAAGGGTACCGGGGTGGGGCGGCAGGACCGTAACCGCGCTCACCCCGGCCTTCCTCACCCCAGCCGTTCTCACTTCTCGAAGCGGTAGCCCATCCCCGGCTCGGTGACGAAGTGCTCGGGGTGCGACGGGTCGGCCTCCAGCTTGCGGCGCAGCTGTGCCATGTAGACGCGCAGGTAGTTCGTCTCCGTGCCGTACGAGGGCCCCCACACCTCCTGGAGCAGCTGCTTCTGGCTGACCAGGCGGCCGGTGTTGCGCACCAGCACCTCCAGCAGGTGCCACTCGGTCGGGGTCAGCCGTACGTCCTTGCCGCCCCGGTTGACCTTCCTCGCGGCGAGGTCGACGGTGAACTGCGCGGTCTCCACCGTCGTCAGGCCGTCCTCGCCGCCGCCGACGGGCTCGGCGCGGCGGACGGCGGCGCGCAGCCGGGCCAGCAGCTCGTCCATGCCGAAGGGCTTGGTGACGTAGTCGTCGGCGCCCGCGTCCAGGGCCTCGACCTTCTCGTCGGAGGAGTGCCGGGCGGACAGCACCAGGATCGGCACCCGCGTCCAGCCGCGCAGGCCCCTGATGACCTCGACACCGTCCATGTCGGGCAGGCCGAGATCGAGGACGACGACGTCGGGGTGGCGGGAGGCGGCGAGGTCGAGGGCGCTGCGGCCGTCGGACGCGGCGTCGACCTCGTACTTGCGTGCCTTGAGGTTGATCACGAGGGCGCGCACGATCTGCGGCTCGTCGTCGACCACCAGCACCCTGGTCATGAAACCTGCCTTTCTGGGGGTACGGGGCTCGGTCTGCGGGGCCCGGCCTGCTCCTCGGCCGCTCCGGCCGCCTTCCCGGCCGGCGCGGACCGCTCCTCGGCCGCTCCGGCCGTCTCCTCGGCCGCTCCGCCCGTCTCCCCGGCCGGCGCGGGCGGTTCCCCTGCCCGTGCGGCCGCGCGGAGGCTGAGCACCATCGTGAGGCCGCCGCCGGGCGTGTCCTCGGCACCGAGAGTGCCGCCCATCGCCTCCGCGAAGCCGCGAGCCACCGCGAGGCCGAGACCGACGCCCGCGCCGCGCGGGGCGTCGCCGTAGCGCTGGAAGGGTTCGAAGATGCGGCCCTTGGCCTCGTCCGGCACCCCGGGGCCGCGGTCGACGACGCGGACCTCGACGCGGTCGGCGATGGCGCTGGCCGACACCAGGACGACTTCGCGGGCCGGGCTGTACTTCACGGCGTTCTCGACGATGTTGGCCATCGCGCGCTCCAGCAGGCCGGCGTCCACGGCGACCATCGGCAGGCTCTCGGGCACGTCGAGGTGCACGCTGTCCTCGGGCACCCCGCCCAGCGCCATCGGCACGACCTCGTCGAGGTCGATCTCGCGGATCAGCGGCGTGACGGTGCCGGTCTGCAGGCGGGACATGTCCAGCAGGTTGCCGACGAGGTGGTCCAGCCGGTCGGAGCCCTCCTCGATGCCCTCCAGCAGTTCGGCGCGGTCCTCCTCGGACCACTCGACGTCCTCGGAGCGCAGCGAGGAGACGGCGGCCTTGATGCCGGCGAGGGGGGTGCGCAGGTCGTGGCTGACGGCGGCGAGCAGCGCGGTGCGGATGCGGTTGCCCTCGGCCAGGGCACGCGCCCGGTCGGCCTCCTCCTGGAGGCGGCGGCGGTCCAGGACGACGGCGGCCTGGGCGGCGAAGGCGGCCAGCACCCGGCGGTCGGAGGCGGGCAGGACGCGTCCGGTCAGCGCCAGCGCCATGTGGTCGCCGACGGGCATGTCCACGTCCGCGTCCTCCGGGCGCTGCGACGGACGCCCGGTGCCGACCCGGCCGGCGCAGGTCCACGGGTCCACGTCGCTCTGCCGTTCGAGGAGTGCCACCGATTCCATGCCGAAGGTCTCGCGGACGCGCTCCAGCAGGGCCTCCAGGCTGGTCTCGCCGCGCAGGACGCTGCCCGCGAGGAAGGACAGTATCTCCGCCTCGGCGCGCAGCCGGGCGGCCTGGTGGGTGCGGCGGGCCGCCAGGTCGACCACGGAGGCCACGGAGACGGCGACTCCGACGAAGATCGCGATGGCGACGATGTTCTTGGGGTCGGCGATGGTCAGCCGGTGCAGGGGCGGTGTGTAGTAGTAGTTCAGCAGGAACGATCCGACGGCCGCCGACGCGAGCGCCGGCAGGAGTCCGCCCAGCAGGGCCGCCGCCACGGTCAGGGTGAGGAACAGCAGCATGTCGTTGGCCAGGCCGAGGTCGACGCCGTTGAGCAGCACGGCGAGGACCACCGGACCGGCGAGCGCCACCACCCAGCCCCAGGCGATCCGGGCCCGCCCGAGCCGCGCGCCCCGGGCCACGGGCAGTCCGCGCCCCTTGGCGATCTGGCCGTGGGTGACGATGTGCACGTCGAGGTCGGGGCCGGACTCGCGGGCCACCGTGGCGCCGACGCCGGGCCCGAAGACGTACTGCCAGGTCTTGCGGCGCGAGGAGCCCAGCACGATCTGGGTGGCGTTGACGCCGCGCGCGAAGTCGAGCAGGGCGGCCGGTATGTCGTCGCCGACGACGTGGTGGAAGGTGCCGCCCAGGTCCTCCACGAGGGTGCGCTGGACGGTCAGCTCCTTCGGTGAGGCACCGGTGAGCCCGTCGCTGCGGGCGATGTAGACGGCCATGACCTCGCCGCCGGCGCCCTTCTCGGCCAGCCGGGCCGCGCGGCGGATGAGGGTGCGTCCCTCCGGTCCGCCGGTCAGGCCCACCACGATGCGCTCGCGCGAGCCCCAGATCTTCGACACCCGGTGTTCGCTGCGGTACTGCTGCAGGTACTCGTCGACCCGGTCGGCCACCCACAGCAGGGCCAGCTCACGCAGCGCGGTGAGGTTGCCGGGCCGGAAGTAGTTGGACAGGGCGGCGTCGACCTTGTCCGGCTGGTAGATGTTGCCGTGCGCCATGCGGCGGCGCAGTGCCTCCGGCGACATGTCGACCAGTTCGATCTGGTCGGCCCGGCGTACGACCTCGTCGGGCACCGTCTCCCGCTGCCGCACGCCGGTGATCGACTCGACGACGTCACCGAGTGACTCCAGGTGCTGGATGTTGACGGTGGAGACGACGTCGATGCCGGCGGCGAGCAGTTCCTCCACGTCCTGCCAGCGCTTGGCGTTGCGGGAGCCGGGGACGTTGGTGTGGGCGAGTTCGTCGACGAGGGCGACCGCGGGGGCACGGCGCAGCACCGCGTCGACGTCCATCTCGGTGAAGACGGCCCCCCGGTGTGCCAGCTCCCGGCGCGCCACCTGCTCCAGGCCGTGCAGCATCACCTCGGTGCGCGGACGGTCGTGGTGCTCGACGAATGCGACGACGCAGTCGGTGCCCCGCTCCACACGGCGGTGCGCCTCGGACAGCATCGCGTAGGTCTTGCCGACTCCCGGTGCCGCACCGAGATAGATCCGGAGCTTGCCGCGTCCCATGGCCTCATTGTCTTCCCGTCACACCTGTGCACGCAGCGTCGACCTTACGGCCAGGGATCCGGGCAAAAGGGGCCGGGTGGGACCCCGGACCGGTCTTTGACGCAACTCTGACGCGGAAGGAGGGGGCAGGTCAGGCGGCCGTGGCGAGGGCGAGGCGGGCCGGGGGCGCGGCCCGCCGGGGGCGGAGAGCGTCCCGCGGCGGGACGGGGGGTGTCCGGCAACGGGGAGCTTCCGGGGGCGGGCCGCCGTCCGTCAGTGCTCGACTATTGCGCCGTCGCGCAGTTCCAGGACGCGGTCGGCTAGGTCGAGGAGGGTCAGGTCGTGGGTGGCGACCAGGGCGGTGACCCGCTGGCTGTGGACGACGGCGCGCAGCAGTTCCATCACCGCGAGGCCGGTCTCCGCGTCGAGCTGGCCGGTCGGTTCGTCGGCGATGAGGAGCGCGGGGTCGTTGGCGAGGGCGCGGGCGATGGCGACGCGCTGCTGCTGGCCGCCGGAGAGTTCGCCGGGCCGCTGCCTGGCGTGGTCGGCGAGGCCGACCAGGGAGAGCAGCAGTTCCACGCGCTCCTCCCGCTCGCGGGGGTCGGCGCGGCGCATGCGCAGCGGCACCCCGACGTTCTCCGCGGCCGTGAGGATGGGGATCAGGCCGAAGGACTGGAAGACGAAGCCGACGCGGTCCCGGCGCAGGGCGAGCAGGCCCTCCTCGCCCAGCTCCGAGAGGGCGCGGCCGTCGACCTCGACCCGGCCCTCGTCGGGCTCGTCGAGGCCGCCCACGACGTTGAGCAGGGTGGTCTTGCCCGAGCCGGAACGGCCCTTGAGCGCGACGAGTTCACCGCGCGGCACCTCGAAGGAGACCCCGCGCAGGGCGTGCACCGCGCCGGCGCCCTGCCCGTAGGACTTGTGGACGTTCTCGACACGCACCATCGTGTCGGTGGCGACCTGGCTCATGTGCTGCCCTCCCCGTCGTGCTCCCCCGTGGACCGTGCGCCAGTATCACGAGCGGCGGCCCGTTCGATCAATCCCTCAACGGACGGCGTCCGGGATTGGTTTCCGTTCGTTGCACGGGGGGCGGACGGGGCAGACAGGGCGGTGGGCCAGGTGGTGTGCAAGGTGGCGCAGGGGCGGCGGGGACGCGCAGAAGGCACGGAGAGGGCGCGCGGAAAGGGCCGCCCCCTGGCGGGTGCGGCCCTCGGTGTCCTGCGGTGGTCCGGTCCGGCAGGACCGGCCTAGCGGACCTCGGTGATCTCCGGGCCGCGCTGGAGCTGGCCCATGCCGCCGGAGAAGCGGGACTGGCCCTCGTCCTGCTGGACGCCCTCGGGCACCATCTGCGCGTCGTTGGGCAGCTTCAGCACGATCGGGTCGCGGGGCGCCATCGGGCCCTCGCCGCGGACCACGACCGTGTCGCGGAAGATCTGCTCCAGCAGTCCGGCCGCCTGCGGCTGCACCGCTCCCTGGCCGGAGATGACCCCGCGCAGGAACCAGCGGGGGCCGTCCACACCGACGAACCGGACCACCTGGAAGCCGCCCGTGCCGTCCGGCAGCTGCACCGGCACCTGGGCACGCAGTTCCCAGCCGAGCGGTCCCTCGACCTCGTCGACGATGCCGCCCTGCTGGGTGATGCCGGTCGCGATCTCCTCGCGGACCTCGCCCCAGATGCCCTCGCGCTTGGGCGCGGCGAAGGCCTGCAGCTGGACCGCGCTGTCCCCCAGGACGACGGTCGCCGCGACGATCGCGTCGCCCGCGACCTCCACCCGCAGCTCCATGCCGTCCACGCCCGGCACGAACAGGCCGCCCAGGTCGACGCGGCCCTCGTTCGGGTCGCCGACCTCGGTGCTGTCCCAGGGCCCGTCGGGCCGGGGTTCGGGCTCGAGCCGCACCCGCGCGCGCTCGCCCTCTTCCTCTTCGTCCGCCTCGGTGTCGACGCTGTCGACGACCTGCTCGGCCTCGCCGGCCGCGTCCTCGGCGGCACCCTTCTTCTTGCGACGTCCGAACACGTCACTGTCCTTCCCGGTCGGATACGACCGAAGCGTATCGATTCCCACCCGCCGGTCCGCTCATGGCGGTCCGGCCGCTTGTGCCGCTCTCACCGTCCACCGCGGCATGGCCACCGGTGGACCCGAAGCCCCCCTCGGCCCGCGCCGAGCCGGGAAGTTCCGCGACCTCCTGGAAGCGGACCCTCTCGACCTGCTGGACGACCAGTTGGGCAATCCGGTCGAAGCGCTCGAACCGCACGGACTCGCGCGGGTCGAGATTCACCACGATCACCTTGATCTCCCCACGGTACCCGGCATCAACCGTCCCCGGGGCATTCACGAGGGCGACACCGCACCGGGCGGCCAGGCCGGACCGGGGGTGCACGAAGGCCGCGTACCCCTCGGGGAGCGCGATGGACACACCTGTGGGCAGAACGGCGCGTTCACCGGGGGCGAGCGTGCGGGCGACGGTGGTGCGCAGGTCCGCGCCCGCGTCTCCCGGGAGCGCGTACCCGGGGAGCGGTACGTCGGGATCGACGCGGCGGATCATCACGTCCAGGGGCGGACGGCCTGCGGAACTCACGGGTTCACCTCGAAGGCGCGGGTCCGCCGGATCTGGTCCGGGTCGCTCATGGCGGCCCGGATCTCCTCGTCGCGGCCGTGCTGCACGAAGTGGTCGACCTTGACCTCGACGAACAGCGCGTCGGCGCGCACGGCGACCGGGCCGTCGGGGCCGCCGACGCGGCCGGTGGCCGTGGAGTAGATCTTCCGGCCGGCCACGGCCGTGACCTCGGCCTCCAGGTGGAGCGTCGTACCGACCGGGACGGGCCGCACGAAGTCGGTCTCCAGGCGCCCGGTGACCGCGATCGTCCGCAGCAGCCAGTTCAGCGAGCCGAGGGTCTCGTCCAGGGCGGTCGCGAGGACGCCGCCGTGCGCGAGGCCCGGCGCGCCCTGGTGGGCGGGCTGCACGGTGAACTCGGCGGTGATGCGGACGCCCTCCCCGGCCCGCGCCTGCAGATGCAGTCCGTGCGGCTGGTCGCCGCCGCACCCGAAACACCCGCCGTAGTGCGCGCCGAGGAGTTCACCGGGCGCGGGGGCGTCGGGGTGCCGTACGGGCCGCTGGGCGTCGGCGGGAGGCTGAAGGGCTGCGGAACTACCACTCACAGGCGCAGACCTTACCCGCGCGTCGGCGTTGTCCGGACACCGTGCCAAGCTGGATTCATGCAGCTTCCCGCCCAGCCGTACGAAGAACGTCTCACCGCGCCCCGCTCCTGGTGGCTGATCAGCTTCCTGATCGGTGTCTCGTGCGCCCTGATCCTGTTCCCCTTCGGCACCCTGCCGATGCTCGGCGGCCTGGTCGGCGGCACGGCGGTCGCGGCCGTCGTGGCCAGCTCCTACGGTTCGGTCCGCATCCGGGTCGTGGGCGGCTCGCTGATCGCGGGCGAGGCGAACGTGCCCGTCGCGGCCCTGGGCGACGCGGAGATCCTGGACGCGGAGGAGGCGCGCGCCTGGCGCACCTACAAGGCCGACACCCGGGCGTTCCTGCTGCTGCGCGCCTACATCCCCACCGCGCTGCGCGTGCTGGTCACCGACCCGGAGGACCCGACGCCCTACCTGTACCTGTCCACGCGCGAGCCCGAGCGGCTGGCTGAGGCCCTGCGGGCGGCCCGGGCGGCGACCTCCCCGGGCACGGCCGCGTAGGCCTCCTGCGGACCCCGCCGGGGCCCGGCCGCGGGACCCCGGGGCCGGCATCGCCGGGCGGGGCCGCGCGATCCCCGTGCGGGCTTCGCCGGGAACGAACGCGTGACGTCCGTGCGTGCCGCACCGGGCCGGCCGCCTCGGAACCCTCCGGGGTGGGGGACGGGGCGCTCCGGGGGCCTGAGAGGGGCCGTCGTCAGGACCGGGGCCGTCCGGGATCGTCGTCGCCGGAAGCGGGCTTCCCGGGGCCGTCGTCCATGGGGAGCGGCGCCTCGGGGGTCTCCAGGGGCGGCAGGACGGGCAGTTCGTCCCAGGGGACCTGGATCTTGCGCAGATCGGCGCGGACGCGGGCCGCGAGTCTCCTGGTGTCGCGCCGGTTGATGACGGCTCCGACGGCCGCGCCCACCAGGAAGGGCATGAGGTTCGGCAGGTCCCGGACCATGCGTTTCATGATCTGCTGGCGCAGCCGGCGCTTCATCTGGCCGCCGAGGGCCGCGTCGACGGTCGACGGCTTGGTCACGTCGATCCCGCGCTCCCCCGACCAGGAGGACAGGTACACGGCGCTGCGCGTTCTGAGGTGGCCCGGGGGCCGCACTCCGTAGACCTCGTGGAGTTCGGCGATCAGTTTCAGTTCGACCGCCGCGACGCCGGTGATCTCCGCGGCCAGTTCGGTGGGCATCGCGGGCGGTACGGGCAGCATGGCCGCCGCGCCGATCCCGGCGCCGATGGTGGACGTCCCGTGAGCGGCGCCCGCGACGAGTCTGTCCGCCAGCTCCTCGGGGCCCAGGCCCGGGAACTGCCGGCGCAGCGTGGCGAGGTCGCGCACCGGGATCCGGGGGGCGATGTCGATGATCCGGTCGGCCAGGTGGGAGAGTGCCGCCCTGGCCCGGCTGCCGCTCCTGCGGACGCCGTTCCTGGCGGCCTCGCCCGCCCGGTCGCGGATCACCGCGACGCGGCGCCTGGCGAGGGGCGCGGGCCGTGCCCCCGAGGCGGCAGGGTCACCACGCCCTGACACCTGCGCGAGCGAGGCCGATCCCGTGGATGCTGTCGCATCTGTCCGGTCGGACGGACGGGATGGGCCTCGCTCGTGGTCACGCGCGCCGTGAGAGCCGTCGGACGGCTCCGGGTCCGCTTCCCCGCGGGAGAAGCGGCGCTTCCAAGGAGGGGTCGAGCCGGTCACGGCCGACCCTGCCTCAGTCGCAGTCGCGGCAGATCGGCTGACCGTTCTTCTCGCGGGCCAGCTGACTGCGGTGGTGCACCAGGAAGCAGCTCATGCAGGTGAACTCGTCCTGCTGCTTGGGCAGCACCCGGACGGCCAGCTCCTCATTGGAGAGGTCCGCGCCGGGAAGCTCCAGGCCTTCGGCGGCCTCGAACTCGTCGACGTCCACAGCGGAGGTCGACTTGTCGTTCCGCCTGGCCTTCAGCTCTTCAAGGCTGTCCGAGTCGACGTCGTCGTCGGTCTTGCGTGGAGTGTCGTAATCGGTTGCCATGTCGCTCTCCCCCTCTGGGTGTCTGCGGGTGTCTCCAGCGCACGTAACGCGTGAGAGGCCGGACTTGTGCCCGACCCGAGGCGGAGATTTTGCCTCACATCAAGGTCTGTTACTCAATCGACACCCAACCGCACTCCTCAAGAGTGATCGGCTTGGATGGCGATGGGGACCGTACACGGTTCGAATGGTGCACTTCAAAGCGGTCTCACCGTGTACTTCCCGTGATCAGGACCCCTGAAAACCCGGATTTTTCCGACTTTTCGCCGCCCTCCATGATCACAGACCGTAGACGGCCGGAAATCAGTCCATGTGATCGATCACACAGGAAGAGGTTGGTAAGGGGCCCCGAAAATTCCGCGTAGAGCGAACACCCTCATGGTGTTGCCGCCATGGTCTCAGACGGGCATGGTGACTCGCATCACGAGCCCTCCCCCCTCACGGGGCTGGGCCGCGATGTGCCCGCCGTGCGCCCGCGCCACGGACCGCACGATGGACAGCCCGAGGCCGACACCCTTGTCGCTGCCGGTGCGCTCGGTACGCAGCCGCCGGAAGGGCTCGAAGAGGTTGTCGATCTCGTACGCCGGGACGACGGGTCCCGTGTTCGTGACGACCAGGACCGCCTGCCCGTGCCCGACGTCCGTCGTGACCTCCACCCAGCCATCCTCCGGGATGTTGTAACGCACCGCGTTCTGCACCAGGTTCAGGGCGATCCGCTCCAGCAGCACGCCGTTGCCCTGGACGACGGCGGGCTTGCGCTCGCCGCTGATCCGCACGCCCTTGGCCTCCGCCTCCGCGTGCACCTGGTCGATCGCCTGGGAGGCGACCTCGGCCAGGTCCACCGGCTTGCGCTCGACGATCTGGTTGTCGCTGCGGGCGAGCAGCAGCAGGCCCTCCACCAGTTGCTCGCTGCGCTCGTTGGTGGCCAGCAGGGTCTTGCCGAGCTGCTGCAGCTCCACGGGCGCGTGCGGGTCGGACAGGTGCACCTCCAGCAGCGTGCGGTTGATCGCCAGCGGGGTGCGCAGCTCGTGCGAGGCGTTGCCCACGAAGCGCTGCTGGGCGGTGAAGGCCCGCTGCAGCCGCTCCAGCATGTCGTCGAAGGTGTCCGCCAGTTCCTTCAGCTCGTCGTCCGGGCCGTCCAGCTCGATCCGCCGGGACAGGTCGGAGCCGGCCACCGCGCGGGCGGTGCGGGTGATCCGGCCCAGCGGCGCCAGGACCCGGCCGGCCATCGCGTAGCCGAAGGCGAAGGCGATGACGGCCAGGCCGAGCAGGGCGAGCAGCGAGCGGCTGAGCAGGTCGTCCAGAGCGTGCTGGCGCTGCTGGTTCGCACACTCGTTCATGGCGTGGTTCAGCTCGTCCGCCGTCGTCGGGTTCGGGAAGTTGCAGGTCTGACTGGAGACCTGGCCCGAGACGATCTTGAACGGCAGTTCACTGCCGACGTTCAACGCGTTGGCCGCGAGCAGGTAGATGATCGACAGCAGCAGGATGCCGGCGATCAGGAACATGCCGCCGTACAGCAGGGTGAGCCGTATCCGGATGGTCGGGCGCAGCCACGGGAAGGGCGGTTCCGGCCTGCGCGGGTCCCAGGTGGGCTTCGGGGGCGCCTCGGGCGGCGCGGGTGACGCTGCCACGGCCGATCAGATCCGGTAGCCGGAGCCGGGCACGGTGACGATCACCGGGGGCTCGCCCAGCTTGCGGCGCAAGGTCATCACGGTGACGCGCACCACGTTGGTGAACGGGTCGGTGTTCTCGTCCCAGGCCTTCTCCAGGAGCTGCTCGGCCGAGACCACCGCGCCCTCGCTGCGCATGAGGACCTCCAGGACGGCGAACTCCTTGGGTGCCAGCTGGACCTCCCGGCCGTCACGGAAGACCTCGCGGCGGTTGGGGTCGAGCTTGATCCCGGCGCGCTCCAGGACGGGCGGCAGGGGCACGCTGGTGCGCCGGCCGAGGGCACGCACGCGTGCCGTCAGCTCGCTGAACGCGAAGGGCTTGGGCAGATAGTCGTCGGCGCCGATCTCCAGGCCCTCCACCCGGTCGCTGACGTCACCGGAGGCGGTGAGCATCAGCACGCGGGTGGGCATGCCCAGCTCGACGATCTTGCGGCAGACGTCGTCGCCGTGCACGAGCGGGAGGTCGCGGTCGAGGACGACCACGTCGTAGTCGTTGACGCCGATGCGTTCCAGGGCGGCCGCACCGTCGTACACGACGTCGACGGCCATGGCCTCCCGGCGCAGTCCGGTGGCCACCGCATCGGCGAGCAGCTGCTCGTCCTCGACGACGAGTACGCGCACGTCGCTTGTCCTTCCTGTGCCGCCCGCGCGGCGCCGCTCGGGCGCACGCGGGCAGGGATCTTCATGGGTGTGTTGCCTCCATCCTGCCCTTTTCGGCCGTAAGTCGGCTGTAAGCCGGGGAAGCGGGGGCCGTGAGGGGCGTGTGGGAAGCGGGTGCGCGGGGCAGGCGGCGGACGGGAATGCGGAACTTTCTCGGGCGGTTGAGGTTTCCGGCAGGGGGAGCTGGGGGAGGACGGCTTTACACCCCGCGATCACGCTCTGCATGTACCGCACCACCATGCGGTACGTCGCGATCCGCTTCCGCAGAGTGGGCGTGGGTGTCCGGCACCGTCGCCGCCCGGCAGGGCAGCGCTGGGCACCTGATGGAGACGTGATCGCCCCTTCCCAACGGCACACCCCCGTGCCACCGACCCACGACCCAGGACGAGGGGGCGCAGCATGGACGCATTCACCGCAGGACTTCTGCAGCGCATAAAGGCGACCGAGTCCGACCTGACGCGGGCTCGTGACGAGGGCGACGACTTCCTCGTCGAGGTGGAGCTGGCCGAACTCGACGACCTGCGCCGCCTCGCCGCCGAACACGGTGTGGAGGTCGCCGTGTCCGGCGTCTGATGAGCCTGCACGCGTGACGGGACCCCGGCGAATCCAGCGCCGGGGTCCCGTTCGCGTCGTCTTCGCTCGTCCGCCTTCGGGGCGCCCGCGCCGGTGCCGGGACGGGCACCCGCAGGCGGCCGAGGCGTCACACCCCGTCGTGCCAGGCGCCGAAGTCCTCCAGGAGGCGCTGGAGGGGCTCGAAGACGCCGGGGGTGGCGGCGATCGTCAGCTCGCGGGAGACGCGCTCCTGGGGGCGGCCACCGGTCAGCGCGCCCGCCTCCCGGGCGATCAGGTCACCGGCCGCGTAGTCCCAGGGGTTCAGACCCCGCTCGTAGAAGCCGTCGAGGCGGCCCGCGGCCACGTCGCACAGGTCGATCGCGGCCGAGCCGCCGCGCCGGATGTCGCGGACGAGCGGGATCAGCCGCCCGGCGACCTCGGCCTGGTGGGCGCGGACGTCGGCGACGTAGTTGAAGCCGGTGGAGACCAGGGCCTGGTCGAGCGGGGCGTCGGCGCGGCAGGCCAGCTTGCGCTCACCGGCCCAGGCACCGGAGGCCCAGGCGCCCCGGCCGCGCACCGCGCGGAAGGTCTCCCCGCGCATCGGGGCGGCCACGACCCCCACCACGGTCTCGCCGTCCTGCTCGGCCGCGATGGAGACGGCCCAGCTGGGCAGCCCGTAGAGGTAGTTCACGGTGCCGTCGAGCGGGTCGATGACCCAGCGGATGCCGCTGGTGCCCTCCGTGGCGGCGCCCTCCTCGCCGAGGAAGCCGTCGTCGGGGCGCCGGTCGGCGATCAGGCCGGTGATCAGTTTCTCGGCCGCGATGTCCATCTCGGTGACGACGTCGACCGGGCTCGACTTGGTGGCGGCCACCCCGAGGTCGGCGGGGCGGCCGTCCCGGAGCAGGTCACAGGCGCGGGCGGCGGCCTGGAGGGCGAGCTGGAGCAGTTCCGTGTACAGGGCGTCGGTCACGGTGGTCCTCACGCGTAGGGGCTGTCGGCGCCCGCGGCGGCGGGACGCGGGGCGCGGGCCGGGCAGCAGCCCACCGGGCAGAGGTCGTGGCTCGCGCCGAGCGCGCCGAGGGCGCAGGGCGTGACCTGCCGCCCGCTCTCGGTGGCGGCACGCTCCAGGACCAGGTCGCGCACGGCGGCGGCGAAACGGGGGTCGGCGCCGACGGTGGCCGAGCGGCGCACCGGCAGGCCCAGTTCCTCGGCCTTGGCCGTGGCCTCCGTGTCGAGGTCGTAGAGGACCTCCATGTGGTCGGAGACGAAGCCGATGGGCGCCATGACGACGGCGGGGGCCCCGGCCGCGTGCCGCTCCTCCAGGTGGTCGCAGATGTCGGGCTCCAGCCACGGGATGTGCGGGGCGCCGGAGCGCGACTGGTAGACGAGCTGCCAGGGGTGGTCGACGCCGGTGCGTTCGCGGACCGCGTCGGCGATCAGCCGCGCCACGTCCAGGTGCTCGCGGACGTACGCCCCGCCGTCGCCGTGCTCCCCGGCCGGGCCGGAGGTGTCGGCGGCCGAGGTGGGGATGGAGTGGGTGGTGAAGGCGATGTGGGCGCCGTCGCGGACGTCGTCGGGGAGGCCGGCCAGGGACTCGATCACGCCGTCGATCATGGGTTCGACGAAGCCGGGGTGGTTGAAGTAGTGCCGCAGCTTGTCGACCCTCGGCGGTTCCAGGCCCTCGGCCTCCAGCGCGGCCAGGGAGTCGGCGAGGTTCTCCCGGTACTGGCGGCAGCCCGAGTAGGAGGCGTACGCGCTGGTGGCGAGGACGAGGATGCGGCGGCGGCCGTCGCGGACCATCTCCCGCAGGGTGTCGGTCAGGTAGGGCGCCCAGTTGCGGTTGCCCCAGTAGACCGGCAGGTCCAGGCCGTGCTCGGCGAAGTCCTTGCGCAGGGCGTCCAGCAGGGCGCGGTTCTGGGCGTTGATGGGGCTGACCCCGCCGAAGAGGAAGTAGTGCTGCCCGACTTCCTTCAGGCGTTCGGTGGGGATGCCGCGCCCGCGCGTCACGTTCTCCAGGAACGGGACCACGTCGTCCGGCCCCTCCGGGCCGCCGAAGGAGAGCAGGAGCAGGGCGTCGTACGGAGTGGCATCGAGCGCGTCTGACATGTCTCGATCCTGCCACCCTGCACCGACGGCCGGACCGCCGACCCGCACGGTCGTGCACCCCCGGCCCACGGGACCGTGCACCCCCGGACCGCACGGTCATGCACGCCCGACGCGCACGACCGTGCACCCCCTGCCCGCCGGACCGGCGCACCCCTGCCCGCCGGACCGGTGCGTCGCGGACCGCATATCCGGATGCGGCGGGGACCGGCCGGGCCGTAAGCTGTATCAGCTTCTTTCACGCCTTACCGGATCCCCGGAGACCCTGTGCCCAGCCCGTACCGCGCCCTGTTCGCCGCTCCCGGCTCCAAGGGCTTCTCCGCCGCGGGTTTCCTCGGCCGGATGCCGCTGTCGATGATGGGCATCGGCGTGGTCACGATGATCTCCCAGCTCACCGGCCGCTACGGGCTCGCGGGCGCGCTGTCGGCCACCATCGCCCTGGCCGCCGCGGCGATCGGACCGCAGATATCCCGCCTGGTCGACCGGCACGGGCAGAGCCGGGTGCTGCGCCCGGCGACCCTCGTCTCACTGGCGGCGGCGGCCGGGCTGCTGCTGGCCGCGTACTTCCGCTGGCCGGACTGGGTGCTGTTCGTGTGCGCGGCCGGGATCGGCTCGGTGCCGTCGCTGGGGGCGATGGTCCGCGCGCGCTGGGCGGCGCTGTACCGGGGCACTCCGCAACTGCACACCGCCTACTCGTTCGAGTCGGTGGTGGACGAGGTCTGCTTCATCTTCGGGCCGATCGTCTCCATCGGGCTCTCGACGGCCTGGTTCCCCGAGGCGGGGCCGCTGCTGGCCGCCTGTTTCCTGGCGGTGGGCGTCTTCTGGCTCACCTCCCAGCGGGCCACCGAGCCCGAGCCGCACCCGCGCGAGCAGCACGGCGGCGGCTCGGCGCTGCGGGCCCGCGGGCTCCAGGTGCTGGTGGCCACGTTCGTGGCGACCGGGTCGATCTTCGGGGCGGTGGACGTGGTCACCGTGGCCTTCGCCGACGAGCGGGGGCACAAGGGCGCCGCCAGTGTCGTGCTCGCGCTGTACGCGGCGGGTTCGTGCACGGCGGGCGTGCTGTTCGGCCTGCTGCGGCCGTCGGGAGCGCCCGCCCGCCGCTGGCTCCTGGGCGTCTGCACGATGGCCGTGAGTATGATCCCCCTCCTACTGGTCGGAAACCTGCCGTCTCTGGCCGTGGCGCTGTTCGTTGCGGGCCTGTCGGTCGCTCCCACGATGATCACGACGATGGCCCTCGTCGAAGAGCACGTACCGCGCGCGCACCTGACCGAGGGCATGACCTGGGTGAGTACCGGGCTGGCGGTGGGAGTGGCGCTGGGGTCGTCGGTGGCCGGCTGGGTGATCGACGCGGCCGGCGCGCGCTCCGGGTACGGGGTCCCGGCGGTGTCCGGGGCCGTCGCGGTCGCGGTCGGTTTCCTCGGGTACCGCCGGCTCAGCAGGCCGGCTCCGGGTCGGGGAGGCTCCGTTGGGCAGCACGGCGAGCGCGAAGAACGGCATATGGCGTAACTGGGGCGGGACCGTCCGCTCCCGTCCCGCGCGGGAGGTGACACCCGCGTCGGTGGACGAACTGGCCGCGGCCGTGCGGCGGGCCGCCGAGGACGGCCTGCCGGTCAAGGCGGTGGGCACCGGCCACTCCTTCACGTCCATCGCCGCCACCGACGGGGTCCTGGTCCGCCCCCGGTTGCTGGCCGGCATCCGCGGCATCGACCGCGAGGCCATGACCGTCACGGTGGAGGCGGGCACCCCGCTCAAGCGGCTGAACGTGGCCCTCGCGCGCGAGGGGCTGTCCCTCACGAACATGGGCGACATCATGGAGCAGACGGTGTCCGGGGCGACCAGCACCGGCACCCACGGCACCGGCCGCGAGTCGGCCTCCCTCTCCGCCCAGATCAAGGGCCTGGAGCTGGTCACGGCCGACGGTTCGGTGCTCACCTGCTCCGAGAAGGAGAACCCGGAGGTCTTCGCGGCCGCCCGGATGGGCCTGGGCGCGTTCGGCATCGTCACGGCGATCACCTTCGCCGTCGAGCCGGTCTTCCTGCTCACCGCCCGCGAGGAACCGATGCCCCTGGACCGGGTGCTGGCGGAGTTCGACCAGCTCTGGGCGGAGAACGAGCACTTCGAGTTCTACTGGTTCCCGCACACCGGCAGCACCAACACCAAGCGCAACAACCGCAGCGCCGGCCCCGAGGCGCCGGTGGCGCCGCTGGCCGGCTGGATCGAGGACGAGTTCCTCTCCAACGGCGTCTTCCAGGCGGCCAACTGGGTCGGCCGCGCGGTGCCCGCCACCATCCCCACGATCGCCCGTCTCTCCAGCCGGGCGCTGTCGGCCCGGACGTACACCGACATCCCGTACAAGGTCTTCACCTCGCCGCGGCGGGTGCGGTTCGTGGAGATGGAGTACGCCGTTCCACGGGCGGCGCTGACGGACACACTGCGCGAGCTGAAGGCGATGGTGGACCGCTCCGGGCTGCGCGTGAGCTTCCCGGTGGAGGTGCGCACCGCCCCCGCCGACGACATCACCCTGTCCACGGCGTCGGGGCGGGACAGCGCCTACGTCGCGGTCCACATGTTCCGCGGCACGCCCTACCAGCGGTACTTCACCGCGGCCGAGCGGATCTTCACCGCGCACGAGGGCCGGCCGCACTGGGGGAAGATCCACACCAGGGACGCGGAGTACTTCGCGCGGGTTTATCCGCGTTTCGGCGAGTTCACCGCGCTGCGGGACCGACTGGATCCGGAACGCCGTTTCCGGAACGACTACTTGCGGAGGGTGCTGGGGCAGTAGCCGAGGCGCCGGGCCCGGGGGCCGTCGCGCCGGTGCCCGGCGTGCCGTCCGAGCCGGAGCCCGGGTCAGGGCCCGAACCGGAGTCCGTTCCCGGGTCGGTGCCCGATCCGGAGGGCGTCCCGCCCCCGGAACCCGTGCCCGTGCCGTCCGTGCTCCCCGTGCCGCTGTGCGTTCCGCTGTCCGGGGTCGGCGTCGGGGTCCCGGTCGCCCCCTGCCCGGGTCCGCCGGAGACGCCCGCACCCGGCGACGCCCCGTCATCCGTTCCGGTGGTTGCGGCCGGCGAGCCGGACGGCTCTGGGGTGTCGCCGCCGGACGGCGCCGCCTTCCCCCGGTGGCCCGTCACGGCGTCGCCGACCGTGGTGCCGCCGTGGCCGCTGAAGCTGCTGCCCGACACTAGTTCGTACGCGGTGATCCCGGCCATGGTGACGCCGAACACCAGGGCCGCCGCGATCACCGGCCGCTTCCAGCTCTTGACGCGGGCCCGGTAGACCGTGCCCTCGGAGAACTCGCCGGGGGCCGGTGCCGCTCCCCCGGGAGCCGGTGCCGCGCCGGTGCCGGGCGTCCCGGCCGCGACCGGCCGGACGGAGACGGTCGCGGTGCGGATCTGCTCGCCGGTGCGCCGGAAGAAGTGCTGGAAGACCGAACCGCCGCAGGTGGCGACCACGCTGACGACGCCTGCCCCCAGGATCGTGCCGTAGACACCGAAGTACGAGGCGAGTTTCGCGGCCACCACGGCGGCCACCGCGCTGCCCGCGACCTGGGCCACGCTCAGGTCGATCCGCCGCCGCCTCACCTCCTGCCCCGTACTCGGCTCGTCACCGCTCTCGGGCCTTTCACGCATACCCGGACCTTGCCTGCCTCTCCCGTACATGACCGACCTTCGGGATCTGATCGGCCGACTGCACGAGAAAGGGACGTACGGACGAAACCGTTAGTTCCGTTTCTGGTGATTACGTGAAGTACGCCACGTTCATGATCGATAAAACGGGTCAGGGGCGGCCAAGTCCCTCCCCTTGCCAGAAGTTGGGCGGCGCGCCGATCCACGCACGTGGTCCGAATGGAGTACTGTTGCGAGCCCTGGGTCCGGCCTCCCGCCGGGGTGTCCGAGACCTGCTGGACCGCCGGGAGGGGGCTGGTTGCACAGGGTGACGCAGTTGGTCACTGAGCGTTGTGAACAGGTAACCGTGCCATAACGGCGTTCCAGGGCCCGCGCCCGACACGCCGGGCAACTCGGCAAGGTTGTGGCAGGCTGCACCCGGGCAGGCCACACTCGACTAGCGGAAGCAGCGACGCACGTGACGTCGGCAGGCACCACCCGGGAGGTCCCCATGCCCGAACTGCGTGTCGTGGCCGTCTCCAATGACGGCACACGGCTGGTGCTGAAGGCTGCGGACAGCACGGAGTACACGCTTCCCATCGACGAACGGCTCCGCGCCGCCGTGCGCGGCGACCGTCCCCGCCTCGGCCAGATCGAGATCGAGGTGGAGAGCCATCTCCGCCCCCGTGACATCCAGGCGCGGATAAGAGCAGGTGCGACCGCGGAAGAGGTCGCCCAGCTCGCCGGCATCCCCGTGGACCGCGTGCGCCGCTTCGAGGGCCCCGTGCTGGCCGAGCGCGCCTTCATGGCCGAGCGGGCCCGCAAGACCCCGGTCCGCCGCCCCGGCGAGAACTCCGGCCCGCTGCTCGGTGAGGCCGTCCAGGAGCGGCTGCTGCTGCGCGGCGCCGAGAAGGACACCGTGCAGTGGGACTCCTGGCGCCGCGACGACGGCACCTGGGAGGTCCTGCTGGTCTACCTGGTCGCGGGCGAACCGCACTCGGCGAGCTGGACGTACGACCCGCCGCGGCGGCTCGTGCAGGCCGTCGACGCGGAGGCGCGCGCCCTGATCGGCGAGTCGGACGACCTCGGCGCACCGGAGCCCAGCTTCCCGTTCGTGCCCCGCATCGCCCGGCTGCCCCGCGACCGTCCCCTGGACCGGGAGCGTGACCGGGACCGCGACCGTCCCGCGCTGCCGGCGCAGTCGCTCGAACCGGCCGCGGAGAGCACGGGCGAGCGCGACTCCCTGACCAGCCTGCTGGAGGCGGTGCCGAGCTTCCGCGGTGACCTGGTGGTGCCCGAGCGCACCCCGGAGTCCGTGGACGAGCCCGACGAGGAGGCCGCGGTGGAGGAACCGCCCGCTCCCGCGGCGTCCGCCGGCGCCGGTTCCGCCTACGCGGACGTGCTCATGCCCCGCTCGGTCGGCAGCCACCGCGACCGTCTCGTCGGCGCGACCGACCGGCAGGCCGAGGCGGACGGTGTCCGGCCCGGCCGCCGGGCCGCCGTCCCCAGCTGGGACGAGATCGTCTTCGGCACCCGCCGCAAGAAGCAGGAGTAGCGGGCGCCCGCGCACGGGACCCAGGGCCCCGGCGTACGGCGCTCCGGGCCGCGCGACCGGCGCGGCCCTCGTCGCCGTACGCCCCGCGCGCCTACTGCGGGTCGGATCCCACCGCCACCGGCCGGGACGGGTCCGAGGACCACTCCGACCACGAACCCACGTACAGGGCCGCCGGGATGCCCGCCACGGCCAGGGCCAGCACCTCGTGCGCGCCGGAGACGCCCGAGCCGCAGTAGACACCCACGTGCGTGCCCTCGGACGCGCCCAGCGCCCGGAACCGCTCCCGCAGCTCGGCCGCGGGCAGGAAACGCCCGTCGGGGCCCACGTTCTCCGTCGTGGGGGCGGACACCGCGCCCGGGATGTGGCCGCCGACGCGGTCGACGGGCTCCACCTCACCGCGGTAGCGCTCCCCCGCTCGCGCGTCGAACAGGACGCCCGAGCGGGCCAACTCCCCCGCGGCGTCGGCGTCCAGCAGCTCCAGGGCGCCGGGCGACGGCGTGAAGTCGCCCTCGGCCGGTTCGGGAACCGCCGTCTCCAGCGGACCGTCCCAGGCCGCCAGGCCGCCGTCCAGGACCCGTACGTCGGGGTGCCCGGTCCAGCGCAGCAGCCACCAGGCGCGCGCCGCCGCCCAGCCCTGCCCGCCGTCGTACACGACGACCGGCCGGCCGGCGCTGACCCCGGCGCGGCGCATCGCCGCACCGAACTCCGCGGTGGCGGGCAGCGGGTGGCGGCCGTGCGCGCCCGGCGCCGAGGCCAGTTCACGGTCCAGATCCACGAAGACGGCGCCGGGGACATGCCCGGCCGCGTGGGCCGCGCGCCCGTCGAAGGGCGGCTCCCCGGCGGCCCTGGCGAGACTGAGCTGCCAGCGGACGTCGAGCAGGACCGGCGGGTTCGGCCCCGCGAGGGCCGCCGCCAGATCGGGTGCGGAGATGATGGCGTTCATGGTCACCATCCTCGCGCACGGGGTGGCCGTCGCGTCCCGGTCCCGCTACTCTGCTCGGCCGGACAGGTCCGATCACCACGCGTACGGGATCGGCCACATGCTGTGCGCTCGATCGACATCCGCCGGCAAGCGCGCCGAAACGGTCAGGACACCGCACAGGGGGCATCCTCCGGTCGACGACCGGGGTCCGGGGAAGAGCGGAAGCGACACGGCCACCGCGAGGGGCCGGAGAAGAGAGTGACGATGACTCAGGCACCGGAGCCGGCCGGACGGGACGTCCGGACACCCGCCCGGCACACGCCCGGCGCACCCTGCTGGGTGAGCCTGATGGTGCACGACATGACGGCGACGCAGGCCTTCTACGGGGAGCTGTTCGGCTGGGAGTTCGAACCGGGGCCGCCCCAGCTCGGTCCCTACGTGCGGGCGCTGCGGGACGGGCGGTACGTGGCGGGCATCGGTCTGCTGCCGGCGGACCAGCACCTGCCCGTCGCCTGGACGCCGTACCTCGCCTCGGACGACGTGGACCTGACGGCCGAAACGGTACGGCTGTGCGGCGGCACGGTCGGGGTGGGGCCGATCGACGCGGGCGAGGTCGGCCGGCTCGCGCTGGGCTGCGACCCCTCGGGGGCGGTCTTCGGCGTCTGGCAGATGCCGCCCGAGCGCGGCCCCGACGCGGGCGGGGTGCCCGGCACGCCCGTCTGGAACGAACTGCGGACCTACGAGACGGCCGACGTCGCCAAGTTCTACGGGACGCTGTTCGGGTACGAGGAGCGGCGGACGGGGGCCGGCGGCGAGGGGATCGCAGGGGGCGCCGCCGACCACGTGACCCTCTGTCTCGACGGCCGCCCGGTCGCCGGGATCCTCGGCATCGGCCCCGCCCTGCGGCAGGACGGGGGGTCGCACTGGACGACGTACTTCGAGGTGGACGACGTGGACGCGGCGCTGGAGCGCGTGACCGCGCTCGGCGGGCGGGTCCTCACCGCGCCCGAGGAGACCGCCCACGGCCGGACGGCCGCGGTCGCGGATGCCGAGGGGGCCCGGTTCGCTCTGGTGCACAGCGGGCACTGACAGGACGTGCCTGTACGCGCCGCGTCCCCGCCTGTCGGAGCCGTGCGCCGTGACGCCGTGTCCGTCGGCGTCGGGGCGGAGGAGGCGGTGATGCGCATGACCGAGCGCGAGGGCGCGGAGGCAGGGGCGCAGGCGGGGCAGCGGTCCGGGGACGAGGCGGGGCGCGGTGTCGTCACCGCGTTCGGGCAGACCCTGAAGACGCTGAGGCCGCGGGTGGGGCTGGAACGCGAGGAGTCCGGGCGGCAGTTCGGGTACTCGGCGTCCACGATCGCGTCGTTCGAGCAGGGACGGCGGATTCCGTCGCCCCGGACGATCGAGCGGGCCGACGAGGTTCTGAAGGCGCAGGACTTGCTGTGTCTGTGGAAGGAGCAGGTGGAGCGGGTTCAGTATCCGGTCGGCGGCAGTTGCCGGGAGAGCTGTGAACACCCCCGAGTCCGAACTCACCTGGTTCAGGAGCAGCTACGGCGACACCGAGGGCGGCCGATGCGTCCAAGTCGCAGCCGGCGCGGCCGTTGTCCACGTCCGGGACTCCAAAGCTGCCGGCAGTCCCCTGCTCACCGTCTCGCGTGAGGCATGGGCCGGGTTCGCCGGGGCGGCGCGGCTGACGCGGTCGGTCAGCGGCGGGCGCCGGGTTCCACCGGGAGGACGTCCGGTGACAGCGCGCCCGCCCGGGCAGAGGCCGCCGTCATGCGCCTGCGGTGGTGGCGGCGGCACAGGACCTCGTAGCCGACCTCGTCCTCGGACTGGTTGACGTCGCCGACGACCACCTGGGCGCCCTCGACGACCATGACGCCGCCCACCGTGCGGGCGTTGTGCGTGGCGCGGGCGCCGCACCAGCACAGGGCCTCGACCTGGAGCACCTCGACCCGGTCGGCCAGCTCGACCAAGCGCTGGGAGCCGGGGAACAGCTTGGAGCGGAAGTCGGTCGTGATGCCGAAGGCGTAGACGTCGATCTCCAGGTCGTCGACGACGCGGGCGAGCTGGTCGATCTGCTCCGGGGCGAGGAACTGCGCCTCATCGGCGATCACGTAGTCGGCCCGGCCGCCCCGGGAGAGGTGGTCGACGAGGTAGGCGTACAGGTCGACGCCGTCCTCGACCTCCACCGCGTCCGTGACCAGGCCGAGCCGTGAGGACAGTTTGCCCTCGCCCGCCCGGTCGTCGCGGGTGAAGATCATGCCGGCGAGGCCGCGCGCCGAGCGGTTGTGCTCGATCTGGAGAGCCAGTGTCGACTTCCCGCAGTCCATGGTTCCGGAGAAGAACACCAGCTCGGGCATGAGGGGGCGGGCACCTTTCGGCGAGGTCGGTGAGGGAGAGGGTGCGGGCGGAGGAGGCTTCAGGAGCGTACTTCGAGGAGGGGGACCAACTGCTCGGCAGGGGTCATCGAGCCGTGGTTGCCGACCATCGAGGACTCCTTGGGTTCCCGCTCGGAGGCGATGAGCAGGACGTCGTCCCGGGCCGCCGCGACGACGTCGCCGATCCGCGCGTACACCCGCTCGTCGATGCGCGGACCGAACCAGCCGGCCTCGATCGCCTCGTCGCGCGAGGCCACCCAGAACTGCTCGCCGAGCACCTCGCGCCAGCAGGTCAGCACGTCGTCCGCGGCGCCGGGCACCGCGTAGACGTGGCGGGCGCGGCCCTCGCCGCCGAGCAGGGCGACGCCGGCCCGCAGCTCCCAGTCCTCGTCGAAGTCGAGGCGGTGCTCCTCGTCGAACGGGATGTCGACCATGCCGTGGTCGGCGGTGACGTAGAGGGCGCTGCGCGGCGGAAGCTGCTCGGCCAGGCGCTGGACCAGCCGGTCGACGCACATCAGCTGGCCGCGCCAGGCGTCGGAGTCCACGCCGTAGCGGTGGCCGGCGCCGTCGAGTTCGGAGTAGTACGTGTAGACGAGGGCGCGGTCGGCGGCGGCGAGCTGCCCGGCCGCCGCGTCCATGCGGTCCTCGCCGGTCAGCCGTCCCAGGAAGGTGCCGCCGCTGAGCGCGACCTTGGTCAGCGGGGTGTTCTGGAAGGTCGGGGAGGACACCTGCGCGGCGTGCACCCCCGCGCGGTGGGCCAGCTCGAAGACCGTGGGGTACGGCTGCCAGGCGCGCGGATCGGTGTACGGCTGCCAGCGCAGCTGGTTCATCAGGCCGCCGGTGGCCGGGTCGCGCACGGTGTAGCCGGGCAGGCCGTGCGCGCCCGGGGGCAGGCCGGTGCCGACGGAGGCGAGGGAGGTCGCGGTGGTGGCCGGGTAGCCGGCGGTGAGCGGGCGGCCGGTGCCGCCGCGCGAGCTGCCCAGCAGGGAGGTCAGGAAGGGCGCCTCGTCGGGGTGCGCCCTCAGCTGCTCCCAGCCGAGTCCGTCGATCAGGAAGACGCAGGCGCGGTCGGTGGGGGTCAGCTCGCCGATCGCGGCCGTCGTCTCCGGTACGCCCATGCCCGCGGCCAGCGTGGGCAGCAGGTCGGCGAGCGAGCCCGAGCCGTACTCGGGGACGGGCGCGGAGGCGACGGCCAGGGGTTCGGGGTGGTCCCAGGCGGTGGGCTGTGCCGACATCAGCGGGTGACGTCCGCGGTGGCCTCGGAGATGGCCTGGGCGAAGTCGAGGGCCTGGCGCACGGTCTCCGGGCCGTCCCCGGCCTCGCTGACGCGCAGGCTCAGGTCGTCGGCGGTCGAGCTCCCGGTGTAGCCGTGGTCGGCCTCGCAGTTCGGGTCGCCGCAGGCGGCGGGCTCCAGGTCGATGCGGGAGACGGCGCCCCAGCCGATGGTGAGGACGACCTCGCGCGGCGGGGTGCCCGGCTTGTACTGCTCCGGGTTGGCGACGACCCGGCTGACCACGACCGACGAGATCCGGCCGAGCTTGACCGACTCGGTGGACGTGGTGGCGTACGGCGTCGGGGAGGTGCTGTCGGCGGCCTGCTCGTCGGTGTGGCTGACGATGAAGCGGTTGCCGGTGAGGACGAGCACCGTGACGTGCCGCCGTACTTCGTTCTGGTCGAAGGTGGTCTCCTGGTGGACCAGGTACGACCGGATGGGCTCGCCGCCCACGGCGGCCTCCACCGCCTCGGCCACGAGAGCCGGGTAGTAGCCGCTGCGTTCGATCGCCGCCCGCAGCCCCTGGGTCGTCGTACTGGTCTTGGCCATGCCGTCCATCCTACGGGGAGGCACTGACTGCGAGGCACCGTCGGTGCGAGGGATCCGGTCAGTAGGCCGGGAGGGTGCGCGGGCCGAGGTCGTCGCGGACGGGCGGGGGCGCGAGGCGCACGCTCGCGCCGAGCACGCTCAGCCCGCGCGGGGCGACGACGACCGGCTCCAGGGTGACCGCGACGACTTCGGGGTGGTCGTCGACCAGGCGGGACACCCGCAGCAGCAGTTCCTTCAGGGCAGGCGTGTCGACCGGCGCCGAGCCGCGCCAGCCGAACAGGAGGGGGGCAGTCCGGATCGAGCGGATCATGGAGGTGGCCTCCGGTTCGGTGACCGGGACCAGGCGGTGCGCCGTGTCGTCGAGCAACTGGGAGGCGGCTCCGGCGAGCCCGAAGGAGAGCACCGCGCCGGCCGCCGGGTCGATGACGGCCCGGACGACGGTGTCGACGCCGCGGGGTGCCATCGTCTGCACCACCGGCCGCACTGCCTGCGGGCTGCCGAACAGGTCCGTCAATTCCGCGTAGGCCCGCCGCAGTTGTTCCTCGTCGGCGAGGTCGAGGCGTACGCCGCCCAGGTCGGCGCGGTGGCGCAGGTGCGGGGCGGTGGCCTTCAGGGCGACCGGGTAGCCGAGGGTGCGGGCGGCTTCGGCGGCGGCGTCCGGGGTGGGCGCGGGGACGGCCCGGCGGACGTGGATCCCGTAGCTGCCGAGCAGCTCGCAGGTCTCCTCGGTGCCGAGGGTGAGGCCCTGCCCGCGCGCGAGGAGCCCGCCGATGAGGGCGGCGGCGCCCTTCTCGTCGATGTCGTCGTACTCGGGCACCTTGCCCGGTTCGGCCGCCTCGCGCCGCCACTGGCCGTACCGCACGGCCTCGGCGAGGGCCCGCACCGCACGCTCGGCGGCGGGGTAGGCGGGGATGAGCCGCGGACCGCCGCCCGACGGGGCGGGGGCGGGGGGCGCGGGGAGCGGGGCCGGGCGGAAGCCGGGCGCGGCGGGCGGGGCCGCCCAGGGGCCGGGGGCCGGGGCCGCCGGGAGGCCGGGGGCCGGTGGGACGGGCTGGGGCGGGGTGCCGTTGGGATGCGGGCCCGTGCTGGCCGCGGCCGAGAGGGCCTCCGCGAGGCCGCCCAGTTCGACGTGGACCACGAGCACCGGTTTGCCGGGGGTCGCCTCGGCGGCCGAGCGCAGCGCCTCGGCCAGGGCCGCGTCCTCGGTGGCCCCCTCCCCCAGGGCCGGGATCGCGGTGACCACCACCGCGTCGCTCGTCTCGTCGGCCAGCGCCCGGGACAGCGCCGCCCGGAAGTCCTCCGCGGAGGCGGCCGTCGTGAGGTCCTGCGGCGGCTGGGGGCGCAGGCCCTCGGCCAGGCAGCGGTCGTAGGTGAGGACGCCCAGCGACTCGGAGTTGCCGAGGATCGCCACCCGGGGCCCGGCGGGCAGCGGCTGCCGGGCCAGCAGCAGCCCGGTGTCGACCAGCTCCGTGATGGTGTCGACCCGGATCACGCCGGCCTGCCGCAGCAGCGCGGACACCGTGGCGTGCGGCAGCCGCGTCGCCCGGACGGCGTGCCCCTGGGGCGCCGAGCCGGCCCCCTGCACGACGACGAGCGGCTTCACCGCCGCCGTGCGCCGGGCGAGCCGGGTGAACTTGCGCGGGTTGCCGATGGACTCCAGGTACATGAGGGCGACGTCGGTGTCGGGGTCGTCGTACCAGTACTGGAGGACGTCGTTGCCGGAGACGTCCGCGCGGTTGCCGGAGGAGACGAAGGTCGACACGCCCGTCACCCCGGTCACCCCGCCGCCGCGCCGGTGCAGCCGGGAGAGCAGGGCGATGCCGATGGCGCCGGACTGGGCGAACATGCCGATCCGGCCGGGCCGGGGCATCTCGGGCGCGAGGGAGGCGTTCAGCCGGACCTGCGGCGAGGTGTTGACGATCCCGAACGCGTTCGGCCCGACGATCCGCATGCCGTACGTGCGCGCCTGCCGCACCAGGGCGCGCTGGCGCTCCCGCCCCTCCGGGCCGCTCTCCGCGTACCCGGCGGAGACCACGACGAGTCCCTGCACGCCGTGCTCGCCGCACTCGGTGACCACCTCGGGCACCTGCCCGGCCGGTACGGCGACCACGGCGAGGTCGACCGGTCCGTCGATCTCCCGCACCGAGCGGCGGGCGGGCACCCCGTCGATCTCCTCGCACTCCTGGCCGAAGGCCCGGTTGACGGCGTACAGCCGGCCCGTGAAACCGGCCTCGCGCAGATGGCCGAGGAGGGTGCGGCCCACGCCCCCGGGCGCGCGGCCCGCTCCGATGACGGCGACCGAGCCGGGTACCAGCAGCCGCCGCACCGAGCGCGCCTCCGCGCGCTGCTCGCGCGCGTGCTGCACGGCCAGCGAGCGGTCGGTCGGCTCGATGTCGAACTCCAGGCGTACGACGCCGTCCTCGAAGCTGCGCTTCTGGGTGTACCCGGCGTCGGTGAACACCTTGATCATCTTGTTGTTGGCGGGCAGCACCTCCGCGGCGAAACGGCGGATGCCGCGCTCGCGGGCGACCGCCGCGATGTGCTCCAGGAGCGCGGAGGCGACGCCGCGGCCCTGGTGGGCGTCCTGCACCAGGAAGGCGACCTCGGCCTCGTCGGCGGGCTCGGACAGGGCGGGCGCGGCGGCGGACGGGGCGGCGGGGGCGGAGGCCGGTGCGTCGGCGGACACGGCGGTGGGCGCTCCGGCGGCGCCGAGGCGGTCGTAGCGTACGGTGGCGATGAACTCGCCGCCGATGGTGGCCGCGAGTCCCACCCGGTCCACGAAGTCGTGGTGCGTGAAGCGGTGGACGTCCTTCGCGGACAGTCGCGGGTAGGGCGCGAAGAAGCGGTAGTACTTGGACTCGTCCGACACCTGTTCGTAGAAGCTGACCAGCCGGTCGGCGTCCTCGGCGGTGATGGGGCGGATCCGCGCGGTGCCGCCGTCGCGCAGCACCACGTCCGCCTCCCAGTGGGCGGGATACTCGTGCCGGTCCGACGAGGTGCGCATGGGCCCCAGAGTACGGCTCGCGTCCGGCGACGGCGCGAGGCAGTCTGTGGAGCACACGCGCGAGGACACGCCCGGGGCGGGCACCTGCCGGACCGAGGCCGCGGTCCGGCACCGCCGGGACACCGGTTGCGGTGCCGTCCGGGACGTGCTTCACGTATGGGAAACTGGTCTAGACAACCTGAAACACTGAAGGGCAGCATCACATGGCTGAGCGCCGCGTCAACGTCGGCTGGGCCGAGGGCCTCCACGCCCGCCCCGCTTCCATCTTCGTCCGGGCCGCCACGGCCGCAGGGGTCCCCGTGACGATCGCCAAGGCCGACGGCAACCCCGTCAACGCGGCCTCCATGCTGGCCGTCCTCGGCCTCGGCGCGCAGGGCGGCGAGGAGATCGTCCTCGCCTCCGACGCCGAGGGTGCGGACGCCGCCCTGGACCGGCTGGCCAAGCTGGTCGCCGAGGGGCTCGAGGAGCTTCCCGAGACCGTCTGACCGCTCACCGCTCACCGAGTGCCGGGCGCGGCCACGGCCCCGCCCGGCCGCCGCTCACCGGCCGCGGTGCAGCACAGCGCGGACGAAAGCCGCGTCGCCCTTTTCTTCACGGGCGGCGCGGTTTTCGCGTGTTCAGTGCGCTCCGGAAAAGTGCGCGCGCACGCCGGAATCACGATCGTGCCGCCCGGCGATAACGCGCGCGGGCGCATACCGAGAACGCGATCGGGCGCACACCGGAAACGTGATCGCGCACACCGGAGACGCGCGCGAATTCGAGGCGGCGCGAATAACCGCCCGGCGCTTCCTCCGGTCGATTTCCTCTTTGTATACGGCAGCCTTGTTAATGCCGGACGCCCGATGTGTTGACGGGACGTTTCGGGGCGCTCACACGCTGCGCGGCGGTCACCCGCTCCGTGTGCAGGGCGGTGAGCGCCCGCGCGCGCTCGGCGTCGCCGCGTGCCACGGCGTCCACGATCGCCCTGTGCTCGTCCCAGGCCTCCACCGGGTCGGCCGGGTCCGGCACCCCGTACATCCAGGCGATCTTGTACCGGAGCTGGGTCAGGGCGGCGGTCAGCGCGGGACTGCCGCAGGCCTGCGCCAGGGTCTCGTGGAACCAGGCCGCCAGCGACCGCAGTTCCTCGCCGCCGCTGCCCGCCCGCTCCCGCCCCAGCCTGACCAGGCCGCGCAGCACCTTCAGATGGGCCTCGGTGCGCCGCTGGGCGGCCCGCGCCGCGCCCAGCGGCTCCAGCAGGAGGCGCATCTCCAGCAGGTCGGCGGCCTCCTGCCCGGTGGGCTCGGCGACACACGCGCCGGCGTGCCGGCGGGTCACGACGAAACCCTCGGCCTCCAGCGTGCGCAGGGCCTCGCGCACGGGCACGCGCGAGACGCCGTAGCGTCGGGCGAGGACCTCCTCGGCGAGCCGGGCGCCGCGCTCGTGGACGCCGGCGACGATGTCGTCCCGGATCGCCGTGCACACCGAGTGCGCCGGAACGCGCATGACCGACCTCCGCATTGATCCCGTGCGACTCCGCGACGAACGCGTGTTCCGCGACTCTATGACAATGCGCGGGAATTTCCGACCGCACGACGGAATCCGGGGTTATTTTTTGGTCAACGCGGAGCCTGGGAATACCGAAAACCCCGGCCGGGCGGCCGGGGCTTTCGGTGTCGTTCAGATGTCCGCGTGATCAGCGTCCACGTGTTCGGAGGTACGGGCCGTCGGACGGGCACGCCCTCGCAGGTGCCGCCGTCAGACGTTCACGCCGTGCTTGCGCAGGTAGGCGATCGGGTCGACGTCCGAGCCGTAGTCGGGGGTGGTGCGCGCCTCGAAGTGCAGGTGCGGGCCGGTGACGTTCCCGGTGGCGCCGGACAGGCCGATCTGCTGCCCCGGCGTGACCTGCTGGCCCACCGAGACGTCGATGGACGACAGGTGCCCGTACTGGGTGTACATGCCGTCGGCCATCCTGATCACGACCTGGTTGCCGTACGCCCCGCCCCAGCCGGTCTGCACGACGGTGCCGACGCCGACCGCGTGCACCGCGGTGCCGCTCGCGGCGTGGAAGTCGATGCCGGTGTGCGAGCCGGAGGACCACAGGGAGCCGCCGGTCTTGTAGCCGGTGGAGACGTACGAGCCGGTGATCGGCGGCACGAAGGTGTTGAGGCGCTTGCGCTCGGCCTCGCGGGCGGCCCGCTCCTTGGCCTCGCGCGCCTTCTTCGCCTGCTCGGCGGCCCGCTTGCGCGCGGCCTCCTCGGCCTGCTTGTGCCGGGCCGCCTCCAGCTGGGCGGCGGCCTGGGCGTCGACCCGCTCGGCGACGGTGTCGCCGAGGCTGACGACCGGGGTGAGGCCGGTGTCCGCGGGGGCCGGGGTCTCGGCGGCCAGGGCCGGGGAGGCGGCGAGGGTGCCGATGACGCCGGTGGTGGTGAGGGCCGCGACACCCGCCGCGCGGGCGGTGGTGCGCTGCACCCGGCCGGGACGGCGGTGCTTCCCGGTGGCGCGCGTGAACGCCATGTGGTGGCTGGTCCTTTCCTTCCCTCTCGCCTACCGGGTTAGCTGACGGGTTCGGAGCAGGAAGGTCTCCTACGGGCCCCGCGCGTGCGCGGCGCCCGATTCACCCCAGGGACTGAGTGGGTCCCCGGCTCCCCTGGCTCGCGCCGTACGGGGACTCGGCGATGGCTGTCCGGTGCCGCGGGTGCGGCGCACTGCCCGACGAACAGCCGGACCGACGCTAGACGGGCCCGCTTTCCGATCCCAAACGGATCCGGGTTTTTGTAGCGCAGGCCACAGGGCAGAAGGGCAGCCACTCCCCCAATCCGGACATCCCAGAGCCCTGGTGACGCGTCCGTCACCAGGGCCCCACGCGCGCGTGCCGGGCGGCGCGTTACTCGGCGGCGACGACGGTCACCGGGCCGATGCCGAGCGCCTCGACGGGCTCCTTGATCTGCGCCGCGTCCCCGACGAGCACCGTCACCAGCCGGTCCACCGGGAAGGCGCTGACGACCGCCGCGGTGGCCTCCACCGTGCCGGTCTGGGCGAGCTGCTGATAGAGCGTCGCCTGGTAGTCGTCGGGCAGGTGCTGCTCGACCTGGTCGGCCAGCGTGCTCGCCACGGCGGCGGCCGTCTCGTACTTGAGCGGCGCCACACCGACGAGGTTCTGCACGGCGACGTCCCGCTCGGCCTCGGTGAGGCCCTCGGCGGCCAGCTTGCGCAGCACGGTGAACAGGTCGTCCAGCGCGGGCCCGGTGTTCGGCGTGTCGACCGAGCCGCTGATGGCGAGCATCGCCGCGCCGGTGCCGTCGGGCGCGGAGCGCAGCACCTGGCCGAACGACCGCACCCCGTAGGTGTAGCCCTTCTCCTCGCGCAGGACGCGGTCCAGGCGGGAGGTGAGGGTGCCGCCCAGGCAGTAGGTGCCGAGCACCTGGGCGGGCCACACGCGGTCGTGCCGGTCGGGGCCGGTGCGGCCGATGAGCAGCTGCGTCTGGACGGCACCGGGCCGGTCCACGATCACGACGCGGCCGGTGTCGTCGGCGGTGACCGGCGGCACGGGCCGCGGCTCGGCCCGCGAACCGGTCCAGGAGCCCAGGGTCTCGCCCAGCAGCTCGTCGAGGTCGATGCCGGTGAGGTCGCCGACGACCACGGCGGTGGCCGTCGCGGGGCGTACGTGCCGGTCGTAGAAGGCGCGGACGGCGGACGCGTCGACGGCGCCGACGGTGTCCTCCGTGCCCTGGCGGGGACGCGACATGCGCGCGGTGGCCGGGAACAGCTCCTTGGAGAGTTCCTTGGCGGCCCGGCGGGAGGGGTTGGCCAGCTCGTGCGGGATCTCGTCGAGCCGGTTGCGCACCAGCCGTTCGACCTCGGACTCGGCGAACGCCGGTGCCCGCAGGGCGTCCGACAGCAGCCCGAGCCCCTTGGCCAGCCGGGAGGCCGGGACCTCCAGGCTGAGCCGTACGCCGGGGTGGTCGGCGTGCGCGTCCAGGGTGGCGCCCGCGCGCTCCAGTTCGGCGGCGAACTCCTCGGCGGAGTACTTGTCGGTGCCCTCGGAGAAGGCCCGCGCCATGATCGTGGCGACGCCGTCCAGGCCGGCCGGCTCCGCGTCCAGGGGTGCGTCGAGGAGCACCTCCACGGCGACGACCTGCTGGCCGGGGCGGTGGCAGCGCAGCACCGTCAGGCCGTTGTCCAGCGTGCCGCGCTCGGGGGCCGGGAACGCCCACGGCCGGGCCTCGCCCGCCTGGGGACGGGGGTGGAACTCCATGGTGGCCAGCTCGGTCACTTCGCCGTCTCCTCGGTGTCGTCGCCGGCCGCGGCGTCCGCGTCCGGTGCCTGCTCCTGTGCGTCGGGGGCGGTCGGCTCGTAGACGAGGACCGCGCGGTTGTCGGGGCGCAGGCGGGCCTTGGCGACCTCCTGGACCTCCTCCGGCGTCACCTCCAGGACGCGCTGGACGGCGGTCAGGGCGAGCTGCGGGTCACCGAACAGGACGGCGTAGCGGCACAGTTCGTCGGCGCGGCCCGCGACCGTGCCGAGCCGATCCAGCCACTCGCGTTCGAGCTGGGCCTGGGCGCGCTCCATCTCCTCGGCGGTCGGGCCCTCCTCGGCGAACCGGGCCAGTTCCTCGTCGATGGCGGCCTCGATGACCGGCACCTCGACGTCGCCGGAGGTCTTCACGTCGAGCCAGCCCAGGGAAGGCGCGCCGGCCAGCCGCAGCAGGCCGAACCCGGCGGCGACGGCGGTGCGGTCGCGGCGCACCAGCCGGTTGTACAGCCGGGAGGACTCGCCGCCGCCGAGGACGGTCAGCGCGAGGTCGGCCGCGTCGCACGCGCGCGTGCCGTCGTGCGGGAGCCGGTAGGCGGCCATCAGGGCGCGGGCCGGGACCTCCTCCTCGACGACCTCGCGCAGTTGTTCGCCGATGATCTCGGGCAGTGCGCCGTCGCGGGGCTGCGGCTTGCCGTCGTGGGCGGCGATGGAGCCGAAGTACTTCTCGATCCAGGCGAGGGTCTGCTGCGGGTCGATGTCGCCGACGACCGAGAGGACGGCGTTGTTCGGCGCGTAGTACGTCCGGAAGAACGCGCGCGCGTCCTCCAGGGTGGCCGCGTCCAGGTCGGCCATGGATCCGATGGGCGTGTGGTGGTACGGGTGGCCCTCCGGGTAGGCGAGGGCGGTCAGCTTCTCGAACGCCGTGCCGTAGGGCACGTTGTCGTAGCGCTGGCGGCGCTCGTTCTTGACGACGTCGCGCTGGTTCTCCATCGACTCGTCGTCCAGCGCGGCGAGCAGCGAGCCCATGCGGTCGGCCTCCAGCCAGAGGGCCAGTTCCAGCTGGTGGGCGGGCATGGTCTCGAAGTAGTTGGTGCGCTCGAAGCTGGTGGTGCCGTTGAGGGAGCCGCCTGCGCCCTGCACCAGTTCGAAGTGACCGTTGCCCTTGACCTGGGCGGAGCCCTGGAACATCAGGTGCTCGAAAAGGTGAGCCAGGCCGGTGCGCCCCTTGACCTCGTGGCGGGAGCCGACGTCGTACCAGAGGCACACCGCCGCGACCGGGGTCAGGTGGTCCTCGGAGAGCACCACGCGCAGGCCGTTGGCCAGGCGGTGCTCGGTCGCTGTCAGGCCGCCGGAGCCTGCCTCGGCTGTGGCCGTGTGACCCATGGGCATGTACGTCCCTTCGATCGCGGTGGCGGTCCGGGAACCGCCCTGTTCCTGCCGGTCCTGCCACTGTATGCAAGCGTGCGGACCGCTGGCGAAGTTCCCGCTCGCCGTACGCCGGGAGCGGAAGCGGATCGGGGCGGACAGGGGGCGCGCGGGACCCTCCGGGGCGGGGTCCGGTCCACGTTGTCAGTCCGGCGGTCCACAATGGTCGGCGTCAGATCCCGTCACACGCTTCAGCAAGGAGCCGGCAGCGATGGCCCGCCGCAGCACGAAGACCCCGCCGCCCGACGACCCCTACGAGGAGAAGATCCTCGACATCGACGTCGTCGACGAGATGCAGGGCTCCTTCCTCGAGTACGCGTACTCGGTCATCTACTCGCGCGCCCTGCCGGACGCCCGGGACGGCCTGAAGCCGGTGCACCGCCGCATCGTCTACCAGATGAACGAGATGGGCCTGCGCCCCGAGCGCGGCTACGTGAAGTGCGCCCGTGTCGTCGGCGAGGTCATGGGCAAGCTCCACCCGCACGGCGACGCGTCGATCTACGACGCGCTGGTGCGGCTGGCCCAGTCCTTCTCGATGCGTGTCCCGCTGGTCGACGGCCACGGCAACTTCGGCTCCCTGGGCAACGACGATCCGCCCGCCGCGATGCGGTACACCGAGTGCCGCATGGCCGAGGCGACGAGCCTGATGACCGAGTCGATCGACGAGGACACGGTCGACTTCGCGCCGAACTACGACGGCCAGGAGCAGGAGCCGGTGGCGCTGCCCGCCGCCTTCCCGAACCTGCTGGTGAACGGCGCGTCGGGCATCGCCGTCGGCATGGCCACGAACATGCCGCCGCACAACCTGGGCGAGGTCATCGCGGCGGCCCGGCACCTGATCCGCCATCCGAACGCGGACCTGGACGCGCTGATGCGGCACGTGCCGGGACCCGACCTGCCCACCGGCGGACGGATCGTCGGCCTGTCCGGCATCCGGGACGCCTACGAGTCGGGCCGCGGCACCTTCAAGATCCGCGCCACGGTCTCGGTGGAGACGGTGACCGCCCGCCGCAAGGGCCTCGTCGTCACCGAGCTGCCCTTCACGGTCGGTCCGGAGAAGGTCATCGCCAAGATCAAGGACCTGGTCGGCGCGAAGAAGATCCAGGGCATCGCCGACGTCAAGGACCTCACCGACCGCGAGCACGGGCTGCGCCTGGTCATCGAGATCAAGAACGGTTTCGTGCCGGAGGCGGTCCTGGAGCAGCTCTACAAGCTGACGCCGATGGAGGAGTCCTTCGGCATCAACAACGTCGCCCTGGTCGACGGCCAGCCCCTCACGCTCGGGCTGAAGGAGCTGCTGGAGGTCTACCTCGACCACCGCTTCGAGGTCGTACGGCGCCGCAGCGAGTACCGGCGCGGCAAGCGGCGCGACCGGCTGCACCTGGTCGAGGGCCTGCTCACGGCGCTGGTGGACATCGACGAGGTCATCCGGCTGATCCGCTCCAGCGAGAACTCCGCGCAGGCCAAGCAGCGCCTGATGGAGCGGTTCTCGCTCAGCGAGGTCCAGACGCAGTACATCCTCGACACGCCGCTGCGCCGGCTGACCAAGTACGACCGTATCGAGCTGGAGGCGGAGAAGGACCGGCTCACCGCGGAGATCGAGGAGCTGACGCGGATCCTGGAGTCCGACGCGGAGCTGCGCAAACTGGTCTCGAACGAACTCGCCGTGGTCGCCAAGAAGTTCGGCACCCCGCGGCGCACGGTCCTGCTGGAGGCGGGCGCCGTCCAGGTCGCGGCGGTGCCGCTGCAGGTGGCGGACGATCCGTGCCGGGTCCTGCTGTCCTCGACCGGTCTGCTGGCCCGCACGACTGACGACGGGCCCTTCCCGCAGGACACGGACGCCAGGCGGCACAAGCACGACGTGATCGTCTCGGCGGTCCCGGCCACGGCGCGCGGCGAGGTCGGCGTGGTCACGTCGGCCGGCCGCCTGCTGCGGGTGAACGTCGTGGACCTGCCCCAGCTGCCCCCGACGGCGGCGGCGCCGAACCTGTCCGGCGGCGCGCCGATCGCGGAGTTCATCTCCCTGGACGACGACGAGACGGTGATCTGCCTGACCACGCTGGACGAGTCCTCGCCCGGTCTCGCGCTCGGCACGGAGCAGGGTGTCGTCAAGCGGGTGGTCCCCGACTACCCCGCCAACAAGGAGGAGCTGGAGGTCATCACCCTCAAGGAGGGCGACCGGATCGTCGGCGCGGCCGAGCTGCGCACCGGTGAGGAGGACCTGGTCTTCGTCACGGACGACGCGCAGTTGCTGCGCTACCAGGCGTCCCAGGTCAGGCCGCAGGGCCGCCCGGCCGGCGGCATGGCGGGCATCAAGCTCGCCGACGGCGCCAAGGTCATCTCCTTCACGACGGTGGACCCGGCCGCGGAGGCGGTGGTGTTCACGGTCGCGGGCTCGCGCGGCACGCTGGACGACTCGGTGCAGACGACGGCCAAGGTGACACCGTTCGACCAGTACCCGCGCAAGGGCCGGGCCACCGGCGGTGTGCGCTGCCAGCGGTTCCTGAAGGGCGAGGACTGCCTGTCGTTCGCCTGGGCGGGCCCCACCCCGGCGCTGGCCGCGCAGAAGAACGGCAACCCGGCCGAACTCCCGGAGATCGACCCGCGCCGCGACGGCTCGGGCGTGTCGCTGCCGAAGACGGTGGCGGTGGTGGCCGGTCCCGCCTGGGCGTGAGGCCGTTCGGGGCCGGGCGGGGAGCCGTCCGGCCCCCGGGGGGGGAGCCCGAGCGGGTCCCGACGGGGGACGCTCGGGGCCCCTCCGGACCGGGTCGAATCGTCCCGGTCGAATCCGTCCGCAGGCGGGTCCCCTCCGTCCCGGCGCGGGGTGAGTCCGTCCGGGCGCGGGGTGAGTTGGTCCCGGCGCGGGCCGGATCCGTCCCGGCCTGGGCCGAGTCTGTCCCGGACCGGTCCTAGACGGGCGGGTCCTCGGTGGGTACGTCCTCCTGGCCAGGGCCCTGGACGTAACGCAGGACGCCCCACATGCCGTGCTCGTCGGCGTGCGGGGTGTCCGCCTCGCACGCCTGGAGTTCCTTGACGAGGCCGGGGACGTCGGTGCCGGACCCGATGAGCACGAGCTGGGTGCGGTGCGGTTCGCCGGCCGGCCAGGGTTCGGGGTAGAAGCGCAGGAACCGGCCCACGGCGTGCACGGCGTAGCGGTTGCGCGGGTCGTACGGGCCGAAGCCGACGTACCCCTTGATGCGGTAGAGCCCGTCGGGCCGGCTGTCCAGGAACCGCATCAGGCGGCGGGGGTCGAGCGGCACGTCGGAGACGAAGGAGAGGCTGTCGTAGCCGGCGTGCAGATGGCCGGCGTGGTGGTCGTGGGCGTCGTCGGGGCCGTCCTCCCCGAAGGCGCCCAGATCGTCGAAGGACAGCTGCCCGACACGTTCCTCACCGGGCCGGCAGTCGAACAGGAACTCGGGGTCCACACGGCCGTAGGAGGCCGGGACGACGGCGGCCCGGTCGACGAGGGACCGTACGGTGGCGAGCACCTGTTCGCCGCCGGTGGCGCGGTCGGTCTTGTTGACGACGACGAGGTCCGCGAGCGCGAGGTGCCGGTCGATCTCGGGGTGCCGGGCCCTGGTGCCGTCGAACTCGGCGGCGTCGACCACCTCGACGAGGCCGCCGTAGACGACCCGGGGGTTCTCGCTGGCCAGCACCATCCGGACCAGTTCCTGCGGCTCGGCCAGCCCGCTCGCCTCGACGACGATCACGTCGATGCCGGCGCCGGGGCGGGTCAGCCGGTCCAGGTACTGGTCCAGCTCCCCCGCGTCCACGGCACAGCACAGGCACCCGTTGCCCAGGGAGACGGTGGAGTCGCCGAGCGCGCCCGCGACCGCCATCGCGTCGATCTCGATGGCCCCGAAGTCGTTGACGATCGCGCCGATCCGGCTGCCGCCGCTGTGGTGGAGGAGGTGGTTGAGCAGCGTGGTCTTCCCGGCGCCGAGGAATCCGGCGAGCACGACGACGGGGATCTGGGCGCTGCCCGGGCGTGCGGCGGGCGGGGCGGTGACCGGGGCCGCGACGGGACGCGGGTCCGGGTCGCGGTCCGGGTCCGGGTACGGGTTCCGGAGCGGCTGGCTCACCGTGCGACCTCTCTCCCAGCGGTGCGGTGCGCGCCCGGGGCGACGGGACCCGGTGCGGGCGCGCGGACTGACTGCCGCACCAGGATACGAGCCGCTCACCGGCCCGGAGACGGCGAGCGGCTCCCCCCGCGCGGGGCACCGTCACGGCCCCTGCGGGTCACGCCCTCACGCGCGGGCGCGCAACATCTGCCCGGAGATCCGCGCTGGTGCCCGGCAGCGCGGATCTTTCGCCGCGTCGGCGCCGGCCTGCCGGCCGATGGGGCGCTTGGCGTCCTTCCAGTCGATCGGAAGGTGCGGCCGCGACTGCGGCTGCGGCTGCGGCTGCGCGAGTGCCCGCACAGAAGCTGGCACGTCGGCGCCGGGGTGCCGGGCGGGCCCGGACGGTCCGCAGGGGTCCGGCCGCAGTAGGCTCGCCCCTGTGAGTACGTGCGCGACCGCCTCCCGGCAGCTCGGCGAACCGTTGTCCGCCACCGCGCCCACGGCGACGACGTGGCTGCTGCTGGAACAGCCCGGCCCCTGGGGCGCCAAGGCGCTCACGTCCAGCCACCTGGACCCGGCCCTGGGACGCGCACTGGAGCGGGCGGCACAGGGCACCGGCGTCCGGATCGCCCTCATCCGCCGCCCCGGACGGCACGCCGACTGCCACACCCCTTCGATGCGGCATGTGTACGCGGCCCACACCCTGCCCGGCGCCACCTGGCTGCACGGCGCGGTGACCGCCGCCCCCGAACAGTTGCTGGACCTCGACTTCGCCGCCCTCGGCAGGGGTGACCACCACACCTTCGACACGGTCCTGACGGGCGGGCCGCACACAGCGAGCCCGCTCGCCCTCGTGTGCACCAACGGCAGACGCGACCGGTGCTGCGCCCTGCTGGGCCGGCCCCTCGCCGCGGAACTCTCCTCCCGCGGGGTCGGGGGCACCTGGGAGGTCTCGCACCTGGGCGGCCACCGCTTCTCCCCCACCCTGCTCGTCCTCCCCCACGGGTACGCGTACGGACGCGCCGAGGCCCACGCGGTCGAGGAGGTTCTGCACGGCGTGGGGGAGGGCCGGGTCGTCCTCGAAGGCTGCCGGGGCCGCAGCGCCTGGGACCGGCCCGCGCAGGCCGCCGAACTGGCCGTGCGCGAGGCGGCCGGCGAATACCGCGCCGACGCGCTGACCGTCGTACCCACCGCTCCTCCGGCCGGCCCCGGTGTACCGGACCCGGCCCGTGCGCCGCGCCCGGAGGGCGCCGCATCGTGCTGGGAAGTGACCGTCGCCCATGTCGACGGACGCCGCTGGCACGTCACCGTGGCGCGGGGCACCTCCGGTCCGCCGCGCCCGGAGAGCTGCGGCGCGTCGGTGCTCGGCACGCCGGCCCGCATGGACGTGCGGGCCGTGCGCGAACTGGCGGTGCCCCGGCCGCACCACTGAGCCCACCGGAACCGCCGGGAGAACCGGCCGGGAGAGAGCGGCGCGCGGAGTCGGCTCGGCCGGGAGAGAGCGCGCAAAGTCGCCACGGCCGGGAGACCCGCGCGCGGGATCGGCTCGGCCCGGAGAGCCGCCCGCGGGAATCGGCTGCGCCGGGAGATCCGCGCCACACCACCTGGGGCGGCCGCCGTCCCGCACCGTACCGTCATCCGCATGAGCACGACTGCCCCCGCACGCCGCCGACGCCTGGGCCTGCCCCGGCGGGCGTTCTCCCAGGTGCTGCTGACGCAGCTGGCGATCGCCGCGGGAGTCGCCGTCCTGGCGACCGGGCTGTTCCTCGCGCCGCTCAGCCACCAGCTGGACGACCAGGCGATGCGGCGCGCCCTCTCGATCGCCGAGACCACCGCCGAGAACCCGCAGATCGCCCGCGACCTCCAGCGCACCCCGCCCAGTGCGGACGGACCGGTGCAGCGGGAGGCGGAACGGATCCGCAGCGCGACAGGGGCCGAGTACGTCGTGGTGATGGACCTGCGGGGCACACGCTGGTCGCACGCCGATCCCGAGCAGATCGGCAGGATCGTCTCGACGAGTCCCGAAGCCCCTCTGGCCGGCCAGAAGGTCATGCAGATCGACACCGGCACCCTGGGCCGCTCCGCCCGCGGCAAGGTGCCGCTCTACGACGACCGCCACCACATCGTCGGGGCCGTCTCGGTCGGCATCGCCTACACCAGCGTCCGCGCCCGCCTGATCGACGCCATCCCCGGACTGCTCGCGTACGCGGGCGGAGCCCTGGCCGTCGGCGCGCTGGCCGCCTGGCTGGTCTCCCGGCGGGTGCAGCGGCAGACCAGGGACCTGGCCTTCTCCGACATCGCGGCCCTGCTCGCCGAACGGGAGGCCATGCTGCACAGCATCCGCGAGGGCGTCGTGGCCCTGGACCGGGACGGCCGGGTGCGGCTGCTCAACGACGAGGCGCGACGGCTGCTCGGCATCGGTGACGAGGCCGTGGGCCGCTCCCTGGACGAGGCCCTCGGCGAGGGCCGTACGACCGACGTCCTGGCCGGGCGGGTGACCGGCACCGACCTGCTCACCGTACGCGGACAGCGGGTGCTGGTCGCCAACCGGATGCCGACCGACGACGGCGGCGCCGTCGCCACCCTGCGCGACCGCACCGAACTGGAGCAGCTCGGCCGGGAACTGGACTCCACCCGGGGCCTGATCGACGCGCTGCGCGCCCAGGACCACGAGCACGCCAACCGCATGCACACCCTGCTCGGGCTGCTGGAACTGGAGATGTACGACGACGCGGTGGAGTTCGTCGGGGAGGTGGTGGGCGATCACCGGGCCACCGCGGAGCAGGTCACCGAGAAGATCCAGGACCCGCTGCTCGCCGCCCTGCTCGTCGGCAAGGCCACCGTCGCGGCCGAGCGCGGTGTGGCGCTGTGGATCTCCGACCGGACGTGGCTGCCGGACCGGCTGGTCGACCCTCGGGGCCTGGTCACCGTCGTCGGCAACCTCGTGGACAACGCACTCGACGCGGTGGCGGCGACGCCGCACGCGCGCGTGGAGGTCGAGCTGCGCACCCAGGGGCGCAGCGCCGTCCTGAGAGTCCGCGACACGGGTCCGGGGATCCCGGCCGAGCTGCGCGAACTGGTCTTCACGGAAGGCTGGTCCACCAAGCGGCCACCGGCGCACGGGAAGCGCGGCATAGGGCTCTCCCTCGTGCGCAGGCTGGCCGAGCGGCAGGGCGGGAGCGCGACGGTGGGCGCGGCGCACGGCGGCGGCGCGGAGTTCACGGTGGTGCTGCCGGAGGCGCTGGAGGAGGGCGCGGCCCCGGCCCCCGCCGCCGCTCCCGCCGGGGCCCTCGCGTCCGTCGGGCCCGTCACCACAGGCGGGTCCGTCACCGCCGCCGGGCCCGTCGCGTCCGACCCAGCCACCGTCGCGTCCGGCGGCACCACCGCCGCGTCCGGCCCCGCCGCCGCTTCCCCCGCTTCCGCCGACGTCCCCGCTTCCCCCGATGAGGAGGCACGGTGATCGAGGTTCTGGTCGTGGACGACGACGCCCGGGTCGCGCGGGTCAATGCCGCGTACGTCGCCAAGGTGCCCGGCTTCCGCGTCGCGGGCCTGGCGCACAGCGCGGCCGAGGCGCTGCACCGGCTGGAGGCACTGCCGCGCCCGGACCTGGTGCTCCTGGACCACCATCTGCCGGACCGGACAGGGCTCGAGGTGGTGCGGGAGATGCGCCGCCGCGGCCACCAGAGCGACGTGATCATGGTGACGGCGGCCCGGGACGTGGCGACCGTCCAGGCGGCGATGCGGCACGGCGCGCTGCAGTACCTGGTCAAACCGTTCACGTTCGCGGGCCTGCGGCCCCGGCTGGAGGCGTACGCCGCGCTGCGCCGCACCCTGGACGGCGGCGGGGAGGCCGAACAGGCGGAGGTGGACCGCATCTTCGGGGCGCTGTCCGCGTCCACGGCGCCGGGCCCGCCCCGGGCGCACTCCCCCACCACCGCCGGCCTCGTACGCCAGACCCTGATCCGCGCGGACGCGCCGTTGTCGGCGCAGGACGTCGCCGACCGGACGGGGCTGAGCCGGCAGACCGCCCAGCGCTATCTGAAGCTGCTGGAGCGCGCGGGGCGGGCCCGGCTGACCCTCCGGTACGGCGACGCGGGCCGCCCCGAACACCGTTACGTGTGGGCGGCCCGCGTCTGAGGACACGGCTCACGGGGTGCAGGGGACGGAGTCCGTTCCCCTCCCGCGGCCGGCACGGAGGTCAGCCGGTGGCCTTCTTGACGAACTCCGTCGTGAAGGTCTTGCTCAGGTCCACCTTGGCGTTCTTGATGGTGGGGTTGAACGCCTTGAGGACCTTCTCGACGGTCTCGGGACCGTTCGCCGGCATGACGCCGTCCGTGGTGAACATCGGCAGCGTGCTCTTGATGGCCGCCGCGTACAGGAGCTTGTTGCCCTGCGAGTAGTCGGCGGGCATCTTGTCGGCGATCTCGGTCGCGCTGTGGGTGGACATCCACTTGAGCGTCTTGACGAACGCGTTGGCCAGCTTCTGGACGGTGTCCTTGTGGCTGTTGACCCACTCCGTCTGCATGTACAGGCTCGACGACGGGTACGGGCCGCCGAGCGCCTCCTGCGAGCCCTCCGGGGTGCGCATGTCGAGCAGGATCTTGCCGGCCTTCTTGTCCAGGATGGTCGCGACGGTCGGGTCGGTGGTCATACCGCCGTCGATGGAGCCCTTCTGCAGCGCGGAGATGAACGTCGGTCCGGCACCGACGGCGACCGGGGTGAAGTCGCTGACGTTCACGCCGTTCTTCACCGCGAGGTACTTGGTGAGGAAGTCGGTCGAGGAGCCGAGGCCGGTGACGCCGAGTTTCTTGCCCTTGAAGTCCTTAGGAGAGGTGATCTTCCCCTCGGCCTTGGCGGAGACCACCTCCACCTCGCCCGGCGCGTGCGAGAACTGCACCACGGACTCGATGTCCTTGCCCTTGACCTGGAGGTCGAGGGTGTGGTCGTAGAAGCCGACGGCGCCCTGGACCTGGCCCGACACGAGCGCGGTCTCGGCCTGGACGCCGGCGGGCTCGCTGAGCAGTTCCACGTTCAGTCCCTCGGCGGAGAAGAAGCCGAGGCGCTGGGTGAGCATGGCGGGCATGTAGATGACCTTGTCCAGGCCGCCGACCATGATCTTGACGTGCTCGCCCTTGCCGCCGCCGCTGCCGCTGCCGGCCGCCGAGCCGGCCGCGTCGTTGGCGCAGGCGGTGAGGGAGGACAGGGCGAGCAGGCCGGTGGCGGCCGACGCCGCGAGTCTGGTGGTCTTGCGCATGACGATTCACGTCCTAGGGGTGAGCGGTACGGGGCGGGGTGCGGGGAAGAGGATGGCGCCGGGCGGGCCCGAGGGGCCGGCGGCTCGGTGCGCGGACCGCGGGCCTGCGGACCCGGCGGACTTGCGGGCCTGCAGACCCGCGCACCGGCGCACCGGCGGACCGGTGGCACAGTGGCGAGGCCGCGGCTCAGCGGCCGAAACGGCAGCTCGGTGACCGGAGTCGGCGACTCAGTGGCCGGAGTCGGCGGGCTTCCAGCGGAAGATACGGCGCTCGGCGAAGGTGAGCAGCCCCTCGGCGACGAGGGCGACCGCGGCGAGGATGACCATCGCGGCGTACACACCGGCCGCGTTGAAGGTGCCCTGGGACTGCGCCACGAGCAGGCCGATGCCGTTGGTGGCGCCGATGTACTCGCCGACGATGGCGCCGATGAGGGCGAAGCCGAAGCTGACGTGGAGGCTGGTGAAGATCCAGGTGGTGGCGGACGGGATGACCACCTGGAAGGTGACCCTGCGGTCGCTGGCGCCGAGGATCCGCGCGTTGGCCACCAGGTTGCGGTCTACCTCGCGGGCGCCCTGGAAGGCGTTGAAGAACACCGGGAAGAAGACGAGGACGACGGCCGAGGCGATCTTGGACATCGGGCCGAGCCCGAACCAGATCACGAAGATCGGGGCGAGCACGATCCTGGGGAGCGAGTTGAGCACCTTGATGTAGGGGCCCAGGACGTCGGCCAGGAAGGGGATGCGGCCCAGCGCGATGCCGAGGACGACACCGGCCACCACACCGAACACCCAGCCGATCAGAGCCTCGTAGAGGGTGTACCAGATCTGCTCGCCCAGCGAGCCGAGCGCGGTGCCGTGGGTGATCCACGTCCACATCTGGTCCCAGATCTTGGACGGCATCGAGAAGTTGAAGGGATCGATGACCTCCGCGCGGGAGAGGGCCTCCCACAGGCCGAGCACGGCCACCAGGAGCAGGACGCGGGCGGCGGTGACGATCACCTTCCGCTTGCGCGCGGCGCGCGCCCGGGAATGCGCCCTGTCGGGCGTCTTGGCCACCTCGGCGACCGGCGTGCTGAGTGTCTCAGGCGACATGGGCGGCACCTCTTTCACGGGTGATGCGGACCTCTTCGCCCAGGGACTGCCAGATCTCGCGGTAGATGTCGATGAACTCGCTCTGCAGGCGCACCTGTTCGACCTTGCGCGGCCGGGGCAGGCGGATGTCGAAGACCTGCTTCACGGTGGCCGGGCCGGCCGTCATCACGACCACCTTGTCGGCCAGCGCGATGGCCTCCTCCAGGTCGTGGGTGACGAAGACGACCGAGGAGCCCGTCCCCTCCCACAGCTCCAGCAGCTCGTCCGACATCAGCGCCCGGGTCTGGACGTCGAGCGCCGAGAACGGCTCGTCCATGAGCAGGATCTCGGGGTCGTTGACGAAGGTCGCGGCGAGCGCGACCCGCTTGCGCTGACCGCCGGAGAGCTGGTGCGGGTAACGGTCCTCGAAGGCGGCGAGCCCGACCCGGGCCAGCCACGCCCGTGCCTTCTCCTTCGCCTCCGCCTTGGGCACACCGCGGAAACGCGGCCCGGCCATCACGTTGGACAGCACCGTCCGCCAGGGGAAGGTGGCGTCCTGCTGGAAGACGAAGCCGACCTTGCCGCCGACACCGGTCACCGGCTCGCCGGCCACCAGCACCTCACCCTCGGTGGGCTCCTCCAGCCCGCTGACCAGCGTCAGCGTGGTCGACTTGCCGCAGCCGGTGGGTCCCACCACGGCCACGAACTCGCCGCGCCGCACGGTGAGGTCGAGATCCCTCACCGCGGTGTGCAGGCCCCCCGACGGGGTCCTGAACGTCTTGCTCGCGCCCCGTAGCTCGATGGCGGGGCTGGTGTCTGCGCTCATGACCCGGGACGGTAGGTGTGGCCCCCGCCACAGCAGCAGTCTTCTGTTCGCAAGCCGTTCTTTTGCTCGCAAGCACCTGTTGTGCTCGTTTTGCTCGCGCTACAACAACGGAGCCGAAACACGGGCTTAACGCTCGCCAGGCCTTGAGGGAGAGAGGCCCGATGATTGACGTCCTGGTGGTCGACGACGACTTCCGTGTCGCCGAGATCAACGCGAAGTACGTGGGAAAGGTTCCCGGTTTCCGGGTGACCTCCCGCGCGCACAGTGCTGCCCAGGCACTGGCCGCCGTACAACGCGGAGGCATCGACCTGGTCCTGCTCGACCACTACCTGCCCGACCGCACCGGTCTGGAACTCGTCCACCGCATGCGCGAACAGGGCCTGGGAACCGACGTCATCATGATCACGGCGGCCGGCGACGTGGCGACCGTGCAGCAGGCGATGCGGCTGGGTGCGCTGCACTACCTGGTCAAGCCCTTCACCTTCACCGCGCTGCGCACCCGCCTTGACTCCTACGCCGCCCTGCGCCGCACCGTCGACCGCGTCGGCGGCCGCGGAGTGGCCGGGCAGGAGCAGGTCGACCGGATCTTCGGTGCCCTGCGCACCACACCGGCACCGTCCTCCCCCGGCCTGCCCAGCGGCCACTCGGAGCCGACGACGGACCTCATCTGCGGTGTCCTGCACGGCGCCGGCCGGCCGCTGTCGGCCCACGAGGTGGCCGAGCGCACCGGCCTGAGCCGGTCCACCGCCCAGCGCTACCTGCGCCACCTGGAACAGGCCGGCCGGCTGCGCCTGTCACTCAAGTACGGCGACACCGGGCGCCCGGAGCACCGCTACGCGTGGTTGGCGCCGTGACGCGGGGCGGCCGGTGCCGGTGGCCACCGGTGACCGGCCGGTCCGGTGCCGCAGGTGCCGTGGGACGCCTCCCCCGGCCAGGGCGAGGGCGCCCGCCCGGCGACCGGTCGCCGGGGAGCCCGCCAGGCCGGCCCTCGGTGTGACGACGGCCGGGGCCGGCGCCGCTCACACGGCCCCCGCCCCGGTCAGCGACCGCACCTCCGTCTCCGCGTACTTGGCCTCGTCGGGCGGTTCCGCGGAGGTGACGGTGCCCAGCCAGCCGGCCAGGAAGCCCAGCGGGATGGAGACGATGCCCGGGTTCTCCAGCGGGAAGTACTGGAAGTCGACGCCGGGGAAGAGGGACTCCGGGCTGCCCGAGACGACCGGGGAGAGCACGACGAGCCCCAGGGCCGGGATCAGGCCCCCGTACACCGCCCACACCGCGCCACGGGTGGTGAACCCCCGCCAGAACAGGGAGTAGAGGAGCACCGGCAGGTTCGCCGAGGCGGCGACGGCGAAGGCGAGCCCGACCAGGAAGGCGACGTTGAGGTCGCGGGCGAGCAGACCGAGGCCGATGGCGACCACCCCGACGCCGACGGCCGCGATCCGTGCCACGGCCACCTCGCCGCGCTGCCGCCCGCCACGCCGCCTCAGCGAGGCGTACAGGTCGTGGGCGACGGACGCGGAGGAGGCGAGCGTGATCCCGGCGACCACGGCGAGGATGGTGGCGAACGCGACCGCGGCCACCACCGCGAACAGCACCGTGCCGCCCGTGGAGTCCGCACCACCGCCGAGGTCGAGGGCGAGCAGCGGGACCGCCGTGTTCCCGGCCGCGTTCGACCCGCGCACGGCCTGGGGCCCGACGATCGCGGCGGCCCCGAACCCGAGCACGATCGTCATCAGGTAGAAGCCGCCGATGAGTCCGATGGACCAGAGCGCCGACCTGCGCGCCGCCCGTGCGGTCGGCACCGTGTAGAAGCGGGACAGGATGTGCGGCAGACCGCCCGTGCCGAGTACCAGCGCGAGCCCGAGGCTGATGAAGTCCAGGCGCGCGGTCCAGTCACCGCCGTACTTCAGGCCGGGCGCCAGGAAGGCCGCCCCGTGGCCGCTGTGCTCGGCCGCGGCACGCAGCAGCCGGGCGGGATCGCCGTGGAAGCGGACCATGACGAGTACGGTCAGCACGACGGTCCCGGCGAGCAGCAGGACGGCCTTGACGATCTGGATCCAGGTGGTGGCCCGCATCCCGCCCAGCGACACATACACCACCATCAGCGCACCGACGACGATCACGGCCCACGCCTGCGCCGCGCCGCCCGCACCCGTCCGCCCCAGCAGCAGGGCCACCAGACTGCCCGCGCCCACCATCTGCGCCACCAGGTACAGGACGGACACGGTGACCGAGGACGTGCCCGCCGCGATCCGCACCGGCCGCTCGCTCATCCGGGCCGCCACCACGTCGGCGAGGGTGAAGCGGCCGCAGTTGCGCACCAGTTCGGCGACGAGGAACAGCACCACCAGCCAGCCGACGAGGAAGCCCACCACGTACAGCACCCCGTCGTAACCGAAGAGCGCGATCAGCCCGGGCACACCGAGGAAGGAGGCGGCGGAGGCGTAGTCCCCGGCGATGGCAAAACCATTCTCCATCGGGGAGAAGAGCCGCCCGCCCGCATAGAACTCCTCCGCCGAACCGTGTCTTCTGCGGCTCACCCAGGTCGTGATGGCCAGCGTGACCGCCACGAACCCGCTGAACAGCACCAGCGCCGGCACCTGGTGGCCACCGGTCATGACGCGCCCTCCCGCATGGTCCCCCGTGTCAGCACCTGCGTGTCCCAGCGCAGTTCGAGCGCGGCCCGGTCCCGCCGCAGCCGGGCGTGCCGGGCGTAGGCCCACGCGAAGAGGAAGGTGGTGAGGAACTGCCCGAGCCCCGCGAGGATCGCCACGTTCACCGCGCCCGCCACCGGCCGCGCCATCAGCCCGGGCGCGGTCGTCGCGGTCACGACGTAGGCGACGTACCAGACCAGGAAGACCATCACCGCCGGCACCACGAACCTCCGGTAGCGACCGCGCACCTCCTGGAACGCGGCACTGCGCTGCACCTCCAGGTACACCTCGGCCGCCGTCCCCGCACCCGGCCGGCCCGCTTCCTCCCGCCGGGCCGCCGGCACCCCTGCGGCGGGGGCTCCCGCCCCCTCCCCCTCACCCCAGCCGGACGCCAGCGCGTCGTACCACGGATCGCGATACCGCAGGTCCTCGGGCGGCTGCTCCCGGCCCTCGTGGCTCCCGGACGGGCCCTCGGCGCCGCCCCCGTCCCCGTGGGGACCGCCGTTGCTTGACTGCATGCCCAAGGATGGGCGCAACGGGAAGACTCCCGGCTTCCCTTCCCCTCGCTCTTCACTCCATCAGGTGACCCGACCCCAGCCGACTCACCCCCGGGTGACTCCGCCCGTGCGACTCGACTCGGAAAGGCTCGGTCCCGGCTGGCTCAGCTCGCCGGCGGCCGCGCCAGCCCCTTCGCGTACGCGTACCGCACCGCCTGCGCCCGGTCCTTGAGGCCCGTCTTGGCGAAGAGGTTGTTGATGTGCGTCTTCACGGTGGCGGTGGAGACATGCAGCCGGCGCGCGATCTCCTGGTTGCTCAGCCCCTCGGCGATCAGCACCAGCACCTCGCACTCCCGGCCGGTGAGCCCGTCCGGCGGCTCGGAGGGATGCGCCTGCCGGTGGTCGGACTCGGACAGCCGCTCCAGCAGCCGCCGCTGGATACCGGGCGACAGCCCCGCGTCCCCCGACAGCACGCTCTCCACGGCCCGGACGATCTCGTCGCCCCCCGCGTCCTTGGTCAGATAGCCCCGCGCTCCCGCCCTGAGAGCGGGAAACAGCGACTCGTCGTCCGCGTACGTCGTGAGGATCACCACCTGGGTCCCCGGGTACTGCGACCTGATCCGCCGGGTGGCCTCGACGCCGTCGCAGCGGGGCATCCGCAGGTCCATCAGCACCACGTCCGGAGCCACCTCCGCGACGAGCTTCACCGCCTCGTCCCCGTCGCCCGCGGACCCCACCACCTCGATGCCCGGGAGCAGCCCCAGCAGCATCACGATGCCTTCGCGCACCACCGTCTGGTCGTCGGCCACCACCACCCGCGCCGGTTTCCTCCCGGCCTCGTCGCTCATACCGGCACCTTCAGCGTCACCACGAACCCCTCCTCGCGCGGGCCGGCCTCCAGCGAGCCGCCCAGCAGCTCGGCCCGCTCCCGCATGCCCAGCAGACCGTACCCGCCGCCGGCCCCGCTCAGGTCGCCCGGCGGGCCGCCCGAGTCCCGCACGTCCAGCATCACCTGGTGCTCTCCGTAGTCCAGCCGGAGCCGGACCTTGGCCCCCGGAGCATGCTTGCGGACGTTGGTCAGGGCCTCCTGCGCGACCCGGCGCACCGCCTGCGACGCCTCGGCGGGCAGCTGTCTGCGATCACCCGAGACGGTGACCTCCGCACCGTCGGTCGCCGCCACGAGCTGGTTGAGGAAGTCCTCCAGCGGCGTCAGCTCCCCGCGCAGCGCGGACAGGGCCTGCCGGGTCTCCTCGAGACCGTCGCGGGCCATTCCCCGGGCGGCGACCACCCGCTCCAGGATCTGGTCGCGCTCCGCTCCCCGCTCGATGAGGAGCCGGGCCGCCTCCAGGTGCACGAGCTGCGCCGAGAGGCTGTGCGCCAGCACGTCGTGGATCTCCCGGGCGATCCTCGCCCGCTCCCCCAGCGCCGCAGACTCCGCCTCCGCCACCCGCGCGGCCCGCTCCTGGGCGAGCAGCCGCTGGGCGTTGCCACGGGCTTCGGCGTCGAGACGCAGGACGTAGCCCGCGAGCGCCAGGCCCGCCGCCGTGACGGCGGTGGTGAGCCACCGGTCGTCGTCGGCGAGAGCGAACGCGGTGAGAGCGACACCGGTCAGGGGCGTGGCCACCGCGAGCGGCAGCCTCTCCAGCGCGGCGATCGCGCAGGCGCACCAGATGACGAGGGCGGGCACATGGAAGCCCGCCGCCTGAGCGGCGGCCGCCATGCCGAGGAGAACGGCGAAGAGCCCCAGCGACGGCGCGAGCCGGTGCGCGAACGTGGTCCGGAAGAAACCCCAGCCCGCGGCCGCCACCACGACGACACCGACGGCCCCGCCCAACGCACCCCAGAGATGGACGTGACTGCTGCGGAAGGTGCTCCACAGCAGGACGGCGGCCATCAGGATCCGCGCGCCCCACCCCAGGAGGCGCCGGGGCCGGGAGATTCCGACGCGTCCCAGCGCCTCCGGAGAGGGCCAGCGCGTCCAGACGTTCTCCGTCACACGCGCTCCTTCCACGCGGGTCGGGGGCTGCCGCCACCGTACGCCGGGAGCCGGCCGTCCGCCGGGGCGAGGGCCCGCGTCCTCTGGACGAGGACACCCGAGCGAACCAGCAGCGTGGCGGCCAGGGCGAGCATGAGGGCCGGGCTCCCCTGGTGCAGGCCGAGCAGCGCGCCCCACCCGAACAGGCCGGCACGCAGGATGATGCCCCCGGCCCAGACGGCCATGCTCGCCCTGGTGCTCTTGGTCCACACCGTGCCGTCCGGCTCCGCCCATATACGGGTGGTCCAGGCCCATCCGGCCCCGATCCCGAGCCCGATGACCAGTTCGGCCGCGAGCAGCAATGAGGCCGCGGTGCGGTGGTGGGCGTCGATCAGACCGGGGTCGCGCAGCGCGACCACCGCCAGGATCGCGGGCAGGAGCCACCAGCGCCGGTCGGCATCGAGCCGGCGTGCGCCGAACTGCCTCGTGATCACGACGGCGGCGACGGCGACGATCACCAGCACATTGACGAGCCCGGACATCAGAGCCTCCATGAGCGGGAAGGGGAGCCCGACGGCGAGAACCGTCGACGCCTTCGACGCTACGGAAATCCGCGGGCGGAGTGATCGGAGCACGGGTGGATCACGGGTGGATCCCACACCGCCGCCGACTCCACCCACGGGTGGAGAGACGGCGGGTGGCAGAGCCCTGCGCACCCGCGCCGTACCGGCGCCCCGGCAGCCGGCGCGGCTCGACCCCGCGGACGGAGACCGGAGCCGGTCCGCCGCACATCAAGTGAACCGGCCCATGCCCGCCCGCCCGCCGCACATCGGCCCGGCTGACGCTCTTCCGTCCCCGGCCCCGCCCACGGCCGGGCCGGTCGGCACCTGCCCGTCCGCCACGCATCGCCCGGCTGTCGCCTGCCCGCCCACCCACGACCAGGCCGGCCGACGCCTCTCCGTCCGCCACCGACCGGGCCGGCCGGTGGCGGAGCAGGTCGGTGGTGAGCGGGTTCCTCCGCCGCGCACCGGTCCAGACCGGCTCTCGCGACAGAGTTCCGGCCCTCCGGAGTCAGGCGCTCCACGAGGACCGGCCCGGGCAGGCCCGGTGTCCCTGCCCGGGCCGGCCCCGCGGCCGCCCGGTCCGCCGGCCGCTACGCGTCGATGCGCGAGCGGTCGAGTGTCGCCGCCGAGCTGGCGATGAACTCCTTGCGAGGTGCCACGTCGTTGCCCATCAGGAGGTCGAACACCCCTTCCGCGGCCTCCAGATCGGAGAGGTTGATCCGGCGCAGGGTGCGATGGCGCGGGTCCATGGTGGTCTCGGCCAACTGGTCGGCGTCCATCTCACCGAGGCCCTTGTACCGCTGGATCGAGTCCTTGTACCGGATGTTCTTGCTTTGGAACTCCAGGAGCTTGTCGCGCAGTTCGCGGTCCGAGTACGTGTAGACGTACTTGTCCTGGCCCTTCTTCGGCTGGATCAGCTCGATGCGGTGCAGCGGCGGCACCGCCGCGAACACCCGGCCGGCCTCGACCATGGGCCGCATGTAGCGGTGGAACAGGGTCAGGAGCAGGGTGCGGATGTGGGAGCCGTCCACGTCCGCGTCGGTCATCATGATGATCTTGCCGTAGCGTGCCGCGTCCAGGTCGAAGGTGCGGCCCGAGCCTGCCCCTATCACCTGGATGATCGCGCCGCACTCGGCGTTCTTCAGCATGTCCGTGACGGACGACTTCTGGACGTTGAGGATCTTGCCGCGGATCGGCAGCAGCGCCTGGAACTCGGAGTTCCGGGCGAGCTTGGCGGTACCGAGCGCAGAGTCGCCCTCGACGATGAACAGTTCGCTGCGGTCCACGTCGTCGCTGCGGCAGTCGGCGAGCTTGGCCGGCAGGGAGGATGACTCCAGGGCCGTCTTGCGGCGCTGGGCGTCCTTGTGCTGGCGGGCCGCGATCCGGGTCCGGGCGGCGGCGACGGCCTTCTCCATGATCACACGGGCCTGCTGGGCGGCGTCCCGCTTGGTGGAGGTCAGGAACGCCTTGAGCTCCCTGGTGATCACGTTGTTCACGATGCGGCGGGCCGCCGAGGTGCCGAGGACCTCCTTGGTCTGGCCCTCGAACTGCGGCTCCGCGAGCCGGACCGTGACGACCGCGGTGAGGCCCTCCAGGGCGTCGTCCTTGACGATGTCGTCCTCGGCGACGCGCAGCATCTTCTTGGCCCGCAGCACCTCGTTCATCGTCTTGGTGACGGCCTGCTCGAAACCGGCGACGTGGGTGCCGCCCTTGGGCGTGGCGATGATGTTGACGAACGAGCGCAGGGTGGTGTCGTAGCCGGTTCCCCAGCGCAGGGCGACGTCCACGCCGAGATCACGGGTGACCTCCGTGGGTGTCATCTGGCCGTGGTCGTCGAGGACGGGAACCGTTTCCTTGAAGGAGCCCTGCCCGCTGAAGCGGAGCACGTCGCACACCGGCCTGTCGCTCGCCAGGTACTCGCAGAACTCGCTGATGCCGCCGTCGAAGCGGAAGGACTCCTCGCCCTTGCTGCCGCCCTCGCCGAGGCCGTACTCGTCACGGACCACGATGGTCAGGCCGGGCACCAGGAAAGCCGTCTGCCGGGCGCGCTGGTGCAGATTCTCCAGGGAGAGCTTCGCGTCCTTGAGGAAGATCTGGCGGTCGGCCCAGTAGCGCACGCGCGTGCCGGTCCGCGCCTTGGGGATTTTCTTGGCCTTGCGCAGACCGCTGCCGGCCTCGAACTTGGCCTCGGGACCGTTGCCCGTGAACGCGCCGGGCACGCCGCGCCGGAAGCTGATGGCGTGCGTGTGGCCACCGCGGTCGACCTCGACGTCCAGCCGGGCGGAGAGCGCGTTGACGACGGAGGCGCCGACGCCGTGCAGACCGCCGGAGGCGGCGTAGGAGCCACCGCCGAACTTGCCGCCGGCGTGCAGCTTGGTCATGACGACCTCGACGCCGGACAGGCCGGTCCTGGGCTCGACGTCGACCGGGATGCCGCGGCCGTTGTCCCGGACCTCCACGGAGCCGTCGTCGTGCAGGACGACCTCGATGTGGTCGCAGACGCCGGCGAGGGCCTCGTCCACGGAGTTGTCGATGATCTCCCACAGGCAGTGCATCAGACCGCGGCTGTCGGTCGATCCGATGTACATGCCGGGGCGCTTGCGCACGGCCTCGAGCCCCTCGAGGACGAGCAGGTGCCGCGCGGTGTAGTTGGAGCCGTCACGGTCTGCTCCTGCCAGCAGAGCTGTGGACGGCACGGACGTATCGGCGGTCACGCGGTTCGCTCCTCGCTGAATTTCAGGTGAGGCCCTCGTGGGTAAGGGCGCGGCTTCGGTTGCCGCTCAGAGGGTACCGAGGCCTGGTAGAGCCCTTGTAACGCAACCCTCGGCAGCGACCCAGACTAGTCGACGATCGCATGTACGTTCGATCCCTCGATGGAGTGAAGCACATATCACGTTCCCTTCGAGGCATGAACCATTTAGGCTCCGGGCACGTCCTCATGAACAACCGGCAAGCCGGCCGGGAGGACCGACCATGACCGACAGCGCGAACCCGTAAGACACACAGAAACGTAATACGGCACATTCGCCGCCAAACCGGCAACGGACAGCCGCCTCGGAAAGATTTTTCGAGGAAAAGCCGCGAGCGGGAACGTTTGGGGCTGGTTGGATGTTGACCCTGGTACGACAGCTCGTCGAGCTAGAGAAGAGGCGACGTGACTACTGTTCTGACCCCCGCGAGCCCGCTGACGGCCGCTGATCGCTGCGACCGCTGCGGCGCCCAGGCTTACCTGCGCGTCGTCCTGCTGAGCGGCGGAGAACTGCTCTTCTGCGCCCACCACGGTCGCAAGTTCGAGCCGGAACTCAAGAAGATCGCCGCTGAGATACAGGACGAGACGGAGCGCCTCACCTCCGTGCCCTCCAACGCGTCCGAGGAAGAGCGCTGACCGAGCGCTGACCATCTCGCACGACGAGCCAGCACCGGCACAGGCCGGCGAACGGGCGGCCGCTCCTGACCCACAGGAGCGGCCGCCCGTCATTGTCCCCGTCGAGCCCCATCAGCCCTCTCCGGCCGCCCCGGGCAGCGCCCTGGACCCGCGGGCCTCGCGCAGCGCCCGCACCACGGCCGACACCCGCGTGTAGACGCCGGGGCTCCCCGCCCGGCCGCAGCCGTTCCCCCACGACACGAGCCCGATGAGGCGCCCCTCGGCCACCAGCGGACCGCCGCTGTCGCCCTGGCAGGCGTCGCGGCCGCCCGTGCTCTCCCCCGCGCACAGCATCGTCTCCGGCGCGTACGTCCCCTCGGCATTGCCGGGATACGCCCGCCGGCACTGGGCGTCGGGCAGGACGTGCACCCGCGCGGCATGCAGGCCGTGCGGGTACGCGGCGCCTCCGGTCGTGTCCCCCCAGCCGTAGACGAGAGCGCTCGTGCCCGGCGTGTACGCCGGGTCGCCCACGCCCGCCATGGGAATGACCGCCCGCTGCGGCAGCGGCTCGGCCAGGGTGAGCACCGCGAAGTCCCCCGAGTTCGTCATGACGTCGTAGCGCGGATTGACCCAGGTCTCTCGTACACGGATCTCCCTGCCCTCGGCGGAGAGCAGGTCCGTACGCCCCTCGATGACTTTCAGATCGCGTGTCGGTGGTGCGCCGACCACCTCACCGGCCAGACAGTGGGCGGCGGTCAGCACGGTGGTGCGGGCGACGGCCACGGCTCCGCAGAACTGCCCCGCCCGGGTACCTCCGAACCGGTCACGGCTGGCCAGGGCCACGGTCCACGGGCTCTGCGACACGTCGACGGGAAAACCCCCCACGACAACGCCGTCGGCGGCCGCGGGGGCCGCGTCCACCAGCGGTATCGCGGCCCCCGCGGCCGCCAGGACCAGCGGCCCGGCCAGTGCCCGGGCAATACGGCATCGCATGCGCACTCCTCACTCTGGGATGATCGTCGGACACCCAGAGTCGGGCAGAGCGGGACACACCGCAGCACGAAGGCCCGGCCCCCTCGGGGAACCGGGCCTTCGCCGGCGTACGGCTGTGCCTAGTCGAGGTAGTCGCGCAGCACCTGCGAACGGGACGGGTGACGCAGCTTCGACATGGTCTTGGACTCGATCTGACGGATCCGCTCACGCGTGACGCCGTAGACCTTGCCGATCTCGTCGAGGGTCTTGGGCTGGCCGTCGGTGAGACCGAAGCGCATGGAGACGACGCCCGCCTCACGCTCGGACAGGGTGTCGAGCACCGAGTGCAACTGCTCCTGCAGGAGCGTGAAGCTGACCGCGTCGGCCGGGACGACCGCTTCGGAGTCCTCGATGAGGTCACCGAACTCGCTGTCGCCGTCCTCGCCCAGCGGGGTGTGCAGGGAGATGGGCTCGCGGCCGTACTTCTGGACCTCGATGACCTTCTCCGGGGTCATGTCGAGTTCCTTGGCCAGCTCCTCCGGGGTGGGCTCGCGACCCAGGTCCTGGAGCATCTGGCGCTGCACACGCGCGAGCTTGTTGATGACCTCGACCATGTGCACCGGGATACGGATGGTGCGGGCCTGGTCGGCCATCGCGCGGGTGATCGCCTGACGGATCCACCAGGTGGCGTACGTGGAGAACTTGTAGCCCTTGGTGTAGTCGAACTTCTCGACCGCGCGGATCAGACCGAGGTTGCCCTCCTGGATGAGGTCCAGGAAGAGCATGCCGCGACCGGTGTAGCGCTTGGCCAGCGAGACCACCAGACGGAGGTTGGCCTCCAGGAGGTGGTTCTTGGCCCGGCGGCCGTCCTCGGCGATGATCTCCAGCTCGCGCTTGAGCTTCGGCGCCAGTTTGTCGGCGTTGGCCAGCTTGTCCTCGGCGAACAGGCCCGCCTCGATGCGCTTGGCCAGCTCGACCTCCTGCTCGGCGTTGAGCAGGGGGACCTTGCCGATCTGCTTGAGGTAGTCCTTGACCGGGTCGGCGGTGGCACCGGCCGCCGCCACCTGCTGGGCGGGGGCGTCGTCCTCGTCCTCGTCGGAGAGCACGAAACCGGCGCTCTCGGTGCCCTCCGGCTCCTCGGCGCCCTTCGGGTCCTCGAGCACCTCGTCCTCGAGAAGCTCGGCGTCGTCCTTCTTGGCACCGGTCTTCTTCGCCGCCGTCTTCTTCGCGGCGGCGGTGGTCTTCTTGGCCGCCGTCTTCTTCGCGGCGGCGGTCGTCTTCTTGGCGGCGGCCTTCTTGGCGGGCGCGTCGTCCTCGCCCGGCGTGTCGACGGCAGGCGCCGCCGCCGGGGTGGCGGTGGCGGTGGCCTTCCTGGTGGTCACCGTCTTGGCCGCGACCGTCTTGGTGGCGGTGCGCTTGACCGGGCTCTTCGCTGCGACGCTCTTCCGGGTGCGCTTGTTGGGCTCCGCGGCACTGACCATCAGCGTCACACCCTCTTCCTCGAGGATCTGGTTGAGGCTGCGCAGTACGTTCTTCCACTGAGTGGCCGGGATCTGGTCAGCTTCGAAGGCCCGACGCACATCGTCGCCGGCGATCTGCCCCTCAGCCTTTCCCCGCTCAATGAGCGCCATGACAGAGACGGACTCGGCGATCTCCGGCGGGAGCGTACGGGATGTGCTGGCCGACACGAACAACCTCTCGGAACGTTGGAAAACGGCTTCCGGCCCCGTCCACGAGTGGACAGGAGCCGACCACCGGCCTGGGGATGGGCCGACGGCGCGGGCGGGGGCCGGGAAGATGCACAGCGCCATGAACGGCGTCCGTATTCCCTCCGCGGCTGTCACCTCTTAGGTCATCGCGTTGTTTCCACGAGCGTTACGCCCAATCCGCGTGGCCCGAGTCACACCCCGTAAGCGCTCAAAAACGGTCAGAAGCGGATAGAAGAGTGTGGCGCTGTCTCGCCCGCCACCGGGGGGAGACCCCGGTCTTCACCGCGGACCCCGCCGAGTGCGCGGAGGATCCGGCAGGGTCCGCCGAGGAGCCGCTCACCGGCCGGGCGGCGCCGCACGCGAACGGCGGGGCGACGGGCGGCGGGGTGAGCGGGCCGCGGACCGGGCGGCCCCGTGGGAGGGCGGCACGGCTCCGGCCGTCCGCCCGCGCCCGGAGCGGCACCCACGGCTCAGTGCTCGCGCGGCGCCGGCACCACGCGCTCGATCTCGGGGTGCACCGTCAGCAGCTGGCGCATGGCCGCCTCCGCCGCCGCACCGTCGGCGGCCGCGAGCGCGTCGACGATCCGGGCGTGCTGGGCGACGGACGCCTCGTTCGGGCGCTCACAGCCCGTGACCGGGCCGCCGGACACCTGGAGGGCGGCCGAGACGATTCCGGCGAGATGCTCCAGCATCCGGTTGCCCGCGACCTGGATGAGCAGCGAGTGGAACTCCGCGTCCGCGCGGGAGAAGGTCAGCGCGTCCCCCTGCGCCAGCGCGTGCCCCATGATCTCGACCATGTCGGACAGGCGCTGCTGGACGTCTTCGCGACCGTGACCCGCGGCGAGCCGCGCCGCGAGCGGCTCGATCGTCCAGCGCAGTTCGCTCAGCTCACGGCGCTGGTCGTCGCGCTGCGGCCCGAAGGCCCGCCACTCGATGATGTCCGGGTCAAGGAGGTTCCAGTCGCTGACCGGACGCACGCGGGTGCCGACGTTCGGTCGCGCACTGACCAGGCCCTTGGCCTCCAGCACACGGAGCGACTCACGGACGACGGTGCGGGAGACCTCGAAGCGCTGGCCGATCTCCTCGGGGACCAGCGGGCGGTCGGCGCCCAGGTCCCCGGAGACGATCATCTGACCGAGCTGCTGGACGAGTTGGCCGTGCAGGCCGCGCCCGCGGCTGCCCGCGGCCCGTCGGCCGACGCGTCCCAGCTCGGGGTCCGCGGTCTCCCAGGCAGGGCTCGCGACGCGGTCGGGGACAGGCGCCTCGGCGTAGGGGTAGCGGTCGAGTTCGCCCGGGCCGGCAAGACCGGAGTCTGAGGAGCGGGCGGCGGTCATCATGGTGTGCGCAAGGGTACTCACGGATCCTTTGTCGGCGCTGCCTCCAACTCCCTTGAGGTCTTTGGTGAAAAGCACACGAAAGGGTGATCGCTCACTCCGTCGCAATTGACGCCTTATCGGAAAGAATTGTGCTTTCCGCGAGGAATTGCGCACGGTGCGCGATCGAAAGAGTACGAACGGTGGTCACCTCATCCTGCTCCGCAGAGTCGTCATCAGGTACCCGCCCACCAGCGTGGCCAGCGACAACGTGAGGGCGCCACCCACAGGTTGGGCGATCACGCGGGCCGCGGCGGCGACGTAGCGGTCGCCCCCGAAGGGCCACGACAACAGGAGCGTTTCGCGCAACCGTGCGGGCAGACCGGCCGCGTCCCCGTTCGTTCCTCCCAGGGCCTGGCGCACGAGGGGTGCGACGGCGACCGGTACGGCGAGGACCGCGGCGAGACCGGCGGTGGTGGACCGGAACAGCCCCGCGGCGAGCACCCCGGCCCAGCCGCAGCCGACCACGAGGCCGGCCCAACTCGCGGTCGGTGCAAGCCAGTCGCCGGGTACCTGGGTGAGTTCCCGTCCGTACACGGCATAGAGCACCTCGGCGTCGCAGCCGACCGTGAGGAAGGCCAGCAGCAGGGCGGCGGCCGTGGTGACGAGGAGCTTCGCGGCGAGCAGTCCCAGGCGGCGGGGGACGGTGCCCCGGTCCGCCGCCAGCGCGGGATGGCGGAACTCGTCGCCGAAGGCGAGCGCGCCGATCAGCCCCGCGCCGAGCGCGGCCGGCGGCAGCGGGAACTGCTGCGGCCATGCCGCCAGCAGCCGGGGCTGGGGCGTGTGCCCGATCCGCCCCACGACCAGTGCGGTCAGCGCGGAGACGACGAGCACGGCGGCACAGATGGCGAACCCGGTGCCGATGCCGAGGGCACGGCGCAGTTCGTAGCGCACGGGACGCAGGGGGCCGGCGCCCGCACGGACGGAGATGGGAGGGGGCAGGGGCGCCGAGGCGTCCGGTCTGACGCCCTCCGCCGGACGCGGTGTGGGGATCGAGGGCTGCGCCGTCGCGGTGGCGGCACCGGTCGGCTGGGCTGCGGCACGGCCCGGGGACGCCGTGGTGTCCGAGGGGCCGGTCCCCGTTTCTCCCGGCCGGGGGCGCCGTGCCCCTTCCTGGTGCGGGGCGGGGCGTCGCCGCACGGAAGGCCGTGCGGCGGCCGGGGGGAGGTGGTCCCGGGCCTCCCTGCCGCCGGGCTCGTGCGGGGCGCCTTCCGGCGCGGGGACGCCGCCCGGGCGGTGGGGACGGGATTCGCTGCCGTGACGGACCCCTGCGGGCGGGGCTTCGCCGGGGCGGGCGGTCCCGGGGGCGTTGTCGCAGCCGTCGGCAGGCGCCGGGTCCGCGCCCTCGCGGCCGAGGACTGGACTTCCTGCCCCTGAGCGGGTCCGTGTCCGCACCGCCGGGCCGCTGTGCGCGTGCGCCGTCGGGGGCGCGCCGTCGGCGGGTACGGCCTGCGTCGCACTGTCGGCACGCCCGGCCACGGAGACGGCCCCGGACGGTGCGGACGCGGCGTCCGCCGTGTCCGCACCCGCCGTGCCCGCCGTGCCCGCCGTGTCTCTCACCACCATCGTCGCGGCGCCGGATGCCGCTGCGCGCGTCGCGGTCACGGCTCGTTCCCCGTATCCGTCCGGGAGTCCGTTGTCGCGGGCACCGGCGGCGGGCTTTCCCTCGGCTGTCGCGGAGCCGGGCCCCTCCGCCGGCGCGGCAGCGGCGAACACGCCGCCGGCGTCCGTCGTGCCCCGCGCGCTCCCGCTCGCCGCGCCGGCCGCTTCGCCGGGGGCGCGTCCGGCACGGGCGGCGGCAGGCGCCGGCCGCCGGTCCGCCGCCGCGTCGGTCGCCGGACTCCGGCGCTCCTCACCCACCGTCCGCCCGGCGGCCTGCTGTTCCGCCCCCGCCCCGCCCCCGGCCCCGGCTCCCATGTCGCCGATCTCGTCGGCGAGTTGGTGGACGAGGATGCCGTGACGGAACGCGGTCTCACCGACATCGGCACACGTACTGCCGTAGACGGAGAGGCGATTGCCGTTCTCCCGTACGACCTCGACGGAGCGGTGCGCGGTGCGGGCTTCCTTGGCCAGCAGTGCCGCGAGACGGGCCGCGTGCGGGGTGCGGACGGCGACCCGCGGACGCAGTCGGTGGCGTCCGAAGTCCTCGGCCTCCTGGTCGGCCACGACGGTGCCGCGTTCCAGCGTGACGACACGGTCGGCCGTGCGCGCGGCCTCCTTGGGGTCGTCCGTGGCGAACAGAACCGTGCCGCCCCGGTCCGCGTGGGCCCTCAGCATCCCGTGCAGCCAACGGCCCTCCCGCGCGGCGAGTCCGCGGGTGGGGCTGTCGAGCACCAGCGTGTGCGGATCGGTCAGCAGGACGCAGGCCAGACCCAGCCTCCGGTCCATGCCCCGGGACAGCGTGCCCAGGTGTTCCTCCCGGAAACTGACGAGTCCGACGGCCTCGAGAACCTCGTCGGCCCGCCGGGCGGGAAGTCCCGCCGCCGCGCACAGCATGCGCAGGTGGCCCCGGACGGTGCGGGAGGGGTGACCGGGTACATCGCCCAGAAGGACACCGACCTCACGCGCCGGGTGGGCGATGCGGTGCAGAGGACGGCCCTTGAAGTAGGTGATGCCTCGGCCCTGTTGGAGTTCGAGCATGAGTCTGAGCGTCGTCGTCTTGCCCGCGCCCGCAGTCCCCAGGAGCGCGGTGACGCGCCCCGCGCGCGCTTCGAAGGACACGTCGTCGACGGCGGGCGGAATGCCCTTGCGGGAGTCGCTGGTCAGTCCGAAGGCCTGGATCACCCGCAGCAAGATAGCGCGTTATGTCCCTTTTTTCGGGGTTCTCGGGTTCGCGAGGCGCGTTCCGCACCCACCGTCGCCCCGCCCGCTCCCTCGTTTTTCCCGGACCGCGGGAAACGGCGCCTTCGCACTGCGCGCACGAGGACGGGGAATCAGACCTCGGGCCGCAGCATGGGCGGGTTGAGCAAAGTGGCGCCACCGGCCCGGAAGAGCTGCGCCGGCCGGCCGCCCTGCCGCGTGGTCGTGCCTCCCGTCGGAACGAGAAAGCCCACTGTGCCCGTCACCTTGCGGTGGAAGTTGCGTGGGTCGAGCGCCACGCCCCACACCGCCTCGTAGACGCGGCGCAGTTCGCCGACGGTGAATTCGGGCGGGCAGAAAGCGGTCGCCAGCGATGAGTACTCGATCTTGGAGCGCGCCCGCTCCACCCCGTCGGCCAGGATCTGGGCGTGGTCGAAGGCGAGCGGGGCCACCGGTTCGCCGTCGCGGCCGTAACCGCCCTGCTGCAGCAGTTCCTCCACGGGTGCCCACCGCGCGTCCCCGGCGTCGCCGCCCGCCCGGGGCGCGGGCAGATCCGGCGCGAGGGCGAGGTGGGCCACACTCACGACGCGCATCCTCGGGTCACGCTCCGGGTCCCCGTAGGTCGCGAGCTGCTCAAGGTGGGCGCCGTTGTCCTGGACGGGCGCGGCGGGGTCGTGGGCGCGCAGGCCGGCTTCCTCCTCCAGTTCGCGTGCCGCGGCCTGCGCCAGGTCCTCGTCCTCCCGTACGAAGCCCCCGGGAAGCGCCCACCGCCCCTGGAACGGCGGCTCCGCCCTGCGCACCGCCAGCGCGCACAGGGAGTGATGGCGCACGGTCAGCACGACCAGGTCCACGGTGACGGCGAAGGGCGGAAAGGCTGACGGGTCGTAGGGCATGCGGTGATCATAGTCGTCTGCCTGACGATAAACACTCCCTTCGTCGGTCGCAGCGTCGACCGCTGCGCGGGCTTCCACCCCGGGCCCCACGGCTGCCCCCGCCAGGTCGCAGCCCCGTGTCGCACGAGGTCAAGCCCCTCGTCGCAGTCCGTGGCGTGCGAGGCCGAGCGCCCCGTCGCACGCGTGACTCGTACGAGGTCAAGCCTGTCGTCGCCCCTCTGGCCCGTACGAGGTCAAGCACCCAGTTGCAGCCCTTCGGCCGCCTCCTCCACCAGAGCCATGCCGAGCCTGCTGACGCGCACCGAGAAGGGCGCTCCGGCCACCCGCAGCCCCGTGAAGCCGATCTCCCCGAGCGGCGCGGCCCGCACCGGCCGCAGGGTGACCGACCTGGCAGGGGCGTCGGGCCGGATGCCCGCGAGCGAGGTCAGCAGCAGGACCGCGGCGGCGGCCGCCGTGGCCGAGGGCCGGCAGGCCGCCGGATGCGGCACGGGCGCACTGCCGTCCGTACGCTGCTCTCCGGCGAACATCTCGGGCAGTCGGTGCCCGAAGGCCTGGGCCGCCGCCAGGACGCCCCGCAGGAGCGCCCCCGCCTCCGTCTCGTGTCCGGCGGCCGCCAGACCCGCCACGGCGACCGCCGTCTCCGCCACCCGTACCGCGCCCGCACGATGCCCGAAAGGGTTGAAGCCCGCCTCCTTGGCGGCCAGCCCCCGCACCCCCCAGCCCGAGTCCATCGCCGGTCCGCCGAGCAACCGGGCGAGCTGGCCGGTCTGCGCCTTGTCGAGCAGTCCGGGCGCCTGCTCGCCACCGCCCGCCAGCCCCGTGTCGAGGAGATGCACGGCGGAAGCGTCGAGGTGGGTCAGAAGCCGCCCGTCGGCAGTCTTGCCCGCGGCGGGTCTGCCGCCGCCGCGGTCCTCGACCCAGAAACCGGTGCGGAACGCCGTGCGCAGCTGCCCTGCCCACTGCCGCAGCTCGGCGGCGCCCGGCCGGTCGAACGCATCGAGCAGGTCGGCGCCGAGCACTGCCGCTCGGTGGGCGTACGCCTGGATCTCGCAGCGCACGGGCCGTCCGGGCAGCGGATCGCACAGGTACGTGCCCTCACCCACGGCGGTGCGCAACCAGGTCAGGCAGTCCACGGCCGCCGGCAGCAGCTCCTCCGTCTCCTGTTCCGGAAGGCCCCATCGGCGGGCTTCCGCGAGGACCACGGGGAAGAGCAGGGTCGCCTCCGTGCCCGTGCACCCGGGCGGAAGGTGCGGGCCGGCGTCCCTCCGCGGACCGGGGATCATGCCGGACTGCGGCCCCGGGCCCGCCCGCTGGGTGCGGGCCAGCGTGCGCAGGGTGCTCGCGGCGAGCCGGGTGCCCAGCGGCAGCACCATCCGGGCGGCGACGAGCGCCTCGGCCGGGGCCAGACCGGAACGCCAGGGCGTACCTGCCGCGAGGTGGAGGTCCGCGGGGTGCATGGGATCGCGCAGCAGGAGAGCGTGCAGGTCGTCGATGCCGGCGCGCATCAGTTCCGCGACACCCGGGGTGTCTCCCATGGCCCGCGCCGGTGCCAGTGGGCTCGTCGCCGCGCGGCCCGCTGCCCGCAGCGGGCCCGCACCGTCCTGACGTACCCGCAGTTCCACGCTCGTCGTGCCGCCCGGGGGCAGCTCGAACTCCCAGCGCAGCAGGCCGGCGGAGGCCAGCGCTTCGGCGGGTGGCGGGTCCGCGGTGACCGACGCGCTCGTGGCCCCGCTGGACCAGCGCAGACCTGAGCCACGCACGCTCGCGGGCCGCTCGCCGCCCGCGCGGCCCCGGGCGATCTGGCCCAGGTCGGCGAGGTCCGTCCCGAGGGCCACCTCCACGGGGAGTCTCAGTGGGCGGAGCGATGTGCTGCGCAAGGTGATCCGTTCCGTGCCGTCCGCGTCGCGCACGCGTTCCACGAGTACGTCGGGGTCGGGCCCGGTGCCCGGCGAAGCACGCAGGACGCCCACGAAGCGGGCCCGGTCCGCGGCGGTCATCAGGGCCTGGACGGCGAGCGGTTCGCGACCGGCGACCCGGACCTGGCAGCGGGAGAGCAGGCGTTTGCCGGCGCGGTAGAAGCCCTCCAGACCGCGACCGGTCAGCTGCCCCTGGGCGGTCGAGATCGCCAGCCCGGGGAGGGCGACGCAGATCAGGGCGTCGTGGGTGGGAGGCAGCTCGGCGGAAGGACGGGCGGCCGGCTGCCGCGCCGCGACCCTGGAGCCGCCACTGAGGGGCGCGGCGACGCGCGCGGGCGGAGAAGGGGGAACGGACGGGACAAGGCGTGTCTCCCGGACCGCCGTCCCGCGCCACGCCGGCCCGGCCGCCCACGTCTCGGAAGGGAGCACGGCCCCGGTGGGGGCGTCGCCGGTGGGGCAGGGCGGCGTCGGCTGGTGCATGGGACGGCTTCCTCTGCGCTCTGTGGGCCCCGGGCAGGCGGGGCGCCTGGCGTCGGCCCGCAGGGGGCCTGGGAACGGCGGCGGGGTGGCCCGGCCGGGCGCTCCGCCACTCAGGTGAACGCCGGGGAGCCGTCCCGGGTCACGCCTGCGGCGGGGGAAGCCGACCGAATGGCGGCTGTACGGAACCCACCGGCCGACGGGGTCGCCGACGCCCGGCCGCCGGTCCTCGTCCTGCGCGACGCGAGCCGCTCTTTCTGCCGGTGGCGGCGTTCCGGCCGACGAGAGCCGGACCGCGCCGCGCCGTCCCCCACCGCATCCTCCCGCGCCCGTCGGCTGATCGCCCGGTTCGCTGTCGCCCGCAGGCCGGTGGCCCGGCTCATGGTGCGGAGCCGACCGACCGTCCAGGCACGGCTCCCCGCGCTTGGCGGGCATCCCGCGCCCGCCCGGCCCCTTCCGCTCGCCCCGCCTCCCGCGCCGGCCCCGCCCCTCGCGCTCACCGTGTCTCCCGGGCGGACCGGGCAGCCGGTGACCGGACCGGTGACCGGCCGGCTTCCCCTGGGCCGCCGGGCAAAGCTTGAACCACCACCTCTGGATCGAACGGAGCGGGTTCATACGCCGTCCTCGGGCCTGTCGACCCGGGGCTTGCCGGTCGGCCGGCACCCGCCGCGGCGGTGTACGTCCCCCTTGGTCCGGGACCCGGCGCGTGGGCGGGTGCGTCCGGGCGCCCTGGAGGCCCCGGGGCGCGGGTGACCGCTGTCGGTGCGGGAGGTGACCGGGCGGGCCCCCTCCGCGCCGCCACCGTCCGGGACGGGTGTGTCGTGTCGCAGCCGGCGCCGGCGTCCGGACGACTCGCCCTTCACCGCCGGTGAGTGACCGCTGTCACCGGCGGTGACCAACGGCCGCACCGGGCCGCCCCCGGTTTCTGCCCCTTCCTCTTCCTCCGCCCTCCGCGCGCTGACCGCGTCCGCGGGGTCTTCCGCCTCTCCCGCCTCCCCCGCTTCTTCCGTCTCTCCCGCCCTTTCCGCTGCCGTGTCCACGACGGCTGCGTCCTGCGGGGCCATGGCGTCCGTCCCCTCCGCTTCCTCGACAGCCGCTGCCTGCGCAGCCGCGTCCCGTCCCGCGTCCTCGCCGACCGGTTCCGCGTCCGCCGGCCACGCGCGTCCCGCCCGTTCCGCACGCAGGCAGCGGCGGACCGATTCCGGATCCAGACCCTCGTTGCAGGCCTGGTGCAGCAGGCGGGCGAAGAGGTAGTCGGGGTCCGCGCCGAGCGCCATGGCGAGGGCTTCGCGAGCCTCCAGGTCGTCGCCCAGGGACCAGGCGACCCAGCCGGCGAGTGTCAGCGGCGCGGCCGCATGCTCCCCGTAGGTGCCGACGCAGCGGCGGGCCAGTGCCCGCCACAGACGGAGCGCCGCAGCCGCTTCCTCCCCTTCCATCCACTCGGCCGCCCGGTCACGCGTCGTCCGGTCCTGCAGGCCGAGGATCAGGAAGGCCGCTTCCTCGTCCTCCAGCAGTCGGTCGTCGCGCAGGTCGGAGGGGAGCGCGCCGGCGATGCCGGGCGCCTCGGCGAACCGCCACAGGACCCGCTCGGCCAGGTCGAGGGTCTCCTCGGCCACCGCGACACGGCTCGCCTCGTCGAGGATCCTGGGCACCAGGGCCCTGCCCGCCTTGTCCAGCGCGGTCTCCTGAGCCCGTGCGGCAGGGGTCTCCCAGGGAAGCAGCCTGGCCCGCAGCTCGCGCAGGCTGCCGCGCACCTGGATGCCCGCGTACGTCGCCGCGGCGGCCAGCACCGAGGTGCCGGGCAGCCCCATGGGCCATCCCTCGTCGGGGCAGCACCCGTCGGTCGGACAGCAGTAGGACCAGAAGCGGCCCCCGGAGATGCACAGGGCCTCGATCACCGGGACATCGAGGCGGCCGCACTCGGTGCGCAGTTTCTGCGCCAGCGGCTGCAACCGCCGTACGACGTCGCGCGGCGACTCACCGCTCGCGGGCTCCTGGCAGAGGAAGGCGACCATCTGCTCCGGTTTGGCGCCTCGGCGCTCGCTGCCCATGATCAGGCCGTGGGCCAGTTGCCGGGCCGCCGAGGGCCAGTCGCCCCGGCTCGGCGGAATACCGAGCCTGGCCCGGCCGCCGAACCTGCCCCGGCCGTCCTTGTCGTGCAGGGCGACCAGAACGATGCTGTCGTCCGGCCGGTAGCCGAGCAGATACGGGAGGGCGTCGGCCAGCTCGGCCGGAGTACGCAGGGTGACCTGATGTTCGGGTCCCGGTCCGTCGTAGGTGATGTGGCCGTTTCCGAAGGGTCCGGTCGTTTCGCTGTGGTTCGTCATGCGCCGACGATCTCGCGGAATTGAATCTTCCGCTTTTGCCTGTGGATAACCGCCCTGTGGACAAGCCCGGCGGGGACACGGCGGCGCAAGCCCCGGCCGCGGGCCCATGGCCGGGGCCCCGCCGCTGCGGACAGCCTGCCTCGTCCGGCTGTCTCCGAGCCCCGGCGGCCCCCACTCTCTCCGGTGACCGCCACCGTCCCGCTGTCTCCGATTGTCAGTGCCGTCCTGTTGTATGGGACGCATGGAGCACACGAGCAACGCGGAACTCCGGGCGGCGGCCGACGCGGTCCTCGCCCGCCTCGTCGGCGACGGCACGGGCACGGCCCGGCTGCGCGAGGACCAGTGGCGGGCGATCGAGGCGCTGGTCGCCGAGGGACGCCGGGCCCTGGTCGTCCAGCGCACCGGCTGGGGCAAGTCCGCGGTGTACTTCGTGGCCACCTCTCTGCTCCGGGCGCGCGGGAGCGGCCCCACGGTGATCGTCTCCCCCCTGCTGGCGCTGATGCGCAACCAGGTCGAGGCCGCCGCCCGCGCCGGCATCCACGCCCGTACGATCAACTCCGCGAACCCGGAGGAATGGGACACCGTCCAGGCGGAGGTCGCACAGGGCGCGGTCGATGTCCTGCTGGTCAGCCCGGAGCGGCTCAACAACCCCGACTTCCGGGACCAGGTCCTGCCGAAGCTCGCCGCCGCCACCGGTCTGCTCGTCGTGGACGAGGCCCACTGCATCTCGGACTGGGGGCACGACTTCCGCCCGGACTACCGGCGGCTTCGGACCATGCTCGGTGAACTCCCGGCGGGTGTCCCGGTGCTCGCCACCACCGCCACCGCCAACGCGCGTGTGACCGCCGACGTCGCCGAGCAGCTGGGGACGGGTGACGCCTCGGGCACGCTGGTGCTCCGCGGGCCCCTCGACCGGGAGAGCCTGAGCATGGGCGTGCTGCGGCTTCCGGACGCCGCACACCGGATGGCCTGGCTGGCGGACCACCTCGACGAGCTGCCCGGCTCCGGGATCATCTACACGCTCACCGTGGCCGCCGCCGAGGAGGTCACCGCCTTCCTGCGGCACCGCGGGCACGCCGTGGCGTCGTACACCGGCAAGACGGAGAACGCCGACCGGCAGCAGGCCGAGGAGGATCTGCTGGCGAACAAGGTCAAGGCCCTGGTGGCCACCTCGGCCCTCGGCATGGGCTTCGACAAGCCGGACCTGGGCTTCGTCGTGCACCTCGGTTCCCCGTCGTCGCCGATCGCCTACTACCAGCAGGTGGGCCGGGCCGGCCGCGGTGTCGAGCACGCGGAAGTGCTCCTTCTGCCCGGCAAGGAGGACGAGGCGATCTGGGAGTACTTCGCGTCGCTCGCGTTCCCCTCCGAGGAGCTGGTGCGCAGGACCCTCGACGTGCTCGCCCACGCCCCGGGACCGATGTCGCTGCCGGCTCTTGAGCCGCTGGTAGAGCTGCGCCGTTCGCGCCTCGAGGCGATGCTCAAGGTGCTCGACGTGGACGGGGCGGTCAAGCGGGTCAAGGGCGGATGGATCTCGACGGGCCTGCCGTGGACCTATGACGCGGAGCGCTACGACTGGGTCGCGCGGCAACGGGCGGCGGAGCAGCAGTCGATGCGCGAGTACGCGGCGACGACGGGCTGCCGGATGGAGTTCCTGCAGCGCCGGCTCGACGACGAGACCGCCAGGCCGTGCGGCCGCTGCGACAACTGCGCGGGGGCCCGGTTCACCGCCGACACCTCGGCCTCGGCGCTGGACGCCGCGCGCGTGGACCTGGGCCGGGCCGGGGTGGAGGTGGAACCGCGGCGCATGTGGCCGACCGGTCTCGCGGCGATCGGTGTCGCTCTCAAGGGGCGCATCCCGCCCGCCGAGCAGGCCTCTGAAGGGCGGGCACTGGGACGTCTGTCGGACATCGGCTGGGGCAACCGGTTGCGGCCCATGCTCGCTCCCCACGCGCCGGACGGCCCCCTGCCGGAGGACGTGGCCCGGGCCGTGGTGGGCGTGCTGGCCGACTGGGCGAAGGCACCGGGTGGCTGGGCCACGGGCGCGCCGGACGCGCAGCCGCGCCCGGTCGGTGTCGTCACCATCGCCTCGCGCACCCGGCCCCGGCTCGTCCAGTCCCTGGGCGCGCACATCTCCCAGGTCGGCCGGCTGCCGCTGCTGGGCACCGTCGAATACGCCGGGGACGCGCGTCCCGTGTCCCGCAGCAACAGTGCGCAGCGGCTCAAGGCCCTCGACGGTGCGCTCACCGTGCCGCCCTCGCTGGCCTCGGCACTCGTCGACCGTCCGGGGCCGGTGCTCCTCGTGGACGACTGCACCGAGACCGGCTGGACCCTCGCGGTCGCCGCCCGGCTGCTGAGAAAGGCGGGGGCCCAGGCAGTGCTGCCTCTGGTGCTCGCCGTCCAGGGCTGAGCGGAGCCGGTCGCGGCAGCCGGGCGGCGGCCGCTCCCGTCCGGCGGCCGGGTCCCGGGTGTCAGGCCCTGCTCGTCACGGTCCGTGGCGCGTGTGTGCCGTGGAAAGCGCGGTACCTGCTCCCCACCGGCGGTGGAGGCGTGACCGGCCGTGCACTTCAAGGCGTCGCGGGGCCGACCGCTGGGTAGGGATATAAGGCACGGGTCATCTGATAACGGTCGGTGACCCCAATTGCTCGTTGCCGCAACCCAGTTCGACAGGAAGAATTGAAGTCCGCTCCCCGCGCGGCCCCGGCCCGATCCGGGTAGGGCTCCGCCGCGGTGGGCGCTCCCCCGAATCCGACCCCGCCCGCAGTATGGGCGCGTAGCCGAAGGGAGGAACGTGACCTTCGGATTCGCTCCGTCCTCGGCGGCCTCGTTGTCGACGACCGCCGCCTCGGCCCATCGTGTACTCGAACCCGCGGAGTGGGCCGCCGCGGGCATTCCTCTGCTGCGCAACCCCCGGGAAGTCGTCAGCGGACTGCACTCCCGGCACCGTCCGGGGCCGGCCACCGCCGTGGTCGCGGTCCTCGACCCGGACGAGCGGCTACGGGCGAGCGCGTCGTTCATCCGCCGCCCCTCGCCCGCCGACGGCTGGATGTTCCGCAACGCGCTGCTCGCCCAGTTGCGCCGCGTCGTACCGCACGATCTGCGGCGCCGTACCCCGGTACGCACCGCGGTGCTGCTCTACTGCCGCGAGGGCGACGCGCGTTGGACGGAGGAGGACGGCGCGTGGATGTGGGGACTGCGTGACGCCTGCACCTTGCACGGGCTGCGCTGCGGGGCGTACATCACGCTGACCAGGGACGGGTGGCAGGTCCTCGGTGAGGGGCGAGGTGGCCGCAGACCGAGCGCCGTCTCGACGCCCGAAGCCCTCGGCACGGCGGAGGCACCGCCGCCGTCACCTCGTACCGGAGGCGCGGCCTCCGAGGTGCTGCGCCGCGCAGCGGCCCGCTGACACCGGCGCCGAACCCCGGCAGCACCGTTCCACGCCGCCCGGCGTGCACGGACGTCCACGACTGCAACCAGCCCGCACCCGAGCCCGGAGTGCGCCGTCCCGTCCGCGCCGCGGGCGCACAGAGGGACGCCACCGTGCAGGACGGCCGGACGCTCCCGGGCCACCGCCCATGCCGAAACAGCCGTCGCGCGGTGCTCCGCGACGACGGCTGTCGCCCACTGCGCCGGACGGACAGGCCGGACCGGGCGGGCAGGAGTCCCCGGCCGAGCTGCCGGGAACCCCTCAGACGCCTGCGCCCAGTACCGAGTTGATCTGCTGCGGGTCACCGCAGACGATCAGCAGCGCTCCGGCCCGGGTGTGGGCCAGCGGCAGGGCGGCGGCGACGGCGTCGGCGGTGCCGCCGTTGACGGCGACCACGACCACCGGCCGGGAGGCGGCACGCGAGGTTCCGGCGGCGTCCGTGTAGAAGACGTCGTCGCCCGCGTCGTGCTGCGCCCAGTAGGACGGTTCACCGAAGGACAACTCGTGGGCGGCCCAGGGGTGCGGGTCGCCGGTGGTGATCACCAGCACCTCCCCGGGGGCACGACCCGACTCCAGGAGCAGGTCGACCGCTTCCTCGGCGGCGTCGAGGGCACCCTCGGCCGAGGCGGGGATCAGCTGGATCTGCGGAGCCGCCGAGGCGGCGGGGACAGCCGGACCCGAAGGGGCGGGCTTGGTCGCGGCCACGTCCCGCGGCGTACGCTGCGCCGGCGGCGCGGGCCGCACGGGGCCGGGACGACCGGGACGCGACGGAGCCGCGGGACGGGGGCCGGGTACGGGACGGGGGGTCGGCGCGGTGCGGCCGGTGGCCGGAGTGGCGCGGGGACCCTGGGCACTCTCGTGAATCTGAGGCTCCTCGGGAATGAGAGGCATGAGCTGATATTTATCAAACGTTGGTACGGCCCGCGTGGGCGGGGGGCACATCCGGGCGAGCGGCCCGTCAGAAGTCGAAGCCGAGCTGGCCCTCGATCTGCGGAACGTTTCCCTCCAGCCAGACCCGGGCCTTCTTGAGGTGCTGCCAGCGCGGCAGCGCATCAAGATACGCCCACGACAGCCGGTGGTACGGGGTGGGCCCCCGCTCCTCCAGCGCGGCCTTGTGCACAGGCGACGGATAACCGGCGTTGGCCGCGAATCCGAAGTCTGCATGGTCGACACCCAGTTCGGCCATCATTTTGTCGCGGTGCACCTTGGCGATCACCGAGGCCGCCGCGACGGCCACGCACGAGCGGTCACCCTTGATGACCGTACGAACCCGCCAGGGAGCGCCGAGGTAGTCGTGCTTCCCGTCGAGGATGACCGCGTCAGGACGGACGGGCAGTCCTTCCAGGGCGCGCACGGCGGCGAGCCGCAGTGCCGCCGTCATCCCAAGCTCGTCGATCTCCTCCGGTGCGGCGTGCCCGAGGGCGTACGCCGTCACCCACTTCTCCAGTTCCACGGCGAGTTCCGTGCGCCGCTTGACGGTGAGCAGCTTGGAGTCGGTGAGCCCCAGAGGAGGCCGGCGCAGTCCGGTGACCGCGGCGCAGACGGTGACGGGACCGGCCCACGCACCCCGCCCCACCTCGTCGACACCTGCGATGACCTTGGCTCCGGTCGTTGCGCGAAGGGAGCGCTCGACGGTGTGAGTGGGTGGTTCGTACGGCATGGCGCCCTTAGCGTACGCCGCCCTGATCCCGATGCGACACCCCGGTTTCCCCCGGCGCTCGCAGCGCTTCCGCAGACCCCGTGGCCCGGGCAGCTGTCTTCACTCATGCACACCTTCGCGCGCGGGTCGGCGCAGCCGGTGCGGCAGCGAGGAGACGGGCGTCGGCCGCGCCGCTCAGCCCTCACCGGCCCGCTTCGGCGTCACCACGACACGGTGCGTGACCAATTCTCCCCCAGGCGGCGGCTCCGCGGATCCGCCCCACCGGGCTCGGGTCGCATTCGTGAATCACGCAGCGAAGCGCGGGACGCGGTACGGAGCGGAGCTGCCCCAGGGGTCCCGCCGGGCACAGCGGGCACGGAAGCGGATCAGGCCGGGACGGGCAGCCAGTCGGGCAGCGCCTCCGTGGAGCGCACCCATTCGGCGGGCGGACTGCCCGCCCCGCCCCCGGCGAGCACCCCGCCGACGATGGCGCAGGTGGTGTCCACGTCGCCGCCGGCCTGGGCCGTCCTCCAGAAGGCCTCCTCGAAGTCGCCTAGGCACCGGGCGGCCGACCAGAGCGCGAAGGGCACCGTGTCGTGGGCCGTCGTCCGCCGGCCGCAGCCGAGGACGGCCGCGACCGTGCTCGCGTCGCCGTAGTCGAGCATGTCGCGGGCGCGGCGCAGCCCGGCGCCGACGGCGCTGCGGGCGGGCACCAGCGCGATGACTCCGTCCAGGAGTGCTTCGGGGCGCGGCGGCCCGTCAGGGGCCGCGGCCAGGGCGGCTGCCGCTGCGACCGCCATGGCGCCCACGACGGCCTCGCGGTGCTGATGTGTCGGGTACGCCGAGATCTCGGCCTGGTGGGTGGCCTGCTCCGGGTCGTCCGCGTACCAGGCGCCCAGCGGGGCGATCCGCATCGCGGCACCGTTGCCCCAGGAACCCTGGCCGTTGAAGAGGGCCGCGGCCAGTTCCCGCCAGTCCCCGCCCTCCCGGACGAGACGCAGCAGGCGGTTCACCGCGGGGCCGTACCCCCGGTCGACGTCGTGGTGGCGGGCGAAGGAGTCGGCCAGGGCGTCCTGGTCGATGCGGTGGTGGGCGACGAGGACGGCCACCACGGAGCAGGCCATCTCGGTGTCGTCGGTCCACTGCCAGGGGCCGGGCGGCAGCTCACGGCGGTGAAGGAGGGGGTAGTTCGCCGGCACGAAGAACTGTGAGCCCAGCGCGTCCCCGACCGCGAGTCCGCGCGTGCTGGCCAGGGCGCGCTCCAGGCGCCCGCCGGGAGAGGAGTCTGAGGTCATCGCTCGCCACTCTATCCAGTCATCCCGTACGGTTCCGGGTCCCGCCACCGCTCGAACGGCCGGTCCATGGCGTACCTGCCGTCGTCACCGAGAACGAGCATCCGCATCTCGGCGTTCCCCGGATTCGACAGCGCCTCGAACTCCGCGACGGTCCAGTGGAACCACCTCATGCAGAACAGGCGCATCGCCAGGCCGTGGGTCACCAGGAGGACGTTGGGCGGGTGGTCGGGGGCTTCGAAGCTGCGGAAGAGGCTCTCCAGGAAGCCACCGACCCGGTCGTAGACGTCGGCGCCGGACTCACCCTGGGCGAAGCGGTAGAAGAAGTGGCCGTAGGCGTCCCGGTAGGCCTTCTGGAGGCGTACGTCGTCGCGGTCCTGCCAGTTTCCCCAGTCCTGCTCGCGCAGCCGTGGTTCCTCACGCACCCGTATGAGGCCGGGGTCCAGGTGGAAGGCATGGAGGGTCTCGTGGGTGCGGCGGTAGGGGGAGACGTACACGCTCACACGTTCGCGTCCGAACAGTTCGCGCAGTTCCTTGCCGGTGTCCTCGGCCTGCTGCCTGCCCCGCTCGGTGAGCGCCAGCGCGTGATCGGGCTCGCGCTCGTAGACGGAGTCATCGACATTGCCCGTCGACTCGCCGTGCCGGACAAGAACGATGCGCCGTGGTCGTGCCATGCCAAAACACTAGATCGGGCGAGGGCCGTTCGGAGAATCGAGCGGCCCTCGTACGGTGTAGGTCACACGTCCAGGCGTCATGGCCCGTCGGGGGCGCGTCCGGGCTCCCGCGCGGGTCACACGGTCCAGGTGGGCTCCAGGTCCACGATGGCGCCCGTCATGGACGCCACATCGGCCTCCGTCTGAGCACGCAGCGCCAGGCGCTCGACACGCTCGGTGCGGTACTTGCCGTGCTCGGCGGAGGACTGCCACATGGACAGGACGAGGAATTCGCTGCCCGGTGCCTCACCGAACAGGCCCCGGACCATGCCGGGCGAGCCGGCCATCGCCGGGTTCCACACCTTCTCCTGCATCAGGGTGAAGTGCTCGGCGCGCTCCTCATGGACCCTGCAGAGCGCGGCCCGGACCAGGTCGGCGTCCGTGAAGCGCGGCTGGAACCCCGTCTTCACATCGAATCTGTGATCGAAAAGCCGGATCTGCGCGTCCTTGAACGTTCCGGACTGGGCGGCCGCCAGCCGGTCGTGGGAGCGGGCCATGAACGAGTCGTAGAAGGCGCGGCTCTCCCAGAAGGCGAAGACGTGGGCCACCCCGTCCCGCCCCCGGCTCCAGCCGCCCCCCTGCCCCCGAAACCCCGGCTCTCCCAGAAGCCCCGCCCACTTTCGCTGCCCCCGCTCGAAGCCCCGGCGGTCCACCACGGTGCAGCGAATCCACTTGACCAGCACCGCGCCATCGTACGGCCCTGGAGCGTGGCGTCGGTCACTCTCCCGAAGACAACGCCCGCCCAGACGCACCGGCCGGCATGGCACGATGGACAACAAACGTTCGCATGCCGGAAGTTGGGGCAGGCGGGGCAACCGGAGCACGGGGAAGGGGGAGTCCGGTGAGCGGGCTCAGCAAGGGAATCCGCAAGATCGAGGTGGCGCTCAAGTGGGACCCCAGTCCGGCGGGGCAGCCGCCCACGGACCTGGACATCGTGGCCGGCACCTATCTGGCGGACGATCCGTACGGCGACCCCGTCTACGTGGTGCACTTCGACAGCCGCTCCCCCGACGGCACGATCTACCTGAACCGGGACAGCACGGACGGCAGGGGCTTCGGCTGGGACGAGGTCATGACGCTCGAACTCGACCGGCTCGACACCAGGTACGCGCGCGTGGTCGTCGGTGTCGTGATCCAGCAGCGCGCCGCGCACCGCGCCTTCGCCGACGTCCTCGACCCCGGGCTGCGGATCCGCGAGGGCTACACCGTCCTCGCCCAGGACGACTTCGGCGGTGTGCCCAGGGCCCGGGCCGCCGCCGTCGCGGAGTTCGCGCGCGACGAGTCGGGCGGCTGGGTCTTCCACCCCGGCGTCCACGGGTTCGACGACGACCCCGCGACGTTCACCCGCAGCATGGGGCGCATCCACCGGCCGTAGCCGGAGCGACGGGACGAAGGTGAGGGGCGCCGGCCGTGGCCGGCGCCTCTCACCTCATGGCCTGCCCGTCAGGTCAGCTGCAGCCGCTCGTGGAGCCGCAGCCCTCGCAGATGTAGCAGGAACCGGCGCGCTGCATCTTGGTGCCGCAGGAGAAGCAGAGCGGGGCGTCGGCCTGGATGCCCAGCTGCATCTCGACCAGCTCAGCGCTGGTGTGCGCCTCCTTCGGGGCGGGCGCGGCCACCTCGGCCTCGGCCTTCGGCGTGGCGACGGCCTTCAGGTCGGTCTGCCGGGGCGCCGACTGGGCCAGCCCCTCGACGTCGACCTCCTCGTCGATCGGCTCGTAGGAGCCGGTCTCCAGGTGGCGCTGACGCTCCTCGGCGGAGTGGATGCCGAGCGCGGAGCGCGTCTCGAAGGGCAGGAAGTCCAGCGCCAGGCGGCGGAAGATGTAGTCGACGATCGACTGGGCCATCCGCACGTCCGGGTCGTCGGTCATGCCGGCCGGCTCGAAGCGCATGTTGGTGAACTTCGAGACGTACGTCTCCAGCGGCACGCCGTACTGGAGGCCGACGGAGACCGCGATGGAGAAGGCGTCCATCATGCCCGCGAGGGTCGAGCCCTGCTTGGACATCTTCAGGAAGACCTCGCCGAGACCGTCGTCCGGGTAGGAGTTGGCGGTCATGTAGCCCTCTGCGCCGCCGACGGTGAAGGAGGTGGTGATGCCGGGCCGGCCCTTCGGGAGACGCTTGCGGACCGGGCGGTACTCGACGACCTTCTCGACCTTGGGCTGCTTCTCCTCGGCGGCCTCGGGCTTCTTGTCGGAGTCCTTGGTCTTGGCGGAGAGCGGCTGGCCGACCTTGCAGTTGTCGCGGTAGATCGCCAGCGCCTTGACGCCCAGCTTCCAGGCCTCGAAGTAGATCTCCTCGACCTCCTCGACGGTCGCCGACTCCGGCATGTTGACCGTCTTGGAGATGGCACCGGAGATCCACGGCTGGATCGCGGCCATCATGCGGACGTGGCCCATCGGGGAGATGGCGCGCTCGCCCATGGCGCAGTCGAACACCTCGTAGTGCTCCTGCTTGAGACCCGGGGCGTCGATCACATTGCCGTGCTCGGCGATGTGGGCGACGATCGCCTCGATCTGCTCCTCCTGGTAGCCCAGGCGGCGCAGGGCCTGCGGGACGGTGCCGTTGACGATCTGCATCGAGCCGCCGCCGACCAGCTTCTTGAACTTGACCAGCGCGAGGTCGGGCTCGACACCGGTGGTGTCGCACGACATCGCGAGGCCGATGGTGCCGGTCGGCGCGAGGACGGACGCCTGGGAGTTACGGAAACCGTTCTTCTCACCGAGGCGCAGCACGTCCTGCCAGGCCTCCGTGGCGGCGGCCCACACCGGGGTGTCCAGGTCGTCCATGCGCACGGCGACAGCGTTGGCGTCGGCGTGCTGCTTCATGACGCGCTGGTGCGGCTGCGCGTTGCGGGCGTAGCCGTCGTACGGTCCGACGACCGCGGCCAGCTCGGCGGAGCGCTTGTAGGCGGTGCCGGTCATCAGGGAGGTGATGGCACCGGCCAGCGCGCGGCCGCCGTCGGAGTCGTAGGCGTGGCCGGTCGCCATCAGCAGGGCGCCGAGGTTGGCGTAGCCGATGCCCAGCTGGCGGAAGGCGCGGGTGTTCTCGCCGATCTTCTGGGTCGGGAAGTCCGCGAAGCAGATCGAGATGTCCATCGCGGTGATGACCAGCTCGACGACCTTGGCGAAGCGCTCGGACTGGAAGGACTGGTTGCCCTTGCCGTCGTCCTTGAGGAACTTCATCAGGTTCAGCGAGGCGAGGTTGCAGGACGTGTTGTCCAGGTGCATGTACTCGCTGCAGGGATTCGAGCCGTTGATCCGGCCGGACTCCGGGCAGGTGTGCCAGTGGTTGATCGTGTCGTCGTACTGGATGCCCGGGTCGGCGCAGGCCCAGGCGGCCTCGGCCATCTTGCGGAAGAGGGACTTGGCCTCCACCTCCTCGATGACCTCGCCGGTCATCCGGGCGCGCAGACCGAACTTGCCGCCCTGCTCGACCGCCTTCATGAACTCGTCGTTCACACGGACGGAGTTGTTGGCGTTCTGGTACTGGACGGACGTGATGTCGTCGCCGCCCAGGTCCATGTCGAAGCCCGCGTCGCGCAGGGCGCGGATCTTCTCCTCCTCCTTGACCTTCGTCTCGATGAAGTCCTCCACGTCGGGGTGGTCGACGTCGAGGATGACCATCTTGGCGGCGCGGCGGGTGGCACCACCGGACTTGATGGTGCCGGCGGAGGCGTCGGCGCCGCGCATGAAGGAGACGGGGCCGGAGGCGTTGCCGCCGGAGGAGAGCAGTTCCTTGGAGGAACGGATCCGGGAGAGGTTCAGGCCGGCGCCGGAGCCGCCCTTGAAGATCATGCCCTCTTCCTTGTACCAGTCGAGGATCGACTCCATGGAGTCGTCGACGGACAGGATGAAGCAGGCGGAGACCTGCTGGGGCTGCGGGGTGCCCACGTTGAACCAGACGGGGCTGTTGAAGCTGAAGATCTGGTGCAGGAGGGCGTACGCCAGCTCGTGCTCGAAGATCTCGGCGTCGGCGGGCGAGGCGAAGTACTTGTAGTCCTCACCGGCCTTCCGGTACGTCTTCACGATGCGGTCGATCAGCTGCTTCAGGCTGGTCTCGCGCTGCGGGGTGCCGACGGCACCGCGGAAGTACTTGCTGGTGACGATGTTGACCGCGTTCACCGACCAGAAGTCGGGGAACTCGACGCCACGCTGCTCGAAGTTGACCGAGCCGTCGCGCCAGTTGGTCATGACGACGTCACGGCGCTCCCAGCTCACCTCGTCGTACGGGTGTACGCCGGGGGTGGTGTGGATGCGCTCGATGTGCAGCCCCTTGTTCCCAGCCTTGCCGCCCTTGGCGCGGGAACCTCGTGCCGGACCGCTCGCCGTCTCTGTCATGCCGCCTCCCTGATACGGGCGAAAACGCCCTGAAGTGTCCCGATGTTCCGAGACACGGTGTTCTGTCTGGTGCTGCGGGCACCCCTGTCGCTGCCGCCCGCAACCGTCTTCCTCGCCGCCGCACAGCCGGGTCCGGACCCGCGGTCCGGACCGGCCCGCCGATCAGTCGGCGGCGCGTGCGGGCAGGGGGACCTCAGCCGTCCCACCGCGCCCGCGATCGTCTTCCTGGCTCCCCGTGACGGCGCCGTCGCCGTCCTCCTCCTGCGCGCCGGGGCGTCGCGTTCCTTCCCTCAGCTCCGCGATGGCGGACTCGAAGTCCTCCAGCGAGTCGAACGCCCGGTACACGGACGCGAACCGCAGGTAGGCGACGAGGTCCAGCTCCCGCAGGGGGCCGAGTATGGCGAGCCCCACCTCGTGAGCGGCCACCTCGGCGCTCCCGCTGGCCCGCACCGCTTCCTCGACCCGCTGCCCCAGCTGGGCCAGCGCGTCCTCCGTGACAGGCCGCCCCTGGCACGCCTTGCGCACGCCGTTGATGACCTTGGTGCGACTGAAGGCCTCGGTGACTCCGGACCGCTTGACCACCATGAGCGAACACGTCTCGACGGTCGTGAACCGGCGAGAGCAGTCAGGGCACTGGCGGCGCCTGCGGATCGACGTGCCGTCGTCCGTCGTACGGCTGTCGACGACACGGCTGTCGGGGTGCCTGCAGAAGGGGCAGTGCATGGACTCCAACCCTCCTCACAGCAGACTCAATGGCTACGCAGGACCTCATGGGCCCCGCCGAAGCAGCCCCAAGCATAGGCGATGCCGGGAGGACCGAAGACCCGGGGGAACACAACTTGTGGGCTGCTGTAGCTATCCAACCACTAGATGTAGGGATTGGCTGGTACGTGCCCCGCAGGGCACGCGTGTCGCGGAAGGACGGGCCCCGGCCCGCGGAGCCGCCTCGGGCCCGCGCGGCGGAGGAAGACACGCCGACGCCCGCCGGCACCGCCCGCGGGCGTACGGAGATACCGTGAACGCCGCACGGAGGACGCGTGGGACTGTCCGGCAGATGAGCGACCGGCACCCTGTCGACGGGCCGCCGGATGGCAGACTGGGGCAGCGGTCCGAAGGGGCCGCACCCCGGCGGTGAAGAGTACAGCAATGGGCCCTTTTGCCTGCCGGGCACCGCGCCACCTATACACCCAGAAACATGATCAAGCCAGACCATTCGCGGTTTTTCACTCGAACGTGTGTTTGGCGCAACCTTTCGAAAGCAACTACCGTTGTGCCGGAGGGAGACCATCGAGAGGGGCCGACGTGACCACCACCGCAGACAGTGCCACCATCACTGCCCAGGACCGCCCCCAGGGCCGACTCGAGCCGGTGCATGCGATGAACGAAGCCGCGAACCCCGAGGGACACAAGCGCTCCCTGCCGGGGCGACCTCCAGGCATCCGGGCCGACAGCTCGGGACTCACCGATCGCCAGCGCCGGGTGATCGAAGTCATCAGGGACTCGGTGCAGCGACGGGGCTACCCGCCGTCCATGCGGGAGATCGGCCAGGCCGTGGGGCTGTCCAGCACCTCGTCGGTGGCCCACCAGCTGATGGCGCTGGAGCGCAAGGGCTTCCTGCGGCGCGACCCGCACCGCCCGCGCGCGTACGAGGTCCGCGGCTCCGACCAGGCCGCGACGCTGCAGCCCACGGACACCGTGGGCAAGCCGGCCGCGTCCTACGTCCCGCTCGTCGGGCGGATCGCCGCCGGCGGCCCGATCCTCGCCGAGGAGTCCGTCGAGGACGTCTTCCCGCTCCCCCGGCAGCTGGTCGGCGACGGTGAGCTGTTCGTCCTCAAGGTCGTCGGCGACTCGATGATCGAGGCCGCGATCTGCGACGGCGACTGGGTGACCGTCCGCCGCCAGCAGGTCGCCGAGAACGGCGACATCGTGGCCGCCATGATCGACGGAGAGGCCACGGTCAAGCGCTTCAAGCGTGAGGACGGGCACGTCTGGCTCCTCCCGCACAACGCGGCGTACGAACCGATCCCCGGTGACGACGCGACCATTCTCGGCAAGGTGGTCGCCGTCCTGCGGCGCGTCTGAGACCACCGCCGGACGGGTCCACCGACCCGCCCCTGACCGGGCCCCGGAACCCCTGCGCCGGTTCCGGGGTCCTGTGCTGTCCGGCCACCGACAGGCCGCGGCCCCGGCTCCGTGCCGTGCTCCGGGCCGGCTGGGGGGCCACGCGCACGACCCCGGGACAGGCGCGGACAGACGTGTTCCCCTCGCGGGGTGGCCTGAGCGGCGCCGCTCAGGCCACCCCGCGATCACTTCGCGACCTGCTCGCCCTCCACCTGCTGCGCCGCCGCGTCGATGGCCGCGAGCGACTTCCGCACCTGGTTGCGGTCGGTGGTGTACCAGAAGTCCGGCAGCGAGGCCTTCAGATAGCCCCCGTAGCGGGCCGTGGCCAGCCGCGGATCCAGGACGGCGACCACCCCCCGGTCCCCCGACGCACGGACGAGGCGCCCGGCGCCCTGGGCCATCAGGAGCGCCGCATGCGTCGCGGCGACGGCCATGAAGCCGTTCCCCCCGGCTTCCTCCACCGCCTTCTGGCGGGCGCTCATCAACGGGTCGTCCGGACGCGGGAAGGGGATCTTGTCCATCACGACCAGCTGGCAGCTGGGACCGGGGACGTCGACGCCCTGCCAGAGCGAGAGGGTGCCGAACAGGCAGGTCTTCGGATCGGCCGCGAAGTTCTTGATCAGCTCGCCCAGCGTCTCCTCACCCTGGAGCAGGATCGGGAACTCCGGGACGCGCGAGCGCAGCTCCTCCGCGGCGAGCTGGGCCGCCCTCATCGACGAGAACAGGCCGAGCGTCCGGCCGCCGGACGCCTGGATCAGCTCCGTCAGCTCGTCGAGCATGTCCCCGCGGTCACCGTCCCGCGCGGGGCGCGCCAGGTGCTTGGCGACGTACAGGATGCCCTGCCTGCGGTAGTCGAACGGCGAACCGACGTCCACCCCCTTCCACTGCGGCACGTCCTCGCCCTGCGTGCCCTCGGGGGCGAGGCCGAGCGAGGCGCCGACGCCGTTGAAGTCGCCGCCGAGCTTCAGGGTCGCGGAGGTGAGCACCACGGAGCGGTCGGTGAAGAGCTTCTCCCGCAGCAGGCCCGACACGGACATGGGGGCGACGCGCAGCGAGGCGCCGAAACGGTCGTGGCGCTCGTACCAGACCACGTCCCACTCGGAACCGTTGGTGATCCGCTCCGCCACATCGTGCACGTTCTCCACGGAGGCGAGCGCCTGTTTGCGGACCGCGTCCTCGTCCTGGACCGACTTGTCACGGGTGGCGCCGATGGCCGAGATGACGGTGCGGGAGGCGTCCCGCAACGCCATCAGCGCATAGCCGAGATCCTCCGGGATCTCCTCCAGACGACCGGGAAGGGCCAGCTCCATCAGCCGCTCGAAGCCCTCGGCGGCCGTCTGCAACTGGTCGGCGGCCTTCTCGTCGACCAGCTTCGCGGCGCGGCGCACGGCGCGGTTGACCTGCCCCGGGGTCAGCTCACCGGTGGCCACGCCCGTCACCCGCGAGACAAGCTCGTGCGCCTCGTCGACGATCAGTACCTCATGCTGCGGAAGGACCGGCGCGCCCTCGATGGCGTCGATCGCGAGCAGCGCGTGATTGGTGACGACCACCTCGGCGAGCTTGGCGCGCTCGCGGGCCATCTCGGCGAAGCACTCCGCCCCGTAGGCGCACTTCGAGGCGCCCAGGCACTCCCGGGAGGAGACCGAGACCTGCGCCCAGGCCCGGTCCGAGACGCCCGGTGTGAGGTCGTCCCGGTCCCCGGTCTCCGTCTCGTCCGACCAGTCGCGCAGCCGCAGCAGGTCCTGCCCCAGCCTGCTGGTGGGTGCTGCCGCCTCGAACTGGTCGAACAGGCCCTCCTCCTCGTCCTGCGGCACACCCTCGTGCAGGCGGTGCAGGCACAGGTAGTTCGACCGGCCCTTGAGCATCGCGAACTCCGGGCGGCGGCGCAGCAGCGGGTGCAGGGCGTCGACCGTGCGCGGCAGGTCCCGCTCGACCAGCTGGCGCTGCAGGGCCAGCGTGGCCGTCGCCACCACGACCCGGCCTCCGTGCGCGAGCGCCGGCACGAGGTAGCCGAGGGACTTTCCGGTGCCGGTGCCGGCCTGGACCAGCAGGTGCGAACCGTCGTCGATCGCGTCGGAGACGGTCTGGGCCATGGTCACCTGGCCGGGGCGCTCCGTGCCGCCGACGGCGGCGACGGCGGCATGCAGGAGTTCGGGGAGAGAGGGCTTCGTCATAGCGCGACCACCCTACGGCTCCGGACTGACAAACGGGTCCCGGACGCCGGGACGGGCGGCGGTGCACCGGTGCGCGGGACCCCCGGTCCGGTATCGGTGCCCGGCCCGTCCGGTCCGGTAACGGTGCGCGGCCCTTCCCGCCCGGGGCGCGGGGTGGAGCCGGAAGAGGGCGGCCCGGGACGGGGCGCTGGAAGGGGGAACCGATTCGCGTCGGCCGGTGCACCAGACGTGACGAGGACGGGGCGGACTGTCACAGCGGCCTGCGGGAGGTCCGGTCGCGAAGCATGAGCGCGGCCCGTTTGCCGGGCAGGTCCACCTCGGCGGAGAGCCGGAAGCCGGCGGCCCGGAAAGCGGAGAGGGAGGGGCCGTTGCGAAGATCGGGTTCCGCGACCACGCGGGAACAGGCGGGGCGCTCGGCGAGTACGAGGTCGGCCACCGCTCTCAGCAGGGCGCTGCCGACACCCCGGCCGCGGTCGGCGGCACTGCCGATGAGGAGGTGGACACCGGTGTCGTGCGGACGTGCGCAGTAGTGCCGGGCCAGCGGATCGAGATCGGCCCGGTAGATCTCCCAGTAGCTCATCGGCATGCCGTCCAGCAGTCCGATGCAGGGAACGCTGCGCCCGTCGCCGTCCACCTGCGCGCGCAGGTGTTCCTCGGTCACGCTCGGTGGCCCGGCCAGGTGCCAGAACTCGGCGACCGCGGGCTCGTTCATCCAGCGGCTGACGACCGGCAGGTCACGCTCGACCAGGACGGTGACCAACTGGAAGGTGCCGACGGGCGTGACGGTGGGTCCCCAGTCTCCGACGCCGTCGAGGAGGTCGGCCCGGCCGGCGGTGCGCGCTCGGGCCGGGTCGGCGAAGAGCGCGACGAAGTCCTCGGGCAGACGCAGGTCGAGCGTGTCCTCGGCGTCGGCGCACTCCTCGGCGGCCCGGGGGCGCGAGACGGGACCGGTCGTGCCCGGACCGGTGTCGCGGAGGCGGGCCGGGGGGCCGGGGTCCGTTCCGGCGGGGGACGGGGTGGCGGGGCCGTGGCAGGCGGCGGCGCCGGCGTCGATGGGAGACATGGGGCGCTCCTCTCGGAAGGCGGTGGCGGGAACGAGGTGGGACACGGTCCTCGGTGGCACGGGGCGCGGGGCTTGGGGCGTGCGGCGTGGGGCGTGGGGCGGGGCTGAACGAGGCTGACCGGAGGTGGAGCGGCGAGGAGGATCCGGTCCGGGACCGGCCCGTGGCACCGGCGGAGCCGTCGCGGGACCGTGGCGGCGTTCAGGAGTGGAGGGGGTTGGTGACGGTGACGTAGACGGACTGGGTGTCGACCGGACCGACGAGTTCGTCCAGGCCGTGCAGCCGGGTCAGCAGGTTGGCCTTGCAGGGCAGGACCGGTGAGTCGAGCAGGCGGGCCGGCAGTGTGGAGCGCATGCGCCCCGGACCGGTGGCGGCGTCGGCGAGGAAGCGGCGGAAGGCGGCCAGGAGCAGGCTCTCGTCGCCGAGGCGCTGGGAGCCGAAGGCGCCGATGAGCCCGAACACGTTGTTGAAGCCGAGGTAGTAGACGAAGCGGTCGTCGGTGACCTCGTCGGAGACGAAGGTGTCGCTGCGGGCGCCGATGCCGGGCAGCCGGGCGTCGAGTTCCGCGTGCCGCGAGGCGCGGAAGTAGTAGCCCTGGTTGTCGCGGTAGCGACCGCCTGCGGGCCAGCCGTCGGCATCGAGCAGGACCAGCGTGTTCTGCTGGTGCGCTTCGAGGGCGATCCCTGCCTCGCCGTCCAGCCACAGCACGGGCCGGATCACCTGTTCGAGGTAGCGCAGGAACCACTCGGCGGCGACGGCTCCCCGCGGACGTCCGGTTCGGGCGGCGAGACGCATGACGACCTCGGCGAGGCGGGAGCGCGTCGTCCGACCGGCCGCCGGCCGGGACCGGCTCCCCACCGGTGGCGGGCACGGCGCGCTCCGGGGGGAAGGCCTGGGGGCGACGAGCCCGGCGACACAGGAGACGTCGTCCGCCGGACGGAAAGGATTGTGCCGGATCATCACGTCCAGTCCGGGCACGGGAGTCCCGTCCGGGTCGTCGACGGCCAGCCAGGCCGGGTCGCGCACGATGTCGAAGCCGGGGTGGGCGGCCCGCCACTGCTGGGAGAGACCACCGCGCAGCAGGCGGTGGACCTCGACACCGCGGTGCAGTTCCTTGCGGAGGTTCTCACGACGGGAGTTGGTGATGCGAAGGCCCAGGGAGAGCTTGAGCATGGCGGGCGCGCCACTGCGGTGGACGGTCCGTACGGAGGAGGTCGGATGCCAGTCGGGGCCGTGAGGCCCGAGGTCGCGCAGCAGGCCCGCGGCGAGGAGTGCCCTCACCTCGGGGCGATGCAGTACCTCGCGCATCTGCCAGGGGTGCAGGGGCAGGAGGGCATGGCCGTCGGGCACCCTCGGTCCGTCCCCGGCGAGCCGGGCGGTGATGCGGTCGGCGGACACGGGTCGCCCGGACTCGGTCCAGGCCGAGTCGGCGGCGAGGACGGCAGGTGCCACTGCCATCCAGTGCAGGGCGAAGGACCCCCGTGACTCGGGTGAGCAGTGCCGGGCCTCGGTTTCCGAGAGCCCCTCGCGGCTCTTGGGGGCCGGGTGCAGCGGATGCCCGAACAGAAGGGCTTGTTCGGCGGAGAGGAAGCGGTCGGGGCCGTCGGCCGGGTCGGCGCGACGGTCGGCGAGGAAGAGAGCGGTACGTCGGACGGAGTCGGCGACGCGGGCCACCAGATCGGCCGCCTCGCCCTGGGGTCCCCTGGCGGAGGAGGCTGCCGGCGCCTGCGGTGTCAGGGGTGGGGCGGCCGGACCGGCCACTTCCCGGGCGAGCAGCGCGGCGACCGTGACGGCATCGGCCGGTGCGGCGCCCTGGGGAGCGTCGGCCAGGTGGGGCGGCCCGAAGCGGTGCCAGCCGGCCGGTGACCGGTGGTGGACCTGCACCAGCAGCGCGGTGCCACTGGCCGGGAGGGGGATGCGGAGGAAGCCGTCCCGGGGGGCGGAGACACCGGTCTCACGGACCCAGCAGCGCAGCAGGTTCTCGACTCCGGCGGCCTGGGCGGCTGTGAACGGGTCGGGGTGATCCAGCGGGTCGGCCGGGACGTCCGGGCCGGCAGCGGCCGTCGCCCGCGGCGGCTGGTGGGGGGAGGAAGTGCCCGGCTGGTGAGGGACTGTGTCGTTCGTTCCGGGGGGAGGTACGGAGTGACCGCGGTGTGTGGGGGTGGTGTTCAAGGCGGTTCCTCGGTGTCGGGGGCCGTCCGTGTCGCACGCGCTGCCTGCGTCGGCAAGGTCGGCCGCGTCGTCTGTGGTCTGTGTGGTCTGTGCGCCCTCTGCGCCGTCTGGGGTTCGCGGCCGTCTGTCCGTGCGCGCCCGGGGACAGGGCGGGCGGCGCGGTGGGCCACGGGGGTCTCGCCGCGGGCGTCAGCCCGTTCCGTCCGGACCGGTGGTGGACGGCGGTCGCCGTCGGAGCGGGGGGAACTGCCCGCCCACGCGTCCGGGCCGGCTCACGGCTGCGGCTTCGACCGCGTCGCACAACCGGTCGAGCACCGCCGCCGCCTGCTCGTCGGTGAGGGTCAGCGGGGGCAGGAGCCGGACCACACTGGCGTGACGGCCGCCGAGTTCGACGATCAGACCCCGTCGCAGGCACTCCCTCTGCACGGCGGCTGCGATCCCCGGCGCGGCGGGCGGCCGGCGCACCGCGGGGCCGGCCGGGAGCGCGACGGACCGCCGGGTGCCGTCGTCCGCAGCGGGAACCTCCGCCGGGCCGGCGGGGCCGGTGCCCGCACCGCTGCCCCGGCCCGTCGCGGTGGCCGCCCTCCGGCCCGGCTCCGTGGCCGCTTCCGACTCCGCATCGGGGTCGACCAGTTCGAGGCCGAGCATCAGCCCGCGGCCCCGCACGTCACCGACGCAGGCGTGGCGCCCGGCCAGTTCACGGAGCCGGGAGAGCATGCGGGAACCGAGGACGGCGGCGCGTTCGGCGAGACGGTTCTCGCGGACGTGGGCGAGGGTCGCGGTGCCCGCCGCCATGGCGAGCTGGTTGCCGCGGAAGGTTCCCGCGTGGGCTCCCGGTTCCCAGACGTCGAGGTCGTCGCGGTAGACGACGACGGCCAGCGGCAGGCTGCCGCCGATGGCCTTCGAGAGCACCATCACGTCCGGCGTCACCCCGCTGTGGTCCACCGCCCAGAAGGCGCCCGTGCGGCCGACTCCGGTCTGGATCTCGTCGGCGATCAAGGGCACGGACCGCTCCTCGGTGAGCTGCCGGATGCGGCGCATCCAGGAGTCCGGCGCGGGGATCACCCCGCCCTCGCCCTGCACGGGTTCAAGGATCATCCCGGCGGGCAGCGGGACCCCGGACTTGGGGTCGTCCAGCACGGACTCCGTCCAGCGGGCGGCGAGTTCGGCCCCGCGGGAGCCGCCGAGCCCGAAGGGACAGCGGTAGTCCTGCGGATAGGGCAGCCGGGCGACCCGTACGTCGCAAGCGTGGCCGGACGCGGCGAGCGCGGCCTCGGTCATCCCGTGGTAGGCGCCGGTGAAGGCCATGATGCCGCCGCGTCCGGTGGCCGTCCGGACGAGTTTGAACGCGGCCTCCACCGCGTCCGTCCCCGCGGGCCCGCAGAACTGCACGCGGGCCCGGTCCGCGAGGCCGGCCGGCAGGGTGCGGAACAGCTCGGTGACGAAGGCGTCCTTGACGGGGGTGGCCAGGTCGAGGGCGTGCAGGGGCGCACCGGAGTCGAGGACCTTGCGGATGGCTTCCAGGACGACCGGGTGGTTGTGCCCGAGGGCCAGGGTGCCCGCGCCCGAGAGGCAGTCCAGGTAGCGCCGGCCGTCCGCTCCCTCGATGGTGAGCCCGCGCGCCCTGACCGGCACGATCGGCAGGACGCGCGCGTAGGTGCGGGCCGCCGACTCACGCGCGGACTGGCGCCGCAGGATCCCGTCGTGCAGGAGGTGCGCGTCGTCCGACGCGCACCCCTCGTGCGCAGACTCCGTCACGGTCACGGCTCCCTGTCCTCCGCTGTCCCAGGAGACCGGCCAGCGCCATCGGCGGCGGGCCGGACTCGGGTCCCGCTGCCGCACGGCATCGGACGCCTGCGGCCCCCTCGGCCGTGTGGCGTCGATGTCGCGGCTCCGCTGAGGGCCGTACGCCGCGCGCGGACGCGGGCACCGACGGCGACGGCGTCTTCGGCGGTGCGGCGTTCGAGGGCGCGTGGGTCTGGTCATGGACAGCGGGAACCCCACCGCTATAACCGCGGACGATCCTCGCGGTTACGGGTCGGCCCGGGATCACGGTCAGGCGGGCGCGGGACCCGCTGCACGGAGCAGCCCGGCTCAGGTCAGGGACGCCTGCGACTCGACGACGACGCCGTAGAGGTCTCCGATCGTCGCCAGGGCGCTCTGGTGGATCTGCCGGGCGTCCAGCCAGGTGCCCACCGCCTGGAGCGGGCGCGTCGCGCACGCGTCGGCGACCACCGTGGGCCGGTTGCCGCGCAGGAAGGCGCCCTCGGTGGTGAACAGCACGCACATGTGCGTCATGAATCCGATGACGATGACGTCCTCGTTGCCGGCCGCGTCGACGTGCTTGCCGAGTTCGGTGTCGACGAACGCGTTGGGCGCCTTCTTCACGACTACGGGCTCGCCCTCGGACGGCGCGACGCTCGGGTGGATCCCGCCGATCTCCGCGCCGATGTCGTACGGGGTGCCTTCGCCGCCGTCGTGGACGACGTGGATGACCTTGGCGCCCGCCTGCCGGGCCCGGGCCAGCAGGGCGGCGGCGGAGTCGAGCGCGGCCTGCCAGCCTTCCAGCTCCATCACTCCGCCGACGTAGGTGTTCTGGTAGTCGACCAGGATCAGGGTCGAGTGCGCGAGCGAAGCCGGCGTCGCGTCGAGGCCGTTCAGTTCGCGGAGAGTCGTGGTCGTCATGGAAGTACCCCTCAGCCGATGCACCGGGCAGTCGAAGTCGCCCGGGTTCCTGGAACGCGGCCGTCCGTGCGGTGACCGGCCACGCACTTGAACCTACGAGCCGCCGCCGCGTGTCGGCAATGTCGCCTAACCTGCAGATCCAGACATCAGTTCCGGACGCAGGTTCCGGGAAGCAGCAGCGGACACCGGTTCCGCCGAACGGACGGAGATCCCGTGAGCGTCGTGGAACGACTCGTCGTCATCGTTCTCTTCGAGGGGGTCGACCTGCTCGACGTCACCGGTCCGCCCGAGGTGTTCTCCCTGGTCCAGCGCGAGATGCCGGAGCCGACGGGTTACCGGGTGGTCCTCGCCGCCGAGACGAGGGACCCCGTCACCACGTCCGCCGGTGTACGCCTGCTCCCCGACACCACCTTCGAGGAGGTGGCACGAGGCGGCGTCGACACCCTCATCGTGCCCGGTTCCGTCGAGGCGGACGGCGGGCAGGGGGTGCGGGCCCGGACCGACCCCTTGGTGGTCGAACGGGTGAGGACGCTCGCCCGCCGGGCGCGGAGAGTCGCCTCCGTCTGTGTGGGGGCGCACCTCCTGGCCGCCGCGGGTCTCCTCGACGGCAAACGCGCCACCACCCACTGGTCGACCGCCCGGCAACTCGCCGACGAGCACCCTGCGGTGCAGGTCGACGCCGATCCGATCTTCATCCGGGAGGGCGACACCTGGACCGGCGCGGGGATCAGCGCCTGCCTCGACCTGTCGCTCGCTCTCGTCGCCGACGACTTCGGCGAGACGGTCGCGCTGCGCGTCGCCCGCCAGTTGGTGATGTACCTGAAACGGCCCAGCGGGCAGAGCCAGTTCAGCGTTCCGCTGGAACCCGTGTCGCGGACGCGGCGCGTGGAGGAACTCCGCCACCACATCCTGCGGCACCTCGGGGAACAGCTCACCGTGGCGGACCTGGCCGAGCACGCCCGTCTCAGCGAGCGGCAGTTGACCCGGGTCTTCAAGGCGGAGCTGGGCATGACGCCGAGCGCGTACGTGGAAGCGGCCCGCGTGGAAGCGGCGCGCGGTCAGCTGGAGTCCACCGACGCCACCCTCGAACGCATCGTGTCGGTGTGCGGGTTCGGGACGGCGGACACGCTGGTCCGGGCGTTCCGCCGCCGGCTCGGCACGACGCCCACCGAGTACCGGCGCCGTTTCCGCTCCCCCTTCGGCGAACCGGTGCCGAACCGGGAGGTCTCCGGATGACCGGCCAGGTCAGACGGCTTGTAGCCGAACCGTTGCCGTTCCGTGGGCGGTGGCCCACAGCGAACGCATAGTGTGTGGTGCCGTTCCGGCCGCCGTGGCCGAGGCCCGTGTCCCACCCGGGACCGGTGTGCCGGCCCGGCGGTATCAGCATGTCCGTTCACAGCAGGGGGAGTCGAAACATGCGACCCATACGCCCATCCGTCACCGTTCGCCGGGGAGGGCGCGCCCGGCGCTCGCCGTTCCCCTCGCTGGCCGCCGTCGCACTGGTCTCGACTCTCGCGCTCACCGCCACCGGCTGCAACTCGGACGACACCGACGCGGCCGGACGGCCCTCCGCCTCCGCGGCCGCCGGTGACTCGGGGGCCACGGGCGACGGCAAGATCACGATCCCGGACGACATCCGGAAGAGGCTCAAGGAGCACGGGATCGACATCGACAAGTGGAAGAACGGCGCCTGGAAGAACTGGAACAAGGACGACTGGCTGCGCGAGGCGAACGACTTCGTCAACCCGATCATCCAGGGCCTGTGGGACCCGGACCGGATGCGCCGGGCCAACGACCCGGACAAGCGCGTCGACGACAACGACATCTCCGGTGACCAGGGCGTCACGGACCCGGCTCCGGCGCCCGTGCAGGCGCAGAAGGTGGCGCCGCCCTACCACACCAACGCGGCTACGGCGGGCAAGGTCTTCTTCGACTCCCCCGAAGGCACGATGGTCTGTTCGGCCACGGTCGTCGAGGACCCGGCCCACCCCGGCAAGTCCGACCTGGTGTGGACGGCGGGGCACTGCGTGCACGCCGGCAAGAAGGGCGGCTGGTACCGCAACATCGCCTTCGTGCCGTCGTACAACGACGCGGGCCGCAGCACCGCTCAACTGCAGGGCGCCGCACGGGAGCAGGTCGCCCCGTACGGGGTGTGGTGGGGCGACTGGGCGCAGACCTCCGACCAGTGGATCAAGCAGGGCGGCGCGACCGGCGGGCAGGGCGCGAGCTATGACTTCGCCGTCATCCACGTCACTCCGGAGAAGGGCGGCAAGGGCAAGTCGCTGGAGGAGACGGTCGGTTCGGCGCTCCCGGTGAACTTCGACGCGCCGGCCGTACCGAAGGTGCAGAGCATCACCGCGACCGGCTACCCGGCCGCGCCGCCGTACGACGGACAGTCGCTGTACCAGTGCCAGGACAAGCCGGGACGCCTGTCGGTCGCGGCCCCCGACCCGACGATGTACCGCATCGGCTGCACCATGACCGGCGGTTCCTCCGGCGGCGGCTGGGTCGAGAAGGGCACGGACGGCAAGCCGGCGCTGGTGTCCAACACCTCGATCGGCCCGGTGACGACGGGCTGGCTGGCCGGTCCGCGGCTGGGCACGGTGGCCAGGGGCGTCTACGACTCGGTCAGCAAGAAGTTCGCCGGGCAGTGAGCACGGCCGCAGGCCGGTGACCCGGCCACGGCGGTGGGGTGCCCTACGGAAACCTTCACCACCCCACCGCCGTTCGTACCCGTCCCCACCTGCATAGTGGGGCAGCACACACACGAACCAACGGGGGTTCCTCACATCATGCGTTCCACACGTACGTCCGCAGTGCCCCGGCGCGCGCGCCGGGGCACTGCCCTCGCCGCCACCGGTCTCGTCGCGGCGCTGACGCTCACCGCCACGGCCTGCAACGACTCGGGCGACGACGCGAGCGGCAAGCCCGGCACCAGCGGTTCGCAGGCCGCGGGCAGCGGCGACGGCAGGGCCCACGTCCCGGCCGACCTCGCGAAGAGGCTCAAGGAGCACGGGATCGACGTCGGCCGGTGGAAGAACGGCGGCTGGAAGAACTGGGACAAGGACAAGTGGCTCAGCGCCGCCGAGGACTTCGTCAACCCGGTGATCAAGGGGCTCTGGAAGCCTGAGCGGATGAAGTCCGCCAAGGAGGCCGACAAGACGGTGTCCACCCAGGACGCCGCCGCAGGCCAGGGCGTCAGCGACCCGGCGCCGCGCCCCGTCCAGGCCCAGGCCGAGAAGACCCCGTACCACCAGCACGCGGCCCCGGTCGGCAAGGTCTTCTTCGACTCCCCCCAGGGGTCGATGGTCTGCTCCGGCACGGTCGTCAAGGACGTCAACCACCCGGGCAGGTCGAACCTGGTGTGGACGGCGGGGCACTGCGTGCACGCCGGCCAGGGCGGCGGCTGGTACCGCAACATCGCCTTCGTGCCCGCCTACAACGACCTCGGCCGGTCCGCGTCGCAGCTGAGCGACGCCAGTCCGGCCGAGGTCGCCCCGTACGGCGCCTGGTGGGCCGACTGGGCGTCCACCTCGGGCCAGTGGATCCAGGGCGGCTCGGAGACGGGCGGTGCCGGTGCCGCGTACGACTACGCCGTGCTGCACGTGAAGCCGGAGACCGGTGCGAAGTCGCTGGAGGAGACGGTCGGGGCCGCACTCGACGTGGACTTCTCCGCCCCGCAGGCGCCGCAGGTCGCCACGATGGGTGCCTGGGGATACCCGGCCGCGCCGCCGTACAACGGTCTGACGATGTTCCGCTGCCTGGACCGGCCGGGCCGGCTGTCGCTGAGCCCGTCCCTGCCGACGATGTACCGGATCGGCTGCACCATGACCGGCGGGTCCTCAGGCGGCGGCTGGTTCCGCGTGGTGGGCGGGAAGACGGAACTGGTCTCCAACACCTCCATCGGTCCGTCCGACAACACCTGGCTCGCGGGCCCGCAGCTGGGCAAGGGCGCCGAGGCGCTGTACGAGAACATGAGCCGGACCTACGGCGGCCGGTGACACCGGCATGACTCGGGCCCGCCCCCCTTACGTCGAAGGGGGGCGGGCCCGTGTGCTGCTTGCCCCGGTGGTGGCCGCCGAGCGGGTCAGAGCGCGGGAACCGGCGTGTACGGCGTCAGGTCCGCGGCCAGCTCCTCGTGCACCAGTGCCCTGAGCAGGGTGCCCTCCGCCGTGTGCTCCTCGGAGATCACCTCGCCCTCGGTGTGGGCCCGGGCGACCAGCTTGCCGTGCGTGTAGGGCACGAGCGCCTCGATCTCCACGGAGGGCCGCGGCAGCTCGTCGTCGATCATGGCGAGCAGCTCCGCGATGCCGCGGCCGGTGCGGGCCGAGACCGCGATCGAGTGCTTCTCCACCCGCAGCAGCCGCTGCAGCACCAGCGGGTCGGCCGCGTCCGCCTTGTTCACCACGACGATCTCGGGTACGCCGGTGGCGCCGACGTCCCTGATCACCTCGCGCACGGCGGCCAGCTGCTCCTCCGGGTCCGGGTGCGAGCCGTCGACCACGTGCAGGATCAGGTCGGAGTCGCCGACCTCCTCCATGGTGGAGCGGAACGCCTCGACCAGGTGGTGCGGCAGGTGCCGGACGAAGCCGACCGTGTCGGCCAGCGTGTACAGCCGCCCGCTCGGCGTCTCGGCCCGGCGCACGGTCGGGTCCAGGGTCGCGAACAGCGCGTTCTCGACCAGGACGCCGGCGCCGGTGAGGCGGTTGAGCAGGGAGGACTTGCCGGCGTTGGTGTAGCCCGCGATGGCGACGGACGGCACCTTGTTGCGGCGCCGCTCCTGGCGCTTGATCTCACGGCCGGTCTTCATGGCCGCGATCTCCCGGCGCATCTTGGCCATCTTCTCGCGGATCCGCCGCCGGTCCGTCTCGATCTTGGTCTCACCGGGACCGCGGGTGGCGAGACCGCCGCCCTTGCCGCCGCCCATCTGCCGGGACAGCGACTGGCCCCAGCCGCGCAGCCGCGGCAGCATGTACTGCATCTGCGCGAGCGCGACCTGCGCCTTGCCCTCGCGGGACTTGGCGTGCTGGGCGAAGATGTCCAGGATCAGCGCCGTACGGTCGATGACCTTGACCTTGACGACGTCCTCGAGGTGGATCAGCTGGCCAGGGCTCAGCTCACCGTCGCAGATGACGGTGTCCGCGCCCGTCTCCAGGACGATGTCGCGCAGCTCGCCGGCCTTGCCGGAGCCGATGTAGGTGGCCGCGTCCGGCTTGTCGCGGCGCTGGATCACACCGTCGAGGACGACCGCGCCCGCGGTCTCCGCGAGGGCGGCCAGCTCGGCGAGAGAGTTCTCCGCGTCGTGCACGGTCCCCGAGGTCCAGACGCCGACGAGCACCACGCGCTCCAGACGGAGCTGCCGGTACTCGACCTCGGTGACGTCCTCCAGCTCGGTGGAGAGACCCGCGACACGGCGCAGGGCCGCGCGCTCGGAGCGGTCGAACTGGTCGCCGTCCCGCTCTCCGTCGATCTCGTGGCTCCAGGCGACGTCCTCTTCCATCAGGGCATCGGCCCGGAGACCTTCGGGATAGGTGTGCGCGAGGCGCTTGGCGGCCTGGGAAGAGGAAGAAGAGGAGGTCATTGGGTCCTTACGTCGTTGGGAATCCGTGGTGCGGCGACGGGGTCGCGGCCGAAGGCGAGGCGCCTCGACAGCTGATCCGTCACTTCACACAACGCGCGGGTGCCCCGGGAGATTCCCGTGCGCCGTGCCGTGCCGACCCGACGATCGTCGCACGGCACGGCCCGTCTCGTCACGGCGTTATTCCCGGCTGCCCGGCTGTCCGTCTCGCCGCTTCGCCCGCTCACTGCTTCCGGTGGGCGCCCCGCGCCCGCTCGGCCTTCACCACCGTCCTCGTCGCTGCCGCTTTCGCCGGTGCGGACGTCTTCGCCGTCTGTGCCGCCTTCGCCGGTGCGGTCCTGGGCGGCGGTGTCTGCTTCCAGTCCGGGTGGCCCGGCATGGGCGGCGTCTTCACACCGTAGAGCCACGCCTTGAAGAAGCCGCCGAGGTCCCGTCCGGCGACGGCCGAGGCGAGGCGCTCGAAGTCCGCCGTGTTCGCCGTCGAGTCCCGGTGCTCGCGCACCCAGGCGCGCTCCAGCCGTTCGAAGGCCGGCCTGCCGATCTCCTGGCGCAGGGCGTAGAGGACGAGAGCCGCGCCGTCGTAGACGTTCGCGCGGAAGATGCCGATCTTCTGGCCGGCCTTGGGCGGCTTGGGCAGCGCGGGCGGCCCTCCGGCCTCACGCCAGCGGTCGGAGGCCCCGTAGGCGGCCTTCATCCGGGCCTCCATGGACTTGTGCGCCTTCTCGTCGGCGTACAGGGCCTCGTACCAGGTCGCGTGTCCCTCGTTGAGCCACAGGTCGGACCAGCTGCGCGGACTGACGCTGTCGCCGAACCACTGGTGGGACAGTTCGTGCACCATCACCGACTCCACGTACCACTTGGGCCAGGCGGGATCGGTGAACAGTTCCTTCTCGAAGAGGGAGAGGGTCTGCGTCTCCAGTTCGAAACCGGTGGTGGCGGACGCCATGAGCAGGCCGTACGTCTCCAACGGGTAGCGTCCGACCTTGCTCTCCATCCAGGCGATCTGGCCGGGGGTCCTGGCCAGCCAGGGTTCGAGCGCCTCGCGGTCCCCGGTGGGGACGACGTCGCGCACGGGCAGGCCGTGCGGGCCGGTGCGGTGCAGGACGGTGGAGCGGCCGATGGAGACCTGCGCGAGTTCGGTGGCCATGGGGTGCCGGGTGCGGTACGTCCACGTGATCTGTCCGCCCCTTCGGGCGGTACCGGCGGGCAGGCCGTTGGCGACGGCCGTGTACCCCTCGGGCACGGTGACGTGGAAGGTGAACCTCGCCTTGTCGGAGGGGTGGTCGTTGCACGGGAACACCAGGTGGGCGACGTCGGCCTGGTTGGCCATGGCGAGCCCGTCCGCGGTGCGCACCCAGCCGCCGTCCCGGCCCTTCTCGGACACCGGGTCGCTGGTGTGGTGCACCGTGATGCGCGCCCAGCCGCGCCCGGGCAGCGGGACCTGGGGAGTGACCACCAGGTCCTCCCCCGCGGCGGCGAAGCGGGCCGGGAGTCCGTCGACCTCCACGGAGTCGACCTCGCCGTGCGTGAAGTCGAGGTTCAGGCGGTCGAGATCGTGGGTCGGCCGGACGTCGATGGTGGTGACGGCCCGCAGCGGCTTGCTGTTGTCCCCGGTGAAGGTGAAGGAGAGGTCGTACGACGTCACGTCGTATCCGGGGTTGCCCAGCTGCGGGAAGAGCCGGTCGCCCACGCCGAGCGCGGTGGGCGGGGCGCTCGCGGCGAGGAGACAGGCGCAGGCGCCGGACGCGGCGGACGCGAGGAGGGTCGCCTTGAGGGTTCTGAGGCGACGCGGGACACGGGGGCGGAGGGTGCGCGGCATGCACCACGGCTATCAGCGCGCGGCGCCGCTGCGGCGGCGACGCGCGCCCTTCCCACTCGAACGGGGCCCTCGGGAGTGCGCGCGGACCGCGTCGGCGCATGCGGTGTTCCGGAGGTGCGCGGCGTGCGCGGAGTTCACTCCGCGCACGCCGGGCGCGCCGCCGGACGCGTCCGCCGGGGTGCGGGCGCCCGCGCCGGGCGGGCGCCGGGGGCGACGGACGTGCGCGGCGGGTGCCCGCGCCGGGCCGCGGCCGTCGGACCCTGGCTCAGTCCCCCGGCGCCTGCGACTGGGCGCGGCTCACGTCGTAGACGCCCGGGACGTTGCGCATCGCCCGCATGAGGGCGGGCAGACGGGCGGCGTCGGGGAGCTGCAGGGTGTACGTGTGGTGGACGCGCTGCTGGGCCGGCGGGGCCACGGTGGCCGAGACGATCTCGACGCCTTCGAGGGCGATGGCCTCGGTCAGATCGGCGAGCAGGTGCGGGCGGCCGAACGATTCGGCGAGCAGGGTCACGCGGCAGGCGGCGGTGTCGCCCCAGCGCACGCCGATCTCCGCGCGCCCCGCGCTCTTCATCCGCGCGACCGTGGCGCACTCCACGCGGTGCACCGTCACCGCGCCCCCGCGCACGGCGAAGGCGGTGATGCGGTCGGGCGGCACGGGCGTACAGCAGCCCGCGAGCCGTACGGGGGCGCGGGGCAGGTCGGCGACGACCACGGTGGCCGTGCCTGGGCGCTCCTCCCGCGCGGGCGGCGCGGCTGCGCCGCCCCCTTCGGCCGTCACGGGCCCACCGGCCTGTCCGGGGCGGCCGGCTCCACCGGGGGTGAGCGCGCCCGGTCCGTCCACCCCGGTGAGCCCGCCGAGGCCCCCTGTGGTGTCCGCCGCTCCCGGGGAGGTGTCCTCGCGGGTCCCGGACGTGGCGTCCGGGTCGTCGGCCGGGGCGGGATGTGCGGCGAGCCACCGCTGGATGGCGATGCGGGCGGCGGGGGTGTGGGCGTGCTCCAGCCACTCACGGGAGGGCTCGGAAGCGGGGTCCTGGCCCATCAGGAGCTGGACGGTGTCGCCGTCCTGCAGGACGGTGCTCAGCCTGGCCAGACGCCCGTTGACGCGGGCGCCGATGCACGCGTGCGCGTCCTCGCCGTACTGGGCGTAGGCGGCGTCGATGCAGCTGGCGCCGGCGGGGAGGCCGAGCGTGCCGCCGTCGGGGCGGAAGACGGTGATCTCGCGGTCCTGGGCCAGGTCCTCGCGGAGCGTGGACCAGAAGGTGTCCGGGTCGGGGGCCGCCTGCTGCCAGTCGAGCAGCCGGGAGAGCCAGCCGGGGCGCGTCGGGTCGACGCGCTCGCCGTCGCCCGTCGGCTGGTCCTCCGCGGGCGGCGCGTAGGGGTTGCCGAGCGCGACGACCCCGGCCTCCGCGGTCTTGTGCATCTGGTGGGTGCGGATGAGGACCTCGACGACCTGGCCGTCCGTGGCCGCCCGCTCGGATCCGTCCGGGCGGGACGGCGGAAGGGCGACGGCGGTGTGCAGCGACTGGTACAGGTTGAACTTGGGTACGGCGATGAAGTCCTTGAACTCGGCGACGACCGGGGTCATACAGGTGTGCAGTTCACCGAGGACGGCGTAGCAGTCGGCGTCCTCGTTCACCAGGACGAGCAGCCGGCCGAAGTCGCAGCCGCGCAGCCGGCCGCGTTTGCGGGCCACGCGGTGCAGGGAGACGAAGTGCCGTGGCCTGACCAGGACTTCCGCGCTGATGCCGGCCTCGCGCAGCACGCCCCGGACCTGCTCGGCCACCTCGGTGAGCGGGTCGTGGGGACGGCTCGCGTTCTCCTCGATCAGTTCGCGGATGTGCGCGTACTCCTCGGGGTGGAGGATCGCGAAGACCAGGTCCTCCAGTTCCGTCTTGAGCGCCTGCACACCGAGCCGTTCGGCGAGCGGGATGAGCACGTCCCTGGTCACCTTGGCGATGCGGGCCTGTTTCTCCGGACGCATGACGCCGAGGGTGCGCATGTTGTGCAGCCGGTCGGCGAGTTTGATCGACATCACGCGGACGTCGTTGCCGGTGGCGACGAGCATCTTGCGGAAGGTCTCGGGTTCGGCGGCGGCGCCGTAGTCGACCTTCTCCAGTTTGGTGACGCCGTCGACGAGGTAGCGGACCTCCGCGCCGAACTGGTCGCCGACCTGGTCGAGCGTCACGTCGGTGTCCTCGACCGTGTCGTGCAGCAGGGAGGCCGTCAACGTGGTGGTCTCGGCACCGAGTTCGGCGAGGATGAGGGTGACGGCGAGCGGGTGCGTGATGTAGGGCTCGCCGCTCTTGCGCATCTGGCCGCGGTGCGAGGACTCGGCCAGCAGGTAGGCGTGGCGCAGGGGTTCGAGGTCGGCGTCGGGGAAGTGGGCGCGGTGTGCCTCGGCGACGTGCCCGATGGCGTCCGGGAGGCGGTCGCGGGCGGTGGGGCCGAGCAGGGCGGCCCGGCCCAGTCGGCGCAGGTCGATCCGCGGGCGGGCCCGCCTCCGGGGCGCCGACGGCGCCACCGGGCCCGGGGCCGCAGGGTTTGTGGCATCCGCACTCATGGGCACCTCCGGCTGCGTGGACCGGCGGACGGGATGCCCCAGGGCGTACGCGGCTCAGGGGTTGGCGTCGGATCCCCCGTCCGGGCCGGTGCTTGATGCTATCGAGCCCAGCACCCTCAGCCGACCGCCTCTCGGAGAGCGTGAAACGGATCACCCATTCGAGCGATGGCTCGGGAGGTTTACGGTTTTCGGTCAGGTGACAAGCGGGCACCCGTGGATTTCCCCCGGGGCCCGCCCCCGCGGCCTGGGTCCTGCCCGGCAGGGCGGGCTCCGGCCCTGCGATCTTGGGCCGGGTCCTGAGTCAGCCGACCGCTGTTTCCAGCCATTCCGTGTCGATCTCGCCCTCGGCCACGATCACGGCGGGGCCGGTCATCTCGATCTCGCCGTCCGCCCGCTCGGTGATGACCAGGGTGCCGCCGGGCACGTCGACGCGGTACGTCACCGGCGTGCCCGCGGCCGCGGGGTCGGCGCCGTCGCGGCGGGCGGCGGCCACGGCGACGGCACACGCGCCGGTGCCGCAGGAGCGGGTCTCGCCGGAACCGCGTTCGTGCACGCGCATCGCGACGTGGCGGGGGCCGCGGTCGACGACGAACTCGACGTTGACCCCGTCCGGGTAGGCGGCGGCCGGGCGGAACGGGGGCGGGGAGAGCAGGTCCCCGGCGTCCGCGAGGTCGTCGACGAAGGCGACCGCGTGCGGATTGCCCATGTTGACGTTGCGCGCGGGCCACTCGCGCTCGCCGACGCTCACGGTGACGTCGCCCTCCGGGAGCCGGGCCCTGCCCATGCCCACCGTGATGTCACCGTCCTTGGCGATGTGCACCGTCTTCACGCCCCCGCGGGTGGCGAGGGTGAGGTCGCCCTCCGTCGCGTGCCCGGCGTGCTGGAGGTAGCGCGCGAACACGCGTACGCCGTTGCCGCACATCTCCGCGACGGAACCGTCGCCGTTGCGGTAGTCCATGAACCACTCCGCCTCGGCCGCCATCTCCCGGGCCTCCGGGTGCGCGGCGGCGCGCACGACGTGCAGCACGCCGTCGCCGCCGATGCCCGCGCGGCGGTCGCAGAGGGCGGCGACGGCGGCCGGGGACAGCTCCACGGCGTTCTCCGGGTCGGGGATGATCACGAAGTCGTTCTCCGTGCCGTGCCCCTTGAGGAAGGCGATACGGGTGCTCATGCCTCGATCGTACGGCGTGGGTACGACAACCCCGCGATCACGGCCGCGGGGCGGGCCTTCTCACCGGCGGGGGTGCGCAAAGGCCGGCGGAGGAGGCCCTGGACCGGTCGAGGACGCCCCTGGAGGAGCCGGGGGCGCGGCGGCCGGTGCGTGGGGCGCGGTGGGTGCGGCGAGTGCTCAGCGCAGGCCCGCGACGCGCCACACCGCCAGGGCGACGACCACGGCGACCAGCAGGACGTACACGCCGATCATGCGCCAGGCGGGCCGCCGGCCGGTGTCGCGCGGCGGCAGCCCCGGCCAGGTGTACCCGACGCGGCGGGCGGCCATCGTGCCCCAGCCTGCCGCGCAGAGGCAGATCAGCAGCCCCAGCATGGCGATCATCGCGCCGCTGTCGCCGTCGAAGGCCAGCGGGAAGGCGAACATCAGCGAGCCGACGGCCGCAAGACCCACGATGGGCGCGAGCTGCCAGATGCGCAGCCGCCGCTGCGGGCGCAGCTCGACCTCGACCTCGGGCCCGGCGAACATCTCCTCGGGCTCCGGACCGTCGTCCGTGACACCGCCCTGCGTCTCGTCCGGGCCGTCGGGGCTCAGCGAGTCCTCGTCCTGGTCGTCACCGGCGCGCTCCACGGTGATGCGCTCGGTGACGCGCTCGGTGTCCGCAGCGGTGATGCGCTCCGTGCTCTGTGCGGTGTCGCGAGGGCCGGCCTCCATCGCCACGCGCCCTCCCAACCCAGGACTCATCTGTCGATCGAAGCTTGATGATGGCACGGCGCCGGAGGCCTGGATGACGGCCTGGGCTTCCCGATGCCATCACGTGATCAGGCTGTAACCGGTCGTTCCACCAACGCCATGGCCAGGTGCGGAAGTTCCCGGAGATCGGTGGCGGCTCCGCTCAGCCAGTGCACGCGCGGGTCGCGCCGGAACCAGGAGTCCTGGCGGCGTGCGAAGCGTTTGGTGGCACGCACGGTCTCCGCGCGCGCCTCCTCCAGCGTGCACTCCCCCGCGAGCGCCGCGAGGACCTGCTGGTACCCGAGTGCGCGCGAGGCCGTGCGCCCCGCGCGCAGGCCCTGCGCCTCCAGCGCGCGGACCTCCTCCACGAGCCCGGCGTCCCACATGCGGTCGACCCGGCGCGTGATGCGCTCGTCCAGCTCGGGCCGCGCCACGTCGACGCCGATCTGCACGGTGTCGTAGACCGAGTCGTGACCCGGGAGGTTGGCCGTGAAGGGCAGGCCGGTGATCTCGATGACCTCCAGCGCGCGCACGATACGGCGTCCGTTGCTGGGCAGGATGGCGCGTGCGGCCTCCGGGTCGGCGGCGGCGAGCCGCGCGTGCAGGGCGCCCGAGCCGCGCAGCGTCAGCTCCTCCTCCAGCCGGGCCCGCACCTCGGGGTCGGTACCGGGGAACTGCAGGTTGTCGACGGCCCCGCGGACGTACAGCCCGGAGCCGCCGACCAGGATCGGCCAGCGCCCCTCGGCGAGCAGGGCGTCGATGTGTTCCCGGGCGAGCCGCTGGTACTCGGCGACGGAGGCAGTGACGCTCACGTCCCAGACGTCCAGGAGGTGGTGCGGTACGCCACCGCGTTCCTCGGGCGTCAGCTTGGCGGTGCCGATGTCCATCCCTCGGTAGAGCTGCATGGAGTCGGCGTTGACGACCTCGCCGCCCAGGCGCTGGGCCAGGAACACGCCGAGATCGGACTTTCCGGCCGCGGTGGGGCCGACGACGGCGATGACGCGGGGGGCGGGGGGTGCGCTGCTCACCGCACCAGTCTCGCAAACCTTCGGCGGGCTCCTCGAACGAGTTACGTGACGGCACGCGAACAGGGTCGTTGCCCGTTGCGAGGTTCCCGCGGCCGGATACCGGCGGGCGGTCGTTCGAGCATCACGCACAGACGCACCGGGCTACGCGGGATGCCGCCCGCACGAGTAACGTATGGAGTTGATATGGGCGTTTTTGCAAGGATCTTCCGGAGGTCGAAGGCGGCTGAGGAGGTGCCGGGCGCCGAGGAGCCGGCCGGCGCGGTGACGAGCGGCGCGGCGGCGACCGGGTCCGAGGCGGACGGCGGTGCCGCGGCCGAGGGCGCCGCGGACGGCACGGCGGACGCGGTCAAGGCCGCGCGGACACCCGACGACGGCGGCGACACCGCGGGCGCGGAGGAGGACAGCGCCGCCGCCGGGAGCGCTGCCGCCGAGGGCGTGGAGATCCCCAAGCAGCAGTCCGCCGACGAGGCGGCCGGGCACGGAGCCGGAGAGAGCGCCCGCAGGTAGCTCTCCCGCCAGGGAAGGTGAACCATGGGTCTGCTGGACAACATGAAGGCCAGGCTGGGCCCGGCCAGGGACAAGGTGTCGGACCTCGCACAGCGCCACGGGGGCTCGATCGAGCACGGGCTCGACAAGGCCGCGAGGATGGTCGACGAGAAGACCAAGGGCAAGTACAGCGACAAGATCCACGCGGGCACGGGCAAGGCCAAGGAGGCCGTGGACCGGCTCGCGCACCGGGAGGGTCCGGGCCCGCACGGGACCGCCGACGCACCCACGGAGACTGCGGGGGGCACGGCGCCGGGTGGCTCCGACGCGAGTGGCCCGGCCACAGGCGGTCCGGCCACGGGTGGTCCGGGCACGGTCCCGGGCGGCGACGCCGGGCATACGCCTCCGCCCCCGCAGGAACCTCCGCAGGGGCCGCCGCCCGTGTCCTGAGCGACGCGGCCGGGGCGTGAGCGAGGTCCCCGGGGCATGGGCGGCCCCGGGGCGTGAGCGGCGGAGGCCGGCGGACGGCCGGGAGCAGGACATGGTGTCCCGGCCGTCCGCCGACCTCCGCCCGTCGTCCGCCGCCAACCGTCGGTCGTCCACCGTCCGCCAGCCCCCGTCCGCCGACGACCCGGCGCGCCGTGAGCACCCCGTCGGCTCGGGGCCCCCTCGGCGTCAGGACCAGGCGGCCACCAGGTAGCCCACGCCGTACGGTGCCTCGTCGTAGAGGAGCGCTCCGGTCAGGCCCGCGTCCTCGGCCGCGCCCGCGAGCACCTGCCACGGGGCCCGGCCCGACACCTTGAGTTCGTACGCCAGTTCCGCGTCGAGCGCGGTGAGGGCCGCGACGTCCGCGGCGCCGAGTGCCCGGGCGGCCTCGGTGTCGAAGGGCTCGGCCCGCTCGTCGAGGTATCCCGGCGCCTTCAGCGACCGGCAGGCGCTGCCGTCGCCCATCACCAGCATCGCCAGCCGTTCCGGCCGGGCGGCGATGTCCCGTCCGGCCGCCAGGCACCGGTCCGCTGCCAGGGACTCACCGACGCCCAGCCCCTCGACGGGGGCGGCCGACCAGCCGGTGCGTTCGAGCAGCCACGCCGCGACGGCGAGCGAGGGGGGCAGCTCGCGCTCGGGCGCGCTGCCCGTGGCCGACCCCAGCCGTACGTCAAGGTCCACGCCGAAGCCGCGGAACGACCCCCGGGCTCCCTGCGGGTGGGGGCCGCGCCCGGACTGCTCGGCGGGGCCCACGACCACGAGCCGGTCCGGCCGGGCGGCGGCGAGCACTCCCAGGGCGTCCGTGCACGCGGCGCGCGCGGCGTCCAGCTCGGGCGCGGCGCCCTGGGCGACCGCGGGCACGAGAAGGGGCGGGCAGGGACAGGCTGCGGCGGCGACAAGCATGACCGGCAGACTAGCCCGGAACGCCGGACGACGACGGGCCTCCCCCTCCGGCCCGGCCGCCTCGCCCCTGGGCCCTCCATCGGCTCACGTTCGGCCACGACCGGCCCGGATCCGGTCCCCCGGCGGACTCGGATCCGGTCCACCGCCTCACAGCCGGCCACCGGCCGACTCACACCGGCCCACCGGCTTCACGTCAGTGTCGTCCGTGAGCGCTGTCAGAGCCGTCCGCGACCGCGGCACGCTCCCGGTGGGCGGGACGAAAGCGGGTCAGTCGCAGCCGCAGCCGCTGTTCGCCGCGACCGGCAGCGGCTCCGGGACGCCGATCTTCGGCAGGCCCAGCATGACGCCGGCGGGCTTGGCCGCCCCGGCCGCGGTGCGCTTCTCCCAGGCGTCGCCCGCGCGGGTACGGCGCACCTCCAGCACCGGGCCCTCGGCGAGGAGGTGGTGCGGGGCGGCGTACGTGATCTCGACGGTGACCACGTCGCCGGGGCGGACGTCCTGGCCGGGCTTGGTGAAGTGGACCAGGCGGTTGTCGGGGGCGCGGCCGGAGAGGCGGTGGGTGGCGCCGTCCTTGCGCCCCTCACCCTCGGCGACCATCAGCTCCAGAGTGCGGCCGACCTGCTTCTTGTTCTCGTCCCAGGAGATCTCCTCCTGGAGGGCGACGAGCCGCTCGTAGCGCGCCTGGACGACCTCCTTGGGGATCTGGTCGTCCATCTCGGCGGCCGGGGTGCCGGGCCGCTTGGAGTACTGGAAGGTGAACGCCTGCGCGAACCGCGCCTCGCGCACCACGTGCAGCGTCTGCTCGAAGTCCTCCTCGGTCTCGCCGGGGAAGCCCACGATGATGTCGGTGGTGATCGCGGCGTGCGGGATGGCGGCGCGCACCTTCTCGATGATCCCGAGGTAGCGCTCCTGGCGGTAGGAGCGGCGCATCGCCTTCAGGACCGTGTCGGAGCCGGACTGCAGGGGCATGTGCAGCTGCGGCATCACGTTCGGCGTCTCGGCCATGGCGGCGATCACGTCGTCGGTGAAGTCCCGCGGGTGCGGGGAGGTGAAGCGGACGCGCTCCAGGCCGTCGATCGTCCCGCACGCGCGCAGCAGCTTGCTGAACGCCTCCCGGTCACCGATGTCGGAGCCGTAGGCGTTGACGTTCTGGCCGAGCAGCGTGATCTCGGAGACGCCCTCGCCGACCAGGGCCTCGACCTCGGCGAGGATGTCGCCCGGACGGCGGTCCTTCTCCTTGCCGCGCAGCGCCGGGACGATGCAGAAGGTGCACGTGTTGTTGCAGCCGACCGAGATGGACACCCAGGCCGCGTACGCGCTCTCGCGCCGCGTCGGCAGCGTGGAGGGGAACGCCTCCAGCGACTCGGCGATCTCGACCTGCGCCTCCTCCTGGACGCGGGCGCGCTCCAGCAGGACGGGCAGCTTGCCGATGTTGTGCGTGCCGAAGACGACGTCGACCCAGGGCGCCTTCTTGACGATGGTGTCGCGGTCCTTCTGGGCCAGGCAGCCGCCGACCGCGATCTGCATCCCGGGCCGCTTCGCCTTCTTCGGGGCGAGGTGGCCGAGGTTGCCGTAGAGCCGGTTGTCGGCGTTCTCCCGGACGGCGCAGGTGTTGAAGACGACGACGTCCGCGTCACCGTCGGAGCCCTCCGGGGCCCGTACGTAACCCGCGTCCTCGAGCAGCCCGGCCAGCCGCTCGGAGTCGTGGACGTTCATCTGGCACCCGTAGGTGCGGATCTCGTAGCTGCGCGTGACGCCCACTTCTCGGCTCCGGTCGATGCTGCTCATGCCCATAAGGGTAGGCGCTCGCGGAAGTGCACCCGGACGGCCGAGCCACCGCCGCCCTACGACCGGACCACCGCCGCCCGGCAGCCACCGACGGCCAGGCCCCCGCTCTGCCCGACAACCACCGACGCACGGTGACGCGGCGGCGCGGAGGCGCGGCGGCGGCCGCGACACGGCCGGAGTCGACCGGTCGTTGGCTCCGGGGACGGGGTGCCGGGCCCAGAATGGGGCGTACCAGCCCAGAAGCTTTGTTTCCCGCTCACGGCAGCCCCTCCCGGACAGGTACGTGTGATGCAGCTACGTGACGCCCTGCGGACCTCCGCCCCGGACGTGGCCCCGGCCGCCGCGCTGCGCGGCTGGCTGCTGCGCCCCGCCGGAGCGGCCTGGGTCGCCCTGCTCGCCGCCGTCCTGGTGGCGCGCACCGCGCACGTGGCGGTCGTGTACGCCCAGGGCGGCATGGACAACGCCTTCGTCGTCCGCGCCGGGCAGACGTGGCTGCACGGCGGTGCCCCGTACGCCGACCGGCGTTTCCTGTACCTTCCGAGCGCCGTGCTGTTCGCCGCGGGTCAGGCGGCGCTGCCGTCGGTCGTGCTGAGGGTCGCCGCGCCCGTGGTGTGCGTGGGGCTGGTCGCGGCCGGCTGGTGGTGCGCCGTGCGGCTGTTCCGGGTGCCGACGCGCAGCCGGTTCGCGGTGCTGGGGCTGCTCGCCCTGGTGCTGTGCTGGGCGCCCGTCGGACATCTGATCGACCTCGGCAACTGGACCGCGGTCAGTGCCCTGGCGCTGCCCCTGGCGCTGCTGCTGGCCGACCGTGGGCGCTGGGGCGCGGCCGGGGTGGTCCTGGGGGTGTCCGTCGCCGTCAAGCCGCTGCTCGTGCCCGTCGCCGTGCTGCTGCTCCTGGCCCGGCAGTGGCGCGCCCTGGCCTGGATGGTGACGCTGCCGCTGGCGCTGTCCGCCGCGATGGCGCTGGTCATGCCGGACCCGGGCGGGTTCTTCACGCGCACGCTGCCGTTCCTTCTCAGGGGCGGCGACGCCCTGATGCGGCCGTTCGACTGCTCGCTGCCCGCCGTGCTGCCGCGGCTCGGGGTGCCGCCGGTCCTCGCCGAGGCGGTGGCGCTTGCGGCGGCGGCGGCCGGCGTGGTGTGCGCCTGGCGGCGCTGGCGGCGCGCCGACCCCGGTCCGGCGCGGCTCGCGGACACAGCCGCCATGCTCATGCTCGCTTCGTACCTGCTGGCCCGGCCGTCCTACGAGCACTACCTGGTCGTCGTCGTGCCCCTGCTGGTCGCCGGGGCCTTCGAGGCCGGGTCGGTGACGCGCTCGCCGTGGTTCTGGGCCGTGCTGGTGCCGCAGGTGCCGGGGTTCGCGTTCCCGCACCTGGAGGCGTCGACACGGCGGGCGTTCAAGGACGCCGTCACGCTGTGCGGGCTCGCGCTGGTCCTCGGCCTGGGGTGCGCGCGGCGGCGACCGCCCCGCGCGCCCTCCCGGCGGACCGCCGATCCGGTGCCGGAGCTGTCCGGTCCGGTGCGCTGAGGGACGCGGGGCCCGTCAGGGGCGGTCCGGCTGCCAGCCCTGGCGGCGCAGCACCCCCGACACGTCCGGTGCCTCGTAGTGATCTCCCTTGAGCACCTTGCCGTCGGCGCGGCGGGCGACCTGGCCGTCGGGGCCGAGCTTGGTCATGTTCGAACGGTGGATCTCGGCGATCACCTCGTCGAGGTCGATGCCGTGCACCAGGGCGGTGCCGTACGCCACGTACACCACGTCGGCCAGTTCGTGCGCCAGCCGGTCGAGCGGGCCGTCGACCGAGACCTCGGCCACTTCGGCCGCCTCCTCGGCCAGCAGCTCCCCCCGGTGCGCCGCCAGCTCGGGCGGCACCCGTGCCGGTGTGCTGCGGACGTCGAGCCCGAAGGCCCGGTGGAACTGACGGACGAGGTCGGCGGGCGAGGAGCTCATACGGCGACTCTAACCGCCCCCTGTGACACGGCCGCACCGCCCGAGCGCCTCGCCGCCCACCCGCTCCGCCACCCCTCACCGCGCCCCATCGCCGCACCCGCTCCGCCACCACCCCCGTCGCCCCACGGCCGCATCCCCGCGGACCCCCGCGCCCCGGCCCCCGGCCCCGCCACCCCTGGCCAGTTCCGCACCCCGGCTGGCAGGATCGCGCGCATGTCCAAGCTGTTCCGCTCCGTCGGCAGGCGCCGTGGTCTGCAGGGCGCGGCCGTCCTCGCCGTCGTCCTCGGGCTGCTGCTGTGGTGGCTGCTGCCGCTGGGCGACGACCCGCCGCGGGGGACGATCGCCTTCAGCACCGGGACCACGCGCGGCGTCTACCACGAGTACGGCGTGCGGCTGCGCACCGCGTTCGCCAAGGACATGCCGGACCTGAAGGTGCGGTTGCTGACCAGCGACGGTTCGCAGGAGAACGTCGCGCGGGTGGCGACCCGCAAGGCCGACTTCACGATCGCCGCGGCCGACGCGGTGGAGACGTACGTACTGGACCACGGCCCGGGCGCGTCCCGGCTGCGCGGGGTCGCCCGCCTCTACGACGACTACGTGCAGCTCGTCGTGGCGCGTGACTCGCCGATCCGCTCGGTGGCGGACCTGCGCGGCAGGCGGGTGGCGGTCGGCCCGCCGGAGTCGGGCGTCCGGCTGATCGCGGACCGGGTGCTCAAGGCCGCCGGTATCGACCCGCGCACGGGCATCCGGCCCATGGCCGACGGGATCGACACCGGCCCGGGCCGGCTGCGTACGCACGCGATCGACGCGTTCTTCTGGTCGGGCGGGCTGCCCACGGACGGGCTCACCCAGCTCGCCTCCAAGTTCGCCTTCCGGTTCGTGCCGATCGACACCGACCTGGTGGCCAGGCTGCACGCCGAGGGCGGCGCCACCCGCTACTACCGCGCGACCAACATGCCGGAGTCGGCGTACCCGGCGGTGCAGGACGGCTCGACGGTGCCCACCATCGCCGTCTCCAACCTGCTGATGACCCGCGAGGACGTGGATCCCAGGCTCACCGAGTGGCTGACCCGGGCGGTGATCAAGAGCCGCGACCAGATCGGCGCCCACGTCCACTCCGCCCAGCTGGTCGACCTGCGCACCGCGATCTACACCGATCCGCTGGTCCTGCACGAGGGCGCCCGCCGCTACTACCGGTCCGTCAAGCCGTAGACGGCGCGGCTCCGGCCGGTGCCCGTCCCGGTCCGCACCCGCCGCCCCGCCGGCGCACACCTCCGTACGCGCCGGCGCCTGGTCAGGCCACCGGCGCGCCGGCCGGCGGAGCGGGGCGCGGGTCCGTCCTCGGGACGGTCACCGTCACCTTCAGCCCGCGCGGCTCCTCGGCGCGGTGGGCGGCGTACGAGAGGGAGCCGCCGCCCGCCGCGAGCAGCGCGCGGGAGACGGACAGGCCGAGTCCGGACCCGTTGACGTTCTGGTGGCGGCCGCTGCGCCAGAACCGGTCGCCGACGCGGGCCAGTTCGTCGTCGGTGAGGCCGGGGCCGTGGTCGGCGACCACGACCGTGGAGGTGTCGCCGCCGCCGGAGACCGTCACCTCGACGCGTTCGCCCTCCGGCGTGAACTTCACCGCGTTGTCGATCACCGCGTCCAGCGCGGAGGAGAGCGCCACCGGGTCGGCCCAGGCCGTGGTGGCCGGGCACTCCCCGACCAGGCGCACCCCCTTGGCCTCGGCGGCGGGCGACCAGGCGGCCACCCGCTCCTCGGTCAGCTCGCCGATGTCGATGAGCTGGAGGTCGGCCTCCGCGTGCTCGGCGAGCGCCAGGTCGAGCAGGTCGTCCAGGACCTGTGCGAGCCGCTTGCCCTCGGTACGGACGGAGGCGATCTCCTCGTTGTCCTCGGGCAGTTCCAGGGCGAGCAGTTCGATGCGCAGCAGGAGCGCGGCCAGCGGGTTGCGCAACTGGTGGGAGGCGTCGGCGACGAAGGCGCGCTGCTGCTCCAGGACGTCCTCGACGTTGCCCGCCATCTCGTTGAACGACCGGGCGAGCCGTCTGAGTTCGGGCGGGCCGCCGGCCACGGCGACCCGGGACTTCAGGCGCCCGGTGGCGATGTCGTGGGTGGTGGCGTCGAGGACCCGGACGGGCCGCAGCACCCAGCCGGTCAGGCGCAGCGCCGCGCCGACGGCGACCAGCATGGCGACGGTCTCGCCCGCGCCCAGGATCAGCCAGTCCTGCAGTGTCCGGGCGCGCATCTGTCCGGTCGGTGAGTCGGTGACGACGACCGCGACGACGTCACCGTCCCGGATGACGGGCGAGGCGACGACGAGCCGGTGCCGCTGCCAGGGCCAGACCTGTTCGGGGTCGTGGCTGCGGCGGCTCAGCTTGGCCTCGCCGAAGGCCTCGCGCACCTCTCCCTCGGCGGGCAGTGCCCAGTCGGCCGGGGCGCTGGCCATGGGGATGCCGGTGCGGTAGAAGACGCCGGCCCGGATGCCGTACACCTCGTGGTAGCTCGCGAGTTCGCGTCTGAGCGTCTCCAGCCGCTCGTCGGGGACGGTACGGCGCGAGCCCATGGGCCGGTCGGTGACGAACTGGGCGAGGGCGGCGAAGCGTGCCGTGTCGTCGATGCGGTCGACGACGACCTTCTGCTGTTCGCCCGCGGCGAGGCTGACGGCGAGCGGGAACCCGAGGGCGAGCAGGACCGCCGCCATCAGGACGATCAGCAGCGGCAGCAGACGTGTGCGCACCCGGACCCGCTACGTGGCCGGGGCGACGAGGCGGTAGCCGACGCCGCGGACGGTCTCGATCAGCGCCGGCATCCGCAGTTTGGAGCGCAGGGAGGCGACGTGCACCTCCAGGGTGCGGCCGGTGCCCTCCCAGCTGGTGCGCCACACCTCGCTGATGATCTGTTCCCGCCGGAAGACCACTCCGGGACGCTGGGCGAGCAGGGCGAGCAGGTCGAACTCCTTGCGGGTCAGCTGGACGGACGTGCCGTCCACGCTCACCTGCCGGGTGGGCAGTTCGATGTGGACCGGACCGAGCCGCAGGCCGCCCTCGGCGGCCCCGCCCGGGTCCTCGTGGACGGTGCGGCGGCTGACGGCGTGGATCCGGGCGAGCAGCTCGCCGGTGTCGTACGGCTTGACGACGTAGTCGTCGGCGCCGAGGTTGAGGCCGTGGATGCGCGAGCGGACGTCGGCCCGCGCGGTGACCATGATCACCGGGGTGCTGGTGCGCTTGCGGATCTTGCCGCAGACCTCGTAGCCGTCCTGGTCGGGCAGACCGAGGTCGAGCAGGACCACGCCGAAGCAGGCCCCCTCCGGGACGAGTGCCTGGAGTGCCTCCTCGCCGCTGCGGGCGTGGGTGACGTCGAAACCGTGCCGGGCCAGGATCGCGGACAGTGCGGCGGCGACGTGGTTGTCGTCCTCGACCAGGAGCAGTCTCAACCCGGGCCCCTCCCGTTCATCGTCATGTCGTCGTACGCCGGGCGCAGCGAAGCGGTGCGCACGCGCGCGTGGGTGCACCATGGCAGTCACGCCGATGGACGAGGACGTCGTCAAGAGGCTGCCGGTTGCGCGCCCCTGTCGTTATCCAGCCGGTACGCGCTTTCGTGCGACGCGCTACGACGGGTGTCCGATTGCTATCGGATCGTGATGCTCAGATGTACCTCAGATGTAATGACGCTGGTCGCGCGGCGTGGCTACTGTCCTCCGAAACCGATGAGGACGGAGCCTGAAAGCGATGACCGAAGTATCGGTGGCCAAGGAAGACGTGGCCTCGACCGGCGATCTGGTCGTTCTGAAGAGCGTCAACAAGCACTTCGGCGCGTTGCACGTGCTCCAGGACATCGAGCTGACGATCTCCCGCGGCGAGGTCGTCGTGGTCATCGGACCCTCCGGGTCCGGGAAGTCCACCCTGTGCCGCACCATCAACCGTCTGGAGACCATCGACTCCGGCACGATCACGATCGACGGCCGCCCGCTGCCCCCGGAGGGCAAGGAGCTGGCCCGGTTGCGTGCCGACGTCGGCATGGTCTTCCAGTCCTTCAACCTCTTCGCGCACAAGACCGTGCTGGAGAACGTGATGCTGGGCCAGATCAAGGTCCGCCGCACGGACAAGCAGGCGGCCGAGGAGCGGGCCCGGGCCCTGCTCGACCGGGTCGGCGTGGGCGCACAGGCGGACAAGTACCCGGCGCAGCTCTCCGGCGGCCAGCAGCAGCGCGTGGCGATCGCGCGGGCGCTGGCGATGGAGCCGAAGGTCATGCTCTTCGACGAGCCGACCTCCGCGCTGGACCCCGAGATGATCAACGAGGTGCTGGAGGTCATGCAGCAGCTCGCCCGGGACGGCATGACGATGATCGTCGTCACCCATGAGATGGGATTCGCCCGATCGGCCGCCAACCGGGTGGTCTTCATGGCGGACGGCCGGATCATCGAGCAGGCCGCGCCCGACCAGTTCTTCAGCAATCCGCGCAGCGACCGGGCCAAGGACTTCCTGTCGAAGATCCTGCACCACTGAGACCCCTCCGGCCGCGGGCGCCGCGCGCGGCCTGCGTCCGGCCCGCCGGACGGCGCACCGCCCACCGGCCGACGCCCCACCGATCGGACCGCGGCCACCGGCCGGCCACGTACGACGACCGGCCGGCCGGGCCACGCACCACCAGCCGGACCATGACCCACCAGCCGGTTCCACGCCACCGCCGGGCGGTGGACCGGCGGCCGCCCACCGGCGGCGCGGGGCGGCGTCCGGCCCCTTCCGGCACCCGTGCCGGCCTCCGTACCCGCCCCCACGGCGCCGTCACCCCCGCAGGGTTCCGGCTCCCGACCGGGCCTTTGAGCCTTTCAGCAAAGGAAGTTCAGCATGAAGCTCCGCAAGGTCACCGCCGCCTCGGCCGTCGTGCTCGCCCTCGCCGTCTCGGCGACGGCGTGCGGTTCCGACAAGAAGGACGGCGGGTCGTCGGGTGGCGGCAAGAAGATCGCCATCGGCATCAAGTACGACCAGCCCGGCCTCGGCCAGAAGACGCCGCAGGGCTACTCCGGCTTCGACGTGGACGTGGCCAAGTACGTCGCCAAGAAGCTCGGTTACAACGAGGACCAGATCGAGTGGAAGGAGTCGAAGAGCGCCGACCGCGAGACCATGCTGGCCCGCGGTGACGTGCAGTTCATCGCCGCCACCTACTCGATCACCCCGGAGCGCGAGAAGAAGGTCGACTTCGCCGGCCCGTACCTGCTCGCCCACCAGGACGTCCTGGTCCGCGCCGACGACGACTCGATCAAGTCGGCGGGCGACCTGAACAGCAAGAAGCTGTGTTCGGTCACCGGTTCGACCTCGGCGCAGAACGTCAAGGAGAAGCTGGCCCCCAAGGCGAACCTGCTGAAGTACCCGACGTACTCGGCCTGCCTCAACGGCCTGCAGAACAAGGCGATCGACGCCCTGACGACGGACGACTCGATCCTCGCCGGTTACGCCTCCCAGGCCCAGTTCAAGGGCAAGTTCAAGCTGGGCGGCCTGAAGATGACCAACGAGAACTACGGCATCGGCGTCAAGAAGGGCAGCGACCTCAAGGACAAGATCAACAAGGCGCTGACGGACATGGTCTCCGACGGTTCCTGGGAGAAGGCCGTGAAGGCCAACTTCGGTCCGGCGAACTACCAGTACGAGCAGGCGCCGAAGATCGGCGACGTCAAGAGCTGAGTCAGCGCCCGCCGGGTGTGCCGCTCCCCAGGGGGCGGCGCACCGGGGCCCACCACACGCGGAAGCGCGGGAGATCGTGTTCGACTTTCTTGAAGGCTACGACCTGCTGGGAGCCTTCTGGGTGACGGTGCAGCTCACCCTGCTCTCGGCCGTCGGTTCCCTGGTCTGGGGCACCCTGCTGGCCGCCATGCGCGTCGGCCCGGTGCCGCTCATGCGCGGCTTCGGCACCGCGTACGTCAACGTCGTGCGGAACATTCCGCTGACGGTGATCATCCTGTTCACCTCGCTGGGCCTGAACCAGACCCTCGGCGTGCGCCTCGGCTCGGAGAACTTCGACACCATCAACTTCCGGCTGGCCGTGCTCGGTCTGATCGCCTACACCTCGGCGTTCGTGTGCGAGGCCATCCGCTCCGGCATCAACACGGTGCCGGTCGGCCAGGCGGAGGCGGCCCGCGCGCTCGGGCTGAACTTCACCCAGGTGCTGACCCTGGTGGTGCTGCCGCAGGCGTTCCGTTCGGTCGTCGGCCCGCTCACCAACGTCCTGATCGCGCTCACCAAGAACACCACGGTGGCCGCTGCGATCGGTGTGGCCGAGGCCGCCCTGCTGATGAAGGACATCCTGGAGAACGAGGCACAGCTCCTGCTGACCGCGGCGGTCTTCGCGTTCGGCTTCGTGTGCCTGACGCTGCCGACCGGCCTGGTCCTCGGCTGGGTCAGCAAGAAGGTGGCGGTGAAGCGATGAGTTCCTCGGTGCTGTACGACGCTCAGGGGCCCAGGGCCAAACGGCGCAACGTCGTCTACTCGATCGTGTTCGTTCTCGCGCTCGCGGCCCTCCTGTGGTGGGTCTACCAGGGCCTGAGCGACAAGGGCCAGCTGGACTGGGAGAAGTGGAAGCCGTTCTTCGCCGGTTCCGAGGCGTGGACGACGTACATCCTGCCGGGACTGAAGAACACGCTGATCGCCGCCGCCCTGTCGATGGTCATCGCCTTGCCGCTGGGTGCGGTCTTCGGCATCGCGCGGCTCTCCGACCACGCCTGGATCCGGGTGCCGGCCGCCGTGATCGTGGAGTTCTTCCGCGCCATCCCGGTGCTGATGCTGATGATCTTCGGTCTGGCGCTGTTCGCCCAGTACACGAACGTCGGTTCGGACGACCGGCCGCTGTACGCCGTCGTCACCGGCCTGGTGCTCTACAACGCCTCGGTGCTGGCGGAGATCGTCCGGGCGGGCATCCTGTCGCTGCCCAAGGGGCAGGCCGAGGCGGGCCAGGCCATCGGTCTGCGCAAGACCCAGGTCATGACGTCGATCCTGCTGCCGCAGGCCGTCACCGCGATGCTGCCGGCCATCGTGAGCCAGCTCGTGGTGATCGTGAAGGACACCGCACTGGGCGGCGCGATCCTCACCTTCCCCGAACTGCTGGCGTCGGTCTCCCCGATGAGTTCGTACTACGGTGCGAACACCATCGCCAGCTTCACCATCGTCGCCGTCATCTACATCGCGCTGAACTTCAGCCTCACCAGCTTCGCGAGCTGGCTGGAACGCCGGCTGCGGCGGGCCAAGAAGTCCACCGGCGCGGTGCTCGCGCCGACCGCGGTGGCGGACGCGGAGTCGACGGGCGCCCCCGTCTGACGGCCGGTCACCCGGCAGACGCCACACGGGGGCAGCGGAATGATCACCGCTGCCCCCGTCACTTGACGCAAGCAGCGGCAATGGGTTGCATACGTTCTGTGATCGTGCACCCTGCTCCAGCCGTCTGTTCACGTCCGTCCGTCAGGACACCGCTGCGGGCAGGGGGCGCCGCGCCGTGGATCCGGTGATCGTCGTCGGAGCGGGGCCCGTCGGGCTCACGCTCGCCCTGGCGCTGGCACGTCAGGAAGTGCCGTCCGTCGTGCTCGACGAGACACCGGGCACGGAGCCGGTACGGGCGGCGCGCACCGTCGTCCTGCGCGAGGACACCGCCGCCCTCGTGGAGCGGCTGGCCGGTACCCCGCTCGGCCGGGCCGGACTGCGCTGGGCCGGGTGGTGGTCCATGCGGCGCAAACAGGTGACCGGCGAGGTCGCCTTCGACGCGGCCGATCCGGCGCCGCTGCACATCGCCCAGCACGACCTCACCGGCGCCCTGCGCGCCGCCGTGGCCCGCGAGCCGCTGATCGAACTGGCCACCGACAGCCGGCTCGACGCCCTGGAGCAGGAGACGGCGGGCGTGAGCGCGCACACCCGTGGAGCCGCCGGCACCTGGTGGCGCGGCAGCTACCTCGTCGGCTGCGACGGACCGCGCTCGACCGTGCGCAAACTCCAGGACATCCGCTTTCCCGGCCGCACCGCCGTCGAGCGGTACGCCGTGGCCGCGCTGCGCGCCGCACTGCCCCGGCCCGAGGAAGCGTTCCTCCACCGGAACCCGCCGTGGCGGACGTCCGGGCCTTCGGCCGGTGAGATCACCGCGCGGCCGCTGCCGGACGGCGTGTGGCGCCTCGACTGGCTGCTGCCGCCCGGCAAGGACCTGGTCACCCCGGAACTGCTGCTCGCCCGCATCCGCGAGACCCTCACCGGCTGGACCGGCGAGAGCGCACCGGCGTACGAACTGCTGGACACCGGCGTGCACACGGTGCACCACCGGGTGGCCCGGCGCTGGCGCAACGGACGCGTCCTCCTGGCCGGGGACGCGGCCCACCTGCTGGGCGCGTTCGGCACCCAGGGACTGGACGAGGGACTGCGGGACGCCGACAACCTCGCCTGGAAACTGGCCCTCACCTGGCACCACGGCCCGCACGAGGCGCTGCTCGACAGCTACCAGACGGAGCGGCGGGCGATCGTCGCCTCCCGGCTGCGCGCCGCCGACCAGTTGCTGCCCGTGCTGCGCGGGGGCGGCGGGCTGCGGTCCTACGTCCCCGGGGCGGCGCGCGGGCACGACGCGTCGCTGATGGACGGCCACCTGGGGCGCGGAACCCTGGGCGCGCCGGGGGCGTACGCCGACTCGCCGCTCGCAGCCCCGCACTTCGACGCGGAGGCACCCGTGGACACGCCCCCCGGAGCGGCGGTCGCGGACGTGGTGGTGACGGCGGAGGACGGCTCGTTCGTCCCGCTGCGGGACCGGCTCGGCCGCGGGGCGCTGCTGGTCGTGCTGGTGGCGCCGGGCACGGTGGTGTGGGAGCGCCGGCACTGGGTGAGCGCCGGGATCATGCCCCGGCTGGCCGCCGCGGTGGCCGCGCTGCCGCACCCCGCCGAACTGCTGGTGGCCGAGAGCTACCCGGGCGCGGCGCCGCACACCGTGCTCCTGGTGCGCCCCGACGGGCACCTGGTCACCGCGCTGAGCGGGGTCCGCCCGGCCGACCTGTACACCGCGGCCGAGGCCACCCTCGGCGGCGCGGCACCCGCCGACGCCCGGGCGGAGGCCGGCGCCCACTGAAACACCCGGCCGGGCGAGCGTTCAGGCCGTCCGGCCATGACCAGTCCGGGGCGGCGTGGGTGGCTCGGGCGGGCTGGAGGTTCTGGGGTGGCCTGGGCGTCCTGGGGTGGCTCGGGGGTCTGGGGTGGCTCCGGGCCTGGTCACCTTGGGTGGCTCGGGAACTGCGGTGGATCCGGGCCTGGGTGGCCCGGGGGGCTGGTGTGGTTCGAGGCCTGGGTTGGCCCGGGACCTGGGTTCGGGGTCTGGGCGCCCTGGGTGGCTCGGGGGCCTGGGTTGGTTCGAGGTCTGGGATGGCTCGGGGCCCGGGTTCGGGACGCGGCGCCCTGGGGTGGCCTTGGAACGGCCACTCACCGTCACCATCGTCCGCATGATGACAGCGTGTTGACCGCTTCCGTCCCCCATGGTGTACTCCGGATCGTGACCGACACCGATGTGCGCCTGTGGCGGAGGGTCCATATGGACCTCCTCCGCTATGCGGGCTGCGTGTGTCGCCCGTCCCGCTGAATTCGCGCCCCCTTCTGCTTCTCTCTTCCGCGCGCGACGCCGACGCCTGCTCAGCGCTGTTCACGCACTGTGTTCAGGTGCCGTGGCTCCAGGCTGTTCCCTCACCACGCTGTTCTGCGCAGGGTGCCGTCGCGCGCGTTCCGCGAACCCACTTCAGGACGGTGTGCATGTCTGTCTTCTCCTCCCCGTCGGCCCCCGCCCCCGCCCCCGCCCCCTCCCCCACCGCCTCCCTTCCCGCCGCGCCCACCGCGGAGCCGCCCACGCAGGCGGAACTCCTCGACTTCGTCCGACGCGCCGCCGCCGACGCGGAGCTGATCGCCTCGCTGCCGCTCGACCCCGAGGGCCGCACCTGGATCCGTCTGGACGGGCCCGGGGGCAGTGAGGCCTGGCTGATCGGCTGGCCGCCCCGCACCGGTACGGGCTGGCACGACCACGCCGACTCGGTCGGCGCCTTCGTCACCGCCACCGGCGAACTCACGGAGAACTCGCTCGCCGCACGGCTGCCCACCGACGGCTGGAAGACCCTGGAACTCACCGAGGGCGTGGACCGCGCACGACGGCTGCCGGCCGGCCGGGGTCGCGCCTTCGGCCGACACCACGTCCACGAGGTGCTGAACGAGTCGAGCGACCGGCACGCTGTGTCTGTGCACGCCTACTACCCGCCGCTTCCCCGGATCCGCCGTTACAGCCGCTCCGGACCGGTGCTGCGCCTGGAGCAGGTGGAGCGCCCCGAGGACTGGCAGTGAGCAGCGATGCGACAGACGCGAAAGGACCGGCAGTGAGCGACGTGAACGAAGAGCAGACCGGGATCGACGAGTTGCTGGAACAGGTGCGCCGCACCTACGTGCGTGTCGAACCCCACGAGGCGTACGCCGCCGCCCGGGCCGGCGAGGCCCTGCTGGTCGACATCCGCTATGCCGCGCTGCGGGAGCGGGACGGACTGGTGCCCGGTGCTCTGGTCGTCGAGCGCAACGAACTGGAGTGGCGGCTTGATCCCCAGGGCAGCCACCGTCTCCCCGAGGCCACCGGTCACGACCTGCGCGTCGTCGTCATCTGCAACGAGGGTTACGCGTCGAGCCTCGCGGCCGTCTCCCTGCACCAGCTCGGCCTGCGCCGGGCCACCGACCTGACCGGCGGATTCCAGGCGTGGCGATCGGCCGGTCTTCCGGTCCTGGCCCCGGCCGTCCCCTGAGACCCCGGGCCTGAATTCCGGGGCCCCGGGCTCGGACGTCACATTCCGGCGGCTTGGGGCCCTGGGCTCCGGTGCCACGCTCCCGCTCCGGCCTCGGGTCGCGGGCGGCTCGGACGCCACGTTCCGGCTCCGGGCCTTGGGCGCCCGCGTCACGCGCCGGCTCCAGCCCCGGCTCCCGGGCTCGGGCGTCGCACCCCGGCAATCACCTCTCTGGGCTGGGGCCTGGGCTCTGGCAGCGGCCTCGCCTCCCGGTCCGGGCGTCGGCCCGGCTCCCCTCTCGGGCTCCGGCCTCGGTCCTCCTGCTGGGGCTGCCTCAGTACCCCTCCTCCCCGAGGAACTCGGTGTCCTCGCCCTCCTCCTCCAGCGCCTGGCGCACCACCCGCAGGGCCAGGCCCTGGGAGTAGCCCTTGCGGGCGAGCATGCCCGCCAGCCGGCGCAGCCGTTTGTCGCGGTCCAGGCCCCGGGTGGAGCGCAGCTTGCGGGCGACCAGGTCCCGCGCGGTGGCTTCCTCCTGCTCGGCGTCGAGCCGGCCCACGGCCTCGTCGATCAGTGCCCCGTCGACCCCCTTGGTACGCAGTTCCTGGGCGAGCGCGCGACGGGCCAGTCCGCGCCCATGGTGCCGGGACTCCACCCAGGCGTCCGCGAACGCGCTGTCGTCGATCAGCCCGACCTCCTCGAAACGGGACAGCACCTCCTGCGCCGCGTCGTCCGGGATCTCCCGCTTGCGCAGGGCGTCCGCCAGTTGCTTGCGGGTACGCGGGGTCCCGGTGAGCAGGCGCAGACAGATCGCCCGCGCCCGCTCCACCGGGTCCGCCGGAGACTCCTCCTGTTCGGCCCTCGGCGAGGAAGAGATGTCTCCGTCCACCGCGGACGCCTCGCCGGTGCTCCGCCGACGGCGCCCGCGCCCGCCGTACGGCCCGCCGTCACGCGAGCCGCCCCGGCGTGCGCCACCTGCACCGGAGCCGGACGCGCCGCGCGACCCGCCCTGGGCCCGGCGCCGCCCGGCACCACGCCCGTCGCCTCCGTACGCGTCGGCGTCGTGGGGGTCATGAGGGTCGTGTCCGTGGACATCTCCCCCGTCGGCGTCGTCCCCGTGGACTCCCGGACCGGTGGACGCGCCGGCACCGAGGCGGTCTCCGGTGCCCCTCCCCCGTGGGGCACCGAAGGCCGGGTCCGCGTACCCGTCCTCGTCCTCGGGCCAGTCCGTTCGTCGTGTCACGGTCAGCTCTTGGCGGTGGCGGCCTTGGGCTTGGTGGCCTTGGCGGCTGCCGGGGCGGGCACCGTCTTGGCCGCGTCACCCGTGGCGGTGGCTGCCGTCGCGTCCGCGTCCGGCTCGGCGGCGGGCTCCTCCGGACGCACGCCGACGCCCAGCTTCACCTTGATCTTCTTCTCGATCTCGTTGGCCAGGTCGGGGTTGTCCTTCAGGAAGTTGCGCGCGTTCTCCTTGCCCTGGCCGAGCTGGTCGCCCTCGTACGTGTACCAGGCACCGGCCTTGCGGACGAAGCCGTGTTCCACGCCCATGTCGATCAGGCCGCCCTCACGGCTGATGCCCTGGCCGTAGAGGATGTCGAACTCCGCCTGCTTGAAGGGCGGCGCGACCTTGTTCTTGACGACCTTGCAGCGGGTGCGGTTGCCGACCGCCTCCGTGCCGTCCTTCAGGGTCTCGATGCGGCGGATGTCGATGCGCACCGAGGCGTAGAACTTCAGCGCGCGGCCACCGGTCGTGGTCTCCGGCGAGCCGAACATCACGCCGATCTTCTCGCGCAGCTGGTTGATGAAGATCGCGGTGGTCTTCGACTGGTTGAGCGCGCTGGTGATCTTGCGCAGGGCCTGGCTCATCAGACGGGCCTGCAGACCGACGTGGCTGTCGCCCATCTCGCCCTCGATCTCCGCGCGCGGCACGAGCGCGGCGACGGAGTCGATGACGATGAGGTCGAGCGCGCCGGAGCGGACCAGCATGTCCACGATCTCCAGCGCCTGCTCGCCGTTGTCCGGCTGGGAGAGGATCAGGTTGTCGATGTCGACGCCGAGCTTCTTCGCGTACTCGGGGTCGAGGGCGTGCTCGGCGTCCACGAAGGCGACCTGGCCGCCGGCCCGCTGCGCGTTCGCCACGGCGTGCAGGGTCAGGGTCGTCTTGCCGGAGGACTCCGGGCCGTAGATCTCCACGACGCGGCCGCGCGGCAGGCCGCCGACGCCGAGGGCCACGTCGAGCGCGGTCGACCCGGTCGGGATGACCTCGATGGGCTCCTTCGACCGCTCGCCCATGCGCATGACCGCGCCCTTGCCGAATTGCCGTTCAATCTGTGCGAGCGCGGCGTCCAGCGCCTTCTCGCGGTCGGTTCCTGCCATGGGTTCCACCCGGTTTGCTTGAGTCGATCGCTTCACGTCAAAGACGCTAACGCCTGCCACTGACAATGCGCCTCGACGCCCGTCCGGCCTGTGGATAACCAGGGGGCAAAACGCCCCATAAATGGGCGAAATCCCCTCGGTTGAGCCTCGCCGACGCCTCCATAAGAATGGATGTTCGATTTTTGTGTCAAGCGCACCACGCGCCACCCCGGCCCCGGGGGACGGCCCCTGAACCAGCCCCGTCCCCGCCTGCTCCCAGCGGGGTACGACAGGTGCCTCACCCGGACGGCGCCGGGACGCGGCGCCACCGGAAGGCTGCCGCCATGGCAGGTACCGCGGGAACGGCCCTCGCGCTGCGCCCCGGGTTCGCGATTCTGCTCGTCGCCCTCGCCTCGGGTGCCGCGATGCGCGCGCGGGGTGGTGCTCATCCGGACCGGTCGCCAGGAGGCGGCGTACCGCTCGACGGCCCCGCTCAGGCCGCTGCACGGCGTGAGCCTGCACGCCGTCCTGGTACTGCCCGCGCCGGCCCGGCTGCTGTCCCGCACCGCCCTGGACGAGCAGGTCCGCGGGCGGATCGTCACCACCGCGGCCGGCGTCTGTGCGACGGCGGTCGTCGGCGCCGGTGTCCGGCGGGGCCTCAGCCTGTGAGGCCCCGCCGGTTCACTCGCCGGTGGCGCCTTCCTCGGCCACCGCGGCGCCCCGGGGCTCCCCCGCCCGGGTCCCGGCCACCGCCGCCGCGGTACCGGACTCCTGCCGGGCGGCACCCGGCTCCTGCGTCCTTGCGGGCTCCGCCGCCCACAGCCGTCGTACGCGGGTGCGCAGGCCCGGTGCAGGGGCCCGGGTGCGGTGACCGTGGACGCGGGGGTCGTCGGTGACGGCGTACCGCTTCACGTACGCCCCCAGGAAGGCCTGCAGGGTGGCGACCGCCGGGATGGCGATCAGCGCGCCGACGGCACCGAGCAGCGCGGTGCCCGCGATGACCGAGCCGAAGGCGACCGCCGGGTGGATGTCGACGGTCTTCGCGGTCAGCTTGGGCTGCAGCATGTAGTTCTCGAACTGCTGGTAGACCACGACGAAGATCAGCACCCACAGCGCGTACCACGGGTTGACCGTGAAGGCGATCAGCATCGGCAGGGCGCCCGCGAGATAGGTGCCGATGGTGGGGATGAACTGCGACACGAGGCCCACCCACACGCCGAGCACGGGCGCGTACGGAACGCCGAGGGCCTGGAGCAGGACGTAGTGCGCGATCCCGGAGACGAGCGCCATCAGGCTGCGCGAGTACAGGTAGCCGCCCGTCTTGTCGACGGCGATCTCCCACGCGCGCAGCACCTCCGCCTGGCGGGCGGGCGGCAGCACCGAGCACAGGGCGCGGCGCAGCCGCGGCCCGTCGGCGGCGAAGTAGAACGAGAACAGGCCGATCGTGAGCATCTGGAAGAGTCCGCCGAGCACCTGGGTGGACACGTCGAGCACACCGGCGGCGCCGTTCTGCGCGTACTTGCGCAGCCAGTCGGAGTGGAGCAGCCCTTCCTGGATGTCGACCCGCCGCAGGTCGGTGTGGAACTTCGTGTTGACCCAGTGGATGACGGAGTCCAGGTACTCGGGGAAGCCCTCGACCATCTTGATGATCTGCCCGGCGAGCATCGACCCGAGCAGGGTGACGAAGCCCGCGACGGCGATCGTCAGACCCAGGAAGACCAGGAAGGTGGCGAATCCCCGGCGCATGCCGCGGGCCGCCATGCGGCTCACCGCGGGTTCGATGGCCAGGGCCAGGAAGAACGCGATGAGGATGTTGACCAGCAGGCCGGTCACCTGGTGGAAGGCCCAGCTGCCGAACTGGAAGGCGGCGACGAGCGCGAGGGCGAGCACCATGGCGCGGGGCAGCCAGCGGGGCATGCGTGCAGCCGGCCGGACAGCGCCCTCGGCGGGGGGCCGGGGAGGGGGTGTCGTACCGGTGGGGGCGGTGTGCGGGGTCGTCTGCCCGGACTCGTCAGTGGGTGCCACCATGCAAGTGTCGCCCACGCCACCGACAGTCCCGTACGGCCCGGCCGCCTTTGTGACCGGTCAGCGTCTTTCTCCCGGGACGTTCATCACGTGGCAGACCACGCGCCAGACGTCCTTGGCCTCCCAGCCGGCCGCCAGTGCCTCGTGCACCGTGCGCCCGCCCAGTTCGGACATGACGTGATCGCGTGCGAAGGTTTCGGCGTACCCGGCACCGAAGTGCTCCGCCATCCGCTCCCAGAAGACCGTCAACCGCATGCCCCCAGTATCCCGCCCCTGGGAGTGACCCCCGGCCGGGACGGCCTGCGCGGACGGTGGGGCACCCTACGGTCTGAACCATGGCCGAGACAGGAGCCCTCACCCCTTCCCCGCCGCCCCCGGCGGCCTCACCGCTGCTCCGCGCGGAGCACTTCGTGTGGCACACCGCGCGCGTACTGGAGCAGCGGCTCTTCGCACACCTCTTCCTGAACGGCGACGCGGCCCCCGTGGAGACCGCCCTCGACGCCTACGCCAACGACGACGGCGGGTACGGCCACGCCCTGGAGCCGGACCTGCGGGGGCCGGCCAGCCGGCCGCCGCACACCACGCACGCGCTGCACGTCCTGGACGCCCTCGGGCGGTGTGGCGGCCGGCGTGTGGAGCGCGTGTGCCGCTATCTGACCTCCGTGTCCACCCCGGAGGGCGCGCTCCCCGCAGTCCGGCCCGACGGGTACGACCGCCCGGCCGGCCCCCTCGTGCCGGCGGTGGACGCCCCGAAGGGCGACCTGTCGGCCACCGGCCCGGTGGTCGGCCTGCTGCACCGCAACGACGTGTGGCACGCCTGGCTGTTCCGGGCGACCGACTTCTGCTGGCAGCGGATCGAGTCCCTCGGCACGCCCCACCCCTGCGAGGTGCGGGCGGCCGTCGCCTTCCTGGACGCCGTACCCGACCGCACGCGCGCGCGGGCCGCCGCCGGCCGGCTCGGCGCCCTGGTCCGTGAGCAGCGGCTCGCGGTCCTGGACGCGCACGGCCCGCAGGACCGCCCGGCCGCTCCGGGTTACGCGCCGGGCGAGCACCACTTCCCGCACGACTTCGCGCGGACACCGGACTCCCTCGCGCGCGCGTGGTTCACCGACGAGGAGATGGCCCGTTCGCTCGACCTCCTCGCCGCCCGGCAGCAGGAGGACGGCGGCTGGCCGGTCACCCGGCGCCGATCGGCTCCCGGTGCCGCCCTGGAGGCGCGGTCCATGGCGACGATCGAGGCCCTGCGCACCCTGAGAGCCCACGGTCGTGTCATCGGCTGAAGGACGCCCCGTCCCTTCCTCAGCCCCCCATGGCGCGCACCCCGGCAGTCACCACCACGGCAGCGGCGACGATGACCAGGAAGGGTGCCCGCAGGACCAGTGCCACGGCGGCGGCAGCCAGGCCCGCCGCCCTGGCGTCCAGGACGAGGACCCGTCCGTCGGAGAACGTCTGCTGCGCGGTGAGGGCGGCGAGCAGGGCGACGGGAAGCAGCGCGGCGAGCCGCCGCACCAGGGGCCGCTCCAGGGCTCCCGCCGGAACGAGCAGCCCGGCGAGCTTGACGGCGTAGCAGCCGAGTGCGGTCACGACGACCGCGGTCCAGGTGTTCACCGGTCTTCCTTTCGTACATCGCTCTGGGGCCGTACGTCGTTCTGTGGCCGTACCTCGTTCTGGGGCCGCGCATCGTTCTCTGGCCGTACGTCGCTCTGGGGCCGTACATCGCTCTGTGTGCCGCCCCTGCGGCGGCCCTCCAGGTACAGCACGGCGGGTGCGGCCAGGGCTGCCACCAGGACCGGCACGCCGGCCGGCAGGACGGGCAGCAGACCGAGTCCGAGGAGCACCGCCACGGCAGCCACCGCCCGCTCCGTCGCGGTCTTCACCATGGGCGCGAGCAGGGCCAGGAACACGGCGGGCCCGGCCGCGTCCAGACCCCACGCGCGGGTGTCCCCGATGGCCTCGGCTCCCAGGGCGCCGAGCAGCGTGGTGAGGTTCCACAGGACGTAGAGGGTGACACCGGTGACGGTGAAACCGATCCGCGCGCTGCGCCGGCCGGGCTGTGCGAGGGCCACCGCGGTGGTCTCGTCGATGACCCACTGGGCTGCGAGGGGCCGTGCCCCGCGCGGGAGGGCCAGCAGCTGGGAGAGCCTGAGCCCGTAGAACGCGTTGCGCACTCCGAGGAAGAAGGCGCCCGCAGCGGCGGTGAGCGGGTTGCCCCCGGCCGCCAGCGCCCCGACGAGGGCGAACTGCGAGGCGCCGGTGAACACCAGGAGGCTGAGCACGCAGGTCTGGAGCAGGGTGAGCCCGCTGCCCGCCGAGGTCACCCCGAAGGCGAACCCGGACAGTCCTACGGCGACCCCGACCCCGAGGGCGTCCCGGACGACGGCGGCGTCCGGTTTCCCCCCGCCGGCTCCGTCTGCGCCGGCCGCCCCTCGGCGACCGGCGCGTATGTCTGCGCAAGCTGTCTCTTCTGCCACACACCGGACGGTAGGAGAAGACGCGACCGCGCGTCTTGTACGTTCTTGCGCTCGCGCTGGTAGGCGCCCGGGGGGACGCCGACGATCCGGGAGAAGTGCCGGCTGAGGTGGGACTGGTCGGTGAAGCCGACGGCCGCGGCGACGGCGGCCGGTGCGGTGCCCGCCTCCAGCAGCCGCAGCGCCCGGCGCACCCGGGCGTCGGTCAGCCAGGTGTGCGGCGGCATCCCGTAGGCGTCCCGGAAGGCCCGCAGCAGGGCGAAGGGGCTCGTCCCCAGCTCCGCCGCCAGGGCTTCCAGGGTCGGCGGCCGGGCCATCCGCTCCTCCAGGACGGCACGCGCGCGTGCCGCGATGCCGTGCCCCGCCGTGCGGACCTCGCGCTGGGGCAGGGTGCCGCCGTTCAGGCGCAGCAGCCGGGTCACGGCGACCCGCAGCAGCGTGTCGGCGGCGAGCGCGTTCCCCTCGTCCGCCGCGCGCAGCACCTGGTGGACCAGGTGGGCGGCGTAGGGGTCGTCGAGCACCGGGTTCACGAAACCCGGTGTCCCGCGGAGCGTGGTGGTCTCCGCGGCGATCTCGGCCACCAGTCCGGGCGCCGGGTACACCGCGCCGTAGCGCCACCCCTCGGGCACGCCCGCGCGGCCCGTGTGCGGTGTGTCCGGATTGACCAGCGCGAGGGCGCCCGTCCCGGCGTACTGGTCGGCCCCGCGGTGGTGGAACACCTCGACGCCCTCGGCGATGGCGGCGATCACGAAGTGCTCGTGGGTGTGCCGGACGAACTCCTTGCGGACGTAGCGGGCACGGAGCAGATCGACACCGGGCAGTTCCTCGTACTGCCAGTGCCGGGCCCGTTCCTCGCCCCGTTCCGCCATACGTCGATTCTCCGTCGCCGCCGGCCGCGACGCGTCCCGCGCCCTTCTCGAGGCGCGGCAAATGCCCAGGTCAGCCCGCATTGTCAGTGGTCGGGTGCAGGATGGACGCATGGTCAGCGACGCACACCGAGCCCTCGACGGCTTCTCCCCCGCGACCCGCGGCTGGTTCACGGGGGCGTTCTCCGCGCCCACCGCGGCCCAGGCCGGCGCGTGGCAGGCCATCGGTGCGGGCTCGGACGTCCTGGTGGTCGCCCCGACCGGTTCCGGCAAGACCCTGGCCGCGTTCCTCGCCGCCCTCGACCAGCTCGCCTCCACCCCGCCCCCCGCCGATCCGAAGAAGCGCTGCCGGGTCCTGTACGTCTCCCCGCTCAAGGCCCTCGCCGTCGACGTGGAGCGCAACCTGCGCAGCCCGCTCACCGGCATCCGCCAGGAGTCCGTCCGCCTGGGCCTGCCCGAACCGGAGGTGAAGGTCGGCATCCGCTCGGGCGACACCCCGGCCGCCGAGCGCCGCGCCCTGTCCACCCGCCCCCCGGACATCCTGATCACCACGCCCGAGTCCCTGTTCCTGATGCTCACCTCGGCCACCCGCGACGCGCTGACCGGTGTCGAGACGGTGATCCTGGACGAGGTGCACGCGGTGGCCGGCACCAAGCGCGGCGCCCACCTCGCGCTGTCCCTGGAGCGCCTGGACGAGCTGCTGCCCGCACCGGCCCGCCGCATCGGACTCTCCGCGACCGTCCGCCCGGTCGACGAGATCGCCCGTTATCTGTCGCCCCGCCGCAAGGTGGAGATCGTCCAGCCCGCCTCCGGCAAGGAGTTCGACCTGTCGGTCGTCGTCCCCGTGGAGGACCTCGGCGAGCTGGGCGCCTCCCGGGCCGCCGACGGTGACGACGGCGCGGAGCGGCCGTCGATCTGGCCGCACGTCGAGGAGCGGATCACCGACCTGGTCCAGGCGCACCGCTCGACGATCGTCTTCGCCAACTCCCGCCGGCTGGCCGAGCGCCTGTGCAACCGGCTCAACGAGATCGCCTACGAGCGGGCAACCGGGCAGCCCCTGGACGAGCACCACTCCCCGGCCGAGCTGATGGGCGGCTCCGGCGCGGCGCACGGCGCGCCGGCGGTCATCGCCCGCGCGCACCACGGATCGGTGTCCAAGGAGCAGCGCGCCCTGGTCGAGGAGGACCTGAAGGCGGGCCGTCTCCCGGCGGTGGTCGCCACCTCGAGCCTGGAGCTGGGCATCGACATGGGTGCCGTGGACCTCGTCGTCCAGGTCGAGTCACCGCCGTCCGTGGCCTCCGGCCTGCAGCGCGTCGGCCGCGCGGGACACCAGGTCGGCGCCGTCTCCACCGGTGTGGTCTTCCCGAAGTACCGCGGTGACCTGGTCCAGGCCGCGGTCGTCACCGAGCGGATGCGTTCCGGTGCCATCGAGTCCCTGAGAGTGCCCGCCAACCCGCTGGACGTCCTCGCCCAGCAGCTCGTCGCGATGACGGCCCTGGACACCTGGCAGGTCGACGACCTGCTCGCCCTGGTCCGCCGGGCGGCGCCGTTCGCCTCGCTGCCGGAGTCGGCGTTCACCGCCGTGCTCGACATGCTCGCCGGCCGCTACCCCTCGGACGCGTTCGCGGAGCTGCGCCCGCGCGTGGTGTGGGACCGCGTGGCGGGCACGGTCACCGGCCGTCCCGGTGCCCAGCGCCTCGCCGTCACCTCCGGCGGCACGATCCCCGACCGCGGCCTGTTCGGGGTCTTCCTCGCCGGTTCCGACCCCAAGAAGGGCGGCGGCCGGGTCGGCGAGCTGGACGAGGAGATGGTGTACGAGTCCCGGGTCGGCGACGTGTTCACCCTGGGCACGAGTTCCTGGCGCATCGAGGACATCACCCGCGACCGGGTCCTGGTCTCCCCCGCCCCCGGGGTGCCCGGCCGGCTGCCCTTCTGGAAGGGCGACCAGCTGGGCCGCCCGCTGGAGCTGGGCCGCGCGGTGGGCGCGTTCCTGCGCGAGGTCGGCGCCCTGTCCGACGAGGACGCGCGGCTGCGGCTCCTCGCGGCGGGCCTGGACGCATGGGCCGCGGACAACGTGCTGGCCTACCTGGCCGAGCAGCGCGAGGCCTGCGGTCATGTGCCGGACGACCGGACGATCGTCGTGGAGCGCTTCCGCGACGAACTGGGCGACTGGCGGGTCGTCGTGCACTCACCCTTCGGCGCCCAGGTGCACGCACCCTGGGCCCTGGCCCTGGGCGCCCGCCTGTCCGAGCGGTACGGCATGGACGCGCAGGTCATGCACGCGGACGACGGGATCGTGCTGCGCCTGCCCGACGCCGACCTCATGGGTCTGGACCTGCTCGACGCGCAGCCCGTGAAGACCGGTGCGGAGTACGACGCCGAGCAGGCCCCGGTCGGTGCCGCGGACGTCGCCTTCGACAAGGGCGAGGTCGACCAGATCGTCACCGACCAGGTCGGCGGCTCGGCGCTGTTCGCCTCCCGCTTCCGCGAGTGCGCCGCCCGCGCGCTGCTGCTGCCGCGCCGCAACCCGGGCAAGCGCACCCCGCTGTGGCAGCAGCGCCAGCGGGCCGCCCAGCTGCTGCAGGTGGCGAGCGAGTTCGGCTCGTTCCCGATCGTCCTGGAAGCGGTGCGCGAGTGCCTGCAGGACGTCTTCGACGTCCCGGGCCTGGTCGAGCTGATGGGAGACATCGAGTCCCGCAAGGTCCGCCTCGTCGAGGTGACCACCCCCGAGCCGTCCCCCTTCGCCCGCTCGCTGCTCTTCGGTTACGTCGCCCAGTTCCTGTACGAGGGCGACTCGCCGCTGGCCGAGCGCCGCGCCGCCGCGCTCTCCCTGGACTCCCGGCTGCTGGCCGAGCTGCTGGGCCAGGCGGAGCTGCGGGAACTGCTGGACGCCGATGTACTGGCCGAGCTGGAGCGCGAGCTGCAGTGGCTGACCGAGGACCGCCGGGTCAAGGACGTCGAAGGGGTCGCGGACGTCCTGCGGCTGCTCGGGCCGCTCACCGAGGCGGAACTGGCCGAGCGCGGTGCGGAGCCCGGCTGGGCCGAGGAGCTGGCCGGCCGGCGCCGCGCCATCCGGGTCAGGATCGCGGGCGCCGACCACTGGGCCGCCATCGAGGACGCCGGCCGCCTGCGCGACGCACTGGGCACCGCCCTGCCGGTCGGTGTCCCGGAGGCGTTCACCGAACCGGTCAAGGATCCCCTGGGCGACCTCCTCGCCCGTTACGCCCGCACGCACGGCCCGTTCACGTCGGCGGCCGCGGCGGCCCGTCTCGGCCTGGGCGCGGCGGTCACCGACGGCGCTTTGCAGCGGCTGGCCGCCGGGGGCCGGGTGGTGCAGGGCGAGTTCCACCCGGCGGGCATCGGCCAGGAGTGGTGCGACGCCTCCGTACTGCGCCGGCTGCGGCGCCGCTCGCTGGCCGCGCTGCGGCACGAACTGGAACCGGTCCCGCCGGCCGCACTCGCGCAGTTCCTGCCGCAGTGGCAGCACATCGGCAAGGGCCACGGGCTGCGCGGCGTCGACGGACTGGTACGCGCCATCGAGCAGGTGCAGGGGGCGTCCGTACCGGCGTCCGCGCTGGAGAAGCTCGTCCTGCCCTCCCGGGTGGCCGGCTACACGCCGTCCATGCTCGACGAACTCACCGCGGCCGGCGAGGTGGTGTGGGCGGGTGCGGGCGCGCTGCCCGGCAAGGACGGCTGGGTCGCGCTCTACCTGGCGGACGCGGCCCCGCTGCTCCTGCCGCCGCCGCACCCGCTGGAGCCGACCGCGCTGCACAGGTCCGTCCTCGACGCCCTCTCCGGCGGCTACGGCCTGTTCTTCCGCCAGATCGCCGACCAGGTCCGGGCGACCACCCACCCCGAGGCCACCGACCCCGAACTGGCCGACGCGCTGTGGGACCTCGCCTGGTCCGGACGGCTCACCAACGACACCCTCGCCCCGATGCGTGCCCTGCTCGGCTCGGGCCGCACCGCCGGGTCCACAGCCCACCGTGCCAGACGCGCCGTCCCGCGCGGGCGGTACGGCTCCCTGACGGCCGCGGCCCGCCCCGTCTCGCGCGGCGGGCCGCCGACCGTCGCCGGCCGCTGGTCCCTGCTGCCGGTCCGCGAGGACGACCCGACCGTCCGCGCCCACGCCCTGGCCCGCACGCTGCTCGACCGGCACGGTGTCGTCACCCGGGGAGCGGTGGCCGCGGAGGGCGTCGAGGGCGGTTTCTCCGCCGTGTACCGGATCCTTTCCGCTTTCGAGGACAGCGGCCAGGCCCGCCGTGGGTACGTCGTGGAAGGGCTGGGCGCCGCACAGTTCGCGATGGACGGCGCCGTCGACCGCCTCCGTGCCGTGGCTAACGCCCGGGAGCGGCGCGAGGGGCTGCCCGGCCCAGGGTTCGACACCGGCGGCCCGGACGGCTTCGGCCCGCCCGCCGGACGAGCCGGGCACGGCCCGCTGCCCGACACCGGTCCTTTTCCCTACGACGGCTTCGGCACGGCGGGTCCGGGCGCGGACCTGGACTGGTCGGGCGGACACCCGGAGCTGGACCGGCCGGCAACCGGTCGCCGCTCCCCGGGGGACTACGTCTCGCCCTCGGACATCGCCGACCCGGGCCGCGGCGGGCCCAGAGGCGGCGGGCACTCCTTCGCGTACGGCACGGGTCCCGGCAGCCGGCGAGGCGGTGGCCATGACGTCCCCGCCGGTTCCCGGGCGGTCGTGCTCGCGGCGGCCGATCCCGCGAACGCCTACGGTGCCGCCCTGGGCTGGCCCGAGCCGCCGACCGGCGCCGGGCACAAGCCGGGGCGCAAGGCCGGTTCCCTGGTGGTCCTCGTGGACGGCGAGCTGACGCTCTACATGGAGCGCGGCGGCAAGACCCTGCTGGCCTGGCCCGCCGACCCCGGCGCCGAGCCCTCCGCGGCCACCGACGATCCCCGTCTGGCGGAGGCCGCCGAAGGCCTGGCCGCGGCAGCCCGGGCGGGTTCCCTGGGCACCGTCACGGTGGAGCGGATCAACGGCGTCTCCGCACTGACCTCTCCCCTGGGCACCCTGCTGGAAGCAGCGGGTTTCATCGCGACCCCGCGCGGACTGCGTCTGCGCGCATGACCGGAACCGGACGGCCGAACCGTACGACCGGCACCCCACGCCCGGCACCGTGTTGGGCACCCCAGACCCGGCGCGCGCAGACCCGGTGCCGCACTCGGCACCCCACGCTCGGCACCACACCCGGCACCCCTCGCCGGGCGTCGCGGAGCTTCCCCCCCGGGCCGTGGCCCCCACCAGGGACCGGACGACCGCGGACCACACAGGGCCGGGCGTTCGCCCCCAGCCGGAAGGCCGCACCGTACCGCCCCGCCGCAGCCACAGCCACAGCCACAGCCACAGCCACAGCAGGAAGGCTCACCCCCATGTCACCCTTGACGCATGCCCGAGGGTGACACGGTCTGGCAGGCCGCGAGGCGGTTGCACGACGCGCTCGCGGGCAAGGTGCTGACCCGCAGCGACTTCCGGGTGCCGAAGTACGCCACGACCGACCTGGCCGGACGGACCGTGCTGAGCACCGTCTCGCGGGGCAAACACCTGCTCACCCGCTTCGAGGGCGGTCTCACCCTGCACTCGCACCTGCGGATGGAGGGTGCCTGGAAGGTCTACGGCAGCGGCGAACGCTGGAAGGGCGGCCCCGCCCACCAGATCCGGGCCGTCCTCACCACCGCCGACCGCGCCGCCGTCGGCTACCGCCTCCCCGTACTGGAACTGCTGCGCAGCACCGAGGAGGAGCGGGCCGTCGGCCACCTCGGCCCGGACCTCCTCGGCCCCGACTGGGACCCGGACCTGGCCCTGGCCAACCTCCTCGCCGAACCGTCCCGCGAACTGGGCGAGGCCCTGCTCGACCAGCGCAACCTCGCCGGAATCGGCAATGTCTACAAGAGCGAGCTGTGCTTCCTGCTCGGCGTGACCCCGTGGCTGCCCGTCGGCGCCCTGCCCGCCGACCGCGCGGCGCAGCTGCCCGCCCTGGCCCAGCGTCTCCTGGAGGTCAACCGCGACCGCCTGGTCCGCCGGACCACGGGCCTGCGCGGTCAGCGCGGTCAGCGCGGTCAAGGGAGCCAGGACCTGTTCGTCTACGGCCGTGCGCCGCGCCCCTGCCTGCGCTGCGGAACCTCCGTCCGCGTCGCCGACCAGGGCGACGGCTCCCAGGAGCGCCCCACCTACTGGTGCCCGGTCTGCCAGGCGGGTCCGGCCCCGCCGCCGGGTTCGCCGCAGAAGTGGCGGGACCGTTACTCGCATCCGCGGCCGTACCGCTGACGCTGCGTCAGGTGCCGTCCGCCTCTCCCGCTCCCCGCGGTCCCTCTCCGTCCCTCTCGTCGCCCCACAGGTCCCGCTGGTCCCGCTGGCCCCCGTCGTCGCGGAACGAGTCCTCTGCGGCCCCGAAGGGCCAGCCACCTCCCTCGGCGGACGGCGCGCGCCCGCCGTGGCCGTAGGGCCACCCTTGGGACTCCCCGAGCAGCGTCCCGCCGATCATGCCGACGGCGGAAGCCGGGGCACCGCTCTCCGCGGAGGCGGGCGGCAGCCCGGGAGCGGGACCGGGGCCGCTCGGCGTCGGTTCGCTGCCCTGCCGTCGGGACCCGAGGGAGCCGCGGACCTCAAGGCCGTCGCGACCGTCGGGACCGTCTCGCCCGTCACCGCCGTCTCGCCCGTCGCCGCCGTCAGGCCCACCGAGGCCGCCGAGGCCACCGCGCGCGTCAGGGCTGCCGTCCAGACTCCCGCGCACGTCAGGGCGGTCAGGGCGGTCGTCGAGGCCGGTGGAGTCTTCCGGGAGCCCGCCATCGTGGGAGGCGTCGGGACCCGTGGAGCGGCGCGGCGCCCGGACGCAGTGCAGGGGCAGCACGCTCAGCCCCCAACCGCCCGCCGTGACCGCCGCCTCCAGCAGTCCCCCGCCGCCCGTCAGCACCAGGCGCAGCACAGACCACCACCACACCACGCCGAGCGCCAACGCGGCGCCCCGGCGCACTATCGGCCCCGCGTCCGCACCCACGCATCCACCTCCAGCCCCGTGCCGCCCGCCGGGCGAACCGACACGCCACCAGAACACAGCCCTCACGTAGAGCAGGGCGCACCAGGGTCCGTGGAACGCTGTTTCCGCTCCACCGCCGGTCGACCGGAACCCTGCCCGGCCTCCACCATCACCGGACCTCCGCGCACCGGCAACGCGACAGGCGCTCGAGGTGGGCCCGGCCCGCGGCCTGGCACAGCAGGGCACGGTGCCGCGCGGCACGGGTGGCCCTCACCCAGCACGAAGGCCCCGGCCGAACTCCTCCGGTCTCCCGGAGAAGCCCCGGCCGGGGCCTCGCGACGTATGCGTCAGCTCACGCGCACGTGACCGTCACGCGGCGACCACGTCCACCGCCTCGGCGGCGGGCGCCTTGATCGTCACCCGTTCCGGTGGCACACCGGTCACCGACACCGAACCCAGCATCGGGCGAACCGGCGCAGGCACGTGATCGGTGGCCGCAGCAGACTGGGCCAGCTCAGCAAGGGCGAGTTCGTCGCTCACTTCTCGCATGAGCTCGGACATCCGTACGTCCAGCGCGTCGCAGATGGCGGAGAGCAGCTCGGAGGAAGCCTCCTTCTGCCCCCGCTCCACCTCGGAGAGATAGCCGAGCGAGACTCGGGCGGACGAGGAGACTTCGCGCAGAGTACGGCCCTGGCGTTGGCGCTGCCGACGCAGCACGTCACCCAGCAGGCGACGGAGCAGAATCATCGGTGGCTCCCTCCTCGGACCGCGTAGCCGCATCCTTCACGCCCCACCGTACCGCCTCGCGACGCGGCCGTGCGGGGAGCGATGTCGTGTTCACTCAGGGCTGCAAACATCAAAACCCCCCGTTCCGTTCCGTATCCTGTGCCCGCTCATTTCCGGTCTGTTCGCCCGCGATCTGCTCAAGGAGCAGTGCGAGTACGCTCCGTACACTCTCCATACGAATGTCCGCCCGGCCGCCGTTCAACCGCAGGGCAGCCGTTTTCCCGCCACGCGCCGCCTGGTTCAGCGGCCCGGGCGGCCCGTCCACGGCCACGAAGACCGTCCCGACGGGCTGTCCGTCCTGGGGGTCGGGGCCGGCGACTCCCGTGGTCGCGATGCCCCAGTCCGCACCGAGGGCCTCGCGCACTCCGGCCGCCATCTCGGCCGCGACCTGCGGATCCACCGCTCCGCGCTCGGCCAGCAGAGTGGCGTCCACGCCCAGGAGCCGGTGCTTCAGCTCCGTGGCGTAGGCGGTGACCGAGCCGCGGAAGACCCTGGACGCCCCCGGCACCGCGGTGATCTCCGCGGCGACCAGGCCACCGGTCAGCGACTCCGCGACGGCGAGCGTCTCGCCCCTCACCGTCAGTAGTTCCACGACCTCGGCGGCCCTCGAACTCACGCTTCCGATTCCTTCAACGCGGCCCGGCGCTCAGCGATTCCCCGCCTGCGCAGCACAATGGCCTGTTTCACATAGTCCAGTCCGGTCGCCACGGTCAGCACCACGGCCGCCGCCATCACCCAGAACCGGAGGGTGGCGAGCCAGCCCGTCAGCGCCAGGACGTACATTCCCACGGCCACGCCCTGTGTGAGCGTCTTGAGCTTGCCGCCCCGGCTGGCGGGGATGACCCCGTAGCGGATGACCAGGAAACGCAGGAGGGTGATCCCCAGTTCCCGGCCGAGGATCACCCCGGTCACCCACCAGGGCAGGTCGTCGAGCGCGGAGAGACAGATGAGCGCCGCTCCCATGATCGCCTTGTCGGCGATGGGGTCGGCGATCTTCCCGAAGTCGGTGACGAGGTCGTACGTGCGCGCCAGGTGTCCGTCGAACAGGTCGGTGATCATGGCGACGGCGAAGGCGGCCCAGGCGAACGACCGCCACGCCGGGTCGTACCCGCCGTCCGCCAGCATCAGGGTGACGAAGCCGGGCACCAGCAGCAGCCGGAGCATGGTCAGCAGATTGGCGACGTTCCACACGCTGGCCTGGTTGACGGCCGCGGCCGTGATCTTGCCGCCGCGGGCGGGCCTCCCGTCGTCCTGCTCCAGGACCGCTCCACCGGCTCCACCGGAGACCGTGGCACCGGACGTCACGTCACCGGGGCCGTCGCGGTCACCGGAGCCACCGGGCTTTCCGGCGGCGTTCGCGGTCCCGTCCGCACCCGAGCGGCGTGCGGCCGCTCCTTTGGCCGCCGGCCGCGCGCCGGAGGAGCCGCCCGCCGCGGATGCCGGGACTCCGGTCATCTGCCCGCCTCCTCACTCCGTCCGAGCGACCCGGTCAGCGGCTCGGCCACCAGGTCGACGCCCGCCGTGCCGACCACCTTCGCCTCGACCATACGGCCGGGGACCAGGCCCTCGCCGTCGGTGAGCAGCACCTGGCCGTCGGTCTCCGGTGCCTGGTGCGCGGCCCGGCCGGACACGCCGTCCTCGGGGTCCACGGTCTCGACGAGTACCCGGATCGTCTCGCCCACCCGCTCCTCGGCGCGCTGGGAGACGAGTTCCTCGGCAAGCCGGGAGACACGTGCCAGCCGCTCGGCGACGACCTCCTCGTCCAGCTTGTTCTCGTACGTGGCCGCTTCGGTGCCCTCCTCGTCGGAGTAGCCGAAGACACCGATCGCGTCGAGCCGCGCGCCGTTCAGGAACCGCTCCAGCTCGGCCAGGTCGGCCTCCGACTCGCCGGGGAAACCGACGATGAAGTTGGAGCGGACACCGGCCTGCGGCGCCTTGGAGCGGATGGTGTCGAGCAGCTCCAGGAAGCGGTCGGTGTCGCCGAAGCGGCGCATGGCGCGCAGCACGTCGGGCGCGGAGTGCTGGAAGGAGAGGTCGAAGTAGGGGGCGACCTTCGGGGTGGAGGTGAGGACGTCGATGAGGCCGGGGCGCATCTCGGCGGGCTGCAGGTAGCTGACCCGCACCCGCTCGATGCCGTCGACCTCCGCCAGCTCGGGCAGCAGGGACTCCAGCAGGCGGATGTCGCCGAGGTCCTTGCCGTAGGAGGTGTTGTTCTCGGAGACCAGCATGATCTCCTTGACGCCCTGCTCGGCCAGCCACCGCGTCTCGTTCAGCACGTCGCTGGGGCGGCGGGAGATGAAGGAGCCGCGGAAGGAGGGGATGGCGCAGAAGGAGCAGCGCCGGTCGCAGCCGGAGGCGAGCTTGACGGAGGCGACCGGGGCGCCGTCGAGGCGGCGGCGCAGCGGCGCGCGGGGTCCGGACGCCGGGGCGACGCCCTCGGGCAGGTCGGCGGGGCCGTGGCCGGGCAGGGCGACGGCCGCGCCGGCCTCCTGGCGCTGGGCCGGGCTGATCGGCAGGAGCTTGCGGCGGTCGCGCGGGGTGTGCGCGGCGTGGATGCCGCCGCTGAGGATGGTCTGCAGGCGGTCGGAGATGTCGGCGTAGTCGTCGAAGCCGAGCACGCCGTCGGCCTCGGGAAGGGCCTCGGCCAGTTCCTTGCCGTACCGCTCGGCCATGCAGCCGACCGCGACGACGGCCTGCGTTCTGCCGTGGTCCTTGAGGTCGTTGGCCTCCAGGAGGGCGTCGACGGAGTCCTTCTTGGCGGCTTCCACGAAGCCACAGGTGTTGACGACGGCGACATCGGCGTCCGCGGCGTCCTCGACGAGCTGCCAGCCGTCCGCCTCCAAACGGCCTGCGAGCTCCTCCGAGTCCACCTCGTTGCGGGCGCAGCCGAGAGTGACGAGTGCGACGGTACGGCGTTCAGGCATGGGCTCAAGACTACTTTGTCCGGCCGACACCCCACGTCGAAGGGGTTGGCCGAGATCGGCCAACCCCTTCGACGCCTGCCTGCCCGGGCCCCGGCGCACGGGCTGACCCCTTGGGCCGCCCGGCCTGCGGGCCCCCGGTCACCCGATCTGGGGGTCACCCTTGGTGTACGTGAGGCGTTCCACGGCACCCGGCTGGAACTGGTCCTCGATCTTCTTGCCGTTGACGTAGAGCTGGACCGCGCCGGCGTCGCCGAGGATCAGGTTGATCTTCGTGCTGTCCTGGAAGGTCTTGGACTCGCCCTTGTTCAGCAGCCCGTCGAAGAGCATGCGGCCGTTGTGGTCCTTGGCGGAGATCCAGCTGCGCCCGTTCGGTGCGCTGACCTGGACGGTCACCTTGTCCTGGGGCGCGGCGGCGATGGCGCTGTCGGAAGGAGCGGGCTTCGGGGCGGCGGGCTTGGTGTGCTTCGGGCGGGGTGAGGCCGGGGTGCTGGTGCTCGGCGTGGATCCCTCGGCGGCCTGCGCCTTGGCACTGCTGTCACCGCTGTCGCCGCCCTTGAAGGCGGTGAAGCCGACGAAACCGATGACGACGACGATCGCCGCGACCATGGCGGCGGTCCAGTTGGGGCCGCGCCGTTCCGGGCGGATACGTTCCGCCTCGAAGAGCGGGGCGGCGGGGGTCGGCGCGGGGCGCCCACCGTGTTCGGCGTCGTACTGGGCGAGCAGCGGGGCGGGATCGAGGTGCACCTCGCGCGCCAGGGTGCGGATGTGCCCGCGCGCGTAGACGTCCCCTCCGCAGGGGGCGAAGTCGTCGGACTCGATGGCGTGCACGATGGCGACCCGGACGCGGGTGGCGGTGCTGACCTCGTCGACGGTCAGCCCGGCGGCGAGCCGGGCGTCCTTCAGGACTCGGCCGATGGAGGGGCGGGCTTCCTCGGAAACGTCTTCGAACGGACGCTCGTCTTCAGGAGAGTTGCCGATGGACACGGGGGCGCCTTTCGAGCGTGTAGCCGCCTGTGCTGGAGGTTCAGTCTAGGGGTGTGCCAAAGGGTGGAGCGACCCGGCGGCGGTACTTTGTACGCCATCGGAATGGCCGGACAATCCGACGGTGTGACAGGGTGCGGGAGCGCAGGTGCCGCCCGCACCGGGTGTCTCGCTCAACTTGACGTACGGCCGGGCGAAAGGGTTGCCCGCCGTCGGCTAACGGGTGGATCACGGCCCACCCGTGCGGCCCACGGCGCCGCGTCCGCCGGGCGGCCGTCGGCCCCGGCGGACGTCCCTCGCGCCTACCCCCCGAACCGGCCCCCGAATCCGCCTGCCCGGCGATCCGCCCCCCGATCCGGTGATCCGTCCCTCGATCGGGTGCTCTTGCCGCGGGCCGTGCCGCCTATCCCTCCGTCTCGCCCCGGATCACGGCCAGCACGCCGTCCAGTTCGTCGGCCTTCACCAGCACGTCCCGCGCCTTGGACCCCTCGCTGGGGCCGACGATGTTCCGCGACTCCATCAGGTCCATGAGCCGGCCGGCCTTGGCGAAGCCGACGCGCAGCTTGCGCTGGAGCATGGACGTGGACCCGAACTGCGTGGAGACGACCAGTTCGGCGGCCTGGCACAACAGGTCGAGGTCGTCACCGATGTCCTCGTCGATCTCCTTCTTCTGCTTGCTGCCGACGACGACGTCGTCCCGGAAGACCGGCGTCATCTGGTCCTTGCAGTGCTGGACGACGGCCGCGACCTCGGCCTCGGTGACGAAGGCGCCCTGCAGCCGGGTCGGCTTGCTCGCCCCCATCGGCAGGAAGAGCCCGTCGCCCTTGCCGATCAGCTTCTCGGCGCCGGGCTGGTCGAGGATGACGCGGCTGTCGGCGAGCGAGGAGGTGGCGAACGCGAGCCGGGAGGGCACGTTGGCCTTGATCAGGCCGGTGACGACGTCGACCGAGGGCCGCTGGGTGGCGAGCACCAGGTGGATGCCGGCCGCGCGGGCGAGCTGGGTGATGCGCACGATCGCGTCCTCGACGTCCCGCGGCGCCACCATCATCAGGTCGGCCAGCTCGTCCACGATCACCAGCAGGTACGGGTACGGCTGCAGCTCGCGCTCGCTGCCCTCGGGCGACTTCACCTTGCCGCTGCGCACGGCCGCGTTGAAGTCGTCGATGTGCCGGAAGCCGTACGCGGCCAGGTCGTCGTAGCGCAGGTCCATCTCGCGGACGACCCACTGCAGCGCCTCGGCGGCCCGCTTGGGGTTGGTGATGATCGGCGTGATCAGGTGCGGGATGCCCTCGTACGCGGTCAGTTCGACGCGCTTGGGGTCGACCAGGACCATGCGGACGTCCTCCGGTGTCGCCCGCATCATGATCGAGGTGATCAGGCAGTTGATGCAGGACGACTTGCCGGAGCCGGTCGCGCCGGCGACCAGGATGTGCGGCATCTTCGCGATGTTGGCCATCACGTAGCCGCCCTCGACGTCCTTGCCGAGCGCGACCAGCATCGGGTGGTCGTCCTCGGCCGCGTCCGCCAGGCGCAGCACGTCCCCGAGGTTGACCATCTCCCGGTCGGTGTTGGGGATCTCGATGCCGACCGCGGACTTGCCGGGGATCGGGCTGATGATCCGTACGTCCGGGCTGGCGACGGCGTACGCGATGTTCTTCGTCAGGGCGGTGATCCGCTCGACCTTCACGGCCGGGCCGAGTTCCACCTCGTAGCGGGTGACCGTCGGGCCGCGGGTGAAGCCGGTGACCCGGGCGTCGACCTTGAACTCGGTGAAGACGTTGGTCAGCGCGTCCACGATGGCGTCGTTGGCGGCGCTGCGCGCCTTGCCGGGGCCGCCCCGCTCCAGGAGGTCCAGCACGGGCAGGGAGTAGGTGATGTCGCCGGAGAGCTGGAGCTGTTCGGCGCGCGGCGGCAGGTCCCGGGTCTCGGCGGGCGGGGCCTTGGTGAGGTCGGGGACCCCGGCGATCGACTCCTTGGGCTCCGGGCGCGCCGGTGCCTCGGCCCTCGGGCGCGCGACCGGAACGTCCTGCTCGGGGCGCGCGGTGGGGACCGGGGTCGGGGTGGGGGTCTCGGCGCGGTCGCCCACGCTGACGCCCTGGGTGAGGTCGGCGACGACGGGCGAGGGCGGCATGCCGTGCAGCACGGCACCGTCGAGCGCGGCGGCAGCGGCGGCCGCCACGTCCACGGCGTCCAGCTGGCGTTCCATGTCGGGCTGCGGTACGGCGGAACGCCGGGGCCGGCCGCGCCGCTTGGCCAGCGCCTCCTGCTCCGCCCGGTCGGGGTCGTGTTCCTGGGGGGCGCTCTGACGTCTACGGGGGCGCGCGGGCAGCGCTTGGCGCCACTGCTCGTCGTAGCGCGCGTCGTCCTCGGAGTACTCCGGGTACTCGGCGTCCTCTTCGTCCTCCGGGTCGGGCAGCAGGCCGAGCTTCACGCCGAGCAGCCGCAGCCGCTGCGGGATGGCGTTGACGGGGGTGGCGGTGACGACCAGCAGACCGAACACGGTGAGCAGCACCAGCAGCGGTACGGCGAGCACCTCGCCCATGGAGTACGTCAGCGGGGTAGCCGCCCCCCAGCCGATGAGGCCGCCGGCGTCCCTTATCGCCTGCATGCCGTCACTGCGGGCGGGCGAGCCGCAGGCGATGTGCACCTGGCCGAGCACGCCCAGGACGAGCGCGGACAGGCCGATGACGATACGGCCGTTGGCCTCGGGCTGTTCGGGGTGCCGGATGAAGCGCACGGCGATGATCCCGACCAGGATCGGCACCAGCAGGTCGAGCCGGCCGAACGCGCCGGTGACCAGGATCTCGACCAGGTCCCCGACGGGGCCGCGCAGGTCGGCCCAGGTGCCCGCGGCGACGATCAGGGCGACGGCGAGCAGCAGCAGGGCGATGCCGTCCTTGCGGTGCGCGGGGTCGAGGTTCCGGGCGCCCTGCCCTATGCCGCGGAAGACGGCGCCGACGGCGTGCGCGAGGCCGAGCCAGAGGGCGCGCACGAGACGGAACACGCCCCCGGTGGGGCTCGGCGCGGGCCGGGGCGCGGGCCTGCTCGCCGCGGCCTTCTTGGCCGGCGCCTTCCGGGCGGGAGCCTTCTTGGCGGCGGCCTTCCTGGCCGGCGCTTTTTTCGCGGCGGCCTTCTTCGCCGGAGCCTTCGCGGAAGCAGCCGCCTTCTTCGCGGGCGGCTTGTTGGCTGCGGAGGGACGTGAGGCCATAGGTGCGAGATTACCGTCGCGGGCGACGCCGGACACGTGTGCCCAGTGCTTCACCCGTTCGTGTCGCGCCTGGGCGGTCGGCAGTTGACCAGGCCTCACCCGGCTTGCGGGGCGACAGGAGTTGCCCGGTCAGGGGGCGGTGGGACCTCACCCGGCCGCCCCAACGCGCCCAGGGCATGCGTCAGTTCTGCGACGGGAGCGAGGAGGGGGTGCCCGTGCCCGGCTCCAGCGCGTCCAGCGCCCGGCGCAGACCCGTCAGCTTGCGCTCGAGGTGGGCCGCCGTGGCCACCGCCGCGGCGTCCGCGGAGTCGTCGTCGAGCTGCTTGGAGAGGGCTTCCGCCTGCTCCTCCACGGCCGCGAGACGCGCGGACAGCTCCGCGAGCAGTCCGGCCGCCTCCTTGCCCTCGCCGACGCCGCCCTTGCCACCGCCCTCCAGCTGGAGCCGGAGCAGGGCCGCCTGCTCCTTCAGCTGACAGTTCTTCATGTACAGGTCCACGAAGACCGAGACCTTGGCGCGCAGCACCCACGGGTCGAACGGCTTGGAGATGTAGTCCACCGCGCCCGCCGCGTAACCGCGGAAGGTGTGGTGGGGACCGTGGTTGATCGCGGTGAGGAAGATGATCGGGATGTCCCGGGTCCTCTCCCGCCGCTTGATGTGCGCGGCCGTCTCGAAACCGTCCATGCCCGGCATCTGGACGTCCAGCAGAATGACCGCGAAGTCGTCCGTGAGCAGTGCTTTGAGCGCTTCCTCCCCGGACGATGCCCGCACCAGCGTCTGATCGAGCGCAGAGAGGATGGCCTCCAGCGCCAGCAGATTCTCCGGCCGGTCATCGACCAGGAGGATCTTGGCCTTCTGCACCATGGCCCGCCCTCCTCGCCCCGGCTTGGGGCCGCCCCTGTCCGCAGGAACCGGGGCAGCACCGGTGGATGCCGCCCCAGAGGACGACTCCCTTGCGCCGCCCGTCCTTGTGCCGGTCATCGTAGCCGCACCCCGCCTGTCACCACACCCTGTCACCGCGATGTCACTGTGCACGTAGCAGAAACGCGGCAGGAGACCAGAAGGTTCCCCGAATCCCGCACCTCTACACGGCATCGCGCACCCTGAGTCAACAACTTCGCGCGCCTGCGAAAGGTTCCCCGAACCGGAAACCGGATCACTCCGGTCTCCGGCGGCCACCAGAAAGCGGGGCGTTTCGGGCCTGGGCACCCACCGCGGGGCCGGCCGCCCGGCCCCCTGCGCCCGCCGAAGTCCGGCTCCCGACCACCCCGAGGCCCCGGCGGGCCCACCGCGGCTCTGATGGATCGCCCCGGACCCCGGCCCCCGCCAAAAGCCCGGTTCCCGGTCACCCCGGGCCCGGCCACGCCGAGCCCCGGTCACCGCGAGCCGCAGCACCGAGCCGCGGTCACCGCGAGCCCCGCGCATCCACCGCGGCCCCAGCCGCGCCGGCCCCGGGGCCGGTGCCTCACTCCTCGCTCATCCACTGCCGCATCACGCCCAGCAGGTGATCGGGGTCGACCGGCTTGGTCACGTAGTCGGAGGCGCCCGACTCGATCGCCTTCTCCCGGTCTCCCTTCATCGCCTTCGCGGTCAGCGCGATGATCGGCAGCCCGGCGAACTGCGGCATCCTGCGGATCGCCGTGGTCGTCGCGTACCCGTCCATCTCGGGCATCATGATGTCCATCAGGACGACCGCCACGTCGTCGTGCTGTTCCAGGACCTCGATGCCCTCGCGGCCGTTCTCGGCGTACAGCACCGACAGGCCGTGCTGTTCCAGGACGCTGGTCAGCGCGAAGACGTTGCGGATGTCGTCGTCGACGATGAGCACCTTCTCGCCGCCGAACCGGACGTCCCGGCTCCCCTGCGGCGCCCCGTCGGGCTGCCCGGCCTCCCGGGCCGGCCACTGCTCGTGCCGGTCCTCGTGCCCCTGCCGCTCGGCGGCGGGCAGCGCCCTGCGGCGGCGCCGGAACAGCGCGGCGGCGCCGTTCTGCGTCTCCTGGTACGACTTCACCTCCGCCGGCGTCTCGACCTGTGCGGCCGTCAGCTCGGAGGCGTGCGAGACGCCGGGCCGCTCCGCCAGGTGCGGCTCACCGCCGGCCGCCAGGTCGTCGGCGTCCAGGCCCGTCACCGGCTGCTGGTAGCCGTGCGGCGGCAACTCGCCCGGGTGCAGCGGCAGGTAGAGGGTGAACGTGGAACCGCGGCCGGGCTCGCTCTGGGCGTGGATCTCACCGCCGAGCAGCTGCGCGATCTCCCGCGAGATGGACAGCCCGAGGCCCGTCCCGCCGTACTTGCGGCTGGTGGTGCCGTCGGCCTGCTTGAACGCCTCGAAGATCACGCCCATCTTGCTGGCCGCGATGCCGATGCCGGTGTCGGTCACCGAGAACGCGATCATCTCCGTGTCCGGATCGGTCAGCGAGCCGGCCTCCAGCAACTGCTCCCGGATCGCCTGCGGCACGTCCCCGCGCGCGGGACGGATGACGAGTTCGACCGACCCGGAGTCGGTGAACTTCACCGCGTTGGACAGCAGGTTGCGCAGCACCTGGAGCAGCCGCTGCTCGTCGGTGTGCAGTGTGGCGGGCAGTTCCGGCGACACCCGCACCGACAGGTCCAGGCCCTTCTCCGCGGTCAGCGGCCGGAAGGTGGCCTCGACGTAGTCGATCAGCTCGACGAGCGCGATACGCGTCGGGGAGACGTCCATCTTGCCCGCCTCGACCTTCGCCAGGTCCAGGATGTCGTTGATCAGCTGGAGCAGGTCGGACCCCGCGCCGTGGATCGTCTCGGCGAACTCCACCTGCTTCGGCGAGAGGTTCCCCTCCGCGTTGTCGGCGAGCAGCTTGGCCAGGATCAGCAGGGAGTTCAGCGGCGTGCGCAGCTCGTGCGACATGTTCGCCAGGAACTCGCTGCGGTAGCGCATGGAGACCGCGAGCTGTTCGGCGCGCTCCTCCAGGACCTGCCGCGCCTCCTCGATCTCGGAGTTCTTCGCCTCGATGTCGCGGTTCTGCTGGGCCAGCAGCTCGGCCTTCTCCTCCAGTTCGGCGTTGGACGCCTGGAGGGCCTTCTGCCGCTGCTCCAGCTCCTCCGAGCGCAGCCGCAACTGCTCGGTCAGCTCCTGGGACTGTTTCAGCAGCTGCTCGGTCTTGGTGTTGACGGAGATGGTGTTGACGCTGGTGGCGATCATCTCCGCGATCTGGTTGAGGAAGTCCTTCTGGATGTGCGTGAACGGCGTGAAGGAGGCCAGTTCGATCACGCCGAGCACCTTGCCCTCGAACAGCACCGGCAGCACGATCACCTGCGCGGGCGGCGCCTCGCCGAGCCCGGAGGAGATCTTCAGGTAGCCGCTGGGCGCCCGCTCCACCAGGATCGTGCGCTTCTCCTGCGCGGCCGTCCCGATCAGCGCCTCACCCGGCCGGAACGAGGTCGGCATGGACCCCATCGAGTAGCCGTAGGAGCCGAGCATCCGTAGCTCGTAGGCGTTCTCCGGGTCGTCGGCGAAGTCCTTGTCGTCGGCCCGGGGCACGGCGACGAAGAAGGCGCCGTGCTGGGCGGAGACGACCGGCGTCAGCTCGCTCATGATCAGCGAGGCCACGTCCTGGAGGTCGCGGCGGCCCTGCATCAGCGCGGAGATGCGGGCCAGGTTGCCCTTGAGCCAGTCCTGCTCCTTGTTGGCGATCGTGGTGTCGCGCAGGTTGGCGATCATCTTGTTGATGTAGTCCTGCAGTTCCTGGATCTCGCCGGAGGCGTCGACGTCGATCTTCAGGTTGAGGTCGCCGCGGGTCACGGCGGTCGCCACGCGCGCGATGGCACGCACCTGCCGGGTCAGGTTCCCGGCCATCTCGTTGACCGACTCGGTCAGGTCGCGCCAGGTGCCGTCGACGTCCCGCACCCGCGCCTGCCCGCCGAGCTGCCCCTCGGTGCCCACCTCGCGGGCCACCCGGGTGACCTCCTCGGCGAAGGACGAGAGCTGGTCCACCATCGTGTTGATGGTCGTCTTCAGCTCCAGGATCTCCCCGCGCGCGTCGATGTCGATCTTCTTCGTCAGATCGCCCTTGGCGATGGCGGTCGTCACCATGGCGATGTTGCGCACCTGACCGGTCAGGTTGGACGCCATCTGGTTCACCGACTCGGTGAGGTCCTTCCAGGTGCCGGCCACCCCCGGGACGTACGCCTGCCCGCCCAGGATGCCGTCCGTGCCCACCTCGCGGGCCACCTTGGTGACCTGGTCGGCGAACGAACTCAGCGTCTTCACCATCGTGTTGAAGGTGTCGGCGAGCTGCGCCACCTCGCCGCGCGCCTCGATCGTCACCGTCCGCGTCAGGTCGCCGTTGGCGACCGCCGCGGCGACCTGGGAGATGTTGCGCACCTGCATGGTGAGGTTGTTGGCCATCAGGTTGACGTTGTCGCTGAGGTCCTTCCAGATGCCGACCACGCCCGGCACGTGCGCCTGGCCGCCCAGGATGCCCTCCGTGCCCACCTCGCGGGCGACCCGGGTGACCTGCTCGGCGAAGGACGACAGCTGGTCGACCATCGTGTTGACGGTGGTGACCAGCTCCAGGATCTCGCCCTTGGCGTCGACGGTGATCTTCTTCGACAGGTCGCCCTTGGCGACCGCGGTGGTGACCTCGGCGATGTTGCGGACCTGGATGGTCAGGTTGTTCGCCATGAAGTTCACGGACTGGGTCAGGTCCTTCCAGGTGCCCGCCACCCCCTGGACCTCGGCCTGGCCGCCCAGGATGCCCTCGGTGCCCACCTCGCGGGCCACGCGGGTGACCTCCTGGGCGAACGAGGAGAGCTGGTCCACCATCGTGTTCAGGGTGTTCTTCAGCTCCTGGATCTCCCCGCGCGCGTCCACGGTGATCTTCTGGGAGAGGTCACCGCGGGCCACGGCGGTGGCGACCTGCGCGATGTTGCGCACCTGGGAGGTGAGGTTGCCCGCCATGCCGTTCACCGAGTCGGTGAGGTCCCGCCACACGCCCGCGACGCCCGGCACCTGCGCCTGACCGCCCAGGCGGCCCTCGGTGCCCACCTCGCGGGCCACCTTGGTCACCTGGTCGGCGAAGGCGGAGAGCTGGTCGACCATCGTGTTGATGGTGTTCTTCAGCTCCAGGATCTCCCCGCGCGCGTCGACGTCGATCTTCTGCGAGAGGTCACCGCGGGCCACCGCCGTCGTCACCTGGGCGATGTTCCTCACCTGACCGGTCAGGTTCGACGCCATGGAGTTGACGGAGTCGGTCAGTTCCTTCCAGGTGCCCGACACGCCGTCCACGCGCGCCTGGCCGCCCAGCCGGCCCTCCGTGCCCACGTCCCGGGCCATCCGGGTCACCTGGTCGGCGAACGAGGACAGCTGGTCCACCATCGTGTTGACGGTGTTCTTCAGCTGGAGCATCTCCCCGGAGACGTCCACGGTGACCTTCTGCGACAGGTCACCGTTGGCCACGGCCGTCGTCACCTGCGCGATGTTCCTCACCTGTCCGGTGAGGTTGCGGAACGCCGTGTTGACGGAGTCGGTGAGGTCCTTCCACGTGCCCGCCGCACCCGGCACCTGCGCCTGGCCGCCCAGCTCACCCTCGACACCGATCTCCCGCGCCACCCGCGTGACCTCGGCACCGAACGCCGAGAGCTGGTCGACCATCGTGTTGACGGTGTTCTTCAGCTCCAGCATCTCACCGGCCACATCCACGGTGACCTTCTGCGACAGGTCACCGCTGGCGACCGCCGTCGTCACCGCGGCGATGTCCCGCACCTGCGTGGTCAGGTTCCGGAACACCGTGTTGACGGAGTCCGTCAGGTCCTTCCACGTCCCGGCCACGCCCGGCACGATCGCCTGACCGCCCAGGCGCCCTTCCGCGCCGACCTCGTTGGCCACGCGGGTGACCTCGTCCGCGAAGATCCGCAGCGTCTCGGTCATCTGGTTGATCGTCTCGGCCAGCCGCGCGACCTCACCGCGCGCCGGGACGGTCACCTTCTGCGACAGGTCACCGTTGGCCACGGCCGTCGTCACCTGCGCGATCCCGCGCACCTGGGCCGTCAGGTTGCCGGCCATCAGGTTCACCGAGTCGGTGAGTTCCTTCCAGGTGCCGTCCACCCCCGGCACGTGCGCCTGGCCGCCCAGGATGCCGTCGGTGCCCACCTCACGGGCGACCCGCGTCACCTCCGAGGAGAAGGCGGACAGCTGGTCGACCATCGTGTTGACGGTGTTCTTCAGCTCCAGCATCTCGCCGGCGACGTCCACGGTGACCTTCCGGGACAGGTCGCCCTTGGCCACCGCCGTCGTCACCAGCGCGATGTCGCGCACCTGCGCCGTCAGCCGGGACGCCATCGTGTTGACGGAGTCCGTGAGGTCCTTCCAGGACCCCGACAGGCCCCGCACCCGCGCCTGACCGCCCAGCTTGCCCTCGGTGCCCACCTCGCTGGCCACGCGCGTGACCTCGTCGGTGAACGTGGAGAGCTGGTCCACCAGATTGTTGACGGTCCGCCCGACCTTCAGGAACTCGCCGCGCAGCGGATGCCCGGCACCGTCCGTCACCTGCGTGCGCAGCTCCATCCGCGGGGACAGATCGCCCTCGGCGACCGCGGACAGCACCCGGCCGACCTCGGAGACGGGCCGCACGAGATCGTCGACCAGGGCGTTGGAGTTCTCGATCGCGGCCGCCCAGGAGCCCTCACAGGCACCGGTCTCCAGCCGCTCCGTGAGCTTTCCCTCACGTCCCACCATGCGCCGCACCCGCGCCAGCTCGCCCGTCAGATGCAGATTGCGGTCGGCCACCTCGTTGAAGACCGCGGCGATCTCCGACATCACGCCGTCCCCGGACACCGTGAGCCGCTTGCGGAAGTTCCCGTCCCGCATCCCCGCCAGCGCCGCCAGGAGCCGGTTCAGTGCGGCCGTGTCGACCACCGTGGTCGCGCCCCGCGGCGTGCGCCGGCTGCTCGGGGACTGGCCGGACTGTCCGCCTTTCGCGCGCGTCTTCGTGCTCCGCGTCGCTGCGCCAGACTCCACTGTGTCCCTCCCGCAGGGATCGACCGTCACTGCTGCGTCGTTACCGCCCGCTACCACCAGGCCGCACGAGGTGCTGCTGCCCCGCACGGGAAGACCGCACTCGGCCTGCCCGTACCGTCGACAGAAGCCTGCCCAGTGTTTCACCCCCACCGAACCAGGCCATAACAGTTCGGCAGCTTCGCACACCGTCCGCACACCCTCCGGGCGAAATCAGTGGTGACCGGCATCCGCACGGACGGCGAAGGTAAGTAACCTTGCATGCGGCTGTCCAGCCGAGCCGGTCCGTCCGGCCTGGGCGGTGGCACGGAACGAGCGGGCATCGGAGGGCGGCCTCACACATGACCACCGGAGTGATCCCCCCGGGACAGTCCCCGGAGCCGCGGCCGACGGGGCCCGAGGGCCCCCAGCTGCCGGAGCAGCGGGGCGAGCCGGACGGCCTCCGAGAGCTGCAAGACAACCGGACGAGGAGTTCTGTGATCACCGCGCGCGCGGCCGCCAGCTTCGAGCCCCTGGGGCGATCGGTCGCGACCGCCCGGTCCTTCGTCCGCGACACGCTCCAGGGATGGGGCTTCGCTGACGTCGTCGACGACGCCGTCGTCCTCACCAGCGAACTGGTGACCAACGCCGTCGTCCACGCGGGCACCGCCGCGGACGTCCTGTGCCTGCGCAGTGACCACGGGGTGCGGATCGAGGTCGCCGACCGCTATCCCGAACGCGAGGTCCCGCTGCAGAGCGCCGCGGTCTCCATGGGCAGCCCCGACCGCGAGGGCGGCCGCGGCCTCCAGCTGTGCGCGGCCCTGGCCGGCCGCTGGGGCGTGGAGTACACCCCCACGCACAAGAACGTCTGGTTCCAGCTGGACCTTCCCGAACGCCCGGTCGGCACCCGCACCGCGGGCCCCTCGCTGCCCGCCGAACTCCTTCCGGTCGCCGACGGCCGGGTCCGCGTGGCCGTCGTCCAGATCGACCGCGGCGGCGCCATCACCGCCTGGAACGAGGACGCCGAGGAACTCTTCGGCTACGCCGCCGAGCAGGTCACCGGCAAGCCCCTCACCGATCTCGCCGCCTGGCCGCACACGCCCGGCACCGGCACCGGCATCGCCGAGGCGCTCCGGCTCTCCCGCTGGGAGGGCAGCTACGGCGTCCGCGGCGCCCACGGCCGCGTCATCCCGGTCTACGCCTCCCATCTCCGCGTCCGCGACACCGGCGGCGAACCCTCCACGGTCTGCCTCCTGGTACGCGACCACGAGCGCGCCGTCCTGCAGACCCCGCTGCGCACCCCCGCGAGCAACGACACCAAGAGCACGTCCTCCGACGGCGCCGACCCCTTCGAGGTCTTCATCGGCTCCCCCGCCCCCGACGACCTCGACGGGCTCCTGCAGCGCACGGTGGAACGCGCCCGCGACATGCTCGACGGCGACGCCGCCTTCCTGCTCCTGGCCACCGACGACGAGACGGAACTGGAGGTCCGCGCCTCCACGGGCCTGCCCTCCGCGCGCCAGCGCTTCGCGCGCGTCCCCGTCGAGGCCGGTCCCGGCCGCTACGGCTCGGCCCGGATGCCCGCCGTCCACGACGACCTGACCGCCGCCCCCGGCGCCGTCCCCCTGCTCGGCGGTACCGGCATGCGCTCCGTCGTCACCGTCCCGCTCAAGGTCGAGGGCCGTCTCACCGGCTCCCTGGGCGTCGCGGCCGAAGGAGCCGGCCGGTACTCCAACGAGGAGGCGCTGCGCCTGCAGTTCGCCGCCGACCGCATCGCCCTGGCCGTCGAATCGGCCCGCCTGGGCGAGCTGGAGCGGCTGCGCCGCGGTTCGCTGAGCTTCCTCGTCGAGGCCTCCGACCTGCTGGCGGGCACCCTCGACCGCGACCAGACCCTCGCCCTGATGGCCCAGATGACGGTCCCCACCCTGGCCACCTGGTGCGCCGTCTACACGATCGCCGACCAGGCCTCCGAGCCCTACCTGTCCTACGTCCTGCACGAGGACGAGGAGCTGATCGACGGCATCAAGTCCCTGCTGTCGAAGATCGCCCCGCCCGACCCGGTGCCGACGCCCGGGGCCCGCGTCTGGTCCGCCCCCGGCGAGGCCGCCCACCAGGCGGCCCTGCGCAGTTCCATGCGCAGCCTCAGCCTCGGCGACTCCGACCACCGCATCGGTACGACCATCGGCCCGACCCTCGCCACGGCCTCCGCCGTCGGCGGCGAGACGGTCGTCCTGCCCCTGGTGGCCCGCAACCGCGTGATCGGCATGCTCACCCTCGGCAAGCCCACCGACGAACACTTCCGTCAGGAGATCCTGGAACTCGCCGAGGACCTCAGCCGCCGCGCCGCCCTCGCCCTGGACAACGCCCGCCTGTACTCCGAGCGCACGGCCATCAGCCAGTCCCTCCAGCGCAGCCTCCTGCCGCCGGGACTCCCGCAGGTCGACGGCGTCGAGGTCGACGTCATCTACCGCGCGGCCGGCGAGGGCAACGAGGTCGGCGGCGACTTCTACGACCTCTTCCCCATCCGCGACGGCGCCTACGGCTTCGCCATCGGCGACGTCTGCGGTACGGGCCCGGAGGCGGCGGCCGTCACGGGCCTGGCCCGGCACGCGCTGCGCCTGCTGGCCCGTGAGGGCTACGGCGGCCCGGCCGTACTGGAGCGCCTGAACTCCGCGATCCTCGACGAGGGCGCCCGCAGCCGCTTCCTCACGCTCCTGTACGGCGAGTTGTGGCCCCAGGAGGACGGCAGCGCGCACTTGAAGGTCGTCTGCGCCGGCCACCCGCTGCCGCTGCGCCTGCGCCAGGACGGCACGGTCGAGCCCGCCGCGGAACCGCAGCCGCTGCTCGGCGTCATGGAGGACCTGGAGCTGTACGAGCAGTCGGTCACGCTGGACCCGGGCGACGTCCTTCTCTGTGTCACCGACGGCGTCACCGAGCGCCGCGAGGGCACGCGCATGCTGGGCGACGACGGCCTCGCGGACGTCCTCACCACCTGCACGGGCCTGACTGCGGGCGCGGTCGCCGCCCGCATCATGCGCGCCGTGGAGCGCTTCGCCTCGGACGCGCCGTCCGACGACATGGCGATCCTGGCCATGCGGGTCCCGGAGGTCCTGACCGACTGAGGCCGGCGACCTGCCCCGGACATGCGAAAGACCCCGCCCGGAAGGGCGGGGTCTTTCGTCTCGGAGCCCCCAAACGGAATCGAACCGTTGACCTTCTCCTTACCATGGAGACGCTCTGCCGACTGAGCTATAGGGGCCTGTCGCCCTTTCGGGGTTTCCCCCGCGGCAACGGAATAGATCATACCCCGAACACGGCCGTGCTCCCAACCACGACCGGACCGCCGAGCGCATTGCAGACGGCCACGATCCGCTGCATCTCGCGCCGCGTCAGCGAGGCGTCCACCGGCAGCGCCAGGGTGTCCCCGGCGGCCCGCTCGGTCTCCGGCAGGGACACGCAGCGCCGGAACTCGGGCAGCCGGTGCACGGGTGTCTTCACCGGCACCCGGCAGTCGACTCCCTTCGCCCGTACGGCCCTTGCGAAGGCGTCACGGTCGGGCCGGCCGTTGCCCGGCACCCGCACCACGTACTGCTGGTAGGCGTGTCCGTCGCCCCCGTCGGGCGTCCGCACCCCCCGCAGCCTGGCGTCCAGATAGGCCGCACGCTCCCTGCGCCGCGCCCTCTCGTCGTACGGCGCCTCGGACTCGGCGTGCTCCAGCACGAGCAGCCCGTGCCGCCGTCCGACCCCGCGCAGCCCCGCGAGGTCCGCGGTCCGGCCGAAGCGGTGGACGGCAACGACGGCCGCGGTCCGGGGAGTTATGGCCGCTTCGACGGCGGACGGGTCGAGGCAGTAGGTCGCGGGGTCTATGTCGGCGAACACCGGCAGCGCACCCACCTGGACGGCCGCCTCGGCCACCTCGACATTGCCGAACGCCGGAACGACGACCTCATCACCGACTCCTACGCCGGCGGCTCTGAGCAGAGCAGCAGTACCCATGCGGCGGATGCTGCTCCGGCAACGTGAACGTCAAGTGACGGGAAACAAAAAAGGGTTGGACCCGGAACCGAAGTTCCAGGTCCAACCCTTTGAATGATTGTTCGGCGGTGTCCTACTCTCCCACAGGGTCCCCCCTGCAGTACCATCGGCGCTGTAAGGCTTAGCTTCCGGGTTCGGAATGTAACCGGGCGTTTCCCTCACGCTATGACCACCGAAACACTATGAAACTGTCAACCGCACCACACCATAACCTGGCATGGGGTTGTTCGTGGTTTCAGAACCAACACAGTGGACGCGAGCAACTGAGGACAAGCCCTCGGCCTATTAGTACCGGTCACCTCCACACGTTACCGTGCTTCCAGATCCGGCCTATCAACCCAGTCGTCTACTGGGAGCCTTACCCCATCAAGTGGGTGGGAGTCCTCATCTCGAAGCAGGCTTCCCGCTTAGATGCTTTCAGCGGTTATCCCTCCCGAACGTAGCCAACCAGCCATGCCCTTGGCAGAACAACTGGCACACCAGAGGTTCGTCCGTCCCGGTCCTCTCGTACTAGGGACAGCCCTTCTCAAGACTCCTACGCGCACAGCGGATAGGGACCGAACTGTCTCACGACGTTCTAAACCCAGCTCGCGTACCGCTTTAATGGGCGAACAGCCCAACCCTTGGGACCGACTCCAGCCCCAGGATGCGACGAGCCGACATCGAGGTGCCAAACCATCCCGTCGATATGGACTCTTGGGGAAGATCAGCCTGTTATCCCCGGGGTACCTTTTATCCGTTGAGCGACGGCGCTTCCACAAGCCACCGCCGGATCACTAGTCCCGACTTTCGTCCCTGCTCGACCCGTCGGTCTCACAGTCAAGCTCCCTTGTGCACTTACACTCAACACCTGATTGCCAACCAGGCTGAGGGAACCTTTGGGCGCCTCCGTTACCCTTTAGGAGGCAACCGCCCCAGTTAAACTACCCATCAGACACTGTCCCTGATCCGGATCACGGACCCAGGTTAGACATCCAGCACGACCAGACTGGTATTTCAACGACGACTCCACACACACTGGCGTGCATGCTTCAAAGTCTCCCAGCTATCCTACACAAGCCGAACCGAACACCAATATCAAACTGTAGTAAAGGTCCCGGGGTCTTTCCGTCCTGCTGCGCGAAACGAGCATCTTTACTCGTAGTGCAATTTCACCGGGCCTATGGTTGAGACAGTCGAGAAGTCGTTACGCCATTCGTGCAGGTCGGAACTTACCCGACAAGGAATTTCGCTACCTTAGGATGGTTATAGTTACCACCGCCGTTTACTGGCGCTTAAGTTCTCAGCTTCGCCCCACCGAAATGAAGCTAACCGGTCCCCTTAACGTTCCAGCACCGGGCAGGCGTCAGTCCGTATACATCGCCTTACGGCTTCGCACGGACCTGTGTTTTTAGTAAACAGTCGCTTCTCGCTGGTCTCTGCGGCCACCCCCAGCTCGAACAGCAAGTGCTCTCACCAGGTGTGGCCCCCCTTCTCCCGAAGTTACGGGGGCATTTTGCCGAGTTCCTTAACCATAGTTCACCCGAACGCCTCGGTATTCTCTACCTGACCACCTGAGTCGGTTTAGGGTACGGGCCGCCATGAAACTCGCTAGAGGCTTTTCTCGACAGCATAGGATCATCCACTTCACCACAATCGGCTCGGCATCAGGTCTCAGCCGAATGCAAGGCGGATTTACCTACCTTGCGGCCTACACCCTTACCCCGGGACAACCACCGCCCGGGATGGACTACCTTCCTGCGTCACCCCATCACTCACCTACTAACCGCTTGGGCCGGCGGCTCCACCACTCCCCTCAACTCCGAAGAGATCAGGGCGGCTTCACGGCCTTAGCATCACGATGCTCGATGTTTGACGCTTCACAGCGGGTACCGGAATATCAACCGGTTATCCATCGACTACGCCTGTCGGCCTCGCCTTAGGTCCCGACTTACCCTGGGCAGATCAGCTTGACCCAGGAACCCTTAGTCAATCGGCGCACACGTTTCTCACGTGTGAATCGCTACTCATGCCTGCATTCTCACTCGTCAACCGTCCACAACTACCTTCCGGTGCTGCTTCACCCGGCAGACGACGCTCCCCTACCCATCCACACAGGCGTTGGCCCTATTGTGTGAATGACACGACTTCGGCGGTACGCTTGAGCCCCGCTACATTGTCGGCGCGGAATCACTAGACCAGTGAGCTATTACGCACTCTTTCAAGGGTGGCTGCTTCTAAGCCAACCTCCTGGTTGTCTCTGCGACTCCACATCCTTTCCCACTTAGCGTACGCTTAGGGGCCTTAGTCGATGCTCTGGGCTGTTTCCCTCTCGACCATGGAGCTTATCCCCCACAGTCTCACTGCCGCGCTCTCACTTACCGGCATTCGGAGTTTGGCTAAGGTCAGTAACCCGGTAGGGCCCATCGCCTATCCAGTGCTCTACCTCCGGCAAGAAACACACGACGCTGCACCTAAATGCATTTCGGGGAGAACCAGCTATCACGGAGTTTGATTGGCCTTTCACCCCTAACCACAGGTCATCCCCCAGGTTTTCAACCCTGGTGGGTTCGGTCCTCCACGAAGTCTTACCTCCGCTTCAACCTGCCCATGGCTAGATCACTCCGCTTCGGGTCTTGAGCGTGCTACTGAAACGCCCTGTTCGGACTCGCTTTCGCTACGGCTACCCCACCCGGGTTAACCTCGCAACACACCGCAAACTCGCAGGCTCATTCTTCAAAAGGCACGCAGTCACGAGAATGTGCAAGCACATTCCGACGCTCCCACGGCTTGTAGGCACACGGTTTCAGGTACTATTTCACTCCCCTCCCGGGGTACTTTTCACCATTCCCTCACGGTACTATCCGCTATCGGTCACCAGGGAATATTTAGGCTTAGCGGGTGGTCCCGCCAGATTCACACGGGATTTCTCGGGCCCCGTGCTACTTGGGTGTCTCTCAAACGAGCCGCTGACGTTTCGACTACGGGGGTCTTACCCTCTACGCCGGACCTTTCGCATGTCCTTCGCCTACATCAACGGTTTCTGACTCGTCTCACAGCCGGCAGACTGTGAAAGAGAGATCCCACAACCCCGTATACGCAACCCCTGCCGGGTCTCACACGCATACGGTTTGGCCTCATCCGGTTTCGCTCGCCACTACTCCCGGAATCACGGTTGTTTTCTCTTCCTGCGGGTACTGAGATGTTTCACTTCCCCGCGTTCCCTCCACACTGCCTATGTGTTCAGCAGCGGGTGACAGCCCATGACGACTGCCGGGTTTCCCCATTCGGAAACCCCCGGATCAAAGCCTGGTTGACGACTCCCCGGGGACTATCGTGGCCTCCCACGTCCTTCATCGGTTCCTGGTGCCAAGGCATCCACCGTGCGCCCTTAAAAACTTGGCCACAGATGCTCGCGTCCACTGTGCAGTTCTCAAACAACGACCAACCACCCATCACCCCGGGAACAACATCCCGAGTGCACTGGGGCCGGCATCCCGAAGGACGAGCAACGCTCGCACCCTCAGACACCCAACAGCGTGCCCGACACGACCAGCCGTCCAGATCAGCGTTCCACGCTCCGAAGAGCAGTACTAGCGCCTGGCCCATCCTGGACCGTGCCGAGTAGTCAACGTTCCACCCATGAGCAACCAGCATCAGACATTCGCTGATGTACTGGCCCCTGGACCGCCGAAGCGGCCTAGAAGTGCTCCTTAGAAAGGAGGTGATCCAGCCGCACCTTCCGGTACGGCTACCTTGTTACGACTTCGTCCCAATCGCCAGTCCCACCTTCGACAGCTCCCTCCCACAAGGGGTTGGGCCACCGGCTTCGGGTGTTACCGACTTTCGTGACGTGACGGGCGGTGTGTACAAGGCCCGGGAACGTATTCACCGCAGCAATGCTGATCTGCGATTACTAGCGACTCCGACTTCATGGGGTCGAGTTGCAGACCCCAATCCGAACTGAGACCGGCTTTTTGAGATTCGCTCCACCTCACGGTATCGCAGCTCATTGTACCGGCCATTGTAGCACGTGTGCAGCCCAAGACATAAGGGGCATGATGACTTGACGTCGTCCCCACCTTCCTCCGAGTTGACCCCGGCGGTCTCCCGTGAGTCCCCAGCACCACAAGGGCCTGCTGGCAACACGGGACAAGGGTTGCGCTCGTTGCGGGACTTAACCCAACATCTCACGACACGAGCTGACGACAGCCATGCACCACCTGTACACCGACCACAAGGGGGACCCTGTCTCCAGGGTTTTCCGGTGTATGTCAAGCCTTGGTAAGGTTCTTCGCGTTGCGTCGAATTAAGCCACATGCTCCGCCGCTTGTGCGGGCCCCCGTCAATTCCTTTGAGTTTTAGCCTTGCGGCCGTACTCCCCAGGCGGGGCACTTAATGCGTTAGCTGCGGCACGGACGACGTGGAATGTCGCCCACACCTAGTGCCCACCGTTTACGGCGTGGACTACCAGGGTATCTAATCCTGTTCGCTCCCCACGCTTTCGCTCCTCAGCGTCAGTATCGGCCCAGAGATCCGCCTTCGCCACCGGTGTTCCTCCTGATATCTGCGCATTTCACCGCTACACCAGGAATTCCGATCTCCCCTACCGAACTCTAGCCTGCCCGTATCGACTGCAGACCCGGGGTTAAGCCCCGGGCTTTCACAACCGACGTGACAAGCCGCCTACGAGCTCTTTACGCCCAATAATTCCGGACAACGCTTGCGCCCTACGTATTACCGCGGCTGCTGGCACGTAGTTAGCCGGCGCTTCTTCTGCAGGTACCGTCACTTTCGCTTCTTCCCTGCTGAAAGAGGTTTACAACCCGAAGGCCGTCATCCCTCACGCGGCGTCGCTGCATCAGGCTTTCGCCCATTGTGCAATATTCCCCACTGCTGCCTCCCGTAGGAGTCTGGGCCGTGTCTCAGTCCCAGTGTGGCCGGTCGCCCTCTCAGGCCGGCTACCCGTCGTCGCCTTGGTGAGCCGTTACCTCACCAACAAGCTGATAGGCCGCGGGCTCATCCTGCACCGCCGGAGCTTTACAGCCTCCAAGATGCCTTGGAGACTCATATCCGGTATTAGACCCCGTTTCCAGGGCTTGTCCCAGAGTGCAGGGCAGATTGCCCACGTGTTACTCACCCGTTCGCCACTAATCCCCACCGAAGTGGTTCATCGTTCGACTTGCATGTGTTAAGCACGCCGCCAGCGTTCGTCCTGAGCCAGGATCAAACTCTCCGTGAATGTTTACCGGTAATCCGGTGCAACACCACGAGAGCGGAACCAGGAGAAGGAATGTTCTCCTGGTTCACAGCGTCCTCGCTGTGTTTTTTCAAAGGAACCTCGACCATCGGATGATTCCGACGGACGGGGTATCAACATATCTGGCGTTGACTTTTGGCACGCTGTTGAGTTCTCAAGGAACGGACGCTTCCTTTGTACTCACCCTCTCGGGCTTTCCTCCGGGCGCTTCCCTTCGGTCTTGCGTTTCCGACTCTATCAGATCTTTCCGATCCGATTTCCTCGGTGCTTTCCAGGTTCCCGCTCCGCTTTCGCTTCGCGTTTCCCTTTCCGGCGGTTCCGACTTTATCAGAAGTTCTGAGTCGGATTTTCCACCTCTCCGGGAACGTCCTCCGGTGCGCACGAGGCGTTCCGGGTTCCCGTCCTGGCGGAGCCGTAAACGTACTGGAGCGGGGCGCCTCGATGCAAATCGAGGCGCCCCGCCACCAGTTCGCGCGTACGAGCTGCCGTAGGACAGTCGTACGGTCCGTCAGACCTCCACGACGACCGGGAGGATCATCGGCCGGCGCCGGTAGGTGTCCGAGACCCACTTGCCCAGCGTGCGGCGGATGAGCTGCTGCAACTGGTGGGAGTCGGCGATGCCTTCCTGGGCGGACTTCTCCAGGGACTCCGCGATCTTCGGGATGACCGCACCGAACGCGGAGTCCTCGATGCCCGAGCCGCGGGCCTGGATGTGCGGGCCGCCGGTGACCTTGCCGGTCGTGGAGTCGACCACCACGAACACCGAGATGATGCCCTCGTCCCCGAGGATCTTGCGGTCCTTCAGGGCGGGCTCGCCCACGTCGCCGACGGAGAGCCCGTCGACGTAGACGTAACCGGCCTGGACCTTGCCGGAGATCTTGGCCTTGCCCTCGACGAGGTCGACGGTCACGCCGTCCTCCGCGATGACGATCCGGTCGTGCGGAACGCCGGTCATCGCGCCCAGTTCGGCGTTGGCGCGCAGGTGGCGCCATTCGCCGTGGACCGGCATCAGGTTCCTGGGCCGGCAGATGTTGTAGAAGTACAGCAGTTCGCCGGCCGAGGCGTGGCCCGAGACGTGCACCTTGGCGTTGCCCTTGTGGACGACGTCGGCGCCCCAGCGGGTCAGGCCGTTGATGACCCGGTACACCGCGTTCTCGTTGCCGGGGATCAGCGAGGAGGCCAGGATCACCGTGTCGCCCTCGACGATGCGGATCTGGTGGTCCCGGTTGGCCATGCGGGAGAGGGCGGCCATCGGTTCGCCCTGCGAGCCCGTGCAGACGAGGACCACCTCGTGGTCGGGCAGGTCGTCGAGCGTGCGGACGTCCACCACCAGGCCCGGCGGCACCTTCAGGTAGCCGAGGTCCCGGGCGATGCCCATGTTGCGGACCATGGAGCGGCCGACGAAGGCGACCCGGCGGCCGTACTCGTGGGCGGCGTCCAGGATCTGCTGGATGCGGTGGACGTGGCTGGCGAAGCTCGCCACGATGATCCTCTTGCGGGCGCCGGCGAAGACCTGGCGCAGCACACCGGAGATGTCCCGCTCGGGCGGGACGAATCCCGGCACCTCGGCGTTGGTGGAGTCGGCGAGGAGGAGGTCGATGCCCTCTTCGCTCAGCCGTGCGAACGCGTGCAGGTCGGTGAGCCGGCGGTCCAGCGGGAGCTGGTCCATCTTGAAGTCGCCGGTGTGGACCACCATGCCGGCGGGTGTGCGGATGGCGACGGCCAGCGCGTCCGGGATGGAGTGGTTGACCGCGACGAACTCGCAGTCGAAGGGCCCGATGCGCTCCCGGTTCCCCTCCACGACCTCGAGGGTGTAGGGGCGGATGCGGTGCTCCTGGAGCTTGGCCTCGATGAGCGCGAGGGTCAGCTTGGAGCCGATCAGGGGGATGTCCGGCTTCTCCCGCAGGAGGTAGGGGACGCCGCCGATGTGGTCCTCGTGGCCGTGCGTGAGGACGATGCCCTCGATGTCGTCGAGGCGGTCCCGGATGGACGAGAAGTCCGGCAGGATCAGGTCGATTCCGGGCTGCTCCTCCTCGGGGAAGAGCACTCCGCAGTCGACGATCAGCAGGCGTCCGTCGTACTCGAAGACCGTCATGTTGCGGCCGATCTCCCCGAGGCCGCCGAGCGGGGTGACGCGGAGGCCTCCGTCGGCGAGCGGCGGGGGCGGCGCGAGTTCAGGATGCGGATGACTCAAAAGACCCTCCTCACCACGCGCGCCACGTACCGGTGGCACGTGGCGCGCGTGACGTTCGTGCAGAAGCAGTTGTCGTTGTGGCGTGCAGGCACCGGTGGCCTGCGGTTTCGTGCTTGTTCAGTTGTGGTGCCCGGTTCCCGGGTGTGGTTCCGGGTGGAGCCGGGCGGTGCGAGGGACCTCGCGAAGTCTCGTTGTCAGAGCTGTACCCCGCCGGCGGCAAGATCGATCTTGAGCTGTTCGGTCTCCTCGGGCGCCAGCTCGACCATGGGCAGCCGCAGCGGCCCGCCGGGCAGGCCCCGCAGGGCGAGCGCGGCCTTGGTGGTCATGACGCCCTGGGTGCGGAACATGCCGGTGTAGACGGGCAGCAGCTTCTGGTGGATCTCGGTGGCCTTCTGCACGTCACCGGAGGTGTAGGCCTCGATGAGGGCGCGCAGGTCGGGGGTGACGAGGTGGCCGACGACCGAGACGAAGCCGACCGCGCCGACCGAGAGCAGCGGCAGGTTCAGCATGTCGTCGCCGGAGTACCAGGCGAGGCCGGAGCGGGCGATGGCCCAGCTCGCGCGGCCGAGGTCGCCCTTGGCGTCCTTGTTGGCGACGATCCTGGGGTGCTCGGCGAGGCGGACGATCGTCTCCGTGTTGATCGGGACGCCGCTGCGGCCGGGGATGTCGTAGAGCATGACGGGCAGGCCGGTCGCGTCGGCGACGGCCGTGAAGTGCCGGTACAGGCCCTCCTGCGGGGGCTTGTTGTAGTACGGCGTGACGGTCAGCAGGCCGTGCGCGCCGGCCTGCTCGGCGGCGCGGGCCAGTTCGATGCTGTGGTGGGTGTCGTTGGTGCCGACGCCGGCCACCACGTGGGCCCGGTCTCCGACGGCCGCCACGACCGCGCGTACCAGCTCCGATTTCTCCGCATCGCTGGTGGTGGGGGACTCGCCGGTGGTGCCGTTGACGACCAGGCCGTCGTTGCCTGCGTCCACCAGGTGGGCGGCGAGCCGCTGCGCGCCGTCGAGGTCGAGTGCGCCGTCCGCCGTGAAGGGCGTGACCATGGCGGTGAGGACCCGCCCGAAGGGGGTCTGCGGAGTCGAGGTCGGAGCCATGGGTAACACGCTACTCGTTGCTCAGGGCGGGGTCTGCCCTCGGGGCGGCCGACAAGTCGTGACAAAGGTGGAGCCCGGCACTGCCTGCTCGGGGGTTCAAGCAGTGCCGGGTCCGTTCGATCAGGCTAGATAACTTCCATAAATGCCGCAATACGGACACTTCGCATGGCTGATCCGTACATCTGTCCCTGGTCCCGCCCCCGCGGCGGGACGGGGGCGCGTGCCGGACAGGGCCTACGGCGCGACCCGGCCGTTGGCGTTGAAGGCGGCGTAGGTGAGGGGCATGAGCTTCGCCCACTCGGCCTCCATCCGCTCACCGACCATCTCGATCTCCCGCTGCGGGAAGGACGGCACCTTGGCCAGTTCGTGCTGGGTGCGCAGGCCGAGGAAGTGCATCAGCGAGCGGGCGTTGCAGGTGGCGTACATGGAGGAGAACAGGCCGACGGGGAGGACCGCGCGGGCGACCTCGCGGGCGACGCCGGCGGCGAGCATCTCCTGGTAGGCCTCGTACGCCTGCCGGTAGGAGTCCTCCATGACCCGGCCGACCAGTTCCTGCTGGCCCTGGGTGCCCTCGACGAAGCGGTACTTGCCGGGGCGGCCCTCCTGGACGAGCTTGCGCGAGGCGTCGGGCACGTAGAAGACGGGCTGCAGCTCCCGGTAGCGGCCGGACTCCTCGTTGTAGGACCAGCCGACGCGGTGCCGCATGAACTCACGGAAGACGAAGATCGGCGCGCTGATGAGGAAGGTCATCGAGTTGTGCTCGAAGGGGCTGCCGTGCCGGTCCCGCATCAGGTAGTTGATCAGGCCCCGGGAGCGCTCCGGGTCCTTGTCCAGCTCGTCCAGGGACTGCTCGCCGATGGTCGAGACGCGGGCCGCGAAGAGCACGTCGGTGTCCGACGCGGTGTGCTTGACCAGCTCGACGGTGACATCGCTGCGGAAGCTCGGCTTCAGGTCGTCGGCGGGGGTGTCGGTCACGGTGCGGGGAGTCCCTTCCTTCACGTCTGACGGGCGGCGCCCACTCTACGTGGGCGGCCCCTCCTGTCCTCGTCCGCACTCGGGTCCCGGTCAATTTCCGGAAATGGGCACCTTTCGGGACACTCATGCGTCTGTATGAGTGAGACACGCCCGTTCGACCCCCGGTCCGTTCGTTCCCACCCTCCGAACCGTCCGGCCCGAACACCCCGACCCCGAAGGGAGCCGTACCCGCGATGTTCCGTCGGCGTGAGCCCGTCCCGTTCGCCTTCGTCGCCGAGGCCGACCGGTTCCGCAGCAATGTCACTCCCCCGCCCCGGCGGCGGGCGTCGGCGGCCCAGATAGCCGGGCGCTGTCTGCTGGGCCTGACCATCGTGGCGGGCCTCGTGGGCTCCCTGGTCGTGGGGATGCCCGCGCTGGCGACCTCCCACTCCCCCACGCAGACGCAGCAGGCCTCGCACGGGCGCTGAGACAGGCGGCGAAAGGTCCGGCCACTCACCTGGACCCCCGCGAGTGGTGAGCGACGACACAGCCGGATAGCCTCACCGGGCACAGCCCCCGCGTGGATTGAGTGAGGAACCGCCGTGCCCCTGCCCTTCCTGACGGCCGACCGCGCCTTCGACGCAGCGGACGACGTCGCGCTGCCGTTCGACGACCGCGAGCGCTGGCGGCGCCCCTACCGGCCCGGCCCCTGGCGGGTGGGCGTGGCCGCACTGGTGCTGCTGGTCGCCTCGTTCGTGCTGCTCTCGGCGGTCGTGATCGCGCTGACCGGCGCGGTGGCGGGCGGCGCGGCCTGTCTCGGCGTGGGTCTCGTCGTGGTCGCCGTGGCACTGCGGCTGCTGCGCATGGGCGTGTGGGTCGGTGCGCGCGGACTGCGGCACGTCAGCTTCCTGATCACCCGTACGACGCCGTGGGCACAGGTCGTCAGTGTCCGCACGGTGCAGCAGCCGGTGCGCTGGCTCGGCCTGCCGCGGACGGTGCAGGGCCAGGCGCTGCTGCTCGGCCGCAGGGGCCGGCCCCAGGAGTCCGCGCCGCCCCTGCTGACCACGCACAACGCCGACTTCCTGGGCCGCGTGACGGCGTTCGACCGCGCGGCGGACATGGTGGAGGCGTGGGCCGAGGAGTACCGGCCCCGCTGAACCGGAACCCGCCCCGGGCGTACGCGCCCGGGGCGGGCGGACGGTGGTCCTGCGCCGTGCTCAGGCCACCTGGACGGGCTTGCCGTCGTGCAGGGCGATCGCGCGCTGCATCGCCTTGCGGGCGCGAGGCGTGTCGCGGGCGTCGTGGTAGGCGACGGCCAGGCGGAACCAGGTGCGCCAGTCGTCGGGGGCGTCCTCCGTCTCGGCCTTGCGCCTGGCGAAGACCTCGTCGGCCGAGTCCCGGTCGATGCGCCCGCTGGGCGTGCGCTCGAGTTCGTCGACGGGCAGGCCGCCCTCGGCGTCGAGTTCGGCGGCGAGCCGGTTGGCGTTGCGGACGAACTGGGTGTTCTTCCACAGGAACCACAGGCCGATCACCGGCAGGATCAGCACGGCGACCCCGAAGGTGACCGTCACGAGCGTGCCGGACTCGATGAGCAGGACGCCGCGGCTGCCGACCAGGACGAAGTAGAAGACGAGGACGGCGGCCGTGACGAGGTAGGTGATCTTCGCGCGCATGGGCTCGGGGCTCAGTTCAGGTCGAGGAAGTGCTCCAGGCCGAAGGTCAGGCCCGGAGTGGTCACCACGCGGCGCGCGCCGAGCAGGATGCCCGGCATGAAGCTGCTGTGGTGGAGCGAGTCGTGGCGGATGGTGAGCGTCTCGCCCTCGCCGCCCAGCAGGACCTCCTGGTGGGCGAGCAGGCCGCGCAGCCGCACCGCGTGCACCGGCACGCCGTCGACGTCGGCGCCGCGGGCGCCGTCCAGCGCGGTCGCGGTGGCGTCCGGCGCCGGGGCCGTACCGGCCTTGGCGCGGGCCTCGGCGATGAGCTGGGCGGTGCGCGTGGCCGTGCCGCTGGGGGCGTCGACCTTGTTGGGGTGGTGCAGCTCGACGACCTCGACGGACTCGAAGTACGGCGCGGCGAGCTGGGCGAACTTCATGGTGAGGACGGCCCCGATGGAAAAGTTCGGGGCGATGAGCACGCCGGTGGACGGGGACCGGTCGAGCCAGCCCCTCAGCTGCGCGAGGCGGTCGTCGCTCCAGCCGGTGGTGCCGACCACGGCGTGGATGCCGTTGCGGACGCAGAAGTCGAGGTTGTCCATGACCGAGGCCGGAGTGGTCAGCTCGACGGCGACCTGGGCGCCGCTCTCGGTGAGGGTCTCCAGCCCGTCGCCCCGGCCGAGGGCGGCGACCAGCTCCATGTCCTCGGCGGCCTCCACCGCCCGTACGGCCTCCGAACCGATACGGCCCCGGGCACCGAGGACCGCCACGCGCAGCTTGCTCATCTCTTGCTTCCTTAAGACCGATGGGGTTGCCGACCGAAGTGTTGCCGACCGGGGGCGCCGCCGGCCGAGGCTGTCGCGGCCGGGGCGCCCCGGGGGTTCACGCGACCGCGTCGTGCAGACGCGCGGCCTGCTTGTCCTTGAGCGGTCCGATGACCGACAGCGACGGGCGCTGTCCCAGGATGTCCCGGGCGACCTCGCGGACCTCGTCCGGGGTCACCGCGGCCATCCGGGCCAGCATGTCGTCGACGGAGATCTGCTCGCCCCAGCACAGCTCGCTCTTGCCGATACGGTTCATCAGCGCGCCCGTGTCCTCCAGCCCGAGGACGGTCGAGCCCTGGAGCTGGCCGATGGCGCGGCCGATCTCGTCGTCGGACAGGCCGTGCTCGGCGACGTGGTCGAGCTCCTCGCGGCAGATCCGCAGCACGTCGTGCACCTGGCTGGGCCGGCACCCGGCGTAGACGCCGAACAGGCCGCAGTCGGCGAAGCCCGAGGTGTAGGAGTAGACGCTGTAGGCCAGACCGCGCTTCTCCCGGACCTCCTGGAACAGCCGCGACGACATGCCGCCGCCGAGGGCGGTGTTCAGGACGCCGAGGGCCCAGCGGCGGTCGTCGGTGCGGGCGAGGCCGGGCATGCCGAGGACGACGTGGGCCTGTTCCGTCTTCCTGTTCTGCAGTTCGACGCGGCCCGCGGTGCGCAGGGCGCGTCGGCCGTCGCGCGGGGCGAGGGGGACGGCCCCGGTGCTCCCGAGGGCGCCGGCCTTCTCGAAGGCGGCGCGGACCTGGCGTACGACCTTGGCGTGGTCGACGTTGCCGGCACAGGCGACGACGAGGTGGGTCGGGTCGTAGTGCTTCTTGTAGAAGCGGCGGATGCGGTCGGCGGTGAGGGCGTTGACCGTGTCGACCGTGCCGAGGACCGGGCGGCCGAGGGGGTTGTCACCGAACATGGTGTGCGCGAACAGGTCGTGCACGCAGTCGCCGGGGTCGTCCTCGGTCATGGCGATCTCTTCGAGGATCGCGCCGCGCTCGACGTCGACGTCCTCCTCGCGGATCAGCGAGCCGGTGAGCATGTCGCAGACCACGTCGATGGCGAGCGGCAGGTCGGTGTCGAGCACGCGTGCGTAGTAGCACGTGTACTCCTTGGCCGTGAACGCGTTCATCTCGCCGCCGACGGCGTCCAGGGCGGCGGAGATGTCCAGGGCCGAGCGCCGTTCGGTGCCCTTGAAGAGCAGGTGTTCCAGGTAGTGCGTGGCACCGCCCAGCGAGCGGGTCTCGTCGCGGGAGCCGACGTGCGCCCAGATGCCGAAGGTGGCCGAGCGCACGGAGGGGAGGGTCTCGGTGACGATGCGCAGGCCGCCGGGGAGGGTGGTGCGGCGCACGGTGCCGATGCCGTTGGTGCCCTTGATCAGGGTTTGGGTACGGGCGACGGCCCGCGCCTCCGAGGAGGTGCGGGCCGTCGCCTTCAAGCCACGGGACGTCACTTGGCGGCGTCGTCCTTCTGCTCTTCTGCGTCCTCTTCGCCCTCGATCACGGGGACGAGGGAGAGCTTGCCGCGGGAGTCGATCTCGGCGATCTCGACCTGGACCTTCTGGCCCACGCCGAGCACGTCCTCGACGTTCTCCACGCGCTTGCCGCCGGCCAGCTTGCGGATCTGCGAGATGTGCAGCAGACCGTCCTTGCCGGGCAGCAGGGAGACGAAGGCGCCGAAGGTCGTCGTCTTCACGACCGTACCCAGGTAGCGCTCGCCGACCTCGGGCATCGTCGGGTTGGCGATGCCGTTGATGGTGGTACGGGCGGCCTCGGCGGACGGGCCGTCGGCGGCACCGATGTAGATGGTGCCGTCGTCCTCGATGGTGATCTCGGCGCCGGTGTCCTCCTGGATCTGGTTGATCATCTTGCCCTTGGGGCCGATGACCTCGCCGATCTTGTCGACCGGGATCTTCACGGTGATGATCCGCGGCGCGTTCGGGGACATCTCGTCCGGCGTGTCGATCGCTTCCATCATCACGTCGAGGATGTGGAGGCGGGCGTCACGGGCCTGCTTGAGGGCGGCGGCCAGGACGGAGGCGGGGATGCCGTCCAGCTTGGTGTCGAGCTGGAGGGCGGTGACGAACTCCTTGGTGCCGGCGACCTTGAAGTCCATGTCGCCGAAGGCGTCCTCCGCACCGAGGATGTCGGTGAGGGTGACGTAGTGCGTCTCGCCCTCGATCTCCTGGGAGATGAGGCCCATGGCGATACCGGCGACGGGGGCCTTCAGCGGCACACCGGCGTTCAGCAGCGACATGGTGGAGGCGCAGACCGAGCCCATCGACGTCGAGCCGTTGGAGCCGAGGGCCTCGGACACCTGGCGGATCGCGTAGGGGAACTCCTCGCGGGTGGGCAGCACCGGCACGAGCGCGCGCTCGGCGAGGGCGCCGTGGCCGATCTCGCGGCGCTTGGGGGAGCCGACGCGGCCGGTCTCACCGGTGGAGTACGGCGGGAAGTTGTAGTTGTGCATGTAGCGCTTGCGGGTCACCGGGGAGAGGGTGTCCAGCTGCTGCTCCATGCGGAGCATGTTGAGGGTGGTGACGCCCAGGATCTGGGTCTCGCCACGCTCGAACAGCGCCGAGCCGTGCACCCGCGGGATGGCCTCGACCTCGGCGGCGAGCGTACGGATGTCCGTGACGCCGCGGCCGTCGATGCGCTTCTTCTCCTTGATGACGCGCTCGCGGACCAGCTGCTTGGTCAGCGCGCGGTACGCGGCGGAGATCTCCTTCTCGCGGCCCTCGAACTCGGGCAGCAGCTTCTCGGCGGCCAGGCCCTTGACGCGGTCCAGCTCGGCCTCGCGCTCCTGCTTGCCGGCGATGGTGAGCGCCTGGGCCAGCTCGGGGCGGACGGCACCGGTGAGCGCCTCCAGGACGTCGTCCTGGTAGTCGAGGAAGATCGGGAACTCGCCGGTGGGCTTGGCGGCCTTGGCGGCGAGGTCCGACTGGGCCTTGCACAGCACCTTGATGAAGGGCTTCGCGGCCTCCAGACCGGCGGCGACGACCTCCTCGGTGGGGGCCTCGGAGCCGCCCTCGACCAGCTGGATGGTCTTCTCGGTGGCCTCGGCCTCGACCATCATGATCGCGACGTCGCCGTCCTCCAGGACGCGGCCGGCGACGACCATGTCGAAGACGGCGTCCTCCAGCTCGCTGTGGGTCGGGAACGCGACCCACTGGCCGTTGATCAGCGCGACGCGGACGCCGCCGATCGGGCCGGAGAAGGGCAGGCCGGCCAGCTGCGTCGAGGCGGAGGCGGCGTTGATCGCGACCACGTCGTACAGGTGGTCGGGGTTGAGCGCCATGACCGTGCACACGACCTGGATCTCGTTGCGCAGGCCCTTCTTGAAGGACGGGCGCAGCGGCCGGTCGATCAGGCGGCAGGTGAGGATCGCGTCCTCGCTGGGCCGGCCCTCGCGGCGGAAGAAGCTGCCGGGGATCTTGCCGGCGGCGTACATCCGCTCCTCGACGTCCACCGTGAGGGGGAAGAAGTCGAGCTGGTCCTTGGGGTTCTTCGAGGCGGTGGTCGCCGACAGCACCATGGTGTCGTCGTCCAGGTAGGCCACGGCGGAGCCGGCGGCCTGCTTGGCCAGGCGGCCCGTCTCGAAGCGGATGGTGCGGGTGCCGAAGGAACCGTTGTCGATGACGGCTTCGGCGTAGTGGGTCTCGTTCTCCACCAGCGTTTTCTCCGTTACTTGTCGTCTTTCGTCCCGCCTCGCCCGTGTGGCGGGGGGACGGTGGCGGAGAAGCGCTCCGTCTGGTGCGGGCCGGTCTTCGATCGAAGCACCCGGGGCTCACATCGCCCGGGGGCCACTACCGAGGACCGGCGGCGGCGAGGTGCGCTCCTCCTCGTTCTGTGTGCGTGCTGGGCGCGTGTACGGATTCGTACCGCGCTTTCGCACGCGTATGCGTACTGTTCCGTACCGCGTTCCGTGCGGTACGTCGTGCGTCGTGCTACCACACTACAAAGCGTGAGTGACACTCCGCACGTTTCCGCACATCCGGCGGAGTTCTCCGTACCCACGGCGAGTCCCGCCGCACGTACGGCAAAGGGAGCGGCCCCCGATCCTGACCGGGAACCGCTCCCTTCACGGCGTCCTACTTGGCGCCCGCCGCACCGCGGCGGATGCCGAGGCGGTCGACCAGCGCACGGAAGCGCTGGATGTCCTTCTTCGCCAGGTACTGCAGCAGGCGACGGCGCTGACCGACCAGGATCAGCAGGCCACGACGGGAGTGGTGGTCGTGCTTGTGGGTCTTGAGGTGCTCGGTCAGGTCGGAGATCCGACGGGACAGCAGGGCGACCTGGACCTCGGGGGAGCCGGTGTCACCCTCCTTGGCACCGAACTCGCCGATGATCTGCTTCTTCGTAGCGGCGTCGAGCGACACGCGTACTCCTCATGGTCTGCAAGTGGCCACCGAGTGCCCCAGCTCTGTGTCTCTGGGGAGCTTCCGTGACTCGGGAGGCGGGGTCCGCTGGGCGCGATCTCCAGGGCCCGCAGGGTTGCCTGCAACGGCGCCGGGGGTGCGTACACAAACGGCCGTCGACCAGGTTACCAGGCGGTGGCGGCCGTCCTTCACCCGGTTTCCCGAACGCCCCGCGCCGCGCGCCCCGGCCACTAGGGTGAGCGCTGGCACCGTGTACGTACGTCGGGAAGGGGTCGCTGCGAGATGGCGGAGACGGAAGCGGAGATCAAGGCACGCAAGGAGCGCGAGCGCGACGAACTGTACGCGCTCGACATCTCCGGCGTGGAGTGGCACTGCGCGCCGGGCACGGAGCAGCACGAGGAGCGCGTCGAGATCGCCTACCTGCCCGACGGCGCCGTGGCCATGCGGTCCTCCCTCGACCACGACACGGTGCTGCGTTACACGGAGGCGGAGTGGCGGGCGTTCGTGCTCGGCGCACGCGACGGCGAGTTCGATCTGGAGCCGGCCGAGCACAACGGGGGGCTCGAGGCGGCGGCGGAGTAGCGGTCCGGCCGACGGACGGGGAGGGGCGGCGCGGGGTTGCGTGCCGCCCCTCCCCCTGTCCGGTGGGGCCGGTCAGTGCTGCGCGGCCGCGCTGCCGATGCCGAGGACGGCGTCCACCGGGTAGGTGGGGTGCTTGTCGTCGGCGGTCAGCTCACGCTTGGCGAAGTAGACCCGGCCCTGCGCGACCAGGATGTCCGAGTGCTCGATGTCGGCGAAGTCTCCCTCGTCGTCCGCCGGGAACCCGAAGAGGAGGAACGGTGTCTCCTTGCCGGTGCGCGGGTCCCACGTGACGACCGAGGACGGCTCGACCTCGGAGTAGCTGCGCCGGAACACCAGCAGGCCGTCCCCACTGGCCTGCAGCGGGGTGAGCGGCTGGGAGGGCCGGGCGTCCAGCTTGCGGCCCGCCTTCCCGGTCGTGACGTCGAAGGCCACGATCCAGTTGGCCGCCTGGCGCAGCTCGGTGGTCTCCTTGCTGACCACGTACACCTGGTGGCGTCCGACGACCACGCCGTCGCAGTACTCCACCGTCCCGAAGAAACCGGCGCCGAAGTCACGTTCGCCGCACTTGGGGTCGTAGCCGGTGAGGGAGATGGTGGCCAGGCGCTTGCCGGCGTCGTCGAGTGTGATCAGGTCGGTCACCGAGCTGTCGCCGGCGGCGACGGCGAGCACCGGCGGGTCGGAGGAGGGCAGGTAGACGTCCTCGACCCCGTTCGCCACCTTGTACGTCCACAGGGGCTTTCCGGTACGCGGGTCCAGCTTCTCGACCCGGTAGGTGGGGTCGGGCGACTGGGCGCCGCACTCTTCCAGGACCAGCAGGGCCCGGCCGCCCGCGAAGCCGTTGTCCTCGCAGGCGGAGACCGTCGTGCTGTTCCAGAGCTGCTTGCCGCTCTTCATGTCGTAGGCCACCGAACCGCCGCCCCAGGCGACGGCGACGACGCCCTTGGTCATGGTCAGGTTCGTGTTGGTCACGAAGGCGGAGGTGGCCGAGGGCATCTTCGCCTGCCACAGCTTCTTGCCGGTGTTCACGTCGAAGAACACCACCTCGTCGCACACACCCCGTTGCGCCGCGGTGGTGCCGGACTTCTTGGGCTGGACGACGACCGCGGTACGGCCGTCCGCGGTGATGTGCTTGCTGGTGGCGCAGAGATGGCCCTCGAGATGCAGGGTCCAGGCCTTCTCCGGGCCGGTGGCCGCGGTGGTGAGACCCTCGATCCGGTCGGCCATGCCCTTGGCGAGCACCTTGTCCGTGGCCCAGGTGCCCGGCGCGTACCGGGGGTCGCCCTTGACCGTCTTGGCGAGGTTGCCCTCCCTGTACTCGACCAGCAGCCGGCCTTCGGGGGAGGCCGGGGTCTTCTCCGTCAGCTCCCGGATGTCGTCCGGGCTCTGCGCGGTGGCCGACGGCTTCGGGTCGGCGGATGCCCCGTCGTCCCCCGTGGACGACAGGATCCAGCCGCCGACGCCGACAGCGGCGGCCACGACGACGGCCACGGCTCCCAGCATCCGGATGCGGCGGCGTCTGCGGTTCTGGTCCGCGGCCAGGGCGGACTGGGTGTAGGCGGACGGTGGTGGGCCGAAGCTCACGCGAGGAGATCCCTTCGTGCGGGGTGGGCCTGCGCCCGGGGCGGCCGGCCGCCCCGGGAGGGCGGCGCGGGCGTGCGGGCACGGAGCAGCGGGTGCGGCACGCGCGCGTGCCGCACCGCCGGGCGGCCGGGTCAGCTGGTCATCGACCGGACGGTCGCGTACACGTCGAAGACGGCGAGGGCCAGGGGCACCAGTGTCAGCAGGACGAAGCCCTCGGCGATCTCCATGAAGCGGCCCCAGAACGGGCTGAGTCCGCTGCGCGGCACGATGAGGCCGATCGCGGTGACGAGGGCGGCCGCCGCCGCGATCGCCGCGACGAGCCAGACGGTCCTGATGTCGAGGTCGCCGCGGTCGCCGCGCAGGGCCGCGGTGACGACCGCGCGCGGCGGGTCGAGCGCGAGTCCCAGGCCGAGCAGGACGAGCGCGCCGAGCCCCGCGGCCAGCACCGGGGCGACCTGGGCGGTGTAACGGAAGAGCTGCGCCCGCGTCAGCAGGGCGAGCCCGGTGGCCAGGGCGAGCAGTTGGGCCCATGCGTCGTGCGAGAAGCCGAGCACCGCCGACGCCCCGACGGCGGTGACCGCGCAGCCGCCGACCAGGCCGACGAGGAGTTCGTGGCCGCGGCGTGCCTGGGCGGCGATCCGCTCGGCGTCGACCGGTTCGGGGTCCGTGGCATCCGTGCCGTAGGCGGGACGCGGGGCGGTGTCCGGCGGATCGAAGCCGATGGGCAGCCGGGCGAAGCGCATCGCCATGCCCGGCAGGAAGGCCAGGGCCCCGACGGCGGCCGGCGCGCAGAGCGCCGCGGTCTCCGACGGCGTCCAGTGCGCGAGGATCGCCGCGAACACCGCGAGGGAGCTGATGGCGCCCGCTAGGACGAACGCGACGAAGGGCCCGTCCCCGCTCGGCGCGCACAGGGTGAGGACCACCGAGGCCAGCAGGACGGCGACGCAGGCCAGGAGGAACTGCAGCTTCCCGATGCCCTGGCCGTCGGCGAGCGGCAGCAGCCCCGACCCCGCGACGCCGGCGTTGGGCAGGGCGCCCAGCCCCAGGGCGACGGCCGAGGCGCGGTCGTCGTACACGCGGGCGCGTACGCAGGCGAGCACGAGCAGGAGCACCCCTGCCACCGCCGCGAGGACGCCCGGGAGGCTGTGCATGTCGTGGCGCGGGTCGGCGGACCAGGCGACGAAGGCGAGCAGGGCGGGCAGCACGCCCCCGCCGACGAGCCCGGCGGCCCGCGTCAGGTCACCGCTCCACAGGGTGTGGTCGCGGGTCACCGCGGAGGCGACGGCATCGGACACGTCGTCGAAGACAGCGGGGGGCAGGGAGTCGGAGAAGGGCCGCAGGGTGAGCAGTTCGCCGTCGAGAATGCGCTGGGCGGCGAACGAACGGGAGCTGTCGAGGACCGTGCCGTCCCTGCGGACGAGGTGGTAGCCGACGGGTGCGCCCTCGGCGGGGCTCTGCCGGGAGAGCCTGAGAATCTCCGGGTGGATGTCGGCGACCGGGATGTCGTCGGGCAGGGCCACGTCGATCCGGCTGTCGGGCGCGACGATGGTGACCCGGCAGAAACCGAGCCCGGTCCCGGTCCCGGCGGGCACACCCGTGCCGGGGCCGGCCGCCCCGCCGGCTGTCGCGGAGGCCGTCATGCTCACCTGCTGCTCCCCCTCGGTGATGAATCTGCGTCAGTGGTGTGAAGGACCCGCGGCGCGCTGTCCGGTCCGCGGCTCCGGCGAGGCGCGGGGTGCGGCGGAAGGGCTCCGCGGGGCCCGTCGGCGGGACGGCACACCGCTCCACATGCCATGGAATGCCCCCGTTTTCCGACCGGTCACGCGTGTGCTCACGCGAACCCCCGGCACCCTACCGCCCCTTGGTGCCCGGCGAAGTCAGTAGGATCACGCGGCGGCCTGCGTCTCCCGGCTCGGGATGACGGCGTCCGCCTGACACGGGGTGGCGGACGGGACCCTCGGGCCCGGCATGGGAATTGGTGAGCAGTGAGCCACATCGTCGTCAAGCGCCCGCCGAGGGCGCTGCCGTCCGAAGTGCCCACGGAGGAAGTCTTCCTGCAGCCTCCGCCCGAACTGCCGCGAGGGCACCAGGAGAGCGTCCTGATGCAGTTGCTGCCCACGCTGGGCATGGGCGGCTCGGTGGTGTTCTTCTTCACCAACGGCCAGCCGTTCATGAAGATCATGGGCATGGTGATGATCGCCTCGACGGTGGCGATGTCCGTCGCGATGGTGGTGCGTTTCCGGCGCGGCTCCCAGGGCCAGCTGGCGGACCTGCGCCGCGACTACCTGAGCTACCTCGCGCAGACCCGGCGCGCCGCCCTGGACACCGCGCGCGCACAGCGCGACGCGCAGTACTACCTCCACCCCTCCCCCGACCAGTTGTGGGCGCTGGTCGCCGAGGGCAGCCGGGTGTGGGAACGGCGGCCGGGCGACGAGGACTTCGCGCAGATCCGCGTCGGTCTGGGCCCGCAGGCGCTCGCCACCGCCCTGGTCGCCCCGGAGACCGCCCCGGTGGAGCAGCTGGAGCCGTTGACGGCGGGCGCGCTGCGGCGCTTCCTGGCCGTCCACGGCACGCTGGACGACCTGCCGATGGCGATCTCCCTGCGGGCCTTCCACCACGTCACCCTCAGCGGCGAACCCCAGGCGGTGCGTTCCTCGGCGCGGGCGCTGGCCGCCTCGCTCGCCGCCCTGCACTCACCGCAGGACCTCGTCCTCGCCGTGGCGGCGGGCGGGGACGCGCCGGCGCACTGGGAGTGGGCCAAGTGGCTGCCGCACGCCCAGGCGGCCGGTGCCGTCGACGGCGCGGGCAGCCGCCGGCTGATCAGCGGGGACGGCCGCGAGCTGGAGGAGCTGCTCTCCGCCCGGCTCACCGGACGCCCCCGCTTCCATCCGAACGCGGCACCGCTGCCCGACGAACCGCACATCGTCGTCTTCGTGGACGGCCTGTCGCTGCCCGCGGACTGCGTCCTCGCGGGCCCCGAGGGCCTGCAAGGGGTCACGGTCGTCGAGGTGGCCCCGGGCGAGCCGGCCCGTGCGCCGGGTGATCTCTCCGTCGTCGTGGGCGGCGGCTCGCTGCGCCTGGAATCGCCGGACGGCTCCGTGTACGAGGGGACGGCCGACGCGCTCTCCTACGAGTCCGCGGAGGCCCTGGCCCGGCAGCTGGCGCCGTTGCGGATGGCGGCCGGGCGGGACGACGACGAACCACTGCTGGCCAACCTGGAGTTCACGGACCTGCTGGGTCTCGGTGACGCGGCCTCCGTCGACACCCGGCGGACCTGGCGGCCCCGGGCGCTGGCCGAACGGCTGCGGGTACCGATCGGTGTCGGTGAGGACGGCCGCCCGGTGATGCTGGACCTCAAGGAGGCCGCGCAGGAGGGCATGGGCCCGCACGGCCTGTGCGTGGGCGCCACCGGTTCGGGCAAGTCGGAGCTGCTGCGCACCCTCGTGCTGGGCCTGGCCGTCACCCACTCCTCGGAGACGCTGAACTTCGTCCTCGCGGACTTCAAGGGCGGCGCGACCTTCGCCGGCATGGCCCAGATGCCGCACGTGGCCGCCGTGATCACGAACCTCGCGGACGACCTGACCCTGGTGGACCGCATGGGCGACTCCATCCGCGGCGAGCTCAACCGCCGCCAGGAGATGCTGCGCGACGCGGGGAACTACGCCAACATCCACGACTACGAGAAGGCCCGCGCCGCGGGCGCCCCGCTCCAGCCGATCCCCTCACTGGTCCTGGTGATCGACGAGTTCAGCGAACTGCTCACCGCGAAGCCCGACTTCATCGAGATGTTCGTGCAGATCGGACGCATCGGCCGCTCGCTGGGGGTCCATCTGCTGCTCGCCTCGCAGCGCCTGGAGGAGGGCCGGCTGCGCGGCCTGGAGACCTACCTGTCCTACCGGATCGGCCTGCGGACCTTCTCCGCTGCCGAGTCCCGCGCCGCGCTGGGCGTGCCGGACGCGTACGAGCTGCCCAACGTCCCCGGCTCGGGTTTCCTGAAGTTCGGGACCGACGAGATGGTGCGGTTCAAGGCGGCCTACGTGTCCGGCGCGTACCGCTCGGGCGCGCAGCACCCGCCCGTGGCCGGCGGGCCGCTGCCCGTGGACCGGCGGCCGGTGCTCTTCACCGCCGCGGAGGTGCCCGTGCGGTACGCGCCGGTGCCGCGGCCGCGGGCGGGGACGGGCCCCGAGGTGGACGAGGCGCTCGCGGACACGGTGCTCGACGTGATCGTGCGCCGGCTGGAGGCCCAGGGGCCGGCGGCCCACCAGGTGTGGCTGCCGCCGCTGGACAGCCCTCCGGCGCTGGACGGGCTGCTGCCCGGCCTCACCGCGGTGCGGGGCCGCGGTCTGACCCAGCCGGGGTACGAGGGCGCGGGACGGCTCGTGGTGCCCGTCGGCCTGGTCGACAAGCCGTACGAGCAGCGCCGTGACCCGCTGTGGGTGGACTTCTCCGGTGCGGCGGGCCACATGCAGATCGTCGGCGGTCCGCAGTCGGGCAAGTCGACGCTGCTGCGCTCGCTGATCGCCGCGTTCGCCCTGACGCACACGCCCCACGAGGTCCAGTTCTACGGGCTGGACTTCGGTGGCGGCGGCATGGCGGCGGTGGCCGGACTGCCGCACGTGGGCGGGGTCGCCTCGCGGCTCGACCCGGAGAAGGTGCGGCGGACGGTCGCCGAGGTGTACGGCGTGATGACCCGCCGCGAGGAGTACTTCCGCTCGTCGGGCATCGCGTCGATCGCGGACTTCCGTGCCCGCCGGGCGCGGGGCGAGATCTCCGTCACCGACCAGCCGTGGGGCGATGTCTTCCTGGTCGTCGACGGCTGGGGCAGCTTCCGCACCGACTACGAGGCGCTGGAGGCGGTCGTCCTGGACATCGCGGCGCGCGGTCTGGGCTACGGCATCCACGTGATCCTCACCGCGTCGCGCTCGATGGAGGTCCGGGCGAACATCAAGGACCACCTGATGAACCGCCTGGAACTGCGCCTCGGTGACACGATGGACTCCGAGATCGACCGGAAGGTGGCGGCCAACGTCCCGGCGGGCGTGCCGGGGCGCGGTGTGTCCCCGCAGAAGCTGCACTTCATGGCGGCGGTGCCGCGCATCGACGGCCTGGCCTCCGACAGGGACCTCGCCGCGGCCACCCAGGCGCTGGCGGCGGAGGTGTCCCGGCACTGGCAGGAGCCGGGGGCGCCCGGCGTGCGCCTGCTGCCGCGTGAGCTGCCGGCGGGTGAACTGCCCGCGGGTGACCGCTTCCCGCAGCGCGGAGTCGCCTTCGCCCTCGACGAGGACAACCTGGAACCGGTGTTCGTCGACTTCGAACAGGACCCGTTCTTCCTCGTGTTCGGCGAGAGCGAGTCCGGGAAGTCCAACCTGCTGCGGCTGCTGATCAAGCAGCTGACGGAGCGCTATTCCGGTGACGAGTGCAAGTTCTTCGTCGTCGACAACCGGCGCACGCTGCTGGACGTCACCCCCGCCTCCCATCTGGCGGAGTACATCCCGATGTCCAACAGCATGGAGCACCACATGGCCGCGCTGGCCGACCTGATGCAGCGGCGCACGCCCACGGCGGAGGTGACGGCGCAGCAGCTGCGTGAGCGGAGCTGGTGGCGCGGGCCGACGGTGTACGTCGTCGTGGACGACTACGACCTGGTCTCCACGTCGAGCGGCAACCCGCTGGGGGGCCTGACCGAGCTGCTTCCGTTCGCCCGGGACGTGGGCGTGCGGTTCATCATCGCGCGCTCGACGGCGGGGGCGGGGCGTGCCTCGTACGAGTCCTTCATGCAGCGGATGACGGAACTGGGGGCCCAGGGCGTGGTGCTCGCCGGTGATCCCAGTGAGGGCGATCTGCTCGGCGGGGTCAGGCCGCGGCCGATGCCGGTGGGCCGGGGGGTCTTCGTGTCACGGCGGCGGGGCAGGCCGCTGGTGCAGACGGGGCTGGTGCCCGAGCGGCACTGAGCACAACGCAGCGGGGTGGGCGCCTCCCGTGCGCGCCCACCCCGCTGCCCTACGGCCGTCCGGCCCTGCTCACTCGAAGTAGCTCGCTCCCTTGAGGTCACCGGCGCGGTAGTCACCGCCGGCCTCGTGGATGCGGTGACCGATGGTCAGCAGCGCCTGGTGGATGCCGTTGGCGTGCATGTCCCACTTCTTGTGCTGCTTGGTGAAGGCCTCGTAGGCCTCACCGCCCCAGCCCTCGGCGATCTTCTGCACGTCGGCCTGGAGCGCCTTGATGTCCTCCTCGAACTTCTTGGCGATGCCGCCGAGTTCGGTGGTCAGCGCGTCGAGGACGCCGTACTTGACGGCGAGGTCCCGGTTGTGGACGTTCGTCATGGTGGTCCCGTCTCTTCGGTCGGATCGGTCCGCTCGCCACGGAGCGGGAACGGCACGGCTCAGTAGCTGCTGAGGGCCGAGGTCTTGCCGCCCAGGTCCTGGACGTCGATCTGCCGGATCCGGCCGTGCAGTTCGTCCTCGAGCTTCTCCTTGTCCTTGCGGTTGATGTTGACACCGTCAAGGACCTTCTCGAGCATCTGCCCGAGCGCGACCACGTGGTCGTTGATCTCCGTCTGCTTGGCGTTGAAGGCCCCCGCGCCCTGTCCCGTCCAGTTGTTCTCGATCATGTCGATCGTCCCCTGGAGGCGGCGGAGCTGCCCCTGGATCGACTCGTACCGATGGACGATGGACTGTTCGAGCCTGATGGCCTCGCCACTGTCGAGCTTCCGGCCGTCCGCCATGTTCCTGCTCCTTCTCGTCATTCGTGGACGTGTGTCGTCCGCGTTCCGGCGCGCCCGGGAAGCGCGTCGTACCGGTTCAGGAGCACCGGACGTCCCCCTTCCCCGTGGCCCCCGCCCCGAGGGGCGACGGCGCCCTGCCGACGTTCCGGCTCACAGCACCGTTCACTCTAGTCACCGGCAGTCAGGGGCCCAACTGCCTTGACCGCGGTGCCTGTCGACCCTATGCGCCCGCCCGTTCCTGGTCCTGAGTACGCGTACTCAACCGCGCCGGTGCGCGCGGGATCGCGGCGGCGCGCCGCCGCTCAGCGGGCACGCGCGACGCGGCGCGCCCTTCGGCGCGCGTCCCGCACCGCCACGGCGGTGCCGCCGAGCGCGGCCACCAGGACCCCGGCGCCGAGGGCCACGTACACGGCGAGGCGGGTGTTGCGTTCGTCGGCACTCTCGCCGAGCCGGAGACGCGCGGGGGTGGGGGCCTGCGCCCGGGTGAGTCCGTCGTGCGGGTCGGGGGACTCGACCGGGTGGTCGTCCTCGGTCAGCGCACGGACCGGGTCCACCACGCCCCAGCCGACGAGGCGGTCGTGGCCGGCGATGGTCCGCTCCGCGGTCTGCTCGATCTGCGCGACCACCTCGCGCGCGGTCCAGTCCGGGTGCCTGGCCTTGATCAGCGCCGCCACACCGGCCACGTAGGGCGCGGAGAAGCTGGTGCCGTTGTCGACGCACTGGCCGCCCTGCGGCACGGTCGAGATCATGTCGACGCCGGGGGCGGCCACGCCGACGAAGTCGCCGGACTGGGAGAAGGCGGCGCGTTCGTTGTTGCGGTCGGAGGCCGCCACCGCGAGCACTCCTTCGTAGGAGGCCGGGTACGTCTTCTTGACGTTGCCGCCCATGCCGTCGTTGCCCGCGGAGGCCACCACGACGATCCCGGCGCCGAGTGCGGCGTCGATCGCCTCCCGCAGCGCGGGGGCCGGTGCGACCGCGTTCGAGGTGTCCTGGGAGATGTTGATGACGTCGGCCTTGGCGGCGATGGCGTAGCGGACCGCGTCGGCCAGCGTCCGGGCCGTGCCGTGCCCCTCGGCGTCGTTCTGCTTCAGCGGGATGACGGTGGCCTCGGGGGCCAGGCCGGCGAAGCCGCTGCCCTTCATGGGCCGGGCGGCGATGATCCCGGCGACCTTGGTGCCGTGGCCGACCGTGTCCGTCGTGGCGGGCGTCCCGGCGCCCTCCACCTTCTTGCCCTTGTCGTCCTCGGAGGGCAGGAAGTTCTTGCCGCTCTTCGCGTCGACCGCGTGGGCGAGCTGCCGGTTCTTCACGTCGACGCCGGTGTCGATCACCGCCACGCGGACGCCCTTGCCACGCGACCGGCTCCACAACTGGTCCAGGTTGACCCGCTGCAGGGCCCATGGCCGCCCCTCGTAGACCTGTCTGCTGGGGAACGTGCACTGGTCGGAGAAGGAGTCGCCGGCGGCAGCGGGAACGGCGACGGTCACGGCCACGGCCAGGCCGGCGGCCGTCACCGCCGCCGCCCGCGGGAAGGGGGAGGCGAACGCGCGAGGCATGCTCTTCGACTTCCTCTCTAGGAGCCCTGCGGCTGGCGTGCGGCGGCCGTCGACAGACGCGGGCCGGTGGGCAGGAACTCGGACCACGCGGCGGGGACCGGCGCGGGGCTCACCCCGGCGTAGCCCAGGCGGGTCTGCGCCTGCTGGGCCTCCTGGGCCAGCTCCTTCCTCTCCTTGTCGGTCATGCCGATGCCCGCGTCACTCGTGGCGCTGTCCGAGTTGGACTGCAGTACGTAGCGCAGCCCTGTGTCCGTGACCAGGAAGACAGGGCCGGCCTTGGTGGCGTTGCCCTGGAACTGGCGGTAGAGCTGACCGGATCCGGGGGTGACGTAGGCGCTGGCCGATCCGATGGGAAGCGGCGCGGGAAAGTCCGTTCCGGCCCAGGTGCTGAGGGTCGTGCCGCCGTCGGCGGAGACACCGCGCAGCACGTTGCAGACGGTGCTGCGGCTGCCCGCCCTCTCGGACGCCTCGTTGACGGCGACGGGCACCGCGGACGGCCAGGTGTGCTCCGCACCGAAGGCGCCGCCGGGCACCAGGGCGCCGGGGCTCATCTCCCGGGCGTGACCGGCCTGTCCCAGCCGCGCCAGGTCCCGGCTGTAGAGGAGGAGCTGGGCGACGAAGTCGGAGACGGGCGCGACCCGGCCGGGCAGGACGACGTAGTACCGCTCCTGGTTGGCGTCGAACGCCTTGAGGACCATGCCGACCCTGTTGACCGACGCGTCGAGCTGGCCGGGGGCGTGGGCCGGGGCACCGGGAGCGCCGTCGATCCTCGGGAACGTGATCCGGTCACCGCGGTGCAGGGTGGCCAGCCATTCCCCGGAGACCCGTTCGGGCTCGCGGCCCGAACCGACCACGGTGCGCAGCAGCAACTCGTCGTCCGCGCCCAGCGGATAGGCCGTACCGCCCGCGTCCACGACGTAGCGGTTCTTGTCCGGGTCCATGACGTAGAGCAGCTCGCCGCCGCGCAGCCGCTGCCTGCCCTCGCTGCGCCCCATGTCGCGCCGGTCCAGGACGAGCGCGGCCTTCCGGATGGACCGGCCGCCGGCGCTGGGCCGCTCGCACACCATCCAGCGCTTGGCCGCGCCGGCCTGCTGCGCGGACGGCAGCCGGTCGGGGGCGTAGGGGATTCCGATGGTGACGCCGTGCGGGACCTCGCCGCTGTCGAGGACGGACTCGGCCACGGTGACGACCTGGCCCTGTCCCGGGTCGAGGAGGAGTTTGGCGGAGGCCATGTTCAGGACGGGGTGCAGCTGCGCCTTGCCGCCGGTCTTCAGCACGACGTACCGGGTGGTGGACCGGTCGGCGACGATGACCTTGGCGTTGGGGGTGCCCCAGCCCTGCGGCGCGGTCGGCTTGAACATCCCCCAGGCGCCGAAGACCGCCATCACGACCACGCCCGTGATCACGCTGGGCACCACCGCGCGCAGCGGCTTCGGCGCGCCCTCCTCGGAGCCGCCCGGCGCCGACCGGACGAACGAGGCGAGCATGCGGCGCTTCGCGAAGGTGTAGGCGTTGAGCTGGTCCCGCCGAGATGCCATCTGTGCGTGTCTCTCCCCGTTTTCCCCTGCGCCGTACCCGGGGGGCGGGTCCGTCCCCGCCCCTCGTCGCCGGACCGAGCCCCTACTATGCCTGGTGTCCGCGGGGACTTGTGGAGCAGGTAGGGTACCGGGGCCTTCAAGGGCCTTGTGCGGTGCGGGAACACGTGCGCGTCGCGAGCATGACGGGGGGATGCGGTGATGGCTTCCGGGACGCGGGTGCGCTCCCGTGGCGGGGCGGGCAGGGCGGGTGTGCCGGCACCGGTTCCGGCGGCGCCGGCGGGCCGGCCGGTGACCTCCTCGGTGGCGGCCCCGGTGCAACTGCGGACACGCCGGGGCCGGAGCCGGGCGTTCCGGCTGCAACGACTCGTCCTTCTGGAAGTCGCGGCCGGCCTCCTGCTCGCGGGCTGGGCCGCCGGGCCGCTGGCCCTGGCGCCGGCGGCCGTCGTGGCCGTACTGCTCGCGCTGGTCGCCTTCGTGCGCCGGCGGGGACGTTCACTGCCCGAATGGCTCGCCACCGTGCGTGCGCTGCGGGCCCGTCAGCGGCGGGCGGCGAGCACCCTGGTGCCGGACGGCACCGAGCCGGGGCTGGCTCCCGCGGTCGAGTGCGATCCCGGCCTGCGGACCTGCTCCTACGGCGGCCGGGACCGGCGGCAGGTCGGGATGGCCGGGGACGGCACCTTCCTCAGCGCGGTGGTGCAGGTGGAGGCCGAGGTCACCGCGGTGCGGTCGGAGCGAGGACGGCAGCCGCTCCCGGTCGCGCTGGTCCGCGACGCCCTGGAGGTGGACGGCATCCGGCTGGAGTCGGCGCAGATCGTGCTGCACACACGGCCCGCACCGGCCCTCCACCTGCCCCAGCACTCGGTGGCGGTGACCAACTACGCGCCGTTGCAGGCACAGACCGGGGCACCGGCGGCGCGCATCACCTGGATCGCCCTGAAACTGGATCCCGAGCTGTGCCGGGAGGCGGTGGCGGCCCGCGGCGGCGCCCTGGCGGGAGCGCAGAAGTGCCTCGCACGCGTCGCGGACCACCTCGCCAGCCGGCTCACGGGTGCGGGGTTCCGCACCACGGTGCTCGACGAGGAGGAGCTGATCGCGGCGCTGGCCACCTCGGCGTGCGCCAATCCGCTGGTGACGGCGGAGGCGGGACGGACCGAGGCGCGCGAGCGGCGCACGGAGGAGACCGGCCGCAGCTGGCGCTGCGACAACCGCAGGCACACCACGTACTGGGTGCGGCGCTGGCCCCAACTGGGTCCGGGCGCCGCCTCCTTGCCGCAGCTCGTGGCTTCCCTCACCAGCGTGCCGGCGTTCGCCACGACGTTCAGTCTCACCCTGTCCGGTGGCGACCGGCAGCAGACGGACCTGTGCGCGCACGTGAGGGTGACCGGCCGCGGCGACGACGAACTCGCCGCCGCCCGGCGGAGCCTGGAGGACGCCGCCCGGCACGCCGGGGCCGGCCTGGCCCGCCTGGACCGGGAGCAGGCGCCCGCCATGCTCGCCACGCTCCCCCTCGGAGGTACCCGGTGACGATGACGGACCCCCGGACGGGCACCCTCGCGGTCACGCCTTCCTCCCCGGTGGCCGGACGGCTGCGCGGGCGGCTGCGCACCGGCCTCGGACTGATCGGTCCGCGGCACGGACGGCACACGCTGCCCACGGACCAACTGGACACGCTGGCGCTGCCCATCGGGGACGACGGCGTCGTCATCGGGGTGGACGCCGAGGGCAGGCCCGCGGTCCTGGGACTCAGCAGCCCGACGCCGTACGACGTCGTCCTCATCGGGAGCCTGTGGACGGCGCAGGTCCTGGCCCTGCGGGCGGCGGCCACCGGGGCACGCGTCGCGGTGGAGACCGGCCGGGCCCAGGCATGGATGCAGATGGTGCACGCCATGGGCGGCGGGCAGAACGGCCTGGCGGTCCACGAGGTCGGCCGGGTGCCCCCGCAGGGCGCGTCGGCCGGTACACCCGTCCTGCTGGTCCGGGACTGCGGCATGCGGCCGCCGCGCGGCCGGGTCGTCTCCGGTCCCTGGCAGTCGGTGGTGACCCTGCTTCCGTACCTGAGCCCGGTGGCCCCCCGGCTGATCCGGCAGGCACGGCTCGTCGGCGTCCAGCGGATCTCCCCGGACGAGGCCGCCGAGCTGGGCCGGACCATGGCGCTGCCGCGGGCCGACGTGGACTCCCTTCCCACGCTCCCCGACGGTGTGACGCTGTGGTGCGCCGACCGCGACCGGCAGTACGTGATGACGCAGCCGACCGACCCCGAGATCGGTCTGCTGGGCACCGCCCGCCGCATGGACTGAACTGCCCCGCAAACGGCGGTCTTTGACAGGAACAGCCGGAATGTCCTCCGCTCCCCGGCCCGTCGGGGTGCGCGAGCCGCGGGGGCGGCCGTGACCGGCCGGCCACCAGGGCCACCCGGGCCACCAGGGGCCACCACCGGCCGATTTGACCGCTTCTCGCCCCACTTGACGGGTGTGCGGGTGCTCGTGTGTGACGGGGCGTACCCGGGCGGACGCCGGACGGGCTGCCACCGGTACGGCTGTGATGATTAGGCTGGTACCGGGGCGCCACAACCGAGCCCGTGGCCGGGCCGTCGGCGCTCCGGGGGATGGCCGGGCGGCCCGGCTCGGTTCCACTCCGCCGAGGACCGCTTCCGACCGACCCCGTACGACACGAACGGTCGCCCCAGCACGGCACGAGGGTGCTCGACCACACCAGGAGGAACTGTGAACAGCGATCGGGACGGGATCCGCGGGGGCTGGGCCACGCCCGACGACGACCAGCCCGACGCTGCGTCCGCCGTCGACGCGACGGGCGAGTTCACCATCGACTACGCGCCACCGGCCTGGTACACGCAGAACGCGTCGGGTACGGCGGACGAGACGGCACCCGCACCGGCACCGGCCTCTCCGTTCACCCCTCCCCCGCCGGTCGGGCCCCCGGTCGACCTTCCCGCACCGCCGCCGGAGAGCGGCTTCCAGCCCGCCTGGGCCCCCTCCGCCGCCACCGCGCCCGAGCCGCCCGTGGCACCCGTCGCGCCCCCGGCGCCGGAACCGGGGGAACCCGGGAACGGCGACCTGGTGAGCGGGGCGACGGTGCGGATCTCCTCCGCCGCTCTGAAACGCGAGTTCGCCCAGCGCGAGCGTGCGGAGCAGGAGGGCAGGGCCGGTGACGCCGCTGCCCCCGGCACGGGCCTGAGCGGGGCGCAGGCGCGGCCGGATGCGGCCGCGGCATCCGCGGGCGGGGCCTCTGCCGCGGCCGCGGACGTCACGGACCGCCCGGCCGGCGCGGCATCGGCCGGCCACTCCGAGGAGGCCGCCGGACGTCCGGAAGCCGGGCACGGGAACGGCCCGGGTTCGGCCGCCACCGACGACGCCGGACACCCGGCCGCCGCGCCACGGTCCACCGGGGGTTCCGACGAAGCGGCGGTCCCCCGGGCCGTCTCCGGGCCGGACCCCCGCTCGCCGGAGCACTCCGGGGTTCACGACACCGCGCCCGGGGATGCCACGAACACCGCGGACGACGGCACGGACGCGCAGAGCACGGACACGGCGGACACCACGGGCACCACCGGCCCGGCGGACGCACCTGCTCCGGGGGGTCCCGGGGCTTCCGAGCCGTCGGCGCACTCCGGCGAAGCCTCCGACGCCACCGCCTCCGGGGCCGGTGACACGGTCGGCGAGGACACGGAGGCGTCGGACGACGAGCAGGTGAGCGGTGCCGCACCCGCCGGGGCGGACACGCCCGAGGCCGCCGGCGCAGGCGACAGCACCCCGGAAACCGGTGCCGCCCCGGGGCCGGTGCAGCCTCCCGTGCAGGACGCCGTGCCCCAGGACGCCCCGGCCGCGTGGGGCCCGCCGCCCGCGCCGCAGCACGCCGTCCCGCCGCTTCCCCCGTCCTACCAGCCCGCCGCCCCGGCCCCGGCTGCCCAGTGGCCGGGACAGCCCCAGGCGCAGCCGGCGGCCGGTCCGTCCGCGCCGGGCCCGTCCCACCCCCCGGCCGGCGCTCCCGACGACCGGCACGCGCAGCCCCAGCCGTCGCTCCCCCCGCAGGCCCCGCAGGCCCCGCAGGCCCCGCAGCCGGCGCCCGCCGCCTGGAACGCGCCCGCGGGACCGCAGCCGGGCCCGGCACCCGCCGCCCCGGCCGGATACGGCTTCCCGCCGCCTCCCCCCGCCCCCTCCGTGCCGCAGCCACCGCAGCAGGCGCAGAGCGGGTACGGCTTCCCGCAGACCGGCGCGCCCGCCCCGGCCGACGCACGCGAGGGATACGGCTTCCCGCCGAACCAGCCGGCCGCACCGAGCGCGCCCCTGCCTGCCGGTCAGGCCGGTGGCTACGGCTTCCCGCCGCCGCCCCCGCAGCCGGACGGCGCGCAGCCCCCGGCGGCGCCCGCGCCCGCCGCCCAGCAGCCCCCCGTCGATCCCCGCACCGGCGCCGCGTGGCCGCAGCCCGTTCAGCACGACCAGCGGCAGCCGACCAACCCCGGGGTCGCGCCGCTCGGTTACACGGCGGCCGTCGAGCTGTCGTCCGACCGGCTGCTCAACAACAAGCGGCAGAAGGCGCGCAGTGGGCGTCCGGCGGCGGGCGCGGGACGGTTCCGGATCGGGGCGAAGAAGGAGGAGGCCGAGCGGCAGCGGAAGCTGGAGCTGATCCGTACGCCGGTGCTGTCCTGCTACCGGATCGCGGTCATCAGCCTCAAGGGCGGTGTCGGCAAGACGACCACCACCACCGCACTGGGGTCCACGCTCGCCACGGAGCGGCAGGACAAGATCCTCGCCATCGACGCCAACCCGGACGCGGGCACGCTCGGCCGCCGGGTGCGGCGGGAGACCGGGGCCACCATCCGTGACCTGGTCCAGGCGATCCCCTACCTCAACTCGTACATGGACATCCGGCGGTTCACCTCGCAGGCGCCCTCCGGTCTGGAGATCATCGCCAACGACGTCGACCCGGCCGTGTCCACGACGTTCAACGACGAGGACTACCGGCGCGCGATCGAGGTGCTGGGCAACCAGTACCCGGTGATCCTGACGGACTCCGGTACGGGTCTGCTCTACAGCGCGATGCGCGGCGTGCTGGACCTCGCCGACCAGCTCATCATCATCTCCACGCCGTCCGTCGACGGTGCCAGCAGCGCGAGTACGACGCTGGACTGGCTCTCCGCGCACGGGTACGCCGATCTGGTCGCGCGGTCCCTCACCGTGATCTCGGGTGTGCGCGAGACCGGGAAGATGATCAAGGTGGAGGACATCGTCTCCCACTTCGAGACGCGCTGCCGGGGTGTCGTCGTGGTGCCGTTCGACGAGCATCTGGCGGCCGGCGCCGAGGTCGACCTCGACATGATGCGGCCGAAGGTGCGGGAGGCGTACTTCAACCTCGCGGCGATGGTCGCCGAGGACTTCGTGCGGCACCAGCAGGCGCACGGCCTGTGGACGTCGGACGGGAATCCGCCCCCGGTGGCGGCCCCGCCGATGCCCGGTCAGCCCCTGCCGTACCCGCCCGTGCCGGGCGGTCAGCCCTACCCCGGGCAGCCGGTCCCCGGACAGCCCTACGGACAGCCCCAGCCGGGACAGCCCCTGCCCGGGCAGCAGCCGTACCCCGGCCAGCCCTACGCCGGGCAGCCGGGGCAGCAGCCGTATCCGGCGCAGGCCGGGCCGTTCCCGCCCCCGCAGGCCGGGCCCGGACAGCCCTACGGACAGCCGGCCGGGCCCGGGCAGCCGTACCCGCAGCCCGGTGCCGGGCAGCCTCTGCCCGGGCAGCACCCCGCGCCGCCCGCACCCGGCGCCCAGCCCGGCGTTCCGGGACAGCCGGTGCCCCCCGGCCAGCCGGGACAGTTCCCGCCCCCGCCGCAGCCCGGGCAGCCGTACCCCCAGCCGGGTCAGCCCCAACCGCAGCCCCAGTCCCCGCCTCAGCCCCAGCCGGGTCAGCCCCCGGCCGGGCCGCCGCAGGCCCCGCACGGCGGGCAGACCCCGCCGCCTCCCCCGCCCGCGCAGCAGCAGTAGGTTCCGGGCTGCGAACGTGTGAAGGCCCGCGCCGTCTCCCGACGGTGCGGGCCTTCGCGCGTTCGCAGGCAGAACCGTCGCAGAACCGTCGGGAATCGGCCGCCACGCTCTCACCAGGGAGGCGTCAGTGGTCTCCACCAATGAGGATCAAGGCGCGGCTCGATTGTTGTTTCCGCAGGCCACATGGGGTTTGACACACCGTTGACGCGCGCAGACTGCCGCTGATAGACACACTCTTCATTCCGTCGGCGTCACCCGGTCAAGCTCGTTCAAGCCCCTCTACAGCTCGTTCCAGCCTGTTCACTTCTGTTCAAGCCCGCCTCGCGCGGGGCGCGCAGCGTCCCGCGCGTGCGACGACGCGAGGTCACCGAGCCATGAACACACACGATCAGCACGGCAGCGGACGCAACGGCCCCCGCCCGGGGAGGACACGGTTCCTCGCCGCCGCGGGCGCCGCGGCGCTCCTCCTCGCGTCCGGGCTCGCCGCGCCGTCCGCCTCGGCCGCGCAGTCGCGCGCCGCCCAGGGCTCCCAGGCCGCCCGAGCGGCACAGGCGGCACAGGCGGGGAAGGACGACCAGGGCGACGAGGGCCACAGAGTGCTCACCGTCGCCGTCGCGCAGAGCGTCGACTCGCTCAGCCCCTTCCTGGCGGTACGGCTGCTCAGCACGAGCATCCACCGGCTGATGTACGAGTACCTGACGAACTACGACCCCAAGGACAACCACGTCATCCCGGGTCTGGCCACCAAGTGGCAGTCGTCGCCCGACAAGCTGACCTGGACGTACACGATCCGCACCGACTCCAAGTGGTCGGACGGGCAGCAGGCCACCGCCGAGGACGCGGCGTGGACGTTCAACAAGATGATGACCGACCAGGGCGCCGCCACCGCCAACGGCAGTTTCGTCGGCAACTTCGCGAAGGTCACCGCGCCCGGCCCGACGCAGCTGGTGATCCGGCTGAAGAAGCCGCAGGCCACGATGACCGCGCTCGACGTGCCGATCGTGCCCAAGCACGTCTGGGAGAAGGTCGGGGACTTCTCGAAGTTCAACAACGACAAGAGCTTCCCGATCGTCGGGAACGGGCCGTTCGTGCTCACGGACTACAAGCCGGACAGCTACGTGCGGCTTAAGGCCAACAAGGACTTCTGGCGAGGCGCCCCGAAGTTCGACGAACTGGTGTTCAGGTACTACAAGGACCAGGACGCCGCCGTCGCCGCCCTGCGCAAGGGCGAGGTGTCCTTCGTGGCCGGTTCGCCCTCGCTGACGCCCGCCCAGGCCGCCTCCCTCCAGGGCGACAAGAACATCCACGTCAACGACGCACCCGGCCGCCGTTTCTACGCCCTGGCCACCAACCCCGGCGCCCAGGCGAGGAACGGCACGAAGTTCGGTGACGGCGACCCGTCCCTGCTGGACGAGCGGGTGCGGCACGCGCTGTTCATGGCGGTGGACCGCAAGACGATCGTCGACAAGGTCTTCCAGGGCCACGCGGTCGAGGGCCAGGGCTACATCCCGCCGCGCTTCACCCCGTACTTCTACAAGCCGACGGCCGCTCAGGAGCTGGCCTACGACCCGGCCAGGGCGGGGCAGCTCCTCGACCAGGCCGGTTACCAGAAGAACGCCGACGGCAAGCGGGTGGGCAAGGACGGCAGGCCGCTGAACTACCGCGTCCTGTGCCACGCCACCGACCCGAACGACAAGGCGGTCGGCAAGTACCTCCAGGAGTGGTGGGGCAAGCTCGGCATCGGGATCACCCTCGACTGCCTGGACAACGTGACCGATCCGTGGCTGGCCGGCAAGTACGACCTCGCCTTCGACGGCTGGTCCGTCAACCCCGACCCGGACTTCGTGCTCTCCATCCACACCTGCGCGGCACGCCCGCAGACCCCGAAGGACACGGGCGCCACCGACAACTTCATCTGCGACAAGACGTACGACGACCTGTACGGCCGGCAGCTCGCCGAGTACGACCCCGCCAAACGGGCGGACATCGTCAAGCAGATGGAGTCGCGCCTGTACGACCTGGGGTACATGAACGTCATGGCCTATCCGAACGCGGTCGAGGCCTACCGCACGGACCAGATCAAGTCGATCACCACCATGCCGTCCGCGGCGGGCAACATCTACGGGCAGGACGGCTACTGGAGCTGGTGGTCGGCCGTCCCCGCCGACTCCGGTGACTCCTCCGGCGGTTCGTCCTCGACCGGTGTCGTGATCGGGATCGTGGCGGGCGTCGTCGTCCTCGGCGGCCTCGCGGTGCTCTTCGCGGTGCGCCGCCGCTCGACGGCGGAAGACCGTGAATAGGACGGCGGCCGTGTCCACGTGTACAGGTGCAGGTGCTCATGACCACTGAAGCGACATCGTCGCCGGCCGGGGGCCCCGTCCCCGGCCCGGCGGGACCGGAGCCGGCGCGGTTCGCGGCGGCGGACGGGGGGCGGGCGGCCGGGGCCTCCCGCAGGCTCCTCACCGGCGGCTATCCGCGGTACGTGGCGGGCAAGCTGGCCGGGGCCGCCGTCTCCCTGCTCGCCGTCCTCGTCACCAGTTTCTTCCTCTTCCGGCTGATCCCTGGCGACCCGGTGAAGTTCATGACCGGCGGGCGTCCGGTCTCGGCCGGGCAGATCGCCGTCTACCGGCGGGAGTTCGGGCTCGACCTGCCGCTGTGGGAGCAGTTCACGCACTACTGCGGCAAGGCCCTCACCGGCGACCTCGGGACGTCGTACCAGTTCCGGGCACCCGTCGTCGACAAGATCACCGAAGCACTGCCCAACACCCTGCTGCTCACCGGCACGGCCTTCGTGCTGTACACCGCGCTGGGCGTCTTCCTCGGCACCCGTTCGGCATGGCGGCACGGCGGGCTTGGCGACCGTGTGCACACCGGGCTGGCGCTGACGCTGTACTCGATCCCGTCCTTCTGGCTGGGCCTGCTGCTCATCATCGTCCTGTCGGTCGGTGTGGGCCCGGTCCCGGGTCTGTTCCCGACCGGGGGCATGGAGTCCGGCGGCAAGGAGGGCTTCGCCTACGTCCTCGACGTCGTCCACCACCTGATCCTGCCGGTGGTGACCCTGGTCGCCGTCGAGTACGGGCAGACGCTGCTGGTCACCCGGTCGGCGCTGCTGGACGAGATGGGCAGCGACTACCTGACGACCGCGCGGGCCAAGGGGCTGCGCGACGACCTCGTACGACGCCGGCACGCCGTGCCGAACGCGCTGCTGCCGACCGTCACGCTGATCTTCGTCAACCTGGGACGGACCGTGGCCGGTGTCATCCTCGTCGAGACGGTCTTCTCCTGGCCGGGGCTCGGCGGGCTGTTCTACCAGGCGCTGAGCGTGCCCGACCTCCCGCTGGTGCAGGGGTTGTTCTTCGTCTTCGCCGCGGCGGTGATCGTGATGAACACCCTCGCCGACCTGCTGTATCCGCTGCTCGATCCGAGGGTGGGCCGATGACCGCCGACACCACCGAAGCCGCCGAGCCCGGCGGAACGAACGGGCCGGACGGGACCGACGGGTCCGGAGGGGCCAAGGGGTCCGAAGGGAACGCCCGGACCGACGAGGCCCCCGGAACTGAGGTGACCCAGGGGACCGCCGGGGCCGAAGGGACTCACGTGGGGGCCGATGGGACCGCGGCGGACACCGGGACCGCGGCGGGCACCGGGTCCGCGGGGAGCACCGGCGGTCCCGCCGGTACCGGGAAGTCCGCGGGGCCCGGGCCGCGCGCCCTCGCGCGGCGGCGGCGCCGCGCCTCGGCCGCACGCTTCTGGAAGGAGTACCGCAGGCACCGCGCGGGAGTGTTCGGTCTCGCCGCGCTGGTGCTGTTCGCGCTCGTCGCGCTCACCGCGCCGCTGACCGTCGGGTCGGACGTGGACAGCGTCACCGGTGCCCCGGGGCGGCCGTTGCAGGGCCCCAGCGGTCATTTCCCGCTCGGCACCGACCAGTTCGGACGGAACCTGCTGGGGCTGGTGATCTGGGGTTCGCGGGTCTCGCTGCTGGTCGGGCTGCTCGCCGCCGTGCTGTCGGTGGCGATCGGGGCGCTCATCGGGATCACCGCCGGGCACTTCCGCGGCTGGTACGCCACGGTGATGATGCGGGTCACGGACTGGTTCCTGGTGATGCCGACGCTGGTGCTCGCCATCGCGCTCGCGACCGTCCTGTCCCGCTCCCTCGGCACGATCGTGCTGGCCATCGGCGTGACCACCTGGCCCACGACCGCCCGCCTGGTGCGGGCGCAGACACTGGCCGTGGAGTCACGGCCGTACATCGAGCGCGCCAGGGCGCTCGGCGGCGGGCACTGGCACGTCATGTCCCGGCACGTGCTGCCCAACGTCATGCCCCTCGTCCTCGCCCAGACGACCCTGATCATCTCCTCCGCGATCCTGTCCGAGGCGACGCTCGCCTTCCTCGGGCTCGGCGATCCGACGGTGGTGTCCTGGGGCGGCCTGCTGCAGGACGCGCGGGAGGCCGGGGCGGTCAGCTCCGGCGACTGGTGGTACCTGGTGCCGCCGGGCATCGCGATCGCCGTCGTGGCGCTGGCGTTCACGCTGTGCGGGCGTGCGGTGGAAGCCGTGCTCAACCCGCGTCTGGGGGTGTCCCGTTGAGCCTGCTGGAGGTCCGGAACCTGGAAGTGACCTACCCCGGCGGTGCCGCCGCCGTGCGCGGGGCCGACCTGTCCCTCGGCGCGGGCGAGAAGCTCGGCATCGCGGGCGAGTCCGGCTGCGGCAAGTCGACGCTGGCGCTGGCGCTGCTGCGGCTGCTGCCCGCCGGGGCCCGTACCGGCGGGCAGATCCTGCTGGACGGTGAGGACGTGCTGGCCATGAAGTGGGGCCGGGTGCGGGCGGTGCGCTGGGCGGGGGCGTCGATCGTCTTCCAGGGCGCGATGCACTCCCTGAACGCCGTGCACCGCGTCGGCGACCAGATCGCCGAGCCGATCCTGCTGCACCGCAGGGCGAGCCCGGCCGGCGCCCGCAAGCGGGCCGGTGAGCTGCTGGAACAGGTGGGTCTGCCCGCGGCGCGGGCGTCCGCGTACCCACACGAACTGTCCGGCGGGCAGCGCCAGCGCGTGATGATCGCGATGGCGCTGGCCTGCGACCCGCGGCTGATCGTCGCCGACGAGCCCACCACCGCGCTCGACGTGATGATCCAGGCCCAGATCCTGCGTCTGATCGAGGAGCTGGTCAGCGAACAGGACGTGGGCCTGATCATGATCAGTCACGACCTGGCCGTGCTGGCCGACACCTGCGACCGGCTCGCGGTGATGTACGCCGGGCGCGTGGTCGAGGAGGGGCCGGCCCGGCAGGTCTACGAGAACGCCCGGCATCCGTACGGCAGGGCCCTGTCGGGGGCGTTCCCGAGGATCGGTGACCCCGCCTCCCGGTTCGCGCCCCGCGGACTGCCCGGCGACCCGCCCGACCCGGCGGCGGTGCCGTCCGGGTGCGCGTTCCATCCGCGCTGCCCGGTGGCGCTGGACGCCTGCGCGACCCAGGACCAGGTGCTGCGGGACGCGGGCGCGGGACGACGGGCCGCGTGCGTGCACGTGGCGGCCGGCGGCGGTGAGGCGCCCCCCGGCGGCGCGGCGTCCGCGCAGTCCGCGCAGGACCAGGAAGTGAGGAGCAGCACCGCATGACGACCACCACTCCTGCCACTCGCCCGCTGCTGAGCGTCGAGGGCCTGCACGTCACCTTCCCCGGCCGGCACGGCGCGCCGGCCGCCCGGGCCGTGGACGGGGTGGACCTCGACATCCGGCCCGGTGAGATCGTGGCGCTCGTCGGGGAGTCGGGCTGCGGCAAGACGACGCTGGCCCGTTCCCTGCTCGGTCTGGTGCCGCCGACCTCCGGCCGTGTCACCTTCGACGGCGCGCCGCTCGACCACTCCGCCCGCGCCCTGAAGGCGTACCGCAGACGGGCGCAGTTGGTCCTCCAGGACCCCAGCGGCTCGCTCAACCCGCGGCACACGGTGTACGACGCCGTGGCCGAGGGCCTGCGCATCCACGGCCGCACCGGTGACGAGCGGGCCGCGGTGTCCGAGGCCCTCGCCCGCGCCGGGCTGCGCCCTCCCGAGCGTTTCTTCCTGCGTTACCCGCACGAACTGTCCGGCGGCCAGCGCCAGCGGGTCGTCATCGCGGGCGCGCTCGTCCTGGAACCCGAACTGCTCGTCGCCGACGAACCGGTGGCCTCCCTCGACGCGTCGGTGCGCGGCGAGATCCTCGCGCTGCTGCTGCGGCTGCGCACCGAACTCGGCCTGTCCGCCCTGGTGGTGACTCATGACCTGGGGCTGGCCTGGAACATCGCCGACCGGGTCGCGGTGATGTATCTCGGCCGGATCGTGGAGACGGGCGACGTGGAGCAGGTGCTGACGGCGCCGCGGCATCCCTACACCCAGGCCCTGCTGTCCGTCCTGCCGGAGGCGCCCGGCGCCCCGGTCGTCCTCACCGGCGAACCCCCGGACCCGTCCCGGATCCCCGCCGGCTGCCGCTTCCACGCCCGCTGCCAGATCCTCGCGGGGGGCGAGGCCGAACGCGCCGGTGTCGCCGACGCGTGCCGCGGCCAGGACCTGGAGATCCTGCACGGCGGCGCCGAGACGCAGGTCGCCTGCCACTGGGCCCGGACCCGGGCGGAGCCGGCAGTGCCGCCGGCCGCGGAGGGCGACCGGAGGACGGCGACGGCAACGGCGGTGCCCCCGGACTGACCGCGGAGGCGGGCGCCCCCCGTCCGACCCCAGAGCGTGGAGGTGGCCACCGGGCCGATCACCAGAGCGTAAGAGGGGCCACCGGACCGGCCGGCACAGCGGAGAGGTGGCCACCGGGCCGATCACGAGAGCGGCGGGTACCGCCGGGGCGTCAGCCGACCGGTTGTCGCGGCAGGCCGGTCCTTCGGCCGGCGCGGCCGTCAGCGCTGCTGGTCGTCGGCCGCGATGATCTCGCGGCACTTCTTGACGTCCTCGGCCATGGTTTCGAGCAGTGCCTCGAGGGAGTCGAACTTGGCCTGGCCGCGGACGAAGGCCAGGAAGTCGACGGCGACGTGCAGGCCGTACAGGTCGAGGCCGACGCGGTCGATGGCGTACGCCTCGACGGTGCGCTCGGTGCCGTCGAACTGCGGGTTCGTGCCGACGGAGACGGCGGCCGGCATCGCCTCGCCCTGGGCGTGGAGGTAGCCGGCGTAGACGCCGTCGGCGGGGATCGCGGTGTGCGGGAGGGTTTCGACGTTGGCCGTGGGGAAGCCCAGTTCGCGGCCCCGCTGGGCGCCCCGGACGACGATGCCCTCCACCCGGTGCGGGCGGCCGAGGATCTCGCGGGCGCCCGTGACGTCGCCCTCGGCGACCAGCCGCCGCGTCAGCGTGGAGGAGAACGGCTCGCCGCCGCCCACGTCCCCGGTGACGTACAGGTCGACGACCTCGACCTCGAAGTCGTAGAGCTTGCCCTGGTCGACGAGGAAGTCGACGTTCCCCGCGGCCCGGTGGCCGAAGCGGAAGTTCGGGCCCTCGACGACCGCCTTGGCGTGCAGCTTGTCGACCAGCACCTTGACGACGAAGTCGGCCGGGGACAGCTGTGAGAACTCGGTGGTGAAGGGCAGGACGAGCACCGCGTCCACACCCAGCTCCGCCATCAGCTCGGCGCGGCGGTGGTGGGGGGCGAGCAGCGGCGGGTGGCTGCCTGGACGCACGACCTCGCTGGGGTGCGGGTCGAAGGTGACGACGACGGAGGGCACGCCCAGCTCGCGGGCGCGGTTCACGGCGTGCTCGATGATGAGCTGGTGACCGCGGTGGACTCCGTCGTAGGAGCCGATGGTGACGACGCTGCGCCCCCAGTCCTGGGGGATGTCCTCCAAGCCACGCCAGCGCTGCACTGTGACCGCTCCTCGTCGAACCGTGTCCGTATTGCCTAGATGCCGTTGCCTAGGTCGCCTTGCTGCCTTGTCCGCAGGTCTAAGGGTGCCATGCCCGGCGTTGCGCGCCCGCATCGGCATGGGCGCTGTGACCCGGCGCACGTGCGGACCCGTGCGGCGTCAGGCGGGGACCGGCGCCCCGGCGAGGTGCTCGATCGTCCGGCGGGCGCTGGGGCCCACCACGGCGGCCCAGTCGGACGGGGAGCCGGTGAGCCATCCGGCCACCCTCGCGGCGAAGCCGGGGACGTGCCGGGCCAGCTCCGCGAGCGCGCGGTCGAACACGGCCGCGCCTTCCGGGGTGCGTACCAGCAGCAGTCCGACCCGGTGCACGAGGTGCCGGAGATCCTCCCCGGCACCGGGCGCGGCGGTGCGCAGGACCGTTTCCAGCACGGCCGGGTCCCTCTCGTGGGCGAGGAGGAGGCCGAGGAGTTCCCGGCGCAGCGCGTCGGAGGCCGGGGCACCGGGCGAGGCCGGGTCACCGGGGGCGGCCAGGGCGGCGGCGAGCGCCGTCCGCAAGGGCGCGGGGCCGTCCTCCAGGAGGCCGCCGACCAGGGGTGACAGGACCGAGCGGACGGCCGGTCCGTGACGCAGGCGCCGGTCGACGTAGGCCGCGACGGTTCCGGCGGTGTCCGGCCGGCACGCGACCGCCTCGCGGACGACGGCCGCGACACGGCGGGCGAGGGCGGGCGTGGTGACGTCGACGAGGGTGCGCAGGCTCTCCCCGGTGTCGGGGCCGTTCCGCAGCCGTTCGCCGAAGGCGGCCAGGACCGCCTCGGGGTGGGTGGCGAGGGCGGGGGCCAGCGCGCTCGGCGGGAGCTGGGCGTCACCGGTCGCGAAGTGCCGCAGCGCCTGGGGCAGGTGCCGGGCCCGGCTGGAGGGGTCCGAGACCAGCAGGGCGAGCGCGCCGCCGTGCAGGGCGCTGTCGGCCGGCCGGGCGAGGACGGCCAGGGCGGCGCGGCACAGCAGTGCGCGGTCGGGTCCGGACCGCGCGTGCGGAGAAGTGAGCAGTCCGTACTCCACCGCCTTGGCGCGGCGGTCCCGGCGTCCGTCGTGGGCCCATCGCTCGGCGGCGCGGCACAGCACGGCCGGTTCCTCCTCCGCGAGCGCGGTCAGGAGCTCGGCGGCCCGCGGGTGCGCGCAGGCGGCGAGCGTGTCGGTGAGGTCGTCCGGGCTGTGGTGCCGGTGGGCGTAGAGGAGGGCCTGGGCGGCCGTGGCGACGGTGGCGTCCGGGGCGGCGGGCAGCGGCCGTTCGTCGTCGAACCAGCCCGTGAGGTGCGGGCGCACGGTGGCGGGGTCGCCGGCGAGGAGGCGGGCGAGGGCGTCGAGGTAGCGGGGCGGGCGGCGGGCCCGTGGAGCCCGGGGGTGAGGAGGACGGGGTCGAGCGGCCGGGGCGTCGGCAGGGGTGGGGCGCGTGTTCTGCGCGGGGGCAGGGCTGAGGCGCGTGCCGGGTGTGCCGGCCGGGTCCCGTGCCGGGTCGTCGGCGACGAGGAGGCGGCGGAGAAGGTCGCAGCGGTCGGTCGCCGGCAGGTTCAGCGCGGTCCAGAATTCCGGTCCGAAGCCGGCCGGCACGGGCAGGCCGCACTCCTGCCACACGCCGATCCGGTCGGCGAGCAGCCGGAGCACACCGGCGTACGGCGTCGCGTCGGGGACGCGCAGGAGGACCCCGGCGAGCAGCCGCGACGCCCACCAGGAGTGCGGATCGCCGTCCAGGGCGCACAGCAGTTCCTCCAACCGGACGGCGAGCCGGCGGGGGCCGTGCTGGCGGGCCAGCAGGAGGAGGGCCTGGAGGACCGGGCCGATGCGGTGGTGCGGCACCGGCAGCGGGCGGTGCGGCTCGCCGGGGACGTGCCGCCGGTGGACCAGGACGCGCAGGGCTTCGTCCAGGTCGAGGTGGGTGCCCTGGATCCAGTCCGCGAGTTCCTCGTGCGCGAAGCGGTAGCCCTCGCCCGCCGGGACGAGGAGGCCTTCGGTGAGGACGGCGGACGCCCACCCGGTGCCGCCGCCGAGGCGGGCGGGGGCGGGCCCCCAGGGGAACACCTCCTCGAACGTCGCCCGGTCCAGTTCGCCCCGGCCGGGTCCGAGACTGCGGCGGGCGGCCTCGTGCACCTGGCCGGAGACCTTCGCCGCGAGACGGCGGACCGCGGTGCCGCGCAGGTCGTTCTCCGCGGCGAGGCGGACGGCGACGCGCAGGCACATCAGGTCCAGGTGGGCGGCGAGGACGTCACCACGGTCGAGGCGCGGGTGGCTTCCGCTGCCGGGCAGGGCCGCGCGCACCTCGGCCAGGAGCCGGAGGGTGAGGGGATGACCGGCGTCGGCCGCGGCCAGGGCGCCGTCCGGGACGCCGTACCGGGCGCGGGCCTCACGCGCCTCCGCCGGACGCAGGTCGCCGAGGCGTACGCAGGGCGGCGGGGGGCCGGTACGGGCCGGAGTCCCCGGGTCCACGGCCCGCGTCACGCCCGCGGCGGCCTCCGAGGCCCTCCCGGCGACGGCGACGCCGGTCGCCGCCGAACCTCCGGCGCCGGAGCCCTCTGGGCCCCCGACGGCGCCCTCGACCGGACCGGTGCCGCCGACCGGACCGGTGCTTCCCTCCCGGTCGGGCCCCTCGGCCCACCCGACGTCATCCCTCCGGCCGACGTCCGCGACCCGGTCGGCATCCTCCACCCGGCCGGCGCCGGCGACTCGGCCGGCACCACCCATCCGACCGACGTCCCCCACCCGACCGGCCTCCGCCTCCCCAGCGGCGCCCCCCTCCCGGCCGGCGCCCATGCCCCCACCGATGTCATCCCTCCCGCGCGCCTCCACGGCCCGGCCCGCACCGGCCGCCGGGCCCGCGGTGCCGCTGCTGCGGTCGGGTGCGGCCGGGGTGTGCAGCAGGTCCGGCGGGAACCACGCCCCCGCCCCCTCCCAGTACTCGTCCCGGCACGCCACCACCAGCCGCGCTCCCGTACCGCGCAGCCACCGCGCGGTGGCCCCGGTCCACTCGTCGAGCCGGTGGGCGAGGGCGGCCGGCATCTCCTCGGGACCGTCCAGCAGGAGCAGCAGCGGTCGTCCGTGCGCGCGGGCGAGGCGGGCCACGCGCTCCGGGGTGAGGTCGGTGAGGTCGGCCGGCAGCGGCGCCCGGGCGGCCGCGACGATCCGGGCCGCCCGGTCCAGCGCACGGCCCGCCGCGTCCGCCACCGAGGCGTCGGCCCCGTCCAGGTCGGCACCGCGCAGCCACAGGGTGGGTGCGGGCGCGACCCCCCGGGCACGGCGCCCGGCCAGCGCGGCGAGTTCGGTGGTACGGCCGCTGCCGGGCGCCCCCACCAGGCCGAGCACGGCCGCCGGCCCGCGCTCGAAAGCCTCCAGTTCCCGCAGCACGGCGACCCGCTCCACCGGCGGCCCGGACAGAGCCGCGGCCGGCCCGCACCCGGCCGCCCCGGGGCCGCACCGGGCGGCCGCCGGACCGGACACCACCGCCCCTGGACCGGCCACCGCCCTGGCGGACTCCGCCACCTCCGGGCCGGCCGGAGCCGCCGCCGGGGCGTCCGGAGCCGTCGCCGGGCCGGCCCCGTGGTCCGGCAGGACTCCTCGTGGGGCGTCCTGGGCCACGGAGGTGGCCATGAGTTCGAGGACACCCGCGAGATTGAGATCGGGGCCGTAGGCGGGGACGGTCGCCGCGTTGCGGGCGAGCAGTTCGCCCAGGGGACCGTCACCGGCCGGCAGCGGCACCGCGAAGCCGGTGTCGCGGTCGCCGGCCTGGAGGGCGGTCCCCAGGACCGCGACCACGGCGCCCGTCTCCGGGTCGAGCACCGGCCCCCCGGCCGCTCCCCCGCCCCGCCGCAGCGCGTCCCGGCCGGCCGTGCCGATCGCCAGTTCCAGGGCGCCGTCCACGAGGTGGAAGCGGTCCGTGGCCGTGTACGACACGGTGGTGGTGCCCAGGACGCGGGCCTCGCGCCAGCCGCCCGCGGCGATCCGCACGTAGCTCCCCGTCCGGACCCGGCCGCGCACCGACACCGGAAGCGGCGGCACGTCCAGGCCCTCGGTCCGTACGAGGGCGAGGCCCAGCCCGGGCAGCGGGGTCACCGCCGCGGAGGTCACCACGCAGGAGCGGTCGCCCGCGCCCCGCGCGTGCAGCACGAGGCGGGCGAGGCCGTCGACCGCCTCGTGGCTGGTGATCACGGTGCCCCGGTGGTCGGCGGCGAAGCCGGTGCCGCGGGGGCGGCCCGCCGGGTCGCGGACGCACACCAGGGCGCCGTCGAGGAGGCGGTCGCGTGCCTCCGCGGTGGCCAGGCGCGCCAGGTGGCGGGCGGCCGCCGCGTCCTCCGGGGCGGTGCGCGCCACCGTCCCCCGGGTGTGCTCGCCGCCGCGCTGTTCCCCGGGCCGGCTGCCGTCGGACATGCTGTCCGGCGTGCCGCGCGACGGTCCGGCCGGCGGACCGGGCCGGGTGTCCGCCGGGGTCCGGACGGTGGTCCGGTGTCCCCGGCCGGTCGCGGCCGTCGGCCGCTGGGCCCCTGCTGCCATGGTCCGACCTCCCCGCCGTGCCGCCGTCCGGCTCCGCCGGTCCACACCCGGCCTGTCCTGGCCGCACCGGGCATGTCCGGAGCGCGCCCTGACCTCGACGGTAGGCACGGAACGATCAGCGGGGAAGATCGCGAGGCGAACGCGCCCCCTTGCGCTCCCTCAGTTCACTCCGAGCGCCCGCACGGTCGGGTGAACAGCCGGGGGTCGCTGGATAGACCCTGGGAGTGGGGGGAACCGAGGGGGGACCGTGGAGCGGCGGCCGGGGAACGCCCGTGCCGCAGCCGCCGCTCCACGGGCAGCCTGCCGGGCCGCCCGGCCGGGACGGCCGTCGTCGGCCCGCCCGGCGGGGTCAGCCGAAGACAGCCAGGCTCTTGGCCTTGCCCCGCTGCTCCTCCACGAGCGCGAGGAAGCGTCCCTGCGGGTCGAAGACGGCGACGGCACCGGCGCCCGCGTACTCCTCGGGCATCTCCAGCCGCACGCCGTTGGTGAGCAGCCGGGCGCGCCGCGCGTCGACGTCCCAGCGCGGGAAAGCGGCGCCGGCCGCGTCGGCGACGGGCATGACGGTCAGCTCCTGCTGGAGCTGGTCGAGCGTCTTGGCGGCGTCCAGCTTGTACGGCCCGACGCGGGTGCGCCGCAGCGCCGTGAGGTGGCCGCCGACGCCGAGGTCGGCGCCCAGGTCACGGGCGAGGGCGCGGATGTAGGTGCCGGAGGAGCAGACCACCGAGACGACGAGGTCGAGCACGGCGGTGCCGTTCTCGGCGACGGCGTCCCGGACGTCGTACACCTGGAAGGAGGAGACGGTCACCGGCCGGGCCGGGATCTCGAACTCCTCGCCCTCCCGGGCCCGCTTGTACGACCGTACGCCGTTGATCTTGATGGCGCTGACCTTGGACGGCACCTGCATGATGTCGCCGGTCAGCTTGGCGACGGCGGTGTCGACGGCCGCGCGGGTGACCTTGGAGGCGTCGGCGCAGGAGGTGATCTCCCCCTCGGCGTCGTCGGTCAGCGTGTTCTGGCCGAGCCGGACGGTGCCGACGTACTCCTTCTCGGTCAGTGCGAGGTGGCCGAGGAGTTTGGTGGCCTTCTCCACACCGAGGACGAGGACCCCGGTCGCCATGGGGTCGAGGGTGCCCGCGTGGCCGACGCGGCGGGTCCTGGCGATCCCCCGCATCTTGGCCACGACGTCGTGCGAGGTGAAGCCCGACGGCTTGTCGACGATGACGAGGCCGTCGGGCGGGGTGGGCTTGCTGGTCATTCGGTGCTGTCGTCCGTCTCGTCGGCGTCGTCCTCGGAGCCCGGCTTGCGGTACGGGTCCGCGCCGCCGGCGTAGGGGGCGCCCGCGGACGCCTCCCGCACCTTGGCGTCGGACTGGCGCGCCTTGTCGAGCAGGTCCTCGATGGTCCGGGCGGTGTCCGGGAGGGCGTCCGCGACGAAGGCGAGCGTGGGGGTGAACTTCACCCCGGCCGCGCGGCCGACCTCGGAGCGCAGGATGCCCTTGGCGCTCTCCAGCCCGGCCGCGGCGGCCGCGCGCTCCTCGTCGTCGCCGTAGACCGTGTAGAAGACGGTCGCCTCCCGCAGGTCGCCCGTGACCCTGGTGTCCGTGATGGTGACGTGCGAGCCGAGCCGCGGGTCCTTGATCCCGCGCTGCAGCTTCTGGGCCACCACCTCTCGGATGAGGTCCGCCAGCCTTTTCGCCCGCGCGTTGTCGGCCACTGGTCCGTCTCCCGTTCTTTCTCTTCTGCGTTCTGTGGTGTGGTGCGGTCGGTGCGGTCCGCCGTGCGTCAGTCGTCGTCCTCGCCGTGGAAGCGCCGTCTGACGGACAGCAGCTCCACCTCGGGGCGCCCGGCGACCAGCCGCTCGCACCGGTCCAGTACGTCGGTCAGGTGTGCCGCGTCGCCCGAGACCGCGGCGAGGCCGATGACGGCCCGCCGGTGGAGGTTCATGTGGTCCACCTCGGCCGCGCTCACCGCGTACTTGCGCTGCAGCTCGGCGACGATCGGGCGGACGACGGAACGCTTCTCCTTCAGCGAGTGGACGTCGCCGAGGAGGAGGTCGAAGGACAGAGTCCCCACGTACATGTGTGTCCGGGTTGCCCGCCGGTACGGGGTCGATGGTCCTGCCTTCGAGACGGGCAGGGACATCAAGAACGGTACCGCGAACCCGGCGGTGCCTCGACGGGATTTGTCTCCCGCCGGCCCGGCGACGGACAGGTCCCGGACGCGGCGCACCGGCCGACGGGAAGCAGTCCCGTCGGCCGGTGCCGGTGTTCCGTGGGGTGTTACACCCGCGGCTTCTCGCGCATCTCGTACGTCGCGATGACGTCGTCGACCTTGATGTCGTTGAAGTTTCCGAGGTTGATACCGCCCTCGAAGCCTTCGCGGATCTCGGTGACGTCGTCCTTGAAGCGACGCAGACCCTCGATGTTGAGGTTCTCCGCGACGACCTTGCCGTCGCGCAGCAGGCGCGCCTTGGTGTTGCGCTTGACCTCGCCGGAGCGGATGAGGACACCCGCGATGTTGCCCAGCTTGGACGACTTGAAGACCTCGCGGATCTCCGCCGTGCCCAGCTCGACCTCTTCGTACTCCGGCTTGAGCATGCCCTTGAGGGCCGCCTCGATCTCCTCGATCGCCTGGTAGATGACCGAGTAGTACCGGACGTCCACGCCTTCGCGCTCGGCCATCTGCTGCGCACGGCCGACCGCGCGCACGTTGAAGCCGATCACGATGGCGTCGGAGCCCATCGCCAGGTCGATGTCGGACTCCGTGACCGCACCGACGCCGCGGTGCAGGACGCGGATGTCGACCTCTTCGCCGACGTCCAGCTGGAGCAGCGAGGACTCGAGGGCCTCGACCGAACCGGAAGCGTCACCCTTGATGATCAGGTTCAGCTGCTGGACCTCGCCGGCCTTGAGCACCTTGTCCAGGTCCTCGAGGGACACGCGGCGCGTGCGCTTGGCGAACGCGGCGTTGCGCTCGCGGGCGGCGCGCTTCTCCGCGATCTGGCGGGCCGTACGGTCCTCCTCGACCACGATGAAGTTGTCACCCGCACCCGGGACGTTGGTCAGGCCCAGGACCTGGACCGGCGTCGACGGGCCGGCCTCGGCGACGTTGTTGCCGTTGTCGTCGAGCATGGCGCGCACGCGGCCGTAGGCGTCGCCCACCACCATCGTGTCGCCGACCCGCAGGGTGCCTCGCTGGACGAGGACCGTCGCCACGGCACCGCGGCCACGGTCGAGACGGGACTCGATCGAGATGCCCTGCGCGTCCTGGTTCGGGTTGGCCCGCAGGTCGAGCGAGGCGTCGGCCGTGAGGATCACGGCCTCCAGCAGCGAGTCGATGTGCAGACCCTGCTTGGCGGAGATGTCGACGAACATGGTGTCGCCGCCGTACTCCTCGGCCACCAGGCCGTACTCGGTCAGCTGACCGCGCACCTTGGTCGGGTCCGCGCCCTCCACGTCGATCTTGTTGACCGCGACCACGATCGGCACGTCGGCCGCCTTGGCGTGGTTGAGCGCCTCGACCGTCTGCGGCATGACGCCGTCGTTGGCCGCGACGACCAGAATCGCGATGTCGGTCGACTTCGCACCGCGGGCACGCATGGCGGTGAACGCCTCGTGACCCGGGGTGTCGATGAAGGTGATCGCGCGGTCCTCGCCGTTGACCTCGGTCGCGACCTGGTAGGCACCGATGTGCTGGGTGATGCCGCCGGCCTCGCCCGCGATGACGTTCGTCTTGCGGATGGCGTCGAGCAGTCGGGTCTTTCCGTGGTCGACGTGACCCATGACGGTGACCACCGGCGGGCGGACGACCAGGTCCTCCTCGGTGCCCTCGTCCTCGCCGAACTCCAGGTCGAAGGACTCGAGCAGCTCGCGGTCCTCCTCCTCGGGGCTGACGATCTGGACGGTGTAGTTCATCTCGTCGGCCAGGAGCTGCAGCGTCTCGTCGGAGACGGACTGCGTGGCCGTGACCATCTCGCCCAGGTTCATCATGACCGCGACGAGCGACGCCGGGTTGGCGTTGATCTTCTCGGCGAAGTCGGTGAGCGACGCGCCGCGGGAGAGACGGATGGTCTCGCCGTTGCCGCGCGGCAGCATCACGCCGCCGACGCTCGGGGCCTGCATGGCCTCGTACTCCTGGCGCCGCTGCCGCTTCGACTTGCGGCCACGGCGCGCCGGACCGCCGGGACGGCCGAAGGCACCCTGCGTCCCGCCACGGCCACCGGGACCGCCCGGACGACCGCCGAAGCCGGGACGGCCACCGCCGCCGCCGAAGCCGCCGCCACCACCGGGGCCACCGCCGCCGGGACGGCCGGCGAAGCCGCCGCCGCCGGGACGACCGCCGCCACCGCCGCCCGGACGGCCGGCGAAGCCGCCGCCGCCGGGACGACCGGCGCCGCCGGGACGACCCGCACCGCCCGGACCGCGGCCGCCGGGGCCACCGCCGGGACGCGGGCCGGCAGCGGGACGCTGCGGCATCATGCCGGGGTTCGGACGCGGGCCGCCGGGACGGGGACCGCCCGGACCGCCCTGCGGACGCGGCATCGCGCCCGGGGTCGGGCGCGGACCGCCCGGAGCCTGCGGACGCGGACCGCCGCCCTGGGCACCGGCCCCCTGCGGACGGGGGCCGCCGCCGGGAGCACCGGGACCGCCGGGCCGCTGGCCCTGCGGACGGGGCGCCTGCGGACGCGCCATACCGGTGGAGCCACCGGAGGTGAAGGGGTTGTTGCCCGGACGCGGACCGGCCGGACGGGCACCCGGACGCGCGGCCTGGCCACCGGGACGCGGGGCGCCCTGGCCCGGACGGGCCTGGCCCTGGCCACCGCCGCCGGGGCGGCCGCCGCCGGGCTTGGGGGCACCGGGACGCGCGCCACCGGGGCGCGGGCCCTGCGCGGCGGCCGGGGACGGAGCCGGAGCCGACGGCGGAGCGGTGAACTCCGGAGCGGCCGGCGCGGCCGGGGCCGGGCGCGGGGCGGGCTTGGGACCCGGCACCGGACGCGGGCCGGGAGCGGCCGGCGCGGGAGCCGAGGGGGCCGCGGGCTGCTGCGCCGCGGCGGGCCTGGGCGCGGCCGGCGGCTTGGGAGCAGCCGGACGCTCCCCCACGGGCTTGGCGCCCTGGGAGGTGCCCCCTGCCTGCGCCGGGGAGGGCGCGGGCGGCCTGGGGGCGGCCTTCTTCGGGGCACCCGGCTTGGCGGGCCTGCCGCCGCCGTTGCCCTGCTGGAAGGCGTCGGTCAGTTTGCGTACTACGGGCGCCTCGATCGTCGAGGATGCCGATCGGACGAATTCACCGAGTTCCTGGAGCTTGGCCATGACGACCTTGCTCTCCACACCGAACTCCTTGGCGAGTTCGTATACCCGGACCTTAGCCACTTCGCTCCTTTGAGGTCCGGGTTGCGGCCGGACCGTCGCTAGTTCATGGGCGTACTCATCGCGTACTCATCGAGTGCTCATCGCAATCTCGACCTGCTTTCGACTCGCGAGGTACCAGGCCGCACGGGGGGTTCCGCACGACACGTCTTCCTACCGTGTTGCCTGCTCGGCAACTGTCGTCCGCTCGACGTACCGGCGCAACGCCTTTGTGTCGAGCGCTCCCGGGGCACGCAACGCCCGCGTGAACGCCCGGCGGCGTACCGCCTGGTCGAGACAGACCGGGGCGGGGTGCACGTACGCACCCCGGCCGGGCAGCGTACCGCGAGGATCGGGGGCACACTCGCCCTCGACCGCCACGATGCGCAGCAGATCCGTCTTGGCCGCTCGCTCCCGGCACCCCACACAGGTGCGTTCAGGGCATGCGCGGGCCTGCGTCCGGCCAGACACCCTTAAGTCTACCTCCCCGCGCACACCTCACCCCTTTGGGGCAGGATTCGAACGACTGTTGTCGTGTTCCGAGCGCCGTCCCGACCGGATCTATTCCCCGGCCTGCTCGGTGTCCGGCCGGATGTCGATGCGCCAGCCGGTCAGACGGGCGGCGAGGCGGGCGTTCTGGCCCTCCTTGCCGATCGCCAGGGACAGCTGGTAGTCCGGCACGGTCACCCGGGCGGAACGGGCCGCCAGGTCCACGACGTCCACCTTGGAGACACGGGCCGGGGACAGCGCGTTCGCCACCATCTCGGCCGGGTCGTCCGACCAGTCGACGATGTCGATCTTCTCGCCGTTCAGCTCGCCCATGACGTTGCGCACCCGGCCGCCCATGGGGCCGATGCAGGCGCCCTTGGCGTTCAGGCCCGAACGGGTGGAGCGGACCGCGATCTTCGTACGGTGACCGGCCTCACGGGCGATCGCCGCGATCTCGACGGAGCCGTCCGCGATCTCGGGCACCTCCAGGGCGAAGAGCTTCTTCACCAGGTTGGGGTGCGTGCGCGAAAGGGTGACGGAGGGACCGCGCACGCCCTTGGCCACCCGCACGACGTACGACCGCAGGCGCATGCCGTGCGGGTACGTCTCGCCCGGGACCTGCTCCTGCACGGGCAGGATGGCCTCCAGCTTGCCGATGTCCACGAGGACGTTCTTCGGGTCGCGGCCCTGCTGGACCACGCCGGTGACGATGTCCCCCTCACGGCCGGCGTACTCGCCGAGCGTCGCGTCGTCCTCGGCGTCGCGCAGCCGCTGCAGGATGACCTGCTTGGCGGTGGTGGCGGCGATACGGCCGAAGCCGGACGGGGTGTCGTCGAACTCGCGGGCCTCCTGGCCCTCCTCGAGGTCCTCGGGGTCCTCCTTCGCCCACACGGTCACATGGCCGGTCTCCCGGTTCAGCTCCACGCGCGCGTGGCGGCGGCTTCCCTCGGTGCGGTGGTAGGCGATGAGGAGGGCCGACTCGATCGCCTCGACCAGCAGGTCGAAGGAGATCTCCTTCTCCCGCACCAAGCCCCGCAGGGCGCTCATGTCGATGTCCACGGCTACGCCTCCTCCTCTTCCTTCAGGTCCTTCTCGACCTTGTCGTCCTTGCGGTTGAACTCGACCTGCACGCGCGCCCTGACGACGTCCGGGAAGGCGATGCGGCGGGCCGTGGGCCTGCGGCCCTTGACTCCGGGCACCTCGAGGTCGAGTCCCTCGTCGTCGGCCGCGATGATCCTGGCCACCAGCTCGCCGCCCTCGGCCAGCTGGAACCTCACCAGCCGGCCCGTGGCGCGCACGTAGTGGCGGTGCTGCGTGAGAAGGCGCTCGGCGCCCGGGGTCCCGACCTCGAGGGTGTACTCCCCCTCGCCCATCGCGTCGCTCTCGTCGAGCTTCGCCGAGAGCGCGCGGCTCACATCGGCGATCGCGTCCAGGTCCGCCCCGGTGCCGGAGTCCACGACCACGCGCAGCACCCGCTTGCGTCCTACGGAGTCCACGGCGATCTCTTCGAGATCCAGCCCCTGGGAGGTGACGAGCGGTTCCAGCAGCTCCCGCAGCCTCTCGCTCTGGGTGGTGCTCATCCGGGTGACTCCTCGGCCGCGTGTGCTGTTGTGGGACGGTTCGCGTGTCTGGTCAAAGGGTATCCGGTCCCAAGGGGTGTTGCCGTCCACCTGGGCGAGGGCGGTGCCGCTGAGCCGTGCCCGGGGCACGCGCGGGTACGGTGATCATGGGCGAGGCACCCGCCCGCCGCCGAACGTACGCATCACGCACCCGAGGACGTCTGCCGTGCCGTTCCCCTCACCCCCGCAGGTCCTCTCGGGCCCGCGCAGAAGGAGTCTGCTCGCCTCGGCGGCGGGGGCCGCCCTGCTCGCGGGCGCGTCCGCCTGCTCCGCCGGGAGCGACGGCTCCGGGTCCGCGAGCACCGGTCCCTCGCTCGCCGACCGGGTCCGCGCGCAGGCGGCCCGGGACAGCCAGGACCTGGTGCGGCGCTACGACGCCGTGCTCGCCGTGCATCCGTCGCTGGCCGGGCGGCTCTCGCCGCTGCGGGCGGAGGTCGTGCGGCACGTGACCGCGTTCGGCGGTACGGGCCAGGCGTCGCCCGCGGACTCCGCGACGGCGTCAGCGGGTTCGGCCCCGCCGCCCACGGCGACGGCGACGGACGCGGTCAGGGCGGCGGCGGGCGCGGGGGCCTCCGCCGGGGCCCCCGGGTCCGCCGGCCCGTCGGCCGGGGTCCCGGGGCCGGCTTCGGCGGGTGTCCCGGCGGACGAGAAGGAGGCGCGGGCCGGGCTCGCCGCCGCGGAACGGTCGCTCGCCGACCGGCGTACGGCGGCGCTGCTCGACGTCCCCGGTGAGCAGGCGCGGTTGCTGGCCTCGGTGGCGGCGGCCGGCGCGGCGCACGCGTACCTGCTGACGGAGGGCGACAAGTGAGCACGGCTGCGGAAGAGGAACTGCGGGCCCTCCAGGCGGCGCTGGCCGCGGAGCACGCGGCGGTGTACGGCTACGGCGTCGTGGGCGGCAAGGTCCACGAGGACCGGCGCGCCCAGGCGCGCTCCGCCTACGACGCCCACCGGGCGCGCCGCGACACCCTGGCGCGCCAGGTCGCGGACCTGGGCGGCAGGCCGGTGGCCTCGGCGGCCGGCTACGCCCTGCCGTTCCCGGTGCCGGACTCGGCCGCCGCGGTCCGCTTCGCCGCGGAACTGGAGGACCGGGTGGCCGGGGTCTGCTCCGACCTGGTGCGGGCCGCCACCGGGCGGCGCAGGCAGGAGGCGGCCGGGGCGCTGCGCGAGGCGGCGGTCCGGGCGGCGCGCTGGCGCGGCGGGAGCGTAGCCTTCCCAGGTCTCGCCGAACGCGCCGGTGCCGGCAGCCCGTCGGCGACCGCGACGCCGTAGCGGGGCAGGTGACCGGCAGGCGTCCGACCGGGACGCACCGAGACAGGGGACGCGTGCGAACGCGCCCAGGCGTCCAGGAAGGAAACACTCGCGCATGGCTTTCGAACCGCCGCGCCGACTGGTGCGGGCGCTCGGTGAGACGGCACCGGACGGTGACGACTGGCTGGAGCAGCTGCCCCGACTGGCCGGACGGGCCGTCGAGCAGCGCGGGTTGACGGTCGAGCGGGTGCAGGTGCCCGGCGGGCGCAGCAGCATGGTCGTGCTGGTGCGGACGGCGCAGGGGACACCGGCCGTGCTGAAGCTGGCCCCGCCCCGGGCCCGGCCCGCCGGCGAGCGGGCCGCGCTCGCGCACTGGGCGGGCCGGGGTGCCGTACAGCTGCTGGAGCCGTCCGGTACGGACGAGGGTGTTCTGCTCCTCGAACGGCTGCACCCGGACGTGTCGGTGCGGTCGCTGCCGGAGGCGCGGGCGCTGCTGGAGGCCGCGGGCACGCTGCGGAGGCTGTGGGTGGAGCCGCCGCAGGGGCACCCCTTCGAGACGGTCGCCGAGCGGACCGGGCGGCAGGCGGAGGCGATGCGGGCGAGCGCGGAGGGCGACGCGGAGGTGGCGCCGCTGGTGCGGGCGGCGCTCGCGGCCCGCGAGCAGTTGCTGGCCGCGCCGCCCGGACAGCGGCTGCTGCACGGCACGTTCCGGCAGAGCAAGGTACTCGCCGGGGACCGGATGCCGTGGCTGGCGGTCGGCCCGGACCCGGTGGTGGGTGAGGCCGCGTTCGACCTGGCCCGGCTGGTCCGTGACCGGGTGGAGGACCTGATCGCCTCGCCGTCCGGGCCGGCCACCACCCGGCGCAGGATCAAACGGCTGGCGGAGTCCCTGGAGGTGGACCGGGAACGGCTGGGCGGCTGGACCCTGTTCCGCGCGGTGGAGTCCGGCGTACGGGCCCGCCGGGTGGGCCGCCCCCAGGACGCCGAACTGCTCCTGGAGTTCGCGGGCTGGCTCTGATCCGGCGAAGGCCGGCAGGGCACCGGAGCGGTCGCGTCCCGGCACCCCCGCGCCGTGAACGGGCCGGGCCCCGTCCGGGTGGGGCGGGGCCCGGGTGGCTGTGTGTCTCCGCTGCGGGTCCACGGGACCCCCGCACGGCCGGGCGGCCGGGCCGGGTTCCCGTGGAGCCGCGCAGTGTCGCTACGCGGTGAGGCGGGCGATGGCCTCGTCGACCGTCAGTTCCTCGCGCTCGCCGCTCCGGCGGTCCTTCAGCTCGACGACGCCCTCGGCGGAGCGGCGGCCGGCGACGAGGATCTTGGGGACGCCGATCAGTTCGGCGTCCGTGAACTTCACGCCCGGGGAGACGCCGGCGCGGTCGTCGACGAGGACGCGGAGGCCGGCGGCGGCCAGCTTCCCGGAGACGTCGAGGGCCAGTTCGGTCTGCAGGGCCTTGCCCGCGGCGACCACGTGCACGTCGGCCGGGGCCACCTCGGCGGGCCAGACCAGCCCGTGCTCGTCGGCGTGCTGCTCGGCGAGGGCCGCGACCGCGCGGGAGACGCCGATGCCGTAGGAGCCCATGGTGACGCGGACCGGCTTGCCGTTCTGGCCGAGGACGTCGAGCTTGAGGGCGTCGGTGTACTTGCGGCCGAGCTGGAAGATGTGGCCGATCTCGATGGCGCGGTCCAGCTTGAGACCGGTGCCGCACTTCGGGCAGGGGTCGCCCTCCTGGACGACCACGACGTCGACGTACGCGTCGACGTCGAAGTCGCGGCCCGCGACGACGTTCTTCGCGTGCGTGTGCTCCTTGTTGGCGCCGGTGATCCAGGCGGTGCCGGGCGCCACGCGCGGGTCGGCGATGTAGCGGACCTTCTCCCCCAGGCCCTGCGGGCCGACGTAGCCGCGCACCAGGTCGGGGCGGCCGGTGAAGTCCTCGGCGGTGACCAGTTCGACGGTGGCCGGGGCGAAGTGCGCCTCGACCTTGTCCAGGTCGACCTCACGGTCGCCGGGGACGCCGACGGCGACGATCTCGCCGTCCACCTTGACGAGGAGGTTCTTCAGGGTGGCGGAGGCCGGGACGCCGAGGGAGGCGGCGAGGGTCTCGATGGTGGGGGTGTCCGGGGTCGGGATCTCCTCCAGCGCGGGCACGGCGGAGCCGTCCACCGGCCGCAGCTCGTAGGTGATCGCCTCGGTGTTGGCGGCGAAGTCGCAGTTCGGGCAGTCGGCGAAGGTGTCCTCGCCGGCCTCGGCCGGGGCGAGGAACTCCTCGGACCGGGAGCCGCCCATCGCGCCCGCGGTCGCGGCGCAGATGCGGTAGTCGAGGCCGAGGCGCTCGAAGATGCGCTGGTAGGCCTGGCGGTGCAGGGCGTAGGACTCGGCGAGGCCCTCGTCGGCGGTGTCGAAGGAGTAGGAGTCCTTCATCAGGAACTCGCGCCCGCGCAGGATGCCCGCGCGGGGGCGGGCCTCGTCGCGGTACTTGCTCTGGATCTGGTAGAGGATGACCGGCAGGTCCTTGTAGGAGGACGCCTGGTCCTTCACCAGCAGGGTGAAGATCTCCTCGTGGGTCGGGCCGAGCAGGTAGTCGCCGCCCTTGCGGTCCTGGAGGCGGAACAGCTCGGCGCCGTACTCGTCCCAGCGGCCGGTCGCCTCGTACGGCTCCCTCGGCAGCAGCGCGGGCAGCAGCACCTCCTGCGCGCCGATGGCGTCCATCTCCTCGCGGACGATCCGCTCGACGTTCGCGAGGACCTTCTTGCCCAGCGGCAGCCAGCTCCAGACGCCCGCGGCGGTGCGGCGGACGTAACCGGCGCGGACCAGCAGCTTGTGGCTGAGGACCTCGGCGTCGGCCGGGTCGTCGCGCAGCGTCTTGGCCATCAACTGGGACATGCGCTGGACCGGTGCGTTCGCCATCGTTCTCGTACTCCTGCCGGAAATCGGTGATGGCTAGGAGGTTAGCCGGGCGGACGGCGGCGGCGGTAATCGCCTCAGCGGCCGCCGGCCGGGCCGCGGCGCAGGGGCAGCGGGGCGCCCATCACGGCGTACGGCTTCGGCGCGCTGGGGAAGAGGACCTGCCGGGCCAGGTCCACATACCCCAGGGAGTGGTAGAGGCCGCGGGCGGGGCTGTCGGTGTCGATCGCGGAGAGGATCGAGCGGGGCTCGTCGGCGCTGTCGGTGATGGTGGTGATCAGGGCGCGGCCGATGCCCCGGTTCTGGTGTCCGGGGTGGACGTGCAGCTCGGTGATCACGAAGGAGTCGTCCAGCCACTCCTCGTGGCCGCGGGCGCGCAGGTAGGGCTCGACGACGGTGGACCACCAGTGGGTGCGGTCGTTGGGCATGCCGTAGACGAACCCGGCCAGCCGTCCGCCGGCGGTGGTGGCGCCGAGGGCGCGGGCGCCCGGGCAGGTCATGTGGCGCAGCACGATCTGCCGGCGCACGGCGACCTCCTCGGCGCCGAGTCCGAAGGCGACGGCCTGCACGGCGAGCGCCTCGTCGACGCGGGCCGACAGGTCGAGGGGGCCGATCACGATGTCGTCGGGGCGGCGGCCGGGGCCGTGACCGGGAAAGTGCGCCATGCCGGGGAGACTACTGGGCCGACCACCCGGCTCGCACCTGCCTCATCGGCGCACGGGCCCGGCCACGGCACCGGGGGCCTCTCGTCCGGATCGGGCCGGGCTCGCCGGGTCCGGCACCGCACCCCGATCCGGGCCGATCCGGGCCGGTCCGGATGAAAGCCCCTGTATTGACCTGCAGGGTTGTTCACACGGCTGATCGGTGGCTGGCCGCCGAGTGCGGTGTGGCAGCGGTGGTGGTTGTAGGTGTGCAGAAAGTCTGCCAGGGCCGCGGTGCGTTCGTCGTTGTTGGTGTAGGGCCGCAGGTAGGCCCATTCGGCGGGAACTTGACGACAGGGCCTAGAACAGCACGCTCGTGAACGAGCCGACCTCCTGGAAGCCCACGCGCAGGTAGGTGCGCCGGGCCGCCGTGTTGAAGTCGTTGACGTAGAGGCTGACGACGGGGGCGACGTCGGCCAGTGCGTAGCGCAGCACCGCGGCCATGGCGGGGGCGGCGAGCCCGCGGCCCCGGTACTCGGGGGCGACCCAGACGCCCTGGATCTGGCAGGCCCGGTCGGTCGCCGCGCCGATCTCGGCCTTGAACATCACCTTGCCGTGCTCGTCGAGGCGGGCGAAGGAGCGGCCGGAGCCCACGAGTTCGGCGACCCGGGCCTGGTAGAGCAGGCCGCCGTCGCCGGCCAGCGGGGAGACGCCGACCTCCTCGGTGAACATGGCCACGCACGCCGGCATGATCGCCTCCATCTCGTCCTTGCGGACGCGGCGGACGTAGGGGTCGGCGGCGATGTCCGCGGGCATGCGGTCGGTGACCATGAGGGGCTGGCGGGCGCGGACCTCGCGGGCCGGCCCCCAGCTGGGTTCGAGCAGGCCCCACAGCTGGGTGGTGGGTCCGGAGGGACCGACGATGGAGGAGCAGCGGCGGCCGGCCCGCCGGGCGCGGTCCGCGAAGGCGCGCACGGCGCGCGGGGTGGCGCAGATGGGGACCAGGTTGGCGCCCGCGTAGCACAGGGACGTGAGCATGCCGCCCTCGTACCAGCCCCACATCTCGCCGCCGAGCCGCCACGGGTCCAGGCCCGCGACCTGCACGCGCGAGGTCACGAAGGCGTTCGCGACCGGCTCGCGGTCGAGGACGGCGAGCGCCGCGTCCAGGTCGCTCGGTTCGAGCACCCGTGAGGTGGTCTGGGTCAACACGTGCGGGGCCTCACGCTGGGGTTTCGGCTGATCTCCGCACTGTACCTGCCGGATCCTGGCGGCGCCGCCCCCTGGTGAGGCCCGCTACCGAATGCCCTGGAATGTGGCAGTACGGGCCGTTCTGGGTACTCCTTGGGTCGAGAACGGCGTGGTTCTCCCGGCACGGCCTGGCGAAAGCGGTGATCTACGGTGGCAGCACGCCGGACGGCGGTCCGGGGCGAGACGGGACCGGTTCCGTGAGCGCGGCGGGCGGGGCGGCCCTGGATCCCGACTTCCCGCGGGCGGTCCTGCGCGGGCTGGGGACCGGTGTGTTCACCCTCGACGCCGACGGGCGCATCACCTTCGTCAATCCGTGGGCGGAGCGGCTGCTGGGCCGCTCCGAGGCGGAACTGCTCGGCCGGGACGCGCACGACCTGCTGCACCGCCGGGCAGACGGCTCCGCGGTGCCGCGGGAGCAGTGCACGATGCGGATGCCGCTGGCCGACGGCCGGTCCGTGGAGGAGGGCTGCGAGGAGTACTTCCTGCGGTCCGACGGTTCGACGGTTCCGATCATCTGGACGACGACGTCCCTGGTGGTGTCCGGCCGCCCGGCGGGGCTGGTGGTGGTGTTCAGCGACTTCGGCCCGCAGCGTGCGGCCGAGGAGCGGATGGCCGCGCACGCGGCGGCCCTGGAGGCGCTGACCGCCCGGCTGAACCTGCTGGCGGACGTCTCCTCGGTGCTGATGTCCGCCCTGGACGCCTCCGGACGCATGCGCAGGCTGGTGCGACTGCTCGTTCCGGAGCTGGGCGACTGGGCGTCGGTGGCCCTGTGCTCGCAGCGGACGGGCGTCCTGGAGCGGGTCGCCGTACGGTGTCCGGCACACCCGCGGCGGGCCCGGCGGCTGGAGGGGGCGCTGCCGCTGCTGTCGGCCGGGGAGCGGACGGCGGTGGACCGGGTCATGGGCGCCGACGAACCCGTCCTGCTGAGCGCCGAGGAGCTGCGCGACCCGGACGCCGCGCTCGCGGCGACCCACGGGAGACTGTTCGAGCGGCTGGGCGGCCACACCGCCGTCGTCGTGCCGCTGCGCGCCCGCCGCAACCACTACGGGATGCTGACCGTGGGCCGCGCCGCGGGCTCGCCCGCACCGACGGACGCGGAGGTGCGGCTGCTCTCCGACATCGGCCGCCGGGTGGGTCTGGTGCTGGACAACGCCCGGCTCTACCAGGAGCAGCGCAACGTCTCCGAGACGATGCAGCGCCAGTTGCTGGCCCCGCTGCCGCAGGTCGACCACCTGCGGATGGCCGCCCGCTACCTGCCCGCGCAGAGCGCCATGGAGATCGGCGGCGACTGGTACGACGCCTTCCTGCTCTCCGACGGGGTGATGGCCCTGGTCATCGGGGACGTGGTGGGCCACGATCTCCAGGCCGCCGCGCACATGGCCGAGGTCCGCAACATGCTGCGCGCCCTGGCCTGGGACCACGGCAAGCCGCCCAGTCTGATCATGTGCCGGCTGGACGAGGCGGTCACGAACACCAGTGACGCGCCGATGGCCACGCTCGTCTTCGCCCGGATCGAGGGCCCCGAGGGCGGCCCGTGGCGGCTGAACTGGGTCAATGCCGGGCATCCGCCGCCGCTGCTGGTGACCCGGGACGGCGGGACGCGGTTCCTGACCGGCGGGCACGGTCCGCTGATCGGGATGAGCGCGGTCCTGCACCTCGGGCTGAGCTGGCCCGACGCCTACGAGGACCTTCCGCCCGAGTCGACGCTCCTGCTGTACACCGACGGTCTGGTGGAGAGCAGGAACCGCCCCATCGACCTGGGGATGGCCAAGCTCCGCCACCACGCCTCCGTGCTGGCCCGGCGGATGGCCGGGGAGACGGTGGACGCCTTCTGCGACGAGCTGCTGGAGCGCATCAGGCCCAGCGGCGACGACGTCGCTCTGCTCGCGCTGCACCTGCCCGCCAGCGGGGCCGGTGCCCCGGGCGACCGGGAGCCGCCGCCGCCCCCGCAGTCCCCGTACGGCAGCCCGGCCGCACCCGAACGCTCCGCGCCCGGTTCGGTCCAGGAGGACGCCCCGGTGTCGGACCCCACACTGCACGGCCGGACCGACGAGGCACCGGGGCGGTGAGGCGTGGCGTGGCCGGGCGGGCGGGGCAGGAGGGGGGCGAGGCCGCGCGAGGGGGCGGCTGGACGGCGGGGCCGCGACGGGGTCGGCAGACCGGGGGCGGGGCCCGCGGCGGGGCGGCCGACGGCTTGGCGGGGGCGCTACGGGGCCGCTACGACGCGAGGGGCCCCACCGGCAACGGCGGGATGATCGGCGGCTGATGGCTGGGGCCGCTACGGCGCCGGTGGTCCGCCCGGCACCGGAGGGGCGGCGGCGGGCCAGGGCCACTACGACCGGATGGGCCCCACCGGCAACGGCGGGATGATCGGCTGCTGACGGCCGGGGCCGCTACGGCGCGAGGGGTGGTCCGACCGGGCACCAGGGGGCGGCGGGCCGGGCGTCTGTGGCCCGGCCCGATGGGCCCGGCCGCGGTGGAGCGGTGGGCCCGGGGCGTACAGGGGGGCGGGGCCGGGATCAGCCCGCGACGGAGATCTCCGGCTCGCCGGAGGCCACGCCGTCGGCCTCCATCTGCTCGGCGAGCTTCATCGCCTCTTCGATCAGGGTCTCCACGATCTTCGACTCGGGCACCGTCTTGATGACCTCGCCCTTGACGAAGATCTGCCCCTTGCCGTTGCCCGACGCCACACCCAGATCAGCCTCACGCGCCTCACCGGGACCGTTGACCACACACCCCATCACGGCCACCCGCAACGGAACCTCCATACCCGTCAGCCCCGCCGTGACCTCCTCCGCCAGCTTGTACACATCCACCTGCGCACGCCCGCACGACGGACACGAGACGATCTCCAGACCCCGCTGCCGCAGCCCCAGCGACTGAAGGATCTGCAAGCCGACCTTGACCTCCTCCACCGGCGGCGCCGACAACGACACCCGGATCGTGTCACCGATCCCCTGCGACAGCAGCGCACCGAACGCCACCGCCGACTTGATCGTGCCCTGGAACGCCGGACCCGCCTCCGTCACACCCAGATGCAGCGGATACTCACACTGCTCCGCCAGCTGCCGGTACGCCTCGATCATCACGACCGGATCGTTGTGCTTCACCGAGATCTTGATGTCCCGGAAACCATGCTCCTCGAACAGCGACGCCTCCCACAGCGCCGACTCCACCAGCGCCTCCGGCGTCGCCTTCCCGTACTTCTGCAGCAGCCGCCGGTCCAGCGACCCCGCGTTCACCCCGATCCGGATCGGCGTCCCACGGTCCTTCGCCGCCTTCGCGATCTCCCGCACCTGATCATCGAACTTCTTGATGTTCCCCGGATTCACCCGCACCGCCGCACACCCCGCCTCGATCGCGGCGAACACGTACTTCGGCTGGAAATGAATGTCCGCGATCACCGGGATCTGCGACTTCCGCGCGATCGTCGCCAGCGCGTCCGCATCGTCCTGCGTCGGACACGCCACCCGCACGATCTGACAGCCCGACGCCGTCAGCTCCGCGATCTGCTGCAACGTCGCCCCGATGTCCGACGTACGCGTCGTCGTCATCGACTGCACGGAGACCGGCGCGTCGCCGCCGACCGCCACGGATCCGACCTGGATCTGCCGGCTCCTGCGGCGCTCGGCGAGCTTGGTCGGAACGGACGGCATGCCGAGAGAAATCGCAGTCATCTGCTGTGCAACCCCAAGTCGTGGATCAAGGTCCGGCCCCGTTCTGCGGCGGGCTCCAGGCTTCGAGATTACGGCACCGCCCCGATCATCGGCACATCCCACCCGGCAAACCCACTCAATGGGAGGCGGCCGGACAGGACACCTGCCCGGCCGCCTCGAACAGCGGGTTGCTACGTGATTTTGACGGGGTTAACGACGTCCGCGATGAGGACGAGGATGGTGAAGCAGATGAAGACGCTGGCCACGACGTAGGCCACCGGCATCAGCTTCGCCACGTCGAACGGGCCGGGGTCCGGGCGGCGCAGCACCTTGGCCAGGTGGCGGCGCAGCGACTCCCACAGGGCGCCGGCGATGTGCCCGCCGTCCAGCGGCAGCAGCGGCAGCATGTTGAAGAGGAACAGGGAGAGGTTGAAGCCGGCCACCAGCATCATGGCCATGGCCAGCTGCTGGGTGGGCGGGATGTCCAGGGTGAAGATGTCGCCGCCGACGCGGGCCGCGCCGACCACGCCCATCGGGGAGTCGGGCTGGCGGGGGGCGCCGTCGAAGGCCGCGTCCCACAGGGCCGGGATCTTGCCGGGCAGGCTCGCGATGGAGTCGACGGCCTCGCCGAGCCGGTCGCCCATCCAGGTCACGGACTGGCCGAAGTCCTGGCGGACGATGCCGGTGGCGGCGCTGAAGCCGAGGAACCCGGCGGTGACGTACTGGCCCTGGACGATCTGGCCGTGGGAGTCCTTCTTGGCGACCTGGTTGGTGGCGATCTTCGCGTGCAGGGTGACGTCCTTGCCGCCCCGGTCGACGACGATCGGCACCTGCTTGCCGGGGTTGGCGCGGATGAGGTCGGACAGGCGGTCCCAGTCGTCGGTCCTGACGCCGTCGAAGGCGACGATCCGGTCCCCGGCCCGCATCCCCGCGGCGGCGGCCGGCGAGAGCGCGTCGCCCTTCTTGCACGTGTCGCGGTTCTCGCTCTGCGCGATGACGCACTGCGAGACGGAGCTGACGGAGGTCGTCTGCTGCGAGATGCCGAAGCCCATCAGCACGATGAGGAACAGGGCGACCGCGAGGACGAGGTTCATGAAGGGGCCGGCGAACATGACGATGACCCGCTTCCACGGGGCGCGCGTGTAGAACATGCGCTTCTCGTCGCCGGGCTCCAGCTCCTCGTACGCGGCCGAGCGGGCGTCCTCGATCATGCCGCGCCAGGGTGAGGTGGAGCGGGCGGTGACCCGGCCGTCGTCGCCCGGCGGGAACATGCCGATCATGCGGATGTAGCCGCCGAACGGGATGGCCTTGATGCCGTACTCCGTCTCGCCCTTCCTGCGCGAGAAGATCGTCGGGCCGAAGCCGACCATGTACTGCGGCACACGGATGCCGAAGAGCTTGGCGGTGGACAGATGTCCCAGCTCGTGCCACGCGATGGAGACCAGCAGGCCGATCACGAAGACGACTATGCCGAGGATCATCATCAGGGACGTCATGCACGCGCCTCCGCGGTCGCCGTCTGCGCTGTCAGTTCCCGGGCGCGGGAGCGGGCCCAGGTCTCCGCTTCGAGGACGTCCGGCAGGGTCAGCGTAGTTCCCGTGCGGGGTGTGCCGTGCTCCTCGACCACCTGTGTCACGGTCTCCATGATCCCGTTGAAGGGCAGTGCACCGCGCAGGAACGCGTCGACGCACTCCTCGTTGGCCGCATTGAACACGGCCGGGGCGGTGCCCGCGAGCCGGCCGACGTGCCGGGCGAGGCCGACGGAGGGGAAGGCCTCGGTGTCGAGGGGGAAGAACTCCCAGGTGGAGGCCTTGCTCCAGTCGAAGGCGGGGGCGGCGTCGGGAATCCGTTCGGGCCAGCCGAGGCCGATGGCGATGGGCCCGCGCATGTCGGGGGGCGTCGCCTGCGCGAGGGTGGACCCGTCGGTGAACTCGACCATCGAGTGGACGTACGACTGGGGGTGGACGACGACCTCGATGCGGTCGAAGGGGATGTCGTACAGCAGGTGGGCCTCGATGACCTCCAGGCCCTTGTTGACGAGGGTGGCGGAGTTCACCGTGATCACCGGGCCCATCGCCCAGGTGGGGTGGGCGAGGGCGTCCTCGACGCCGACGTCGGCGAGTTCGTCCTTGGTACGGCCGCGGAAGGGGCCGCCGGAGGCGGTGACGACGAGCTTGCGCACATCCGCCCGGGTCCCGCCGGCCAGGGCCTGGAAGAGCGCGGCGTGCTCGGAGTCCACCGGGATGATCTGACCCGGCCCGGCCACCGCCTTGACCAGCGGGCCGCCGACGATGAGCGACTCCTTGTTGGCGAGCGCGAGGGTGCGGCCCGCCTCCAGGGCGGCGAGGGTCGGGGCCAGGCCGATGGATCCGGTGATGCCGTTGAGGACGGTGTGGCACTCGGAGGCGGCGACGTGGGTGGCCGCGTCGGGGCCGGCCAGGATCTCGGGCAGCGGCCCGGTGCTCCCGTACTGCGCGGCCAGCGCCTCGCGCAGGGCCGGTACGACGTCCTCGCGGGCCACGGCCACGGTCCGCGCCCGCAGCCGGAACGCCTGCTCGGCGAGGAGAGCGACCCGGCCGCCGTTGGCGGAGAGCGCGGTGACCCGGAAGCGGTCCGGGTGGCGCAGCACGAGGTCGATGGCCTGGGTGCCGACGGACCCGGTGGACCCGAGGACGACCACGTCCTTGGGTCCGTCCCCGCTGACGGGGTCGAAGACGAGATGCGGATCGGCGAGAGGGGCTGGACTGTCGCTCATCCCCCCATTGTGGCCGCAACGCCTGTGTCTCAGGACAGCGCGTCCGCCGGGCGGGTCCGGGGCGCCCCGGATCGCGCGGCCGGCGCATGCACGGCGGCGCGCGCCGCGGGGGCACCCGTCCCTCCGGAGCAGGGCCAGGCCCAGGACCACTGCAGGACAGGGCCGCCCGACGGCAGGCCCGGCGCGGGACCGCCGCGCCGCGGGGCAGGCGGGCGGTCGCCGTGGAGCGGGGTGGGGGCCGGGCCGCCGTGCGATCGGCCGGGTGCGGGGTCGTCAGCGGATCGGGCGGTGCACGTTCTCCTGTGCGGTGGGGCCCGGTTCCGGCTCGGCGATCCACGGGCCGTCGTCCGAGGGGTCGACGATTCCTTGCTCCAGCCACTCGTAGGCCCCGCCGAGGACGCCCTTGACGACCTTGCGGTCCAGGTCGTCGGTGTTGTTCCACAGGCGGTCGAAGAGTTCGCCCACGCGGATGCGGGCCTGGCGGCAGAAGGCGTCGGCCAGTTGGTAGGCCTCGCGGCCGTTCTCCCCGCGGGTGCGCAGGAGTTCGGCGCGCACGCAGGCCGCGCTCATCGCGAACAGTTCGGCGCCGATGTCCACGACCCGGCCGAGGAAGCCCTGCTTGGTCTCCATCCGGCCCTGCCAGCGGGACATGGCGTAGAAGGTGGAGCGGGCGAGCTTGCGGGCGTGGCGTTCGACGAAGCGCAGGTGCCCGGAGAGGTCGGCGTGCCCGCGCGGGTGGAACTCGGCGTACGAGCGCGGCAGCTGGCCGGGGCCCGCGACCAGCTTCGGCAGCCACTTCGCGTAGAAGACGCCCGCGTTCGCGCCCGCCCTCGCCTTGTCCTGGAGGGACTTGCCGGGGTCGATGAGGTCGCCGGCGACCGAGAGGTGGGCGTCGACGGCCTCGCGGGCGATCAGGAGGTGCATGATCTCGGTGGAGCCCTCGAAGATGCGGTTGATGCGCAGGTCGCGCAGCATCTGCTCGGCGGGGACGGCGCGTTCGCCGCGGGCGGCGAGGGAGGCGGCCGTCTCGAAGCCGCGTCCGCCGCGGATCTGGACCAGTTCGTCGGCCATCCTCCAGGCCATCTCGGAGCCGTAGAGCTTGGCGAGGGCGGCCTCGATGCGGATGTCGTTGCGGTCCTCGTCGGCCATCTGGGAGGACAGTTCGAGCACGGCCTCCAGGGCGAAGGTGGTGGCGGCGATGAAGGAGATCTTCGAGCCGACCGCCTCGTGCAGCGCGACCGGCTTGCCCCACTGCTCGCGGACGGCGGACCACTCGCGGGCGATCTTCAGGCACCACTTGCCCGCGCCCGCGCACATGGCCGGCAGGGAGAGCCGGCCGGTGTTGAGCGTGGTCAGGGCGATCTTGAGGCCCTGGCCCTCCTCGCCGATGCGCTGGGCGGCCGGGACGCGGACCCGGTGGAAGCGGGTGACGCCGTTCTCGATGCCGCGCAGGCCCATGAAGGCGTTGCGGTGCTCCACCGTGACGCCCTCGGCGGCGGCCTCGACGACGAAGGCGGTGATGCCGCCCCGGTGTCCCTCCGACCTCGGTACGCGCGCCATGACGACGAGCAGGTCGGCCACCACGCCGTTGGTGGTCCACAGCTTCACGCCGTCCAGGACGTAGTCCCCCCGCTCGTCGGGCACGGCGGTGGTCGCCAGGCGGGCCGGGTCGGAGCCGACGTCCGGCTCGGTGAGCAGGAAGGCGGAGATGTCGGTGCGGGCGCAGCGGGGCAGGAACGTGTCCTTCTGCTCCTGGGTGCCGAAGAGTTTGAGCGGCTGCGGTACGCCGATCGACTGATGCGCGGAGAGCAGGGCCCCGATGGCGGGGCTGGCGGAGCCGGCCAGGGCGAGGGCCTTGTTGTAGTACACCTGGGTGAGTCCGAGGCCGCCGTACCTGGTGTCGATCTTCATGCCGAGGGCGCCCAGCTCCTTGAGCCCGGTGACGACCTCGTCGGGGATCCGCGCGTCGCGTTCGATCCGGGCGGAGTCGACCTTCGTCTCGCAGAAGTCGCGCAGCTTGGCCAGGAACTCCTCGCCGCGCTGCACGTCGTCGGCGGCCGGGAGCGGGTGCGGGTGGATGAGGTCGAGCCGGAAACGGCCCAGGAACAGTTCCTTGGCGAAGCTGGGTTTGCGCCAGTGCTGTTCCCGGGCGTCCTCCGCCACCTGCCGGGCTTCGCGCTCGCTCACGGTGGGTCTGCTGGTCGCTGGTGCGGACATGAGGCTCACCTCACCGCGGGAACACGCCCCGCGAATAGGGATCTTGGGTGTTTTCTTCACCGACCGGTGCTACTGGTTCGTATGTACCCGATACCGGACGGTGCCACCACCCCTGGCGTGCGGGCTGCCGGGCGTGCGGGCGGCCGGTGCGACCGCGGGTGTCCCGGTGTGGTGTCATGCGGGGGGAGGGTGCGGGCAGGGGGTGCGCCGGGGCGGGCACGGAAGGGGCGTCCGGGCCTGTCGGTGACCGTCGGATGGGACATGTGTCGAAGCGCTTCGACAGCCCATGGACACCTGATCGCACTTGGGGCTACTGTCGAACCACCCTCACAATCACCCTGCCGGTCATGCGCACTGTCGAAGCGCTTCACAAAGCTTGGAGAGCTGATGGTCACCCTCGCCGAGGTCGCACAGCACGCCGGAGTCTCGGCGAGCACGGTGAGCTATGTCCTCAGCGGCAAGCGGTCCATCTCCGCGAGCACCCGGGAGCGGGTCGAGCACAGCATCCGCGAGCTGGGCTACCACCCGAACGCGGGCGCCCGCGCACTGGCCAGCAGCAGGTCGAACATCATCGCCCTGATGATCCCGCTGCGCACGGACATGTACGTGCCGGTGATGATGGAGATCGCCATCGCCGTGGCGACCACCGCCCGCGCCCACGGGTACGACGTCCTGCTGCTCACCGGCGAGGAGGGTCCCGACGCCGTGCGCCGGGTGACGGGCAGCGGACTCGCCGACGCGATGATCCTGATGGACGTCGAGCTGGAGGACGAGCGGCTGCCCCTGCTGCGCGGCACCCACCAGCCCTGCGTCCTCATCGGACTGCCCGCCGACGCCACCGGACTGACCTGCGTCGACCTCGACTGGGGCGCGACCGGCGCGCTGTGCGTGGAGCACCTGGCGAAGCTGGGCCACCGCGACATCGCCGTCATCGGTGAGGCGCCCGCCGTCTACGAACGGCACACCGGCTTCGCCGAACGCACCCTGGACGGGCTGCGCTCCCGGGCGCGCGAGCTGGGCCTGAAGGTGCTGCACCGCCCCTGCGAGGGCGGCTACGACGCGATGGCGGCGACCCTGGCCCGGATCTTCGACGAGCGGCCGGGCACCACGGGCTTCGTCGTGCAGAACGAGTCCGCTGTGGAGCCGCTGCTCGCCCTGCTGCGCCAGCAGGGCCGGGCCGTGCCCGAGGACGTGTCGGTGGCCGCGATCTGCCCCGAGCAGGTCGCCGTCCAGGCCTCCGTCCGGCTGACCTCGGTCGCCGTCCCCGCCCAGGAGATGGGCCGGCACGCCGTCGAGCGCCTGGTGGCCAAGCTCGACGGGCGCGAGGGTGCCGAGGTGGTCCTCATCGCACCCGAGCTGACCGTGCGCGCGAGTTCCGGACCGGCGCCGACGGCCCCCTGACGGACTCCCGTCCCCTCCCCCACGTCCGGCGGGGGCGTTCACCGCGTCCGCAGGCCCAGGACGCGGTCCTCCCCGGCGACCAGGTCCAGCTGCCGGGCGCCTCGGGTGGTCCGCACCCCGATGCGGTGGCCGCGGCCGGGGCGCAGCGGCTTCGGGGACGGCGTCACCGAGGTGACCGCCGAGCCGGCGGGCGGGGGCACCGTCGAGATCCTGTCGGACGACGACGCGGCGGCCGTGCTCACCCCGGCCACGCCCACCTCGGGTCCGTACGACTACCCGGCGGTCCGGGCGGCGTTCGCCGCCGACGGCGTGCACGACGTCCGCCTCCGGCTGCACGGCCCGGTGCGGCTCGCGCACGTCGGCTTCACCGGCTGAGGCCCGCGAGGGACGGCGGACGGCGACGGCCGGAGCCCCCGCACAGTGGGCTCCGGCCGTCGCCGGTGGGGGACCGTCCCGCCTACAGGGCCAGGCCGGTCAGCACGAGGACGCGCTCGTAGGTGTAGTCGTCCATCGCGTAGCGCACGCCCTCGCGGCCGACGCCGGACTGCTTGGCGCCGCCGTAGGGCATCTGGTCGGCACGGTAGGACGGCACGTCGCCGACGACCACGCCGCCGACCTCGAGGACGCGGTGGGCGCGGAAGGCGGTCTGCACGTCGTGGGTGAACACGCCTGCCTGCAGGCCGTACTTGGAGTCGTTGACCGCGGCGAACGCCTCGGCCTCGCCGTTCACCTTCTGCACGGTCAGGACCGGGCCGAAGACCTCCTCGCGGGCGATCGTCACGTGGGCCGGCACCTCGGCGAGGACGGTCGGCGCGTAGGAGGCGCCGTCGCGCTTGCCGCCGGTGAGCACGGCGGCGCCGGCGTCGGCGGCCTCCTGCACCCAGGACTCCACGCGGCGCGCGGCGTCCTCGCTGACCAGCGGGCCGACGTCCGTCTTCGGGTCCGCCGGGTCACCGGTGACCTGGGCCTCGACGGCGGCGACGATGCGCGGCAGCAGCCGGTCGTACACGGCGGCGTCGGCGATCACCCGCTGCACGGAGATGCAGGACTGGCCGCCCTGGTAGTTGGAGAAGGTGGCGATGCGGCTCGCCGCCCAGTCCAGGTCCTCGTCGCTCGCCCAGTCGCCGAGGACGACGGCCGCGCCGTTGCCGCCCAGCTCCAGGGTGCAGTGCTTGCGCGGCACCGAGTCCATGATCGCGTAGCCGACCTTCTCGGACCCGGTGAAGGAGATGACCGGCAGCCGCTCGTCCTGGACCAGGGCGGGCATACGGTCGTTGGAGACCGGCAGGATCGACCAGGAACCGGCGGGCAGCTCCGTCTCGGCGAGCAGCTCACCGAGGATCAGGCCGGACAGCGGGGTTGCCGGGGCCGGCTTGAGGATGATCGGGACACCGGCGGCGATGGCCGGGGCGACCTTGTGGGCGCACAGGTTCAGCGGGAAGTTGAACGGCGCGATACCGAGGACGACGCCCTTGGGGAAGCGGCGGGTCAGCGCGAGGCGGCCCTGGCCGCCGCCGTCGGTGTCCAGGCGCTGGGCCTCGCCGCCGTTGAACCGGCGGGCCTCCTCCGCGGCGAACCGGAACACCGACACCGCGCGCCCGACCTCACCGCGCGCCCACTTGACGGGCTTGCCGTTCTCGGCGGAGATCAGCTGGGCGATCTCCTCGGCGCGCTCGCCGAGCCGCTTGCCGACGTGGTCCAGAGCGGCGGCGCGTACGTGGGCCGGGGTGGCGGCGAACTCCTCCAGCACGGCGTGCGCGGCGGCCACGGCCTCCTCGACCTGGGCGTCGGTCGGCAGGCTGACCTGCCCGACGGTCCGGCCGTCCCACGGGGAGGTGACGTCGAAGGTGTCCTCGCCGGTGGCCTGGCGGCCGGCGAGCCAGAAGGCGGTGGTGGATGTCATTGGACGAGTCCCGGCCCTTCCGCGTTGGAGGTGAGGTGAGTACTTGCGTCGACAACGGTAGGCCGGGGACGACCGGGCGGCGTTTGTCCGGGGTGGAGCACTGGGGAGGGGGTGTGCGCCGGTTTGGCGCAGGCGGTCGTCCGGGCGCGGGCAGGCCCGTGCCGGTGCTGTGAACGGAAAGGTTCACCGGCCCGCGCCGCCCGGCGGCTTCCCGGCGGACCGTTCCGGCCGGAGCACTACTCGCTCGCCGTCGCCTTGAGGGCCAGCCACAGTTCCATCCGTACGTCCGGGTCGTCCAGCGAGCGGCCGAGGATCTCCTCCACGCGCCGCATCCGGTAGCGCAGGGTGTGGCGGTGCACGCCGAGGTCGGCCGCCGCCGCGTCCCACTGGCCGTGCCGCGACAGCCAGGCCCGCAGGCTGGCCACCAGGTCCCCGCGGCCGGTCGCGTCGTGCTCGTACAGCGCCCGCAGCAGCCCGTCCGCGAACGCGCGCACCGCGTCGTCGGCCAGCAGCGGCAGCACGGACCCCGACGCGAGCTGCTCGTGCTCGACCAGCACCCGCCCGCGCCGTCGCGCCACGGACAGCGCCTGCTCGGCCTGCTTGAACGCGGCCGCGGCGGCGATCGGACCGGCCGGGGCCGACAGGCCGACGACCAGTTCGTCCTCCTCCCCCGCCGCCTGCTCGGACACCGCGGCGGCCCGCGCGGCCTCCAGGGCGCCCGCGTACTCCGCGCAGGCGGAGACGGACGTGCTGCCGTCCCCGGCCAGCACCACCAGACGCGCCCCGTCGGGCACCACGAGCACCGCCTCCCCGGAGCGTGCCGCGGCGGCCTCCACCACCTCGGCCAGGCCCGCCAGCGGGTCGCCCCCGGTGCCGACGGCGGCCGGCACGGCGGCCGGGGCGGGCCTGGCGGCCAGCACCCGCGCGTGCGCGTCGGCGTGCGCCCGCGCGGCGGACGCGGAGGCCGACTCGGCGACGATCACCCGGAACGGCGCGTCCAGCAGGCTGCCGTACAGGTCCCCGGCGACGGCCCGCGCGTGGTCGGGCTGACCGGCGAGCAGCATGCGCAGCACGGCCGCGCCGATCCGCTGCTCGGCGGCGTGCAGGGAGCGGGAGCGTTCGGTGGTGAGGGTCAGCAGGGCGATGGCGGAGTGCACGGCGTACCGCTCGGCCGTGCCGAGGGCGGCGGCGGTGCCGACGGCGAGCGCGGCGCGCGGGCGGCGCCCGGTGCCGATGGAGTGCAGTTCGACGCGGTCCTCGGTCTCGGGTCCGCCGACGACGGCGGAGGCGGGCGCGGGGCGGTCGCGCAGCCGTTCGACGTCCGCGGTGAGCCGGGCGGCCCTGCGGACCGCCCACTCGGGTGCGGTGGCGACGACGGCGCCCGAGGCGTCGTAGAGCGCCGCCCAGCCGTCGACCTGGGCGGCCAGGGCGGTGAGCAGCCCCTCGGGGCCGGAGTTCAGGGCCTGCCGGGTCAGTTCGCGCTGGGCGGCGAAGCCCGCCGTGACCGCCCGGTACTGGTCGGCGGCGATGGCGGCCGAGACCGCCTTGCTGATCGCGAGGAAGGGGGTGCGCCGCGGTACCTCCAGCAGGGGCAGGCCCTCCTCCTCGGCCGCCGCGACGAGCGCCTCGGGGATCTCCTCGTAGTTCACCCCGACGGCGAAGCCGAGCCCCACCACACCGGCCGCGACCAGCCGCTTCACATAGCGGCGCATCGCCTTGGGATCCTCCGCGTCCAGTTTGAGCGCGGTGATCAGCAGCAGCTCGCCGCCCTCCATGTACGGCACGGGGTCGGCCAGCTCGCTGACGTGCGCCCAGCGGACGGGCACGTCCAGGCGGTCCCCGCCCGCGCGCACGGTCAGCTTGAGCGCGGAGTGGTGGACGAGTGAGGCGAGCGTCGGGGGCATGGGACCTTCAGGTCTGCGGAGGTCTGGGTGAGCTGGGGTCAGCCGGGTCGCCCGGATGACCAGGTGACCGTGGCCGGTGACCGGTGATCCGGAGAACGCCGATCCGGTGAACTGGTGACGGATGCGGTGTTTTGGCCGTCACGTATGAACGGCCTGTGTCGATTCTGCCTCACTGTACGGTCGGCGCGAACCGGACGGCCGTCCGGGGCCGTCCGGTCCACTTGGTGGCCGGGGGCGGTGCGGGGCCGGTGCGGGGTTCAGCCGCGCAGGTCCACCAGGAGCGGCGGGGCATGCTCGCCCGCCACACTGGTCAGCGACAGCACGCCGTGCCCGGGCGGCACCTCGTGGGCCAGCTGCGAGGCGGACCAGCGTTCGCGCTCGACCTGCTTGGTGGTGACGGCGTCGGTGGTCACCGCCTTGCCGGTGACCAGCTTGCGCAGGGCGTGGAGGGCCCGGGTCATCGGCTGGTCGGCGAAGACGGTGTGCTTGGCGACCTCCTTGGTCTCCACCCACTCGGTGCCCCAGGCGTGCGCGAACCGGCTGCCGTCCCAGGTGGTCACCCCGGACAGCGCCATGCGGCAGCCCACGGCCCCCAGCAGCGGACCGTGCAGGGCCTCCGGCACGTCCGCGACCGAGCGGAGCGCGAGGACGACCCCGGCGTCGTGCGCGCGCAGCCGCTGGATGCGGCGGACCGACTCGGCCGTGACGGTGCCGGTGGCGTCGTCCAGGACCAGGCAGGCGAAGTGCGGGCGGCGGGCCTCCCGCACGACGCCGTGGAACTGGGCCAGGACCAGCCGGGTGATGATCCGGGAGGCCTCCTCGTGTCCGCGCTCGGGCAGCTCGATGCGGACCCGCAGCGGGTGGTGGGCGACGGCGCGCAGCGAGAAGGGCCGGTCGCCGGTGGCGGCGCTGCCGAAGAAGCCGGCGAAGACGGGCCGGTCCAGCAGGGCGAGCCGGTCGGCGAGGGCCGGGCCGGCGTCCGCCGCGCCGCCGGCCTGACGCATCCGGGCGTCCAGCTCGCGGCGCATCACGGCGTGCGCGTCGGGGCGCCCGCCGGTGTCCTCGGGAGCGCGTTCCCCCGCGGCCAGGCCCGCGCGCAGCGCGGCCAGGGCCCCGGGGTCACCCTCCAGCAGTTCGCGCAGCACCGGCAGCGCGGGGAAGCGGCCGTGCACGGCGCGGTAGGGGCCGAGCAGCTGGGCGAGCGCGGTGGCGGCGCTCTGGGTGCTCACGGTGTCGAGGTCGCCGACCAGCGCCTCGGCGAGGAAGGCGGCGGCCTCGTCGGGGTCCTCGGACTCGGCGTACGGATCCAGGTCGTGCGCGGAGGCGGGGTCGCCGATCCGCACGACGACGTCATAGGCGCTGTCGGGGCCGAGCGGCGTACCGGCGGCGCAGACGGTGACGACCGCGCACCGGCCGGTCAGGGCCTGGAGGGTCAGTGCCTCGGTGACCGGCCCGACGACGTGCCGGGTCTTGCCGGAGCCGGGCGGTCCGACCACGAGCAGGGAGGTGCCCAGCAGGTCCGGGCCGAGGGCCGCGCCGGCGTCGTGGTAGGCGCGCGGCGTCCGCTCCCCCGCCACCCAGCGCCCGAGCCGCACCTGGCCCTCCAGCAGGTCGTGCCGGGCGGCTCGGGCGGGCAGGTCGCGCTGTCCGGAGGGGTGGGTCCAGGCGGCGCCGCCGTGGCGCAGCACGGTGTCCGCGAAGACGGCGGGCCGCGCCTCGCGCCGGGCGCCCTCCCAGGCGCGCTCGACGCGGGCGCAGTCGACGTCGTTCATCCGCCCCGCGGCCACCTCGGCGGTGAGCACGTCGGCGGCCTGGTGCTGGCCCGCGTGCCGCAGCCCGGGCCACTGGGAGCGGGGCAGGTCGGCGGGCGGCGGCGCGGCCGGATCGGCGGCGGCCCGCCGCCGCGCGACCAGCTCCCGCCCGTACGCCCACCAGCCGCCGAGACGGGCGAAGGGCCAGACGACCAGGAGGGTGATCAGGGCGTACAGGGTGTCGGTGAAGAGCTGCGAGGCGAACAGGTCGTAGCCGCCCGAGATCAGGGCCGCCAGGGAGAACAGCGGGGCGACGACCGGTACCGCGTCCCAGCCGGCCAGCGGGAAGGCCTCGGGGAAGACGAGACTCAGGGCACCGAGCGCGCCGATGGCGGAGAACAGGGCGCGGGAGGGCTGCGGACGGCGGCCCACGAAGTGACCCAGGACCTCGGGCCAGCCGCCCAGCCGTGCGACGGCGTAGACGAGCACGGCGAAGAAGACGCCGTCGTAGACGACCCGGGCCTCGCTCCCCTGCCACCCCTTCGGGGAGACCGTCCCGCCCCACCACCAGTCGTCCGGCGTGAAGAGTTTCAGCGGAGCCGATTCGTAGGGCAGGGCGCCCTGCCGCCACAGGGACCACACCAGCAGGGCGACGGCCAGCGGAATGAGCAGTCCGACGACGGTGATGGACGGCAGACGGCCGGGGGTGCCCTCACCGCCCTTGGGCGGCCGGTGACCGAGTCGCCAGATACCGGGCGCGGCGGTGGGCCGGGGAGCGTCGAGCCATTCGGCGACGGCGGAGCGGGCGGCACCGGGAAAGCCGGAGGCACCGGAGTGGCCGGAGGCGCCTGAAAAGCCGGAACCGTCCGAGATGCCAGGTGCATTCGGCGCGGCCTGCGTCGGCGGCGTACCCGGAGCATGCCGGGCCGCCTGCGCGGGCTGTGCCACCGCTGTCCAGGGCGCCCCCGGTGCCGCCGGCGGGCGGGCGGGCCGGGGCGGCACCGCCGGGATGTCCCGGGGCGCCGTGGGACGCGGCACCGGCGTCGCGTGCGGTGACGCGGTGTGCGCGTCCTGCGGTCCAGGGTCCGCATGCTTCGGATGCGTGCCCCGCGCGTCCTGCGTCCCGCCGTCGTCCATCGCCGTCGCTCCCCGGCCAGCCGTTCGTCCACCGTCACCATCAGCGAGTCAATCTAACCCTCGGCGAAGGGGAGTTCACCGATCGCGCGGCGGGGCGGCCCGTGCGGGTGCCGGTGTCCGTCTCGTCCGGTGCGTGCCCCTCCCCCGTCCACCTCTATATCCACCGCGGACAACCCCGACCGCCGACAACGCCCACATGGAGCATGCCCACCCTCCTTCCGCGGTCCTAACCTGCGAGAAAAGAAGGAAAAGCGTCCGAAAAACGCCGTCCTCGAACAAGCCCCCCAACGCATGATCTCTTCAGGGAGCCCCCATGACCGCACTTGAGCAGGAGCGCCGCGTCGTCACCGCCATCCCCGGCCCGAAGTCGCAGGAGCTGCAGGCCCGCCGTACGGCCGTGGTCGCGCAGGGCGTGGGCTCCACGCTGCCGGTCTTCGTGACGCGCGCCGGCGGCGGCATCATCGAGGACGTCGACGGCAACCGCATCATCGACTTCGGTTCCGGCATCGCCGTGACCAGCGTGGGCGCCTCCGCCGAGGCCGTCGTACGCCGTGCCTCCGCGCAGCTCGCCGACTTCACCCACACCTGTTTCATGGTCACCCCCTACGAGGGCTACGTGGCCGTCGCCGAGGCGCTGGCCGAGCTGACCCCGGGTGACCACGCGAAGAAGTCGGCCCTGTTCAACAGCGGCGCCGAGGCCGTCGAGAACGCGGTGAAGATCGCCCGCGCGTACACCAAGCGGCAGGCCGTCGTCGTCTTCGACCACGGCTACCACGGCCGTACGAACCTCACCATGGCGCTGACGGCGAAGAACATGCCGTACAAGCACGGTTTCGGCCCGTTCGCCCCCGAGGTGTACCGCGTGCCGGTCGCCTACGGCTACCGCTGGCCCACGGGTGCCCAGAACGCGGGTCCGGAGGCCGCCGCGCAGGCCATCGACCAGATCACCAAGCAGGTCGGCGCGGACAACGTGGCCGCGATCATCATCGAGCCGGTGCTCGGTGAGGGCGGGTTCATCGAGCCCGCCAAGGGCTTCCTGCCGGCGATCCGCCAGTTCGCCGCCGACAACGGGATCGTCTTCGTCGCCGACGAGATCCAGTCCGGCTTCTGCCGCACCGGCCAGTGGTTCGCGTGCGAGGACGAGGGCATCGTGCCGGACCTGATCACCACGGCGAAGGGCATCGCGGGCGGTCTGCCGCTGGCCGCCGTGACCGGCCGCGCCGAGATCATGGACGCCGCGCACGCGGGCGGCCTGGGCGGCACCTACGGCGGCAACCCGGTGGCCTGCGCCGGTGCCCTCGGCGCCATCGAGACGATGAAGGAACTCGACCTCAACGCGAAGGCCAAGCGGATCGAGGAGGTCATGAAGGACCGCCTGTCCGCCATGGCCGAGAAGTTCGACGTCATCGGCGACGTCCGCGGGCGCGGCGCGATGATCGCGATCGAGCTGGTCAAGGACCGTACGACGAAAGAGCCGCACCCGGAGGCGACCGCCGCGCTCGCCAAGGCCTGCCACGCCGAGGGCCTGCTGGTCCTGACCTGCGGCACCTACGGCAACGTCCTGCGTTTCCTGCCCCCGCTGGTGATCGGCGAGGACCTCCTGAACGAGGGCCTCGACATCATCGAGCAGGCGTTCGCGCGCATCTGAGCGGCGTCCGCGCACAGGTGACACGGGGGCGGCAGACCGTGTGAAGAAGGTGTGCGGGGTGGATGACAGGACGCCGATCGGACTGTCCTCGCCCCCCGCCCTGCCGTAGGTTCTCTCCAGATGAGAGATACACCCCGCCCGCAGGAGACTGCGGACGGCATCAGGCCGTAGCCTCCCCAGCTTCGACCTGGTCCGTGCCTCGCGCACACCACCGGGGCCCCCGGGCCCCGGGTCTCCTCACCGATCGGACGGTCGCTCGCCCCAAACCCCCCGGGGCGCGCGACGTTCCGGTCAGGACGGCTGCAATCGCATGGACGGCCGTCCTTCGAAGGGCCGACGCAGAACCCCCCCTTTGCGCCGGCCCTTCGGCATGTCCGCGGCCGGTGCCCGGCCGCCACCCGGCCCGGCGGGACACGACGGCCCCTCTGCGAAGCTGTGTGCCGTGCCGAACCCTCGAACGACCTGGATCCCCCTCGCGCTCTTCGTGCTGATCACCTGGCAGGTCATGGACCACGGTCCGCTGCTGCGGGCCGACCGGTGGGTCAGTGCCGGCCTGCTGCACCCGGACCGCTTCTCCGAGGTGCTGTCCGATCTCGGGAACGTGCAGGTCGCGGTGCCGGTGCTGCTGGTGGCGGCGGGCTGGGCGGCCTGGCGGGGGCGGCGGGACGGCGCGGTCCGGTGGTGGGGGGTGCCGCTCGCGGCGCTGGTGACGATGGCGGTGCTGCCCGTGCTGATCGTGCCGCTGAAGGAGTGGATCGCGCGGCCGGGCACCTCCGTCATGCCGCCGGGGACCGGGTACTTCCCCTCCGGCCACACCGCCACGGCGCTGCTCGCCTACGGAGGTGCGGTCATCGTGCTCCTGCCGTGGCTGGGGACGGCGCCGGCCCGGCGACGGGCGGTCGCCGGGTGCGCCGTGCTGGTGCTCGCGGTGTCGTACGGGCTGGTGCGGCGCGGCTACCACTGGCCGCTGGACGTGGTGGCCGGCTGGTGTCTGGGGCTCGTCCTGCTCGCGCCGCTCGCGGTGCTCAGCCGAAGTACGCGTCGAAGTTCTTCTGGAACTGCCAGTCCCCGAAGCGGTCCCAGTTGATCGACCAGGTCATCAGGCCGCGCAGGCCCGGCCAGGTGCCGTGGGTGGTGTACGAGCCGCAGCCGGTCTTCCTGGTGAGGCAGTCCAGGGTCCTGGTGACCTCGGCGGGGGCGACGTAGCCGTTGCCCGCCTGGGTGGAGGCCGGCATGCCGATGCCGACCTGGTCGGGGCGCAGCGGCGGGAAGACACGGGTGGTGTCCCCGGCCACCGGGAAGCCGGTGAGGAGCATGTCGGTCATCGCGATGTGGAAGTCCGCGCCGCCCATGGAGTGGTACTGGTTGTCCAGGCCCATGATCGGGCCGGAGTTGTAGTCCTGGACGTGGAGCAGGGTCAGGTCGTCGCGCAGGGCGTGGATGACCGGGAGGTAGGCGCCGCAGCGCGGGTCCTGGCCGCCCCACTTGCCCGTGCCGTAGTACTGGTAGCCCATCTGCACGAAGAAGGTCTCCGGGGCCATCGTCAGGACGAACCTGGCGCCGTACCTGGCCTTGAGGGTCTTCAGTGCGGAGATCAGGTTGACGATCACGGGCGTGGTCGGGTTCCTGAAGTCGGTGTCGCCGGCGTTCAGGGACAGGGAGTGGCCCTCGAAGTCGATGTCGAGGCCGTCCAGGCCGTACTCGTCGATGATCTTCGAGACGGAGGAGACGAAGGTGTCCCGCGCGGCCGTCGTGGTCAGCTGGACCTGGCCGTTCTGGCCGCCGATGGAGATCAGGACCTTCTTGCCCGCGGCCTGCTTGGCCTTGACGGCGGCCTTGAAGTCGGCGTCGCTCTCCACGCCGGGGCATTCGGTGACGGGGCAGCGGTTGAAGCGGATGTCGCCGGAGGTGACCGAGGTGGGTTCGCCGAAGGCCAGGTCGATCACGTCCCAGCTGTCGGGGACGTCGGCCATGCGGGTGTAGCCGGAGCCGTTGGCGAAGCTCGCGTGCAGGTAGCCGACGAGGGCGTGGGCGGGCAGGCCGGGGTTCTGGCCGTTGCCGGGGCCGCCCGGGTCCGCCGCCGTCGTCGCGGCCGCCGCGGCCGACTTCGCGGACTCGCCGGCGGCGTTCACGGCGGCGACCTGGAAGCTGTACGCGGTGGCGGGGGTGAGGCCGGTGACGGTCGCGCTGGTGCCGGTGGCCGTCTGGACCTTCGTGCCGTCGCGGTAGACGGCGTAGCCGGTCGCGCCCGTCACGGGTGACCAGGACAGGTCCACGGTGGTGGCGGTGACGGTGCCGGTCTTCAGGCCGGTGGGGGCGGCGGGCGGCTGCTGGCCGGGGGTGCCGGCGGGGCCGGTGAGCGAGATGTCGTCGGCGTAGTAGGCGCCGGTGCCGTACCAGCCGTGGGTGTAGACGGTGACCTCGGTGGTGGCGGCGCCGGTGCGGAAGGTCGTGGTGAGCTGCTGCCAGTCGGCGGCGGACTGGGTCCAGGCGGAGGTGTCGGTGGTGCCGGTGCCGCTCGCGCCGAGGTAGACGTAGGAGCCGCGGACGTAACCGGACAGCGTGTACTGGGAGTCGGGCTGGACGGACACCGTCCGGGCGCACTGGGCGTTGTCGCTGCCGGCCGGGGTCGCCTGCAGCGCGGCCGTGCCGCCGTGGACGGGGCTGGTGACCGTCTTGGCGGTCGGCGTGCAGGTCCAGCCGTCCAGGCCGGACTCGAAGCCGCCGTCGAGCGCGGGGCCGGCGTCGGCCGCACGGGCGGCCGACGAGAGCGCGGTGATGCCGGGCACGGCCAGCAGCGTGGCCGTGAGTCCGGCGAGCAGCCGGCGCGCCGCTGGTCCGGATCGTCTGTCGCGTTCCACAAGTGCCTCCGGGCAAGGGGGAGTTTGGAGGGTGGAGCGCGCCCAATTTGGTCCAGACCAATTGGGATGTCAAGACCTCTGGCGTCGTCCGGCGGTGCGCGGGGTCAGTCCTCGCCCTCCGTGGCCAGGCCCGCCGCCGCCTCGTGCATCGCCAGTTCCAGCAGCGCCGGGTCGGTGAGGGTGCCCGAACCGTCGGGCGGGACCAGCCAGCGCAGGGTGCCGGCGGTCCTGCCCGGGCAGGGGACGACGATCCAGGTGCCGGGCCCGGCGCCGCGGACGCCCGTGCCGACCCAGCGGGCCGCGGTGCCCGGCGGTACGAGGAATCCCAGGCGGCCGTCGCCGAAGTCGGCGAGGACCGGGCCGAGCCGGTCGAGCACCCGGCTCAGCACGTCGAGCGTGGGGTAGCCGAGTCCGCCCGGCAGGAACAGGACGTCCCAGGCCCTGCCCGCGGGCAGCAGGGCGGCCCCGTGGGGGTTGCGCTCCCACTCCCTGCGGCAGGCACGCGGATCCGGTGCGACGGATGCCAGCCACTCGACCGCCGTCTTCGTCCCGGTCATGGAGAGACCTCCCTCTTCGTCGTGGACGCGCACTGTCGCGCCCACGAACCCAGAGGGAGGTCCGCACCGGGCATTACGCGGGTTCGCCGGCCCTTTTGGAGTGAACCGGGTCACGGTGCGCCCTGGGCGCACGGCGGCGGGCCCGCCCGTCGGCCCGCCGGCGCCTCAGCTGTCGAAGCCCAGCCCGAGCCGGTCCATGGTCCGCAGCCACAGGTTGCGCCGGCCGTCGTGCGCGTCCGCCCGCGCCAGTGACCACTTGGTCAGCGCGATGCCGGTCCAGGCCAGCGGCTCGGGCGGGAAGGGCAGCGGCTTCCTGCGGACCATCTCCAGTTCGGTGCGCTCGGTGCGCTCGCCGGACAGCAGGTCGAGCATCACCTCGGCGCCGAAGCGGGTCGCGCCGACGCCCAGGCCGGTGTACCCGGCCGCGTAGGCGACCTTGCCCTGGTGGGCGGTGCCGAAGAAGGCCGAGAAGCGCGAGCAGGTGTCGATCGCACCGCCCCAGGCGTGGCTGAAGCGGACGCCTTCGAGCTGCGGGAAGCAGGTGAAGAAGTGCCCGGCGAGCTTGGCGTACGTCGGCGGGCGGTCGTCGTACTCGGCGCGCACCCGGCCGCCGTAGGGGTAGACCGCGTCGTAGCCGCCCCACAGGATCCGGTTGTCGGCGGAGAGCCGGAAGTAGTGGAACTGGTTGGCGGAGTCGCCCAGCCCCTGGCGGTTCTTCCAGCCGACGGACTCCAGCTGCGCCGCGGTCAGCGGCTCGGTCATCAGGGCGTAGTCGTAGACCGGGACGGTGTACGGCCGGACCCGCCTGACCAGGCTGGGGAAGACGTTGGTGCCCAGCGCCACCTGGCGGGCGCGGACGCCGCCGTAGGGGGTGCGTACGCTCATGCCCGCGCCGTACGGCCTGAGCGTGAGGGCGGGGGTGTGCTCGTAGACGCGGACGCCGAGCCGCAGGCAGGCCCGCTTGAGGCCCCAGGCGAGCTTGGCCGGGTGGAGCATGGCCACGCCCCGGCGGTCCCAGAGGCCGGCCTCGAAGGTCGGTGAGGCGACCTGTGCGCGCACGGCGTCCCGGTCGAGCAGTTCGATGCCCTCGGCGAGTCCTTTCTCCTCCAGCTCCGCGTGCCACTCGCGCAGTTCCCGGGCCTGGTAGGGCTCGGTGGCCACGTCGATCTCACCGGTGCGCTCGAACTCGCAGTCGATGCCGTGGCGGGCGACCGCCTCCTCGATGGCGTCGAGGTTGCGGGCGCCCAGCCGCTCCAGCCGGTGGATCTCGTCCGGCCACCGGGTGAGGCCGTTGGACAGTCCGTGGGTGAGCGAGGCGGCGCAGAAACCGCCGTTGCGGCCGGAGGCCGCCCAGCCCGCCTCGCGGCCCTCCACGAGCACCACGTCGGCGGCCGGATCGCGCTCCTTGGCGATCAGTGCGGTCCACAGTCCGCTGTAGCCGCCGCCGACGACGAGCAGGTCGCAGGTCTCCGCGCCGGTCAGGGCGGCCTCGGGGCGGGGGCGGCCGGGGTCGTCCAGCCAGTAGGGGGTGGGCTGTGCCTCGGAAAGTGAACCGGTCCAACGGGTCATGGCGCTCGGGGCCATGATTTCAACTCCCTACAGAGTTATGTGAGTCATGCCTTTTGCTTGGTACGGCGATTGCTGATGGCCATGGAGACCAGGACGAACAGTACGGCGATGACGAACATGGCCGTACCGATGACATTGATCTGAACGGGTGTGCCGCGCTGCGCCGAACCCCAGACGAACATGGGGAAGGTGACGGTGGAGCCCGCGTTGAAATTGGTGATGATGAAATCGTCGAAGGAGAGCGCGAAGGCGAGCAGCGCGCCCGCGGCGATTCCGGGTGCCGCGATCGGCAGGGTGACCCGCACGAACGTCTGGAACGGGCCGGCGTAGAGGTCCTGCGCGGCCTGTTCCAGCCGCGGGTCCATCGACATCACGCGCGCCTTGACGGCGGTGACGACGAAGCTGAGGCAGAACATGATGTGGGCGATCAGGATGGTCCAGAAACCCAGCTGGGCGCCCATGTTGAGGAAGAGGGTGAGCAGCGAGGCGGCCATGACGACCTCGGGCATCGCCATCGGCAGGAAGATCAGCGAGTTGACGGCACCGCGGGCGCGGAAGCGGTAGCGGACCAGCGCGAAGGCGATCATCGTGCCCAGCAGCGTGGCGCCGAGGGTCGCCCAGACGGCGATCTGGAGGCTGAGCGAGAGCGACCCGCACATTCCGGCGACACCGCACGGGTCTTTCCACGCGTCGGTGGAGAACTTCTGCCACTCGTAGTTGAAGCGGCCCTTCGGTTTGTTGAAGGAGAAGACCGTGACCACGATGTTCGGCAGGAGCAGGTATCCGAGCGTCAGCAGTCCCGCGATGACGACGAGATGGCGCTTGAGCCAGGTGACGAAGGGCATTTAGACGAGATCCTCCGTCCCGGACCGGCGGATGTAGACGGTGACCATGACGAGAATCGCGGCCATCAGGATGAAGGAGAGGGCTGCGGCCGTCGGATAGTCCAGGATCCGCAGGAACTGCGACTGGATGACGTTGCCGACCATGCGGGTGTCGGTCGAGCCGAGCAGGTCGGCGTTGACGTAGTCACCGGCGGCCGGGATGAACGTCAGCAGGGTGCCGGAGACCACGCCGGGCATGGAGAGCGGGAAGGTGACCTTGCGGAAGGTGGTGACGGGCCTGGCGTACAGGTCGCCGGCCGCCTCGTGCAGCCGCCCGTCGATCCGCTCCAGAGAGGTGTACAGCGGAAGGATCATGAAGGGCAGGAAGTTGTACGTCAGCCCGCACACCACCGCGAGGGGGGTGGCCAGCACGCGGTCGCCGGAGGTCCAGCCGAGCCAGTTGGTGACGTCCAGGACGTGCAGCGCGCCGAGGGCGCCGACGACCGGGCCGCCGTCCGCGAGGATCGTCTTCCAGGCGAGGGTGCGGATCAGGAAGCTGGTGAAGAACGGCGCGATCACCAGGATCATGATCAGGTTGCGCCAGCGGCCCGCCCGGAACGCGATCAGGTACGCGAGCGGATAGCCGAGCAGCAGGCACAGGATCGTCGCGGAGGCCGCGTAGAGCACCGAGCGCAGGAACTGCGGCCAGTACTCCGACAGGGCGTCCCAGTAGGTCACGAAGTGCCAGGTGACCTTGTAGCCCTGTTCCAGGGAGCCGGTCTGCACCGACGTGGAGGCCTGGTAGATCATCGGCAGCGCGAAGAAGACGACCAGCCACAGGATGCCGGGCAGCAGCAGCCAGTACGGGGTGAGGCGGCCGCGCCTGCGCGGCGGCTTCGTCCGGGGTGCGGGGGGCGCGAGCGGGGGCGGCGCCTCGGTGACGGCGGACATCAGGCGGCGTCCTCCTCGGCCGGCCCGGCACCGGCGGCGGCGTCCTGGGCGGCGTCCAGGCCGAAGGTGTGGGCCGGGTTCCAGTGCAGGACGACCTCGGCACCGGGCACCAGGCGCGGGTCGCGGTCGATGTTCTGGGCGTACACCTCGAAGCCGGCGCAGACGGGGCTGTCGATCACGTACTGCGTGGAGACGCCGATGAAGCTGGAGTCGGCGATGCGGCCGGTGATGCGGTTGCGGCCCTCGGGGACGTCGCCCGCGTCGTCGGCGTGGGTGAGGGAGATCTTCTCCGGACGGACTCCGGCCAGCACCCTGCCGCCGGCGCCGGCCGGTGCGGAACACCGCGCCCTGGGCAGGGCGAGCCTGCCGCCGCCGGCGCTGAGGACTATCTCGTCCCCGCCCACCGTGTGGACCTCGGCCTCGATGAAGTTGGAGCTGCCGAGGAAGTTGGCGACGAACGTGGTGCGCGGGTTCTCGTAGAGGTCGGTGGGCGAGCCGAGCTGTTCGACGCGTCCGGCGTTCATCACGGCGACCGTGTCGGCCATGGTCATGGCCTCCTCCTGGTCGTGGGTGACGTGCACGAAGGTGATGCCGACCTCGGTCTGGATGCGCTTGAGCTCCAGCTGCATCTGGCGGCGCAGCTTGAGGTCCAGGGCGCCGAGCGGCTCGTCGAGCAGCAGCACCTTGGGGTGGTTGATCAGGGCGCGGGCCACGGCGACGCGCTGCTGCTGACCGCCGGAGAGCTGGTGCGGCTTCTTGCGGGCCTGCTCGCCGAGCTGGACGAGGTCCAGCATCTCCTCGACCTGCTTCTTCACGCTCTTGACGCCGCGCCGGCGCAGGCCGAAGGCGACGTTCTCGAAGATGTCGAGGTGCGGGAAGAGGGCGTAGGACTGGAAGACCGTGTTCACCGGGCGCTTGTAGGGCGGCAGGTGGGTCACGTCCTGGTCGCCGAGGTGGACGGTGCCCGCGGTGGGCTCCTCCAGCCCGGCGATCATGCGCAGGGTGGTGGTCTTGCCGCAGCCGGAGGCGCCGAGCAGGGCGAAGAAGGAGCCCTGCGGCACGGTCAGGTCGAGCGGGTGCACGGCGGTGAAGGCGCCGTAGCGCTTGCTGATCTGCGAGAGGCGGACGTCACCGCTGTGTTCCGTCGCGTCTGTTGTGGTCTTCATCGTCACGCCCCTGTGAGCTTCGCGTACTTCTCTTCAAAGGCCGCCTCTTCCTGCTCGCTCAGCAAGCGGAAGGCGTGCGACTTGGCGGCCGTGGCCTTGTCGAGCAGGATCAGCGGGTTCTCCGCCGCGGTCTTGTCGATCTTCGCCAGGTAGGGCCGCACACCGTCCACCGGAGACACGTAGTTGGTGTACGCGGCGAGCGCGGCGGCCTGTTCCGGCTCGTAGTAGAAGTCGATCAGCCGCTCGGCGTTCGCCTTGTGCCGGGCCTTGGCGGGGACCAGCATGCAGTCGGTGCCGGTGATGTAACCGGCCTGCGGGATGAGGTAGTCGACGTCCGGGTTGTCGGCCTGGAGCTGGACGACGTCGCCGCCCCAGGCCAGGCAGGCGGCCAGGTCGCCCTTGGTGAGGTCGGAGGTGTAGTCGTTGCCGGTGAAGCGGCGGATCTGCCCCTTGTCGACGGCCTTCTGGATCCGGGCGATCCCCGCGTCGAAGTCGTCGGCGGTGAACTTCCCGGGGTCCTTGCCCATGTCGAGCAGGGTCATGCCCATGCTGTCGCGCATCTCGGAGAGGAAACCGACCCGTCCCTTGAGCTTCGGGTTGTCCAGCAGGTCGGAGACCGACTTCACCTCGACGCCGTCGAGCGCCTTCTTGTTGAAGGCGATGACGACGGAGACGCCCTGCCAGGGGTAGGAGTAGGCGTGCCCCGGGTCCCATTCGGGGGCGCGGAACTGCCCGGCGAGGTTGGCGAAGGCGTGCGGCAGGTTGGCCGGGTCCAGTTTCTGCGCCCAGCCGAGCCGGATGACCCGCGCGGCCAGCCAGTCGGTGAGGACGACGAGGTCCCGGCCGGTGTCCTGGCCGGCGGCGAGCTGCGGTTTGATCTTGCCGAAGAACTCGTTGTTGTCGTTGATGTCCTCGGTGTAGGTGACCTTGATCCCGGTGCGCCGGGTGAACGTCTCCAGCGTCGGACGGTGCTTGCCGCTGTCGTCGACGTCGATGTACTCGGGCCAGTTGGAGAAGTTCACGGTCTTCTCCCCCGCCGAGTGGTCCTCGGACGCGGCGCCGTCCTGCGTCCGGCCGGCCGCCGGGATGCCGCAGGCGCTCAGCGTCCCGAGGGCTCCGAGGAAGAACGCGCCGCCCGCGCCGGCGCGCAGCAGCGAACGGCGGGTGAGGGCGGCCCTGCCGCCCGGCAGATGCCGCCCGGGGACGGCCGGGCGGGCCGGTGACGGGCGGTCGGGCTCGTACTGCTCCATGCGCGTGGTGCCCTTTCGGGAGGGTCCGGCCGGGCGCGGGCCGGAGTGTGGCTATCGGTCTCCGAAGATCGTGCGGTGCCAGTCCTTGCGGACCACCGCGGTGTTGTCGAACATGACGTGCTTGACCTGGGTGTACTCCTCGAAGGAGTACGCGGACATGTCCTTGCCGAAGCCGGAGGACTTGTAGCCGCCGTGCGGCATCTCGCTGATGATCGGGATGTGGTCGTTGACCCACACGCAGCCCGCCTTGATCTCGCGGGTGGCCCGGTTCGCCCGGTAGACGTCCCGGCTCCAGGCGGAGGCGGCCAGGCCGTAGGGCGTGTCGTTGGCCAGCGCGATGCCCTCGTCGTCGCTGTCGAAGGGCAGGACGACCAGGACCGGGCCGAAGATCTCCGACTGGACGATCTCGCTGTCCTGGGGGGCGTCCGCGACCAGGGTGGGCCGGTAGTAGGCGCCGCTCTTCAGGTCGCCCTGCGGTGCCTCTCCGCCGGTGACCACGCGCGCGTAGCCACGCGCCCGCTCGACGAAACCGGCGACGCGGTCGCGCTGGGCGTGCGAGACCAGCGGGCCGAGGTCGGTGCCGGCGGCGAACGGGTCGCCGAGCCGGACGCTCTCCATCAGGGCCGCGGTCCGCGTCACGAACTCCTCGTACAGGGGGCGCTGCACGTACGCGCGGGTGGCGGCCGTGCAGTCCTGGCCGGTGTTGATGAGCGAGCCCGCGACCGCGCCGTTGACCGCAGCGTCCAGGTCGGCGTCGTCGAAGACGACGAAGGGCGCCTTGCCGCCCAGCTCCAGGTGGAGGCGCTTGACGGTGGCGGTGGCGATCTCGGCGACCCGCTTGCCCACGCCCGTGGAGCCGGTGAAGGACGTCATCGCCACGTCGGGGTGGGCGACCAGGTGCTGACCGGCCTCCCGGCCGGTGCCGGTGACGATGTTGATCACACCGTCCGGGATCCCCGCGTCGGTGGCCGCCTGGGCGAACATCAGCGAGGTGAGCGGGGTCAGTTCGGCGGGCTTCAGGACGATGGTGTTGCCGGCGGCGATCGCCGGGAGGATCTTCCAGGCGGCCATCTGGAGGGGGTAGTTCCAGGGCGCGATGGAGCCGATGACGCCGACGGGCTCACGGCGCACGTAGGAGGTGTGGTCGCCGGAGTACTCGGCGGCGGCCTGGCCCTGGAGGTGGCGGGCGGCGCCGGCGAAGAACGCGGTGTTGTCGATCGTGCCCGGCACGTCGAACTCGCGGGTCAGCTTGAGCGGCTTGCCGCACTGCAGGGACTCGGCGCGGGCGAAGTCCTCGGCGCGCTCGGCGAGCACGGCCGCGAAGCGGTGCAGCGCGTCCGACCGCTCGCCGGGGGTGGCGCCCGCCCAGCCGGGGAACGCGGCGCGCGCGGCGGCGACCGCCGCGTCGACGTCGTCCGGACCGGCCGGCTCGTAGCTGAGGACCTCCTCGCCGGTGGCCGGGTCGACCACGGCGTGCGTGCCGCCCGAGGTGCCCTCGGCGAGACGTCCGGCGATGAACTGCGCGCCGCGGGCGAAACGGTCCTGCGCGGGGAATCGTTCCGGGGTGGCGGTGCCCGGCTTGTGCATGTCGCTCTCCTCCGCCACCACCCCCGTTCAGGGGCCGGTGGCGTAGCTCCGGCTCGAATTGAGTGCCGATCCTGACAGAGCAAAGGGGCACCAACAAGTGATTCCGTTGTTGCCTTTTGGTTACGCGACGGAATCTGTCGACCAGGTGTCGAGTCGGCACGGAAAAGGCGGGACGGAGTGTCAGTGGTGCCTGCCACACTCGCGTGCATGGGGAAGATCGATTCACAGGAATCCCTGATCAGGGAGGTCCGCGCGGGGGCGAGGATCAAGTACCTGCACTTCTGGGGGCACCGGCCGCGGCCGGACGGTCAGGTGGGCGCGGGCTGCCTGAGCCAGTGGTGGCCGTCGCCGTTCACCGTCGACGGCGTGACGTACGCGACCGCCGAGCACTGGATGATGGCGGCCAAGGCGCGGCTGTTCGGCGACGCGGAGGCGGAGCGGCGGGCGCTGGCCGCGGCGCATCCGGCGCAGGCGAAGAAGGCCGGGCGGCTGGTGCGCGGTTTCGACGACGCGGCATGGGCGCGCGAGCGCTTCGGGATCGTGGTGGAGGGCAGCGTCCACAAGTTCGCCGCCCACCCCGGACTGCGGGAGTTCCTGCTCGCCACCGGCGACCGGGTGCTGGTGGAGGCTTCCCCGGTGGACCGCGTCTGGGGCATCGGCCTGGCCGCCGATGACGAGGCGGCAACGGACCCGGAGCGCTGGCACGGCCCGAACCTCCTGGGCTTCGCGCTGATGGCGGCGCGGGAGCGGCTGCGGGAGGCTGCGTAGGAGTGCGGGAGGCGGCCCGTCAGCGGCTGCGGGGGGGGCATCCGGAGGCGCCGTGGAGGCGGGGCCGGTGCACCCGCGCGCACCGCTGGGGTTTCGCGCGAGGAACGGGCGTGCTCGCGCGCATGATCTCGGTGGGGCGGCGGCGGCGAGGGCCGGCCGGTGGGGGCGGGCAGTGCCCGCCCCGGCCGGCCCCGCCGTGCGGGTCCTCAGAACGTGCTGGCGCTGCCCATGATGCTGGCGAACACCAGGATGCCCAGCAGCGGCAGGACCACCGTGGCGATGATGCCGCAGACCAGGCCGCCGGTCGCGGCGCCCTTGTTGGTGGCCTCGCCGCGGTTGGCCTTGCCCCGCCCGATGGCGCCGAAGATGATCCCGAGGATGCCCAGGATGATCCCGAAGAACCACAGGAAGAAGGTCAGGCTGCAGACGACGCCGATGATGCCCAGCACCAGTCCGGTGGTGCCCATGCCGTTGCTCGGCTGCATGGGCATGCCGTACCCGGGTGCCTGCGGGTAGCCCACGGGCGGCGCGGCCGGGTAGGAGGGACCTGCCTGCGGGTAACCGTAGTTGGGGTTGGACTGCGGGTAGCCGTAGCCCGGTGCGGGCTGCTGCGGCGGCTGGGACGGCGGTCCGAAGCCGTCGGGTGCGGGCTGGGCGTTGGACATGGTGTGGTTTCCCCTCCGTTGACAGTCAAGGCATCGTAATGCCCTGCTCGGCACGCCGGTTGGGGTCGGTCGGCGCTGTCTGCCGGGCAGTGGGCGGGACGGCCGACCGGCGTCGCGGGCGCGGTGGCCGGACGCGGGGCACCGGCGTCTTCGGCGCGGTGGCCGGGGGCGGGACGACGCCGTCCGTCGGACGGCCGGGGCCGCGGTGCGCGGGCGGCCTGGTCCGGCCGCCGGTCTCAGCGGTCAGTGATCGGCGGCCTGCGGTCGGCCGTCACCGTCAGTGGCCCACGGCCGGCGGTCAGGCGTCAGCGGTCAGCCGTCGGTGCTCAGTGGTCGGCGAGGACCGTCGCGGACGGACGTGCGGCGCCGTCGTAGTAGTACGGGTCCGTGGTGCGGGACTCGTGGACGGCGGTCGTGATCAGCACGATCCACACGACGATCATCGCGATGCCCAGGACGATCCCGATGACACCGGTGACGAAACCGGCCTGGGCCTGGCCGCGGTTGTCGGCCTGGCCCTGCTCGGCCCGGCGGCGCCCCTTGATGCCGAAGATCACGGCGAGGATGCCGAGGACCACCGAGACCACGCCGTACAGGCAGAACAGGCAGCAGGACAGGATGCCCAGCACCATGGCCGCCGTGCCCATGCCGTTGCGCGGGGCGGGGAGCATGCCGGGCCAGCCGTAGGCCGGGTAGCCGGGGTAGCCGGGCTGTCCGGGGTAGCCGGCGCCCGGGTGGCCGGGACCGCCGGGGTAGCCGTAACCGCCGGGGGCGGCCGAGACCCCGGGGCCGGTGGGGGCGACGGGCGGCGGCGGTACGGCGAAGTCACCGGGGGGCGGGGCGTCCGCGGGGGTCCCCTGGCCCGGCGGCGGGAAGCCGGGGGCCGGGGGCAGGCCGGGCATCGAGGCCATGGTGGCCTGGTCGTGCACGGACGGCGACGGCACGGGGGGCTGCGCGGGCGCGGGCGGACGCTTCTCCAGGGAGGGGCCGCTCTCCGGCGGCGCCCACGGATTGTCCCCGGAGGCGGCGTCGCCGCCCGCCCGTGTTCCGTCCGTCATGTTCTCCGGTCCCCCTCGGTCGATCGTCAGGACATGCTAAGGCCTGCCCCGCCGCCCACGACCGCCGGGCGGATCTTGCTCCGCACCACCGGACCCGCCGAGCCGACCCGCGCCCGCGCAGGCGTCGACACCGACGCCAGCACCGGCACCGGCACCGGCACCGGCACCGACGCGTGAGCCGACCACGGGCCCGCCCCCGCATCGCCGACCCCGCGCCGGCCCGTACCCCTGCCCACGCCGCGCCCCCACCGCCGCCCGCGCCCCCTCCTGCCCCCGCACCGCCGCCGGGCCTGCGCCTACGATGGCCGTGCTCACCGATCAGCCGATCACCCGCGCCGCGCGCCCCCGGGCCCCGCGGTGCCGTTCCCGGGGAGGGACACCTTGACCGACCTGCACGCACCCCGCGATCCGCACGCCTTCATCGCCGGACTGCCCAAGGCCGAACTCCATGTGCACCACGTCGGCTCCGCCTCCCCGCGGATCGTCTCCGAACTGGCCGCCCGCCACCCCGACTCGAAGGTGCCCACCGACCCCGAGGCGCTGGCCGACTACTTCACGTTCACCGACTTCGCCCACTTCATCCAGGTGTACCTGTCGGTCGTCGACCTGATCCGCACCCCCGAGGACGTCCGTCTGCTGACGTACGAGGTGGCCCGGGACATGGCCCGCCAGCAGGTGCGCTACGCCGAGCTGACCATCACGCCGTTCTCGTCCACCCGGCGCGGGATCGACGAGCGGGCGTTCATGGACGCCATCGAGGACGCCCGCAAGGCGGCCGAGGCCGACTTCCGGACCGTGCTGCGCTGGTGCTTCGACATCCCCGGCGAGGCCGGGCTGCAGTCCGCCGAGGAGACCGTCCGGCTCGCCACCGACGACCGGGTGCGCCCCGAGGGACTGGTGTCGTTCGGGCTCGGCGGCCCCGAAATAGGCGTACCGCGCCCCCAGTTCAAGCCGTACTTCGACCGGGCGATCGCCGCCGGGCTGCACTCCGTCCCGCACGCCGGGGAGACCACCGGACCCGAGACGGTGTGGGACGCGCTGACCGAGCTGCGCGCCGAACGGATCGGCCACGGCACCAGCTCCGCCCAGGACCCGAAGCTGCTCGCCCACCTCGCCGAGCACCGTATCCCGCTGGAGGTGTGCCCGACGTCCAACATCGCCACCCGGGCCGTGCGCACCCTGGACGAGCACCCGATCAGGGAGTTCGTGCGGGCGGGGGTGCTCGTCACGGTCAACTCCGACGACCCGCCGATGTTCGGCACCGACCTCAACAGCGAGTACGCCGTCGCCGCCCGGCTCCTCGGCCTGGACGAGCGGGGCATCGCCGGGCTGGCCAAGAACGCGGTGCACGCCTCCTTCCTCGACGAGGCCGGCAAGGCACGGATCGCCGGCGAGATCGACGCCTACACCGAGCAGTGGCTCGCGCCCTGACCGGGACGCGGCACGGGACGCGCCCGGGGCACGGGAAGCGGTCCGGGACACAATGGGGCCCATGCAGACCGTGACGGCCGTGGCGCACCGCGGCGACCCCTACCGCTTCCGCGAGAACACCCTCGCATCGCTCCGCTCCGCCCTCGACCGGGGCGCGGACGCGGTCGAGATCGACGTACGGCTGACCCGGGACGGGGTTCCGGTGCTGCTGCACGACGACTCGCTGAAGCGGCTGTGGGCGCACGAGCGGACGCTGCGGTCGCTGTCCGCCGAGGAGGTGCGCGGCCTCACGGACGGCGGGGTGCCCACGCTCGCGGAGGCGCTCGCGGCGACGGAGGGCCACCGGGTCATGATCGACCTGCCGGGGGCGCCCGGCCCGCGGGCGGTGGGACGCATCGCCGGGGTGGTGCGGGAGTGCGGGGCCCAGGACCGTGTCTACTACTGCGCGGGCGCCGAGGCGATGCTCGCGGTGCGGGCGGCGGTGCCGTCCGCGGAGATCGCGCTGACGTGGACCTCGCTCGCACCGCCGCGGGCCGGGCTGCTGGAGGCGGTGCGGCCCCGGTGGCTCAACTACCGTTTCGGCCTGGTGGACCGGGACCTGGCGGCGCGGGTCCACCACGGCGGGCACCTGCTGTCGGTGTGGACCCCGGACACCCGGCGCTCGCTGCGTCGTCTCCTCGCCCTGGGGGTCGACTCCGTGACGACGAACCGCGTCGACGTCCTGTGCGCGCTGCGCGGCCGGTGAACGCGCGGCGGACCGGCGTCAGCCCCGTCGGACGAGGCGCACGTCCTGCACGCCCAGCAGTCCGAGCAGCGGCACGTTCGCGGTGCGCTGACCGGCGTCGACCACGAGATGGGCGCCGCGCACGAGGCCCAGCAGGAGTTCGGCGAGCGGCATGACCATGTGCCGTCCCCAGCAGCGCTCGGAGGAATGGCCGAAGGGCAGGTAGCCGGGGGTGTTGTCGGGGTCGAGCGTGTCCCAGCGCTCCGGGCGGAAGGCCTCGGGGTCCTCCCACAGCGCCGGGTCGCGGTGGGAGAGCAGGGGCAGCAGCAGGACGTCGTCGCCCGCGCCGATCCTGTCGTCGAGGGCCGGGTACTCCGGGGAGGCGTTGCGCAGGATGTTCCAGGAGGGCGGCAGCAGACGCAGCGACTCGTGGATGATGTTGCGGTTGGACATGCCCTCGTCGAAGGGGGAACCGAGCCAGAGCGCGTTGGCCACCAGGGTGGAGATGGTGAAGCACACCGGAGCGGCGGCCCTGCGGTACATGCCCATGGCGTAACGGCGTTCCTGGTAGCCGGTGGCGTTCGCCGCCCGCTCCCCCAGTCCGGTCAGCCGGCCGCGGCCGGGGCGGGGCCAGCCGGGGAGCGCGGCGCCGACGGCGATCACGGACCAGGTCAGTTTGGTGGTCAGTTCGAGGTTCCGGCTCATCAGCATGCGCAGCCGGTAGGGGTCCTGACCGAGGATCAGGTCCCGCAGGAACATGTGCCCGGTCAGGGGCCAGGACCCGGAGAGGTCCACGTTCTCGGACAGTGGCCTCTTCAGCGCCTCGCGTACGTCGTTGCCGATGGTCCGGGTGACCGAGGAGGCCTCGGTGCGTGAGATGGACCGGCCGTGCAGGGGTTTGAACGTGGGGCGTTCGGTCTCCGTGGCGCGCCGGGCGGCGAGGATCCGGTCCGCGACCTCGTGTCCGGCGACGCCGATGGTGTCGGGTTCGAGCCGGAAGACGTCCTGGCCGAGGTGGTCGTCGAGGAGGGCGGCCAGCCGGGGGGCGAGGACGGTGGTGCGGGTGCGCGGCACGGATGACAGGGGCATGGGTTCTCCGGGAGGGGCGGTGGGAGCCGGGGCGGTGCCCCCGCCGTACGGCCGAGACCGGTGTCCGGGTGCGCGCTCGCCCGCTGAGCGCGGGTCACGCGGCGGACAACGATGTCCTCGGGGCCGTACGGCGGGGGCGGGTGCGCCGGATCAGTACCAGATGTACCAGGCGCTGTTCTTCAGGCTCTTGCGGGCGGAGACCTTGTTGCGGACGGCGAAGAGAAGCTTCATCGGTGCACTTCCTCTCTGAGGGGCTGGGGCACGCGGCCCTTCGGCCCGGTGTCCCGGGAGAACCCGTGAAGATCGCGTGCGGTGGCTCGGGAAGCCTTGCCCAGGAAGATGAGCGGATAATCACCGTGCGGGTCGGAAGATGACCTGGCGGTGCGGGCCCGCGCCCGCACCGGCGGACCTCAAGCAGCGGTGGCCGGGGTGGAGTTCGCGCCGCTCACCGGCAGTCCTTCCAGCCGCTTGATGCGCCTGCGCAGGTCATGGAGCGGGATGATGCCGAACACCCCGAAGGCCATGTCGACCAGCGACCACCAGAACGGGATCCCCCGCAGCGGCCCGCAGACCAGGGCGAGCGGGACGATGCCCACGCACGCGATCATCCCGAACTCCACGACCCAGATGTTGCGCACAGGGTCGCGGTAGGGACCCCAGAAGGCGACCGCGATGACGAGGTGGGCGAAGGCCAGCCAGTCCGTGCCGTACAGCAGGAACGGGTAGTCGGCGTCGGCGGTGTCGAGGCCGTGGCGCACCCGCTCGATCCAGGCGGTGAGGGCGGGCAGGTGCTCGGGCACGGACAGGGCGCGCGACGCGCTGTCGAGCCAGTGCAGTTCGTGGACGAGCGGGAAGGCGGTGACTCCGCTGAGCACCAGGCAGACGACGAACACAACAAGCCGGACACGGATGCCCTTCAACAGGGCGGCTCTGTCGCTCATGGCAGGAGCGTACGCCCGGGTTGAACATGTTCAAAACCGGGGTATGGACGTCTCCCGCCCGGTGGACGGCGACCGCATCACCGGGGTCATCGGAGCGCCGATGAAAGGCTGTTGGGCCGGTGGCTGCCGCCCGGCTGCTGGGGCGGTGGCTGTCGCACGGCTGCTGGGCCGGTGGCTGTCGCGTGGTGGGCGCGTGGGGGCGTAGGCCGTCGGACAGGAGGCCGTCAGGCCGCCGTCCGTCGTGACCCTCCCGCCGCCGCGTCCTCTCCGGCGCCGGCCCGCGGCACCCGCTCCCCCGGTCGCCGGACGTCGTGCCCGCTCAGCCGGACCGGGCACGACGTCCGGCTGGGCGGGCAGTTGCTCAGCGGTATGCCCGACCGGCGCTGCCGGGCGGCGGGCCGCGGCGGTCCGTACGGGGGGTGCGGCGCGTCCTCACTCCCCGGCCAGGGCCTGGTGCAGTTCGCCGCGCCGCCGGATGCCCAGCTTCTTGTAGGTGCTGGTCAGGTGGGTCTCGACGGTGCGCCGGGCCAGGTGGAGCAGGTCCGCTATCTCGGTGTTCGTACGGCCGTCGGCGGCCAGCCGGGCGATGCGGCGTTCGCTGCCGGTGAGCGAGCCCGACCCGCTGCGGGCGACCGTGGGACGGCGGGCGCCGCCCGCGCGCAGGGCCTCCTCCGCGAGTCTGCGCAGCCGCGGCGCGCCCAGACGCTCGGCGCGTTCGACGGCCTCGCGCAGACAGGCGCGCGCCCGCGCCCGCTCCCCCGCGGCGGTCAGCTGCCGTCCCTGGGTCAGCAGCGCGGCCACCAATTCCGGGCCCGCCCCGTCCGGAGCCTGCCGCAGCAGCCCCACGGCGTCCCCGGCCAGTTCCAGGCCGCGCCGCCCGCCGGTGGCCGCGCCCAGCACCCGCAGGGCCCGGCCGACCGTCCGCGGGGTGTCCCACACGCGGGCCAGCCGCAGCTCCTCCTCGGCCAGTTCGAGCGCGTCCAGCGGGCTGCCCAGCGCCAGCCGGCACTCGGCTGCGGCCGAGCGCCACGGGGTGACGACGGGGCTGACCACGTCGCGTGCCGTCTGGCGCCGGCCGCACTCCAGGAAGTCGTGCAGCGCGCCCGCCGTGTCCCCGTCGGCGGCGCGCTGCACGCCCCGGGCGTACAGGAACCGGTTCAGCTCCCAGGAGTCGGGCACGCTGGTCAGGTCGAAGCCGTCCGCCAGCCGCCGCGCCTCGGCCGTACGGTCCTGCGCGACGAGGGCGAGCAGGGTGTGGGCGTGCACGTTGCCCGGTCCGCTGACGTGCACGGCGGGCGGTTCGGCCGGGAGCCGCCCGAAGGTGCCGCGCGCCGCCGCGATGTCGGCCCGGGTGTTGAGCAGCGCCTCCTGCATGGGGTGCAGCAGGCCGGGCCGCTGCCCGGACAGGCCCCGTTCCACCAGCCGCTCCGCCTCGTCGAGTTCGTCGGCCCACTGGGCGACCGCCGCGGCCGTGCCCAGCAGGAACGGTTCGGTCAGCGGGTGGGCGGGCTCGGCGAGCAGCTCGCGCACCTGCCGCATGGCGTCGGCCGCCGAAGTGAGTCCGGCGGAGGCCGCGTACCGCACGAGCAGCACGCGGGCGGCCGTCCCGGCGGGGTCGGGCGAGTGGCCGGCGTGCTCGCGCAGCAGCTGGTAGACCTCGCCGCGGACCGTCTGGTCGCGGTCGGCCAGCAGCGCGGAGGCGCTGTGCAGGGTGGCCACCAGGTCGGGACGGTCGGCGAGTTGGCCGACCGCCGCGCACAGCACCTCCACCGCGGCGCGCGGGCTGCCGCGCCCGGCGAGCGCGGTGCCCAGGGCGACGGCAGCGCGGGCCCGGTCCTGCGGGGCGCCCGGCAGCCGCAGCGCCTCGGTGAGCCGGGGTATGCCGGAGGCGGACTCGTTCCCGGCGCACTCCAGGGAGCCCAGGTCGGTCAGCAGCCGTTGCCTGCGGGTGCCGGGCAGGGGTTCGTCCAGGGCCCGCCGCAGGAAGGCCATGGCGTCGCCGGGGCGGCCCTCCCCGAGGGCGAGGGAGGCGGCGTCCTGGAGCACGCCCGCCGCCCAGGACGCGCCGACCGGTCCGGACAGCAGCAGTTGCCCGGCCACCGTCTCGGTGGGCGCGCCGCGGTGCAGCATCGCCTCGGCGACCGCCTGGTGCGCCGCGCGCCGCCGGGTCTCGGGCACGCCGGCGAGCACCGCGTCGCGCAGCAGCGGGTGGGCGTAGCCGCGCCGGCCGCCGGGAGCGGTGCGCAGCAGTCCGAGTCCGGTCATGGCGGTGAGCCAGCCCGTCACCCGGACCGGATCGGCGCCCGAGAGGTCGGCGAGCAGCGCGACCTGCTCCGCGGCGGCGGCCGTGCCGGTTGAGGTCCGGTGCCGCCGGGGGCCGAGGACGGTGCCGCCGCGGTCCCGGCCGTCGTCGAGGACGGCCAGGGCGCGCGCCACCTCGGTGGTGCCGGGTCCGGCGCTGTCCAGCCACCACGACACGGCGGCCGGGTAGGCGCCCGGGTACAGCGCCGCCGACGTGTCGGGCACGACCGGGTGCCGGTCAGGGCCGCCGAGGTCCTCCAGGAGGGCGCGCAGCAGCAGCGGGCTGCCCGCCCCGGCCCGTACGCAGTCCTCGGCCCAGGCGGCGGGCGCGCCCGGGAACCCGGCGCGCACCAGGCGGGCCGCCGCGTCCGGGGTGAGCGGGGCGAGCGTGTGGGTGCGCACGAGCGCGGGCGAGAGGGTGTGGGTGAAGCCCGGCCGGGGCGGATCGACGTCGTACTGGCTGCGTTCGGTGACGGCCAGCAGGACCGGCAGCGCTAAACGGTCCAGGTGCCGCGCGGTCTCCACGAGCCAGCGGTGCGAGGGGCCGTCGGCGAGGTGGACGTCGTCCACCGCCACCAGCAGCGGGGACTGGGCGGCGTACGCGCTCAGGGCGCGCCGCAGCAGCTCCCCACGGACGCGCTCGTCACCGCCGTGCCCGTCGCCGCTGCCGGACGCGTCCGGGCCGCCGTCCCGCTCGAATCCGGGTACGGGGCCCAGGAGCTGGAGGGCGGTGGCGTACGGGACGGTGGCGTCGGCCGGGGCGCAGCGGGCGCGCAGCACCCGCATGCCGTGCGCGGCGGCGGACCGGGCGGCGGCCTCCAGGACCGTGGTGCGTCCGGTGCCGGTCGCCCCGCGCAGCAGGACGAGGCCGCCCGCACCCGCCCTGGCCCGCTCGGCTGCGGCCGCCAGCAGCGCGGCGGCCTCACGGTGTTCGGGCGGCAGGTCGCACCACTGGCCGTCGGCCGGTGCGGGCCGCCTGCCGGGCCGCTGGTCGCCCGGAGGGCCGGCCGGCGGGTCGGGCAGCCGGGCCGTCCGGTGGTCGGAGGGCCGGTCGGACAGCCGGGCCGCGGAGGGACCGGAAGGCCGGGCCCCGGGAGGGCCGGCGGACCGCGCCGCGGAGGGGCCGGAAGGCCTGGCCGCGGGGGGAGCGGAGGGCCGGGCCTGCGGGGGCTCGGGGGGCCGTACCGGGGTGCGGTCGGGCAACCGCGCGGAGGTCTGTTCGGGCACGTGGCCCGCCAGGTGTCCGGACGGACGGTCGTACGGGCGCGCACGCAACTGCTCGCACGGGTGCTCCCGTTGCGGTCCCGGCATCCCTGCCATCCCTGCCTCCTTGCTCGGACGTCACCCGCTCCGCCCACGAGGACGGTCCCCACCGGCCGCCGGTGACGTGACAAGTCCCACTGCACCCGGCGGCCGGGCACCGGGAACCGCCCGGACGGTCACCCTCGTGGTGTACGTAAGGCTGTTCTCGTGGTCCTGTTCGTGGTGCTCCACGATTGCGCGGGCCCCCGCGACCACAGGAGTGTGGTGGACACACGCCTGCCACCGCCCCCACAGAGGTGACGGGCACGTGGACATAGGGGAAACCGTTGCTCAGCTCATCGCGGACCACGCACCCCGGCACCGCCGGTTCCGCCGACCGCATCCCGGTCGCGGTGCACGCCACGGACCCGATCCTGCGCGAGGGGGTGCTGAGCCAGCTGCGCCGCTTCCCCGAGGTCGAGTTGCGGGAGGAGGCCGGTTCGGGCCCCGGCACGGTCGCGCTGCTCGTGGACGACACCCTCGACGAGGCCGCGCTGACCCGGCTGCGCCGGGTGGTGCGCAGCGAGGGCGCGCGGGCCGTGCTCGTCGTCAGCTCGCTGCGGGAGGCCGAACTCCTCGACGTCATCGAGTGCGGGGTGGGCGCCATCGTGTGGCGCCACGAGGCCGGCGCGCACCGCCTGGTGCAGGCCGTGCTCGCCGCGGCGCGCGGCGAGGGCGACCTGCCCGCCGACCTGCTCGGCCGGCTCATCGACCAGGTGGGCACGCTGCACCGCAACGCGGCCGGCCGGCCCGGCGCGCCGGGCTCCGGCCTGACACCGCGTGAGGTCGACGTGCTGCGCCTGGTCGCCGAGGGGTTCGACACCGGGGAGATCGCCGGCAAGTTGTCCTACTCCGAACGGACCGTCAAGAACGTCATTCACGGGCTGACCACCCGGCTGCACCTGCGCAACCGCGCGCATGCCGTCGCCCATGCCCTGCGGGAAGGCTACATCTGATCGAACGGGCATCCGGAACCGGCCCCCGGGGCAACCCGGTCTGCCTCCTGCCCGTCCCCGGCGCTCCTGCGGGGACGGTCCGGGGCCGGGGCATGATCGGAGGACGGCGCGGCGGAGTCCGGGTGACGGACTCAAGGCCCTTGGCGCGGCGCGGGCGTGAGGGCGGACACGGCGATCCGGGACCCGCACACGGAACGCGGACACGCGCAGCGCGGACCCGGCGGCCGTGGACACACGGAACGCGGAACAGAGCACGGCAGGGCGGGAGCACGACGGTGATCCACGAAGTGGACGAGGTCCTCAAGAGCCTGCTCGGCGGTGGCGCGCTGGCCGGTTCCGGTATCGAGGTGGTCCTCGACGCCCCCACCCGTGACTGGGCCGCCCGCCGCAACGCGCCCACGATCAACGCCTACCTGTACGACATCCGGGAGGACGTCAACCGCCGCCAGCGCGGGCACATCCCGGTGACCGACGAGCGGGACGTGGTCGTCAAGCGGCGCCAGCCGCCGCGCTGGTTCCGGCTGTCGTACCTGGTGACGGCGTGGACCCGGCAGCCGCAGGACGAGCACCGGCTGCTGTCCGCGGTCCTCGCCACGCTGATCCCGCGCGAGGTGATCCCGGCCGCCGACCTCCCCGGTGCGCTGGGCGCGCTGGGCATGAGCGTCCCGGTGTCGGTGGCCGGCACCCAGACCGAGTCCCGTTCGCTGGCCGAGATCTGGTCCGCGCTCGGCGGTGAACTCAAGCCGTCCCTCGACGTGGTGGTCACCGCGCCCTTCCCGGCCTACCCCGAGTACGACGCCGGACCGCCCGTCACCGAGGGCGTCGCGGTCCGCGTGCGCGCCCTGGACGGGGCCGGCACCGAGACCGGGACGGAGGAGCGCGCGCACCGGCCGCAGCAGGTCGCCGCGGCCCGGGCCGCGCGTGAGGCGGCCCGGCGCGAGCGGGAGTCGGGGAAGACGTCGTGACCGTCACCGACCAGCTGGACGCGGAGCCGGCGGCGGCACCCGCCGACGCGCTCCTCGACCGCCTCGCCGCCCTGCGCGACCGGGTCGCCCTGCTGGTCGACCGGCGTTCCGCCGACGACCCCACGGCGACCGACCCGCTGCGCGGCCTGTACCTGTCGGACGACGCGGTACGGCACCTGCTGCGCCCGGCGCGGTCCGTGGCCGGTCCTCCCGCCGGGCCCCCGGCCGGGGGCGGGCCCGGCCACGACGGACGGGCCGGTGACCGGCTGGCCGGGCTGGCGGCGCGGTGCGGGCTCGGCGACCTGGACACCGCTCTCCTCCTCGTCGCCCTCGCCCCCGACCTGGACCGTTCCTTCGAGCCGCTCTACGGCTACCTCAACGACGACGTCAGCCGCCGGCGGGCCACCGTGGCCCTCGCCCTCGACCTGTGCGGTGTGCCCGTCCACTCGGCGCCCGCGCGCTCCCGGCTGCACCCCACCGCCCCGCTGACCGCGCTCGGCCTGCTCGTCGTCGAGGAGCCCGAACGCCCCTTCCTCAGCCGTTCCCTGCGCGTACCGGACCGGCTCGTCGCCCATCTGCTCGGTGACGACACCCCCGACGCCGCGCTCGCCGGCCACCTCCGCTCACTGCCCGCGCCCCCGTGGCCGGCCAGCACGGACGGCGGCCCGGGCGGCGGTACGGACGGCGACCCGTCCGGCGGTACGGACGGCGACCCGTCCGGTGGTACGGACGGCGGCGCGGCAGGAGACACGGCCGGCGCGGACACCTCGGACGGCACGGGTGTCACCCACGATCCCGGCGGTTCCGGCGATCCCGGCGGCGCCGACGGTGAGTTCGTCCGCTTCGCCCGGCGGCTGGGCGCCCGGCTCGCGGCCGGGCCGCCGCTCACCGCCTACCTCCGGGAGGCCCGCGAGGGCGAGGCCCTCACGTGCGTCGCCGCCGCCCTGCGCACCGCGGGCCTGGCCGCCCTGCACTTCACGGGCCCCGAGGACCACGTGCCCGGCCTGCTGCGCGAGGCCCGGCTGAGCGGCGGCGTGATCGTGGTCTCCGCCCTGCCGGAGCACCCGGCCCCGACCGTGCGCATGCTGGCCGCCGCCACCGACGTCCCCGTGCTGATCACCGGCTCGCGGCCCTACGACCCGCTCTGGTGCGACGGGGACCTGGGCGACCCGCTCGTCCTGGAGGTGCCCGGGCGCCGCGCCGGATCCCTGCGCGCCTGGTCGGCCGCGCTCGGTGAGGAGCCCGGCTTCGATCTGGCCGCGACCGTGGCCCCGTACCACCTGGCCGACGACCGGATCGCCCGCGCCGCCCGCACGGCCCGTGCCCTCGCCGCCTTCGACGGTGTTCCGCTGTCCCCCGCCCACCTGCGCGTGGCCGCCCGCCGGCAGTCCGCGTCCGGGCTCGAACAGCACGCGCGCCGGATCCGGCCCGCCGTCGACTGGAGCGACCTGGTCCTGCCCGAGCGGCCCCTGACCCAGCTGCACGAGCTGGCCCTGCGGGCCCGCCACCGCGACCGGGTCCTCGGCGACTGGCGGCTGAGCGCGGGCGGCGGGCGGGGCCGGGGCGTCCTCGGGCTGTTCGCCGGCGAGTCCGGCACCGGCAAGACGCTGAGCGCGGAGGTCGTCGCCGCCGAACTGGGCCTCGACCTGTACGTCGTGCAGCTGTCGTCCATCGTCGACAAGTACGTCGGCGAGACGGAGAAGAACCTGGAGCGCATCTTCACCGAGGCCGACCGCACCGACGCGGTGCTGCTGTTCGACGAGGCCGACGCCGTGTTCGGCAAGCGGTCCGAGGTGAAGGACTCGCACGACCGGTACGCCAACATGGAGAGCGCCTATCTGCTCCAGCGGCTGGAGTCGTTCGACGGCATCGCCCTGCTCACCACGAATCTGCGCGCCAACATCGACGAGGCGTTCACCCGGCGCCTGGACCTGGTCGTCGACTTCCCCTTCCCCGACGCCCGGCAGCGCCTGGCGCTGTGGCAGCACAGCCTGTCCCACGTGCCCTGCGCCGAGAGCATCGAACTCGGCCCGGTGGTGGCGGGGTTCGAGCTGGCGGGCGGCTCGATCCGCAGCGCCGTGGTGACCGCCGCCTACCTGGCGGCCGGCCGGGACGGGCTGGTCACCTCGGCCGACGTGCTGGAGGGTGCCCGCCGCGAGTACCGCAAGGCGGGCCGGCTGCTGCCGGACGAGGGTTCCTGGTAGCGGGAGACAGACGGGAAGGGGTGGGGTGGGCGGCCCGCGGGCCGCCCACCCCACCCCTTCCCGTTCTCTTCGCCTCCGCGGCTACCTCCCGGCCGGCACGGTCCTCACTCGCCGTCCTTCTTCTGCGGGATGATCTGCCACTCCTGGTCGTCGGTCGTGGTGCAGTAGTAGAGCGTGAGGTTGGTGTCGTTGACACCGTCGCTGTCGCCCGCCACGTCGAGGCACAGGTTGTTGCTGGCGAAGTTGCGGATCCAGTAGGCGCCGCTCTCCTGCTTGTCCACCCACCAGAGCTGGTTGTCGGCCATGGTGCCGGCGCACTTGTACTCCATGATCTGGGAACGCAGGGGGGCCGAGTCGTAGCCGGTCAGGTCCATGCAGAGCTGGTCCTTGACGTTGCGGATCTGGAAGAGCGGGGCGCTGCCGGGGCCGCCCTTGGGGTACTTCACCTCCAGGTCCCACAACTGGTTGTCGTGCGAGGTCCCGTCGCAGGTGTACTCGCGCACCGGACCGGCCGACGTGCCCTTGTCGTAGCCCGGGATGTCCGCGCACTTCTTGGTGGTGGTGTTGCGCAGCACCACGTTCTGGGCGGGGACCACCGGCTTGGGCTTCTTCTTCTGGTTGCCGCCACCGCCGCCGCCCTTGGCCTCTTCGGTATTCTGCGGCGGCGCCGCGGGCTGCTGCGGCTGCTCGGGGGCCGGGGGCGGCGGCGCGGCCGACAGGGCCGGGCTCGCGCTCGGCGACGGTGCGAGGGTGGTGCCCGCCTCGGCGACCTTCTCGTTGGCGCCGGTGCCGAACCTGGGCTTGTAGGCGATCCAGAGCATCGCGAAGGTGATGGACAGGGCCAGCAGCACGCCGAAGAAGGTGGCGAGCCAGCGGGGCAGGAAGCCGCGCTGCACGTACGTGCCCTCGACCGGCTGCGGGTTCGTGCCGGAACGCTGGACGGCGAGGGTGTAGGGCCGCTGCTCCTTGGACCCGAACCAGATGATCTTCCGCGGCTTGAGGGTGGCCTTGACGAAGGCGGCCCGCCCCGGCTCGATCTGCACGTTGCTCGGGTGCAGGTCGTAGGAGAGCTGGTCGCCGTTGTCGCTGCCGGTGAGGGAGGCGGTGACCTTGGTGTTGCCGAGGTTGTCGACCGCGAGACGGGGGCGCCCGCGGAAACGGCCCTTGACGACGGGCGGGACGAGTTCGGCCCGGATCTCGGTGAAGGGCGTGATGGTGAGATTGCCCTCGGGGACGGTGACGGCCTCGGGGTGCTCGGTGGGGATGATGCGGACCGCGTACGGGTTCGGTCCCGCGGTGGCGTCGGGTGTGCGGGGCGGGGAGAAGGTCAGCTCCACGGTCCCTGTCGTCCCCGGGTAGAGCCGCAGCGTCTGCGGTTCCACGACCGTCCAGGGCGCGATGTCCCCGACGGGCTCGAAACGGTACTCGTCGACGACGTCACCGGTGTTGCGCAGCCGCAGCCGCACGCGGGTGCTGCCCCCCGGGTCGACGGTCGCGGAGGAGGGTTCCAGAGAGGTCCAAAGGCTCATCTGTCAGGTCACTGCTCCGGGGTCTTCGTGGCGTGGTACTCGGCGAGGCCGCCGGCTGCGGACGGCACGGCTGCCGGTGGCGCGCCCCGGCGGGCGCCGTGCCGGCCGTCCGCTGCGTCGTCGCGTCCCTCTTCCCGTACGCGCACCGCGCTCCCCTCCGCTGCCGGCGGCACCAGATCCTGTCGCCGTCCCCGGACCACCCGCCCGGAGGGCGCGGCGGGCGGGAGAATGACGACGGACCCCAGCGTCGTCCGCGCGCGCGGGCGGGCGGAAGGGACACGGGGGCAGTCGCGCGGGCAGCGGGCCCGGCCGCACGGGCAGCGGGGCCGGCCGGACTGCCCGTCAGGGCAACCGGCGTGCCCGCGAAGAGGTACCGCAGGACGTTTCGAAGGACGCGCTTCGCGCGTGAGGGTGGACTCCGTTCCTGTCTCGTACCCCGAGGAGAGCAGAGCATGCCGTCCTACCTGTCGCCCGGCGTCTACGTCGAGGAGGTGGCCAGCGGTTCGCGCCCGATCGAGGGCGTCGGCACCTCGGTGGCGGCCTTCGTGGGCCTGGCCCCGGCCGGGCCGCTCAACGAGCCGACCCTGGTGACCAACTGGAGCCAGTACGTGTCGGCCTTCGGTGAGTTCACCGACGGGTACTACCTGGCCCACTCGGTGTACGGGTTCTTCCAGAACGGCGGCACGGCCGCCTACGTCGTCCGGGTGGGCGGCGCCGCCGAGGGCACCGACGGCGCGGTCGGCCGCGCCTCTTCGGCGCCCGCCGCGGTGAGCGGTTCCGCCGCCCCCGCCGCGCTGCCGGCCGGTGAGCCGCGCCAGCTCGGCACGTTCACGGTGACCGCCATCGCCAACGCCAAGGGCGGCCTGAGCGTCGAGGTCGCCGACCCGGAGGGCGAGGGCCCCGCCGAGCGGTTCAAGCTGGTCGTCAAGGACGGCGACAAGGCCGTCGAGACCTTCGACGTCACCGCCAAGAAGGGCGGCCGCAACTACGTCGTCACGCAGGTGAAGGAGCGCTCGAAGCTCATCACCGTGACCGAGGCCGTACCGGCCGCGCAGCTGGTCCGCCCGGAGAACCAGACGCTGGCCCTGCCGGCCCCGGCGCCCGTCGCGGTCCCCGCCACGCCGCCGGCCCAGGAAGCCGCGCCCGACCGGCACCCCGGCCCGGCCGAGTACCTCGGCGACTCCGCGGACCGCACCGGCTTCGGCGGTCTGGAGGCCGTCGACGAGGTGTCCATGGTCGCCGTCCCCGACCTGATGGCCGCCTACCAGCGCGGCGCGATCGACCTGGAGGCCGTCAAGGCGGTCCAGCTCGGTCTGATCGCGCACTGCGAACTGATGGGCGACCGGGTCGCCGTCATCGACCCGCCGCCGGGACTGAACGCCCAGCAGATCCGGGTCTGGCGCCAGGAGACGGCCGGCTACGACTCCAAGTACGCCGCCCTGTACTACCCCTGGATCAAGACGTTCGACCCGAGCAGCGGCCAGAGCCGGCTGATCCCGCCGAGCGGCCACGTCGCCGGCGTGTGGGCCCGCAACGACGCCGAGCGCGGCGTCCACAAGGCACCCGCCAACGAGGTCGTGCGCGGCGCGATCGACCTGGAGAACCAGATCACCCGCGGCGAGCAGGACCTGCTCAACCCGATCGGCGTCAACTGCATCCGCGCCTTCCCGGGCCGCGGCATCCGCATCTGGGGTGCCCGCACCCTCTCCTCCGACCCGGCCTGGCGCTACCTGAACATCCGCCGGTACTTCAACTACCTCGAGGAGTCCATCCTCATCGGCACCCAGTGGACGGTGTTCGAGCCGAACGACCACGCCCTGTGGGCCCGTATCCGGCGCAACATCTCCGCGTTCCTGGTGAACGAGTGGCGCAGCGGCGCCCTGTTCGGCCAGCGGCCCGAAGAGGCGTACTACGTCAAGTGTGACGAGGAGACCAACCCGCCGGAGTCGGTCGACGTCGGCCGGGTCGTCTGCGAGATCGGCATCGCGCCGGTCAAGCCGGCCGAGTTCGTGATCTTCCGGCTGGCCCAGTTCTCCAGCGGCAGCGGCGAGCTGGAGGAGTAGGCCCCGCGCCCGCCCTCGGCTCCTCTTCCCCCCAGCTAGGTCTTCGAGAAGGACAGCGAACACATGAGTCTCCAGCCGGGTGACGCCCTCACCTCACACAATTTCGGCCTGCAGATCGACGGCGTCATGGTCGAGTACCTGGCCGAGGTCAGCGGTCTGAGCATCGAGCAGGACGTCATCACGTACCAGCAGAACACCCCGGGCGGCCAGAACGTCGTCAAGAACCTGCCGGGCGTGAAGAAGAACGGCACCTGCACGGTCGTGCGCGGCATGACCCAGTCGGCGTCGTTCACCCAGTGGATCAACCAGTCCATCAGCGGGCAGATGACCACGGCCCGCAAGAACGCGTCCATCATCATGATGGACTTCCAGAACAACCCGGTGAAGCGCTACCACCTGCGCAACGCCTGGTGCAGCAAGATCGACGCGAGCACGGTCAAGGCGGGCGAGGCCGCCGCGCTGACCGAGACCGTGACGATCGCGTTCGAAGAACTGGTCATCGAGTAATGCGGCGTACGGCCGGCCGGGCCGGCGGCGCCGTCGCGTACGCCGGCCAGGACGCGGCGGAGCCCGCCTCGGAGACCGGAGAGCAGGCACCGCCGGCGCAGCAGTCCGCCGCACCGCAGCCGGCGGTGCAGCAGCCCCTCCAACAGGAGGTGCTGCGCACCGAGTTCCCCTTCCAGCTGCCCCGCGGCTACGTCGACGAGTCGGGTACCGTCCACCGGGACGGCACGATGCGGCTGTCGACGGCACGGGACGAACTCGTCCCGCTGCGGGACGTGCGGGTGCAGGAGAACCCGGCGTACCTGTCGGTGGTCCTGCTGGGCCGGGTCATCACCCGGCTCGGCACGCTGCCGCTGGTCCACGACGGCATCGTGGAGAACATGTTCGCCTCGGACCTGGCGTTCCTGCAGGACTTCTACCGGCAGATCAACGCCGAGGGCCACACCCGCGCCGCCGTCCGGTGCCCGCACTGCTCGGAACCCTTCGAAGTGGAACTCGGCGGGAGCCGCCTGGGGGAATCGTGACGTACGCGACCGACCGGCTGCAGGAGGAGATCGCGTACGTGGCCTACCACTTCCACTGGAGCCTGGAGGAGATCCTGGACCTGGAACACCACGACCGCCGCCGTTACACGGAGGCCATCGCGTCCTTGGTGACGCGGGCCGGGGCGGAGGGCTGAGCTGTGGGATTCCTGGACCGGCTGGACCCGCGGGACCGTGCCCGCAGGCGGGGTTCCGCCCCGCGCGGCGCGACGGCGGGCGGTGCCGTGACCGACGCGCGCGCCGCTGAGGCAGTGGAGACGGCGGGCGTCACGGACGGTGCGGACGGGGGCCCGAACGGCTCCCCGTCCGCCGCCCCGGCCACGCCCGCGGCGGTGGCGCCGGCCTGGACGGCGCTGCCGCCGATCCAGCGTGCCCTCGCGCCCGCCCCGGGCGGTGTCGCCGACTCCGCGTTCGGCGGCCGGCTGCCTACGTGGCAGAACCCGTCGTTCGCGGCCTCGGCCTCCCACGCGGTGCTGGACGGCCGGTCGAGCACGGTGCTCGGCGGCGCGGTCCACCAGGGCACCGCCCGGCCGGTCACGGGTCTGGAGCGGCCCGCCGCCGCCCTGCCCGCGGCCGCCGCCACGGGCCAGGAGCCGGTGGTCCAGCGGGCGCCCGCGGTGCCGCTGCGGTTCATCCCGCCGCGGCTGCCGGGCGCGCCGGGCCACGGCACGGGCGCCGGACCGGGTGCCCGCCGTACCGCCGCGCCCGCCGCACGCACCGGCACTTCCGCGCCGGCCGGACCGGTACGTCCCGTGCCGCCGCCGGGATCCGCCGGCACCGGGATACCGGCGCCCGCGCCCCGCACCTCCGCGTCCGGCATGCCCGCGTCCTCGTCCCCGTCCCCGTCCGCGGCGGCCTCACCGGTCGTGCCCGGGCGGGCCGCTTCGGCTGCCGCGGCACCTGTGGTGCAGCGTGCGGGCGCGGCGGGGTCTGCGGCCGGGACGGCACCGGGCGGGGGTGCCGATCCGCGTACGGGCACCACCGCGCCGACCGGGGCGACCGCCTCCGGAGCCGCTCCCGCCCGCTCCGGTACGTCCGCCGCGCCGGGGAGCACTCCCCCGGTACAGCGGTCGGCAGCGGGTCCCGCCTCCGCGTCAGCATCAGCACCGACATCAGGGGCAGCAGCGGCAGCACCGGGGGCCTCCGGGCAGGGGACCGCCGGAACGTCCTCGTCGCCGGGCATCCCGGTGGTGACGCCCCAGCCGCCGTCGGCCGGGGCGGCGGTCGCGCCGCTGCCCGTGTCCGGCCCCCGGCTGACTCCCGTCACGCCGGGTGCTCCGTCGCGTCCGGGGTCGCTCACGCACGCCCAGCGGCAGGCACCGGCCGTGCAGCGGCGCTCGCTTCCCGTGGCCCCGCGGGCCGCGACGGCCCCGGCCGGTGACGCACCGGCCGCGCAGAAGGCACCGGCCGTGCAGAAAGCACCCGCCGGGACCACGTCCGGCGGCAGCGGCGGTACGGCGGACACGCCGGCGCCCGCCGCCCGGGGCGGCCAGGGCGGCGGCGCAGGTGCCCGCGCCACGGCCGCCGAGGCGGGGACCGCGCGGCCGACGGAGCCCGCAGGTCCCGCGGCTCCGGTCCGCGCCGCCGCTCCGCGCGCCGAGCGCACGGCGTCGGGTGCCCCGGCAGTACCGGCCGTCCAGCGGTCGGTGAGCGCGGACGGTGCTCCGCGGCCGGGCGGCATCGACACGTCTTCGGGCGTCCCCGGCGCCCCGGCGGCGACGCCGCCCGGCGGAAGCGTGCCCTCCGGCGGCTCACCGGCGACGCCCGCACCGGGCACCCCCGTCACCCCTTCGTCCAGCAGGACCACGGCGACCGCGGCAGGCGCGGCCCCGGCCGTCTCGCCGAGCCGGACCACGGGAACGCCCCCGGCCTCCGCCGCGAGCCCGGCGGCCTCCGGTACGGCTTCCGGGCCGGCCTCCCCGTCACGTCCGGTGCAGCGTGCCGCCGGGGCCCCGGCCAAGGCCCCCGTGTCCGGCCCGGCGGCGCGTCCGGCCGCGGGGGCGGCCTCCGGCCCGGCAGCGGGCCCGGCCTCCCCGTCGGCACCGGTCCCGCCGGGGCCTGCCGTCTCCCGGCCGGCCACGGCACCGGGGCGGCCACCGGTCACCGGCCCGGTCACGAGCCCGACTTCGGCCTCGGCCACGACCCCGGCTTCGGCACAGACCCCTGCTTCGGCACAGACCCCTGCTTCGGCCCCGGCACCGGCATCTGCGCCCGCTACGACTTCAGCCTCGTCGCCGGCTGCCGGGACCCCCAGCTCCGACTCGGTTCCGAGCCCGGCGGCGCGCCCCGCCCCCGCACCGGCACCGGCACCGGCACCGGCACCGGCACCGGCACCGGTCCAGCGTTCCGCCAAGGCGTCCCGCCCGGCCTCCGCTCCTGCCGGCTCCCCGGCTGCCCCTTCTCCTTCTCCCGCGGTCTCGGGGTCGCCCACCGCCTCCTCGTCCGCGCCCTCTTCCTCCTCGTCCCCGGCCGCGGCCTCTGCACCGCGCCCGGGTTCGGGTACACGGTCCGGGTCGGCGTCCGGCGCCTCGGCGTCGGGCGGATCGGCGTCGGACGGATCGGCCTCCAGCGCACCGGCGTCCGGCGGACCCCAGGGCGCCGTACAACGCCGAGCGGCGTCCGACAGCAGCCGTACGGCCTCCTCCACCCCGCCCATTCCGCCCACCGCGCCTGCCCTCGGTGCCCCCGTGCAGCGCGCCGCCGGGAGCCCGGCGAGCCCGGCCCCCTCGCCCTCGCTCGCCCACCCGCCCGCGGCCGCACCCGCACCCGCACCCGCACCCGCACCCGTGCAGCGCACCGCGTCCGCCGCCCCGCGCCCGGCAGCCGCGCCCGCCGGCCGTGCGCCCCGCCCCGGTCTCGGCGCCCCGGTCTCCTCGCGTCCCGCCGCACCGGTGGTCCCGGCGTCCGGCACCAACCCCCCGGCAGGCCCCTCGGCTGCCACTTCGCCCCCGGCCGGGCCCCCGGCCACCGCGGCCTCCCCCTCTTCACCGGCGGCAGCACCCGTACCGGAACCGACCCCGGCCCAGGCACCGGTGCCTGGACCGGCAGGGGTCCCCTCCACCGCCGGCACGGCGACGCCCGCCGTCCAGCTCCGCCCCGTCTCCGCCCGTCCGGCCGCTCCGGTCACCCCGCCGCGCCGCTCCCCCCTGGGAGCGCCCCTGAGCACGCCCCCCGCCGACGCCGCGCCGGTCGCCGGCACGCCCGCGCGTCCCCCGGGGTCCACGACTCCCGCCTCCCCAGCCCCGGCGACCACCCAGGTACCACCGGCATCAGCGCAGTCGCCCTTCCCGGCACCGCTCCCGATGCCGCTGCCGGCAGGACTCCCCGCCCCGCTCCCGCCCACCGTGCAGCGCAGCCTCCAGCGGGGTGCGCCCCCCACGCCCGCCACCCCCACCGCGCCGCCTTCCACCACCTCGCCGGCACCGGTGTCCTCGGCCACCGCGCCCACGGGCGCGGCCCCCCGCCCCCTCCCCGTGGCCCGCCTCACCCCGCGGCCCGCTCCCCTGCCGGGCGCTCCGGCCGCCGCGGCGACGCCGGACTCCGTGGCGTTGCCGGTCGTCCAGCGCTCCTGGTGGAGGAAATCCACGACGAAACCGTCCCGCACCCATGGGACGGCGCCCGCCCCCGCCGCGCCGGCCGCACCGCCCTCGCGCCCCGCGCCGGCCGCACCCCCCGCGCCCCCCGTGCGCCACACGGCGCCGCAGACCACCCACCGCACCGACGGTCCGCCGCCCCCGTACACGCCGCACAGCGCCGCCGGCGCGCCGCCCCCGCCCCCGTCCGATCCGCCGGAGTACGAGGCGATCCCCCCGGGCGCGTTCGACCCGAGGGAGCTGACCGACTTCCAGCTCGACGAGCTGGTGCACCGGATCATCGGCCGGATCACCCGGCTCATCCGTACCGAACTCCGACTGGACCGTGAGCGGATCGGCAAGCTCCGCGACCCGCGCCACTGACCGCCGGCGCACCCCGGACGTCCGGAGCCCGACGGAGACCCACCGGACACCACCGACCAGAACGACGACGGAAACGAAAGAAGGGCCCACCCTCGATGTCCCGCCAGGACCCGGGTTCCACCATCTGGTTCACCCTCAGCATCGACGGCGAGAGCCTCGGCTACTTCAACGGCTGCGAGGGGCTGTCGTCCCAGGTGGAGGTCGAGCACCGCCAGGAGGGCGGCAACAACGGCTTCGTCTGGCAGTTGCCGACCCGCGTCACGTTCTCCACGATCCGGCTGACCCGTCCGCTCACCCCGGACACCACCAAGGTCGCCAAGTGGATCTCGTCCGTGCAGACGGGCATCAAACGGCCCACCGCGCAGATCGCCGCACTGCGCGCGGACGGCTCCGAGGTGGCCCGCTGGGGGCTGATCGACGTGCTCCCGGTGAGCTGGACCGGTCCCACCCTCGACCCGGCGAGTCCCGCGGTGGCGACCGAAGTGCTGGAGATCGCCCACCACGGGTTCACGGACTGAGCTGACGGAACGGACTGAGGGGAACGGCAGACATGGCCAAGGGCAGCAGGGGCGGCGCGGGCAAGAGCCTGGTGCGGGCCACGCTCGCGATCCACCAGCCGCCGAAGGGCAAGAGCAGGACGCCCGGCGGGCTCATCAAGACGTTCGCTTTCGACTTCAACCCGGCGCAGCTGTCGCTGACCCGCCGCGCCAACTGGAAGGTCACCCCCTCCCAGATCGAGCGCAAGGGTCCGCTCCCGGAGTTCCTGGGCACCCAGTCGCGGGAGATGAACGTCGAGATCTTCCTGGACACGTCCGACGAGCCGACCAGCAACACCGTGCTGAAGAAGGTCGAGTCGCTGCTCTCCTGCTGCGAGGTGACGGCGCAGAGCGTCGCCGCCAAACAGCCCTCGCCGCCGTGGGTGGTCTTCCAGTGGGGGTCGTTCTCGACGGCACGTTTCACGGCGTACGTCAGCTCGGTGGAGGCGAGTTACACGCTGTTCGGGACCACCGGTGTGCCGATCCGCGCCACCTGCCGGCTCCAGCTGCACGAGATCCCGAGCCGGACCAAGGGGCAGAACCCGACGTCGGGCGCGCTGACCGCGCAGCGCGTGCACCGGGTCGTGGCCGGTGACTCGCTGCAGTCGCTGGCCTGGCGGGAGTACGGCAACGCGTCCGCCTGGCGGTCCATCGCCGAGGCCAACGGCATCGACGACCCGTCCGTGCTGCCGACCGGTGTCGAGCTGGTGCTGCCGGCCGCCGAGGAGGTGCGTGGCTGATGGTGCAGTCCGCGTTCTCCAATGTCATCGACGTCAAGGTCGGGGGCGCCAAACTGCCCCCGGAGTTCGCCGCGGACCTCGTGGACAGCTACGTCGACCAGGGCGTCGGCGTCCCGGCGGCGTTCCGGCTCACCTTCCGCGACCCCTACCGGCTGCTGCTGGGCAAGCTGAACATCACCTTCGGCACCAAGGTGGTCCTCGCGCCGGTCGCCGACGGCGAGGGTGCCGGCGACCCGCTGCTGACCGGCGAGGTCACGGGCCTGGAGGCCGACTACGACGGCACCGGCAGCTTCACCGTCGTGCGCGGCTACGACCTCGGGCACCGGCTGCTGCGCCAGCGCCGGGTGGCGGCGTACCGCAACCAGAGCGCGTCCGACATCGCCCGCAAGCTGGCCGCCCAGGACGGGGTGCCGGTCGGGCGGATCGAGTCGACGCGGACGGTGTACGAGTTCATCAGCCAGTCCAACGTCACCGACTGGGACTTCCTCGCGCGGCTCGCCGACGAGAACGAGATGGTCATGTCGGTGGACGCGGACGGCAAGTTCCAGTTCGTGAAGCCGAAGTCGGCCTCCGGGGCGCCCTCCCCGAGCACCGACGGGGAGAAGAGCCCGTTCGTGCTCCAGGCCGGGCACGACATCCTGCGGCTGCGGGCCGCGGTGACCGCCGCCGACCAGGTGGGCAAGGTCGAGTCGCGCGGCTGGGACGTGACGACGAAGAAGAAGCTCACGGCGACCGCGCCCGCCACCGACAACCCGGGCATCACCATCGGCACCACGCCGGGGGCCGCCGCCGCCAAGTTCACGACGGCCAAACTGGTCGAGACGGGCACGCCCTACGACAAGCAGAACGAGGTGAAGTTCGCGGCCGACGCCCTCGCCGACGACGTGACGGGCTCGTTCGGTGAGCTGGAGGTCGTCGCGCGCGGAAACCCCCTGCTGCGCCCGGGTGTTCCGGTGGCGCTGGCGGACGTGGGCGTGCCCTTCGAGGGCAAGTACACGGTCACCTCGGTGCGGCACGTGTTCGGTGACGGCAAGCACTACGAGGTGTGGGTGACGGTCAGCGGACGGCAGTGGCGTTCGCTGTACGGGCTGGCCTCGGGCGGCTCCGACACCGCGCCGCGGCTGCCGAGTGTGGCCAACGCGCTGGTGACGGACGTGAACGACCCGCTGAAGCAGGGCCGGGTGCGGCTGCAGTTCCCGTGGCTGGACGACCGTTACGTCAGCGACTGGACGCGGACCGTGCAGATGGGCGGCCTGGACGGCGGCGGGATCTTCCCGATGGACGTCAACGACGAGGTGCTGGTCGCCTTCGACCGGGGTGCCCTGGACCATCCGTTCGTCATCGGCGGGCTCTACAACGGCCGGGACAAGCCGACGCCCGTCAGCGACGTGCCGCTGCACGACACGGTGCGCAAGAAGGCGAGCCGGCACACCGTCTCCGACCGGGACGGCAACCGCATGGACCTGCTCAGCCAGAAGACGGGCGGCCGCAAACAGGGCGTCCGGCTGGTCTCCGGGGACAAGCGGCTCACCATCAACCTGGACCGGACGAACACCGAGATCATCGTGGACAGCAAGGGGTCGGTGACGATCAAGGGCAGCCGGTCGGTGTCGGTGGAGGCGGGCACCGACCTGTCGCTGAGCGCCGGGCGCAGCCTGACCCTCAAGAGCGCCGGCCCGCTCAGCATCCAGAGCGCCAGCATGGTCAACGTGCGGGCGGCGACCGAGATCGGGGTCACGGCCGGGGGTGCGCTGAACCTGTCGGCGGGCGGTGTCGCCAACCTCAGCGGCGGGGGCACCGTGCAGATCTCCTCGCTCGCCAACACGACGATCAAGGCGCCGACCACCCTGGTCGCGTCCCCCGTCTTCGGTGTCACCACCATCCCCGTCCCGATGGTGATCCCGTGAGCCGTCCCTGTCACCGTGGCCGCCCCGGCGGCCGCCGCCGTCGCCGATCCAGTGGAAAGCGGGTGCCGTCCTGATGGCCGAACAGTTCGTGGGGTCCGGCTGGTCGTTCCCGTTGCGCATCGGGCCGACCGGCGGGATCGCGCTGGTCAGCGGCGAGCGCGAGGTCGAGGAGGCGATCCGTCTGGTGCTGTCGACGGCGCCGGGCGAGCGGCCCATGCGGCCCGACTTCGGCTGCGCCATCCACGACCTGGTGTTCGCCCCGGTCAACGAGCAGACCGCGGGCCGCATCCAGCACGAGGTGTACGCCAGCCTGGACCGCTGGGAGCCGCGCATCGAGGTCGACGACGTCGAGGTGTCGGCGGGCGGCGACCAGAGCGTCCTCTACATCGACGTGCGCTACTCGATCCGCGGCACCAACAACCCGCGCAGCCTCGTCTTCCCGTTCTACGTCATTCCGTCCCACGACGAGCCGGACGGCACCGCCCCGGCTCCGGAAAGCGACCGCTGATGGCACTGCCCTCCCCCAACCTCGACGACCGCCGCTTCCAGCAGTTCGTCGACGACGCCAAGCGCTACATCCAGCAGCGTGCTCCGGAGTGGACCGACCACAACGTCTCCGACCCGGGCGTCACCCTGGTCGAGACGGTCGCCCACATGGCCGACCAGATCGTCTACCGGCTCAACCGGGTGCCGGAGAAGAACCACCTGGCCTTCCTCGACCTGGTCGGGATCACCCTGTTCCCGCCGTCGGCCGCCCGCACGGACGTCACGTTCTGGCTGTCGGCGCCGCAGGAGGAGCCGGTGGCGGTGCCCGTGGGCACCGAGGTGGCGACCGTGCGCACGGAGAGCGAGGAGGCGGTGGTCTTCGCCACCGAGCGCGACCTGACCGTCGTGCCCTGCGAGTTGCGCAACCTTCTGGTGCAGCACCGGGGCGAGGCGGCGGTGGACCGCACCCACGACCTCGCCGAGGAGGACAAGGACCTGCTGTGCTTCGCCGAGTCCCCCGACCCCGGTGACTGCATGCTGCTCGGCCTGTCCGCGGCGGTGCCGCACTGCGCGGTCTCCCTGGACCTGGACAGCCGGGTCGACGGCGTCGGCGTGGACCCGCGCCAGCCGCCGCTGGTGTGGGAGGCGTGGACGGCGGACGGCTGGCAGGCCTGCGAGGTCGACCGGGACGGCACCGGCGGTCTCAACCGGCCCGGCGAGGTGGTCCTGCACGTGCCCGGCGGGCACGTGCTGTCCCGCAACGCCGGCCAGGAGGCGGGCTGGCTGCGCTGCCGGGTCACCGAACCCCACCCCGGCCAGCCCTTCTACACCACCTCCCCCACCATCCGGGCCGCCGGGGCGTTCACGATCGGCGGCACCACCGCCACCGTGCACGCGGAGACGGTGTACGACGAGGCGCTCGGCGAGTCCACCGGGCTGCCGGGCCAGCGGCTGCGTCTGACGCACGCGCCGGTGGTCGGGGACGACCCGCCGGTGCTGCTGCAGACCGCCGAGCACGACGGCTGGGTGGACTGGCAGGTCGTCCCGAACTTCGCGGCCTCCGGCCCGGACGACCGGCACATCACCCTGGACGCGACGACCGGTGAGATCTCCTTCGGCCCGGCGGTGCGCGAACCCGACGGCTCACTGCGCCAGTACGGGACGGTGGCGCCCAAGGGCTCGCCCATCCGGGCCCGCCGCTACCGCACCGGCGGCGGCCGGGCGGGCAACGTCGCCCGCGGCGCCGTGCAGATCCTGCGCACCTCCATCCCGTACGTCTCCGAGGTCGTCAACCGCGAGGCCGCGCGCGGCGGGGTGGACGGGGAGACCGTCGAGGAGGCGAAGGTCCGGGCGCCGATCACGCTGCGCGCCCAGGAGCGTGCGGTGACCCTGCGGGACTACGAGGAGCTGGCCCGGCGGGCCGCCCCGGAGACCGCGCGGATCACCTGCCTGGAGGGCGAGGAGGGCGAGCACGGGGCTTACGCGGTACGGGTCCTCGTGGTGCCGCAGGCGGTGCCGGACCCGGGCGGCCGGCTCCGCTTCGAGCAACTGGTGCCGGGCGACGCCCTGCTGGACCGGATCACCCGCCATCTGGACGAACGGCGCCTGATCGGTACCCGGCTGGCGGTCGGCCCGCCGTACTACCAGGGTGTGACGGTGGTGGCGACGGTGCACGCGTTCCGGGGCGTCGACACCGACCGCGTGCGGCGGGACGCGCACGACGCGCTGTACCGGCACCTCGACCCGCTGACCGGCGGGGCCGCGGGCACGGGCTGGCCGTTCGGCCGTCCGGTGCAGTCCGGTGAGGTCTTCGCGGTCCTCCAGCGCGTGCCGGGCGTCGAACTGGTCGACCAGGTGGTCCTGCACCCGGCCGACCCGCTGACCGGCAAGCGCGGCGAGGCCACCGACCGCATCGACCTGTCCGCGCCGTCCCTCGTCTTCTCCTTCGACCACCGGGTGCGGGTCATCGGGGACGGTGCCTGATGCGCGGCTCCATCGACGGCCTGGGCTCGTCCGCTCCGATCGGCATGATGCTGCCCGCGGTGTTCGCCGACGACGATCTCGCGCAGCGGTTCGTCGCCGGACTGGACGAGGTCCTCGCGCCGATCCTCAACGTCCTCGACTGCATGGACACGTACTTCCGGCCGTCGCTGGCCCCGCTGGACTTCGCCCAGTGGCTGGGCGGCTGGGTCGGCGCGGAGACCGACGGCAGTGAACCCGAGCCGCTGCTGCGCGCCGCGGTGGCCGCCGCCGCGTACCTGCACCGGGTCCGCGGCACCCGGCGCGGGCTGGCCGAGGCCGTACGGCTCGCCTTCGGGGTCGAGCCGGAGATCAGCGAGAGCGGTGGCGCCGCCTGGAGCGCCCGCCCGCTGGGTCCGGTGCCCGGCGAGGCGCGCCCGCGCCTGCACGTGCACCTGCGGCTGCCCGACCCGACCCCCGCGGACCGCTACCGCCTGGACTCCCTGGTCGCGGCCGCCCGCCCCGCCCACATGCCGTACACGGTGCAGGTGACCGCGGCCCGGCCCGCCGTCCCCGCCGAACCCGCCGAAAGGACCCCCGAGAGATGACGACCCCCCAGAACTGCGCCGACTGCGGCACCCGCGCGGAACCGGGCCAGTCGTTCTGCGACGCCTGCGGGGCGGTACTGAGCTGGACGGACCCGGCGGCGTCCCGCACCCCGTCCGCCGCGTCCCGGGTGCCGGAGCCGAGCGGGGCCGCCGCGTCCGGCGGCTCCGCCGGATCCGCCGGCTCGTCCACGGCCGCCGGGGCGCCGGCGACCGGCTCCTCCGCCGCCGACGCCCCGGCGGGGCGCGGTGACGCGTCCGGCGCGGCCCCGGCCCCGCAGGGCGCCGGGCACGGACCGGGTGACGGGGGCGGCTCCGACGCCCGCGGGCAGGCGCCCGCGGGGTCCGTGTCCGCCGCAGCGGCGCCTTCGGGAGCCGTTGCCGGCGGGCCCGCGTCCGCCGGACCGGCCACGCCCCCCGGCGCCCCCGCCGCCACGGCCCCCTCTCCGGAGGCCGCCCGGGCCGCCGCGCCGGAGTGGCCCGCCTCCCCCCGGCCGGACGGCGCCGGTCACGATCCGGCGGCCCCGGCCTCCCGGCCCGACGGCGAACCGGCCGGCGACGCCTGGCACGCCCCGGGCCGGACCCGCGAGGACGACACGCTCCCGAACGCGACCCCGGGGGTCCACTACTTCTCGGACCCCGCCGACGCGCACGCCGCCCCCGGTTCCGCCACCCCGGCCCCCGAGCCCGCCTCCTGGCCCACACCCCCCGCAGGCACGCCGGCGGCCGCGCCCGGCGCCCCGCTTCCCGGCACCCCGGAGGACGCGGCGGACCGGGCACGGCGCCTGCTGATCCCGGTCGCCGACCCGGACGCCCAGCCCGCCCCGGCGCCCTCCGTCGCGCCGGTGCTGCCCGGCCGCCCCGCCCCCCAGCGCCCCCAGTCCGTACGGGCCCCCGGCGAGGAACTCGGCGCGGACGGCGGTCTGCCCTGCCCCTGGTGCGGCACCCGGAACCGGCCGGAGCGGCACTACTGCGCGCGCTGTGCGATGCCCATGGCCGGTGACCGGCACGCACCGGTCCGGCTGCCGTGGTGGCGGCGGCTGCTGCGCGGCGGCAACCGCGAGGCGCCGTGGGCCGGTGACCGCCCCCGGCTGCGCCGCGCCTTCGACCGCGTACTGACCTGGCTGGGCGCGGCGATCGTACTGACCCTGCTGATCGTGCTGGCCGTGAAGATCCCGGACGGTGTGCAGGCGACCCGCGACCACTTCGCCAAGCGGGCCCCGGTCGCGCCCGACCGGGTCAGCGCCTCCCGCTCGTACCCGGGGCACAAGCCGGACCTGGCGTTCGACAAGATCAACAACACCTGGTGGGGCCCGGGCGTGTCCGAGAGCGGCCAGGGCCAGTGGATCGAGGCGCGCTTCGACCAGCCCACGCGGCTGCTGAACCTGATCATCACGCCGGGTGTGTCCATCCGTCCCGACCAGCTCTCCAAGTCGGCGCTCCCGCACCGCATCGAGGCCCGGATCACCCTGGCCGACGGCAAGACCACGACCCGTGAACTCGTCCTCGACCAGGGGGCGGGGCCCCAGACCCGCGCCTTCCGCGTCGGCAAGGCCACGGCGGTCCGCTTCACCCTCGAGTCGGCCTACCAGCCCTCGGCGCAGAAGCAGGTCTCCATCGCCGAGATCGAGTTCTTCGGCCCGTCCAACTCGAGCGGGAGCTGACCGGGCCGGGGAACCGGGTGCGGGCGGGAGCCCGTGGAGGGGGGAGGCGCTGAGCGCGGGGCCCGGGAGGGCCCCTACAGCCCCACGATCTTGTTCCAGCGCTTGGCGAACTCCACCCGTTCCGTGGAGGTGATGTCCCGGGCGACGGCCAGGCGGCGGCGCATGGTGGCGTCCGGGAAGATCAGCGGGTTCTCGGCCAGCGCGGCCGTCTCCTCGTCGTCGGAGGCGGCCAGCACCTCCTTCGCCGCCGGGACCGGGCAGACGTAGTTCACCCAGGAGGCCAGTGCGGCGGCGGCCTCGGGCTCGCAGTAGTAGTCGATCAGGCGCTCGGCGCTCGCCTTGTGGGCGGCCCGGTCGGGGATCATCAGGGAGTCCGACCACAGCTCGGCGCCCTCCTCGGGCACGACGAAGCGGATGTCGGGGTTGTCCGCCTGGAGCTGGATCACGTCGCCCGAGTAGGCCTGGCAGGCCAGGACGTCGCCGCTGACCAGGTCCTTGGTGTAGTCGTTGCCGGTGAAGCGGCGGATCTGGCCGCGGGCGACCTGCCGCTCCACCTGGTCGCAGACGCGGTGGAAGTCGTCCGCCGTCCACTTCCTGATGTCGACCCCTTCCCCCTGCATCAGCAGGGCGAAGGACTCGTCCAGGCCGGACAGCAGCGTCACCCTGCCCTTGAGGTCGCTCGCCCACAGGTCGGCGACGCGGTGGATGTCGCGGCCGAGGCGGCGGCGGTCGTAGGCGATGCCGGTGATGCCCGACTGGTAGGGCACGGTGAACCGGCGCCCGGGGTCGAAGGCGGGCGAGCGCAGCAGCGGGTCGAGGTGGCGGGCGACGTTCGGCTGCCGGGCGCGGTCCATCTCCTGCACCCAGCCCAGGCGCACGAAGCGGGCGCACATCCAGTCACTGATGACGATGAGGTCCCGGCCCGGTTCCTGATGGTTCATCAGCGACGGGCTGATCTTGCCGAAGAACTCGTCGTTGTCGTTGATCTCCTCCGAGTACGCCACGGAGATCCCGGTGCGTTTCTCGAAGGCCTCCAGCGTGGGCCGCCGGTTCGGGTTCTTGTCGTCGGTGTCGATGTAGAGCGGCCAGTTCGACCAGGCCAGCCGCTTGTCGGCGGCCGACAGGTCCGGGACGGAGCGGTCGCCCGCAGCGACGTACGCGGCGGGCACCCCGCATCCGGCGAGCGCGCCGAGCGCGGCGGTGGAGCCGAGCGCGCGCAGCAGGTAACGGCGGGAGGCGGCGGGCGGGATGCGCGGCGGGGTGCGGGGCGTCAGCGGAGTCCGGGGCATCCCCGCAGCATGCCGCCCGCGACCGCCCCGGACAATCGACGCTCCGTCGAGCGCGGCGGGGCTGCCCGGACACCTTGTCGACCACGGCCCACCGCCCCTTGCCCGCAAGGCCGTTGAACACCGGGGGCCGCGCGCCGGGCGGCCGCGAAAAGAACGCCGGACGGCCGCGGGCGGAGCACCGGACGGCCGCGAAAAGAACGCCGGACGGCCGCGGGCGGAGCACCGGACGGCCGCGGGCGGAGCACCGGACGGCCGCGAAAAGAACGCCGGACGGCCGCGGGCGGAGCACCGGACGGCCGCGGGCGGAGCACCGTAGGGCTGCGGGAGCACCGCGCGGTCGCGGAAAGGCGCCGGGTGTCCGCGGACGTGCCGCGGCCCCGGACGGTCCGTCCGCCGTCCGGGGCCGCGGTTGCTGCCGGGGCGTGCGCGAGTCAGCCGTCCAGCGAGGTCATGACGTGCTTGATGCGCGTGTAGTCCTCGAAGCCGTACGCCGACAGGTCCTTGCCGTAGCCGGACTTCTTGAAACCGCCGTGCGGCATCTCGGCGACCAGCGGGATGTGGGTGTTGATCCACACGCAGCCGAAGTCGAGCTTCTTGGACATCCGCATGGCGCGGGAGTGGTCCTTGGTCCACACCGAGGAGGCCAGCGCGTACTCGACGCCGTTGGCCCACTCGACGGCCTGGTCCTCGTCGGTGAAGGACTGCACGGTGATGACCGGGCCGAAGACCTCCTTCTGGATGATCTCGTCGTCCTGCTTGAGGCCGGAGACGACGGTCGGGGCGTAGAAGTAGCCCTTGTCGCCGACCTGGTGACCGCCGGCCTCAACCTTGGCGTGGGCGGGCAGCCGCTCGATGAAGCCGGCGACCTGCTTGAGCTGGTTGGGGTTGTTCAGCGGGCCGTACAGGACGTCCTCGTCGTCGGGCTGCCCGGTCTTCGTGTCCTCGGCGGCCTTGGCGAGCGCGGAGACGAACGCGTCGTGGATCGACTCGTGGACCAGGACACGGGTGGCGGCCGTGCAGTCCTGGCCGGCGTTGAAGTAGCCGGCCATGGCGATGTCCCCGACGGCCTTGTCGATGTCGGTGTCCTCGAAGACCACGACCGGGGCCTTGCCGCCCAGCTCCAGGTGGACCCGCTTGAGGTCCTTGGAGGCGGACTCGGCGACCGACATGCCGGCGCGGACGGAGCCGGTGATGGAGGCCATCGCGGGGGTCTCGTGCTCGACCATGAGGCGGCCGGTGTCGCGGTCGCCGCAGATGACGTTGAAGACGCCCTTGGGCAGGACCGAACCGATGATGTCGGCGATCAGGACGGTGGAGGCCGGGGTGGTGTCCGACGGCTTGAGGACGACCGTGTTGCCGGCCGCGAGCGCGGGGGCGAACTTCCACACGGCCATCATCATCGGGTAGTTCCACGGCGCGACCTGGGCGCAGACGCCGATCGGCTCACGGCGGACGATCGAGGTCAGACCCTCCATGTACTCGCCGGCCGAGCGGCCCTCGAGCATCCGGGCCGCACCCGCGAAGAAGCGGATCTGGTCGACCATGGGCGGGATCTCCTCGGAGCGGGTCAGCCCGACGGGCTTGCCCGTGTTCTCCACCTCCGCCGCGATCAGCTCCTCGGCGCGCTCCTCGAAGGCGTCCGCGATCTTCAGCAGGGCCTTCTGCCGCTCGGCCGGGGTGGTGTCGCGCCAGGCGGGGAAGGCCGCGGCGGCCGCGGCCATGGCGGCGTCGACGTCCGCCGGACCGGACAGCGGCGCGGTCGCGTACGCCTCGCCGGTCGCGGGGTTGACCACCTCGGTGGTCCGTCCGTCGGCGGCGTCCCGGAACTCACCGTCGATGTAGTTGCGCAGACGACGCAGCTCGGTGCTCACTGCCGGCCCTCCTGGTGGGGTTCAAGGTGTCCAATCACTGAGACACCCACCCTAGTCGCCCGGCCGACGTTTTCAACACCCCCACTGCCACCACTTCTGCGAAATCCGCAAGACTCGACCCCGCAAACAACGAATTTCATCGGTTCGGGGTTGCGGAACTGTCGAGACGTCGTGCACAGTGAGGACGTGGCCAGTCGAAGCGCAGACCAGAAGGACTCGCCCCGCGAGTCCCGCAACGGGAACGGCACCCCCCAGCTCGACGCCGTCTCCCTCGCCATCATCCAGCAGCTCCAGGAGGACGGCCGCCGGCCCTACGCGGCGATCGGCAAGGCCGTCGGCCTCTCCGAGGCGGCCGTGCGCCAGCGCGTGCAGAAGCTGCTGGACCAGGGCGTCATGCAGATCGTCGCCGTCACGGACCCGCTCACCGTGGGCTTCCGCCGGCAGGCGATGGTCGGTGTGAACGTCGAGGGCGATGTCGAGGCCATCGCGGACGCGCTGACTGACATGTCGGAAGTCGAGTACGTGGTGATGACCGCGGGCTCGTTCGACATCCTCGCGGAGATCGTCTGCGAGGACGACGACCACCTGCTGGACGTCATCAACAAACGCATCCGGGCCCTGCCCGGGGTGCGCTCCACCGAGAGCTTCGTCTACCTCAAGCTCAAGAAGCAGACCTACATGTGGGGAACCCGATAACCGTGAGCAAGGACCTCAGCCGAACCGCGTACGACCACCTGTGGATGCACTTCACCCGCATGTCCTCGTACGAGAACGCCCCCGTGCCGACCATCGTGCGCGGCGAGGGCACCTACATCTACGACGACCAGGGCAAGCGCTACCTCGACGGCCTCGCGGGCCTGTTCGTGGTCCAGGCCGGCCACGGCCGCACCGAGCTGGCCGAGACCGCCTTCAAGCAGGCGCAGGAACTGGCCTTCTTCCCGGTCTGGTCGTACGCCCACCCCAAGGCCGTGGAGCTGGCCGAGCGGCTGGCCGACTACGCGCCGGGCGACCTGAACAAGGTCTTCTTCACCACCGGCGGCGGCGAGGCCGTCGAGACGGCCTGGAAGCTCGCCAAGCAGTACTTCAAGCTCACCGGCAAGCCGATGAAGCACAAGGTCATCTCGCGCGCGGTCGCCTACCACGGCACCCCGCAGGGCGCCCTGTCCATCACCGGCCTGCCGGGTCTGAAGGCCCCCTTCGAGCCGCTGGTCCCGGGCGCGCACAAGGTCCCGAACACCAACATCTACCGCGCCCCGATCTTCGGCGACGACCCCGAGGCCTTCGGCCGCTGGGCCGCCGACCAGATCGAGCAGCAGATCCTCTTCGAGGGCCCCGAGACGGTCGCGGCCGTCTTCCTGGAGCCGGTGCAGAACGCCGGCGGCTGCTTCCCGCCGCCGCCCGGGTACTTCCAGCGGGTGCGCGAGATCTGCGACCAGTACGACGTGCTGCTCGTCTCCGACGAGGTCATCTGCGCCTTCGGCCGCCTGGGCACCATGTTCGCCTGCGACAAGTTCGGCTACGTCCCGGACATGATCACCTGCGCCAAGGGCATGACCTCGGGCTACTCCCCGATCGGCGCCTGCATCATCTCCGACCGCCTGGCCGAGCCGTTCTACAAGGGCGACAACACCTTCCTGCACGGCTACACCTTCGGCGGCCACCCGGTCTCCGCCGCGGTCGGCCTGGCCAACCTCGACCTGTTCGAGCGCGAGGGCCTCAACCAGCACGTCCTGGACAACGAGGGCGCCTTCCTGTCCACGCTGCAGAAGCTGCACGACCTGCCGATCGTCGGCGACGTCCGCGGCAACGGCTTCTTCTACGGCATCGAGCTGGTCAAGGACAAGAACACCAAGGAGTCCTTCAACGACGAGGAGACCGAGCGCGTCCTGTACGGCTTCCTCTCCAAGGCGCTCTACGACAACGGCCTGTACTGCCGTGCCGACGACCGCGGCGACCCGGTCGTCCAGCTCGCCCCGCCGCTGATCTCCAACCAGGAGACGTTCGACGAGATCGAGCAGATCCTGCGCGCGGTGCTGACGGAGGCATGGACCAAGCTGTGACCCCGCCGGGGTGAGCGAACCACGGCGCACACCTCCGATCAGATGATCATCACCGGCCCCGGAGCCGTCCGTTCGAGTGGGAAACGGCGGCCCGGGGCCGTGTGCTGTCCGGCCACCCGGCCCCGGCTGCCTAGCGTGACGTGACCGATCGGCTCCGCCTTCGTTCCCCCGTACGAGGGATTCGTACGGAGAACGGGCACGAGGGATCCCCGGACCCGCACGGCACCCCGCGCGGCATTCCTGATCCGAACCGAGGTGTACGCCATGGTGGCCCCGCCGGACAACGACGTGCTCTGGGCACGCGCCCTGCACTACACCCACAAGGACGGCTCGCCCGCCCTGAGCGGAGTCTCGCTCGGCGTCGGGCAGGGCGAGATCCTCGCCGTCGCCGGACCGAGCGGCAGCGGCAAGACCACCCTGCTGCGCTGCCTGTCGGGCATGGTGCGGGTCCGCGAGGGCGAGGTCTGGTTCAACAGCGCCCCCGTGCACACGCTCGGCGCACTCGCCCGCGAGCGGCTGCGCCGCGACCGGTTCGGCTGGATCGACCCCGCCCCCGTCCTGGTACCGGAACTGAACGCCTGGGAGAACACGGCCCTGCCGCTCATGCTGCGCGGCACCGGCCGGCGCCGGGCCAAGGTGGCCGCCCTGGAGTGGCTGGAGCGCCTGGACGTCGGAGAGCTGGCCCGCAAGCGCCCGCACCAGCTGCGCCAGGCCGAACGGCAGCGGGTCTGCATCGCCCGGGCGCTGGCCCCCGCGCCCACCGTGCTCTTCGCCGACGAGCCGACCGCGCCGCTGCACCGCGCCGACCGCGCCCACGTGCTGCGCACCCTCACCACGGCCGCCCGCTCGCACGGCATCACCGTCCTGCTGGCCACCCACGACGCTCCGACCGCGGCCCTCGCCGACCGCACGGTGGCCCTCCAGGACGGGCGGTGCGTGAAGACCGTGCAGCTGCCCCCGGCGGGTGACGCGACGGAAGGCCGGGCCGCGTGCTCGCTCTCCGTCTGACCCGCCTCGCCCACCCCGCCGTGCAGCTGCGCCGCCTGACGGTGGCCGCCGCCTCGGCGGGTACCGGCTTCCTGCTGCTGTGCAGCCTGGCCTACGGCCTCGGCCACCCGCACGACCCCGGCGCCGCGCTGCTGCGGCTGTCCTGGTGCGCGGTGCCGCTGGCCGCCACCGTGTACCTGACGGTCGCCGTGGCCCGCACCGACCCGGCCACCCGGCCCCGCACGGCACTGTCCGCGCTCGGCCTGGGCCCCGGCCGCCTGATGGCCGTCTCGGCCGCCACGACCGCCCTGGCCGGCACGGCCGGTTCCCTCCTCGCGCTGCTGCTCTTCCTGCACCTGCGCGGCGGACTCACCGGACTGCCGTTCGACGGCGCCGCCTCCGGGGCCCTCGCCGCGCGCGAGCGGCTGCCGGTGCCGGGAGCGCTGACGCTGCTCGCGATCGTCCCGGCCCTGGCCTCGGCCGCCGTGGCCTGGTCCCTGCGTCCGCGCGAGCCCCGCCCGGCCGCCCGCGCCGCCGCGCCCGCCCCGCAGGACGGGGACGCCCCCGCCGACGCCGGCACCGCCGACGAGGGCACCGGCGGCCCCGGCACCGGGACCGCCCCGGAGGACACCGACCCGCACCGCCCCCTCCCGCCCCGCCGGCCCCCCGCCGGCCTGCCCTGGGGGATCGCCGTACTGGCCGTCGGCCTCACCGTCGAGGCCTACGCGGGCCGCTCCCCCGCCTCCCGCACGGCCCTGCCGGGCCACCTCGCCGCCGACTCCGCGCCGGTCCTGGCGGGCTGGCTGCTCACCGCCCTCGGCCTGGCCCTGGCCGGCCCCGGCCTCACCCACCTGTGCGGCCGCCTCCTCCAGGCGGTGCGCCCGGGCGCCGTACGCCTGCTGGCGGGCCGGGTGCTGATGGAGGAGGCGGGCCGGATCGGCCGCCCGCTGGGCGTCGTCTGCGCGGTGGCCTCCGGCGCGTACGCCGCGGTCGCTCTGTCCGGCGGCGCGGCACCGGACCCCGGCCCCCTCACCGCCCTGGGCGGTCTCCTGGTGGCCGGCTGCGCCGTGGCCGCGCTGCTCACCGCCGCGGTGGAGGCCCGGCAGTCCCGGTCCGCGACCATCGCCGCCCTGCGCCGGCTCGGCGCCCCGGCCACCACGCTGCGGTCCGCCGCGGCCCTGCGCGCCGGCGCCCTGCTGGCCCTGTTCGTGCCGCTGACCCTGGTGATCGCCGCTCTCGCCGCGCTGCCGCTGGCGCGCTGAAACAGCCGTACGAAAAAAAGATCCCCGGCAGCCGATGAGTTCCGCGCGGATCCCCGGTCCACCCCACCGAACAGCACGAACGGCGGCACCGCAGAGGGAGAGACCCACCATGTCGAACAGCTACCAGCAGATGATCTTCGTGAACCTGGCGACCGAGGACGTGGCCGCGTCGAAGAAGTTCTTCACCGAACTCGGCTACACCATCAACCCGCAGTTCTCCACCGACGACTGCGCCTGCGTCGTCATCAGCGACACGATCATCGCGATGCTCCTCGGCAAGAAGCGCTACGCGGACTTCACCGAGAAGGAGATCGCGGACTCCACCCGCACCAGCGAGGTGCTGATCTGTCTGAGCGCCGAGAGCCGCGAGAAGGTCGACGAGCTGGTCGGCAAGGCGGTCGCCGCGGGCGGCACGGCGACCGGCCGGACCCAGGACTACGGCCACATGTACGGCCGCGCCTTCGACGACCTCGACGGCCACACCTGGGAGGTCATGTGGATGGACCCGGCGGCGGTACAGGGCTGAGCCCCGGAAAGCCGCGGGCCACGCGGCGCCGCCCCCCGGGCCCGCTCCACCCGCACGTCCGCCCCAACCGGCCGGCCGGGACGCACGGCCGTCCCGCCCGCCGGCCGGGACGCTCGGCGGCACCGCCCGGTGCGGCGGCGCGCACGACAGGGCGCCGCCCGCCGCCCACGGCGCCGGCCGGCCGGTGGGGGGAACCGGCCGGCCGGTCCGCGCCCTTCGGGCGGCGGGTGGCCGGCCGCCCTGGGCGGTGCCCGCCGCGGCGCTGCCTAGCATGGGCGGGTGCATCCGATATCCGACCCGCCGCACGGCGGTTCCCCCGACCGTGAGATCGAGTCCCTCGCCGAGTTCGACGAAGTCGTCCTGGCGCACGGCTCCCTGGCCCGGTTCCGCGTCCAGTCCGTCGACCTGACGGACCGCAGCGACGTCCTCGTCTCCGTCGACACGGCCGGCGCCGTCTTCCTCGGCTGCGCCATGGCCCCGGACGCCGCCGCGAAGGTGCGCGCCGCCGGGGCCCTGGTCTTCCCGCCCGTACCGCACCTGCCCTTCGACCCGTACCGGGGCTTCGTCTACACCCCCGGCGAACTGTTCGAGGGACTCGCGGAGTCGGGCTACGAGGCGACTCCCGACGCCCGCGCCTACGCCTGGTTCCAGCGGACGAAGGCCGACGGGGACATCCACGCCTCCATGCTGCGGGCGATCCACGACGACGCCGTCTCCGACGCGCTCGACGAACTCCTCACCGGCGCACGGGTGGTGGGCGTCATGGGCGGGCACGCGATGGAGCGCGGCACGCAGGAGTACGCGGGGGCGGCGCGCCTGGGACGCGCGCTGGCCCGCGACGGCTTCACGGTGGCCACCGGCGGCGGCCCCGGCGCGATGGAGGCGGCGAACCTCGGCGCCTACGCCGCGCCCTTCGACGACGCGATGCTGCACGAGGCGCTGCGCCTGCTCGGCAAGACCCCGTCGTTCCGGCCGTCGGTCACCGAGTGGGCGCGCGCCGCCTTCGAGGTGCGCGACCGCTGGCCGGACGGCGGCGCGTCGGTCGGCATACCCACCTGGTTCTACGGACACGAGCCGCCCAGCCCGTTCGCGGCGCACATCGCCAAGTACTTCGCCAACGCCACCCGCGAGGACGGCCTGCTGGCCCGCTCCACCGCGGGAGTGGTCTTCCTGCCGGGTGCCGCGGGCACCGTCCAGGAGATCTTCGACAACGCCACCCCGAACTACTACGGGTCGCGGGGCGAGCCCGCCCCGATGGTGCTCGTGGACCGCGTGCACTGGACGGAGCGGCTGCCGGCGTGGCCGTTGCTGCGCTCGCTCGCGCGAGGCCGCCCGATGGAGCACCGCATCGCCCTGGTGGACCGCATCGAGGAGGCTCCCGGGGCGCTGAGGCGGCTCGGCGGACGGTGAACGGGCGAGGCCGGCGGCCCGGGCACCGCGGCGCCCCCGGCCGGCGGCGGAGCGCTCTTCCACGGGCCGCGCCGCCGGGACACCGCCGGGCGGGCCGCCGTCGCGGTCAGCCCAGCACCACGGTGTCGGCCGGGTCGAACACCACGCCCGTCTCGTCCCCGACCTCGGGGGCCGACCGCAGGGGGCAGGCCGCCTCCAGCCGGGGCGCGTCGGGCGGCTGAAGGCGGACGGTGACGTGGGTGCCCCTGAAGGTGCGGGCGACCACCGTGCAGCGCAGGCCCTCGCCGGCCGGGACGAGACGGACACCGGCGGGCCGTACGAGGACGTCACGGGCGCCCTGCGGGGCGTTCGCGGGCACCGGCACCTTGCCCCACGGCGTGAGCGCCACCTCGCCGTCGACCTTCGCCTCCACGACGTTCTCGAAACCGAGGAAGCGTGCCACGAAGGCGTCGGCGGGGCGCTGCCACACCTGAAGCGGCGTACCGGACTGGGCGATCCGGCCCTCCCGCATCACGACGACCCGGTCGGCCAGCGCGAACGCCTCCCCCTGGTCGTGGGTGACGGCGAGGACCGTGGTGCCCAACCGCCCGAACAGCTCCCGCAGTTCGACGACGAGGCGTTCGCGCAGGGAACGGTCGAGCTGGCCGAGCGGCTCGTCCAGCATGAGCAGCCGCGGCCGGGGCGCGAGGGCGCGGGCGAGCGCGACACGCTGCTGCTCACCACCGGACAGGGCGGCCACGGCACGCGCTCCCGCACCCGGAAGGCCGACGAGTTCGAGCAGTTCGGCCACCCGCTCGGCCCGTTCCCGCCGGCTCGCGCCGCGCATCCGCAGCCCGAAGCCGACGTTCCCGGCCACGTCCCGCTGCGGGAAGAGCTGGTGGTCCTGGAACATCAGGCCGACCTCACGGCGGTGCACCGCGACCCCCGCCTGGTCCCGCCCGTCGAGCAGCACCCGGCCGCGGTCCAGCGGCTGGAGCCCGGCCACCGTCCGCAGCAGCGTCGACTTGCCGCTGCCGCTGGGGCCGAGCACGCAGACGATCTCGTGTTCGGCGACCGCGAGGTCGACCGCGTCGAGCACGGGCCGCCCGGCGAAGCGGACGGTGGCGTCCTGAAGGCTCAGCAGCATCAGAACTCCCCCGTCCGGTCGGTGCCGCGCAGTCTCTCCAGTACCAGCAGCGCCACCGCGCACACCACCATGAGGATCGTCGACAGGGCCATCGCCTGGCCGTAGTTGAGGTCGCCGGGCCGGGCGAGCAGACGGGCCACGGCCACCGGCAGGGTCGGGTTGTCGGGACGCGCGATGAACACGGTCGCCCCGAACTCCCCGAGGGAGACCGCGAAGGCGAACCCGGCGGCGACCAGCAGCGCCCGCCGCACCAGCGGCAGGTCCACCTCCCGCCACACCCGCCACGGCGACGCCCCGAGCACGGCCGCCGCCTCCCGCAGCCGTACGTCCACCGCGCGCAGCACGGGCAGCATGGTCCGTACCACGAAGGGCACGCCGACCAGGGCCTGCGCGAGGGGCACCAGGAACCAGGACTGTCTGAGGTCCAGCGGCGGCTTGTCCAGGGCGATCAGGAAACCGAAGCCGACGGTCACCGCCGACACCCCGAGCGGCAGCATCAGCAGCGCGTCGAAGCCGCGCACGATCCGGCCGGCGTCGCGGCGGGTGAGCGCGGCGGCGGCCAGCGAGCCGATGACGACGGCGACGGCGGTCGCGGCGGCCGCGTAGGACAGGGAGGCGCCGACGGCGTGGATCGGCGCGACCAGGAAGGTGCCGCCGTCGGGGTCGGTCAGCGCACGGTAGTAGCCGAACCCGGGCGCGGTGAGCGAGCGCCGCACCAGCACGGCCAGCGGCAGCAGCAGGAGCACGGCGACGACGGCGACGACCGCGGCCAGCAGCGTCCACTGCCCGGCGCCGCGCGGACGGCGGGCGGTTCGGGAGGCGTCCACCAGTTTCAGCGCGCTCTCCCGGCGCCGTACCGTCCACGCGTGCACGGCGAGGATCGCGCCCACCGCGAGGAACTGCACGAGGGTGAGGACCGCGGCCGTGGTGAGGTCGAACATCTGCGAGGTCTGCCGGTAGATCTCCACTTCGAGGGTGGAGAAGCCGGGGCCGCCGAGGATCTGCACCACGCCGAAGGAGGTGAAGGTGAAGAGGAAGACCATGAGCGCGGCGGCGGCGACCGCGGGGGCCAGGGCGGGCAGGGTGACCTTGCGCCAGGCGGTCAGCGGGGAGGCGCCGAGCATCCGCGCGGCCTCCTCCTGGCGCGGGTCGAGCTGGGCCCACAGACCGCCCACGGTCCGTACGACGACGGCGTAGTTGAAGAAGACGTGCGCGAGGAGGATCGCCCACACGGTGGTGTCCAGCCGCACCCCCCACAGCTCGTCGAGCAGTCCCCCGCGCCCGAGGAGCGCGAGGAAGGCGGTGCCCACGACGACCGTGGGCAGCACGAACGGCACGGTGACCACCGCCCGCAGGAGGTGGCGGCCGGGGAAGTCGTAGCGGGCGAGGACGTAGGCGCCGGGCAGCGCGATCAGCAGGGTGAGCGCGGTGGAGGCGAGCGCCTGCCAGGTGGTGAACCACAGCACGTGCAGGATGTCGGAGCGGCCCAGCACCTGCGTGAACTGCCCCCACTGCCAGGAGCCGCCGGCGTGCAGTCCGCGCCGCACGATCGCGGTCACCGGGTAGGCGAAGAACAGCGCGAAGAACGCGACGGGCACGGCCATCAGGCCGAGCCGCGCCGCGTTCCCCGCACGCCTGCGCCGGACACGTGCCGTGTCAGGCCCTACTTCACTACGAGCGAGGACCACGTCTTGACCCACTGGTCACGGTTGGCGGCGATCTTGCCGGGGGCCATGGTCTGCGGGTCCTCGGCCTGCGGACCGTACTGCGCGAACACCGCCGGCACCGCGGCCGTCTCGCGCACCGGGTAGACGAACATGTTCAGCGGCATGTCCTCCTGGAACTCCTCGCTGATCAGGAAGTCGAGGAACGCCTTGCCGCCCTTGGTGTTCCGCGCGTTGGCGAGCAGGCCGGCGTACTCGACCTGGCGGAAGCAGGTGCCGTCCACGACGCCGGTCGGCGCGGTCTTCGGCTTCGGGTCGGCGTAGACGACCTCGGCGGGCGGCGAGGAGGCGTAGGAGACGACGAGCGGCCGGTCGCCCTTGGCCTTCTTCCCGCCGGCGGAACCGGAGAACTCCTGGTTGTAGGCCTGCTCCCAGCCGTCGACGACCTTGACGCCGTTGTCCTTGAGCTTCTTCCAGTACGCCTGCCAGCCCTCGTCCCCGTACTTGGCGGCGGTGCCGAGCAGGAAACCGAGGCCGGGCGAGGAGGTCGCCGCGTCCTCGGTGACGAGGAGGTTCTTGTACTGCGGCTTCAGCAGGTCGTCGAAGGAGGCCGGCGGCGCCAGCTTGCGGTCGGCGAAGTACTTCTTGTCGTAGTTGACGCAGATGTCGCCGGTGTCGACGGGCGTGACGCGGTGCCGGGCCTGGTCGACCCGGTACCGGCTGACGACCATGCCGGAGTCCTTCGGCTCGTACGACTGGAAGAGGCCGTTGTCGAGCGCGCGGGACAGCAGCGTGTTGTCGACGCCGAAGAAGACGTCGCCCTGCGGGTTGTCCTTGGTGAGGATGGCCTTGTTGACGGCCTGTCCGGCGTCGCCGTCCTTGAGGATCCGCACCTTGTACCCGGTGCGCTTCTCGAAGTCCGCGATGACGCTCTTGGACGCGGCCCACGAGTCGTGGCTGACCACGGTCACGGTCTTGGTGTCCGCCGCCTTGTCACCGGACGACCCGCACGCGGACAGCGTGACCAGGCCGAGTCCGACGGCCGCGGCGACGAACGTCTTGTGGTGCACTGGATTTTCCTCCTGGATGGTGGCCAGGAAGAGACGCGGCCCCGCCCGGGTTCCGCGCGGGACGCCCGGGCAGGGCGCAACAGCTCGAGTGATGACCGAACTTCCTACCCAGAATGACCTGGGCGAGGTTCAGAGGGTCTGCGGCCGGTGCCGCACTCTCAGCGCTGTGGCGCTCCCCTGTCGGAATATGAAGATGTCGGAACGTGAAGCGGTGTACGGGCTCAGCGTACCGTCCGGCCGCCGCCGGGCCACCGGCCGGTGGCCGGCGACCGGGCGCGGCTGCCTCACGGCGGCCGTCCGTCCGCCCGGCGCGAGGGTCTCTCGTCGGCCGTCCGTCCGGCGCGGCTACCGCTCGGTGGCGGCGAGCTGGCCGCAGGCGCCGTCGATCTCCTGGCCACGGGTGTCCCGGACGGTGACGGGCACACCGTGCGCCGCGATCGCCTCGACGAACGCCTTCTCGTCCTCGGGCCGCGAGGCGGTCCACTTGGAGCCCGGCGTCGGGTTGAGCGGGATGAGGTTGACGTGCACCGGCTTGCCCTTGAGCAGACGGCCGAGCCGGTCGCCGCGCCACGCCTGGTCGTTGATGTCCCGGATCAGCGCGTACTCGATGGACAGCCGGCGCCCGGAGCGGGCGGTGTACTCGAACCCGGCGTCCAGCACCTCCCGCACCTTCCACCGCGTGTTCACGGGCACGAGGGTGTCGCGCAGTTCGTCGTCGGGCGCGTGCAGGGAGATGGCGAGGCGGCACTTGAAGCCCTCGTCGGCGAACCGGTGGATCGCCGGGACCAGGCCCACCGTGGAGACGGTGATCCCGCGCTGGGACAGGCCGAGCCCGTCCGGCTCGGGGGCGGTCAGCGCGCGGATGGCGCCGACCACGCGGTTGTAGTTGGCCAGCGGCTCGCCCATGCCCATGAACACGATGTTGGACAGCCGGGCCGGGCCGCCCGGAACCTCGCCGTCGCGCAGGGCCCGCATGCCGTCGACGATCTGGTGCACGATCTCGGCGGTCGACAGGTTCCGGTCGAGTCCGGCCTGTCCGGTGGCGCAGAACGGGCAGTTCATCCCGCATCCGGCCTGGGAGCTGATGCACATGGTGACCCGGTCCGGGTAGCGCATCAGCACGGACTCGACGAGCGTCCCGTCGAACAGCCGCCACAGCGTCTTGCGGGTGGTGCCCTCATCGGTCGCCAGATGCCGCACGACCGTCATCAGCTCCGGGAGCAGCGCCTCACGCAGTCTGGCGCGCGAGCCGGCCGGAATGTCCGTCCACTGCTCGGGGTCGTGCGCGTACCGCGCGAAGTAGTGCTGCGAGAGTTGCTTGGCGCGGAACGGCTTCTCGCCGATCGCGGCGACGGCCTCCTTGCGCTCGGCGGGCGAGAGATCGGCAAGGTGCCGCGGCGGCTTCTTGGCTCCGCGCGGGGCGACGAAAGTGAGTTCTCCGGGCTTGGGCATGGTGGTACCAGTGTCGCAGATCCAATCGGGTGACCACGGGCAGCGGCTGTCTGCGGCTGCCGTCGGCGACGGTCACCGGTTGCCGGTGACGGCGGCGGCCCCCCGGCGCGGGCCCGCCGGCCGGGAGGGATGCCGCCGCCGGTCACTCGCAGTGCTGTGCCGGGGAAGGCCACTTTCCCCCGGCGAACTGCAGGCCCCAGTAGTAGGGGTTCACCTCGGCGAGGGTGCGCGCCTCCCAGCCGGTCGGGTCGTCTCCCCGCGGGACGGCGACTTCGACGGACGGCCCCCAGAGCGCGAGCCGTTCCTGGCAGACGCCGCAGGGCGGCAGGATCAGGACCCTGCCGCGCTCCGGGTCACGGCAGACGCAGACGGAGGCGGTGACGGTCCGGTCCTGGGTGTAGGCCTGGATGAACGCCCCGGTCTCCTGGCACAGCGCGACGGACCCGTTCAGGTTGTCGAGGCCGACGCTGGTCAGGATGCCGCCGTCGGCGAGCCGCACGGCGCTGCCCCGCCGGGTTCCCCGACGGGCCAGCGCCGGTCCATGAGTTCCACTGCCGCGTCCACGAGCGTCTGGTCGAGTTTCATGCGCCGGAGTCTGTCACAGCCGTGATTTCGTCCCAGGCGAGCCCGACGGCCCGGATCCGCTGCGAGCCCGACGGCCCGGATCCGCTGCGAGCCTGACGGCCCGGACACGGGCGATCCTGACGGGCCGGACTCGCGTCGGCCTGACGGCCCGGACACGGGCCATCCTGACGGCCGGACTCCCGTCGGCCTGACGGCCCGAAGACGGCCCGGTGAGTCGACGCAGGCCCCCGGTCCGCGCCGAACGCACGGGCAGGCACGCCGGAAGCGGGCGGGATCCGTGGTCAGGAGAAGATGGCGACGATACCGAAGACCCACGAGGCGTAGGCCTTCGTCCGGTGCCAGCCGCCGCAGTAGCGGCGCGGTCTGCGGCGCCCGCCCTGGTCGATGAGTGCCTCGCACCACCGGCACGGCAGATCGCCGTGGTAGGTGCCGTCCTTCTCGAGTCGTCCCCGCCCCATGGGACGGAACTCCAACGGCCGGGCCCCCGCAAGTGGGGCCCGGCCGCCGCAAAGATCCTCTCGGGCCTCGCGGGCCCGGCCGCACCGGTCAGGAGGAGCCGACGAACAGGACCATCAGGAGCCAGACCACGGGGGCGGTCGGCAGCAGGGAGTCCAGGCGGTCCATGATGCCGCCGTGACCGGGCAGCAGGGTCCCCATGTCCTTGATGCCCAGGTCCCGCTTGATCATGGACTCGCCGAGGTCGCCGAGGGTGGCGCTGGCGGCCACCGCGAGGCCGAGGAACAGGCCCTGCCACCAGGCCCCGTCGTCGATCAGGAACTGCATGCACAGGGCGCCGGCCGCCATGGCGAAGGCGACCGCCCCCACCAGACCCTCGCGGGTCTTGCCGGGGCTGATGCGCGGGGCGAGCTTGTGCCGGCCGAAGCGCCAGCCGACGGCGTAGGCGCCAGTGTCGCTGACCACGGTGAGGATGAGGAAGGTCAGGACCCGGTACGGCCCGTCGGCCGCGGTGAGCAGCATCGCCACGAACGTGGCCAGGAACGGCACGTAGAACGCGGCGAAGACGCCCGCCGTGACGTCCTTGAGGTAGCCCTCCGGCGGCTGGGTCATCCGCCAGACCAGGACCGCGAGCGCCGTCAGCGCCATCGCTACCCAGGCGCCCTCGGCGTCCCGGACGTATCCGGCGACCACCATCGCGGCGCCGCCGACCGCGAGCGGCACCAGCGGTGCCTTGATGTCCTTGCGCTCCTGCAGCCGGGAGGTCAGCTCCCACAGGCCGACCACGACCGCGACCGCGATGACGCCCACGAAGACGGCCTTGACGACGAACAGCGACGCGATGATCACCACGCCGAGACCGAGACCGACGCCTATGGCGGCGCCCAGATCCCGTCCCGCGCTCTTCTTCTGCGGTGCCTGCGGGGCGGGCGCCGGCTGCGGGGCGTCGGGCATGGGCTCCGGATTCTGCGGCGCCGTCCCGTGGGCGGGCGGCGTCCGCGGCGTGTCGTAGGGCCGCGGCTGCGGCGCCTCGTACGGCTGCGGATGCGACTGCGGCATGTCGTACGACTGCGGGTGCGCCCGCGGCTGCGGACGCGCGGGGTCCCGCGGCTGCGGCTGCGCGGGGTCCTGCGGCTGGGGCCCCGCAAGGCCGTGGGGCTGCGGCCGGGGCGGCTCGTCACGGAACGGGGAGCCGCCGGTGTACGCGGCCCCCCGGTCGTCCTCCTGGTTTCCGCCGTGGGGGGGCACCTCGGGCACGATGGGCATGGGGCGGGTCTGCTGGGCGCCCGGCGCATCGTACGCGGGGCCCGCGGGGGTCGTGCCCGGGACGGGTCCCTGGGCGGGTGACCCCTCGGCGGGCCCCCAGTACCCGGCTTGCTGCGGCGCTCCCCAGGAAGAGTCGTTCATCAGACCTCGAGCAGCTCCGCTTCCTTGTGCTTGAGCAGCTCGTCCACCTGCGCGACGTACTTCGCGGTGGTGTCGTCGAGCTCCTTCTCCGCACGACGGCCCTCGTCCTCGCCGACCTCGCCGTCCTTGATCAGCTTGTCGATGGCGTCCTTGGCCTTGCGGCGCACCGAACGGATGGACACCTTGGCGTCCTCGCCCTTGCCCTTGGCCACCTTGATGTACTCGCGGCGGCGCTCCTCGGTCAGCTCGGGGAACACCACACGGATGATGTTGCCGTCGTTGCTCGGGTTGACGCCCAGGTCGGAGTCGCGGATCGCCTGCTCGATGTTGCGCAGCGCGCTCTTGTCGAACGGGGTCACGACGGCCATGCGCGGCTCCGGCACGGAGAACGAGGCCAGCTGGTTGATCGGCGTCGGCGCACCGTAGTAGTCGGCCACGATCTTGTTGAACATCGCCGGGTGCGCACGGCCGGTGCGGATCGCGGCGAAGTCCTCCTTGGCGACCACGACGGCCTTCTCCATCTTCTCCTCGGCCTCGAGGAGGGTCTCTTCGATCACCACTTGCTCCTGCGTGTCTTGAGTAGGCCCGGCTGCGGTTCCCGGTCGGGGCCGCCGGCCGGCTGCGTCGCGTCTTCTTCCTGCACGGTTCCCGACCGGCAGGACATTGTCCATCCCCCGGTCCGGGTCCGTCCCGCCCGTCCCCCGGACAGGTGGCTTCCCGGTGGCCGGCGGCCCCGGGGGGTGCCGGTCAGCTCCGGCCGGCCTGGTCACCCACAAGCGTGCCGATCTTCTCACCCTTGACGGCGCGGGCGATGTTGCCCTCCTTCAGGAGTTCGAAGACGACGATGGGCAGCCGGTTGTCGCGGCACAGCGTGATCGCCGTGGCGTCGGCGACCTTCAGGTCGCGGGTGATGACCTCGCCGTACCCGAGGGAGTCGAACTTCACGGCGTCCGGGTTGGCCTTCGGGTCGGAGTCGTACACCCCGTCCACGCCGTTCTTGCCCATGAGCAGCGCCTCGGCGTCGATCTCCAGGGCGCGCTGGGCGGCGGTGGTGTCGGTGGAGAAGTACGGCATGCCCATACCGGCGCCGAAGATGACCACGCGCCCCTTCTCCAGGTGGCGCACGGCGCGCAGCGGGATGTACGGCTCGGCGACCTGGCCCATGGTGATGGCGGTCTGGACCCGGCTGTCGATGCCTTCCTTCTCCAGGAAGTCCTGCAGGGCGAGGCAGTTCATCACGGTGCCGAGCATGCCCATGTAGTCCGAGCGGGCGCGGTCCATGCCGCGCTGCTGGAGTTCGGCGCCGCGGAAGAAGTTGCCGCCGCCGATCACGACCGCGATCTGCGCGCCGTCCTGGACGACGGCCGCGATCTCACGGGCGATGGCGTGCACCACGTCCGGGTCGACGCCCAGGCCCCCGCCGCCGGAGAAGGCTTCTCCGGACAGCTTCAGCAGAAACCGGCCGGTCACTTTGCCGTCGTCGCTCTTCTGGGCCTTGGTGGTCATGAGATCCCGCCTCTTTTACGTGGTACACATGCGAAGAAGGCCATTGCCGGTGGGGCGTTCGCATCCCATGCAGCGGCAATGGCCTCCTCGTCAGATCTGCTGTCGTCCGTCACGCGCGGCCGCGTGCCTGCATACGCGCGCGACGTGGACGACTGCTGTCGACCCTATCCGGGTCGAGCGTCCGTCGCGGTACGGACTTGAGACTCAGATGCCGACCTTGATGCGCGTGAAGCGCTTCAGGGTGACACCGGCCTCGTCCAGGACCTTCTGGACGGACTTCTTGTTGTCCAGGGCGTAGGGCTGGCCGAGCAGCGTGGCGTCCTTGAAGAAGCCGTTCAGACGACCCTCGACGATCTTGGTGATCGCGGCCTCGGGCTTGCCCTCGGCGCGGGTGGTCTCCTCGGCGATGCGGCGCTCGGACTCGACGACCTCGGCCGGCACGTCCTCCTTGGAGAGGTACTTCGGCGCGAAGGCGGCGATGTGCTGGGCGACGCCCTTGGCGACCTCGGCGTTCGGCTTGTCCAGCTCGACGAGGACACCGATCTGCGGGGGCAGGTCGGGCATCGTGCGGTGCATGTACGCGGTCACGAAACCGTCGGAGAACTGCGCGAAGCGGTCCAGGACGATCTTCTCGCCGAGGTTGGCGTTGGCCTCGTCCACGAACGCCTGGACGGTCTTGCCGGCCTCGATCTCGGAGGCGAGCAGGGCGTCCAGGTCGGCCGGGGAGGTCTTGGCGACGTGCTCGGCGATGGCGTTGGCCACGGCCTGGAACTTCTCGCCCTTGGCGACGAAGTCCGTCTCGCACTTCAGCTCGACGAGAACACCGGAGGAGTTGTCGTCGGCGAGGATCGAGACCACGGCACCGTTCTCGGCGGAACGGCCCTCGCGCTTGGCGACGCCCTTCTGGCCCTTGATGCGCAGCGCCTCGACGGCCTTCTCGACGTTGCCCTCGGCCTCGTCCAGCGCCTTCTTGCAGTCCATCATGCCGGCGCCCGTGAGCTCACGGAGCTTCTTGACGTCGGCGGCGGTGTAGTTCGCCATGAGTCTGTGAATCTTTCTCGAAGTCTGGAAGATCGGAGATCAGGGGGTCTGCGGGCCCCGCCGCCGGTGGAGCGGGGGTGGGGCCCGCTGACACGCCGCTGAGCTACGGGTGAACGGCGGGAGCGGACTTCATGCGCCGCTCCCGCCGTCAACACGGACGCTGACGGGTCAGGCCTGCTGCTCGCCCTCGGCGGCCGGGGCCTCGGCGGCAGCGGGAGCCTCGGCGGCCGGAGCCTCCGCAGCCTCGGCCTCGGGGGCCTCGGCGGCCGGAGCCTCGGCCGGCTTCTCGGCCTCGTCGGCCTTCTTCTCGCCCTCGAGCAGGTCGCGCTCCCACTCGGCGAGCGGCTCGCCCGCGGCCTTCTCGCCCTTGTCACCGGTGGCGACGCGCGAGCGGCTGATGAGGCCCTCGGCGACGGCGTCGGCGATCACGCGGGTGAGCAGGGTGACGGAGCGGATCGCGTCGTCGTTGCCCGGGATCTTGTAGTCGACCTCGTCGGGGTCGCAGTTGGTGTCGAGGATCGCGACGACCGGGATGTTGAGCTTGCGCGCCTCACCGACGGCGATGTGCTCCTTCTTGGTGTCCACGATCCAGACGGCGCTGGGCACCTTCTGCATCTCGCGGATACCGCCGAGGGTCTTCTCCAGCTTGGCCTTCTCGCGGGAGAGGACCAGCAGCTCCTTCTTGGTGAGGCCGGAGGCGGCCACGTCCTCGAAGTCGATCTGCTCGAGCTCCTTCAGGCGCTGCAGGCGCTTGTAGACGGTCGAGAAGTTGGTGAGCATGCCGCCCAGCCAGCGCTGGTTGACGTAGGGCATGCCGACGCGGGTGGCCTGCTCGGCGATGGCCTCCTGCGCCTGCTTCTTCGTGCCGACGAACATGACCGTGCCGCCGTGGGCGACGGTCTCCTTGACGAACTCGTAGGCGCGGTCGATGTACGACAGCGACTGGAGCAGGTCGATGATGTAGATGCCGTTGCGCTCGGTGAAGATGAAGCGCTTCATCTTCGGGTTCCAGCGACGGGTCTGGTGACCGAAGTGGACGCCGCTCTCCAGCAGCTCCCGCATCGTGACGACGGCCATGGCCGTACTCTCCTTGAGTTTCTCGGTTGTGCCGCGGGTGCCGGACGGCTCCCGCGCCTGACGCCCGCTGCGCGCCGTGCCACGAAGGACCGAGGGGCGCTGACACCGACCGTTGCCGGTCTGTGCGTCGGGGCGTGCGAAGTCGACCCGGTGACCCGGGTCGCCACCAGAAGTGTACGGGACCCGGAAGGTGCCGGGTGACGCCGCTGTCCACAACCGGTGAGTTGTCCACAGCCTCCGGCCGGCCCGGGCGGGGTGCGGGAGCGTGGACGCATGTCTCGGATGCGTGCGATGCGATGGATGGACGGGTGGATGCGGGGGCGGGCGGGCCGGTGGACGAGCGGGTGGCTCGGGCTGCTTCTGGCGGTCGCCGCGGGTCTGCCGGTGCCGGCCTCGGCCCCGGCGTGGGCGGTCAGGGCTCGACCGGCGGCGTGGGCGGGCGGGGCCGGGCCGGCTCCCCCGGCGGACCGGGCCGCCTCGGCACCGGCGGGAAGCGGGCCGGTCCCGGCCGCGGACCGGCGACGGGCGGCGGGAAGCGCGTCCGTACCGGCGGTCGGCCGGGCGTGGCCGGTGGGGGTGCGCCCGGCGGTCCTGCGGGGCTGGGAGCCGCCGGCGACGCCGTACGGCCCCGGGCACCGGGGCGTGGACCTGAGTGCGGCGCCGGGCGCCCCGGTGCGGGCGGTGGCGGCCGGACGCGTGTCCTTCGCGGGGGCCGTGGCAGGACGGGGCGTGGTGTCGGTGGAGCTGTCGGGGACGGGCGCCCCGCCGCTGCGGACGACGTACGAACCGGTGCGGGCGTCGGTGACGGAAGGCACCCGGGTGTCACCCGGCCAGGTCATCGGCACCGTGGAGGCCTCGGGGCCGGGCTCCCACTGCGCGAGCGGCTGCCTGCACTGGGGCCTGCTGCGAGGCGAGACCTACCTGAACCCCCTGCTCCTGCTGCCTCCCTGGCTGCTGAACCCCGGCCCGCCGCGCCTGCTCCCCGTCCTGGGCGTGCCCCCGCCGGCATAGCCGGGAGCGCGCGGGGACGGGGCTGAGGGTGGGAGCGGAGGGGGGCGTGGCGTGCCGAGGGGGGCGGCACGGCGCGAGGGGCGGGACGGCGCGAGGGGTACGGCTCGTCGGGCACGGCTCGTCGGGCGATACGGCGCGGGGGACGGCACGGCGCGAGGGGCACCGAGCGACGCAGACGGGGCGGGGCGGGGGCGGGGGCGGGGGCGGGGGGAAGGATAGGGACCGGGGGACGGAGAGGCTGAGGCCGGGGGGCGGGGCAGGCCGCCCGGGAGAAGCGCGGGCGGTCAGCCGGTGATTCCCCGCAGCGCCATCCCGACGGCCGCTTCCGCCACCACCTGCGGCTCCTCGGCACCCAGTTCGATCCGGCGGACCGCCGCGTCCACGACGCCCTGCAGCAGCATCGCCGCCAGCCGTGGCTGTGGGTGTCCCGCCTCGCCCAGGGCGTCGACGATCAGGGCGACCAGTCCGCCGTGCGCGGCCCGGATCTTCTCCCGGGCGCCGGCGTCCAGTTCGCTCGCGGAGATCGCCACGACGGCCCGGTGGCGCCGGTCCCCGACCAGTTCGAGCTGGCTGCGGACGTACGCCTCGATCCGGGCTCGGGGGCCGTCGGCTGCGGCCATCGCCGCCGACACCTCCGCCGCCCACACCGGGAAGTCGGCCTCGCACAGCTCCTCGACCACGGCGGCCCGCGACCGGAAGTACTCGTACACCGACGACCGCGCGAGCCCGGTCCGCTCGGCCAGGGCCGGGAAGGTCAGCGCTTCCGTACCGCCCTGGGACAGCAGAGTCCGCGCCGCGTCCAGCAGGGCGGCGCGCTGCATCGACCGGTGCTCGGCCACGGAGGCCGCTCGAATCCTTGGCACGTCGTCCACTTTACGGACGCGCCGCGCGCGGCGGGAGGAGCACCGGCCGGGCCGCCCGCCGCGGCGCCGGGTGCCGCCCTCTCCGTCACCGCCCGAAGCCCGCGAGTTTGGCGCGCAGCTGGAGCACCGACTTGGTGTGGATCTGGCTGACCCGGCTCTCGGTCACCCCGAGCACGTTGCCGATCTCGGCGAGCGTGAGGCCCTCGTAGTAGTACAGCGTGACGACGGTCTTCTCCCGCTCGGGCAGGGTGTTGATCGCGCGGGCCAGGAACCGGCGCAGTTCCCGGTCCTCGGCCACCTCCACCGGGTTGTCGGCGGCGGTGTCCTCCAGCGTGTCCATCAGGCTCAGCCGGTCGCCGCCCTCGCCGCCCACGTGCAGCAGCTCCTCCAGAGCCACCACGTTGGCCAGGGACAACTGGCTGAACACCGCGTGGAGTTCGTCGATCGCGATGCCCATCTCGGCGGCGACCTCGCCCTCCGAGGGGGTGCGCCGCAGCCGGGCCTCCAGCGTCGCGTACGCCCGCTCGACGTTGCGCGCCTTCTGCCGTACCGACCGGGGGATCCAGTCGAGCGCGCGCAGTTCGTCGATCATCGCGCCGCGGATCCGGGTGATCGCGTACGTCTCGAACTTGATCTCCCGGTCGATGTCGAACTTCTCGATCGCGTCGATGAGCCCGAACACGCCCGAGGACACGAAGTCGGCCTGCTCCACGTTGGGCGGCAGACCGACGCTCACGCGTCCCGCAACGTACTTCACCAGCGGCGAGTAGTGAAGGATGAGCTGTTCCCGCAGTCTGTCGTCCCCCGTCGCCTTGTACGACCGCCACAGCTCGTCGAGCGTCGAGGGAGCGGGCGGCCGCACGTTGCCACCGTCGCGGGCGGCTGGGGGGATCGCCGCCCGGTCGGACCCGGAGGTGTGCTGGGGCATTCGTCGCCTTGTGCCGTTCTGCCGTGGGATGCGGCTTTCTGGGTGAGCTGTCGGTCTGGGTTCGGTATCGGGTGTCCTCGTCGAAACCACGTGAGCGTAGCGTGACTGGAGTGTCGCGGTGCGCGAACGGCGGGGCGCGGGGCGTGCGCAGATACGTTCCGCAAGGCGCTCCGCCGGGCCGTCCGCGTCACCCTGGGTGACAGGGGGAACGCTCAACTGCGGGAATTTACGCAGGCGTCGGCGTTCCCCCGGACGGCCGAACACGCTCGGTCAGCACTCGTCCGGATCAGCTCTGCCCGAGATCATCGCCTGGCGTGTCAACTTCCATCCGTCGCCATGTCGTTCGACGTAACCGAGGGCGCGCAGTTCGTACAGTCTCGCGACCGCGTCGTCCGGTGTCGTCCGGGCGTCGCGGGCGATGTCCGCCGCGGACGGCGCGCCGCGGGCGGGGAGCGCGGCCAGGATCTGCCGGGCCTCCGGTTCCAGCAGGTCGCGCGGGAGGACGGGGCCGCGCCGGTCGGGGGCGAGCTCGCCGATGTCACCGACCAGCTCGACGACCTCCGCGGCGTCGGTGACGAGCGTGGCGCCGTCGCGCAGCAGTTCGTGGACGCCTGCCGAGCGGGCACTGGTGGCCGGCCCCGGGACGCCCATGGTGTGCCGGCCCAGGCGCTGCGCGGCCCGCGCGGTGACGAGGGAGCCGCTGCGCAGGGCGGCCTCCACGACCACGGTGCCGCGGGTGAGGGCGGCGATGACCCGGTTGCGGACGATGAACCTGCTCGGCGTGGGGTGGTCGCCGGGCGGCAGCTCGCCGATCACCAGGCCCTGGTGGGCGATCCTGGTGATCAGCCCGGTGTGGCCGCGGGGGTAGGGCCGGTCGACGCCGCAGGCCAGCACGGCGACGGTGGCGCCCCCGCCGGCGAGCGTGCCCCGGTGGGCGGCGCCGTCGACTCCGTAGGCGCCGCCGGAGACCACCACCCAGCCGCGCTCGGCCAGCCCTGCGGCCAGGGTGGCGGCCATGTGGGCGCCGTACTCGGTGCAGGCCCGGGCGCCGACCAGGGACACCGACCGCAGGGCCCACATGCGCAGGCTGGGCCGGCCGCGCACCCACAGGCCGGTGGGCCGGGCGTCCGCCAGGTCGTCGAGCTGGGCGGGCCACTCGGTGCCGCCGGGGCACACGAACCGCACCCCGGCCTCGCGTGCGGCGGCGAGATCCCGCTCGGGGTCGGCCCGTGCCGCACGCGCGCACAGGCCCGCCCAGCGTCTGTCCGACACGCCGGGCAGCGGGGGCGTGCCTTCCCGCAGCCGCCGGGCGGTGTCCACCGCGCCCAGTTCCCGCACCCACCGGCCGCCGGTCACGTCCCCGGGCTCCAGGACCCGGCTGAGGAAGACCCGCGCCAGCACGTCGGGGCCGGGGAGGCCGGGAGCGGCGTCGGGAGGATCCGCGGTGTGGTCGTCACGCCCGCGGTCGGGGCCGGGGAGGCCGCCCGGGTCCGGGGGGCGCGGGGCGGCGCTCATGCCGGCACCCCGAGGGCCATGGGTACGCCGCGTGGCACTCCGGTGCGCAGTTGCAGGGCGAGGGCGACGTCGGTCGCGTCGGGCCGGTCGTGGCCGACGAGGTCCGCGACGGTCCAGGCCACGCGCAGCACCCGGTCGAGTCCTCGGGCCGTGAGGGCACCGCGTTCCAGGCTGCGCTCGGCCTCGTCCATGGCACCGGCGGCGGCGTGCCAGCGGCTGCGCAGCTCGCGTCCGGGGATCTCGCTGTTGGTCCGCCAGGGCGTCCCCGCGAGCCGGGCCGCCGCGCGCTCCCGGGCGGCCCGCACCCGGCAGGCCACCGTGCGCGTGGACTCCCCGGCGGCGTCGCGCCGGGCCAGTTCGGCGCGGGTGACCGGGTCCACCTCGATCCGCAGGTCGACCCGGTCCAGCAGCGGCCCGGAGAGCCGGGCCTGGTAGCGGCGGATCGCCGAGGGCGAGCAGTCGCACTGGGTGTCGCGCTGCGAGAACCGTCCGCAGGGGCAGGGGTTGGCCGCGAGGACCATGAGGAACTTCGCCGGGAACCGCACCACACCCGCGCTGCGGGCGATCACCACGTGCCCCGCCTCCAGGGGCTGGCGCAGGGCGTCGAGGGCGTGACTGCTGAACTCGGGGGTCTCGTCGAGGAAGAGCACGCCCCGGTGGGCGAGGGAGACGGCTCCGGGGCGGGCGACGCCCTGGCCGCCGCCGACGAGTGCCTGCATGGTGGCCGAGTGGTGCGGGGCGCAGTAGGGGGCGAGGTCGATCAGCGGTTTGCCCGGCGGCAGGAGCCCGGCCACCGAGTGGACCGCGGTGACCTCCAGGGACTCCTGGCGGCCGAGCGGGGGCAGGACCGCGGGGAGCCGTTCGGCGAGCATGGTCTTGCCCGCTCCCGGTGGGCCTTCGAGGAACAGGTGGTGTCCGCCGGCCGCGGCGACCTCCAGCGCGGTGCGCGCGGAGCGCTGGCCGACGACGTCGGCGAGGTCGTGTCCCTGGTCGTGCTGGGCGGCTCCCATGCTGTGCATGCCGGTCGCGGCCGCCGTGCCCGGCACGCGCAGGCCGGCCAGGAGCGGGTCGGGGCGGCCCGGCTCGTCCCGGTCCTCCTCCGGTACGGGTTCGTCCGTCAGGACGGCGATCAGCTGCCGCAGGCTGCGGATGCCGAGCACCGAGACCCCGGGCACCAGGGACGCCTCGGCGGCGGCGCACTCCGGTACGACCACTTGTTCGTATCCGGCGTCGGCGGCGGCCAGGACGGCCGGGAGGATGCCCCGTACGGGGCGCACCCGGCCGTCCAGGCCCAGCTCGCCGATCATCACGATGTCGGCGAGCACGCGGGGGTCGATCCGTTCCGCGGCGCCGAGCACCGCGCAGGCCACGGCGAGGTCGAAGCCGCTGCCGCCCTTGGGCACCGAGGCGGGGCTGAGGCCCACGGTGAGCTTCTTCTGCGGCCATTCGGCACCGGAGTTGACCACGGCCGCCCGTACCCGGTCGCGGCTCTCGGTCAGGCTCTTGTCGGGCAGTCCGACCAGGGTGAAGGCGGCGACGCCCGGTTCGAGGTCCGCCTGGACCTCGACGACGACGCCCTCGACCCCGACCAGGGCCACTGAGCAGGTCCTTGCGAATCCCATCACGCCACCCCTCGCACGTGCTCGACGAGGGGCGCGCCGCGCCGGGGCAGCAGGACGCCCACCAGGTCGATGCGGACGCCGCCGGGCGGTGCTCCGCCGTGGGACTGGATCCAGCGTTCGGCGAGGCCGCGCAGCCGCTCGGCCTTCTCGGGCGTGACCGCGGCCATCGGGTGCTGGAAGGCTCCGGTCCTGCGGCTCTTCACCTCGCAGACGACCAGGACGTCACCGTCGCGGGCCACGATGTCGATCTCGCCGGTCCTGCCGCAGCGCCAGTTGCGCTCCAGGACGGTCATGCCCGCCTCGGCCAGCCGGCGCGCGGCCAGGCCCTCTCCGTACCTGCCGAGGGCACTGCGTGCTTGATGCGTGGTCATGTCGGCACCACCTCCGGCGCCCACCGTCACGCATCCGGACCCATCGAGTGGATCTTGGTGGGCTACTCACCGGTTGTGGACAACCACGTCACCCGCACGAGTGGTCTTCCGGTACGCGGGCGGTCTGCCGGGCGCCGCCCGGTCCCTCGGCTCACCCGCCGGGCAGCTCCAGGTCGCTCTTGTTCAGCTCCTCGATGTTCACGTCCTTGAACGTCAACACGCGCACCTGCTTCACGAACCGGGCCGGCCGGTACATGTCCCACACCCATGCGTCGGCCATCGTCACTTCGAAGAAGACCTCGCCCTGAACGGAGTGCACCTGCATCTCGTAGTCGTTCGTGAGGTAGAAGCGCCGCTCGGTCTCGATCACGTATTTGAACAGACCGACGACATCGCGGTACTCCCGGTAGAGCTTCAGCTCCATCTCGGTCTCGTACTTCTCGAGGTCCTCGGCGCTCATGGCATGTTCCCCTTCAGCCGTACGGTCCCCCCATTGTGCGCCAGTCCCGTGAACCCCTAGACGATTTCGGTGTCCAGGGTCACGGGCGCGGCGGGGGGACCTTCGTCGAGCAGTGTGCGCAGTAGCCCGGCGAGTCTGGTGGGATACACGGTCTCATGCGTGCGGGCCAGTTCCCGACACGTCCACCAGCGCGCTCCGGACACGCTGCGCCGCTCCAGCTCGGTCAGCCCGGTGGCCGCCGTCGCCGTCCGGGTCGTCCGCGCCAGGAAGTACCACTCGTCCTGGTCCCAGCGGCGGCCCGCGAACGGGAAGGAGCAGCGGCGGCGCCAGAGCACCGGGCCGAGGTCCACCTCGGTGATGCCGGTCTCCTCCGCGAGTTCCCGCAGGGCGGCCTCCTCACGGGTCTCGTCGCCCTCCAGGCCGCCGCCGGGCGTGAACCACCAGTCGTCGGCCGGATCGTCCGGCTCGTGGCCGTGCAGGAGCAGGATGCGGTCGGCCGGGTCGAGCAGGACGACCCGCGCCACCTTGCGCGGCTCGCCGCCGGACCCGTTCACGTCGTGGCCCGCGTCGGCGGTCTCAGCGGGCACGGGCCGGTTCCGTGCGTCCGCGGGCGCGGGAGCCGCCCAGCAGCTTGGCGAGCGGCCCGTACGCGCCGCCGGCGAACACCAGGACCACGCCCGCGATGATCAGGAAGAAGATCGTGCGCAGCGGACCCGGCGGGGACAGGGCGCCCAGCGCCTGGAATCCGGTCGGCCGCTCCAGCATGCCCTTCGCCGGCCAGATCACGGAGTCGACGCGGGCCGTGACGTCGGCGCGGGAGACGGTGCCCCGGGCCGCGTCGGTGAGGTGGGCGGTGGAGTCCAGCGAGCCGCGGCGCTCGTCGCCGAGCAGGAACAGGCGCCCTTCGGGCACCTTGACGGTGGGGAAGCCGGCGAGCTCGGCGGGGCCGCCCTTCAGGTACGGCTCGTCGATCTGCTTGCCGTTGACGGTGAGCTTGCCGTTCGTGCAGCACGCGACCGTGTCCCCGCCGACGGCCACCACCCGCTTGACGACGGGCGCGTTCGCCACCCAGTTCTTGTCGTGGAAGACGACGACGTCACCGCGGCGCACCTCGTCGCCGTCGACGCGCTGGGCCAGCACGCGGTCGCCGACGCCGATCGTCGGTGTCATGGAGCTGGTGGGCACGGTGTAGGGCCGGTACACGACCGCCGCCCAGGCGAATCCGCCGAGGAACAGCACCAGGCCGAGCGCCACGGCGAGCCCGGACAGCCGCTGCCCCGTCCTGCCACCCGCGGGCTTCCTGTCTGTGCCGCCGCCGCGCGGGGCCGTACGTGTCGTGCTCTCGCCACCCATGGATCCGCACCCTACCCGGCGGTACCGGGCCCGGGGAGCCCCTTCTGCGGCCGGAGCCACAGCTCCACGGGGGGTTCACAGGGAGGTACGCCACCGGCGGGGGTGCGGCGGCGGACGCCGGCCCCGGGCCGAGGCGAGCGGTCGCCGCCGTCGGCGTACCGGTGCGGTTCAGCGGCTCCCGGCCGCCGTGGTCGGGGTGCCGGTGCCGGTCTGCGGCTTCAGGGTCCGCTTGCGCCGCCAGACGACGAGCGGCACCGCGGCGGTGAGCGCCACCCCGCCGGGGGCCACCGTCAGCGCGCCGGCCGCCGAGGGCTGCTGTCCGATGCCCTGCTGGTCGAAGGTGTCCGGGACGGGGAGGGTGCCCCAGCGGTTGACCGGCCAGGCGCGCACGATGGCACGGCCCACGACCTCCTTGACCGGGACCATGCCGTGGTTCTTGTCGGCCTGGTTGTAGCGCGAGTCCCGGGAGTTCTGCCGGTGGTCGCCCATGACCCAGATGAAGCCCTCGGGCACCTTGACCTTGAACTGGCCGCCCTGGTCGTCCTGGCTGCACGGGGTGTTGCCCGGGTAGACGTAAGGCTCGTTCAGCGCCTTGCCGTTGACCTTCAGGGGGCCCGTGCCGTTGCACTCGACGGTGTCGCCGCCGACCCCGATGACCCGCTTGATCAGGTCCTTCTCCTCCGCGGACGGCATCAGGCCGATCCAGCTGAGCACGGTCTGCAGCGCGTTGGGCTTGGCCGTCGGCTCGCCGGCCAGCCAGTCGTCCGGGTCGTGGAAGACGACGACCTCGCCGCGGTCTGGTTCGGAACCGAACCACGGGGTCAGCTTGTCGACCAGGACCCGGTCACCGCGCTGGAGGGTGTTCTGCATCGAGTCGGACGGGATGGAGAACGCCTGGACCAGGAACGTCTTGATCAGGAGCGCCAGCACCAGGGCGATGACGATCAGGATCGGCAGTTCCTTCCAGAAGGACCGCGGCTTCCTCGCCTCCGGGGCGCCTGTGCCGGGGGCCTGCTCATCACTGTGGTTGTGCTCCGTCACCGTGCCGTCCTCGGCTGTCGTGCTCTCGTTCCCGGAGGTCACGGCGTTGTCCGGGGCAGGGGCCGCCGCGTCCACGGGGTGTCCGCGGTGCTCCTCGCCGTCGCTGCCGGACCGTGCGCCAACCGCCACATCCCCCACGCCAACTCCTCACTCCGCGCCACCGCCTGCCCCGTCCACGGCGCAGGCCCACCACTCCCATAACGAGCGGGAGTTCCGCAGGGCTCGGGAGTTGAACCGATCTGTTGGGATCGTAGGGGGCAACCCTATGCGACGGCGGCCCGGCGGCGTCCGACCCGGCCGCCGAGTCGGAGACCGCGGCGAAGGTCTGCGGCTCCCGCAGCGTGGCCCAGTGGCCGAAGGGCCAGCCGATCACCAGGGCCCGTCCCACCACGGACTTCTCCGAGACCGTGCCGCCGTACGCGGTGTCGCGGTGGGCGCGGGAGTCGGCGGAGTTGCCCCGGTGGTCGCCCATCACCCACAGCCGGCCCTCGGGGACCGTGATGTCGAAGGGGGTGTCGGAGGGGGCGTTGTCCGGATAGAGGTAGTCCCCCTCGTTCAGGGGAACGCCGTTGACGGTCACCCGCCCCTGCTTGTCGCAGCACTTGACGTGGTCGCCGCCGACCCCGATGACCCGCTTGATCAGGTCCTTCTCGTCGTCGGAGGGCAGCAGGCCGATGAAGGTGAGGGCCTCCTTTACCTGCTTGACCACGATCGGGTCGTTCTTCTTCGCGGTCTCCTCGCCGGCCAGCCAGCCGCCCGGATCCCGGAAGACGACGACGTCCCCGCGTTTCGGCTCGGCGCCGAACCAGGGGGTGAGCTTGTCGACGAGGACCCGGTCCCCGATGCGGATCGTCTGCTCCATGGAGCCCGACGGGATCACGAACGCCTGCACGAGGAAGGTCTTCAGCACCAGCGCTATGAGGACGGCCACGCCGACCAGGAGCGGGATCTCCCGTACGGCGGAGCGCCGGCGCTTGCGCTTGACCTTGCGCTGCAGCTTGCGCCGCTCCGCCCGGGTGCGCCCGCCGGCCGGGCTCGCCGGCCGCCGGACCCCGGTGGGCAGCGGGTCGTCGGCGGGGCCGGGCTGCGCGCCGCGCGGTCTGCCGCGGTTACCCATGGCCACCGCCCCCCGGGGCGGGAGCGGGCACGCGCGCGTAGGCACCGGGCCGGGTGAGACGGGTCCAGTGACCGAGGGGCCAGGCGATCCAGTCGGCCCGGCCTATCACGTCCCCCACCGGGACCATGCCGCCGCCCGGGGAGCCCAGGTGGTCGCGCGAGTCGCTGGAGTCGCCGCGGTGGTCGCCGAGGACGAACAGCGTGCCCTGCGGCACCACGACGTCGAAGGGCACCGCGGAGGGACTGTCACCCGGATGAAGGAACGCCGTCTCGTCGACCGGCTCTCCGTTCACCTCGATCCTGCCCTTCTCGTCGCAGCAGACCACGTGGTCTCCCCCCACACCCACCACGCGTTTGACGTAGTCGGCGTCCCCGAAGTACCCGGTGCCGTCGAACACGACGACGTCACCGCGCCGCGGTCCGGCACCGAAACGGTAGGCCACCTTGTCGACGAGGATCCGGTCCCCGATCCTCAGTCCCGGCTCCATGGACCCGCTGGGGATCTGGAACGGCTGCACCACGAACGCGTTGAGGAGCAGCAGGAGGACCAGGCCGGTCAGCGCGGACAGGGTGATCCACCCGCCGGGGACGCGGCCGGTGAGCCGCGCCGCCAACGACGAACGCGACCGGTCCTCCGGTCCCTGCGTGTCCGGAGTCCGTTCGGATCCGGCAGCGAAAGGGCGGGAGGAGCGGTCGCGCTCGGTCGGCTGTGCTTCGGTGTCCATCGGGGCGGAATGCTATCCCGCCCCGATGTGAACCCCCGAAAGCGCTCAGTTGTCGCGCTTCTCCTTGATCTTCGCGGCCTTGCCGCGCAGCTCACGGAGGTAGTACAGCTTGGCGCGGCGCACGTCACCACGGGTGACCAGCTCGATCTTCTCGACGATCGGGGTGTGCACCGGGAAGGTGCGCTCGACGCCGACGGAGAACGAGACCTTGCGGACCGTGAAGGTCTCGCGCACGCCGGAACCCTGGCGACGGATCACCACGCCCTTGAACTGCTGCACACGGGAGCGGTTGCCCTCGATGACGCGGACGTGCACGTTGACGGTGTCACCCGGGCGGAAGGCCGGGATGTCGTCGCGGATCGACGCGGCGTCGACGGTGTCGAGCAGGTGAGACATGTCTCTGCTTTCTTCGCTGATGCCACAGGTCATCAACGGCAACTAGGATTTTCCAGAAGGTCTGCCGGGCGGTCGGGGCGGTCGTCGTGTCCCCCTGTGGCAGGGGCGCCCGCCGGACAGCACACAGCAGCGGCTTATTCTTCCACGTCGCCGGTCCTGCGCCAAAATCGGCCGTACGGCTCCCCCGCCGGGTCGGGCGACCAGCCCAGGATGGACAGCATCTCGCGGTCCTTCTTGTCGAAGGCCGCGGGGGCGCAGCGCTCGATGAGGTCGGGCCGGTTGGCCGTGGTGCGCCGCAGCGCCTCGTCGCGGCGCCAGCGGGCGATCTTCCCGTGGTGGCCGCTGAGCAGCACGTCGGGGATGTCCCGGCCGCGCCACAGGGGCGGCTTGGTGTAGACGGGGCCCTCCAGGAGGCTCGCCATGGCCCCGGGCGCGAAGGAGTCGTCCCGGTGCGACTCGGCGTTGCCGAGGACGCCGGGCAGCAGACGGGCCACGGCCTCGGTGACGACCAGGACGGCCGCCTCCCCGCCGGCGAGGACGTAGTCGCCGATGGACACCTCGTAGACGGGTATCCGGGTGGCGTACTCGTCCATGACGCGGCGGTCGATGCCCTCGTAGCGGGCCGGGGTGAAGATCAGCCAGGGGCGCTCGGACAGCTCGACGGCGAGTTCCTGGCTGAAGGGGCGGCCGCTGGGGGTCGGGACGATCAGCGCGGGCGCGCGGGAGCCCGTCTCGTAGCCGTCGGCCAGGACGCTGTCCAGGGCGTCGCCCCACGGTTCGGTCTTCATGACCATGCCGGGGCCGCCGCCGTAGGGCGTGTCGTCGACCGTGTTGTGGCGGTCGTGCGTCCAGCCGCGCAGATCGTGCACGTGCACGTCCAGCTGTCCGCGCGCGCGTGCCTTGCCGACGAGGGAGACGTTCAGCGGTTCGAGGTACTCGGGGAAGATCGTGACGACGTCGAGGCGCATCAGGAGGCTTCTCCCGAGCCGCCGTCGGCGGAGGCGCCGCCGGAACCGCCGGATCCGGCGTCGGAGCCCTCCTCGCCCCGGGCGGAGGCGATCTCGGCGCGGTCGTCGATCAGGCCCGGCGGCGGGGCGATGACGGCCCGCTGCTCCTCCAGGTCGATCTCGGTGACGATCTCCTGCACGAACGGGATCATCACCTCGCTGCCGTCGGCGCGCTCGACGATGAACAGGTCCTGGGAGGGCAGGTGCGAGATCTCGGTGATCCGGCCGACCTCCGTGCCGTCCTCGGTGACCACGTCGAGGTCGATCAGCTGGTGGTCGTAGTACTCGTCCTCCTCCTCGGGCAGCTCGTCCGGGTCGACGTCCGCGATGAGGAGGGTGTTGCGCAGCGCCTCGGCGGCGGTGCGGTCGGCGACGCCCTCGAACCGCAGCAGGAGGCGTCCGCTGTGGACGCGGCCCGTCTCGATGGTGAGCGGTCCCGCCGAGGCGGGATCGGTGGCGAGTACGGCGCCGGGCGCGAGCCTGAGTTCCGGCTCGTCGGTACGTACCTCGACGGTGACCTCGCCCTTGATGCCGTGGGCGCGGCCGATCCGTGCGACTACCAGCTGCACGTGTCCAGATCTCCTGTCGTACGACTACGGGCCGGGGAAGGCCCTTGACGGCCCTCCCCGGCCCGAGCCGGTTGCGATGCGATGAAGCGTCAGCGGACGTCGTCCACATCGACGAGGTCGACGCGGACGCCCCGGCCGCCGATGGCGCCCACGACGGTGCGCAGGGCGCGTGCGGTGCGACCGTTGCGGCCGATCACCTTGCCGAGGTCGTCGGGGTGGACCCGCACCTCGAGCACACGTCCGCGACGCAGGTCGCGCGAGGCGACCTGCACATCGTCAGGGTTGTCGACGATGCCCTTCACGAGGTGCTCAAGCGCCTCTTCGAGCATGCTGCTCAGGCCTCGGTGGACTCGGACTCGGCAGCGGCCTCGTCCTTCTTCTCAGCCTTCTTCTTCTGGGTGATGGCCTCACCCTTGCCCTCGTCCTCGCCGCCGAGCGACTCGAACGACGGACGGGCGGCCTTCTCCTGCGGCTGCAGCAGGGGCGCCGGGGCGGGCTCGCCCTTGAACTTCTGCCAGTCGCCGGTCTTCTTCAGGATGGCGAGCACGGGCTCGGTCGGCTGGGCGCCGACGCCGAGCCAGTACGCCACGCGCTCGGCGTCGACCTCGATGCGCGAGGGGTTCTGCACCGGGTGGTACAGACCGATCTCCTCGATGGCCCGGCCGTCACGGCGGGTACGGGAGTCGGCGACGACGATGCGGTAGTGAGGCGAACGGATCTTGCCCAGACGCTTCAGCTTGATCTTGACTGCCACGGGAGTGGGTTCTCCTGGATTGACGTGGTGGGGCACGGCGGGACGCCGCGTGGGGTTGCGGTACCCGAATGCCCGATGGACGCGTCAGCCGGAGGAGAGAGGGGTCCTGTGCGGCTGTCGAGTACAGCTAGCCATTGTGCCATACCCGGCGGCACCCTCCCGGCGCAGGGTAGGGCGCCGCCGGGGCACGCCACAGGGGCACCCGGCGGCCGGGTGCCGTCGTGCCCGGGCCGGCGGCCTGCGGCCGGAGCGCGGCTGCCACGAGCAGCCGCGCTCTCAGCCCGCCGCGCCCACGACCTCCGGGATCCGGAACGGCTTGCCGCACCCGCCGCACACGATCGGGGCCTGGGCCAGGACCGAGGGGACGACGCGTACGTTGCGCCCGCAGTCGCAGACGGCCTTGACCCGGACCCCGCCGCCGGAGGAGCCGTGGCGGGCGGCCGGGCCGCGGAAGCTGCGGCCGGTGTCGGCGGTGGTGGCCGCCGTGTGCGCCTTCAGGGCGCGCTGGAGGCGCTCGATCGTCGGGCGGTAGCGGCGCTTGGCCTCGGGGCTGAGCGTGACCAGGGAGAAGCCGCTGCTGGGGTGCGGCTCGTCCGGGTGGTCGAGGCCCAGCTCCTCGGCGATGGCCAGGAACCGGCGGTTGTGGTAGCGGCCGGCGCGGGAGGTGTCGCGCACCCCGCGGGCGGCGGCGATGCCATGGACTGCCTCGTGGAGCAGTCGCTCGAAGGAGAGCTCGTGCCCGCACGCGGACGACGACTCCCCGATCAGGGACTCGGGGGCGGCGAGATCGGGCAGCTCGGGGTGGTACCGCTGAATGTCGGCCCACGCCTGCGCCAGCTCCGCTGCGAGAACAGGTGGTGTCTGTGTCGTGCTCACGTAATGACAACGAGCGGGAGTGCCACTGTGTTCCTATTCCGGGGCATCCCAAATAATTTGCACGTACCCGTCAGTTGCCGCTGATGCGTCCTGACGAGGGCGGGTGCGCTGATCTGCGGAGAAGCCTCACAGCTGATACCAAGGTGGTGCGTAGCCCCGCATACGCACCGGCGCGTAGAACGTGACGCACGCCGGTGCACAGGTACGCGCGCGGTGTACAAGAGACGTTTCGGCCGCTTCCCCGGCGGAAGGCTGTACGCGGTGAGCGTGCGCGGCGACGGTGACGTTACCGGGCGCGCCCCAGGTGTCCCGCACCACCCCACCCCCGGCCGTCCGCGACGTGACGGCAAGGCCCGGGTTTCCGGGATGTGAAATCTCCGGGCGAGAGGCCCGGAACGGACGAAGAGGCCCTCACGACCCCTGGACGCCATGCGGAGCGGGGAGTTACCTGACATACGGAAGTGCGCGCGCACTGCACGGGGGCCACGGAATCGGCACAGCGGCAATTCTCGGCGGATTGGGGCGCTTATCCATGACACCTACGCTCGTGCGTCAGCACCTGCCTCACGCGGGCCCCGCGCCCGGGGTGGACCTGCGTGCACGCGCGCGTGACTGGTCGGAGATCCAGGAGCGGGTGCTGGTGCCGCTCTACGAGGCCGTCTACGAGCGGCTGGAGGTGGGCACCGGCACGCGGCTGCTGGCCCTCGGCTGCGGGTCCGGGCTCGCCCTGCTCATGGCGTCCGCCAGAGGGGCGGCGGTCACCGGCGTCGACTCCTGCCCCGAGCGGCTGGCCCTGGCACGGCAGCGGCTGCTGCCCGAGGCCCCCGGAGCGTCGGGCACGCACGCGCGTGCGGACGCCCGGATCGTCCAGGGGCCGGTCCCGGACGTCATCGGCGGTGCACCGTCCGGCGCGGACCGCGACGGGACCCGCGGCACCGCCGGGACCCACGGTGTCCCTGGCAACCCCGGCAACCCCGGCGCCGCCGGTGTCCACGACGGCTACGCCACCCACAGCCCCCTCGGTGCGGACGTGGCGGCTGGCCCGGCACCGGGCGCCGCGCCCTACACCCTCGTCACCGCCTTCGAGCCCCTCGGGTGCCTCGCGGGCGACGCCCAGGACCCTGCCGGGCCGCTCGCGGCGGCGGTCCCGCTCGCCGAGCACGGAGCGCCGGTGGTGCTGGCGGGCTGGGGGCCGCCGGAGCGGTGCGCGGCGTCGGCCGTGCTGCGCGCGGCCACCCGGGCCACCGACCCGCCCCCCGTCGCGCGCGACGGCCTGGAGGACGTGGCCCGCCGCGCCGGACTGCGCCCGGACGGCTCCGGACGCGTCGCATGCCCGTTCGGCTACGCCGACCTGGACAGCGCGGTGCGCGGCATGCTCTCCACGGGCCTGTTCGACGCGGCCGTCGAGGCCGCCGGACCCGACCAGGTCGGCAAGGAGCTGACCGAGGCCCTGCACGCCCACCAGCGGCGCGACGGGACGGTGTGGCTGCCCAACGTCTTCCGCTACCTGATCGCGCGGACGCCGTAGCCCCGCCTCACTCCGCCTCCGCCTCCAGGTCCTTCTTCAGGCGGGTGATGCCGGCGACCCGGTAGGCGTCGGCCTCCTCCAGCGTCTCGTTCTCCAGCAGGGCCTCGGCCAGCGCGTCCAGTTGCGGCCGGTGCTCGCGCAGTTTGCGGCACGCCTCGTCGTAGCACTCGTCGACGATGCGCCGCATCTCGGTGTCGATGGCGTCCAGGGTCTGCGGCGCGGCGGAGAGCCCGTAGGCCTGCTGGGCGTCGTTGGGCAGGGCGGACAGCCGGCCCAGGTGCTCGCTCATCCCCCAGCGGGCCACCATCCCGCGCGCGATGTTGGTGACCTGTTCCAGGTCGCTCTCCGAACCGGTCGTGATGACGTCGTAGACGACGTGCTCGGCCGCCATGCCGCCGAGCGCGCCGATGATCCGGCCGCGCAGGTACTCCTCCGTGTACGCGTACTTGTCCGACTCCGGTGTGGACAGGGTCACGCCGAGCGCCCTGCCGCGCGGGACGATGGTGATCTTGCGGACCGGGTCGGCGCCGGGCTGGAGCATGCCGAGCAGGGCGTGGCCGCTCTCGTGGTAGGCGGTGCGCCGGCGTTCCTCCTCGGGCATCACCAGGGCGCGTTCGGCGCCGAGCTGCACCTTCTCCAGCGCCTCGGAGAAGTCGGCCTGCGTCACCTCGCGCTGGCGCCGCTTGACCGCGAGCAGGGCGGCCTCGTTGGCGAGATTGGCCAGTTCCGCACCGGTCATGCCCGGGGTCGTACGGGCCACCCGGACCAGGTCCACGCCCGGCGCGAGGGGGATCTCACGGGTGTGGATGCGCAAGATGGCCTCGCGGCCGCCGCGGTCGGGGGGCGCGACGCTCACCACCCGGTCGAACCGGCCGGGCCGGGTGAGCGCGGGGTCCAGGACGTCGGCGCGGTTGGTCGCTGCCAGCACGATCACGCCCTCGGAGCCGGAGAAGCCGTCCATCTCGGTCAGGATCTGGTTCAGGGTCTGTTCGCGCTCGTCGTGCCCGCCCATCGACGCGCCGCCGCCGCGCGCCCGGCCGATGGTGTCGATCTCGTCGATGAAGACGATCGAGGGCGCCACCTTGCGTGCCTCCGCGAACAGTTCGCGTACCCGCGAGGCCCCGACGCCGACGATCATCTCGATGAACTCGGACGCGGACGCGGAGAAGAACGGCACGCCCGCCTCACCGGCGACGGCCCGCGCCAGCAGCGTCTTGCCGGTGCCGGGCGGCCCGGTGAGCAGCACACCGCGGGGCATCTTGGCGCCCATGCGGCGGTAGTCGTCGGGGTGCTTGAGGAAGTCGACGACGTCGTCCAGTTCGCCCTTGACCTCGTCGATGCCGGCCACGTCGGCGAACGTGGTGCGCTGGGTGCCGGGCTGCAGTTCGACCGGCCGCGGCGGTGTCTTGCGGCCCAGCAGGCCGCCGGGTCCGCCGAGGCCGGAGCCGATCCGCCGGGCGAAGAAGATCCACAGCGCGGCGATGACGACGATCGGGGCCAGCGACAGCAGCAGGTTGGACAGGAAGCTGCGCTCCTGGACGACGGGCTGCGCGGTCACCGTCACGTGGTGGCCGCTCAGGCTCTGCCAGAGCCGGTCGTCGGCGAAGGCGGGGCGCTGGGTCCTGAACTTGGTGTACGTGCCGTGGCCGCTCGGCCTGTCCCGGGCGCTCTTGAGCTGCCCCTGGATGGCGTCGCCCTTGGAGTAGATCTTGCTGACGTTGCCCGCGTCGACCTGCCTGCTGAACTCGGTGTACGAGATGGTCGGCTCGTTGCCGGTGCTGTAGTAGCTCAGCCCGCCGTAGGCCAGCAGGAAGACGATCACCGCGGTGACGAGCAGGCCCCACCACCGGCCGCGCATCCGTCTGCCGCCGGGCCGCCGGGGCGGCTCGTCCGGGGTGCCCTCGGTGCGCCACGGCTGGTCAGGGGCCTTGCGTGGTGGCGCGGCATTGCTCATATCTGGACGTTACGGCACTTGGCGGGCCCTGGCACGCGCTGAGGGCGCCCCCCGGGAGACAGGGGGGCGCCCTCAGTGTCCTGCGACGGCCGCGGCGGGCCGCGGTGGCCGTCAGCCCATGAACTTCTTGAACTCGTCGGGCAGCTCGAAGTCCTGGGCGCCCTGCTGCGGCAGGCCGAGGGCGCCGCCCTGGGCGGCCGCGGCGCGGCGCGCGGCCTCCTCCTGCTCCTGCTGCTTGCGCTTCATCGGGTTGCCCGAGCGCTGCTTGCCCTTGGCCTTCTTCGGCTGCTTCTTGCTGCGGCCGGGGCCGCCGCCCATGCCCGGGATCCCCGGCATGCCGGGCATGCCACCGCCCTGGGCCATGCGGGACATCATCTTGCGGGCCTCGAAGAACCGCTCCACCAGGTTCTTCACGGCGCTGACCTCGACACCGGAACCCTTGGCGATACGGGCGCGGCGCGAGCCGTTGATGATCGTCGGGTCCTGGCGCTCGCCGGGGGTCATGGACTTGATGATCGCGGCGGTGCGGTCGACGTCCCGCTCGTCGAGGTTGTTGATCTGGTCCTTGATCTGCCCCATGCCGGGCAGCATCCCGAGCAGCTTGCTGATGCTGCCCATCTTCCTGACCTGCTCCATCTGGGACAGGAAGTCGTCCAGGGTGAAGTCCTGGCCCTTCTTGGACGCCAGCTTGGAGGCCATCTTCTCGGCCTCTTCCTGACTGAACGTCTTCTCCGCCTGCTCGATCAGGGTGAGCAGGTCACCCATGTCGAGGATGCGGGAGGCCATCCGGTCCGGGTGGAAGGCGTCGAAGTCGTCGAGCTTCTCCCCGTTGGACGCGAACATGATCGGCTTGCCGGTGATCTGCCGGATCGACAGGGCGGCACCGCCGCGGGCGTCGCCGTCGAGCTTGGAGAGCACCACACCGTCGAAGCCGACGCCGTCGCGGAAGGCCTCCGCGGTGTTCACCGCGTCCTGGCCGATCATCGCGTCGACGACGAAGAGGATCTCGTCGGGCCGGACCGCGTCGCGGATGTCCGCGGCCTGCTGCATCATCTCCTGGTCGATGCCCAGGCGGCCGGCGGTGTCCACGACGACGATGTCGTGGACCTTGGACTTCGCGAAGTCGATGGAGTCCTCGGCGACCTTGACCGGGTCGCCCACGCCGTTGCCCGGCTCCGGCGCGTAGACCGCGACGCCGGCGCGTTCGGCGACGACGCTGAGCTGGTTGACGGCGTTCGGCCGCTGGAGGTCACAGGCGACCAGCAGCGGCGAGTGCCCCTGCTCCTTGAGCCACTTGCCGAGCTTTCCGGCCAGGGTGGTCTTACCAGCACCCTGCAGACCGGCCAGCATGATCACCGTGGGCGGCTGCTTGGCGAAGCGGAGGCGGCGGGTCTCGCCGCCGAGGATCGTGACCAGCTCGTCGTTGACGATCTTCAGGACCTGCTGGGCCGGGTTCAGGGCCCGGGAGACCTCGGCGCCCAGGGCGCGCTCCTTGACGTTCTTGATGAACGTCCGGACGACCGGGAGGGCCACGTCCGCTTCGAGGAGGGCGATGCGGATCTCGCGCGCGGTGGCGTCGATGTCCGCCTCGGAGAGCCGTCCCTTGCCGCGCAGGTTCTTGAAAGTCGCTGACAGGCGATCGGAGAGAGTGTCGAACACGGCGCTCGCGGTCCTCGGGGTCGGGGATGGCTTAAGGAATCGCCCTCCAGGGTATCCCGGCCGGGCAGAACCGGGTCACGGTCGGGCCCGCAGCGTCTCCTCCAGCCGCCGCGCCACGGAGAGCGCCTCCTCCTGCGGCAGCGGCTCGCCCGCCGGGCCCGTGGCGTAGAAGGCGTCCACCGCGTTGGCGCCGAGCGTGCTGACGTGGGCGCTGCGCACCCGTACCTTCGCCTCCTCCAGGGCGCGGCCGATGCGGAACAGCAGGCCCGGCGCGTCCTGGGCGCGGACCTCGATCACGGTGGCGTGCCGGGAGGCGGCCGGGGCGAGGGTCACGCGCGGCGGGGGCGCCACCACGCCCCGGCGGCGCGGGTGGGCGGCGTCGCGTTCGGCGAGCCGGGAGGCGATGTCCAGGGAGCCGTCCAGCGCCCGGACGAGGTCGGCGCGCAGCCGGGCGGCCTGGGGCAGCGAGCCGTACTCGGCGGCGACCCGCCAGTTCAGCAGCAGGACGGTGCGTTCGCCGAAGCCGTCGGGCAGGTCCACGGTCCGCAGTTCGGCGGTGCGGACGGTGAGGCGGTGCACGGCGAGCACCCCGGCGACGGCGGGCAGCACGCCGGGCTGGTCGGGGACGGCGATGAGAAGTTCCACGCCCAGTGGTTCGGCCGGGCCGGAGGGCTCCTCGGCGGGCGGGCTCCCCTGCGTGCGCAGGGCCAGGACCGGGCCGTCCGTGCGGTGCGCCTCGACGGCGAGGCGTTCCTGCTCGGCGGTGGGTTCGGCGGCGGGTCCGGAGCCGTCGGGCAGGTCCCCGGCGAGGACCGCGGCGACCCGGCGGACCAGGTCGGCGACGAGGGAGCCCCGCCAGGAGGACCAGGCGGCCGGGCCGGTGGCCAGCGCGTCCGCCTCGGTCAGCGCGTGCAGCAGCTCCAGGGTGCCGCGGGTGCCCACCGCGTCGGCGACCGCGCGGACGGTGGCCGGGTCGTCGAGGTCGCGCCGGGTGGCGGTCTCGACGAGCAGCAGGTGGTGGCGTACGAGGGTGGCGAGGACGGCGGCGTCGGCGGGGCCGAAGCCGATGCGCGCGGCGACGTCCGCGGCGATGGTCGCGCCGACGGCCGAGTGGTCGCCGGGCCAGCCCTTGCCGATGTCGTGCAGCAGCGCGGCGACCAGGAGCAGGTCGGGGCGGCCGACGCGGCGGGTGAGCGCGGAGGCGCGGACGGCCGTCTCGATGAGGTGGCGGTCGACGGTCCAGACGTGGACGGCGTTGCGCTGCGGGCGGCAGCGCACCCGTTCCCAGTCGGGCAGCAGCCGGGTGACCAGCCCTTCCGCCTCCAGGGCCTCCCAGACCTGCACGGCGGGCCGGCCGGAGCCGAGGAGGGTGACGAGTTGTTCGCGGGCCTCGGCGGGCCAGGGTGCGGGCAGGGGGCGCGTGGTGGCGGCGAGGTGGCGCACGGCGTGCAGGGAGAGCGGGAGACCGGCCTGTGCGGCGGCGGCCGCGGCGCGCAGGGGGAGGACGGGGTCGCGTTCGGGGCGCGCGGCGCGGGCGAGCACCGCTTCGCCCTCCTGTTCCACCACCCCTTCGGCGAGCGGGGTCCGCTCGGCGCCCTGCCTGCCACCGCCCAGCAGGGCGCGCAGCCGGGGCCGCACGGCGCGGGCCTTGAGTACGCGCCCCACTTCGCGCCAGGTGACGTCGCTCGCGTACGAGATGACGCGCGCCGCCTCGTACACCTGGCGCAGCAGGGTGTCGGCGTCGAGCAGGCCCAGCTCGGCGGCGACCTGGTCCTGCTCCTGCAGCGCGAGCCGGTCGCCGGCGCGGCCGGTGGCCAGGTGCAGGGCGTCGCGTACGTCGAGCAGCCGGCGGCGCGCGTCGGCGAGGCCTTCGCGGGGGGCGTCGGCCAGCCAGGAGGCGGCCACGGCGCGCAGGGCGGTGGCGTCGCGCAGGCCGCCGCGGGCCTCCTTGAGGTCGGGTTCCAGCAGGTACTGGAGTTCGCCCTGGCGTTCGGCGCGCTCGACGCACAGTTCCCGCAGTTCGGGGAGGCGGCGGGCGGCCTGGTTGCGCCAGTCGGTGAGGACCGCAGTGCGGAGGCCGGCGGTGAGGGCGGGGTCGCCGGCCAGGTGCCGGGCGTCGAGCAGGCCGAGCTGGACTCTGAGGTCGCCGCCGGCCGTTGCGCGTGCCTGGGCCGGTGTGCGTACCGAGTGGTCGAGATCGAGGCCGAGGTCCCACACGGGGTACCAGAGGCGGTCGGCCAGGGCGGCGACGGCGGACGGGTCGCCGTCGCCGTGCAGCAGGAGCAGGTCGAGGTCGCTGCGCGGGGACAGCTCGCCGCGGCCGTAGCCGCCGACGGCGACGAGGGAGACGCCGGTCAGGCCCTCGGCGTCGGCGGCGGCGGTGAACAGCCGCGCGAGCCAGTCGTCGGTGAGCTGTGCGAGGGCCGCGCGGCGCGGCGGCCCGGACCGCGCGTCCTCGGTGAGGAGGCGCAGCCGGGCCGCCGCGTAGCCGGCGGGTCGCGACGGGCCCGTCCCGTCCGTCCGGCCGGTCCGGCCGGTCAGATCGCTCTCGCTCTTGCCCGTCACCCGGTGACTCCTGTCCTCGATTCCTCGCCGAAGCCGTCAGAGCGCGTCGGGGCCGCGCTCGCCGGTGCGGACCCGGACCGCCGTGTCGACGGGCAGGGACCAGACCTTCCCGTCGCCGATCTTGCCCGTGCGGGCCGCCTTGACGACGACCTCGATCAGCTCTTCGGCGTCGTCGTCCTCGGCCAGCACCTCGATGCGGATCTTGGGCACCAGGTCGACGGTGTACTCGGCACCGCGGTAGACCTCGGTGTGTCCGCGCTGGCGGCCGTAGCCGCTGGCCTCGGTGACGGTGAGCCCGTGGACGCCGAAGGCCTGCAGGGCCTCCTTGATCTCGTCGAGCCGGTGGGGCTTGACGACGGCGGTGATGATCTTCATGCGTCCACCTTCTTGCTCGGCGTGCTCTGCTGGTCCGGCTTGCCCGGTGTGCTCTGCGGGTCCGGCCGGCTCTGCCGGCCCGCCGCGGCGGCGGCCAGGGCGGAGACGGTGCCCGCGACACCGCCGCCCGCGCCGCTGAAGTCGTAGGCCGTCTCGGCGTGCTCGGCCTGGTCGATGCCGGACACCTCCTCGTCCTCGGTGACCCGCATCCCGATCGTCCTGTCGATGAGGAAGGCGAGGACGGCGGAGGCGACCAGGGAGTAGGCGAGGACGGCGAAGACCCCGGCGCACTGCTTCCAGAACTGGTCCAGGCCGCCGCCGTAGAAGAGGCCCTTGACGTCGGACTGGCCGGTGCCGCTGGCGAAGAGGCCGACCAGGAGGGAGCCGATGATGCCGCCGACCATGTGGACGCCGACGACGTCGAGGGAGTCGTCGTAGCCGAACCGGTACTTCAGGCCGACCGCCATGGCGCACAGGACACCGGCGACGGCGCCGACCGCGATGGCGCCGAGCGGCGAGACCGCGCCGCCGGACGGGGTGATGGCGACCAGGCCGGCGACGGCGCCGGAGGCGGCGCCCAGCGTGGTGCACGCGCCGTGCCGGATCTTCTCGTAGCCGAGCCAGGCGAGCATGGCGGCGGCGGTGGCGATCTGGGTGTTGACGAACATCAGCGGGCCGACGCCGTCGTCGTTGCCGAGCCAGGAGCCGGCGTTGAAGCCGAACCAGCCGAACCACAGCAGTCCCGCGCCGAGCATCACCAGGGGGAGGCTGTGCGGGCGCATCGGGTCCTTCTTGAAACCGGACCGCCTGCCGATGACGAGGATCACGCCGAGCGCCGCCGCACCGGCGTTGATGTGCACCGCGGTGCCGCCGGCGAAGTCGATCACGCCGAGGTCGAAGGCCCAGCCGCCGCTGCCCCAGACCCAGTGGGCGACCGGGAAGTACACGATCGTCGCCCACAGCACCACGAACAGCGACCAGGCGGTGAACTTCACCCGGTCCGCCAGCGCACCGCTGATCAGTGCCGGGGTGATGACCGCGAACATCAGCTGGAAGACGGCGAAGACGAAGACCGGGATGGTGTAGCCGGGCCACAGGTCGGCCTTGCCGATCCCGGAAAAGCCGACGAAGCCGGAGGTCCAGCCGACGAGGGAGCCCTTGTCGGTGCCGAAGGCGATCGAGAAGCCGTAGAGCACCCACAGGAGGGTGATGATCCCGAGGCTGATGAAGCTCATCATCAGCATGTTCAGGGTGCTCTTGACGCGGACCATGCCTCCGTAGAAGAAGGCCAGGCCCGGGGTCATGAGCATCACCAGGGCGGAACAGATCAGCATGAAGCCTGTGTTGGCGGACGACAGCTTCGGTGCGTCCGCCGCAAGCATGATGGCTGGTGCCATCGGCGTCTCCTCGTCGGTTGGTACGGCCCCGTGCGGGCGAAGCCTGGCGGCCCCGGCAGCGATGCCGGGGGATGAGGGGTGGGCCGGTTCTGCGCGACGAGATTCGCGCAGCGCGGTTTCCGTGGACGCCCCTCGTTGTTTCGCCGGGGTGACGAAGACGCCTGGTGTGTTACGCGTCGGTGAATTGCGGGCGGACGGCGAACCGGCCGCGACGGCCTTCCGGTGACCTGGCACGGGGGAGCCGGGTCGGGCGGTTCGGGAGGGCCGGCCGCGGCCGGGGTTCTGGGGCCTGCCCGCAGGCCCGGTCAGACCGCCTGGGCGGTCTCGGGGAGTTCGGCGGCGAGCTGCTCGGTCAGGTCGATGACCTCACCGAGGTCGCCGTAGTCGCGTACGGCGTTGTCGACGGTCTTGCGGATACGGGTGTTCACGCGCTCGGAACGGACCTTCTTGGCCACCTCCATCGCGTGCGCGGCATAGCGCGTGCTCTGCTCGGGCTCGCGCTGCAGGAGGTGGACGGTGGCCATGCCGATCAGGTTCAGCGCGTAGGAGCGCTGGTGTTCGGCGTCCTCGGCGAAGAGCTGCACGGCCTTCTCCATCAGCGGCTCGGCCAGCGACGCGTAGGTGGGGCTGCGGCCCGCGACGTAGGCGAGGTCGCGGAAGGAGTGGGAGTTCTCGCCGTACAGCTCGGCCTCGGAGAAGAAGCGGATCCAGTCGGGGTCGGGCTCGTCCCAGTCGTCCACGTCGGTGAAGGCGTCCTCGGCCATCCGCACCGCCCGCTTGCACTTGCCGGGCTGGCCCATGTTGGCGTAGGCGCGGGCCTCCATCGCATACAGCATGGACTGCGTGCGCGGACTGGCGCAGTCGCGGCTGCCGTACTGCGCGAGGTGGATCAGCTCCAGGGCGTCGTCGGGGCGGCCCAGGTGGATCATCTGGCGGCTCATGCTGGACAGCACGTAGGAGCCGAGCGGCTTGTCGCCGGCCTCCTTGGCGGCGTGCAGGGCGAGCACGAAGTACTTCTGGGCGGTGGGCTGGAGCCCGACGTCGTAACTCATCCAGCCGGCCAGTTCGGCCAGTTCCGCGGCGACCTTGAACAGGCGCCGGGTGGTGCCCTCCGACTGGGGCTCCTGGAGGAGGTCGGTCACCTCGTGCAGCTGGCCGACGACGGCCTTGCGGCGCAGTCCGCCGCCGCACTGGGCGTCCCACTTGCGGAACATCACCGTGGTGCTCTCCAGCAGCTCCAGCTCGGGGCGGGAGAGGCGGCCGGGGCGGCGGGCCGCGGCGGCCGGCTCGGGGGGCGCCGGCGGGGCCGGGGGCGAGGGGACCAGCCAGCGCTGGAGCGGTTCGATGAGGGAGGGGCCGGCGGACAGCACCAGGGAGCTGCCGAGGAAGCCGCGCCGGGCCAGCATCAGGTCGCTGCGGGAGAACTCGCTGAGCAGGGCGACGGTCTGGGGGCCCGTCCAGGGCAGGTCGACACCGGTCGCGGAGGGCGTCTGGCGGGCCGTGCGCAGCCCGAGGTCCTCCACGGAGACGACGCAGCCGAAGCGCTCGGAGAACAGCTCGGACAGGATCCGCGGGATCGGCTCGCGCGGGTTCTCCCCGTCCAGCCAGCGGCGCACGCGCGAGGTGTCGGTGGAGATGTGGTTCGCTCCCAGCTGGCGGGCCCGGCGGTTGACCTGGCGGGCCAGTTCCCCCTTGGACCAGCCGCTGCGCACGAACCACGAGGCGAGCAGCTCGTTCTGGCGCTTGTCCGCACTCGCTGCGTTCGTCCCGCCACCGCCGTTGCCGCTCACTGGAACGCCCCCACTCCTGAACCACTTGTCGCCGAGTGCGCCAAGCCCTATCAGAATGCCGGTCGGCACCGCCTTCCGTCCGGCGGTCGCCACCCTTCGAACGGACTGCCGACTTGCCTCCGGCATACCCACGAGCGCATGTGCCCCCAGGACTCGCACACTCACCGTAATCCTACGATCACGGGCCCAGCCATGGCGATTTCAGAAACGCCACCATTCGCCACCCCAACGAATGAACTCTCGGTGGCGTTGGCGCGATTCACTTGACATAGGACAACCGCGACGGGGCGGAGCGGTGCACCACCAGGCGCGTGCCGTCCCGCGCACCACCCGGGTCACTTCCGGGCGCCGCCCGCACCGGACGGCGACGGGACGCCGCGGGGACAGAGCGTCACGTTCCGCATCCGCCTCGTAACCATCGGGGGGACGGATCCGTTGGAGGGGGCATGGGGTTCACGATCGGCGGCATTCGCGAGATCCGCTCCGGCGCGCGGCGGCGCGGCCGGTCGTACCGCTCGTCGGAGTGCACCGCGGTGGCCGAGTACACGGGACTGTGGGGCTGGGACGTGGTGCGCGGCGCGCGGGCCGTGGGCGGCGCGTGTTCCTGCGGGCGCACGGACTGCCCGGCCCCGGGGGCGCACCCGCTGGAGTTCGCACCCCGCATCCCGGCCGGGGCCACGCTGGACGAGGTGAGCCGGGCGTGGGCCAAGCTGCCGGGGGCCTCGGTGATGCTGGCGGTCGGGCGCGCGTTCGACGCGATCGAGGTCGCCGAGCCCGCCGGACGCAGCGCCCTGGCCCGGATGGAGCGCATGGGGCTGCCCCTCGGCCCGGTGACGGCGACCCCGGACGGCCGCGTCCACTTCTTCGTCGCCCCCGGCGCCGCCGCCGAGCTGCCCGCACTCCTCTACCGCATGGGCTGGGACGACCCCGCCTCCCTCGACCTGCGCGGCCTCGGCCCGGGAACGTACCTCACGGCGCCGCCCTCCGACCGGGGCGGCCGGGGCCCCGCCCGCTGGCTCCGCTCCCCCGCGCTCGACACGGCCGACCCCCCGGAGGCCCGCCTGCTGCTGGGCACGCTGGCGTATGTGGCGCACCGGTCCCGGGGGTAGGGCTGCCGGGGGCCGGTGCGGTCCGTCGGTGAGGGCTCCCGGGACCGGTGCGGTCCGTTCCGCCCGGCCCGGAGGGTGCCCGCGCAGGACGGTTCCTCCGGTCGGGTGACGGGGCGGCCCCGTACGATCGCCGGATGACGATCACCTACGAGTGGCGGGGCGAGGTCGAGGACGCCGCGCTGGACGCGCTGCACGCCGGGGGTTTCGGGTATCCGGCCGGCCGGGGCGAGTGGCGGGAGCGGCTGCTGCGGCACAGCCTCGGCTGGGTCTGCGCCCGCCGGGACGGCCGCCTGATCGGCTTCGTCAACGTCGCCTGGGACGGCGGGGTCCACGCCTTCCTGCTGGACACGGTGGTGGCCCCGGACCACCGGTCGCACGGGGTCGGGGCCGAGCTGGTCGCGACGGCGGCCCGGCAGGCGCGCGCCGCCGGGTGCGCGTGGCTGCACGTCGACTACGAGGCCGGCCTGCGCCCCTTCTACATCGACGCGTGCGGCTTCCGGGAGACGGCGGCCGGGCTGCTCGCCCTGTGAGGCGGCGGCGGCCGGACTGCCCGCCCTGCGAGGGCGCGGCGGCCGGTCTCACCACGCCGCGAATGAAGAACCGGGCGGCGGCCGGTCTCACCGCGCCGCGAAAGAAGAAGAACCGGGCGGCATCCGGCGCACACGGCAGCGGCGCCCGTCCCCACCGGATTCCGGGGGCGGGCGCCGCTGTCGGTGCGGGCGCGGGCCGGCGGGCGGCCCGCGGTCGTGCCGGCCGTCAGTCGCCGATCAGGGCGTCGACGAACGCCTCCGGCTCGAAGGGCGCCAGGTCGTCCGCGCCCTCGCCGAGGCCGATCAGCTTGACCGGGACGCCCAGCTCACGCTGGACCGCGACCACGATGCCGCCCTTGGCGGTGCCGTCGAGCTTGGTCAGCACGATGCCGCTGATGTCCACGACCTCGGCGAAGACCCGGGCCTGGACCAGGCCGTTCTGCCCCGTGGTGGCGTCGAGCACCAGCAGGATCTCGTCCAGCGGGGCCTGCTTCTCGACGACGCGCTTGACCTTGCCCAGCTCGTCCATGAGCCCGGTCTTGGTGTGCAGCCGGCCGGCGGTGTCGATGAGCACCACGTCGGAGCCCATCTCCTTGCCCTCCTTCACCGCGTCGAAGGCGACGGAGGCGGGGTCGCCGCCCTCCGGACCGCGCACGGTGTAGGCACCGACCCGCTCGCCCCAGGTCTGGAGCTGGTCCGCGGCGGCGGCACGGAAGGTGTCGGCGGCGCCGAGGACGACGCTGCGGCCGTCCGCGACCAGGACCCGGGCGAGCTTGCCGGTGGTGGTGGTCTTGCCGGTGCCGTTGACGCCGACGACCATCACGATGCCGGGCTTGCCGGTGGCGGGCTCGGTCTTCACCGTACGGTCCAGGTCGGGGCCGACCAGGGTGAGCAGCTCCTCGCGCAGCAGGGCGCGCAGTTCCTCGGGGGTGCGGGTGCCGAGCACGCGGACGCGTTCGCGCAGCCGGTCGACCAGCTCCTGGGTGGGCTGCACGCCGACGTCGGCGGTCAGCAGGGTGTCCTCGATCTCCTCCCAGGTGTCCTCGTCGAGGTGCTCGCGGGACAACAGGGTGAGCAGGCCCTTGCCCAGGGCGTTCTGCGACCGGGAGAGACGGGCGCGCAGCCGGACCAGGCGGCCGGCGGTGGGCTCGGGAACCTCGATCTCGGGGCCCGGGAGTTCCTCGACGACGGGCGGCTCCTCCACGGCGGTGGGGGCCGAGCCGCCCGGAAGGTCCACCTCCTCGATCGTCCGCCGCGGCTCCTCGCGCGGCGTCTCGGCCTCGTCGCCGACGTGCGGTTCGGCCGGAGGGGCGGCGGTGATGTCGGGCGGGCTGGGCGGTGGCGGGGGCAGCGGCTTCCTCCGCCGGCTGCCGACGACGAGCCCGCCGAGCGCGCCGAGCACCACCACGGCGATGACTACAGCAAGGATGATGGTTTCCATAACGCGTCCAGTATCAGCCATGGCCCCCGGCCCGAGGCGGCTTGTGGCTTCATCCGAGAGACAAACGCCACCTAAAGACGCGAATAGTATCAAAGTACGATGGTGGTGGGCGGGTCAACACGCGTAGAGTCCCGACATCGCCGCCCCCGACGGCGCCCGCCGCTCCCCCCGCGAGCCGCACCCCACCCCCACGAACGAGGCACGGACCCTTCTTCATGAGCAAGACCGCCGAGGGCGAAGGCGCCCTGGAGACCCGCGGCATCGAACAGGTGCCCGACCATGAGCGCACCGCACGGACCCGCGAACTGTTCCCGACCTGGGTCGGCGCCAACATCAGCGTGCTGCTGCTCACCATGGGCGCGAGCCTCGTCGTGGCGTACCACCTCAACTTCTGGCAGGCGCTCGTCTGCGCCGCCGCCGCGCCCGTGGTGTCGTACGGCCTGGTGGGGCTCATCGGAATCGCGGGCAAGCGCGGCGGCGCGCCCGGCATGGCGCTGTCCCGCGCGGTCTTCGGCCAGCGCGGCAACCTGCTGCCCGGTTCGCTGATCTGGGTCGCCCGCTGGGGCTGGGAAACGATCAACGCGGTGACCGGCGCCTACGCGATGCTCAGCGTGCTGGACATCGTCTTCGGGCTGAAGGCGAACAGCGTGCTCGACCTGGTGATGCTGCTGATCTTCGTCGTCGCCACGTTCGCGATCTCCGGCCTCGGCATCAACGCCGTCCAGAAGTGCAACAAGTACGCGACCTACCTCTTCGGCCTCTTCTCCGTCCTGGTGCTGGTCTACCTGATCGTCGACACCGACTGGTCGAAGGTGTTCGCGCACTCCGCGGGCTCCACGGCCGCGGTGATCACCGGCATCGGCATGATCGCGGCGGGCGGCGTCAGCTGGATCCCGACCGCTCCGGACTTCACCCGCTACCTGCCGCGCACCGCCTCGTCCAGGGCGATCGTGGGCACCTCGGTGGGCGGCGCCGGCATCGTCGTCCTGCCGATGGTGCTGATGGGCGCCGTGATGGCGGTCTCCACGCCCGACCTGGCCTCGGCCTCCGACCCGGTCTCCTTCCTCGGCGAGATCCTGCCGACCTGGATCGCGGTGCCGTACCTGCTGATCGCGCTGATCGGCATGCTGCTGATCAACTCGATGTCGATGTACTCGGCGGGCTTCACCGCGCAGACCCTCGGCTTCAAGGTGCCGCGGCACTGGGCGGTCTCGGTCAACGCGGTGATCTCGCTGGCCTTCGGCGGGGTGCTGATGCTGGTGGCGACCAGCTTCATGGGGTCGTTCATCGCCTTCCTGTCGCTGCTCGCGGTGGCCTTCTCCGCCTGGGTCGGCGTCTTCGGCGCGGACATGCTGCGGCGCACCGAGTACGACGGCGCCGCCATGGCCGACACGACGCGGACCAGCGCCTACTGGTACAAGGGCGGCTTCTCGCCCGCCGCGGTGGCCGCCTGGGCGATCGGCCTGGCCGCCGGTCTGATGTTCACCACGTCCGACTGGTTCACCGGCCCGCTCGCCCACAACAACGTCATCGGCGAGTACGGCCTCGGCTGGGTCGCCACGATCGTGATCTCCGGTCTGCTGTACCTGGTGCTGCCCAAGCCGGCGGTGGTGAATCCGGGCGCCGCGGACGCACGGTCCGCCGAGCGGCAGGAGTCGCTCGCCCTCTGACCCGAGCCGCGCCGCTCGCCGGCCGGCCCGCTCCCCCACCCCCTCCGCTGCCCGGCAGCGGAGGGGGTTTCGTCCTGCCCTCCCGCGCCGGCGTGGCCGCAGGACCACACCGCGGAGGACCACGACGACCCGGCCGGTCCGCCGTCCTGGCCTCCGGCGGCGGTGCGGGGCCGCGCACCGTACGGCCCCTGCGGCGCGTGTCCTGTCCCAGGCGCGCGGCGGCAAACGGACGCGGGTGGGAGGCCGGGGCGCCGGCCGAGTTCCTGGACGAAGGTCGCGTCGCCGCGGACGGGGGCGCCGCGCAGGGCCGTAAGGCTGCGGGCGAGGCGGCTGCGCGCTCCCGCTCGGACGTGACGGCCGCCGCCGGCCGAGTTCCTGTACGGAGGTCGCGTCGCCCCGGACCGGGGCGCCGCGCAGGGCCGTAGGACTGCGGCCGGGGCGGCTACGCGCTCCCACCCGGACGGGATGGCCCCCGGCTGCGGAGTTCCTGGACGGAGGTCGCGTCGCCGCGCTCCCGCACGGACGTGACCGTCGCCGCCGTCGCAGGCCCTCGGACGGCCGGGAAGCGCGCGGCCCGAATCCCGGCCCGCGACGGGACGGGCGGGACGGGACGGCATCGAGGCGGCGGCCCGGGAACCGGCCGGGGGTGATGGGTGCCCTCGTCCGGTGACGTGCGGAAAAACCGCCGCCCCCGCTCGGCGGTGACCGAGTGGGGGCGGCGGACGGTTCGAGGAGAGGGGCAGCGGGGACTTTGGCCCTTCTCCTCGGGCTCGGGGACCTCTTCCGAGGCTCAGCCCATCTCCTCCAGTGCCTTGCCCTTCGTCTCCTTGACGAACTTCAGGACGAACGGGATGGAGAGGGCGGCGAAGACCGTGTAGATCACGTAGGTACCGGACAGGTTCCAGTCGGCCAGCGACGGGAAGCTCGCCGTGATGGCCCAGTTGGCGATCCACTGCGCGGAGGCGGCCACACCCAGGGCGGCGGCACGGATCCGGTTCGGGAACATCTCGCCGAGGAAGACCCACACGACCACGCCCCAGGACAGGGCGAAGAAGAGGACGAACACGTGGGCGGCGACCAGGGCGACCCAGCCCTGGGTGGCGGGCAGCTTGCCGTCGACCAGGTGGTACGAGAACGCCCACGCCTCCAGGGCGAGACCGACGACCATGCCGACCGAGCCGATGAGGGCGAGCGGCTTGCGGCCGATGCGGTCGACGAAGATCATCGCGATCACGGTGCCGATGATGTTGATGATCGACGTCGTGAAGGAGTAGAAGAACGACTGCGTCGGGTCGACACCGACCGACTGCCACAGCGTCGAGGAGTAGTAGAACGCGACGTTGATGCCGACGAACTGCTGGAAGACCGACAGGCCGATACCGATCCAGACGATCGGCTTGAAGAAGAAGCCGCCACCGAGCAGGTCCTTGAAGGTGGACTTGTGCTCGCGCCGCATGGCGTTCTCGATCTCGGTCACCCGGGCGTCGAGGTCGGTCTTCTCGCCCTCGACCTCGGCGAGGATCGCACGGGCCTTGTCGCGGCGGCCGACGGAGAGCAGGAAGCGCGGGGACTCGGGGATGGCGAAGGAGAGCAGGCCGTACAGGACGGCCGGGACGACCATCACGCCGAGCATGACCTGCCAGGCCTCCAGGCCCATCAGCTTGCCGCGCTGGTCGCCGCCGGCGGCGTTGAGCAGGCCCCAGTTGACCAGCTGCGAGATGGCGATACCGACGACGATCGCGGCCTGCTGGAAGGAGCCGAGCCGGCCCCGGTAGGCGGGCGGGGCGACCTCGGCGATGTAGGCGGGGCCGATCACGGAGGCCATGCCGATGGCGAAGCCGCCGATGATGCGCCACAGCGCCAGGTCCCACAGGGCGAACGGCAGGGCCGAGCCGACGGCGCTGATGGTGAACAGGACGGCGGCGATCTGCATGCAGCGGATGCGGCCGATCCGGTCGGCGATGCGGCCCGCGGTGGCGGCGCCGACGGCGCAGCCGATCAGCGCGATGGCGATGACCTGGGCCAGCGCGGCGGGGCCGATGTCGTAGCGGTCCCGGATGGCCTCGACGGCGCCGTTGATCACGGAGCTGTCGTAGCCGAAGAGGAACCCGCCCATGGCGGCCGCCGCCGCGATGAAGATGACATGCCCGAGATGATCGGGATGAGCCGTACCGGCTCCTGGCTTCGGCGCCTGCGCTGTGCTGGTCACGTGTACTCCTCGGGCACTCCGGCAGCGCTGCCGGGGTGGGGTCAGCCCTCCCGGGTCTTGAGACCCTGAAGGTGAAAGCAACGTTGCAGAGACTATGCCTTCAAGTTTCGAAGTCAATACTTCTTCTGCTGTGAGTTTGACCCGCCCGCGTGGCGGGCTTGCATTCAAGTGTTGAAATCAAGTAGCGGGACATGCTCCGACTACCCCGAAGCCGCGCGGACACGCGAAGGAGCGCGAGGCGCACGCGCGCGCGGGAACGCGGGGCCGGGGCCCGGTCGGCGTGCACGTTCACGCCGGCGCCGGCGTGAACGCGGTCGCCCCGGACTCGATCGCTGCGGACGTGCCTGTTCAGCGGAGCCGCTGGCTGATGACCTTCGACACACCGTCGCCCTGCATGGAGACGCCGTACAGGGCGTCGGCCACTTCCATGGTGCGCTTCTGGTGCGTGATCACGATGAGCTGCGAGGCCTCCTGCAGCTCCTGCATGATGCGGATGAGCCGCTGGAGGTTGGTGTCGTCGAGGGCCGCCTCGACCTCGTCCATGACGTAGAACGGGCTCGGGCGGGCCTTGAAGATCGACACGAGCAGCGCGACGGCGGTCAGCGAGCGCTCGCCGCCGGAGAGCAGGGAGAGCCGCTTGACCTTCTTGCCCGGCGGGCGCGCCTCGACGTCGACGCCCGTGGTCAGCATGTTGTCCGGGTCGGTCAGCACGAGACGGCCCTCGCCGCCCGGGAAGAGCCGGCCGAAGACGCCTTCGAACTCCCGTGCGGTGTCCCGGTAGGCCTCGGTGAAGACCTGCTCGACGCGCTCGTCGACCTCCTTGACCACCTGCAGCAGGTCGGCGCGGGTCTTCTTCAGGTCCTCCAGCTGCTCGCTGAGGAACTTGTGGCGCTCCTCCAGGGCGGCGAACTCCTCCAGGGCCAGCGGGTTGACCTTGCCGAGCTGCTGGTAGGCCCGCTCGGCGGCCTTCAGCCGCTTCTCCTGCTCGGCGCGGACGAAGGGGCGGGGCCGGTTGCGGGGGTGCTCCGGGTCCTCCGGCAGCTCCTCCCCCTCGGCCGGCAGCGAGGGCGGTACGGGCTGGTGCGGCCCGTACTCCGCCACCAGGCCCGCCGGTTCGACGCCCAGCTCCTCCAGCGCCCGGGCCTCCAGTTGCTCGATGCGCAGCCGCTTCTCCGCGCCGAGCACCTCGCCCCGATGGACGGAGTCGGTCAGCTTGTCGAGTTCGGCCTTCAGGTCGCGCCCTTCGGCGCGGGCAGCGGTCAGCTCCTGTTCCCGGTGCGCCTTGGCGGTCTCGGCGGCGGCCCGCTCCTGCTCCGCGCGGGCCAGGGAGACCTCGACGTGCGCCAGCAGTTGCCGCGCCCCGGCGCCGACGGCCTCGGCGACGGCCGCCTCGTGGCGCAGCCGGGCGTGCCGCTGTTCGGCACGCGCGCGTGCCTCGCGTTCGGCGCGGGCGGCCCGGTCCAGGGAGTCGGCCCGGCCGGCCAGGCCCCTGACCCGTTCCTCGTGCGTACGGACCTGGAGACGGGCCTCCATCTCGGTCTGCCGGGCGTTGGCGCCGTCGGCGGCCAGCCGGTCCCGTACGTAGGTGTCGGGCTCCTCCTCGACCGGTGTCTCCTCGGCGACGGCGAGCCGTTCGGCGAGTTCCTCCACCTCCTGCCGGGCCCGGTCCAGGGCCTCCTGGGCGCGGGCAGCGGCGGCCGTCGACCGCTCGGCCTCCCCGGCGGCGCCGCGCGCCTGACCGGCGAGCCGCCCGAGCTGCTGTGCCACCGCCGACTTCTCCCGGTCGGCCGCGCGCCGGCGCTCGCCCAGTTCCTCGACGAGCGCGGCGCACTCCCCGCGCCGCCCGGCGGCCCGCTGCTGGGCTTCGGCCGACTCGGTGCAGCGCAGGGCGAGGTCCGCCAGCTCGGCCGCCGCCTCGTCGACGGACGCCTGCACTTCGAGGAGGCTGGGCGCCCCGGCCGAACCGCCCTGCGCGAAGTGCGCCCCGAGCAGGTCGCCCTCGGCGGTGACCGCGGTGAGCGCGGGGTGCGCGTAGACCAGGTCCTCGGCGTCCTCCAGGGTGCCGACCACGACGATGCCGTGCAGCAGCCGGCGTACGGCGGGCATGAGGTCGGCGGGCCCGCGCACGAGATCGGCGGCGAACCGGTGCCCGGCGGGCGGCCCGTCCCCGCCGGTCCGGGGGCCGGCCGCGAGGGGGCCGCGGCGAGCGTCGTCACCCGGACCGGTCCCGGCGGGAGCGCCGGAGGCCTCGGTCGAGCCGGTCACGGTGGGAGCGCCGGAGGCCGCCGCCGGGCCGGCCGCGCCAGTGGTGGCCCCTGCGCCGGGCGCGCCGGGCGGGTTCAGGTCGTCGCCGGGGCCGGGAGCGGGCTGGCGCGAGGGCTCCGGGGCTCCGGTGAGCAGCAGGGCCGCGCGGCCCGCGTCCTGTTTGCGCAGCAGGCGGATGGCGTCGGCCGCCGCGGCGGGGGTGGAGACCGCCAGGGCGTCGGCGGCGGCGCCGAGTGCTGCCGCCAGCGGGGTCTCGTAGCCCGGCGTGATCGTCAGGACCTCCGCCGCCGGGCCCAGCAGGCCCGTGAGCCGGTCGGTGGCGTCGAGCAGGGCGCCCGTGCCGTCCTTGCGGCGCAGCCCGAGGGCCAGGGCGTCGTGGCGGGCCTGGGTCGCCGCGCGCCGGCGTTCGGTGGCGGTGGCGGCCTCGCGGGCGGCGGTGAGGGCGGCGTCCGCCTCGGCCAGGGCGGCCTTCGCCGCGTCGTGCCGTTCGGCGAGGTCGTGGTCCTCGGCGTCGAGGCCGTCGACCTCGGCCTTGAGCGCCTCGTACTCCTCCTGGGCGCGTACGGCGCGTTCCTGGGCCTCGTCCCGGGCGGCGGCCAGGCGGTCGATCTCGGCCTGGGCGGAGGCGGCGCGGGAACGGGCCGCGTTCACCTGGCCGCTGAGCCGCGCCAGGCCCTCTCGGCGGTCGGCGATGGCGCGGGCGGCGTCCTTCAGGCGGCGTTCCTCGGCGGCGAGTTCGCGTTCCAGTTCGGCGCGGTGGGTGACGGTGTCCTCGAGCGCCCGCTGCGCCGCCTCCAGGGCAGCCTCCAGCTCGGCCTCCTGTTCGCGGACGCGGGCGGCCTCGCGCTCCAGGTCCTCCGGGTCGCGTCCGCGCCGTTCCTCGACGGGGGCCGAGGTCGCGCTCTTCACCCGGGCGTCGGCGAGCGAGACGGTGCCGCGGACGCGTTCGGCGAGCTGGGACAGCTCGTACCAGGTCTGCTGGGCGCGGGTCAGGCGCGGGGCGAGCCGGCGCACCTCGTCCTCCAGGAGCGCCTCCCGCTGGAGTGCCTTGCGCAGTTCGCGCTCGGCGCTCTCCTTGCGTTCCTTCAGCGCGGCCTCGTCGGCGACTTCGGCGCGCAGGGCCTCCTGGAGGCGTACGAGGTCGTCGGCGAGCAGGCGCAGGCGGGCGTCGCGCAGGTCGGCCTGGATGACGGCGGCCCGGCGGGCGACGGCCGCCTGGCGGCCCAGCGGCTTGAGCTGGCGGCGCAGTTCGTCGGTGAGGTCCTGGACGCGGGCGAGGTTCGCCTGCATCGCGTCCAGTTTCCTGAGCGCCTTCTCCTTGCGCTTGCGGTGCTTGAGGACGCCGGCGGCCTCCTCGATGAAGGCGCGGCGGCCCATCGGGTCGGCGTGCAGGACGGAGTCGAGCTGCCCCTGGCCGACGATGACGTGCATCTCGCGGCCGATGCCGGAGTCGGAGAGCAGTTCCTGGATGTCCAGCAGGCGGCAGGTGTCGCCGTTGATCTGGTACTCGCTGCCGCCGTTGCGGAACATGATCCGCGTGATGGTGACCTCGGCGTACTCGATGGGCAGGGCCCCGTCGGAGTTGTCGATGGTCAGCGACACCTCGGCGCGGCCCAGCGGCGGGCGGCCGGTGGTGCCGGCGAAGATGACGTCCTCCATCTTGCCGCCGCGCAGCGACTTGGCGCCCTGCTCGCCCATGACCCAGCTGAGCGCGTCCACGACGTTGGACTTGCCCGAGCCGTTCGGGCCGACGACGCACGTGATCCCCGGTTCGAACCGGAGCGTGGTCGCCGAGGCGAACGACTTGAACCCTCTCAGGGTCAGGGCTTTGAGGTGCACGCCGTCGGACTTTACCCGCCGCCGCTACCGCACTTCATGAACCCTCGCAACCGCGCGGTTTCACCCATGTACACGCAGGGCACACCAGACGTTGAAGAGACTGAAAGGATGCAGGGGGCAAGCAAGACCGGGCGCGGGCCGGGACCGGGCGAGCCGGACAGGGCCGAGGGGACCCAGGGGGAAGAGCGGGGGCAAGAAAGAAGGGACGCCGAAGCGTCCCTTGCAACTCTGACAACTGAGCGGTTGATACGGGCAGCCCAACCACTGTGTCGCTGTGCCGATGCAGTGATCAGGTGAGCGCAGGCTCCGCCTGGTGTGCGTCGACGCGCTCCATGATCCTGTCGTGAGAAGCGGCAGCCGCCAGCGCGTCGTTCTCCGCCTGGATTCGTACCAGCTCGGATTCCAGGTCCTGGACACGCTGCTGCAGCCTTCGCATCTCGGCGAGGAGTCGAGGGTCGGAGCCGCCGACGTAACCGAGAAGCGCCTTTGCCATGATGGATGGTCCTCCACAATGAGTGACCGACCGAAGCGGTTTGGGTCGTGAGGGATTCGCACCCGTGGTGCTTGGCACTGTTCAGTTTTTCGTGCCGTTCTTCCATGCCAAACAGCTGAGGTGCGCGGGCTTTCAGCGTCTCACCAAAAAGTTTGACGGTCAACACGATCACGCCCCGTACCGATGGGCGTCCCGGGGGCGCGCGACCGGAAATCGGTGGCGCTGCGGCTCCTGCGGGCCCCGGGGGGCGTGGCGATCATCCTGCCGTGCGGAGCGTGCCGCGGCAAGTGCCTCTCCGCAATCACCTGCCGTTTTCCCTTCGGGCCCATGCCGGTGGCAGGTGCGGTCCGCCGCTTCCCCGGCAGGCGGCGAGGCGGGCTCAGCGGATGGCGAAGCCGTCGTAGCCGCCGCGTGGTGTGTCCCAGATCTCGGTGACGCCGTCGACCCTGCCGGGCGTGTCGCTGCCCTCCAGCCAGGCCAGAAGGCGCTGGCAGGCCGTGCGGGACCCCTCGGCGACGACCTGGACGCGACCGTCGGCCAGATTGAGAGCAAAGCCGCTCAGGCCGCCGATCTCCAGGGCCGTGGCCCGCGTGAACCAGCGGAAACCCACGCCCTGGACTTGGCCGCGCACCCAGGCGACCAGTCGAACATCCTCGCTCATGACTGCAACCTAACCGGGCGGTGCCGTGCGGGGCACATCCGCCCCTGGCCCCGTGAGGTAGCACCCCGAGCGGAGACATCTCATATGAAACTCACTCGATCGAGTGACGCCGGTTGACCGGGCCGGCCCAGCGCCCGTGTCAGCCGCACCGCCGCACCAGCGGAGCGGGCCCCCGAGGAGGTCCCCGCGCGGGCCTCGGACGGGGCCGAGGTGGCCAGCCCGGTCAGCCTCTCCACCGCCCTGCCGGCACTGGCGAAGAGTTAGCGCGATCTGCCGGTTCGCGCTGTGTTCGCGTACGCTCAAGGGATGAGCATCATGCCGGAGCCCGTCGCGGAGCAGGACCTCCCGTACAACGTGTTCGCCAAGGCCTGCCCCTCGCGCGGCACGCTGGAGCACGTCACGGGACGCTGGGGGGCACTCACCCTCGGCGCCCTGTACCAGGGGTCCCTGCGCTTCAACGAACTGCGCCGCCGCGTCGACGGGGTGAGCGAGAAGATGCTCTCGCAGACGCTGCACGCGCTGGAACGGGACGGTCTGGTGCACCGCGAGGCCCAGCCGACGAACCCGCCCCGCGTGGACTACGAACTGACCTCCCTCGGCCGCGAGGTCGCCGAGCGGCTGCTGGCCCTCATCCACTGCGTGGAGGGCCGGATGGACGAGGTCCTCACCGCCCGCGAGACCTACGACGCCCGCCGGGCCTGACGCTCAGCCCCGGCCGGGCGTCCCGGGCCCGGCGGCACGCGTGCGCGGTGCGGGCTGGCACTTCGGGCAGTAGTAGCTGGAACGGTTCATCCAGGGACGGCGGCGCATCGGCGTGGCGCAGCGGCGGCAGGGCAGGCCCTCGCGGCCGTAGGCGTCCAGGGAGCGTTCGAAGTAGCCGGATTCGCCGTTGACGTTGACGTACAGGCTGTCGAAGCTGGTGCCGCCGACGGCGAGGGCCGCGTTCATCACGTCCCTGATGTGACCGAGGAGTCCGGCCGAGCGCGGGCGGGTGAAACCTGTGGTGGGGCGCTCGTAGTGCAGGCGCGCCCGCCACAGCGCCTCGTCGGCGTAGATGTTGCCGACGCCGCTGATCAGCGACTGGTCGAGCAGGGCCCGTTTGATCGTGGTGCGCTTGCGGCGCAGTGCCTGGTGGAACGCCTCGTCGTCGAACAGCGGATCGAGGGGGTCACGGGCGATGTGCGCGATGACGTCGGGCAGGCCGTCCGGGGTGTTGTCGTGCAGGGAGAGACCGCCGAAGGTGCGCTGGTCCACGAAACGCAGCTCGGTGCCGAGGGAGTCGGCGAACCGGACGCGGATGCGCAGGTGCTTCTCGTCGGGCGCCTCGTGCGGCTGGACCAGCAGCTGGCCGCTCATGCCGAGGTGGGCGAGGACGGACTGGTTGGTCTCCTCCAGCGGCAGCCACAGGTACTTGCCGCGCCGGGCGGCGGCGGCGATGTGGTGGCCCTTGAGGCGGTGCGCGAAGTCGTCGGCGCCCGCGACGTGCCGGCGTACGGCGCGCGGGTGCAGCACCTCGACGTCGGCGACGGTGCGGTGGGAGACCCACCGCTCCAGGCCGCGCCGGACGACCTCGACCTCGGGCAACTCGGGCATCGGGACCCCCGTCAGGACCGTGACCCCACGGTCCGCTGGACGAATCCGAGCGCCCGCCCCGAGCAATGGGCTCGGGGCGGGCGCTCGGTCAAGCTGTACTGCTCGTACCGGTCAGGCGGAGGCGGACGACGGGTCGCCGTCCTGGGCGGCGGCCTGCCCGGCCGCCTCGGCGCGCTCGTCCGCGGCGGCCTTGATGGCCCGCCAGGCGGACTCGGCGGCCTGCTGCTCCGCCTCCTTCTTGCTGCGGCCGGTGCCGGTGCCGTACGAGACGCCTCCGACGCGGGCGGCAGCAGTGAAGGTCTTCTCGTGGTCGGGGCCGGTCTCCGTGACCAGGTACTCGGGTACTCCGAGCCCTTCGGTCGCGGTGAGTTCCTGGAGGCTGGTCTTCCAGTCCAGGCCGGCTCCGAGGTTCGAGGACTTCTCGATCAGCGGGTCGAACAGGCGGTGCACCAGTTCGGAGGCCGCGTCGAGGCCCTGGTCGAGATAGACCGCACCGATCACCGCTTCGAGGGTGTCGGCGAGGATGGAGGCCTTGTCCCGGCCGCCCGTGCCCTCTTCACCCCGGCCGAGCCGGATGAAGGAACCCAGGTCGAGTCCGCGGCCCACTTCCGCCAGCGCACGCGAGTTGACCACCGCGGCCCGCAGCTTGGCCAGCTGGCCCTCGGGCAGGTCGGGGTGGGTGCGGTACAGCGTGTCCGTGACGACGAGGCCGAGGACGGAGTCACCGAGGAACTCCAGCCGCTCGTTCGTCGGCAGGCCGCCGTTCTCGTACGCGTAGGAACGGTGGGTCAGCGCGCGCACCAGAAGGGCGGACTCGAGCTGGTAGCCGAGCCGCCCTTCCAGAAGCGTGTGGGACGAGGCCGTGTTGTCCGACGGAACACTCCCGCGTCGGCGGGAACTGCTGGCGTCGGCGTCAGCCGCCTTCTTGGCAGTGGACACGGTGCCTCTCACCAGCCGCTCAGACCTCGAGGACCTGGCGCTTGTTGTAGGTGCCGCAAGACGGGCACGCGATGTGCTGCAGCTTGGGCTCGTGGCAGCGCTCGCACGCAACCAGGGTGGGGACCGCAGCCTTCCACTGCGACCGGCGGTGGCGCGTGTTGCTGCGCGACATCTTCCGCTTCGGAACAGCCACGGCTACTTCTCCTGCTTCTCGTCGACGCCCGCTTCGGCGCCGCTCATCTCGTCCTTCTCGCCGTCCGACGTGGTGCCGGCGAGTCCCTGCAAAGCCGCCCAACGGATGTCGACGGCGTCGTGGTGGTGGTCCGGGTCGTCCGCGAGCCGCACTCCGCACTGGGAGCACAGGCCCGGGCAGTCTTCCTGGCACACCGGCTGCATCGGCAGTGCGAGCACCACCGCATCGCGCAGCAGAGGTTCGAGGTCGAAGAGTCCGTCCTCGAGAAGGAGCCTGTCCTCGTCGTCCTCGGCGTCGTCGCCCGGTTCCGCGATCACGCGGCCCCGGTCGTCGGCGTCAGGGTACGAGAACATCTCCTGGAAGTCCGCTTCGAGCGCAAGCCCGACCGGCTCCAGACACCTTACGCACTCCCCCTCGGCCTGTGCACGGGCGGTGCCTGTGACGAGCACACCTTCCATGACCGACTCGAGCCGGAGTTCGAGTTCCACCGGGGCGCCTTCCGGCACTCCGATCACTCCGTGGATACCGAGGTCCCGGGGGGCCGGGACCTCGCGGGTCAGGCGCTGCAGCGCGCCGGGCCGCCGCCCCAGCTCATGTGTGTCGAACACGAGAGGGTTGCGGTGGTCGAGGCGGGAGCTGTGAGCCATTCCTGCTTTCGGTTTCCGAACTCGGAGGGACGCCGCCTCGGAGGTGCACCCGGGCAGCGCTGACCGCGCACTTACGCGCGACCGAAGAGCCAGGATACTTGACCTTTCGCTCTCGGCCCAATCCGGTCTCCGGGGCCGGAGCGCGGCGGCCCGGAGCTACAGGCCGCGCCCCTGTTCGTAGGCCCGCAGCTGCTCGGCGCTGATCATGCCGGTGTCGAAGAGGCTGGTCTCGTCGAGGGCATACCCCTGGTGGGCCGGGCTCTGCTGCGGCTGCTGCGCCTGGTGGCCCTGGTGCGCCTGCTGGACGTCGTGGGCCTGCTGCGTCTCGTGCGCCTGCTGGGGCTGGTGCGGGTCGTAGGCGCCGGTCTGGCCGGGGTCGTATCCCCCCTGGTAGCCGTAGGGGTCGGCCTGCTGGTAGCCGTACGGGTCCTGCTGGCCGCCGTAACCCTGCTGGTAGCCGCCGTAGGGATCGCCCTGGGCGGGCTGGGGCTGCTGGTAACCGTAGGCCGGCTGCGGCTCGTACACCGGCTGCTGCGGCTGCTGCGGGCGGCCGGGCCGGTCGGCGGCGGCGGGGGCTGCGGGGCTCTCGGTGAGGTCCGCGAGGCCGGCGAGGTAGTCGGCGTCGCTGGAGTGCTGCACGGTGCTGGTGTCGTCGGCGAGGGCGCCGAGGTCGTCGGTGGCGATGCGGCCGTGCAGCTTCTGCCGGCCGCGGCCGACGGCCTCCAGGGTCTTGGCGAGCACGGCCTCGAAGGCGCCCAGCTTGGCGTCGACGTAGGCGTCGGCGTCGCGGCGCAGGGTCTCCGGGTCGTGGCTGCGCTCGGGGGCGTCCTCGTCCTCGTAGCCGTTCTCGTTCAGGCCGGGGCCGGTGCCCAGCAGCTTCTCCCGGCCGCGGCCGACCGAGCCGAGGGTCTTGGTGAGGACCACCTCGAAGTTGGCGAGCTTGGAGTCGACGTAGTCGTCGGCCTCGGCGCGGACCTCCTCGGCCTCCCGGCGGGCCTCGGACAGGATCCGGTCGGCCTCCGCCTGGGAGCGGCGGGCCACCTCGGTGTCGGAGATCAGCGAGCCGCGCTCGGCGTGCGCGGTCTCGATGATCCGCTCGGCCTCGCGCCGCGCCTCCTCGACCATCTGCTCGCGGTCGCCGATCAGCTCCTGGGCCTGTGCCAGCGAACCGGGCAGGGCCTGGCGCACCTCGTCGAGCAGCGCGAGCAGTTCGGCGCGGTTGACCACGCACGAGGCCGACATGGGCATGGACCGGGCGCCGGAGACCGTGGTCACGATCTCGTCGAGCTTCTTCTGCACGTCCACGGTGTGCTCGCCACTCCCTACCGATGTGCGGGTAACGGACGGGACGACTGTACGACCATGCGGCAGCCGCCGGACACCGGGTGACGGGCCGTCAGGACGTCACTTCTTCCGCAGCCGGGCGGTCAGCGCCCGCAGGACGACGTCGGGCACCAGGTGGGCGATGTCGCCGCCCCAGGCCGCGACCTCCTTCACCAGGGAGGACGACAGGAAACTGTAGGTGGGGTTGGTCGGCACGAAGAGCGTCTCGACACCGGAGAGGCCGTTGTTCATCTGGGCCATCTGCAGCTCGTAGTCGAAGTCGCTGACCGCTCGCAGGCCCTTGACGATGGCGGGGATCTCGCGCTGCTTGCAGAAGTCGACGAGGAGGCCGTGGAAGGACTCGACGCGGACGTTGCCGTAGTCGGCGGTGACCTGGCGGATGAGGTCGATGCGCTCCTCGATCTCGAACAGGCCCTTCTTGGACTGGTTGATCATCACCGCCACGTAGACCTCGTCGTACAGACGGGAGGCGCGGGCAATGATGTCGAGGTGTCCATTGGTGATCGGGTCGAACGACCCGGGACAGACGGCGCGGCGCACTTGAGATCCCTCGCTCTCCGGTCCGGTCATCGTGCGTCTTCGCACATAGAGGCGGCGCGACCGTACCAAAACGTTCCCTCGCCGTAGCGGCGGGCCCGGATCGCGTCGAAGCCGGGCGGCCACCCGAACTCGCCGCCTCTGGTGCTGCGCTCCACGGTGACGAGGGCCCCCGCGGCGAGCCACCCCTGAGAGCGGAGTGTGAGCAGAATCTCCCGAAGATCGTCGTCGGAGACGGCGTACGGCGGGTCGAGGAAGACGATGTCGTACGGGCCGGCCGGGGGCGGTGACTGGACGGCCTGCTCCGCGCGGCCGGCGCGCACCTCCGCCCCGGGCAGACCGAGGGCCTTGACGTTCTCCCGGACGGTGCGGGCGGCGCGGGCGTCGGCCTCGACGAGGAGGACGTGCCCGGCGCCGCGGGACAGGGCCTCCAGGCCGACGGCGCCCGAGCCGGCGTACAGGTCGAGGACCCGTTCGCCCTCCAGCGGGCCGCCGAGCAGGGACTGCCAGGTGGAGAACAGGCCTTCACGCGCGCGGTCGGAGGTGGGGCGGGTGCGGCCACCCTGCGGGACGGCAAGGCGACGTCCGCCGGCTTTGCCGGCGATCACGCGGGTCATCTGAGGTCCTTGATGGTGAGCGGCTTTGCGTCCAGTGTGGCCGGTCGCGCGGTCCGCCGCGCTCCTGGGCCGGTGGGGTCCGGTCTGTTCAGCCCTTTTCCAGGTACTGCTCCCTGTCCTCGTCCAGCAGGGCGTCCAGGGCCGTGCGCAGGCCGGGCAGGTGCTCCAGGGCGGGGTCGGCGGCCACCACGGCGGCGGCCTCCTCGCGGGCCTGGGCGATGATCTCCTCGTCCTCGATGACGGCGAGCACCCGCAGGCTGGTGCGGGCCCCGGACTGGGCCTGGCCGAGGACGTCGCCCTCGCGGCGCTGTTCGAGGTCGATGCGGGAGAGTTCGAAGCCGTCGAGGGTGGCCGCCACCGCGTTCAGCCGCTGGCGGGCGGCGCTCGCCTCGGGCATCTCGGTGACCAGCAGGCACAGACCGGGCGCCGAGCCGCGGCCGACCCGGCCCCGCAGCTGGTGCAGCTGGGAGACGCCGAAGCGGTCGGCGTCGGTGATCACCATCACGGTGGCGTTGGGGACGTTGACGCCGACCTCGATGACGGTGGTGGCGACCAGCACGTCGGTGTCGCCCGCGGCGAAGCGGCGCATGACCGCGTCCTTGTCGTCGGGCTGCATCCTGCCGTGCAGCACCTCGACCTTCAGGCCTTGCAGGGGACCCTTCGCGAGCTGCTCGGCCACGTCCAGGACCGCGAGCGGGGGGCGCTTGTCGGCGCCTTCCTCCGGGGGCTTCTTCCCGGCGGCCTTCCCGGGCTCGTCCTCCTCGTCCCCGATGCGCGGGCAGACGACGTACGCCTGGTGCCCCTGGGACACCTCTTCGCGCACCCGCTCCCAGGCGCGCGCGAGGAAGTGCGGTTTGTCGGCGGCGGGGACGACATGGCTGGCGATGGGCGAGCGGCCGGCCGGGAGCTGGTCCAGGACGGAGGTCTCCAGGTCGCCGAAGACGGTCATCGCGACCGTGCGCGGAATGGGGGTGGCGGTCATGACCAGCAGGTGCGGCGGCTGTTTGCCCTTGCCGCGCAGGGCGTCGCGCTGCTCGACGCCGAAGCGGTGCTGCTCGTCCACGACGACGAGTCCGAGGTCGTGGAACTGCACCTTGTCCTCGATCAGCGCGTGGGTGCCGATCACCAGGCCGGCCTCGCCGGTGGCCAGGTCGAGCAGGGCCCGCCGGCGGGCGGCGGCGCCCATGGAGCCGGTGAGCAGCACCACCTTGGTGGCGTGCTCGGTACCGCCCAGCATCCCTCCCTCGGCCAGCTCCCCCATCATTTCGGTGACCGACCGGTGGTGCTGCTGGGCGAGCACCTCGGTGGGCGCGAGCATCGCGGCCTGTCCGCCCGCGTCCACGACGGCGAGCATGGCGCGCAGGGCCACCAGGGTCTTGCCCGACCCCACCTCGCCCTGGAGCAGCCGGTGCATGGGGTGGTCGGTGGCGAGGTCGTCGAAGATCTCCCGGGAGACCTTGCGCTGGCCCTCGGTGAGGGTGAACGGGAGGCGGTCGTCGAAGGCGGCGAGCAGGCCGTGCGGGCCGGGCTTCCTGGGAACGGCGGGAAGCTGCGTCTCGGCGTGCCTGCGGCGGGCCAGGGCGACCTGGAGGACGAACGCCTCGTCCCACTTGAGGCGGGCGCGGGCGTCGGCGATGTCCGCCTTGGTGTGCGGGCGGTGGATCTTGAGCAGGGCCTCGGGGAGGGTGACCAGGCCGCGGCCGTCGCGCAGGGCGGCGGGCAGCGGGTCGACGGCCTCCTGGGCGCTGGGCAGGACGGTCTGGACGGCCTTGCCGATCTTCCAGGACTCCAGTTTGGCGGTCGCGGGGTAGATCGGGATGAGGGCGCCGGCCCAGGACTCGACGGTCTCCTCGGCGTCGCCCCTGAGCAGTTCGTAGGCGGGGTGGGCCAGCTGGAGGCGCCGGTTGAAGACGGAGACCTTGCCCGCGAACAGCGCGCGGGTGCCCGGCAGCAGTTCCTTGTGGGGTTTGTGCACGCCGTTGCCGAAGAAGACCAGCTGGAGCCGGCCGCTGCCGTCGGTGATCGTCACCTCCAGGCGCTGGCCCTTGCCGCGCGGCGCCCGGGAGGAGGCGAAGGTGTGCAGGCGGGCGTCGGCGACCTGGGCGACCACGGTGACGTGCTCGTCCATCGGGAGGTCGGCGAGGTGGGTGAGCTGGCCGCGCTCCTCGTATCTGCGGGGGTAGTGGTGGAGGAGGTCACCGACGGTGTGCAGGCCGAGGTGCTCGGCCATCACCTTCGCGGTGGCGGGGCCGAGCACCGACTTGAGCGGTTGGCGCAGTGGTTCTGGCAGTGCGGGCACGAGATCCATTGCACACCACGGCACCGACAATGCCGTAGCCGTCCGGGGAAACCGCTGGTCGCGCGGGGTGCCCGGGCTGTGGACGAGGCGCGCCCCGGCCTTCCCGTCCCGGCAGGCGCGGGCGGGAGGATGAGGGCGGCGCGGGACCGCTATTCCACGCCGATGAGCAGCAGGGCGCCCTGTCTGCCGCCCCGGTAGACGACCGTGTCGACGGCCAGGTAGGAGTCGCGGACGCGGGCTTGGAGGTGGCCTGCGACGGTGTCGGGGACCTCGTCGCCGAGGACGAGGGTGACCAGTTCGCCGCCGGCCGCGAGCATCCGGTCCAGGACGGTCCGGGCGGTGGCGGTGACGTCCGGGCCGATGACGGCGACGTCGCCGTCGATGAGGCCGAGGACGTCCCCGGCCTGGCAGATGCCGGCGGTGGTCCAGGAGCGGTGCTCGGCGACGACGACCTCGGCGTGGCGGGTGGCCCCGGCGGCCGAGGTCATGGCCACGACGTCCTCGTCGAAGCGGCGGCCGGGCTCGTGCACGGCGAGTGCGGCGATGCCCTGGACCGCCGAGCGGGTCGGGATGAGGGCGACCCGGATGCCCTCGCGGCGGGCCTGCTCGGCCGCCGCGGCGGCGGTGTCGCGCAGCTCGGCGTCGTTGGGCAGCAGGACCACCTCGCGCGCGTGCGCCCGCCGCAGGGCCTCCACCAGCTCGCCGCTGGCCGGCGGCTCGCCGGGGCGGGCGAGCACCGGGGTCGCCCCGGCCTCGGCACACAGTGCGGCCAGCCCCTCGCCCGGGACGACGGCCACCACCGCGCGCGGGGCGGGCTCGCGCGTGCGCTCGGCGGTGGCGGCGGTGTGCGCGTCGCCCGCGCCGAAGTGCGTGATCCGGATCCGGTGCGGACGGCCGGCCTCCACACCGGCCTCCACCGCGGCCCCGGCGTCGTCCACGTGCACGTGGACGTTCCACAGTCCGTCGCCGCCCACCACGACCAGGGAGTCCCCGAGCGCGTCGAGCCGCTGCCGCAGCCGGGCGACGGCGAGGTCCTCGGCCTCCAGGAGGTAGGTGACCTCGAAAGCGGGGCCGCCGCTCGCGGAGGCGGCCGAAGGGGCGGCGGATGCGGTGGGCGGGCAGGGCGCCGGGGGCTCGGCCGGCGTCGGGGGCCCGGCCGCCGCGCAGGGCCCGGGGGTCTCGGTGGGTTCGGCGTCGTCCCGCACGCGCGCGTGCGGGACGACGGACCGGTTTCCGGCCGCCCGCGCCGGCGGGGCGCCGCCCTCCCCCGGACCGGGCCGCGCGCCCGGCCCCCGGGAGGCGGGCGTCCTTCCCGCGGGGGCCTCGCGGGCGGCGGACGGCGCCTGCCCCGTGAACGTCTCGACCAGGGCAGCCAGGACGGCCACCAGGCCGCGTCCGCCCGCGTCGACCACCCCGGCGCGCTCCAGGACGGCCAGTTGGCCGGGGGTGGCGGCCAGGGCCGTGCGCGCGCCCTCGTAGGCCGCCCGTGCCACCGCCCCGCAGTCGCCCTCGGCGCCGGTGGCCGCGTCGGCGGCGGCCGAGGCGACCGAGAGGACCGTGCCCTCGACGGGGTGGGCCACGGCCTGCCGGGCCGAGTCGGCGGCCCGCCGCAGGGCGAGCCGCAGCCCGCGGCCGTCGGTGTGGGCGTTGTCACCGTCGGCGGCGAGCACCTCCGCCATGCCGCGCAGCAGCTGGGCGAGGATCGTGCCGGAGTTGCCGCGGGCGCCGATGAGCGCCCCGTGCGCCATCGCGCGCGCGGCCTCGGAGAGCGAGGGGCCGCCGGAGGCCGCGCCGCCCGCCTCGTGGCCCGCGAAGACGGCCTCGACGGCCGCGGCGGCGGACTCGGCGGTCAGGTAGAGGTTGGTGCCGGTGTCGCCGTCGGCCACGGGATAGACGTTGATCGCGTCGATCTCCTCGCGCGCGCGACCGAGGGCGCGCAGGGCCAGGCCGCACCAGGTGCGCACCGCCGGCGCGTCGAACGTCTGCGCCACCTGCGCCACCTGCGCCTCCTCGAGCTGCTGGACCGGACGGCAGCGTAGACCCAGGGGCGGCGCCCGCCGGAGGAGGGCCCGGGCGGGCCCCTGAGCCGCCATGGTAGTTTCGTTGTACGGGAGCAGGCGTTGTATGCTGCTCCGGTTGCCCGATCCTGTCGGGCTCTTCCCCCTGGCACCGCCACTCAGATTCAGCGTGCTCTTCGAGCCTCCGGATCCTGATCCCGGCATGCCGGGATCAACCGTAAGTGCATCTGAAGTCTTTGGAGTGACCCGTGGCTGCCAACTGCGACGTCTGCGGCAAGGGGCCGGGCTTCGGCAACAACATCTCGCACTCGCACCGCCGTACGTCCCGTCGCTGGAACCCGAACATCCAGCGTGTGCGTACCGTGGTCGGCGGGACGCCGAAGCGCGTGAACGCTTGCACCTCGTGCATCAAGGCCGGCAAGGTCTCGCGCTGACGCTCAGCTGAGCGCGCGGCCACTGCCGGTTCGCTGCACTGAGCCGGTCCACCTGTCAGGTGGGCCGGCTTTTTGCCGTACCCGGACGCCGGGCACCGCGCCCGCCCGCCGGAATCCGGGCAGCCCGCCGGAATCCGGGAAATGCCTTCACGCCGCCGCCGGTGGCGCATCCGCCGCCGACGGGTGGCGCGGCCGGGGCCGGCCGGACCGGCTGCCCGGCTCGCGCGGGGGCGGCCCGCTCCGTCGAGCGGTTCACCGGGAAGGCGGCCACCGCGACCGGGCCGGCGCGGACTACCCGGCGGTGTGAGGTGTGCGGAACCTCCAGCCGTGGTCCACGGGACCGATCCCGCCGCCGAGCGCGAAGCCGGCCGCGATGGCCCCGGTGACGTACTCCTTGGCGGCCGTCACGGCCTCGGGCACGGACTGGCCCTTGGCGAGCTGCGCGGCGACGGCGGAGGCCAGGGTGCAGCCCGTGCCGTGGGTGTGCCGGTTGTCGTGGCGCGGGGCGCGCAGCCAGTGTTCCTCACGGCCGTCGGTGAGCAGGTCGACGGCGTCTCCCGCGAGGTGGCCGCCCTTGACCAGCACCCAGGCCGGGCCGTACGCCAGGACGGCGTCGGCGGCCTCGCGCAGCTGTTCCTCCGAGGTGACCTCGACGCCGGTGAGTTGGGCGACCTCGTCGAGGTTGGGGGTGGCGACGGTGGCCGTGGGCAGCAGGGCGGTGCGCACCGACTCCAGGGCGGAGGCGGCCAGCAGCGGATCGCCGTGCTTGGAGACGCCGACGGGGTCGACGACCACGGGCGCGTCCGTGCCGGCCAGCAACGCGGCCACCGCCTCGACCAGTTCCGCCGAGGACAGCATGCCGGTCTTGACCGCCTGGACGCCGATGTCGTCGACGACGCTGCGGTACTGGGCCCGGACCGCCTCCACGGGCAGTTCCCAGGCGCCCTGCACGCCGAGGGAGTTCTGCGCGGTGACCGCGGTGAGCACGCTCATGCCGTGCACGCCGAGGGCGAGCATCGTCTTCAGGTCGGCCTGGATGCCGGCGCCGCCGCCGGAGTCGGAACCGGCGACGGTCAGGACGCGCGGGGGTGCGGCGCTCACGACTCGATGTCCCCGAAGTGGTCCCAGCCGCCCTTTTTGGTCCAGGGGGCGCCGTCGACCGTGACCTGGGGCAGGGCCGAGGGGTTGAGCACTTCGCCGATCACCTTCCAGCGGGCCGGCAGTTTCACGTCCGGGGGGAAGGTCGCCACGATCGCGTGGTCCTCCCCTCCGGTCAGCACCCATTGCAGCGGGTCGACGCCGACGGCCTGCCCGATGTCGTTCATCTGCGAGGGGATGTCGATGGCGCCGGAGCGGACGTCGATGCGGACCTTGCTGGCCTCCGCGATGTGCCCGAGGTCGGCGATGAGTCCGTCGCTGACGTCACACATCGCGGTCGCGCCGAGTCCGGCGGCGGCGGGGCCCGCGTGGTAGGGCGGTTCGGGCCTGCGGTGCGCCTCGACGAAGGCGCGCGGGGAGCGGAAGCCGCGGCAGAGCACGGCGTACCCGGCGGCGGACCAGCCCAGCCAGCCGGTGACGGCGACGAGGTCACCGGGCTGGGCGCCCGCACGGGTCACCGGTTCGTGGTTGCGCAGGTCGCCGAGGGCGGTGATCGACACCATGATCGTGTCGCCGCGGACCACGTCGCCGCCGACCACGGAAGCCCCGGCGACCTGGCACTCGTCGCGCAGGCCGTCCATCATCTCGGTGGGCCAGGTGACCGGCAGTTCGGCGGGGACGACCAGGCCGAGCAGCAGCGCGGTCGGCACGGCACCCATGGCGGCGATGTCCGCGAGGTTCTGCGCGGCGGCCTTGCGGCCCACGTCGTACGCCGTGGACCAGTCGCGGCGGAAGTGCCGCCCCTCCAGGAGTATGTCGGTGCTCGCCACGACCCTGCGGTCGGGGGCGGCGACCACCGCGGCGTCGTCGCCGGGGCCGACCCGGACCGCCGGGGTGGTGGTGAGACGGGAGGTGAGCTCCCTGATGAGCCCGAACTCCCCGAGCTCACCAACAGTGCCCTTCATTGCCCTTACGCCCCTTCTGTCCCTGTGCGTTCCCGGTCGGGTTCCCACTCGCGCGTCCGCGCGGGCCTCGTTACGGTCGTGGTGTCCGTCGACTTCAGTCCTACCTGCACCCCGGCGCGCGGGCCACGTCGCTCCCGGGTCTCCCCGTGGCGTGCGGCGACGCGATACCGTGGCGTTCCTTTTCCCCACATGATCCTCGTGGCCGCCCTGGAGGTTCCGTGGTACAGGCGTACATCCTGATCCAGACGGAGGTCGGCAAGGCGTCGACCGTCGCCGAGACGATCAGCAGACTGCCCGGAGTGATCCAGGCCGAGGACGTGACGGGTCCCTACGACGTCATCGTGCGCGCGCAGGCCGACACCGTCGACGACCTGGGTCGCATGGTGGTCGCCAAGGTCCAGCAAGTGGAGGGCATCACCCGCACCCTGACCTGCCCGGTCGTGCATCTGTAGCCCCCGTCTACCCTTGGGCCGGTGAGTTCCTTCCGTCACCGGCTGCTCGGCCTGCCCGTCGCCCTCGCCGCGCTGATCACCGCAGCGGGCTGCTCCTCAAGCGACGACCGTGCCACCGCTGCGGTTCCCAGCCCGGACACGGCGGTCGCGAAGCTGTGCGGGAACCTGGACAGAGCACTGCCGCAGAAAGTGGACGGGCTGAGCCGCAAGGACCCCCGGCCCGGCTCCGCGCTCACCGCGGGCTGGGGAAGCCCGGCGATCATACTGCGCTGCGGTGTCCCCCGGCCCGCCGAGATGGACGACCCGGAGGCCGACGGCGCGGAGGTGGACGGGGTCGGCTGGCTGCTCCAGAAGCAGCCGGACGGATCGTTCCGCTTCACCACCACCCTGCGCAAGGCCTACGTCGAGGTCAGCCTGCCCGCGAGCCGCACCGGCAACGGCGTGGCCCCGCTGGTCTCCCTGGCCCCGGCCGTCAAGAAGGCGATCCCCGAGGGGATCGCCGACTGAGATCTTCGCCGGGAGCGAGGAGCGGGGCGGCGCCGTGGGGCCCGGACCGGCTGCCGGCCGCGGACCGTGGCCGGCCGGACCGCGCCCACGCGGCGGAGCCGCGCTGCCGCCCCGCGTCTCTCGTGGGGCGCTTTCAGCGCAGGCCGGTCGACCGGTTCAGCGCCGCCTGGATGAGGCGGTCCACCAGTTCCTCGTAGGAGACGCCGGTGGCCTGCCACATCTTCGGGTACATCGAGATGGGCGTGAAGCCGGGCATGGTGTTGATCTCGTTGATCACGAACTCGCCGTCCTCGTCGAGGAAGAAGTCCGCGCGGACCAGACCCTCGCAGGACGCCGCCTCGAACGCCTCCACCGCCAGCCGCCGCACCTCGGCGGTCTGCTCCCCGGTGAGCGGGGCGGGCACGATGCCGGGTGTGGAGTCGATGTACTTGGCCTCGAAGTCGTAGTACGCGTGCTGCTGGGGCGGCGGGATCTCGGCGGGCAGGGAGGCGCGCGGGCCGTCTTCGAACTCCAGCACCCCGCACTCGATCTCCCGGCCGCGCACCGCGGCCTCCACGAGCACCTTCGGGTCGTGCCGCCGGGCCTCCTCGATCGCCTCATCCAGGCCGGAGAGGCCGTCGACCTTGGTGATGCCGATCGAGGAACCCGCGCGCGCGGGCTTCACGAACAGCGGCCAGCCGTGCTCGCCGGCGAAGTCGACGATCTTCTTGCGGGCCGCCGCCCGGTCCCCCGCCCACTCGCGCGGGCGGATCACCACGTACGGGCCGACCTTGAGCCCGAAGGAGGTGAACACCCGCTTCATGTACTCCTTGTCCTGGCCCACGGCCGAGGCCAGCACGCCCGAGCCGACGTAGGGCACGCCGGACAGCTCCAGCAGGCCCTGGAGGGTGCCGTCCTCGCCGTAGGGGCCGTGCAGCACCGGAAAGACGACGTCGACCTCGCCGAGCGCCTTGGGCACCGAGCCCGGCTCGCTGTAGACGACTTCGCGGCTGCCCGGGTCGACGGGGAGCACCACGCCGCCCTCGCCGGTCTCGGCGAGGTCGTCGACGCTGGGCGTACGCCGGTCGGTGATCGCCATGCGGTCCGGGTCGTCCGCGGTCAGGGCCCAACGGCCGTCCCGGGTGATGCCGATCGGCAGGACCTCGTACTTGGTCCGGTCGATGGCGCGCAGCACCGCACCCGCGGTGACCACGGAGATCCCGTGTTCGGAGCTGCGGCCGCCGCAGACGACGGCCACGCGCGGCTTGCGAGGCGGCTGCTCGGGGCTCTGGGGGAGGTTCTCGGTGCTCATATCGCGATGAGAGTACCCGGTGGTAGGGCCCCGGGGCAGGCTGGGAAACGCGGGTCGCTCAGCGTCGTTCGGGCTTCGCGCTGCGCGACATCAGCTCCTTGAGGGCGTCCTTGGGGGATTTGCCTTCGTGCACGATGCCGACGACCGTCTCGGTCAGAGGCATGTCGACGCCGTGCCGGCGGGCCAGATCCAGCACCGACTCACAGGACTTGACGCCCTCGGCGGTCTGCCTGGTGACCGCGATGGTCTCCTGGAGCGTCATGCCCTTGCCGAGGTTGGTGCCGAAGGTGTGGTTGCGCGAGAGCGGCGAGGAGCAGGTGGCCACCAGGTCGCCGAGGCCGGCCAGGCCGGAGAAGGTCAGCGGGTCGGCGCCCAGGGCCATCCCCAGGCGGGTGGTCTCGGCGAGCCCGCGCGTGATGAGGGAGCCCTTGGCGTTGTCGCCGAGCCCCATGCCGTCGGCGATGCCGACGGCGAGGCCGATGACGTTCTTGACGGCGCCGCCCAGTTCGCAGCCGACGACGTCGGTGTTGGTGTACGGCCGGAAGTACGGGGTGTGGCAGGCGGCCTGGAGCCGGCGGGCGACGGCCTCGTCGGTGCAGGCCACCACGGCGGCGGCCGGCATGCGGGCGGCGATCTCGCGGGCGAGGTTGGGGCCGGTGACCACGGCGATGCGGTCGGGCCCGACCTTCACGACGTCCTCGATGACCTCGCTCATGCGCATGGCCGAGCCGAGTTCGACGCCCTTCATCAGGGAGACGACGACGGTGTCCGGGGCCAGCAGCGGCTGCCAGGCGGCCAGGTTGGCGCGCAGGGTCTGGGAGGGGACGGCGAGGACCGTGAAGTCGGCGCCGCGGGCGGCCTCTGCGGGATCCGTGGTGGCCCGCACGGTGCGCGGGAGGTCGATGCCGGGCAGGTAGTCCGGATTGGTCCGGGCGGAGTTGACCGCCTCGGCCACCTCCGGGCGGCGGGCCCACAGGGTGACCTCGCAGCCGGCGTCGGCGAGGACCACGGCGAAGGCGGTGCCCCACGATCCGGTGCCGAAGACGGCCGCCCTGACCGGCTGGTCCGGCTTGCTCACGTGCCCTGCCCCTCTTCCTGCACCGCTTTCTCCCGCGCTGCCTCGTCCTGTTCCTGCGCGGCCCCGGTCCGGCCCTGTGCCGCCTGGGCCTGCGCCTGGGTCCTGCGGCGCTGTTCGATCCGCTCGCGGCGCGGGTCGTACGGCACGGCGGGCGCCTTCTCGCCGCGGATGTGCTCCAGCTGGCGCGTGACGGCGGCCATGATGACCTCGGTGGCCTCCTTCAGCACCTCCGGGGTCATGTCGCGGTCGTAGAAGCGCGAGAGGTCCACCGGCGGCCCGGCCAGCACGTGGTGGGTCTTGCGGGGCAGCAGCCTGGGCTTCTTGGCGTAGGGCGGCAGGAGTTCGTTGGCGCCCCACTGGGCGACCGGGATCACCGGGCACCGGGTCTGCAGCGCGACCCGGGCGGCACCGGTCTTGCCGGTCATCGGCCAGCCGTCGGGGTCGCGGGTGAGGGTGCCCTCGGGGTAGAAGGCGACGCACTCGCCGCGCTCCACGGCGTCGATCGCGGCGCGGAAGGCGCTCAGCGCGTCCGTGCTCTCCCGGTAGACGGGGATCTGCCCGGTGCCGCGCATCGCGGCGCCGACGAATCCCTTCTTGAAAAGCCCGCTCTTGGCGAGGAATCGCGGGACGCGGCCGGTGTTGTACTGAAAGTGGGCGTACGCGAAGGGGTCGATGTGCGAATTGTGGTTCACCGCCGTGATAAATCCACCCTCCGCCGGCATGTTCTCCATTCCACGCCAGTCCCGCTTGATCAGAACCACCAGCGGCGGTTTGCAGATCACCGCTGCGAAGCGGTACCAGAAGCCGATTCTGCGGCGGGGCACACGAACACCTTCCTCTAGGGCTGACCTGTGGGCCGGGGGGCCGCACAAGTGTCGCCCCAGGCCGCCGGTCTGTCGAGGGACACCGTACGCCCCGGCCTGCCCGCGACCCGATGGGCCAGGGAGAATGTCCGCGACGAGAGAGGGACGAACGCCCGTGCAGTGGACCTTGGTGATCCCCCTGAAGCCCCTGTCGCGGGCCAAGAGCAGACTCTCGGACACCGCCCACGACGGTGTACGCCCGCACCTGGCCCTCGCCTTCGCCCAGGACACGGTGGCGGCGGCGCTGGACTGCCCCGCGGTCGCGGATGTGGCGGTCGTCACGGACGACCGGCTGGCCGCGCGGGAGCTGGCGGTGCTGGGCGCGCGGATCGTCCCCGACGCTCCGCGGGCCGGCCTGAACGCCGCGCTGGCGCACGGAGCGGCGACCGTACGGGCGGCGGGCGGGGCCCGTCCGGTGGCCGCCCTGAACGCGGACCTGCCCGCGCTGCGGCCGGCGGAACTGGCCCGGGTCCTGGACGCCGCGACGGAATTCCCGCGCGCATTTCTGGCGGACGCGGCACAGATCGGCACCACCCTGCTCGCGGTCGCCCCGGACCAGGAATTGCGGCCGGCTTTCGGCACCGGTTCCCGCAGCCGCCACCGGGAATCCGGGGCGGTGGAACTGCGGCTCGACGCGGTGCCTTCGGTACGCCAGGACGTGGACACCGGCGACGACCTGCGGGCGGCCCTGGCCCTGGGTGTCGGCCCGCGCACGGCGGCCGCGGCGGCACGGCTGCTGATCGCCGGGCAGTGAGAGCGGGCGGGGCACGGACGAACGACCCGGGACAAACGGGGTCCCGGGAACGGGAGACCGGGACGGGGAGGCCGGAGCTGGGGAGACCGGAAAGCGGAAGGCCGGGTAAGCGGGGAACGGGAGGCCGTGGACTCGGAAGGTCGTGGACTCGGGAGGCCGCGGGTTCGGCAGGCCGGGCAGGGACGGGCTCCGGAGGGGGGCAGTAGGCTGCCGTCATGCAGGCCACCGCATACACGTACGACGCCGAAAGCCGCAGCGGGCAGGTGCTCCTGGACGACGGCACACCCCTGCCCTTCGACGCCGGGGCGTTCGACGCGGGGGGTCTGCGGCTGCTGCGCCCGGGCCAGCGGGTGCGGATCGAGACCGAGGGTGAGGGCAGCGGCCTGCGGATCACGCTGGTGACGCTCCAGACCTTCTGACCTCGCCGGACGCGGCCGGGTTGCCGGGATCGGGCGAACGGCCGCCGCACATGCCGCGGGCCGGGCTCCCTCGGGAGTCCGGCCCGGCGCGTGAGTACCCGGTCGCCTACTTGCTGCGGGCGGTCTTCTTGGCGGCGGTCTTGCGGGCGGTCGACTTCTTGGCCGGGGCCTTCTTCGCCGTCGCCTTCTTGGCCGGGGCCTTCTTGGCCGCGGTCTTCTTCGCGGCACCCGCCGCGGTGGTCTTCTTGGCGGCGGGCGTGGCCTTCTTCGCCGCGGCCGTCGTCTTCTTGGCAGTGGTCTTCTTCGCGGCACCCGCCGCCGTGGTCTTCTTGGCGGCGGCCTTCTTCGCGGCGCCCGTGGTCTTCTTGGCGGCGGCCTTCTTGCCGACCGCCTTGGCGATGGTGGCGGGCGGGCCGGACAGGCTGCCCTTGGGGGCCTTCTTCACCGCGATGTCGTTCTTCGGCAGCTTCTTCGAGCCGCTCACCAGGTCCTTGAAGCCCTGACCGGCCCGGAAGCGGGGAACGGAGGTCTTCTTGACCCGCACCCGCTCACCCGTCTGCGGGTTGCGGGCGTAGCGGGCGGGGCGGTCCACCTTCTCGAAGGACCCGAAGCCGGTGACCGAGACCCGGTCTCCCGCGACGACCGCGCGGACGATGGCGTCCAGTACCGCGTCGACGGCGTCGGCGGCCTGCTGCCGGCCACCCATCTTGTCGGCAATCGCTTCTACGAGCTGCGCCTTGTTCACGTCTTCCCCTTCGGAGACCTGGCCGGAACGAAAGTGTTCAAGCTTTTTCGCACGTTAGGCAGATATATACCGCAAATCAAACACGAAACGGGCTAATCACCCTTGTGCCGCAACGGACTCGGCGGTCTCGGGCTGTTCAGCCTTCCCCGCCGGGGATTCGGCCCTCGTCGAGGTCCGCTGTGAACCGCTCCAGACGCCTGGTCGCACCGGCGAGATCGTGCTTGGCCGCGGCCGTAATGACCAGCAGCTTCCGGGTCAGCGCCATCCGTACGCCCTCCGGGACTTGCAGTGCGCGCACCCTTCGGTGCGCTTCCTTGAGCTGGGCCGCGACCGCCGTATAGAGCTCGAGTTGGCCGTCGTTGTCCATGCACAGATTGTGCCATCTGGGGCGAGTTGTCGCCTGCGCAGGGGGCAACTGCCGCCGTCGGCGGGGTTTCCGGCCCGCTCGCCGACCGAGGACACGGCCCTCACGTACCCCGGCAACCACCGTCCTAACGTGGGAAGTTGGCGCTCGGCACGGCGGCGCGCCGGAAGGGGAGGGCCCGGAAACGGCTGTACCCCCGATCGTGGCGATCGGGGGTACAGCGGCGTCCGGCGTGGCCGAAACTCGACGTCTCGGTCAGACCGGGAGGGTCCGCGGCTTGAAGGAGGGACGCTTCGCCTCGTAGGCGGCGATCTCGTCCTCGTTCTGCAGGGTGATCGAGATGTCGTCCAGGCCGTTCAGCAGCCGCCAGCGGGAGTTCTCGTCCAGCTCGAAGGATGCGGTGATCCCCTCCGCGCGCACCTCACGCGCCTGGAGGTCCACCGTGATCTCGGCCGTCGGGTCCTTCTCGGTCAGCTCCCACAGCGCGTCCACGGTCTGCTGCTCCAGCACCACCGTGAGCAGGCCGTTCTTCAGCGAGTTGCCCCGGAAGATGTCGGCGAAGCGGGAGGAGATCACGGTTTTGAAGCCGTAGTTCTGCAGCGCCCAGACGGCGTGCTCGCGGGAGGACCCGGTGCCGAAGTCGGGGCCGGCGACCAGGACGGTGGCGCCCTGCCGCTCGGGGCGGTTGAGCACGAACTCGGGGTCCTTGCGCCAGGCCTCGAACAGCCCGTCCTCGAACCCGTCGCGGGTGACCTTCTTGAGCCAGTGGGCGGGGATGATCTGGTCGGTGTCGACGTTGCTGCGGCGCAGCGGGACGGCCCGGCCGGTGTGCGTGGTGAATGCTTCCATGACTGATCAGACTCCAGCGGGCGTGGGGACGTCGGCGTCGGACAGGTCGGCCGGGGAGGCCAGGTGACCGAGGACCGCGGTCGCGGCGGCGACCTGCGGCGACACCAGGTGGGTGCGGCCGCCCTTGCCCTGCCTGCCCTCGAAGTTGCGGTTGGAGGTGGAGGCGGAGCGCTCGCCCGGGGCCAGCTGGTCCGGGTTCATGCCCAGGCACATGGAGCAGCCCGCGTGCCGCCACTCGGCTCCGGCCTCCTTGAAGACCACGTCCAGGCCCTCGGAGACGGCCTGGAGGCCCACCCGGGCGGAACCCGGGACGACCAGCATCCGTACGCCCTCGGCGACTTTGCGGCCCCGCACGATGTCGGCGGCGGCGCGCAGGTCCTCGATGCGGCCGTTGGTGCAGGAGCCTACGAAGACGGTGTCCACGTTGATGGAGCGCAGCGGCTGACCGGCGTCCAACCCCATGTACTCCAGGGCCTTTTCGGCGGCCAGCCGCTCCGAGGCGTCTTCGTACGAAGCCGGGTCGGGGACCCGCGCCGAAAGCGGTGCGCCCTGGCCGGGGTTGGTGCCCCAGGTGACGAACGGGGACAGCTCGGCGGCGTCGATGACCACCTCGGCGTCGAACTCGGCGTCGTCGTCCGTGCGCAGCGTCTTCCAGTACGCGACCGCCGCGTCCCAGTCCGCGCCCTCGGGGGCGTGCGGGCGGCCCTTCAGGTAGGCGAAGGTGGTCTCGTCGGGGGCGATCATGCCCGCGCGGGCGCCGGCCTCGATCGACATGTTGCAGATGGTCATCCGGGCCTCCATCGAGAGCTTCTCGATGGCGGAGCCGCGGTACTCCAGGATGTAGCCCTGGCCGCCGCCGGTGCCGATCTTCGCGATGATCGCCAGGATCAGGTCCTTGGCGGTGACGCCCTCGGGCAGTTCGCCGTCGACGGTGATCGCCATGGTCTTCGGTCGGGCCAGCGGCAGCGTCTGGGTGGCCAGCACGTGCTCCACCTGGGACGTTCCGATGCCGAACGCCAGCGCGCCGAACGCGCCGTGCGTGGAGGTGTGCGAGTCGCCGCAGACGACGGTGGTGCCGGGCTGGGTCAGGCCCAGCTGGGGGCCGACCACGTGCACGACGCCCTGCTCGACGTCGCCCAGCGGGTGCAGGCGGACACCGAAGTCGGCGCAGTTCTTGCGCAGGGTCTCCAGCTGGGCGCGGGAGACCGGGTCCGCGATGGGCTTGTCGATGTCGAGGGTGGGGGTGTTGTGGTCCTCGGTGGCGATGGTCAGGTCGAGCCGGCGCACACCGCGCCCGCTCTTGCGGAGGCCGTCGAAGGCCTGGGGGCTGGTCACCTCGTGCAGCAGGTGCAGATCGATGAAGAGGAGGTCGGGCTCGCCCTCGGCGCGCCGGACGACGTGGTCGTCCCAGACCTTCTCCGCGAGTGTCCTACCCATCGCTTTCCCTCCGGCCGGACGCACGGGGCGCCGGCCCAACTAGATCTTGGGGTGGCGGCACCCGCGTCCCCCCTCAAGGGCAGCCGCCGCCGGGCCCGCCGGTCCACGGGCCGCTGTGTCTTCCAGGGTGGCGCGTTCCACGGAAAATTGAACTTGCGTTTCACAGAGTGAGACGCGAGTATCGTTTCATGGACAACAGTAGCGGCGTCGGCGTCCTGGACAAGGCAGCCCTTGTCCTGAGCGCCCTGGAGTCCGGTCCGGCCACCCTCGCGGGTCTGGTCGCGGCGACCGGACTGGCACGACCCACGGCCCACCGGCTGGCCGTGGCCCTGGAGCACCACCGCATGGTCGCGCGCGACATGCAGGGCCGTTTCATTCTCGGCCCCCGCCTCGCGGAACTGGCCGCCGCGGCCGGTGAGGACCGTCTCCTCGCCACGGCCGGTCCGGTGCTCACCCACCTCCGTGACGTCACGGGCGAGAGCGCGCAGCTCTACCGCCGCCAGGGCGACATGCGCATCTGCGTGGCGGCGGCGGAGCGGCTGTCCGGCCTGCGGGACACGGTCCCGGTCGGTTCGACGCTGACCATGAAGGCGGGTTCGTCAGCCCAGGTGCTGATGGCCTGGGAGGAGCCGGAGCGGCTGCACCGCGGTCTGCAGGGAGCCCGCTTCACGGCGACGGCCCTGTCGGGCGTGCGGCGCCGGGGCTGGGCCCAGTCGATCGGCGAGCGCGAGCCGGGCGTCGCGTCCGTCTCCGCGCCGGTGCGCGGCCCGTCGAACCGCGTGGTGGCCGCCGTGTCCGTCTCCGGCCCCATCGAGCGCCTGTCGCGCCACCCCGGCCGGATGCACGCCCAGGCCGTCATCGACGCCGCCGCCCGCCTCTCCGAGGCGCTGCGCCGCTCCGGCTGACCCTGTCCTCCCCGCGTCCGCGCGCAAGGACCGGCCCCAACGCCGCGGCAGGCCCTTCTGCGGACGCCGTACACCCCCTGTCCCCTGCACCCCGCACGCCCGCCCCGCACGCCGTCCGCCGCGACGGACGGGGCGGGCGTGACTGCTGCGACCGCCGCGCCCTCCTGCCGGCTGTCCCCACCCTCCTCCGCCCGCTCTCGGGCGATCCAACCAGCGCCTCGGCACGGCCGTGTCGGCCCTGCCGTACCGCCCGGCGCCCGACGAGAGCGGCCCGGCCACCGGGGCGGAACCGCGGGCGAACTCCTGCGGCGGATGGGCTGGTCGTCGTACGGCGGGACGGACGGAGTCGCGCCGCCGGTTCGACGGCAGGTGATCCGGGTCCGGACACACCGAAGGGCCCTCCCGAGGGAGGGCCCTTCTTGTGTGTTGTACCCCCGACCGGATTCGAACCGGCGCTACCGCCTTGAGAGGGCGGCGTGCTAGGCCGCTACACAACGGGGGCGTGGACGCTGCGTTTCCGCAGGTCCGAGCTGGTCTACCTGGACTCGAACCAAGACTAACTGAACCAGAATCAGTCGTGCTGCCAATTACACCATAGACCAATGATGGTTTAGACCAGTCAGTACCCCCGACCGGATTCGAACCGGCGCTACCGCCTTGAGAGGGCGGCGTGCTAGGCCGCTACACAACGGGGGCCCTAGCGATCCCCACCCGGCCGCGGCCGGATGTTCTCACCGTGAGTCCGGCGGGAGCTACCCTGACCGTCCTCTCGGGATGGATCTGTACCCCCGACCGGATTCGAACCGGCGCTACTGCCTTGAGAGGGCAGCGTGCTAGGCCGCTACACAACGGGGGCTTTGCGGATGAGATCCGCTGGTGCAGACTGAAGCGTCTGCGAGCTGGCCTACCTGGACTCGAACCAAGACTAACTGAACCAGAATCAGTCGTGCTGCCAATTACACCATAGGCCACTGGAACGCAAGCCCCTAGGGGGTTCTTGTTCTAGTACTGCGTCCTCGGGTTTCCGGCCTTCCGGCCCGCTCCCCGCGGCGCAGGAAGAACATTACCTGAAGGTGGACGGGGCTCCAAAACGAGTATCGGCGCCGAGCAGCGCGGGCAGTTCGGAGAGGGACGCGATGCGGCGCGGTCCTGCGGGCGGGTCGAGCGTCACGCGGGCCCCGCCGCGGTCGATCCACACCGACAGCAACCCGGCCTCCGCGGCGCCGCGTCCGTCGATCTCCGGGTGGTCACCGACGTACGCCACCTCGTGCGGAGGCAGGCGCAGGGCGTCGCAGGCCGCGAGGAAGGCGCCGGCCTCCGGCTTGGAGACACCCAGCTCGGCGGCGCACAGGACGGCCTCGAAACGGTCGCGCACGCCGAGGACGCGCAGTTTGCGGTCCTGGACGACGAGGCTGGAGTTGGACAGCACCGCGTGCCGGTGGCTCGCGGCCAGGGCGTCGAGGACGGGCAGCACGTCCGGGAAGAGCGTCCAGGCGGCCTCGTAGTGCGCCAGGTAGCGGTCGAACCAGGCGTCGGCCTCGGCGTCGGTGAGGTCCAGGTCCAGGAAGACGCGGGTGCGGTCGCGCCGCTGTGTGACGAAGTCGACCTCGCCGGCCGCGAAGCGGGCCCACTGCCGGTCGGTGATCTCCCGCCAGCGCACCAGGGCCTCCTCCGCGGAGCCGTACCCGGCGAGCAGTCCCTCGGCCGCCAGGTGGGCGTGCATGCCCGCGCGGTCCGCGCTCGTGTAGTCGAAGAGGGTGTCGTCCACGTCCCAGACCACCGCGCGAATGCTCATGATCCGACGGTAACGCCGGGGGGCCGCCCGCGTCCGCCGGAACAGGGAAGGCCGGCGCGCCCGCGTCCGCCGGGACGGCGGAGGGGCGGCACCCGGAGTCCGGGTGCCGCCCCTCCTTCCTGGCCCGCTAGGCCGCCAGCCTCGTCAGGGCCGCGTCGATCCTGGCCAGGGTCTTCTCCCGGCCCAGGACCTCCAGGGACTCGAAGAGCGGCAGGCCGACCGTGCGGCCGGTGACGGCGACACGGACCGGGGCCTGCGCCTTGCCGAGCTTGAGGCCGTGCGCCTCGCCGGCGGCCAGGACGGCCTCCTTCAGGGAGTCCGGGGACGTCCAGTCGGCCGCCTGGAGCTTCTCGCGGGCCGTGCGCAGGAGCGCGTCGCTGCCCTCCTTCATCGCCTTCGTCCAGCTCGCCTCGTCGAAGACGGGCTCGGGCAGGAAGAGGAAGTCGACGTTGTCGGTGATCTCGGAGAGCACCTTCAGGCGGGTCTGCGCGTGCGGGGCGATGGCCTGCCACTTGGCCTGGTCGAAGTCCTCGGGCGCCCAGGGGGCGAAGGGGGCCCTCAGCCAGGGCGCGCAGCGCTCGGTGAAGTCCTTCACGTCGAGCAGGCGGATGTGGTCGGCGTTGATCGCCTCGCACTTCTTGAGGTCGAAGCGGGCCGGGTTGGGGTTGACGTCCTTGATGTCGAAGGCCGCGACCATCTCCTCGACCGAGAAGACGTCCTGGTCGGCGGAGAGCGACCAGCCCAGCAGGGAGAGGTAGTTGAGCAGGCCCTCGGGCAGGAAGCCGCGCTCGCGGTAGAGGTTGAGCGAGGACTGCGGGTCGCGCTTGGAGAGCTTCTTGTTGCCCTCGCCCATGACGTAGGGCAGGTGGCCGAAGGCGGGGATCTCCTTGGCGACGCCCAGCTCGATCAGCGCCTTGTACAGGGCGATCTGGCGCGGGGTGGAGGAGAGCAGGTCCTCGCCGCGCAGGACGTGGGTGATCTCCATGAGGGCGTCGTCGACCGGGTTGACGAGCGTGTACAGCGGGGCGCCGTTGGCGCGGACGATGCCGTAGTCCGGGACGTTCTCGGGGAGGTAGGTGATCTCTCCGCGCACCAGGTCGTCGAAGGTGATCGTCTCGTCGGGCATGCGGAAGCGGACGATCGGGGCGCGGCCCTCGGCCTCGTACTGCCTGACCTGCTCGGCGCTCAGCTCACGGCAGTGGCCGTCGTAGCCGGAGGGCTTGCCGGCGGCGCGGGCGGCCTCGCGGCGGCTGTCCAGCTCCTCCTGGGAGCAGTAGCAGCGGTAGGCGTGGCCGGCGTCCAGGAGCTTCTGGGCGACGTCCTTGTAGAGGTCCATGCGCTGCGACTGGCGGTACGGCGCGTGCGGGCCGCCGACCTCGGGGCCCTCGTCCCAGTCGAAGCCCAGCCAGCGCATCGAGTCCAGCAGCTGCTGGTACGACTCCTCGGAGTCGCGGGCCGCGTCGGTGTCCTCGATGCGGAAGACCAGGGTGCCCTGGTGGTGGCGCGCGAAGGCCCAGTTGAACAGGGCGGTGCGGACCAGGCCCACGTGGGGGTTACCGGTGGGCGAGGGGCAGAAACGGACGCGGGGGGGTACCCCCTGCTCGAGCGGAGCCGAGAGCTTGGGGGAGGGTGCGCTAGCCACGCTTGACAACCTTGTTGGTGAGAGTGCCGATGCCTTCGATGGTGACGGCGACCTCGTCGCCGACGCTGAGGGGGCCGACCCCTGCCGGGGTGCCCGTGAGGATCACGTCGCCGGGGAGCAGCGTCATGGCCTCGGAGATGTTGACGATCAGATCCTCGATGGGGTGGATCATCTCGCTGGTGCGGCCCAGTTGCCGCTGCTCGCCGTTGACGGTGAGCTGGATGGTCAGGTCGGCCGCGGCGGCGAGGTCGAGGTCCGTCTCCACCCAGGGGCCGAGCGGGCAGGAGCTGTCGAAGCCCTTGGCCCGGGCCCACTGCTTCTCGCGCCGCTGGACGTCGCGGGCGGTGATGTCGTTGGCGCAGGTGTAGCCGAGGATCACGTCCTTGACGCGGTCGCGCGGGACCTCGCGGCACATGCGGCCGATGACGACGGCCAGCTCGGCCTCGTGGTGCAGTTCCTCGGTGAAGGAGGGGTACTGGACGGGGTCGCCGGGGCCGATCACCGAGGTGGAGGGCTTGAAGAAGGCGAACGGGGCGTCGGGCACCTCGTTGCCGAGTTCGCGGGCGTGCTCGGCGTAGTTGCGGCCGAAGGCGACGACCTTGTTGGGCAGCACCGGCGGCAGCAGCCGCACCTTGCTCAGCGGCACCTTGGTGCCGGAGAGCTCGAAGTCCGCGAACGGGATGCCCTTGATGATGTCGAGGACGAGCTGGTCCGGCTGGTCGCCCTCGACCGCGCCGAAGGCGACGTTCCCGTCGATGGAGAACCTGGCGATGCGCACGGGTTGCTTGGCCCCTTGACTGAGCTGGCTGGAGTCTGACGCTCCAGGCTAACGCGGCGGGCGGCCCGCGCCTCGCGCATCGCGGTGCGGCACGGCAGGTGCGCACATGACGAAGGGGCACCCCTTCGTGAGGGGGCGCCCCTGTCCCGCGGTGGCTCTCCGGCGGCGGCGCCGCTTCGCCCGGCGGCCGCCCCGGGGGCGGTCCGCCCGGCGGCCGTGACCACGGCCGGCCGTTCCGCTGCCGTGACCGGCTATTCCGCGGCCGTGGCCGCGACCGGGATCTCCATGAGGACGGTGCGCCGGGGGTTGGCGGTCTGGGCGGGCAGGGAGACGGGGTGTTCCGGCAGCTGGGGCGTCTCCAGCGCTTCGGCGTCCTCCAGGTGCGCCAGCGTGGTGCGCCGGGGGTTGGCTATGGTGCGGAACATCATCGTCGTCTTCACGGTGGTAGCAGACCTTGTCGTGTACAGGCGCCTGGAGGGCCTCGGGACCCCCGCGCGGGCGCGGGTGGGCAGTTGCACGCCTTATGTAAAGCGTCAGGCTAAACGTGCAATTCCCGGCCGAAGGCGTGAAGAGACCGTGATCTCCATGTGAGTTTGCTCACGGCACCCTCGACAATCCGGACAATTCCTGGTCGAGGTTCGCCCCGGTAAAACGGACATTAACCACCTGAAGCCGTCATTCCGCTCCCGATCATGGCGACTGGGACACCTGTGACGGCTCATCGGCTCGTAGAGATATGTCCGGTATGGGGGAGGTCACTTTCCACATCTCGTAACCCGCTCCTCACGCGCTGTCACAGAGGTCACAGGCTGGCCCACATGCCTTGTTGGAGATCCTGCACTGTGCTGGAATGCCACGGACCGCCGCGGGATCGAGCCGGCGCGCAGGGGGCGCAACGCAGCGCCGAGTGGGCGGCGAGATAGGGGGAACCAGCGCCGGTCACTCACGACCACCGGGGAGCGTTTTCAGGGCGCTTCCCACGACGCCGACACCGCCTTTCCGCTCACGTGGAAAGGCGCCTGGTCCAGAGGTTGCGACGCTAGTGCAGGGACGTTTCAAGAGGGATGGCAGCGCTTCGGCGGAGCCGGAGCCGCACGGCGGGACTGGCCCCAAGGCCGTCAGTTCCTCGCCCCAGCACGCCCAGAACCAGGGCCCCGCCCCGTCCGGCGACGGCGCCGCGCGCTCCGGCGGTGCAGCACCCTCGGCCTCGGCGAAGCCGGAAGCAGCCCCGGCGGCCAAGCCCGCCAAGAGCCCGGCCCCCGTCGGCCCCGGCTCCCGCGTGGCCCTGCGCAACTGGCGCATCTCCACCCGCCTGGTGTCGCTGCTCGCGCTCCCCGTGATCGCGGCCACCACCCTCGGTGCGCTGCGCATCAACCAGAACCTGGACGACATCCAGCAGCTCGACAACATGAAGCTGCTGACGGACATGACCAAGCAGGCCACCGAGCTGGCCGCCGCGCTCCAGGAGGAGCGCGACCAGTCCGCCGGTCCGCTGTCGCACCCCTCCAGCGCGAGCGCGATCACCGTCAAGGGCTTCCGGGACAAGACCGACCGGGCCACGGAGAACTTCCTCGCCGCCTCCGAGGAGATCGACAGCGCCAGCAAGGGCGGCAACCTCCAGGGTGTCCGCGAGACGCTCGTCGGCCTCGCCAGCGAGCTGAACCACCTCGGCAGCATCCGCAAGACGGCGTACGCGCACGAGAAGAACTCGACCCAGACCGTCGAGGCCTACCACCGGCTCATCACCGAGCTGCTCAGCCTCTCCCAGGACATGGCCGAGGCGACCAGCAACCCGGAGATGATCCAGCGCACCCGCGCGCTGTCCGCGTTCTCCTCCGCCAAGGAGTACGCCTCCATCCAGCGTGCCGTCATCGCCGCCGCGCTGCCCGCCAACAACACCTCCGCGGCCAACCTCTCCGAGAACGACCGGCTGTACGCGCAGTCGGCGCTCGACAGCCAGACCTCCGAGATCAACAGCTTCCGCAACATCTACGGCGACGGTGCGGAAGAGCTGATCAAGCCCATGGAGGAGGGCAACCCGACCATCCAGTCGGCGGACACCTACGCCAAGCGCGCCCTGGACAGCAGCACCGGTCTTGACCAGCAGACCAAGCGCTCCTACCGCGACTGGGTGGACGACAGCTCGACGAAGATCGAGCAGATGAAGAAGATCGAGCACACGCTGCTCGAGGAGATGGAACAGAAGGCCCGTGAGCTGCGCAGCGCCACCGAGCGCGACGCCATCATCTCCGGTGCGCTGATCCTCCTCGTCCTCGGTGTGTCGCTGGTCGGCGCCTTCGTCGTGGCCCGCTCCATGATCCGCTCGCTGCGCCGGCTCCAGGACACCGCGACCAAGGTCGCCCAGGACCGTCTGCCCGAGCTGGTCAAGCAGCTGTCCGAGTCCGACCCGCAGGACGTCGACACGTCCGTGGAGTCGGTCGGTGTGCACTCCCGGGACGAGATCGGCCAGGTGGCCGCGGCCTTCGACGAGGTGCACCGCGAGGCGGTCCGCCTCGCCGCCGAGCAGGCCCTGCTGCGGGGCAACGTCAATGCGATGTTCACCAACCTCTCGCGCCGCTCCCAGGGTCTGATCCAGCGCCAGCTCTCGCTCATCTCCGAGCTGGAGTCCCGCGAGGCCGACCCGGACCAGCTGTCCTCGCTGTTCAAGCTCGACCACCTCGCCACCCGTATGCGCCGTAACGGCGAGAACCTCCTCGTCCTCGCGGGCGAGGAGCCGGGCCGGCGCTGGACCCGTCCGGTCCCGCTGGTCGACGTGCTGCGCGCCGCCGCCTCCGAGGTGGAGCAGTACGAGCGCATCGAGCTGGCCTCCGTACCGACCACCGAGGTCGCCGGCCGCGTCGTCAACGACCTCGTGCACCTGCTCGCCGAGCTGCTGGAGAACGCGACCTCGTTCTCCTCGCCGCAGACCAAGGTCAAAGTCACCGGTCACGCGCTGCCCGACGGCCGCGTCCTGATCGAGATCCACGACACCGGCATCGGCCTCTCCCCCGAGGATCTCGCCGCGATCAACGAGCGGCTCGCCTCGCCGCCCACCGTGGACGTCTCCGTCTCCCGCCGCATGGGCCTCTTCGTGGTCGGCCGGCTCTCCCAGCGGCACGGCATCCGCATCCAGCTGCGTCCGTCGGACTCCGGCGGTACGACGGCGCTGGTCATGCTGCCGGTGGACGTCGCCCAGGGCGGCAAGAAGCCGGCCCCCGGCAAGCCCGGCGGCCCGTCCGCGGGCGGCCCGGCGGCAGCGGCCGCCGCGGCGGGCGCGGCGGCGGCGCGGCGCCAGAACGGCCAGCAGGGCGGTCCGGCGGGCGGCGCGGGCCGGCTCGGCCCCGGTGCCCAGCGCGGCCAGGTCGGTGCCGGCCAGGGTCCGCGGGCCGCGCTGCCCGGTACGGGCGGCCGTCAGGGCGGCCCCGCCGGTCCGGGCGGAGCGCGCGGGCCGCAGGGTCCTGGCCTGCCGCAGCAAGGCCGGCCCCAGCAGGGCCGTCCGGAACCGGCGGGTGCCGGGTCCGGCTTCGGCGGCCGCGCGCCGGGCGGGCCGCAGGGTCTGCAGGCGGGCCCCGGTGCCCCCCAGGGCTTCGGTGACGGACGGCAGGCCTTCGGTGAGGGTCAGCAACCGGGCGGCGGCCGTGCGGGCGCCGGCGGCCCCCAGGGCTTCGGCGACGGACGGCAGGGCGAGGGGCGTCCCGGTTCCGGCGACGGCCGGCGCACCGGTGAGCAGCAGGGCTTCGCCGACGGCGGCCGGACGGACGTCTTCGGCGGCGGACGCGGCGGGCTGCCCCCGCGGCGGGCCGAGGGCGGCGAGCAGGGCAGGCAGCCGCAGCTGCCGTCGCGCGGTGGTCCGCGCGCGGAGCTGCCGGGCGGCAACCCGCAGCCGAGAACGCCGAGTTGGGGCAACGAGAACGCGGCAGGACCGGCCGCCCTCGACGCCCCCCGCGGCCACGACGAGGCGGAGCAGGCGCAGACCTCGCGCATGCCGCGCATCGAGGACCACCAGGGTCCGGGCGCCACGGCCGAGATGCCGGTGCTCCCCGGGCCGGAGAGCCGTCAGGCCCCCGGCGCGGCGGCGGACCCGGCGGGCTTCGCCCGGCCCGGTTTCGACGCGCGGCGTCCGCAGGCGAACGACCCGCAGTCCACCGGGCAGTTCCCGGCACCGGCGGGGGACGCCGGGCAGAACACGGGTTCGTTCGTCCGCTCGGACATCTTCGGCCAGGCGGCGCCGGCCCCGCAGAACCCGGGGCAGCACAACGCGCCGGGTGCGGCACCGGGCAACCCGTCGGACACGGGCCAGTTCGCCGCCCCGCAGGGTTACGACAACGGCTCCACGGGCCAGTTCCCCGCCGTGCAGGGCTACGACAACGGCTCCACCGGGCAGTTCCCGGCGGCACAGGGCTACGACAACGGTTCCACGGGCCAGTTCGCCGCCCCGCAGGGCTACGACGCCGGCTCCACGGGCCAGTTCCCCGCCGTGCAGGGCTACGACAACGGCTCCACCGGGCAGTTCCCGGCGGCACAGGGCTACGACAACGGCTCCACGGGCCAGTTCCCGCAGGCGGGTCAGGACGGTGCGGGCCGGCCGTCGCTGCCGGGCCGTCAGGACCCGTCGGCCACGGGCCAGTTCGAGCGTCCCCAGCCGTCCGGCCCGGCCGACTTCGGCGCTCCGCGTCCGCAGGCCCCGCAGCAGCGGCCCGACGAGCAGCGCGGTCAGGGCGACGGGTGGGCGCTGCCGCCGGCCGCGGGCCCGGGCGACGGCCGCACGCCGCTGTACGACACCCTGGAGACCAACTGGTTCCGCGGTGAACAGCAGCAGGCGGGCGCCCAGCCCCCGCAGCCGCAGGCCCCGCAGGCGCCCGCGGCCCCCCAGGAGCCTTCCGCCCCCCAGCGTCCCGCAACCTCCGCCTGGCGCAGCTCGCCGAACGACGAACTCGTCCGGCAGGCAGAACGCGTACGGCAGCCGGCCGCGGGCGGCGTCACCACCTCCGGCCTGCCGCGCCGGGTGCCCAGGGCGAACCTCGTCCCGGGCACGGCTCAGCAGCAACAGCACCAGAACGGTCCGCAGGTCTCGCGTTCGCCCGACGAGGTACGCGGCCGGCTGACCAATCTCCGTCGGGGCATCGCACAGGGTCGTCAGGCCGGTACCGGCCAGACGGGCAGCTTCCCGAGCCCCACTCACCAGCAGGAGCGTTAGTTGAGCCCGATGAGCCAGGCGGCACAGAACCTCAACTGGTTGATCACCAACTTCGTGGACAACACCCCGGGGGTGTCCCACACCGTCGTGGTGTCCGCGGACGGACTCCTTCTGGCGATGTCCGAAGGCTTCCCGCGCGACCGTGCCGACCAGCTCGCCGCCGTCGCGTCCGGCCTCACCTCGCTGACCGCCGGGGCATCCCGGATCTTCGAGGGTGGCAACGTGGCGCAGACGGTCGTGGAGATGGAGCGCGGCTTTCTGTTCCTGATGTCCATCTCGGACGGGTCGTCCCTCGCGGTACTGGCCCACCCGGAGTGCGACATCGGCCTCGTCGGCTACGAGATGGCGCTGCTCGTCGACCGCGCGGGGGCAGTCCTCACGCCTGACCTGCGCGCCGAACTACAGGGCAGTCTGCTCCACTGACCGGCCCCGGCACCACCCGCGTCACCAAATCACCGTCCGGCCGCCACAATCCCCCCACCGGCCCCGTCCGACGGCTTGCCCGACCGACTTGCTGTCCCGCCCGGAGGATTCATGACCCCGCCCACCGCCCATCATGATCCGTACGCCGAGCCGTACGGGGACGAGGGCGACCAGCCGCTGGTTCGTCCGTACGCGATGACCGGCGGCCGGACCCGGCCGCGCTACCAGCTCGCCATCGAGGCGCTGATCAGCACCACGGCCGACCCGGCAGCGCTGATGGGACTGCTCCCGGAGCACCAGCGGATCTGCCATCTGTGCCGCGAGGTGAAATCCGTCGCCGAGGTGTCGGCGCTCCTGGCGATGCCGCTGGGTGTGGCGCGGATCCTCGTCGCGGACCTGGCCGAGGCCGGTCTGGTGGCCATCCACCAGCCGGGCGGCGACGAGAACAACGGCGGCGCACCGGATGTGACGCTGCTCGAAAGGGTGCTCAGTGGACTTCGCAAGCTCTGACGGGGGCCGGGCCACCACCTCCGCGAAGATCGTGGTGGCGGGTGGTTTCGGCGTCGGCAAGACGACCTTCGTCGGTGCCGTCTCGGAGATCAACCCGCTGCGCACCGAGGCCGTGATGACGTCCGCCTCGGCGGGCATCGACGACCTCACGCACACCGGGGACAAGACCACCACGACGGTGGCCATGGACTTCGGCCGCATCACGCTCGACCAGGACCTGATCCTGTACCTGTTCGGCACCCCCGGCCAGGACCGGTTCTGGTTCATGTGGGACGACCTGGTGCGGGGTGCGATCGGCGCGGTGGTGCTCGTGGACACCCGGCGCCTGGCCGACTGCTTCCCCGCGGTCGACTACTTCGAGAACAGCGGGCTGCCGTTCGTCATCGCCCTCAACGGCTTCGACGGCCAGCAGCCGTACACGCCGGACGAGGTCCGCGAGGCGCTGCAGATCGGGCCCGACGCACCGATCATCACGACCGACGCCCGGCACCGCACGGACGCCAAGTCGGCGCTGATCACGCTGGTCGAGCACGCGCTCATGGCCAGGCTGAGGTAACACCGGGACACATTTCGCATAGCGCCCAAGTCGGCAGGGCTGTACGGCAGTTGCCGTAGACGCACCGGAGCCGGCTGTGTCCTTGGACACGGCCGGCCCCGGTGTTCATAACGTTTCGGCAGAGGAATCGGGTGGCACCGCCACGCGTCGCACACATGTGGTCTCGCTGCGCACATGAGCATCCCGCCATTTGACGCGGCTCGCTCTTTATGACCGTTTTATCTGGGACTTACATCACTTCGAATCGGTGGTTTCCACTGTTTGGAAGAGCGCATGTCGGCGTGCTGGAATGCCTGAACTGCCCCATGGTCGAAGACGTACTCATCGGTACCCCGGTTCCCTCCGGTCCTGATGTCCGTCCGCGCCGGACGGGGCTCTGAGACACTGCGGCACAACAGTTGGGTGCCGGCCGCCGAGAGGTTGTTGGTCGAGTGAGGCGAAGCAAGAACGGCCCCGAGCCGTCGGCACGGGGCAACTTCACCCCGCCGCAGCGCGGCGCGGCGCCGGCACACGTGCCCGGTTCGGAGCCGGCCGCCACTCCCACGCCGAGCGGCGGGCGCCTCTCCCCGCGCAACTGGCGGGTGCCCACCCGGCTGAACGCGATCCTGCTCATACCCGTGCTGGTCGGCCTCGTCATGGGCGGCTTCCAGGTCAAGAGCTCCATCGACACCTGGCAGGACGCGCAGGACGCCGAGAACACCGCACGCCTGGTGCGGGCCTCGCTGACCTACGCCAACGCGCTCTACAACGAGCGCGACACCAGCGCCGCTCCCCTGCTCCAGGGCAAGGGTCCGAACGACTCGGCCGTCGCCCAGGCCCGGCACCTCACCGACCAGGCCGCCGACGCCTTCGACAAGGCCGCCGAGAACATGCCGCACAAGGCCGGCCTGGAGCGCCGGCTGAAGCTGTTCCGGGAGACCGAGCCGCAGCTGCGGTCGCTGCGCGCCGCCGCGTACACCTCCAAGCTGAACGGCGTGCAGACCGAGGAGGGCTACGTCCAGGTCGCGCACCCGCTGATGGAGTTCGCCAACGAGCTGGGCCTGGGCACCGGCAACATCACCTCCTACGGCCGCACGGTCTACGCCATCTCCCTGACCAAGGCGGCCCTGTCGCTGGAACGCTCGATCGGCATGCACCTGCTGATCAAGCCGGGCCCGGACGACGGCAACCTGGCCAGCCAGCGCATCGCCCTGTCCTCCTACGCCTACCTGGAGAACATCGCCGTCGAGGAGTACCTCGGCGGCGGCACCCAGGCCGACGCGGACAAGCTGGACGCGCAGAAGAAGGACATCCAGACCAGGGCCGCCGAGATGGCGCAGGACGCCAAGGGCAAGGACGCCGGCTACGTGCCCCCGCCGTCCGACCCGCAGAAGATGGTCACGGCGCTCGCCACGCTGAAGGACACCGGTCCCGCCACCCGCCAGGCACTGGCCGCCAAGGGCGTCACCGCGCAGAACTGGTGGGCCGTCAACACCCTCAAGTTCGACGCCTACCGCAAGATCGAGTCGGACATGGCCGACACCGCGGTGAACGAGGCCGCCGGTATCGCCGACGACGCCAGACAGTCGACGTTCGTCACCGGTGCCGTCGTCGTCGTCGCCCTGCTCGCCGCCTTCCTCCTGGCCGGCCTGGTGGCCCGCCAGATGAGCCGCTCCATGCGCCGGCTGCGCAACGCCGCCTTCGGCATCGCCGAGCAGCGCCTGCCGATGCTGGTCGACCAGCTCTCCCGCACCGACCCCGGCCGGGTCGACACCCGGGTCGCGCCGATCCCGATCACCTCGACCGACGAGATCGGCGAAGTCGCCCGCGCCTTCGACCAGGTGCACCGCGAGGCCGTCCGGCTCGCCGCCGAGCAGGCCCTGCTGCGGGGCAACATCAACGCCATCTTCACCAACCTCTCGCGCCGCAACCAGTCGCTGATCGAGGGCCAGCTGACCCTGATCACCGACCTGGAGAACAACGAGGCCGACCCGGACCAGCTGGAGAACCTCTTCCGCCTGGACCACCTGGCCACCCGTATGCGCCGCAACGGCGAGAACCTCCTGGTCCTCGCGGGCGAGGAGCCCGGCCGCCGCTGGGACCAGCCGGTCCCGCTGGTCGACGTGCTACGCGCCGCCTCCTCCGAGGTGGAGCAGTACGAGCGCATCGAGCTGGCCGGTGTCCCGGAGGCCGAGATCCACGGCCGGGCCGTCACCGACCTCGTGCACCTGCTGGCCGAGCTGCTGGAGAACGCCACCACGTTCTCCTCGCCGCAGACCAAGGTCCGCGTCACCGCGACCCGGCTGCCGGACGGCCGGGTCATGGTCGAGATCCACGACAAGGGCATCGGCCTGACCGCCGAGGACTTCGCGGACATCAACCACAAGCTGGCCAACCCGCCCACCGTGGACGTCGCGATCTCCCAGCGCATGGGCCTGTTCGTGGTCGGCCGCCTCGCCGACCGGCACGACATCCGGGTCCAGCTGCGCCCCTCCGGCGAGCAGGCCGGAACCACCTCGCTGGTCATGCTGCCCGACGCCATCACGCACGGCGGCGGCGGCGAACAGGGCGTGGACGGCGGCGAGTTCACCGTGCCGCAGATCATCCCCGAGCAGCAGTTCCAGGGCGAGGACTTCGGCCGGAGCCAGCTTCCGCCGATGCGCACGGCCGCGGAACTCGGCTTCGACGACAGCCGCTACGGCGAGGTGCCCGACGACATCCGGGACCTGGACCCGGTCGGCCGCTCCCTCAAGCGCGAGGAGCGCCGGGCGACCCTGGAGGGCCAGACGCCGGACCAGGCGGCCGCGCACGGGGCACCCGCCCACGCCGACGACGCCGCCGGCCTGCAGCAGGCGTACGACACCGGACAGCAGCAGCCGTACGGCGCCGGACAGCAGCAGCCGTACGACACGGGGCAGCAGCAGGCGTACGACACCGGCGGGACGGCCTTCCCGCCGCAGCAGCCCGGTTACGACCAGCGCACGGTCTACCAGGAGCAGCAGCAGACGGCGTACGAGCCGCAGGGGCAGCCGTCGTACGAGCAGACGTACTACGCGCCGGACGGCGGTGTGCCGCGAAACGGCGGATACGCGACGGACGCCGGCTACCCGGATCCGGCCGCCTATGCGGAGCCGGGGCAGCAGGAGCAGACGGGCGGCGCCGCCGACGCGTACACCGGTTTCCAGGCCCGGCCCTACCAGGACGACTGGCCGCAGCAGGACGGTTATCCGGACAACTACGCGGACCAGTACGCTCCGCAAGCGGAACCGGCGCAGGCCGCTGACGCGCGGGACGCGGAAGCCGTAGGCTTCGACGGACCGGACCCGGCCTCCCCGGCCGGTCACGGGCTGACCGACGCCGGACTGCCGCGCCGCGGCTCCTCGGCCGGCGGTGCGAACGGCACGGGGTCCGCGCCCCGTCAGACGCCGGACCCGGCCGCCGGCGGCAGCGGCGGCAGCGGCTGGCGTTCGGCCAACGACGAGCGCTGGCAGCAGGCCTCGCAGCTCAAGAAGCCCAAGGCGGGCGGGGTCACCTCCTCCGGCCTGCCGCGTCGGGTACCCAAGGCCAACCTGGTCGAGGGCACCGCGGAATCGACCCCGCAGGGCGGCCCACAGGTCTCCCGCGCCCCCGAGGACGTCCGGGGCAGGTTGAGCAACCTGCGCCAGGGCGTACAGCGGGGACGCAGCGCAGGAAGTGAAAAGAACGGCCAGGCCACAAGGAATGAACACAGTGGTCCTGACAGCACCTACAACCAGGAGCGTTAGTGTGAGCCCGATGAGCCAGGCGGCACAGAACCTGAACTGGTTGATCACCAACTTCGTGGACAACACCCCCGGGGTGTCCCACACCGTGGTGGTCTCCGCCGACGGACTCCTTCTGGCGATGTCCGAAGGCTTCCCCCGCGACCGTGCCGACCAGCTCGCGGCCGTCGCCTCCGGTCTGACCTCGCTGACCGCGGGTGCCTCGCGCATCTTCGAGGGCGGCAGCGTGAACCAGACGGTTGTGGAGATGGAGCGGGGATTCCTCTTCATCATGTCCATCTCCGACGGTTCGTCCCTCGCCGTACTTGCCCACCCGGAAGCGGACATCGGTCTCATCGGGTACGAAATGGCCCTTCTGGTGGACCGCGCGGGCACGGTCCTGACCCCGGACCTGCGCGCCGAGCTCCAGGGAAGCCTTCTCAACTGAAAGACAGACGGTGCGTCGCGGTGTCCCGGGGCCGTAAGGTTTCGGGACGCGGCTTCCACTCAATTGGGTGCCAGGCGCAGTCGGAGGAGGAGTAAGAGTGGCAACACACCCAGGCGGTTCGTCCTCGGGCAACTGGTCGTACGGCCCCGCGCAGGGCCACGGCGACGGCCAGCCGAACCCGTACGCCTACCCCTCCCCCTACCACCAGCAGCCGTACGCCCCGCAGGGCCCCGGCCCTTCGCCGTACGACCAGCCGCCGGCGCCGCGCATCCAGCCGGTGCAGCCGCAGCGACGCACCCCTGAGCCGGCGCCCGCGGCGTCGAACAACCCACTGGTCCGCCCGTACGCCATGACGGGCGGCCGCACCAGGCCCCGATACCAGCTCGCCATCGAGGCCCTGGTGCACACCACCGCGCAACCGCACCAGATGCAGGGCCAGTTGCCCGAACATCAGCGGATCTGCCATCTGTGCCGCGAGATCAAGTCGGTGGCCGAGATCTCGGCCCTGCTGACGATTCCTCTCGGCGTGGCCAGGATCCTCGTCGCCGACTTGGCGGAGGCGGGCCTGGTCGCCATCCATCAGCCCGGCGGCGACGAGAACGCCGGCGGCCAGCCAGACGTGACACTGCTCGAAAGGGTGCTCAGTGGACTTCGCAAGCTCTAGCGGAGGGCCGGTTTCTCAGAGTCGCTCCACCACCTCCGCGAAGATCGTGGTGGCGGGCGGCTTCGGCGTGGGCAAGACCACGTTCGTCGGCGCCGTCTCGGAGATCAACCCGCTGCGCACAGAGGCCGTCATGACGTCAGCGTCGGCGGGCATCGACGACCTCACCCACACCGGGGACAAGACCACCACGACGGTGGCCATGGACTTCGGCCGCATCACCCTCGACCAGGACCTCATCCTCTACCTGTTCGGCACCCCCGGCCAGGACCGCTTCTGGTTCATGTGGGACGACCTGGTCCGCGGTGCGATCGGCGCCGTCGTGCTGGTCGACACGCGGAGGCTCGCCGACTGCTTCCCCGCCGTCGACTACTTCGAGAACAGCGGGCTGCCGTTCGTCATCGCCCTCAACGGCTTCGACGGCAACCAGCCCTACGGTCCCGACGAGGTCCGCGAGGCCCTGCAGATCGGCCCGGACACCCCGATCATCACCACCGACGCCCGCCACCGCGCCGACGCCAAGTCGACGCTGATCACGCTGGTCGAGCACGCGCTCATGGCCCGGCTCCGGTAGCGGCCGCACCGCGCAGGACGACGACGAAGGGCCCCTCTCCCAAGGAGAGGGGCCCTTCGTCGCGGTGCGGGTCAGTGCCAGCTGTGCGGGGCGCGGAAGCCGTTCTCGCGCTCCAGGCGGCGCCAGCCGGCCCGGGGGCGGCCGCGGTGGGCCGGGGCGGTCTCGGCGGGGCGGGCCGCCGCGCGGGCCAGGAGTATGGCCGTCAGGGCGGCGACTTCCTCGGGCTCGGCGTGGCCCTTCTCGACGCGGATGTCAGGCATGTCCATGGTGTCAGTCTCCGTGGCTGAGGGGTCCGCGGAATGACCGCGGCACGTCCGCCGGGTGACGGCGGCCGTCGCGGTCACTGCGGCGGGTTGCCGTGCTTGCGGGAGGGCAGGTCGGCGTGCTTGGTGTGCAGCATCGCCAGCGAGCGGATGAGGACCTCCCGGGTCTCGGACGGGTCGATGACGTCGTCCACGAGACCGCGCTCGGCGGCGTAATAGGGGTGCATCAGCTCGGCCTTGTACTCCTTGACCATCTTCTGCCGCATGGCCTCGGGGTCGGGAGCGTCGGCGATCTGACGGCGGAAGATGACGTTGGCCGCGCCCTCCGCGCCCATCACCGCGATCTCGTTGGTCGGCCAGGCGTACGTGAGGTCCGCGCCGATCGACTGGGAGTCCATCACGATGTACGCACCTCCGTACGCCTTGCGCAGGATCAGCGAGATCCGCGGCACGGTGGCGTTGCAGTACGCGTACAGCAGCTTCGCGCCGTGCCGGATGATCCCGCCGTGCTCCTGGTCGACACCGGGCAGGAACCCCGGTACGTCCAGCAGAGTGACGATCGGGATGTTAAAAGCGTCACACATCTGGACAAAGCGCGCAGCTTTTTCGCTCGCCTCGATGTCGAGGACACCGGCGAGGACCTGCGGCTGGTTGGCGATGATGCCGACGACCTGGCCGTCCATCCGGGCCAGCGCGCAGACGATGTTGCGCGCCCAGCGCTCGTGGACCTCCAGGTACTCGCCGTCGTCGACGATCTCCTCGATCACCTTGGCCATGTCGTACGGCCGGTTGCCGTCGGCCGGGACCAGGTCGAGGAGCACGTCGGAGCGGCGGTCGGCGGGGTCGGAGCACTCCACGCGGGGCGGGTTCTCGCGGTTGTTCTGCGGGAGCAGGGAGAGGAGGTAGCGGACCTCGGCGATGCAGGTCTCCTCGTCGTCGTAGGCGAAGTGGCACACGCCCGACGTCTCGGCGTGCACGTCCGCGCCGCCCAGCCCGTTCTGCGTGATCTCCTCGCCCGTGACGGCCTTGACCACGTCCGGACCGGTGATGAACATCTGCGAGGTCTCACGGACCATGAACACGAAGTCCGTCAGCGCCGGGCTGTAGGCCGCACCGCCCGCGCACGGGCCGAGCATCACGCTGATCTGCGGGATGACGCCCGACGCCTTCGTGTTGCGCTGGAAGATGCCGCCGTACCCGGCCAGCGCCGAGACGCCTTCCTGGATCCGGGCGCCCGCACCGTCGTTCAGCGACACCAGCGGCGCACCCGCCGCGATCGCCATGTCCATGATCTTGTGGATCTTCGTCGCGTGGGCCTCGCCCAGCGCGCCGCCGAAGATCCGGAAGTCGTGGGCGTACACGAAGACCGTACGGCCCTCCACCGTGCCCCACCCGGTGACCACACCGTCGGTGTACGGCTTCTTGGACTCCAGGCCGAAGCCGGACGCCCGGTGCCGGCGCAGCTGCTCGACCTCCTGGAAGGACCCCGCGTCCAGGAGCAGCTCGATCCGCTCCCGCGCCGTCAGCTTGCCCTTCGCGTGCTGCGCCGCGGTCGCCTTCTCGCTCGGCCCCGCCACCGCCTGCGCACGGATCCCGTGCAGCTCGGCGACCCGGCCGCGCGCGTCAGCCGGCTCGCCGGTGGGCTCACCCGTCGTCTCTTCCAAAACGGTCATGTAGCGACCTTACGAAGGACACCAAGGAAAGCGAGCCGTCGACTCCGTACAGTCTCCGGCCCGTTTTCCTGGTACCACTGAACAGAACCTCGGCCCCGTGCAGCCTTTCCGACTGCTCAGAGGGGATCGGCGTTGTAGAGGTCACACAAAGTCAGGGTGCGAGAGCCACCTCACATTCATGGGTGGCACATGCCTTCCCCGGAGTGACACGCAGACCCAGATGGGCGCCTCGCCCGACCACCTCGACCGTGTCGTCGGCCCGCAGCACGCGGTCCACCGGACGGCCCCGGGTGTCCCAGACGATCTCCAGCGGCTCGCCGGTGCGCGGCGGCTCGCTCACGCAGAGCGTAGCGGTACGGCCCTGACGGCGGACCAGCACGCTCGCGCCGGCCGACGCGGTGAGGGGTCCTGCCGTACCGGCCCGCCAGAAGGTGGCGGCGAGCAGGCCGAGCGAGGGCACGGAGACCGCCTGGCGGCCGGCGTCGTTGGCGAGGACCGTCGTCCAGTGCCGGTCGGCGGCGCGCGCGGCGACGGCCCGGCGGGAGGCGCCGGGCATGAGGACGTACGCGCAGGAGGCGTCGGCCGGGTCGGTGCCGTGGTCGATCCAGAGGGTCTGCCAGCGCCGGGTGCGGCGCTCGGGCGAGCTGGTGGTGTTGATGTCGGACCAGGCGCCCGTGCGGTCCTCGCGCAGCGCCTTCAGCTCCGGGCGGCCGGGCCGGGGGCCGTGGCCGGTGGCGGGGAACACCCAGCCGCCGTGCCCCTCCAGATGGGCCCAGCCGTCCCCGCGGACGAAGGCCTGGGTGCCGCCCTCCCCCAGGTTGCGGTTGTCGACGACGGTCTCGACCGGCACGCCGTCAGCGCAGGTGATCCCGGCGGTCAGGCAGATGACGGCGTCGTCGGCGCAGAACCAGGACTTGCGTGCTTCCAGTGTGGAGCCGAGCCCTTTGACGTGCTGTCCGATCGCCGCGTACGTGCCGTCCGTGGTGCCGCCGACCCACCGGACGCCGGGGCGGGAGGCGCCCCACTCGCCGCCCGCGCGGTCGGCGAGGCGTCGGGTGGAGACGGTGGTGCCGGGCAGCCGGTACCAGTCGACGGTCGGCCAGAACCAGTCCGTGTACTGGTCGGTGGGCTCGCCCGCCGCCCACCACAGGAGCATGCCGGCGCCGGTGTGCCAGCCGCGCGGGTTCTCGCCGTTGCCGCACTCGTAGTAGGTGATGCGGTCGCTGGCCATGGAGAGGCCGGCGGTGAAGCGGGGCCGGCGGTGGACGGCACGGTCCATGGCCGGGAACAGGCGGTGGCCCGGCGGTTCGGGCGCGGCGGCGACGGGCGAGCCGGCGACCGCGTGCAGCCGGGCGAGATCGGCCACGTCGAACTGGGGGGCGGTGAGGAGGGGGGTGACGGTGTCCCGTTCGATCCAGCCCTTCACGCGCGCGTGCCAGCGCTCGCGTTCGGCCGGGCTCGCGCCCTCGGCGAGCAGGGCGATGGCGGCGATCAGTCCCTGCCCGTGGAAGTGGTCGCTGCGCAGGACGTGCCGGTCGTCGCCGGTGAGGTACCCCCGGCTGATCGCACGGCCGTTGACGCTGTCCATCACGAGTCCGTCGTGGATCAGCGGGGCGTAGGCGCGCTCGACGCTGTCGAGGATGTTCTGCCGGTTCGGGTCGGTGACCTCCCAGGGCGACCCGGCCAGCAGCGCGAAGAGCCGGCCCAGCCCGTCGAGCATGACCTGGCCGTACGTTCCCGAGTAGGCGACGTCGGTGTGCTGGACGAACGACCCGTCGGCGTAGAGCCCGTCGCCGGTGGTGACGTACGGGAAGACGGGTGAGAGGGCGTCGCGGGCCAGGGCGGTCTTCTCCGGGGCCCGGCCGAGGATGCCGCGCAGGGCGACGCTGCGGCACAGGTCGACGCGGTTGGCGCCGGTGGAGGTGCCGGAGTAGTCGCGCAGCACCGCGTCCGGGACGAAGTGGTCGACGGCGGCGCAGGCGGCGGCGAGCTGTGCGCCGGTGAGGTGGTCGTGGAGGGCGGCCGTGATGTCCATGAGCAGGCGCGGGCTGCCGATCTGCCACTCCCACCAGTTGCCGTAGGGGGTGGTGGCGGGGCGGTAGACGGTGGCGGAGAGGTGGTCGAGGCCGCGCAGCACGTCCGCGAGGAGGGCGGGGTCGCCGGTGGAGCCGGTGCCGGGCTGGACGTATGCCCGGGCCATGGTCCACAGCCTGCCGTAGGCGGCCGTGATGCCGGAGGGCGGGTCGAAGGGGAGGCCGGGCCACAGGGAGGCGGGGGCGGGGGCCATGGTGACCTGAAAGCCGCGGGCCAGCCGGCCGGTCTCGGCGAGCCGGGAGGCGTAGGGCTCGGCGGCGGGGTCGTAGCCGGTGCCGAGGGCGATGGCGAGCCAGCGGGCGCGCAGGGCGTCGAAGGGGTCGTCGGAGGCGCCGGTTGCGCCGGGGGCGCCCGGTGTGCCGAGCGCCGCCGCGGGGGCGGTGCCGCCGGCCGCGAGGAGTGCGGCGGTGAGCAGGACCGTGCGGCGGGTGGGTCGTACGAAGGCTCCGGGGGCGGGGGTCCCTTGCTGATGCTTCGTCATGGGGACTGGTTAGTCGCGGGCCGGGCGTCCGTCAACGGTGCCGGGCCCCGCGGGCGGTGGCGGTGCGGTGCCGCCGCCGTCCGCGGGACGGACACGGCCTGCCGGGTCAGCAGCCGCCGCAGTTGTAGTAGAGGACGTCCCAGTGGTTGCCCTCGTCGGCGTAGATGTTGCCGGAGCCGGACTTGTACTGCGGGGCTCCGTCGCCGCGCAGGCCGATGTAGGTGAAGACGTTCTTGATGTAGCTGGTGACGCAGGTGTTCTTGCCGTAGTCGAGCTTGTACCCGTTCCAGTGGGAGTAGGTGCCCGAGGCGTGGCCGGTCTCGGTGCCGCCCGTGATGTTCAGGGCGCAGCCGCTGGCGCTCTTGAGGGTCTGGGCGCCCTGGGCGGTGGGGAGGTTGAGCTGGTCGAAGGACGTACAGGTCGGGTTGTTGCGGTCCGAGCAGTTGCCGGAGGAGGACCAGGTGATGCCCGACTGGCGGAACATCCCGGTCGCGGTGGCGTGGCTGATCTTGGTGACGGCGAAGGCGTCGGTCGCGGTGCCGACGACGGCGACGCCGGGGGCGACGACGAGGGCGAGAGCGGTGACGACGGCGCGGGCCTTGGTGGCCTTCATGGGGATCCCTTCCTGCGGTGGGCCGGGCTTGCTGTGCGACGGCTGTGCAGGTGGTGCACGCAGATGGTGCCCGAGGTCTACGCGCGTTCGCCAGAGGGCGGCCGGCGTGACCGCGCGTGAGCCGGAAAACACGCGGCGGATGATGTTGAAAGTTGAACGGAATGGGGTTACTGTCGTCCCTGTTGGTTCTAGTTGAACATTCAACGTCCTCGGCGTTCCCCCTTGACGCCGAGCGGACACCGTCCCCAAGGAGCACGCCATGGGCATCTTCGGCCGCAAGAACGACACCGAGACCACCGCCGCCGTCCCGGCCCCCGCCACGGCGCCCGAGACGGCCGCGCTGACCGGCGAGTACACGATCGACCCCGCGCACACCACGCTCGGATTCGTCGCGCGGCACGCCATGGTCACCAACGTCAAGGGCGCCTTCACGGACTTCACGGGCACCCTGCACCTGGACGGCACCGACCCGTCCAGGTCCACGGCCACGCTCGACATCACGATGGACAGCATCGACACCGGCAACGCGGACCGCGACGGGCACCTCAAGAGCGCCGACTTCTTCCGGACCGACGAGTTCCCGACGATGACCTTCCGCTCCACCGCGGCCGAGTCCCTGGGCGGCGACGACTACCGCATCACCGGCGACCTGTCCATCCTCGGCGTCACCAAGCCGATCAGCATCGACCTGGAGTTCAACGGCGCCGCCAAGGACCCCTTCGGCAACGAGCGCGTCGGCTTCGAGGGCAAGGCCGAGATCCTGCGCTCCGAGTGGGGCCTGACCTGGAACGCGGCGCTGGAGACGGGTGGCGTCCTGGTCTCCGACAAGATCAAGCTCAACTTCGACATCTCGGCCATCAAGCAGGGCTGAGCACTTCCCGGGAACCATTTCGCGGGGAACCGCGGAGGGTCCCGGGCAGGTGACGGAAACTGACGGGAACTTTCCGGCGGGGAACTGTTATTCGGTTCCCCTCCCCCGGTCTCCCAGGCATCGGACATCATCGACCGACGCCGAGGGACAGGGAATTTCTCGTATGAGCACACCGCACCCGGTGGACCCGGCCGCCCTGGTGGCCCTGGTGACCGCCGCCCGCGAGGGCGACCCGGCGGCCCAGGACACCCTGGTCGGCGCGTATCTGCCACTGGTCTACAACGTCGTGGGCCGGGCGCTGAACGGCTCCGTGGACGTCGACGACGTCGTGCAGGACACCATGCTGCGGGCCCTGGACGGGCTGGACTCACTGCGGGACCCCGCGAGCTTCCGCTCCTGGCTGGTGGCGATCGCGATGAACCGGGTCCGGGCGCACTGGCAGGACCGGCAGGCCGCCCCGCACGCCGTGGAGGACGCCAGCGAGGTCGCCGACCCGGGCGGGGACTTCGTCGACCTGACCATGGTCCGGCTGCAACTGTCCGGCCAGCGGCAGGAGACGGCGCGGGCCACCCGCTGGCTGGAGCCCGACGACCGGGCGCTGCTGTCGCTGTGGTGGCTGGAGTGCGCCGGGGAGCTGACCCGCGCGGAGGTCGCCGCGGCACTGCGGCTGTCCCCGCAGCACACGGCGGTGCGCGTCCAGCGGATGAAGGCGCAGCTGGAGGCCGCCCGGGTGGTCGTACGGGCACTCGACTCCCGGCCGCGCTGCGCGGAGCTGAACGGGGTCCTGGCGGCGGGCTGGGACGGCCGGCCGTCCGCTCTGTGGCGCAAGCGGACAGCCCGGCACGCGCGTGCGTGCGTGCACTGCGCGGGGCTGTGGAGCGGCCTGATGCCCGCCGAAGGACTGCTGGCCGGGCTGGCGCTCGTCCCGGTGCCGGTGGCGCTGCTGCCGCATCTGCGCCCCGGCTTCGACGGGACGCCGGCCGGCTCCGCGCCCGGCCCGGCAGCGGCCGCCGCTCCCGCCCGCTCCGGCGGCCGGGCCGCCGCCCGTGACGCGGCCCGCCGCCGCCGTCGCGTCCGGCGCCGCACCGCGGGCGCCGTGGTCGTGGCCGTCTGCGCGGCGGGCACGGGCCTGTGGTACTTCGGCGGCGGGCCGGGCACCGGCCCGGGTGAGGCCGAGACGGCGGCCCGGACCCCCGTCACGCCCGTCACGGACCTCGCCGCGCCCGCCACCAGCCGCGCCCCGGCCGCGTCTCCCTCGGCCACGCCGTCCGCCTCCCCCTCCGCCTCCGCCTCGCCGTCGAAGAGCCGGAGCGCGTCGACGCGCCCCCGCACGCACCGGAGCACGCCGCCCGCGGCGCCCACGCGGCAGCCCCGGCCGACGCGCACCGCCCCCGCCACCCGCCCGGCGCCGCCCGCCCCGGCGGGCACGGTGGCCCAGGTCGTCGCCCTGGTCAACAAGGAGCGCGCGAACGCGGGTTGCGGTCCCCTCACCGAGGACCCGCAGCTCGACGCCGCCGCCCAGGGCCTGTCCGACGACATGGCCGCCCGCGACTTCTTCGACCACACCGACCCCGACGGCAGGGACCCGGGCCGGCGCATCACCGCCGCGGGCTACCGCTGGTCCGCCTACGGCGAGAACATCGCCCGCGGCCAGCAGACCCCGGCGTCGGTGATGGACTCCTGGATGCACAGCCCCGGCCACCGCGCCAACATCCTCAACTGCTCCTTCAAGAACATCGGCGTCGGCGTCCACAGGGGCTCCGGCGGACCGTGGTGGACGCAGGACTTCGGCGCGAGGATGTAGGCGGTCAGGCGGGGCGCCGGTCCCCGAACTCGCACCACACGGTCTTGCCGGGCACCCGCCCCTCCACGCCCCACTTGTCGGCGAGCGCGGCCACCAGCAGCAGTCCCCTGCCGTGCTCCGACTCCGCCGACGCCTCCGGCTCCCGCACCTCACCGCCCCCGCTGTCGTGCACCTCGACCCGCGGGACGCCGCCCGCGTGCAGCGTGAGGAGCACGGCGAAACCGCGTCCCGGCGGTAGACCGTGCAGCAGCGCGTTGGTGGCAGGCCAGTTCGCTCACGCAGAGCAGTACGTCGCCGCCGCGTTCGGTCAGCGCCCGGCCGGCCGGCGCGGCGCGTACGAACTCGCGTGCGGTCCGCACCGACCTGCGGTCCTTCCGGAGGAAGGCCGCGGGCGTGGGGGGGGGTGTTGGACTTCCACGTTCACGAAGCGAGCGTCACTGTGCATCACTACAGTGGACCGACGAGTGAGGTCGTACTCCTCATGGCTACGACTCCACTCGCCAAAGCCGCCCCCGCCGGCCCCGCCCTCACCGTCTCCCCCGCAGCCTGGAGTGAGTTCCTTGACCGAGTCGCCGACTGACTGGGTTCGCCTCGCCTCCTACCCGAACCTGCCGGGGCGGCCCGGCGCGGGGCCCTTCCTGCTCGGTTGACTGCGGGAGCGCGGCATCGACTGGATGCCGTTCGAGGAGCACGAGATCAGGATCGACCTCATGTGCCGCAGGGACGAGGACGGGCACTGGCACGGCACGGTCGCGGTGAACGTGGAGGCCCGCGCCCTGCGGCGGCTCGGCCTCCATCCCGATCAGCCGTCCTCCGTGGTGGACGGACCGTCCCCGCCCCGCTGGTGGCATGCCGCCGGTGCGCGGTACGCCGCGCGGGGATCCGTACGGCGGCGTCACGACGAGCGGTGAGAGCGGTGAGAGCGGGCTCAGAACCCGCCCCCGAAGTCGCCGCCCCCTCCGCCGCCGCCTCCGCCGAAGTCCCCGCCGCCGCCGAAGCCGCCGCCGTCGCCGAAACCGCCGCCGAAGTCGCCGGGGTCGAAGTCGGCGCCCGAGACGTCGCCGCCGTCGTAGCCGCCGAAGCCGTTGTCGCCGTAGCCGCCGAAGTCGCCGTAGCCGGTGCCGTAGTCCGCGGCGTAGGCCGGGCCGGCCATCATGCTGCCCAGGAGCGTGCCGACGAGGAGGCCGGGGAGGATGCCGCCGCCGAAGTAGCCGCCGGCCCAGGGGCCGTAGGCGGGGCCCGCGTCCCAGTAGGGGCGGCGGCCCTGCGCGGTGTCGACCTCGCGGACCACCGGGTCGCGGCCGTCGGCCAGCCGGGTGGCGTCGGCGGCGCAGACCGGGACCCGGCGGGGCGCGCCGCCCGGCGGGGTCCAGTCGGCGTCGGTGACCGAGGGGCCGTGGCGGGGGTCGAAGAAGCAGGGCGGCCGGCGCTCGGGCAGCGGGCGGCCCTCGCGGCGGGCGGCGAGGAGGGCGAGGGAGAAGCGGCCGTCCTCCAGGGCCTGCGTGACCGCGCGGACGTCCTCGGGCCGCCGGGCGGCGGCCATGGACTGTTTGGCCTGTTCGTAGGCGTCCAGCGCGCGTTCGTAGTCCGCGCGCATGGCGTCGTCGGCGCCGGGTTCGGCCGGGTGGAAGTCCAGGCGGTCCAGCTCCTCGCCGAAGGCGGTGATGTCCTCGTCGACGACGACCCGCAGCTTCTCCAGCCCGGCCCGCTGCTCCGCCTCCCGGCGCCGGGAGGAGCGCCGGACCAGGGCGTACGCGCCGACGCCGGCCGCCACCAGGACGGCGGCCCCGGTGATCAGGGCGGTGCCGGACATACCGGTGGAGCGGCCCGAGGTGCCCCAGCTGGAGGGCGCCGAGCCGTGCATGTTCGCCAGGGCCCGGTCGGTGAAGTCCTTGAGCTGGGTGGCGGTGTTCTCGCCCTGGACGCTGGTGACCAGGTTCTGCACGGCGGTGCGCGGCAGCACCCGGGCGTCGGCGCGGGCGTCGAAGCGGTCGCCGAGGCGGACGGCGTAGGCGCCGGTGACGCCGGTGGCCGTGCGCAGGTCGGTGAAGAGGTTCTGGGTGGGGTAGCCGGCCGGGAGGACGGCGATGAACAGGGGTTTGTCGGCGTCCTTGATCGTGCGCGCCAGAGCGTCGGCGTCGGCGGGCGGCAGCTGGGCGGACGCGGCCGGGTCGACGTAGACGGGGCTCTTGCGCAGGGCCTGGGCGATCGTCGAGACGCCGGTCGCCGCCTCGGCGCGCGGGACGCCGGCCAGCAGGAGGGACAGGGCGGCCAGGACGGCCACGGTCAGTGCTGCCAGCAGTCTGACGGGGGCCCGGGACGGGGCGACGGCCTTCATGTCTCGAAGCTACCTGAAATGAGACAAGCGGGTGTTCCTGCCGGTGGGCGGGATGCCCTCCCGGTAGGGGCCTTCCGGTGGGGGCCTTCCGGTGGGGGTGCCCTTGTGGTCGGGGCACCCCCACCGTGCTCCCGGCCCCTACGCCGCCCGGTAGGCCGCCGTCAGCCGTTCCACCGCCGCGCCGTAGCGGCCGGTGAGCAGCAGGTGGTCGGCGTCGGCGAAGGGCTTCGCCACCGCCGCGCTCATGCCGTGCCCGGCCGCCTTCTGCTGGACGATCAGCCGCGCCCGGGTGACGAGGGCGCGGCCCGCCTGCCCGGCGTGGGCGTGTTCGGCCGCCGTCGCGGCCAGGCCGAGCGCCCGCAGGGCCGCCGTGCCGCCCGCGGGCACGGGCGTCAGCGTGGTCAGGCCCCAGCCGTAGGGGAACTGCGGGTCGTAGGAGGCGTCACCGACGTTGATCGGCACCTGTCCCTCCGTCTTCGGCCAGGTCACCGGGAGCTGCCCGGTGAAGGCACGCCTGCCGTAGAGCACGTCCGCGACGCCGTCGCCCTCGGTGCCGGGCAGCCAGGAGGCGACGAGCGCGTCGATCGCGCCGAGCCGGTCACCGATCAGCTCGGGCCGGCCCGAGACGATCAGCACCGCGCACCTCATCGCGGCGCACACCTTGTCCACCGCCGCCTTGTCGGCGGCCGAGAGCTGGAGGTCGTGGCCGTTGCCGACGTCCCCGACGCCCTCGGCGTACGGGGTCTCGCCGACGACGACCACACCCACGTCGTAGCCGCTCGTCGGGGCGGAGGCGTCCTTGGAGTAGGTGACGTCCCCGCCGGCGTTGCGCATGCCCTGGAGGATGGTCGTGCCCTGGGTGTGGGTGCCGGAGGCGCCCTGCCAGGTGATGGTCCAGCCGCCGGTCTGGTTGCCGAGGTCGTCGGCGTCGGACCCGGCGACGTAGACCTTCTGGTCCTTCCTGAGCGGGAGGACGCCGCCGCTGTTCTTCAGCAGGACCTGGGACTCGGCCGCCGCCTGCCGGGCCACCGCCCGGTGCGCCGCGGAGCCGATCCGGGCGGCGCCCGAGGTGTCGGCGTAGGGGTGCTCGAACAGGCCCAGCCGGAACTTCTGCGTGAGGATGCGGGAGACCGCGTCGTCGACGCGCCGCTCGCTGATCCGGCCCGCCCTCACCTCGTCGGCCAGGGTGGTGCTGAACTCCTTGTAGGTGTAGGGGACCATCATCATGTCGAGGCCCGCGTCGACCGAGGCCCGCACGTGGGAGGCGTAGTCGCCGGGGAGCTGGTCGATGGCGTTCCAGTCGCTGATGACGAAGCCGTCGAAGCCCATCCGGCCCTTGAGCACGCCGTTGATCATGTCGGCGCGGGCGTGCATCTTCACCGGGCCCTGTCCGTCGCCGATGATGTCGAGCGAGGAGTAGGAGGGCATGACGGTGCCGATGCCCCGGTCCACGGCCCTCGCGTAGGGCGCGAGGTGGACGGCCTCCAGCTCCTGGCGGGTGACCTTGGTGACGCCCTGGTCGACGGTGTACGTCCCGGTGGTCGAGGAGCCGTACTCGGTGCCGCCGTCGCCGAGGAAGTGCTTGGCGGTGGCCAGCACCTTGTCGGCGCGGTCCAGGTCGCGGCCGTCGGCCCGGCCCTGGAGGCCCTGGACGACCGTCTCCATGGACTCCACCAGGGCCGGGTCCTCGCCGAAGGACTCGTAGGAGCGGCCCCAGCGCTCGTCGCGCGTGACGCACACGCAGGGCGCGAAGTCCCACTGCACGCCGGTGGCGCGCACCTCGGCCGCCGTGACCGCGCCGGTCTTCTCGGCGAGCGCCGGATCGCGGGTGGCGCCGATGCCGATGTTGTGCGGCATGATCGTGGCCCCGGCCAGGTTGTTGTGGCCGTGCACCGCGTCCACGCCGTAGACCAGCGGGATCTGGAAGCGGGTGGCCTGCGCGCGCAGTTGGAAGCCGTCGATCATCTTCGCCCAGGCCTCGGGCGTGTTGGGTTCGGGGACCGAGCCGCCGCCGGAGAGCAGCGAGCCGAGGGCGTAGGAGGCGACGTCGCCGGGCGCGGACATCGCGCCGCGCTCGGCCTGGGTCATCTGTCCGGCCTTCTCGGCCAGGGACATCCTGGAGACCAGGTCGGCGACCCGCTTCTTCACCGGCAGGCGGCTGTCCAGGTAGGGCAGTCCGTGGGCGTCCACGACGACCTGCGGGGTCTCGGCGGGGGCCTTGGCACCGGTGACGGTGAGCTTCAGCGGGATCGTCTCGGCCGGTTCGGCCGACCGGTCCTTCAGGGTGGGGACGCGGACCGTGCGGGAGGTGCCGGAGGCGGTGCCCGCGGGGAAGGTGAGGGTGCCGGAGACGGGGGTGTAGTCCTCACCCGGCCCGGCGGTGCCGCCCGCGGTCGTGTAGGCGACGGTGACCGGTTCGTCGAGGGGGGCGGAGCCGGTGGTGGCGACGGTGACGCGGACGGCCGCGGCGGCGCCCTCCGTCACCGGGTACACGGCCGCGTCCGTGGTGACGGAGGCGCGCAGGGACTGGTCCGCCCGGCCGTACAGCTCCACGCCGTCCAGGGCGAAGCTGCCCTTGACGCCGGTGGGCAGTGTCAGGGCGTAACCCCACATCCGGGTGAGGCCCAGGACGTGGTCGATACCGCCGACGGGCTGGTAGTCCGTACGGTAGGTGAAGTCGGTGAAGGGCAGTTCGATCTGTTTCCAGCCGGTGAAGTCGTCGGTGAAGGACGTCGTCCACAGCTCGGACGCCTCGCCGTCGGCGCCGCCGTCCTTGATCTCGAAGGGGATCTTCCTGCCGGTGGCGCGGCCTTCCCACCACAGGCGGATGCCCCGGTGGGCGGACCAGTCGTGAGCGGGCCGCCCGGCGTCGAAGTCGTGGGTGAAGCCGCCGTAGCCGCTGATGTCGTAGGTGCCGGCCAGGACCTTGGCGCCCTCGGGGGCGTCGGGGCGCTCCTCCAGCCGGAGCGCGGGCGCGTCGTCGCTGTCACCGCCCCAGGTGAAGATGCCCTCGGCGGGCTGGGTGGCGAAGGGCACCTCGCCCTCGAAGCGGTCGACGGGCACGGGGGCGGGGTCGTCCGCACCGGCGGCGGCACCGGCCGCGCCGAGCGGCAGCAGTGCGGTGAGCAGGGCGGCGGAGGCGAGCAGGGCGGTTCTTCGCATGGACCTTCCCTCGGTATCCGGACTGTTCCGACACGTCACTGAACGCTCAACTCAGGGCTTAGATCACAGCGTGAGTCAAAGGGGGTCACCTCACCACGTCAAGGCTTCACGCCACAACCGGTACACAGGCAACGCCCTTACGGGGAACGACGGTTGTCCCTTCGGGTTCTGAACGCGCAACCCCTTGACGCGGGCCGCGCGCCGTCATTTACTCACCGCTCGCACGGCCCGATCCCCCACTCACGCCCCCACCCCCACCTGACGAAGGGCGGCGCACCATGGGACGACTCGCGCGCACGACCCGGCTGCTGCTGGCCGGACTGCTCACCACCGCCGGGCTGACCGCCGGCCTGACCACGCTGGGCGCCCCGCCGGCCCGGGCCGCCGGCGAACAGGTCTCCGTGTGGCTGACCACCACCGACGACTCCGGCGGCCGGCACGTGGTGCGCGGTCTGGAGCCGCAGGCCCCGTTCGCCTTCCAGTCCGGCACCGGTGGCGGCGGCGAGCACATCACCGTCGACGAGAACACCCGCTACCAGACCTTCACCGGCGCCGGAGCCTCCTTCACGGACACCGCGGCCTGGCTGATGAACAGCAGCGGGACCCTGTCCCAGGCCACTCGGGACGCCGTCCTGCGCAAGCTCTTCTCCCCCACGGACGGCATCGGGCTGTCCTTCCTGCGCAACCCGATGGGCGCCTCGGACCTGGCCCGCTTCGGATACACCTACGACGACGTCCCGGCCGGGCAGAGCGATCCGTCGCTGGCCGGGTTCTCGCTGGCGCACGACCTGGCGGACGTGGTGCCGCTGACCCGGCAGGCGCTCGGGCTCAACCCGTCGCTGACGGTGATGGCCTCGCCGTGGACCGCGCCCGCCTGGATGAAGGACAGCGGGCAGCTCAACGGCGGCTGGCTGAAGGCCGAGGACTACGGGGCGTACGCCGCGTACTTCGTGAAGTACCTCCAGGGCTACCGCGACCAGGGGGTCCCCGTCTCCTACGTGACCGCGCAGAACGAACCGACCTGCTGCGCGGGCTATCCGTCGATGAGCTGGAACGCCTCCGGGCTCGCCTACTTCACCAAGAACGAGCTGCTGCCCAGGCTCCAGGCGGCCGGGCTGTCCACCAAGGTCCTGGCGCACGACTGGAACTGGGACAGCTACGACGCCTACGCCGCGCAGACGGTGGACGACGCGGCGATCCGCTCGCACCCGAACTTCGGCGGCATCGCCTGGCACGGCTACGGCGGCGACGTCACCGAGCAGACCGCCGTGCACGACCGGTACCCGCAGCTCGACGCCTTCGCCACCGAGCACTCGGGCGGCACCTGGATCGCCGACCAGCAGCACGAGGACATGCTGAACATCGTGGACTACACCCGCAACTGGGCGAAGTCGGTGACCAAGTGGTCCCTCGCCGTGGACCAGAACGGCGGCCCGCACAACGGCGGGTGCGGCACGTGCACCGGGCTGATCACCGTGCACCGTGGGGACGCGCGGTCCGGGCAGGTCGACTACACCGTCGAGTACTACGACATGGGGCACCTGACGAAGTTCGTGCGGCCCGGCGCGCGGCGCATCGCCTCCACCGCGTCCTCGTCCGTGCCCAACGTGGCCTGGCGCAACCCGGACGGCGGCAAGACGCTGATCGCCTACAACGGCTCCACGAGCGCGCGGACGGTGACCCTCGACTGGGGCGGGCAGCACGCCACCTACACCCTGCCGGGCCGGACCTCGGCGACCTTCACCTGGTCCGGGACGCAGGCGGGCGGCGGCGACCGGACCGGAGCGTTCACCGGACTCGCGGGCAAGTGCCTGGACGTGGCGGGCGGTTCGGCGGCCGACGGGACGGCCGTGCAGCTCTACTCCTGCAACGGCTCGGCCGCCCAGCAGTGGACGGTGGGGGCGGACGGCTCGGTCCGGGCGCTCGGCAAGTGCCTGGACGTGACCTCCGGTTCGACGGCGAACGGCGCGAAGGTCCAGCTCTACACCTGCAACGGCACCGGCGCGCAGCAGTGGTCCTACGACGCCTCGGCCGGTGACGTGGTGAACACCGCCGCCGGCAAGTGCCTGGACGTCACCGACAACTCCGCCGCCGACGGCGCCCGCGCACAGATCTGGTCGTGCACGGGGGCGGCGAACCAGAAGTGGCACCTGGGGTGACGTATCGTCGGGCCACCGTCGTGTCCGACCTGTCACCGGGAGCCCGGCATGAGCACAGCCCGCGATCTGCTCTTCGTCACCCTGGACGTGCCCGGTGACCATCCGGTCGAACAGGGGGACCTCTCGCTCGCCCTGGCCGGCGCCGAGCTCGTCGACCTGCTGGCGAGCGGGGCGGTCCTGCTGGTCGAGGACCGGCTGCGGCCGGGCCCGCGCACCCTGGCGGGCGACCCGCTCCTGGACGAGGCGGCGGCCGCTGTGGCGGGCCAGGAGCCGTACGAGAGCGTGGAGGACTGGCTGTGGCGGCGCGGGCGCGGGCTGGCCGCGCACTACACCGCCGCACTGGAGGCGGAGGGGCAGCTCGGCACCGTCCGGCGCCACCGCTGGCTGCCCAGCCGCCCGGTGGACCGGGTGGTGCCGGCCACCGGGGCACCGGACCGGCGGTCCTCCGCCGACCGCTGGGCCGCCCGCGAACCGGTCCTCGCCGCCCTGGCCGCCGCGCTGGGCGTGGCCCCGGACCCGGCCGACGCCGAGCGGGCCGCCGAGCCCGGGGACGAGAGCGCGGTGACCGTGCTGGCCGCCGTCGGCGACGCCGTCACCGAACTGGAGGGCGTACGCCAGCGGCGGCGCGTGGAGAACGCCGCCTTCGACAACATCTGGCGGGGGCCCTGACCGGCCGGGGCGGGGCTTTCGCGCCCCGCCCCGGTCCGCACGGGCGGCCCTACTCCGCCGGGTCCACCCCGGCGCGCAGCAGGCCGTAGGTGTAGGCGTCCTCCAGGGCCTGCCAGGAGGCGGCGATGACGTTGTCGGCGACGCCGACCGTGGCCCACTCGCCCTTGCCGTCCGAGGTGGAGATGAGGACCCGGGTGGTGGAGGAGGTGCCGTGCCTGCCCTCCAGGATGCGGACCTTGTAGTCGACCAGCTCCAGGGAGCCCAGCTGAGGGTAGATCTTCTCCAGGGCGACGCGCAGGGCGCGGTCGAGGGCGTTGACCGGTCCGTTGCCCTCGGCGGTGGCGACGATGCGCTCCTTCTTGGCCCACAGCTTGACGGTGGCCTCGTTGGCGTGGGTGCCGTCGGGGCGGTCCTCGACGATGGCGCGCCAGGACTCCACGTCGAAGTACTTCAGCGGCCGGCCCTCGGCCTCCGCGCGGAGCAGGAGTTCGAAGCTGGCGTCGGCGGCCTCGTAGGTGTAGCCCTTGAGTTCGCGCTCCTTGACGCGCTCGACGACCCGGCCGACCAGCTCGCGGTCGCCGCCGAGGTCGATGCCGAGTTCCCTGCCCTTCAGCTCGATGGAGGCGCGGCCGGCCATGTCGGAGACCAGCATCCGCATGGTGTTGCCGACCTGCTCGGGGTCGATGTGCTGGTACAGGTCGGGGTCGACCTTGATGGCGGAGGCGTGCAGGCCCGCCTTGTGGGCGAAGGCGGAAAGGCCGACGTAGGGCTGGTGGGTGGAGGGCGTGAGGTTGACGACCTCGGCGATGGCGTGCGAGATCCGGGTCATCTCGCGCAGCCGGCCCTCGGGGAGCACCTGCTTGCCGTACTTGAGTTCCAGCGCGGCGACGACCGGGAAGAGGTTGGCGTTGCCGACGCGTTCGCCGTACCCGTTGGCCGTGCACTGCACGTGGGTGGCGCCGGCGTCGACGGCGGCCAGGGTGTTGGCGACCGCGCAGCCGGTGTCGTCCTGGGCGTGGATGCCGAGCCGGGCGCCGGTGTCGGCCAGCACGGTGGCGACGACCGCGTGGACCTGGGCGGGGAGCATGCCGCCGTTGGTGTCGCAGAGGATGACGACGTCGGCGCCGGCCTCGGAGGCGGCCCGGACGACGGACTTGGCGTACTCGGGATCGGCGCGGTAGCCGTCGAAGAAGTGCTCGCAGTCGACGAAGACGCGGCGGCCCTGCGAGCGCAGGTGGGAGACGGTGTCGCGGACCATCTCCAGGTTCTCCTCCAGGGTGGTGCGCAGCGCCAGCTCCACGTGCCGGTCGTGGGACTTGGCGACCAGCGTGATCACCTCGGCGCCGGAGTCCAGGAGTGCCTTGACCTGGGGGTCGTCCGCGGCCTTGGCGCCGGCCCGGCGGGTGGCGCCGAAGGCGACCAGCTGGGCGTGACGGAAGGCGATCTCGTCCTTGGCGCGGGCGAAGAACTCGGTGTCCCGCGGGTTGGCGCCGGGCCAGCCGCCCTCGATGAACCCCACGCCGAAGTCGTCCAGGTGGCGGGCGATGGCCAGCTTGTCGGCGACGGTGAGGTTGATGCCCTCCCGCTGGGCGCCGTCGCGCAGGGTGGTGTCGAAGACGTGGAACGAATCGTCCAGCCGGCTGGTTTCGGACATGTCTCAAGGCTCCTGATGTGGGATCTCGGTCGTACCGGAATAACCGGCTCCACCGTCCCCCCAATCCTCCCGCGCGCCCCGTCCCCGGCTGAAGGTGGGCCGGGAAAACGAAAGACCCCTCGCGGGTGCGAGAGGTCTGCGCGCGGGTCGAGGACGACGGTGGCCGCCCGTACCTGGTCGTACGTGACGGTCACTGCGGACCGGCGCGCCTGCTGCCAATAATCATGGCGAACGAGAGCACGGGAGCAGTCTGGCACAGTCCTGCCCCCGTCCTCACCGATGTCTCAGGATGCGGGCGTCAGCGTGGACGCCCCGGCGTTCTTCACCCGGGTCAGGTCCAGGTCGCGGGTCTCGCGCATGGTGAGGTACACCACCAGGGACACGGCCGCGCACGCCGCCACGTACCAGAAGAACCCGGACTCGGCCCCGGCCTTCTTGAACCACAGGGCGACGTACTCGGCGGTGCCCCCGAACAGCGCGTTGGCCAGGGCGTACGGCAGGGCCACGCCGAGCGCGCGCACGCCGGTGGGGAACAGCTCGGCCTTCACGCAGGCGTTGATCGAGGTGTAGCCGGTGACCACGACCAGCGCGAGCAGGGACAGCCCGAGCGCCGGCCAGAAGCTGCCCGCGTGCCGCAGCAGCGTCATGATCGGCACGGTCAGGAAGGTCGAGCCGACCGCGAAGGTGATCAGCAGCGGGCGGCGGCCGATCCGGTCGGACAGGCGTCCGGCGAGCGGCTGGAGGCAGGCGAAGACGATCAGCGCGGTGAAGGAGACCAGGGTCGCGGTCCGCTTGGGCAGGCCCGCGGAGTTGGACAGGTACTTGGTGAGGTAGGTGGTGTACGTGTAGTACGCCACCGTGCCGCCCATGGTCAGCGCCATCACCAGCAGCGCCTCCCGCTTGTGCGCCCACAGCGCGCGCAGCGTGCCGCGCTCCTCGCCGCTGTCGTCGGCCTCGTACACCTCGGTCTCCAGCATGCTGCGCCGCAGGTAGAAGATGACGGCGGCGCCGAGCGCGCCCACCACGAACGGGATGCGCCAGCCGTAGCTGTGCAGCGCGTCGTCGGACATGGTCCGCTGGAGCAGGATCTGCAGGCCGAGGCCCACGATCTGGCCCGCGGTCATCGACACGTACTGGAAGCTGGAGGCGAAGCCGCGCCGGCGCGGGTCCGAGGCCTCGGTGAGGTAGGTGGCGCTCGCCGCGTACTCGCCGCCGACCGACAGCCCCTGGAGCAGCCGGGCCAGGAGCAGCACCAGCGCGCCCCCGTACCCGGCGACCCCGTAGGTCGGTGCGACGGCGATGAGGACGGCGGAGGCGGACATCAGGGTGACGGTGAGGGTCAGCGCCGCCTTGCGGCCCCGGCGGTCGCCGACCCGGCCGAGCAGCCAGCCGCCCACCGGCCGCATGAAGAACCCGACCGCGAAGATGCCCGCGGTGTTCATCATCTGGGCGGTCGGGTTCCCGTGCGGGAAGAACGCCCCCGCGAAGTAGGTGGCGAAACTGGCGTAGACGAACCAGTCGTACCACTCCACCATGTTGCCGGCCGAACCGACCCAGATCTTCTTCCACTGCTCTCGTCCCATGAGCCCTCATTGCCCCGCCGGGACACGGCCGACGCATCGGGCGGAGGCGACCGGCGCACGGGGACGGCGAGCGGCAGGGGCAGCGGCGGGAGCCGCAGGGGGTGGTGGTGCAAGCGCGCCCAGCGGCTCGGCGACGCGGTGCGAACGGGCCTGGGCCCTGTCGTCGAATTCCCGCCTGCCTCGCGACGCCATGCACGCACTCTCGCCGCACCGGGCCCAGACCCGAGTACGTCCAGTACGACGGTCAGGGCCCGGCACGCCAAGAGCACGCACCTGACGCCGCGAGGCCCGCCCTCCGGGCGGACGACGGGAATGTGACGACAGGACCTAGCGGTTCAGCGACGCGTCCAGGAATTCGCGCACGTGGCCGAGCACCCGTTCCCGGTCGGTGCCGCGCAGGCCGATCGCCACGTGGATGGCGAAGCCGTCGAGGAGGGCGCGCAGCCGGGTGGCGAAGCGGTCGGCGTCGACGGGGCGGAACTCGCCGCGCGAGACGCCCTCGGCCACGAGCGCGGCCAGGTCGCGGTGCCAGGCGCCCTCGATGGCGGCCTGCCGGTCGCGGGCGTCGTCGCCGGCGGTCAGCGAGCGGTTCCAGACCTCCAGCCACAGCGTCCAGTGCGGGTCGCGGTGGCCGTCGGGGACGTACAGGGCGACATAGGCGTCCAGGCGTTCGCGGGCGGGGGCGGCACGGGCCAGCAGGCGCCCGCGTTCGGCGCCGAGCCGGCTCTCGCTCCACTCCAGGGTGCGCAGCAGCAGCTCGTCCTTGGAGCCGAAGTAGTAGAGCAGATGGCCGCTGCTCATGCCGACCTCGCGGCCGAGCGCCGCCATGGTGAGTTTCTCCAGACCGCGCTCGGCGATCATCTCCATGGCGGCGGCGAGGACCTCCTCGCGGGGCGGCGCGTTCCTGCGGGCCCGTGCCGCACCGGCCATCTGCTGCTCCTGTACCTGTCAGACCTTCGGCTGCTGCTGGGTGATGCAGTGGATACCGCCGCCACCGGAGAAGATCGTACGGGCGTCGACGAGGGTCACCGTCCGCTCGGGGAAGAGGCGGCGGAAGATGTCGGCGGCCGTCTCGTCGCGCGGGTCGCCGAAGCCGCACAGCACGACACCGTCGTTGCAGAGGTAGTGGTTGATGTAGGAGTAGTCGGCCCAGCGGCCGTCGGCCTCCAGGACGGTGGGCGCGGGCACCTCGACGACCTCCAGGGGACGGCCGTGCGCGTCGGTGGCCGACCGGAGAAGGCCGATGACCTCCTGGGTGACCTCGTGGTCGGGGTGGGCCGGGTCGGGCTGGTGGTGGGCGACGACGACGCCCGGGCGGGCGAAGGCGGCGACGATGTCGACGTGGCCGAGGGTGCCGTAGCCGTGCGGAGGGTAGTCGCCGGTGAGGCCGCGCGGCAGCCAGATCGCCTTGCGGGTGCCGAGGTGGGCGTGGATCTCCGCCTCGGCCTGCTCCTTCGTCCAGTGCGGGTTGCGCTCCGGGCCGAGCTGGACGGTCTCGGTCAGCAGGACGGTGCCCTCGCCGTCCACGTGGATCGCACCGCCCTCGTTCACCAGCTTCGAGGCGTACGTCTTCGCGCCCGCCAGTTCCGAGACGTACGCGCCGATCTTCGCGTCGTGCTCCCAGCGGGCCCAGTCCTGGGCGCCCCAGCCGTTGAACGTCCAGTCCACGGCGGCGAGTGCGCCCTTGCCGTCGGTGAGGAAGGTGGGGCCGATGTCGCGCATCCAGGCGTCGTCGAGGTCACGCTCGACGGTGTCGATCCCGTCGCCGAGCAGGGTGCGGGCGTCGGCGGACTGGCCGGGGCCGCACACCACGGTGACCGGTTCGAAGCGGCGGACCGCCCGGGCGACCGACGCCCAGGCGGCGCGGGAGGCGGCCAGCTCCTCGGGGGTGTCGAAGGTCGGGTTGGCGCCCGGCCAGGCCATCCAGGTGCGCTCGTGCGGCGCCCACTCGGCGGGCATGCGGAAGCCGTCGGCGGCGGGGGTGGTCATCTCGCGGATCCTTAGAGGAAGTACAGGCGGTTGAGGGAGACGGAGTCGGCGGGCTCGGAGCGCAGCGGGTCGCCGTCGAGGGTGACCAGGCCGGTGCGCTGGTCTACGTCGACCGCTCCGGTGCGGGAGTTGAGCCGCAGGTCGGCGGGGCCGATGCCGCGGGTGCCGCGGACGGCGACCCGGCGCCTGCGGGTGGGCATCGTGTCGTCGCCCCGGTCGAGCGCGGCCTGCGCGACGAACGCCACCGAGATGTCGGCCGGGGTGGCGCCGTGCGCGCCGAACTGCGGCCCCAGGACGAGGGGTTCGCAGGTGTCGGTGGCGGCGTTGGGGTCGCCGGTCACGCCGTACGCCGGGAAGCCGGACTTGAGCACGAGCTGCGGTTTGGCGCCGAAGTACTCCGGGCGCCACAGCACGATGTCGGCCAGCTTGCCCTCCTCGATCGAGCCGACCTCGTGCGAAAGGCCGTGCGCGATGGCGGGGTTGACGGTCAGCTTGGCGATGTAGCGCAGCACGCGGGCGTTGTCGTCGCCGGGGCCGTCCCCCTCGGCCGGGCCCAGCTCGGCCTTCATCTTCCCGGCCATCGCGAACGTGCGGCGTACGGTCTCGCCCGCGCGGCCCATGCCCTGCGCGTCGGAGGAGGTGATGCCGATCGCGCCCAGATCGTGCAGCACGTCCTCGGCGCCCATGGTGCCGGCGCGGATGCGGTCGCGGGCCATGGCGGCGTCGCCGGGCAGGTCGGTCTTCAGGTCGTGGACGGAGACGATCATGCCGTAGTGCTCGGCGACCGCGTCCCGGCCGAAGGGCAGGGTGGGGTTGGTGGAGGAGCCGATGACGTTGGGGACGCCGGCCATCTTCAGCACGTTGGGGACGTGTCCGCCGCCGCAGCCCTCGATGTGGAAGGCGTGGATGGTGCGGCCCTCCAGGACGCGGAGGGTGTCCTCCACCGACAGGCACTCGTTGAGGCCGTCGCTGTGCAGGGCGACCTGGACGTCGTGCTCCTCGGCGACGCGCAGCGCGGTGTCCAGGGCGCGGGTGTGGGCGCCCATGTCCTCGTGCACCTTGAACCCGCAGGCGCCGCCCTCGGCCAGCGCCTCGACCAGCGGCGCCTGGTGGGAGGACGAACCCCGGCCCAGGAAGCCGATGTTGACCGGCCAGGCGTCGAAGGCGTTGAAGGCGCGCCTGAGCGCCCACGGCGAGTTGACGCCGACGCCCCACACCGGCCCGAACTCCTGGCCGATGATCGTGGTCACGCCGGAGGCGAGCGAGGCCTCCATGATGCGCGGCGACAGCAGGTGGACATGGGTGTCGACGGCTCCGGCGGTGGCGATCAGGCCCTCGCCGGACACGATGGTGGTCCCGGTGCCGACGACGACGTCGACGCCGTCGAGGGTGTCGGGGTTCCCGGCCCGCCCGACCGCGCTGATGCGGCCCTCGCGGATGCCGATGGACACCTTGCGGATGCCCTGCACCGCGTCGATCACGACGACGTTGCTGATCACGACGTCGCAGGTCTCGCGGACGGCGGCGGCCTTGAGGTGCAGGCCGTCGCGGGCGGTCTTGCCGAATCCGGCGAGGAACTCGTCGCCGTACTTCTGCGCGTCGGACTCCACGCGGACGACGAGACCGGAGTCGCCGAGGCGGATGCGGTCGCCGGCGCGCGGGCCGTGGGTGGCGGCGTAGGCGTGCGGGTCGACGTGGATCGCCCGGCTCACCTCGCGTCCCTTCGAGCGGCTCATCGGACGTCTCCTTCCGGTGTGTCCACGGCGGTGACCCCGAGGTAGCCGCAGGCGGCGGCCCTGCGCAGCGCCTCCTCCTTCGCGCCCGGCGCGTCCAGCGGCCCGTCGACGAGCCCGGCGAAGCCGATCGCGATCCGTTCGCCGCCGATCGGCACGAGACCGACCTCGGCGCTCTCCCCCGGTCCGAACCGCACCGACGAGCCGGCGGGCACCGCCAGGTGCGTGCCGTAGGCGGCGGCCCGGTCGAAGTCGAGACGCGGGTTGGCCTCGAAGAAGTGGAAGTGGGAGGTGACGGAGACGGGGACGGCCGCCGTGTTGGTGACCGTGAGCCGCAGGGCGGGCTCGGGGTCGGCGTGCCGCGGTCCGGGCAGCAGCGCGCCCGGGCCCCCCTCGCCCAGGGAGCCGCCGGCGAGGGGGTCGGTGACGATCGCGAGCCGTGACCCGTCGTCGAAGACGGCCTCCACGTGGACCTCGGTGACCACGTCGGCGACGCCCGGCAGGACGTCGTCCGGGCCGAGCACCGTGCGGGCGCGCTCGATCGCCTCGGCGAGCCGGGCCCCGTCCCGGGCGGCCTCGCACACCGTGTCGGCGATCAGCGCGGTGGCCTCCGGCACGTTGAGCCGCAGGCCGCGGGCCCTGCGGGCGCGGGCCAGCTCGGCGGCGCTGAAGAGCAGCAGCCGGTCACGCTCGGTGGGGGTCAGTCTCACGCGGCGGCACCTCCTTGGCTTCCAGAGTTTAGAACGACACTCTAAATAGCAAGGGCAAGGGAGCGGAAGGCATGTGAGGTGCGCGACCGCGTCACATTTGGAGCAACGCTCAAACCGCGGCGCGAGAACGCGCGAGGAGCACAGCAGGAACGCGGGAGGAACGCGGGAGGGGCCCGTCGGGAACGCACAAAGGCCGCCGCGGACGCGGTGTCCGCGGCGGCCTTCGGTGGGCGCGGGTGCGACGGGGCCCGTCCGGCGACGGATCATGCCCGGGCGCGGGGCCGGTCGGGCGCCGTGAGTTCCCTGCGCCCCGACCGGCCGGGCAAGTCCTGGGGCGTGTTTCGAAAGCGGCGCTGTCCGCCCGAAGGGCGGGCCCCGCGGCGTCCGGTGCGTGTGATCGCAAGGCGGAGGGCCGTCCTCGTACCGGGCGTACGTGGACGATCCCGGCAACGCGGCGAGCGCGCGTGCCGGGCGTCGCGGGGCGGGCGGGACTTTCGAAGCACGCCCTAGCCGAGCCGGTGCATCCAGCCGTGCTTGTCCTCGGTGACGCCCCGCTGGATGTCGAGCAGGGCCTGGCGCAGCCGCATGGTGACCTCGCCGGGCTCGCCGCCCGACTGCTGCCACTGGGCGTTCGCGCGCTTGACCGTGCCCACGGGGGTGATCACGGCGGCCGTGCCGCAGGCGAAGACCTCGGTCAGCGTGCCGTTCTCGGAGTCGCGCTGCCACTGGTCGACGGAGACCCGGGCCTCCTCGGCCTGGTAGCCGAGGTCACGGGCGACGGTGAGGAGCGAGTCGCGGGTGACGCCCTCCAGGATCGAGCCGCTGAGGGTGGGCGTGACGATCTTGTCGCCGTACACGAAGTACAGGTTCATGCCGCCCAGTTCCTCGACCCACTTGTGCTCGACGGCGTCGAGGTAGCAGACCTGGTCGCAGCCCTCGGCGGCGGCCTCGGCCTGGGCGAGCAGGGAGGCCGCGTAGTTGCCGCCGGTCTTGGCGTCGCCCATGCCGCCGGGGACGGCACGGACGCGGTCCTCGGAGGCCCAGATGGAGACGGGCTTGACCCCGCCGGGGAAGTACGCCCCCGCCGGGGAGGCGATCACGAGGAACAGGTACTCGTTGGCCGGCTTGACGCCGAGACCGACCTCGGTGGCGATCATGAACGGGCGCAGGTACAGGGACTCCTCGCCGCCGTGCGCCGGCACCCAGTCCTTGTCCTGCCGGACCAGGACGTCGCAGGCCTCGATGAAGGTCTCGACGGGCAGCTCGGGCATGGCGAGCCGGCGCGCGGAGGCCTGGAAGCGCCGGGCGTTCTTCTCCGGGCGGAAGGTGGCGACCGAGCCGTCGGGCTGGCGGTAGGCCTTCAGGCCCTCGAAGATCTCCTGGGCGTAGTGCAGGACGGTCGTGGCCGGGTCCATGGGGATCGGCGCGTACGGAACGAGCTGGCCGTCGTGCCAGCCCCGGCCCTCGGTCCACCTGATCGTCACCATGTGGTCGGTGAAGTGGCGGCCGAACCCCGGGTTGGCCAGGAGCGCGTCGCGCTCGGCGGCGGAGAGCGGGTTGGCCGAGGGCTTGAGCTCGATCGTGGGCGTCGTCATGAGTGAGTGTCCTTCACCGGGTTGTCGTGACGGGCCGCGCTCACGCCCGCACGGCCCGTGGCCGGTGCTAGGACGTCCGAGCATTCCCTCATGTCGCGGCTCCGCGTTCGATTATCGCGCGGGGTCCGCGGCAGGAGGAAACGGGGTGAATGCGGCCCGGGTCCTTCTGGTGGCGCTCCTTCTCCCGCGGAGATCCACCGGAAGGGCCCCAGGGTTCGATGGTGGCACCCGGCGGCGGACAGGGGGAAGCCGCCGGGCGCGGTGTGCGACCCGACGGCTTCGAAGAGATCCGAGTGGCCTGGGGGTCAGCCGGCTACTCGTACGGCGAGCGCGTCGCCGATCTCGGCGGTGGTGCGCTCGGGCAGCGCGCCGCGCTCCGCGAGGTCGGCGGAGACGGCGTCCTCGATCCGGGTCGCCTCGGCGTCGTGGCCGAGGTGGCGCAGGAGCAGGGCGACGGAGAGCACCGTGGCGGTGGGGTCGGCCTTGCCCTGGCCCGCGATGTCCGGGGCCGAGCCGTGCACCGGCTCGAACATGGACGGGAACTCGCGGCTCGGGTTGATGTTGCCCGAGGCCGCGACGCCGATGCCGCCGGAGACGGCCGCGGCGAGGTCGGTGATGATGTCGCCGAAGAGGTTGTCGGTGACGATGACGTCGAACCGCTCGGGCTGGGTGACCAGGTAGATGGTCGCCGCGTCGACGTGGATGTACTCGGTGGTGACCTCGGGGTACTCCTCGGCCACCTGGTTGAAGACGTTCGTCCACAGGTGACCGGCGAAGGTCAGCACGTTGTTCTTGTGGACGAGCGTGAGCTTCTTGCGGGGGCGGGCCTGGGCGCGGGCGAAGGCGTCACGGACGACGCGCTCGACACCGTAGGCCGTGTTGACGGAGACCTCGGTGGCGACCTCGTGCGCGGTGCCCTTGCGGATCGTGCCGCCGTTGCCGGTGTACGGGCCTTCGGTGCCCTCGCGGACGACGACGAAGTCGATCCGCGGCTCGCCCGCGAGCGGGGTGGAGACACCCGGGAGCAGCTTGCTCGGGCGCAGGTTGACGTGGTGGTCGAAGGCGAAGCGGAGCTTGAGCAGGAAGCCGCGCTCCAGGACACCGGAGGGCACCGACGGGTCACCGATCGCGCCCAGCAGGATCGCGTCGTGGCCCTTGAGGGCGTCGAGGTCGGCGTCGGTGAGGGTCTCACCGGTGGCGTGGTAGCGCCGGGCGCCGAAGTCGTACTCCTTGGTCTCCAGCTTCACATCCTGCGGGAGGGCGGCGGCCAGGACCTTCAGCCCCTCGGCCACCACTTCCTGGCCGATGCCGTCACCGGGGATCACTGCGAGATCGATGCTGCGAGACATGTCGGCACCCTACCCCTCGTCCCGAGAGATGACATGGAGTGTCCGGTATCTGGACACGGGTGGGTGGCTCAGTGGCCGGTCTCGCCACCGTTGTCCCGGCGGTCCAGAGCGCGCTGGAGGGCCGCGGCGGCGTTCTTGCGGTCGGACTCGGTCGCACGGGAGGCGTGGCGGACCCGGCGGCGGACGGTCGTCTCGGCCATGATGATCGACTCCTTCGTGACACACGGCGGCGGCGCACGGAAGCGGCGCACCGGCAGAGGGATACGAGAGGCCGGAGTGGGCGGGGAGCGGTGCCGCAGGGGTGTCCTGCCAGGGGCCCGGCTCACGGCCGCCATTCGCTGGATCAGCGAGACGTTCGGCTCCTACAAAACTAGGCCAGGACCGCGCCGCTGTCTGCACAATTACTCGGACTTCCTACTATCTGAGACGGCGGCCTCGGCCGTACGGCTGACGCGGGCCTGCCGTACGCCCGTGACCTGCGGAAATCCCCGCCGGGTCGGGTACGGCGCCGTCAGGTGACGTCGCCGTCCCGCCAGTCGAAGACCAGTTCGGTGCCGGGGTCGGCCGCGGCGGCGCGGGGCCACACGTAGGTGGACCCCTCCTCCCCGGGCAGCCGGACCACGCCGTCCGGTCCCAGCGCGCACACGGGTCCGGGCCAGGCCCGCCAGCCCCGGGCCGCGTAGAGCCGGGCGCCGGCCTCGCTCGCCGAGAGGGCGCCGAAGTCGTAGGCGCGGGCGAGGACCTGCTCCAGGGCGTCCATCACGAGCGTCCCGAGGCCGGTGCGCCGGACGTCCCCGCGGACGGCGACGGCCTCCACGTACCCGGTGCGCAGCCAGCGTCCGCGCAGCCGGACCCGCCGCATGACGACCGAGCCGTGCGCGGCGAGGCCGTGCTCGTCGTGCACCAGGGCGTGCAGGCCGCCCAGGGAGTGGTCCCAGTCGTGGTCGCTGAAGTCGCCGTCGAAGGCGTCGTCCAGGAGGGTGCGGACGGCGCGGAGTTCGGCCGGGGTGAGCCCGGCGGTGTGGACGGTGCGGATCGCGGCTGCCATCGGGCCAGTATCCCGGGCCCCGACGGGCGGCGAGCCGGCATTCCGTTCCCCGGCGGGAGGCGACCGGGGCCCGGATCGCCCACACGGCTGATCGTCCGCCCGGCAGGCGGCATCGGGGCGCGGCGGGGGAACGGTGAGGTCATGAACGACACGGCCAAGGCACTGCTGGAGGGCGGCCCGCAGGACCTGCCCGAGAGGATCGTCCCGATCGCCGCACCCGGGGAGGACGTGAAGATCGAGCTGCGCAACGGCTACGAGCACTTCCGGCCGACCTCGCGCCACGCGGACACGCCGGAGGGCAGGCTCCCGGTGTACGAGTGGTGGGAGCGGACGGAGCTGCCCGGCTAACTAATGCGGTGACCGTAAAGGTTCACCGGCTCGCGACGCCCGGCACAGCACCAGCGGGAGACGCCCGGCCGGCGGACCGGGCCGTCCGGCGCGGCGGCGGGCATGCGAACGGGCCGGGTCCTCGGCGGACCCGGCCCGTTGCGCGCGGGCGTCAGCCCATGTGCGGGTAGGTGTAGTCGGTCGGCGCCACCAGGGCCTCCTTGATGGCGCGGGTCAGCGTCCAGCGCATCAGGTTCTGCGGGGCGCCGGCCTTGTCGTTGGTGCCGGAGGCACGGCCGCCGCCGAAGGGCTGCTGGCCGACCACGGCGCCGGTCGACTTGTCGTTGATGTAGAAGTTGCCGGCCGCGTAGCGGAGCTTCTCCATGGTGTACGCCGCCGCCGCGCGGTCGCCCGCGATGACCGAGCCGGTGAGCGCGTAGTCGGAGACCGACTCCATCTGGGTCAGCATCTCGTCGTACTTGTCGTCCTCGTAGACGTGCACGGCGAGGATCGGGCCGAAGTACTCGGTGGTGAACACCTCGTTCTCCGGGTCGGTGCACTCGATGACGGTCGGACGCACGAAGTAGCCGACCGAGTCGTCGTAGGAGCCGCCCGCCACGATCGTGCAGCTCGGGTCCGCCTCGGCCCGGTCGATGGCGGCCTTGTTCTTGGCGAAGGACCGCTCGTCGATGACCGCGCCGATGAAGTTCGACAGGTCGGTGACGTCACCCATGGTGATGCCGTCGACCTCCGCCGCGAACTCCTCCTTGAAGCCGTCGTTCCAGATCGACGCCGGGATGTACGCGCGGGAGGTGGCCGAGCACTTCTGGCCCTGGTACTCGAAGGCACCGCGGGTCAGGGCGGTCTTCAGCACCGCGCGGTCGGCGCTCGGGTGGGCGACGACGAAGTCCTTGCCGCCGGTCTCGCCGACCAGGCGCGGGTAGGAGCGGTACTTCTCGATGTTGTTGCCGACCGTCTTCCACAGGTGCTGGAAGGTCTTGGTCGAGCCGGTGAAGTGGATGCCGGCCAGGTCGCGGTGGTTCAGGGCCACCTCGGAGACCTCCAGGCCGTCACCGGTGAGGAGGTTGATGACGCCCTTGGGCAGGCCCGCCTCCTCCAGCAGCTTCATGAGCAGGACGGCGGCGTGCGTCTGGGTCGGGGACGGCTTCCAGATCACCACGTTGCCCATGAGGGCCGGCGCGGTGGGCAGGTTGGCCGCGATCGCCGAGAAGTTGAACGGCGTGATCGCGTAGACGAAGCCCTCCAGCGGGCGGTGGTCCAGGCGGTTCCACACGCCCGGCGCGTTGGCCGGGGGCTGCTCGGCCAGGATCTGGCGGGCGTAGTGGACGTTGAAGCGCCAGAAGTCGACCAGCTCGCAGGGGCTGTCGATCTCGGCCTGCTGCGCGGTCTTGGACTGACCGAGCATGGTGGAGGCGGCGATGGTCTCGCGCCAGGGGCCGGCCAGCAGCTCGGCGGCGCGCAGGATGATCGCCGCGCGGTCGTCGAAGGACATCGCGCGCCAGGCGGGGGCGGCGGCCAGGGCCGCGTCGATCGCGTCCTGGGCGTCCTGCCGGGTGGCGTTGCGGTACGTGCCGAGGACGGCCTTGTGGTTGTGCGGCTGCACGACCTCGAAGGCGTCGCCGCCGCCCATCCGCTTCTCGCCGCCGATGGTGCACGGCAGGTCGACCGGGTTCTCGGCCAGCTCCTTGAGCCTGGCCTCCAGACGGGCCCGCTCGGGCGAACCGGGGGCGTAGCCGTGCACCGGCTCGTTGACGGGGGTGGGGACCTGGGTCACAGCGTCCATGGGTTCCGTAACTCCTTGACTTGAGCGGTGTTTCGAGCTGTGGAGCGGGCTCGCTCAGCCCTTGCTGACCATCGAGCGGACGAAGAAGCGCAGGTTGGCCGGCTTCTCGGCGAGACGGCGCATGAAGTAGCCGTACCAGTCGGTGCCGTAGGCGGTGTAGACGCGCATGCGGTGGCCCTCGGCGGCCAGCCGCAGGTGCTCGTCGCTGCGGATGCCGTACAGCATCTGGAACTCGTACTCGTCGAGCTTGCGGCCGGCCGTGCGGGCCAGCTCCTGCGCGATGGAGATGAGGCGCGGGTCGTGGGACCCGATCATCGGGTAGCCCTCGCCCTCCATCAGGGTGCGCAGGATCCGCACGTACGCCTTGTCGATCTCGTGCTTGTCCTGGTAGGCGACTTCGGCGGGCTCCTTGTAGGCGCCCTTCACCAACCGTACGCGAGAGCCGCTCGCGGCGAGGCGGCGCGCGTCGGCCTCGGTGCGGAAGAGGTACGCCTGGATGACGCAGCCGGTCTGCGGGAAGTCCTTCCGCAGCTCCTCGTGGATGGCGAACATCGAGTCGAGGGTGGTGTGGTCCTCGGCGTCCAGGGTGACCGTGGTGCCGATGGCGGCGGCGGCCTCGACGACCGGGCGGACGTTGGCGAGGGCCAGCTCGTGGCCACGGGGCAGCGCCTGGCCGAACATCGAGAGCTTGACGGACATCTCGACCCGCGGGCCGAGGTCCAGGTCCTTGATGTGGTCGATCAGCGCCAGGTAGGCGTCGCGGGCCGCGGTGGCCTGCTCGGGGGTGGTGATGTCCTCGCCGACCACGTCCATGGTCAGCTCCAGGCCCTTGCCGGTCAGGTCCGCGATGATGGGGACGATGTCGTCCACGGTCTCGCCCGGGATGAAGCGGTCCACGACCTGCTTGGTCACCGGGGCCGCCGAGATCAGGCGTCGCATCCGGTCGCTGCGCGACGCGGCAAGAATCACGGGACCCAGCACGGGGCACCTCCACAACAGTGAGCACAAGGCCGCCACCCGACCGATCGGGAACGGCACGGAGAACCACCGTGAAAATTAGGGATCCGTGCGATCGTCTGCCATCGACAGCTGTCACGCATCCGTGGACCCGATCTCAGACAGATGTATGAAGGCTCCGCGGAAATGCGGGAGAATGCCCGGGTGACGGCGGATTACAAGGGCGACTACCAGGAGCTGGTCGACGAGATCTCGGAGCTGCTGGGCGCTCCGGCCACCCTGGAGAACCGGAACTTCGAGCTGATCGCCTTCGGCGCCTACGACAGCGAGGGCGACCTGGACCCCTCGGCGCTGGACCCGGTGCGCACCCGCTCGATCCTCACCCGCCGCTCCACGGCCGCGGTCCGCCGCTGGTTCGAGGGGTTCGGCATCACCCGGGCCACCGGACCGGTCCGGATCCCGCCCACCCCCGAGGCCGGCGTCTACCGGGGACGGATCTGCCTGCCGGTACGCCACCGGGGAGTGGTCCTCGGCTACGTCTGGCTGCTGGTCGACGAACCGGGTCCCGACGAACCCCGGCTGGCGGCTGCCATGCGGGTGACCGCGCGGATCGGCGCGCTCCTCGCGGACGAGGCGCAGCACGGCGCCGACCTCACCCGCGAGCTGCGCGCGGTGCTGACCGCCGAGCGGGGCTGGCCGCAGGACATGGCGGTGGCCGAGCTGCGCACGGCGCTGGGGGCGCGCGCGCAGGGGCCGCACACGATGGTGTGCGTGGCCCCCTGGCCCTCGGCCGACCCGGACGACGCGCCGTCGGTGCGGACCCTGCCGGGCGCGACGGCGTTGTGCACCGTGCCGTGGGGGACGGCGGAGCAGTGCCTGGCGCTGCTGGTGCGGCTGCGCTCGGCGGACACGCTGACCCCGGCGGTGTCGGCGGCGACCCGGCTGCTGGAGCGCGCGGCGGCGGGGCACACCACGGCGGGCGCGGCGCGCCGCGGAGGGGCCGGGGTGGCCGCCGGTGTGGCAGCCGGGCGGTCGGGGCCGGGCGAACTGGGGACGGCCTGGACCCAGGCCGTCGCGGCGGCCCGCGCCGCACTCGCCGAGCCCCGGCTCGGCCCGGTCGCGCAGTGGGCCCGCCTCGGCCCGTACCGTCTGCTGACCTCGCTGTCCCCCGAGGCGCGGCACGACGCGGCCGTGGGCCCGCTCCTCGCCCCCGCCCACCAGGAACTGGCGCGCACCGCCGAGGTCTACCTGGACTGCGCGGGCCAGGCCGGCCGGACCGCCGCCGAACTGGGCGTGCACCGCCAGACCCTGTACTACCGGCTGTCCCGGGTGGAGCAGCTGACCGGCCTGGACCTGGACGACGGCGAGGACCGGCTGCTGCTGCACATGGCGCTGAAGGCGGCGCGGCTCTAGGTCCTGTCGTCAGATTCCCGTCGTCCGCCCGGAGGGCGGGCCTCGCGGTGTCAGGTGCGTGCTCTCGGCGTGCCGGGCCCTGACCCTCGTACTGGACGTACTCGGGTCTGGGCCCGGTGCGGCGAGAGTGCGTGCATGGCGTCGCGAGGCAGGCGGGAATGTGACGACAGGGCCTACTAGCCCGCCGCCTGCCCGGTCAGGCGCTCGGCGCGGCGCCCGCGACGACCCGGCGCAGGCCCTCGGTGAGCTGGTCGGCGCGGGTCGCGGTGCCGGGGTCGAAGAGCCACTGCACCATGAGGCCCTGGAGCAGGGTCTGGTAGAGGCGGCCCTCGGTGTCGACGGTCTCCTTGTCGAGGTCGGCCTCCGGGATGTCGTTGAAGAGCGGGAGCATTCCGGAGCGGCCCTCCTCCTGGGCCTGCGCGAGCAGCTTGCGCACCTCGGGCAGGCGGTCCCCCTGGAGGACCAGTTCCAGGCTCAGCAGCCAGATCGGGCGGGACTCGGGCACCGAGCGGATGACGCTTTCCCAGACCTCCTGGAAGCGCTCCAGCGACCCGGGGGGCGTCCGGGCCGCCCCGCCCTGCGGCCACGCGGGCCCGAAGCTGTCCCCCATGTCCTCGATCAGGGAGACGTAGGCCTTCACCAGCAGCGCGTCCTTGGAGCCGTAGTGGTAGCCGATGGAGGCCAGGTTGGTCCCGGACTCCTTGACGATGTCGCGCGCGGTCGTGCGCACGAACCCCTTCTCCAGCAGGCAGCGCTTGGCGCCGTCTAGCAGATCTTCGCGGTGTCCCATGTCCTCCAGCCTACCCACGGATCCATACGAGCGTCCCATACGAGCGTCTTACACGGACGATCTATACAGGCGTACTAGACAACCGTTTAAGACGCTTGTACATTCATGGCCATGACGAACTCGACGAGCACCACCACGACGGCGGCCGGTCTCGCCGGCCGCCGCGAATGGACCGCCCTCGGCGTGCTGATGCTGCCGCTGCTGCTGGTCTCGATGGACGTCTCGGTCCTCTACTTCGCCATCCCGGCGATCAGCGCGGACCTGGAGCCCACCGGCACCCAGCAGCTGTGGATCTTCGACATCTACGCGTTCGTCCTGGCCGGTCTGCTGATGACGATGGGCTCCCTGGGCGACCGCATCGGCCGCCGCCGGCTGCTCCTGATCGGGGCCACCGCCTTCGGCGCCGCCTCCCTGGTGGCGGCGTACGCGAACAGCGCCGAGACGCTGATCGCCGCCCGCGCGGTGCTCGGCATCGGCGGCGCGACCCTGATGCCCTCGACCATGGCGCTGGTGCGCACGATGTTCACCGACCCCGGCCAGCGGGCCAGGGCGATCGGCATCTGGTCCGGTGTGATGACCGCCGGCATCGCGCTCGGCTCGGTGCTCAGCGGCCTCCTGGTGCAGTACTTCTGGTGGGGCTCGGTCTTCCTGGTCAACCTGCCCGCGATGGCCCTGCTGCTGGTGCTCGGCCCGGTCCTGCTGCCCGAGTCGAAGAACCCCGCCCCCGGCCGCTTCGACCTGGCCGGCGTGCCACTGTCGATGGCCGCGGTGCTCCCCGTGGTCTACGGCCTCAAGGAGATCCCCTCCGAGGGCGTGCACCCGCTCTACGTCGCCTCGATCGTCACCGGTCTGCTCTTCGCCGCCGTCTTCGTCCGGCGCCAGCGCACCGCGGCCTCCCCGATGATCCCGCCGGCCCTCTTCCGCGGCCGGGGCTTCGCCCCCGCGGTGGTCCTGAACCTCGTCTCCTCGTTCGCCATGATGGGCTCGGCCTTCTACACCACCCAGTACCTGCAGTCGGTGCTCGGCAAGAGCGCGATGGAGGCGGCCCTGTGGGCGCTGCTGCCCTCGCTGCCGATCGGCATGGCGGCACCGGTCGCCACCCAGCTCGTGCAGAAGGGCGTCAACCGGGCCTACGTCGTCACGACCGGCTTCGCGATCGGCGCGGCGGGCTACGGGATGCTGGTCCTGGCCGGGACGGACTCCCTGTGGCTGGTCCTGGCGGCCTGTGCCGTCCTCTCCTCCGGCATCGTGATGGTCATCTCCCAGATGACCGACCTGGCGCTGGGCGCGGCCCCGGCGGAGCAGGCGGGCGCGGCCTCCTCCCTGCTGGAGACCGGCTCGGAGTTCGGCGGCGCGCTCGGCATGGCGGTGCTCGGCTCCGTCGGCACCGCGGTCTACCGTCACCGGATCCCCTCCGGCGCCCCCGCCGAGGCCCGCGAGACCCTGGGCGGCGCCCTCGCGGTCGCCGGCCGGCTGCCGGACCGGGCCGGGCAGGCCCTGGCAACGGCGGCCCGGGAGGCGTTCACCAGCGGGATGCAGGGCGCGGCCCTCGCGGGCGCGGCGCTGCTGGTGCTGGCCGGTGCCGCGGCGGCGGCCACCCTGCGCCGGGTGAACGTCCGCGAAGAGACCCGGCCGGCCACGGAGGCCGAGGAGATCACGCAGGCCGGGCGGGCCGGGACGGTGAAGGCGCCGGCCTGATCCCCCCAGCGCATGCGAAAGGCGCCGGGTGAGCCGGGAACCTCCGGCTCACCCGGCGCCTTCGGCTGCCGGAAGGGTGCGACGACCTCAGACGAGGTTCACCGAGCGGGCGGACGTCGCCCCGATCTCGGCGGCGACCTCCGCGAGCACCCCCGCGGGCACCGTGTCGTCCACGGTCAGCACGGCCAGTGCCTCGCCGCCCACCGTCGCACGGGCGACCTGCATGCCGGCGATGTTGATACCGGCCTCGCCGATGACCCGGCCCACCGTGCCGACGACACCGGGACGGTCCTCGTAGCGCAGGACGACCATGTGCTCGGCGAGCGCCAGGTCGACGTCGTACTCGCCGACGGCGACGATCTTCTGCACGTGCTTCGGGCCGGCCAGGGTGCCGGAGACCGACACCTCCTGGCCGTCGGCGAGGGTGCCGCGCACGGTGACCACGTTGCGGTGGTCCGCGGACTCGCTGCTGGTGGTCAGCCGCACCTCCACGCCGCGCTCCTGGGCGAACAGCGGAGCGTTGACGTAGGAGACGGTCTCGTCGACGACGTCCTCGAAGACGCCCTTGAGCGCGGACAGCTCCAGCACCTTCACGTCGTGCTGGGTGATCTCGCCGTACACCTCGACGTCGAGGCGGACGGCGACCTCGCCGGCCAGCGCGGTGAAGATCCGGCCGAGGCGCTCGGCGAGCGGCAGGCCCGGCTTGACGTCCTCGGCGATGACACCGCCCTGGACGTTGACCGCGTCCGGGACCAGTTCACCGGCGAGGGCGAGGCGCACCGACTTGGCGACGGCGATGCCCGCCTTCTCCTGCGCCTCGTCCGTGGAGGCGCCCAGGTGCGGGGTGCACACGACCTGGTCGAACTCGAACAGCGGGGAGTCGGTGCACGGCTCCTTGGCGTACACGTCCAGGCCGGCGCCCGCGACGCGGCCCTCCTTGAGCGCCGAGTACAGCGCCTCCTCGTCGACGATGCCACCGCGCGCGGCGTTGACGATGCGCACGCTCGGCTTGACCTTGTGCAGCGCGTCCTCGCCGATCAGACCGAGGGTCTCGGGGGTCTTGGGGAGGTGGACGGTGATGAAGTCGGACACCTCCAGCAGCTCGTCCAGGGTCAGCACCTTGACGCCCATCTGCGCGGCGCGCACGGGCTGCACGTAGGGGTCGTAGGCGACGACCTTCATGCCGAAGGCGGACATGCGCTGGGCGACCAGGGCGCCGATGCGGCCGAGACCGACGACACCGAGGGTCTTCTCGGCCAGCTCGACACCGGTGTACTTGCTGCGCTTCCACTCGCCGTTCTTCAGCGCGGCGTTGGCCTGCGGGATGTTGCGGGCGGTGGCGAGGAGGAGACCGCAGGCCAGTTCGGCGGCGGTCACGATGTTGGAGGTCGGGGCGTTGACGACCATCACGCCGGCCTTGGTGGCGGCGGAGACGTCGACGTTGTCCAGGCCGACACCGGCGCGGGCGACGACCTTCAGCTTCTTCGCGGCGGCGATCGCCTCGGCGTCGACCTTGGTGGCCGAGCGGATCAGGATCGCGTCGACGTCGGCGATGGCGGGCAGCAGTTCCGCCCGGTCGGCGCCGTTGCAGTGCCGGATCTCGAAGTCCGGACCGAGTGCGTCGACGGTCGCGGGCGACAGCTCTTCAGCGATGAGTACGACAGGTTTCGAGCTCACGTGAGTCCTCACAAGTCCAATGCGTGCGGACGGCCGTCCCGACGGCCGCAGGCGGTGGAGTGGGCGGGGTGCTAGCCGCGTGGAAGACGCACGACGCTGTGGGCCTGACGCGTTGTTGTGCAGCAGTGTAGTGGCGTCGCGTGCGTCGTATTACGCCGCTGCGGAAGGATCACCCGTCCGTGGCTGGACGGGGTGGACAACGCCGCGAGTCGACCGCGACTCCGACGTTACTCCCGGTTCGTCAGAAGGGGCCGGAGCACAGGCTCCGGCCCCCGGGGGCTGGCGTCGCTCTCCCGTCAGCCCCTCGGCCCGAAGGAGGCTCAGGCCTCCTCGTCGACCCAGCTCATGAGCTTGCGCAGCTCCTTGCCGGTGGTCTCCAGCAGGTGCTCGGAGTCCTGCTTCTTGTACTCGTTGTACTTCTTCAGACCGCCGTGGTACTCGTCCATCCAGTTCTTGGCGAACGAACCGTCCTGGATCTCGGCCAGGACCTTCTTCATCTCGGCCTTGGTGGCGTCGGTGATGATCCGCGGGCCGGTGACGTAGTCGCCCCACTCGGCGGTCTCGGAGATCGACCAGCGCATCTTCTCCAGGCCGCCCTCGTACATGAGGTCGACGATCAGCTTCAGCTCGTGCAGGCACTCGAAGTAGGCGATCTCCGGCTGGTAGCCCGCCTCGACCAGCGTCTCGAAACCGGCCTTCACCAGGGCGGCGGTGCCACCGCACAGGACGGCCTGCTCACCGAACAGGTCGGTCTCGGTCTCCTCGGTGAAGGTGGTCTTGATGACACCGGCCCGGGTGCCGCCGATGCCCTTGGCGTACGACAGCGCCAGCGCGAACGCGTTGCCGGAGGCGTCCTGCTCGACGGCCACGATGCACGGGACGCCGCGGCCCTCCTCGTACTGACGGCGCACCAGGTGGCCCGGGCCCTTGGGGGCGACCATGCAGACGTCCACGCCGGCCGGGGGCTTGATGAAGCCGTAGCGGATGTTCAGGCCGTGACCGAAGAACAGCGCGTCGCCGTCCTTCAGGTTGTCCTTGATGTGCTTCTCGTAGACCTCGGCCTGGATCGGGTCCGGCACCAGGATCATGATGACGTCGGCCTCGGCGGCGGCCTCGGACGGGCTCACCACGCGCAGGCCCTGCTCCTCGGCCTTGGCCTTGGACTTGGATCCCTCGTGCAGACCGACACGCACGTCGACACCCGAGTCGCGCAGCGACAGGGCGTGGGCGTGACCCTGGCTGCCGTAGCCGATGACCGCGACCTTGCGGCCCTGGATGATGGACAGGTCGGCGTCGGCGTCGTAGAACAGCTCGGCCACTGGGTTCTCTCCTTGGTGTGCAGGTTGTGCGTCCCACCGTATGCCGGTGGGCGGACGGGAAGTTTCGGGGTCTCGGCATACGGGCGGACGGTGTCACCCGAGCGCCCGTACGCGTCGCTCGGTGTCGTTACGCCGACCGGTCGAGGGCGCGCAGCGACCGGTCCGTGATCGAACGGGCACCGCGGCCGATCGCGATGGTGCCGGACTGCACCAGCTCCTTGATGCCGTACTGCTCCAGCATCTTGAGCATCGCGGTCAGCTTGTCGCTGGAGCCGGTGGCCTCGATGGTGACGGCCTCCGGGGAGACGTCGACCGTCTTGGCGCGGAAGAGCTGGACGATCTCGGTGATCTGGGAGCGCGTCTCGTTGTCGGCGCGCACCTTCACCAGGACCAGTTCGCGCTGCACGGCCGAACCGGGTTCCAGTTCGACGATCTTCAGCACGTTGACGAGCTTGTTGAGCTGCTTGGTCACCTGTTCCAGCGGCAGGTCCTCGACACCGACCACGATGGTGATGCGGGAGATGTCGGGGTGCTCGGTGACGCCGACCGCGAGCGAGTCGATGTTGAAGCCGCGGCGGGAGAAGAGGGCGGCGATCCGGGCGAGGATGCCGGGGGTGTTCTCGACCAGGACCGAGAGCGTGTGCTTGGTGGACATGACGGTCGTACCTTCCTGAAGTCCTCGGACGGCTCTCAGTCGTCGGCGCCGTCGCCGAAGTCGGGACGGACGTCCCGCGCGGCCATGATCTCGTCGTTGGAGGTGCCGGCGGCGACCATCGGCCAGACCATCGCGTCCTCGTGGACGATGAAGTCGATGACGACCGGGCGGTCGTTGACCGCGTTCGCCTCCTCGATGACCTTGTCCAGGTCCTCCGGGCGCTCGCAGCGGATCGCGTGGCAGCCCATGGCCTCCGACAGCTTCACGAAGTCGGGGACGCGGGTGCCGCGGGCGTCGGGGTTGACGTCGTCCGGGCCGGAGTGCAGGACCGTGTTGGAGTAGCGCTGGTTGTAGAACAGGGTCTGCCACTGGCGGACCATCCCGAGGGCGCCGTTGTTGATGACGGCGACCTTGATCGGGATGTTGTTCAGGGCGCAGGTGGTCAGTTCCTGGTTGGTCATCTGGAAGCAGCCGTCGCCGTCGATCGCCCAGACGGTCCGCTCCGGCATGCCGGCCTTGGCGCCCATGGCGGCCGGGACGGCGTAGCCCATGGTTCCGGCGCCGCCGGAGTTCAGCCAGGTGGCGGGCTGCTCGTACCGGACGAAGTGCGCGGCCCACATCTGGTGCTGGCCGACGCCCGCCGCGAAGATCGTGCCCTCGGGGGCGAGCTGTCCGATCCGCTCGATGACGTGCTGCGGGGACAGCGAGCCGTCCCCGGGCTCGTCGTAGCCGAGCGGGTAGGTGTCGCGCCAGCGGCTGAGGTCCTTCCACCAGGCGCTGTAGTCGCCCCTGTGGCCCTCGGCGTGCTCCTTCTGGACGGCCTGGACCAGGTCGGCGATGACCTCGCGGGCGTCACCGACGATCGGCACGTCGGCCTCGCGGTTCTTGCCGATCTCGGCGGGGTCGATGTCGGCGTGAACGATCTTGGCGTACGGGGCGAAGCTGTCCAGCTTGCCGGTGACGCGGTCGTCGAAGCGGGCTCCGAGGGCGACGATCAGGTCGGCCTTCTGCAGCGCGGTGACGGCGGTGACCGCACCGTGCATGCCCGGCATTCCCACGTGCAGCGGGTGGCTGTCGGGGAACGCGCCGAGCGCCATCAGGGTGGTGGTGACGGGCGCTCCGGTGAGTTCGGCCAGCACCTTCAGCTCGGCGGTGGCCTTGGCCTTCAGGACGCCGCCGCCGACGTAGAGGACCGGGCGCTTGGCGGCGGTGATGAGCTTGGCGGCCTCGCGGATCTGCTTGGCGTGCGGCTTGGTGACGGGCCGGTAGCCGGGCAGGTCCATGACGGGCGGCCAGGAGAAGGTGGTCTTCTTCTGGAGGATGTCCTTGGGGATGTCGACCAGGACCGGGCCGGGGCGGCCGGTGGAGGCGATGTGGAACGCCTCCGCGATCACCCGCGGGATGTCCTCGCCCTTGGTGACCAGGAAGCTGTGCTTGGTGATCGGCATGGTGATGCCGACGATGTCCGCCTCCTGGAAGGCGTCCGTGCCGATCGCGGAGGACACCACCTGCCCGGTGATCGCGACCAGCGGCACGGAGTCCATGTTGGCGTCGGCGATCGGGGTGACCAGGTTGGTGGCGCCCGGGCCCGAGGTGGCCATGCAGACGCCCACCTTGCCGGTGGCCTGCGCGTAGCCGGTGGCGGCGTGGCCGGCGCCCTGCTCGTGCCTGACCAGGACGTGCCGCACCCGGGTGGAGTCCATCAGCGGGTCGTACGCCGGCAGGATCGTGCCGCCCGGAATGCCGAATACCGTGTCCGCGCCGACCTCCTCGAGGGAGCGGATGAGGGACTGCGCACCCGTGACGTGCTCGGGAGCGGACTGCTGTCCTCCGGAACGGGGCCGCGGCTGCGGATGGTGGGCCCCGGTGGCCTGCTCGGTCATCGGCATTCTCTTCTCGATGCTGAGGTTCTGCGAGGGTTTCGGGTGTCGGCTTTCGCCAGGTTCGCACGGTGCGGGACCGCGGTACGGCAGGTGCCCGTGCAACAAAAAACCCCTCGTGCCGTGAGGCAAGCGAGGGGAGCGCGCCGGTGAGGGTCGCTGGGGATTCCGGATCGTCCTCCGGTGGGCCCCAGCTCAGCCGACGCGCTGTCCAAGTACGAGAATTCGGGTGCGCATGGCACTGACCCTCCCCCCGGCGCACATCCACTGTCAAGTGGGTGGGACGGGAGTCTCATTATGTGGGCGCAGTCCCGTTCCTCCGCCGAAGACGGCCGGCACCTGCCCGGTGTACACGCCGGCGCCGCCGCCCCCGGCGAACGCGGGCTCGGCCGGGCCGTGCGGCACCGGGTAGTGGCCGGAGGCGAGCGCCCGGCGCAGCCGGTACTCGTCGAGCGGACCGGAGAACGCCATGCCCTGGCCGTGCGTGCAGCCCATGGCGCGCAGGGCCTCGGCCTGTTCGGGCAGGTCCACGCCGTCGGCCACCGACTGCAGCCCGAGGTCGCCCGCGATCCGCAGCAGTCCACTGGTGATCTTGTGCAGGCGGGCGGATTCCACGACGCCCTCGACCAGGGAGCGGTCGAGTCTGAGCACGTCGACGGGGAGCCTGCGGAGCGCCGTGAGGGCTCCGTGGCCGCTGCCGAAGCCGTCCAGGGCGATCCGTACGCCGAGCCTGCTGAGGGCGGACAGGCGGCGCTCCAGCTCGTCCGGCGAGACCCGCGGGTCGGTGTCGGCCAGCTCGATCACCAGGGACCCGGAGGGCAGCCCGTGCCGGGTCAGCAGGGCCTCCACGGTGCCCGGCGGCATCGAGCGGTCCACCAGGCGGCGCGCACCCAGGCGGACCACGACGGACACGCTCAGCCCGGTCCGGGCCCGCTCGGCGGCCTGCTCGACGGCCTCCTCCAGCATCCAGCGGCCCAGTTCGGCCGTCTTGTCGCTGTCCTCCGAGACCCGCAGGAACTCGGCGGGCGTGAACAGCACGCCCTGCGAGGAGCGCCAGCGGGCCTGGGCGGCGACCGACGTGATCCGGCCGGTCGCCAGGCACACCACCGGCTGGTGCAGCAGCGTGAACTCGCCGTCGTGCAGGGCGGACCGGAGCCGGGTCGCCAGCTCCGCCTTGCGGACGACGTCCTGCTGCATCTGCGGCTTGTACAGCTCGACGCGGCCCTTCCCGGCCGCCTTGGCGCGGTACATGGCGAGGTCGGCGTTGCGCAGCAGCTCCCCCGCGCCCAGGCCCGGTTCGGCGAAGGCGACGCCGATGGACGCGGCGACCCGGACATCGTTGCCGTCGATGAGGTAGGGCTGCGAGAGGGTCACCCTGAGCCGGTCGGCCAGCTCCAGGATGTGTCCCTCGCGGGCGGTGCGGTCGCGGGTGCCGTCCCCGACGATGAGCGCGGCGAACTCGTCGCCGCCGAGCCGGGAGGCGGTGTCCCCGTACCGGACGGCGTCCTGGAGTCTGCGGGCGGCCTGGACGAGCAGCTCGTCCCCGGCCTGGTGGCCGATGGTGTCGTTGACGGCCTTGAAGCCGTCCAGGTCGATGAAGAGGACCGCGGTGCCGCGGTCGGTGGAGCGGCGGCCGGACAGCGCCTGCTGCACGCGCTTGGTGAACAGCGCGCGGTTGGGCAGGTCGGTGAGCGGGTCGTGCTCGGCGTTGTGCTGGAGCTGCGCCTGCAGGCGGACGCGTTCGGTGACGTCCCGGCTGTTGAAGATGAGGCCGCCGTGGTGGCGGTTGATGGTCGACTCCACGTTGAGCCAGCCTCCCCCGCCCCCGGCTTCGCTCGAGCGGGAGGTGCTCCCGCCCCCGGACCGGAAGCGGCACTCGATGCGCGTGGTGGGTTCCTCCAGCGGGCTGGCGGCGAGGAACCGGCGCACCTCGTGCACCACGCAGCCCAGGTCCTCCGGGTGGATGAGACCGGCCAGTTCTGTGCCGACCAGTTCCTCGGCGGGCCGGCCGTAGACCCCGGCGGCGGCGGGCGAGACGTAGCGCAGGATGCCGTTGGGCGCGGCGATCATGATGACGTCGCTGGAGCCCTGCACCAGGGAGCGGAAGTGGTTCTCCTTCTGGGCGAGTTCCTGGGTGAGGGCGATGTTGTCGAGCAGCATGATGCCCTGGCGCACGACGAGGGCGAGCACCACGGCACCGGCGGTGATCAGCACCACCCGGTCGACGCTGTGGCCGTTGAGCACGTTGTACAGGACTCCCAGCGTGCACACGGCGGCGGCGAGGTAGGGCGTGAGGGCGGCGAGGGAACCGGCGATGGGCCGGGCGGCCGGATACCGGTCGTGGTCCGCCTCCGGTGCGGCGGGCGGAGGGGCGTACGCGCCGCGCGGGGCCCGGCGCTGGCCGGGCACGCGCTCGTGCGGCACGCGCGCGTGCCCGTCGGGCTCGGGGGCGTCGCCCGCGGGGGCGTGGCCGTCGGCCTCGGGAGGGTGCCCGTCGGCCACGCGCGCGCGGGTGTGCGGGTGGGCGTGGGCGCTGAGCGGGTGCGCGCCGGCCGCTTCGGCGGCCGTGGCGCGGCGGGCGGTGCCGTCGTGACCTGAGTCGTGACGGGCGGTGCCGTCGTGGCCCGGATCGCGGCGGGCGGTGCCGTCGTGGCGGGTGCCGTCGCGGGCCGGCCGGTCGTGGTCGGTTCCGTGACGGGCGGGGCCGTCCTGGGCCGTTCGGCGGCTGTCGTGTGCCGTTCCGCGGCCGTCGTGGTGGTGTGTGTCCCGGGTGGGGCGGCCGGGTCCGGGCGCGGGGGCGCAGGAGGAGCCGACCCAGGGGGCGTACGCCAGGAGCAGCGACCCGGCGAACCAGCCCGCGTCCAGGAGCTGCCCCGAGCGGTAGCTGTGGTGCATCAGCGGCGAGGTGAACAGGGCGTCGCTCAGCACGGTGAGGGCGAGCCCGCCGATCGCGGTGTTCACCGCGGTGCGGTTGAGCGGGGAACGCCGGAAGTGCAGCGCGAGCACCATGCTGACCAGGGCGATGTCCAGCAGCGGGTACGCCAGCGAGAGCGCGGTGTGCGCGACGCTCGGCCCGTCGAACCTGGCCGCCTGTGCCAGGGCCAGGCTCCAGGAGAGCGTGAGCAGCGAGCCGCCGATCAGCCAGGCGTCCAGTGCCAGGCAGACCCAGCCGGCCTTCGTCACCGGACGCTTGGCGAGCACCAGCAGTCCGACGATCGCCGGCGGCGCGAAGCACAGGAAGAACAGGTCCGCGTAGCTGGGGCTGGGCACGGGGTCGCCGAGGACGACCTCGTACCAGCCCCATACGCCGTTGCCCAGGGCGGCCATGGCCGAGGAGAGGGCGAAGAGCAGCCACGCGGACCGGAAGCGGACCCGGTGTCTGCGGGCGTACAGGGCGCACGACACGGCGGCCGTGCCCGCCGCGGCGGCCAGTCCGAAGTCACCCATGATCAGGGCGAGTTCCCGCGAACCCCAGTCGCACGCCGACCCGACGGCGTATCCCGCGCACACCAGGGCGAGCAGGAGCTGGGAGGCCAGTCTGCCGAACCCGCCCTCCGGGGCGGGCGGCCGCTCGGGGCGCCCTCCCGGCGGGGGCGGGGTGGGGCGCGCCTCGTCGAGCGCGGTCACGGTGACGGTGGGCGGGCTCACCTGGACCTCCCGGTCCGGGCCGCCACGTCCCTCGTGCTCCGGTGCGTGTGCGTCACGTGGCCGCCGGGCCCCCGGTGGCGGCACCGGTGACAGCCGCGGCGGTCGCGGTGGCCGGGCCGGTCGCCGTACCGGCCACCGCCGCGAGCGGCCGTGTGCCAGGGCCTCCGGCGGCCTTGCCGCGTCGGATCGTTCGTCCATAGGCCGTGCATCGCCCGTCGCCCCCCTCGCAGTCCGAAATGTCCATCCCCGGCGCCGAACGGTGCGCGGCGCAGCCCCTGCCGGGGACGATACACCAGTCTCGTCACTCAGGGACATAGCTGCTCTACGCTCCGTGACGACCAGCGCATATGCTGATACGCACCGCGTCCGGGGGGTCGCGGACGGTGCGCGGGCCGGGGGCTATCCGCGGGCCGCGCCCGTCGTCAGGACCACGTTCGCGAGCGGCTCGTGGTTCACAAACCGGTGCAACTGGCCCGTCAGCAGGCGCTCGGCGCGCGGCCGGAACGCCGACGTGGGGCCGCCGACGTGGGGAGTGATCAGCACGCCGGGCGCGTGCCACAGCGGATGGTCCTCGGGCAGCGGCTCGGGATCGGTGACGTCGAGGGCGGCGGTGAGCCGTCCGCTCTCCAGCTCGGCCAGCAGCGCCTTGGTGTCCACCACCCCTCCGCGCGCGACGTTCACCAGGAGCGCGCCGTCCTTCATCCGGGCGAGGAAGCCCTCGTCGACCAGGCCGCGCGTGGCCTGTGTCAGGGGCGTGGACAGGATGACGACGTCGGCGTCGGGGAGCAGGGCCGGCAGCTCGGTGAGGGGGTGCACCGGACCGCGCGCCGTGGTGCGCGCGGAGCGCGCCACGCGCGCCACCCGCGCGACCTCGAAGGGCACGAGCCGGTCCTCGATGGCGGACCCGATGGCTCCGTACCCCACGATGAGGACGTTCTTGTCGGCGAGCGCGGGGTGGAAACCGCCGTTCCACCGCCGGCGGTCCTGGTCCCGTACGAAGCCGGGGACGCCGCGCAGGGAGGCGAGGACGAGCGTCAGGGTCAGCTCGGCCGTGCTCGCCTCGTGCACCCCGCGCGCGTTGCACAGCGCCACACCGGGCGGGAGGTGCTTCAGGCCGGGCTCCACGTTGTCGGTGCCGGCGGACAGCGTCTGCACGACCTGCACCGAGCGCATGCGCTCCAGCGGGCGTACGACGAGGCCGGCGGGCCTCATGTAGGGCACGACGTAGAAGGCGCAGTCGGCCGGATCGCCGGGAAAGGCCTGCTCACCGTCGTCACCTCCGTCCCAGAACAGGTAGTTCGGCCCCGCGGGGAGCCCCTCGATCTCCTCCGGCGGGATGGGCAGCCACACGTCAGCACTCATGGCCAGGAGGCTATGCCAGGCGCGTGCGGACGCAGAGGTTAGGTTGGTGAACCGAGGAGAGGGAGGGTTACGGCGAGGTGGAGCGCAGGACGATCGGCGCGGCGGCACTCGCGGTGGGGGCCGTAGGGCTTGGCTGCATGCCGATGAGCTGGGCCTACAGCGCGTCCCGGCGGCGCGGTGAGGAGTCGTTGCGCGCCGTGCACCGGGCGCTGGACCTGGGCTCGACGCTGCTGGACACCGCCGACATGTACGGCCCGTTCACCAACGAACTGCTGCTGGGGCGGGTACTGAAGGAGCGGCGTCACGACGCCTTCGTCTCCACCAAGGTCGGCCTGCTGGCGGGCGACCAGCACATCGTGGCCAACGGCCGTCCCGGGTACGTGCGGCGGGCCTGTGACGCGTCGCTGCGGCGGCTGCAGACGGACGTGATCGACCTCTACCAGCTGCACCGGGCCGACCCCGAGGTGCCGGTGGAGGAGACCTGGGGGGCGATGGCGGACCTGGTGCGGGCCGGGAAGGTGCGAGCGCTCGGCCTGTGCGCCGTGGGGGTGCGCGGCGGACGCCGGTCCCGGGGGCCGCTGTACGACGGAACGATCCGGCAACTGGAGCGGGTGCAGCAGGTCTTCCCGGTGAGCGCCGTGCAGGCCGAACTGTCGGTGTGGTCGCCGCAGGCCCTGGAGTCCCTGCTGCCGTGGTGCACGGCCCGGGGTGTGGGCCTGCTGGCCGCGATGCCGCTGGGCAACGGCTTCCTGACCGGCACGCTGACCCCCGGCGAGGGGTTCGAACCGGACGACCTGCGGGCCCGCCATCCCCGCTTCACCGCCGAGATGATGGCCGCCAACCAGCCGATCGTCGCCGGTCTGCGGCGGGTCGCGGCCCGGCACGGCGACGGCGTCACACCGGCCCAGGTCGCCCTGGCCTGGGTGCTCGCCCAGGGGCCGCACGTCATACCGGTGCCGGGCACCAAGCGGGAACGCTGGGTCACCGAGAACGCGGCCGCCGCCTGGCTGCGGCTGACGGCGCCCGACCTGACGGAGCTGGGACGGCTTCCGGCGGCGCGGGGGTCGTGGGACTGACCGCGGGACGGTGAGCGGGGGCGGGGCGGGAGCGGTACGGCGTCGGCTGGTCCGGCCGGGGGGACGGGCCCGCGACGGGCCCGGGTCGCCGCGGGGGGCGCCGGGGACGGTGGCGGGCGCGGGTCGCGGACGGCGGTGGCGGGCGCGGGTCGCGGACGGCGGTGGCGGGCGCGGGTCGGATCCGGGTCCGCGTGGGGTGCGGGCGACCGGGAACCAGGGAGACGCGGGCGGGTGTATGAGAAAGAGCGACCGCCGCGTCGAAAGGACATGATCGTGCAGGCTCAGGCTCGGGCTGTGACCGGCATGCTGGCCGCCGCCGCACTGCTGCTGACCGCCGGGTGCTCCTCCGGGGGACCGCCGCCCGGCGGCCGGAGCGCCCCGCCCGGTCCGGCGGTGGCGTCCTCCTCCCCCGCACGGCCCGCCGGGGAGAGCACGCCACCGGCCGAGGGCTCCGTGAAGGTGCTGCGCACGGTCGCCGAGGGCCTCGACTCGCCCTGGGGCCTGGCCCCGCTCCCGGGCGGTGGACTCCTCGTCTCCTCCCGTGACCGGGCGACGCTCACCCGCGTGGACGAGAGGACGGGCCGCAAGACGGAGCTGGGCACGGTCTCCGGAGTGGCGCCGCAGGGCGAGGGCGGCCTCCTCGGCATCGCCCTCTCCCCGCACTACGCCTCCGACCACATGGTCTACGCCTACTTCACCTCGGCCTCGGACAACCGCATCGTCCGGATGCTGTACGACGAGAAGAAACCCCCCGGAGAACAACTGGGCGCGCCCGACACGGTCTTCAAGGGCATCCCCAAGGGCCTCGTCCACAACGGGGGCCGGATCGCCTTCGGCCCCGACGGCATGCTGTACGCGGGAACGGGCGAGAGCGGCGAGCGCGGCCTGGCCCAGGACAGGAAGTCCCTGGGCGGCAAGATCCTGCGCCTGACCCCGGAGGGCGAACCGGCGCCGGGCAATCCCTTCCCCGGCTCCCCGGTGTACTCCTACGGCCACCGCAACGTGCAGGGCCTCGCCTGGGACGGCAAGCAGCGGCTGTTCGCCTCGGAGTTCGGCCAGGACACCTGGGACGAGCTGAACGCGATCGCCCCCGGCGGCAACTACGGCTGGCCCGGCGCGGAGGGCAGGTCCGGTGACGCGCGGTACCGCGACCCCGTCGCCCAGTGGCACACCGGCCAGGCCTCCCCCAGCGGCATCGCCTACGCCGACGGCTCGGTGTGGACGGCGGGTCTGAGGGGCGAGCGCCTGTGGCGGATCCCCCTGAAGGGGACGGTGGCGTCGGCCCCGCCCCAGGCCTTCCTCACCGGCGAGTTCGGCCGCCTGCGCACGGTCGCCCCGGCGGGCGGCCACAGGCTCTGGCTGATCACGAGCAACACCGACGGCCGGGGCTCGCCGAAGAAGGGCGACGACCGGATCCTGGAGCTGGAGGTGAGGTGAGCGGCGGCGCTCACTCCCCGCCGGGCCCGGCCCCGGCCCGGGGGCCGGCGTCCGCCCCGGACGCCTTCTCGCGCCCGGGCGGCCGTACGACGACCTTTCCCGAGGCCAGATCGATCGGCCCCCGCCCGGGATCGCCGTCCCCGACGTCCTCACGGGTCAGTTCCAGCCGCTTCTGCTCGTCACGGGTGTGCTTGCGCCCTGGTGCGAACAGTTCCTCGAAGACGTTGAACACGGCCCCTCCCTCCCGGTCCCGCTTCCACCGTACGACTCAGCCGGCCGCCGGGGCGGCGAGCGTGTCGCCGGGGAACAGTTCCAGCCGGTGCGCCACCGCCGCCGCCTCGCCCCGGCCGGAGACACCGAGCTTGGCGAGGATGTTGGAGACGTGGACGCTGGCCGTCTTGGGCGAGATGAACAGCTCCTCGGCTATCTGGCGGTTGGTGCGGCCGAGGGAGACCAGACGCAGCACGTCGCGTTCCCGGCTGGTGAGGCCGAGGGACTCGGCGGGGTCCTCGGGGGCCGTGCACGGCCGGGCCGGCGGGGCCAGGGAGAGACGGGCACGCTGGGCGAGCAGGGCGACGGAGTCGGCGAGCGGGCGGGCGCGGAGGTGGCCGGCGACCGCGTGGGCCAGCCGGAGCAGTTCCGTGGCGCCCTCCCGCCGGTCCTCGCCTGCCAGGAGCAGGGCCTCGGCCAGTCGCAGCCGGACACGGGCGAGGTCGTAGGGGCGCTCCAGGGTCTCGAAGGCGGCGGCGATCCCGGCCCAGTCCTCGGGACGTACCTGCCCCTCGGCGCGCAGCAGTTCGGCGCGTACCCAGCGTTCGTACGCCTCCCAGACGGGCACGTTGACCGTCAGGGACTTGGCGGCCGCGCGGATGCGTGCGAGGGCGTCGGGGCGGCCCGGGTCGGCGGCGGGCAGTCCGGCCGTGCGGGCCTCGACGGTGGCGGCGGTGAGGAGCAGGGGCCAGCCGTAGCGCTGGGTGCCGGGCGGGAAGCCGTCCGCCAGGGCGCGGTCGAGTTCGGCGCGGGCGTCCAGCAGGCGGCCCTCCCCCGCCGCGACGCCGATCGCGATGCGGACCAGGGGCAGGGTGTGCTGCGGCGCGCAGTCGTGCGTGCCGAAGTAGGAGCGCCCGTCGGCGAGTTGTGCGGCGGCCTCGGCCAGTTCGCCGCGGGCGAGCGCGAGTTCGGCGCGGATGCGGGCGTGGAAGGCGCGCGGCTTGGCGCTCTGCCCGACGCGCCGCGACCGGGAGGCGGCCTCGGCCGCCTCCTCCCAGCGGCCCAGGGTGAACAGGGACTCGGCGAGGTTGCCCCAGACCCAGGCCTCCTGGTCGAGCAGGCCGTAGCGCTGGGTGTAGGCGATGCCCTTCTCCAGCAGCGGGACGGCATCGCGTGAGCGGCCCACCGACTCCAGTTCGGAGGGGAGGTTGACGTAGGAGCGGCCGGCGACGGCGGCGATGCCGTCCTCCACCGTGCGCCGGTTGACCTCGTGCATCTCGGCGAGTCCCGCCTCGACGTCGCCCGCCTGGACCATGAGACCGCCGAGGGTCAGCCGGGCGGTCATCTCGATCTCGCAGGCGCCCACCATGCGCGCGTACTCCACGGCCCGCTCGGCGGCCGAGAACGCCTCGGGGCCGGGCTCGTGGACCATCGACCAGTTGGCGACGTTGGCGAGCACCTCGGCGTGCACCTCGGACGGCGGCAGGCCGCGCACCAGGTCCTGGGCGCGGGCCAGTTCCCGCCGGCCGTTGCCCTGGGCCTTCGCCTGGACCAGGCGGGAGCGCTGGACCCAGAACCAGGCGGCCCGCAGGGGGTCGTGCTCCTCGTCCAGCAGGCGCAGCGCCCGCTTGATGATCTTCATGGCGCGGTCCCGCTCCCCGCAGAAGCGGCCCGCCACGGTGGCCTCGGCCATGAGGTCGAGGTAGCGCAGCGGGGTGGTGGCGGGATCGCTGCCGCACGGCGGACGGACCTCGGTGTAGTCCACGGGGCGCAGCCGCCCCCGTACGTCCTCGGGGGCGGCGTCCCACAGCTCCATCGCCCGTTCCAGCAGGCCGAGTTGTTCGCTGTAGGCGTGCCGGGCGCGAGCGGTGACGGAGGCGTCCAGGACGGCCGGCAGGGCCTTGGCCGGGTCGTGGGCGTGGTACCAGTAGCTGGCCAGCCGCATGACGCGCTGGTCGGCGGCGACGAGGGAGGGATCGTCCTCCAGCGCCTCGGCGTAGCGGCGGTTGAGGCGGGAGCGTTCACCGGGCAGCAGGTCGTCGCCGACGGCCTCGCGGACCAGGGCGTGCCGGAAGCGGTAGCCGTCGCCGGTGGGGGCGGCGGTGAGGATGTTGGCGTTCACGGCGGCCCGCAGGGCCTCGATGAGGTCGTCCTCGCCGAGCCGGGCGACCGCCGCGAGCAGCCGGTACTCGACGGTGGATCCGCCCTCCGCGGCGATCCGGACGACCCTCTGGGCGGCCTCCGGCAGGGCTTCGACACGGACCAGGAGCACATCGCGCAGGGAGTCGCTGAGGTCGTCGGCGCAGCCCTCGTGGGCGCAGACGGCGAGTTCCTCGACGAAGAAGGCGTTGCCGTCGGAGCGTTCGAAGATGCGGTCGACCTGGGCGGGGTCCGGTTCGGTGGCGAGGATGCCGGCGATCTGGCGGCACACCTCGGGCCGGGTGAAGCGGTCCAGTTCGAGGCGGCAGACGGTGCGCAGCCGGTCGAGTTCGGCGAGCAGGGGGCGCAGCGGGTGGCGGCGGTGGATGTCGTCGGAGCGGTAGGTGGCCAGGACGACCAGCCGTCCGGTGCGCAGCGTGCGGAAGAGGTAGGTGAGCAGGTGCCGGGTGGAGGCGTCCGCCCAGTGCAGGTCCTCCAGGACAAGGACCACCGTGTGTTCGGCGCCGATGTGCTCCAGCAGGCGGGCGGTGAGTTCGAAGAGGCGGGCCATGCCCTCCTCGTCGTGCCGGCCGGTGCCGCGCGGTGCGGGGTGCTCGCCGAGTTCGGGCAGCAGCCGGGCCAGTTCCTCCTGCTGGCCGCGGGTCGCCGCCTCGAACGCCTCGGGCAGTTCACGGCGCAGGGCGCGCAGCGCGGTGGAGAACGGGGCGAAGGGCAGTCCGTCGGCGCCCATCTCCACACAGCCGCCGACCGCGACGACCGCGCCCCGGCGGGTGGCGGCGGCCGCGAACTCCTCGGTCAGCCGCGTCTTGCCGACGCCGGCTTCGCCCCCGATCAGCAGGGTCCGCGGCTCGCCCGCGTTCGCGCTGGTGAGTGCGTCGTGCAGCGTGTCCAGCTCGTTCGAGCGGCCCACGAACACCGGACTGACAGACCTGGTCTCCACGGGCCCGAGCATCGCACGGAGGTACGACAGTGCGGGACGGGTTTTCGTGTCGTCGCCCGGCGGGAGGCGCCGGCCCTGTTCCCCGGGGCCGGACGCCTTCCGCGGCCCTGCCCTCACGCGGCCCTGGTGAACCGGTGCCGGCGGGGGCCGTCGCTATGCGCCTCGGCCTCCGGTGCCTCCTGGGGAGCTGTGCGGCGGGCGGCGCGGCGGTGACGGAGCACCGACGCCGCCAGGCGCTCCTGCTCGGCCTGGCGGCGCAGTTCGCTGGAGCGCAGCTCGTGGAACTCGTACGTGAACATGGTGTCTCCCCCTGGTGAGGTGGTGTCCGGCCACGCTTCTCGCGGTGCCGGACACCACCTTCGCCGCCCAGGGGGGCGGCCCGCATCGGGCGAGTTCCGCATCTTCGGCGCGCCCGGGGCCTTAGAGCTGCGGAGTTATCGGAGCCGTCTCTAAGGTCCTTACGGCGTTCGTGAGACCCGCGGGCCAGGGGCACGGTCGCCGGACTCAGGCGGACGGGAGCCCGAGCAGGACGTCGGTGTACTTCAGGACGGCCAGCAGCAGACCGACGGCACCGAGGGCGACGCCCGCCCAGGCGACCGACCTGGTCCAGGGTGCCTGCGACCTGCCCGGGGCGCCGAACGCGGGCCGGGCCAGCACCGCGGCACCGACGATCAGGGCGAGCAGCGCGAACAGGCCGCCCCACAGGGCGGTGGTGTGCCAGGTGTCGCCGTAGACCTCCTTGATCTGCGTGGCGACGCTCGCGGAGGTGGAGGTCCGCAACTGGCCGGTCAACTGCTCGCGGGCACCGGCGACGGTGCCGAGCCAGCTGCCGCTGAGCGACACGAGGCCCAGGGCGGCGGACACGACGGCGCCGGCGCCCTGTCCCACGCCCGAGGGGGCCGCCTTCCCCGCCTCGGCGGCCTGGGCACCGGCTTCCTCGGCACCGGCCTCGGCTTCCTCGGCACCGGCCCCGGGATCGGCGTGACCGGCCTCGCCGGTCGCGGTACGGGACTCGGCAGCGCTCTCACCGGCTTCCCAGGGCTCACCGGCTTCCCGGTCCCGGTCGTCCCCGGCCGCCCCGGCGGCAGCCGTCACCCCGCTCTCCGCCTGGCCGGCGTCGCTGCCGTCGTTCGCCTCGTTCGCCCCGTTGGCCTCGTTCGCCTCGTTGGCCTCGTTCGTCCGGTCCGGCGCGGTCGCCCGGCCGGCGGCCGCCGGCTGCTCCGTCTGCTGCTGCGCCCGGTTCCGCACCTCCGTCTCGCGCTTCGCCTCCGTCTCGTCCGTCGCCTCGGTGCCGGTGGTGGCTCGGGCCTCGTCTGCGGTCCTGGTTCCCATGCGGGCACCGTACGGACGCTCTCTGAGAGGGCCCTTAACGGTCGCCGTCGCCGGTACGCGCGCGGGCCGCCCGCCACTCGGGGGCGAGGACGGCCCAGATCTCCGTGTCCTGGCGTACGCCCCGGTAGGGGTAGTGCTCGCGGAGCACGCCCTCGCGGGTCAGGCCCAGGCGCCGCGCGACGTTGATGCTCGCCTCGTTGGCCGACGACACGTGCCACTCCGCCCGGTGCATGCCGCGCTCGTCGAACGCCCAGTCGAGCAGGACGCGGGCCCCACGGGTGACCAGCCCCCGGCCGGTGCCGTCCGGTTCCAGCCAGCAGCCGATCTCGCACGTGCCGGTCGCCGCGTCGAAGGCGGGGAACAGCAGCCCGCCGACCAGGACCCCCTCCAGCCACAGTCCGTGCAGGAAGCCGCGGTCGGCGGCGCGCTTGTCGGCGTACGACTGGAGGACGGCGCGGGCGGAGTCCACGTCGGTGGCGTGCGCCGCGAACGGGACGTGCCGGTTGATGAACGCGCGCCCGCGGTCGAGGTGGGCGAGGAAGTCCTGGGCGTGCCAGGGTTCCAGCGGCCGCAGTTCGGCGCCGTCACCCAGGGATATCGCGTACATCCGTTTCCTGCTCCTTCGCGAGTTCCGCCATGACGTCGCCGAGCCTCTCATGGGCGGCGCGGCACTCGGGCGGCTCGATGCTGATGCGCGGCAGGACCCGGTCCAGGCGGCGCGGCAGCCACCAGTTGGCGCGGCCGAGCAGGTGCATGAGCGCGGGCACGAGCAGGGTGCGCAGGACGAACGCGTCCAGGGCGACGGCGGCGGCGAGCGCGATGCCGAACATGGCGATCACCCGGTCGCCGCCGAGCACGAAGGCGAGGAAGACGGAGATCATGATGACCGCTGCGGAGTTGATCACCCGGCTCGTCTCGGCCAGGCCGACCCGGACGGCGCGCCGGTTGTCGCCGGTCTCCAGCCACTCCTCGTACATCCGGCTGACCAGGAAGACCTGGTAGTCCATGGAGAGCCCGAAGAGGACCGAGACCATGATCACGGGCAGGAAGGGTTCGATGGGCCCGGCGCGGCCGAGGCCGAGGAACTCGCTGCCCCAGCCCCACTGGAAGATCGTGACGACGACGCCGAAGGAGGCGGCGACGGCCGCGACGTTCATGACGGCGGCCTTGAGGGGGATGCCCACCGAGCGGAAGGCGAGCAGCAGCAGGACGCAGCCGAGACCGACGACGACACCGACGAACAGCGGCAGCCGGGCGACGATGACGCCGGCGAAGTCGTCGTACCCGGCGGTCACGCCGCCGACGTGCACGTCGAGCGCGGTGCCGGTCTCGGCGCGCGGCAGCACCTTCTCGCGCAGCCGGTCGACGAGGTCGCTGGTGCGCTGCGACTGGGGCGCGGAGTCGGGCAGGACGTTCAGGTAGGCGGTGGTGCCGCCGGTGTTGTAGGTCACCGGGGTGACCGCGGCGACGCCGTCGGTGGCGCGCAGGGTGGTGCCGAGGTTGTCCAGGGCGAGCCGGTCCCCGGCCCCCTCGACGCGGGTCACCAGGGTGAGCGGTCCGTTGACGCCGGGCCCGAAGCCGTCGGCGAGGAGGTCGTAGGCCCGCCGGGTGGTCGACGAGGCGGGGTCGTTGCCCTGGTCGGAGGTGCCCAGGTGGAGGAAGAGCGTGGGCAGCGCGAGCACGGTGACGACGGCGAGGGCGAGAGAGCCGAGGAGCTTGGGGTGGCGTTCCACGAAGGCCGACCAGCGGGCGGCGAACCCGGTGGGCACCTCCGGCTCGGGGCCGTGCTCGGCCAGGCGCCGCCGCTCGCGGCGGCTGAGGGCGCGCGGGCCGATCCAGGACAGCAGGGCGGGCAGCAGGGTCACCGAGGCGGCGACCGTGAGGACGACGGTGGACGCGGCGGCGACCGCGACGCCGTTGAGGAAGCCGAGGCGCAGGATCAGCATGCCCAGCAGGGCGATGCAGACGGTCGCGCCCGCGAAGACCACGGCGCGTCCGGTGGTGGCGACGGCGTTCGTGGCCGCCTCGGTGACCGAGAGGCCGCGTTTGAGGCCTCTGCGGTGGCGGGTGACGATGAACAGCGCGTAGTCGATGCCCACGCCGAGCCCGATGAGCATGCCCAGCATGGGGGCGAAGTCGGCGACCGTCATGGCGTGGCCGAGCAGCCCTATGGCCGCGTGGGCGGTGCCGACGCTCACCAGCGCCGTGGCGATGGGCAGCAGGGACGCGGCGAGCGAACCGAACGCCACCAGGAGCACCACGGCGGCCACGGCGACGCCCAGGATCTCGGCGAGGTGCCCGCCGGAGGACTGGGTGGCTCCGACGGCGCTGCCGCCCAGTTCCACCTGGAGCCCCTCGGTCTGGGCCTCCTTGGCGGCCCGGACGACGGCCTGCGCCTGGGTCTTGGTGATGTCCTGCGCGGGCCGGGCGAAGGTGACCGTCGCGTACGCGGTGTGGCCGTCACGGCTGATCCGGTCCGTGACCTGGGCGGCCTGGCCCTTGTAGGGGCTGGTCACGGAGGCCACCGAGGGCAGGGACTCGATGCGGTCCAGGGCGCGGGTCATGGTCTGCTCGACGTCGGCGGCCCGGACGCTCCCGGGCTCGGTGTGCCAGACGACGGTGTCGCTGTCCCCTCCGAGGCCCGGGAAGCCCTGCTGCAGCAACTGGGTGGCACGGCCCGACTCGGTACCGGGGACCTCGTAGTCGTTGGAGTACGCGGGCCCGGCGACGGCGGCGGCGACCGTGACCCCGCCGAGGGCGAGGAGCCAGAGCAGAACGGTGACGAGGCGGTGCCGGACACACCAGCGCGCGAGGGCTGCCACGAAACGTGCTCCCAGTGTCTTTTTGTGGATCTTTGACCGGGAACAGTCGTCCGTGAACGGAACAGCCCGCAAAGAACGCATGAGCAAGGTGAAAACACTCTTGCAGGCGAATGTGATCGTTTACCGCATTCGTGGCCTTACTCACACCATTGCGACCCGATTCACCGGGGAGCCACGGGCTCGCGGGAGCGCCGGGGGCGAGGGGCCGTCAGGCGGGCTCGTCGCCGAGGGCCATCACCATCACCCCGGCGATGAGGAGCCACAGTGCCCGCCGGGTACGGCCCCGGTGTCCCAGGGCGGCCGCGCAGGCGCACAGGACGGCTCCGACGGCGTAGGCGGCCGGGATGCGGGCCGGGGCGGACCCGGCGAGCCGCAGCAGGGACGCGCCGAGTCCGGCGAGGGTCAGCAGCGCGCCGGTGCCGGCGGCCACCCAGCGGGCCCGGCGGGCGACCGAGACGCCCTCGGGCGGTTCGTCGCCGGGTCCGTGCGGCGGGGCCGCGGCCGGCAGGGCGACGTCCGCCGCGGGTGCGCCGGCGGGACCGCACGGCCCGGCGTGTGCCGCAGGGGACGCCCCGCCCTTCGGCAGGGCCCGCGCGGGCGTCCCCGCGCTCCGTACGGGTGTCCCTGAGATCCGTGCGGGCGCCACGGAGGACCGTGCGGGCGTCCGGGGTGTCCGGGCCGGAGCCCCGGGATCGGCTTCCCGTGCCGACGCCCCTGGGTCAGTTGTCCGTGCCGGCGTGCCGGGATCGGCTGTCCGTGCCGGCGTCCCTGGGTCGGCTGTCCGGGCGGGCGTCCCGGGATCGGATATCCGTGCCGGCGTCTCGGAATCGGCGCGTCCACTCATGGCGGGCGAGCGTAGCGGCTGCGTGCGGCGGGCCTGACGCGGGGTCGGCGGCGGTGGCGGCGACGGGAGGCCATGGCGTCGAGGGCCGGCGCGACCGCCTACGGGACCGCCCGCAGGACGACCGGAGGGACGCCCCCTGGAGGCATCTGTCTCCCAGAACCCGACGGCCCGGGAAACACCTGGGGGGATGCATCGCGTCCGGTGCATCCCCCCAGGGTCACTGCGTCACCGCCTCCGGCGGGCGGGTCAGCCCTCGCTGACGCCGAGCTTCTCGAGGATCAGCTCCTTGACGCGGGCCGCGTCCGCCTGGCCGCGGGTGGCCTTCATGACGGCGCCGACCAGCGCGCCGGCCGCGGCCACCTTGCCGCCGCGGATCTTGTCCGCGACGCCCGGGTTCCCGGCGATGGCCTCCTCGACGGCGGCGGTCAGCGCGCCCTCGTCGGAGACGACCTTCAGGCCGCGCTTGTCGACGACCTCGTCCGGGGTGCCCTCGCCGGCGAGGACGCCCTCGATGACCTGGCGGGCCAGCTTGTCGTTCAGCTCTCCCGCGGCGACCAGCTCGGTGACGCGGGCGACCTGCTGCGGGGTGATGGCCAGCTCGTCCAGGCTCTTGCCGGACTCGTTGGCGCTGCGCGCCAGCTCGCCCATCCACCACTTGCGGGCGGAGGCCGCGTCGGCCCCGGCGTCGATGGTGGCGACGATCGGGTCCAGCGCGCCGGCGTTGAGGATGGCCTGCATGTCGGTGGCCGAGATGCCCCACTCCGCGAGCAGCCGGGTGCGGCGGGCCAGCGGCAGCTCGGGCAGCGCGGCGCGGATCTGCTCGACCCACTCGCGCGAGGGGGCCACCGGCACCAGGTCGGGCTCGGGGAAGTACCGGTAGTCCTCGGCCTCCTCCTTGATCCGGCCGGAGGTCGTGGACCCGGTGTCCTCGTGGAAGTGGCGGGTCTCCTGGACGATCGTGCCGCCCGAGGAGAGCACGGCCGCGTGCCGCTGGATCTCGAACCGGGCGGCGCGCTCGACGGAACGCAGCGAGTTGACGTTCTTCGTCTCGCTGCGCGTGCCGAACTTGTCGGCGCCCTTCGGCATCAGCGACAGGTTCACGTCGCAGCGCATCTGGCCCATCTCCATGCGGGCCTCGGAGACGCCGAGCGCCCGGATCAGCTCGCGCAGCTCACGGACGTAGGCCTTGGCGACCTCCGGGGCGCGCTCGCCGGCCCCGACGATCGGCTTGGTGACGATCTCGATGAGCGGGATGCCGGCGCGGTTGTAGTCGAGCAGGGAGTGGGACGCGCCGTGGATACGGCCGGTGGCGCCGCCGACGTGCGTCGACTTGCCGGTGTCCTCCTCCATGTGGGCGCGCTCGATCTCCACGCGGAAGGTCTCGCCGTCCTCCAGCTGCACGTCGAGGTAGCCGTCGAAGGCGATCGGCTCGTCGTACTGGGAGGTCTGGAAGTTCTTCGGCATGTCCGGATAGAAGTAGTTCTTCCGGGCGAAGCGGCACCACTCGGCGATCGAGCAGTTCAGCGCGAGGCCGATCTTGACGGCGGACTCCACGCCGGTCGCGTTGACGACCGGGAGGGCGCCGGGCAGGCCGAGGCAGACGGGGCAGGTCTGGGTGTTCGGGTCGGCACCGAGCGCGGTCGAACAGCCGCAGAACATCTTGGTGCGGGTGCCGAGTTCGACATGGACCTCGAGGCCCATGACGGGGTCGTACGACGCCAGCGCGTCCTCGTACGACACCAGGTCGGTCGTGGTGGTCACGGTGAAAACTTCCCTCTCAGCCCAGCAGGACGTCGTCGTCGCCCAGCCGCTTCAGCTCGCGGTAGAGGATGGCGAGGCCGGTGACGATGGCGGCGGCCGACACGGCGGCGTCGATCAGGCGCAGCGTGTCGCTCTCCGTGCGGGCCTTCTTGGCCTGCTTGATGACGCTGACGGCGCCGAACGCGGTCGTCGCCATGGACAGGTACGTACCGGACTTGGACTTCTTGAAGCCCTTGGCCTTGGACAGTGCGTTGCTCACAGCGACGGAGCCTCCTCAAGCAGCGGGTGTCCCCACTTTTCCACGAACGCGGCCTCGACGGCGGCACCCACCTTGTACAGGCGGTCGTCCTTCATCACCGGGGCGATGATCTGCAGGCCCACCGGGAGGTTGTCCTCCGGGGCGAGACCGCAGGGCAGGGACATGGCCGCGTTGCCCGCCAGGTTGGTGGGGATGGTGCACAGGTCGGCCAGGTACATCGCCATCGGGTCGTCGGCGCGCTCACCGATCGCGAAGGCGGTGGTCGGGGTCGTCGGGGAGACGATCACGTCGACCTGCTCGAACGCCTTGTCGAAGTCCTGCTTGATCAGCGTACGGACCTTCTGGGCGCTGCCGTAGTACGCGTCGTAGTAGCCGGAGCTGAGCGCGTACGTGCCGAGCATGATGCGGCGCTTGACCTCGGGGCCGAAGCCCGCCTCACGGGTGAGGGAGGTGACTTCCTCGGCGGAGTGCGCGCCGTCGTCGCCGGTGCGCAGGCCGTAGCGCAGGCCGTCGAAGCGGGCGAGGTTGCTCGAACACTCGGACGGCGCGATCAGGTAGTACGCCGACAGGGCCAGGTCGAAGGACGGGCAGTCCAGCTCGACGATCTCGGCGCCCAGCTCCCTGAGCACCTCGACGGACTCGTCGAAGCGCTGGATGACACCGGCCTGGTAGCCCTCGCCGCGGAACTGCTTGACGACGCCGACGCGCATGCCGGCCACGCTGCCGTTGCGGGCGGCCTCGACGACCGGCGGGACCGGCTCGTCGACGGAGGTGGAGTCCAGCGGGTCGTGCCCGGCGATCACCTCGTGCAGCAGCGCCGCGTCCAGGACCGTACGGGCACAGGGGCCGCCCTGGTCGAGGGAGGAGGAGAACGCCACCATGCCGTAGCGGGAGACCGCGCCGTAGGTCGGCTTGACGCCGACCGTGCCGGTGACGGCGGCCGGCTGGCGGATGGAGCCGCCGGTGTCGGTGCCGATGGCCAGCGGCGCCTGGAAGGAGGCGAGCGCGGCGGAGGAACCGCCGCCGGAACCGCCGGGGATCTTGGTGAGGTCCCAGGGGTTGCCGGTCGGGCCGTAGGCGCTGTTCTCCGTGGAGGACCCCATGGCGAACTCGTCCATGTTGGTCTTGCCGAGGATGACGACGTCCGCGTCCTTGAGCCGCTTGGTGAGCGTCGCGTCGTACGGCGGGATCCAGCCTTCGAGGATCTTGGAGCCGACGGTGGTCGGCACGCCCTCGGTGGTGAAGATGTCCTTCAGCGCGAGCGGTACGCCGGCCAGCGGGCCGAGCTTCTCGCCGCGCGCCCGCTTCTCGTCCACGGCGCGGGCCTGGGCGAGCGCGCCCTCGCGGTCGACGTGCAGAAAGGCGTGCACCTTCTCGTCGACGGCCTCGATCCGGGCGAGGTGGGCCTCGGTGACCTCGACGGCCGTCAGCTCACCGGAGGCGATCTTCCCGGCCGTCTCGGCGGCGGTGAGTTTGATGATGTCCGTCATTGCTTACTCCTCCCCCAGGATCTGCGGCACCTTGAAACGCTGCTGCTCCTGGGCCGGGGCGCCGGACAGCGCCTGCTCGGGGGTGAGCGACGGACGGACCTCGTCCGCGCGCATGACGTTCGTCAGCGGCAGCGGGTGGGAGGTCGGCGGTACGTCTTGGTCGGCGACCTCACTGACGCGGGCCACCGCGCCGATGATGTCGTCCAGCTGTCCCGCGAAGTGGTCGAGCTCTTCGGGCTTCAGCTCCAGACGCGCCAGCCGGGCGAGGTGGGCGACCTCCTCGCGCGTGATGCCAGGCATGCAGCGTTCCTCTGGGGTGAGTGTGTGGTTGGGCAAATCGGCTTGGGAAAGTCGGTTTGGCCCAATCCTATGGGGCCGGACCCCGTGGCCGTTAAACGGTTTCCCCCGGGGCCTGTGCCCGGCGCCGCGCGTCCCACGCGGCGCTGCCCAGGAAGTGGTTGTCGTAGAGGTCCTGGACCTCCAGCAGACTCTCCGGGGCGACCTCGCCGAGGGCGATGCGCCGCAGGTGGCGGAAGTACTCGAAACGCTCGACGCCGGGCGCCAGGACGATGAGCAGGTCGGCGTCGGCTCCGGGCACGGCGGCGAAGGCGTGCGGCTTGCCGGGCGGGACGACGACGAGGTCGCCGGGGCCGGCGGTGAGGACCTCGTCGCCGGAGAGGATGTCGGCGGCGCCGTCGAGCAGGAAGAACATCTCGGCGGAGTTGTCGTGCCAGTGCGGCTTGGCACCGTCGGCGCCCGCCACGAGGGTGACGCGCTGGGTGGACAGGGCACCGCCGGTCGCACTGCTGTCGGCCAGCAGCCGCACGGTGGCGGGCGCGCGGCCGACCACTTCGGCCTCGGCCTCGCGGACGATCACGGACTCGTCGAACTTCGGTACGAACAGGGACATGATGCGTCTCCCTCGGTGGGTTCGGCCGTTCGGGGCGGACGCCGGCCGGCGAAGGCGGTCCGGCGCGGTCCGGCGCGGACGTCAGACGGCGAAGAGCAGTCCGGCACTGATCAGGACAACGACGGCCGTGGCGCAGTGGATTCCGAAGGCGACGGCCTTCGGACCGCCGTGGCGCAGGACTATCAGGGTGTCGCCGAGCGGCACCAGGGCCACGCACAGCATGAACCAGGCCTCGGCGCGGGTGCCCGCGAAGGCCAGCAGCGCGAGGCCGACCAGGCCGAAGGTGCCGTCGCGCAGGCCCTTGACCGTCAGGTAGGCGCCGGCGTCGCCGGCCGGATCGGCGGGGACTCCGTAAGCGGCGGCGGAGGGGGTGGCCCGGAACAGGAAGCGGTACCCGAGGAAGACGCAGAACAGGTCGAGCACGACGGCCAGTGTGTACGCGGTGACGGTCACGTCTCTTCTCCCACCTCGAATGAGCTAGCTGCGCTAGCGATGAGAGCGAGCTAACAGAGCATCGACAGGTTGGCTAGCACCGCTAGAATGAAAGGCATGACGATCCAGACGCGCCGGGAGCGCGAACGAGTGGAACGCGAGCGGCTGATCGTGACGGCCGCCCGGGAACTGGCCGAGGCGGAAGGCTGGGACGCGGTCACCACCCGGCGGCTGGCCGCCGAGATCGAGTACAGCCAGCCGGTCCTGTACAGCCACTTCAAGGGCAAGGACGCGATCATGGCGGCGGTCGCGGTCGAGGGCTGTGCGGAGATGGCCGCCGCCCTGCGGGCGGCGCGCACGGCGGCCGGGGGCACGCGCGAGGCGCTGACGGCGGTCAGCGAGACCTACACCGCCTTCGGGCGGCGGCGGCCCGCGCTCTACGACGCGATGTTCACGCACCTGGTGGACCTGCCGTTCGCCACGCCCGAGGCCCCCGCGGCCCTGCGCGAGGCCTTCGGCGAGCTGCTGGCAGCCGTCGAGCCGGTCGCGGCGCCGGGCGAGGACCCGGGGCACCTCACGGAGACGTTCTGGGCCGGTCTGCACGGGCTGGTGACCCTGATGCGCAGCGGACGGCTGCCGGAGCACACCCACGAACGCCGGCTGGCCCTGCTGATCGCCCACTTCGTGCCGCCCGGCACGCAGTGAGCCGCGCTGGGCCCGTCCACGCGACCTGGCGCCGCCTCGATTGGCCGGAACCGGCCTGAACCGAACTGCCCCGGCCTGGCCTGAATTGATGCGACCTGGCCAGAACCGGAGGGCGGCGAACTGACGAGATGTGACCTGATCCGACCTGAGCGCACCGCCCGGAACGCCTGAGCGCACCGCCCGGGACGGGAGGCAGCGCGCACCTTCAGCAGCAGTGCGGGCCTCTCAGCAGCGACGCGAGCCCCCGACGGCAACGCGCACCTTCAGCGGCACCGCGGGCCCTCAGCGGCAGCGCGGGCCCCGACGGCGCCGGACAGCGGCGCGCACCCTTCAGCCGCGGCGGGCAGGCGGGCCGGTACCTCGCGCGCCGCGCCGGCCCGGGGCCTGCTCGCCGTCCGCCCGGAGCCTCACTCGTCGCCGGCCGCGGCGGGCAGCGCCGCGGCGGGCCGCACCCAGCCGCGCGACCCGCGCGCCCGCAGCCACGCCGTCGTCTCGTCGGGCGGCATGGCGGCGGCGACCAGCCAGCCTTGTACGGCGTCGCAGCCCAGGTCGCGCAGCCGCTCCCAGGTCTCGTCGTCCTCGACGCCCTCCGCGACGACGAGCAGGCCCAGGGAGTGCGCGAGGTCGACGGTGCAGCGCACGATCTCCGCGTCCTCGGTGTCCACCGCGAGGCGGGCCACGAACGAACGGTCGATCTTCAGCTCGCTCACCGGCAGCCGCCGCAGGTGCACCAGCGAGGAGTAGCCGGTGCCGAAGTCGTCCAGCGACATCTTCACACCGTGCGCGGTCAGGCCGGCCAGCGTGTCGGCGGCCCGCTGCGGGTCCTCCAGGAGGACGTGCTCGGTGATCTCCAGCTGGAGGGCGCCCGCCGGGACGCCGTGCCGGGCCAGGCGGGCGGCCACCGAGCCGGCGAAGCCGGGGGTGTGCACGTCGCGCGGGGAGACGTTGACGGCGACCGGGACGAACAGGCCCTGGGCGCGCCACGCGGCGACCTGTCCGAGGGCGGTCTCCAGTACGTACTCCGTCAGGTGGGGCATCAGTCCGGAGGACTCGGCTATCGCTATGAACTCGTCCGGCGGGACCTTGCCGCGCTCGGGGTGCACCCAGCGCACCAGCGCCTCCAGGCCGGCGACCTGGCCGTCGAAGCGGACCTTGGGCTGGTAGTGCAGCCGGACCTCGTGGGCGTCCAGGGCCCGGCGCAGATCGCCGAGCAGCCCGAGCCGGTCGGGGGTGTTGGAGTCCCGCTTGGACTCGTAGGCCTCCACGCCCGTCCGGTCCCGCTTGGCCTGGTACATCGCCACGTCCGCCCGGCGCAGCATGCCTTCGGCGTCCAGGGCGTGGTCGGGAAAGACGGCGACCCCGGCGCTGGCCTCCAGGACGAGGGTGAGTCCGTCGAGGTCGAGCGGGGAGCTGAGGGTGGTGACCAGGCCGCGCGCGATGCGCGTCGCGGACGTCGTGGAGTCGGCGACGGGCAGTAAGACGGCGAACTCGTCGCCGCCGAGCCGGGCCGCCTCCGCGCCGCGCGGCAGGGCCTGCCGCAGCCGGTCGGCGATCTGGAGCAGCAGCCGGTCCCCGGCGAGGTGACCGAGGGTGTCGTTGACCGAGCGGAAACGGTCGAGGTCGATCAGCATCAGGGCGGCGCGGGCGCCGATGCGTTCGGCGTCGTCCAGGGCGGTCCAGATGCGCTCCAGGAGCCACTGCCGGTTGGGCAGCCCGGTCAGCGGGTCGCGCAGTTGTTCCTCGGCGCGGGCGCGGGCGATCCACAGCGTGGAGTCGAGGGCGATGAGCGGGATGGCGAACAGCGGCAGCAGCACCGGTGCGGCGACGGCGACGACGCAGACCAGCGGGGCGATCCCGAGCAGCGCCACCGCGACCAGGCCCTGCCGGACCAGCGCGGTGCGGGCGACGGTGGGCAGCGGGTCGGTGCGCGGGGAGTGCAGGTACCACAGCAGGACGCGGGTGACCGCGAGGTAGACGGCGGCGACCAGCACCACCTGGGGGGCGGTGTACGCGGTCCAGGTGCCCGGGTCCCAGGGCCGCTCCACGGTCGGTACCCGGCCGAAGGCGCCGAGGACCAGGGCGGCGGCGCCGATGCCGAGGATGTCGACCGCGCCGTGCAGCACGCCCGGGCGCCAGCGGTGCCGCCTGGCAATGCCGACCAGGACGACGACGGTGAGGCTGACCAGGCCGGCCGGGACCCAGCCGTAGAGCAGGAGCACGGCCAGGGTGAGGGCGGCGCCGGAGCCGGTGCCGCCCCACCAGCGGGCCCGGCCGAGCATGACCAGGTGGCCGACGATGACGCCGGTGAGCACGGCCAGCGACCAGCCGGCCGTACCGGAGGGGAAGAGGGCGTGCCCGGCGGAGAAGGCGCCGTAGAGACCGGCGCCGAGGGCGAGGGCGGCCACCGCGACGACCACCGTGGGCAGGGCCGGCCGGGCCGGGGGCCGCTCGGCCCCGGCGCCCGGCAGCGCGGAGACGCCCCGGCCGGGCGGGCCCGCGGGGACGTGGTCCTCCGCCACCGGGTACGACCGGGCGGCGCGGGCCGCGAGTCCCGCGCGCCCGGTGTGCCTGTCCGCGGCCGGACGCTCTGCCGCCCGCTCCCGGCCCCCTCGCCATGCGCCGGTCATCCGGCGCAGCCGTGAGTGCGGGGCGGCGCTCTCGGTCGGTTCCATTCCCGTCCCTCTCACTGCCGGCGGTGCCCACGCCACGCGGCCCGGTGCCCGACGTCCCCTGGGCACGGCCGCGCTGGAAAATCCTTCCACGTACTCGGCAGGAGCACGGGGACGCCCCGACCTACCCCAGCCGGGCACGGCGGGCGCACCCCTCAACAGTAGGCCGCGGAAGGCTTCCCCGGGCAGCGGTCGCCGACGGTTGCCCGAATGCGCCCCGGCCACCCGTATGCATCTGGTATGCGCCGAACGGGGGGCCTTCAACCGCTACTCGCCGGTCGGCAGGGCGACTTCGGCCGCCGCGTCCGGTCCCTGTTCCAGCAGTACCCCGAAACCCTCCTCGTTCAGGACCGGGACCTTCAGCTGCATCGCCTTGTCGTACTTCGAACCGGGGTTGTCCCCCACCACCACGAAGGCGGTCTTCTTGGAGACCGAACCGGTCACCTTCGCACCCCGGGTCTGCAGCGCCTCCTTGGCGCCGTCCCGGGTGAAGTGCTCCAGGGTGCCGGTGACCACGACCGTCAGGCCCTCCAGCGGACGCGGCCCCTGCTCCTCTCCCGAGGACCTGTCCTCCAACGGGACTCCGGCGGCCTTCCACTTGCGCACGATCTCGCGGTGCCACTCCTCGGCGAACCACTCCTTGACCGCGGCGGCGATGATCGGGCCGACCCCGTCGGTGCCGGCCAGTTCCTCCTCGGTGGCCTGGTCGATGCGGTCGACGGAACGGAACTCGCGCGCCAGTGCCTGGGCCGCGACCGGGCCGACGTGCCGGATGGAAAGCCCGTTCAGGAAACGGGCCAGCGGACGGTCCTTGGCCGCCTCGATGTTCCGCAGCAGCGCGAGGGTGTTCTTCTTCGGCTCGCCCTTCTGGTTGGCGAAGACCGTGACGACCTTCTCCTCGCCCGTCTTCGGGTCGCGCTTGGGCAGCCCGCTGTCCGGGTCGAGGACGTAGGCCTTGATGGGCAGCAGTTTCTCCACCGTCAGGTCGAACAGGTCGCCCTCGTCGGCCAGCGGCGGATCGGCCGGTTCCAGCGGGCGGGTGAGCGCGGCGGCGGCCACCGCGCCGAAGTGCTCGATGTCCAGGCACTCACGGCCCGCGAGGTAGGAGACCCGTTCGCGCAACTGGGCCGGGCAGGTGCGGGCGTTGGGGCAGCGGAGGTCGATGTCGCCCTCCTTCATGGCCCGCAGCGGCGTCCCGCACTCGGGGCACTCGGCGGGCATCACGAACTCCCGCTCGCTGCCGTCGCGCAGGTCGACGACCGGACCGAGGATCTCCGGGATGACGTCACCGGCCTTGCGCAGCACCACCGTGTCCCCGATGAGGACGCCCTTGGCCTTGACCACCTCCTGGTTGTGCAGGGTGGCGAACTCGACCTCGGAGCCGGCCACGGTGACCGGCTCCACCTGGGCGTACGGCGTGACCCGGCCGGTGCGGCCGACGCCCACCTTGATGTCGATGAGCCTGGTGTTGACCTCTTCGGGCGCGTACTTGTACGCGATCGCCCAGCGGGGCGCGCGGGCCGTGGAGCCGAGCCGGCCCTGGAGGCGGATCTCGTCGAGCTTGATGACGGCGCCGTCGATCTCGTGCGCCACGGAGTGCCGGTTCTCGCCGTAGTGGGCGATGAACTCCCGTACGCCCGCGAGGCCGTCGACCACCCTGTTGTGCGGGGAGGTGGGCAGGCCCCAGGTGTGCAGCAGCTCGTAGGCCTGGGAGAGGCGGGTGAGGCCCTCGTACCCCCGGAGGGCGCCGATGCCGTGGACCACCATGTGCAGCGGGCGGGTGGCGGTGACGCGCGGGTCCTTCTGGCGCAGCGAACCGGCCGCCGCGTTGCGCGGGTTGGCGAAGGGCTTGTCGCCGGCCGCGACCAGCCGGGCGTTCAGCTCCTCGAACTTGTCCATCGGGAAGTAGACCTCGCCGCGGATCTCCACGAGGTCGGGCACCTCGTCGCCGTGCAGCCGGTCGGGGATCTCGGCGATCGTGCGGACGTTGGGGGTGATGTCCTCGCCGGTGCGGCCGTCGCCGCGGGTGGCGGCGCGGGTGAGCCGGCCGTGCTCGTAGGTGAGGTTGACGGCGAGGCCGTCGACCTTCAGCTCGCACAGGAAGTGGTACTCCTGCTCGCCCAGTTCCCTGGCGATGCGGTCGGCCCAGGCGGCGAGGTCGTCGTCGTTGAACGTGTTGTCCAGGGAGAGCATCCGCTCGCGGTGCTCGACCGCGGTGAACTCCGTGGCGTACGAGCCGGCGACCTTCTGGGTCGGCGAGTCGGGCGTGCGCAGCTCCGGGTGCTTGTCCTCCAGTGCCTCCAGGGAGCGCAGCAGCCGGTCGAAGTCGGCGTCGCTGATGACAGGGGCATCCTTGACGTAGTACCGGAAGCGGTGCTCCTCGACCTGCTCCGCGAGCCGGGCGTGCTCCTCCCGCGCCTCGGCGGGCACCGCTGTTTCCGCTTGCTGCTTGTCGCCGGCCACCGTGTTGTCCTCCCGTTACTCTGGGTTGTCCGCGAGGGATCTCGCCGCCCGTACGCAGTGGGCGAGGGCCTGGCGTGCGTACGCGGGGGAAGCGCCCGCGAGTCCGCACGCCGGGGTGAGGGTGACCGACCGGGCGAGCAGCCCCGGTCGCAGCCCCAGCCTGCGCCACAGCGTTCTGACACCCATGACGCTACCGGCAGGGTCTGACAACGGGCCGTCCGTGGTGGGGACGACACCGGCGAAGAGGTGGGTGCCGCCTTCCACCGCCTCCCCGATCGCCTCGTCGTCACGCTCGGTGAGGAGCGAGAGGTCGAAGGAGACGCCGGCGGCGCCCGCCCGGCGCAGCAGCGCGAACGGCACGTCGGGCGCGCAGGAGTGGACGACGACGGGCCCGCCGGGGTGGACGGCGAGGACGTCCCGCAGGGTGGCCTCCACGGCCTGCCGGTCGACGGCACGGTGGGTGCGGTAGCCGCTGGCGGTCCGCACCTGCCCGCGCAGCACGGCGGTGAGGGACGGTTCGTCGAGCTGGAGGACGAGGCGGGCGCCGGGCACCCGCCTCCGGACCTCCGCGAGGTGCAGCCGCAGCCCCTCGGCGAGCGAGCCGGCGAGGTCCCGGCAGGCGCCGGCGTCGGACAGGGCGGCCTCGCCGTTCCTCAGCTCCAGGTTCGCGGCGAGCGTCCACGGCCCCACCGCCTGGACCTTCAGGGCGCCCTCGTGGCCCTGGGTGAACTCCTCCAGGGCGTCGAGGTCCTCGCCCAGCCAGGACCGCGCCCGTCTGGTGTCCCGTCCCGGCCGGTCGCCCAGGCGCCACCCGCTGGGCTCCACGCGCGCGTACATCTCGACGAGCATGCCCGCGGTACGCCCGATCATGTCGGCGCCCGGCCCGCGCGCGGGCAGTTCGGGCAGGTGGGGGAAGTCCTCGAAGGTCCCGGTGACGGTCTTGACGGCCTCGCGGGCGTCCCCGCCGGGCATCGACCCGAGCCCGGTGGCGCCACCGAAGCTGAACTGGCTGTTTTCGCTCACCGCAGCAGCGTACGGAACGGCCGGCCAGGGTCAGCGCCCCGGGCGCACCGTCAGGTCGTTCACCTCCGCGTCGCGGGGCAGGTCGAGGGCCATCAGGACGGTGGTCGCCACGGACTCGGGGTCGATCCACTTCCCGGGGTCGTACTCCTTGCCCTCCTGCCGGTGCACCTTGGCCTGCATGGGGCTCGCGGTGCGGCCCGGGTAGACGGAGGTGACGCGGACACCGTTCGGGTGCTCCTCCTGGCGCAGGGCGTCGGCGAGGGCCTTCAGGCCGTGCTTGGAGGCGGCGTAGGCCGACCAGTCGGCGTGCGCGCTCAGGCCCGCGCCCGAGTTGACGAAGACCACGTGGCCGCGTGCGGCGCGCAGCTGGGGCAGGAAGTGGCGGGTCAGCTCGGCGGGGGCGACCAGGTTGACGTTCAGCTGGTGGTGCCAGGACTTCGGCGTCAGCTCACCGACGGGGCCGAGGTCGACCACGCCCGCGACGTGCAGCAGGGAGTCGACCCGGTCGGGGAGCGTCTGGTGCGAGAACGCCCAGCTGAGCCGGTCCGGGTCGGCCAGGTCGCCGACCAGGGTGCGGGCGCCGGGGAACCCGGCGGCCAGTTCCTTGGCCCGGCCCGCGTCGCGCGCGTGCAGCACGAGGTCGTCCCCGCGCGCGTGCAGACGGCGGGCGACGGCCGCGCCGATGCCGGAACCGGCCCCGGTGATCACATGTGTAGCCATGCCCGCCATGCTCGCACCCGCCGGTCAGCGGGCGCCCGGCGACTCCTCCAGGTACGCGAGCGCGTCCGCGGGCTCCTCGGCGAAGAACACCAGCTCGGCCAGCGGCCGGGGCAGGAACCCCTCCTCCTCCATCCGGCGGAACTGCTCGCGCAGGCCGTCGTAGAAGCCCGCCGTGTTGAGCAGCACCACCGGCTTGTCCGTCCGGCCGTGCTTCTTCAGCTCCAGGATCTCGGTGGCCTCGTCGAGGGTGCCGGTGCCGCCCACCAGGATCACCACCGCGTCGGCCTTCTCCAGGAGCAGCTTCTTGCGTTCGGCGAGGTCGCCCGCGATCACCATCTCGTCGGCGCCGGGCCGGGCCTTGGCCGACAGGAAGTCGACCGACACGCCGATCAGCCGGCCGCCCGTCTCGTGCACGCCGTCCGCGACCACCTTCATCAGGCCGGTGTCCGAGCCGCCCCACACCAGGCTGTGCCCGCCCTTGCCGAGCAGCCGGGCGAAGTCCCGCGCGGGACGCGTGTAGCGGTCGTCGAGGTCGGCGGCGGAGAGGAAGACGCAGATGTTCATGCGCCCCACGGTACGCGGCCGGAGGGTTCTTCCCGCGCGCGGGAAGAAGCCCGCGCGCGCGAGCGCTGTCCCCGGTATGACCCAAGGACACACGATCACCGTCGAACAGGGCGACGAGCACGTGCGCGTGGTGCGCGGCGGCCAGGTCCTGGCCGAGAGCCACCGCCCCCTGGTGCTGCGCGAGACCGGCTGTCCCCCGCGCTACTACCTGCCCGCCGAGGACGTGCGCCTCGACCTGCTGACCCCCTCCGGCACGCACACCCACTGCCCCTTCAAGGGCGACGCCTCCTACTGGTCGCTGCCCGACGCCGCGGACCTCGCCTGGGCCTACCCGGACCCGAAGCCCGAGGTCGCGCGGATCAAGGACCACCTGTGCTTCTACGACGCCGAGGTGCTGTAGCCCGCTGAGCCGCCGACGCGGCGGTCTTGTGGCAGTCTTCGAAGCCATGGACAAGAAGACCCTCTCGCGTGACGGCACCCCGATCGCCTACCAGCGCACCGGCACGGGTCCGGTGGTCGTCCTGGTCAGCGGGGCGATGTCGACGGGTGCCACGGTCGCGCCGCTGGCGGCGGCGCTGTCGCGGCGGTTCTGTGCGGTCGTGTACGACCGGCGGGGCCGCGGCGAGAGCGGGGACACCGCGCCGTACGCGGTGGAGCGCGAGGTGGAGGACCTCGCGGCCGTGATCGACGCGGTGGGCGGCGACGCGGCGCTCTACGGCATCTCCTCGGGCGGTGCGCTGGCCCTGCGGGCGGCGGCGGCCGGGCTGCCGGTGCGGCGGGTCGCGGTGTACGAGCCGCCGTTCGACGTCCGGGAGGACCGTGCCGCGGACCACGCCCGGTACACCGAGGAGCTGGAGCGGGCGCTCGCGCAGGGCCGCCGCGGCGACGCGGTGGAGCTGTTCCTGCGCGTCACCGGACTGGCGGAGCAGATGATCGTGAACGCCCGCCAGTCCCCCATGTGGCCGGGCCTGGAGGCCGTCGCCCCCACCCTCGCCTACGACGACGCGGTCATGGGCGACGGCACGGTCCCGGGCGGCCTGCTGGCGGGCGTCACCGTGCCGCTCCTGGCCGTCGCGGGCGACGCGGGCCCGGTGTGGATGCGCGAGGCGGCCCGCCAGGTGGCCCTGGCCGCCCCCCAGGGCACGTACCGCGTCCTGGCGGGCCAGACCCACGCGGTGGAGCCGGAGGTGCTGGCGCCGGTGCTCGCGGAGTTCTACGGGGCGTAGGGGCTTTCGTCTTCCGTCCGGATCAGTGCCGGAGTCCGCGAGCCCGGCCTGAGCCGGACGGGAGGTTCCAGGGGCGCTCCGCGCTCACGCGGCGCCCGCCGTGGCCCGCCGGGTCGTCGCGATCGTCGCCGAGCCCACCACGCGCGTGCCGTCGTACAGCACGATCGCCTGTCCGGGGGCGACCCCGCGCACCGGCTCGGTGAACGTCACCTCCAGGGTGCCGTCGACCAGTTCGGCGCGCACCTCGCTCTCGCCGCCGTGGGCGCGGAGCTGGGCGGTGTAGGTGCCGGGGCCGGTGGGCGCGGTGCCGCACCAGCGGGGCCTGATCGCGGTGAGGGCGTCGACGTCGAGGGCGGCGGCCGGGCCGACCGTCACCGTGTTGGTCACCGGGGAGATGTCCAGGACGTAGCGCGGCTTGCCGTCGGGCGCCGGGGTGCCGATCCGCAGGCCCTTGCGCTGGCCGACGGTGAAGCCGTAGGCGCCCTCGTGGGTGCCGACGACCGCGCCGGACTCGTCGACGATGTCGCCCTCCGCCTTGCCCAGGCGGCGGGCCAGGAAGCCCTGGGTGTCGCCGTCCGCGATGAAGCAGATGTCGTGCGAGTCGGGCTTCTTGGCGACGGCCAGGCCCCGGCGCTCGGCCTCGGCGCGGATCTCGTCCTTGGTGGTGACGGTGTCGCCGAGCGGGAACAGCGCGTGCGCGAGCTGCCTCTCGTCGAGGACGCCCAGGACGTAGGACTGGTCCTTGGCCATGTCGGAGGCGCGGTGCAGCTCGCGGGTGCCGTCCTCGTGCTCGATCACCTTCGCGTAGTGGCCGGTGCACACCGCGTCGAAGCCGAGGGCGAGCGCCTTGTCCAGCAGCGCCGCGAACTTGATCTTCTCGTTGCAGCGCAGGCACGGGTTGGGGGTGCGGCCCGCCTCGTACTCGGCGACGAAGTCCTCGACGACGTCCTCGCGGAAGCGGTCGGCGAGGTCCCACACGTAGAAGGGGATGCCGATGACGTCCGCGGCGCGGCGGGCGTCGCGCGAGTCCTCGATGGTGCAGCAGCCCCGCGCGCCCGTGCGGAAGGACTGCGGGTTGGCGGAGAGCGCGAGGTGGACGCCGGTGACGTCGTGACCGGCTTCCGCGGCGCGGGCCGCGGCGACGGCGGAGTCCACCCCGCCGGACATGGCGGCGAGGACGCGGAGGGGGCGGGAGCGCTGCGAGGTGTCAGTCATAGCCCCTCCAGGGTACGGGGGTGCGGGAACCGGGTCCGCCGGATATGCGTTGGAGACCGTATGGGGGCGAAGAAGGCGGGGCCGGCCGGCGGGGCCGGTGGCTCGGGACGGTGGCCGGCGCGGCGGGCGGTGCTCGTGGGCGGGGCGGTGGCCGTCGCGGGCGGTGCGGTGCTGTGGCACGGCGGCCTGCGATCGCCGGGCGACCGCAGACCCCGGGTGGCCGGTGCGGTGGACTTCGCCGGGGCCCGCTGGGTGGCGGCCTCCCCGGCGAACTACCGGCGCGCGGACCGGCCCGACGACTACGCGGTGGACCGGGTGGTCGTCCATGTCACGCAGGGCAGCTACGCGAGCGCCGTGAAGGTGTTCCAGGACCCCGGGCACCAGGCCGCGGCGCACTACATCGTCGGCGCGGACGGCCGCGTGACGCAGATGATCCGCGAGCTGGACGTGGCCTTCCACGCGGGCAACCGCGAGTACAACGAGCGCAGTGTCGGCATAGAGCACGAGGGCTTCGTGGACAAGGCCTCCTCCTTCACCGACGCGATGTACGCCGCCTCGGCCCGGCTGACGGCCGGGATCTGCGGGCGGTACGGCATACCCGTCGACCGGGAGCACATCATCGGGCACGTGGAGGTGCCGGGCACCGACCACACGGACCCGGGGCCGTACTGGGACTGGGACCGTTACCTGCGGCTGGTGCGCCGCGCGCGGACCGCGCCGGCACCGAGCGCCTCACCCACCGCGCCGGCCTCACGGGCGGCGCGCGCCTGAGCCCGGCGCGCCCCGGCTTCCCGCGCCGCGCGTGCCGGGCCACCGCGCGGTGTCAGCTGAGCCCCGCCGCCCGTGCCCGCTCCACCGCCGGGCCGATGGCCTTGGCGACGGCGTCGACGTCGGCCTGCGTGGAGGTGTGGCCCAGGGAGAAGCGGAGGGTGCCGCGGGCCAGGTCGGGGTCGGTGCCGGTGGCGAGGAGGACGTGGCTGGGCTGGGCGACGCCCGCGGTGCAGGCCGAGCCGGTGGAGCACTCGATGCCCTGGGCGTCCAGCAGGAGCAGCAGCGAGTCGCCCTCGCAGCCGGGGAAGGTGAAGTGGGCGTTGGCCGGAAGGCGCCCGGCGGGCGCGGGGTCGCCGCCCAGGATCACGTCGGGGACCGCCGTGCGGACGGCGGTGATCAGCGCGTCGCGCAGCGCGCCGATCTCGCGGGCGAACCACTCGCGCCGCTCGGCGGCGAGCCGGCCGGCCACGGCGAAGGAGGCGATGGCGGGCACGTCCAGGGTGCCGGAGCGGACATGGCGTTCCTGGCCGCCGCCGTGCAGCACGGGTACGGGCGTGTGCTCGCGGCCGAGGAGGAGCGCGCCGATGCCGTAGGGGCCGCCGATCTTGTGTCCGGAGACGGTCATCGCGGCGAGGCCCGAGGCGGCGAAGTCGACGGGGACCTGGCCGAAGGCCTGGACCGCATCCGCGTGCAGCGGGACGCCGAACTCGGCGGCGACGGCGGCCAGTTCGGCCACCGGCAGCACCGTGCCGATCTCGTTGTTGGCCCACATCACCGTGGCGAGGGCGACGTCGCCGGGGTCGCGGGCGATGGCCTCGCGCAGGGCGTCGGGGTGGACGCGGCCGTGGGAGTCGACGGGCAGGTACTCGACGGTGGCGCCCTCGTGCTCGCCGAGCCAGTGCACGGCGTCGAGGACGGCGTGGTGCTCGACGGGGCTGGCCAGGATCCGGGTGCGGGCCGGGTCGGCGGCGCGGCGGGACCAGAACAGGCCCTTGACGGCGAGGTTGTCGGCCTCGGTGCCGCCGGAGGTGAAGACGACCTCGCTGGGGCGGGCGCCGAGTGCTTCGGCGAGGGCTTCGCGGGACTCCTCGACGGTGCGGCGGGCCCGGCGGCCGGATGCGTGGAGGGAGGAGGCGTTGCCGGTGACGCCCAGCGCGGCGGTCAGCGCCTCTGCCGCCTCCGGGAGCATGGGGGTGGTCGCGGCGTGGTCGAGGTAAGCCATGGTGAGGCTGATTCTACGGGTCGCCCGCCGGGGACCCCCGGCCAAGGTCGCGCCGGATCGCGGGGAACCCGCGGCACCCGGCCGGACCGGGCCCCGCGTCCGCGGCAGGGTCCGCGCGAGGTGCCCTGGGCCCTGTCGTCACATTCCCGCCTGCCTCGCGACGCCATGCACGCACTCTCGCCGCACCGGGCCCGGACCCGAGTACGTCCAGTACGAGGGTCAGGGCCCGGCACGCCGAGAGCACGCACCTGACGCCGCGAGGCCCGCCCTCCGGGCGGACGACGGGAATGTGACGACAGGGCCTAGAAGCTCCAGGACACCGTGTGGTCCACCTGCGTCAGGGCCACGAGGACGACGAGGTCGGCGATGCCCAGGGTGAGGCCGAGCAGGGCGCGGCCGCGCCGTCCGGTGCCGCGCCACAGGGCCACCGCCGCCAGGACGACGGCGATGGGGCCGAGGACGACGTTGAGGACCAGCAGGCCGAGCAGGCCGAGGATGAAGGACGCGACGGCCATGCCGTCGGCGTCACGCGTGACGGTGCGGCGCGTGGCCGGTGCGGTGAGCTGCATGACGGGTGGCTCCTGTGGTCGTACGGGACGGTCGGAGGGGGGCCGGGCGGGTCGGGCGGCGGTGCGGGGCCGGACGGACGGCGTGTCCGGCCGGCCCGACCGCACGTCGGGCCCGTGGGTCCGGGCGGCCCCACGAGGGCGCCGGGCGGCCCCGGCGGCGTCAGTGGGAGGTGCCGCGGCGGCGGGCGTGGCGCTCGCGGAGTGCGAAGACGGCGAGCCAGGCGGCGATCACGGCGGCCGCCACGGCGGTGAGGCCGAGCGGCACGTGGGCGACGGCGCCCAGGATCACACCGAGCAGCATCAGTGCGGCGACGAGGAACAGCATGGGAACGAGATCCCCCTTCGGCGCCGGCCGGTGTCCTTCCGGCGGGCGCTTGCGGTAACAGTTGTTCACTGACTACCCAGTCTAGCGTCGCCCATCGCTTGGAAATTCCGGAGAACAGTTGTTAACTGTATGGCATGAGTCACACGCCCGGCGTCCGGCAGGCCCAGAAGCAGAAGACCCGCCAGGCCCTGCTGGACGCGGCGCTGGCGCTGCTGGAGGAGCAGAGCCTGAGCAGCCTGGGGCTGCGCGAGGTCACACGCGCCGTCGGGGTGGCCCCGACCGCCTTCTACCGGCACTTCCGCTCCACCGCCGACCTCGGGGTGGCCCTGGTGGAGGAGGCGCTGGGCAGCCTGCACCCGATGATCAGGACCACCGTGACCGCCGCGGACGACAGCGAGGAACGCATCGCGCGCGCCGTCGGCCTGATCGCCCGTCATGTGGCCGAGTACCCGGCCCACGTCCGGTTCATCGCCCGGGAGCGGCACGGCGGGGTGCAGCCGGTGCGCGAGGCCATACGCGGGCAACTGGCGCGGTTCGCGCACGAGGTGAAGGCGGAACTGGCCAAGGACGCCCTGGCCGAGGGGTGGAGCGACGACGACCTGCTGATGCTCGCGCATCTGTACGTCGACCAGATGCTGATCACCGCCTCGCTCTTCCTGGAGGCGCCGGACTCCCCCGGGGAACGCGACCGGGTCACCCGGCTCGCGACCCGGCAGTTGCGCCTGATCAGCATCGGCCGCCGGCACTGGCGGGAGTGAGGCTCACGCCCCCTGCCCCGCGCCGCGCTCGTACAGCCCGGTGACCGAGGCGGCCGCGGCGAGCAGCTCCGCGCGCGCCTCGGGCGGCGCCACCACCTCCACCTGGTCGCAGAAGCCCAGCAGTTGCCGCACCGCCCGCACCGAGGCGTACGACAGCCGAGCGGTGACCCACTCGCCCTCCCCGCCCTCGTCGGGGTGCTCGGCCAGTGACGGGCCGTACAGGCGCAGGAACATGTCCAGGCGCTCGCGGCGCACCCGTACGGTGACGTCCAGGCCGCCGGGCCGCTCCTCCACCCGGCGGCGCAGCACCTCCCAGGCGTCGGCGAGTGCGACGCCCGGCCTGCGCCGCACCGGCTCGTCCAGGAGCCGGGCCGAGCGCACCCGGTCGGCCCGGAACAGCCGCGGCTCCCCGCGCCGGTCGGCGACCAGGTACCAGACGCCCGCCTTGGCGACCAGCCCGTAGGGGTCCACGGTGTACGTCCGCGGCTTCGCGTCGCCGCCGTGCCGGTAGCGCAGCCGCAGGCGGCGGTCGGTGAACACCGCGTCCTGGAGGACGCCCAGGTCGACCGCCCGGTGCGGACCGCTCCTCCAGCGGGTGGCGTCGACCAGGATCCGGCGGCTGACCTCCTCGGCGGCGGGCCGGTGCGGGGCCGGGAGCGCCGCCATCACCTTGCGCAGCGCCGAGCCGAGCGCCGAGTCCAGTCCGAGGGCCGCGTGCGCGCCCTGCGCGGCCAGCACGAACAGCGCGCGGGACTCGTCGGCGGTCAGGCCCGTGACGTCGGTACGGAAACCGGCGAGCAGTTCGATGCCGCCGTACCGGCCCCGTTCGGCGTAGACCGGGACACCGGCGGCCGAGAGCGACTCGACGTCGCGGTAGATGGTGCGCACCGACACCTCCAGCCGGCCGGCGAGTTCGTGCGCGGGCACCCGGCCCCGGGTCTGCAGGAGCAACAGGATCGACAGCAGGCGGTCGGACTTCACGGCCCCAGGGTCACGCCTCCGGGCCGGTACGGCAAATGCTGACGGAAGCTGTCAGGTTATCGGCCGATTCTCGGTCCAGCACCGGGCAGCGGGCCCGGTCACCGAACCGGAAGAGGCAGTGCATGAACTCCCCCGACTCCCGTCCCGCCGACCCCCGCCCCCTCTACGCCCGCGCCACCGAGCAGGCCGCCGCGCTGATCGCGGCCGTCGGGCCCGAGCAGCTGACCGCTCCGACGCCCTGCACCGAGTTCGACGTGCGGGCGCTGCTGGGCCATGTGGTCGGCAGCAGCCGGCGGATCGCCGTCATCGGCGCGGGCGGCGACGGGCTCGCCGTGGACACGAGCACCGACGGCGTCCCGGACGACGGCTGGTCCGCCGTCTACGAGGAGGTCCGCACCCGCGTCCTCGAGGCGTGGGCGAGCGACGAGCGGATGGCGGCGACGGTACGGGCACCGTGGGGCGTGGTGCCCGGCCGCGCCGCGCTCACCGGTTATGTGATGGAGCTGGTGACCCACACCTGGGACCTGAACGAGGCCCTCGGCCGGCCGATGGCGCTCGACGCGGAGCTGGCCGAGTTCTCGCTCGCCAACGCCCGCCGGGTGCTGGCCGAGCCGGAGCGGGACGCTCAGGTCCCCTTCGGCTCGGCCCAGCCGGTCCCCGAGGGAGCCGGCGTGTACGAGCAGCTGGCGGCCTGGCTGGGCCGGCGTCCGCTCAGCCGAGCCTGACCCGCGCGAGCTGCCGGGACTGCGCCACCAGCCGGCCGGCGCCGTCCCACACCTCGGCGTCCTCCTCCAGGAAGCCGCCGGCCAGGTTGCGGGTGGTGATCGAGACCCGCAGCGGGCCCGGGGCGGGGCGGCAGCGGACGTGCACGGTCAGCTCGACGGTCGGGACCCAGCCCTTGAGACCGAGTTCGAACGCGGTCGGCGGCAGCGCGTCCACCGCGAGCAGCAGCGAGAGCGGGTCGGCGTCGCGGCCGTCGGCCAGCCCGAACCAGGCGCGCATCTCGCCCTTGCCGGACGGCGCGCCGAGCGCCCAGCCGAGGGTGGCCGGGTCCAGCTTGAGCATCAGGCGGTCGGCGATGGCGGAGCTGCCCTCGACCGGGGCCGGCCCGTCCTCGGCGCCGAAGCACTGCTCCAGCGGCGGGAGCGCGGGCGGCTCGGCGGTGGTGCGGACGTCGTCGGGGAGCGCGTCCAGGTCGCCGTAGGAGGCGAGGACCCGGATGCGTTCCACCTCGGTGCCGTCCTCCTCCTGCTGGAAGAGGGAGGCCTGGCCGGTGGAGAGGGTGCGGCCGGTACGGACCACCTCGGTGCGCACGACGGCCGGGCCGGGCCGCGATGCGGTCAGGTAGTGTGCCGAGATCGTGAACGGATCGGGGTGCGGCAGGGCGTCCGCGAGCGCGCGGCCGAGGACGGCCAGCAGATAGCCGCCGTTGACGGCGTTGATGATGGTCCAGCCGGCCGAGAGGTCGGTGTCGTAGACGCCGGGGGCGCGCCGCGTGACGGCGGTGTCCCGGTCGAACTCGCTGTCGCCGATCGCGGCCCGTACGGCCGGGGCGGAGGCTGCTTCTGGCATACGGGAACCGTACAACAGCAAACTACTAAGCGGTAGCTTTCTCTGATGACACCTGCGTGACGGATGTCCCGCGCTGCGTGAACGTCCGGCAATTTCTCGGTAAGTGTCCGCACTCGTCCGTAAACCCCCGGCCCCGGTTTTCCCTCTACGGGGACATGAGCCTCACCGGGACTCCGTTCCTGTACACCACCATCGCGCTGGCCGTGGTGGCCCTCGTCCTGCCGTTCGCCCTGTGGACGCGGACCGGGGGCCCCAAGGTGCTGCGCACCGCCCTGCGGGCCCTGATGCTGCTGTTCGCCCAGGCCACGGCCATCACCCTGGTCTTCGTCCTGGTGAACAACGCCAACAACCTGTACGACAACTGGGGCGACCTGCTCGGCACGGGCAACCACGTCCAGCAGGCCGCCGACCTGGGCGCCGACGGCACCGGCGGCATCGCCTACCGCAGGCTGCCCAAGGTCGAGCAGAAGTTCACGCAGGCCGACGGGCCCGGCATGCGGGCGGCGGGCGGGGTCCGCGTCACCCAGCTGAAGGGCCGGGTCTCCGGGGTGAGCGCCGAGGTCTACGTCTGGCTGCCGCCGCAGTACGACGAGCCCGCCTACCGCGGCAGGAAGTTCCCCGTGGTGGAGCTGCTGTCCGGCTACCCCGGCTCGGCGAAGGCCTGGTTCGGTTCGATGAAGGTGCACGAGCAGCTCGAGGGGCTGATGCGCAGCGGCCGGGTCGCCCCGTTCATCCTGGTCTCCCCGCGCACCAACCTGATCGCCAAGGCGGACACGGGCTGCGCCAACATCCCGGGCACCGTGAACGCGGACAGCTGGCTGAGCATCGACGTACCGAAGATGATCAACGACAACTTCCGCGCCCAGGCCGCACCCGACGGCTGGGCCGCCGCGGGCTACTCGGCCGGCGCGCACTGCGCCGCCAAGCTCGCCGTCGCCCACCCCGACCGCTACCGGGCCGCGGTGAGCCTGTCCGGCTACAACGACCCGATCGGCGAGAGCGCGTCCCTGGCCGCGCAGAACCCCGCCCTGCGCCGGGCGAACAACCCCTACGTGCTGCTGAAGAAGTACCGCAGGCCGCCGCGCGTCGCGCTCTACCTCTCCGGCGAGCCCGGTGACGGCTACCAGGCCGGCGTGGCGCTTGAGCAGGTCGCGAAGCCGCCGACGACCGTGCGCGTGGTCTTCCTGCCGCGCAGCGCGGGCGGGCACAGCATGGCGCTGTGGCGGCCCCAGGTGCCCGCGGCGTTCCGCTGGCTGACCCTCCAGATGAGCCACCAGGGCGGCCACACCGCCTCGCCGCCTACTCCTCACGGACGGTCGAACGCCGGTTCCACGCCCGCGGAGCTCGCCAGTGGTACCGCATCGCAAGCAGGCGGAGCACGAAAGCGGTGAGCACCGCGAGCGCGGTGGTGAGCGGGGTCAGCGCGTCGTAGCGGATGCACAGCACCACCATGGTGGCGCCGACCATCGCCGGGACCGCGTACAGGTCGCGGTCCCAGCGCAGCAGCGAGGGCACCTCGTTGGCGAGCACGTCCCGCAGCACACCGCCGCCCACGGCGGTGGCCAGCCCCAGGGTCGCCGACGAGGTGAGGCTGAGCCCGTAGTCGTACGCCTTGGTCGTGCCCGAGACGCAGAACAGGCCGAGCCCGGCCGCGTCGAAGACGTAGACGGCCCGCTGGATGCGCTCCACGTGCGGGTGCAGGAAGAAGACCACCAGGGTGGCGATCAGCGGGGTGAGGAAGTACCCCAGGTCGGTGAAGGCGGCCGGCGGCACGGCCCCGATGACGATGTCGCGGAACAGCCCTCCGCCCAGCGCGGTGACCTCGGCGAGCACGGCGATACCGAAGACGTCGAAGTTCTTGCGGACGGCCAGCAGCGCGCCGGAGATGGCGAACACGAAGATGCCGACGACGTCGACCGTGTGCTGGACGGAGGGGCTGAACAGTTGCTGGGACACGCCACATTCTTACTCAGGGGGCGGCGCCGTCCCGCGGTGCCGGGCGCCGCGCCTACAGGGCGGGCTTGCCCGGGGTGTAGAGCCACTTCTGGAAGAGGTCGCCGAGCCGCTGCCCGGACACCTTCTCCGCGAGCCGGACGAAGTCGGCCGTCTCGGCGTTGCCGTAGCGGTGCAGCGCCGTCCAGGCGGGCAGCAGCCGGAAGAACGCCTTGTCGCCGATGCGTTCGCGCAGCGCCTGCAGGGTCATGGCGCCCCGGTCGTAGACCGCGCCGTCGAACATGGTGTCGCGCTGCGGGTCGGCCGGCCTGACCTGCCAGAAGGAGTCGCCGGCGGCGAGGGAGTCGTACTCGGCGCGGAAGGAGTCGTGCGCCGAGCGGGTGCCCTTGTGCTCGGCCCACAGCCACTGGGCGTAGGTCGCGAAGCCCTCGTTGAGCCAGATGTCCTTCCAGTGCTTCACCGACACCGAGTCGCCGAACCACTGGTGGGCCAGTTCGTGCACGATGGTCGACTCGCTGCGCACGGCCGAGTAGGCGGGCTTGCTCTGCACCTCCAGGGAGAACCCGGCCTGCGGCATGTCGTCGACGATCGCGCCGGTCTCCTCGAACGGGTACGGCCCGAAGACCTGCGACCAGTAGTCGGTGGCGGCGGCGGTCACCGCGTACACGTCGACCTTGTTGCTGTCCTTCAGCTTGGGGTCGATGGCCACGTACATCGGGATGCCGCCCGGGGTCCGGCCGGTGCGCACGTCGAACTTCCCGATGGTGGCGGTCGCCAGGTAGCTCGCCATGGGCCGGCTCTCGCGCCAGTGCGTGTACGTCGAGCCGCCCCGGTCGTACGTCGAGACGAGCCGGCCGTTGGAGACACCGGTGAGGCCCTTGGGCGCCTTGATACGGATGTCGTAGGTGGCCTTGTCGGAGGGGTGGTCGCTGGAGGGGAACCAGGTCGAGGCGGCGTTGGGCTCGCAGGCCACGAAGACGCCGTCGTCGGTCTTCATCCAGCCGTACTTCGAACCGAACACGATGGGGCCGCCGAGCGGCTCGGGTATGCCGCCGTAGGTGACGGTGACCGTGAACGTGCTGTTCTTGCGCAGCACGCCGCGCGGGGTGATGCGCAACTCGTCGCCGTCGCGCGTGAACTGCGCGCCTCTGCCGTTCACCTCGACCCGGGTGACCTCCAGTTTCTGCAGGTCCAGGTCGAAGGAGGAGAGGTTCTCGGTGGCGCGGGCGGTGAGGGTGGTGCGCCCGTCGAGGCGGTCGGTGTCCGGGTTGTACGCGATGTCGAGGGCGTAGTGGCGGGCGTCGAAGCCGCCGTTGCCCAGGAGGGGGAAGTAGGAGTCGCCGATGCCCGGGGCGCCGTGCGTGGGGGCCGAGGAGGCGGCGATCGCGAGGAAGGAGGCCGCCGCGGTCGCGACGGCCCCCAGACGTGCCGAACGGGAGAGTGCCATGAGTCCGTCCCTTCGCGCGTGGATCAGTGGATCACACGGACAGGGAAGACTCTGCGCTCTCCCGTTCGATCATGTGCATGACTTTACCAAGTCGTCATGCGTCAGTCGCCCGTTGACTCCTGACGCTCGGTACGCTCGCCGTCCGTGCCCGTGACCGCGTCCGTGCCGGTCTCCTCCGAGGCCGCCGGCCCGGCGGCCTTCGCCGGCTTCGCGGACTTGGCGGGCGTGGACTTCGCGGTCTTCGCGGGCGCGGACTTCGAAGTCTTCGCCGCCGCGGACTTGGCCGTCTTCGCCGTCTTCGCCGCCGTGGACCTGGCGGTCTTCGCGGGCGCGGACTTCGCGGTCTTCGCCGACTTGGCGGGCGTCGACCTGGTGGTCTTCGCCGCCGTGGCGGGTTCCGCTGCGGCCTCCGCGGGCTCGGCGGACCCGGCGGACTCCGCGGACCCGGCCGGGGATTCGGCGGTGCCCTCGGCCGGCTCGGCGGTACCCGCGGCCTCCGCCGTCTCGGTGCCCTCGGCGGCCCCCGAGTCCTCCGTGCCCTCGGTGGCCTCCGCCGCCCCCGAGTTCTCCGTGCCCTCCGCGGCCTCACGGGCCTCCGGGTTCTCGGCGGTCTCCGTGCTCTGCGCCGTCTCCGCGACCTCCGCCGCCACCGCCGCGGACGTCCGGGCCGACTCGGCCAGGGCCTCCTCGGACACCAGCTCGGCCGCCTCCTTCGCGGCCGTCAGCAGCACCGTGTCCTGCGGCGCCTGGTCCGCGAAGTTCTCCGGGTGGTGGCAGGCCACCCGCTGCCCGGGCTTCAGCTCCTTCAGCTGCGGCTCGGTCGTCCGGCAGATCTCCGTCGCCTTCCAGCACCGGGTGTGGAAGCGGCAGCCGCTCGGCGGGGAGATCGGCGAGGGCACGTCACCCTGGAGCAGGATGCGCTCGCTCTTGGCGTTCTTGCGCCGCGGGTCCGGGATCGGCACCGCGGACATGAGCGCCTTGGTGTACGGGTGCATCGGCGCCTTGTACAGCGAGTCCCGGTCGGCCAGCTCGACGATCTTGCCGAGGTACATGACCGCGATCCGGTCCGAGACGTGCCGGACGACCGACAGGTCGTGCGCGATGATCACGTACGTCAGGCCCAGCTCCTGCTGGAGGTCGTCCAGCAGGTTGACGACCTGCGCCTGGATCGACACGTCGAGCGCGGAGACCGGCTCGTCCGCCACCACCAGCTTCGGCTTGAGCGCGAGCGCGCGGGCGATGCCGATGCGCTGGCGCTGACCGCCGGAGAACTCGTGCGGGTAGCGGTTGTAGTGCTCGGGGCTGAGCCCGACCACCGACAGCAGCCGCTGCACCTCCTTCTTGATCCCGCCCTCGGGCTCGACGCCCTGGAGCCGGAAGGGGGCGCCGACGATGGTGCCGATGGTGTGCCGCGGGTTCAGCGACGAGTACGGGTCCTGGAAGATCATCTGGACGTCGCGGCGCATCGGGCGCATCCCGCCGACACCGAGGTGCGTGATGTCCTTGCCCTCGAACTCGATCCGGCCCGCGGTGGGTTCGAGCAGCCGGGTGATCAGCCGGCCCATCGTCGACTTGCCGCAGCCGGACTCGCCCACGACACCGAGGGTCTCACCGGAGCGCACCTCGAAGTCGAGGCCGTCCACGGCGCGCACCGCACCGACCTGGCGCTGCAACAGCCCCTTCTTGATGGGGAAGTGCTTCTGCAGCCCGCTCACCTTGAGCAGGATCTCGCCGGGCGCGGCCTCCTCGGTGAGGGTGGCCGTGCCGGTCGCCTCGTCCTTCGCCCCGGCCTTGTCGCCGTCGCTCTGCGCAGGGATGCCCACTGCCTTGTCCTTGGCGTTGTCGCTCACAGCTTCGGCGCAATCTCTTCGGTCCAGATCCGCTCCCGCTGCTCCTGCGACATGTGGCAGGCGGCCCAGTGCCCGCTGCCCACCTCGGACAGTTCGGGGCGCACCGTGCGGGTGAGGTCGTCCTTGGGGACGTCGGCGTACGGGCAGCGCGGGTTGAAGGCGCAGCCGGACGGGATGTTGATCAGGGAGGGCGGCGATCCCTTGACGGGGATGAGCCGCTCCTGCTGCTCGCGGTCCAGGCGCGGCATCGAGCCGAGCAGACCCCAGGTGTAGGGGTGGCGGGGCTCGTAGAACACCTTCTCGGCCGGGCCGCGCTCCACGCACCGGCCGCCGTACATCACCAGGATGTCGTCGGCGAGTTCGGCGACGACGCCCAGGTCGTGGGTGATGACGATGACCGCGGAGCCGAACTCCTTCTGCAGATCCCGGATGAGGTCGAGGATCTGCGCCTGGACGGTGACGTCCAGGGCGGTGGTCGGCTCGTCCGCGATGAGCAGTTCGGGGTTGTTCACCAGCGACATCGCGATCATCGCGCGCTGGCGCATCCCGCCGGAGAACTCGTGCGGGTAGTTGTCGACGCGCTTGTCGGGCTGCGGGATGCCCACCCGGTCGAGCATCTCGACCGCGCGCTTGCGCGCGGTCTTCTTGTCGACGTCGTGGTGGATGCGGTAGGCCTCCACGATCTGCTGGCCGATCGTGAAGTAGGGGTGCAGCGCGGACAGCGGGTCCTGGAAGATCATCGCCATCTCGCGGCCGCGCAGCTTGCGCACGTGGTCGGGGTCGGCGGAGAGCAGCTCGGTGCCGTCCAGCCAGATCTCGCCGGAGATCTGCGCCTTGCGCTTGCCGTACTGGCCGGCAGTGTGCAGGCCCATGATGCCCAGCGAGGTCACCGACTTGCCGGAGCCGGACTCGCCCACGATGCCGAGGGTCCTGCCCTTCTCCAGCTTGAAGCTGAGCCCGTCGACGGACTTGACCAGGCCGTCGTCGGTGGGGAAGTGCACCTTCAGGTCGCGTACTTCCAGGAAGGCGCTCGGGGCGGCCGAGGCGGCGGTGGGCTCGCCCACCGCGGCTCCCGTCCTGCTGAGGTCGGTCATGCGAGCCTCACTCGGGGGTCGATCACGGCGTACAGAACGTCCACCACGAGGTTGGCGACGAGCACCGCGAGGGAGGTGATCAGGGTGACGCCCAGGATGATGGGCAGGTCCTGGTTCTTGATGCCGTTGAGCACCGCCTGGCCGAGGCCCGGCAGGCTGAACGTCGTCTCGGTCAGGATCGCGCCGCCGATCAGGGCGCCGAGGTCCATGCCGAGCATGGTCAGGATCGGGGTCAGCGTCGAGCGCATGGCGTGCTTGCCGATGACGGTCTGCTCGCGCAGGCCCTTGGCGCGGGCGGTGCGGATGTAGTCCTCGCCGAGGACCTCCAGCATCGTGGCCCGGGTGATGCGCGCGTACATGGCCGCGTAGAGGAAGGCCAGGGTGATCCAGGGCAGGATCATGCCGCCGAGCCAGCCGGTGAAGCTGTCGCCGATGGGCACGTACTGGCCGTCGATCCAGCCCAGTCCGTAGCTGAAGACGGCCAGGGAGAGCAGACCGGTGAAGTAGATGGGCAGCGAGACGCCGCTCAGGGCGACGACCATCGCGCCGCGGTCCCAGATGCTGCCCCGCTTGAGCGCGGAGAGCACACCGGCGGCGACACCGAAGACCAGCCACAGCACCGCGGCGCCGAGCGCGAGTCCCAGGGTCACCGGGAAGCGGTCGGTGAGCACCGGCCAGATGGCCTGCTCGCTCTTGAAGGAGTAGCCGAAGCAGGGCGCGGCGCAGTGGGTGACGTCGCCGCCGCCCACGTAGGTGCGGCCCGCGAAGATCCCCTGGAAGAAGTGCCAGACCTGCGTGTAGACCGGGGCGCCCAGGTCGAGCTTCTGCCGGACCCCCTCGACGGCGGCCGGGTCGGCCTGTTTGCCCACGAAGCTCAGGGCGATGTCGACGCCCGCCCACTTGGGGACGAGGAAGAAGATGCTGAAGACCACCACGATGATGACCACCAGCATCACTGCGGCGGCGAACAGCCGCCTGATGAGGTAAGCGAGCACAGCTTACGGCCCGCCGCGGACCGCGGGCCCCGGAGGTCGTCCGGTGGCCCGCGGTCACGCCGCGCCGGCCTTCACCTGCCTTTCGTGCCGTTCGGCGGGTGTGCCGGGTTTACTTCGCGGTCAGGCCGAGGTTGACGAAGTCGTAGTACCCGCTGTACGCGTTCGTCGTGTACACGTTCGCCAGTCGCGAGGAGCGCCAGTTCAGGAGCTTCTCGAAGACGAAGGGCAGGTAGTAGCCGCCCTCCATGACCTTGTGGTTGATCTGGGTGGCGAGCTGCGCCTTCTTCGCGTCGTCCAGCGTGGTGCCGTACTGGTCGAAGAGGCCGTCGATCGTCTTGTCGTTGATCAGGGCGTAGTTGTTGTTGCCGCTCTGGAGGATGTCGCGGCTGTCCCACAGCGGCACGCCGTAGCCCTGGACGGTCGGGAAGTCCGGACCCCAGCCCATGATGATGATGCCGAACTTCTTCTTCTCGACGTTCGAGGGGCTGCCGATGATGCCGGTGGTCTGCGAACCGTCGTACTGGTAGATGTCGGCGGTGATGCCGACCTTCTTCAGCGACGCCTGCAGGGACTGGGCGGTGGCCACCTCGACCGGCTTGTTGTTGCGGACCGCGATGGTGGTCTTGAAGCCGTTCGGCTGGCCGCAGGCCTTCAGCTCTTCCTTGGCCTTGGCGGCGTCGCCGTTCTTGCCGGCCCCGGCGAGCTGGTAGGGGTCGTACTTCTGGCCCTCGCCACCGGCGACGGACGGCGGGAGCATGTTGGTGCCGATGTCACCGCCGGCCACCGGGCCGCCTCGGGCGGTCTGGAGCGACTCGTGGTCGGCGCCGTAGATCACGGCCTTGCGGCAGTGCTCGTTGTCGAACGGCTTGACGCTCTGCGGGAAGACCGCGTAGCGGATGAAGCCGGAGACCGGGTTGTCCAGGTTGCCCTTGTGCTGCTTCAGGGCGATCTGGCGGCCCTGCGGCGACAGACCGGTCTGGCTGAGGTCCAGGTCGTAGTCGCCGCTGATCAGGCGCTGGTCCAGATCGTTGGCGTTGGTGAAGAACTTGATCGAGACCTTGTCCGGGTACGCCTTGCGGACCGGGTCCGAGGACGCCTTCCAGTTGGTGTTGCGCACCAGCTTGAGGCTCTTGCCCGGGTCGTAGGACTCGAACTTGTACGGGCCGGAGGAGAACGGGTGCAGGCCGTACTTCGACTTGGTGTCCTTGTCCTGGCGGACCGGGGAGGCCGAGGTCAGCGCCAGCATCTGGAGGAAGTCGGAGTTCGCCGTGGGCAGGTGGAAGACGATGGTCTTGTCGTCCGGCGTGTCGATCGCCTTCAGGCCCAGGTGGTCGGGGGACTTGTCCTTGTACGGGCCCGGGTAGGTGCCCTTGGGGTCGAGCGTGTTCTTCAGGTAGACCGGGCCGCCGGACAGGACGTCCTGCGCCCAGACGCGCTCGATGCCGTACTTGACGTCCTTGGAGGTGATCGGCTTGCCGTCCTCCCAGGTGATCCCGTCGCGCAGGGTGAACGTGTACGTCTTGCCGCCGTCGGAGAGCTTGCCCATGTCCGCCGCCAGGTCCGGCGTGAGCTTGGCGCCCGCGGCGCCCGGCGCGGTCGAGTAGGTGAGCAGCTGACGGCTGTAGTAGCGCGAGAAGTCCCACATGAAGCCGTAGTAACCGCGTGTGGTGTCCCACGAGTCGGCGTCCTGGGTGCCGGCGAACTTCAGCTCGCCGCCCTTCTTGACCTTCGACGCGTTGACGACCTTGTTGTTCGCCGCGTCGAAGCCGGCCGCGCCGCTCTTCGAGTCGCCGCCGCCTCCGCCGCCGCACGCCGCCGTGGTCAGCAGCCCTGCGACCACGGCCGCAGCGGCCAGTGCCTGCTTGCGCCGCCCTTTGGTGCGTTGGGTAGTCACGATCTCGGTTCCTCCGGAATTGATGAGAGACCCCGTGCATGCGCCACGGGTCGCTTGGATACGGCGGTTCAGCGGGAACCCTTGGGGTCCAGCGCGTCGCGCACGCCGTCGCCGAAGAGGTTGAAGGCAAGAACGGTGATGAAGATCGCCACGCCCGGGATCACCATGTACATGGGGTCCGAGTCGTAGTAGTCGATCGCGCTCGACAGCATCTGTCCCCAGGACGCCGTCGGGGGCTTGACACCCACGCCCAGGAAGCTGAGGGCCGCCTCGGTGAGGATGTTCGTCGGGATCATCATCGTCGTGTACACGATGATGGGCGCGACCAGGTTGGGCAGCAGTTCCTTGAACAGGATGTAGAACCGCCCGGCGCCCAGCGACCGTGCCGCCTCGACGTACTCGCGTTCCCGCAGCGAGAGCGTCTGGCCGCGCACCACGCGGCCGATGTAGGGCCAGCCGAAGAAGCCGATGACCAGGACCATCACGAACACGCGCACGCTGGAGCCGGTCAGCCCCAGCATGTCGTTGGGCATGACGGAGACCAGCGCGATGATGAAGAGCAGCTGCGGGAAGGCGAGCAGGCCGTCCATGACCCGGCTGATCACCGCGTCGACCCAGCCGCCGAAGAAGCCCGCGAGGATACCGAGGATCGTGCCGAGCACGACGGCGACCAGGGCGGACAGGAAGCCGACCAGCAGCGAGATCTGCGCGCCGTAGAGGATGCGGGCGAAGATGTCGCGGCCGTTGACGGGCTCGACGCCGAGGAGGTGGTCGCCGCTGATGCCGCCCAGGGACCCCGTGGGGGTGCCGAACAGCGGGTCGATCAGGTTCTCGTGGTAGGCGTCCGGGTCCTGCCCGATCAGGTTCGCGAGAACGGGCGCGAGCAGCGCGACGGCGATGAGGAGGAGCACGACCACACCGCCCGTCAGGGCGAGCTTGTCCCGCTTGAGGCGCTCCCAGGCGATCCGCCCCAGGGAACGGCCCTGGACGGCCTTGGCGCCCGTGGTGGCCACGGCCGCTTCCTCGGCCGCCCTCGGGGCCGCTTCGGCGGTCGGCTCGTGCAATGGTGCCGTCATTAGGCAGGGACCCCTCTCAACCGGCGGTAGCCGGCCCGCACTTGCCGCTGTGGCGGCATCGTCAGTCCGTCGTACACAGGGGCGAACGCCCCCTTGTTGCGGGAGTCTTCAATGCCCGGGCGATCTGCTGCCAGACTTGACGGTGAAAGGATGCGCAAACGTGATGCGGGTAGGGGGATTCCGTTATCCGGACGTTGGGTAACGGGGGGCGGACGCGGGCCAGTTGGTGCTTTCTTCCGCAGAACCGGACCTTCCGCCCTCATCTACGCGCGCAGAAGGCCGCCGGCCCCTCGACCGCCGTCGGGCGGACCGTCTGGTTCCGGATCAGTGTCCCTCGCGGGACGGGCCGTGGTGGCGCCGATCAGTGTCCGCCGGCCGGCGGGTAGCCGTAGGCGCCCGCCGCCGGGGAGCCGGCTCCGGCGTGGGCCTCGCGGTCGTAGAACGGACGGGTGCGGGCGCGCAGCCACATCACCACGGGGTCGAACTCGTCCGACATCACCACGGTCGAGACGGGCAGCCCGTCCGGGACGGCCGCCATCGACTGCTGCATCATCGCCCGCACCGCGTCGACGGCGGCCGGCGAGGTGTCGTACACGTCCAGGCCGATGGCGAGGTACGGCGCCCCGACGGCGGGCTGCACCCAGGCGCGGCGCAGCGAGCGCAGCGCGGGGGTGCGGTGGGCGGCCTGGGTGAGCAGGGCGTAGAACTGCGGCAGTTCGAGGGCCGGTTCGGACAGTGTGAGCGGCCCCGCGGGCTGGCGGTCCAGGCCGGCGGCGATACGGCGCAGATCCAGCCAGGGGATGCCGACGCCGCCGCCCGGGGCGTGCGGATTCAGCCAGAGGCCGTAGTGGTCGGGGTAGAGGGTGCGGGCGACGTCGAGGCCGTCGACCACCTCGTAGGAGCGCATCCAGCCGCTGGCCGACAGCTCCTGGGCGGAGGTGACGCACGGGGCGTAGCCGTGGCCGCCGACCTCCATGTGGCCGTACTGGGCGTCGGGGGAACCGGCCTGGCCGTGCCAGAGCAGCATCCAGACCTGGCCGGAGGAGGGGGTCGCGAGGGTGCGCAGCAGCGCCTCGTAGGCGTCGTACCGCCCGGGTGTCACCTGGCGGAGCATCTGCTCCACGTGCCCGGCCGTGGTGCCGCTGGCGCTCACCTTCTACCGCCCCTTCGTAGTGCCCTCGACCGAGCTGCGGACCTGGGTCCTGCCGTCCCCCTCCCGTCGTCCGCCCGGAGCGCGGGGCAGACGGGAACGCGACGGCACTAGCTTACGGCCGCCCGTCCGGCCCGGTGCGTGTCGTGGTCCCGGGCAGCGGGTGCGCTGCCGCCCGGCGTGAGCGGTGCGGTCGTGCCGCGCCGCCCCCGCGGCGGGCTTCAGTGGCCCGACTCGTAGAACGGCCGGACCCTTTCGCGCATCCATTCGGCCACCGGGTCGTCCGTGATGTCCAGGAGGACGAGGTTGACCGGCCAGGGGGCGGGCGCCGCGGCCAGGGCGCGGCCCAGCGCGTCCAGGGGGCGGGCGCGCAGGTCGCCGTCCCACTGGGACAGTTCGACCCCGACGAACATGACCGGGTCGGCCGTCTCGACGACGGCCAGGCAGCGGCGGGCGCTGCGGACCAGGCCCGTGGCGGCGAACTCGGCACCGGCGGCGGACAGGAAGTCCACCGGGTCGTCCTGCCAGTCGGGTTCGTACAGGCGGACCCGGCCGCCGCCGGCGGGGCCGTCCAGTTCGGTGCGCCCGGCCCGGCACAGTTCGGCCACGGCCTGCGGGGGCAGCGGGAGGCCCGCCACGCCGTCCGGGTTCAGCGCGATGCCGGCCTGGGCGGGCAGGCCCCGGGCGAACTCGACGGCGGGCGCGACGGTGAAGGCCATGTGGGGGCCGGCGACCTGGCGCAGCTGTTCCTCGGAGCTGAAGACCGGCACGTAGGCCTGGCCGTCGATCTCCAGGGTGGGCAGGTCGAGCGGGCCGCTGTGCGGGCCGCCGCCGTTGGGCAGCGGCACCCAGAGGTGGCTGCGGCCCAGCACCTCGATGATCCGGCCGCCGGCCGTCGGGATGCCGAGGGCGGCGGAGAGCACCTCCTCCAGTTCGTTGCCTGGCCAACCGCCGTGCGGGTGGTGCGCCTGTGCCGGGAAGTCCCCCGGAAAGTCCGCGGAGAAGTCCGCCGGGAAGTCCATCTGCCTACCGCCTGCTGGGAACCACTGCTGTGTGACCGAAAGGCTAACGGGTGCCGGGGCCGCTCCCGCGGGTGAACCCGATCCGCCGCAGGCCGGCCGCGGCCTCGCGGTCCAGCAGGACCGCCGCGTCGCACCCCTTGGGCAGCTCGCCGCGCTCCACCGCCCCGATCAGGCGGGCGGCGGCCCTGCGGTGGCGCAGGAAGGCGTAGCGGGAGACGCCACGGCCGCGCTCGCGCTGGCCCGAGAGCGCGGCGGCGGGCGGCACGTCCAGCAGGAGCAGGTGGAGCGCGCCGCCGCGCCGGTGGGCGGTGCGGGCCAGCCAGGCGCGGACCCAGGCCTGGGTGCCGCAGTCGTGGACCACCACGCCCTCGCCGGTGCGCAGGGCGCGGCGCAGCGCGGCGTAGTGGGCGAGGCGGACCAGGGGGCGGTAGAGGGCGTAGGGCAGGCGGCGGGCCAGGCGGGTGTCCCAGCGGTCGCGGGTGTCCTGGGAGTCGATCCGCGCGCCGTGCACCGCGCGGCGCATCAGCGTGGACTTGCCGCCGCCGGGCAGGCCGGCGACCACGACGAGGTCCCGGGGGCCGAAGAGCAGGGCGTGCGGGGTGCGCCCGGGCCGCCCGCGCAGGTCGCGGACGACGGGCGCGGGGCGCCCGCCGCGGCGGGCGCGGGCGGTGGTGCCCGGCTGTGCGGGCAGGGCCGGGACCTGTGTCGTCGTCGCGTACGCCGGCGCACTCCTGTTCACCGTCATCGTCCTCCCCGGGGTGGTGACGGTTCACCTCCCCCTTGAGTGTAAAGAGAAGGTAATACGCGGCGCCTGCCGTTTCCGTGCGCGTTCTGCCACAGACCGGTTACAGATCCGGCCTGCCGCGCCGGGCGCCGGGCATGCGATGATGTGCGCGCCAACTGCATACCGGCCGCTTGAATCCGCGCGGGAGAGTCCTCAGCAGCACGCCTGCCTGGGGCGCCGAAGGAGCAAGTCCCTCCCTTGAATCTCTCAGGCCCCGTACCGCGCGGGCGAGGCACATCTGAAAAGCGGGCCGCTGCCGCAGTGGCTCCACCCAAGGTGCAAGCCGTGCCCGTCCGTCCGACGGCGGTCATGGCGAACCTCTCAGGTTCCGATGACAGATGGGGAGGACACCCGACCTGTCCTCGCCGTCCCCGCGTCCGGCTCAGCCCGTGCGCGGTGGGGGGACCCCCATCGCCTTGGAGACCGACCGATGAGCAGTTCCGCTCCGCTCCGTCGTACCGCGCTGGACGCGGTGCACCGTTCGCTGGGTGCGACGATGACCGACTTCGCCGGCTGGGACATGCCGCTGCGCTACGGCTCCGAGCGCGACGAGCACCTCGCCGTGCGTACGCGGGCCGGTCTCTTCGACCTGTCCCACATGGGCGAGATCACCGTGACCGGCCCGCAGGCCGCCGCCCTGCTGAACCACGCGCTGGTCGGCAACATCGCCTCCGTCGGCGTCGGCCGGGCCCGCTACACCATGATCTGCCGTGCGGACGGCGGCATCCTGGACGACCTGATCGTCTACCGGCTGGCCGACACCGAGTACATGGTCGTGGCCAACGCGTCCAACGCCCAGGTGGTGCTGGACGCGCTCACCGAGCGGGCGGCCGGCTTCGAGGCCGAGGTCCGCGACGACCGTGACGCGTACGCCCTGCTCGCCGTGCAGGGCCCCGAGTCCCCCGGCATCCTCGCCTCGCTCACCGACGCCGATCTGGACGGCCTGAAGTACTACGCCGGCCTGCCCGGCACGGTCGCCGGGGTCCCCGCGCTGATCGCGCGCACCGGCTACACCGGCGAGGACGGCTTCGAACTGTTCGTGAAGCCGGAGCACGCCGTGGAGCTGTGGCAGGCGCTGACGAAGGCCGGGGAGGGCGCGGGCCTGGTCGCCTGCGGCCTGTCCTGCCGCGACACGCTGCGCCTGGAAGCCGGCATGCCGCTGTACGGGCACGAGCTGACCGAGGCGCTGACCCCGTTCGACGCGGGGCTCGGCCGGGTCGTGAAGTTCGAGAAGGAGGGCGACTTCGTCGGCCGCGAGGCGCTGCTGGCCGCCGCCGGGCGCGCGGAGCACAACCCGCCGCGCGTCCTGGTCGGCCTGGTCGCCGAGGGCCGCCGTGTCCCTCGCGCGGGCTACGCCGTCGTCGCCGGCGGCGAGGTGATCGGCGAGGTCACCTCCGGCGCCCCCTCCCCCACCCTGGGCAAGCCGATCGCCATGGCGTACGTCGACGCCGCGCACGCCGCGCCGGGCACGGCCGGTGTCGGCGTGGACATCCGGGGCAGCCACGAACCCTACGAGGTCGTGGCGCTGCCCTTCTACAAGCGGCGGAAGTGACACCGTCGTCACCGGTCAGGGGTGACGCGGGGCCCGCCGCCCCGGTCACGCACGCCCCGCGCAGTCCCTCATTCACCAGCACTCCCCCGCGTACAGGAGAATTCAGGCCATGAACAACCCCCAGCAGCTGCGCTACAGCAAGGAGCACGAGTGGCTGTCGCCCGCCGAGGACGGCGTCGCGACGGTCGGCATCACGGAGTTCGCGGCCAACGCGCTCGGTGACGTCGTCTACGCCGACCTCCCGGCGGTGGGCTCCACGGTGACCGCGGGCGAGACCTGCGGCGAGCTGGAGTCGACCAAGTCGGTCTCCGACCTGTACTCCCCGGTCAGCGGTGAGATCACCGAGATCAACCAGGACGTGGTGGACGACCCGTCCCTGGTGAACTCCGCGCCCTTCGAGGGCGGCTGGCTGTTCAAGGTGCGTCTGACGGAGGAGCCGGCCGACCTGCTCTCCGCCGACGAGTACACCGCCCAGAACGGCTGAGGAGCGGACGGACCCCGATGAGTGTTCTCGACACCCCCCTGCACGAACTCGACCCGGACGTCGCCGCCGCGGTCGACGCCGAGCTGCACCGCCAGCAGTCCACGCTGGAGATGATCGCCTCGGAGAACTTCGCCCCGCTGGCGGTCATGGAGGCCCAGGGCTCGGTCCTCACCAACAAGTACGCCGAGGGCTACCCCGGCCGCCGCTACTACGGCGGCTGCGAGCACGTCGACGTGGTCGAGCAGATCGCGATCGACCGGATCAAGGCGCTGTTCGGCGCCGAGCACGCCAACGTGCAGCCGCACTCCGGCGCCCAGGCCAACGCCGCCGCCATGTTCGCCCTGCTCCAGCCGGGCGACACGATCATGGGCCTGAACCTCGCGCACGGCGGGCACCTCACCCACGGCATGAAGATCAACTTCTCCGGCAGGCTCTACGACGTCGTCGCCTACCACGTGGGCGAGGACGGCCTGGTCGACATGGCCGAGGTCGAGCGGCTGGCCAAGGAGAAGAAGCCGAAGCTGATCGTGGCCGGCTGGTCGGCGTACCCGCGGCAGCTCGACTTCGCCGCGTTCCGCCGGATCGCGGACGAGGTCGGCGCGTACCTCATGGTCGACATGGCGCACTTCGCCGGTCTGGTCGCCGCGGGCCTGCACCCCAACCCGGTGCCGCACGCCCACGTGGTCACCACCACCACCCACAAGACGCTGGGCGGCCCGCGCGGCGGTGTGATCCTGTCCACGGCCGAACTCGCCAAGAAGATCAACTCGGCGGTCTTCCCCGGTCAGCAGGGCGGTCCGCTGGAGCATGTGATCGCCGCCAAGGCGGTGGCCTTCAAGGTGGCCGCCTCCGACGACTTCAAGGAGCGCCAGCGGCGTACCCTGGAGGGCGCCCGCATCCTGGCCGAGCGCCTGGTGCGGGACGACGCCAGGGCGGCCGGTGTGGACGTGCTGTCGGGCGGCACGGACGTGCACCTGGTCCTGGTGGACCTGCGGAACTCGGAGCTGGACGGCCGGCAGGCCGAGGACCGCCTCCACGAGGTCGGGATCACGGTCAACCGCAACGCGGTCCCGAACGACCCCCGCCCCCCGATGGTCACCTCCGGGCTGCGCATCGGCACCCCGGCGCTGGCGACGCGCGGCTTCACGGCCGAGGACTTCACCGAGGTCGCGGACGTGATCGCCGAGGCGCTGAAGCCGTCCTACGACGCCGAGGCGCTCAAGGCCCGGGTGAAGGCCCTGGCCGACAAGCACCCGCTGTACGCGGGGCTGAACAAGTAAGTCATCCGGAACACCGCGCGGGCGCCGGTGACCCCGGCGCCCGCACGCTGCCCCGCCCCTTTCCCGTCCCTCGCACCCCCCCGCATTGAGGAGTCCCCGTGGCCATCTCGGTCTTCGACCTGTTCTCGATCGGCATCGGCCCCTCCAGCTCCCACACGGTCGGCCCGATGCGGGCGGCGCGCATGTTCGCCCGCCGGCTGCGCAGCGAGGGGGTGCTGGAGCGGACCGTGTCGCTGCGCTCGGAGCTGTACGGCTCCCTCGGCGCGACCGGCCACGGCCACGGCACGCCGAAGGCGGTGCTGCTCGGCCTGGAGGGCGACTCGCCGCGCACGGTGGACGTGGAGACCGCGGACGGGCGGGTGGAGCGGATCAAGGCCGCCGGCCGTCTGAACCTGCTGGGCGAGCACGAGATCGCGTTCTCCTTCGACGACGACATGGTGCTGCACCGCCGCAAGGCCCTGCCCTACCACGCCAACGGCATGGCGCTGTGGGCGTACGACGCCTCGGGCGCCGAGCTGCTCACCAAGACGTACTACTCGGTGGGCGGCGGCTTCGTCGTGGACGAGGACGCGGTGGGCGCGGACCGCATCAAGCTGGACGACACGGTGCTGAAGTACCCCTTCCGCACGGGCGACGAGCTGCTGCGCCTGACCCGGGAGACCGGCCTGTCGATCTCCGCGCTGATGCTGGAGAACGAGCGCGCCTGGCGCACCGAGGAGGAGATCCACGACGGCCTGCTGGAGATCTGGCGCGTGATGCAGGCGTGCGTGAAGCGCGGGATGAGCCGCGAGGGCATCCTGCCCGGTGGTCTGAAGGTGCGCCGCCGCGCCGCGATCACCGCGCGCCAGCTGCGGGCCGAGGGCGACGCCGCCGCCCGCGCCATGGAGTGGATCACCCTGTACGCGATGGCGGTGAACGAGGAGAACGCGGCCGGCGGCCGGGTGGTGACCGCCCCCACCAACGGCGCGGCCGGCATCATCCCCGCCGTCCTGCACTACTACCTCAACTTCGTGCCCGGCGCCGACGAGGAGGGCGTGGTCCGCTTCCTGCTGGCCGCCGGTGCGATCGGCATGCTGTTCAAGGAGAACGCCTCCATCTCCGGCGCCGAGGTCGGCTGCCAGGGCGAGGTCGGCTCGGCCTGCTCGATGGCGGCGGGCGCGCTCGCCGAGGTGATGGGCGGCACTCCCGAACAGGTCGAGAACGCCGCCGAGATCGGCATGGAGCACAACCTCGGCCTGACCTGCGACCCGGTGGGCGGCCTGGTGCAGATCCCGTGCATCGAGCGCAACGGCATGGCCGCCGTCAAGGCGGTCACCGCCGCCCGCATGGCACTGCGCGGCGACGGCTCCCACAAGGTGTCCCTGGACAAGGTCATCAAGACGATGAAGGACACCGGCGCGGACATGTCGGTGAAGTACAAGGAGACGGCGCGCGGCGGGCTCGCGGTGAACATCATCGAGTGCTGAGCGCCCCGGCGCCCCCGCCGCGCGCCCGTGCCGCGGCCGGGCTGATGTGCGAACGCGCCGGAGGGATCGGACGTGGCGAAGTGGGGCAGAACTCAACCGACGACTCCTCCCCCCACGGTCCTTCAGGGAGTTTGCATGCTGCACGGCATCGACGTGAGCGCGTACCAGTCCTCCACCTACGGCACGGACGGCCTCTCCTTCGTCTTCATCAAGGCGACGGAGGGCCGTTCGTACGTCAACTCCAGGCTCGGCGCCCAGGCCAAGCACGGCCGTGACGCCCATCTGGTCGTCGGCTTCTACCACTTCCTGTGGCCCGGCAACATCACGGCCCAGGCCGAGTACTTCGTCTCCCACACCCCGGAGAAGCGGGGCGACATCCTCGCCGTCGACTGGGAGTCCACCGGCGAGGGCACCCACGCCTCCAACGCGGAGAAGGACGCCTTCATCCGCAAGGTGAAGCACCTGCGCCCGCACAACCGGGTGCTGCTCTACACCAACCGCCACTTCTGGCTGAGCGTCGACACCACCTCCTACGCCGGGGACGGCCTGTGGATCGCCGACTACGTCGCCGCCGGACACCCCCGCATCAAGGCCAAGTGGCGGTTCCACCAGTACACCGACGATCCCCACGACAAGAACGTGGCGAACTTCTCCAGTGCGGCGGCGCTGCGGGAGTGGGCCACGGTGTGACCGCCCGCCCGGGGGCGGCCGTCAGGCCCGGAAGTCCGCCGGGCGCTCGGGGGACGCCTCCGCCAGGGCCTTGGTGACGGCGTCGACGCCCTCCTGCAGCCCGTAGACCGGGGTGCCGGGCTGCTGGCGCCAGGAGTCGTCGACGGTGCCGGAGTCCACCGTGTCGAAGCCCAGTTCCTCGATCAGCGCCCGCACCTTCGCCTTGGCCGCCGGGTCGTCGCCGGCGACCGGCAGCGCGAGGCGGCCGGGGTCACCGGCCGGGCGGGGCCGGTCCAGGAGGTCCTGCGCGTAGGTGCCGTTGAAGGCCTTGACCACGGGGTGGCCCAGGTGCTGCGAGGTCCAGCGGCTCTCGGTCAGGCCCTCGTCCTCGATGGCGGCGATCCTGCCGTCGCGCTGGGGGTAGTAGTTGCCGGTGTCGATCACGACCGCGCCGTCCGCCGCTTCCTCCAGCAGGCCGGAGGGCAGGTCCGGGACCGCCTTGAGCGGGACGGTGACCACGACGACCTCGGCGCCGCGCGCCGCCTCCTCGACCCGCACGGGCGTCGCGCCGGTCTCCTCGGCCAGCGCGGTGAGGGTCTGCGGGCCGCGCGAGTTCGCGACGGCCACCTGGTGGCCGAGGGCGGTGAGCCGCCGGGTGAGGTTGCCGCCGATGTTGCCCGCGCCGATGATGCCGATCTTCATCTCAGTTCGCCTCGCTCTTCCGGAGGTCCGGAGGTCGGTGCCGGTGGTGTCGTGTCCGTGCCGTACAGCGTGTGCAAGGCACCTCCAACCCCGGTCCGGCGCGGGCTATTCCGGGCGTGCGCCGAACGGGTGGACGGCGCGGCGCGGGGGCCGGGCGGGACACGGAGAAGGGGCGCCCGGTGGCAGGCCACCGGACGCCCCTCGCGCGGGCGTCACTTGTTCAGGTAGTCCCAGAACTCGTCGAAGGACAGCACCTTGTCGCCGTCGAGGTCCCGCTGCTTGATGATCGCCTCCGCCACCGTGTCGGTGACGTTCCAGTCGCCTCCCTGCGCGAGGGCGGACTTGAACTCGGCAGCGGTGATGTATCCGTCACCGTCCGCATCGATCCGCTTGAACTGCTCGCGTGCCTCGTCGATGTCCGCCACCGATCCGCCCCTCTGTGTCGCTTCAGGTCTGTCTTGCTGTCGTACTGACGCAGGTCAGATTAACGGGCCGTGCCCCCGGTGCGGTCATCGCCCGGGTCTGCGAGGCTGCGCCCGGGGCCGGTGCGGCCCGGGGACACGGACGGGCGGAGGCGGATGCGGTGACGGACACCTTGCGGGGCATTCTGGAGGCGGCGGCACGCGACGTGTTCCCGGCGCCCGACGGCCGTACGACCGTGGTGGCGCAGCCCTGCGGCCGGGACGCGGGGGTCGTTGCCTTCACCGCGCACTCGGTGGTGTTCACGGACGAGGACCCCCGCTGGGTGCACGAGACGCTGCGCGGGATCGGCTGCGACCCCCTGGCGGCGCCGCTGAACCCGCGTTTCCTGGCCGCGTTCATGGACCGTACGGGCCGGACGCACGACACGGTCGACACGCTCTGCGTCGCCGCCCCGCTGCCGGGGCCGCCGCCGCTCGCCCTGGAGGAGATCACCGGCGGCGCGCACGCCCGGGTGGCGTACGCGCGGGGCCGGCGCGACGGCGTGCGCGCGTGGGCGGCCGACGGCGGTGTGCTGGTGCTCGGGCACGGTGTCGCCGGGCGCCTGGAGGCGGCGGTCGAGGTGGACGAGGACGTACGGCACCGGGGGCTGGGGCGGGCGCTCGCGCTGGCCGCCCGGCACCTCGCCGGGCAGAGCGTGTGGGCGCAGGTGGCGCCGGGGAACGCCCGCAGCGCGCGGGCGTTCCTGGCGGCCGGTTACCGGCCCGTGGGGGCGGAGGCGCTGCTGCTCGGTGCCGGGGGCGTTCAGCGGAAGACGCCGGTGTGGCCGAGCGAGTAGCGGCCCGGCTGCGGGTAGACGGCGAGGCCGTGCGGGCCGCTGCCGACCTTGATGCGGGCGAGCTGCCGGCCGGTGCCGGTGTCGATGGCGTACACCTCGGAGTTGTAGCGGCCCGACAGCCAGAGCACCTTGCCGTCGGCGGAGACACCGCCCATGTCGGGGCTGCCGCCGTGCGGCAGGCGCCATTTCCCGGTCAGCTTGTGCTGGGCGAAGTCGTAGACCGAGATGGTGCCCTCCCCCCGGTTGGAGACGTACATCCGGCGCGAGTCGCGGCTGACGTAGAGGCCGTGGGCGCCCTTGCCGGTGTACAGGAACTCCGGCTTGCCGAACGTGCCGCCGTCCAGGATCCACAGGCCGTTGGCCACCATGTCGGCCACGTAGAACCGCTTGCCGTCCGGTGACATCTTCACGTCCTGCGGCATGGCCCCGCGGAAGGCGAGCTTCTGCTGTCCGACGACCTTCATCGCCGCCGTGTCGACCTTGAGGAGTTCGCCGCTGAACTCGCAGGAGACGATGAAGTAGCGGCCGTCGGCCGAGAAGTCGGCGTGGTTGACCCCGGCGCAGCCGACCGGGACGGTCTTGACCCGCTCCATGGTGTGCGCGTCGCGGAAGACGAGCTGGCGGTCCTTGGAGGCCATCACGACGGCGTACCTGCCGTCCGGCGTGAAGTACAGGTTGTACGGGTCGTGCACGTCGACCGGCTTGCCGGCCTTGCCGGTCCTCGGGTCGATGGGGGTCAGCGAGTTGCCGAGGTCGTTGTTGACCCACAGCGTCTTCAGGTCCCACGACGGCACGACGTGCTGCGGCTGGCGGCCGACCGGGATGGTCTCCATGACCTTGTAGGTCCCGGGGTCGATGACCGTGACCGTGTTGGAGTTGGTGTTGGGGACGTAGACCCGTGAGGGGAAGTCCTTGACGGTGTCGGAGAGCCGGCCCGGGCGGTCGGCGGCGTAGACGTCCTTCGGGTCGAGGACGGGCGGCATGCCGGGCAGGGCGTCGAGGGCCTGCTGCCGGGGCCGGGCGGGCGCCTTGCTGGCGAGGGCCTCGCCGGTGGGGTGCGGGGCGAGGCCCCCGCCGCTGCACGCGGACAGCACGGCCAGTGCTGCGCAGGCCGCGCCGGCGGCGAGGATCCGGGCCGGGCGGGAGACGGACGTAGGACTGGGACGCATCAGCTCAGCAGCTCCGTGGTGGTGACCGCGCGCAGACCGCGGCGGTCGAGTTCGGCGAGGAGGGCGGGAAGGGCGGTGGCCGTGCCGGGGTAGCCGAAGTGCAGGCTCACCACGGAACCGTCGCGGACCCGGTCCAGCACGGTGCGGGTGACCGCGGCGGCACCGGGCGAGGTGTAGTCGAGCGAGTCGACGTCGTAGGAGAGCACGTGCGGGTAGCCCGCGGTGCGCGCGAGCCGTTCGACCAGCGGGGAGGCGGCGAGCGCGCGGGACGGCCGGAACCAGGTGCCGATCGATCCGGTGAGCCGCTTCAGACGGTCCGCGCAGGCGGTGATCTCGGCCTGGGCCTCGGCCTCCGGCATGTCGTTGACGGACAGATGGTGCTGGGTGTGGTTGCCGAGGTCGTGGCCGCCGTCGAGGATCCGGCGGGCCATCTCCGGGTGGGCGTCGAGCCAGGTGCCGACGGCGAGCACGGTCACCCGGGCCCCGTGTTCCTCGGCCGTGCCGAGCACGGTGCGGGCGAGCGCCGGATCGCCCTGGCCGTGGAAGGTGAGGGCGACGCGGGGCTTGTCGCGCGGGCCGTGGCTGATCTGGGCGGGCTGCCCCGGGAAGGAGCGGGGGGCGGGGGCGGCCCGGGGCGCGGCGGAGGTGTGCGCGGCGGGCCGCGAGGAGCCGGAACCGGCTCCGGCGGAGGCGGAGGCCCCGGGCGGGGCGTCGGACGCGGCGGAGTGCGGGGCGGTACCGGTGGACGCGCACCCGGTGGCGAGCGCGCCCCCGGCGACGAGTCCGGCACCGGCCCGCAGCACGCCACGACGGTCGGTGGTGGTCACCCGCACCATTTAAGGGGCGCAAAGTAAGAAAACGGGCGATCCACACGGATACCCACCGGGTGAGCGTCAGTCAGGCGGCCGCGACGGACCGCGAGTCGGGGCGGGGCGGAGCCCGGGAGTGGTCGCGGTGACGTCGGAGCAGGACCGGCCGGACGGCGGGTATCTGACACCGGGGCAGGACCGGCCGGACCGGCCGGAGGACGCCATCTGACGCCGGGGCAGGACTGGCCGGACGGCAGGCACCGGGGGCCCGGCCCGGGGGTGCCCGCCGGCTCAGCGGTCCGCGGCCCTCATCTCGAACCAGGTCGTCTTGCCGCGCGGGAGCAGGTCCACGCCCCAGCGGTCGGAGAGCTTGTCGACGAGGAACAGGCCCCGGCCGCTGAGGTCGAGGTCCTGGACGGGCATCAGGCACGGCAGGCCGCGGGAGGGGTCGCGGACCTCGATGCGGATGCGGCCGGTGCGGCGGCGCATGCGGAGGCCGACGACGCGGGCGCCGGTGTGCCGTACGGCGTTGCCCACGAGTTCCGAGACGAGCAGGACCGCGTCCTCGGTGAGTTTCGGGGACAGCCCCCACTGGCGCAGGACGACGACCTGCACCAGCCGGCGCGCACTGGCGGCGGACTCGGGGCGGGACGGCAGCTGCACCTCCGACTCGGTCGGATTTCCGTACAACTCCACGGCGACCAGGGCCAGTTCGTCCTCGACCGCGGGCGACCAGCGCGGTACGGCCGCATGTCCCTGTCCCCGCGGCTGCTCGATGCCCTCCAGCCCCGCCATGCCCCCATCATGGCCGTCCGCGGCGCCCTCCGGGGCCGTTCCGGCGGAATGCGCCCCTTGAACGCCTCCGTCCCGCATCCCGAAATGGCATATGCCACAGGCATTTCGGATACGGCTGCGGCCGGGCCGACCTGCACGGACGGCCCGGCCGGCGGCGGACGCCCGCCGCCTTCGCTCCGCACGCTCCGGCATGCCCCGAGGCTTCCCTGAACGCCCCATCGAGCGACCCGCGAGCGGGGCCTCAGACGAACTCGGCCTTCCCGGGGCCCTCCTCCACGAAGCTGCGCATGCCGCGCTCGCGGTCCTCGGTGGCGAACAGCCCCGCGAACCAGTTCCGCTCGACGGCGAGCCCGGTGTCGATGTCCGTCTCCAGACCGGTGTCGATCGCCTCCTTGGCCGCGCGCAGCGCGATCGCCGGCCCCTGGGCGAGCCTCGCCGCCCACGCGTGCGCCGCCTCGTAGACCTCGGCGGCCGGGACCACCCGGTCCACCAGGCCGAGCGCGAGGGCCTCGTCGGCCTTGACCTGGCGGCCGGTGTAGATGAGGTCCTTGGCCTTGGAGGGGCCGATCAGCCGGGACAGCCTCTGGGTGCCGCCCGCGCCCGGGATGAGGCCGAGCAGGATCTCCGGCTGGCCCAGCTTGGCGTTGTCGGCGGCGATCCGGTAGTCCGCGCAGAGCGCCAGTTCGCAGCCGCCGCCCAGCGCGTAGCCGGTGACCGCGGCGACCACCGGCTTGGGGATGCGGGCCACGGCGGTGAAGGAGTCCTGCAGCGCGCGGGCCCGCAGCACCATCGCCGCGTGGTCCATCACCTGCATCTCCTTGATGTCCGCGCCCGCCGCGAACACCTTCTCGCCGCCGTAGATCACCACCGCGCGCACGTCCGCGCGGCGCGTGGCCTCCTCGGCGAGTTCCTTGAGCCGGTCCTGCGTGGCGACGTCGAGCGCGTTCATGGGCGGGCGGTCCAGGCGCAGCGTGCCGACGCCCTCGGCGACTTCCAGAGATACGGTCATGCCCCGCAGGTTAGCGGTCGTTCACGCGGGAGGCAGCACCGGTGTGCGCCGGCCCGCACCGGCGCGCGCGCCCGCGGACGGCAGGTGCCGCGCCCCCGCCGAGGGGGCGCGGGGTGCCCGTCCTTACGACGTCCACTCCTGCCAGGACAAGTTCCAGCCGTTGAGGCCGTTGTCCGGGGCGACGGTCTTCTCGTGGGAGTTCTTGACGAGGACCACGTCGCCGATCATCGAGTGGTTGAAGAACCAGGCGGCCGGCGTGGAGCTGTCGTAGCCGCCGCGCACGTCGCGCAGGCCGATGCAGCCGTGGCTGGCGTTGTAGTTGCCGAAGGCGTCGCCGCCCCAGTAGTTGCCGTGGGCGAAGGTCCCGGAGGTGGTCAGCCGGATGGCGTGCGGGACGTCCTTGATGTCGTACTCGCCGCCGTAGCCGACGGTCTCGCCGTTCATCCGGGTCACCGAGAGCTTCTCGCTGATGACCATCCGGCCGTTCCAGGTGTCGTAGCCGGGCTTGCCGGTGGTGACCGGGAGGGTCTTGACCGTCTTCCCGTCCTGCGTGACCTTCATCGTGTGCTTCTTGGCGTCCACGACGGACACCTGGTTGCGGCCGATGGTGAAGGAGACGGTCTTGCTCTGCTTGCCGTAGACGCCGGGGCGGCCCTCGACGCCGTCGAGGCTGAGCTTGACGGTGACCTTGGTGCCGGCCTTCCAGTAGTGCTCCGGGCGGAAGTCGAGCCGGTCGTTGCCGAACCAGTGGCCCTCGACGTCGACGGCCGGTTCGGTCTTGATCTCGATGGCCTTCTCGACGGCGTCCGGGTGCGTGATGCCCCGGGTGAAGTTGACGGAGAACGGCATTCCGACCCCGACGGTGGAGCCGTCCTCGGGCGTGAAGCTGCCGATGAAGGTGTTCTTCGGCGTCAGCGTGGTGAAGCTGGAGTCCTGGGCCGCCTGGCGGCCGTCGGAGTCCTTGGCGACGGCGTGGACCGTGTACCTGGTCGAGGCGGCCAGGTGGGTGGACGGCGTCCAGGTGGTGCCGCCGCCGGTTATCTTCCCCGGTATCTCCGCGCCCTTGGCGTCCTTGACGACGACCTGGGTGAGCGTGCCCTTGCTCGCGCCGACCTTCAGGGCGCCGCTGGTGTCGACGGAGGTCGCACCGTCCTTCGGGGCGATGGTGAGGACCGCCTGCGACTGCTTGCTCCCGGCGGCGCCGGAGTCCTTGCCCTTGCCCTGCCCGCCCTCGGTGCCGGAGTCGCCCCCGCCGCAGGCGCTGACCGCGAGGACCAGCGCGCCGGAGACCAGCGCCAGCATCCCCCTGGTCCCCCGGCGTCCCCCCGGGCCCCGCCGCCGGCCCGACCCCACCGACGCCCCCGATATCGGCCGCATGTTCAACTCTGTCTCCTCCCCCGGGCCGGTCAGCCAGCCCCGAGCCCCAGCGCTCACCGCGCACACTCGCGCATAGTAACCACAAGGTCAGGGGCCAGATGTCAGTCAATTGTCACTGTTGCGTCCCAAGTTCGGCAGCCACGGGAAACGGTCGTCGGCCGGCCTCGTCCCCGCCTCCGCCGGCTCCTTCGCCCCACCCCGGCCGGCGGCCTCCGTCCCCTCCGGTGGACGGCTCGGCCCGGCGGGCGGCTCCGCCCCGGCCCGTCCGGGTCACTTGACCGCGCCGCCCGCCTTCCAGTCGTCCCAGTTCATGTTCCAGCCGCCGAGCCCGTTGTCCGGCTCCACGGTCCCGTCCTCGCTGTGGACGATCTCCACCACGTCACCGACGAGGCTGCGGTCGAAGAACCAGCCCGCGGGGGTGTCGGAGCCGCCGCCCTTGACGTCCTTCAGGCCCACGCAGCCGTGGCTGACGTTGGCCCGCCCGAACGGCTCCGGCACCGACCAGTAGTTGCCGTGCAGGAAGGTGCCGGAGGCGGTGAGCCGCATGGCGTGCGGGACGTCGGGGATGTCGTACTCGCCGCCGAATCCGACCGTCCGGCTGTTCATCCGGGTGACCTCCTGCATCTCCATCACCACCATCTTCCCGTTGTAGGTGGTGTGCTGGGGCGCCCCTGCGGTGATGGGGACGGTCGCCAGCAGCTCGCCGTCGCGGCGCACCTGCATGGTGTGCTCGGCGGCGTCGACCAGGGAGACCTGGCTGCGGCCGACGGTGAAGGAGAAGGACTTGTGCTGGAGCCCGTAGACACCGGGGGCCGCCTGGACGTCCCTCAGCCGCAGGTCGACGGTGACCCGGGTGCCCGGCGTCCAGTAGTGCTCGGGCCGGAAGTCCAGCCGGTCCCTGCCGAACCAGTGCGGCCGGATCTCCACCGGCGGCCGCGAGGTGACCCGGACGGCGCGCTGGACGGCGGCGCGGTCGGCGATCTCCCGGCTGAACGCCAGGGAGACGATCATCCCGGTGCCGACCACCGCCCGGTCCTCGGGGGTGACGTAGCCGATGAAGCGCTCCTCGGGGACGTAGGTGGTGAAGCCGGCGTGCCGGGCCCAGCGGTGCCCCTCGCCGTCGACGGCCACGGCGTCGACCGTGTACCGGGCGGCGAGGGCGAGCCTGTCGTCGTCGGGCCGCCAGGTCCGGCCGTCGCGGGAGAGGCGGCCGGTGACCTGTGTGTCCTGCGCGTCCTGGGACCGGACGACCCTGACGGACTCCAGGTGCCCGGTGCCGGCCCGCACCCGCAGTCGCGTGCCCGGCCGCACGCCCTGGCTTCCGTCGTCCGGCGAGATCCGGACCGCGTTCGCCGCCGCCGCGGGTCCGCCGGGAGCCCCGCCCGGCCCTCCGGTGGTGCAGCCGGTGGCCCCGGCCAGCAGGCCTGCCCATGTCAGTACGGCGGCCAGCGCGGCCCCCGCGCGCCGTGCGCGCCGTTGTACGTGCCTCACGAGCTGCCCAACGACCGGCCCGCCCCCGGGAAACGTGAGTGCGAGCCGAGCGCTGGGCAGAACAGTGAGGAGGAGCACGCGCCCGGAAGCCGCGCCGGGAGGAAGCCGCGGAGACGGACCGGAGCCGAACGAGCCGCACCAGCCGAAAAAAGGGGCCGACCAGGTGTCCAGCGCAGCCGAGCAGGAGGCGGTGGCGGGCGGGCGCGCCACCGGGAACGGGCGCACGGGTGACGCCGGGCGCACCGGTGCCGACGGGCACTCCGGTGACGCCGGGCGCGCCGGTGAGGGCGTGCGTCCGTCCGGGGTCGTGACCGGGGCGCGGCGCGCCGCTCCGCCGCCCGCCGAGCCCGTGTGGCCCGGCGCGCCCACCCCTCTGGGCGCCCGCTTCCGGGTGGGCCCGGACGGGGTGGCGGGGACGAACTTCGCCCTGTGGGCGGGCGGCGCGGAGGCGGTCGACGTCTGTCTGTTCGACGAGGCCGGCCGGGAGACCCGGGCCCGCCTGACCGAGCTGACGCACGAGATCTGGCACGGCTTCGTCCCCGGCGTGCTGCCGGGCCGGCGCTACGGCTTCCGGGTGCACGGCCGCTGGGACCCGTGGACCGGCGCCCGCTGGAACCCGGCGAAGCTGCTGCTCGACCCGTACGCGCGCGCGGTGGACGGCGAGTTCGCGCTGCCCCCGGAGGTCTACGGGCACGTACGGGACTGGCCGGAGCAGCACGTCGCCGACACCGTGCGCGACGACCGCGACTCGGCGCCCTTCGTCCCCAAGGGGGTGGTCGTCCAGGACGACGACGACTGGTCGGACGACCGGCGCCCCAAGACGCCCTGGGCGGACTCCGTCATCTACGAGCTGCACGTGCGCGGCTTCACCAAGCTGCACCCGGGCATCCCCGAGGAGCTGCGGGGCACCTACGCCGGTCTCGCCCACCCGGCGGCGATCGAGCACCTGGTGAAGCTGGGGGTGACGGCGGTGGAGCTGCTGCCGGTGCACCAGTTCGCCCACGAGGACCACCTGCTGCGCCGCGGCCTGCGCAACCACTGGGGCTACAACTCGATCGGCTACTTCGCCCCGCACGCCGCCTACGCCGCCTCCGGCACCGCCGGGCAGCAGGTGGGCGAGTTCAAGCGGATGGTGCGCGCGCTGCACGCGGCCGGCATCGAGGTCGTCCTGGACGTGGTCTACAACCACACCGCCGAGGCGAACGAGTACGGTCCCACCCTGTCCCTGAAGGGCATCGACAACCAGCGCTACTACCGTCTCGCGCCCGACGCCCGCCGGTACGCCGACTACACCGGCTGCGGCAACACCCTGAACGTCGTCCAGCCGCACGTATTGCGGCTGATCACCGACTCGCTGCGCTACTGGGTGACCGAGATGGGCGTGGACGGCTTCCGCTTCGACCTGGCGGCGGCGCTGGCCCGTTCGCTGCACGACGTCGACATGCTCTCCCCGTTCCTCGCCGTCATCGCGCAGGACCCGGTGCTGCGCCGGGTCAAACTGATCGCCGAGCCGTGGGACATCGGTTCGGGCGGCTACCAGGTGGGTGCCTTCCCGCCGCTGTGGGCGGAGTGGAACGACCGCTACCGCGACGCCGTACGGGACTTCTGGCGCCACGCGCTGCCGGACGTGCGGGAGATGGGCTACCGGCTGTCCGGCTCCAGCGACCTGTACGCCTGGGGCGGGCGCCGCCCCTACGCGTCCGTCAACTTCGTCACCGCGCACGACGGCTTCACCCTGCGCGACCTGGTGAGTTACGACCGCAAGCACAACGAGGCCAACGGCGAGGGCAACCGGGACGGCTCGGACGACAACCGCTCCTGGAACTGCGGCGCGGAGGGCGAGAGCGACGACGAGCGGATCCGGGCGCTGCGGCGCAGGCAGCTGCGCAACCTGCTGACCACGCTGCTGCTGTCCACGGGCGTGCCGATGCTGGTCGCGGGCGACGAGCTGGGCCGCACCCAGCGCGGCAACAACAACGCCTACTGCCAGGACAACGAGATCGGCTGGCTGGACTGGAGCCTGCTCGACGACCCGGGCTGGAAGGCGCTGTCCGAGCTGACGTCCCGGCTGATCGCGCTGCGCCACCGGCACCCCGTGCTGCGCCGCCGGGCGTTCTTCTCCGGGCTCGCGCACTCGGCGGACGGGCTGCGGGACCTGGCCTGGTTCACCGCGCGCGGCACCGAGATGACGGAGGGCGACTGGTACGCGCCCGCCGCCACGCTGGGCATGTACCTGTCCGGCAGGGACATCCCGGGCCGGGACGAGCGCGGCGCACCGGTCCTCGACGACAGCTTCCTGGCCGTGCTGCACGCCGGGGAGGCGCCGGTGGACTTCGTCCTGCCGGGGCCGCCGTGGGCGGAGCGCTACGAGGTGGTGGTGGACACCGGCCGCGAGGACCAGGCCGGGGAGCCCGGCGGAACCCACCCGGCGGGGACCGTGGTCACCGTGCCGGGGCGCACGGTGCTGCTGCTGAGGGTGGCCGGCTGAGATCCGCCGGCCGCGGGCGGTGCGGGTGCCGTCGCGGGGTGCGGGTGAGCGGCCGACGGGTGGCGGGATCACGGCCGTTCACGGCTGTTCACCGTGGTTGACGGATTGACCGGTTGACGGCCGAAAGTATGAGTGGTTGACTACACACATGAAGACGGAACGCCCCCGCCAGTTGTCCACCGCCGAAGAGCGCCGCGAGACGGTCCTGGACACCGCCGTCGGCACCTTCGCGGCCAAGGGTTACTTCGGCACCACCACGAACGAGGTGGCCAGGGCGGCCGGCATCTCCCAGGCGTACGTCTACCGGCTCTTCCCCACCAAGGAGGCCCTGTTCACGGCGGTCGTCGAGCGCTGCTTCGTGCGGGTGCGGGCGGCCCTGGAGGAGGGCGCCGCCCAGGCCGCGGACAGCACACCGGAGGCGGTCCTGTCCGCCATGGGGGACGCCTACGCCAGGCTGATCAGCGACAACGACCTCATGCTGGTCCAGCTGCACGCCCAGGCGGCGGCGGTCTCCGAGCCCGCCGTCCGGGAGGCCGTGCGCGCGGGTTACGCCCGTACGGTCGAGTACGTCCGCGGCACCTCGGGGGGCGGCGAGGAGCAGGTCCAGCGCTTCTTCGCCGTCGGCATGCTGTGCCACCTGCTGGTGTCGCTCGACGCCGACTCCGTCGACGCGCCCTGGACGCGGACGCTGGCCACGGGCATCCGGCACCACTGACACCCGCCCCACCCTCACCCCACCCCTCGCCCCCTCCACGGGCGGCCGACGGGCCCGTCACCGGCCCGGCAGCCGCCCTTTTCCGGAACCATTCAGTGAGTGGTCAACCACTCATATCGAGACGGAGAACAGCCATGCGTGTGACCGAGATAGTCCTCCCCGCCCCCGGGGAGCCGGAGACCCTGCGGACCCGGGTGCGCGACCTGCCGGAGCCGGGGCCCGGCCAGGCCCTGGTCCGCGTCGAGGCCAGCGGCGTGACCTTCGCGGAGCAGCAGATGCGCCGCGGCACGTACTACGACATGCCGCCCTTCCCCTTCGTCCCCGGCTACGACCTCGTCGGCGTCGTGGAGGCGGTCGGCGAGCCCGTACCGGGGCAGCCGTCCCCCGCCCCGGGGCAGCGGGTCGCCGCGCTGACCAAGACCGGCGGCTGGGCCGACCACGCGCTGCTGGAGGCCGCCGACCTCGTCCCGGTCCCCGACGGCGTGAGTGCGGCCGAGGCGGAGACGCTGGTGACCAACGGCGCCACCGCCTGGCGCATGCTGCACCGCGGCGCGCGCGTGCGGCCGGGCGAGACCGTCGTGGTGCACGGCGCCAACGGCGGGGTCGGCAGCGTCCTGGTCCAGCTCGCCCGCGCCCACGGGGTGCGGGTCATCGGCACCGCCTCCGCCCGCAACCAGGAAGCCGTCCGCGCGATGGGCGCCCTCCCCGTCGACTACCGCCGCGACGTGCCCGCCCAGGTCCGCGCCCTCGCCCCGCACGGCGTGGCCGCCGTCTTCGACCACGTCGGCGGCCCGGGCATCAAGGACTCCTGGCGGATGCTCGCCCGCGGCGGCACCCTCGTCTCCTACGGCAGCGCCGCCACCCGCGACGCGCCCGGGAACGGCAGGATCCCGGTCCTCGCGCTGGTGGGCCGGCTGCTCCTGTGGAACGCGCTGCCCAACGGCCGCCGCGCCCACTTCTTCAACCTGTGGGCCGGCCGGGCCAGGCGCCCCGAGCGCTTCCGGGCGCTGCTGCGCGAGGATCTCGCGCAGGTCTTCGCGCTGCTCCGCTCCGGGGCCCTGACGGCCAGGATCGACCGCGTCTACCCGCTCGACCAGGCCGCCGAGGCCCTGCGGTACGCCGAGTCCGGGTCCGTGGTCGGCAAGGTCGTCATCGCGCCGGGCGCCCCCGCCGTCGGCTGACCCGTGCCTGGGGGCCGGTCAGCCGAGGATCCCCCGGTCGTAGGCCGCCGCGACGGCCGCCGCCCGGTCCTTGACGCCGAGCTTGGCGTACAGGTGGGTGAGGTGGGTCTTCACCGTGGCCTCGCTGATGAACAGCTCCCGGGCGATCTCCCGGTTGGAGGTGCCGCGGGCGACCAGGACCAGCACCTCGCGCTCGCGGGCGGAGAGCGGTTCGCTGCCCGCGGCGGGGGCGCGGACCGCGGAGACCAGGCGGGAGGCGACGGCCGGGGAGAGCACCGTACGGCCCTCGGCGGCGGCCCGCACCGCGGTGAACAGCTCCTCGCGCGGGGCGTCCTTGAGCAGGTAACCGGTGGCGCCCGCCTCGATCGCGGGCAGCGTGTCGGAGTCGGTGTCGAACGTCGTCAGCACGAGCACCTTGGCGCGGGCACCGCGGCGGGTCAGCTCCCGGATCGCGTCGACGCCCGAGCCGCCCGGCATCCGCAGGTCCATGAGGACGACGTCCGGGTCGAGCGCGGCGGCCTTCTCCACCGCCTCCGCACCGCCGGACGCCTCGCCGAGCACGGTGAAACCGGGGGCGGCCTCGAACATGCCGCGCAGACCGTCCCGTACGACGGGATGGTCGTCGACGATCAGCAGGGAGACGGGCGTGTCATCGGTCATCGCCCACCAAAGGTACGCGAGCCGAGACCGCGGTACCGTGGCCGGGCTCGGACTCGACCGTCAGGGAGCCCGCGATGCGTTCGGCGCGGGCGCGCATGCCGTCCAGGCCGAACCCGCCGGCGCGGGTGCGGGCGGGCACGGCGAGCGGGTCGAAGCCCCGGCCGTCGTCGCGGATGTCCAGCAGGACCACGTCGCCCATGAAGGACAGGGTGACGCCGACCCGGGAGCAGCGGGCGTGCCGGGCGGCGTTGGACAGGGCCTCCTGGGCGATGCGCAGCAGTGTCGCCGAGACCTCGTCGTGCAGCGGCAGGGCGGTGCCGGTCACGGTGAAGTCGGCCCGGGTCCCGGTGCGTTCGCCCCACTGGGCGACGGTGCTCTTCAGCGCCTCGGGCAGCCCGGCGTCCGCCAGGTCCACCGGGGCGAGGTTGTGCACCGAGCGGCGGGCCTCGCCCAGGCTGTGCCGGGCCAGGTCCATGGCGCGGCCCACGTGCTCGCGGGCCGTCGCCTCGTCCGGTGCGGCGGACACCACCTGGAGCTGGGCGATGATGCCGGTCAGCCCCTGGGCGAGGGTGTCGTGGATCTCGGCGGCCAGGCGCCGGCGCTCGTCGGCGACACCGGCCTCGCGGGCCTGGAGGAGGAGCTGGGCGTGCAGCGCGGCGTTCTCGTCGAGGGCCTGCTGCAACGCCGTGTTGGTGCGCTCCAGTTCGCAGATGCTGGCGGCCTGGGTGCGGGCGCGGGCCTGCTCCTGGTCGGCGTACCGGGTGAACACGAGGACCAGGCCGGCGTTGGCGCCGAGCACCACGACGAAGCCGAACCAGAGGACCAGGCCGTGCGGCGGCATCCCGCCGATCTCGCTGCCGGCCATGGTGACGGCGGTCAGGCACAGGCCGGGCAGCACCAGCCGGCGCGGCAGTTGCCGGGCCGCGGTGTAGTAGCCGGCGACGGCGTAGAAGGCGAAGAACGGGTTGAGCCAGGTCAGGACGAAGCCCAGGGTCCAGCGCGCGAAGTAGAAGCAGGCGCTGGCCCGCCCCGGCATCGGCCGCTCGCGGGCCCAGCGCGTCCATCCCGCCTGGAGGACCAGCGCGACGAGCACCAGGACGACGGCGACGGCGATCTCGCGCCGGCTCATGCCGACCGCGACGGCCGAGCCGGCCGCCGTGAGCACGGCCACGACGAGCAGGGCGTAGGGCCCCCAGGTGTCGAAGGAGGCCCGCGGCTGCTTCCACTCGGCGGTCGTCGTGGCTGTGGGGTCCGGCATGGCCCCAGTGTCCGGCACGGCCCCTCTCTCGGGCACGGCCCCGGTGTCGGGCATGAGGGAGGTCACTCCCAGCGGAACCAGCGGGCGGCGCCGGCGGTGAGCAGCACCGTCCACGCCACCAGCACGCCCAGGTGGGTCCAGCCCGGCCAGTGACCGGCGGCGGCCTGGTTCAGGGCCTGCGCGGCGGCCCCGAAGGGCGTGTACCCGACGATCCGGGCGAGCACGTGGGGCATGGACTGCACCGGCACCCACAGGCCCGCGCAGAACATCATCGGGAAGAGGACGGCGCCCCCGATCGCGCCGGCGATCTTCGTGGTGCGCGACAGCGCGGAGACGACGGAGCCCAGCGCGAGGGCGGCGCAGACGGCCAGCAGCAGCGCGAGCGCGTAGCCGAAGGGCTGCTCGGGCAGGCGTACGCCGAAGGCGAGGCGGCCGACGGACAGGGCGAGCAGCGCCGACACCAGCGCGGCACCCGCGAAGAGCACCATGTGCGCCGAGAGCAGGACGAGCGGCCGGACCGGAGTGGCGGACATCCGGCGCAGGATGCCGCGCTCGCGGTAGCCGGTGAGGACCTGCGGCATGGCCTGCAGCCCGCCGAGGATCATGCCGAGCAGCACCGCGACGGGCACGTAGACGTCGATGAGCCGCAGCCCGCCGAGCCCGCTGTCGTGCTCCCTGAAGGACGGGACGGATCCGAGGATCGCCAGCAGCAGGGCGGGGAACAGCAGGATCCAGAAGATCGCGCCGGGCTCGCGGCGGAACAGGCGGATCTCGGTGCGCAGCACGGCCGGGTTCACCAGGGCGCTGCTCATACGGCGGCCTCCGTCAGGTCCAGGAACGCGTCGTCGAGCGTGGCGTCGGCGACGCGGAGTTGGTGGGCGGTGATGTGGTGGCGGGCGAGCAGGGTGATGACGGCGTTGACGGTGGTGTCGGTGCCGGACAGCGTGATCCGGCCGTCCTTGGACGTCACCGACGCCAGGTCGGGCAGCGCGTTCAGCTCACGCTCGTCCAGCGGCGCGGACGGGGTGAAGCTGATGACGGTGGCGCCCGCCGAACGCCGGATCAGCCCCTGCGGGGTGTCCAGGGCGGCGATCCGGCCCTGGTCGATCACGGCGATCCGGTCGCACAGCCGCTGCGCCTCCTCCATGAAGTGCGTCACCAGCAGGACGGTGACGCCGCCCGCCCGGACGTCCTCGATGAGCTGCCAGGTGTCGCGGCGGGCGCGCGGGTCGAGCCCGGTGGTCAGCTCGTCCAGGACGACGACCCGGGGGTTGCCGACCAGGGCGAGCGCGATGAACAGGCGCTGCTTCTGGCCGCCGGACAGCTTGGCGAAGCGGGTGGTGAGCCTGCCGGTGAGGCCGAGGCGCTCGGCGAGCGGGCGCCAGTCGGCCGGATGCGGATAGAAGGAGGCGTACAGCTCCAGCGCCTCGCGGACGGTGAGCTTGGGCTGCAGCTCGCTCTGCTGGAGCTGCGCCCCGAGGACACGGGCGACCTCCTCGTGGTCGGTGACCGGGTCGAGCCCGGTGACCCGGACCCGGCCCGCGTCGGGCACCCGCAGGCCCTCGACGCACTCCACCGTGGTGGTCTTGCCGGCGCCGTTCGGGCCGAGGACGCCGAAGATCTCACCCTCCTCGACGGCGAAGGAGACGCCGTCGACGACGGCCCGGCCGGCGTAGGACTTGCGCAGTTCGCTGACTTCGATGACGGACATGGCACCAGGGTCCCGGCCGGCGGCATCCGCGCACATCGCCCGACGCGCTCGAAGCGGCATCAGCCGATCGGCCGATGCGGCGCTACGACCGGACGACGGGCGGGGTCCGCCGACCGGGCGAAGGCGGAGGCCGGGGGCGGGCCGGTGCACGGGCGCGCGAGGGGCGCGCAGGGGTGGTGCGCCGGCCGGGGCCCGGGTGGAGGTGCGGCGCAGGGCGGGCGGTACCGGCGGGACGGGGGCGCGGCGGAGGGCGGCCCCGGCAGGGCGGGGTCGGCCAAAACTCGGTGGGCGATGTCAGTGCCGGTCCGTAGTCTCCGCAGTGATGTCCACTACACCTACGCCTCCTACCGCCCGGACCCCTGCCGCCCCCGCCCGCCCCGGCGAGCCGTCCCGGCCCGCCGGCCCCGCCGCCCCGGCCGCCGGACGGTCGGCCGTCAGGACGCTGCTGCGCCTGTGGCCGTACGTACGCCCGGTGCGCACGCGGCTGTCCGCCGCCGCGTTCGTGGCGATCGTCGCCTCCTGCGTGGGGCTGGTGATCCCGCTGGTCCTGAAGTGGCTGGTGGACGGGCCGGTCGCCGACGGGGACCAGGGCGGTGTGTGGCTGGGCGCGCTGTACCTGCTGCTGCTCGGCATCGCCGAAGCCCTGCTGTTCGGGCTGCGCAGGTGGCTGGTGGCCCGCCCGCTGGCGAACGTCGAGGCCGGGATGCGGGCCGGCCTGTACGGGCACCTGCAACGGCTGCCGGTCGCCTTCCACGACCGCTGGGCGTCGGGCCAGTTGCTGTCCCGGGGCACGACCGACCTGATGCTGCTGCGTCAGTTCCTCGCCTTCCCACTGACGTTCCTGCTGGTCAACGGTGTGACGATCCTGGTGGGCATCGTCATCATGCTGCTCCAGGACTGGACGCTGGGCCTGGTGATGCTGGCGCCCGCCGTGCCGCTGATCGCCCTGAGCGCCCTCTTCGAGACGCGGTACGCGCACGTGGCGCGGCTGGCGCAGGACCAGGTCGGCGACCTGACGACGGTGGTCGAGGAGAGCGTGCTCGGCATCCGCATCATCAAGGGGTTCGGACGGCACCGCAGCCAGGCGCGGGCGTTCCGCGAGCTGTCGGCCACCCTGCGCGGCACCGAACTGCGCAAGGCCCGGCTGCTGGCGACCATCTGGGCGGTCATCATGTGCCTGCCCGAAGTGGCCATCGGGGCCACGCTGGTGGTGGGCGCCGTGCAGGTGGCGGACGGCGGGCTGTCGGCGGGCACGCTGGTCGCCTTCCTGTCCACGGCGCTCGCCCTGCGCTGGCCGGTGGAGTCGATCGGCTTCCTGCTCGCGATGAGCCAGGAGGCGGCGACCGCCACCGAGCGGTACTTCGAGGTGATGGACGCGGAACCGGAGTCCACCGGGCCGGACACCGTGACGCCGGACGCTCGCCCCGCGGCCGGCAGCGGCGGCGACAGCGCCCTCACGGCCGTGAGGGCGGACGGAGACACCGGCGCCGCGAGGGCGGACGGAGACACCGGCGCCGCGAGGGCGGACGGAGACACCGGCGCCGCGAGGGCGGACGGAGGCACCGCCACGGCCGGCGGCACCGGCACCGTGGCGGACGGCGGGAAGGCGGACGGCGGCCCCGGCGAGCCCGTCCCGGGCGGGCTCCGCTTCGAGAACGTCCGCTTCCGCTACCCCGACGCCCCGCCCGGCTCCCCGCCCCTGCTCGACCGTGTCGACCTGCACATCCGTCCCGGCGAGTCGATGGCCCTGGTCGGCGCCACCGGGAGCGGCAAGACGACCCTGACGGCGCTCGTGCCCCGCCTGCACGAGGTGACCTCCGGCCGGATCACGCTGGACGGCACCGACATCCGCGCGATGGACCGGCGGACCCTGCGCACCCTCGTCGCCGTCGCCTTCGAGGAACCCACCCTGTTCTCCGCGAGCGTCGGCGACAACGTTCTCATGGGCGCCGGCGAAGACGCGGACGCCGGTGAGCTGGACCGCGCGCTCGCCGTGGCGCAGGCCAGGTTCGCGCACGCCCTCCCGCAGGGCACCGCCACACAGGTCGGCGAGCAGGGCCTGAGCCTGTCCGGCGGCCAGCGCCAGCGCCTGGCGCTGGCCCGCGCGGTCGTCGGCCGGCCCCGGTTCCTCGTCCTGGACGACCCGCTGTCCGCCCTCGACGTGCACACCGAGGCCGCCGTGGAGGCCGCGCTGCGCCAGGTGCTCGCCGACACCACGGCCCTGATCGTCGCCCACCGCCCCTCCACGGTGCTGCTGGCCGACCGCGTCGCCCTGCTCTCCGGCGGCCGGATCACCGCCGTGGGCACCCACCACGAACTGCTGCGCACCAACGCCGAGTACGCCCGCCTGATGTCCGGCGGCGGCCCCCGCGACGAGGAGGACGACGACCGATGACGGCCCCCACGACGTCCGTCCCCGCCCCCGGCGAGGAGGACGACCTGCCCCGGACGGGCACCGCCGGTGACACCGGTGACCCCTTCGACCGGGACGTGCTGCCCACTCCCCCGGGCGCCACGTCCACACTGCTGCGCTCGCTGCTGGCGCCCATGAAGGCGCGCGTGGCCGTCACCACGCTCGTGCTGCTGCTCCAGCAGGCGGCCGTGCAGGCGGGCCCGCTGCTGGTGGCGTACGCCATCGACACGGCCGTCCCGGCCTTCCGGGGCCACGACCACGGGCCGCTGGTCGCGGTCGCGGTCGGCTACCTGCTGTGCGCGCTGGCCTCGGGCGCCCTGCAGTGGGTGTTCATCGTGGCCGCCGCCCGGGTCAACCAGGACGTGCTGCTGGACCTGCGCGGCCGGATCTTCCGGCACGCGCAGGCGCTGAGCGTGGACTTCCACGAGCGCTACACCTCGGGCCGGCTCATCTCCCGCTCCACCACGGACGTGGAGTCGCTGCGCGAACTGCTCAACGAGGGTCTGCAGGAACTGATCACCGTCGTCCTGTCCTTCGTCTCCATCTCGGCGATGCTGCTCTGGCTCGACGCCGGTCTCGGCGCGGTCGCGGTGGCCTCGTTCGTGCCGCTGTACCTGCTGGTGCGGCTCTACCAGCGGCGCGTGGGGCGGGTGTACCGGGAGCGGTCCACGGCGATCGCGGCGGTGATCGTGAAGTTCGTGGAGACGATGAACGGCATCCGGCCGGTGCGGGCCTTCCGCCGGGAGCGGGCCAACGACGCCGCCTTCGCCGCCCTCAACCGGCGCCACGAGCGGGCCAACGGTGACGCGCTCCTGGAGATGGCCCGCTATGTCGTCGGCTCCCGGCTGGTGGCGAACACGGCGGTCGCGGCGATCGTCCTGTGGGGTGCCTGGCGGGTCACGGACGGCTCGCTGGAACTGGGGGTGCTGGCGGCGGCGGTGCTGTACCTGCGCCGGCTGTACGACCCCATCGACCGGCTCGGCATGTTCCTGAACTCCTACCAGTCGGCGGCGGCCTCCCTGGAGAAGATCGCGGGGCTGCTCGCGCAGACCCCGTCGGTGCCCGAGCCGCCGGTGCCGCGTCCGCTGCCGCCCCGCAGGTCCGCCCTCCCCGGCCGTGAGGTGGTCTTCGACGGCGTCCGCTTCGCCTACCGCACCGGCGGGGAGGTGCTGCCCCGCTTCGGCCTGACGCTCCCGGCCGGGCAGACCGTCGCGGTGGTGGGCTCCACCGGCGCGGGCAAGTCGACCCTGGCCAAGCTGCTGGCCCGCTTCTACGACCCGAGCGAGGGCCGGGTGCTGCTGGACGGCGTGGACCTGCGCGAGCTGGCCGTGCCCGAACTGCGGCGCGGGGTCGTCATGGTGACGCAGGAGGCCTTCCTGTTCTCCGGGACGGTCGCCGAGAACATCGCCATCGGCCGCCCCGAGGCGAGCCGCGAGGAGATCGAGCGGGCCGCGAAGGCGATCGGCGCCCACGACTTCATCAGCGCCCTGCCCGACGGGTACGACACGGACGTGCGCAAGCGCGGCGGCCGCATCTCGGCGGGCCAGCGACAACTGGTCGCCTTCGCACGCGCGTTGCTCGCCGACCCGGCGGTGCTGATCCTGGACGAGGCGACCAGTTCGCTGGACATCCCCGGCGAGCAGGCCGTGCAGCGCGCGATGGCGACGGTCCTGCGGGGCCGTACGGCGGTGGTCATCGCCCACCGTCTGTCCACGGTGGAGATCGCCGACCGGGTGCTGGTGATGGAGCACGGCCGGATCGTCGAGGACGGCACCCCGTCCGAACTCGTCGCGGGCACCGGCCGCTTCGCGCACCTGCACCGCGCCTGGCGCGACAGCCTGGCCTGAACGACTGCGAGGGGGGACCCTTGATCGACGCGTACGCGGACCCGGGCGCGCCCGACACCCGGGGCGGCTGGTGGTACCTGTGGTGGCTGGTGGCCCGGCAGCCGGGCCGCTCGGTCGCGGGCGCGGTGCTGGCCAGCGTCTGGATGGTGCTGCTCGCGGCGACGCCGTACCTGATGTCGCGTGCGGTCGACGACGGGCTCCAGACCGACGACACGGGCGCGCTGGCCCTGTGGTCGGGCGCGCTCTTCGCGGTCGGCGCCTTCAACGCCTGGCTGAGCATCCTGCGCCACCGCACGATGACCCGGGTGCGCATGGACGCCAACTTCCGCACGGTCAAGGTCGTCGTGGACCACGTGGTGAAGCTGGGCGCCGCGCTGCCGCGCCGCACCGCCGCCGGGGAGGTCGTCACCATCGGCGTCGGCGACGTGCAGACCATCAGCCAGTGCCTGACCGTGGTCGGCCCCGGGGTGGGCGCGGCCGTCGTCTACGTGGCGGTGGCGGTGGTGCTGCTGTCGGTGTCCGTGCCGCTGGCCGCGGTCGTGCTGCTGGGGGCGCCGGTGACCGCGCTGCTGGTGGGGCCGCTGACCCGGCGGCTGCAGCGGGCCGAGGGCGAGTACCGGGAGCGGCAGGGCGTGCTGACCGCGCGGATCGGCGACCTCGCGGGCGGGCTGCGGGTGCTCAACGGGCTCGGCGGCAAGGGGCTGTTCGCGGACGCGTTCCGGCAGGACTCGGGGCGGCTGCGGGCGCAGGGGTACCGGGTGGGCGCGGTGACCAGCTGGCTGCAGGCGCTCGGCACGGGCCTGCCGGTGCTGTTCCTCGCCGTCGTCACCTGGCTGGGGGCCCGGCTGGCCGCCCAGGGGCGGATCACCGTGGGCGAGCTGGTGTCGGTGTACGGGTACGTCGCCGTCCTGGTGACCCCGGTGTCCTTCTTCGTCGAGTCGGGCTACCAGCTCAGCCGGGGCGTGGTGGCCGCGCGCCGGGTGGTGCGGCTGCTGCGACTGGAACCCGAGGAGGACAGCGGCACCCTGCCGCCGCCCGCGCGGCCCGCGGCGCTGCACGACCCGGAGTCGGACGTGCGGGTGGAGCCGGGACGGCTGACCGCGCTGGTCTGCGCCCGTCCCGCGGACGCGGCGGCGATCGTCGACCGCCTGGGCCGCTACGAGCCGTCGGCGGCGACCTGGGACGGCGTACGGCTGGACGCGTACGCGCTCGCCGGCGTGCGGGAGCACATCCTGGTCGCGGACGGCGAGGCGGACCTGTTCGCGGGCTCCTTGCGGGAGGTGGTGTCCGGCGCCCGGGACCGGGATGCGGACGAGGTGGCCGGGGCGCTGCGGGCGGCCGCCGCCGAGGACGTCGTGCAGGGGCGGGCCGGCGGCCTGGACGCGGCCGTGACCGCGCAGGGCCGCAGCCTGTCCGGGGGGCAGCGCCAGCGGGTGCGGCTGGCGCGGGCGCTGCTGGCCCGTCCGCGGGTGCTGCTCGCCGTGGAGCCGACCTCCGCGCTGGACGCGCACACCGAGGCCGTGGTGGCGAAGCGGCTGCGGCAGGCCCGCGCCGGCCGGACGACGCTCGTCACCACCACCTCCCCGCTGGTCCTGGACCACGCGGACACCGTGCACTACCTCGTCGACGGCAGGGTCGCGGCGACGGGCGGCCACCGCGAACTCCTCGCCACGCAGCCGGCGTACCGGGCGCTGGTGGCACGGGACGCGGAGGGGAGCACGCGGCGGACCGCGCCCGCGGCGGCCGGGAAGAACACGGAGCCGCCCGTGCGGGGAACTGCTCAGGAGGCCCTGCGATGACGGCGGACGACGCCGCCGGCGGGCTGCCGGTCGCCGGGCGGACGCGGGTCCGGCGGGCCGCGCTGCGGCTGGTCCGGGCCGACGGGCGGGCGTTCGCGGCCGTCCTGGTCCTGAACGTGCTGGCCGCCGCGGCGGGACTCGCCGGTCCCTGGCTGCTCGGCCGGATCATCGACCACGTCCGCGCGGGCGGCGGGACCGCCGGCGTGGACCGGCCGGCCGTGGGCATCCTGGTGGCCGCACTGGCACAGCTGCTGCTGGCGCGCTGGGCCCGGTACGCCGGGCACCGCTTCGGCGAGCGCACTCTCGCACGGGTGCGCGAGGAGTTCGTGGACCGGGCGCTGGCCCTGCCCGCCTCGGTGGTGGAGCGGGCCGGCACCGGCGACCTGACCACGCGCGGCACCGCGGACGTGGCCGCGGTCGGCACCACGCTGCGCACCGTGGGCCCCGAACTGCTGGTCAGCACCGTCCAGGCGCTGTTCGTGCTGGTCGCCGTCTTCCTGCTGGACCCGCTGCTCGGCGCCGTCGGGGTCCTGGCGCTGGCCCCGGTCGGGGGCGCGTTGCGCTGGTACCTGCGGCGGGCCCGGGACGGCTACCTCCGTGAGGGCGCGGCCAACTCCGCCGTGGCCGAGGTCCTGGCGGCCACCGCCTCCGGTGCCCGTACGGTCGAGGCGTACCGGCTGGCCGGGCGGCGGGTCGCGGCGAGCCGCGAGGCACTGGACGCCTCCCGGCGCGCCCGGCTGTACACGCTGTTCCTGCGGAGCGTGTTCTTCCCGGCGGTCGAGGTGTCGTACGTGCTGCCCGTGGCCGGGGTGCTGCTGGTCGGCGGGGCGCTGCACGCGCGGGGCGCGGTGACGGTGGGCGCGGTGGTGGCCGCCGCCCTGTACCTGCGGCAGTTCACCGAGCCGCTGGACCAGATCCTGATGCACGTCGAGCTGCTGCAGAGCAGCGGCGCCTCCTTCGCCCGCGTCGAGGGCCTGGCCGGGGCCCCGCGGTCCGCCGCGGACCGGGCACCCGCCCCCGCGGACGACCGCATCGACGTGACCGGGGCCCGCTACGCCTACGAGAACGGCGGCGAGGTGCTGCGCGGGGTCGACCTGACCGTGCGGCCCGGGGAGCGGCTGGCCGTGGTGGGCCCGTCCGGTGCGGGCAAGACCACGCTGAGCAGGCTGCTGGCGGGCGTGGACGCGCCGAGCGCGGGGTCGGTGACCGTGGGCGGGGTGCCGGTCGCCGCGCTGGAACCGGAGCTGCTGCGCCGCCAGGTCGTCCTGGTCACCCAGGAGCACCATGTGTTCCTGGGCACGGTCCGCGACAACCTGCGCATCGCCGAACCGGCCGCGTCGGACGGGCAGTTGTGGTCGGCGCTGGGTGCCGTGGGCGCCGACGCCTGGGTGCGGGAGCTGCCGGACGGCCTGGACACCGGGCTGGGCACGGGCGCCCACCCGGTCGACGGGGCCCGGGCCCAGCAGCTCGCCCTGGCCCGGGTGGTGCTGGCCGATCCGCACACCCTGATCCTCGACGAGGCCACCGCGCTGCTCGACCCCTCGACCGCCCGCCACGCCGAACGCGCGCTGGCCGCCGTCCTCCGGGGCCGTACGGTCATCGCCGTCGCCCACCGCCTGCACACCGCGCACGACGCCGACCGGGTGGCCGTGATGGAGGACGGCCTGCTCACCGAACTGGGCACCCACGAGGAGCTGGTGGCGTCGGGCGGGGCGTACGCGGCGCTGTGGCACACGTGGCACGGCGACGAAAGCCCAGCGGTGAGCGGAGGCGAGGGCCCGGAGGTGGACGGGGACGAGGGCTGGGAGGCGGTGGCGGACGAGGACCGGGAGGCGGTCACGGACAGGAGCCGGGAGGCGGCCGGGGACGAAGGCCGGGAGGCGGGCGCGGACGACACCTCGCAGGCGGTCGCGGACGAAGGCCGGGAGGTGGTCGGGGGCGGGGCCGGGGGCTGACCGGCCGGTCGTCAGGGCAGCTTCGGCGGGGTCCAGTCGGCGTGCCGGAGGATGGCCCGCATCGTGGCGCCGGACGGTGCCAGCCGGAGGCCGGCGTTGCGGACGGCGACGGCCGGCGGCCACCTGAGCTGCTGGCCCATCCGGCCGGCCTGGCGGGCGGCGCGGGCCACGGACTGGCTGCGCGGGCGGCGCTCGGCGTCGTAGCGGGCCAGCGCCGCTTCGAGGGCCGGTCCGGCGGCGAGCGCGGCGGCGAGGGTGACCGCGTCCTCCAGGGCCTGGCAGGCGCCCTGACCGAGGTGGGGGGTCATGGCGTGGGCGGCGTCGCCCAGGAGGACGATGCGGCCGACGGCGTAGGCGGGCAGCGGGACGGTCAGTTCGTGGATGTCGTGGTGCAGGACGGCGCCGGGGCGGGTGGCCGCGAGCAGCGCGGGGACCGGGTCGTGCCAGCCGGCGAAGCGGCGGCGCAGCGCGGCGAGCGGGTCGGCGGGGCGCACCCCGGGCGGTGAGCTGAGCACGGCGTGCCACTCCGCGCGGCCGTCCCGGAAGGCGATGTGCCCGAACTCGGCTCCCCGGCCCCAGGTCAGTTCGAAGTCGGTGCGCAGGTCCACCGGGTGCTCGGTGACGGCGCGCAGGACGGTGGACCCGCTGTAGGCGGGGCCGGGGTGGTGCGGGAACAGCGCCCGGCGCAGGCGGCTGCCGACGCCGTCGGCGGCGACGACGAGGTCGGCGCCGAGGACGTCACCGGGCCCGGCCGCGGGACCGGAGGCGGCATGGGGGGCGGCCGCGGGACCGGAGGCGGCATCAGGCCCGGCCGCCGGGCCGGAGGCGGCATCGGGGGCGGCATCGCGGCCGGAGGCGGCATCGGCGCCGGCGGCGCCCCCGTGCAGCAGGACCCGCACCCGCCCGTCGCCGGTGTCCTCCACGGACGTCACTTCCGCCCCGGTCCGCAGGCACTGCGGCGGGAGGGCGGCGCGCAGGGCACGGTGCAGGGCGGCGCGCGGGATGCCGACGATGGGCGTGCCCAGCTCCCGTTCCAGGGCGGCGCCGTCCATCCTGGACAGCCACCGGCCGCCGGGGGTGCGGGTCCCGCCGGTGTACTGCGGCCGGGCGGCCGCGCGCACCGCCTCGCCGACGCCGAGGGCGTCCAGGGCGCGCATGCCGTTGGCGTGCAGGGAGATGCCCGCCCCGGCGTCGGCGAGCACCGGTGCGCGTTCGGCGACCACGACCTCCCAGCCGACCGCGCGCAGACCGATCGCCGCGGCCAGCCCGCCGATGCCCCCGCCCACCACCACCGCAGTGCCGCCCATACCGGCCCCTTCCGTAGGTCACACATCCCGGATCTTCTACGTCTGTAGAAGATCCGCGCCGAGCGTACGCCCCCTCTCTACAGGTGTAGAAATAGGGGGTGCCCACACCCACCGACCGCCGTACCGCCCTCGCCGACGCGGCCATCGCCGTCCTCGCGTGCCAGGGCATGCGCGGACTGACCCACCGCGCCGTCGACCGGTCGGCGGACCTGCCCCCCGGCACCACCTCCGCCTACTTCCGCACGCGCCGGGCCCTGCTCACCGCTCTGGTCCGGCGTCTGGTCGCGCTGGACCAGGCGGAACTCCAGGAGGCGGGCCGGCGGACACCGGTGCCGCGCGACCCGGAGGAGCTGGCGGCGGGCATCGCCGCCCTGTCCGCACAGCGGCTGACGGGAGAAGGCCGGACGCGCTCCCTGGCCCGCTACGCGTGCGCGATCGAGAGCGTGCACCACCCCGAGCTGCGGGAGATCCTCACCCCGCGCGAGAACGCGGGACGGGAGACCGTACGCGCCTTCCTGACCGCCCGCGGCGTCCCGGAAGCGGACGCCGACGCACGCACGGTCACCCTGCTGACCTGTGTGGACGGTCTGGTCTTCGACCGGCTGGTGAACGGCGGGACGGTGTCGCCCGCGGACGTGCGGGGCCTGGTCGCGGGCGCGCTGCGGCGGGACGCGCCGGACGACGCGGGGCGGTGAGGGACCGCGTGGGGCCGGGAGCAGAATGGCTCACATGGCCGTCATCCACCGCACCACCGTCAAGCCCACCAAACTCGAACTGCTCACCGCCTGGCTGCCCTCCCGCACCTGGTACGCGGGCGCGTCCGGACCGGAGTTGACCAAGGCGGGCGGCTTCCGCCTGGACGACCCTGACGGCGAGGTCGGCATCGAGTTCATGGTCGTCAACGACACCGCCGGTCCCCGCCCCGCCACCTACCTGGTGCCCCTCACCTACCGCGCCGCCCCTCTCGACGGCGCGGAACACGCCCTGGTCGGCACCATGGAGCACGGCGTGCTGGGTCCGCGCTGGGCCTACGACGGCTGCCACGACCCGGTGCTCACCGGCCAGTTGGCCGCCCTGATCGACGGCCGGGCCGAGGCTCAGGCGCAGAGCGTCAGCGACACCCCGGACCGCGAGATCGTCCGCTCGTACGCCGGTACGCACCCGGCCCCCACCGCGTTCTCCGCGGTCACCGACACGCCGCGGGCCACGGAACTGACCGCTGCCGACGGCACCGTGCTCCTCCTGCACCGGGTCCTGACGCCCGCCCGGGAGGACGGCCCGCCGCTCGCGCCCCCGGCGGCCACCGGCCACGTCGCGGGCCCCTGGCAGCAGCCGGACGGCACCCGCGCCCAGGGAGTCTTCGCCGTCCTGCGCGCAGGCGCCCGGGCCTGAGAGCTCCGAACGACATGCGAGCCGGGCGCCCGTCCGGTTCTGAGGTCCCAGTCTCCCGGGCGCCCCGCAGGAGCGCCCACCGGCCCGGCGGCGGCGGGCGCTCGCGACGCCGCGGGCGCGCAGGGAGCGCGGGCCCTTCGCAGGATCCGGCTCACCGGATGAGGGTGCGCAGGACGGGCACGCTCGCGCCTGAACTCGTCAGCCCGGCCAGGACGGCGGCGGCGACCGGGGCACCGGTGTGCGCGGTGAGGAACCCGACGACCAGGCCGATCACGATCGCCGTGAGCAGGACGACGGTGGTGTGCAGGGAGAGGAACGGCGGGGCGGCGGGCTCGTCCGGGGAGGAACCGGACGGCTGAGGTGTCCGAGTCGTGGTCATGTCCCGACTGTGCTCCGTCCGGCGGGGCGCGCACGGTCCGCCGAACAAGTCCGGAGGAACCCGAGCGCGGGGGCGGCACCGCCGTACGGCCGCCGTACGGCGCCGTGCGCCGCCGAACGCGTACCGCCGTACGGCACCGTTCGGGAGCGTTCCGCCAAGTTCGGTGCCGTACGGCCCCCGTGCCCCTAACCTGGCTCGTCACCACGCGACACCAGGGGGAGGGCGGTCATGGAGCAGGCGCAGGAGCCGCACACTGCCGGGGAGCTGCTGCGGGAACAGGCCCGGCTGCTGAACGAGCTGAAGGTGCGGGCGGGCGATCCGTCGCTGCGGACCATCGCGCGGCGGGCCGCCCGGCTCTTCGCCGACGAGCGCGCCTCCCTGCCGCCCGCCACGCAGAGTTCCCTCTTCAACGGCGGCTACAGCGGCCTGGACCGGCTGATCTGGCTCGTGCGGACCCTGCTGTCCTGGGACCGGTACGGCAGGGAGTGCGAGCCGCCGGACCCCACGGCGGCCGAGCTGGACGCGTGGCGCGCGCGGTGGGCGGCCGTCACGGAGGCGCGCGCGGCACTCAGGCAGGGCAGGCAGTCCGGACGGGACCGCGACCGCCCCCGGCAGCCGGACTCCGCCGCGGGACCGGCGCCGGCCGAGGTTCCCCCTCCGTCCTCGTCCCCGTCGTCGCCTCCCTCCCCGTCCCCGCCCCCGTCCCCGTCGTCGCCTCCGTCCTCATCGCCCTCTGAGCGCCCGGCCTCCTCCACCTCCCCGGCTTCCTCCACGAAGCCCCTCGGATGCCTCGCGACCCGCGCCGTGGCGCACGCCATCGAGCGGGGACACCCCATGGGCCTGCCCCCGCTGGAGGCGAGCGACCTGGTCGCCGCGGTGGCGTTCTCGCCGGACGGCACCCTCCTCGCCGTCGGCAGCCACGACGGCACCGTGCACCTGTGGGACCCCGCCGCCCGCAGGCCCCTGGCCGAGCTGCCGACCGGCCGCCGGGGACCCGCGACCGCGCTGGCCTTCTCCCCCGACGGCAAGCTCCTGGCCGTCGGCGGCCACGGCACGGCCGTCGGGCTGTGGGACCCCGCGACGGGCGCGCCCGCCGGAGAGCCTCTGCTCGGTCACCACGGCGCGGTGCACGCGGTGGCCTTCTCCGCGGACGGCGCGCTGCTCGCCACCGGCGCCGAGGACGGCACGGTCCGGCTGTGGGACCCGGCCACCCGCGAGCCCGTGGGAGACCCGCTCACCGGCCACCGCGAGCAGGTCAACGCGATGGCGTTCGCTCCCGACGGCACACTTCTGGCCACCGCCTCCCGGGACATGACGGCCCGGCTGTGGGATCCGGCCACCCGCGAGCCGGCCGGCGCACCCCTGCGGCACCAGGGCGCCGTGGTCACGGTCGCGTTCTCCCCCGACGGCACCCTGCTGGCCACCGGCAGCCGCGACCGGGCGGCACGGCTGTGGAACCCCGCCACCCAGGAGCCCGCCGGCGAGCCGCTGCACCTGCTCGGAGCGGTCTTCGCGCTCGCGTTCTCCCCGGACGGCACCGTGCTGGCCACCGGCACCGGCGACCGGACGGCACGGTTGTGGGACCCGCGGACGAGACGGCCCGTGGGACAGCCCCTCGCCGGCCACCAGGGCGCGGTCTTCGCACTCGCGTTCTCCCCGGACGGCACGCTGCTGGCCACCGGCGCCGGCGACCGGACGGTCCGGCTGTGGATGACCCCGGCGGCGGCCCGCCTCATGGCCGCGGCGCACACCGGCTGAGCCCCGGGCGTCCGGTTCGTATACCGAACATGAACTTCCGGACAACGGACGTTTTCCGGCCAACTTGATGACGCGCTCCTGACAAGCGCCGCGTACTCCTGCCAATCTTCCCCTCGGCCGTTCACAGTCACCCCACAGCACCCCCACCGTTCCGCGGACCGTGGGCCGGCCCGCATCCCGTACGCCGGCACGTCGCAGCCCGTCGCACGTCAGTACGTGGCACGTCAGCTCGTCGGCACGTCAGCCCGTCGCACGTCAGCTCGTCGGCTCGTCGTACGCCAGCACCTCGCACGTCCGCACCTGGTTCCGCGTTCTCGCAGTTCTGCCCGGACGGCTCACCCCGCGTCCGGATCTCCCCCCTGGCCGCGCGACCCGTGGCCACGCAGAAGGAGTCAGTGTTGAGTAGCAGCAGCTCTCGCAGACGCACCTCCCACACCACCCACCGCCGGGCCGCGGGCATCGCCCTGGCCGGTGTCGCCGCGCTGATCGCCACGGCCGCCCAGTCGGGCGCCGCCAGTGCGGCCCCCGCGCAGGCGCCGCAGGCCGGCCGGCTCAACCCGGCCCACGTCGCCGTGAAGCTCACGCCCTCACAGCGGGCCGAGCTGATCCGCGACGCCGACGGCAGCAAGGCCCGCACGGCGAAGGATTTGGGCCTCGGCGCCCAGGAGCAGCTGGTCGTCAAGGACGTCGTCAAGGACGCCGACGGCACCGTGCACACCCGCTACGAGCGGACCTACGCGGGTCTGCCGGTCCTCGGCGGCGACCTGGTCGTCGACACCGCGAAGTCGGGGAAGACCGAGCGGGTGCTCAAGGCCACCGGCGCGGCCGTCAAGGTCCGCAGCCTGACCCCGGGCGTGTCGAAGGCGACGGCCGAGAAGCAGGCGGTGCAGCGGGCCCGGACGCTCGGCAGCACCAAGGCCTCGGTGGACCAGTCCTCGCGCAAGGTGATCTGGGCGGCGAACGGCACGCCGGTGCTGGCGTACGAGACGGTGATCGGCGGCTTCCAGGACGACGGGACCCCGAACCAGCTGCACGTCGTCACCGACGCGAACACGGGCAAGGAGCTGTACCGGTACCAGGGCGTCGAGACCGGCGTCGGCAACACCCAGTACAGCGGCCAGGTCGCGCTGACGACGACCCAGTCGGGTTCGACGTACACGCTGAACGACGGGGCGCGCGGCGGCCACAAGACGTACAACCTCAACCGCGGCACGTCCGGCACCGGCACCCTGTTCTCGCAGTCCAGTGACACCTGGGGCAACGGGACGACGTCGAACGCGGCCACCGCCGCCGCCGACGCCCACTACGGCGCCGCGGTCACCTGGGACTTCTACAAGAACACCTTCGGCCGCAACGGCATCCGCGACGACGGCGCGGCGGCCTACTCCCGGGTCCACTACGGCAACTCGTACGTGAACGCCTTCTGGGACGACAGCTGCTTCTGCATGACCTACGGCGACGGCTCGGGCAACGCCGACCCGCTGACCGCGCTCGACGTGGCCGGGCACGAGATGAGCCACGGCGTCACCTCCAACACCGCGGGGCTCAACTACAGCGGCGAGTCCGGCGGCCTGAACGAGGCCACCTCGGACATCTTCGGCACGGGTGTCGAGTGGTACGCCAACAACGCCACCGACAAGGGCGACTACCTCATCGGTGAGAAGATCGACATCAACGGCGACGGCACCCCGCTGCGCTACATGGACAAGCCCAGCAAGGACGGCGCCTCCGCCGACTCCTGGTACTCGGGCGTGGGCAGCAAGGACGTGCACTACTCGTCCGGCATCGCCAACCACTTCTTCTACCTGCTGAGCGAGGGCAGCGGCGCCAAGGTCGTCAACGGCGTCAGCTACGACTCGCCCACCGCGGACGGGCTGCCCGTCACCGGCATCGGCCGGGACAAGGCGCTGCAGATCTGGTACAAGGCGCTGACGACGAAGTTCACGTCCACCACCAACTACGCCGCGGCCCGCACCGGCACGCTCGCGGCGGCCGGTGAGCTGTACGGCACCTCCAGCGCCGAGTACAAGGCCGTGCAGGACGCCTGGGCGGCGGTCGCGGTCGGTTCGCGCTCCGGCGGCGGCGACCCGGGCGGCGGCGGCACCTCGTTCGAGAACACCTCGAACGTGAACATCCCGGACTACGGTTCGGCGGTCACCTCGTCCATCACGGTCACCGGGCGCAGCGGCAACGCGCCCTCCAACCTCCAGGTCTCGGTGGACATCGTCCACACCTGGAGCGGTGACCTCCAGATCGACCTGGTCGCCCCCAACGGGTCGACGTACCGCCTCAAGAGCAGCGGCTACGACCCGACGCCCGACGTGCACGCGACCTACACGGTCAACGCCTCCTCGTCGGCCGCCAACGGGACCTGGAAGCTGCGCGTCCAGGACCAGGGCCCGCAGGACACCGGCTACATCGACGGCTGGAAGCTGACCTTCCCGTAGAGCCGGCGCGGGGCCGCCCGGCGAGGACCTCGGGTCGTCGCCGGGGGCCCGACTCCCCCGAGGACAGGGCGCCGTTCCGGAGGCGGAACACCCGGGGCGGCGCCCGTTCACACTGCCGAAACACGAATCGGACAGTCAACTTTCGGCCAACATCACCTCGGGGTCCTGACATGTACGCGTCCTTGATGTCACTCTCTCTCCACCCGCCGCACGAGCACAGCAACCGACCTCCCGTCCGGCCGGCACCCCCACGCCGGCCGGGCCCCCCACATAAGGAGCTTGTGTGACTCCCCGCCCTCTGCGTCACAAGCGCACCACGCTGGCCCTCGCCACCGCCGTCGCCGCCGGAGCACTCCTCAGCACCGGCCTGACCAGCGTCGCCTCGGCCCAGACCCCGGCCGGCACCGCGGACCGGACCACCCTCGCCGCCGCGCCCACCTCGCTCACCGCCGCCGCCCGCACCTCCCTGCTCCAGCAGGCGCAGGCCGGCTCGGCCGGCACCGCCCGGCAGATAGGCCTCGGCGCCCAGGAGAAGCTGGTCGCCAAGGACGTCGTCAAGGACGCCGACGGCACGGTGCACACCCGCTACGAGCGCACCTACGCCGGCCTGCCGGTCCTCGGCGGCGACCTGATCGTCCACACCTCCAAGGCCGGGAAGACCGAAGGCGTCACCAAGGCCACCGGCGCGGCCATCAAGGTCGCCTCGCTCACCCCGAAGGTCGCCGCCGCCAAGGCCGAGGCGCAGGCCGTGTCCCTCGCCAAGGACGCCGGTTCCGCGCAGACCGCCGCCGACCAGGCCCCGCGCAAGGTCATCTGGGCGGGCAGCGGCAAGCCCGTCCTCGCCTACGAGACCGTCGTCGGCGGCCTCCAGGACGACGGCACCCCCAACGAGCTGCACGTCATCACCGACGCCGCCACCGGCAAGAAGCTCTACGAGTACCAGGGCATCGAGAACGCGACCGGCTCCGGCAAGACGCTGTACTCGGGCACCGTCAGCCTGACCACCAACCTGTCGGGCTCGACGTACCAGCTGTACGACACCACGCGCGGCGGTCACAAGACGTACAACCTGGCCCGCAAGACCAGCGGCACCGGCACCCTGTTCACCGACGCGGACAACGTGTGGGGCACCGGCACCGCCTCCAGCTCCTCCTCCGACCAGACGGCCGCGGCCGACGCCGCCTACGGCGCGCAGGAGACCTGGGACTTCTACAAGAACACCTTCGGCCGCAACGGCATCAAGAACAACGGCGTGGGCGCCTACTCCCGCGTCCACTACAGCAGCAACTACGTCAACGCGTTCTGGGACGACAGCTGCTTCTGCATGACCTACGGCGACGGCTCGGGCAACACCCACCCGCTGACCGCGCTGGACGTCGCCGGGCACGAGATGAGCCACGGCGTCACCTCCAACACCGCGGGGCTCAACTACTCGGGCGAGTCGGGCGGCCTGAACGAGGCCACCTCCGACATCTTCGGCACCGGCGTCGAGTGGTACGCCAACAACGCCACCGACAAGGGCGACTACCTCATCGGTGAGAAGATCAACATCAACGGCGACGGCACCCCGCTGCGCTACATGGACAAGCCCAGCAAGGACGGCGCCTCCGCCGACTACTGGTCCTCCACGGTCGGCAACAAGGACGTGCACTACTCGTCCGGCGTCGCCAACCACTTCTTCTACCTGCTGGCCGAGGGCAGCGGCGCGAAGACGATCAACGGCGTGAGCTACAACTCGCCGACGTCCAACGGCTCCACGGTCACCGGCATCGGCCGGGACAAGGCGCTGCAGATCTGGTACAAGGCGCTGACCACGTACATGACGTCGACCACCAACTACAAGGCCGCCCGCACGGCGACCCTGAACGCGGCGTCGGCCCTGTACGGCTCCTCCAGCGCCGAGTACCAGGCGGTCGCGGCGGCCTGGTCCGGGGTCAACGTGAACTGATCCGGCGGCGCGACGCGACGGGCGGCACCCGGGAGGACCACTCCCCCGGGTGCCGCCCTACGCTTGGGTCCCATGTCTTCGGAGGACTTCACCTACGAGGAGGTCGGCGCGACCCGCGAGCGGGGCCACTGCCCGCCCGGCTTCCACCCCCTGCACGTGCGCACCCGCATCGGCGAGGGCGAGGCGGTCTTCCGGCGCGCCGCCGAGGCCGTCCTCACCTGGGAACTGCACCGCGCGGTGGGTGTCGGCATCGACACGGCCGCGGCCCGCGCCGCCCCCGGCGCCGACGTCACCGTCACCCTGGCCGGGATGATCAAGGCCCCCTGCCGGATCGTCTGGACCCTCGAGGAGCCCCGCCGCGCCGGCTGGGCCTACGGCACCCTGCCCGGCCACCCCGAGACCGGCGAGGAGTCCTTCGTCGTGGACCGCACCGGCGACGGCACGGTCTGGCTGACCGTGACCGCCTTCAGCCGCCCCGCCAAGTGGTACGCCCGCGCGGGCGGCCCGGCGGCCCGCGGCTTCCAGCACGCCTACGCCCGCCGCTGCGGCACGGTGCTGCGCCGCCTGTGCGCCGGCCTGGGCGACGGCACCTGACCCGGCGGCGCGCCGTCCCGCCCGGCCGGCGGCGCGGCCCCGCCGCCGGCCCACCACAGTGACGGGCAACCCTCTGCCGGCCCGCCCGTGCCCCGCCCGGGCGGTCAGCGCAGCAGCACCCCCGCCCCGTCGCCCGCGTCCTGAGCCGGTACGGTCACCAGGCCCAGCTCGGCGTGCGAGGCGAGCAGGCGGTGGTCGGGCAGGATGCGGACCGTGTAGCCGTAGGGCCCGGTGCGGTCCAGGGAGAGCGGACCCTCGTACACCCAGCGGCCGTCCGGATCGGGGGCGCCCGCCGGTTTCAGCGGGACCGCGGTGGCGTCCGTGATGCGGTCCTCCTCGTCGACCCGCCCCGAGACGGCCTGCACCTGGACGTCCTCCGGACCCAGCCCGCCCAGCCCGACCCGTACCCGCAGGCCCAGCGTGGAGCCGAGTTCGGCGGTGGCCGTCGACGGCGGCCCGTCCGTGCGCCCGGCCGGCGGGCAGGACGTCTCCACGTGGTCCACCGTCACCTCGTGCCAGGCCGCCCGCACCCGCGCCTTCCAGGCCGCCAGCTCCCGCGCCGCGTCCGCGTCCAGGGCGCGGTGGGCGTGCGCGGCCGGGGTGTACAGGCGCTCCACGTACTCCCGGACCATCCGCCCGGCCAGCACCTTCGGGCCCAGCAGGGTCAGGGTCCTGCGGACCATCTCGATCCAGCGGTCGGGCAGCCCGGCCCGGCCCCGCTCGTAGAAGCGGGGCGTGATGCGCCGCTCCAGCAGCTCGTACAGCGCCGCCGCCTCCACGTCGTCGCGGTGGTCGGCCTCCTCGCCCGCCGTCACCGGGCCCGCGGCGCCGCCGTCCGCGGTCGGGACCGCCCAGCCGAAGTCGGGCTGGTACCACTCGTCCCACCAGCCGTCCAGCACCGAGAGGTTGAGGCAGCCGTTGAGGGCCGCCTTCATGCCGGAGGTGCCGCACGCCTCCAGCGGGCGCAGCGGGTTGTTCAGCCACACGTCGCAGCCCTGGTAGAGCTTCTGCGCCATCGCCATGCCGTAGTCCGGCAGGAAGACGATCCGGTGGCGTACGCGCGGGTCGTCGGCGAAGCGGACCAGTTCCTGGACGAGCCGCTTGCCGCCGTCGTCCGCCGGGTGCGCCTTGCCCGCGACCACGATCTGCACCGGCCGCTCGGGGTGCAGCAGCAGGTCCATCAGCCGGTCCCGGTCGCGCAGCATCAGCGTCAGCCGCTTGTACGACGGGACCCGGCGCGCGAACCCGATGGTGAGCACCTCGGGGTCCAGGACGCCGTCGACCCAGCCCAGCTCGGCCGGGCCCGCGCCGCGCTGGCGCCACGCTGCCGCCACCCGCCGGCGCACCTCGGTGACCAGCTGCTCGCGCAGCTCGCGGCGCAGCTCCCAGATGTCCTCGTCGGGGATGTCGGCCACCGAGTCCCAGCGGTCGGAGCCGCCCACGGACAGCGCGTCCTCGGCGCGCTGCGCGCCGATCTGCCGGGCGCCGAGCCGGAACACCTCCGGGGCCACCCAGGTCGGGGCGTGCACGCCGTTGGTGACCGAGGTGATCGGCACCTCCTCGGGGCCGAAGCCCGGCCACAGCCCGGCGAACATCTCCCGGCTGACCCTGCCGTGCAGCAGGGACACCCCGTTGGCGCGCTGGGCGAGCCTGAGCCCCATCACCGCCATGTTGAACAGGTTGGGCTCGCCGCCCGGGTAGGTCTCCATGCCCAGCCGCAGGATGCGCTCGACGTCGATGCCGGGCAGCTCGGCGTCGGGTCCGAAGTGGCGGGCGACCAGTTCCCGGTCGAAGCGGTCGATGCCGGCCGGGACGGGCGTGTGGGTGGTGAAGACCGTCCCCGCGCGCACCGCCTCCAGGGCCGCGTCGAAGTCGAGACCCCGCTCGCCCAGCTCGGCGATCCGCTCCAGGCCGAGGAACCCCGCGTGTCCCTCGTTCGTGTGGAAGACCTCCGGCTCGGGGTGCCCGGTGAGCCGGCAGTACGTCCGCACCGCACGCACCCCTCCTATGCCCAGCAGCATCTCCTGCAGCAGCCGGTGCTCGCTGCCTCCCCCGTACAGCCGGTCGGTCACCTGGCGCTCGCCGAGGTCGTTCTCCTCGACGTCGGAGTCCAGCATCAGCAGCGGGATCCGGCCAACCTGGGCCAGCCAGATCCGGGCGTGCAGGGCCTTGCCGCGGGGCAGCGCGAGCGACACCCTGGCAGGGCTGCCGTCGGCCTCGCGCACCTGGGTGACGGGCAGCTCGTTGGGGTCGAGGACCGGATAGTGCTCCTGCTGCCAGCCGTCCCGGGACAGGGACTGCCGGAAGTAGCCGTGCCGGTACAGCAGCCCGACGCCGATCAGGGGAACGCCCAGGTCACTGGCGGCCTTGAGGTGGTCGCCCGCGAGGATGCCGAGGCCGCCGGAGTACTGCGGCAGGGCGGCGGTGACGCCGAACTCGGGCGAGAAGTAGGCGACGCCCGCGGGCAGCCCGGCGGGCTGCGCCTGGTACCAGCGGTCGCCGGTCACGTAGTCGTGCAGGTCGTCGGCGGCGGCGGTCAGCCGGCGCAGGAAGCGGCGGTCGGCCGCCAGCTCGGCCAGCCGGGCCGGGGAGACGCCGCCCAGCAGGCGGACCGGGTCGCCGCCGGCGGCGGCCCACTGCTCCGGGTCGGCGGACTGGAAGAGGTCACGCGTCTCCGCATGCCACGACCAGCGCAGATTGCGGGCCAGCTCGCTGAGGGGTCGTAGGGGCTCAGGGAGAACGGGACGGACGGTGAACCGACGGATCGCCTTCACATTCCACCTCGGCGCGTTCGCTGATGGACGCACGGCACGGTGCGCTTCGCCGGCAGGACGCACGGCACTGTGCGCCCCGTCACACAGCACCGTACCCGCGGGGGCGCGGGTGCCGCTGGGGGCTGCACCGCCGGGTGGACCAAGACAAGGCCAACTTTGTGTGTGGACATACACGCGAGTAGTTAACAAAGTCCCGGATTGCTCACCCGAAGAGGGTGGGAAGGCTCCTGCGGTACACCCCACAGTGGAACCCCGCAGGACCAACCTCCCCACGGATATCCGCCCACACCCTCGTTGACGCGGACAGGAGCGGTCATGCCCGCCACGCACCACCACTCGGCACCACCCCCGGCCCACGGCACCAAGGGCACGCGCCGGCCACGCGCCGGGGCCCCGACCGACCCGGCCGCCCGGCCGGGCGACGCGGCAGCGCCCGGCGCGGCCGCCCCGCCCCCGGGGCCCTCTCGGGCGCCGGAGGCCACCGCCGTCGGCCGGATCCCCGTCCTCGACGTCCGGCCGCTCGTCCAGCACGGCCGCAGGCCCGCCAAGGCGGTGACCGGTGAGTCGTTCGAGATCTCGGCCACCGTGTTCCGCGAGGGCCACGACGCCGTCGCGGCGAACGTGGTCCTGCGCGATCCCGGGGGCCGCCCGGGCCCGTGGACGCCGATGCGGGAGCTGGCGCCGGGCACCGACCGCTGGGGCGCCACGGTGACCGCCGGGGAGCCGGGCCGCTGGACGTACACCGTCGAGGCCTGGGCGGACCCGGTCACCACCTGGCGCCGGCACGCGCGGATCAAGATCCCGGCGGGCCTCGACACCGAGCTGGTGCTGGCGGAGGGCGCCCTGCTGTACGGGCGGGCCGCCGCCGGCGTGCCCGAGGGGCCGCAGCGGGAGACGGTGCTCGCGGCCGAGGCGGCGCTGCGGGACCCGGACCGGCCGGCCGCTTCCCGGCTGGCGGCGGCGCTGACGCCGGAGGTGGACGCGGTCCTGGCCCGCCACCCGCTGCGCGAGCTGGTCACCGCCGGCGACCCGCTGCCCCTCCAGGTCGAACGCGAACGCGCCCTCTACGGCGCCTGGTACGAGTTCTTCCCCCGCTCCGAAGGCACCCCCCAACAGCCCCACGGCACCTTCCGCACCGCCGAACGCCGCCTGCCCGCCATCGCCGCCATGGGCTTCGACGTCGTCTACCTCCCCCCCATCCACCCCATCGGCACCACCCACCGCAAAGGCCGCAACAACACCCTCACCGCCACCCCCGACGACGTCGGCGTGCCCTGGGCGATCGGCTCCCCCGAAGGCGGCCACGACACCGTCCACCCCGCCCTGGGCACCCTGGCGGACTTCGACCACTTCGTGCACCGGGCCGGCGAACTCGGTCTGGAGATCGCCCTCGACCTCGCCCTGCAGTGCTCCCCCGACCACCCCTGGGTCCACAAACACCCCCAGTGGTTCCACCACCGCCCCGACGGCACCATCGCCCACGCCGAGAACCCGCCCAAGAAGTACCAGGACATCTACCCCCTCGCCTTCGACGCCGACATGGACGGACTGGTCACCGAGACCCTGCGCGTCCTGCGGCACTGGATGGACCACGGCGTGCGCATCTTCCGCGTCGACAACCCCCACACCAAACCCGTCGTCTTCTGGGAACGCGTCATCGGCGAGATCAACACCACCGACCCCGACGTCGTCTTCCTCGCCGAGGCCTTCACCCGCCCCGCGATGATGCACACCCTCGCCCAGGTCGGCTTCCAGCAGTCCTACACCTACTTCACCTGGCGCAACACCAAACAGGAACTCACCGACTACCTCACCGAACTCACCGGCGAGGCGGCCGCCTACATGCGGCCCAACCTGTTCACCAACACCCCCGACATCCTGCACGCCTACCTCCAGCACGGCGGCCGCCCCGCCTTCGAGGTCCGCGCCGTCCTCGCCGCCACCCTCTCCCCGGCCTGGGGCATCTACAGCGGCTACGAACTCTGCGAGAACACCCCCCTCAAAGAAGGCGCCGAGGAATACCTCGACTCCGAGAAATACCAGCTCAAACCCCGCGACTGGACCACCGCCGAACGCGAGGGCCGCACCATCACCCCCCTCATCACCCGCCTCAACGACATCCGCCGCCGCAGCCCTGCCCTGCACCAACTGCGCGACCTGCACTTCCACCACGCCGACAAGGACGAGGTGATCGTCTACTCCAAGCGCAGCGGATCGAACACGGTGGTGGTGGTCGCCAACCTCGACCCGCACCACACCCAGGAGGCCACGGTCTCGTTGGACATGCCGCAACTCGGCCTGGAATGGCACGAGTCGGTGCCGGTGCGCGACGAGCTGACCGGCGAGACCTATCACTGGGGCAGGGCCAACTATGTGCGACTCGAACCGGGCCACAGGCCCGCGCACATCCTCACCGTCCTGCGACCGTCCACCCCGCAGATCGGAGGGTCACCCACAACATGATCGTCAACGAGCCCGTCCCGGACACCTTCGAGGACACCCCTGCCAAGGACCGCGACCCGGAGTGGTTCAAACGTGCCGTCTTCTACGAGGTCCTGGTCCGTTCCTTCCAGGACAGCAACGGTGACGGCATCGGCGACCTCAAGGGCCTGACCGCCAAACTGGACTACCTCCAGTGGCTCGGCGTGGACTGCCTGTGGCTGCCGCCGTTCTTCAAATCCCCGCTCAGAGACGGCGGTTACGACGTCTCCGACTACACCGCCGTACTGCCCGACTTCGGCGACCTCGCCGACTTCGTCGAATTCGTCGACGCCGCCCACCAGCGCGGCATGCGCGTCATCATCGACTTCGTCATGAACCACACCAGCGACCAGCACCCGTGGTTCCAGGAATCGCGCAAGGACCCCGACGGACCCTACGGCGACTACTACGTCTGGGCCGACGACGACAAGCAGTACCAGGACGCCCGCATCATCTTCGTCGACACCGAGGCGTCGAACTGGACGTACGACCCGGTACGCAAGCAGTACTACTGGCACCGCTTCTTCTCGCACCAGCCGGACCTGAACTACGAGAACCCGGCCGTGCAGGAGGAGATGATCTCCGCGCTGAAGTTCTGGCTGGACCTCGGCATCGACGGGTTCCGCCTGGACGCGGTGCCGTACCTGTACCAGCAGGAGGGCACCAACTGCGAGAACCTGCCCGCGACCCACCAGTTCCTCAAGCGGGTGCGCAAGGAGATCGACACCCAGTACCCGGACACGGTGCTGCTGGCCGAGGCGAACCAGTGGCCGGAGGACGTCGTCGACTACTTCGGCGACTACAGCGCCGGCGGCGACGAGTGCCACATGGCCTTCCACTTCCCCGTCATGCCGCGCATCTTCATGGCCGTGCGCAGGGAATCGCGCTACCCGGTCTCCGAGATCCTCGCCAAGACCCCGGCCATCCCCGCCAACTGCCAGTGGGGCATCTTCCTGCGCAACCACGACGAACTGACCCTGGAGATGGTCACCGACGAAGAGCGCGACTACATGTACGCGGAGTACGCCAAGGACCCGCGCATGCGCGCCAACATCGGCATCCGCCGCCGCCTCGCACCCCTGCTCGACAACGACCGCAACCAGATCGAGCTCTTCACCGCCCTGCTCCTGTCCCTGCCCGGCAGCCCGATCCTCTACTACGGCGACGAGATCGGCATGGGCGACAACATCTGGCTCGGCGACCGCGACGCCGTACGCACCCCCATGCAGTGGACCCCCGACCGCAACGCCGGCTTCTCCTCCAGCGACCCCGGCCGCCTCTACCTCCCCACGATCATGGACCCGGTCTACGGCTACCAGGTCACCAACGTCGAGGCCTCCATGTCCTCCCCCTCGTCGCTGCTGCACTGGACCCGCCGCATGATCGAGATCCGCAAGCAGAACCCCGCCTTCGGCCTCGGCACCTACACCGAACTCCCCTCCTCGAACGCGGCCGTCCTCGCCTTCCTGCGCGAGTACGACGACGACCTGGTGCTGTGCGTGCACAACTTCTCCCGCTTCGCCCAGCCGACCGAGCTGGACCTCAGCTCGTTCATCGGGCGGCATCCCGTCGAGCTGTTCGGCGGGGTGCGCTTCCCGGCCATCGGGGAGCTGCCGTACCTGCTGACCCTGGCGGGCCACGGCTTCTACTGGTTCCGGCTCCGCAGGGACGCCGCTGCTTAGGGCTCCGGACAAAAGCGGCGCCCGTCTCGCGGCGTCCCTCTTGTCCGCAGCTCGGAGCGTGCCGGCGGGCGGGACGGTTTCCCCGCCCCGCCCGTGGGCACGCGTGAGACACACCCGACCAGCGATTGGACGCGACGCCATGTCGGAAGCCATGTCGCAAGCCGTCACACGCTCTGTCACCGCCGGCAGCGCCGGTCTCCTCGCGTCCCTGGACCCGCTGCTGCGCGAGTGGCTGCCCCGCCAGCGCTGGTTCGCGGGCAAGGGCCGCCCGGTCACGGGATTCTCCCTGGTCGCGGCCACCGAGCTGCTCCCCTCCGACGCCAAGCTGGGCCTGCACCACCTGCTCGTCCGCGCCCACCAGCCGCTCTCCCCCGTGCCGGGCAGCGGTGTCCCGCACCCCGGGGACTGCTACCAGCTGCTCATAGGCGTGCGCGAGGCGCTGCCCCCGAGACTGGCGCCCGCGCTGATCGGTCACGTCCACGACGGCCCGCTCGCCGGGCGCACCGTGTACGACGCCCTGCACGACCCCCGGCCCGCCGAGGTGCTCCTGGAGGCCCTGCGCACCCAGGCGCGCATCGGCGGGCTGCGTTTCGAGCGGCGCGAGGAGATACGCCCCGACCTGGTGCCGCGCATGGTGACCGCCGAGCAGTCCAACTCGTCGGTGATCTACGGAGACACGTTCATCCTGAAACTGCTGCGCCGGGTCCTGCCCGGCGTGAACCCCGATCTCGAACTGCCGCTGGCGCTGGCCCGCGAGGGCTGCCCCCGGGTGCCGGCACCGGCCGCCTGGATGACCGCGGAGGTGGGGGACACGGGCGACGACTCCTACGTCCTCGGGGTGCTCCAGCCCTTCGTGCGGGGAGCGTCGGACGGCTGGGAACTGGCCCTGCGCGAGCTGGCCAAGGGCGAGGACTTCACCGCCGAGGCGCGGGCGCTGGGCCGTGCCACCGCCGAGGTGCACACGGCGCTGGCCCGCGCGCTGCCCACGGTCAGCCTGGCCCACCTCCAGCTCCAGTCGCTGGTCGACGGCATGGCCGAACGGCTGGAGGCGGCGGCCCAGGCGGTGCCCGCGCTCCGGCCGTACGCCCCCGGCCTGCACTCCGCCTACGAGGCGCTGGCCGGCCTGGCCGCCGAGGGCCACACCTGGACCGCCCAGCGCATCCACGGCGACCTGCACCTGGGGCAGTGCCTGCGCTCCCCCTCCGGTCAGTGGTCGCTGATCGACTTCGAGGGCGAACCGGCCAGGCCGCTCGCCGAGCGGCGGATGGCCCAGCCCGTGGTGCGGGACGTCGCCGGAATGCTGCGTTCCTTCGACTACGCGGCGCACTCGGCGGGCGGCCCGCCCGCGCCCCGGTGGGCGGCCGCCTGCCGGGCCGCGTACTGCACCGGGTACGCCGAGGCCGGGGGCCGCGACCCGCGCACCGACCCCGTGCTGCTGCGGGCCTACGAGACCGACAAGGCGGTGTACGAGGTCCTGTACGAGGCCCGGCACCGCCCGGACTGGCTGCCCGTGCCGCTGGCGGCGGTGCGCCGCCTGGCCATGGGCGCCCAGCCCGTCTGACCCGGCCGCCCGCCGGGGGCACCACCGTCCGCCACCGTCCTGCCCCGATCCTTCGCCGAGGAGGCCCCGCCCGTGACTGCCCGTCCCCCCTCCAGTGGTCCGGACCCGAAGCAGCCGCCCGAGGCCGCCGCGAAGAAGGCCCCCGCCGAGAAGACCCCGGCCAAGAAGGCCCCGGCCAAGAAGACGGCAGCCGAGAAAGCGGCAGCCAGGACCGCGGCCGAGAAAGCGGCGGCCGAGAAGACAGCATCCGAGAAGACGACAGCCAGAACCGCGACCAAGAAGACCGCGACCAAGAAGGCAGCGGCCGAGAAAGCGGCGCCCGCGAAGACCCCGGCCCGGAAGACGACGGCGAAGACGACGGCGGTGAAGAAGGCGACGGCCGAAAAGGCGGTGGCGAAGAGGACCGCGGCCGAGGAAACCGCACCGCGGAAGACCGCCGCGCCCCCGCCGGAGGTCTCCCCCGCCCTCGCCATGGCGGACCGCGAGCGGCTGCTCGCCGGTACGCACCACGACCCGCACTCCGTGCTCGGCGCGCACCCCGTGCCCGGGGGTGTCGCCGTGCGGGTGTTCCGGCCGTACGCCCTCGGCGTCGCCGTCCTCGCCGGCGACCTCCAGGTGGAGCTGCGGCACGACGGTGAGGGCTTCTTCTCGGGACTGCTGCCGCTGCGGGACGTACCGGAGTACCGGCTGGAGGTGGCGTACGAGGGCACGGTGCAGCGCACCGAGGACGCGTACCGTTTCCTGCCCGCCCTCGGCGAGCTGGACCTGCACCTGATCGGCGAGGGCCGGCACGAGGAGCTGTGGCGGGCGCTCGGCGCGCACCCGACGACGCACCAGGGGGTGGCCGGGACCCGCTTCGCGGTGTGGGCGCCCGACGCGCGCGGCGTGCGGGTGGCCGGTGGCTTCAACTTCTGGGACGGCACCGCGTACCCGATGCGCTCGCTGGGCGGCACGGGCGTGTGGGAGCTGTTCGTGCCCGGCATCGGCGAGGGCGAGCTGTACAAGTTCGAGATCACCCGGCCGGACGGTTCCAGGACGCTGCGCGCCGATCCGCTGGCCCGCCGCACCGAGGTGCCGCCGGCCACCTCGTCCGTCGTGCACGCCTCGCACCACGAGTGGAGCGACCAGGAGTGGCTGGCCCGGCGGGCGCGGCGGCCCGCGCACGAGGCGCCGCTCTCGGTGTACGAGGTCCACCTGCCCTCCTGGCGGCCGGGCCTGACCTACCGCGACCTGGCCGAGCAGCTGCCCGCGTACGTCAAGGACCTGGGCTTCACGCACGTGGAGCTGATGCCGGTCGCCGAGCACCCCTTCGGCGGCTCCTGGGGCTACCAGGTCACCGGCTTCTACGCGCCCACCGCGCGCCTGGGCACCCCGGACGACTTCAAGTACCTGGTGGACGCGCTGCACCGGGCGGGCATCGGCGTGATCATGGACTGGGTGCCGGCGCACTTCCCGCGCGACGCGTGGGCACTGGCCGAGTTCGACGGGCGCCCGCTGTACGAGCACTCCGACCCGCTGCGCGCGGCCCACCCCGACTGGGGCACCCTGGAGTTCGACTTCGGCCGCCGCGAGGTGCGCAACTTCCTGGTCGCCAACGCCGTCTACTGGTGCGAGGAGTTCCACATCGACGGGCTGCGCGTGGACGCGGTGGCCTCCATGCTCTACCTGGACTACTCGCGCGAGCCCGGCCGGTGGACGCCGAACGAGCACGGCGGGCGGGAGAACCTGGACGCGGTCGCCTTCCTCCAGGAGATGAACGCCACCGTGTACCGGCGGGTGCCGGGCGTGGTGACCATCGCTGAGGAGTCCACGGCCTGGGACGGGGTCACCCGGGCCACCCACCACCGGGGTCCGAGCGGCTTCGGCGGCCTGGGTTTCGGGCTGAAGTGGAACATGGGCTGGATGCACGACTCGCTCCAGTACATGAGCCACGAACCCGTGCACCGCGCCTACCACCACGGCGAGATGACGTTCTCCATGGTGTACGCGTACAGCGAGAACTACGTGCTGCCGATCTCCCACGACGAGGTGGTGCACGGCAAGGGCTCGCTGGTCTCGAAGATGCCCGGCGACTGGTGGCAGCAGCGCGCGAACCTGCGCGCCTACCTGGCCTTCATGTGGTCCCACCCCGGCAAGCAACTCCTGTTCATGGGACAGGAGTTCGCCCAGGGCTCGGAGTGGTCGGAGGTGCGCGGCCCGGACTGGTGGCTGCTCGACCCGTCCTACGGCGCCGCCGCCGACCACCGGGGGGTGCTGGACCTGGTCCGCGACCTCAACTCCGTCTACCGCGCCACCCCCGCCCTGTGGGAGCGGGACGTCCATCCCGACGGGTTCGAGTGGATCGTGGGGGACGCGGCCGACGACAACGTCCTGGCGTTCCTGCGCCGCGACGCGGACGGCACCCCGCTGCTGGCGGTGTCGAACTTCGCCCCGGTCGTCCGCCACGACTACCGCCTGGGCGTCCCCGACGACGTGCCCGCCTGGCGGGAGGCGGTCAACACGGACGCGGCCCGCTACGGCGGCAGCGACGTCGTCCGCCCCGACCCGGTCAAGCCGGACCCCCAGGGGTGGCACGGCCGCCCGGCGAGCATCCGGCTGACCCTGCCACCCCTGGCGACGGTGTGGCTGCGCCCGGCGTGAGGGGCCCCGCGCCCGGCGGCCCCGTCACGCCGCGGACGCCCGTCACCGCGTGAACGCCTCCGCCAGCGCCGGCGGCAGCGCCCCCGTGTGCAGCACGCCCAGCCGCTGGGTCGCCCGGGTCAGGGCCACGTACAGGTCGCTCGTGCCGTAGCGGGCCGGCTCGACGACCAGTACGGAGTCGAACTCCAGGCCCTTGGCCTGGCGCGGGTCGAGCAGGACGACCGTGTGCGTCAGGTCGGGCTCCGCGCCCGCGGTGACCCCGTCCAGCCGGGCGGCCAGGCGGCGGTGCAGGTCGCGCGGGGCGATGACGGCGAGCCGGCCCTCCTCGGGGGTGAGTTCGGCGACGGCCTTCCCGACCGCGCCGGGCAGGTCGTCGGTGGCGCGGACCCAGGGCCGTACGCCCGTGGAACGCACCGAGCTGGGCGGCTCGAAGCCGGGATGCTCGGCGCGGACCACGGCCGCCGCCACGTCCATGATCTCGGCGGGCGTGCGGTAGTTGACGCCGAGCCGGGTGTGCTCGAAGCGGTCCTCGACGTACGGCCGGAGGATGTCCTCCCAGGAGCCGACACCGGCCGCCTCGGCCGTCTGCGCGGGGTCGCCCACCAGGGTCATGGAACGGGTCGGGCTGCGCCGCATCAGCAGCCGCCACGCCATCGGCGACAGCTCCTGCGCCTCGTCGACGATGATGTGCCCGAACGCCCAGGTGCGGTCGGCCGCCGCACGCTCGGCGGCGCTGCGGTGGTCGTCCTCCTCCTGGCGTTCGGCGAACCGCTCGGCGTCGATGATGTCGTGCGCGGACAGGACCTCGGAGTCCTCCTCGTGCTTGTCGTCGAACTCGTAGGTCCGCGAGGCGTACGACACGTCGAGCACGCCCTGCGCGTACGCCACCTGCGTCTCGCGCTCGCGTTCGGCGCGGGCGCGGGCGAGGCGGTCGTCCTCGCCGAGCAGTTCGGCGGCCTCGTCGAGCAGCGGCACGTCGGCGACGGTCCAGGCCCGGGTGACCGGGCGGCGGACGGCGTCGGCGTCCTCCTCGGACACGTACCCCTCCGGTGCGGCCAGGAAGTCCGCGACCAGCCGCTGCGGGGTCAGCCGCGGCCACAGCCGGTCGACGGCGGACCAGACCTCGGGGTTCTCGGCGAGTTCGTCGCGGATCTGGGTGATGTCGCTCGCGTCGAGGAGGTTGGAGCCGTCGTAGGGGTCGGTGCCGATGCGCTCGGCGACCATGTCGGTGAGGGTGTTGAGGATGTGGCCCTCGAAGTGCTCGCGGGCCGCGTTGTGCGGCAGCTTCGCGGCGCGCGTGCGCTCGCGGGCGACCCGCACGAGACCGTCGTCGAGCATCAGGACCTCGCGGTCGTGCTCGATGGCGATGACCGGGTCGGGCAGCGCCTGGCGGTCGCGTACGACGGCGGCGAGCACGTCGGCCATGTCGGCGCGGCCCTTGACGGCAGCCGCCTCGGGGGTGTCCTGGGCGGTCGCCCGCACGCCGGGGAACAGCTCGCCGACGGTCGCGAGCAGCACGCCCGTCTCACCGAGCGAGGGCAGTACCTCGCCGATGTAGCCGAGGAACGCCGGGTTCGGGCCGACGATCAGCACGGCCCTGCGGGCGAGCAGTTCCCGGTGCTCGTAGAGCAGGTAGGCGGCCCGGTGCAGTGCGACGGCGGTCTTGCCGGTGCCGGGGCCGCCCTCGACCACCAGCACGCCGCGGTGCGGGGCGCGGATGATGCGGTCCTGGTCGGCCTGGATGGTGCGCACGATGTCGCCCATCCGGCCGGTGCGCGCGGAGTTCAGGGCGGCGAGCAGCACGGCGTCGCCGGCCGGGTCCTCGTGGCCGGTGCGGGTGGCGTCACCGAGGTCGAGGATCTCGTCGTGCAGGGCGGTGACCCGGCGGCCCTCGCCGGCGATGTGCCGTCGGCGGCGCAGGCCCATCGGGGTGTGCCCGGTGGCCAGGTAGAACGGGCGGGCCACGGCGGCCCGCCAGTCGATCAGGACGGGCGTGCGCTCGGCGTCGTCGGCCCGCAGTCCGACCCGGCCGATGTGATGGGTGACGCCGTCGGTCAGGTCGATCCGCCCGAAGCAGAGCGAGCCGTCCACGGAATTCAGCGCGGCGAGCAGCCCCGAGCGCTCGGCGACGAGGATGTCCCGCTCCAGCCGGGCCTGCATGGGCGTGTTGCCCTGGGCGAGGGCGTCCGTGACGGCGGCCTCGGTGTCACCGCGCAGCGCGTCGACGCGTGCGTACAGCCCGTCGATGAATTCCTGTTCCTGTCGCAATTCATCGTCGGAGAATCCGGTGTTTGACAATTCCGCTCCCGCCCGCATATACTGTGGTCACTGGACTTCTCCGCGACCACATTCTTCGTGAAGTCGCGAACCACCGAATATACGCAAAGAAATCCCCCGGACGCAATTGCCCGGGGGATTTCTTTCGTCGGGGCGGCTGGGTCACAGCACGTCGGACAGCTCCTCCAGCAGCCGCCGCCTGGGCCGCGCGCCGACCATGGACCGCACCGGCTCGCCGTCCTTGAAGACCATGAGGGTGGGCGTGCCCAGCACGCCGTACCTGATCGTCGTCGCCGGGTTGCGGTCCACGTCCAGCTGGACGATCTTCAGCCGCTCGCCCTGCTCGGCGGCGACGGCCGCGAGGACCGGCGCGAGCTGCCGGCACGGCCCGCACCACTCGGCCGTGAACTGCACCAGCACGGGCAGGTCCGACCCGAGGACCTCCGTCGCGAAGTCGTCGTCGCCCACGTCCCCGACACCTTCCACCTGCTTGATCACCGCTCGTGCCCTCCCAGCTCGCACACGGGTTCCGGGCCCCCCGGAACCAGCGACTCGGCGGCCAGCTCCTGCCGCGCCCGCTCCGCACGCGCCAACTGGCCGGCGACCTGCGCGCGCACCGCCCGCAGCTCCCCGATCAGCGCGTCCAGCTCGTCCAGCTTGCGCCGGTAGACCAGGAGCGAGGCCGGGCAGGAGTCGCCCTCCGGGTGCCCGGCGCGCAGGCACTCCACGAAGGGCCGCGTCTCCTCCAGGTCGAACCCGAAGTCCCGCAGCGTCCTGATCTGCCGCAGCAGCCGCAGGTCCCGCTCGTCGTAGGTGCGGTGGCCCTGGGCGTCCCGCCGCGCGGGCAGCAGCCCGCGCGACTCGTAGTACCGCAGCGCCCGCGTGGTGGTCCCGGCCCGTTCGGCCAGCTCGCCGATTCGCATGACCTCGACGGTACGGGTTGACGTCGGCGTCAAGGCAAGGACGGACGGGCGGAGGGGCGGACGGCCCGCTCAGACCGGGACGCCCGCCGAGTGCTCCACCTCCAGCAGGGAGGCGCTGTGGCGTTCCTCCTCGAAGGCCCTGCGTCCGCCGCGCAGGCCGAAGAGGCGCTTGGCGAGGGCGATGTAGAGGACGGCGAGGATGTTGAGGGTCAGGGTGGCGATCTTCACCGCGCTGACGTGCTCGGTGAGTTCGTAGACCTCCAGCGGGAGGAAGGCGGCGGTGGCGACCACCGTCAGGTACTCCGCCCAGCGCTTGGCGTACCAGAGGCCGACGGCCTCGACGATCTCGATCAGCGCGTAGGCCAGCAGCAGCCCGGCCACCAGCAGCAGGGTGGAGTGCTTGTAGCCGAAGGTCTTCTGGATGGTGCCGACGACCGGCGAGTGGTCGAGGTCGTAGTGGAAGTGCCGGAAGACGGGGCGGAAGACGTCCAGGTACTCGTTGAAGAGGCGGCGCACCGCGTCCTGGCTGTTGCTGAACCGCCAGACCGCGACGGCGACCAGGACGATGAACACCCCGCGCACGACCCGCTCCAGGGCCAGGAAGCGCAGGATGAACAGGTCCCGCAGCACCTTGCCGCGCGGCACCAGCGGCGCGTCGGCGGCCGGCCCCGAGCCGTGCGGCTCGCCGAGCACGAAGTCACCGCAGCGCAGGCAGCGCCAGACCTCGCCGAGGGCGGTGTCGGCGTGCAGCCGGATGCGCAGCCGGGGGTCGTCGGGCGCGTACGTCACATGGCCCTTGCGCGCGCAGGTGCGCCGGTCCCAGTCGATCGCCATCCCCCGTTGCCTCCGTCTGTGTCTGTGTGCCGCTGCGTCCGTGCGTCCGCGCGGTCTTTGTGTCCGCGCCGTTGCGCGGCCGTGCCGCGCCGGTCGATCCGGCACGGCACGGCACGGTAGTGCATCGCGGTGAGAGCTGCGAACGAAAGGGGAGGCCGCGAGCCGGGCGCCCCTTTTGTTCACAGCTCCTGGAGACGCCGGCCAGGGGCGTTTCAGTTCACGGCGCTGCCGGCCGGCTCCCTGGTCTCGTCCGCCGCCTCCGTCGTACGGCCGGTGCCGCGCGGCAGCAGCAGGGCCACCGCGAGGGTGCCGACGCCGAGGACGACGGCGCCCACCAGGCTGGTGTGGGAGACGGCGTCGGCGAAGGAGGAGCCGACGGCGTCCTTCATCTGCCGGGCGCCCTGGGCGAGCTGCCCGGCCTGGGCCTTCAGCTGGGCGGCCTGGTGGGGGTCGGTCGTCTGCGCGGCCTGCGCGGCGAGGTGCCGGGCCTTGTCGCCGATGCCCTGGGCGACGGCGTATCCGGCACCCACCGAGTCCTGGGCGGTGGCCAGCGCGCTCGCCGGGAGCTTGCTGCCCGTGGTGGCGTCGGCGAGGTGACCGGAGTACGAGGTCGACAGGAGGGATCCGAGGATCGCGATGCCGAGCGAGCCGCCCAGTTCGATCGAGGTGTCGTTGACGGCGCCGCCGACCCCCAGCTCGGGCTCCGGGAAGGCACCCATGATCGCGTCGGTGCAGGGCGAGAGGGCGAGGCCGATGGCCAGGCCGAGGACGATCAGCGGCGCCACGAACGAGCCGTAGGAGGACGAGCCGTCGACCTGGGTGAGCAGGGCCAGGGCGACGGTGCCGCCGACCATGCCCGCGGTGACGGTCCACTTCATGCCGACGCGCGGGGTGAGGTAGCCGGTCAGGGCCGACCCGGCGAAGACCGCGCCGGCCAGCGGCAGCATGCGCACGCCGGTGGCGAGGGCGTCGTAGCCGAGGACGAACTGGAGGTGCTGGGTGAGGTAGTAGAAGGCGCCGAAGACGGCCAGGAAGAACAGGGCGACGGCGAGGTTGGAACCGGCGAAGCGGCGGCTGGTGAAGCGGCGCACGTCGAGGATGGGGCGCGGGTGGCGCAGTTCCCACAGGACGAAGGCCAGCAGGCCGGCGCCCGCGACGACGGCGGCGGTGACCGCCTTGACGTCCCAGCCGAAGTGAGGCCCCTCGATGATCATGTAGACCAGCGAGCCGGTCCACAGCACGGACAGCAGACCGCCGACGTAGTCGATGCGGTGGTCGCCGTCCTCGGGCCGGGCCGCCCTGGACGGCGGGACGAGGACGAAGGCGGCGACCAGAGCGACGGCGGCGATCGGCACGTTGATCAGGAAGGTCGAGGCCCAGCCGTGGTTCCTGAGCAGCGCGCCGGCGACGACCGGGCCCGCGGCGATGGCGAGGCCCGCGGTGGCGGTCCACAGGGTGATGGCCTTGGCGCGTTCGGCGCGCGGGAAGGTCGCGGCCAGCAGGGACAGCGTGGCCGGCATGATCAGGGCGGCGCCGACGCCCATGACGGCGCGGGCGGCGATGACGGTCGCGGCGCTGCCGGCCAGCGAGCCGAAGACCGCCCCGCCGCCGAAGACGATCAGTCCGAGGACGAGGGCGCCGCGCCGGCTGTACTTGTCGCCTATCGCGCCGAGCAGCAGCATCAGCGCCGCGTAGGGGACGGTGTAGCCGTCGATCACCCATTGCAGGTCGGCGCCGGACAGGCCCAGGTCGCGGGTCATGTCGGGCGCGGCGACGGTGAGGGCGGTGTTGGCCATCACGATGATCAGCAGGCTCAGGCAGAGCACCAGGAGCGCCCACCAGCGCCGGGCGTAGGGGCGGTCCGTCCTCTCGACCGGTTCGGTCATGACGAGTCGCATGGCAGGGGTCGCCTTCCTCGGGTGCGCGTCGGAACGTGGAACGTGCGCGTGGAGCTACTTGCACAGCGGTGTGCATTTGCACAACCATGTGCAATGTACGTCGTTGCACAGTGCTGTGCAAGTCGCGAGGAAGGCACAATGGCAGCCATGACCACGGGTAACACCACGCGCGCGGACGCAAACCGGCGTCGCATCCTCGACGTCGCCCTCGCCGAGCTGCTGCGCGACCCCGACGCGTCCATGGACCAGATCGCGCGCGCCGCGGGTGTCGTACGGCGCACGGTGTACGGGCACTTCCCCAGCCGCGAGGCCCTGATCAGCACGCTCGTCGACGACGCCGTGCAGGTGCTGGCCGACGCGCACGCGCGGGGGCGCGAGGGCGTCGAGGACCCGGCGGAGGCGCTGGCGCGTTCGGTGCTGGCGATCTGGCCGATCGCGGACCGCTACCGGCTGCTGGTGGCGCTCGCCCAGCGCACCGTGACCATGGAGGGCATCCGGGAGCGTCTGGCCCCGGTCCGCAGCAGTTGCGCGGACCTGCTCCAGCGCGGGGTCGAGCGGGGTGCGTTCAGCTCCCCGCTGCCCGCGCCCGCGCTCGCCCACGTGCACGAGCAGATCCTGTTCGCGCTGATGGAGGCCGTCAACGACGGGCTGCTGGACGCCCGCGAGGCCGGCTCCTCGGCCGCCGTCACGGTGCTCACGTCGGCCGGGGTGCCGGCCTCACTGGCGGGGGCACTGGTGTCGAAGCTCGGCGGCTGAACGGAAAGGCCCCCGGCGGGCGGGACGCGAAGAGCCGAGCGGCCGGGCCCACGGGGGAGAGCCTCGGCCGCTCGGCGGCTTCTTCTTCCGGGTGCCGGACGCCCGGCCCGGGTTCAGGCGGGGCCGGGCGTCCGGAGAGCGGGGACGGTCGCGGGCGGACGCCAAAGGCGTGGGGGACGCGGGAGGCGTGACGCGGGCGAGCGGCCGTGTGCGGGCGGGCCGGCCTGACGGGGCGGCCCTGGCGGTTCAGGGCCGGCGGGCCGGGCCTGGCGGTTCAGGGCCGGCGGGCCACGCCGGACGGTTCGGCGCTGGCGGGCCGGGCCTGCCGGTCGATGCCCGGCGGGTCAGGCCCTGGCGAGTTCCTTCTCGCCGTCCTCCCGCTGTTCCGGCAGGGCGGAGCCGGCCGGGCCGCTGTCGGAGTCGTCGAGCAGGGTGCGCTCGTCGAAGGGCAGGTCACCGGCGAGCACCCGGCGCACCCGGTCCTGGTCGACCTCGCCGGTCCACGTGCCGATCAGCAGGGTGGCGACGGCGTTGCCCGCGAAGTTGGTCAGGGCGCGGGCCTCGCTCATGAAGCGGTCGATGCCGACGATCAGGCCGACGCCGTCGACCAGCGCGGGCTTGTGGGACTGGAGGGCGCCGGCCAGGGTGGCGAGGCCCGCGCCGGTGACGCCCGCGGCGCCCTTGGAGGCGATCATCATGAACAGCAGCAGGGTGATCTGCTGGCCGATGGAGAGCGGCTGGTCCATGGCGTCCGCGATGAACAGCGAGGCCATGGTCAGGTAGATCATGGTGCCGTCGAGGTTGAAGGAGTAGCCGGTCGGCACGGTGATGCCGACGACCGGGCGGCTGACGCCCAGGTGCTCCATCTTGGCGATCAGCCGGGGCAGCGCGGACTCGGACGACGAGGTCGAGAGGATCAGCAGGAACTCGCGGCCCAGGTACTTCAGCAGGTGGAAGATGTTGACGCCGGCCACCAGGCGGGTCATGGCGCCGAGCACCACGATCACGAAGAGCAGACAGGTGGCGTAGAAGCCGAACATGATCGTGGCGAGGGCCTTCAGGGCGTCGATGCCCGTCTCGCCGACGACGGCGGCCATGGCGCCGAAGGCACCGATCGGCGCGGCCCACATGATCATGGAGAGGATGCGGAAGACCAGCCGCTGGATGTGTTCCACCCCGCGCAGCACCGGCTCGCCCTTGCGGCCCATGGCCTGCAGCGCGAACCCGACGAGCAGGGCGACCAGCAGGGTCTGGAGCACCTGGCCCTCGGTGAAGGACGACACCAGGGTGGTCGGGATGATCCCGAGCACGAAGTCGACCGGGCCCTCCTTGGCGGCGTCGGCCTGGGCGTGGCCCACGCCCTTGACCGCCTCGGTGAGGTGCATGCCGCTGCCGGGGTGGACGAGGTTGCCGATCACCAGGCCGATGGCGAGCGCGACGAACGACATCGCGACGAAGTAGCCGAGGGCGAGGCCGCCCACCTTGCCGACCTTCGCCGCCTTGCGCACCGAACCGACGCCGAGCACGATCGTGCAGAAGATGATCGGGGAGATCATCATCTTGATCAGGTTCACGAAGCCGGTGCCGAGCGGCTTCAGCTCCTTGGCGAAGTCCGGCGCGGCGAACCCGACGACGACGCCGAGGACCACCGCGGCGATCACCGCTATGTAGAGGTAGTGGGTGCGGTCCCGCTTGGCTGCGGGGCCGGGCCCGCTGGCGGGTGCGGCAGGTGCCGTATCGGCTGCGCTGGTCACGGCGGCCCTCCTTGACGACGTCGTCGGCATCACCGGCGTGCGGCTCACGTCCGGGGGATTTCGGGGATGCCGTGACTATCTCGTGCCGTGTGAGGGCGGTCACCCTTCCGTTCATTTAGTTCACGCCACCGCTCGGAGGCAGACTGACGGCATGCGCATACCCGCCCTCCCCAGACCACGCAGCCTGGCGGGCCAGCTCTTCGCCATGCAGGCCGTGCTGCTGGCGCTCGTCGTGGCCGGATACGCGCTGTTCACCTTCGTCAGCGACCGCGGTCAGGCGGAGAGCGCGGCCCGCCGCCAGACCACGGCGGTGGCCCGTTCCATCGCCGACTCCCCCTCCGTGCGCTCCGCGATCCACACCGCCGATCCCACCTCCCACCTCCAGCCGTACGCGCTCCAGGTCCAGCGGGACACGGGCGTCGACTTCGTGACGATCATGACCCCGCAGGGCATCCGCTGGACCCACCCGGACCCGGACGAGATCGGCCGCCCCTTCCTCGGCAACATCTCCCGTGCCCAGCGCGGCCGCTCCTTCACCGAGACCTACACCGGCACCCTCGGCCCCTCCGTCCGCGCGGTCACCCCCGTCGAGGAGAACGGCCGCGTCATCGGCCTGGTCAGCGCCGGCATCAAGGTCGAGGCGATCAGCCGGCGGGTCCAGGAGCAGGTCACGGCCCTGTTCGGGGTGGCGGCCGGCATCCTCGCGCTGGGCGCGGTCGCCACGTACGTCATCAACGCGCGGCTGCGCCGGCACACGCACGGCATGAACGCCGACGAGCTGAGCCGGATGCACGACTACCACCAGGCCACCCTGCACGCGGTGCGCGAAGGGCTGCTGATGCTGGACTCGCACCACCGGGTGGCCCTCATCAACGACGGCGGACGGGAACTGCTCGGCGTGGGCGGCGGGGCCGGCGAGGCGGAGCCGGTGGGCAGGCCGGTGACCGAGCTGGGCCTGCCGGCCCCGCTGACGGGCGCCCTGCTGGCCGCCGAACCGCGGGTGGACGAGGTCCACCTCACCGACGCCCGCGTCCTGGTGGTGAACACCTCCCCGGTCTCGGGCGGGCAGCGCCGGGGCACCGTGGTGACCCTGCGCGATGTGACGGAGCTCCAGTCGCTCATGGGCGAGCTGGACTCCGAGCGCGGTTTCACGCAGGCACTGCGGTCGCAGGCCCACGAGGCGGCGAACCGGCTGCACACGGTGGTGTCCCTGATCGAACTGGGCCGTGCCGAGGAGGCGGTGGAGTTCGCCACGGCGGAACTGGAGCTGGCCCAGGCCCTGACCGACCAGGTGGTCGCGGCGGTCGGCGAGCCGGTGCTGGCCGCGCTGCTGCTCGGCAAGACCGCGCAGGCCAACGAGCGGGGCGTGGAGCTGGTGGTGTCCGAGGACAGCGGCCTGGACGACGGACTGCTGCCCCGCTCCCTGCCCTCCCGCGACCTGGTGACGATCCTCGGCAACCTGATCGACAACGCGGTGGACGCGGCCCAGGGCGGCACGCGGGCGCGGGTGACGGTGACGGTGTGCGCGGCGGGCGCCGAACTGCTGCTGCGGGTCGCGGACAGCGGCCCGGGCGTCGACCCGGACCACGCGGACCTGGTCTTCCAGCGCGGCTTCTCGACCAAACCGGCCAAGCCGGCCGGCCGCGGCGGCCGGGGGCTCGGGCTCGCGCTGGCACGGCAGGCGGTGCTGCGGCACCAGGGGACACTGACGGTCACCGACGCGGCGGAGGGCGGCGCGGCCTTCGAGGCGCGGCTGCCGCTGGGCGGCCCCGCGGCCGCCCCCCGGCCCCGCCGGACGCCCGGTACGGCGCACGCCGGCACCGGCAGCAGCGACGGTACGAGGACGGCGGGGCGGAGCACATGACGGACGGCGGCACCGGCGGACGGTCCGAGGAGCAGCCTCGGGATCAAGGCGCGGGGCAGCGGGAGGGACGGCCCATCCGGGTCCTGGTGGTCGAGGACGACCCGGTCGCCGCCGACGCCCACGTGATGTACGTGGGCCGGGTCCCCGGGTTCGTCGCGGTGGGCAAGGCGCACACCGGTGCGCAGGCCCGGCGCGCGCTGGAGCGCACCCCGGTGGACCTGCTCCTGCTCGACCTGCACCTGCCGGACGTGCACGGCCTCCAGCTCGCCCGCTCCCTGCGGGCCGCCGGCCACCACGCGGACGTCATCGCGGTGACCTCGGCACGGGACCTCGCGGTGGTCCGCGAGGGCGTCTCGCTGGGCGTGGTCCAGTACGTCCTCAAACCGTTCACCTTCGCCACCCTGCGCGACCGGCTGGTCCGCTACGCCGAGTTCCACGCGGCGGTCGGTGAGGCCAGCGGCCAGGAAGAGGTCGACCGTGCCCTCGCCGCCCTGCGCGCCCCCGGCCCGGCCGCCCTCCCCAAGGGCCTGAGCGCCCCCACCCTGCAACGGGTGACGGGCGCCCTGCGGGAGGCCGCCGAGGGCCTCACGGCCGCCGGCGTCGCCGAGACGGTCGGCATCTCGCGCATCACGGCCCGCCGCTACCTGGAACACCTGGTGGACACCGGCCGCGCCGCCCGCCGCCCCCTGTACGGCCAGGTGGGCAGGCCGGAACTGGTGTACCGGTGGGGACCGGGGCGGTGAGGCGGGCCCGCCCCGGGCAGGCACGGCCCATGCAGCCGTAGGTTCGTACAACCCGTCATCCTGTGGGAACGGCCCGTAGTCACCGGCGCCGCGGGCTCCTAGCTTGTGCGGGTGCAGCCACCACCCTCCGCCCTCCCGTTCAACTCCCCCGCCGCCCGCCGGATCCGTGCCGCGCTCGGCATGGGGCCCGAGCACGTCGCCCACGGCATGCGGGTCTCCTACGGGCTGCCGTACGTCACCCCCGACCTGGTGGTCGCCTGGGAGCGCGGGGCCGCCTCGCCGTCGGGACCGGAGCTGACCGCGCTGGCGGGGGTGCTGTGGTGCGCGCCGGGCGAGCTGATCGGGCGGCCGCGCAGCCTGCGCGAGCACCGCATCGCCCGCGGTCTGCGGCCGGAGGACGTGGCCCGTGCCGTCGGTCTCGAACCGCCCCGCTACCTGCGGATGGAGGAGCGCGACGACTGGCGCGGCACCGAGCGGCAGTCGGCCGCGCTGGCCGACGTGCTCGCCCTGGCCCTGCCCGACTTCGTCGCCGTCACCGGGCGCGAGGAGCAGCTCGCCGAACTGCTGCGCAGCGCCGTCGGCACCCGCTGGCAGGGCTACGTCCGCCCGGTGGGCAAGGTGGTGCCCCTTCCGCGGCCGCTGCTGGAGAAGGTCCTCCAGCGGTTGCACCAGGACTACCAGGGGCAGATGGTCGCCTCGCTGAGCTGGGGCGGCACCAGCGCGGCCGGGGAGGCGGGCGACGCCGGCCGGGACTTCCTCGACCGGATCGTCGAGCACTTCTGGACGCGGGTCGAGGCGGCCCCGTAGGACGTCCGGGGAGAACGGAAGGCCCGGGGCCGCAGAGCCCGGAGCCGAAGGCCCCGGGCCGCGAAGCCCGGAGCCGGAGGGACGGGAAGGCCGGGCAGGGCGAGGAAGGGCGGGAAGGGCTAGAAGACCGACTCCGCCTCGTCCATGCGGTCCTTGGGCACCGTCTTCAGCTCGGTCACCGCCTCCGCGAGCGGCACCATCACGATGTCGGTGCCGCGCAGCGAGGTCATGTGGCCGAACTCGCCGCGGTGCGCGGCCTCCACCGCGTGCCAGCCGAAGCGGGTGGCGAGGACGCGGTCGTAGGCGGTGGGGACGCCGCCGCGCTGCACGTGGCCGAGGATGACCGGCTTGGCCTCCTTGCCGAGCCGCTTCTCCAGCTCGTACGCCAGGGCCGTGCCGATGCCCTGGAAGCGCTCGTGCCCGAACTTGTCGATGGCGCCCTTGCCGTAGTCCATGCTGCCCTCGGCCGGGTGGGCGCCCTCGGCGACGCAGACCACGGCGAACTTCTTGCCGCGGGCGAAGCGCTCCTCGACCATCTTGACCAGGTCGGCGGGGTCGAAGGGCCGCTCGGGCAGGCAGATGCCGTGGGCGCCGGCGGCCATCCCGGACTCCAGGGCGATCCAGCCCGCGTGCCGGCCCATGACCTCGACGACCATCACCCGCTGGTGGGACTCGGCGGTGGTCTTCAGGCGGTCCATCGCCTCGGTGGCCACGCCGACGGCGGTGTCGAAGCCGAAGGTGCGGTCGGTGGAGGAGATGTCGTTGTCGATCGTCTTCGGCACCCCCACCACCGGCAGCCCGGCGTCCGAGAGCATGCGCGCCGCGGTCAGCGTGCCCTCGCCGCCGATCGGGATGAGCGCGTCGATGCCGAACCGGTGGATCATGTCGGAGGCGTTCTCGCACGCCTCCCGCAGCCGGTTGCGCTCCAGCCGGGACGAGCCGAGGATGGTGCCGCCGCGGGCCAGGATGCCGCTGACCGCGTTGAGGTCCAGCTCGCGGTAGCGGCCGTCGAGCAGGCCGGCGTAACCGTCCTCGAAACCGATGACCTCGTCGCCGTACGTCGTGACCGCCCGGTGCACCACCGACCGGATCACCGCGTTCAGTCCCGGACAGTCGCCGCCTGCCGTGAGAACTCCGATACGCATCGTGCTGTGTCTCCTGCCCACTGTTGACACCGGTGATCCAGTCCGATTGTTTCACGTCCCGGGGGCGGCCACGTCTGGACGGGGGTCCGCGGCCGGCCGCCGGGAGCCCCGGTCTCCTGACGGGCGCCTTATCTAGCGGCGGGGGTATTGTCAAGAGGGTTCCGCTCACCTCGGTGGGCGATTTTTGTCCGCCGTACGCCACCCCGGTACGTCCCCTGTACCTCCAGCGCACCCCCCGCCCGACGAAACGGAGAGCCCGCGTGACCCGCAGCGTGTACGTGACCGGCATCGACCGCGGTGACGGCCGCCAGGTCGTCGAGCTGGGTGTCATGGAGCTGCTGACCCGGCAGGTCGACCGGGTGGGCGTCTTCCGCCCGCTCGTCCACGACGGCCCGGACCGCCTCTTCGAACTGCTGCGCGCCCGCTACCGGCTGACCCAGGACCCGGCCACCGTCTACGGCATGGCCTACCACGAGGCGTCCTCCCTCCAGGCCGAACAGGGCACCGACGAGCTGGTCTCCACCCTCGTCGACCGCTTCCACCGGGTGGCCGGGGACTACGACGTCGTCCTGGTCCTCGGCACCGACTTCGCCGACACCCAGCTCCCCGACGAGCTGTCCCTCAACGCCCGGCTCGCCAACGAGTTCGGCGCCTCCGTGATCCCCGTCGTCGGCGGCCGCAAGCAGAGCGCCGAGTCGGTGCTCGCCGAGACCCGCAACGCCTACCGCGCCTACGACGGCCTGGGCTGCGACGTCCTGGCCATGGTCACCAACCGGGTGGCCCGCGAGGACCGCGACGAGATCGCCGGGCGGCTGACCGGGCGGCTGCCCGTGCCCTGCTTCGTGGTGCCCGACGAGCCGGCCCTGTCCGCGCCGACCGTGGCGCAGATCACCCACGCCCTGGACGGCAGGATCCTGCTGGGCGACGACTCGGGACTGGCCCGCGACGCGCTCGACTTCGTCTTCGGCGGCGCCATGCTGCCCAACCTGCTCAAGGCGCTGACACCGGGCTGCCTGGTCGTCACCCCCGGCGACCGCGCCGACCTGGTGGTCGGCTCGCTCGCCGCGCACAGCGCCGGCACCCCGCCGATCGCCGGCGTCCTGCTCACCCTGGACGAGGAGCCCGGCGAGGAGATCCTCACCCTCGCCGCCCGGCTCGCCCCCGGCACCCCCGTCGTCTCGGTGTCCGGCAACAGCTTCCCCACCGCCGAACGCCTGTTCTCCCTGGAGGGCAAGCTGAACGCGGCCACCCCGCGCAAGGCGGAGACCGCCCTCGGCCTGTTCGAGCGGTACGTCGACACCACCGACCTCAGCAAGCGGGTCTCCGCGCCGAGCAGCGACCGGCTCACCCCCATGATGTTCGAACACAAGCTGCTCGAACAGGCCCGCTCCGACATCCGCCGGGTCGTCCTGCCCGAGGGCACCGAGGAACGCGTGCTGCACGCGGCGGAGGTGCTGCTGCGCCGCGGCGTGTGCGACCTGACGCTGCTCGGGCCGGTCGACACCGTCCGCAAGAAGGCCGCCGATCTCGGCATCGACCTCGGGGACACCCAGCTCATCGACCCGGCCGTCTCCGAGCTGCGCGACGCCTTCGCCGAGCAGTACGCCCGGCTGCGCGCCCACAAGGGCGTCACCGTCGAGCTGGCGTACGACGTCGTCTCCGACGTGAACTACTTCGGCACGCTGATGGTGCAGCAGGGCCTGGCCGACGGCATGGTCTCCGGTTCCGTGCACTCCACGGCCGCCACCATCCGCCCCGCCTTCGAGATCATCAAGACCAAGCCCGAGGCGTCGATCGTCTCCTCCGTCTTCTTCATGTGCCTGGCCGACAAGGTCCTCGTCTACGGCGACTGCGCGGTCAACCCCGACCCCGACGCCGAGCAGCTCGCCGACATCGCCGTCCAGTCGGCGGCCACCGCCGCCCAGTTCGGGGTCGAACCGCGGATCGCGATGCTGTCGTACTCCACCGGCACCTCCGGCACGGGCGCCGACGTGGACAAGGTGCGCGAGGCGACCGACCTGGTCCGGCTGCGCCGCCCGGACCTGATGATCGAGGGCCCGATCCAGTACGACGCGGCCGTGGAGCCGTCGGTCGCCGCGACCAAGCTGCCGGGCTCGGAGGTCGCCGGGCAGGCCAGCGTACTGGTCTTCCCGGACCTGAACACCGGCAACAACACGTACAAGGCCGTGCAGCGCTCGGCCGGCGCGATCGCGGTCGGCCCGGTCCTGCAGGGCCTGCGCAAGCCGGTCAACGACCTGTCCCGCGGCGCCCTGGTCCAGGACATCGTCAACACCGTCGCCATCACCGCGATCCAGGCCCAGGACCAGGCCCGCACCCCGGCCGCCCCCGCCCACTGACGTCGTAGAGAGAATCCTTGAACACCGTGAACGCGACCCGTGTCCTCGTCCTCAACTCCGGCTCCTCGTCGCTGAAGTACCAGCTCCTGGACATGCGCGACGCGAGCCGGCTCGCCGTCGGCCTGGTGGAGCGCATCGGCGAGCAGACCTCCCGGCTCAAGCACACCTGCGTGGCCACCGGTGACACGCGCGAGCAGAACGGCCCGATCGCCGACCACGACGGCGCGCTCAAGGCCGTCGCCGAGGAGCTGGCCAGGGACGGGCTCGGCCTGGACTCCCCCGAGCTGGCCGCGATCGGCCACCGGGTGGTGCACGGCGGCATGTTCTTCACCGAGCCGACCGTCATCGACGACGCCGTGCTCACCGAGATCGAGCGGCTGATTCCGGTGGCGCCGCTGCACAACCCGGCCAACCTCACCGGCATCCGCACCGCCACCGCGCTCCGCCCCGACCTGCCGCAGGTCGCCGTCTTCGACACCGCCTTCCACACCACCATGCCGGAGCCGGCCGCGCGCTACGCCATCGAGCCCAAGCTCGCCGACCGGTTCCGGGTGCGGCGCTACGGCTTCCACGGCACCTCGCACGCCTACGTCTCCCGCAGGACGGCCGAGCTGCTGGGCAAGGCGCCCGAGGACGTCAACGTGATCGTGCTGCACCTGGGCAACGGGGCGTCCGCCTCGGCGGTGCGCGGCGGGCGGTGCGTGGACACCTCCATGGGGCTCACCCCGCTGGAGGGGCTGGTCATGGGCACGCGTTCAGGAGACCTGGACCCGGCGGTCATCTTCCATTTGCAGCGTGTCGGCGGAATGTCCATGGACGAGATCGACACTCTTCTCAACAAGAGGAGCGGTCTGTTCGGCCTCTGCGGCGACAACGACATGCGGGAGATACGGCGCCGGATGGACGAGGGCGACGAGCAGGCGCGGCTCGCCTTCGAGATCTACATCCACCGGCTGAAGAAGTACGTCGGTGCCTATTACGCGGTACTCGGCACCGTGGACGCGGTCGCCTTCACCGCCGGGGTCGGGGAGAACGCGGACTTCGTGCGCGCGGCGGCCCTCGCGGACCTGGAGGGGCTGGGCCTCGCGGTGGACGGCGCGCGGAACGCCGTACGTGCCGACGAGGCGCGGCTGATCTCGCCCGACGGGGCGCGGGTCGCCGTGGCCGTCGTCCCCACGGACGAGGAAATGGAGATCGCCACGCAGACCTACGCCCTTGTCGGAAAGGACGAGTAAGGAGGAGCGGGAGAGGAGCGGGCGAAGACAATCAAGGACAAGCGAGGACAACCGAATTCGACCGGCATCCCCACCGGCACTTCCCGCGGCACTCGACTGAGCGCAGACCCGCCCATTTGTATATTCCACCAGACGGAATATTCCGCAGCGAAACAAACCGATAGGATCGCCCCATGCGCCGTTCGAAAATCGTCTGTACTCTCGGCCCCGCGGTCGACTCCCACGAGCAGCTCGTCGCGCTGATCGAAGCCGGCATGAACGTGGCCCGCTTCAACTTCAGCCACGGCACGCACGCCGAGCACCAGGGCCGGTACGACCGCGTCCGTGCCGCGTCCAAGGAGACCGGCCGGGCCATCGCCGTCCTCGCCGACCTGCAGGGCCCGAAGATCCGGCTGGAGACCTTCGCCGAGGGCCCGGTCGAGCTGGAGCGGGGTGACGAGTTCACGATCACCACCGAGGACGTCCCGGGCGACAAGCAGATCTGCGGCACGACGTACAAGGGGCTGCCGGGTGACGTCTCGCGCGGCGACCAGATCCTGATCAACGACGGCAACGTCGAGCTGAAGGTCCTGGACGTCGAGGGCCCGCGGGTGAAGACGATCGTCATCGAGGGCGGTGTCATCTCCGACCACAAGGGCATCAACCTGCCCGGCGCGGCGGTGAACGTGCCCGCGCTGTCCGACAAGGACGTCGAGGACCTGCGTTTCGCGCTCCGCATGGGCTGCGACATGGTGGCGCTGTCCTTCGTCCGCGACGCCAAGGACGTCGCCGACGTCCACCGCGTCATGGACGAGGAGGGCCGCCGCGTCCCCGTCATCGCCAAGGTGGAGAAGCCGCAGGCGGTCGAGAACATGCAGGACGTCGTGATGGCGTTCGACGGCGTGATGGTGGCCCGCGGTGACCTGGCCGTCGAGTACCCGCTCGAAAAGGTCCCGATGGTGCAGAAGCGCCTGATCGAGCTGTGCCGGCGCAACGCCAAGCCGGTGATCGTGGCGACCCAGATGATGGAGTCGATGATCACCAACTCCCGTCCGACCCGCGCCGAGGCCTCCGACGTCGCCAACGCCATCCTGGACGGCGCCGACGCGGTGATGCTGTCCGCCGAGTCGAGCGTGGGCGCGTACCCGATCGAGACCGTCAAGACGATGTCGAAGATCGTCGTCGCGGCCGAGGAGGAGCTGCTCTCCAAGGGCCTGCAGCCGCTGGTCCCGGGCAAGAAGCCGCGCACGCAGGGCGGCTCGGTGGCCCGTGCCGCCGCCGAGATCGCCGACTTCCTGGGCGGCAAGGGCCTGGTGGCCTTCACCCAGTCCGGCGACACGGCCCGCCGGCTGTCCCGCTACCGCGCGACCCAGCCGATCCTCGCCTTCACCACCGACGAGTCCACCCGCAACCAGCTGGCGCTCAGCTGGGGCGTGGAGTCGCACGTGGTCCCCTTCGTCAACAGCACCGACGAGATGGTCGACCTGGTCGACCAGGAGCTGATCAAGCTCAAGCGGTTCAACGAGGGCGACGTCGTGATCATCACCGCCGGCTCCCCGCCCGGGGTCCCCGGCACCACGAACATGGTCCGCGTCCACCACCTGGGCGGCGGCCAGCGCGACTGACGTCCGCGTCACGCGGGACGTACGGGCTCCGTACACGTTCGAGGGCGCCCTCGCCGGGATCGGCGGGGGCGCCCTCGGTGTGCGGCTCCCGGAACGGGCTCGGTGCGGCGTTCAGACGCCGTCGGTGGTGTAGACGTGCATTCCGGGGATGTTCAGGTTGCCGCCGAACTGGGCCGCCTGGACCACGTGGACCTTGGTGAAGTAGATCAGCGGGATGTCCAGCGGGGGCGGGCTGTCCGGGCTGAACGTGATGGGCAGCAGTCCGAGCAGGTTGCCGGAGATGCTCTCGGTGTACATCACCGTGTCGCCGCCGGTGATCTTGGACATCGATCCCTTGGCCGCCTGCACGTGATACGTCTTGCCGGCCTGCTTGTCCTTCACCGTCTGGTGCAGGTCCCCGATGTCGGTGCCCGCGGATATGACGTACTTCAGGACCTTCTTGACGCTGCCGTTGGCGGTCCTGACCTGGACGACCCCCTTGTAGCTGGCGCTCTTGAGCGTCAGCGAACTGGCGTCCAGGTACCACGGGTCGTCCGCCAGGGGCATCGTGTTGTCGACGCCGCCCTGCGCGTCGGTGGCCGCCGGGCAGTCAGCCGGGTCCGTGCTCGCGCTCGCGGACGGGCTGGGCGAGGAGGTGACCCCGTCGACGGCGTCCCCGGCCTTCTTCGTGGCGTCGTCCACCGTGCCCTTCACGGTGTCCTTGACCGCGCCGGTGGTGTCCTCGGCCGCCTTGGACGCCGCGTCGGTCGCGCCCTTCACGGTGCCGTCGACCGTGTCGGTGACCTTCTTCGTGGTGTCCTTGACGGTGTCGGACGCGGCCTGGCCCAGGTCCTTCTTCGTCCCGTCCGCCGAGGGGGTGGCGGACGGGGACGGGGTGGTGGCCTGGTTGCTGGGCTGCGTGTCCTGCTTGCCGCCGGTCAGGAGGTCGCCGAGGGCGTCACCGAGGCCGCCGAGCAGGCCGCCGTTCTTGGTCGCCGTGGCCGAGGGGGACGGGGACGCGGTGGCGGACGCCGTGGGCTGCGCCTTGTCGTCGGAACCTGAATCCGACGAAGAGGCCGTACCCGAGACGGCGTCGTCCTTCGTGTCCGGCTTGCCGGTGGAGGCGGTGGCCGAGGGAGAGGGCGTGGCGCCCTTGCCGTCCTCCGCCTTGTTCCCCTCCGTGCCCTTGTCCGTCTCCTCGCCCGTCGCCTTGTCCTTGTCCTTCGCGGAGTCGGTGGCGCTCGCGGAGGCGGAAGGGGACGGCGAGGCAGAGGAGTCGTCCTTGGACTTCTCCAGCGCCTCGACACACTTTTTGTAGTCCTCCGGCGACATCGTCTCGGACGACGACGCCGAGGTGTTCGGCGTGTGGTTGGTGTCGGCCAGCGCCAGCGAGGACGTGAAGCCCATCCCCATGAGGACCGCCGTGGGCATCGCCACGGTCGCTATCGCCTTGCCCGCCGGCATGTGGAACCTGGTGAACAGCGGCCTCTTGGGTGCCGCGTGGCGCGGCCCGGTTCTCGCACGGGACTCTTCCACATCAGCCCCGTGGGTCACCTCGTCAGCCGGCACTGTGCCTCCCGTTCGCCCCGTTCGCCGGGCTCGTTCCTGACAGGTCGTTCGACTCCCCCATCGCGCCCGGGCCGTCCGTGTCCTCGGCGTCCTTGGGCGCGGGCGGTACGCCCGGCGCCCAGGAGACGGCCATCGCGCCGCCGACGAGGGCGAACAGGAAGCCCATGATGAAACCGCCGAAATTGGAGACGGGGAGAGACACCAGCCCCAGCAGGATCGACGCGACACCCGCGAAGACCCGGATGTGCTTCTGGAACCAGAGGCTGATGCCGAGGACCACGAGCAGCACGCCGATGATCAGGGACCCCGCGCCCGCGGTGGTGGCCATCGCCATCGTCAGGTGGCCGACCTGGAGATGCGCGTACGGGAAGTACATGATCGGGAAGCCGGCGAGCAAGACGAACAGGCCGGCCCAGAACGGCCGACTGCCCCGCCAGGCACGGAACTGCAGCCTGCGGCGGGTGAACTGGCCGGGCACGGCGGAAGTCTCGGCGCTCATGGAAAACAGCTCCCTGGTGCAGCGTTGCTGTGGGTGGTGGTGCGTTGGAGATGTGGGGGGTGTGTGAGGCCTCCGGCGACCAGTGGCCGAGCGGGGGGCGCCTTCGGCCTCCCCCCGCCCGTCACCGTGTGGCTAGAAGCACTCGGCCTTCGTGCCCTGCGACAGGGACATGTGCAGACCGGACAGGGTGAAGGTCCCGGCCGTGGTCGCCCAAGCCGTCGAGTGCACGCCGAAAAGGTCCGCCTTCGTCGCCTGCTGGGCGAAGCCGAACGGGTTGGCCCGCTCCTTGCCGCCCTTCATACCGATGCCCTTGCCGCCCTTGTCCCGGTCGCCCGTGTCGCCGGCGGCCACACCGATGTCGATGTTGTGGAACTCGGCGTCGGCCTTGAGGTCCGAGACATCCATGTACAGGTTGTCGGCCTTGACCTGGTGGTTCTCGTCCTTGCTGTCACCCGCGTCCAGCCGCAGGGTGATGGACCCGATCACCGGGATGTTCGGCGTGACGACCGACTGGCAGAGCTTCACGATCCTCGCGTCGTCGAACGACGACACCGCCACCGGGCGGTCGACCTTCTGACCCGAGAGCGTGTAACCGGAGTCGATTGCTCCGTACTGCGTGAAGCCGTTGCCGTGCAGCTCGGCGGTCGAGACCTTGAACTCCTGCCCCGACACACTGAACGAAGCGGCCAGCGCGCCCTGGGCCAGGGCCACGCCTATCGCCGCCGTGGCGGCAACGCTGGGCACCATGACCACAGCGAACCGCTTCCATCTGGTCCCGCCACGCACCTGGGACTCCATATTTCCTCCTTCTCGGACGTACATCTCCTGGCCTCGGCCCGCCCCCGACGGGGGCTCGGCCGGGCAGGGATGGGAGAAGTGCTACGTCCTCGGGAAGGAGAGCGCCCGCGCTCGGTGGCGCTCAACGCGCCCGAATCACCGGCGATCACCCCCGAGCGACAACCACTGGTCGCGCCTGACACGCATCACGCACAACCCTGCTGGACAGGCTTCGCCGGACGGCGAAGACCCCCCTGTCCTAGGTCCGGCGCCACTGTCGCCGGCCCTGCTCGGTGGGGACCCACACGTCCCGCGTCCCGGCCGGCTGCCGGGGTACGGGAATGGACCGAGCGTCGCCGATCGTGGTGCATTCTCGCCGCCCGCACAAGGGGGTTCGTTACTCGCTAGTAACGGCCGGATAACCGTCGTTCGACGCACTGATCGCGAACGGCGACAGTGGGTCGCAACAATGGGCAGAACAAAGAGGTTGATCCCCGGACGGAACCGGGCAGACCGAAAGCCTGCATTTACTCGCAGTAACAGCGGCCGCGATTGCCAAGTTTTGGCAAAGCGCGGCCGCTGTGGTGACTCGTCGGCAGATCTTTCACCCGGGCATCACAGGCCCTGGCGTTTAGCGACTGGTCGGCGCCGCGGCCCCCACGGGGGTCAGAACAGGGCCCGTGCCAGCGCCCGGCGCGCCTCGCTCACCCGGGGGTCCTCCGCGCCGACGACCTCGAACAACTCCAGCAGCCTCAGCCGCGCCGCGTCCCGGTCCTCGCCCGCGGTGCGCCGTACGGTGTCGATGAGCCGGCCGAAGGCGTCCTCCACATGACCGCCCACCAGGTCCAGGTCGGCGGCGGAGATCTGCGCCTGCACGTCCGAGGGCTTCTCGGCCGCCTCCTGACGGACCTTCTGCGGGTCGAGGTTCTGCACCCGCTGGAGCAACTCGGCCTGCGCGAGGCCCAGTTTGGCCTCGGGGTGGGCGGGGTCCTCGGCCAGCACGTTCTTGTACGCCTGGACCGCGCCGCCGAGGTCACCGGCGTCCAGCGCCTGCGCCGCCGCGTTGAGCAGCGACTCGTACGGACCGGCGGCCGGGGCCTGTACGGGCGCCTGGCCGCCCGGTACGGCGTCCGGGTCGACGGTGAGGCCGGTCAGGCCGAAGCGCTCCTCGCCGACCTGCACCAACTGGTCCAGGGTCTGGCGGATCTGCGCCTCGCCCGCCGCGCCCTGGAAGAGGGGCAGGGCCTGCCCGGCGACCACCGCGAAGACCGCGGGGATCCCCTGGATCCCGAACTGCTGCATCAGCATCTGGTTGGCGTCGACGTCGATCTTGGCGAGGAGGATGCGCCCGTTGTACTCGACGGCCAGCCGCTCCAGGACCGGGCTCAGCTGCTTGCAGGGCTCGCACCAATCGGCCCAGAAGTCGATGACGACCGGTACCTCGGCGGAGCGCTGCAGGACATCGCGTTCGAAGCCGGCCTCGTCGACGTCGATGACGAGGTCGGCGGGCGACACGGCCCCCGCCCCGCCTTCACGGGCCGCTTGGGCGCGCGCCTGCTCCGCCTTCGCCTTGGCCTCCTGGGCCGCCTTCACCGCGGCGAGGTCGACGACTCCGCTCATGGACATGTTCCGTGGCTGCATGCGTCTATCCTCCCCCGTTCCGCGTGTCTGAGTGAAAACGGCCGGATGAACCGGACCGTGCCGGGTGCCTGGTCCCCACCGGGCGCCGGTTTCTGATGGTCCGTGCTGGGTGCCGGTCATAGGGGATGACCGGGTGTGCCGCGTGCGTGGTGCTCTGGTGGTCGGTGCTCTCGTGGTCGTCGCTCGCACGGGCCACACCCGTGCTTTCGCTACGACCCGTAGCGTAATGGCACCGGGTGCCTCCGCGAAACCGTCTCCCGGTGATCTCCCTCACCACTCCACAGGTCCCACCGGTTTCCCGGCCGGTCAGGGCCGCGAGACGGCCGGTTAGGGTCAGGGGATGCAGAGCCGCACCCCGCCCTCCCGCGCCGGCCGCCCGCGCAGCGCCGCCGCGGACGCGGCCATCCTGGCCGCCACGCGTGCGGCCCTGGTGGAGCTGGGCTGGTCGAAGCTCACCCTGGGAGACGTCGCCACCCGGGCCCGGGTTGCGAAGACGACGCTGTACCGCCGCTGGGCGGGCAAGAACGAGCTGGTCGTCGACGCCGTGGCCGAACTCTTCGACGAGCTGCGGCTGCCCGACCTCGGCAGCCTGGCGGCCGACATCGAGGGCGTGGTCCTGCAGTTCGCGGCGATCCTGGCCCGGCCGGAGGCCAAGAACGGGCTGATGGCCGTCGTCGCCGAGTCGACCCGCGACGACGCGCTGCGCGAGCGGATCCGCGGCTCGATCGTGGAGCGTCAGAAGCGGCTGGTCCTCGAGGGCCGGGCACGGGCGCAGGCCCGCGGCGAACTCCCCCCGGAGACGGACCCGCGGGAAGCCGTCCGCACCGCCGACCTCATCTTCGACGTCGTCGCGGGCGCGGTCGTCCACCGCACCCTGGTCAGCGCGGAACCCGCCGACGAGGAGTGGGTCCGCAGTTTCACCCGCGTGCTGCTGCTGGGGCTGGGCGCCGCGTCCTCGTGAGGGGGCGCCCGCGCGGGCGGGTGAGCGAGCGGCCGACGCCGTGGATGCCCCGGGGCGGGCGCGGGGCGGCACCGGTGGCGGCGGTCTCACCGCGGCGGCGGCGTCCCGTCGCCGCACGCCCTCCTGACCGCCGCCCCGCGCCCGCCGAGCCGCTTCAGAACCCGGCCGGCTCCGTGTACACCCCCCACTCGTCGCGCAGCACCCCGCAGATCTCGCCCAGCGTCGCCTCGGCGCGCACGGCCCGGAGCATCGGCTCGATCATGTTGGCCCCCGACCGCGCCGCGGCCAGCATGGCGTCCAGCGACGCCCGTACCGCCGCGTCGTCGCGCGCGCCGCGGCGCGCGCCGAGCGCCCGCACCTGCTCGCGCTCCACCTCGTGGCTGACCCGAAGGATCTCCAGGTCCCCGGTGACGGAGCCGGTCGCCGTGTTGACGCCGACGACCCGCTTGTCGCCCTTCTCCAGCGCCTGCTGGTAGCGGAACGCCGACTCGGCGATCTCGCCCGTGAACCAGCCGTCCTCGATGCCCCGCAGGATGCCGGAGGTGACCGGCCCGATCGGGTGCCTGCCGTCGGGGTGGGCGCGCAGACCGCGCTCCTTGATCTGGTCGAAGATCTTCTCGGCGTCCGCCTCGATCCGGTCCGTCAGCTGCTCGACGTACCAGGAACCGCCCAGCGGGTCGGCGACGTTGGCGACGCCGGTCTCCTCCATCAGCACCTGCTGGGTGCGCAGCGCGATCTCGGCGGCCTGCTCGCTGGGCAGCGCGAGGGTCTCGTCCAGGGCGTTGGTGTGCAGGGAGTTGGTGCCGCCGAGCACGGCCGCGAGCGCCTCGACGGCGGTGCGCACGACGTTGTTGTACGGCTGCTGGGCGGTGAGCGAGACACCGGCGGTCTGGGTGTGGAAGCGCAGCCACTGCGCCTTGTCGGTCCGCGCGCCGTACACGTCGCGCATCCAGCGGGCCCAGATGCGGCGGGCCGCGCGGAACTTGGCGATCTCCTCGAAGAAGTCGACGTGCGCGTCGAAGAAGAAGGACAGGCCGGGCGCGAAGACGTCCACGTCGAGGCCGCGGCTGAGGCCCAGCTCGACGTAGCCGAAGCCGTCCGCGAGGGTGTACGCCAGCTCCTGCGCGGCCGTCGCCCCGGCCTCGCGGATGTGGTAGCCGGAGACGGACAGCGGCTTGTAGGCGGGGATGTTCGAGGCGCAGTGCTCCATCAGGTCACCGATGAGGCGCAGGTGCGGCTCGGGCTGGAAGAGCCACTCCTTCTGGGCGATGTACTCCTTGAAGATGTCCGTCTGGAGGGTTCCGTTGAGGACGGCGGGGTCCACGCCCTGGCGCTCGGCGGCGACCAGGTACATGCAGAAGACGGGCACCGCGGGCCCGCTGATCGTCATCGAGGTGGTGACGTCGCCGAGCGGGATGTCCTTGAACAGGACCTCCATGTCGGCGGCGGAGTCGATGGCCACCCCGCAGTGGCCGACCTCGCCGAGCGAGCGCGGGTCGTCGGAGTCGCGGCCCATGAGCGTGGGCATGTCGAAGGCGACCGAGAGACCGCCGCCGCCCGCGGCGAGGATCATCTTGTAGCGCTCGTTGGTCTGCTCGGCGTTGCCGAACCCGGCGAACTGGCGGATGGTCCAGGTCCGCCCGCGGTAGCCGGTCGGGTACAGCCCGCGGGTGAAGGGGTACTCGCCGGGCCAGCCGATCCGCTCGAAGCCCTCGTACTCGTCCCCCGGCCGGGGCCCGTACACCGGCTCCACGGGGTCGCCGGAGAGCGTGGTGAAGTCAGCATCGCGCTTGCGCGCGGCGTCGTACCGGGCCTGCCAGCGTCGGCGGCCCTCTGCGATGGCGTCAGCGTCCATGCTCCAAATTTACTAGGACGTCCTAGTAAAAGTCGACGGCTGACCGCCGTACGCGTGCGGTACGGCGGTGCGGTTACGCCTCGGCGACCGCCGGAGCGCGGTCGGTGACCTTCGCCTCCAGCTCGCGGCTGATCCTGCGCTCGACGAAGAAGGCGGCGGTGGGCACGGTCCCGGCGAGCAGCACCCACAGCTGCTTGGCCACCGGCCACTTCGCCTTGGAGCCCAGGTCGAAGGCGACGACCAGGTAGATCACGTACAGCCAGCCGTGCGCGATACCGATGACGGTGGTGAACTTCGCCGCGCCGTCGATCTGGAGGCCGTACTTGGCGATGACGCCGAGGGTCAGCAGGACCAGCAGCACGCCGGTGACGTAGGCCATGACGCGGTAGCGGGTCAGCACGCTCTTCTTCATGGAGTCGAGCGTAACCGTCCGTTCCGGGAGATCTTGCCCGGGGTCGCACCGCCCGCGGCCGGGGCGTCAGCCCTCGTCGAAGTCGCGCGCGGCCACGCGCAGGGGCCGCAGCATGGCGAAGATCTCCGCGCACTCCTCGGCGTCGTAGGCGCCCAGGCCGAAGTCCATCGCCATCAGGTCGCGGGTGGCCGACTCGACCACCTCGCGGCCCTTGTCGGTGATGACGGCGAGGGTGCCGCGGCCGTCGTTGGGGTTGGGGCGCTTGGCGACCAGGCCGGACCTGACCAGGCGGTCCACGGTGTTCGTGACGGACGTGGGGTGCACCATGAGCCGCTCACCGATCTTGGACATCGGCAGTTCGCCGGCCTTGGAGAAGGTGAGCAGCACCAGCGCCTCGTAGCGCGCGAACGTCAGCCCGTACGGCTTGACCACCGCGTCGACCTCGGCCAGCAGGATCTGGTGCGCGCGCATGATGGAGGTGATCGCCGCCATGGACGGCACGTTTCCCCACCGCTGCTTCCAGAGGTCGTCGGCGCGTGCGATGGGGTCGAAGGGGAGACTGAGGGGCTTCGGCACGGCACCAGACCCTACCCGCCGGTCATATCGTGGTCAGCCCCGTCTCGCCTTTCGGTCCGGGCGGTCCGCGCGGGACCCCGCGGGGCGGTCCGTACGGGCCTTCGGGGCGGCCTGCGCGGGAGCCGTGGTGCGCCGGGCGGCGCCGGCCAGCAGCAGGCAGGCCACCGTGCCCAGGGCCCCCGCCCCCGCGACCGTCGCACGCACCCCGGCGAACTCGGCCGCGACCCCCGCCAGGGCCATGCCCACGCCCTGGACGGTCATGAGCCCGGCGGTGAGCAGGGTCATCGCGCGCCCGCGCAGCTCCTCGGGGACGGCGGCGACGAACCACTGGTCCAGGCCCAGCGTGTACGCCGACCCGGCGCCGGAGACCAGGAGCAGGAGCAGGGAGAGCGCGAGGCCGGGGTGGAGGGCGTAGCCGAGGTAGGGCAGCAGCGCGAGGCCGACCAGCGGGAGCGCGATGCGTTCGCGGGCCGCGGGCACCAGCCGCGAGCCCGCGTACAGCTCGCCGGCCACGGTGCCGACGGGCAGCGCGCACATCAGCAGGCCGAGCCCGGTGGATCCGGTGCCGAGCGCCGCGGCGTACGGGGCCGCCAGGGCCTCGGGCACCACCGAGAACGCGGGCGGCACCCAGAAGAGCAGGAGCAGGACGCGAATCCTGCGGTCGGCGAGCACCCGCCGGGCCCCGCGCAGCGAGTCGCCCACCAGGGCACCGGGCTGCCCGGTGCGCGCGGTGCGGTGCCGGGTGCCGAGGCGGAGCAGTGCGGCGGAGGCCAGGAAGGTGCCCACGGTGACCAGCAGCGCGTGCCGGGGGCTGACCACGGTGAGCAGCAGGCCGCCGAGGCCGTAGCCGACGAGCAGCGCGCTCTGCGAGACGATCCGCAGCAGGGAGCGGCCCAGGACGAACAGGTCGCCGTCGCCGAGGATGTCGGCGAGGGTCGCCATGCGCGTGCCCTGGAACACCGGTGAGACGACGGCGAGGGCGCATCGCAGTGCGAGCAGGACGCCGATGTGCGCCCCGGGCGCGACCATGGGCGCCACGCACGCCGCGCACACCAGGTCGCACGTCACGAGGACCCGGCGGGCCGGGAAGCGGTCGGCGAGCCCGGCCAGGAGCGTGCCGCCGACGACGTACGGCAGGAAGCCGAGCGCGAAGGTGAGGGCGCTGAGCAGGGGCGAGCCGGTGAGGTCGTAGACGAGGACGGACAGGGCGATCTCGCTGACGATGACGCCGAGCAGGGAGAGGGCGTGCGCGGCGAAGACGGCGCGGAACTCGGGGACGGCGAAGACCTGGGTGTAGCGCTGGGACATGCACGGCAGCGTGCGGCCGCACCGCCGTGGACCCTAGTCTTTCGGCTCAGACCGAATCTTCCTCTCCTGGGGTGTGCGCATGCCGTTCCGTCTGCGTTTCGGCGACGACGACCTGCTGCGGTGCCGGTTCGCGCTGTCACCGCTGTGGGAGACGCAGGAGGCGGTGCGGACGCTGGGGCGGCCGGACCGGCACGGCTACCACCCGCAGTGGCTGCGGCGCATCCGGGAGGCGGCCCGCGGGCTGGACCTGGCGCCGCTGTGGCTGCTCATGCCGCGGCGCGGGCACAGCCCGGACTTCCTGGGGCCGCCGCCGCTGGGTCCCGCGGCGACGTTCGAGGAGGAGATCGCCGCGGTGCGGGCGGCCGATCCGGTGGCGGCCCGGGAGGACCTGGAGCGGGCCCTGGCGGACACGCCAGGCGCGCTGGCGTCGGCGGCCGGCCGGGCGCTGCTGGCCGATCCGGAGCGGGCGGTGCGGGAGCTGGCGGACCTGCTGGAAGCCGCGTGGCGGGTGCTGGTGGAGCCGGAGTGGCCGCGGCTGCGGGCGCTGCTGGAGGCCGACATCGCCTTCCACTCGCGGCGGCTGGCCGAGGTCGGGCTGGAGGTGCTGCTGCCCGAGCTGGACCGCCGGCTGTCCTGGGACGGGCGGACGCTGACCGTGGACTGGCACGGCGAGCACGGCCGCGATCTGGCCGGGCAGGGGCTGGTGCTGCTGCCGAGCGTGTTCTCCTGGCCGGAGGTGATCAGCGGCTTCGAACCTCCGTGGCAGCCGACGCTGGCGTATCCGGCGCGGGGCCTGGCGGGGCTGTGGACCGAGCCGGGCACGGCGGGGACACAGGCGCTGGTACGGCTGCTGGGGCGGGGGCGGGCGGCGGTGCTGGGCGCGCTGACCGACCCGGCGACGACGTCGGACCTGGCGCACCGGCTCGGGCTGGCCCCGTCGTCGGTGTCCGCGCATCTGACGGTGCTGCGGGACGCGGGGCTGCTCACGGCACGGCGGTACGGGCACCGGGTGCTGTACGAGCGGACACCGCTGGGGATGGCACTGGCGGCGTCCGGGGGTGAGGCGCGGTGAGCGGGCCGGGGACGCGGGGGCGGCGCGCCGGGCCCGCGGCGACGGGCTGAGGCCCGGGCGCGGCGCGGTCCCAGCGGAGGGCTGGGCTGGGCTGGGCCACGGTGGCGGGCGTCGCACGGGCGCAGCGGCGGGCGGACGGCGGGGACGGGCACGGCGGCGGTCAGGGACGCCGGCGTGGCCCGGGGCGGTCTCACGGGTGGTGCGTGACCGCCCCGGACTCGGTGCGGGGTGCCGGCGGGGGCTACTCCCCGGCCAGGTGCCGTTCGACCGTCTCCACCTTTGAGGTGAGGCCGTCCGTCACGCCGGGGCGGATGTCCGCCTTGAGGACGAGGGAGACGCGGGGAGCGCGGGCCTCCACCGCGGCGACGGCGCGCCGGACCACGTCCATCACCTCGTCCCACTCCCCCTCGATCGAGGTGAACATGGCGTCGGTGCGGTGCGGCAGGCCGGACGCGCGGACGACGCGGACGGCGTCGGCGACGTACTCGCCCACGTCCTCGCCGACGCCCAGCGGGGTCACGGAGAAGGCGACGATCACGCGTTCACCACTCCCTCGCGGCGGGCGCGGGAGGCGATGACCGCGTCCTCGGCCTCGCGCTTGAGCTTGCGCTCGGCGAAGAAGCCGCCGGTGGGCAGGACCGACAGGACGAAGTAGAGGGCGGCGGTCTTCAGCGGCCACTTGGTGCGGTTCCAGGCGTCGGCCCAGAAGATCACGTAGAGGACGAAGAGGACGCCGTGGATCGAGCCCATCGCGGGGACCGCGTTGAAGTCGGTCGTCCGCTTCAGGACCGAGCAGACCAGCAGGAGGATGAAGCTCACCGCCTCGGGGGCGGAGACCAGGCGGAGGCGGCGGAGGGCGGTGGCGGTCTTGATGTCCACAGGTCACCTTCGGTGGGAGAGACACGGGAGCTGCGGCCGGGTTTGTGAACGCAGGCACAAAGTTTCGTCCATTGTGGCAAACCTCCGGGGGCGGACAGCCCCTAGGGGGCCGCTCAGGGGCCGTCTCCACCCGTGGGACCTGTCTTCTCCTCCCCCTTCGCCGCTACCTTCTGTGCGTGGCGATGTTCCGACTGCAAGGCAGCAAGGTGCTCGCCGTCGACATGACCGGGGACGCCGTGAAGGCGAAGAACGGCTCGATGGTCGCGTACGACGGGCAGATGGCCTTCAAGAAGCTGACAGGTGGCGGTGAGGGCCTGCGCGGGATGGTGACGCGGCGGCTCACCGGTGAGCAGATGACCGTGATGGAGGTGCGGGGGCAGGGGACCTGCTGGTTCGCGGACCGGGCGTCCGAGATCAATCTCGTCCGGCTCCAGGGGGAGAAGCTGTACGTGGAGTCGAGCAACCTGCTCGCGACCGACGCCGCCCTGAGAACGGGGACGACGTTCACCGGGCTGCGCGGCGCCTCGCAGGGCAACGGGCTGTTCACGACCACCGTCGAGGGCCACGGCCAGGCGGCGATCATGTCGGACGGGCCGGCCGTGGTGCTGCGGGTGAGCGCCCAGTACCCGCTGACCGTCGACCCCGGCGCGTACATCGCGCACCAGGGGAACCTGCGGCAGACGTTCCAGTCCGGCGTGACCTTCCGCACCTTCCTCGGCGAGGGCGGCGGGGAGGCCTTCCAGATCCGCTTCGAGGGGGACGGCCTGGTGTACGTGCAGCCGAGCGAGCGGAACACGATCGCGGGGGACGTGTGAGATGACCTTCCGTGAGATCAACTCGAAGATGGTCGAGGCCACCGTGGTGCCGGGGCAGCGGCTGTTCAGTCAGCGGGGCGCGATGCTGGCGTACCGGGGCGACGTCTCGTTCACCCCGAACATCCAGGGCGGTCAGGGCGGCCTGATGTCCATGATCGGGCGCAGGGTGGCGGGCGAGGCGACGCCCCTGATGACCGTGGAGGGCAGCGGCACGGTCTTCTTCGGGCACGGCGGGCACCACGTCCAGGTGATCGGCCTGTCCGGCGACACGCTGTACGTGGAGGCGGACCGCCTGCTCGCCTTCGAGGGCACCCTCCAGCAGGGCACGATGTTCATGGGCTCGCAGGGCGGGGTCATGGGCATGGTGCGCGGTCAGGTGACGGGCCAGGGACTGTTCACGACCACGCTGAAGGGGCACGGCGCGGTGGCGGTCATGGCGCACGGCGGGGTCCTGGAGATCCCGATCACCCCGCAGCGCCCGGTCCACGTGGACCCGCAGGCCTACGTCGCCCACCACGGCGAGGTCCGCAACAAGCTGTCGGCCGCGCTGGGCTGGCGGGACATGGTGGGGCGGGGGTCCGGGGAGGCGTTCCAGCTGGAGCTGAGCGGCAGCGGCATGGTCTACGTCCAGGCGTCGGAGGAGAAGCTGTGAGCGCGTACGGAACGCCCGGCGCCGGGCCCGTGGTGTACGACCCGATGACCCTGCCGGCCGACGACAACGTCAACCACTACACCTTCTGCGTGGAGCTGAAGGGAAGTCAGTGGTTCCTCCAGAAGGGGAAGATGATCGCCTATTACGGGGCGATCGAGTTCAATGGCTTCGGGCACGGGCGGCTGGACCGCCTGGTGCGGACGTCGTTCCATTCGCCTCTGCACGCCGCGGACTGGGTGGTGGCGGAGGGCTCGGGCAAGATGCTCCTCGCCGACCGGGCCTTCGACGTCAACTCCTTCGACCTGGACGACGGCAACCTGACCATTCGCTCGGGCAACCTGCTTGCTTTTCAGCCAAGTCTCGCGCTGAAGCAGTCGATCGTGCCGGGCTTCCTGACGCTGATCGGGACCGGAAAGTTCGTGGCCGCGTCGAACGGGCCGGTGGTCTTCATGGAACCCCCGATCCGGGTGGACCCGCAGGCACTCGTCGGCTGGGCCGACTGCCCCTCGCCGTGCCACCACTACGACCACGGGTACATGACCGGCGTCCTGGGCGGTCTACGTGCGATGACGGGGCTCGGCGGCGCCTCCGGGGAGGAGCACCAGTTCGAGTTCGTCGGGGCCGGGACGGTGCTGCTCCAGTCGTCGGAGGCCCTGATGGCGGAGCAGGCCGTGGGAGCCCCGCCGAACGAGCCCGGGGTGCCCGGCGGGGCGGGCCCGGCAGGGCCGGGACAGCAGGCCGGCGCACCGCGCCTTCCCGGACAGCTCGGAGACCTCCAGCGTCGCTTCGGGCTGTGAGCGGTAGTCTGCGGAGTGTGACGGCTCGAACGCGTGCGCGCCGTCACACCACCCCTCACTAGTTCGCCTTTCAACTTCTTAGGTAGACTTCATTCATGGAGACCGAGACGGCCACGCGCTGGCTGACCGATGCGGAGCAGTGCGCCTGGCGCACCCACCTGGAGGTCAACAGGCTGTTGACGTACCAGCTCGAGAAGGACCTGCAGCCGTTCGGCCTGACGATGAACGACTACGAGATCCTGGTGAACCTCTCCGAGTCCGAGGACGTACGGATGCGGATGAGCGACCTCGCGTCCGCCACCCTCCAGTCCAAGAGCCGCCTCTCGCACCAGATCACCCGCATGGAGAACGCGGACCTGGTGCGCCGCGAGAACTGCGAGTCCGACCGCCGCGGGCTGTACGCCGTCCTCACGGAGCACGGCATGGAGACGATGCGGAAGGTCGCGCCGCACCACGTGGCGTCGGTGCGGCGGCACTTCATCGACCTGCTGGACCCGGAGGCGCTGACGGAACTGGACAAGGCGCTGAAGCCCATCGCGGAGCACCTGCGGGGGCAGCGGGGACGCCCGTAAGCCCCTGGTCCTGTCCGGGGCCCGCGGCAGACGCCACCGGACGGCCCCGGACCCACCACGGCGGCAGCCCCGGGCACTGCGCCGGGGCAACTCCTCCGGTGGGGACCCGGCCGCCGTCGGACAGCCCCTCCGTCGGACCCGGTGCTCGCGCCGGGGGGGCGGAGGGCGTGGCGGGCCCCCGCGCCGGCGGGGGGCCGGTGCAGGCTGCCGTGGCACTCCCCCGTTCCCGCGCGCCCCGCCGCGGGCGGTTCAGCCCTGGGTCAGGCCCGCCACCAGTTCGTCGGCCGCGCGGTACGGGTCCAGTTCGCCCGCGACGATCCGCTCGGACAGCGCGCTCAGACGCCGGTCGCCGTGCAGGTCGCCGATGCGTTCGCGCAGGGCGGTGACCGCGATGGTCTCCACCTCGCGGGCCGCGCGGGCACGGCGGCGCTCGGTCAGGACGCCCCGCTCCTCCATCCAGGCCCGGTGCTTCTCCAGGGCCTCGACGACCTCGTCGACACCCTCCGCCCGGGCCGCCACGGTCTTGACGATGGGCGGACGCCAGTCGCCGGGACCGCGGGCCTCGCCGAGGCCCAGCATGTGGTTCAGCTCGCGGGCGGTGGCGTCCGCGCCGTCCCGGTCGGCCTTGTTGACGACGTAGACGTCGCCGATCTCCAGGATCCCGGCCTTGGCCGCCTGGATGCCGTCCCCCATGCCGGGGGCCAGGAGGACGACGCTGGTGTCGGCCTGGGAGGCGATCTCCACCTCCGACTGGCCGACGCCGACCGTCTCGACCAGGATCACGTCGCAGCCCGCCGCGTCCAGCACCCGGATGGCCTGCGGCGCGGCCCAGGCGAGGCCGCCGAGGTGGCCGCGGGTCGCCATGGAGCGGATGTAGACCCCCGGGTCGGAGGCGTGCTCCGACATACGCACCCGGTCACCGAGCAGCGCGCCGCCGGAGAACGGCGAGGACGGGTCGACGGCGAGGACGCCGACCCGCTTGCCCTGCTTGCGGTACGCCGTCACCAGCGCCGAGGTGGAGGTCGACTTGCCGACCCCCGGGGAGCCGGTGAGACCGACGACGTAGGCGTTGCCGGTCAGCGGCGCGAGGGCCGCCATGACCTCCCGCAGCTGCGGGGACGCCCCCTCCACCAGCGAGATCAGCCGGGCCACGGCCCGCGGCCGGCCGTCCCTGGCCTGGGCCACCAGCGAGGAGACGTCCTGCATCACAGCTCCGTTCACGTGTTCCACGTACGACGATTCGAACGTACGGCGAGAGGTCGGTCGGGGGACAGCCCGGCCGTCAGGCCTTGGGCACCCGGACGATCAGCGCGTCGCCCTGGCCGCCGCCGCCGCACAGCGCCGCCGCGCCGACCCCGCCGCCCCGGCGCTTCAGCTCCAGCGCCAGGTGGAGCACCAGACGGGCGCCGGACATCCCGATCGGGTGACCGAGGGCGATCGCGCCGCCGTTCACGTTCACCTTTTCGGTGGACACCCCGAGATCCTTCATTGACTGCACGGCCACCGCGGCGAACGCCTCGTTGATCTCGATCAGGTCGAGGTCGGAGACGTCCAGGCCCTCCTTCTTCAGGGCGTGCAGGATCGCGTTGGACGGCTGGGACTGCAGGGAGTTGTCCGGGCCCGCCACGTTGCCGTGGGCGCCGATCTCGGCGATCCAGTCCAGGCCCAGCTCCTCGGCCTTGGCCCTGCTCATCACGACCACGGCCGCGGCGCCGTCGGAGATCTGCGAGGAGGACCCGGCGGTGATCGTGCCGTCCTTGGTGAAGGCCGGGCGCAGCTTGCCCAGGCCCTCGGCGGTGGTGTCGCCGCGGATGCCCTCGTCCTTGCTGAACAGCACCGGGTCGCCCTTGCGCTGCGGGATCTCCACAGGGGTGATCTCGGCCTCGAAGACGCCGTTCTTCTGGGCGGCGGCGGCGCGCTGGTGGGACAGGGCGGCGATCTCGTCCTGCTCGGCGCGCCCGATGCCCAGGCGGGCGTTGTGCTTCTCCGTCGACTCGCCCATGGCGATGTTCTCGAAGGCGTCGGTCAGGCCGTCGTACGCCATCGCGTCGAGCATCTCCACCGCGCCGTACTTGTAGCCGTCGCGGGACTTCGGCAGCAGGTGGGGGGCGTTGGTCATGGACTCCTGACCGCCGGCCACGACGATGTCGAACTCGCCCGCGCGGATGAGCTGGTCGGCCAGCGCGATCGCGTCGAGGCCGGAGAGACACACCTTGTTGACCGTGAGCGCCGGGACGTTCATCGGGATGCCGGCCTTCACGGCGGCCTGGCGGGCCGGGATCTGCCCGGCGCCCGCCTGGAGCACCTGGCCCATGATCACGTACTGCACCTGGTCGCCGCCGATGCCCGCGCGGTCCAGGGCCGCCTTGATCGCGAAACCGCCCAGGTCGGCACCGGAGAACGACTTCAGGGAGCCGAGCAGCCGGCCCATGGGCGTGCGTGCGCCGGCGACGATCACGGAGCCGGTCGTACCGGAGTTTCCAGAAGACATGAGCTGCGATTCCCCTTACCGGCCTGCACAGCCGAGGAGTGAACGAGGGTTTACTTCGAATGTACTGAGCGGCGGTCGGCCCCGTCATCGGGCCGTCGGTGTGATCGCGCGCACGTTGCGTAACCACCCCGCCCGCGCTCCACTGAAACCATGCTGACGCGAATCGACCACATCGGGATCGCCTGCCACGACCTCGACGCGACCGTCGAGTTCTACCGGACCACGTACGGCTTCGAGGTGTTCCACACCGAGGTCAACGAGGAGCAGGGCGTGCGCGAGGCCATGCTCAGGATCAACGGGACGTCGGACGGCGGCGCCTCCTACCTCCAGCTCCTGGAGCCGACCCGCGAGGATTCCGCCGTGGGCAAGTGGCTCGCGAAGAACGGCGAGGGCGTCCACCACATCGCCTTCGGCACCGCGGACGTCGACGCGGACGCCGCGGACATCCGGGACAAGGGCGTCCGCGTGCTGTACGAGGAGCCGCGACGCGGCTCCATGGGGTCACGGATCACCTTCCTGCACCCCAAGGACTGCCACGGTGTCCTCACAGAACTGGTCACTTCGGCGCCCGTCGAGTCGGCCGAGCACTGACCGACGTACATAAGGGCCGGTAGGGTTGGGGGCGATCGTCACCGGCAACGGGACGATCCGGTCCTGCCGTCAAGGCGGGAGCGCCGGGGTCCGGGTTTCGGGGGACGAGCGACGGGGCAGCAGCCCATGCTCCGCCGTCGATCTGACACCATTCCCCCGGGGGCCCCGTTCGGCGGATGGACGGAGCTCGTTTGGACAGGCTTGCGACCAGGGGACGGATGGGACCGCGCAGTGCGGGGCTACGAACGCCAGGAGCGAGAGCCGGCGGCTGACGTCGACCACCTCTCTCGGTTCGAGGCCGAGATGGAGCGGCTGAAGACCGAGCGGGAAAAGGCGATCCAGCACGCCGAGGACCTCGGCTACCAGGTCGAGGTGCTGCGCGCCAAGCTGCACGAGGCGCGTCGCACCATCATGACCCGGCCCGCCTACGACAGCGCCGACATCGGTTACCAGGCCGAGCAGTTGCTGCGCCAGGCGCAGGTGCAGGCCGACCAGATCCGCGCCGACGCCGAGCGCGAGCTGAGCCAGGCCCGGGCGCAGACCCAGCGCATCCTCCAGGAGCACGCCGAGCAGGCCGCCCAGCTCCAGGCCGAGCTGCACCAGGAGGCGGTGACCCGGCGCCAGCAGCTCGACCAGGAGCTGGCCGAGCGCCGGCAGACCGTCGAGTCCCACGTCAACGAGAACGTGGCCTGGGCCGAACAGCTGCGCGCCCGCACCGAGCAGCAGGCCCGCCGCCTCCTCGACGAGTCCCGCGCCGAGGCCGAGCAGGCCATGGCCGCGGCCCGCGCCGAGGCCGAGCGGCTGACCGCCGAGGCCCGGCAGCGGCTGCGCGGCGAGGCCGAGTCGGCGCGCGCGGAGGCCGAGCAGATCCTGCGCCGGGCCCGCACCGACGCCGAGCGCCTGCTCAACGCGGCCTCCACCCAGGCGCAGGAGGCCACCGACCACGCCGAGCAGCTGCGCAGCACCACGGCCAGCGAGTCGGACGCCGCCCGCCGGCAGAGCGCCGAGCTGAGCCGGGCCGCCGAGCAGCGGATGGCACAGGCCGAGGAGGCGCTGCGCAAGGCGCAGGCCGAGGCCGAGAAGCTGGTCACCGAGGCCAGGGAGAGCGCCGCCAAGGCACTGGCGAGCGCGGAGTCGGCCAACGAGCAGCGCACCCGCACCGCCAAGGAACAGGTCGCCCGGCTGGTCGAGGAGGCCACCAAGGAGGCCGAGAGCACGAAGTCCGAGGCCGAGCAGCTGGTCGCGGACGCCCGTGCCGAGGCGGAGAAGATCGTCGCCGAGGCCTCGGAGAAGGCCCGCAGCGTCACCGCGGAGGAGACGGCCACCCAGCTGTCCAAGGCGGCCAAGACCGCCGAGGACGTGCTGAACAAGGCGTCCGAGGACGCCAAGAAGACCACGAAGGCGGCGGCCGAGGAGGCCGAGCGGATCCGCTCGGAGGCCGAGGCCGAGGCGGACCGGCTGCGCGCCGAGGCGCACGACATCGCCGAGCAGCTCAAGGGCGCGGCGAAGGACGACACCAAGGAGTACCGCGCCAAGACGGTCGAGCTGCAGGAGGAGGCGCGCAGGCTGCGCGGCGAGGCCGAGCAGCTGCGCTCCGACGCGGTCGCCGAGGGCGAGAAGATCCGCGCGGAGGCCCGGCGCGAGGCCGTGGCGCAGATCGAGGAGGCGGCGAAGTCCGCCGAGGAGCTGCTGGCCAAGGCGAAGGCGGACGCCGACGAGCTGCGCGGCAGCGCGACCGCGGACAGCGAGAAGGTCCGCACCGAGGCCATCGAGCGGGCCACCGCGCTGCGCCGGCAGGCCGAGGAGACCCTGGAGCGCGCCCGCGCGGAGGCCGAACGGCACCGGACGGAGGCGGACGAGCACGCCGAGTCGGTCCGGGCGGAGGCCGAGCGCGCCGCGACCGGGCTGCGCGAGGAGACCGAGCGCGCGCTGGCGGCCCGGCAGGCCGAGGCCACCGAGGAGCTGACCCGGCTGCACACCGAGGCCGAGGAGCGCCTGGCCGCCGCCGAGCAGTCGCTCACCGACGCCCGGGAGGAGGCCGAGCGGATCCGCCGCGAGGCCGCCGAGGAGGCCGAGCGGCTGCGCGCCGAGGCCGCCGAGCGGATCCGGACGCTCCAGCAGCAGGCGGAGGCCGAGGCCGTGCGGCTGCGGGACGAGGCCGCCGCGGACGCGTCGGCCTCCCGCGCCGAGGGCGAGGCCGTCGCCGTGCGGCTGCGGTCGGAGGCCGCGGCCGAGGCGGAACGCCTGAAGACGGAGGCCCAGGAGACCGCCGACCGGGTCCGTGCCGAGGCGCAGGCCGCCGCGGAGCGGCTGGGCGCGGAGGCGTCCGAGACGCTGGAGGCCGCGCGGGAGGAGGCGGCCCGGCGCCGCCGCGAGGCCGAGGAACTGCTCGGTTCCGCCCGCCAGGAGGCCGGCCAGGAGCGGGAGCGGGCGCGCGAGCAGAGCGAGGAGCTGCTGGCGTCGGCGCGCAGGCGGGTGGAGGAGGCGCAGGCCGAGGCCACCCGGCTGGTGGAGGAGGCCGACCGGCGCGCCACCGAGATGGTGTCGGCCGCCGAGCAGCACGCGCAGCAGGTGCGGGACTCCGTGGCCGGGCTGCACGAGCAGGCGCAGGAGGAGATCGCCGGGCTGCGTTCGGCCGCCGAGCACGCGGCGGACCGTACGAAGCGGGAGGCCGAGCAGGAGGCGGACCGGGTCCGCTCCGACGCCTACGCCGAGCGGGAGCGGGCGAGCGAGGACGCGGCCCGGCTGCGGCGCGAGGCGGGCGAGGAGACCGAGGCCGCCAAGGCGCTGGCCGAGCGCACGGTGTCCGAGGCCATCGCGGAGGCCGAGCGGATCCGTACGGACGTCGCCGAGCACGCGCAGCGGGTGCGGACCGAGGCGTCCGACACGATCGCGCAGGCCGAGCAGGACGCCACGCGGACGCGTGCGGACGCCCGGGACGACGCCAACCGGATCCGTTCGGACGCGGCGACCCAGGCGGACGCGCTGATCTCCGAGGCGCGTTCGGAGGCCGAGCGGCTGCAGACGGAGACGGCGGCGGAGGCCGAGCGGCTGCGCGCGGACACCATCGCGGAGACCGATCAGCTGCGCGCGGACACCGTCGCGGAGACCGATCAACTGCGCGCGGACACCGTCGCGGAGACTGATCAGCTGCGGGCCGACACCGTCGCCGAGACGGACCGGCTGCGCACGGAGACGGCCGCGGAGGCCGAGCGGGTACGGACCGAGGCGCTCGCCGAGGCCGAGCGGGTGCGGGCCCGTTCCGTCGCCCGGGCGGAGAAGCTGATCTCGGACGCCACGGGGGACGCGGAGCGGCTGCGCGCCGAGGCCGCGGAGACGGTCGGCTCCGCCCAGGCCCGCGCCGAGCGGATCCGCATCGAGTCGGAGCGGGTCGAGGCCGCGGCGGCGGCGGAGGCCGAGCGGCTGACGACGGCCGCCCGCGAGGAGGCCGAGCGGACCCTGGACGAGGCCCGCCAGGAAGCGAACAAGCGGCGTTCGGAGGCGGCCGAGCAGGTCGACAAGCTGATCACCGAGACCACCGCCGAGGCCGACAAGCTGCTCACCGAGGCGCAGGCGAACGCGGTCAAGACCAAGGCGGACGCGGAGTCGCAGGCCGACACGATGGTGGGCGCGGCCCGCCAGGAGGCCGAGCGGATCCTGGCCGAGGCGACCGTCCAGGGCAACACGGCGGTGGAGAAGGCCCGTACGGACGCGGACGAACTGCTGGTCGGTGCCCGCCGGGACGCCACGCAGATCCGCGAGCGCGCCGAGGAGCTGCGCCAGCGCCTCACCACCGAGATCGAGGAGCTGCACGAGCGGGCCCGCCGCGAGGCCGCCGAGACGATGAAGTCGACCGGCGACCGCTGCGACGCGCTGATCAAGGCCGCCGAGGAGCAGTTGGCGAAGGCGCAGGCCAAGGCCAAGGAGATCGTCTCGGACGCCAACACCGAGGCGGGCAAGGTGCGCATCGCCGCGGTGAAGAAGGCCGAGGGGCTGCTCAAGGAGGCCGAGCAGAAGAAGGCGAAGCTCGTCAAGGAAGCCGAGGAGCTGAAGGCGGAGGCGGTCCAGGAGGCGCGGCGCACGGTCGAGGAGGGCAAGCGCGAGCTGGAGATCCTGGTGCGCCGGCGCGAGGACATCAACGCCGAGATCTCCCGGGTCCAGGATGTGCTGGAGGCGCTGGAGTCCTTCGAGGCGCCGGGGTCCGGGAAGGACACCGGGGTCCGGGCGGGCGCGACGGTGGGCGCACCCCGGTCGGGTGGCAAGTCGTCAGAAGGTTAGCCTTTAGGGTGAATTCGGGGCCTCACGGGGGAGCTTCCGAAGGCTTCGCCGGGGTACTTGGCAAGTGCTCCGGCGGTCAGCCACCCAAAAGAGGTGTCATTCTCCAGATCAAACACGTATCCGCTCGATGACACACCGCTTCGGCCCCTAGGATTCGACCTATCACCTCACCGGTCTCATTCGACAGGAACCCCATGAGCGACACTTCCCCCTACGGCTTCGAGCATGTGCGGCGTGGGTACGACCGCGCTCAGGTGGACGACTACATCGCCAGGCTCGACTCCGACCTCGCCGACGCCCGCGCGCAGACCAAGATGCTGGAGAAGCGCATCGAGGAGCTCCACCTCGAGACGCAGACGGCGCAGGCCCAGATCTCCGACGCCGAACCGTCGTACGCGGGTCTCGGCGCCCGGGTCGAGAAGATCCTCCGCCTCGCCGAGGAGGAGGCCAAGGATCTGCGTGAGGAGGCCGCGCGCGCTGCCGAGCAGCACCGTGAGCTGGCCGAGGCGTCGGCGCAGCAGGTCCGCAACGACGCCGAGTCCTTCGCCGCGGAGCGCAAGGCCAGGGCCGAGGACGAGGGCGTCCGGATCGTCGAGAAGGCCAAGAGCGAGGCCTCCCAGCTGCGCACCGAGGCGCAGAAGGACGCGCAGTCCAAGCGGGAGGAGGCGGACGCCCTCTTCGAGGAGACCCGCGCCAAGGCCGCGCAGGCCGCCGCCGACTTCGAGACGAACCTGGCCAAGCGCCGCGAGCAGTCCGAACGTGACCTGACGCTCCGCCAGCAGAAGGCGGAGAAGCGGCTCGCGGAGATCGAGCACCGCGCCGAGCAGCTGCGTCTGGAGGCGGAGAAGCTGCGCACCGACGCGGAGCGCCGCGCCCGCCAGACCGTGGAGACGGCGCAGCGCCAGGCCGAGGACATCGTGGCCGACGCCAACGCCAAGGCGGACCGCATCCGTTCGGAGTCCGAGCGTGAGCTGGCGGCGCTGACCAACCGCCGCGACTCGATCAACGCCCAGCTGACGAACGTCCGCGAGATGCTGGCGACGCTGACCGGTGCCGCGGTGGCCGCCGCGGGCAGCCCGGCCGAGGACGAGCCGGTCTCCCGCGGAGTCCCGGCGCAGCAGACGCGGTAACCCGGGGGGGCAGCGGTCCCGGTGAGCGGGCCCCGCGCCGGCCACCGGGACACTGTCGGCGAATCCGGGCACGAGCGTGACGCCGGCCCTCACGACCCCTCGCGGTCGTGGGGGCCGGCGTTGTGGTGTGTCCGGACGGGTGCGGACGCCGCGCCGGCCGCGGCCTTCACCGCCGGGGAAGGGGCTTCCGGACGCGGTGGCCGGCCGTGTCCCGCCGGGGTGACGCTGGGCCGGACGGCTCAGGGGCCCGGTGGCGCGGGGCCCGGCGCGCCCTTAGCGTGGCCGCATGATCGAGCTGGCGGGGCTGACCAAGCGCTACGGCGAGAAAGTGGCGGTAGACGACCTCACCTTCACGGTGCGACCGGGCACCGTCACCGGATTCCTGGGGCCCAACGGCGCCGGGAAGTCCACGACCATGCGGATGATCCTGGGCCTGGACCACCCCACCGGCGGGTACGTGCGCATCGACGGCCGGCACTACCACGAGCTGCAGGACCCGCTGACGTACATCGGTGCCCTGCTGGACGCCAAGGCCGTGCACGGCGGGCGCACCGCGTACCACCACCTGCTGTGCCTGGCGCAGAGCAACGGCATTCCCACCGCCCGGGTGCACGAGGTGCTGGAGACGGTGGGTCTGACGGCGGTCGCCCGGAAGAAGGCGAAGGGGTTCTCGCTCGGCATGAGCCAGCGCCTGGGCATCGCGGGCGCGCTGCTGGGCGATCCGCGGATCCTGATGTTCGACGAGCCGGTCAACGGGCTCGACCCCGAGGGCATCCACTGGATCCGCAGCCTGATGCAGTCGCTGGCCGCGCAGGGCCGTACGGTCTTCGTCTCCTCGCACCTGATGAGCGAGATGGCGCTGACCGCCGGCCATCTCGTGGTCATCGGGCAGGGGCGGCTGCTCGCGGACACCTCCATGGCCGACTTCATCGAGCGCAACGCGCGCTCCCGCGTCCGCGTCCGCACGCCCGACCGCGAGCGGCTGCTGGACGCGCTGCACGGCGCCGGGATCCAGGCCGTGGAGAGCGGGGACGGGGCGCTGGAGGTGGACGGCGGCAGGTCCGAGGAGATCGGCGAGCTGGCCGCGCGCCACCAGGTGGTGCTGCACGAGCTGAGCACCCGGCAGTCCTCGCTGGAGGAGGCGTTCATGCGGCTGACCGCGTCCTCGGTGGAGTACCACGCGCACGCGGAGCCGGCCGAGCGGCGGTGGGGCGCGGACTGGGGCGCCCGGTCGGCGGTGGATCCGGCGGGATCGGGGTCCGGGCCGGGGGCGGGACCGCATGCCGGACCAGGAACACGACCGGATGCGGGTCCGGGAGCAGGGCCGTACGCGGGGCCGGAAGAGAGCGCGGCGCGGACGACGGTGGAGGGCTGAGGCATGGCGGCGACCCAGATCATCCGCTCGGAGTGGACCAAGATCCGGTCGGTGGCGTCGACGGTGTGGACGCTGTCCCTGGCGGCGGTGGTCACCATCGCCCTCGGCATGCTGATCTCGGCTCTGACCAGGAACGAGTTCGGGAACATGCCCGCCCGCGAGCGGCTCTCCTTCGACCCCACCTTCATCAGCTTCGCGGGCATGACCCTCGGTCAGCTGGCGATGATCGTCTTCGGGGTCCTGGTGGTGTCCAACGAGTACAGCACCGGCATGATCCGCACCTCACTGGCCGCGGTCCCCCGGCGCGGGATCTTCCTGGCGAGCAAGGTGGCCGTCGCGGCCGCCCTGGCCCTGCTCGTCGGCATGGCCACCAGTTTCGCCGCCTTCTTCCTCGGGCAGGCGATGCTCGGCTCACTGCGGACCTCGCTGGACGCGCCGGGTGTGCTGCGCGCGGTCATCGGCGGCGGCCTCTACATGACCCTGATCGCCGTGTTCTCGATGGCCGTGGCCGTGATGCTGCGCTCGCCGATGCTGTCGCTGGGCATCCTGATGCCGTTCTTCTTCCTGATCTCCAACATCCTCGGCAACGTCTCGGTGACGAAGAAGATCGGCCAGTACCTGCCCGACCAGGCGGGCAGCCGCATCCTGCGGGTGATCCCCCGGGTCGGCGACGACACTCCCTACGGCCCGTGGGGCGGCCTCGGCATCATGACGCTGTGGGTGATCGCGGCGCTCGCGGCCGGCTACGCCCTTCTGCGCAAGCGGGACGCCTGAGTACATACCGCCGCAGATCATGGCGTACCGCACCCGAACGTCTTTACTTTCTTTTGGCCGGAACCGTCAGCGCCCGGATATCCTCCTAAGAGTTGCGAACAAAAGGGGAGTCCGATCAGCTCGCGGCGTCCGGTGCGTGCGATCGCAAGGCGCCGGAGGGTCCTTGTAGCGGAGCTACCAGGGCCTTTCGGCAACGCCGCGAGCGTGCGTGCCGGACGCCGCGAGCCGGGCGCCCCTTTTGTTCGCAGCTCTAAGCCTTACGGGGGCGTGCGCCCCGCTGTCCTGAACCTCGGGACGGCTACCTTCCGATGGGACCGGAGCATGATCGAGGCAGTCGGCCTGACCAAGCGCTACGGCGCCAAGACCGCCGTGAACAACCTCTCCTTCCGGGTGCGGCCCGGCGCCGTGACCGGCTTCCTCGGGCCGAACGGCTCGGGCAAGTCGACGACCATGCGGATGATCCTGGGCCTGGACAACCCCACCGCGGGCACGGTGACGATCGGCGGCTACCCCTACCGCCGGCTGCCCAACGCGCCGCGCCAGGTCGGCGCCCTGCTGGACGCCAAGGCGGTGCACGGCGGCCGCAGCGCCCGCAACCACCTGCTGTCCCTGGCCCAGTTGTCGGGCATCCCGCCCCGCCGCGTCGACGAGGTGCTGGGGGTCGTCGGTCTGCAGGAAGTGGCCCGCCGGCGCTCGAAGGGCTTCTCGCTCGGCATGGGGCAGCGGCTCGGTATCGCGGCGGCGCTGCTGGGCGACCCGCAGGTGCTGCTGTTCGACGAGCCGGTCAACGGCCTCGACCCCGAGGGCATCCTCTGGGTGCGGAACCTGATGAAGTCGCTGGCCGCCGAGGGCCGTACGGTCTTCGTCTCCTCGCACCTGATGAGCGAGATGGCGCTGACCGCCGACCATCTGATCGTGATCGGGCGCGGGCAACTGCTCGCGGACATGAGCGTGACGGACTTCATCTCCGCCAACTCCGCGGACTTCGCCCGGGTCCGCACCCCCGACACCGAGCCGCGGCAGCGCGAGAAGCTGACCTCCGCGCTGACCGAGGCCGGCGGGCAGGTGCTGCCCGAGCAGAACGGCGCGCTGCGGGTGACGGGACTGACGCTGCCGCGCATCAGCGACCTCGCGCACGAGGCGGGCGTACGGCTGTGGGAGCTGTCGCCGCACCAGGCCTCGCTGGAGGAGGCGTACATGCGGATGACGCAGTCGGTGGTGGACTACCGCTCGACGACCGACGAGAAGGCCGGTCTGATGCAGCCGCTGCCGCCCGGTGTCCAGCCGCCCCTGCCGGTGCCCGGCCAGGGCCAGCCCGGCTGGTACGCCCCACCGCCGCCCCAGGCGCAGCCCGCCGCGGGCGCCCCGGGGCCCTACGGCGCGCAGCCCCGGCCGTTCGGCGCCCCCGGCGCGGGCGCGCCGAACCCGTACGCGCAGGCCGCGCCCGCCGCGCCGGCCGCCCCCGCAGTAGACGTCACCAAGTCCGAGGACGCCCGATGAGCACGCCGCAGACGCCCATGCCGCAGGCCGCGCAGCCCTCCTGGGAGGCCGGGTCCGCCGCTTCGCCCGCCCCCGGTTACACCTCCCCGATCCCCGTCGTCCGCACGCACCTGGGACACGCCCTCGCCTCGGAGTGGACCAAGATCAGGTCGGTGCGCTCCACGATGTGGACGCTGGGCGTCTTCGTCCTGATCGTGGTCGGGGTCGGGCTGCTGGTCGGCGTGGTGACCGTGTCCTCCTCGGCGGACGTCGCCAACGAGCCGCACCCACTGGTGCTGGGCTTCATCGGCGTGCTGCTGGGCAGCATCTGCGTGATCACGCTCGGGGTGCTGACCACCTCGTCCGAGTACGGCACCGGCATGATCCGGACCACCATGACGGCCTGCCCGACCCGTGGCCGGGTGCTGGCGGCCAAGGCGCTGGTGTTCTTCCTGCTCACCTTCACGACCACGCTGGTGTGCACCGCGCTCGTCGCCTTCGCGCAGATGGCGATGCTCGCGGGCGACGGTCCGATCCGCCAGCCGAGCGGCGCCGAATGGTTCAAGGCGACGGTCGGCGTCAGCCTCTACCTGGCCCTGCTGGGCCTGCTCTCGCTGCTGATCGGCTCGATCCTGCGCCACTCGGCGGGCGGCATCACCATCATGATCGGCCTCGTGCTCGCCCCGCTGGTCATCGCGCTGTTCATGTTCACGCGGTCGCTGGAGAAGGTGCGCACCGCCCTGTTCGAGTACTCGATCCCGAACCAGCTCAGCGTGTTCTACTCCACCTCGCTCGGCGAGTCCGGCCCGTCCGGCTGGGACCCGCTGTGGATCCTGCTGGGTGTCACCGCCGTGGTCGGCGCGGGCGCCTGGGCGCTGCTGCGGGAGCGGGACGTGTAGGACCTGCGGGGCACCCCGGCGCCGCGGGTCCGCGGCCCGCGGGGTGCCGGGTCCTCAGAACCGCGGCGCGTTCCTGGACCGCTGCACCCGTGTGGTGCGGCGGTCCTTCGCGTTCCAGCAGGCCTTGTGCCAGTGCCGGCGGTCGTCCACCCCGGCGTACTCCGGCCAGGCCACCACGTGCGGGACGCCCGAGCCGATCAGCTGGTCGCACCCCGGGCAGCGGTACGTCTTGCCCTGCGCGCCGGCACCGGCGACATGGCGCACGCTCCACTCCTCGCCCTGCCAGTTCTCGCTGGACTGCCAGCCTCCGTAGCGGCCCGCCGCGTCGTCCTCCGCGCTCCGGCCGGACGAGCCAGGACCCTTGGGACGGTTGCGACGCGGGGACACGGGACACCTCACCGGTTCTGCGGAAGGACGGGGTCCCTCCAGCGTACGCGGCGGCGCCGGGCGGACGCGCAAGGAACCGGATTCCCCGCCGAACCGCCCAAGTCGCTCCCCGGAACGGTCAATTCCGCAGACAATCCGGAAATCCCTCCGCCAGGCCGTGTCCTCGGCACGTGTCGGCCGGTTATGCCCCGTGGGGGAGCGCCGCGTCGGAGCCGAGGAAGCAGGAAGAAGCGATGCGCGTAGGAAGTTTCGTGTTGGCGGCGCAGTTCCCCGGCCAGGGCCAGGGAGAGGCGCTGCACCGCGCGGTCCGTACGGCCGAGGTCAGCGAGGAGGCCGGCCTGGACGCGGTCTGGCTGGCCGAGCACCACTTCGTACCGTACGGGACGTGCCCGTCGGCCATCACCCTCGCCGCGCTGCTGCTCGGCCGCACCCGCCGCCTGCGGGTGGGGACGGCGGTGAGCGTGCTGCCCACCGCCCACCCGGTCGCGCTCGGCGAGCAGGCCGCCCTGCTGCACGTGACGAGCGGCGGCCGGTTCTCGCTGGGCGTGGGCCGGGGCGGCCCCTGGGTGGACCTGGAGGTCTTCGGGACGGGCCTGGCCGCGTACGAGACGGGGTTCCCGGAATCACTCGATCTGCTGGTGCGCTGGCTGCGCGAGCCGTCGGTGTCGGCCCGCGGCGACCGGTTCGGCTTCCGGGAGGTCGCCGTCGTGCCCCGCCCCGCCGAGGCGCTGACCGACGTGCCCGGACCCGAGGTCGTCGTCGCCTGCACCTCCCCCGCGAGCGTCCGGCTGGCCGCCGAGCGCGGGCTGCCGATGCTGCTCGGGATGCACGTGGGGGACGAGGAGAAGGCCGAGATGATCGCGCTGTGGCAGCGCGGCGCGCGCTCCGCCGGGCACCCGGACGACACCGTCCGGGACGCGGCCCATGTGTCGGCCGGGGTCTGCCAGATCGCGGACCGGCGCGCGGACGCGGAGGAGACCCTGCTGAAGGCGATGCCGGGCTGGCTGAAACAAGGACTGGACGCCCATGTCACGGTGGACGGCCGCAGCCGCCGCATGCGCGACCCGCTGGCCTACACCGAGCTGCTGTGCGGCCTGCACCCGGTGGGCACGCCGCAGCTGTGCGCCGACCGGCTCGCGGCCACCGCCGAGCGCACCGGCATCACCCGCTTCGCGCTGCTCGTCGAGGGCTCCGGCGACCTGGCCGCGACAGAGGAGAACGTACGACGCCTCGGCACCGAGGTGCTCCCCCGGCTGAGCTGACCGTGCCGGCGTCGGAAGACCTGCCGCCCCGGGCCCGAATGCACCTCCCGCGGGCGGGGCGGCAAGCCGATGACCAGGGCCTCCCCTCCGGGTCACACCGGCCTCGGGGGGCCTGGCACCGCACCCCGATCCGGCCTGATCCGGACGGAAGACCCTGCCCCCCTCAGCAGTCCCTGAGTTCCGGCGACTGGTTGAGCAGCTGACTGCGCACCGACGTGAAACGGGCCAGCCGCTCGTCGGACGTGGCGTCCAGCGGGAACACCGCGACCCGGTGGCAGTTCTGGAAAGCCAGCCGCACACCGAAGTGCCGCTGCAGCGCGCCGCGTATGGCATCACTCGCGAGCGCACGCAGCAGCTGACCGCGTGCCTGCTCGTCCGGCGGGGGCGTCTGGTTGTCGGCGAATTCTCCGCCGTCCACCTTCAGCTGGGCCACCAGGGAGCTGATCATCTCCCACGCGTAGGGCAGGGAGGTCCGGACGCAGTCGACGAAGGCAGCTTCGTCGACCTCGCCTCGCTCGGCCTGTTCGAGTAGGGCCGGTGAGACGTCGAGCGACATGGGTTCTCCTCTCGCACCCCCGACCAGCAGGGGTTGCCGGACAGATGAGGGAGTTCGCGATACCGAACACGGTGAGTACACACTTCGCGACCTCCCGTTCCTACGGTAGGCAACGAAACGAGGCGTTACCAGGCGAACGCGCGTACCGGCTGGTCGAGTTGGGCACACTATCGGCCACGAGTGAACACGGGTGATCCAGGGAAAAATGGGGCGCTCCCCCGCGAGGCGCCGATCGGGCGCGAGCGGAGCGGGACGGGCGAATCGCGTCCGGCACGGTGCGTCGAGTAGCGTTGCCGACCATGCGTCTCGTCATCGCCCGGTGCTCCGTCGACTACGCGGGCCGGCTCACCGCCCACCTCCCGTCGGCACCCCGTCTCATCCTGGTCAAGGCCGACGGCAGCGTCTCGATCCATGCGGACGACCGCGCCTACAAGCCCCTGAACTGGATGTCGCCGCCGTGCACGCTGAAGGTGGGCACGGGCGAGGAGGAAGGCGTCTGGACCGTCGTCAACAAGGCGGGCGAGAAGCTCATCATCACGATGGAGGAGATCCTCCACGACTCCTCGCACGAACTCGGCGTGGACCCCGGGCTGATCAAGGACGGCGTGGAAGCGCACCTCCAGGAACTGCTCGCCGACCGCATCGAGACCCTCGGCGAGGGCTACACGCTCATCCGGCGCGAGTACATGACGGCCATCGGTCCGGTGGACATCCTGTGCCGGGACGGCTCCGGGCAGACCGTCGCGGTCGAGATCAAGCGGCGCGGCGAGATCGACGGGGTGGAGCAACTCACCCGGTACCTGGAGCTGTTGAACCGCGATCCGCACCTCGCCCCGGTGCGTGGTGTCTTCGCCGCGCAGGAGATCAAGCCGCAGGCCCGGGTCCTCGCGACCGACCGCGGCATCGGCTGCCAGGTGCTGGACTACGACGCCCTGCGCGGCATCGAGGACGACAAGCTGCGGCTGTTCTGAGAGCCGCGGACAGCTCTGAGGCCACCGCTGGGCTGAGCGGTGGCTTCGCCGAGGCTGGGGCGGCGGGCGTTCCGAGGCGGGGGCCGGGCTGAAGCAACCGCTGTGGCGGGGCGGCCGGCGCCGTGCGGCGCCGCGGGAAGGGGGCCCGGTCCGGTTCTGTACCGGACCGGGCCCCCTTCGCACGTGCCCTGCGCGGGCCGCTCCTCAGATCACCGTGCCCCGCGGGGTGTCCGCGGCGCCGCTCTCGGGGGCAGCGGCCGGACTGCCGGCGGAGCCGGGGACGCCGGAGGGGGCGGGACCGCTGGCCGAATCCGAACTGGACGGGCTCAGGGTCGAGGACTCGGTCGGGTCCGGCGGGGGCGGCGTGGACGGGTCGGTCGGAGTGGAGGGCGTCGACGGCGCACCGGTCGGAGCGGTGGGATCCCCCGTGGGCCTGCCGGTCGGCCTCGTGTGCGACGGGTCGGGCGAACCCGGCGTGCTCGCCGGTCCGGACGGTGCCGGCGCGCTGCTTCCGCCCTTGCCGCCGCCCGTTCCCGCCGGGGAACTGGCGCCCGGCGAGGGCTCGTCCGAACCCGCGGGCGGCGTCGGGTCGTCCGACGTGCCGTAGGTGCCGTCGGGGCCCGGGTCCGTGGGACGGCTGGTCGCCCCACCGGTGTCGGCGACGGTCCCGGCGCCGGTGCCGGGGCCGCCCCCGCTGCCGCCGCCGTCCTGCGGGGTGCCGGTGTCCGCGCCGCCGTCGTCGGTGCCCTGGCTCGCGGACGGGTTGCCGCCGACCTGGCCGGAGGGGTCGTCGGCGTCGTTGTGGGAGGTGGCGCCGAGCGTCACCACCGTGCCGAGGACGGCCGCGAGCAGCGCACCCGCGCCCACCGCCACGAGGTTGCGCCGGGCGAAGTGCTTCAGGCGGGCCCGGTGCCTGGCCGGGGCCGCCGGGGACGAGGACGCGGAGGTCCCCGGGGACGTGACCGGCGCACCCGCGGTGGAGGGCTGGTAGGTGACCAGCGTGCCCGGGGGCTCCTCGGCCGCTGCCCGGAGCGCCGGGAAGGGCACGGGGGCGGGCGGGGGCACGGGCTCCTCGCCGCGGCCGCCCGGCCACTCCTCCCCCGCCGCCTCGAGCGCCGCCGGGGCAGCGGGCGCGGCGCCGACGCCGGGCGCGGTGCCGGAGCGGTCCGCGACCAGGGCGAGCGCGCGGCGTCCCGCGACGGTGCCGCGCCGGTCGGAGAGGGCTCCGCGCAGGCCGATGGAGGCCTCCAGCTCGGCGCGGGCCCGGTCCAGCCGGCCGCCGCAGAGCGCGAGGATGCCGAGTTCGTGGTGGAAGTAGGCCTGTTCGGCGACCTCGCCGGCCAGGCGGGAGGCCTCGGTGCCGAAGCGCAGCGCGCGTTCCCAGGCGCTCCAGGCCAGCCCGGCGGCGAACGCGGGCGCGGCGGCCCGGGCGAGCCGGACGGCGGTGCTCCCCTCGTCCTCGTCCTCGCCGGGCGGCGTGGTGAGCGGCACGAGCACGGCCAGCGCGGCGAGGACGGCGTCCGCCTCGGCGGTGACCCGCTCGGGCGTCACCGAGGGGTGGCCGGCCCACCATGCGTAGTGCCGGGCGGCGGCGCGGGCCTGCTCCTCGGCGTCCTCGGCGTATCCGGCGGCCTCCAGCTGGGTGAGGACTCCGGCGGCCAGCCGGTAGCGGCCGCCGACCGGGGAGACCAGGCCGCAGCTCGCCAGTTCCCCGAGTGCGGCGTCGGCGTGGGTGTCGCCGACCAGCGCGGGCAGGTGGGCCTGGTGGGGCACTTCGCCGCCGAGCGCGACGGCGAAGCGCAGGGTGGCGCGGGCGGAGGCGCTGAGCCGGGAGGCGAGCAGCGGGGCGGGGGCGGCGGCCTCGCCGAGCGAGGGCAGGGGGACGTCGTCGCCGTCGCCGCCGTCGAGGACGGTGCCGGCGGGCGGGGCGTCGGCGAAGACGCCGAACTCCTCCACGGCGCTGGTGCCGGCCCGCAGCCGGTCGCGCTGGCGCAGCAGGGCGCCGGCCTGGACGAAGCGCAGCGGCAGGCCCTCGGACTCGAACCAGAGGTCACCGGCCCAGTTGGCCTCCTCCTCGGTGAGGACCCGGCCGACGCCGCGCTCAATGAGTTCGGCCCCGGCGGCGCGGTCGAGGCCGCCGAGGAAGACCTCTTCGAGGGCGGAGTCGGTCGAGGGCGCGGGCACGTCGGGGGTGGCGGCGAGGAGGAAGGCGCACTCGGGGGTGGCGTCGAGCAGTTCGTCCAGCGCGGCGCCGCCGAACTCGAGGTCGTCGAGGACGACGACGGCGCCGATCTCCCGGACGTGGTCGAGGAGTTCGTCACGGCCGGGGCGGTGCCCAGGGGAGCTGTACACGGCGTGGAAGAGGTCGTGCAGCAGGTCGCCGGCGGTGCGGCGGTGGCCGTTGAGACGGACGACGCCGTCGGGGGCGAGGTCCGCGCAGTCCTGGGCGACGAGGTCGAGGAGGCTGGTGCGGCCGGAGCCGCCGGGCCCGGTCAGGCGGACGGAGCGGCCGCGGGCGAGCAGCCGTACCAGCCGCTCGCGTTCGTCGTGGCGCTCCAGCAGGGGCTCGGGGGACGGGGCCGGGCCGGGCGGGACGGGTGGTGTGGCGGCGCGTGCGGCGTCGGCGCGTGCGGCCGGTGTGTGCCTGGGCGGCGGGCCGGGGAGCCGTCCGGGCGGGCAGACCTCGATCTCGCTGCCGTCGACGGGGTTGACGGTGATCAGGAAGTCGCCGGTGACGAGTTGCGCCGTGCGGGCCGGTGCGGCGGCGTGCGGCGGGAAGTCGGCGGCGAGGGGTTGACTGGGCGGGCGCCGGTCCGGCGCGTGGCCGTCGCCGTCATGGCCCATGTCCTCGGGCTCCCGGACGTTCGGGTCCATGGGTTCCATAGGTTCCAAGCCCCCCAGAGGCGTCGTGTGCTGCTGTTCCAGCCCTCCCGGCCGTGTGCCGCACTCCGCGCTGTCGCTTCTGGTCCGGGCCCGCTCGAGGGTTGCGAGGCAGCGGGCGACCGAACCCTAAACCTTCGCACAGTATCCACGACAGCCCGGGGTGCCGCCCGGCCCGAGACATCACGGTCTCGTGAGGATTGCGTGCGACGTACGGTTCCGTGCCGTCCGCCCGGGTCTTCACGTCCGGCCTCCCGCAGCGGGGCGGGAGGCCACCGCCGGACGGGAGGCCGTTACCAGGCGGCAGGCGTCACCGGGCGGGAGGCCGGCGCGGGGCGCGGAGGTCACACGCGGGGCAGGGACTCCACGCCGATGCCGCCCTCGATGGCGAGGATGCGGTGCAGCCGGGTGGCCACGAGCAGGCGCTGCATCTGGGCCGGCACGCCGCGCAGCACCAGCCGCCGGCCGCAGCGGCCGGCGCGCCGGTGGGCGCCCATGATCACGCCGAGGCCGGTGGCGTCCCAGGAGTCGAGCCCGGACAGGTCGAGGACGAGGTCCCCGGCGCCGTCGTCCACGGCCGAGTGCAGGACCGTACGGGCGTCCGCCGCGGTGCGGACGTCGAGGCGGCCCCCGACGACCACCTCGGCGTGGTCGCCCCTGATGTACATATGCGCTCCCCGTGAATGCGGTGGCGTGCTCCGTGTGACGGTTGACTGTGCAACGTCTGACTGCTTGTGCGGCGGTGCGGTTGCTGTCTGTGTGCGAACCGATACCGAATTCACCCCGAAGGGTGATGCCGGCGCCCCCGCGGCGGTCTCAGTGCTTGTAGAAGCCCTGCCCGCTCTTGCGCCCGATGTCACCGGCGTCAACCATCCGGCGCATCAGCTCCGGCGGGGCGAACTTCTCGTCCTGGGTCTCGGTGTAGATGTTGCCGGCGGCGTGCAGCAGGATGTCGACGCCGGTGAGGTCGGCGGTGGCGAGCGGGCCCATGGCGTGGCCGAAGCCGAGCTTGCAGGCCAGGTCGATGTCCTCGGCGGTGGCGACGCCCGACTCGTACAGCTTGGTCGCCTCGACGACGAGGGCGGTGATGAGCCGGGTGGTGACGAAGCCGGCCACGTCGCGGTTGACGACGATGCAGGTCTTGCCGACGGACTCGGCGAACTCCCGTGCGGTGGCGAGGGCTTCGTCGCTGGTCTTGTGGCCGCGGACGAGTTCGACGAGCTGCATCATCGGCACGGGCGAGAAGAAGTGCACACCGACGACGCGCTCGGGCCGCTCCGTCACTGCCGCGATCTTGGTGATCGGGATGGCGGAGGTGTTGGAGGCGAGCACCGTGTCCTCGCGCACCAGCTTGTCGAGCGTGCGGAAGATCTCGTGCTTGACGTCGAGCTTCTCGAAGACGGCTTCGACGACGACGTCCGCGTCGGCGGCGGCGTCCAGGTCGGTGGTGGTGGTGATGCGGGCGAGCGCCGCCTCGGCGTCCTCGGCGTCCAGCTTGCCCTTGCTCACGAACTTGTCGTAGGAGGCCTTGATGCCGTCGGTGCCACGCCTGAGTGCCTCGTCGGTGACGTCCCGCAGGACGACGTCCCAGCCCGCCTGCGCGGAGACCTGGGCGATACCCGATCCCATGAGACCGGCTCCGATGACGGCGAGCTTCCGTGCCACTGAGACTCCCCTATGTGAACGACCACTGGTGAACGACTGCTGGTGAACGACTGCCGAGGGCCCACCGCCGGTGAACGGCCGCACAGGCGCCTGCGCGCGGCGCGCGCGGCTGTTGGACGGCTTTCACGCTCTTTGCGTATGCCTCTCGGCGGACACTAGCGCCCGCGCGGCGCTGTGTGACCGGTAAGTAACGCGCGTCACGTCTCAATTGACGGACATCACACCGGGAGGGGTCACTGCGCGCCCCGGACGGCGTAGTTGAGGACCTTCTCGCTCAACAGGTCCTCCATGTCGTCGAGGAGGCCGAGCACCTCCCGGGACACCTCCTGCGGCGAGCGCTCCTTGAGCATCTCGCGGCCGACGGAGGCCATGACGGTGCCGTGCAGCCAGGCGATCTGACCGGCCATCAGGCCCGGCAGCGGATCCTCGTCCGCCGCGCCGGTCTCCTCCCGCAGCGCCTGCTCCAGGGTGGCCTGCACCTCCTGCCCGAGGGCCCAGAGCCGGGAGCGCAGCGCGGGGGCGGCCTCGATCACCCGCATGAAGGGGGCGTAGCCGGAGAACAGCCCGATGCGCGGCGAGACGGCCTCGGCCTCGGCACGCAGTTCGCGCAGCACGGCCCGGGCGGCGGACTCCCCCGTGTCCCGGCCGCGCACCCAGCGGGCGAGCCGGTCGACCACCCCGCTGGAACGGTCGAGGAAGAGGTCCTCCTTGGCGGGGAAGTAGTTGTAGACGGTGTTGACGGAGACGTTCGCCGCGTCGGCGATCTCCGCGACCGTCACGGCGTCGAACCCGCGCTCGACGAACAGGCCCGTGGCGACGTCCGAGATGTACTGCCTGGTCTGCCGCTTCTTCCGCTCCCTGAGCCCCTCTGCCATGGGGGAATCCTAGCCTTCCCGCCGACCTACTTAGGGTCTATGAAATTTTGGAGACGTTGCAAAATTCAAAAGTCTCTGTTTTTCTGGCGGCATGAGCGCAGAAGTCATCAGCGCGGCCGGACTGGCCCGCACCTTCCAGACCAGGCGCGGCCCGGTGCAGGCCGTGCGCGGCATCGACCTCACCGTCCGCGAGGGCGAGATCCTGGGCTTCCTCGGCCCCAACGGGGCGGGCAAGACGACCACCCTGCGGATGCTCACCACCCTGCTGGCCCCCACCGGCGGCACCGCCACCGTCGCGGGCTGCGACCTGGCCGGCGATCCGGCCGGCGTGCGCCTCGCCTGCGGCTACGTCGCCCAGTCCGGCGGGGTGGACGGCCAGATCACCGTGCGCGAGGAACTGGTCACCCAGGGCCGGATGTACCGGCTGCCGAAGTCCCGGGCCGTCGAGCGCGCCGCGGAACTGGCGCGCGACCTGGCGCTCACCGACTTGCTCGACCGCAAGACGTCCGCGCTCTCCGGGGGCCAGCGCCGCCGGCTGGACATCGCGATGGCCCTCACCCACCGCCCGCGCGTGCTCTTCCTGGACGAGCCGACCACGGGTCTGGACCCCGGCAGCCGCGCCGACCTGTGGAACCTGGTGCGCCGGCTGCGCGACGAACAGGGCACGACCGTCTTCCTGACCACCCACTACCTCGACGAGGCGGACGCCCTCTCCGACCGGCTGGTCATCGTCGACGGGGGCGTGGTCGCGGCGGAGGGCACCCCGGGCGCGCTCAAGCTGGAGTACGGCGGCTCGCTCGACGCCTCGCTGCAGGACACCTTCCTCGCCGTCACCGGCCGCGGCCCCTCCCCCGCGGCCGACACCGCCCCCGTCGCCGTCTAGGCCTTCCCCGAGGACCCCCGATGCTTCTCCACGACACAGCCCTCATCTACGGCCGCTACCTGCGGCAGTCCCTGCGCTCGCGCTTCGCGCTGCTCTTCGGGGTGCTGACGCCCCTGCTCTACCTCCTCTTCTTCGGGCCACTGCTCACCGGTCTCCCGCTGGGCGGCGGCGGCAGTTCCTGGCAGGTGCTCGTCCCCGGACTGCTGCTCCAACTGGGGCTGTTCGGCGCCCTGTTCTCGGGCTTCATGATCATCATCGAGAAGGGCCAGGGTGTGGTGGAGCGGATGCGGGTGACCCCCGTCAGCCGCCTCGCGCTGCTCCTGGGCCGGGTGCTGCGCGACACCACCGTCTTCGTCTTCCAGGCGGTGCTGCTGGTGCTGGCCGCCCTCGTGATGGGGCTGCGCGCGCCGCTGGCCGGCATCCTCATCGGCTTCGTGTTCGTCGCCCTGCTCACCCTCGCGCTCGCCTCGCTGTCCTACGCGATCGCGATGAAGGTCTCCACCCCGCAGCAGTTCGGCCCGATGATCAACGCCGTGTCGATGCCGTCGATGCTGCTGTCCGGCCTGATGCTCCCGATGACCCTGGCACCGGCCTGGCTCGACGTGCTCTCGCACTTCGTCCCGTTCCGCTATCTGGTGGACGCGGTGCGCGACGCCTACGTAGGCGTGTACACCAGCGCGCACATGCTGTACGGCGCCCTGGTCGCCGTCGCCTTCGCCGCGCTGGCCGTGACCGCGGGCACACGGGTCTTCCGCACGGCCGGGGCGTAACTACGCTGGTGCCATGGTCAATCTGACACGCATCTACACCAGGACCGGGGACAAGGGCACCACCGCCCTCGGCGACATGAGCCGGGTCGCCAAGACCGACCCGCGGATCTCGGCGTACGCCGACGCCAACGAGGCGAACGCCGTGATCGGCACCGCCATCGCGCTGGGCGGCCTCGGCGCGGAGACGGTCAAGGTCCTGACCCGCGTGCAGAACGACCTGTTCGACGTGGGCGCGGACCTGTCCACGCCGGTGGCGGAGAACCCCGAGTTCCCCCCGCTGCGGGTCGAGCAGTTCTACGTCGACCGGCTGGAGGCGGACTGCGACCGCTTCAACGCCGAGCTGGAGAAGCTGCGCTCGTTCATCCTGCCCGGCGGCACCCCGGGCGCGGCCCTGCTGCACCAGGCCTGCACGGTCGTACGCCGGGCCGAGCGGTCCACCTGGGCCGCGCTGGAGGTGCACGGCGAGACGATGAACCCGCTCACCGCGACCTACCTCAACCGGCTCTCGGACCTCCTGTTCATCCTCGCCCGGACGGCGAACAAGGAGAACGGCGACGTGCTGTGGGTGCCGGGCGGGGAGCGCTGACCGGCACTCCGTCCTCACCCGGCGAGTCCGTCCCCGGGCTTCGGGACCTGCGGGGCTTCGGGCTCCCTCGGGGCGTTCGGGGCCTTCGGGGCCTTCTTCGGGAACACCAGGCAGGTCAGTGCGATCAGCCCGTGGAGCGCGACGATCCGCAGCGCGGTCACCTGCCAGGACCTGAGCGGACCGGCGCCCGCGCCCTCACCGGCGTACCGGACCGCCGCCTGGAGCAGGGCCGGGGCGCCGGCCGGGGCGAGCAGGGTGCGCAGCCACAGCCGGCCCTCGCGGCGGGCGCGCGCCATGCCGTGGCGGGGCGGCCTCGGCGGGCGGGGCGCACCGCCGAGGCGGCGGGCGGGGCGCACCGCCGAGACGGTGGGCGGGGCGCACCGCCGAGACGGTGGGCGGCGAGACCGTCCAGCTGCGGACGGACGGTCGCGCGGCCGTAGGCGACGGTGAGGCCATGGATGTGCAGATGCCCCGCCTGGAAGGGGTGTCGGCGGCCCGGCTGGTGGCCGGGGAGGGCCTGGCGGACGTGCTGGTGCCGACCACCTTCGGCCTCGGCGCGTACGCGTTCGGCGCGCTGGGGGCGGGGGCCGCCGGGTTCCTGCTCAAGGACACGGACACCCACGGCCTGCCTGCCGCCGCGGTGCGCACGGTGGCCCGCGGGCAGGGGCGGATCGCACCGGCCGTGACGCGGCATCTGATCGCCGAGTCCGCGGCGCGGCCGGTCCGGGAGCCGAAGCCCGCTCCGGCCGCGCTGGAGACCCTGACCCGCGGGGAGCACGAGGTGCTCGCGTGTCCGCGCGGGGACCTGTCCGACGCGGAGATCGCACTCCGCCCGGAGACGGCGGAGGCCACCATGAAGACCCACGTCAGCCGCCTGCTGGGCAAGCCGGAGCCGCACAGACGCGTACAAGCAGCGGCGTTGGCGCAGGAGTTGGGGAGCCAGGTGAAGCGGCGGTGCATTGGTCCAGACCTATTGACCTATGGTCCAGACCTTTCTACTCTCGCAGCACCGCGGGGCGTGAAGGCTCAGTCATGCCCCTGACATTCTTCCCCCGACAAGGAGGCGCGCATGCGCTTCAGACACAGAGCCGCGGCGGGGCTGGCGACCCTCGTGCTCCCCCTCGCCGGAATCGTCGGAATCTCGGGCCACGCCCAGGCCGCCGCCGACGCGGCGTCCGGCGCCACCGCCACCTTCACCAAGACCGGTGACTGGGGCGGCGGCTTCGGCGGATCGTGGACCGTCAAGAACACCGGCACCTCGGCGATCAGCTCCTGGACCGTGGAGTGGGACTACCCCTCCGACACCAAGGTCACCTCGGCCTGGGACGCCACGGTCACCAACTCCGGCAACCACTGGACCGCCAAGAACGTCGGCTGGAACGGCACCATCGCCCCCGGCGCCTCGGTCACCTTCGGCTACAACGGCACCGGCTCCGGCTCGCCCTCCGGCTGCACGCTCAACGGCGGCAGCTGCGACGGCGGCCCGAGCGTCCCCGGCGACAACCCGCCCTCCGCGCCGGGCACCCCCACCGCCTCCGGCGTCACCGACACCTCGGTCAAGCTCTCCTGGGGCGCCGCCACCGACGACAAGGGCGTCAAGAACTACGACGTCCTGCGCGACGGCAAGAAGGTCGCCACCGTCACGACCACGTCCTACACGGACAACGGTCTGACCGCGGGCACCGACTACTCCTACACCGTCCAGGCCCGCGACACCGCCGACCAGACCGGTCCGGTCAGCGGCTCGGTCGCCGTGCACACCACCGGCGGCGGCACCACCACCCCGCCCACCGGCGACAAGGTCAAGCTCGGCTACTTCACCGAGTGGGGCATCTACGGACGCAACTACAACGTCAAGAACCTGGTGACGTCCGGCTCCGCGTCCAAGATCACGCACATCAATTACGCCTTCGGCAACGTCACCGGCGGCAAGTGCGCGATCGGCGACTCCTACGCCGACTACGACAAGGCGTTCACCGCCGACCAGTCCGTCAGCGGCGTCGCAGACACCTGGGACCAGCCGCTGCGCGGCAACTTCAACCAGCTGCGCGAGCTGAAGGCGAAGTACCCGAACATCAAGGTGATCTGGTCCTTCGGCGGCTGGACCTGGTCCGGCGGCTTCGGTGACGCGGCCAAGAACCCGGCGGCCTTCGCCCAGTCCTGCTACGACCTGGTGCACGACCCGCGCTGGGCCGACGTCTTCGACGGCATCGACATCGACTGGGAGTACCCGAACGCCTGCGGTCTGACCTGCGACACCAGCGGACCGGCGGCCTTCAAGGGCCTGATGTCCGCGCTGCGCGCGAAGTTCGGCAAGGAGCTGGTCACCGCCGCCGTCACCGCGGACGGCTCGGCCGGCGGCAAGATCGACCTCACCGACTACGCGGGTGCCTCGCAGTACGTCGACTGGTACAACGTGATGACGTACGACTTCTTCGGTGCCTGGGACGCGAAGGGACCGACGGCCCCGCACTCCCCGCTCACCTCGTACTCCGGCATCCCGAAGGACGGCTTCGACACGGCCGACGCCATGGCCAAGTTCAAGGCCCAGGGCGTGCCCGCGAAGAAGCTGCTGCTCGGCATCGGCTTCTACGGCCGCGGCTGGACCGGCGTCACCCAGGACGCCCCGGGCGGCACGGCGACCGGAGCGGCGCCCGGCACCTACGAGGCGGGCATCGAGGACTACAAGGTCCTCAAGAACAGCTGCCCCGTCACCGGCACCGTCGCCGGCACCGCGTACGCGCACTGCGGCAGCAACTGGTGGTCCTACGACACCCCGTCGACCATCAAGTCGAAGATGGCCTGGGCCAACAGCCAGGGCCTCGGCGGCGCCTTCTTCTGGGAGTTCAGCGGTGACACCAGCAACGGTGAACTGGTGAGCGCCCTCAGCAGCGGCCTGTCGTAAGGACCGGCCGCGCCCCTGAAACACCGAAGCTCCCCCGGACGGCGGACCGGGGGAGCTTCTTCATGTCCTGGAGCCACGGCGGAGCCGGGCCCTCCCGGCCGGACGTGCCGGGCGCGCGGGCCCGGCACCGAACCCTGTCGGCCGGGGCCCGGACGAAAGACCCTAGGTCCTGTGGTCAAGTTCCCGTCGTCCGCCCGGAGGGCGGGCCTCGCGGCGTCAGGTGCGTGCTCTCGGCGTGCCGGGCCCTGACCCTCGTACTGGACGTACTCGGGTCTGGGCCCGGTGCGGCGAGAGTGCGTGCATGGCGTCGCGATGCAGGCGGGAATGTGACGACAGGGCCTAGGCGACGTTCACCCTCTGGCCGGGCGGTGCCGCCTCCAGCCAGGCCAGGAAGCCGGTCAGCGCGTCCTCGCTCATGGCCAGCTCCACCCGTGTGCCCCGGTGCAGGCAGGTGAGGATCACCGCGTCCGACAGCAGGGCGAGTTCCTCCTCGCCCTCGGGACGCCGGCGGCCGGCCACCTCGATCGAGGACCGCTCCAGCGTGCGGCGCGGACGGGGGGCGTAGGAGAAGACCCGGAACCACTCGACGCGGTCACCGTTGTAGCGGGCCACCCCGTAGCTCCAGCCCTTGCCGCTGGTGTCCGGCTCCAGGGCCACGTCCCAGCGCAGGCTGCAGTCGAAGGTGCCGCCGGAGCGCTGGATCAGCCTGCGGCGCAGACCGAAGACGAACAGTCCCACCACCACGAGCGCGACCACGATCGAGCACACAGTCAGAGCGAGGACCATCGGCACCGACCTCCTCGTCTCCTAGGTAATGGAACGGAAAAAACACCCACATCCGCCTCAGCCGCGGCCGGTACCGGATCGCTCCGGTGCCAGCCGCGGCTGAGGGGTGTCGTCTACATGGTGTCGCTGGTTCAGCGCACCGCCGTCGCCGCTCGCAGGCGGACGTCCGCGCGGCGCTCGGCGGTGGCATCACCCTCCGCCTTCGCGCGCTCGAGTTCCCGCTCCACGCGCTGGACGTCGATCTCGTCGGAGAGCTCCGCGATCTCGGCCAGCAGCGACAGCTTGTTGTCGGCGAACGAGACGAAACCGCCGTGCACCGCGGCCACGACCGTCGCGCCTTCACTCGTACGGATGGTCACCGGGCCCGACTCCAGCACACCGAGCAGCGGCTGGTGACCGGGCATGACGCCGATGTCGCCGGACGTGGTGCGCGCGACGACCAGGGTGGCCTCGCCGGACCAGACCTGGCGGTCGGCGGCGACCAGCTCGACGTGCAGCTCAGCAGCCAAGAGTGGCTCCTCGGGTCACCACCCGGCAGGGACGCCGGGTGTTGGGGTCAATTCTAAGGGGCGTGAGTGAGGGGGCGGGACGCGCCCGCCCCCTCACACGAACTCAGACGCGAGTTCAGGAGACGCCCAGCTCCTTGGCGTTCTTCTTCAGGTCCTCGAGACCACCGCACATGAAGAAGGCCTGCTCCGGGAAGTGGTCGTACTCGCCGTCGCAGATCGCGTTGAAGGCCGCGATCGACTCGTCCAGCGGGACGTCCGACCCGTCGACGCCGGTGAACTGCTTGGCGACGTGGGTGTTCTGGGACAGGAAGCGCTCCACGCGACGGGCACGGTGGACGACGAGCTTGTCCTCCTCGCCCAGCTCGTCGATACCGAGGATCGCGATGATGTCCTGCAGGTCCTTGTACTTCTGCAGGATGTTCTTCACGCGCATGGCCGCGTTGTAGTGGTCCTGCGCGATGTAGCGCGGGTCCAGGATCCGGGACGTGGAGTCCAGCGGGTCCACGGCCGGGTAGATGCCCTTCTCCGAGATCGGACGGGACAGAACCGTCGTCGCGTCGAGGTGGGCGAAGGTGGTCGCCGGGGCCGGGTCGGTCAGGTCGTCGGCGGGGACGTAGATCGCCTGCATCGAGGTGATCGAGTGACCGCGGGTCGAGGTGATGCGCTCCTGGAGGAGGCCCATCTCGTCGGCCAGGTTCGGCTGGTAACCCACCGCGGACGGCATGCGGCCGAGCAGCGTGGAGACCTCGGAACCGGCCTGCGTGAAGCGGAAGATGTTGTCGATGAAGAACAGCACGTCCTGCTTCTGGACGTCGCGGAAGTACTCGGCCATGGTCAGGCCGGCCAGCGCGACGCGCAGACGGGTGCCCGGGGGCTCGTCCATCTGACCGAAGACCAGCGCGGTCTTGTCGATGACGCCCGAGTCGGACATCTCCTCGATGAGGTCGTTGCCCTCACGGGTGCGCTCACCGACACCGGCGAACACGGAGACACCGTCGTGGTTGTTGGCGACGCGGTAGATCATCTCCTGGATGAGCACCGTCTTGCCGACGCCGGCACCGCCGAACAGACCGATCTTGCCGCCCTTGACGTACGGGGTCAGCAGGTCGATGACCTTGACGCCGGTCTCGAACATCTCGGTCTTCGACTCGAGCTCGTCGAAGCGCGGGGCCTTGCGGTGGATGGACCAGCGCTCGCCCGAGTACTGCTCGTCGACGTTCAGCACCTCACCGAGGGTGTTGAACACCTTGCCCTTGGTGAAGTCGCCGACCGGGACGGTGATGCCGTCGCCGGTGTCGGTCACCGTGGCCTGGCGGACCAGGCCGTCGGTGGGCTGCATGGAGATGGTGCGGACCAGGCCGTCACCCAGGTGCTGGGCGACCTCCAGGGTCAGCGTCTTCTTCGCGCCCTCGTTCGCCGGGTCGGAGACCTCGACGTGCAGAGCGTTGTAGATGTCCGGCATCGCGTCGACGGGGAACTCCACGTCGACGACCGGGCCGATGACCCGCGCGACGCGGCCCGTCGCCGTGGCCGTCTCAACAGTGGTGGTCATTAGTTGTCACTCCCCGCGGTCGCGTCGGCCAGGGCACTCGCGCCACCGACGATCTCGCTGATTTCCTGGGTGATTTCGGCCTGGCGGGCCGCGTTGGCAAGACGGGAGAGCGTGTTGATCAGCTCACCCGCGTTGTCGGTGGCAGACTTCATCGCGCGCCGCGTGGCGGCGTGCTTCGAAGCGGCCGACTGGAGCAGCGCGTTGTAGATGCGGCTCTCCACATAGCGCGGCAGCAGGGCGTCGAGGACGTCCTCCGCCGAGGGTTCGAAGTCGTACAGCGGCAGGATCTCGCCCTTGGGCGCCGCCTCCGCCGCGACCTCTTCGAGGCGCAGCGGGAGCAGCCGGGGGTCGACCGCCGTCTGCGTCATCATCGACACGAACTCGGTGTAGACGATGTGGAGTTCGTCCACACCACCCTCGGCCGTGTCCTTCTCGATCGCCTCGATCAGGGGCGCCGCGACCGTCTTGGCGTCCGCGTACGTCGGCTCGTCGGTGAAGCCCGTGAACGACCCCGCGACCGTGCGTTCGCGGAAGTTGTAGTGGGCCACACCGCGCCGGCCGACGATGTACGTGTCGACCTGCTTGCCCTCGCGCTCCAGGCGCTCGGTCAGCTGCTCCGCCGCCTTGATGGCGTTGGAGTTGAAGGCGCCGGCCAGACCGCGGTCGCTCGTCAGGAGCAGGACCGCGGCACGGGTCGGGTTCTCCGCCTCCGTGGTCAGCGGGTGCTTGGTGTTCGAACCGGTGCCGACCGCCGTGACCGCGCGGGTCAGTTCCTGCGCGTACGGCGTGGAGGCCGCCACCTTGCGCTGCGCCTTGACGACGCGCGAGGCGGCGATCATCTCCATCGCCTTGGTGATCTTCTTGGTCGCGGTGACGGATCGGATGCGACGCTTGTAGACCCGGAGCTGGGCTCCCATGAGTCAGGTCCCTTCCTTACGTCACTTGGCGGCAGCGGCCGGAGTGTCCTCGCCGAGCAGCTTGCCGTCCGAGGTCTCGAACTGCTTCTTGAACTCGGCGACGGCGTCGTCGATCGCCTGGATCGTGTCGTTCGACATCTTGGCGCCCTCCTTGATGGAGGTCATGAGGCCCTGCTCCTTGCGGTGCAGGTACTCCAGCAGCTCCTTCTCGAAGCGGCGGATGTCGGCGACGGGCACCTCGTCCATCTTGCCGTTGGTGCCGGCCCAGACGGAGACGACCTGATCCTCGGTGGCCATCGGCTGGTACTGGTTCTGCTTCAGCAGCTCGACCATGCGCTGGCCGCGCTCCAGCTGGGACTTGGAGGCCGCGTCCAGGTCGGAACCGAAGGCGGCGAACGCCTCCAGCTCACGGAACTGGGCGAGGTCCACGCGCAGTCGGCCGGAGACCTGGCGCATCGCCTTGTGCTGGGCGGAGCCGCCGACTCGGGAGACCGAGATGCCGACGTTCAGCGCGGGGCGCTGACCGGCGTTGAACAGGTCCGACTCCAGGAAGCACTGGCCGTCGGTGATGGAGATGACGTTGGTCGGGATGAACGCCGAGACGTCGTTGGCCTTGGTCTCGACGATCGGCAGACCGGTCATCGAACCGGCGCCCATGTCGTCGGAGAGCTTGGCGCAGCGCTCCAGCAGACGCGAGTGCAGGTAGAAGACGTCACCCGGGTAGGCCTCGCGGCCCGGCGGGCGGCGCAGCAGCAGGGAGACGGCACGGTAGGCGTCGGCCTGCTTCGACAGGTCGTCGAAGATGATCAGGACGTGCTTGCCCTGGTACATCCAGTGCTGGCCGATGGCGGAACCGGTGTAGGGCGCCAGGTACTTGAAGCCGGCCGGGTCGGACGCCGGGGCGGCGACGATGGTCGTGTACTCCAGCGCGCCGTTCTCCTCCAGCGCGCGGCGGACCGACGCGATGGTGGAGCCCTTCTGGCCGATGGCGACGTAGATGCAGCGGACCTGCTTGTTCGGGTCGCCGGTGCGCCAGTTGTCGCGCTGGTTGATGATCGTGTCGACGGCCAGGGCGGTCTTGCCGGTCTGGCGGTCACCGATGATCAGCTGGCGCTGGCCGCGGCCGATCGGGGTCATGGCGTCGACGGCCTTGTAGCCGGTCTCCATCGGCTCGTGCACCGACTTGCGCTGCATGACCGTGGGGGCCTGCAGTTCGAGGGCGCGGCGGCCGTCGGTCTCGATCTCGCCGAGGCCGTCGATCGGGTTGCCGAGGGGGTCGACGACGCGGCCGAGGTAGCCCTCGCCCACGGCGACCGACAGGACCTCGCCGGTGCGGGTGACCGGCTGGCCCTCCTCGATGCCGCTGAACTCACCGAGGACGATGGCACCGATCTCGCGCTCCTCGAGGTTGAGGGCGAGGCCGAGGGTGCCGTCCTCGAACTTCAGCAGCTCGTTGGCCATGGCCGAGGGCAGGCCCTCGACCTTCGCGATGCCGTCGCCGGCAAGGGTGACCGTACCGACCTCCTCGCGCGAGGCCGCGTCCGGCTTGTACGACTGGACGAAGTTCTCCAGCGCGTCCCGGATCTCCTCCGGCCGGATCGTGAGCTCCGCCATCTGGGTTCCCTGCTCTCCTTGTTGGGCCCGAAGTTTCACTTGGGGGGGTGTTCCACGAGTTCGGGACTCCCCCCAATAAGAGGTGAATCCTCTGCACGGCCCAACCAGGGCCGTCGTGTACGTCTTGCGTGTTGAGTTGCTGCTAGCTCGCCATGCGGCGGGCGGCGTCGTCGAGCCGGTCCGCGAGCGAGCCGTTGATGATCTCGTCGCCGACCTGCACCCGGATTCCGCCGACCAGCTCGGGGTCCACGTCGAGGTTGAGGTGCATCTGGCGGCCGTAGAGCCGGCCGAGGGCGGCGCCGAGGCGCTGCTTCTGGCCGTCGCTCAGCGGGACCGCCGAGGTGACGACGGCGACCATGCGGTTGCGGCGGTCGGCGGCGAGCTTGGAGAGGGACTCCAGTCCCGCTTCCAGGCTACGTCCCCGCGGCGCGCTCACAAGGCGCGTCACCAGTCGCTCGGTGACCGGCTTGGCCCGGCCGCCGAGCAGCCGGTGCAGCAGCTCGACCTTGGCCGAGGTGCTCGCGGCACGGTCGGTGAGCGCGGCACGCAGTTCGGTGCTGGAGGAGACGATCCGGCTGAACCGGAACAGCTCGTCCTCGACGTCGTCCAGCGTGCCGGACCGCTCCGCCGCGGTGAGGTCGGCGATGTCCGCCAGTTCCTCCAGCGCGTCGACCAGGTCCCGCGACTGCGACCAGCGCGAGCGCACCATGCCGGACACCAGGTCCGCGGCGGGGCCGCCGATCTGGCTGCCGAGCAGGCGCTGGACCAGCGTGGCCTTGGCGTCCGCCGACTGCGCCGGGTCGGTGAGGACCCGGCGCAGGCCGACCTCGCGGTGGAGCAGCGCGGTGACGGCCGCCAGCTCGTCGGCGAGCCGGGTGGCGTCGGCGGACGTGGAGTCCGTCAGCGCGTCGAGACGCTCACGTGCGGCGCCCAGAGCCTCACGGCTCGCTCCGTGCGCTGTCATCGAGCCGCCTCAGCCGTCGAAGCGGCCTCGTCGAGCCCGTCGAGGAAGCGGTCGATCACACGGCTCTGCCGGGCGTGGTCCTCCAGGGACTCGCCGACGAGCTTGCCGGCCAGCTCGGTGGCGAGCTTGCCGACGTCCTGGCGGAGCACGGACGCGGCGGCCTTGCGGTCGGCCTCGAGCTGGGTGTGGCCGGCGGCGACGATCTCCTCGCGCTGGCGCTGGCCCTCGGCCCGCATCTCGGCGATGAGCGCGGCACCCTGCTCCTGCGCCTCCTGGCGCAGGCGCGCGGCCTCGTGCCGGGCCTCGGCGAGCTGGGCCTTGTACTGCTCGAGGACGCTCTGGGCCTCGACCTTCATGGCCTCGGCCTCTTCGATACCGCCTTCGATCGCCGCGCGGCGCTCCTCCAGAACCTTGTTGATGTTCGGCAGGAGCTTCTTCCCGAGGAAGAAGAAGACGATGGCGAAGGTGACGAGGCCGATGACCAGCTCGGGGCCGGGCGGGATGAGAGGGTTCTGCTGCTCCTCCGCCGCCAGCTGCACCAGCTGCTGTGTCAGCTGCATGTCATCAGTGCCTTTCCCTAATGGGGTGGGTCGTCCGCCGCGGTTTACTTGTAGGTGTAAACGAACGGCATGACGATGCCGATGAGGGCGAGCGCCTCACAGAAGGCGAAGCCCAGGATCTGGTTGGCGCGGATCAGACCGGCGGCCTCGGGCTGGCGGGCGAGCGCCTGGGTGCCGTTGCCGAAGATGATGCCGATGCCGATGCCGGGACCGATGGCGGCGAGGCCGTAGCCGACGGAGGCGATGGAGCCGGTGACGGCGGCAAGGGTCTCAGTGGCAGCCATGCTGATTCTTCCTTCTCTTTCAAGGACCGGTGGGGGTTGGCCACCGGACGTCTGTGACGGGGGCGGTGCGGGACGGTGGCTCAGTGGTGCTCGGCGAGAGCGCCCTGAACGTAGGAGCAGGCCAGGAGGACGAACACGTACGCCTGGACGGCCTGGACGAAGAGCTCGAACAGGATCATGACCATGGCCATGACGAACGAGACGGCGCCGGCCGCGACCAGCCAGCTGTTCATCAGGTACCAGCTCGCGACGGTGAACATCACGAGGAGCAGGTGACCGGCGAACATGTTGGCGAACAGTCGCACCGCGTGGGTGAACGGGCGGACCAGGACGTTCGAGAAGAACTCGATGACCACGACGAGCGGCAGCACCGGGCCGAGCGACTTGTCGTAACCGGTCAGGTTCTTGAAGCCGCCGGCGAAGCCGTGCTTCTTGAACGTCAGGACCATCCAGGTCACGTAGACGCACAGGGCCAGGGCGGCCGGGTAGGCGATGATCGACGTCACCGGGAACTGGGCGACCGGGATGATCGACCAGAGGTTCATGATCCAGATGAAGAAGAACAGCGAGACCATGAACGGGACGTACTTCTCGCCCTCGCGCTTGCCGAGCGTCTCGTAGACGATGCCGCGGCGCACGAAGTCGTAGCCCGCCTCACCGACCATCTGCAGCTTGCCGGGCACCACCTTGGCCTTGCTGAAAGCGGCCCAGAAGAAGCCGACCACCACGAGCGAGGTGATGATGGCGAGCAGCATCGGCTTGTCGAAGTCGTAGCCGCCGACCGAGAACATCGGCTTGAAGAGGAAGGAGTGGAGACCCGGCGACGGAAAGCCGCAGCCGTTGTCGGCAAAAACGCGGCAACTCCAGTCGAAGGCGAGCGTGGTCTGTTCAGCACTCACCGCGGGCTCCTTCAGCGTGGCGCATGGGTACGGCAACCTCGTTGTGTCGGCGCGGCGAGCAGCCGCGGGTCGGCACCGGACTGGTGTGACGGATGTGGGGGCGGCCGGCGGGCATCGAGCCTCGCGATCGAGCAGGCGTCAGCTCAGATGCCCGCGCCCGCGATGCCACAGTTGGCACCGGACGATAGCAGGAGATCTCACACGCCTTTATCCCGGGCCTACCCCTCACGACGAAGACCCTGTCTTCTCGGACTTCTCGTTCTTCTCGGAGTCCGGTTCGACGTAGAAGATCTTGGACTTCATGTGTGCGCGTGCCTGCGCGGCCATCCAGACGACGGTCGCGACGACGAGCGAGAACGCGAACGCCTTCGCGTTGAACAGCGTGGTGCCCTTGAACAGGGCCAAGAAGATCAAGAGCAGCAGCAGTTGGGCCACGTAGAGCATGAGGCCCATGGCCTGGAAGAGCTGCGGAAGCGTTTTCGCGGTCCACTGCAGTACGTAGAGACCGATCCCCATGTAGAGGATGGCGAGCACCACCCCGACGACGGCCCCGATCGCGCCCTTGCCTCCGGCGACCGCACCGCTGACCGCCACGGCGACCACACCGACGGCGGCGGTGGGCACGGCGGTGTGCAGTAGGTTCCGGACGTCATTGGACGGCATGGCGGCAACTCCGCTTTCACAGGGGGGCAGGGTGTCGTCATGGACGAGCGTAGTCCCCGGTCCGAGAGAGGAACCTCATCACCAAGGGACCCTTGCATCGGGGTCCTTCGGCTCTGTCCGGGGTTCTCGTGAACGGTATCACAAACTATTTGATGCGGTCTTTACCAAGTGGGTGTGCTGGCTGTCACACATGAGAGTGACAGTGCCCGTCTGTGCAAAAACGGGGGCAACTTGTCTGGTATTAGCCCGCTTTGCTCCCCCATGAACAGGCAACGCTTTAGTCAGATTCTTACCTTGGGCGTCAGCGTGACGTTCCGGCTTTGCGCCCGTCGAGGACCCGCGAACGGGGTCCCACGGCGGTCGCGCCGTTGACTCCCGCCACCGTGGCCGCCACCGGCTCGGGGGTCTCCTGCGCACCGGAGGCCCCCAGCGGCTCCTCCGTCCCCTCCGCCTCGGCGGCCCCGGCGCCGGCCCGTACGGACGTCCCCGCACGGGCGCCCGCGGCCGGTGCCGCGGCCCCCCGGCGGCGACGGCGCCGGTAGCGCGGCGGCACGAACTGCTCCGCCCAGCGCGGGGCGCGCGGGGTGAAGCGCGGCAGCAGCAGGAGGACGAGCCCGAGGAAGCTGAGCAGCACGATCCCGAGCACGATCCACATCGAGGCCGAGTTGACCGAGTAGCCGAGCGCGCCGAAGCCGATCAGCGCCGCCCAGAAGTACATGATCAGCACGGCCCGGCTGTGCGAGTGGCCGATCTGGAGCAGCCGGTGGTGCAGGTGGCCGCGGTCCGCGGCGAACGGCGACTGGCCGCGCCAGGTGCGGCGCACCACCGCGAAGACGAAGTCGGAGGCCGGGATCGCGATGATCGTCAGCGGCATCAGCAGCGGGATGTAGACGGGCACCATCTGGTGCACGGCGTTGCGCTCGGACCCGGAGAACAGCTTCATCACGTCCGGGTCGACCTGCCCGGTCACCGAGATCGCGCCGGCCGCGAGGACCAGACCGATCAGCATCGAGCCCGAGTCGCCCATGAAGATCCTGGCCGGGTGCATGTTGTGCGGCAGGAAGCCCAGGCACATGCCCATGAGGACGGCCGCGAAGAGGGTGGCCGGGGCCGCGGCCTCGATGCCGTACGAGTACCAGATCCGGTAGGCGTACATGAAGAACGCGGCGGCGGCGATGCACACCATGCCGGCGGCGAGACCGTCGAGGCCGTCCACGAAGTTGACCGCGTTGATCGTGATCACGACGAGGGCCACGGTCAGCAGCGTGCCCTGCCACTGGGTGAGCGCCACCGTGCCCACACCGGGCACCGGCAGCCACAGGATCGTCAGACCCTGCATGACCATCACACCGGCGGCGATCATCTGGCCGCCCAGCTTGATCAGGGCGTCGATCTCGAACTTGTCGTCCAGGACACCGATCAGCCAGATCAGCGCGGCACCCGACAGCAGCGCGCGCGGTTCGTTCGACTTCTCGAAGACCTCGTTGAGGTTGGTGAGGTGGTCGGCGACCAGCAGGCCCGCGCACATGCCGAAGAACATCGCGATCCCGCCGAGCCGCGGAGTGGGTTCCCGGTGCACGTCACGCGCCCGGATCTCCGGCATCGCCCCCGCCACGATCGCGAACTTGCGCACCGGCCCGGTCAGCAGGTACGTCACCGCGGCCGTGATGCAGAGCGTCAGCAGGTATTCACGCACAGGCTTCCCCACAGGTCTCGCTGGCCATCTCAGCCTCACACCCTAGCGACGCGAGCATATGTATGGGGACTTCCGGGTAGCGACGATGGTTGCACATACGGCTGTGCGCGGGCTCCGCACGGGTCCGCGTCTACCCCCGCGCGGCCCTCTCACCCCGTACGGGGCCCTCGGTACAGGCCCTGTTCAGTCCGCCCGCACGGCCCGCCTCAGCCCGGATACGGCGGGAACGCGGCGGTGAGTTCGCGCACGTCCTCCCGCGCCCGCGCGCCGTCCAGCTCCCCGCGCAGCACCTTGCCGAGCAGCACCGCGATCCGCGCCATCTCCTCCTGTCCCATGCCCTGCGTGGTCACCGCGGCCGTCCCCAGGCGCAGCCCGCGGGCGCCCGAGTGCGGCAGCGCGCAGCAGTCCAGCACGATCCCGGCGGCGGCCAGCCGCCCGCGCGCGGTGCGCCCGTCGACACCGAGCGGCGCCGGGTCGGCGGTGATCAGGTGGGTGTCGGTGCCGCCGGTGGTCACGGCCAGGCCCTCCGCGGCCAGGTACGCCGCCAGCACGCGCGCGTTGGCGACCACCTGGTGGGCGTAGGCGCCGAACGCCGGGGTGGCCGCCTCACCGAACGCCACCGCCTTCGCCGCGATGGTGTGCATCTGGGCGCCGCCCTGGGTGAACGGGAACACCGCCCGGTCCACCCGCTCGGCCAGCTCGCTCCCGCAGAGGATCATCCCGCCGCGCGGACCGCGCAGCACCTTGTGGGTGGTGGCGCACACCACGTCGGCGTACGGCACGGGGCTGGGCGCCGCTCCCCCGGCGACCAGGCCCATCGGGTGCGCGGCGTCGGCGATCAGGTAGGCGCCGACCTCGTCGGCGACCGCGCGGAAGAAGGCGTGGTCGATGTGGCGCGGGTAGGCGATGGACCCGCACACGATCGCCTTGGGCCGGTGCGTACGGGCCAGCGCACGCACCTGCTGGTGGTCGATGAGCCCGCTCTCGGCGTCCACGCCGTAGCCGACGAAGTCGAACCAGCGCCCGGAGAAGTTCGCGGGCGAACCGTGGGTGAGGTGCCCGCCGTGCGGCAGGCCGAGGGCGAGCACGGTGTCGCCGGGCCGCAGCAGCGCCGCGTAGGCGGCCAGCACCGCGGACGAGCCCGAGTGCGACTGGACGTTGGCGTGCTCGGCGCCGAAGAGCGCCTTCGCGCGCTCGACGGCGAGGCGTTCGGCGGCGTCGACGAGTTCGCAGCCGCCGTGGTGGCGGGCGCCCGGGTAGCCCTCGGCGTACTTGTTCGCCAGCGGCGAGCCGAGCGCGGCCAGCACCGCGGGCGAGGTGAAGTTCTCCGCCGCGATCAGCTGGAGCGTCGTCGACTGCCGGGCCAGCTCCCCGAGCACGATGTCGGCCACTTCCGGGTCCTGCCGCCGCAGGACATCGGCCTCTAGGCCGGGGATGACCGACATGGTGGGCTCCGGACGGTCGACGGTGACGTACGTCCAATGTAGGCCCGCACCACGGGGGCCGCTCGGCCGTTACGCCTTCACGGGGACGGACGCACGGGTGAGGCCCGGACGCCCGGGCGGCCCTCGGTGACCCGGCGCCCGGCACACCCGCCGGGGCCGGCCCGTGCGGCGCCCCCGTCGCGCGGGCGCCGCGGTCCCGGACGGCGCCGGCACCACCGGCGCCCGGGCTCAGGTCCGGGCCGGGACGCCGGTCAGGGCGGTGACGACGGGGTCCAGCGCCTCGTGTATCTCGTCGCCGATGGAGCGGAAGAACGGCAGCGGGGCGCCGTAGGGGTCGTAGACCTCGTCCGCCTCCGCGTTCGGCGCCAGGAGCCACCCGCGCAGCGCCGCGGCGGCCCGCACCAGCGCCCGGGCACGCTCGACCACACCGTCCTGGAGCGGCGGCAGCGTGGCCGGGTCGATGGCCCTCACCAGGCGGGTGAACTCCTTGAGCGTGAAGGTGCGCAGCCCCGCCGAGTGCCCCATCGAGATCACCTGGGCCCGGTGGTCGCGGGTCGCGGTGAGGACCAGGTCGGCGCGGATCACGTGCTCGTCCAGCAGTTCCCGGCCGGTGAAGCCGGAGGCGTCCGCGCCGAAGTCGGCGAGGACCGTCTCGGCGTTGGTCTCCATGGGCGCGCCCTCGTGACCCCAGGTGCCCGCGCTCTCCACGATCAGACCGCCGCCGGCCGGGTCGCCGAGCCGGTCCGCCACGAAGTGCCGGGTCAGCCGCTCGGTGATGGGCGAGCGGCACACGTTGCCGGTGCTGACGTGGAGGATGCGGAAGGCCCCGCCGGGCAGCCCCGGCTGGGCCGGGATCGTCGGGATCACCGGCTCGTCCTTCCCGCCTATGCCACGCATGGGGGTCCCCCCTGCGGGAGCCGGGCCGTGAGCCCGGGGGTGTCAGGCGCCGTCAATTCGCCACCTCGAGGTCGGGTACGACCTTGCGCAGCTCCTCGGCCGACAGCGCGCCCGCGCGCAGCAGCACCGGCACCGCGCGGCTGACGTCGACGATGGACGACGGCACGTTGCCGGGGGTCGGGCCGCCGTCGAGGTAGACGGAGACGGAGTCGCCGAGCATCTCCTGGGCGGCGTCGCACGTCTCCGGCGCGGGGTGGCCGGTGAGGTTCGCCGAGGAGACGGCCATCGGGCCGAACTCGTTGAGCAGTTCGATGGCGACCGGGTGCAGCGGCATGCGCACGGCGACCGTGCCGCGGGTGTCGCCCAGGTCCCACTGCAGGGACGGCTGGTGCCTGGCGATGAGCGTGAGGGCGCCCGGCCAGAACGCGTCCACCAGTTCCCAGGCCATCTCGGAGAAGTCCGTGACCAGCCCGTGCAGCGTGTTCGGGGAGCCGATGAGGACGGGCGTGGGCATGGCGCGCCCGCGGCCCTTGGCGGCGAGCAGGTCGGCGACGGCCTCCGAGGAGAACGCGTCGGCGCCGATGCCGTACACGGTGTCGGTCGGCAGCACCACGAGTTCGCCCCGGCGGACGGCGGACGCGGCCTCGCGCAGACCCGTCGCGCGGTCGGTCGCGTCGTTGGTGTCGTATCGCCGTGCCATTGTCAGCGGGCCTCCTCGTACACGTACTGCTGGTCTGAAGTCCTGGTGGGCTGCGCCGGGCTCATGGCAGCGCCTTGCGGGCGGTGGCGAACCGCGGCCGGTTGTTGAGGTCGGGGTGGTCGGCCGCGTCGGCCCAGCCCCGCTCCTCGGTGAAGATCCACGGCACCTGGCCGCCCTGGGTGTCGGCGTGCTCGATGACGACGACACCGCCCGGCCGCAGCAGCCGGTGCGCGGTGCGCTCGATGCCGCGGATCAGGTCGAGGCCGTCCTCGCCGGAGAACAGTGCCAGCTCGGGGTCGTAGTCGCGGGCCTCCGGGGCGACGTACTCCCATTCGGTCAGCGGGATGTACGGCGGGTTGGAGATGACGAGGTCGACCAGGCCGTCGAGGTCCGGGAAGGCGGTCAGGGCGTCGCCCTGGCGCAGGTCGACCCGGGACCCCTCGACGTTCTTGCGGGTCCACGTCAGCGCGTCCTCGCTCAGCTCCACCGCGTGCACGCGTGAGCGCGGCACCTCCTGGGCGAGGGCGAGGGCGATGGCGCCGGAGCCGGTGCACAGGTCGACGATGCACGGTTCGACCACGTCCATGGCGCGCACGGCGTCTATGGCCCAGCCGACGACCGACTCGGTCTCGGGCCGCGGCACGAACACACCGGGGCCGACCTGCAGCTCCAGGTAGCGGAAGTAGGCCCGCCCGGTGATGTGCTGCAACGGCTCGCGCTGCTCGCGCCGGGCGACGACCTCCCAGTACCGGGCGTCGAAGTCGGCGTCCTTGACGGAGTGCAGCTGGCCGCGCTTGACGCCGTGCACGAAGGCGGCCAGTTCCTCGGCGTCGTTGCGCGGCGAGGGCACACCGGCGTCGGCCAGCCGCTGGGTGGCCTGCGCCACCTCCGCGAGCAGCACGCTGCGGGGGCCTGGGGGTCGCCCCCCGGATTCTTGCTGCACGCTGGTCCTCCGTGCTCGGTAACTACTCCGTGCGTCCGTACGTCCGCGGGCCCCTGCGCCCGCGGGTCGCGCGTCCGCGGGGCCGTACGGCGGTGGCGCCGGGCCCCGCGGGGGCGCCGGGCGGCCGTGTCCGCCTCACGCCGCGGTGCCCCGCGGCCCGGGCCTCACGCGGCCGCGAGCTTGGCGGCCGAGTCGGCGTCGACGCAGGCCTGGATGACGGCGGCGAGGTCGCCGTCCAGGACCTGGTCCAGGTTGTAGGCCTTGAAGCCGACCCGGTGGTCGGAGATGCGGTTCTCCGGGAAGTTGTAGGTGCGGATCTTCTCGGAGCGGTCGACGGTGCGGACCTGGCTGCGGCGGGCGTCCGCGGCCTCCTTCTCCGCTTCCTCCTGCGCCGCCGCCAGCAGCCTGGAGCGCAGGATACGCATCGCCTGCTCCTTGTTCTGCAGCTGGCTCTTCTCGTTCTGGCAGGAGGCGACGACTCCGGTGGGCAGGTGCGTGATGCGCACCGCGGAGTCGGTGGTGTTGACCGACTGGCCGCCGGGTCCGGAGGACCGGTAGACGTCGATCCGCAGGTCGTTCGGGTTGATCTCGACGTCGACCTCCTCCGCCTCGGGCGTCACGAGGACACCCGCCGCCGAGGTGTGGATACGGCCCTGGGACTCGGTGGCCGGCACGCGCTGCACCCGGTGCACGCCGCCCTCGTACTTCAGCCGCGCCCACACGCCCTGGCCGGGCTCGAGCTGCCCGCGCGCCTTCACGGCGACCTGGACGTCCTTGTAGCCGCCCAGCTCGGACTCGGTGGCGTCGATGATCTCGGTCTTCCAGCCGACGCGCTCGGCGTAGCGCAGGTACATGCGCAGCAGGTCACCGGCGAACAGCGCGGACTCGTCGCCGCCCGCGCCGGCCTTGATCTCCAGGATGACGTCCTTGTCGTCGCTGGGATCGCGCGGCACGAGCAGCAGGCGCAGCTTCTCGGTCAGCTCCTCGCGCTGCTTGTCCAGCTCCTTGACCTCGGCGGCGAAGTCGGGGTCGTCGGCGGCCAGTTCACGCGCGGTGTCGATGTCGTCGCCGGTCTGCTTCCAGGAGCGGTACGTGGCGACGATCGGGGTCAGCTCGGCGTACCGCTTGTTGAGCTTGCGCGCGTTCGCCTGGTCGGAGTGGACCGAGGGGTCGGCGAGCTTCTTCTCCAGGTCGGCGTGCTCGACGACGAGCTCCTCGACGGCCTCGAACATCTTGGGCTCCTGCTACTGCTGGGGGAGGGGAAGGGCGGACGACCAAAAACGCCGGTCCCGGGCGCACCCCGGTGGGGGCGCGGCCGTGGACCGGCGAAATGGGGCTCGCTACTTCTTGGAGCCGGCGGCAGCCTTGCCGAAGCGGGCCTCGAAGCGGGCCACACGGCCACCGGTGTCGAGGATCTTCTGCTTGCCCGTGTAGAACGGGTGGCACTCGGAGCAGACCTCGGCCCGGATGGTGCCGGACTCGATGGTGCTGCGGGTGGTGAACGACGCGCCGCAGGTGCAGCTGACCTGCGTCTCGACGTACTCGGGGTGGATGTCGCGCTTCAAGGTGTCTCCTAGGTTCGGGAGGGCGCCGGGTCGCCGCCGCGGGATGCGGGGACGTGAACCGGGGCCGACGTACCAGTCTGCCAGGACTGGGGCCATCTCCCCAAACCGGGGGTCGGCGCGGAGTATTCCCCGCCGCACCCCGGCACGGCCCCGCGCCGCTACGCGCCGCTCACGACGCCCTTGGCCTCGCCGGTCGCCGTGCCCTCGGTGGCCGCCCTGGGGACCGGCCGGTCGTTCTTCAGGGCCGTCCAGACCTGGCGGGCCTTGGTCTCCTCGATGATCACGCGGTTGGGGTTGGCCGGGTCGTACCGGACCGGCATGGTGACCATGGTCATGTGCGAGGAGCTGATGCCCTTGAGGCCGTCGGCGAAGGAGATCAGGGAGTTCACCGAGCCGAGGTCGGAGTCGGTGGTGACGGCCTTGGTGGCGGTGTCGGCGAGGTCGTAGAGCTTCTTGGGGTCGGTGAAGACCCCGACGTGCTTGACCTGGTCGAGCAGTGCCTTGACGAAGGCCTGCTGGAGCTGGATGCGGCCCAGGTCGGAGCCGTCGCCGACGCCGTGCCGGGTGCGGACGAGGCCGAGGGCCTGCTTCCCGTCGAGGGTGTGGGTGCCCGCGGTGAGGTTCAGGTGGCTGTTGGGGTCGTCGATGGCCCTGGTCGTGGTGACCTGGACGCCGCCGAGGTCGTCGATGAGCCTCTGGAAGCCGCTGAAGTCGACCTCGAGGTAGTGGTCCATCCGGAGGCCGGTGAGCGACTCCACGGTCTTGACGGCGCAGGTCGCGCCGCCGGTGCCGTAGGACTCGTTGAACATCGCGTCGTGCGCGGCCGGGTGCGTGCCGCCCTTGGGGTCGGTGCACTCGGGGCGGTCCACGAGGGTGTCGCGGGGTACGGAGACGACGCTGGCCTTCTTGTGGCCCTCGTACACGTGCACGATCATCGCCGTGTCGGAGCGGGCGCTGCCGTCGTCGGTGCCGCCGCCCAGCTTCTTGTTGCCGCCGGCGCGGGTGTCCGAGCCGAGGACGAGGATGTTCTCGGAGCCGTTGTCGGCCTTGGAGGGCCGGTCGGTGCCGAGGGCCTGGTTGATGTCGACCGTCTTCAGGTTGCCGTTGAGCTTGAGGTACAGGTAGCCGGCACCGGTGCCGCCCAGCACCACGATGCCCGCCGCGGTCCAGGCCGTGGCCAGCAGGGCCTTGCGCCGCCCCGTGGGGGGCTTGCGGCGGCGGCCCCCGGCGCCCTTGCGGCGGGTGCTGTCGGTGCGGGACTTCCCCGGTATGCCGGGGTCCGGTGTGCTCTGGGCGGACATGTGCTCCTCAGCTCTCGTATCCGGTCGGTTACCCCTTGGTGCCTGGGTCAGGCCCGGCCGGGTCGAAGCCGTACCGCACCATCGTCGCTCTTCACGGTCAGACGAGGTAACCGGGGCAAAGGTTGCACACCGGCCCCCCAGGGTGCTGTGGCGAAGCTCTCGCCGCGCGCGGAGGCCGGGCCCCGGGGCCGGGGCGCGTCCACGGCGAAGGGCCGCCCCCTGGCGGGAGCGGCCCTTCGCTGCCGTGCGGTGCGGATCAGTCGCCGTTGCCGGGGGCCGGCGTCGTCTTCTGGATCTGCATCAGGAACTCGACGTTCGACTTGGTCTGCTTCATCTTGTCGAGGAGCAGCTCGATCGCCTGCTGCTGGTCGAGCGCGTGCAGCACCCGGCGCAGCTTCCAGACGATGCCCAGCTCCTCGGAGTTCAGCAGGATCTCCTCCTTGCGGGTGCCGGACGCGTCCACGTCCACCGCCGGGAAGATGCGCTTGTCGGCGAGCTTCCGGTCGAGCTTCAGCTCCATGTTGCCGGTGCCCTTGAACTCCTCGAAGATCACCTCGTCCATGCGGGACCCGGTGTCCACCAGGGCGGTGGCGAGGATGGTCAGCGAGCCGCCGTCCTCGATGTTGCGGGCCGCACCGAAGAAGCGCTTCGGCGGGTACAGGGCGGTCGAGTCGACACCACCGGACAGGATGCGGCCGGAGGCCGGGGCGGCGAGGTTGTACGCGCGGCCCAGACGGGTGATCGAGTCCAGCAGGACGACCACGTCGTGACCCAGCTCGACCAGGCGCTTGGCGCGCTCGATGGCCAGCTCGGCGACCGTGGTGTGGTCCTCGGCCGGGCGGTCGAAGGTCGAGGAGATGACCTCGCCCTTGACCGACCGCTGCATGTCGGTGACCTCTTCCGGACGCTCGTCGACCAGGACGACCATCAGGTGGCACTCGGGGTTGTTGTGCGTGATGGCGTTGGCGATCGCCTGCATGATCATGGTCTTGCCGGTCTTCGGCGGGGCCACGATCAGACCGCGCTGGCCCTTGCCGATCGGCGACACGAGGTCGATGATCCGGGTCGTCAGCACGCCCGCCTCGGTCTCCAGACGGAGCCGGTCCTGCGGGTACAGCGGCGTCAGCTTGTTGAACTCCGGCCGTCCGCGGCCGTGTTCGGGCGCCATGCCGTTGACGGAGTCCAGGCGCACCAGCGCGTTGAACTTCTCGCGGCGCTCGCCCTCCTTGGGCTGGCGCACGGCACCGGTGACGTGGTCGCCCTTGCGCAGGCCGTTCTTGCGGACCTGGGCGAGGGAGACGTACACGTCGTTCGGACCGGGCAGGTAGCCGGAGGTCCGGATGAAGGCGTAGTTGTCGAGGATGTCCAGGATGCCGGCGACCGGGATCAGGACGTCGTCCTCGGTGATCTGCGGCTCCTGCACGTCGTCGCGGCCACGGCGGCCACGGCGGTCGCGGTAGCGGCCGCGACGGCCCCGGCGCCCGCCGTCGAAGTCGTCGTCGTCCTGCGGGCCACTGCTGCGGTCCTGACGGCCGCCGCCCTGCTGCTGGCTCTGCTGGCGCTGGCCCTGCTGGTCGTCGCCCTTGCCGCCACGGCGGTCGCGGTCACGGTCCCGATCGCGGTCGCGGTCCCGGTCCCGGTCACGGCCGCGCTCGCGGCGGTCGCGCCGGCGGCCCTCGCCCTCGCCCGCGTCGCCCTGCTGCGGCTGCTGGCCCTGGGTCTGCTGCTGGGCGGCGGCCTCGGCCTTCGCGTCACCCTTCGCCTCGGCGGTGGCGGTCTCCGGGCTGCCCGCCTCGGCGGTGGCCCGGCGCCGGCGCCGCTCGACGGGAGCGTCGTCTCCCCCAAGCTCTCGGCTCCGCTCGACCAGGGCGGGACCCCCAGCGGGCTGGCCGGGGATCTCGATCTGCTGCTGGGCCACGGCCTTCTCGGCCGGCGCCTCGGCCGCCTTCTTCCCCGCGGCGCTCTCGTCGCCCGTGCGGGTGCGGGAGGTGGCGCGGCGCTTCGGCTTGGTCTCGGTGGCCTCGCCGGCGGCGGTCGCGGCCTTCGCGGGCGCGGCGCCCCCTGCGGCCTGCGCCTCCTTGATGACCTCGATCAGCTGGCTCTTGCGCATCCGCGCGGTGCCCCTGATGCCGAGGCCGGAGGCGACCTGCTGAAGCTCGGCCAGCACCATGCCCTCGAGGCCGGTACCGCGGCGCCGCCGGGAGCCGGCACCGGTAGCAGGCGCGGAGGCGTCCGTGGCGGGCGCGGCAGCGGTCTCCTCGACACGTGCGCCCATCAGATCGGTGGTGTCGCTCACGAAGGGTCCTTCCCTGGAGCGGACGTCGGCCTGTCTGGCTCGGCGACCGGTTGTGCTGTCCGGCTTCGGTCCTTGCTGTGTGGACCGTGCCGGGGCGGTGGTCCGCCAAAGCGGCGGAAGAGATATCTGGTGAGTGGCGCTGCCGCGACGACTCGTGGCACCCGGTGTCACGTGGCCTGGTAGCACCGTTTCCGGAGCTCCCCCAGAGGGGGGATCCCCACCTGTGGACCGCTCAGCGTCCGCGTACGACGTACTGCCCGGATACGGCGTACGGAACACAGAGTGGCTTGGGGAGCTCCCGGAAGAATGTTGGTCCCGGACTGGGACACGAAGCACCTCGCCATGGTGGGGTCGGGTGCAGACTTGAGATTAACACTACCGGATCCAACAAACATTCCCCCTCTCCACATCCGGCAATCGCGTGTCAGCCCGACAGCGGCAGCACGCAGGCGCCCTGCGCGTCGAGACTCAGCCGGTTGGCGGCCCAGCCGGTCCCCGCGAGCCGTTCCACCTTGTCGGCGGTGCCCGCGTCGGCCAGCGCCATGACCGTCGGCCCGGCGCCGGAGATGACCGCGGGGATGCCGTCCCCGCGCAGCCGCTCCACCAGTGCGGCGCTCTCCGGCATGGCCGGCGCCCGGTACTCCTGGTGGAGGCGGTCCTCGGTGGCGGGCAGCAGCAGCTCGGGGCGCCGGGTGAGGGCCTCGACGAGCAGGGCCGCACGGCCCGCGTTGACGGCCGCGTCGACGTGCGGCACGGTGCGCGGCAGCAGGCCGCGCGCGGTCTCGGTCAGGACGGGTTTCGCGGGCACGAAAACCACCGGAACGATGGAATCGGACGGCTCCATCCTGATGGCCCGGGCGGCTCCGGCCTCCATCCACGACAGGGTGAACCCGCCGAGCAGGCAGGCCGCCACGTTGTCCGGGTGGCCCTCGATCTCGGTGGCCAGTTCCAGGAGCGCCGTGTCGTCGAGCCTGGAGTCGCCGCCTATGGTCACGGCGCGGGCGGCGACGATGCCCGCGCAGATGGCGGCGGAGGAGGAACCGAGTCCGCGGCCGTGCGGGATGCGGTTCGCGCAGACGATCTCCAGGCCGCGCGGCTGCCCGCCGAGCACGTCGAACGCGGTGCGCAGCGACCGTACGAGCAGGTGCTTCTCGTCGCGCGGCAGGGTCTCGCTGCCCTCGCCGGCGATGTCGATGTGCAGCCCGGAGTCGGCCACCCGGACCACGACGTCGTCGTAGAGCCCCAGCGCGAGGCCGAAGGCATCGAAGCCCGGGCCGAGGTTGGCGCTGGTGGCGGGGACGCGCACCCGGACGGCGGCGGCGCGGAACGCTGGACCGGCCATCGCTCGTTGACTCTCCTTGAGCTGCGTGATGGTCGAGTGACATTCGACCGGGATTCGACGGATACGTGGGGCCGTGAGGACCCTCGGGGGCCGCACGGACGGCGCGGCACCGCGACATGCGGCGGCATATGCGGTGGGCGGGTTCCTTACAGCCTATCGAAGGAAGGTTCTGTGGCGACATAGGGCGCACAGGAGGCGCACGATGCGTGTCGCGAGCCTTTCCGTGCCCCCTGCCAGCAGTCCCCGGGCGGGGACGCCTTGGGAGGTCGCGGAGTTGTGCGGGCGGGACCGGGCGGCGGGGCGGGGTATGGAGCCGGGGCGCGGGGCTGGGCGTGGGGCCGGGGGGTGGCACCGGGTGCCTCGGCGGCCCCGCTGTCCGTGCTTACGGTCGAGCCGCACGGACGGCCGGTAGTGCTCAGGCCGGGCTCCGGCCGTCCGATGACAGCCGGCGGGCGAGGCAGCCGGCGGACCGGACCACCGTCACGGCGACAACCGTCGCGCGAGGCTGCCCCTACGGCCGTACGGCTCTACGGCCGACCGACCTGTAGGGCCGGACCGGTGAGGACGGTGAGGCCGAACGGTCCCGGTCCCACCACCGTCCGCTTCTCCCCCTGTCCGCCGTCCCGGACGCGGACAAGGGGAGAGGGGAACCGTCAGGCGAGGCCCAGCCGCTCCGCCGCCGTGGCCGCGTCGACCGGGACGGTGACCGGCTGCGGAGCGCCGGCGACGGCCCAGTCGGGGTCCTTGAGGCCGTTGCCCGTGACGGTGCAGACGATCCGCTGCCCCGGGTCGACCTTGCCCTGCTCGGCGGCCTTCAGCAGGCCGGCGACGGACGCGGCCGACGCCGGTTCGACGAAGACGCCCTCCTGTGCGGCCAACAGCCGGTAGGCGCGCAGGATCTCACGGTCCGTCACCTCGTCGATGGCGCCGCCGGACTCGTCGCGCGCGGCGAGGGCGTACGTCCAGGAGGCGGGGTTGCCGATCCGGATGGCGGTGGCGATGGTCGAGGGGTCCTTGACGACCTCGCCGCGCACGATCGGGGCGCTCCCGGAGGCCTGGAAGCCCCACATGCGCGGCGTCTTCGTGGAGACCGCGTCGGCGGCGTACTCCTTGTAGCCCTTCCAGTAGGCGGTGATGTTGCCCGCGTTGCCGACCGGGAGGACGTGGATGTCGGGCGCGTCGCCGAGCATGTCGACGATCTCGAAGGCGGCGGTCTTCTGCCCTTCGATACGTACCGGGTTGACCGAATTGACCAGCGCGACGGGGTAGTTGTCGCTGAGCGCGCGGGCCAGCGTGAGGCAGTCGTCGAAGTTGCCGTCGACCTGGAGGATCTTCGCGCCGTGCACGAGGGCCTGGCCCATCTTGCCGAGCGCGATCTTGCCCTGCGGCACGAGCACGGCGGAGACCATGCCCGCCCGTACGCCGTACGCGGCGGCGGAGGCCGACGTGTTGCCGGTGGAGGCGCAGATGACCGCCTTGGCGCCTTCCTCCTTGGCCTTGCTGATCGCCATGGTCATGCCGCGGTCCTTGAAGGACCCGGTCGGGTTCGCGCCCTCGACCTTGAGGTGGACCTCGCAGCCGGTGCGCTCGGAGAGCACCTGCGCGGGGACGAGGGGCGTACCGCCCTCGCGGAGCGTCACGACCGGCGTGCTGTCGGACACCGGCAGCCGGTCCCGGTACTCCTCGATGATTCCGCGCCACTGGTGGGTCATTGCTGGTTACTCTCCTTCAACCCGCATGATGCTGGCGACGCCCCGCACGGTGTCGAGGCTGCGCAGCGCCTCGACGGTGCCGGTGAGGGCGGCGTCGGACGCTCGGTGGGTGACGACGACGAGCGATGCCTCGCCGTCCTTGCCCTGCTGGCGAACTGTGTCGATGGACACCCCGTGCTCGGCGAACACGGTGGCGACCTGGGCCAGGACGCCCGGTTTGTCGGCGACGTCCAGGCTGATGTGGTAGCGCGTGACGACGTCGCCCATGGGCGAGACGGGCAGCGCGGCGTACGCGGAGTCGCCGGGGCCGGTGGCACCGCTGAGCCGGTTGCGGCAGACGGCGACGAGGTCGCCGAGGACGGCGGAGGCGGTGGGCGAACCGCCGGCGCCGGGCCCGTAGAACATCAGCCGGCCCGCGGCCTCCGACTCCACGAAGACGGCGTTGTACGCGCCGCGCACCGAGGCGAGCGGGTGGCTGAGCGGGATCATCGCGGGGTGCACGCGCGCGGTGACGGAGGCGCCGTCGGCGGCCCGCTCGCAGATGGCGAGCAGCTTGATGGTGCAGCCCATCTCCTTGGCGGAGGCGAAGTCGGCGGCGGTGACCTCGGTCATGCCCTCGCGGTAGACGTCGTCGAGGCGTACGCGGGTGTGGAAGGCGATCCCGGCGAGGATGGCGGCCTTGGCGGCGGCGTCGAAGCCCTCGACGTCGGCGGTCGGGTCGGCCTCGGCGTACCCGAGCGCGGTGGCCTCGTCGAGGGCCTCCTGGTAGCCGGCGCCCGTGGAGTCCATCTTGTCGAGGATGAAGTTGGTGGTGCCGTTGACGATGCCGAGCACCCGGTTCACCTTGTCGCCGGCCAGGGACTCGCGCAGCGGCCGGATCAGCGGGATGGCACCGGCGACGGCGGCCTCGTAGTAGAGGTCGCGGCCGTGCTCCTCGGCGGCGGCGTGCAGGGCGGCCCCGTCCTGGGCGAGGAGGGCCTTGTTCGCGGAGACGACGGAGGCGCCGTGCTCGAACGCGGTGGTGATGAGGGCCCGGGCCGGCTCGATGCCGCCGATGACCTCGATGACGACGTCGATGTCGCCGCGTTTGACGAGGGCGGTGGCGTCGGTGGTGATGAGGGCGGGGTCGATGCCCTCGCGCACCTTGGAGGGGCGCCGGACGGCGACCCCGGCGATCTCCACCGGGGCGCCGATCCTGGCCGTGAGGTCGTCGGCGTGCGTCGTCATGATGCGCGCCACCTCTGAGCCGACAACCCCACAGCCCAGCAGCGCCACCTTCAGCGGACGCGTACGCATCATCCGACCTCGTTTCCTCATACCGTCTACGGTGGGACCAGTCTCACTCACCGGACCGGAGTTTCTGTCATTTGTCCGGATCGTGAGACGTTTATTTCATTTTCGCCGGGCCGGAAGACAGGAGATCTTCCGGCCCGGCGGTGCCTGTGTCACCCGACGTCGAGACGCAGGAGATCGTCCTCCGTCTCCCGCCGGACGATGACCCGGGCCTCGCCGTCGGCGACGGCGACGACCGGCGGGCGCAGCGCGTGGTTGTAGTTGCTGGCCATGGACCGGCAGTACGCGCCCGTCGCGGGCACGGCGATGAGGTCGCCGGGCGCCAGGTCGGCCGGCAGGAACGCGTCCTTGACCACGATGTCGCCGCTCTCGCAGTGCTTGCCGACCACCCGGACGAGCATGGGCTCGGCGTCGGAGGTGCGCGAGACCAGGGCCACGCTGTACTCGGCGTCGTAGAGCGCAGTGCGGATGTTGTCCGACATGCCGCCGTCGACGGAGACGTACGTACGCAGCCCTTCCAGCGGCTTGACGGTGCCGACCTCGTAGAGGGTGAAGGCGGTGGGGCCCACGACGGCGCGTCCGGGCTCGACCGAGATGCGGGGCGTGCGCAACCGGGCGGCGTCGCACTCGCGCGTCACGATCTCGGTGAGCGCCTTGGCGATCTCGTGCGGCTCGCGCGGGTCGTCGTCGCTGGTGTAGGCGATGCCGAGACCGCCGCCGAGGTCGATCTCGGGCAGCTCGACGCCGTGCTCGTCGCGGATGTCCTTGAGCAGCCCGACCACCCGGTGCGCGGCGACCTCGAAGCCGGACATGTCGAAGATCTGCGACCCGATGTGGCTGTGGATGCCGATCAGCTCGAGACCGTCGAGCCGGAGCGCCCGCCGCACGGCCTCGGCGGCCTGGCCCCCGGCGAGGGGGATGCCGAACTTCTGGTCCTCGTGGGCGGTGGCGATGAACTCGTGCGTGTGCGCCTCGACGCCCACGGTGATCCGGATCTGGACGCGCTGCCGCTTCCCGAGGGACTGCGCGATGTGCGCGACCCGCACGATCTCCTGGAACGAGTCGAGCACGATCCGGCCGACCCCGGCGCTCACCGCGCGCTCGATCTCGGCCGCCGACTTGTTGTTCCCGTGGAAGGCGACACGGTCGGCGGGCATCCCCGCGGACAGGGCGGTGGCCAGCTCCGTCCCGGAACAGACGTCGAGGTTGAGTCCCTCCTCGTTCAGCCAGCGCACGACGGCGCGGGACAGGAAGGCCTTGCCGGCGTAGAAGACGTCGGCGTCGTGCCCGAAGGCGGTGCGCCAGGCGCGGGCGCGGGCGCGGAAGTCGGCCTCGTCCATGACGTACGCGGGCGTGCCGAACTCCTCGGCGAGCCGCGTGACGGGTACGCCGCCGACGCTCACCACACCGTCCGCGTCCCGTGTCACGGTCTGCGCCCAGACCTTCGGGTCGAGGGTGTTGAGGTCGGTCGGCGGGGCGGCGTAGTGGCCCTCGGGCAGGACATCGGCGTGACGGGGCCCGGCGGGATGTGCGGAACGGCTCATGTCGGTGTGTCTCTCTGCGCTCTCAGAGGTGGTCGGGTGCGTCGATGCCGAGCAGGGACAGGCCGCCGGCCAGCACCGTCCCGGCGGCTTCGGCGAGCGCCAGCCGGGCACGGTGGGCGGCCGAGGGTTTCTCCTCGCCGCGCGGCAGTACGTCCGGCAGCAGGGGCGGCACGGCCTCGGCGACGGTGACGAGGTGCCGGGCGAGCAGGTCGGGTGTGCGGTTGCGCGCCGCACGGGCGAGGACGCGGGGGTGGTCGGCGAGGGCGGCGAGCAGCGGGCGGGCGGCGGGCGTGCCCGTGGCTCCCGGCTGTGCGGTGAAGCCGAGACCGGCCGCGTTGCGGTGCAGGGCCCGGGTGCGGGCGTGGGCGTACCGGACGCGGAAGAGGGGGTTGCTCTCGCGCTGGACGAGGTGGTCATCGCCGGTGCGGGGCCGGTCGTGACCGGCGGGGTGGAGCAGCGCCCAGCGTCCGGCGTCACGGCCGAGGGCGAGCAGGGCGGGGACGTCGGCCGCGGGGACGGGGACCGGCCGTACGTCGACGTCCGGCCGCCCCGTCCCGGTCGCCACGTCGACGTCCAGCAGCCGCGTCCCGGTCGCTACGTCGACGTCCGGCCGCCCCGTCCCGGTCGCGTCGGCGCGGGCACCGAGCACGGCCTGCCACGACGCGGGGACGGGGCTCTCGCAGGTGGTGCGCACGAGGGCGCCCTGGGCGCGCAGCAGCCGCGCGAGGACGTCGGCGACGACGAGGGCCCGGGGTTCGGCGGCACAGTGCAGCCGGACGACCTGCCCGGCGGCGTCCTCTCCGTACCCGTACCGCCGGCCGCCGCGCAGGATCTCCGCGACCAGCCGGCCGGACGCGGCATCCGCGCCGGTGTCACGGAGGCTGATGTTGAGGAAACCGGGCCCGGTGACGACGACACCCCCGATGCCGTCGGCCGTCATGGCCATCAGGTGGTCCCGCAGCACGCCGGCGACGCGCAGCGCGCTCTGCCCGGCGGGCCGCGCGAGCTGGAGCGCGACGTTGGTGGCGTAGTCCCCGCAGCCGCCCGGCCCGGGCGGCTTGACGACGACCCGCTCCGGAAGCGGCACGCTCAGCTCCCCCGCGTCGACAGCACGGCGCACCGCGCGCAGCACGGTACGGGAGAGCTCGACGGGGGTCACGGGACAAGCGTAGGGGAGGAGGGGGGTGGGGAGGCGAGCCGGTTTGCGCGGGGTATCGGCATGTGGACGGCGGGATGGTCATGCACGGGCTGCCGGCCCTGCGGGGCACCGGCACGGCCGAAGTGCTACCGGGTACCGCGCCAGGCCCGCCGGGAGTCTCCGCTCCCCCCGGGACCGGCCCCCTCCCCGCCGGCCGTACCGGGCTGCTGCCCCCTCCCCCGCCCCTCGACCAACTGCATGACCACCCGGACGAGTTCGGAGGGCTCGAAGGGCTTGGCGAGGAAGGCGTCGACACCGGCGTCGAGCCCGGCGTCGATCTCCCCCTGCGAACAGGCGCTGACGATGGCGAGCGGGAGGTCACGGGTCCGGGGATCGGCCCGCAGCTGCGCGGCGGTCGTGAGCCCGTCGAGCCGGGGCATCACGACGTCGAGGGTGATCACATCGGGCCGCACCTGATGCACGACATCCAGACACTCGGCACCGTCGGCCGCGGTCACGACCTCGAGACCCTCAAGCTCGAGATTGACCCTGATCAGCTGCCGGATGACCTTGTTGTCGTCCACAACAAGCACCCGGCCGGAAGCCCCTGGCACAACTCGAGAGTAGGTGCCCCCCGGCCACCGCGTCCGGGTTTTCCCCACTTCCACCCCCTGCGGGGGACGCCCCGGTTCCGGGTGTACCCAACGCCCCTCCCCCCACCCCCGGAAAACGTTCATGACCACCCCCGGGGAGCTGGTAGTGTTCTACCCGTCGCCGCGCCACAGAGCACGACGAACCCCGCCCCCGTAGCTCAGGGGATAGAGCAACGGCCTCCGGAGCCGTGTGCGCAGGTTCGAATCCTGCCGGGGGCACCCTTGATGAGGTGCCTGAAGACCCCGTGATCAGTGGAGACGCTGAGTGCGGGGTCTTTGTGTTTGTGCAGGCGGGTGCCGCTTCGAGTGGATGTAGGGCGGGGGTTGCGAGGGGCGGCGGGGGCGGGATCTTGAGACGTTCCCTGGACCTCGATCCTTCGCGGTCACTCCTGATCGCCAAGGCCGCACCTGCCTGGTGGACCGCCTCCCGCCCTGCCCCGCCCCCCGTACCGAGACCGGTCGGCCGTGGGGGCCGGACACGTCACCCTGGTTCAGAAGTCCAGAAGACGTGAGGCCGGCCTCCCTTCGTCAGCCGGGCAAGCGGCCCCATACTCACGCCGCCAGCCGGAGCACCGACCCGAGACGTTGACTACCGGTAGAAGACTGCGACGCCGCCGTGGTGCGAGCAGGCGCCCTGGTGGTGAGCGGCGTACGAGTACGTTCCGTCGTTGCACAGGGCCGTCGCGCCGCCCCCGTCGGAGCTGGAGCCGCCCGACGAGCTGGAGCCGCCGCTGGACGACGAACCGCCCGATGTCGAGCTGTCGTCCGTTCCCGGGTCCGCGGCCGGGGCGTGCGCGGTGACGGTCACCTTGACCTTGACCGTCTTCGTCACCGTCGGCGCGGGCTCCGGCTTCGCCGTCTCCGTCACCGTGGGCGTCGCGGTGATCGTGGCTGTGGCGGTGGCTGTGACCGTCGCCGTCGGCCGCACCTTGTCGTTGGCCACCGGCTTCGTCGCGTTCGGGTCCTGGCCGGCGGCGCCTGCGCTGCCCACGCCGATGATGAACGCCACACCCAGGGCGGGCAGCACGAATCGTTTACGGGCCCACTTGGGTGCGGGACGGGTGGCCGGCGGGCCGGGCGGCGGCTGGAACGGCGGTTGAGGCTGGTAGTAGCTCACAGGTCCCCCCTGCTTCAGTACGTGAGGGGTGAAGTTACCTACGGCGGCACCTACCATGTGCGGAATTGGTGAAGGTGGTGATCGGGTTGTGACCTTGGAATTTTCAACTACCGTCCCCGGGGCGCCATCCCGGCCGACGCGAGCCACCCCAACCCCCAGTGACTCGTTCAACTCCAGCTGCCGACCACCCGGGCACACCGTCAAGCTCGCAGAGGTGCGACGGCGGCCCTCGCACCGGCGTCCCGTCACAGACCGTGTTCGTCCATCAGCCGCATCAGGTTGCGCTTGCGCTTCTGGGCGGCGCGCAGGGCCGTGACGTACGCCGTGAAGTCGTCCGGCGCGCCGAGGTGGTGGTGGCAGGCGCGGATGCTCAGGAGGAGGGCCACCAGTTCCTCGTAGGCGCGGTCGCCCGTGCGGTGGGTGAGGGGCTCGGCCAGGCGGAGGTAGACCATGAGGGCTTCGGCGGGGCGGGTGGCTCGGGTGCGGTCGGCGAGGGTGCACCATTGGGCGTCGTGGGCGCCGAACTGCGTCGCCGCCTGCCAGGCCGCGTCGATGTCCTCGTCGTCCAGCAGGACGTCCACCAGCACGGGACCGCGGTGGGCTTGCATGTCGCCGGCGGTGTCCGTGCTCAGCAGGGCCAGGGCTCTCTGCCGCTCCGTCGGCCAGCAGCCGGCGGCCTCGGCCGCGGTGCGCAGTTGCCGGTAGGTGAGCAGGGTGCGGCGGGCGGTGAAGTGGTCGCGGCGCAGGGTCACGGCGTCGCTGAGGCGGCCGGCTCGGGTGTAGCGGTCGGTGAGGTGGTCGACGAGGGCGGTGTCGACGGTGGCCGGGTCCGCGGCGTCACGAAGGCCTCGCTCCGCCCATTCCAGGGCCTCGGCCGAGCGGCCGGCGGTGTCGAGTTCGCGGGCGATGAGCAGATGGGTGTGGCCGTTCGGGGCGAGGTCGGCAGCGTGCACGGCGATCACCGTGTCGACGTCCCTGCCCGCCTTGGCCAGCCGCCGCATCAGGTCCTTCTCCGCCCAGCCGGTGCGGTGGGCCTGCCAGGCCTGGACCGCGTGCCGGCGCAGGGCGTCCATCCCTCGCTCTCCCAGTACGTCCTCGTAGTCCAACGGGTCGAGGTCCGTCAGGTCGGCCGCGTCGTCGACGGTGTGCGTGACCAGCCAGTGCGCCAGTTCCTCCGGGTCGGGGCGGGCGGCCCGGCAGGCGTCGTGGTGGGCCGCGGCGAGGTCGGCGCCGATCTGTCCGAGCCGTCCGTCGGAGTCGTCGACGTTCTCCGCCGCCGCGGTCAGCAGGCCGATCGCCTCCCGGGCCAGCGCCACCGCTTCCGCGGGGCGGCCCGAGCCGGTCAGGTCCCTGATCGCGGACACCGCCTGCCCGGCCTGGTCCGCGTAGGCGCGGGCGTCGGCGTACTCGACGTAGCCGTAGGAAGCGAACGGGCCGATGTCGAACAGCTCGCGCAGACGGGACCTCAGTGCGGCCAGGTCTCCCTCGGCGCTCGCCGCCCGCAGCTCCAGCCGGCGCCGCACGTTCCGGTCCTCGGCGATCTCCTTCCGTACGAGAGCCAGCAGTTCTTCGCGCGGGAGATGCGACAGCCAGGCGTCTAGGGTCCGCGCCCGGTCCCGGGCGGTTCTCCTCTGGCGGGGGAGGTCGGCCTCGCGGGTCATCATGGTCAGGCCCAGCGCGACCAGGTGTTTGCAGAAGTTGCCCTCCCGGCCGTAGGGGCAGTCGCACTCCCCCGTGAGGCCGCGGGGGCCGCCGAAGGTCAGTTCCACCTCGTACCGCTCGGTGCCGCGGACCGACGCTCTGACCCAGTCGTCACCGACCTCGATCCCCGACACGGCGTCCACGTAGCCGCGTCCGCGTTCGAAGGAACGTGCGCCGGCCAGCGCCCTCAGTTTCGCCTCGGTGAGAACGACCACGACGTCACCCTAACGGCCGTCGGCCGGGGGGGCCGTCCTCCCGCGATTCCAGGCAGAGGTGATTCGTTACCGTGTACCTCGTCCATACGTACGTTCACGTAAGGGCCTGCCGCCGAATTCCGCCAGAAGATTGTCAATTGGCTTGAAATGGGATAAAAGCTCAGAATCGCCGCGAGCCGCGAGCCGCGAGCCGCGAGCCGCGAGCCGCGAGCCGCGAGCCGCGAGCCGCGAGCCGCGAGCCGCGAGCCGCGAGCCGCGAGCCGCGAGCCGCGAGCCGCGAGCCGGTGGGGGGCGGGCGGGTTGTTCGGTAGCCGGGGTCCGGGGCGGCTGCGGGTGCCCGTGGGGGACGATGCGCACCGGTGGAGCACCTTCCGTGGGGAGCGGGTCCTGGTCGTCGCCGCCCGTACGGTCACCTCGACGGTGCGGGTGCTGGAGGCGCTGCCCTCGCTCCTTCGGGGCGACGGCCGGGTGGCCGTCGTCTTCGCCTACGACCCCACTTCGGCCTTCAACGACGGGGTCCTCGAACTGCTGAACGGCACCGGGTGCCGGGTCATGCCCTGGGAGCAGTTGGGGGAGATCAGTCCCGATCTCGTTCTCTCCGCCAGCGAGAACATCGACGTGCCGGAGGGCGACTGTCCGGTGCTGGTGCTGCCGCACGGGGTCGGGTTCCAGAAGTTGGTGCCGGATTCGCGCAGCGCGCGGGTCAGGCTCTCCGGGGTCGTACCCGACTCCCTGCTGGAGTCGGGGCGTGCCTGGCTGGCGGTGTCGCATCCGGCGCAGGAGGAACAGCTGGTCGCCGACCGCCCCGAGGCCGCCGGGCGGACGCTGCTGGTCGGTGACCCGTGCTTCGACGAACTGGTCGCGAGCCGGCCGCGCCGGGCCGCCTACCGGGAGGCCCTCGGTGTCGCGGAGGGGCAGAAGCTGGTCGTGGTCAGTTCGACGTGGGGGCCCACCTCGCTCCTCGGCACCGACCCCGGACTGCTCCCCCGCCTCCTCGCCCAACTGCCCTGCGACGAGTACCGGTTTGGTCTGATCACCCACCCCAACGTCCGGTCCGCCCACGGTGCCTGGCAGCTCCGTACGCTGCAGGCCGCCGCCCTGGACGCGGGGCTGCTGCTGATGCCGCCCGTCCACGCGTGGCGGCCCGCGCTCGTCGCGGCGGACGTCCTGCTCGGCGACCACGGGTCGGTGACGCTGTACGGGGCCGCGGCCGGTACGCCGCTGCTGCTGGCCGCGTTCGGCGGTGACGCGGTGCCCGGGACCGCCGTGCACCGGATGGCGGCCCTCGCGCCCCGGCTGGATCCCCGTGGTGACCTGCGCCGGCAGGTGGAGGACGTGGTGCGTGAGCACGCCCCGGACCGGTACGCGGCGGTCGCCCGGCACGCCTTCGCCGAACCGGGGCACGCCCTCGCCCGGCTCCGCACAGCCCTGTACCGGCTGCTGGAACTTCCCGAGCCGTCCTCCCCGCCGCCTTCCTCGCCGATGCTTCCGGTGCCCGAGCCGGAGCCGCCCGCCTCGGTGGTCACCTCCTGGCAGGTGTCCACCGAGGTCGGGGGTCCGGGGACGGCTCCCAGCGTCACCGTGCGGCGGTTCCCGGCCTCCGTCGGCGCGTACGGGACGGTGCCCTCGGAGACGTCGTCCTGTTTCACCCACCTGGCCTGCGCGGACGACGAACGCGATCACCGGCTCGTCGAGAGCGCTTCGGTACTCCTACGGCGGCTGCCCGCGCCGTCCTCCGTCTCGGCGCTGGGCTGGATCCAGGAGACGCTCGCCCGGCTGCCCGGCAGCCTCCTCGCGGCCTCGGCCGTGCGCGGGGGCTGCTGTCTGGTCGGGCTCCGGGACGGGCGGGTGGTGGAGGTCTCCGTCACCGGGGCGGCCGTGGATCCCGGGCTGCCGGCCGCGGTCGTGTACGCCCTGCTCCGGACGGGGCACCCGCTGGGAGGAGCAGGTGCCCGGACCGGTGGGAGCGCCCCTGCCGGAGGCGGCCCCGGTACGAAGTCCGGCCCCGGGTCCGGTGGCGGCGGAGGCCCTGTCGGAGGCGGCCCCGGTCCCGCGTCCGGTGGGGGCAGAGGTTCGACCGGAGTCGGCCCCGGATCCGGTGGCGACGGCATCCCTGCCAGTGTCGGCCCCGGCCCAGACTCCGGCCCCGGATCCGGCGGCGGCGGAGTCCCCGCCGACGTCGGAGCCGGTGTCCAGGTGCTGCTGCGGGTCGGTGACGCGCGGGACGAGGACGTCGTCCTTCGTGTTCGGCCCGGGTACGCCCGGCGCCCGCTCCGCTGAGCGCCGTCAGCGGCCGAGATCCGCCAGACGGCGCCGCAGGTCCTCCGCCAGGCGGCTGCCGGTCGCCTCGTGGATCGCGACGGCCCGGGTCAGGCACGCGCGGACCAGGTCCTCGCGGCCTCCCGCCCGGGTCGCGAGGTCGGCGAGGTGCACCAGGGCCTGGGCCTCGTAGTGCGTGGCCTGCACCTCGGCCAACTCCTCGGCCGCCGCTCGGAGTTCGCTGATCGCTTCCTCCGTCTCGCCGAGGTGGCCGTGCACGACGCCGATCGCGGCCGTCACCCGGGCCGCCATGCGCCGGTCGGGCTCCCGGCGGTTCTCCAGCTCGTGCCGGGCCCGGCGCAGGGTGGCCATCGCCTCCGCGTGGTCCCCCGCCGCGTCCTGCGCACAGCCCAGGAAGTACGCGGCGATGGCCGCTCCGCGCGTCTCCCCCGCCCGTTCGTTGAGTTCCAGGGAGCGCCGGTACGCCTCGGCGGCGCGCGACGGCTCGAAGAGGTCGCGGTAGCGGCCGAGGAACTCCTGCACGGAGGCGCGCAGGACCAGGTGGCCGGATGTCTCGGCCAGGGTGACGGCCCGGTCCAGTTCCGCGCCCGCCCGGTCGTTCTCGCCGAGGTCCAGCAGGGGACGTGACAGCAGGCTGCGCAGCCGCGCCTCGGCCGCCGTGGCCTCGGCGACCTGTCCGGCCGTGTCCGCCGACGCCACCGCTGCCGCCGCCGCCTCGGCGCCCAGTTCCAGTGACTCCCGCCATGCCCCGAGGTAGCGGCGGTGGAGGAAGAGCGCCGTGAACACCTCGGCCAACTGCCAGACCAGGGCGTTCAGTTGGTGCCCCGCCGCCGCGCGCAGCACCGCCAGGACGGCGGCCCGTTCGGTGTCCAGCCACTCCAGCGGCGGCGGGCCGCCTGCTGCGGCGAAGGGGTCGTCGACGCCGCGCAGCAGGGCGGACAGGTCGGTGATCCGCAGCCGGTCGCGCCTGAGCGCGCGGTCGGCGCACGCGGTGAGGACGAGGTAGTGGGTGCCCACCCGCTCCGTCAGGGCCCTGTGCTCGGTCGGCGCCTCCTCCCGGGCCGCGCACTCGCGCGCGTGCAGGCGGACCAGGTCGTGCATGCGGAAACGGCCGTCGCCGACGGCCTCCACCAGGCTCGCCCGGGCGAGAGCGCGCAGCAGCCGGCTCGCGCCCGCCGTGCCGGTGCCGGCGGCGACGGCCGCCACGCCCGCGTCGAAGACGCCGACGGGCAGCCATCCCAGCAGGCGGTAGAGCCGGGCCGCGTCCGGCGGCAGCAGCCGGTAGGCGGAGCCGAGCACAGCGGACACCGAGATCTCCTCTCCGCCCGGGGCCGGGCCGTCGAGGGCCAGGCCCGGCAGTCTTCCGGTCTCGTCCGCCAGTTCGGCGGCCAGTTCGGTCATGCTCAGAGCGTCGTCGGTGGCCAGCCGGGCCGCCACGATCTGCAGGCCACCGGCAGTCCGCCGCACAGCTCCACGAGGCGTTCCGCCGCCTCCGGTTCCGCCGCTACGGCCTCCGCGCCGCAGCGGTCCCTCAGCAGCGCCAGACCGCCGTGCGCGTCCAGCGGCCGCACGGAGATCAACTGTGCTCCGTCCAGGGCCAGTTCCCCCAGTCTGCCGTGGCTCGTCACCAGGACCGCGCTGCCCGGGCCCTTGGGGATCAGCGCGCGTACCTGGGCGGGCTGGTCCACGTCGTCCAGGACGAGCAGGATGCGCAGGCCCGCCGAGCGGGTACGGAAGAGGTTGGTCCGCTCCGCGAGTGAGCCCGGGATGCCGTCGTCGCCGCCGGGCAGCGACCGCAGGCACATGGCGAGCGCCTCCGAGACGTCCGCACCGGCCGTCCCGCCGCCGGCGCCGGTCCCGATACCGGTGCCGGAGCCGAGCCGGGTTCCGTCCCCGGCACCGGCTCCGGTCGAGGTCCCGGTCCCGGCCCCCGGCGTGGTCCGGTCAGTCTGCCGGGAGGGACCCGAGCGGTCGCGCAGGGCCGCGAAGTCGACGTACAGCTGTCCGTCCGGGAAACGCTCCCGGGCCAGCGACGCCCACCGCCAGGCCGTGGTGGTCTTGCCGACGCCGGGGAGCCCGTTCAGGACGCCTACGCCGATGCCGGCGGGCCCCGCCGTGCCTTCGGCGGGCGCGGAACCCCGCGCCCGTCCGCCGAGCACCGCGTCCAGGGCGGCGAGTTCGGCCGTACGGTTGCTGAACGGGACGGTCACGGGCGGCACTTGGTCGGGCGTGACGGCGGGTGCCGAGGCGGGGCGCGTGGGCGGGGGGACGTTGAAGGTGATGCCGCCGTGGATGTGCGAACCCTGGAAGACCGGGCCGTTGTTCACGCCTCCGGTGACGAGGTGGACGAAGGTGTGCGACGCCTCCGGTGCCAGCTCGGACAGCAGCCGCGCCAGCTCCCCGGCGGCGCCGGCGTCCTGCCGGAACACCGCCTCCAGGTGCTGCCGCAGCCTGGCCTGTACGGCCGCCTGGGCGGAGGTGTCACCCGCCGCCCTGGCACGCTCCAGTTCCGCCCTCGCCGACCCCAGGTCGTCCGCGGCGGTCCCGGAGCGCTGCGCGCCGCGCCGTCCGAAGAACGCGGCCAGCCCGCTCTTCGCGCGCTCCCACGACTCCGACACCATCAGGCCGACCAGCGTCGTCGCCCCCGACGCGGCCAGTGCCGCCAACTCGGCTTCCACACCGTCCCCTTAGCGATCCAGCGCCCCCGTGAGGCAGTCCGGCACCCACCGTAGAGAGATCCCGGCCGCTTGGACAGCGCGGCTCGCCGTACGCGAGCGAGGGGCGTCTTCGCGGCGGGCACCCCGGCAACCTCCGGGCGCCGCGCCCACGTTCCCTGTCACGCCGCCGGCCTGCTCCCGTGTCCGCGCCGTGTACCGCCGTCCCCGCGTGGTTCCTCCGCGTACCGCCGGCCGGCCCCGGCCGCGCCGTCCGCGCTCTGGGGCACGCCGTGCGGATGCGGGTGATCCCGACTCGGGCGCCGGCACCGCGTTCGGATGGGCGAGGGCGGCCTCCACCATCCTGTCGCTGAGGACCGGCCCGGCGACCTCCCGGCCGGCGCCCTGCGCGGCGAAGGCGACCACACTGCGCCGGTCGTGGCACGGGCCGCCGGCAACCCCATACGGACGCAGCGGTTCCATAAATAATCGAGCGTTCAGGCGATTTATCCGCGCATGACGTCTGGTGCGGTGCTCGTGCCCGTTCCTAGACTGCCGCTGCTTCTGCGGCCCTGTCCGGGCGGCAGCTCATCACCTGGCCCGCGCCGTCCGAACGGCGGCGCTCCGTGAGGGAGGTTCCGACCATGGTCAAGCACTACCTCAAGTACGCCCTGAGCACTCTGTCCGCCGCGATGTTCGCGCACATGGCCTGACCCCGGGCCCCGGCACGCGCCGGGGGCGGGTGGGCGGACGGGGGCCACGAGCCGCCCGTCCGCCCGGGCCGGGGCCCGCGGGTGCGAGGTGACGAGTGAAGGCCGCCGGCCCGGTCCTGGGGCGGGGCTCCGGTCCAGGTCCAGGCGTCAGGAGGGCTCCCCTTGTTCGGCACCGCCCTGAGTCAGCTCCGCTACGGCATGGCCGTGCTGCGCAACCGCCCGATCCGGCCGCGTGACCTGGAGCGCATCGCCCGCGACCTGGTCGCCACGCTGGAGGAGTTCGGCGCGCCCGGCGCCGACTCGGCGCTGCTGCCGGGGCAGGCGGGACAGATCGATCCCGAGGTGCGGCGGACGGTCACCCGGCGCAGTCTGCGGGCCACCGCGCGGGCCGCGGTCCGGCACACCGCCTACTACCGGCACGTGTTCGAGCGAGCCGGACTCGACGCCGACGCCCTCGATCCCTGCGCCGACGGTTCCGGTGCCGGCAGTTGGTCGCAGGTGCCGGTCACCTCGAAGAAGGCGCTGCGCGGCATGCCCGGGGCGTTCGTGTCGGCCGCGGCGCGGCCCGCCCTGATGGCCCTCACCACGGGGACCAGCGGAACACCCACGGCCGTCTGGTACTCGCGTGCCGAACTCGACGTCACCATCGCGCTCAGCACCATCTCGGCCGCTCTCGGCATGGGACTGCGCCCGCACCACACCCTCGCCTACGCCGGCTGCTCGCGGGCCACGCTGCCGCTGATCAACGCCGAGGAGTCGACGACGCGGGTCGGCGCGTCCTTCGTCCAGTTCGGCACGCTGGCACCGGCCCTGGCCCTGGACCGGCTCGCCGCCCCGCTCGGGCTGCCGGGCAAGGCCGGCCAGATCACCCACCTCAGCACCTCGGCCTCCTACCTGTCCGCGCTGGTGCACCGGGCCGAGCGGGACGGCTGGCGGCCCGCGGACTTCGGGCTGCTGAGCATCGGCGTGGGCGGGGAGGTGCTGTCCGGGCCGCTGCGCGAGCGCGCCGAGGCCGTGTTCGGGGCGTCCGTCGGGACCTCGTACCTGATGACCGAGACGCTGCCCTCCGGCGGTACGCCGTGCGGCCAGGGGCATCTGCACCACACCCCCGAGTTCGGGCACCTGGAGGTCCTCGACCCGCAGACCTGGGAGCCGACGCCGCCCGGCGGCACCGGCGTGATCGTGCACACCCCCTACTTCCCCTACCGGGAGTGCACGCTGCTGCTGCGCTACGCCACCGGTGACCTCGTACGGACACCCTCCACCGCGCCCGCCTGCGAGCTGGCCCACCTGCCCGCCACCTCGGAGATCCTCGGCCGCTGGACCGGGCCGCTCAGCGCCTCACTGACCACCCGCGCCGTGCTCGACCTCGTCGAGGCCGAGCCCGAGGTGCCGCTGCCCGCCCGGTACTCGGTGACCGAACAGCCCGGCGGCGGCGCGCTGTTGCACCTGCTCGTGCCCTCCCTGCCCGCGACCGCGCTGCGGGCCCGGCTGGAGGAGCGCGCCACCGCGGCGGGCCTGCCGCTGGCCGGGCTGGTGCTCTACGACGACCGGTCGGCGATGCCGCCCACCAGTCCGCTCCGCGCCGACCTGCGCGAGCACAGCTTCGAGAGCGTGCCCGCGCCCGGCCGGCCGGACCGCCCGCCCCGCACCCACGCCGTCGCCGCGCACGGCGGGGCCGCGGCGGGCGAGGAAGGAGTGGCCGGCGCGTGAACGGAACCGCCCTGGTGGCACTGAGCTGTTGCGTGGCCGCGCTCATGGCGGTGGCCGGCGGCTATCTGGTCCGGGTCGCCATGCCCCGGCCGCCGGTCGGCGTCTACGCCCCGGCGGACGTCGCCGTGCTCTGCGCCGGGGTGGTCGTGGCCCCGCTGCTGTACGGCGCGCTGCCGGGCGCCTGGGTGTCGGCGCTGTTCGGTCTGGTGCTCTGCGTGGCCGTGCAGTTCACGCTGGCTCCGCTGTGTTCCGGCCGCTGGGCCTGGTGCCTCGCGCTCGCGGCGACCGGCCTGACCGCGGGGGCGGCCGTCGCGGGCGCGGCGGCCGGGGTGCGCGCCGGCACCGGCATGCTGCTGGCCGTGGCGGTGGTGGGCGTGGCGAACCTGTGGGCGCAGAGCGGGATGCGTTCGGCCCAGGTGGCCGCGCTGGCCGCCGCGTTGACCTGTTACGACCTGATCGCCACCACGCTCACCCACGTCACCGGGGACTTCTTCGAGCAGGTGCGGGGGCGCCCGTTCGCCCCGCTGCTCGCGCTCACCGGCGGCGCGCATCCGGTCGCCGTCGGCCTCGGGGACCTGCTGCTGCTCGTCCTGTTCCCGCTGGTGGCGGCGAAGGCGTACGGCCGGGGCGCTGCGCTGCTCGCGGGGGCCGTCGGGATCGCGGTCACCAGTGCGGTCAGCGCGCTGTTCGCCCTGGGCGCGCTCACGGAGGGCTTCCCCCTGCTGACCGCGCTGGGACCGCTGATCGTGGTGCAGCACGTGGTGTGGTCGCGCCGGGCGGGCGGGGAGCGGACCACCGCCCAGTGGCGTGCCGGTGCCGTGGCGCCCGCGCCGCGGCCGGGCGCCCTCGGGCCGGACGCCCGGCTGACCGCGGCGGTCGCCCTGACGACGGCCGACCTGACGGCCGCCGCGGAAGGAATGACCGCCTCCGGCGGCGGAACGGCGGTCGGCGGCGGGGGGCTGACGGCCGCCGGCGGGGGCCCCGCGGCCACCGTCGGAGGACCAGGGGCCGCCGTCGGAGGACCAGGGAACGCCGACCAAGGGATGACGGCCACCGCTTCGGGGCCGAGCGCGGGCGACGGGGCGCTGAGGGCCATCGGCGGGCTGCCGGAGGGCAGTTGGGTCGTTCTGCGCGACGGCCGTGTCGTCGGGTCCGGCGGCTCCCCCGGCCTGGCCCGTCGCGACGCCAGGGAACGCGGGGAAGGGGCCGGGCCGCTGGTGGCCCGCCTCGTCTGAGGGGCGCCGCCCCGGCCCCCGCCCCCGTCTCTCCGCCCCCGCCTCCGTCTCCGCAGCTGACGTGCCGTAGGTCACACGGCCTCACCTCGCACTCGGCGGTGCGTGCGTGAGCTGGGGCACACCCACGCTCCGACTCGCGGTCAACTCGGCGCGTCTTGGAAGCAATTGCGGGTATTAGTACAGGTGTCCTGTTTGGGACCAACATCTATTTCCGTAGTTTTCCGGCTGTTTGTCCCTTTCACTCAGATGGTCCGCCGAACGACACCTCGGGCCACAGGAAGCAGTACGGATATGTCCAATTCATCCGAGATGCCAGAAGTCCCCCTCACCCCCCACACAGTTACCGCCGCCGAGGCCGTCCCCGGCGATCTGATCGCCCTCTCGCGGGACGAGGCCGAGCGGCGGCAGTGGTGTGTCGTGATGCACACCCTGCCCGAGTCACCGGAGACGATCCGGGTGACCCTGCGGCCGCCGCTCGGCGGCCCCGACCGCGAGGCGGTCCTCGCGCGCGGCCAGGAGGTGGTCGTCGCCGGGCGGCGCGTCGACGTCGCCGCCGTGCCCGCCGTGTCGTCGCCGCGGCTGGACGCCGTCGAGTTCCGGGACGGCGACAGCGTCACCCGGCTGCGGGCCGTCGACCCGGAGGGCGTCGAGGTGACGTACCGGCGGCGCTGGGGGCTGTGGCACCGCGACCTCGACGCCCGCACCGCGCAGACCGTGTCCGACGACGTCGTACGGGCCTGGGCGGCCGACGCCGACCGGGCCGGGTACGTCGTACGGCACCACGGACGGCCGGCCCGCGAACCCTCGGCGGCCGGACCGCGGCGGGTCGTCGTGACCGGCCTCGGGGCCATGACGCCGCTGGGCGCCGGGGTGGGCGAGCTGTGGCAGGGGCTGCTCGCGGGGCGTCACGGCATACGGGAACTGGAGGGCGAGGAGTTCGCGGAGCTGCCCGTGCGCACCGCGGGCGTCGTGCCCGTGGATCCGTCCTCCCTGCTGCCCCGCGCCGCCGCCCGGCGGATGAACCGGGCCGCGCAGTTCGCCGTGCTCGCCGCCCGCGAGGCCTGGGGCGACGCCGGGTACGCCGAGGGCGGGACGCGGGAGAGCGGGCTCGACCCGGAGCGGGTCGGCGTCAGCCTCGGCTCCATCCTCGGGGACGCCTCGGTCCTCGTCGGCGGCGACCGGAAGCTGCGCGAGAAGGGGCCGCGCGGTGTGTCCCCGCTCACCACGCCCATGACCGTGCCCTCGCAGGCCGCCTCGCAGGTCTCGCTCGACCTGCACATCACCGGCGAGGCCCGGACCGTGACCAGCGCCTGCGCCTCCGGCACCGAGGCGATCGGACAGGCCGTCGACCGCATACGGTACGGCCGTGTCGACGTCGCCCTGGCCGGTGGCGCCGAGGCCGTCGTCACGCCGGCGATCATGGCGTCCTTCGCCGCCATGCGCGCCCTGTCCGGCCTGGATCCGGCCGACGGCACCTCACCTTCGCGGCCCTTCGCCAAGGACCGCGCCGGGTTCGTCAACGGGGAGGGCGCCGGGGTGCTCGTACTGGAGGCCGAGGAGCACGCCCGCGCCCGGGGCGCCCGGATCTACTGCGAGGCCGCCGGGTGGGGGCTGTCCGCCGACGCGCACCACATGGCGGCGCCCGACCCGTCGGGCGGCGGGGTCGCGCTCGCGCTGCGGCGGGCCGTGCGCGACGCGGGCGGGCACGTCGTGGACGTCGTCCACGTCAACGCGCACGCCACCGCCACCGCGGAGGGCGACCTCGCCGAGGCCGGGGCGCTGCGGGCCGTGCTCGGGGCGGGCGGCGTGCCCGTCACCGCGCTCAAGGGACACCTCGGGCACCTGCAGGGCGCCGCGGGCGGTGTCGAGGCCGTCGCCGCCGTACTCACCCTGCACAACGGCGTCGTACCGCCGACCGTGGGCTGCGCCGAGGTCGACGAGGAGATCGCGCTCGACATCGTCACCGGCGCGCCCCGCCCCCTGCCCGGCGACGGCGACCTGGTCCTGAGCAACTCCTTCGGCTTCGGCGGCCACAACGCCGTACTGGCCCTGCGACGGCTGCCCGCCGCACGCCGGGCCGGGCACTGAGCCCTGCGGGCGCCGGCCCCTCCCGCGCCAGGGCGTGTTCCGCAAGGAGCGCCGTCCGCCCGGAGACGGGCCCCGCTGCGTCCGGCGCGCGCGCTCGCGAGGCGGAAGGCCGTCCTCGTCCGTGCCCGACGCGGACGGTCCCCCGGCGACTGGGCGAGCGAGCGTGCCGGGCGCCGCCGGGCCGGGACACGTCCCGGCCGAAGACCGAGGGGGACTCCCGGCCGAAGGCTGGGGGCACCTCAGCGCCGGCAGGAGGGAGGCTCTCGGAACCCACCAAAGTCACCGGTATTGGGCCTAGGCCGTGCGTTTGCGGGAGGCCGCCTTCTTCGCCGGGGTCTTCTTCGCGGCCGACTTGCCGGACGAGGCGGTCTTCTTCGGCTGGGCGCGCGTCTGCGACGACTTGGACGCCGTCTTCTTGGCGCCGGAGGCGGTCTTCTTCGCGGAGGAGGCCGTCTTCTTGGCGGCCGTCTTCCCGGACTCTGCCTTCTGCGGAGCGGTGCGGGCCGCCTTGCGGCGCGGGAGGTGTCTGACCTCGGCGTCCCCCTCGCCCTCGGCCTCGGCTTCCTGGCCGCCCTCCCCGGCGGTCTTCGCCCCGTCCTCCTCCTCGCCGCGGGACCGCCTGGCCGCCCGCACGCTGTTCTCCAGGGCCGCCATCAGGTCGAGGACCTTGCCGCCGGGCGCCGGTTCGTGGGTCTCGGGGGGCGCCTCGCCGGAGGCCTTCGCGGCGATGACCTCCTCCAGGGCCTCGCGGTACTCGTCGTGCAGGTCCTCCAGGTCGACCTCGCCGAGGGTGTCCATCAGGGCGTCGGCGAGGTCCAGCTCCTTGTCGCGGACCGTGACGTCGGTCTCCGGGGCGACGCCCTGGGGCGTGCGGATCTCGTCCGGCCACAGCAGCCCGTGCATGGCGATCACGTCGTCCACCACGCGGAGCATGCCCAGGCGCTCGCGCCCGCGCAGGGCGAACTTCGCGATCGCCACCCGCTCGCTGCGCTTGAGCGCCTCGCGCAGCAGGGTGTACGGCTTGGCGGCCGGGGCGCCGCTCGCGGCCAGGTAGTAGGCGTGCTCCATCTGGAGGGGGTCGATCCGGTCGGCCGGGACGAAGGCCACGATGTCGATCGTCCGGGCGGTCGGCAGCGGCAGGTGGGCCAGGTCCTCGTCGGTGATCGGGATGATGGTGCCGTCCGCGTCCTCGTACCCCTTGCCGATCTCGCCCTGGGTGACCTCGCGGTCCTCCAGCTCGCACACCTTGCGGTAGCGGATGCGGCCGCCGTCCTCCGTGTGGATCTGGCGGAAGGAGATGGTGTGGTTCTCGGTGGCGTTCACCAGCTTGATCGGGATGCTGACCAGGCCGAACGAGATGGCACCGTTCCAGATGGATCGCACGTGCAGCACCTTCCGGGTCGGATCAAGCGGAGCCGTTTCGTCATATATGTCCATGTTTCATGCGATGAGCATGCTTTTCTTATCGTATGGCGCCGATCACAGTGGTGGCGGGGCGGCGGCTCGCGCTCAGCAACCTGGAGAAGGTCCTGTATCCCGCGACCGGGTTCACCAAGGGCGAGGTGCTGCACTACTACGCGACCGTCGCGGACGTCCTCCTCCCCCATCTGCGGGACCGCCCGCTGTCCTTCCTGCGGTACCCGGACGGGCCGGACGGCCAGGTCTTCTTCGCCAAGAACGTGCCGCCCGGTACGCCCGAGTGGGTGACGACGGCCGAGGTGCCGCGCTCGGAGGGGCCGGCCCGGATGGTGCTCGTGCAGGACCTGCCGAGCCTGATGTGGGCCGCGAACCTGGTGACCGAGTTCCACACCCCGCAGTGGGTGATCGCGGCGCCCGAGGAGGCCGACCGGATCGTCTTCGACCTCGATCCGGGACCGCCGGCGACCGTGGTCGACTGCTGCCGGGTGGCGCTGTGGCTGCGGGAGCGGCTGGCCGCGGACGGGATCGAGGCGTACGCGAAGACCTCCGGGTCCAAGGGGCTGCACCTGCTGGCCGCGGTGCGCGGGGCGTCCGGCGAGCGGACCTCGGCGTACGCGAAGGGGCTGGCCGTGGAGGCGGAGAAGGCGATGCCGCGGCTGGTGGTGCACCGGATGACGCGCAGTCTGCGGCCGGGGAAGGTGTTCGTCGACTGGAGCCAGAACGCGGCGCGCAAGACGACGGCGGCGCCCTACACCCTGCGGGCGCGGGCGGAACCCGCGGTGTCGGCACCGGTGACGTGGGAGGAGGTCACCGAGTGCCGCGCCCCGGGGCGGCTCGGCTTCCGGGCGGACGACATCGCGCCGCGGATCCAGGACTTCGGCGACCTGCTGGCCCCGCTGCTGGACACGGAGCGGGCACCCGAGGTGCCGTGACCGGCGGGCTCCGTCCACCGGTCCTGGAGGCCACGGAGGCCACGGAGGCCACGGACGACCGTCCGGGGTGCCGGGGCGGACGGACCAGCCGGGGCGGACGGACCAGTCGGCGCGGCGGGCCGGCGGCGCGGCCGACCGGCGGCCGGGGAGGACCGGCGAGCGCGGCGCGGCCGGCCCACGGCCGGGACGGGAAAGGGCGCGGCCCCTCCCGCGGGCCGCCGCCGGGTCACGCCCTCGCCCAGGTGCCCCGGTCCCGCGCCATCGCGTGCAGCGCTTCCACGTCCGCCGGTTTCAGCACGCCGCTCCCTCGGCCCAGGTCCGCCAGGTCCGTGTCCCGCAGGATGCGGACGCCGCGCGGCGGGGCCGTGACCCGCAGGTCGGCCGGACCGGTCAGCGCCAGCAGCGGGTGGACCTCGGCGGTGAGGGCGCGGGAGGCGCGGTCGGCGGCGGCGCGGACGCCGCGCAGCAGGGGCTCCGGCTCGTGGCGGCCCAGCGCGACCGACGGGTCGGCCACCCGCACCCGCTGCTTGCGCGCGTACAGGGAGTGCACGGTGAACAGTCCGCCGGGGCCGATCACCAGGTGGTGGATGCGGTCGCCGCCGGGCAGCGGGACGGAGTGCAGGACGCGCCAGCCGGCGCCCTCCAGCCGGTCGAGCGCCTCCCCCGTCGCCCGCTCCGCCGCGAGCGCCCGGCGGCGCGGGTCCGGGCGGAGGCGGTGGGCGGGGACCGGGTCCCGTTCGAGGGCGACGAGCAGCGCCTCGCCGGGGCGGTTCGGCGCCAGGTCGTCGTCGGGGTGGAGGCTCAGCCGGGCCAGGTCGGCGGGGGTGGGGACGGGCGGCGGGCCCACTGCGACCGGGCCGGTGAGGAAGGGCCCGAGCACCTCCAGCACGGCCTCGCGCTCGTCCTCGGCCGGCAGGTGGACGCGGGCGGCCTCGCGGTCGTACCAGGCGAGGACGCGCCCGTCGGCGGCCCGCACGTACAGCCGCTCCTGCCCCTGGTGTCCGCCCGGTACGACGCGCAGGCGGCCCGGACCGGGCGGGCCGGGCAGCCGACGTGGTCCGCTCATGCGCCATCACCCCCGCGACCATGGGAACAGGCGGGGTGCTGCCGGGGCAAGAACACGGCTACCTTTGAAGTGCCGTGGGTGGGGAGTTGGGGAGGCGCGCCGTTGCGGACCCGTGGGAACCAGCCCGACGTACCGGCTCCGGGCAACCCCTGGAGCGAGATCGTGCCCGGCCTGTGGATGGGCGGACACGAGTTCAGGAGCGGCGCCGGAGCGCTGGAGACCGTCGTCGTGCACGACGAGTTCGACCTGGTGCAGTCGCTGCTCCGGCTCCCGGGGTACGGCCCCGGCCCCGGCGTCACGCACCAGGTGTGGCCGATCCCCGACGGGCCGCTGGACGGCACGCAGCTGGCCGGGGTGATGCGCCTCGCACAGGCCGCCTGTGCCGCGCTGGACTCCGGCGGCCGGGTGCTGGTGCGCTGCTACTCCGGATACAACCGCTCGGGCCTCGTCGTCGGCCACGCCCTGATGCTGCGCGGGTACCGGGCCGAGGAGGCGATCCGGCTGATCCGCGAGCGCCGCTCGCCGTGGGCCCTGCACAACGAGCTGTTCGCCGACTACCTGCGGGCGGGCCTGGCGACGGCCCGGCTGCTGGAGGAGCTCGGGGAGCCGGCCGCCGAGTAGGGGATCCGTTTCTCACCTTCGCTGCGTACGCTCTGCGCACGCCCCCGCGTCACACCCGCCCGGGGCGGCAGCCCGTACGCGAGAACGACTTGCCCCGAATAATACGAATAAGGTGTACGAGGCTCGCCCCGGCCACCACCCGCCACCCGCCGTCCGCCCTCCGGAGAGCAGTGTTCCGCCAACGCCCCGCCCTCGTGACCGCCGTCGTGGCCCTGCTGCTGGCCACGGCGGCGGGCTGCGGCGACGCGGGCGGACTGCGCCCCGCGGGCACCACCCCGACCGCGGTCAGCCCGGCCCGGCTCTGGCCCTCGCTGCGGCCGGCCGCCAGCCCCGCGTGGCCGTACGACGAGGTGCAGATCGAGACGGTGAAGGGGATCACCGCCCCCGGCGACGACATCCGCGCGGTCGACCCGGTGGCCGTCGTACGGGCCGAGGTCGCCGCGCACCCGGACGACTACAAGGGCGCCAAGGCGCCGTACCGGGACACGGCCGCCCGGCTGGCGGACTGCGGCGCGGGGCCGGGCCGGGGCGGCTGCCCGGTCCTGCGGCCGTACTACCGCGACCTCACCGGCGACGGGCGCGTCGACCTGACGCTGGGTTTCCGGCTGTACCCCACCAACCAGACGGCCGTGCGGGTGTACACCTTCGAGGGGCACCGGCTCGTGCAGGTCTTCGCCAACGACGACGCGGTGATCGGCGTGGAGCTGGCCGGGCGCGCCGTGATCATCCGGTCGCCGGCCGGGATCGCCGGGTACGAGTACCGCACGACGTGGACCTGGGACCCGGACCAGCGGGCGATGGTGTTCTCCCGCGACGAGTTCCTGCGCACCGGCCCGCACAAGCCGACGCGGGCCCACACCCCTGCGGCCACCGCCGCCCCCTCCCCCGTGCCCCGGCCGACGCCGACTCCCGGCCTGACCCCGCCGGCCGCCTCCTCGGGACCGGACCCGGCGTCCGGAGCCGATCCGGCGTCCGAAGACGGCCCGTGGGCCGGTTCCGGTCCGGAGGCCCCCTCCTCGTCGGCCGCGGCGTCCGCGAGCGGCCGATGAGGAGGAGGGTGCCGCTCCCCCGGTGGACCGGGACGCTCGCCGTGAAGGCCGCGGCCTTCATCACGGTGATGTGCTGCGCGCTGGCCGCGCTGCTCGGCATCCTGGTGCACGTCTCGGTGACCGACCAGACCGTCGGCCAGGCCCGCGAGCTGGCGCTGGCCCGGCTGAAGGACGCCACGAGCGCGTTCGAGTCCGGGGACACGCTGCTGCCCGGCGCGGGCGTCGACCCGGAGGGGCTGCCGCCGTCGCTGCGGCGGCTGGCGGCGGACGGGCAGCGCGGCACGGTGGTCGGGCGGCACCACGGGCGGCCCACGATGTGGGCGGCCGGCCCCGCCGACCACGGACGGACGCTGGCCGTCGAGGTCGACTACTCGCAGCAGGCGCACACCATCGCCGGTCTGGACAACGCCATCCTGTGGTCGTCCGGGCTGGCGATCGGGGCGACGCTGCTGGTGGGCGCGTTCGCGGTGACCCGGGTGACCCGGCGGCTGCACGCGACCGCGCTGGTGGCCCGGCGGATCAGCACCGGCGACCTGGACGCGCGGGTGCACGACCCGCTCGCCCGGGACCGCACCCGTCCCCAGGACGAGGTGGCCGCGGTCGCCGCCGCGCTGGACTCGATGGCCGCCTCGCTCCAGGGCAAGCTGATGGCCGAGCAGCGGTTCACCGCGGACGTGGCGCACGAGCTGCGCACCCCGCTGACCGGTCTGCACGCGGCGGCCGAACTGCTGCCGCCGGGCCGCCCGACGGAGCTGGTGCGCGACCGCGTCTCGGCGCTGCGCACGCTCACCGAGGACCTGCTGGAGATCTCCCGGCTGGACACCGGGCGGGAGCGGCCGGCCCTGGACGCCGAGCACCTGAGCACGGTGGTGCGGCGGGCGGCGCGCGCGGCGGACGCCACGGCCGGGGACGGCACGGCCGGGGACGGCACGCGGGTCAGGGTCGTCCGGGACGTGTACGTCGAGACGGACCGGCGGCGGCTGGAGCGGGTGCTGGGCAACCTGGTGGCCAACGCGCACCGGCACGGCCGGCCGCCGGTGGTGCTGACCGTGGACGGGCCGGCGGTCACCGTCCGCGACCACGGCGACGGCTATCCGGAGTACCTGCTGGAGCACGGGCCGCAGCGCTTCCGCACGGAGGGCGGTGCGACCGGGCACGGACTCGGGCTGACCATCGCCCGGGGCCAGGCGGAGGTACTGGGCGCCCGGCTGGAGTTCGCCAACGCGGCGGACGGCGGCGCGATGGCGACCCTGACCCTGCCGCAGAGCCCGCCGGGGACGGCGGAACCCCTACCGGAGGGCTCCGGACCACCCGCCAAGAAGACCAGTCCTGACCGGTCCTGACGGACCAGCACCGGATTCCCGACGGACCCACCCACCGGCTTCCTGGCGGCCTCGCGCCGGATTCCTGACGGACCCACCGGCTCCCCGGCGGCCTCGCACCGGGCTCCTGACGGGCCCGTACCCGATTCCTGGCGGACCCCTGCCGGCATCCTCGGCGGCTCGTCGCGGGCCCCCGCCCGGTCCCTGGCGGCATTTCAGGTGACGTCCTCCTCACCCCCGCAGCGTGGCGGAACGCCCCCGGCGTCTGCGCTCCTAATGTGGCGGTAAGTCAGATAAGTCCGCCCTCGCGGACTTCGTCGCCCCGCTGGAGGTTGTCCATGTCCCTGCGTTCCCCGCTCGCCCGGCTGGCCGTGACGGCCGCCGCCGGCGCCCTCCTGGCCGCCGCCGTCGCGCCCGCCGTCGCCGAAGCGGACGGCCACGGCACCCCGGCGGTCACCCCCGGCCCGGGCGGCAGCGCCACCACCACCCCGGCCGGCCAGGCCCACCCCGCCGCACCGGCCGGCACCGCCACCCCCGCACCGGCCGGCTCCCCCGCCACCACCCCGGCACCGAGCGGCACCCCGGACGCCGCCACCCGCTTCTACCGGGGCCGCGTCACCGCGCGCGGCGGCCTCGCGCTGCGCTCGCGGCCGGACCGCGGCAGCCGGGTGCTCCGGGTGGCCCGGCAGGGCGAGACCGTGTGGATCTACTGCAAGACGAACGGCTCGAACGTGGGCGGCAACCACCTGTGGTACCTGCTCGCGGACGGCACCTGGGCGTGGGGCACGGCCCGCTACATCGACAACGTCGGGCCCGCGCCACGCTGGTGCTGACCCGTACGGCGTCCGATATGCATCTTTTAGGTAGGTTCCGGGCATGAACAAGGCCGGAACCACCGGGGGCCCCGGAAACACCGGGAGCCCCGGAAGCCCTGGCCCCGCCGGAGCCACCGTGGCGGCGGCCCCGCCCGCCCCGGGCGCCGTCGTCCGGCTCCCCCGGCGCCGCGGCATCGAACTCGCCCTCATCGTCCTCGCCGTCCTGCTGTCCGTGTACGGCTACTGCGCCGTCGGCCTGGCGAAGTCCGGCACCCTCCCGCCCGGCGCCGCCGGTTACGGCGCCGGGCTCGGCGTGCTCGCGCTGCTCGCGCACGGCGCGGTGCGCCTGCGGGCGCCGTACGCCGACCCGCTGCTGCTGCCCATCGGCGTGCTGCTGAACGGGCTCGGCCTGGTGCTGATCTACCGCCTGGACCTGGAGACGCCCGGCGAGGAGGCGGCGCCCGTGCAGTTGGTGTGGTCCACCCTGGGGGTGGCACTGTTCACCCTGGTCGTGCTCGTGCTGCGCGACCACCGCTGGCTCCAGCGGTACGCGTACGTCTGCGTCGTCGCCGCCCTCGCGCTGCTCACGCTGCCCATCCTCTTCCCCGCCGTGAACGGCGCCCGCATCTGGATCCGGCTCGGCGGCTTCTCCTTCCAGCCGGGCGAGTTCGCGAAGGTGCTCCTCGCGGTGTTCTTCGCCGCCTACCTGGCCGCCAACCGCAGCGCGCTCGCGTACACCGGCCGCCGGGTGTGGCGGATGCAGCTGCCCACCGGCCGGGTGCTCGGGCCGGTGGTCGCGATCTGGCTGCTGAGCGTGGGCGTGCTGGTGCTGGAGCGGGACCTCGGGACCTCGCTGCTGTTCTTCGGGCTGTTCGTCGTGATGCTGTACATCGCCACCGGCCGCACCGGCTGGATCGCCCTCGGGCTGCTGCTCGCGGTGGCCGGAGCCTTCGCCGTCGGCTGGCTGGAGCCGCACGTGCACAGCCGGGTGGCGGAGTGGCTGCACCCGTTCGCGTCCATCGAGGCCGGCCGGGGCCCCGGCCAGGTCGCCCAGTCGCTGTTCTCGTTCGCGGCGGGCGGGCTGCTCGGCACCGGCCTGGGGCTCGGCCACTCGGTCCTGGTCGGCTTCGCGGTCAAGTCGGACTTCATCCTGGCCACCGCCGGGGAGGAACTGGGCCTGGCGGGGCTCTCGGCGGTCTTCCTGCTGTACGCGCTGCTCGTCGAGCGCGGCTACCGCGCGGGCCTGGCGCTGCGCGACCCCTTCGGCCGGCTCCTGGCGGTGGGTCTGGCCTCCATCGTGGCGCTCCAGGTCTTCGTGATCGCGGGCGGGGTGACCGGGCTGATCCCGCTGACCGGCATGGCGATGCCGTTCCTGGCCCAGGGCGGTTCGTCGGTGGTCACCAACTGGGCGATCGTGGCGCTGCTGATCCGGGTCAGCCATGTCGCGCGGCGGCAGTACGACGGGACGGTGGCGCCGTGAGGGGCGGGCGGGCCGCTTCGGAGGCCGTCCGGTGAGCCGGCACATCCGGCACGCGGCCGCCTTCTGCGTGCTGCTGCTGGTGGCGCTGCTGGTGAACACGGCCTGGCTCCAGGTGCTCCACGGCCCCTCCTACGGCGGCAATCCGGCCAACCGCCGTCCCACCATCGCCCGGTACGAGCAGCCGCGCGGTGAGATCCTGGTCGGCGGCCGGCCGGTCACCGGCTCCCGGGACACCGGCGAGCAGCTCCGCTACGAACGGACGTACGCGGACGGCCCGTTGTACGCCCCGGTCACCGGCTTCGCCTCGCAGCGCTACGGGACGACGTTCCTGGAGCACGCCGAGGACCGGGTGCTGGCGGGCACCGATCCGATGCTGGCCGGGTTCCCCCTGTGGCACGACTTCACCCGGGGCCGGCCCGCGGGCGGCAACGTGGTGACGACCCTGAACGCGGCGGCGCAGCGCGCGGCGTTCGACGGACTGGGCGCGCGCAAGGGCGCGGTCGCGGCGGTCGAACCGGCGACGGGCCGGATCCTGGCGCTGGTGTCCACCCCCTCGTACGACCCCGCGGAGCTGTCCGGGAACGGGCCGGCGGTGGCGGCGGCCTGGGCGCGGCTGAACGACGATCCGGAGAAGCCGATGCTGAACCGCGCGGTGCGGCAGACGTATCCGCCCGGTTCGACGTTCAAGGTGGTGACCGCGGCGGCGGCCCTGGACGCGGGCCTGGTGACGGACCTGGACGCGCCGACGGACTCGCCGGACCCCTACCGGCTGCCCGGCAGCACGACACGGCTGGTCAACGAGGCCGACGACTGCGAGAACGCGTCGCTGCGCCTCGCCTTCGAGTGGTCGTGCAACACGGTGTTCGCCAAGCTCGGCGTGGACGTCGGCGCGCAGGCCATGCGGCAGGCGGCGGAGGGCTTCGGTTTCGACGACCCGGACCTGAAGGTGCCCTTCTCGGTCACGCCGAGCACGTTCGACGCGCCGGCGGACCGGGCGCAGCTGGCGCTGTCGTCGATCGGGCAGTACAACACGCGGGCGACGCCGTTGCAGATGGCGATGGTCGCGGCGGCGGTCGCGAACGGCGGGCAGGTGCGGGTGCCGTACCTGGTGGAGCGGACCACGCGCAGGGGCGGGGACATCGTGTCGGCGGCCGGTTCCCAGCCGGTGCGGCAGGTGATGCGGGCGACGACGGCGGCCCGGCTGCGGGAGCTGATGTGCGGCGTGGTGACCGACGGCACCGGCGGCAACGCGGCGATCCCGGGCGCCGTGGTCGGCGGCAAGACCGGCACCGCCCAGCACGGCGTGGGCAACACGGGGACGCCGTACGCCTGGTTCATCTCCTGGGCGCAGGGCGCCGGCGACATGGATCCGCGGGTGGCGGTCGCCGTGGTGGTGGAGGACGCCTCCGCCCGGCGCGGTGACATCAGCGGCGGCGGTACGGCGGCCCCGATCGCGAAGGCGGTCATGGAGGCGGTGCTGCACGCGCCGGGGACACCGGCTCCGTAGACGCCGGGTCAACAAGTCCGGCCCAGGGGATTGACGAGCTTGCTGACAGGCAGTCTCATAAGGGGGGAGGAACTGACTCCCCGGTAACCAGCCGATCCAGCCGGCCACATGCCCGTACGACGAGGTGGGACAGCCATGACGACCGTGACGGAAGCCGACGCGCTCGCCGGACTGCGCGACGCGCTCGGACTGCTCAAGGACCGGGAGCAGGTGGCCGAGCGGCTGCTCGACTCTTCCGCCAAGCACTCCTTCGACCCGGACAGGGAACTGGACTGGGACGCGCCCTTCGAGGAGGGCAAGTGGTTCTGGCCGCCGGAACTGGTGTCGCTGTACGGCACGCCGCTGTGGAAGCGGATGAGCGAGGAGCAGCGGATCCTGCTCTCCCAGCACGAGGCCGCCGCCCTCGCCTCCCTCGGCATCTGGTTCGAACTGATCCTGATGCAGCTGCTCGTCCGGCACATCTACGACAAGTCGGCCACCAGCGCCCACGTCCGGTACGCCCTCACCGAGATCGAGGACGAGTGCCGGCACTCGAAGATGTTCGCCCGCCTGATCACCCGCGGCGGTACCCCCTGGTACCCGGTGAGCCCCGCCCACCAGCACCTCGGCCGGCTCTTCAAGACCATCTCCACCACTCCCGGCTCCTTCACCGCGACGCTGCTCGGCGAGGAGGTGCTCGACTGGATGCAGCGGCTGACCTTCCCCGACGAGCGGATACAGCCGCTGGTCCGCGGGGTCACGCGGATCCACGTCGTGGAGGAGGCCCGCCACGTGCGCTACGCCCGCGAGGAGCTGCGCCGCCAGATGGTGACGGCACCGAGGTGGTCCAAGGAGTTCACCCGGGTCACCTCCGGCGAGTTCGCCCGGGTCTTCTCCATCGCCTTCGTCAACCCCGAGGTGTACACGAACGTGGGGCTGGACAAGCGCGAGGCCATGGCCCAGGTGAAGGCCAGCGGCCACCGGCGCGAGGTCATGCAGAACGGCGCCAGGCGGCTCACCGACTTCCTCGACGACATCGGGGTGCTGCGGGGCGTCGGACGGCAGCTGTGGCGGTCCTCGGGCCTGCTGGCGTAGGTCCCGTCGTGGACGCGCGGTGGCGCGGGAAGGGGCCTGATCGGCACGGCCGTGCGGGGCGGTCACCGATTACGCTGCTGGTCATGAGCCCTGCCGCCCCGACCCCCGCCTACCGCCGCCTCAGCGTCGAGGAACGGCGCGCTCAGCTGCTCGAAGCGGCCCTGTCCCTCTTCGCGCACCGGGCGCCCGAGGAGGTCTCGCTGGACGACGTGGCGGAGGCCGCCGGCGTGTCACGGCCGCTGGTGTACCGGTACTTCCCCGGCGGCAAGCAGCAACTGTACGAGGCCGCGCTGCGCTCCGCCGCCGACGAGCTGCGGCACTGCTTCGACGAGCCGCGCACCGGCCCCCTGCTGCCCCGCCTCGCCCGCGCCCTCGACCGCTACCTGGCCTTCGTCGACCAGCACGACGCCGGGTTCACCGCGCTGCTCCAGGGCGGCAGCGTGGTCGAGACGTCCCGCACGACCGCCATCGTGGACGGGGTGCGCCGGGCCGCCGCCGAGCACATCCTCAGCCACCTGCGGGTGACCGACCCCGGGCCGCGGCTGCGGATGACCGTGCGGATGTGGATCACGGCCGTGGAGGCCGCCTCCCTGATCTGGCTCGACGAGGACAAGCAGCCGCCCCTCGGGGAGCTGCGGGACTGGCTGGTCGAACAGTTCGTGGCCGTGCTGACGGTGACCGCCGCCCGTGACGCGCAGACCGCCGCCCTGGTCCAGGGCCTGACCTCGGCGGATGACTGACACTGGTGCCGTGAAGAGCGAACAGACCCCGTTCGAGGGCGGCCCCATGGACGGCCGCGTGCTGCCCGTGCTGGTGGGTCCCACCGGCCACCCGCCCAAGACGTACCGCATCCCGGTCCCGGACCCGGCGGGCGGCCCGCCCACCGTGCTCGTCTACCGGCGGGTGCCGCGCGCACAGAGCAGGAGGCTGGGGCTGCCGCGGGGGTGGAAGTACGAGTTCGACCCGGAGGGGAAACAGGACGGCCGGCCGAAGTGGCCGTGGTCCCGTCCCACGCCCCGGAACGGCCCGGAGGGCAAGCCGGGTGACACCGGCGGGTGACCGTGTTGCGCCGGCCGGCGTACCACGGGCACACAAATCGGCTCATACGTCGAATCCTCACGGTGTGGAGCGGAGAGGCCGCCCCGCGCCGGAGGTGATGACGTGTCAAAAAGGGCGCTGCGCCTGGTGTGCACGGCGGCGATGGCGGCCCAGGCCGCCCTCGTGCCGGTGACCGCCGGTGCCCAGCCACGGCCGGCCGGCCCCGGGCAGGGGCCGGGGCAGTCGTCGGAGCAGCCGGCCCCGCAGTCGCCGGAGCAGCCGGCCCGGCCGTCGTCGGGCGGTGCGCCGGGACAGCCGTCCGGACACCTGCTCACCCTGCCGGGCGCTCGGACGGACCGTCAGCCGGTCGGCGGACCGAGCGGCCAGTCGCTGGAGCAGCCGTCCGTCGTCGCCCTGCTGACGGATTTCCAGGCGTTGTACCAGCAGGCCGAGCAGGCCACCGAGACCTACAACGCCGCCGCGCAGCGGCTGGAGCGGCAGCGCGCCGAGACCGACCGGCTGACCGCCGCCCTCGCCCGGGCCCGGGCCGCCCTGCACGACGGCCGGGCGGCGGCCGGACGGCTGGCCCGGCAGGAGTACCAGGGCACCAGCGACTTCTCCCCCTACCTGCGGCTGATGCTGGCCCGCGACCCGCAGCACGCGCTGGAGGAGGGCCACGTCATCGGCCAGCTGGCGCGGGAGCGGTCCGAGACGGTGGCCCGGCTGACGGCCAGCGAGAAGAAGGCGCAGGACCTGGCGCGCGCCGCCCGCTCGGCGCTCGACACCCGTCTCGCCCTGGCTCGCCGCCGGCAGCGGGCCCGCGACGACGTCCGCGGCAAGCTGCAGGCCATCGAGAAACTGCTCGCCTCGCTCAGCCCGGCGCGGCTGACGGCGCTCGCCGCTCTGGAGGAGGCCGGGATCGCGCGGGCGCAGGACAGGCTCCTGGCCTCGGGCGCCCTCGGCGGCGACCGGCCGCCCACCCCGCAGGGCGAGGCGGCGGTGCGCTACGCGGTGGACCAGCTCGGCAAGCCGTACCAGTGGGGCGCGACCGGCCCGGCGGCGTACGACTGCTCGGGCCTGACCTCGCGGGCCTGGGGCCAGGCCGGTACGCCCATCCCGCGCACCAGCCAGGAGCAGTGGGCCCGGCTCGCGCACGTACCGCTGAAGGAGCTGCGGCCCGGCGACCTGGTGGTGTACTTCCCCGAGGCCACGCACGTCGCCCTCTACCTCGGCCACGGCCTGGTGGTGCAGGCGCCCCGGCCGGGCGCGCGGGTGAAGGTGTCACCGCTGGCCGCCAACCCGGTACTGGGGGCGGTGCGGCCCGACCCGGCCGGCAAGCCCCTGCCGCGCTACACGCCGCCGAGGCTCCCCGCACTCCCCCGGGACCCGGCCGGCGGACCGGCCGCGGGGCCGGCGACCGTGGGGCCGCCCGCGGTCTTCGGTCCGGCGAAGCCCGCGGTCCTGTAGAAGCCCTGGTGGACCAGGGCCTCCGGCCCGACCCTGACGACAGGGCCTAGCTAGGCCGCCGGGCCGGCGGTGGCTGCGACCTCGGCCAGGTAGGCCTCCGTCTTCGCCGGCTCGTAGAAGAAGTTCTCGAAGTCGGCCGGGTTGTCGAAGGCGTTGGCGAAGCGGTCGGCGACCGGCTGGAACCGGACACCGGCGCCGAGCAGGTTCAGGACGTGCTCCGGCGGCGGGGCCAGCATGGCGTTCGTCCACTTGGTGACGTGCTGGGCGGTGTTCCAGTAGCGGTCGAACGTCTGCTGCATCCACTCCTCGTCGAACGGCTTGTCACCGTGTTCGAGGATGGAGGCGAGGTAGGCGGCGGCGCACTTGGACGCCGAGTTGGAACCCTGCCCGGTGACCGGGTCGTTGGCGACGACGACGTCCGCGACACCCAGGACCAGGCCACCGCCGGGCAGCCGGCCGACCGGCTTGCGCACGGTGGGCGGGTAGCGGCCGGCGAGGGTGCCGCCGGCGTCGGTGAGTTCGACGTGCGCGGCCCGCTCGTACTCCCAGGGCGTGAACGTGCGCATGAGGTCCAGCGTCAGGGCCAGGTGCTGAGCCGGGTCCTTGACGCCCTGGAAGGCGTCGAGCGGACCCCCGGGTATGCCCTCCCAGAACAGGATGTCGGCGCGGCCGGAGACGGTGTACGTCGGCATGACGAACAGCTCGCCGACCCCGGGGACCACGTTGCAGCGGACCGCGTCGAACTCCGGGTGCTCCGGGCGCGGGCCCAGGCCGTGCACGTACGCCACCGCCAGCGCGCGCTGCGGCGTGCTGTACGGGGACCGCTCGGCGTCCCGCTCGAACATCGACACCAGCTCGCCCTTGCCCGCCGAGACGAGGACGAGGTCGTAGGCGCGGGAGAAGTAGTCGAGGTCGCCGACGGCCGCGCCGTGGATGACGAGCTGGCCGCCGCGCTGCGCGAAGGTCTCCATCCAGCCGGCCATCTTCACCCGCTGGTCCACCGACTGCGCGTACCCGTCGAGGCGGCCCACCCAGTCGATCGCGCGCTGGGTGGGGCCCGGGTCGTGGGAGCCGGGGGCGGCGACCGAGACACCGAGGCCCTCGATCCGCGGGGCCTGGGCCTCCCAGAAGTTCAGCTGCAGGTCACGCTCGTGCTGGAGCGCGGTGTGGAACATGCACTGCGTCGACATGACCCGGCCGGAGCGGATCTCGTCCGCGGTCCGGTTGGACATCAGGGTGACCTCGTACCCGTGCGACTGGAGGCCGAGGGCGAGCTGGAGACCGGACTGGCCGGCCCCCACGACGAGTATCTTGCGCATGCGGGTGGTGCCTCCTACGGCTGTGGGACTGCTCGAAGGATCGTGCTCGAAGGATCGCGGTCGAAGGAGCGTGCCCGGAGGATCCGGGCCGCGGGGATCACGCTCGGCGGACCCTTCGGCGGATCGTGCGGCGGCTCATTCGGGGGTCTCCTCGAGGGCGTGGGCCACGAGGGCCAGCAGCGTCTCGACGGCGGAGATCCTGCGCCGCGCGTCCATGATCATGACAGGTATGTGCGCGGGGACGGTGAGCGCCTCCCGGACGTCCTCCGGTTCGAACAGCTCGCTGCCGTCGAAGTGGTTGACCGCGACGACGTACGGCAGCCCGCAGCTCTCGAAGTAGTCCAGCGCCGGGAAACAGTCCTTCAGCCGCCGGGTGTCGGCCAGCACGACGGCACCGATCGCACCGCGCACCAGGTCGTCCCACATGAACCAGAACCGCTGCTGGCCCGGCGTACCGAACAGGTACAGCACCAGATCGTCGTCGAGCGTGATCCGGCCGAAGTCCATGGCGACGGTCGTGCTGACCTTGCCCGGGGTGGCGGTCAGGTCGTCGGTCTCGGCGCTCGCCTCGGTCATCAGCGCCTCGGTCTGCAACGGCGTGATCTCCGAGACGGCGGTGACCAGCGTGGTCTTGCCCACGCCGAAGCCGCCGGCCACCACGATCTTCGTGGCGATCGGGGCCCGCGTACGGTCCGTCTGCCAGGGCCGCAGCGCCTCGTCCGGCTCGTCGAGCGGGGCGGCGCCGGGGACGAAGGCGGCGACGGCGGAGTCAGAGACGGCGGAGTCCACTCAGCACCCTTTCCAGCAGAGCGCGGTCCGGACGGCCGGTGCCGTGACCGGTCCCGGTTCCGTACACACGGATCTTTCCCTGGTCCGCGAGGTCGCTCAGGAGCACGCGGACCACACCGAGCGGCATCCTCAGCAGCGCGGCGATCTCGGCCACCGTACGCATCCGGCGGCACAGTTCGACGATGGCCCGCATCTCCGGCATGACCCGGGTGGACAGCGGGGCGCTCGTCAGTTCCCTGCGCTCGTCGGCGGGTTCGAGCGCGGCGGTGCTCGCCACGAACGTCTCCACGAGCAGCACGTGCCCGAAGCGGGTGCGTCCGCCGGTGAGCGAGTAGGGGCGGACGCGGGCGGGTTTTCGGTCCCCGCCGCGGACCGGCAGCTGCTGCCGGGGCACACCGCTCATCGGGCGCTCCCGGCCGACTCGGTCTCCAGGGACTTGCGCAGCTCGCTGCGGAGTTCGGGCGTCAGGACGTGTCCGGCGCGGCCCACGAAGAGTGCCATGTGGTACGCCACCACGCTCATGTCGCACTCCGCGGAGCCGTGCACGCCGAGCAGCGAGCCGTCGCTGATCGACATCACGAACAGGCTGCCCTCGTCCATCGCGACCATCGTGTGCTTGACCGCACCGGACTCCATCAGCCTGGCCGCACCGACGGTGAGGCTGCCGATGCCGGAGACGATGGTGGCCAGGTCGGCGGCGGAGCCGCGCGGCCCGGCGGGGGCAGCGGAACGGGGCCTGCGGGCCTCGCTGTTGCGGCCGGGGTCGGAGGAGAGGAGCAGGAGGCCGTCGGAGGAGACCACGGCGACCGATTCGATGCCGGGCACCTCCTCGACCAGATTGGTCAGCAGCCAGTGCAGGTTGCGGGCCTCACTGCTCAGTCCGAAGGTGGTGGGCGCTGTCAACTGCTTGCCTCCTCGACTGTGCCCCCCGTGGATTGCTCGGCTTGCGTGCGGGTGGCCGGCGTCGGCCGGCGGTTCTGGGCGGTCTGGTCCGCGATCTCCGCCTCCACATCGCGGTAGCCGGCCTGGGCTCCTCGGCGGAAGCCGCCCAGGCGGCGGCGGAGGGCCTCGGCATCCACCGAGCCGGTGCGCTGGCGCGGGGCTTGGGCGGGTGTGGTGATTCTGGGGGTGCGCTTGGGAAGACCCTTGGCGGTCAGGGTCTCTTCGGGCGCCCGCGCGTGCTCGGCGCCGTCCGAGTCCGGCTCCTCGTCACCGGCCGCACCGGGCGCGGGGGCCGCGTCCGGCGTACGGGCGGGCGCGGGGGCCGCGCCGGGCCAGGGCGCCGACTCGGAGGCCGGGGCGGGGGCGGGGGTTTCAGCGGGTGCGGGGGCCTGCCCGGAGGCGACCTCCCTCGTGGGCGCCGCTCCCGGCCACGGCGCCGCCGACTCGGCCGCGGGCCTCGAACCGGGCGCGGAGGACCCTCCGGTCAGGGAGGACCCTTGCGGCGCGGAAACCGTCCCGGTCCCGGAGGCCGTCCCGGACGCGGGAGCGAGTCCCGGCCAGGGCGCGGTCTCGGCCGCGGAGGCCGCCCCGGAGGGGGAGGCCGACCCGGACGCGGAGGCGTCCTGCGCTGCCGGGGCCGGTGCCGCCGGGTCGGGGTGGCGGCGTGCCGTCTCGTGCGGCGCGGCGGTGTCCCGGTCGCGGGCGGGCTCCTCGGGGGCGTCCCGGTCCGCGGTCCGGTCCACCGCGGTGTCGCGGTCCGGTTTCCCGGCGGGGGCGTCCCGGTCCGGAGCCGGGGTCGGGAGCAGCAGCTCCATCGTCGTCTCGGACGGGGACTCCCGCGGTGTCGTCTCCTCTGTGTCCCCGGCCGCCTCGGACTCCCGTACCGCCTGCTCCGCCAGGGCGACCAGCGGGTCCGGGCCGCCGTCCTGGGCGCGGGCGTGCAGCACGTTGGAGTTGGCCTCGGCGTCGGCGCCGGGCAGGGAGAAGGTGCCGGTGCCGCCCTCGCCGGGGCCGGCCGCCGGGACCGCGGAGGCGGGCGCGGGGGCCAGCAGCGGCCGGGGCACCACGACGACGGCCGCCGTGCCGCCCTGCTTCTGCTCGCGCAACTGGACGCGCACGCCGTGCCGGTGACCGAGGCGGGCCACCACGTACAGGCCGAGACCCAGGTCCTTGGCGTCCTCCTCGCCGTCCTGGTGGTAGGCGGCGTCCGGGCCCGGATCGGCGAGCCGGGCGTTGAGGCGGGTCAGCCGCTCCCCGTCCACGCCGATGCCCTCGTCCTGGACGGAGAGCATGATCTCGCCGTTCTCCAGGAGCCATCCGGAGACCTCGACGGGCCGGTCGGGCGGCGAGAACGCGGTGGCGTTCTCCATGAGTTCGGCCAGCAGGTGGGAGAGGTCGTCGGCGGCGAAGCCGGCCACGTGCGCGTGCGGGGGCAGCGCGGCGATGCGGACCCGTTCGTAGCGCTCGATCTCGCTGACCGCGGCGCGTACGACGTCGACCAGCGGGACCGGCCCGGCGTGCTGCTGCACGTGCTCGGTGCCGGCCAGCACGAGGAGGTTCTCGCTGTGCCGGCGCATCACCGTGGCGAAGTGGTCGAGTTTGAAGAGCGTGGCGAGGCGGTCGGGGTCCTGCTCGCGCTCCTCCAGGCCCTCGATGACGGTGAGCTGCCGCTCGACCAGGCCCAGCGTGCGCAGCGCCAGGTTGGCGAAGGTGGAGCCGACGCCGGCGCGCATCCGGTCCAGCCGCGCCGTCGCCTCGGCGAGTTCGGCGCGCAGTTCCTCGCGGGCGTCGGCCATCTTCTGCCGCTGGCCGACCAGGTGCTTGCGGTCGGCCTCCAGGGTGGCGACGCGTTCGGCGAGCGCGGCGGCCTGGGTGTGCAGGGCGTTGACGGACCGGACGACCTGGGCGTACTCGTCGTTGCGGCCGGTGAAGCGGATCGGTTCCTCGGCGGCGAGGTCCTCGGCACCGGCCAGGCGGGCGGAGCCCAGGCGCAGGACGGCCAGCGGCCGGGTGAGGGTGCGGGCCAGGGCGGTGGCGATGCCGACGGCGAGGAGCACGAGGGCGCCGAGCAGGGCGATCCGCAGCTCCAGCGCGGTGACGTCGTCGTCGCGGAGTTTCGCCAGGTCCTTGGTGCGGTGGTCGTAGAGGGAGGACTCGGCGCCGCGCATCAGGTCGATCCGGGCCGTGAGGGCGGTGTCGGCCTTCTTGGCGCTGGTGGCGAGGTCGGAGTCGGACAGCGTCGGCTGGTCGGTGAGCCTGGCCAGGTAGGCGGTGGCCGAGTTGACCTCGGGACCGGTGACGGTGGAGTCGTAGGAGTCGCGGGCCGCCTCGGGCGCGGTCTCGCGGAACGCGGCGAGCGCGGCGTCGGAACGGACCCGGGCCTGCTGGGCCGCGGCGCTGAGGGCGTCCCGCAGCTTGGTGTCGGCCTTGGAGGAGCTGGTCGTCTCGGCCGGCAGGCCGGTGACCGGGTCGTAGGCGGTGCGCGTGGTGTACGGCACGTTCAGGGCGGCGAGCAGCAGGCCGCGGGCGGCGGCGGCCTGCTGGACGGCGGTGTCCAGTTCGGCGAGGGCGTGTGCGCCGGAGCCGGCCCGCGGGGGCGTCCGCTCGGCCAGTTGCCCGGCGAGCCGGTGCAGTTCGGCGATGGTGGCGGAGTACGCCTGGTGGGCCTGGAGGGCGCTGCTCTGGCCGGTGAGCGCCGAGCGGCGCACGGCGGCGATGCCGTCGAGGTCCGTGCGCAGCCAGCCCGGCGTGCCGGGGTCGGTGCGCAGCTCGTCGACCTGGCGGTCCACGCGGGTGCTGCGCTGCTCGGAGGGCGCCTTGGACTTGGGGCGGCCGGCGGCGATGTAGGAGGTGACCTCGTCGCGTTCGTCGGCGAGGGAGTGGGCGAGGGCGAGGGCGTCCTGGGTCTGTCCGGCGAGGGTGACCAGGTCCTGCGAGTCGCTCAGCCGGCCGGAGGCGTCGATCGCGCCGGGCGCGCCGGCGCCGGCCACGACGGCGGCCACCACGGCGACGGAGACGACGAGGCGGTTGCGTACGTGCGTGGGGCGGCCCTTGCCCACCGGGCTGGCGGTGGGGACGGCGGAGGGTGTGCCGGTCGTCCGCTCGGGTCCCTTCGCGGTGGCCGTCTGCTTGCCTGTGCGCCGAGGCCGCTTCTTCTGCACCGGTGCTCGCATTCCTGTACTCGTGTACTCATGGGCCCGGGTGGCGCCTCGTCAGCTGGTGCGACTGGTACGTCCACCCTCCCCCGGGCTCCCGCCGTCCGTGTGGCGCGAGCAGGGGGCCTGCATCGGTCTCCGACCCTCCCAGTGCCGGTGGGCAGTGGTCCCGCATCGTCCGACCGGCCACCCGAAGGAGTGAACATCGGAGGGGAGTTGGCGGGCAAGTTCCTCCGGCGAGTGCCAGGGTGCCGTGCGGCGGGCCGGTTGGACGTCGGCGGCAGGCTTTGGCAGGATTCGCCGCCACGCCTTCCCGGAGTGCTCCAATCCGCCTCAAATCAGGCGCCTGACCTGCGCCCCTGCGTCAATTCCAAGGCGAATGGCCTCCTTTGGCGGATCATGTGAAGGCCTGGTGCAGACTGGCCGGATGCGAACTGAGGTTGTTTCGGAGCCGGGTCTGCCGGATCACCCGAACGAGGACTTCGCCGCCTTCGCCCTGCCCGCCGACGGGCAGGGCGGGTGCCTGGTCGTCCTGGACGGGGTGACCCCGCCGCGGGAGACGGGGTGTCTGCATTCGGTCCCCTGGTACACCTCCAGGCTCGGCGGCGGACTGCTGGAACTGACCGTTTCGCGGCGAGATATGACACTTGTGGAGGCCCTCGCGCGCACGATCCACGGCACCGCGGAGGCTCACTCGCTCACCTGTGACCTTTCTCACCCCCGCACGCCGCAGGCAACCGTGGTGGTCGTACGGTGGTCCGCCGGTTCGGTCGAGTACCTGGTCCTGTCCGACTCGGCGCTCCTGCTGGAGTCGCCCGACGGCCTGGTCACCCCGGTCCTGGACGACCGGCTGGCCCGGCTGCCGCGCGCCGCGCTGGCCACGGACGCGCTGGTCGACGCCACCCTGCGCAACAAGGAGGGCGGCTTCTTCACCGCCGCGGCCGACCCCTCGGTGGCGGAGCGGGCGGTGACGGGCACCGTGCCGCGCTCCCGGGTCCGGGCCCTGGCGGCGCTCACCGACGGGGCGGCCCGCTGGGTGGAGAAGTTCGGCGAGGGCGACTGGGCCCAGTGCTTCGCCCTCCTGCGCAAGGAGGGGCCACGAGCCCTGGTGGACCGCGTACGCCTGCTGGAACGCGCCGACCGCGAGGAACGGACCCGTCTCGGCCGCAGCAAGACCCACGACGACGCGACGGCGGCGTTCGCGGAGCTGTGAGCGGGGGCGCGGCCCGCCGGCCGGCGAGGGGGCGGGGTGGGCCGCCGGCCTGGGAGAGGGCCGGGGCGGCCCTTCGGCCGGCGAGCGGGGGCGCGGAGCCCGGGCTGCGGGCGGCGCCAGGCGGTGTCGCCCCACGCCGCGTCATTCGCGGCGCGGGGAGGTGTCTGCCCGCCGTGCCACACGCGGGGCGGCGCGGGCGGCACCGGGCGCTGCCGGCCCCGCCGCGTCGCCCGCGGTCCGGGGCGGCGTCACCCGGTCGCGCCGCTCACGGCGCAGGACGGGCGATGTCACCCCGCCGTGCCACTCGCGGACGCGAGGTCGTGTCACCCCCGCCGTGTCAGTTCTCGTGTTTCTCCATGACGCCGTTCAGTTCGTGCAGCAGGCGGGCCAGTTCGGCGACCTCGCGGCGGTCCCAGTGGTCGAGCTGTCTGACGTAGCGCCCCCGCCGGGCATCGCGCACCTTGCCGACCCGGCGGCGGCCGTCGTCGGTGAGCGCGATCAGCCAGGCCCGCCCGTCCGCGGGGTCCGGCTCGCGCGCGACGAGCCCCAGCTCCTCCAGGGCGCGCAACTGACGGGACATCGTGGCCTTGCCGACGCCGATGTAGGCGGCGAGTGCCGTGGCGCGCTGGCTGCCGCACTCGTCCAGCCGGACCAGCAGTCCGTACGCCGAGGACTCCAGTTCCGGGTGCACCTCACGGGCCATCTCGGCCTGGCTGGCCCGGGCGCGCCGCAGCAGTACGGTCATCTCCCGTTCCAGGGAGAGGAACTCGCGGTCCACACCACCGGGCGCCGCGGTGCCAGGCTCGGCGGCCCGATGCCCGCCCTTCGCGTCTTCGTGCACGTCAACCCCTGCCTGGAGTGTCGCCGGTCCTGAAAGTTTCCGCCGCTCGCCGCCATCGCCGCAGCTTGGTCAGTATTTCGCAGGCGTAGACCAACGGCGGACTCCGGGCCCCCTTCCCAGAGTCGTTCTACGTGCGTAGCGTCTTGCCCAGGCACTGAATGGCATGCCCACGCCATCGGACTCCCCGGCGGGTCTCCCCAGGCCCGCGCTCCCCTCGTGCGACCGTGGGCCATGCCCGCGTTTCCCCCCACCGAGCACCACCGAACTTCGGAGGCACGTGATGCCCGTGCACAGATCCGGAACGGCCCGCATGCGGCGGCTGACCGCCGCGGGAGTCCTGCTCGCGGCGTTCTCCTTCTTCCTCACCAGCCCCTCCTCGGCCGACACCGGCGCCGGCAGCGGTGCCGCCGACGGCACCACGCCCGCCCGGGGCTCCGCCTACATGGGCATGGGCGTCGCGGCGCACGACGGCCGCAGCGGCACGCCCACGACGGACTCCGCCACCCAGACCGAGGGCGTCGACGTCAGCGGCTACCAGGGCAACGTCGCCTGGTCCACCCTGTGGAACAGCGGGGTGCGCTGGGCGTACACGAAGGCGACCGAGGGGACGTACTACACGAACCCCTCCTTCACCCAGCAGTACAACGGCTCCTACAACGTCGGGATGATCCGCGGCTCGTACCACTTCGCCACCCCGGACACCACCAGCGGCGCGACCCAGGCCAACTACTTCGTCGACCACGGCGGCGGCTGGTCCAAGGACGGCAAGACCCTGCCGGGCGCCCTCGACATCGAGTGGAACCCCTACGGCGCGGCCTGCTACGGCAAGTCCACGAGCGCGATGGTCAGCTGGATCGCCGATTTCCTCAACACCTACAAGGCGCGCACCGGCCGTGACGCCGTGATCTACACGGCCACCAGCTGGTGGACCCAGTGCACCGGCAACTACGGCGGCTTCGCCTCGAAGAACCCGCTGTGGATCGCCCGGTACGCCTCGACGGTGGGGACGCTCCCGGCCGGCTGGAGCTACTACACGATGTGGCAGTACACCTCGTCCGGCCCGACCGTCGGTGACCACGACAAGTTCAACGGCGCGCTGGACCGGGTGCAGGCCCTGGCCAACGGCTGAGCCGCGGCCGGCGGCCCACCCGCCCCCGTACGCGGGCAGACGTACGCGGACCGGCGAAGGCCCGGGCCTCCCTCACGGGACCCGGGCCTTCACCCTGCCCGGCAGCGTCCGTCACGCCGCTGCCGGAACCTCCGCCTCCGCGCCGTTCACGGCCGGTGCGAGGGCCAGTTCCAGGACCTGGCGGACGTCGGTGACGGCGTGGACGTCGAGCTTGTCCAGCACCTCGGCGGGGACGTCGTCCAGGTCGGGTTCGTTGCGCTTGGGGATGATCACCGTCGTCACACCCGCCCGGTGCGCGGCGAGCAGCTTCTGCTTGACGCCGCCGATGGGCAGGACCCGCCCGGTCAGCGACACCTCGCCGGTCATCGCCACGTCCGTGCGGACCAGGCGGCCGGACAGGAGCGAGGCCAGGGCGGTGGTCATCGTGACGCCCGCGCTCGGGCCGTCCTTCGGCACCGCGCCCGCCGGGAAGTGGATGTGCACGCCCCGGTCCTTCAGATCGCCCACCGGCAGTTCCAGCTCGGCACCGTGGCTGCGCAGGAAGCTGAGCGCGATCTGCGCGGACTCCTTCATCACGTCACCGAGCTGACCGGTCAGGGTCAGGCCCGCCGCGCCCGTCTCGGGGTCCGCGAGGGACGCCTCGACGTACAGCACGTCGCCGCCCGCGCCGGTGACCGCGAGGCCGGTGGCCACCCCGGGCACGGCCGTCCGGCGCTCCGCCGGGTCCTGGGCGGACTCCGGCACGTGGTGCGGCCGGCCGATCAGGCCCCGCAGATCGCCCTCGGTGACGGTGAACGGCAGCTCCCGCTCCCCCAGCTCGTGCTGGGCCGCCACCTTGCGCAGCAGCCGCGCGACGGACCGCTCCAGGGTGCGCACCCCGGCCTCGCGGGTGTACTCGCCCGCGAGCTTGCGCAGCGCGCCCTCCTCGATCGTGACCTCGTCCTTGTCGAGACCGGCCCGCTCCAGCTGGCGCGGGAGCAGGTGGTCGCGGGCGATGACGATCTTCTCGTCCTCGGTGTAGCCGTCCAGTCGCACGATCTCCATACGGTCGGCGAGAGCCTCCGGGATTGCCTCCAGGACGTTCGCGGTGGCCAGGAAGACGACGTCCGACAGGTCCAGCTCGACCTCCAGGTAGTGGTCCCGGAAGGTGTGGTTCTGCGCGGGGTCCAGGACCTCCAGCAGAGCCGCGGCCGGGTCGCCCCGGAAGTCGGAGCCGACCTTGTCGATCTCGTCGAGCAGGACCACCGGGTTCATCGACCCGGCCTCCTTGACGGCGCGCACGATGCGGCCCGGCAGCGCGCCGACGTAGGTGCGCCGGTGGCCGCGGATCTCCGCCTCGTCCCGGACACCGCCGAGGGCGACGCGGACGAACTTGCGGCCCATCGCGTGGGCCACGGACTCGCCCAGACTGGTCTTGCCGACACCGGGCGGCCCCACCAGGGCGAGCACGGCACCGCCGCGCCGGCCGCCGATCACGCCGAGGCCGCGGTCGCTGCGGCGCTTGCGCACCGCCAGGTACTCGGTGATCCGCTCCTTCACGTCCTGCAGGCCCGCGTGCTCGGCGTCCAGGACCGCGCGGGCGCCCTGGATGTCGTAGACGTCCTCGCTCCGCTCGTTCCACGGCAGTTCCAGGACGGTGTCCAGCCAGGTGCGGATCCAGGAGCCCTCGGGCGAGGCGTCGGAGGCGCGCTCCAGCTTGTCGACCTCCTTGAGCGCGGCCTCGCGGACCTTGTCCGGAAGGTCGGCCGCCTCGACGCGGGCGCGGTAGTCGTCGCTCTCCTCGCCCTCGCTCTCGCCGTTCAGGTCGCGCAGTTCCTTGCGGACGGCCTCCAGCTGACGGCGCAGCAGGAACTCGCGCTGCTGCTTGTCGACGCCTTCCTGGACGTCCTTGGCGATGGTCTCGGCGACGTCCTGCTCGGCGAGGTGGTCGCGCAGCTGGCGGGTGGCGAGCCGGAGGCGGGCCACCGGCTCGGCGGTCTCCAGCAGCTCGATCTTCTGTTCGGTGGTCAGGAACGGCGAGTAGCCGGAGTTGTCGGCGAGCGCGGAGACGTCGTCGATGGCCTGGACACGGTCGACGACCTGCCAGGCGCCGCGCTTGCGCAGCCAGGCGGTGGCGAGGGCCTTGTACTCCTTGACCAGTTCGGCGACCTGGCCGGGCAGCGGGTCCGGCACGCTCTCGTCGATCCGCGTGCCCTCGACCCACAGCGCGGCGCCCGGCCCGGTGGTCCCGGCGCCGATGCTCACCCGGCTCCGGCCGCGGATCAGCGCGCCCGGGTCGCCGTCGGCCAGCCGGCCGACCTGCTCGACCGTGCCCAGCACGCCCGTCCTGGCGTACGTCCCCTCGATGCGTGGCACCAGCAGGACCCTGGGCTTCCCGGGCTCCGACCTGGCGGCGGCCTGCGCGGCCTCCACCGCGGCCCGTACCTCGGCATCACTCAGGTCCAGCGGCACCACCATGCCGGGCAGCACGACCTCGTCGTCGAGCGGCAGCACAGGCAGGGTGAGCGGTGTGAACGCCGTGGACTCAGTAGCCATGATCTCCCCTTCGGCAGTCAAGTTGAGCTATGCCGACTCAATGCACGGGCGGGGCCGATTGTTCCCAGGCTGCTGTTCGCCGTCAGCGATCACGGGCGGGGGAAAATTCCGGGCCCGGTCAGCGGGGGGCGTGCGCCGGGGCGCGGGGGCGCAGCACCGGCCGGCAGGCGATGCCGGCGGCGAGGGCGATGAGGTGGCCGCAGTCGGTCATCGGGTCGGTGAACGCCACCAGGTTCACCACCTGCATCCCGGCGAACGCGACCAGGACGGGGCCGCCCAGCCAGGGGCGCAGCAGCCCGCACAGCGCGCCGACGCTCGCGGCGACCCCGAAGCTGATCCCGTAGTCCAGGCGGTGCAGCGCGGCGCCGGGCAGCCGGCCGGCCAGGACCGCGACACCGACGGGGATCTCCGTGGCCAGGGTGGCGAACACGTGCCCGAGCAGGAAGACGCCTGCCGCGCGCGCCGCGCCGACCCGCCGTTCGAGCGCCGTGAGCACCAGCAGGAAGCAGAGCGAGTACGCCGTCAGCACCCCGCCCGCGATCCACAGCGCACTGGCCGCCAGCACCCCGACCGGCTCCCGCACCAGGTGGGCGACGTCCGTACTGGAGCCGCGGTAGAGGGCGTCCAGCACGGCGGGGCCGGTGTACCGCGCGACGAGCGAGGTGACGGCGAGCACGCTCGCGTACCAGAAGGTGAACGGCGTCCCGCCCGGACCGGGCAGCAGCCGCCACACCCGCGCGCCGCCGAGCCTGTCGCCGGCCGCCCTGCCGAACCGGCTCCCGGACGCCCTGCCGGGCCGGCCGCCGCGCGCGGCGGCGGGCGAGGACGCCGGGCGGGGCCGGCCGGCCGCTGCCCGCCGGGCGCAGGCGGGCGCCGCCGGCGTGCCGGGCGCCGGGGCCGCCGGGAGCGCGCCGCGCCCGCCGGACTCCGGCTGCCCGGAAAGGTCCCCGGGGACACCCTCGCCCCGGCCGGGTTCCCGGGGCGGGGCGCCGGCGGGGGAGGCCGTCCGGGGCCGCTGCCGGGGCATGCCCTCCACCAGGGGCGGGGCCGCGGCGTCGGTGTCCGCAGTCCGTTCCACGGCAGGGCTCCTTGACGTCGGGCCCCCACCCTTGGCGTCCGGCGGGCCGCTGTCTATGACCGGCGCCACCCGGCGGCCGATTCACAGCAACCTATTAACTTCCCCCGGGCGCCGGGCCGCCCGGGCCCGTCGCCGCCCGCGCGGGCGAACGCGCCGTCCCCGCGCGGGGCTCCGCCCGCGTCACCCCTCAACCATGGGGTGGCGAGTCCGCGTTCGGGCAGGATGGCCGCATGAACGCCTCGTACGAGACACCCGTGGTCCTGGACCGCAGCGAGGGCCCCCACGGAGAGGTCGTGCTGCGCCGGCACGGAGAACTGCTGCAGATCATCGCCAACGGCTGCTTCCTGATGGACACCTCCGACGGGCGGTCGGAACGGCTGCTCGTGGACGCCGCGCTCGCCGCCCTGGACGGCCGTCCCGCCCCGCGCGTGCTGATCGGCGGCCTCGGCGTCGGCTTCTCACTCGCGCACGCCGCGGCCCAGGACCGCTGGGGCCGGATCACGGTCGTCGAGCGCGAGCCGGCGATCGTCGGCTGGCACCAGGACGGACCGCTGGCCGCACTGACCGCGACGGCACTGGCCGACCCGCGCACCGACATCGTCGAGGCCGACCTGATCGCCTACGTCAATGAGACGTCCGCCACGTTCGACGCGCTGTGCCTGGACATCGACAACGGCCCCGGATGGACCGTCACGGAGGGCAACGGAGAGCTGTACACACCCCCCGGACTGGCAAGCTGCGCAAGGGTGTTGAGGCCCGGCGGCGTGCTCGCGGTGTGGTCGGCGAAACCCTCTCCGGAATTTGAAGGAACCTTGCGGAATGTCGGGTTCAAGCAGGTGCGCACCGAAGAGATCCCGGTTGCCCGGGGCGTTCCGGACGTCGTGCACCTCGCCGTCAGGGCTGGATAGCAAAGGCACCGTGACTCCCCGTACGCTGCATCCCTGACGCCGATCATTCAAGCGTCAATCGCAACTACGCGCAGTCAAGGAATCACCCCACTGGTTCCGGAAAGCACACTCAGGGGCGGGCGATGGAGCAGACACACACCGCGCACAACGGCACGACGGCCGGACCGGGCGCGCAGCGCCGGGTCCTGGTGGTCGAGGACGACCAGACCATCATGGATGCCATCGCCACCCGCCTGCGCGCCGAGGGCTTCCTGGTGCAGACCGCGGGCGACGGGCCGAGCGCGGTCGACACCGCGGAGGCCTGGCAGCCCGATCTGCTGATTCTCGACATCATGCTGCCCGGCTTCGACGGCCTGGAGGTCTGCCGCCGGGTCCAGGCCCAGCGGCCGGTGCCGGTGCTGATGCTCACCGCGCGCGACGACGAGACCGACATGCTGGTCGGCCTCGGGGTCGGCGCCGACGACTACATGACCAAGCCTTTCTCCATGCGGGAGCTGGCCGCCCGCGTGCACGTGCTGCTGCGCCGCGTGGAGCGGGCGGCGCTGGCCGCGGCGACCCCGCGCAGCGGGATCCTGCGCCTGGGCGAGCTGGAGATCGACCACGCGCAGCGCAGGGTGCGGGTGCGCGGCGAGGACGTCCACCTGACGCCCACCGAGTTCGACCTGCTGGTGTGCCTGGCGAACACCCCGCGCGCGGTGCTCTCGCGCGAGCAGCTCCTGGCGGAGGTGTGGGACTGGGCGGACGCCTCCGGCACCCGTACCGTCGACAGCCACATCAAGGCGCTGCGCCGGAAGATCGGCGCCGAGCGGATCCGCACGGTGCACGGCGTGGGCTACGCGCTGGAGACGCCGACCCCATGAGCGAGGGGCCGGCCGCGCGCAGGGACCGGGGGGAGCCCTGGGGCGGGGTACGCCCGTTCTCGGTCAAGACGAAGCTGGGCGCGCTGGTCGTCATCGCGGTGCTGATCACCACCGGACTGTCGATGATCGCGGTGCACACCAAGACCGAGCTGCGCTTCATCATGGTCTTCTCCATGATCGCCACGCTCCTGATCACCCAGTTCGTGGCGCACTCGCTGACCGCCCCGCTGGACGAGATGAACGCGGTGGCCCGCTCCATCTCGCACGGCGACTACACGCGCCGGGTGCGCGAGAACCGCCGGGACGAGCTGGGCGACCTCGCCCAGACGATCAACCGCATGGCGGACGAGCTGGCCGCCCAGGACCGCCAGCGCAAGGAGCTGGTGGCGAACGTCTCGCACGAGCTGCGCACGCCGATCGCGGGTCTGCGCGCGGTCCTGGAGAACATCGTCGACGGGGTCACCGAGGCCGACGCGGAGACCATGCGCACGGCCCTGAAGCAGACCGAGCGGCTGGGCCGCCTGGTGGAGACCCTGCTGGACCTGTCCCGCCTGGACAACGGCGTCGTGCCGCTCAGGACGCGGCGCTTCGAGGTGTGGCCGTACCTGTCGGGCGTGCTGAAGGAGGCCAACATGGTGGCCTCCGCGCGCGCGGGCATGGCCTCCGGTTCCGGCAGTCACACCCGCACGGACGTCCACCTGCGACTCGACGTCGAGCCGCTGAGCCTGACCGCGCACGCGGATCCCGAGCGGATCCACCAGGTGGTCGCCAATCTCATCGACAACGCCGTCAAGCACAGCCCGCCGCACGGCCGGGTGACGGTGCGGGCGCGGCGCGGGCCGCAGCCGGAGTCGCTGGAGCTGGAGGTCATCGACGAGGGGCCGGGCATCCCGCGCTCCGAGTGGCACCGCGTCTTCGAGCGCTTCAACCGGGGCGCCGTGAGCCGGCCGCACGGGCCGGGCAGCGACGGCGGTACGGGCCTGGGGCTGGCGATCGCCCGCTGGGCGGTGGATCTGCACGGCGGCCGGATCGGGGTGGCCGAATCCGATCGCGGCTGCCGGATCCTCATCACCCTTCCCGGGCTTCCCTCTGTACCAAGTTGACGTAAAGTTCGATCCGGAACCTGAAGATCCACGAGCGGTCCACGAGCGGTCCTCGAGCGTGGCGCCGCCCGGCCCACCGCCCGACGGCGCTCCGGCCGGTACGTCTGCGGCTCACTCCCGTCGCAGGCGGACACGTGTGATCGGGCCGGGGCCTGCACCCTCCCGGGGCCAGGCCCGGATGGCCCCTTCCCTCTCACGGGCGAACCACGCTTGTTTCCCGCCATTTCAAGCCCCGAAACACAGCTTTCGATGTGACTTACGCGACGATGAACGGGCTCGACCTGACCTTCACGCTCTTGGAGGCGTAGCCTTTATTCCCGCTGTCCATCACCTTGTGAAGCGGAAGAGGGCGGTTGCCGCCGTGTCGCCACAGTCCCCCAGTAACTCGAGCATCTCGACCGAGACCGACCAAGCCGGGAAGAACCCCGCAGCCGCGTTCGGTGCCAACGAGTGGCTCGTCGACGAGATCTATCAGCAGTACCTCCAGGACCCGAACTCCGTAGACCGTGCCTGGTGGGACTTCTTCGCCGACTACAAGCCGGGGGCCGCCGCCGCTGCCCCGACGGCTCCGGCGGGTACTGCGGCCACGGGGGCCGCAGGCACCACCCCCACGGCTCCCCAGGCGCCCGCCGCCCCGGCGGCCCCGGCCCAGCCCGCGCAGGCCCCGGCCGCGCCGCCCGCCGCCGCCGCTCCGGCACCGGCCGCCCCGGCCCCCGCCGCCGCTCCGGCCCCCGCTCCGGCGAAGCCCGCCGCGCAGGCCCCGGCCCCGGCGAAGCCCGCCGCCGCCAAGCCCGCGCCCGCCGCCAAGAAGGCCGAGCCCGCCACCGAGGCCCCCGCCGGCCCCGAGTACGTGACGCTGCGCGGCCCGTCCGCCGCGGTCGCCAAGAACATGAACGCCTCCCTGGAGCTGCCCACGGCCACGTCCGTGCGCGCCGTCCCGGTGAAGCTGCTGTTCGACAACCGCATCGTCATCAACAACCACCTCAAGCGGGCCCGGGGCGGGAAGATCTCCTTCACGCACCTCATCGGCTACGCGATGGTGCAGGCCATCAAGGCCATGCCGTCGATGAACTGGTCGTTCGGCGAGAAGGACGGCAAGCCGACCCTCGTCAAGCCGGCCCACGTCAACCTCGGTCTCGCCATCGACCTGGTCAAGCCCAACGGCGACCGCCAGCTCGTCGTCGCGGCGATCAAGAAGGCCGAGACGCTGAACTTCTTCGAGTTCTGGCAGGCCTACGAGGACATCGTCCGCCGCGCCCGCGACGGCAAGCTGACGATGGACGACTTCACCGGCGTCACCGTCTCCCTGACCAACCCCGGCGGCCTCGGCACGGTCCACTCCGTGCCGCGTCTGATGCCCGGCCAGTCGGTGATCATGGGCGTCGGCTCCATGGACTACCCGGCGGAGTTCCAGGGCACCAGCCAGGACACCCTGAACAAGCTCGGCATCTCCAAGGTCATGACGCTCACGTCGACCTACGACCACCGGGTGATCCAGGGCGCCGCCTCCGGCGAGTTCCTGCGCCAGGTCGCCAACCTGCTGCTCGGCGAGAACGGCTTCTACGACGAGATCTTCGAGGCGCTGCGCATCCCCTACGAGCCGGTCCGCTGGCTCAAGGACATCGACGCCAGCCACGACGACGACGTCACCAAGGCCGCCCGCGTCTTCGAGCTGATCCACTCCTACCGGGTCCGCGGCCACGTCATGGCCGACACCGACCCGCTGGAGTACCAGCAGCGCAAGCACCCCGACCTGGACATCACCGAGCACGGGCTCACCCTGTGGGACCTGGAGCGCGAGTTCGCCGTCGGCGGCTTCGCCGGCAAGTCGATGATGAAGCTGCGCGACATCCTCGGCGTGCTGCGCGACTCGTACTGCCGCACCGTCGGCATCGAGTTCATGCACATCCAGGACCCCAAGCAGCGCAAGTGGATCCAGGACCGCGTGGAGCGCCCGCACTCCAAGCCGGAGCGCGAGGAGCAGCTGCGCATCCTGCGCCGGCTGAACGCGGCGGAGGCCTTCGAGACCTTCCTGCAGACGAAGTACGTCGGCCAGAAGCGCTTCTCCCTGGAGGGCGGCGAGTCCGTCATCCCGCTGCTCGACGCGGTCCTCGACTCGGCCGCCGAGTCGCGCCTGGACGAGGTCGTCATCGGCATGGCCCACCGCGGCCGCCTCAACGTGCTCGCCAACATCGTCGGCAAGTCCTACGCGCAGATCTTCCGCGAGTTCGAGGGCAACCTCGACCCGAAGTCGATGCACGGCTCCGGCGACGTGAAGTACCACCTGGGCGCCGAGGGCACCTTCACCGGCCTGGACGGCGAGCAGATCAAGGTCTCGCTGGCCGCGAACCCGTCCCACCTGGAGACGGTCGACCCGGTCATCGAGGGCATCTCCCGCGCCAAGCAGGACATCATCAACAAGGGCGGCACGGACTTCACCGTCCTGCCGGTGGCGATCCACGGCGACGCGGCCTTCGCGGGCCAGGGCGTGGTGGCCGAGACCCTGAACATGTCGCAGCTGCGCGGCTACCGCACCGGCGGCACGGTCCACATCGTCATCAACAACCAGGTCGGCTTCACCGCCGCCCCGGAGTCCTCGCGCTCCTCGATGTACGCCACCGACGTGGCCCGCATGATCGAGGCCCCGATCTTCCACGTCAACGGCGACGACCCCGAGGCCGTCGTGCGCGTGGCGCGGCTCGCCTTCGAGTTCCGCCAGGCGTTCAACAAGGACGTGGTGATCGACCTCATCTGCTACCGCCGCCGCGGTCACAACGAGTCGGACAACCCGGCCTTCACCCAGCCGCTGATGTACGACCTGATCGACAAGAAGCGCTCGGTGCGCAAGCTCTACACCGAGTCCCTGATCGGTCGCGGCGACATCACCCTGGAAGAGGCCGAGCAGGCGCTGCAGGACTACCAGGGCCAGCTGGAGAAGGTCTTCACCGAGGTCCGCGAGGCCACCTCGCAGCCGTCCGCCCCCCAGTCCCCGGACCCGCAGGCGGGCTTCCCGGTCGAGGTCAGCACCGCGATCTCCGCCGAGGTCGTCAAGCGCATCGCCGAGTCCCAGGTCAACATCCCCGACCACTTCACCGTCCACCCGCGTCTGCTGCCGCAGCTGCAGCGCCGGGCGGCCATGGTCGAGGACGGCACCATCGACTGGGGCATGGGCGAGACCCTCGCCATCGGCTCGCTGCTCCTGGAGGGCGTCCCGGTCCGGCTCTCCGGCCAGGACTCCCGCCGCGGCACCTTCGGCCAGCGCCACGCGGTGCTGATCGACCGCGAGACCGGCGAGGACTACACGCCGCTGCTGTACCTCTCCGACGACCAGGCCCGCTACAACGTCTACGACTCGCTGCTCTCCGAGTACGCGGTCATGGGCTTCGAGTACGGCTACTCGCTGACCCGCCCGGACGCGCTGGTGATGTGGGAGGCCCAGTTCGGCGACTTCGCCAACGGCGCCCAGTCGGTCATCGACGAGTACATCTCGGCCGCCGAGCAGAAGTGGGGCCAGACCTCCGGCGTCACGCTGCTGCTGCCGCACGGCTACGAGGGCCAGGGCCCGGACCACTCCTCGGCCCGCATCGAGCGCTACCTGCAGCTGTGCGCGCAGAACAACATGACGGTCGCGATGCCGACCCTGCCGTCGAACTACTTCCACCTCCTGCGGTGGCAGGTGCACAACCCGCACCACAAGCCGCTGGTGGTCTTCACCCCGAAGTCGATGCTGCGCCTGAAGGCCGCCGCCTCGAAGACGGAGGAGTTCACGACGGGCCAGTTCCGCCCGGTCATCGGCGACGACTCGGTCGAGCCGAACGCCGTGAAGAAGGTCGTCTTCTGCGCCGGCAAGGTCTACTACGACCTCGACGCCGAGCGGAAGAAGCGCGGCGTGACGGACACCGCGATCATCCGCATCGAGCGCCTGTACCCGCTGCCGGGTGCGGAGCTGCAGGCGGAGATCAAGAAGTACCCGAACGCCGAGAAGTACCTGTGGACGCAGGAGGAGCCGGCGAACCAGGGTGCCTGGCCGTTCATCGCGCTCAACCTGATCGACCACCTGGACCTGGCGGTCGGCGCGGACGTGCCGCACAGCGAGCGGCTGCGCCGCATCTCGCGTCCGCACTCCTCCTCCCCGGCCGTGGGTTCCGCCAAGCGGCACCAGGCCGAGCAGGAGCAGCTGGTGCGCGAGGTGTTCGAGGCGTAACCGCTGCCGCGGGGCGTCACTGCGTCGCAGGGCGCCGTCGCCGCGCGGACCGCGACCGGCCGGGCCGCACCCCCTCACCCGGGGGTGCGGCCCGGCCGTTTCCGCGAGACTGCGGCGCCTCTATCCTTGACCTCATGTACTTCACCGACCGTGGCATCGAAGAGCTGGAGAAGAGGCGGGGCGAGGAGGAGGTCACCTTCGAGTGGCTGGCCGAGCAGCTGCGGACCTTCGTCGACCTGAACCCGGACTTCGAGGTCCCGGTGGAGCGGCTGGCCACCTGGCTGGCGCGGCTGGACGACGAGGACGACGACGAGTGACAAACGGCTGACGGCCGGGACGGGGCGCCCCTTCGGGGGCGCCTTTCGCGTTCCACCGCACGTAGTACGGAGGGGGCGGTCGGCGACGCTCGCGTTTCACGGTGTGTCTTGACTTTCCGTGTCCGCGATATATCGTGTCCAGTGGGGTCGCGATATGGCGTGTCGTGTCCGGCGCGCCGCTCGCCTCCCCGACCCGGTCCCGTCTTCCGGTCCTGCCGCCCCGTGGGGTCCGGTCCGTCCCAGGAGGTCTGCACCATGTCCGAGTGGTCCGTGGGCGAGCCCGTCAAGCTCACCTTCGACGAGCCCCCGACGCAGCTGAACGTCCGCATCGTCCACGGAACGGTCAACGTCGTGGGCACGGACGACGGTTCCGCCCGCATGGAGGTCTCCCGCATCGAGGGACCGCCCCTGGTCGTCACCCAGCGCGGCTCCACCCTGACCGTGGCCTACGACGACCTGCCCTGGAAGGGCCTCCTCAAGTGGCTCGACCGCAGGGGCTGGCAGCGCAGTGCCGTCATCTCGCTGGCCGTCCCCGCGAGCACGCACGTCGAGGTCGGGGTCGTCGGCGCCGCCGCCATGGTCTCGGGCATCGACGGGCGGACGGAGGTGAGGGGCGTCACCGGCGACACCACGCTGGTGGGCGTCACCGGCCCGGTCCGCGCGGACACCGTCTCGGGGAACGTGGAGGCGCAGGCCCTCTCGGGCGACCTCCGGTTCAAGTCGGTCTCCGGTGACCTGACCCTCGTCGAGGGTTCCGGCTCGTCGGTGCGGGCCGACTCCGTGAGCGGATCGATGATCGTGGACCTCGACCGGGCGGCCTCCCCCACCGACATCAGCCTGACGAACGTGTCCGGCGAGATCGCCATCCGCCTGCCCCACCCGGCCGACGCGGAGGTGGAGGCGAACACGGCGAGCGGCTCGGTCTCCAACGCCTTCGAGGACCTCCGGGTGAGCGGCCAGTGGGGCGCCAAGCGGATCACGGGACGGCTGGGCACCGGCCGGGGCAGGCTGAAGGCGACGACGGTCTCCGGTTCCATCGCCCTGCTGCGGCGCCCGCCCGCCGAGGAGGACACCCCCTGGGGTTCCGGCCCCGCCGCCGGCGGCCCCGCCGACGCCCCGGCCGACCCCGTGGCCGGCTCCGCCGACGGCACGCCCGACGGCCCGACCGCCGGACCGACCGACAAGAAGGTGCTCTGACATGCCCCCCGTCTTCGCCCACGGCCGCCTCCGCCTCTATCTGCTCAAGCTGCTCGACGAGGCCCCGCGCCACGGCTACGAGGTGATCCGCCTCCTGGAGGAGCGCTTCCAGGGCCTGTACGCACCCTCTGCCGGCACCGTCTACCCCCGGCTGGCGAAGCTGGAGGCCGAGGGCCTGGTCACCCACACCACCGAGGGCGGCCGGAAGGTGTACGCCATCACCGACGCGGGCCGCGCCGAACTGGCCGACCGCAGCGGTGAACTGGCCGATCTGGAACTGGAGATCCGCGAGTCGGTCGCCGAACTCGCCGCCGAGATCCGGGCCGACGTGCGCGGCGCGGCGGGTGATCTGCGGCGCGAGATGCGCGCGGCGGCCTCCCAGGCCCGGCAGGGCTCCGCCGCTGGCTCGGGCGCACAGGAGTACGCCGGCGCCGACAGCGCGGACAGCGGCGACAAAGAGGCCTGGCGCGCGGCCAAGGAGGAGATGCGCCGCGTCAAGCAGGAGTGGAAGGAGCAGGCCCGGCGGGCCAAGGACGAGAGCCGCCGGGCACGCGAGGAGGCCCAGCGGGCCCGGCGCCAGGCCAAGGAGGCCCAGGAGCGGGCACGGGCCCAGGCCCAGGAGGAGTTCCAGCGCATCGCCCGGCGGGTGCAGGACCAGGTGCAGGACCACTTCGCGCGCGGCGACTGGCCCACGGGGGTGCGTGAGGGCCTGACCGAGCTGACCAAGGAGTTCGGCGACTTCGGCAAGGAGTTCGGCAAGGGCCTGGCCAAGGACTTCGGCTTCGGACCGGCGGCCGCCGGTCCGCAGGGGCCCGCCGAGTACTCCGAGACCCCGCCGGACTTTCCCGCCGCCTACGAACCGTCCTGGGCGCACGAGGACACCACCGGCGATCCGGCCCGCGACCTGGACCGGCTCCTGGACCGCTTCCGCGACGACATCCGCGACGCGGCCCGCGACCACGGCGTCACCGCGGACCAGCTCCGCACCACGCGCCGTCATCTGGCGACGGCCGCGGCACACATCGGGGAGGTCCTGCGCGGCACCCCGAAGTCCTGAGAGGCGGGCCTGAGAGGCGAGCCCGGGACGCGAGGGGTCCGGCGCCCCGGCGCCCACCCCCCTGGTGGAGGGAGCCGGCCGGCGGCCGGGCCGCCGGGTGCGCCTCAGCCGGCCGCCCGGGTCTCCGTGTCGCCGTACAGCACGCGGGTCAGCGACGTGTACGTCACCCCGTGGTCGGCGAGCACCTCGCAGGGCACACCCGGCCGGACGGTCAGGGCGAGGAGGATGTGCTCGTCGCCGATGCGCCGGTCGCGGCGGGCCACCGCCATGCGCAGCGCCTTCTCCAGGATCCTCTTGGCGTCGCGGCTGAAAGGGCGGCGGCCCGACCAGGGCGCGTCCTCCCGGCCCGTGGACAGGGCCCCGGCACCGTGCGCCGCCTCCACCCGGGAGACCAGTTCCAGGACGTCGATGCCGAGCCCGGCGAGGGCGTCGGTGTCGGCGCGGGACAGACCGGCGCGCCGCCGCGCGTCGTGCAGTTCCCGACGTACGGCGTCCTTGTGCGCGTCCAGTCCCAGCGCCGCCAGGGCGAAGGAGGCGCGGCTCGCTTCGCGGTCCAGTACGGCGAGCAGCAGATGCTCGGCGTCCACGGACGGCGAGCCGCCCGCTTCGGCATGGGCCACGGCCCCCTGTACGACGGCGCGGGCGTCCTTCGTGAACCGTTCGAACATCACTGCCTCCCGTACTTCTTGTGCACGGCCTGCCTGCTGACGCCGAGTTCGGCGGCGATCTCCTGCCACGACCAGCCCTGGTTGCGCGCACTGCGCACCTGCACCGCCTCCAGCTGCTCCAGCAGCCGGCGCAGCGCGGCGACGGCCCGCAGCCCGACCCGCGGGTCGCGGTCGCCCGCCCGCTCGGCGAGATCCGTTGCGTCGGTCATGCTGTCAACTTACGTTGACAGCACTCCACCTGTCAACCATGGTTGACGAAAGGCCCTGTGGACGCACGAGCGGCGGGCCCGGGAACCGGGCCCGCCGCTCGAAGAACCCCGAAGGGCGGGGATCAGGACGTGGTGAGCACGATCTTGCCGAACTGGCCTCCGGCCTCCATCCGCTCGAAGCCCTCCCGGGCCCGCTCCAGCGGCAGCACCTCGTCGATGACGGGGCGCACCCCGGTGGTGGCGCAGAAGGAGAGCAGGTCCTCCAGTTCGTCCTTGGTGCCCATCGTGGAGCCGACCACCTTCAGCTCCAGGAAGAAGATCCGGGTCAGCTCGGCGTGCGAGGGGCGGTCGCCGCTGGTGGCCCCGGAGATGACGATCGTGCCGCCGGGGCGCAGCGACTTCACCGAGTGCGACCAGGTGGCGGCGCCGACGGTCTCGATCACCGCGTCCACCCGCTGCGGCAGCCGGGCCCCCGGCTCCACCGCCTCCACCGCGCCGAGTTCCAGCGCCCGCTTGCGCTTGGCCTCGTCGCGGCTGGTGGCGAAGACCTTGAGCCCGGCCGCCTTGCCGAGCACGATCGCGGCCGTGGCCACCCCGCCGCCCGCGCCCTGCACGAGTACGGAGTCGCCCGGCCGCACCCCGGCGTTGGTGAAGAGCATCCGGTAGGCGGTGAGCCAGGCGGTGGGCAGGCAGGCGGCTTCCTCGAAGGAGAGCCCCTCGGGCTTGGGCAGGACGTTCCAGGTCGGCACGGAGACCTGCTCGGCGAAGGTGCCCTGGTAGCGCTCGGTGAGGATGGAGCGCGGCTCCTTGGGGCCGACACCGTGCCCGCTCTGGCCGATGACCGAGTGCAGGACGACCTCGTTGCCGTCCTCGTCGACACCGGCGGCGTCGCAGCCGAGGATCATGGGCAGCTTGTCCTCGGGCAGTCCCACGCCCTTGAGCGACCAGAGGTCGTGATGGTTCAGGGAGGCGGCCCTGACGTCGATCGTGCTCCAGCCGGGGCGGGCCTCGGGGGCCGGGCGCTCCCCCGTCTCCAGGCCGTTCAGCGGCTGGTCGCGGTCGATTCGGGCGGCGTAGACAGCGAACATGACCTTGACGATAGGGGCGGCCCGACGCCCGCGGAACCAGGCGGCGCTGTGACACACGCCCTCTTGCCAAGCCCGCCCCCCGGCCGGCGCCGGACAGCCGGACGGCCCCGCCCGAGGGGCGGGGCCGTCCGGGTGAGGTGCGGGCCGGTCACCGAGGGGGTGCCGGCCCGTCACCGGGGCGGGAGGCGCGTCAGCGCCGGGCCACGCCCTCCGCGCGCGCCGCCGCCGCGACGGCCGCCGTCACGGCCGGGGCGACCCGCTCGTCGAACGGCGAGGGGATCACGTAGTCCGCGGCGAGGTCGTCGCCGACGACCCCGGCCAGCGCCTCGGCCGCCGCGATCTTCATGCCCTCGGTGATCCGGGACGCCCGCACCTGGAGCGCGCCCGCGAAGATGCCGGGGAACGCCAGGACGTTGTTGATCTGGTTGGGGAAGTCCGACCGCCCGGTGGCCACGACCGCCGCGTACTTGTGCGCGACGTCCGGGTGCACCTCCGGGTTCGGGTTGGCCATGGCGAAGACGAAGGCGCCCTTCGCCATCGAGGCCACCGCGGTCTCGGGCACCGTACCGCCGGAGACGCCGATGAAGACGTCGGCGCCGGCCAGCGCGTCCTCCAGGGAGCCGCTGAGGCCCGCCTTGTTGGTGAACTCGGCCAGTTCCCGCTTGACGGGGGTCAGGTCCTCCCGGCCGGCGGAGACGACGCCCTTGCGGTCGGCGACCGCGACGTCGCCGATGCCGGCCTCGACCAGCATCTTGGCGATGGCGACACCGGCCGCGCCCGCGCCCGAGATGACGGCCCGCAGTTCGCCGATGCCCCGGCCGCTCAGCCGTGCCGCGTTGCGCAGCGCGGCGAGCGTGACGACCGCCGTGCCGTGCTGGTCGTCGTGGAAGACCGGGATGTCCAGGCGCTCCTGAAGCTTGCGTTCGATCTCGAAGCACCGGGGCGCCGAGATGTCCTCCAGGTTCACGCCGCCGAAGGACGGCGCGAGGCGCACCACGGTCTCGACGATCTCGTCGGCGTCGGTGCAGTCGAGCGCGATCGGCACGGCGTCCACGCCGCCGAACTGCTTGAAGAGGATCGCCTTGCCCTCCATCACCGGGAGGGAGGCTTCGGGCCCGATGTCGCCGAGGCCCAGCACGGCCGTTCCGTCGGTCACGACGGCGACCACGGACGATTTCCACGTGTAGTCGTGGACCAGTTCCGGCTGCTCGGCGATGGCGGTGCACACCCGCGCGACGCCGGGCGTGTACGCCAGGGACAGGTCGTCCTTGTCACGGACGGGAACGGTGGCCTGCACGGCCATCTTCCCGCCACGGTGCAGCGCGAAAGCCGGATCGAAGGAATCGAGCGGCTCTGCCCCGCCGTCCTGGTCCGTACTGCTGTCGCTGCGAGGATTGACGATCTCCGCTGCCACTTGGTTTTACCCCTTAATTGTTCATGGATTGAGGGTGGCCACTCCTGGTGAGGGGTGGGCGGGACCGCGCACGGCCCGGTGAGTGATGCGTTCGTGCCGTACGCGACGGGCGCGCCGCACACGCGCCCTGAGCCCCGGATGAGGGGTGTAAAGAACCTTCTTACCGGACGGACGCCATGGACGACGAGTCCATAACGCCAAGGTCACATGACGACGACACGACACGTGGCCCAATATGGGGACAAGTACTCGTCTAAGCCTTGACAAGTGCTCGAATTCGCCCATAAGCCGTCACCCGGCCGCCCGCATCCCGAGACGGGCCGAAGATTTTCCGGCCGGAAGGAGGCATTCCCGCGGATGATCCGGTCACGGGCGGCCGGTCACGCGGGTTCGGGGGTCACCCGTTATCCGATTTTGACATGGGGATTGCCCTGAACGGCGCAGCCCGAATGGCAAGATGCGTCAATCACACGAGGTCGCGACACCCGAAGGTGTGTGTTCTCGTCGACCCATCGGCATCTCCACCCATCCGCCGGAGGAACCACCATGACCGCACGCTCCACCCGTCGTACGACCGCCGCGCACTCCCGTCTGGCAGCGGCCGGTGCGATCGCGGTCGCAGGCGCCCTGCTCCTCACCGGCTGCGGTGACCAGACCAAGGACAAGGACACCTCCTCGGGCAGCTCGTCCTCCGCCGGCTCCGCCCCGCTCGCCGGCAAGCTCCCGGCGGAGATCCGCGACAAGGGTGTCATCAAGGTCGGCTCCGACATCGCCTACGCGCCGGTCGAGTTCAAGGACAAGTCGGGCAAGGTCGCCGGACTCGACCCCGATGTCGCCGCCGCCCTGGGCAAGCAGCTCGGCGTGACGTTCCAGTTCGAGAACGGCACCTTCGACGCCCTGCTCACCGGCATCCGCTCCAGCCGCTACGACATCGCGATGTCGGCGATGACGGACAACAAGAGCCGGCAGCAGGGTGTCGACCCGACCACCGGCAAGAAGGTCGGCGAGGGCGTCGACTTCGTCGACTACCTCCAGGCCGGCGTCTCCATCTACACGCGCAAGGGCGACACCGGCGGCATCAGCTCCTGGTCCGACCTGTGCGGCAAGAAGATCGCCCTGGAGCGCGGCACCGTCTCGCAGGACCTGGCCAAGGCCGAGGCCAAGAAGTGTCCGGCCGGCAAGAAGCTCACCATCGAGGCGTTCGACGACGACCAGCAGGCCCAGACCCGCCTGCGCTCGGGCGGCGTGGACGCGGCCTCCTCCGACTTCCCGGTCGCCGCGTACGCGGTGAAGACCTCCGGCGGCGGCAACGACTTCCAGATCGTCGGCCAGCAGGTCGAGGCGGCCCCGTACGGCATCGCCGTCGGCAAGAGCAACACCCAGCTGCGCGACGCGCTGCAGGCCGCGGTGAACGCGATCATCAAGAACGGCGAGTACCAGAAGATCCTGGAGAAGTGGGGCGCCCAGGACGGCGCCGTCAAGGAGTCCACCGTCAACGGCGGCAAGTGACCGCGCCCGAGCGGCCGCTGAGAGGCGACATCCGTGACTGCTGACATCGACAGGACGACGGGGCCCGAGGGCGCCCCCGCCACCGGACCCCAGGCGATCAAGGCCATACCGGTCCGGCACTACGGGCGCTACGTCACCGCGCTCGTCGCGATCGCGATCCTGGTGGCGATCGTCTACGCGTTCGGCCAGGGCAAGATCAACTGGCACGCCGTTCCCGACTACTTCTTCGACGACCGGATCACCACCGGCGTCGGCAAGACCCTCCTGCTGACGGTCCTGTCGATGCTGATCGGCATCGTCGGCGGCATCGTCCTCGCGGTGATGCGCCTGTCGAAGAACCCGGTGACCTCGGCCATCGCGTGGTTCTACATCTGGTTCTTCCGCGGCACCCCGGTCCTCGTCCAGCTGTTCCTCTGGTTCAACCTGGGCCTGGTCTTCGAGTACGTCAACCTGATGCCGTTCTACAAGGACTACTGGTCGAACTTCATGACGCCGCTGCTGACGGCGCTGCTCGGCCTGGGCCTGAACGAGGCGGCGTACATGGCGGAGATCTGCCGCGCCGGCCTGCTCGCCGTCGACGAGGGCCAGACCGAGGCCGCCCACGCGCTGGGCATGAGCCACGGCAAGACCCTGCGCCGCGTCATCATCCCGCAGGCGATGCGGGTGATCGTGCCGCCGACCGGCAACGAGGTCATCAACATGCTGAAGACGACCTCCCTGGTGGCGGCCGTCCAGTATCCGGAGCTGTTCCGCTACGCCCAGGACATCGGGCAGGTCTCCGGTGCCCCGGTGGAGATGTACTTCCTCGCCGCCGCCTGGTACCTGATCATGACCTCCGTGCTGAGCGTGGGCCAGTTCTACATCGAGCGGTACTACGCCCGCGGCTCCAGCCGCGCCCTCCCGGCGACGCCGTGGCAGAAGGTCAGGGCACACCTGACGTCCTTCTCCAGCAGGAAGGTCACGGCATGACCGACAAGCTCACCAAGCAGGACTCCCCCGCGCACGGCACGGGCGTGGCGATGGTGAAGGCCGAGGGCGTGCACAAGTCCTTCGGCCAGGTCGAGGTCCTCAAGGGCATCGACCTGGAGGTCAGGCCGGGCGAGGTGTTCTGCCTCATCGGCCCCTCCGGCTCCGGCAAGTCGACGTTCCTGCGCTGCATCAACCACCTGGAGAAGATCAACGCGGGCCGGCTGTACGTCGACGGCGAGCTGGTCGGCTACCGCCAGCACGGCGACAAGCTCTACGAGCTGCGCGACCGCGAGGTCGCGATGAAGCGCCGGGACATCGGCATGGTCTTCCAGCGCTTCAACCTGTTCCCGCACATGACGGCCGTTGAGAACGTCATGGAGGCACCGGTCCAGGTCAAGGGCGTGAACAAGGGCGGGGCCCGGGAACGCGCGATGCAGCTGCTGGAGCGGGTGGGCCTGGCGGACCGGGCCGGGCACTACCCCTCCCAGCTCTCCGGCGGCCAGCAGCAGCGCGTGGCCATCGCCCGTGCGCTGGCCATGGACCCGAAGCTGATGCTGTTCGACGAGCCGACCTCGGCGCTCGACCCGGAGCTGGTCGGTGACGTGCTCGACGTCATGCGCGACCTCGCCGAGTCGGGCATGACGATGGTCGTCGTCACCCACGAGATGGGCTTCGCCCGCGAGGTGGGCGACAGCCTGGTCTTCATGGACGAGGGTGTGGTGGTCGAGTCCGGCCACCCGCGTGAGGTGCTGACCAACCCGCGGCACGAGCGCACCCAGTCGTTCCTGTCGAAGGTCCTCTGAGGCGCTCCGGCCGGCGCCGCGCCGCGCGCGCGAAGGGGCGGTACGGAGACTCCGTACCGCCCCTTCCGGCCTCGTACCGCACCTTCGTGCGACCGCTGGCTCGCGCGTCCTCACTTCAGCGCGAGCAGCAGCGTGTCCGAGGGCGAGCACCACACCGGCCGGGCCTCCGCGAAGCCCTTCTCCCGCAGCACCCGCGCGTGCCAGGCGGCGGAGGGCATGTCGCCGTCGGCGTGCTCCCCGTAGATCTCGAAGCGGCGGGCGGTCGGGGCGGCCAGGACCGGGTCCTCGGCGGCCACCTGCCACCACTCGGCCCAGTCCAGGGCCCCCGCGCGCTTGGCCGCGTCCATGCGCGCGTGCCGCTGGGCGCGTTCGGCCGCGTTGATCCGCGGGGTGGTCTCGTCGATCATGTGGTCCGCGTTCATGAAGACACCACCGTCGCGGACGAGTCGCGCGACCTGACCGTAGAGGGCGGCGAGGGGTTCGCTGTGCAGCCAGTGCAGGGCGGTGGCGGTCAGGACGGCGTCGTAGGAGTCGTACGGCAGCTTCGCCGTCCAGTCGGGCTCCTTCAGGTCGGCGCTGACGAAGGAGACCCGTCCGTCGCCCTCGAAGGTGCCTTCGGCGATGGCGAGCAGTGCCGGGTCGAGGTCGACGCCGGTGCTGGTGGCGCCGGGGAAGCGGGCGAGGAGGCGGGCGGTGACGGTGCCGGTGCCGCAGGCGAGGTCCAGGACCCGCGGCGCGTCCCCGACCAGGGCCTCCACCATGTCGAGCATGATGCGGAAGCGGTCCTCCCGGTCGGGCATGTACCACTCCTGCTGCCGGTCCCAGCTCTCCTGCCAGGCCCGCCAGTCCGTCCCCGCGGCCGTGACGTCCCCGCCCGCGCCCGCCGTCGTGACGTCCGTGCCCGTGTCCGTCATCGCAGTCCTCCCTCACTCGACACTCGCGTAATACCCTGGAACCACGACCGGCTGTTACAAGGCCGTGCCCGTCACCATAGAGCGCCCGCGTAAGGACTACAAGTGGAACTGGCCTATTACTCGGATTACGCCGTACGTCTCGTCAACAGTGAGGAACCGGCCCGGGGCAAGGACGTGCTGACCACGGTGGAGGCGGTCCGGGACCTGTTCGGCGCGAACGCCTCGGCGGCCCGCCGGGCCACGGAGGCCGACGTCACCCGCTTCCGCTCGGTGCGGGCCCGGCTGCGCGCCGTCTTCGAGGCCGCCGACCAGGGCGACGAGACCCTCGCGGTCGCCCTGCTGAACTCCCTGCTGCTGGAGTTCCCGGTGAGCCCCCAGATCTCCGGGCACGACCACCGCGACGACGACGGCCGCCCGCTGTGGCACATGCACCTGGCCGACCACCCGTCCAACGCCACGGCGGGCTACGCGGCGATCGCCGCCATGGGCCTGGCCTTCCACCTGACCGAGTACGGCGTGGACCGCCTGGGCCTGTGCGAGGCGGCCCCCTGCCGCAACGCCTACCTGGACACCTCGACCAACCGCTCGCGCCGCTACTGCTCCGACCGCTGCGCCACCCGCGCCAACGTGGCCGCCTACCGCGCCCGCAAACGCCTGGAGGCCGACCGGTCGGTGAGCACGGGCCTGACGGCCGACAGCGCCCAGCGCACCCGCGCGAACGGCGAACGCTGAACGGCCCGGCGCGGCCGGAGGCGCAGCCACACCTTCGCCAGCACCAGTTCCTCGGGCACGGTGCCGTAGTCGGTGCTGTCCCCGCCGGCGTACGCGTTGTCGCCGAGCACCCACCAGCCGCCCTCGCGCCGCTCCACCGCCCGCTTGACGACGAGCAGGTCCTGCTGGAACGGATGGCGCAGCACGATCACGTCACCCGGACGGACGCGGGCGCCGTACTGCACCACCAGCCGGTCCCCGTGGTGCAGCGTGGGCACCATGGACGGCCCGGTCACCTCGGCCAGCCCAAGAGGCAGTACGGCACCCCTGCGCTCACCCTCCTGCAACAGCTCCGGCATCCCCGGCACCTCCCCGGTCCGTTCCTCCACCAGTCTCAGTCTGACCCTGGACTTTTGTCCTAAGCCCCAGGGGGCACCCGCGAAAACGGGCCTTGCACGGAGTAATGTCCCACCTGAGAAGACGATCACGAGGAAGGAATGCTCCATGCTTTCCCGCCTGTTTGCCCCCAAGGTCAAGGTCAGCGCGCACTGCGACCTGCCCTGCGGCGTGTACGACCCGGCCCAGGCCCGCATCGAGGCGGAGTCGGTGAAGGCCGTCCAGGAGAAGATGGCCGGCAACGACGACCCGCACTTCCAGGCTCGCGCCACGGTCATCAAGGAGCAGCGCGCCGAGCTGGCCAAGCACCACGTCTCCGTGCTGTGGAGCGACTACTTCAAGGCCCCGCACTTCGAGAAGTACCCCGAGCTGCACCAGCTGGTCAACGACACCCTCAAGGCCCTCTCGGCCGCCAAGGCCTCCACCGACCCGGCCACGGGTCAGAAGGCCCTGGACTACATCGCCCAGATCGACAAGATCTTCTGGGAGACCAAGAAGGCCTGAACCTCGAGGCTCGGTCCGGTGACCGGCGGTCGGTGCACCACCGCGGGCCGCTCCGGACGGTGAAGGGCCCGGCCGTGCGGCCGGGCCCTTCGCCGTGGGCGGGTCCTCCCGGCGGCCGGCGTGCGATGCTGGCCGGGTGATGTCGCGAGAGGATCTGGTCCGGTTGCGGGGGGCCCGGGACCGGATGGACCGGGAGTACGCCGAGCCCCTGGACGTGGCGGCGCTCGCGCGGACCGCGCTGATGTCGCCGGGGCACTTCCAGCGCAGTTTCCGTGAGGCGTACGGGGAGACCCCCTACACCTACCTCATGACCCGGCGCATCGAGCGGGCCAAGTCCCTGCTCAGGCGGGGTGACATGAGTGTGACGGAGGTGTGCCTGGCGGTCGGCTGCACCTCGCTGGGCTCGTTCAGTTCACGCTTCACCGAACTGGTCGGCGAGACCCCGAGCGCCTACCGCGCCCGCTCGCACGAGGAGAGCGCGGTGATCCCGGCCTGCGTGACCCGCGCCTTCACCCGCCCGAGGCGCACGGGGCCCCCGCCCGGGCCGTAGTGCCGGTCCGGCGGATCAGGCCGCGGGCCTCGGTCCTGTGGCCGCCGGGCGGCGCGAGCCGGTGAACCTTTCCGGTCACAGCACTAGCGTGGTGCGTATGGATCTCACACTCCGGCAGTGCTTCATCGCCGTGGACGACCACGACAAGGCGCTCACCTTCTACTGCGACGTGCTGGGACTGGAAGTCCGCAACGACGTCGGGTTCGAGGGGATGCGGTGGGTGACCGTGGGGTCGCCGGCCCAGCCCGACGTGGAAATCGTCCTGGAGCCGCCCGCGGCCCATCCGGACATCTCCCCGGCCGACAAGGAGATCATGGCCCGGCTGCTGGCCAAGGGCGTGCTGCGGGGCGTCAACTTCACCACGGGCGACTGCGACGCCCTCTTCGCGCGGGTCCGGGAGTACGGCGCCGACGTCGTCCAGGAGCCCATGGACCAGCCCTACGGCGTACGGGACTGCGCGTTCCGGGACCCGGCCGGGAACATGCTGCGGTTCATGCAGCGCGCGCGGGAATGAACGGGCTGCCGGGTGCCGCGGACGGGGCTCTCCCGCCCGCGCGTCCGCGCCCTACGATCACGCCATGAGCATCCGCTGGACGTACGCCTTCCTCGACCGGCCCGCCGGGCTCTTCGGCCCTGCCCTGGACTTCTGGTCGGCCGTCACGGACACCCGGCCGTCCGAACCGCGGGGCGGGAACGACGAGTTCGCCACCCTGGTCCCGGCGGACCCCGGCGTCGACGCCTGCGGCAAGGTGCAGGCCGTCACGGACGGCCGGGGCGGCGCGCACCTCGACCTCGCCGTCGACGACGTCCCGGGCCTGGTCGCTGCAGCCGTACGGCTCGGGGCCTCGGTCTTCGCCGAGCACGAGGGGTGGGCCGTCCTGCGCTCACCGGCAGGGCAGTTGTTCTGCGCGGTGCCCTGGCACGGGGAGGCGGTGCGCCCGCCCGTCGTCCGCGGCAGCCGCCTGGACCAGGTGTGCCTGGACGTGCCGCCGTCCGCCTTCGCCGGCGAAGTCGCCTTCTGGAGCGGCCTCCTGGAGGACTGGGAGTCGCGGCCCGGCTCCCGCCCCGAGTTCCACGTGCTCGAACCGCCGTCCCGGCTGCCGGTCCGGATGCTGCTGCAACGGCTGGACGAGGAACGGCCCGCCACCGCTCATGTGGACCTGGCCTGCGCGGACATCGGTGCCACCCGCGCCTGGCACGAGCGCCTGGGCGCGACCCACGTGGCCGATCACCCGCACTGGACGGTGCTGCGGGACCCGGCCGGCGGGGTGTACTGCCTGACCGGCCGGGACCCCGGCACGGGCGGCCTGCCGTAGGGCCCCCGAACGGCGTGCTTTCTCCCACCAGGCCGGTGCAGGGGGCCGGCGCAGAGCGTGCGTGGGCCCGGTGCCGGTGCGGTGAGGGGCGGGTCCCGCACACCGTGGGGCAGTGCGGGACCCGCCGAGCCGGAGCCCCGGGTCCGCACGGGGTCAGGAACCGTGCGGACCCGGGGCCGCCGGAGTCTCGGGCGCGCCTCAGCTGCTGCGCCGGGTCACGAACTCGGCCAGCGCCAGCAGCCCCCCGGCGGCGGCGGGGTCCGGAACGGCGCGGGAGAGCTCGTGGACGGCCTGGGCCATCCGGTCGGCCGCCTGGGACTGCGCCCAGTCCCGGCCACCGGCCCGCTCCACCGCCAGCGCGGCACGCTCCTCCTCTCCTTCCTGATGGGGCCGGGCGTACAGCTCGGCGAGTTCCTCGGCCGCCGGGGTGCCGGAGGTGAGTGCGGCGACCACGGGCAGGGACTTCTTTCGGGCGGCGAGGTCGGCTCCGGCGGGCTTGCCGGTGCGGCGCGGGTCGCCCCATATGCCGATCACGTCGTCGATGAGCTGGAACGCCAGCCCCGCCTGCCGGCCGAACGCGTCCAGCGCCTCCACCTCCTCCTCGCCGGCCCCCGCGTACAGCGCCCCGGCGGCGCAGGCGCAGCCGATCAGCGCCCCTGTCTTGGCCTCGGCCATGGCGAGCACCTCGGCGAGGGTGACCTGGTCGGGCGGGCGCCGCTCCAGGGCCGTGTCCGCGTGTTGGCCCGCGCACAGCTCGACGACGCAGGACGCGAGCCGGGAGGCGACCGCACGCGACGCCGGATGCGGGTCCTCGGCGAGCATCCGCAGGGCCAGCGCCTGCAGGGCGTCCCCGGCGAGGATGGCGTCGGCGTCGCCGAACACCGCCCACGCCGTGGGCCGGTGCCGGCGGGTGGCGTCCCGGTCCATCACGTCGTCGTGCAGCAGCGTGAAGTTGTGGACCAGTTCCACCGCCGCCGCGGCCCGGGCGGCCCCGGCTCTCGCCCCCGGTCCGCCGAGCGCGGCGGCCGCGGTGAGCACCAGGGCCGGACGGATCGCCTTGCCGGCGTTTCCCGCGGTCGGTGTGCCGTCCGCGTCCTCCCAGCCGAAGTGGTAGCTCGCGACCCGGCGCATCGAGGCGGGCAGCGAGGCGACCGCGGAGCGCAGCTCGGGGTCGAACGACACCCGCGCCCGTTCCAGGATCTCCGCCGCGTCCTGCCCGTCCCACGCACCCTCCTGCCCCCGGCAGCCGCCCCCCGGGCCGCCGGCAGCGGTATCGGACCCGTCGAGGCGGCCGGGCCCGGTGGGCCGGGGCAGCGGCTCCACGGGCGCCGCCCCCTCCTGCCGCGCCGCCGGCGCGGCGCCCCGCGCACCGGGCGGACGGGGCGTCGTCCCTGTCATGAACTCGGCCATCCGCTCCCCCTCGGAGACTGCGAGAACCGTGGCGTCCGCCCGCAGGGCACCGGGCGCGCGCCGCCGGGGTGTACTACCCGGCCCGTGGGGCGGGGACACCGGTGTCCGGCGAAGGGCCTCAGCGCCAACGCCCGACCTCGATGTTCTCCAGCACACCCAGGGCGTCCGGCACCAGGACCGCCGCCGAGAAGTAGGCCGTCACCAGGTACTTGATGATGGCCTGTTCGTTGATTCCCATGAAGCGCACGGACAGGCTCGGTTCGATCTCGTCCGGGATGCCCTTGGCGCGCAGCCCGATGACGCCCTGGTCCTCCTCTCCAGTGCGCAGCGCGATGATCGAGCTGGTCCGCGCCTCGGTGACCGGGATCTTGTTGCACGGGAAGATCGGCACCCCGCGCCAGGTGGGGATCCGGTTGCCGCCCATGTCGATCGTCTCGGGGACCAGTCCCCGCTTGTTCAGCTCGCGGCCGAACGCGGCGATGGCACGCGGGTGGGCGAGGAACAGTTTGGTGCTGCGGCGCCGGCTGAGCAGTTCGTCCATGTCGTCGGGGCTCGGCACCCCGTCGTGCGGCTGGATCCGCTGGTCGTACTCGCAGTTGTGGAGCAGTCCGAAGTCACGGTTGTTGATCAGCTCGTGCTCCTGGCGCTCCTTCAACGCCTCGACGGTGAGCCTGAGTTGCTGCTCCGTCTGGTTCATCGGCTGGTTGTAGAGGTCGGCCACCCGCGAGTGGATCCGCAGGACGGTCTGGGCGATGCTCAGCTCGTACTCGCGGGGCCGGGCCTCGTAATCGACGAAGGTGTGCGGAATGTCCGGCTCGCCGCTGTGCCCCGCGGCGAGCTCGACCGCCTTCTCGCCGTACTTGTTGGTGCGCTGCCCGGGGATCGAGCGCAGTCGCCCCAGGTGGGCGGTGAGCGAGTCGGCGCGCTCGGCGACCTGCTCGAAGTCGTGCCGGGACAGGACGAGCACGGTGCAGGCGGTGGCGGCGCGGACCGTGTGGTCCCACATGGCGTCCGGGTCGAGCAGCGCCTGTTCGCCGAAGTAGGCCCCGTCGGCGAGGACGCCGAGGACCTGGTCGTCACCGTAGGGGCCGGTGCCGACCTTCTCGGCCCTGCCGTGCGCGAGGAGGTAGACCTCCTCGGCCTGGTTGCCGAAGGAGGCGATCACCTGTCCGGCGGCGATCTCTCGCTGCCTGCAGCGCTGGGCCAGTTCGGAGAGCACGTCGTCGTCCTCGTACCCGCGCAGCACCGGCAGCTCGCCGAGTTCGGCGGGGATCACCTCGACGCGGTCGCCGGTCTTCACGAAGGTGATCCGGCCGTCGCCGACCGCGTAGGTGAGCCGCCGGTTGACCCGGTACGTGCCGCCCTGCACGTCGACCCACGGCAGCATGCGCAGCAGCCAGCGTGAGCTGATCTCCTGCATCTGGGGTACGGACTTGGTGGTGGTGGCCAGGTTCCGCGCGGCCGCGGTGCCGAGGCTCTGCTGCGGCCGGTCCTGCTCCGTGCGGACCTCTTCGCCTACCGACATAGAGAATTGCCCTCCCGCTCTCATGCCCGGCACGATCGGCGCCGCGCATCGATTTGCGAGCCCCAGCCTTCCATCACGTAACGTGTCCGTGCTATTACACGAAAGAGCGGGAATGGATCACCGTCGGTCCGGGCACGCGTAGCGATCCTGTTCGACTCGTACTCGATCTCGGTGGGACCGGCCCCCGGCGACCACGCCCCCGCCGTCGTCCGCAGCGGTGACCGCGGCACAGGCTCAGCGGCCTCGGCGCGGGCGCAGCGGTGCCGGGGACAATGGGCGGATGACCAGCTCCGCCGTCCCCGTCCCCCGCCCTGCCGCGCCGGCGCCGAGGCTCCCCTCACCCGTGCAGGAGCTGAGCGACGACCGGTTCGGCCGGCGCGGGCTGCGCCTGCTGCTCAAGCGGGACGACCTGATCCATCCGGAGCTGACCGGCAACAAGTGGCGCAAGCTCGCCCCGAACCTCCGGGCCGCCGCCGGACGGACCGTCGTCACCTTCGGCGGCGCCTACTCCAACCACCTGCGGGCCACCGCGGCGGCGGGCCGCCTCCTCGGGCTGCCCACGGTGGGTGTGGTCCGCGGCCAGGAGCTGGCCGACCGTCCCCTCAACCCCTCCCTGGCCCGGTGTGCGGCCGACGGGATGCGTCTTCACTTCGTCGACCGGCAGACGTACCGGCGCAAGGCCGAACCGGCGACCCTGGCGGCCGTCCTGCGCGCGGTCGGGGCCGCGGACGCCTTCGTGGTGCCCGAGGGCGGCAGCAACTCCCTCGCCGTGCACGGCTGCACGGCGCTCGGCGCGGAGCTGAGCGACCGGGCCGACGTCGTCGCCGTCGCCTGCGGGACCGGCGGCACGCTGGCGGGCCTGGCCGCCGGGCTGCCGGAGGGCAGGCGGGCCCTCGGCATACCGGTGCTCAGGGGCGGTTTCCTGGAGGCCGCGGTGCGAGCCCTGCAGGAGGAGGCCTTCGGCGCCCGGCGCGGCACGTGGTCCCTCGACGACCGCTTCCACTTCGGCGGCTACGCCCGCACCACCCCCCGGCTCGACGCCTTCGCCGAGGACTTCGGCGCGCGCCACGGCCTGCCGGTCGAGCGCCTGTACGTCGCCAAGATGCTGTACGGGCTGCTCACGCTGGCCGAGGAGGGTGCCTTCGCGCGCGGGACGACGATCGCCGCCGTCGTGACGGGGCGGCCGTTCCCGTCGTAGCCAGGTCTTCCGAGCAGCGGCTCGACGAGCCGCGCTCCCCGGGCGGCCCCGGCCGCGGGCCGGGCGGCGGCGCGGGATCCGGGCCCGTGCGGCTAGTAGTGCTTCGTTACGTTGAGTGATCTCGGCTGATCGCGGGCAGCTTCCCGGAATGAGGTTGGGGGAAGTGGAACGGCTCCGGGGCGAGTTATCGGAGTTCGTTGCCGATATGTTCGGGTCGTTTCCGCGGCGGGATCAGCGGCGGTGGGGCGAGTGTTATCTGCGGGGCCTGATGCTCGACGGCCGGCGCAAGTCGATCCAGCCGATGGCCGAGCGTCTGCCGGACGGGAACATGCAGGCCCTGCAGCAGTTCGTGAACCAGTCGCCATGGGATCCGCTGCCGGTCAGGCAGCGGATCGCCGAGCGGCTGTCCGGAGTTGTCAGGCCCGAGGTGTGGGTGATCGACGATGTGTCGTTCCCCAAGTGCGGCAAGGCGTCGGTCGGGGTGGCCCGCCAGTACTGCGGAGCGGTCGGCAAACGGGCGAACTGCCAGGTCGCGGTCAGTGTCCATGCCGCCACCGACACGGCCTCGTGCCCGTTGGAGTGGCAGTTGTATCTGCCGCGTGAGTGGACGGACGAACCGGAGCGATGCCGCAGGGCAGGTGTCCCCGACGACGTGGTGCACCAGGAGAAGTGGCGTCTCGCGCTCGGCCTGCTGGACACACTCGCCCAGTGGCAGTTGAAGGCACCGGTCGTGGTCGCCGACGCCGGCTACGGCGTCAGCACCCCCTTCCGACTCGGCCTCGAGGAGCGAGGGCTGTCCTATGTCCTGGTCCTGACCGGGAAGGAAGTCGCCCACCCGGAGGATGTTGAGCCGTACCAGCCTGCTTACGGCGGACTCGGACCGCCCACCCTTCCCCGCTACCGCACCCCACCGCGAACCGTCTGCGCCCTCTAGGCGGCTTCCCGGTAGGCGGCCGCCTCCTCCAGGTCCAGCCTGCGCAGCAGCGTGCGCAGCATCTCGTCGTCGATGTAGCGGCCGTCCCGCAGGCGCACGAAGACCGCGCGCTCGGCGCCGATCATGTCCCGGGAGAGCCTGCGGTAGGTGTCGTCGACCGACTCGCCGGTGACCGGGTTGGTCTGGCCGAGGCGTTCCCACACGGCGTTGCGGCGGCGTTCCAGAACCGAGCGCAGCCGGTCGGCCAGCGGTGGCGGCAGGGCGTTGCGCTCGTCGGTGAGCAGTTCCTCCAGGCGCTGTTCGGCGACCCGGGAGGCCTGCGCCTGGGCGTTCGCCTCGGCGAGCGTGGCGGCCTGCGTGTCGTGGCCGGGGAACTTCAGCAGGCGGATCAGCGGCGGCAGGGTCAGGCCCTGCACGACCAGCGTCCCGATGACCGTGGTGAAGGTCAGGAAGAGGATCAGGTTCCGCTGCGGGAAGGGCCCTCCGCCGTGCACCGTGAGCGGGATCGAGAAGGCGATGGCCAGGGACACCACACCCCGCATCCCCGCCCACGCGGTGACCATGGCACCTCTCCACGTGGGGTTCTCCTCCCGCTCCCGCACCCGCCGCAGCAGCCGCGGCAGGAACGTCGCCGGGTACACCCAAACGAACCGGGTGGCCACGACCACCAGGAAGACGGCGATCGCGTACCAGGCCGCCGCCGCTCCGGCGTACTCCTCCAGACCCCGCAGGACGACCGGCAGTTGGAGGCCGATGAGGGCGAACACCGCCGACTCCAGGACGAACGCGACCATCTTCCACACGGCCTCCTCCTGGAGGCGGGTGGCGAAATCGACCTCCCACGCGCGGTGACCCAGGTAGAGGGCGACGGTGACGACCGCGAGGACCCCGGAGGCGTGCACCTGCTCGGCGACGCCGTAGGCGACGAACGGGATCAGCAGGGAGAGCGTGTTCTGCAGCAGCGCCTCCTTCAGGTGGGTGCGCAGCCAGTGCAGCGGCGCCATCAGCACGAGTCCGACGCCGACACCGCCGACCGCGGCGACGAGGAACTCCTCCACTCCCCCGGACCAGGTCGCGCCCTCGCCGACGGCCGCGGCGAGGGCCACCTTGTAGGCGGTGATCGCGGTGGCGTCGTTGAGCAGGGACTCCCCCTGGAGGATCGTGGTGATGCGCGAGGGGAGCCCGACGCGGCGGGCCACCGCCGTGGCCGCGACCGCGTCCGGCGGGGCCACCACGGCGCCCAGCACCAGGGCCGCCGTCAGCGGCAGCCCCGGGACGATCAGGTACGCGGCCCAGCCCACCACGAAGGTCGCGAACAGCGCGTACCCGACCGAGAGCAGCGCCACGGGCCGCAGTTGTGCGCGCAGGTCCAGGTAGGAGCTGTCCGCGGCGGACGTGTACAGCAGCGGGGGCAGCAGCAGCGGCAGGACCACCTCGGGGTCGAGGGTGTAGTCCGGCACCCCGGGAACGTAGGAGACGGCCAGCCCGGCGGCGACCAGCAGCAGCGGTGCCGGTACCGGGGTGCGCCGGGCGGCCCCCGCCACCACGGCGCTGCCCGCCACCAGCAACAGCAGCGGCATCACGTCCATCGTCCTCGCCCACCCATCGTCTCGTCCCGCCCGGATCGCCCCGCGCGGTCATCCGCGCGGACGTCGTAATCTGGCAATCATGAAACAGTGCACGCACACCGACGCGCTGCCGCATCCGGAGCCCGGTCCCCGCAGCGAGACGTGCCCGGAGTGCCTGCGGGACGGTACACACCCCGTGCAGCTGCGGCTGTGCCTGACCTGTGGCCACGTGGGATGCTGCGACTCGTCGCCCGGGCAGCACGCCACGAAGCACCACAAGGACACCGGACACCCGGTGATGCGGACCTTCGAACCCGGGGAAGACTGGCGTTGGTGCTTCGTGGACCACGTCCTGGTGTGACCGGACTTTCGGACGGTTCGACCGTCTGACGTGTGGGTACGTCAACCCGGCGCGTGTCGCTCCCATTTGGATCCGCCCGACCCCTAGCCACGGAGCGTGTCCGCAGGTTTACTATGAGTGACAGAATGGGGTCGGGGTCCCGGGGACAGGAATGTCGAGCGCGCGGTAGCGTCACCGCTGGACCATGAATCGTGTGCCCCGGGGGGCGACCCTCGGCCCGAGAGAGCTTGTAGAGCTTGTACCACCTTGGAGGTGAGGGTGTCCCAGATCGCAGGCGAGCCCGCGGCGAACCAGGACTTCGTGGAAGTCCGGCTGCCGGCTGCGGGTGCCTACCTGTCGGTGCTGCGGACGGCCACGGCCGGCCTGGCGGCCCGTTTGGACTTCACCCTCGACGAGATCGAGGACCTGCGCATCGCGGTGGACGAGGCCTGCGCGATCCTGCTCCAGCAGGCCGTGCCCGGCTCGGTGCTCAGCTGTGTCTTCCGGCTGGTCGACGACTCCCTGGAGGTCACCGTCTCGGCCCCGACCACCGACGGTCACGCCCCCTCGCGGGACACCTTCGCCTGGACCGTTCTGTCGGCCCTGGCGGGCAAGGTCTCCTCCGCCGTGGACGAGGACAAGACCGTTTCGATCAGCCTCTACAAACAGCGCGGCGCGGGACCCGGGCCGGCGTGAGGAACGGGGACGGGCCGGTGCGGGACGAAGAGCGCGGCACACGGGAGCTGCCGGCCGAGGGCGCCATCGCGCCCCGTGCCGACGCGGCCGGGACTCCTTCCGGGGGCGGGCCGGGCGCGCCGGCGGGGCCTTCACGGCCCGCGGGCGGCATCGAGGGCATCGACGGCATCCCCGAGCAGGCCAGACCGCACCCGGACGACGAGACCCCGCGGCCCGGTCGTGCGGGCGAGGGGCCGCGGGAGCGGGACGACGCCGTGCAGGGCACGCCTCCGCCGACGCGGAGCGATGCCTCCGCCGGCCACGGGGGTCCCCCCGTCCGTTCCCCGCAGCCGGGGGCGCAGGAGCGGGCAGGGGCTCGGGGAAGGGCGACGGGCGGGACGATGAGCGAGCACGAGCGATACTCCGAGGACGCCGCGCAGGGCGCCCCGAGCGTGCACGGCACGCGGCACGACCCTCATGACCGCAGTGGCGCCCGCGCGATGTTCGTGGAGCTGCGCGCGCTGCCGGAGGGCAGCCCGCAGTACGCGGAGCTGCGCAACCAGCTGGTCCGGATGCACCTGCCGCTCGTCGAGCACCTCGCGCGCCGTTTCCGCAACCGGGGCGAGCCGCTGGACGACCTCACCCAGGTCGCCACCATCGGGCTGATCAAGTCGGTCGACCGGTTCGACCCCGACCGCGGCGTCGAGTTCTCCACGTACGCGACCCCGACGGTCGTCGGTGAGATCAAGCGGCACTTCCGGGACAAGGGCTGGGCCGTGCGGGTGCCGCGCCGGCTGCAGGAGCTGCGGCTCTCCCTCACCACGGCGACGGCCGAGCTGTCCCAGCTGCACGGCCGCTCCCCCACGGTGCACGAGCTGGCGGAGAAGCTCGCCATCTCGGAGGAGGAGGTCCTGGAGGGTCTGGAATCGGCCAACGCCTACTCCACGCTGTCCCTGGACGTCCCCGACACCGACGACGAGTCCCCGGCGGTCGCGGACACCCTCGGCGCGGAGGACGAGGCGCTGGAGGGCGTGGAGTACCGCGAGTCGCTGAAGCCGCTGCTGGAGGACCTCCCGCCGCGTGAGAAGCGCATCCTGCTGCTGCGTTTCTTCGGCAACATGACCCAGTCGCAGATCGCGCAGGAGGTCGGCATCTCGCAGATGCACGTCTCCCGCCTGCTGGCCCGCACCCTGGCCCAGCTGCGGGAGAAGCTGCTGGTGGAGGAGTAGCCCCGCGCGCGAGCGGTGGTGCGGCCGCGCGGGACGCTGGGCGGCCGGCTCGTGGGTGCGTGCGGCGCACGGCGCACGGCGCAGCAGAGCGTCCGGGCGACGGCGGTCCGCCGCAAGAACGAAGCCGGACGCGAGGGAGCCGGGCATCCTGCGGCAACGCCGCAGATGCGTACCCTGCGCCCGCGGCACCGGCCGCCGGCCAGGTGCTAGCGCTGTTCGCTCTCGTGCGCGCGGCCCGGGCCCCTGATGCCGAGGGCGCGGGTCGTCGCCGGGTGCACGAGCAGGACCAGGGAGGCCACGGCCACGACCGCGAGCGCGATGCCCGCCGGGACGGCCACGCTGTCGGCCTGCAGCAGGCTGTAGGCGACGGGCAGCGCCATGATCTGGGTGATGACCGCCGGCCCCCGGCTCCAGCCGCGCCGGCGCAGCAGCCCGCGGGCGGCCAGCAGCGGCAGCAGCGCCAGCACGAGGACGGTGATCCCGCCGGTGACCGCCTGCTGCCGGTCACCGCCGTCGCCCGTGAGGCCGAGCACCAGCATCCAGACGCCGCCGACGAGCAGTGCGAGCCCCTCCAGCGCGCACAGCGCCGCGGCGGAGGTCAGCCGTCCTGGGCGCGGGCCGGAGGCGTCCGTGGAGTCGGTCCGGGAGTTCTGCTCACTGCTCACCCCAGAAGGGTAGCCTCAGCCCGCGGAGCACCCCTCGCGGAGCCGACCGCCGTGTCCAGGCTCACGTCCGCTCCTCTTACCCGATCCCTACCTCGGCCTGGGCCGAGTACTCCTCAGTAGGTACGCTGCTGACCATGCGTGCACTTCTCGTGGTCAATCCGGCGGCAACCACCACAAGCGCACGTACGCGCGACGTCCTGATCCACGCCCTCGCCAGTGAGATGAAACTGGACGCGGTCACCACCCAGTACCGGGGCCACGCCCGCGACCTGGGCCGGCAGGCGGCGGACAGCGACGACGTCGACCTGGTCGTGGCCCTCGGCGGCGACGGCACGGTCAACGAGGTGGTGAACGGCCTGCTGCACCGGGGTCCCGACCCCGAGCGCCTGCCCCGCCTCGCGGTGGTGCCGGGAGGCTCCACCAACGTCTTCGCCCGCGCCCTGGGCCTGCCCAACGACGCGGTCGAGGCGACCGGCGCGATCCTGGACGCCCTGCGCGAGGGAAGCGAGCGCACGGTCGGCCTGGGGCTCGCGTCCGGGACGCCGGGCACCGACGACGCGGCGGTCCCCGAACGCTGGTTCACCTTCAACGCCGGCCTCGGATTCGACGCGGGTGTCGTCGGCCGCGTCGAGCAGCAGCGGGAGCGCGGCAAGAAGTCCACGCACGCCCTGTACGTGCGCCAGGTGCTGCGCCAGTTCTTCGGCGAGCCGAACCGCCGGCACGGCGCGATCACCCTGGAGCAGCCGGGCGAGGACCCGGTCGCCGACCTGGTGGTGGCGATAGTCTCGAACACCTCGCCGTGGACCTACCTGGGCAATCGCCCGATGTACACGTCCCCCAAGGCGTCGTTCGACACCGGCCTGGACGTGCTCGGTCTCAGCCGTCTGTCCACGGCCGCGGTCGCCCGGTACGGCACCCAGTTGCTCACTTCGTCCCCGGAGCGCGGACCGCAGGGCAGGCACGCCCTGTCGCTGCACGACCTGAGCAGCTTCACCTTGCATTCGAAGGCGCCGCTCCCCCTCCAGATGGACGGTGACCACCTGGGGCTGCGTACGAGCGTGACGTTCACAGGCGTACGCCGTGCACTGCGTGTGATTGTGTGAGTGGAAGGGCCCAAAGTCCTTTCACTCGAACGTTTAGGCCAGGATCCACCCCATGGAAGTACGGCTGTGACCTAGTCGACACCGAGGAATCCAAAAAAAGTTTCCGGAAGGGGTTGTATCCGCCGCCGAGGTTTGCGAATCTCTACATGGCGATCGGGACGGCCCACACACCGGGCCCCGGAGATCGCCGGAACCCCTCTTCAATCCACAGGACCACGCCAGGGAAACCTGACGGTCGGCCCTTCACTTGTTGAGGGATTCGTGAAAGCGTTCACATTCACAAGCACTTGCACGTAATACCAAGGAGAGGTAGCAGCCATGGACTGGCGTCACAACGCCGTTTGCCGCGAGGAAGACCCCGAGCTCTTCTTCCCCATCGGCAACACCGGTCCTGCGCTGCTGCAGATCGAGGAAGCCAAGGCCGTCTGCCGTCGCTGCCCGGTTATGGAGCAGTGCCTGCAGTGGGCGCTCGAGTCCGGCCAGGACTCCGGCGTCTGGGGTGGTCTCAGCGAGGACGAGCGCCGTGCGATGAAGCGCCGCGCCGCCCGCAACCGGGCCCGTCAGGCCTCCGCCTGACCACAGCCACCCCGCTGACAGCCTGAGCTTGGCGGCGCGTGCAGCGTGCACGCATCCCCCGCCCCCGAGCCGCAGCGCGCAGTACCCCCGATGCTCCCCCAGGCTCTTCGAGCACGGGGTACCCCCATTCCGATGGGGCAGCAACGAGCGACTGGCCCCGGACCTGCCAAGGTCCGGGGCTTTTTGCTGTGCCGACGACGGGGCGGGGCGGATCCCGCGGGGAGCGGTCGTGGCGGGGAGCGATCCTCGTGAGGAACGGTCACCGCGTGGAGAACTGTTCGCCGTGAGCAGCCGTTCGCCGTGAGGAACGGCTCGCCGCCACCGGCTACTTGGGCGTCCCCACCGGGATGTCGAGCACCACGCGCGTGCCCCGCTCGGGCGCCGGGACCATGTCGAAGGTGCCGCCCAACTCGCCCTCCACCAGGGTCCGTACGATCTGCAGGCCGAGATTGCCCGAACTGTGCGGGTCGAAGCCCTCGGGCAGCCCCACTCCGTCGTCCTGCACGGTGACGAGCAGACGGCCCTCGCGAGTGGTGCCGCCGCGGACCGCCGACACCTCGACGGTTCCGGTGTCGCCCTCCAGGAAGCCGTGCTCCAGGGCGTTCTGCAGGATCTCGGTCAGGACCATCGACAACGGCGTGGCGACCTCGGCGTCCAGGATCCCGAACCGGCCGCTGCGCCGGCCGGCGACCTTGCCCGGCGAGATCTCGGCGACCATGGCCAGCACCCGGTCGGCGATCTCGTCGAACTCCACCCGCTCGTCCAGGTTCTGAGACAGCGTCTCATGGACGATGGCGATCGAACCGACCCGGCGAACCGCCTCCTCCAGTGCCTCCCGGCCGCGTTCGGAGTCGATGCGCCGGGCCTGGAGCCGGAGCAGCGCGGCCACCGTCTGGAGGTTGTTCTTGACCCGGTGGTGGATCTCCCGGATGGTCGCGTCCTTGGTGATCAACTCGCGTTCGCGGCGGCGCAGTTCGGTGACGTCGCGGAGCAGGACCAGTGAACCGATGCGGGTTCCCTTGGGCTTGAGCGGGATGGCCCGGAACTGGATCACCCCGTCGTGCGCCTCGATCTCGAACTCGCGCGGCGCCCAGCCGCTCGCCAGCTTCACCAGCGCCTCGTCCACCGGGGCGCGGGACGGGGCGAGTTCGGCCGTGGCCTCGCCGAGATGATGGCCGACCAGGTCGGCGGCCAGACCGAGCCGGTGGTAGGCGGACAGCGCGTTCGGCGAGGCGTAGGTGACCACGCCGTCGGCGTCCAGCCGGATCAGGCCGTCCCCGACGCGCGGCGAGGCGTCCATGTCGACCTGCTGGTCGGGGAAGGGGAAGGAGCCGGCCGCGATCATCTGGGCCAGGTCGGAGGCGCTCTGCAGGTACGTCAGCTCCAGCCGGCTCGGGGTGCGCACGGTGAGGAGGTTGGTGTTGCGCGCGATGACCCCGAGGACGCGTCCCTGGCGCCGCACCGGGATGGACTCGACCCGGACCGGTACCTCCTCGCGCCACTCCGGGTCTCCCTCGCGGACGATCCTCCCCTCGTCGAGCGCGGCGTCGAGCATCGGGCGGCGGCCGCGCGGGACGAGGTGACCGATCATGTCGTCCTGGTAGGACGTCGGGCCGGTGTTGGGCCGCATCTGGGCGACGGAGACGTAACGGGTGCCGTCCAGCGTGGGTACCCACAGCACCAGGTCGGCGAAGGAGAGGTCGGAGAGCAGCTGCCACTCCGAGACCAGCAGGTGGAGCCATTCGAGATCGGAGTCGTCGAGGGCGGTGTGCTGGCGTACGAGTTCGTTCATGGAGGGCACGTCTGCGAGCGTACCCGGGCGTTTGTACGGTTTCGAAATACGCGGGGGCACGGGGGACGGGCCCGCGAGGGACCGGGTGAGGCACTGCGAGGGGCGGGCCCTGTGACTGCCGGAGAAGTGCGGGCCCCGGGGCCGGGTGCGGCCCGGCCCGGAGACACCCGCGGGCCGCGGCGCCTGAGAGGGACCCTCAACCCTCCCGGCACCGCAGCCCGGAGCAACATCGGCCGTGGGGTGTGCGGTCCCGGTCGGCCGAAGGGTGAGGAGCCGGGGCAGTCAGGGCAGAGAGCACCGGTTCCTCGGTCCGCCCTCCTGTGCGGGGAGGACGGAGGTTCACGTGTTCACCTCGGTGCCTGTGACGCGCGAGCGCGGCGCACAGGCCCTTGTTCTGGATCCCTCTCGATTCTGGACTAGACCACTTGTGCCTGTCCATGAGCGGGAAGCACTTCGTTGTGCCTTCTTCGTCGAACGACCGGCCGAGACCGGTGCGGGTCAGCGGCCGAGCCCACCGGCGCGCCCGCCTGCGGTGACCGGCCGGACCTGCCGGACCTGCCGGACCTACCGGACCGGCCGCCGGCCGTCAGGGGCCGGACGCCGGGCGTTCGTCACGGAGCAGCCTAGCCCGCCCGGCTCAGCCACGGGGCCAGATGGTCATGGCAATTTCCGCGACCGCCTCCAGTTCCTCGCGGCTCGCACCGTCGCGGGCCTGCTGGGACATCCCCTGGATCAGCGCGCCGGCGTACCGGGCGAGCGCGCCGGTGTCGGTGTCCGCGGGCAGGGTGCCGGCGGCCACGTCCGCCTTGATACGGCTCTCGAAGGCGGCGATGTTCTCGTTGCGCCGCGCCCGCAGGGACTGTTCGACCTCGGGCGTCGTGCAGTTGGTGGCCGCGTGGATGACCAGGCAGCCGTGCGGACGGCCCGGGGCGGTGTACTCGGCCGCCGCCTCGCGCAGGATCCGTTCGACGGCGGCGCGGGCCGTGGGCTCCTCCGTCAGGGCACGGGCGCCGAAGGACCCGTACCGCTCGCCGTAGTCGCGGACCACCTCGGCGAAGAGCGCCTGCTTGTCACCGAAGGCCGCGTAGAGGCTGGGGGCGCCGATGCCCATGGCTCGGGTGAGGTCCGATACGGAGGTGCCTTCGTACCCGTGCTCCCAGAAGGCCAGAACGGCCTTCTCCAGTGCCGTCGCCCGGTCGAACGAGCGGGGCCGGCCGCGGCGCCGGGCACCGGGCACGCCGGCCGCACCCGCGCTGACCTGCTCTTCTGTCGCCTGCTTCACCACCATGGGATGATTTTATAGCGGACACTAGAGAAATGACAGCCGCGTGCGGTACGGTCTTTCTGTAGCGACCGCTAGGGAAATTCGAAGGGGCTTGCCATGGGGACGGACGAGCGCTCGGGCGCGACCGGAGGGGCGGACAGGGCCGCGGGCTCGCTCGCGGGGAGGACCGCGCTGGTCACCGGGGCGAGCAGGGGCATCGGGCGAGGTGTCGCCGAGCGGCTGGCACGGGACGGCGCGCGCGTCGCCGTGCACTACGGGAGCAACGAGGCGGCGGCACAGGAGACGGTCGCCGCGATCCGGGCGGCGGGCGGCTCGGCCTTCGCCATCGGCGTCGAGCTGGGGCGGCCCGGCGACGCCGAGGCACTCTGGGCGGAGTTCGACCGGCAAGCGGACGGTGTGGACATCCTGGTGAACAACGCGGGGATCGGCACGTCACCGCCGCTGGAAGAGATCGACGAGGAGCAGTACGACCGGGTCTTCGCGGTGAACACCAAGGCACCGTTCTTCATCGTCCGGCACGGCCTGGACCGCCTGCGTGACGGCGGCAGGATCGTCAACATCTCCACCGGCCTCGCTCGCGACGCCGTCATGCCGGACAAGGTGGCCTACGCGATGACGAAGGCCGCGCTCGACGTGTTCAGCCGGGACCTGTCGAAGCTGCTGGGTCCGCGCGGCATCACGGTGAACTCGGTGGGGCCGGGCCTCATCGACACCGACAACACGGCCGGACTGCTGCACCGGACACCGGGCGGCTGGGAGCGGGGGGCGGCGATGTCCGCGCTCGGACGCGTGGGCACACCGGCCGACGTGGCGGACGTGGTGGCGTTCCTCGTCTCGGACGGGGGACGGTGGGTGACGGGGAGCTGGGTGGACGCGACGGGGGGTTCGCTGAGGTAGGCGCGGTGCGGGGCCGCCGGGTCGCGTCCGGGCGGACGGGGCCGGGAAGTGACGGGCGGAAAGGCGGCAGCAGCGGGGAGGTGACGACCGGGTGGCGAGGCCCTGAAGCCGAGGGCCGGGGGTTGCGCGGGACGGGTCCTGGGAACCCGATTCTGCTAGATTGGTCTAAACCACACGACCCCTCCTTTCCGGGTCCGGTCCCCTTCTCGGCTCTCCTCAGATCGGCAGGCCCAGCGTGGAAGTTGTCATCGTTCCGGATGCCAGGGCGGGCGGCGAGCTCATCGCCGAGGCCATGGCGCAGCTGCTGCGGCGGAAGCCCGACGCCCTGCTCGGCGTGGCCACGGGTTCTACTCCGCTGCCCGTCTACGAAGCGCTGGCGGCCAAGGTGCGTTCCGGCGCCGCTGACACCTCCCGGGCGCGGATCGCCCAGCTCGACGAGTACGTGGGGCTGCCCGCCGATCACCCGGAGTCCTACCGCTCCGTGCTGCGCCGGGAGGTGCTGGAGCCGCTGGGGATCGGCATGGAGGCGTTCCTTGGGCCCGACGGCACCGCCGAGGACGTGCAGGCGGCCTGCCAGGCGTACGACAAGGCGCTGGTCGACGCGGGGGGTGTGGATCTCCAGCTGCTCGGCATCGGCACCGACGGGCACATCGGGTTCAACGAGCCGTGCTCGTCGCTCGCCTCGCGGACGCGCATCAAGACACTGACCGAGCAGACGCGTGTGGACAACGCGCGCTTCTTCGACGACGACGTCGACCAGGTCCCGCACCACGTGATCACCCAGGGCATCGGCACGATCCTCGAGGCCCGGCACCTGGTGCTGCTGGCGACGGGTGAGGGCAAGGCGGACGCGGTCGCCGCGACCGTCGAGGGACCGGTCGCGGCGGTCTGCCCGGCCTCGGCGCTGCAGCTCCACCCGCACGCCACCGTCGTCGTCGACGAGGCCGCCGCCGCCAAGCTGAAGCTCGCCGACTACTTCCGCCACACCTACGCCAACAAGCCGGAGTGGCAGGGCATCTAGGGCCCGCCCTGCCGCCCCCGCGCGGCAGGGCGGGGGCGCCGGTTGCCCTGCAGGGCGCGACCGGCGCCTTCGCCGTACGCCCCCCGGAGCCCGGCCGAGCCCACGCCGGCCCCTTGCCCCCGCCAGCGGCCGAGCCGTCGACGGCATCACCGGCCACCGGCGCGGCACTCGTCCCGCCGGTACAGCACATGTCCTGCCCGCTGCCGGCCGTGCTCGGACCCCTGGACGACCACCGCCCCGGAACTGAACCCCGGACCCGGCGCCCCCACGGCCCACCAGCGGCCCCGCGCCGACCCGCGCCTCGCCCGGCTCCCGCGCCCGCCGGCGTCCATGGACGGGTCAGGTCCGCAGGCGCCCTCCGGGGCCGGGAATGGACGGCCCCGCCCGGCAGGGTGCTGCCGGGCGGACGAACCCCGTCACAGGCGGGGAGCCGGTGCGCGGATCAAGGCGCCCTCGAAGAGCGCGCGTCGCAGGAACCACCGTCCTGCGCCGCTCACTCCCCCGCGATGGCCTCTCCCGCGATGACCTCCGCCGCTGCCCGGCCGCATACGCGGGCCGCGCCGTGGGTCGCGATGTGGAGGGAGCCCCTGGAGGGAGCCTGGGGGACGCCCATCTCGACCACGATGGTGTCGGGGCGCGCCGCGATCAGGGTGTCGAGGGCCGCCGCCATCCAGGGATGGCGGTGCTCGTCGCGGACGACCGCCACCACCCTGCGGCCGTCCGCCGCCTCCAGGGCCGCCTGCCCGGCGTCCGGGCCGCTGAAGCTGCCGGTCTCCGTGCCGGGCAGGAGGCGGCCGAGTTCCGCCGCCACGCCCCAGGGGGTCTCGGTGCCGACGGCGATGTTGGCGACGGGGGTGAGGGCGGCGACGTAGGGCGGCCGGACCAGGGGGGTGAACGTTTCAGCAACGGTGACCCGCAGGGCGCGGCGGGCCGCCCTGAGTCCGACCTCCGGGTCGGCGGGGGTCCGCGCCGCGGCGGCCGCCGCGGTGGCGGTCCAGCGGGCGAGGGCGCGCACACGTTCGGCGGCGTCCGCGAGCCGCTCCTCGGGCAGGTCCCCGGAGCGGACCGCGGCGACCAGGGCGTCGCGCAGGCGGCGTACGGTCTCCTCGTCCGCGAGCCCGCCGCCCACGCAGATCGCGTCGGCACCGGCGGCGACGGCGAGGACGCTGCCCCGCTCGATGCCGTAGGTGTCGGCGATGGCCTTCATCTCCACGGCGTCGGTGACGATCAGGCCGTCGTAGCCCAGTTCGCCGCGCAGGAGGTCGGTCAGGACGCGCCGGGACAACGTTGCCGGAAGTTCCGGCTCCAGGGCCGGTACGAGGATGTGGGCGCTCATCACGGCCTTGGTGCCGGCGGCGATCGCCGCGCGGAACGGGGCCAGGTCGCGCGCTTGGAGCACGTCGGTGTCCACGTCGATGCGCGGCAGCGCGTGGTGGGAGTCGACCGCGGTGTCGCCGTGCCCGGGGAAGTGCTTGGTGCAGGCGGCGACGCCCGCCGCCTGCAGTCCGGTGACGTAGGCGGCGGTGTGCCGGGCGACCAGGTCCGGGGCGGCGCCGAAGGAGCGGACGCCGATGACCGGGTTGCCGGGGTTGGAGTTGACGTCGGCCGAGGGCGCCCAGTTGAAGTTGGCGCCGCACTCGGCGAGCCGCCGGCCCAGCTCCCGGGCGACGTGCTCGGTCAGCTCCACGTCGTCCACCGCGCCCAGCGCGTGGTTGCCGGGGAAGCTGGAGCCGGTGCGCACCTCCAGGCGCGTGACGTCGCCGCCCTCCTCGTCGATGGCGACCAGGACGTCCTCGCGTTCGGCGCGGAGCTGGGCGGTGAGGGCGCTCAGCTGCCCGGCCGTGGCGACGTTGCGGCCGAACAGGGCGACCGAGGCCAGGCCTTCGCCGAGGTGGCGCAGCAGCCAGCCGGGGGCCGTGGTCCCGGTGAAGCCGGGCTGGAGGACGGTCAGCGCGTCACGGGCGAGAGCGTCGTTCTGCGAGCCGGACGCGGTGGTGCCGCTGGCGAATGTCGTCATCGGGTGGCGTTATCCCTTCACGGCGCCCGCGGTCAGGCCCGCGGCCATCTTGCGCTGTACGAGGAGGAACAGAACGACGATCGGTACGGCCATCATGGTGGCTCCGGCCATCATCGGGGCGTATTCGGTGCCGTGCTTGGTGGTGAAGTTGCCGAGCCAGACAGTAGCGGTCTCGTGCTCCTGGCTCATCAGCATCAGGGCGTAGAGGTACTCGTTCCAGGCCTGGATGAAGCCGTAGACGGAGGTGGCGACCATGCCGGGGGCGAGCAGGGGGAAGACGACCCGGACGAAGGCGCCGGTGCGGGTGCAGCCGTCGACCATGGCGGCCTCCTCCAGCTCCTTGGGGATGTTGACGATGAAGCCGCGCAGTGTCCACACCGTGAAGGGGAGGATGAAGGTCAGGTACGTGATAATGAGGCCGGTCAGCTTGTCGTACTGCCCCAGGTCGTTGAGGAGCAGGAAGATCGGGATGATCATCGCGACCAGCGGCACCATCTGCACCGCCAGGATGCCCACGATCACGATCTTGCGGCCGCGGAAGGCGAACCGGGAGATGGCGAGCGCGGCCAGGGTGCCGACGACCATGCCGACGACCACCACGACCAGCGAGACGACGAGGCTGCGCCCGACCGGACCCCAGAAGTCGGCGATGTCCAGGGCGCGTTTGAAGTTGTCGAAGGTGAGGCCCGTCGGCAGCAGGCTCGGGTCCGGGTCGATGGCGTCCTTGGCCGGCTTGAACGCCGTGTTGAGCATCCAGTAGAGGGGGAAGCCCAGGACGAGGAAGACCAGCAGGCCGAGCAGGTTCCAGCCGAGCTTCGGCGACCGGCGGCGGCGGACCGGAGGGGTGGCGGTGGTCGTGCCGCTCAGGGTGCTCATTCGACCTCTCCGATCTTCAGCATCTGGCGCATGTACACGGCGACCACGCCCAGCAGCAGCAACACGGTGATCAGGGCGATCGCCGAGCCCTGCGCGTAGTCGTTGACCACGAAGGCGCGGTCGTAGGAGTAGGTGTTGAGGATCTGGAACTCCGCCTCGGGGTGGCCGCCGCGCATGACGAACACCTGCGGGAAGACGCCCATGTCCCAGATGACCGACAGGGTCGTGAGCATCACGATGATCGGCTTGAGGACGGGCAGCGTGACGTAGCGGAAGACGCCCCACGCGCCGGCGCCGTCCAGCCGGGCGGCCTCCTCCATCTCCTTGGGCACCTGGGTGAGGCCCGCGCTGAGCGTGATGACGACGAAGGGCACGGCCCCCCACACCACGAGGAGCATGATCACGGCGAGGCCCTGGGGGCCGCTGGCGAACCAGTTGTGGCCGATCATGTCGACCCCGGGCAACTTGCTGACCAGCGCGTTGAGGATGCCGTAGTCGGAGTCGAAGATCCACTTGAAGACGGTGGTGGCGACGATGACGGGCATGCCCCAGCTCGCCACCAGCACGATGTTGATCAGTGTCTTCACCCAGCCGGAGACCCGCTGCTGGAGCAGGGCCAGCGCCATGCCGATGACCATGGTGAGGACCACGCAGCCGACGGCGAAGACGATGGTGCGTACGACGACGGCCCAGAAGTCGCCGTCGCTCAGCACCTTGCTGAAGTTGTCGAACCCGACCCACTCGGCGCCCTGGAAGCCCCACAGCTGCGGCTGCCCGAACTTCTGGAAGGACAGGGTGACCAGGCGGACCAGCGGGTAGGCCATGACCAGGGCGAGGACCAGCAGGCAGGGCGCGAGGAGCAGCCAGGGGGTCGCCGCGCCGCCGGACGTCCGGTTTCTGCGTGGCCGGTTCACCGCGGCGGGCGGCGGCGCCTGCCGCGGCGGCGGCACCTTGGCAGGGGTGGTCGTGTCTGCGGCACTCATCGCGCGCTCCTCAGCGGTCCCTCATCAGGTGGTACGAAGGCGAAGCAGGCCAAAGCCGTGCGCGGCCGCACGGGGGCCGGGCCCCGGTCAGCGGCCGTGCCAGGAGCAGGGCCCCGCGCGCGGCGGGGCCCTGCGCCCGGGTCACTTGGTGTTGATGACCTTGTCGATCGCGGCGTCCGCGTCCTTGGCCGCGGCCTCGACCGACTTCTTGCCGGTGCCGATGCTCTGCAGCATGGTCTGCAGCACCTGGGCCTTCTCGACCTGGCCCCAGCCCGGCGCCATCGGGACGAACCAGCTGGACTCGGCGGCGGTGGCCGGGACCGCGGTCTTCGGGTCGCTCTTCAGCGTCGCGAGGTCGGTCTTGTTGTTGGGCAGGTTGCCCTTGGCGATCAGGCCCTTCTGGCCGCCCGAGCCGGTGAAGGCGTTGATCCACTCGGCGGCGAGCGCCTGCGCCTTGGACTTGACCGGGACGGCGAGGTCCGAACCGCCCAGGAAGACCGGCATGTTCTTGCCGGACGGGCCGGGCATCACGAAGTTCTCGACCTTGTCCGCGAGCTTGCCGACCTTGTCGTTCTTCGGGTCGGCGGCGGTCGCGCCCTCCCAGGCGGCGGCGAAGATCATGCCGGACTTGCCCTGGCCGTAGACGATCGGCCGGTCGGCCTCGTCCTTGGTCTTGTCGCCGTGCATGTACTTGTCGAGGACGGCCTTGTAGTCGTTCAGGCCCTTGAGGGACTCGGGGGAGGACAGGTTGGCCTTCCACTGGCCGCCCTCCTCCTTGGCGATGGAGCCGCCGGCGTCGTAGACGAAGGACATGGCGGCGTACCAGTCACGGCTGGGCTGGTACCACGCGCTGAACTTGTCGCCCTGCTTCCTCTGCACCTTGTCCAGGTCGGAGAGCAGTTCCTGGTACGTCTTCGGGGTGGTCTTCACACCGGCCTGGGCGAAGACGTCCTTACGCCAGTTGGCCACGCGGCCGCCGGCGTAGTAGGGGACGCCGTAGGTCTTGTCCTCGTAGGTCACCGAGGCCTTGAGGCCGTCCAGCCAGCCGGAGGAGTTGTCGAACTTCGACGCGTCCAGGGGGGCGAAGGCGCCCTTGACCATGTAGCCGAGCATCTCGGTGTTGCCCATCTCGACCACGTCGGGGGCCTTGTCGGTGGCGAGCACCGCGTCGAGCTTGGTGTTCTTGTCCGGCCAGCCGTAGTACTCGTGCTTGACCTTCAGGCCCGGGTGCTTCTTGGCGACCGCGTCGTCGGCCGCCTTGACCAGGTCCGGCCAGTTGTTCTGCGCGTCGACGGTGAGCCAGACGGTCAGCTCCTTGGCGTCGGCCCCCTTCGAGCCCCCGTCCTTGTCGTCACTGCCGCCACACGCCGCGATGGAGACCATCATGCCCGCGATACCGATCGCAGCAACCAGCTTGCGCTTCACGCCACCCTCCTCAAGGGATGCCACAAACCCCCCTGCCTCCCCGCGGTTGAGCGACAGTGGAAGCGTCAGCGCATACCGCCCATGGGGCTGGGACCTGGACCAATGGTGTAGACCAGTAGGGGGAGCTTGGCCCAGACCAATAGGGCTGTCAAGGGTGCGCCGACCCGCTCAACTGCTCCGTTATGGGACCGCGATATGCAGGGACCTTTCATTGCTCAAGCGGTCAAACGGACGTCCCCGCTCCACTGGACCACCGGCCGTCATCTCCCCCTGGCCGGACGCCTGTTCGTGTGGACCACCCGTCCCAGGGACGGACGATGGACTAGACCAGCAGGGGTCACGGCGGTATACAGAGGAGATCACGGAGCGTGCGGGAGAGCACCACGCACAAGAAGCCGTGCCACGATGTGAGCCGTGGCCGACGGGACGTCGGCCGCTTCGGCACCGGAGCCGGGAAGGCGGAGCATGAGCACCGACGTCAGCAGTGCGGAGAACGAGGGTGGGGCGACCGTCCGTACCGCGCGCGTGCCCAAGTACTACCGCCTGAAGAAGCACCTGCTCGACATGACCCAGACGCAGGCGCCCGGGACCCCCGTGCCGCCCGAGCGGACGCTGGCGGCCGAGTTCGACACCTCGCGCACGACCGTGCGCCAGGCGCTGCAGGAACTGGTCGTCGAGGGCCGGCTCGAACGCATCCAGGGCAAGGGCACCTTCGTCGCCAAGCCGAAGGTCTCCCAGGCGCTGCAACTGACCTCCTACACCGAGGACATGCGTGCCCAGGGCCTGGAGCCGACCTCCCAGCTGCTGGACATCGGCTACATCACCGCCGACGACCGGCTCGCCGGCCTGCTCGACATCACCACCGGCGGGCGCGTCCTGCGCATCGAGCGGCTGCGCATGGCCAACGGCGAGCCCATGGCCATCGAGACCACCCACCTGTCGGCCAAGCGCTTCCCCGCGCTGCGCCGCAGCCTGGTGAAGTACACCTCCCTGTACACCGCCCTCGCCGAGGTCTACGACGTCCATCTCGCCGAGGCCGAGGAGACCATCGAGACCTCACTGGCCACCCCGCGCGAGGCCGGCCTGCTCGGCACCGACGTGGGCCTGCCGATGCTGCTGCTCTCCCGGCACTCCCAGGACCGCACGGGCCAGCCCGTGGAGTGGGTGCGCTCGGTGTACCGCGGCGACCGCTACAAGTTCGTGGCGCGGCTCAAGCGGCCGATCGACTGACCGCGCGGGCCCCTCACCGGCCCCCGCCGCGCCCCTGCGGCCGGTCCCCGGCACGGCCCGCGCGGCCGTATGCGGAACCGGTATGCGGACAAGGGGTTCCGTTACCTGTCACCGTGACCTAGATTGCCTGCGCAATCGCACGGCTGACCAGCGAGGGGACGGAGCCGCACATGTCAGATGGGCCAGGAGTGGGCAAAGGGGTGGTGACCCCCCTGCGGGTCGTCATCGGCCTCTGCCTCGTCGCGCCGTTCGTGGCGATGCTGTGGGTCGGTTCGTACGCCAAGGTCGGCCCCACGTTCATCGGCATCCCGTTCTTCTACTGGTACCAGATGCTGTGGGTGATCATCTCCACGGTCCTCACGGTGATCGCCTACCGGCTGTGGCAGCACGACCAGCGCGGTCGCCGCACGGCGGGCACCGCCTCCGCGAAGGGCGGTGCGACCCGGTGAAGGACGGCGTCAACGGCGTCGCGCTCGGCGTCTTCATCTTCTTCTTCCTGCTGGTCACCGTCATGGGGTTCCTGGCCGCGCGCTGGCGCCGGGCGGAGAACGAGCAGAGCCTGGACGAGTGGGGTCTGGGCGGCCGGTCGTTCGGCACCTGGATCACCTGGTTCCTGCTCGGCGGCGACCTGTACACGGCGTACACCTTCGTCGCCGTGCCCGCGGCGATCTACGCGACCGGCGCGGCCGGGTTCTTCGCGGTGCCGTACACGATCCTGGTGTACCCGCTGATCTTCACCTTCCTGCCGCGGCTGTGGTCGGTCTCGCACAAGCACGGGTACGTGACGACGTCGGACTTCGTGCGCGGCCGGTTCGGCTCCAAGGGCCTGTCGCTGGCGGTGGCGCTCACCGGCATCCTCGCCACCATGCCGTACATCGCGCTCCAGCTCGTCGGCATCCAGGCGGTGCTCGACGTGATGGGTGTGGGCGGCGGCGAGAACACCAACTGGTTCGTGAAGGACCTGCCGCTGCTGATCGCCTTCGGCGTGCTGGCGGCGTACACGTACTCCTCGGGTCTGCGCGCGCCGGCGCTGATCGCGTTCGTGAAGGACGCGCTCATCTACATCGTCATCGCGGTCGCGATCATCTACATCCCGATCAAGCTGGGCGGCTTCGACGACATCTTCGCCAAGGCCGCCGACGCGTTCGGCCAGATCAACCCGCAGACACACAAACCCCGCGGGGCCGTCGTCCCGGGCGAGGCGAGCCAGTGGACCTACGCCACCCTCGCCCTGGGCTCCGCGCTCGCGCTGTTCATGTACCCGCACTCGATCACCGCGACGCTCTCCTCCAGGAGCCGTGAGGTGATCCGCCGCAACACCACGATCCTGCCGCTGTACTCGCTGATGCTGGGTCTGCTGGCGCTGCTGGGCTTCATGGCCATCGCGGCGGGCGTGAAGGTCCAGAACGGGCAGCTCGCCATCCCGCAGCTGTTCGAGGACATGTTCCCCGACTGGTTCACCGGCATCGCCTTCGCGGCGATCGGCATCGGGGCGCTGGTCCCGGCGGCGATCATGTCGATCGCCGCGGCGAACCTGTTCACCCGCAACATCTACAAGGACTTCATCAGGCCGGACGCGACGGCCGAGCAGGAGACCAAGGTCTCCAAGCTGGTGTCCCTGCTGGTGAAGGTGGGCGCGCTGGTCTTCGTGCTGACCATGGACAAGACCGTGGCGATCAACTTCCAGCTGCTGGGCGGGATCTGGATCCTGCAGACCTTCCCGGCCCTGGTGGGCGGTCTGTTCACCCGCTGGTTCCACCGCTGGGCGCTGCTGGCCGGCTGGGCCGTGGGCATGGTCTACGGCACGGTCGCGGCCTACGGGGTCGCCTCCCCGACGCAGAAGCACTTCGGCGGCTCGGCCAAGGAGATCCCGGGCATCGGCGAGATCGGCTACATCGGCATGACGGCGTTCGCCCTGAACGTGATCGTCACCGTCGTCCTGACCTTCGTCCTCAAGGCGCTGAAGGCCCCCGACGGCGTCGACGAGACCAGCCCGCAGGACTACACCGCCGACGCGGGTGACCCCGGCGTCGCGGTCGAACTGCCGCCGGCCACGGCGGGCAGCGCGCACTGAGCCGCCGCACCCACGCCGACGGGCCGCCGGGAAAACCGGCGGCCCGTCGTCGTACCCGTGCGGCACACTCGGCCCCATGGACCTCGTGATCAGGCCGGCCGAGCCCGGCGAGTACGGCACCCTCGGTGAGATCACCGCCCAGGCCTATCTCCAGGACGGGCTGCTGGACTTCGGGGAGGACGATCCGTACCTGGGCGCGCTGCGGGACGTCGCCGGGCGGGCGGCCGCCGCCGAGGTTCTGGTGGCCGTCGCGGACGACGCGGTGGCCGGCGGGGTCGCCTTCGTGCCGTCGGGCGGCGCCATGGCGGACATAGCCGGGCCCGGCGAGGCCGAGATACGCATGCTGGCGGTCGCCCGCGCCGCGCGCGGCCGGGGCGCGGGCGAGGCCCTGGTACGGGCCTGTCTGGAGCGGGCGCGGGCCACCGAGGGATGCGTGCGGGTCGTGCTGTCCACCCAGCCCACGATGCACGCCGCCCACCGCCTCTACGAACGCCTGGGCTTCGTCCGCACCCCGCAGCGGGACTGGAACCCGCTGCCGGAGCTGGACGACATCTCGCTGCTCACCTACGCGTTGACCCTCTGACACCCGCTGACGGCCGCTCAGACCCGCCGACAGCCACTGGGACCCGTGGAGTCCCGCCGCCGGCCACCGACCGCCACTGACATCCACTGACATCTTCCGCGTCGACGCGGCACAACATATGGGGGTGCTTCCCTCGCCCGGCACAAGATGTATGCTCATGCTCGCTGTCGTCGCAGGGGAATCCGGTGCGAATCCGGAACTGTCCCGCAACGGTGTACCCGTACGCACATGCCCTCGAGGCCGTGTACGGGCGTCAGTCCGAGGACCTGCCGACAGTGCACCCGGCCGTCCGGTCCGGGTGCCTGACGTCCGGGCCTCGCGGAATGGGCCGGTGGACGCGGCGCCGCGTGCGCTCGTGTGCTGCCCCCTGCCCTCGGTGAGGCCCCGTGCCGAGCGAGGGAGAGCCACACGTGACCATCGCGCCCGCCGATCCGGTCTCAGCCGAAGGCAACCTGGAGAACGACGGTCCCGGTGCCGCGCTGCTGCGGACCCTGACCGAGCTGACCGCCGACCTCCCCGACGCCGACCCCGGCCGGGTCGCCGCCGCCGCGCTGCGCGGCCGTTCGGCCCGCGCGGACGAGGCGGAGCTGCGGGAGCTGGCCACCGAGGCGGCGGCCGGACTCATCTCGGAGGACCCCGCCTACTCACGGCTGGCCGCCCGCCTGCTGACGCTCTCCCTGCGCGCCGAGGCCGCCTCGCAGGGGGTCACGACCTTCACCGAGTCGGTGGCCGTGGGCCACCGGGAGGGGCTGATCGCCGACCGGACCGCCGCGTTCGTCCGCCTCCACGCCGCGCGCCTGGACGCGCTGGCCGACCCGGCCGCCGACGACCGCTTCGGCTACTTCGGGCTGCGCACCCTCTACAGCCGCTACCTGCTGCGGCACCCGATCACCCGCAAGGTGATCGAGACACCCCAGCACTTCATGCTGCGGGTGGCCGCCGGTCTCGCCGAGGACGACAGCCCGCGGGCCGCCGACGAGGTCGCCGCGCTCTACGGGCTCATGAGCCGCCTCGACTACCTCCCCTCCTCCCCCACGCTCTTCAACTCCGGCACCCGCCACCCCCAGATGTCCTCCTGCTATCTGCTCGACTCCCCCAAGGACGAGCTGGACAGCATCTACGACCGCTACCACCAGGTGGCCCGGCTCTCCAAGCACGCCGGCGGCATCGGCATCGCCTACTCCCGCATCCGCTCGCGCGGTTCGCTGATCCGCGGCACCAACGGGCACTCCAACGGCATCGTGCCGTTCCTGAAGACCCTGGACGCCTCGGTGGCCGCCGTGAACCAGGGCGGCCGGCGCAAGGGCGCGGCCGCCGTCTACCTGGAGACCTGGCACTCCGACATCGAGGAGTTCCTGGAGCTGCGCGACAACACCGGCGAGGACGCGCGCCGCACCCACAACCTCAACCTGGCGCACTGGGTCCCGGACGAGTTCATGCGCCGCGTCGACGCCGACGGGCCGTGGTCGCTGTTCTCCCCGGCCGACGTGCCGGAGCTGGTGGACCTGTGGGGCGAGGAGTTCGACGCGGCCTACCGCGCGGCCGAGGCGGCCGGTCTCGCGCAGAAGACCCTGCCCGCCCGTGAGCTGTACGGCCGGATGATGCGCACCCTCGCGCAGACCGGCAACGGCTGGATGACCTTCAAGGACGCCGCCAACCGGACCGCCAACCAGACGGCCGAACCGGGCCACGTCATCCACTCCTCGAACCTCTGCACGGAGATCCTGGAGGTCACCGACGACGGCGAGACGGCAGTCTGCAACCTCGGCTCGGTCAACCTCGGCGCCTTCGCCGACCCGGAGCGCGGGGACCTCGACTGGGAGCGGCTGGACGAGACGGTCCGCACCGCCGTCACGTTCCTGGACCGCGTGGTCGACATCAACTTCTACCCGACCGAGCAGGCGGCCCGTTCCAACGCCCGCTGGCGGCCGGTCGGTCTGGGCGCGATGGGGCTGCAGGACGTCTTCTTCCGGCTGCGGCTGCCCTTCGACTCGCCCGAGGCGAAGGCGCTGTCCACCCGGATCGCCGAGCGGATCATGCTGGCCGCCTACGAGGCCTCCGCCGACCTCGCCGAACGGAACGCCCCTCTGCCCGCCTGGGAGAAGACCCGCGCCGCGCGCGGTGTGCTGCACCCCGACCACTACGACGTGGACCTCACCTGGCCCGAGCGCTGGGCGGCGCTGCGCGAACGGATCGCCGCCGTCGGCATGCGCAACTCGCTGCTGCTGGCCATCGCGCCGACCGCCACCATCGCCTCCATCGCGGGCGTCTACGAGTGCATCGAGCCGCAGGTCTCCAACCTGTTCAAGCGCGAGACGCTCTCGGGCGAGTTCCTCCAGGTCAACTCCTACCTGGTGCACGACCTCAAGGCGCTCGGCGTGTGGGACGCCCGCACCCGGGAGGCGCTGCGCGAGGCGAACGGCTCGGTGCAGGACTTCGCGTGGATCCCCGAGGACGTGCGGCGGCTGTACCGCACGGCGTGGGAGATCCCGCAGCGCGGTCTGATCGACATGGCCGCCGCCCGCACGCCGTTCCTGGACCAGGCCCAGTCGCTGAACCTGTTCCTGGAGACGCCCACCATCGGCAAGCTCTCCTCGATGTACGCCTACGCCTGGAAGCAGGGCCTGAAGACGACGTACTACCTGCGCTCGCGCCCGGCGACCCGGATCGCCCGCGCGGCCCGCGCGCAGACCCCCGCCACCGTCCCCGTCCAGCAGCCGGCCGACTCCGACGCGGTCGCCTGCTCCCTTGAGAACCCCGAGTCCTGCGAGGCCTGCCAGTGATGACCAGCACCAGCCGCACCACCAACCTGCTCGACCCGGGCTTCGAGCTGACCCTGCGCCCCATGCGCTACCCGGACTTCTACGAGCGCTACCGGGACGCCATCAAGAACACCTGGCACGTCGAGGAGGTCGACCTCCACTCGGACGTGGCCGACCTCGCCAGGCTCACCCCCGGCGAGCAGCACCTCATCGGCCGCCTGGTCGCGTTCTTCGCCACCGGTGACTCGATCGTCGCCAACAACCTGGTGCTCACCCTCTACAAGCACATCAACTCCCCCGAGGCGCGCCTGTACCTGAGCAGGCAGCTGTTCGAGGAGGCCGTGCACGTCCAGTTCTACCTGACGCTGCTCGACACCTACCTGCCCGACCCGGAGGACCGGGCGGCGGCCTTCGCGGCCGTGGAGAACATCCCGTCCATCCGGGAGAAGGCCGAGTTCTGCTTCAGGTGGATGGACTCGGTGGAGAAGCTGGACCGGCTGGAGACGAAGGCGGACCGCCGGCGCTTCCTGCTCAACCTCATCTGCTTCGCCGCCTGCATCGAGGGCCTGTTCTTCTACGGCGCCTTCGCCTACGTCTACTGGTTCCGCAGCCGGGGCCTGCTGCACGGCCTGGCCACGGGCACCAACTGGGTGTTCCGGGACGAGACGATGCACATGTCGTTCGCCTTCGACGTGGTGGACACGGTCCGCAAGGAGGAGCCGGACCTCTTCGACGACGGACTGGAGCAGCAGGTCACCGACATGCTGCGGGAGGCCGTCGAGGCCGAGCTGCAGTTCGCACGCGACCTGTGCGGTGACGGCCTCCCGGGCATGAACACCGACTCGATGCGGCAGTACCTCCAGTGCGTGGCCGACCAGCGGCTGACCCGCCTGGGCTTCGCTCCGGTGTACGGCTCCGAGAACCCCTTCTCCTTCATGGAGCTGCAGGGTGTTCAGGAGCTGACCAACTTCTTCGAGCGGCGTCCGTCGGCGTACCAGGTGGCGGTGGAGGGCACCGTCGACCTGGACGAGGACTTCTGAGTCCTCTCCTTCGCCTGCTGTGCCTCGCGGTACTCCTGTTCCTGGTGTGCCTTCTGTGCCTCGCGGATGCTGCGGTCGACGCGCTTGTCGCGCACGATGCCGAGCACCGAGGGCAGGGCCATCAGGGCCAGGAGTCCGAAGGTGGCGAGCATTCCGATCAGGGCCTGTGTCTGGTCTGCGTTCATGCACACCAGCATCGCGCCGGACGCTCCTGTCCGTGAGTGGCAGGACTGCCGCGCATCTTCAAATTCCTGCCACTTCCCGGCACACTGGCGGCATGTTGCAGAACGTGGCGGCCGTCCTGCTGGACGGCGTGCATCCCTTCGAGCTGGGTGTGGTCTGCGAGGTCTTCGGGATCGACCGCAGCGACGACGGGCTGCCGGTGTACGACTTCGCGGTGGTCTCCGCGGAGGGCCCCTCGCTGGGCACCCACGTGGGCGGCCTGAGCGTCACCACCCCGTACGGCCTCGACCGGCTCGACGAGGCCGACCTGATCGCCGTGCCCGCCGGGAACGACTTCGCCAGCCGGGTCTACCCGCCCGAGCTGCTGGCCGCCCTGCGCCGGGCCGTGGACCGGGGCACGCGGGTGCTGAGCGTGTGCTCGGGGGTGTTCGTGCTGGGCGCGGCCGGGCTGCTGGAGGGGCGGCGCTGCGCGGTGCACTGGCACCACGCGGCCGAGCTGTCCCGGCAGTACCCGCACGCCACCGTCGAGCCGGACGTGCTCTACGTCGACGAGGACCCGGTGATCACCTCGGCCGGCACGGCCGCCGGCATCGACGCCTGTCTGCACCTGGTGCGCAAGGAGCAGGGCCCGGAGGTCGCCAACAAGATCGCCCGGCGGATGGTGGTGCCCCCGCACCGGGACGGCGGGCAGGCCCAGTACATCGAGCGTCCGCTGCCTCGGTCCCGGTGCGACACGGTGGGTGAGGTGCTGGTGTGGATGGAGCGGCACCTGGGCGAGGAGGTCACCGTCGAGCAGCTCGCCGCCCGCGCCCACATGTCGCCGCGCACCTTCGCCCGCCGCTTCCAGCAGGAGACGGGCACCACCCCGTACCGCTGGCTCCTGCGCCAGCGGGTGCTGCTGGCGCAGGGCCTGCTGGAGGCGACGGACGAGACGATGGACGCGATCGCGGACCGGGCCGGGTTCGGCACCGCGGCGGCGCTGCGCCACCAGTTCGTCCGCGCGCTGGGCACCACGCCGAACGCCTACCGGCGCGCGTTCAGGGGCCCCGAGGCCGCCTGAACGCGCGCTCGCCGGGCGGGCCGCCGGTCAGCGGGGCAGGGCCCGCAGCAGCAGGCGGCGCGGACGCAGCGTGATCCCGATGCGGGGCCTCGGGTCGGAGCCGGGTGCCTGCTCGAAGCGGTAGGCGCCGGCGATCGCGGCGGTGAGCAGCGTGAGTTCGGCCATCGAGAAGTGGTCGCTGGGGCACTTGCGGTTGCCCACGCTGAACGGGCTCATCGCGTACTTGGGGACCTCGGCGGACCGCTCCGGGAGCCAGCGGTCGGGGTCGAACTCCTCGTGCCGGTCGTAGGAGCGGGGGTCGCGCTGGATGGCGTACGGGCTGTAGATGACGTCCGCGCCCGCCGGGATGGTGCAGCCGCCCAGCTCGGTGTCGGCGACCGTCCGGCGGGTCAGAATCCAGACGGCGGGATAGAGCCGCATTGTCTCTACGACGACATTCGCCGTGTACCTCAGTTTTCGGACGTCGTCGAATGTGACGGGGCGGTCGCCCACCACCGTTTTCACCTCGTCGCGGATCTTGTCACCGAGGTGCGGGTGCTCGGTGAGGACGAGAAGCAGCGACATGATCATGGATCCGACGGTTTCGCTGCCCGGGGTGAGTATCGCGATGACCTGATCGTGGATCTCCTGCTCCCCAATAGGCTCGCCATTCTCGTCCTTCGCCTCCAGCAAAGCCGTCAGCAAATCGTCCGGTTTTTGACCGCTCGCCCGGCGGTCGGCGACGATCTCGTCGACCAGGAGATGCAAATCGGCCAATGCGCGGTTGAATTCCCGGTTCCCGGCGAGCGGGACCTTGTAAAGGGGTCCGAGCGGCACGACCATGCGCTGGTACATGCCGCTGAACAGCGTGGCCAGCGCGGCGCAGATGCGCTCGGCGCGGGCGTCCATGTAGCTGCCGCGCATCAGGCACCGGGCGGCGACGCGCACGGCGACGCGGAAGGACTCCGCGGTCACGTCGAGCACCTCGCCCGACCGCCAGCGCTCCACCAGGGCGTGCGCCTCCTCGGTCATGATCGGCCCGTACTCGGGGATCACGTCGAGCCGGAAGGCGGGCTGGATGGTGCGCCGCTGGCGGCGGTGGAGCGGGCCGTTGGCGGTGGCCACGCCCTCCTTGCCGAGCAGGCTCTCCAGGGACTCCCACAGGGGGCCCGCGATGATGTAGTCGGGGCTGAGCGCCAGCGCCCCGGTGAGGGCGGGCGCGGTGACGGCGTACACCGTCTTCGGGCCGAGCCTGAGACGGACGACGTCGCCGTGGTCGCGCAGCCGGCTCAGGAAGGCCAGCGGGTCGCGGGCCAGCCGCAGGCCGTGGCCCAGGAGCGGGACCGCGCCGCCGGCCAGGGGCGGTTCACGCCGTGGCCGGCCCGTCTGCGACCTGTCCTCGGGCTTCACCGACTCGACGGTCATTTCTCACCTGCCGCTTCGTTGTTGACGTAGGGGGGCGTGGACCGGTCGTCCCAGCTGTCGACCATGTACCGGCCGGACTCGTGATGGAACCAGTAGACGGAGCTGAACCAGTTGCGCATATTGCCGACGCAGGCCCGCACGGCGGAACTCAGTTCTTTCCCGCGTACCGTCCCGTCCGCGAGAGCGTCAGCGAAACGCAATGCTTCCTGTTCCGCGACAAGGAATTCTGCTATGCATTCCTCGATACGGCGGCGGATTTCCGCTATTGCTTCCTCGAGACTCAGCCCTTCGTGTTTGACCAGACTTATCCCGAGGTTGTGCACCTCGTCACCCGCTATTTCCTTCGGCAGGGAACACAGGTCGTTGTACCAGGCGGCGAATTCCTGGCTCAGCAGGGCCGGACGCCGGTAGGCGGGATGCTTCCGGACGGCGTCCGGGAGTTCGCAGCCCGCGCTCGGCTCCAGCAGGTCCGTCCAGATCCAGTGGGCGAAGGTGAGCCGGCGCAGGGCCAGGTACTCCTCGACCGGGGGCACGACGCCCTCGCCGCGGTTGTGGAACTCCCGGTCGTACGCGTCGATCACCGCGTGGAAGTGCCGGGCGAAGCGGGCGTTCCAGGTGCCCGGCAGGAACGAGTACAGCCGCAGCACGCTGTCCGCGAACCCCGCTACCAGGGCGTCCGGGTGGTGCAGGTGTTCCCGCGGGGCGTCGAGCGCCGTGTGCAGCGCCCTTCGCAGCCTGCGCCAGGCGACGGGACGGCCGTGGACGATGTCACGGTCGTGCCGGTCGTCCCAGAGGAAGAACCAGGCGCTGTAGTCCGCGATGGCCTGCAGCACCTCGTCCGGGGCTCCGAGGTAGTACCCCGCCATCAGGTCGGTGTAGCGCAGGCCGTCGGCGTGCTGCTCCACCTTGTCCGCCGGCATGAGCCGCTTTTCGAGCAGCCAACCGCGGGTCTTCTCCTGGAGTTCGGGCCAATAGGCGTGCAACTTCCTGGGAAACGCCGCTTCGATCACCGGAAGAGCGAGTGACGGTGGCACCGCGACCGCCGTCGGTGTGGATGTGGACGTCGATGTGGTGCTGTATGGGAAAGCTGGCACGAACAACCCCTCTCAGCCGCCAGTGGCGCCCGCCCCTTCGCTGTGCCCGGCGCACGCCGTCACGCATCCCCGTACTCCCATTCAGCACCACAACTGACCTTCCTGGGAACGGATTTGGCCCACTCGTCGGCTGGGATGCCGAGAATATCCCCTTGTGTGACTGATTCTGATTCAACAGTTGCGCAGAGTACAAAGACCCGACCGGGTGAGTGGCCGTGCCATGAACACAAAGACGGCGCCCGGCCGGTGTGCGGTCGGGCGCCGTGTGCGCGACGGGCGCGCCCCGGCGGTGCCGGGGCAGCCCTGGGGCGGCGGGGGGCTCAGTCGTTGGCGACCACGGGGTAGCGCGGCTCGTTCTCGGCCATCTGCCGCAGCGCGTCCTTGCGCTCCCGCTTGGAGAGCCGGTCGATGTAGAGGTAGCCGTAGAGGTGGTCGGTCTCGTGCTGCAAACAGCGTGCGAAGTAGCCGGTGCCGCGCACCTTGACGGGGTTGCCCCGCTCGTCCTGGCCGGTCACCTCGGCGTAGTCGGGGCGGGCGAGCGGCGCGTAGGCGGTCGGCACCGACAGGCAGCCCTCGTTGCTGTCGTCCAGACGGCGCCGGTCCGCGGGCAGCTCGACGAGGCGCGGGTTGCAGACGACGCCCACGTGCCGCACGCCCTCGTCGTCGGGGCAGTCGTAGACGAAGACCTTGAGGTCGACGCCGATCTGGTTGGCGGCCAGGCCCACCCCCTCGGCGGTGCGCTGGCTGGCGAACATGTCCGCGACCAGCTGCTGAAGCTCGTCACCGAACTCGGTGACGTCCCTGCACTCCTTGTGCAGCACCGGGTTGCCGACGACCGTGATCGGCCGCGAGGTGCCCCGCTCGCGCCAGGCCGCCTCGCGCGCCTCGCAGTCCTCCGTGTCGACGACATAGCCCTCGTCGTCGACCGGGAGCACGCCCGCCTGCTGCTGATCGGTGTCCTGCTGCGCCATGACCGACGTACGCCTTCCTGCAAGCCTGAGAAGTTCTGCCCGTACAGCCTACGGGGACCGGCACGGGCCCCGCTTCAGCAGACCTCTTCGAGGTCCCGCCAGTCACGGGAATCGGGGCTGTCCGCGACCCACCCGTCCAGCAGTCCGCGCACCAGCGAGGCCGGGGCGGCCACCCCGCACTCCCGCTCCGGCACCCACAGCTGCCCGTCGGTGCGGTGGCCCAGCGGCCCGGGGTGCCCCGGCTCGCTGTGGTCGTGCGGGTCCAGGTGCACGCCGTCGCCCTCGTCGGAGGGCATCCGCGACTCCGAGCACGTGCGGCACAGCAGGCGGACCGAGGACGACCAGTCCTCGGCGGCGAACCCGGCGTCCGCGGCGAGCTGCTCCAGCGCGTCCCGGTCGGCCTCGGTGGCGGCCTCCAGCAGGACCACCCAGGTGGGCACCGGTGAGGGAGCCCACAGTTCGATCTCGTCGAAGACGGGGAAGCTGTGCCCGGCGGCGGTGGTCCGCTCGCCGTGGGGCACGCCGTCGTGCAGCACGACCTCGCCCCAGCGCCGCCCGGAGGAGGGCAGCGGGATCGACAGCACCTCGATCCGGGCCGGGTCCAGCCGCCGGCCCCACACCACCTCGGCCTCGCCCTCCGGCGACAGCCGCACCGCCGCACTGCCCAGCTCCATGCCGACCGGTTCACCGGCGGCGGCCGCGCCCCCGGGCACCTTCAGGCCGTACGCCTGCCACGCCCGGCGGGCCAGCGGCCAGTCCTGCAGCGCGGTGGCCGCGATGCCGACGTTCCACCAGTCCGGCGCCCCGGTCTCCTTCTCCAGCAGGGCCACGGCCCGCAGGCCCGCCGCCCGCGCCTGTTCCCAGTCGTGCCGGAACTTGTGCAGCAGCGCGAGGTTGAACCAGGACTCCGACAGCCAGGGCTCCAGATCGGCGGCGCGCGTCAGCAGCGCGCCCGCGTCCTCGTACCGGCCGTCGCCGATCAGGGTGAACGCGCGGTCGGTGGCCTGCCGCCAGGAGGCGGAGGGCCGGTGCCGTCCCTTGCCGAAGATCCTCACGATTCCCGCCTGCCAGTTCCGTCGTATGGGCTGGCTCTGCCCCCGGACACCCTTTCCTTCGCATCCAACCACGTACGGCTTGAGGGGCGCTCATTACCCATGGGTTACCCCACAGCGGGGGGAGTCAGACAATCCCCCCGGGCCAGGACCCGGGCCAGAGATTCCACCACATCGGCGGCGTACTCGCCCGCGGTGGCCAGCCGCAGCTCCTCCAGCGCCTTCAGCGAGCCGCCGGGCCCGGCGTCGCGCACCTTCTCGTCGTAGGCGTTCACGGCCCGGACGATCCGCGCGGGCAGCGGCTGCTCCGCGCACGGGTCGGCCTGCCGCTCCACCACCACCGCGACCTCCCGGTCCACCCCGGTCTGCCGGACCACGGCGCCGCCCAGCAGCGCGATCCGCCGCCGCTCGGCGGCGGGCAGTCCCGCGGTGGCGCCCGCGGGCACCGGGTCGACGAGGCTGAGCTGGCCGATGTCGTGCATGAGGGCCGCGTGCTCCAGCACGGTCAGCTCCGGCTCCGCGAGGCCAAGGTCCCGGCCCACGGCCCGGCTGAGCGCCGCCACCCGCCGGGCGTGCCCGGCCGGGGTGTACCCGGCGACCTCGGTGGCGCGGGCCAGCGAGGCGATGGTCTGCCGGTAGGTGTCCCGCACGGACGCGTACCGCCGCAGGGACAGCTGGGTGAGCAGCAGCGGCACACAGAAGACGGGCAGCGCCCACAGGCCCGCCACGGCGACCCCCAGCGCCATCACCGCGCCCGTGGCGCACACCGCGGACCCGATGCCGAGCAGGCCCCGCAGTTCCTCGCGCAGCAGCGGGCCGAACGGCCACCGGGCGCGCCGGTGGGCCTGTGCGGCGGCGAGCACGGCGCCGCACAGCGACGTGAGCACGAGGAGGGCGACCAGCAGCAGGGCGTGCGCGGGTCCGCCCCATGCCCGGAACACCCCGGCGTTGTAGAGCGGTTGGAAGCAGACGGCGGCGAAGGAGACGGTGAGGACGCGGCGGACCAGGTGGTCGAGGGTCCGGCTCTGCCCGCGGGCGATGTGCGGTACGCCGCCGAGGAGCGAGGCGGCGAGCACCACGGCGACCACCTGGCAGGCGGTGTGGTGGCTGGGCCGGCCGGCGTCCTCGCCGAGCAGGGCGTACGACAGCGCCCCGGCGGCCCCGAGCGGCGCGGCCTCGCCGACCTCGGTCCCGGGCCACCGGGTCAGCTCGCCGACCAGCACGAGCGCGCCGAAGGCCAGGGCGGTCCCGGGCGCCTCCAGCCCGGTCCACAGGGTGAGGGTCAGGCAGAGCGCGGCGACCAGGAGGGCGGCGGCGCGCAGGAACACCATCAGGACGCCGGGGTGCCGGTGCCCGGGCCGGCACTCGCGACGGCGCCGGGGCCGGTACTCGCGCGGTCACCGGCGACGCTGCCGGGCCCGGTGCGCGGCGCGGCGGGGCCGGCCGGTGGGCGGGGCGGTCCCGGGCGGGTGTCCTCCGCGGCGGTGACCGACGGCTGCCAGCCGTCCCGGTCCAGGGCCCGTACCAGGGCGGCGACCATGCGCGGGTCGAACTGCGCGCCCGCGCAGCGTTCCAGTTCCGTCAGGGCGGCCCCGACCGGCCGGGCACGCCGGTAGGAGCGGGTGGACGTCATCGCGTCGAACGCGTCGGCGACGGCGACCACGCGCGCGCACTCGGGGATCTGGGCGCCCCGCAGGCCGTAGGGGTAGCCGCTGCCGTCGAGCCGCTCGTGGTGGTGCAGGATCGCCGACCGGGCCTCGCCCAGGAAGGAGATCCCGCGCACCATCTCGTGCCCGTACTCGGGGTGCAGTTCGATCACGCGCCGCTCCTCGGCGGTGAGCGGGCCGTCCTTGCGCAGCAGCCGGGTGGGCACGCCCAGTTTGCCGACGTCGTGCAGGATCCCGGCGAAGCGCAGCACCTCCACGCGGTCGTCGTCCATGCCCAGCTCCCGGGCGATCATCATGGAGGCCTGTCCGACGCGTTCGCTGTGCCCGCGCGTGTACCCGTCCTTGAGGTCGACGGCCTGCACCAGGGCGCGGATGGTCGCCCGGTGGGCGGCGCGCTCGCGGTCGTACTGCGCGTACACCCACCAGGACACGCACATGGGCAGCAGGACGAGCAGCGCCGCGGCCGGCCCGTACGGGCTGCGCCACAGGACCGCCATCATCAGGCCGCCCAGGCCGTGCACGCCGATCGGCGCCAGCGAGCGGACGAACAGGCCGCACCAGGCGCGGCGCACCGACGGCCGCCCCGGCCGCCGCGGCGTCCCCGCCGGTCCGCCGGCGGCCGGCAGCAGGATGCCCCCGTCCAGCACCGTCAGCATCAGGCAGAACGCCGTCACGGCGGCACCGGCGGGGACGAGGGCGTAGGGGAAGTCGTGGCCGACGACGGCGTCGCGTCCGCCCAGCTCCCAGTGGACGCGGGCCGCCGCCCACACGGCGAGGGTGAGCTGCGCCGCCCGCCAGACGCGGCGCAGGGTCTCGGGGCGCCGTCCGGCCGCGGTGAGCAGGGCGCCGGGCAGCGGGACCAGCGCGGCGGCGGGCGGCGGCAGCAGGAAGGCGGCGGCCAGCAGGACGGGGTAGAAGGGCCCCGCGAGGTGCCGTCGGACGAGCAGCCGGCCGCAGCCGGCGTAGACCGCGGCGAGCGCGCACACCGCCCACCAGGGCGCCGGCATCACCGGCAGGGGCAGCAGGCACGCCAGGGCGCCGAGGGCGACACAGGTGACGTACGCGCGGGTGCGTGGCGCAACCGCCTCCATGACGCCCCTCCCGGTCGTGCCCGTCCACAGCCAGTGGGCCGAGCCTAGGGCGCGGGGAGGGGAGTGCGCGGGCCGATAACCCGCGCATTGGCACGTACGGGTGAACCGGAGGTTCAGGACTCCTGGGGGGTCACCGGTGCCGTGGTCACGTCACGGTCGGACGGTACGGAACGGCCGGAGGCGGGCTGGCCGCCCGACCGGATCAGGTCGAGCCGGCCCATGACCTTGGCGCGCAGGTCCGAGGGAACGTCGTCATGGCCGCAGCACCGCTTGACCAGCTTCTTCACGGCCTGCTCCAGGCCGTACTTCTCCAGGCACGGGGAGCATTCCTCGAAGTGCTGCCGGAACTTGTCGCGATCGACGTCCGGCATCTCGCTGTCGAGGAACTCGTACAGGTGGTCGAGGACCTCACTGCAGTCCGTCTCGTGCGGCTCTCCGCAGCTCATGAGCCCGAGCCTTTCGCTTCGTTCGACTCTCCGGCGCCGGCCGGGACCAGTCCCCGCTCGCGGGCGTAGTCCTCGAGCATGCCGCGCAGTTGACGGCGGCCCCGGTGCAGCCGGGACATCACCGTGCCGATGGGTGTCCCCATGATGTCCGCGATCTCCTTGTACGCAAAGCCCTCTACGTCCGCGAGATACACGGCGATGCGGAATTCCTCGGGGATCGCCTGGAGCGCTTCCTTGACGTCCGAGTCGGGCAGGTGGTCGAGCGCCTGCGACTCCGCGGAGCGCAGACCCGTCGACATGTGCGACTCGGCACGGGCGAGCTGCCAGTCCTCGATCTCCTCCGCGGCGCTGCGCTGGGGCTCACGCTGCTTCTTGCGGTAGGAGTTGATGAAGGTGTTGGTGAGGATCCGGTAGAGCCACGCCTTGAGGTTGGTGCCCTCGCGGAACTGGTGGAAGGACGCGTACGCCTTGGCGTACGTCTCCTGCACCAGGTCCTCGGCGTCGGCCGGGTTGCGCGTCATGCGCAGCGCCGCCGAGTACATCTGGTCCAGGAATTCCAGGGCGTCCCGCTCGAAGCGCGCGCTGCGCGCGGCGGTCGACTCCGCGGGCGCGTCCGCACCCGTGCCCTGGCCCTCGGGCAGCTCCGCCTGGCCGTTGTCGGTCCCTGCGTCGGTACCGGGAACCGGACCCACCTCCTCAAGCGACGTCGTGGGACCGAAGGCGGTCCCACTCGTTTCGGAGGATAGACGACGATCCGGTCCGCCCGCCGCCCGAATAGGGGCGGTCCGGGCCGCGTGCAGCACCGACCAGTCCAGGTCAGTACGGCTGCTGCGGGCCGGGCAGATGGTCGAACCCATGCGGCGGACTCCCTTTCCATGACGTCGGCACTGGGGCACCAGCGCTTCTGTCCGGCTCAACAGTGCGCGCACGGCCCGCATTCCCGGGGCGTCACCCGAGTGACGCGGTCCACCGCAGCACACCGCCGGTGAGGACGCCGAGGGCCTGGTCCTGGGTGATCCCGGCGCGCTTGGGCACCGCGAAGCCGTGGTCGCCGTGCGGGACGGTGATCAGCTCGAAGGGGCCCTCGGGGAACTCCTGCGGCCTTCCGAACGGGTCGTTGCCGCCCTGGACGACGAGCGTGGGCACGCCGGCGGCGAGCAGTTCCGCGGCGCGCGACTTCTCCGGCCTGCCCGGCGGGTGCAGCGGGAAGCCGAGGGCGAGCACGGCGTGCGCGCCGAGTGCGGCGGCTGTGCGGCAGGCGACGCGCGCGCCCGCGCTGCGCCCGCCCGAGACGACCGGCAGTCCCGGGGCGGCGAGCGCGGGCCAGACGCCGCGCCAGCCGGTGTCCAGGGTCTTCGGGGCGGGCGCCACCTTCTTCCCGGCCACCCGCCAGGGCTGCTCGACGAGCGCGACCGTCACCCCGTGCCCGGGGAGCGTGCCCGCGAGGGCCTGGAGGTCGCGGGCCTCGATGCCGCCGCCCGCGCCGTGGCCGACGGCGAGGACGAGGCGTGCCCCGGCGGCCTGGTGCCAGGTGACGCGGGCCGGTCCCGCCTCCGTCTCGACGGTCTCGCGGGTGTCAGGGATCACAGGGGTCACCTGGCCGAGGATGCCAGAAGGGGGGCCGGAAGGCGGGACGGCGGCAGGCCGAAGGCGGGTCAGAAGAGGGTGCCCTCTTCCGGCGCCGCCAGTTCCTTCAGCAGCTCGGGACCGTTGTTGCGGACGTTGCTCACCGCCGTGGACACGGGGTGGGCGCGCATCAGCCCCTCGGGCGGCGGGGCCAGCAGGGACCGCAGGTCGCCCGGGTCCGTGCGGGCCGGGTCCAGCCAGGCGTCCCAGCGGTCGGGGGTGAGCATCAGCGGCATCCGGGGGTGGATGTCGGCCAGCGACCGCGGCCCCTCGGCGGGCGCCACCGCCAGCGGGGCCCGCTCGGCTTCCGTGGTGATCACCGAGCAGGTCACCCACCAGGCCCGCGGATGGTCGTCGGGCAGCGTGCGGTCCCGCCAGAACTCGTACAGCCCCGCCATCGCGAACACCGATCCGTCCGCCGGCGTCACGAAGTACGGCTGCTTGCGCGGGCGTTTCCGCTTCCCCTCGACCTCCAGCTCCCGCTCCTCGGTGCCGGTGACCCACTCGTAGTAGCCGTCGGCGGGCACGATGCAGCGCCGGGCGGCGAAGGCGCGGCGGTACGACGGCTTCTCGTGCACCGTCTCCGCGCGGGCGTTGATCATCCGGGCGGCGCCCTCGGGGCTCTTCGCCCACGACGGGACCAGTCCCCACCTCAGCTTGCGCAGCTGCCGAACCGGGCGGGGGTCCTGCGCGTCCTTCACAGGACGGTCGAGGACGACGTGGACCTCCTTGGTGGGAGCCACGTTGTAGTCGGGCTCCAGGATCTCCTCGGGCTCCCACTTCTCGATGCCGAAGACGCCCGCGAGGTCCTCGGCCCCGCGACTGGCTGCATACCGTCCGCACATACGTGCCACACTGCCAGACTCCGTACGACAAGAGGGAGCCGCTCGGAAACATGGACAGTCTCGCCTCCGTCGCGTTGCCCGGCCTGTGGGACCGGCTCGTCGGCAGCCAGCCGGGACCCGACCTGTGGGTGGTGCTCGCCACCGCGGCCGCCGCCCTCGCCGTGGTGGTCCCGCACACCCTGTGGCGCGTCTCCCGCAACGCCGTCACCATCGCCCACGAGGGCGGCCACGGCCTGGTGGCGCTGCTCACCGGCCGCACACTGACCGGGATACGGCTGCACTCCGACACCAGCGGCCTCACCGTCAGCCGCGGCAAGCCCTACGGCCTCGGCATGATCCTCACGGCGGCCTCCGGCTACACCGCTCCCCCGCTGCTGGGCCTCGGCGGCGCCGCGCTGCTGGCCGCCGGACGCGTGACCCTGCTGCTGTGGGCGGCCACGGCTCTGCTGGTGGCCATGCTCGTGATGATCCGCAACGCGTACGGCGTGCTGACCGTGGTCCTCGCCGGCGGCACGTTCCTGCTGGTGTCCTGGCTGGCCGGGACCCAGGTGCAGGCCGCGTTCGCGTACGCGGTGGTGTGGTTCCTGCTGCTCGGCGGGGTGCGTCCGGCCTTCGAACTCCAGGTCAAGCGCTCGCGCGGGGGCGCCGGGGACTCGGACGCGGACCAGCTGGCCCGGCTGACGCACGTACCGGCGGCCCTGTGGCTGTTCCTCTTCCACGCGGTGTCGCTGTGCTCGCTGATGGGCGGGGGCCGCTGGCTGCTCGGCGTCTGACCGTCCCGCCGCGCCGGCGGGGACCGGCCGGCCGTTGCCGACACCGGCGGCCACCGTGCCGGCCCTCCCGGGGCCCGGCGGGCATCGTGCCGCTCACCTCCGTGCACCGGTGCACGGCAGGAAGGCCGGCTCGACACCCTCCTTATAGAGTGGGCCCATGGCCCCGAACCCCGCCCACACCGCCCTCTGGCCCGCCCCGCACGCGAGCGGAGCCGTCGACGCGACGGTCCACGTGCCCGGGTCCAAGTCGGTCACCAACCGTGCCCTCGTGCTGGCCGCCCTGGCCTCCGAGCCGGGCTGGCTGCGCCGCCCGCTGCGCTCCCGGGACACCCTGCTGATGGCCGGTGCGCTGCGGGCGATGGGGGTCGGCATCGAGGAGACGGTGTCCTCCAGTTCCTCCGGCTCCGGCGGCTCCGGCGAGGCGTGGCGCGTCATCCCCGCGGGGCTGCACGGCCCGGCCACCGTCGACGTGGGCAACGCGGGCACGGTGATGCGCTTCCTGCCGCCGGTCGCCGCGCTCGCCGACGGCCCGATCCGCTTCGACGGCGACCCCCGCTCCTACGAGCGTCCGCTGCACGGCGTGATCGACGCGCTGCGCGCGCTGGGCGCCCGGATCGACGACGACGGACGCGGCGCGCTGCCGCTGACCGTGCACGGCGGCGGTGCCCTGGACGGCGGCCCGGTCGAGATCGACGCCTCCTCGTCCTCCCAGTTCGTCAGTGCCCTGCTGCTGTCCGGGCCGCGCTTCAACCAGGGCGTCGAGGTCCGCCACGTCGGGTCGTCGCTGCCGTCGATGCCGCACATCCGGATGACGGTGGACATGCTGCGCGCGGTCGGGGCCCAGGTGGACACACCGGAGTCGGGCGGCGAGCCGAACGTCTGGCGTGTCACCCCGGGTGCCCTGCTCGGCCGGGACCTGACGATCGAGCCTGACCTGTCCAACGCGCAGCCGTTCCTGGCGGCGGCGCTGGTGACCGGCGGCAAGGTGGTCGTCCCGGACTGGCCGGAGCGGACCACGCAGCCGGGCGACCGGCTGCGGGAGATCTTCACCGAGATGGGCGGCTCCTGCGAACTGACCGACTACGGGCTGGTGTTCACGGGCTCGGGAGCGGTGCACGGCATCGACGTGGACCTGGGCGAGGTGGGCGAGCTGACCCCCGGCATCGCCGCGGTCGCCGCGCTCGCGGACTCCCCGTCGACCCTGCGGGGCGTGGCCCACCTGCGGCTGCACGAGACCGACCGGCTGGCCGCGCTCACCAAGGAGATCAACGAACTCGGCGGTGACGTGACGGAGACGGCCGACGGCCTGCACATCCGGCCGCGCCCGCTGCACGGCGGCGTCTTCCACACCTACGAGGACCACCGCATGGCGACGGCCGGTGCGATCATCGGCCTGGCGGTCGAGGGCGTAGAGATCGAGAACGTGGCGACGACGGCGAAGACCCTGCCGGACTTCCCCGACCTGTGGACCGGGATGCTCGGGGCGTAGGACACGGGGAACAGGTCATGCGCCGCTACGGCAAGCACACCGACGAGGACGACATCCGCTCCCGGCCCAACCGCCGCGGAAACCGGCCGCGTACGCACATCCGCCCCAAGCACGAGGACGCCGCCGACGGCATGGTGCTCACCGTCGACCGGGGACGGCTGACGTGCCTGGTCGACGGCCGCACGGTCATGGCGATGAAAGCACGCGAACTGGGCCGCAAGGCCGCCGTCGTGGGCGACCAGGTGGCCCTCGTCGGCGATCTGTCCGGCGCGAAGGACACCCTCGCGCGCATCGTCCGCATCGGCGAGCGCACCTCCGTGCTGCGCCGCACCGCGGACGACGACGACCCCTACGAGCGCGTGGTGGTGGCGAACGCCGACCAACTGGCCATCGTCACCGCGCTCGCCGACCCCGAGCCGCGCCCCCGGCTGATCGACCGCTGCCTGGTGGCGGCGTACGACGCGGGGCTCGCCCCGCTCCTGGTGATGACGAAGTCGGACCTGGCCCCGCCGGACAAGCTCCTGGAACTGTACGGGGCGCTGGACATCCCCTACGTCGTCACCAGCCGCGAGGAGCTGGAGGCCGGAGACGCGGCGGACCGGGTGCGGGCGCATCTGGGCGGCCGGGTCACCGCGTTCGTGGGGCACTCCGGCGTCGGCAAGACCACGCTCGTCAACGCCCTGGTCCCCGCCGAGCGGCAGCGGACGACGGGGCACGTGAACGCGGTGACCGGCCGGGGCCGGCACACCACCACCTCGGCGCTCGCGCTGCCGCTGGCCGGCGGCGACGGCTGGGTCGTGGACACCCCGGGCGTGCGGTCCTTCGGGCTCGCCCACATCGACCCGTCCCGGGTCATCCACGCCTTCCCCGACCTGGAGCCCGGCACCGAGGGCTGCCCGCGCGCGTGCAGTCACGACGAGCCGGACTGCGCGCTGGACGCCTGGGTGGCCGAGGGTCACGCCGACCCCGCCCGGCTGTACTCGCTGCGCCGCCTGCTGGCCACGCGGGAGCGCACGGAGGGCGACTGACCGGGCGCCGGGCGCCCGCGTTGTTTGCCGCACCCGTGGGCAGGTAAGTGCATAATCGCACCGAGCCGGAGCGGCCACGGAACGCGGACACACGGGAGGACAGCACATGGCGTGGCTGCTGGTCATCGTCGCGGGACTGCTCGAGACCGGCTTCGCCGTCTGTCTGAAACTCTCGCACGGCTTCACCCGGCTGTGGCCGACCATCGCCTTCGCCTGCTTCGCCCTCGGCAGCTTCGGTCTGCTCACCCTGTCCCTGCGCAAGCTCGACGTGGGGCCGGCGTACGCGGTGTGGACCGGCATCGGCGCGGCGGGCACCGCGATCTACGGCATGATCTTCCTCGGCGACCTGGTGTCGACCCTGAAGATCGTCTCGATCAGCCTCGTCATCCTCGGTGTGATCGGCCTCCAGCTGTCGGGCTCCACGCACTGAACCGCCGTGCCGGCGGGGCGGAGGAGAGCCACCGCGGGGTGCGGACACCGGCTCGCGTTCCGCTCAGCCGGGCCGGCCTCGGTGCAGCAGGCCGTCCACCAGACCGGCCATCCCCCTCTCCTGGGGCGGGGCCGCGACGCAGGACAGCGCGAGGCGGAACACCAGTTCGCAGACGCCGGCCAGCTCGGCCCGGTCCGCCTCCGTCGCGCCCGGCGCGCACACGGCCGCCACGGCCCGGTCGCGGACGGTGGCGAGGAGTGCGGCGGGCGAGGGCAGCGTGCCGTCCGCCGCACGCCGGGCCGGCACGCCACCGGGGGACGGGGCCGCCGACCGGGCCGGCGAAGGCAGCCGCTCGCTCCAGCAGCCGGTCAGCACGGCCTTGACCAGCGGGTCGCCGCCCGCCGCGGACGCGGTCCACTCGGCGGCGGCGGTGAGCCGCCGCACCGGGTCGCCGTGCCCGGCCAGGGCGCGCTCAACACCCGCGAGCCAGCCGTCCGCCGCTCTCCTGACCAGCGCCCGCGCCAGCCCGTCCTTGCTGCCGAACTCGTTGTACAGCGTCTGACGCGACACGCCGGCCGACGCGGCGACGTCCACCATCCGCACCACGGACCACGGCCGCCGGGCCAGCGCCGAACGCGCGGCGTCCAGCAGGGATTCCCGCGCTGCGGGCATCGTCGCCTCCTGGGGAGCAGCTGTGCGCACAGGTTTGACGCGGGCGCGGGCACTGTCGAGGGTCCGCGGCGGCTTGCCGCGTCCACCTGGTGTTCAGCACCCCCTGTGGCCCTGATTCGCCTCGGACGGATACCGTTCCGTACATGCCCGACTACCTCGACGATCTGCGTCTGGCCCACGTCCTCGCGGACGCGGCGGACGCGGCCACCATGGACCGCTTCAAGGCGCTCGACCTCAAGGTCGAGACGAAGCCCGACATGACCCCGGTCAGTGAGGCGGACAAGGCGGCCGAGGAACTGATCCGCGGTCAGCTGCAGCGCGCCCGCCCCCGTGACGCGGTCCTCGGGGAGGAGTACGGCATCGAGGGCAGCGGCCCCCGCCGCTGGGTCGTCGACCCGATCGACGGCACCAAGAACTACGTGCGCGGTGTGCCCGTGTGGGCCACGCTGATCTCCCTGATGGAGGCCGGCGAGGGCGGGTACGAGCCGGTCGTCGGCGTCGTCTCCGCGCCCGCGCTCGGGCGCCGCTGGTGGGCCGCGAAGGGACACGGCGCGTTCGCCGGCCGCAGTCTGGCGCAGGCGTCCCGGCTCCAGGTCTCCCGCGTGTCCCGGCTCGCGGACGCCTCCTTCGCGTACTCCTCGCTCAGCGGCTGGGAGGAGCAGGGGCGGCTGGGCGGCTTCCTGGACCTGACCCGCGAGGTGTGGCGCACGCGGGCGTACGGCGACTTCTGGCCCTACATGATGGTGGCCGAGGGTTCGGTGGACTTCTGCGCCGAGCCCGAGCTGTCGCTGTGGGACATGGCCGCGAACGCGATCGTCGTCACCGAGGCCGGCGGCACCTTCACCGGTCTGGACGGGCGCCCCGGCCCGCACAGCGGGAACGCGGCGGCGTCGAACGGGCTGCTGCACGACGAGATGCTGGGGTATCTCAACCGGCGCGCCTGAGCATCTGCCGGCACCCCCGCACCACCCGGCACCGCACGCGCGCCCTCTTGTTGACCGCGGCTTTGCCTGCGACTCTGGGAAGCCCCCACTTGTGAACAAGTGAATCCAACCCTCACGCGGTTCCGGACCCTCCGGGGCGCCGCGCCCGCGTGGATTCCTTGAGGAGGTGGCTCCATCCCATGCCCGTCCCCCTGCTGGTCCGCGACGCCATGAGCACGGTGGTCCTCACCATCGGCCCCGACCACACCCTCCGCCAGGCAGCCGCCCTGATGTCGGCCCGCCGCGTCGGCGCGGCCGTGGTCCACGACCCCGACGCCGGCGGCATCGGCATCCTCACCGAACGCGACATCCTCAACTCCGTGGGTCTGGGCCAGAGTCCGGACACCGAGCACGCCCACGCCCACACCACCACCGACGTCGTCTTCGCGGCGCCGTCGTGGACCGTGGAGGAGGCGGCACGGGCCATGGCGCACGGCGGTTTCCGCCACCTCATCGTCCTGGAACGCGGCGAACCGGCCGGCATCGTCTCGGTCCGCGACATCATCCGCTGCTGGGCGCCGGCCCGGCAGCACGCGGCACGGGTGCCCGCCTGAGCGCGCCCCGGCTCACGGCGGGCCGGCCCGGCAGCACGATGCACGGGTGCCCGCCTGAGCGCGCCCCGGCTCACGGCGGGGACCCGGCGCCGGGCACCCCCGCCGCACGAGACGGAGGGCGCGCGGCACGAACGGCGGCGGGCCGGGTTCCCGAAGGAACCCGGCCCGCCGGTCCCGGCAGACGGTCCAGTGCCGGAGTCAGCCGCGCAGCGCCTGCACGGCGGCCTCCAGCCGCTTGCCGAAGTCTCCGTCGGCCTGACGGAAGTTGCCGATCGCGCGCTCGACGATGTCCTCGCGCGAGACCTGGGAGAGGGCACCGGCGAGGTTGCCGATCAGCCGGTCCTTCTCCTCGTCCGTCATCAGCCGGTAGAGGTTGCCCGCCTGGACGAAGTCGTTGTCCTCGGCGTGCGAGGGAGCCGCGTGGTCACCGGTGGCACCCGCCACCTCGACGGGCTGCCACAGCGGGCGGTCCGTCTGGAAGGGGCCGCCGAAGCTGTTCGGCTCGTAGTTCTTCGCGCCCTTGTGGCGGCCGTCGTACAGGTAGCCGTCACGGGCGTGGGTGCGCGCCTCGGTGGCGTGCGGCCGGTTCACCGGCAGGTGCGCGGCGTTGATGCCGACGCGGTAGCGGTGGGCGTCGCCGTAGGCGAACAGGCGGCCCTGGAGCATCTTGTCCGGGGAGGGGCCGATGCCGGGCACGAAGTTCGCCGGGGTGAAGATCGACTGCTCGACCTCGGCGAAGACGTTCTCCGGGTTGCGGTTCAGCTCCAGCTTGCCGAACTCGATCAGCGGGTAGTCGGCGTGCGGCCACACCTTGGTCAGGTCGAACGGGTTGAACCGGTAGCCCGCCGCGTCCGCCGCCGGCATGATCTGCGCGTACACCGTCCAGGAGGGGAACTCGCCGCGCTCGATCGCCTCGCGCAGGTCGCGCTGGTGCGAGTCGGGGTCCTTGCCCGCCAGGACGTCCGCCTCCTCGGCGGTCAGGCACTTGATGCCCTGGTCCGTCTTGAAGTGGTACTTGACCCAGAAGGCCTCGCCGGCCTCGTTGTTCCACTGGTACGTGTGCGAGCCGAAGCCGTCCATGTGCCGGTAGGAGGCGGGGATGCCGCGGTCGCCGAAGAGCCAGGTCACCTGGTGCGTGGACTCCGGCGACAGGCTCCAGAAGTCCCAGACGTTGTCCGGCTCGGTGGAACCCGTGTACGGGTCGCGCTTCTGGGTGTGGATGAAGTCGGGGAACTTGATGGCGTCCTTGATGAAGAACACCGGGGTGTTGTTGCCGACGAGGTCGTAGTTGCCCTCCTCGGTGTAGAACTTCAGCGCGAAACCGCGGGGGTCACGGACGGCGTCCGCGGCGCCGAGGTTGCCGGCCACGGTGGAGAAGCGGAGGAAGGTCTCCGTCTCCTTGCCGACCTCGGAGAGGAACTTGGCGCGCGTGTAGCGCGTGACGTCGGCGGTGACCGTGAAGGTGCCGTACGCGCCGGCGCCGCGGGCGTGCACCACACGCTCCGGGATCCGCTCGCGGTTGAAGTGGGCGAGCTTCTCCAGGAGGAGCTGGTCCTGGACGAGAACCGGGCCGCCGACGCCCGCGGTCTCGCTGTTCTGGTTGTCGGCTACCGGAGCACCGGCCTCCGTGGTGAGCGGCCCCTGGGTCACGTCGCCTCCTGCGGCATTTTTTTCTGCGGTCCTGTCGCTTGGCCTGAGCCAGTCTCGATCCTACAATGGACAATGTCTAAGTCAAGCCAGGCTCCAAAGTCACACTTGTTCGGGATCTGTTCTCCTTGCTGTTAGGCTGGTGTGTATGAGTGACCTTCTGGAACGGCTGCGTGGACGCGGCTGGCGCATGACCGCGCAGCGTCGCGTCGTGGCCGAGGTCCTGGACGGCGAGCACGTACATCTGACCGCCGACGAGGTGCACGCGCGGGCCGTGGCCAAGCTGCCGGAGATCTCCCGCGCCACCGTCTACAACACGCTGGGCGAGCTGGTCACGCTGGGCGAGGTGCTGGAGGTCAGCACCGACAAGCGCGCCAAGCGGTACGACCCCAACGCGCACCGGCCGCACCACCACCTGGTCTGCGCGGGCTGCGGCGCGATCCGCGACGTGCACCCGAGCGGCAACCCGCTGGCCGACCTGCCGGACTCCGAGCGCTTCGGCTTCACGGTCTCGGACGTCGAGGTGACGTACCGCGGGCTCTGCCCGAACTGCTCGTCGGCCTGACGGCCCGCTGACGTAGGGCACTCGGCCCCGGCGCCTCTCCTGGCGCCGGGGCCGAGTGCCGTACGGGTCCGGGGAGGGCGGGTGCGGGCAGGGCGGGCGCACCGGCGGCCGGGACAACGCACCGAGGGCCGGAATCCTGATCGGATTCCGGCCCTCGGCCTTCAGTAGCGGGGACAGGATTTGAACCTGCGACCTCTGGGTTATGAGCCCAGCGAGCTACCGAGCTGCTCCACCCCGCGTCGATGAATAGAACACTACGTGACCGACGGGAGAAGAAGCAAATCGCTTCTCCTGGGCCCCCGTCGGCAGCGGTCCGCGGGGCGTCGCGCCGCGGCGGCCCGCGGACGTCACGCCGACAGTTCCTCGCGCAGCGCGTCCCGCAGCCGTGCCGCCCGCTGGGCGACCTCTCGCGGGCCCAGCGCCACGGCCCGGTCGGCCCACCGCTGCCCCTCCGCCAGCTCGCCCCGCCGCGCGCAGACGAGGGCCAGCCGCAGCGCCGCCCTCCCGTGCCCGGCATCGGCGGCCCGGGTCCACCACAGGACCGCCTCCGGCTCGCTGCCCTCCCGGGCGAGCAGCAGCCCGAGGTTGAACGCGCCGTTGCGGGAGCCGGCCTCCGCGGCCTCCCGGTACCACCGTGCCGCCTCGACCACGTCCCCGCGTGCGGCGGCCAGCATGCCCACCCGCACCTGCGCGCGGCGGTGGCCCTGGGAGGCCGCCCGCTCGTACCACTCCTCGCACTCGGTCTTCTCGTGGATCACCGACTCCCCGAGTTCGTGCGCGGGCGGCGGCGGACGGCGCGCGTCGAGCAGGGACGCCAGCCGGTACGCGGCCTCCGCGCTCCCGCCGCCGGCCGCGCACCGCAGGTGCCGCTCGGCCTCCCGCTCGTCGCCGCCGCGCAGCCGGGCCATCCCCACCTGGAGGGCCGCCTCCGTGTGCCCGGCCGCCGCCGCCCGCTCGTACCAGCGCAGCGCCTCGGCCTCCAGGCCGCGCCCCGCGTAGAGGATGCCCAGGTTGAAGGCGGCGTCGACGCTGCCGGCCTCGGCCGCCTTGGAGAACCACGGCTCCGCCCCGGCCGTGTCCCCGCCCTGGAGCAGCAGGACCGCCAGCGCGTTCGCGGCCTCCCGGTGACCGGCGTAGGCCGCGTGCCGGTACCACTGCTCGGCCTGGGGGGTGCGTCCCTGCTCGGCGCAGAGCAGCGCCAGGTTGTACGCGCCGTTGACGTCACCGGCGTCCATCGCCGCGCGGTACCAGCGCTCGGCGGTCTGCGTCTCGCCGCGCTCGGCGTGCAGCGCGCCCAGCGCGTTCGCCGCGTTGCCGTCGCCGTCCTGGGCCGCGCGCAGCCACCACACGGCGGCGCTCTCGGTGTCCCCCGCGTCGCGCAGCAGGAAGCCGAGCGCGCAGGCCGCCCGCGCCTCGCCGTCCTTGGCGGACGTCAGGTACCAGCGGCCGGCCTCCTTCAGCTCCCCCCGCTTCTCCAGGATCGCGCCCAGGTGGAGCGCGGCACGCCGGTGCCCGCGGGCGGCGGCCTGCCGGTACCACTGCTCGGCCTCCGCCGGTGGGCCCGCGCCGCTGTCCGCGGCCGACTCCCCGGCCCGCCGGTCCAGTGCCCGCGCCAGGCGGTACGCGGCCTCCCGGTGCCCCCGCTCGGCGGCGACGCGCATCCAGCGCTCGGCGTCCGCGTCGGCACGGTGTTCGAGCAGGTCGGCGAGTGCGTAGGCGCCCAGGACGTGGCCCTGCTCGGCGGACTGGCGCAGCCAGTACTCGGCGGCGGGCTCGTCGCCGCGCTCGCGGTGGTGCCGTCCGAGCGCGTGGGCGGCCGGGGCGGAGCCCGCGACGGCGGCGATACGCCACCAGCCGGCCGCCTCGTCGGCGTACCCGCGCTGCTGGAGGAGGACTCCCAGGTTGTTGGCCGCCGCCCGGTCACCGGCCGCGGTGGCGGCGCGCAGGTGGGGTTCGGCTCCGTCGAGGTCGCCGCGGCGCAGCAGCATGGCCCCCAGGACGCTCATCGCCTCGACGTCGCCGGCCTCGGCGGCGAGCCGGCGGCGCGCCAGCTCGGCGACCTCGTCGGCGACCGCGCCGGTCTCGTCGGGGCCGGTCCCGTCGGTGCCGGTGCCGTCCAGGCCGAGCGGGACCGCACCGGTCCGGTCCGTGCCCGCGTGACGTGTACCGGTCGCGTACGGGTGCGCGCTTCCGGCCCCCTCGGGCTCCTCGGCCGGCCCGCGATCGGAAGTCTGCACAAATCGCCCTGACTCGAACAGAGTTACCTTGTCCCCCATAACGTCCATCGTCGCACCACCCGCAACCTGGGTACACCCGGTATACCGCAGCCAGTGAGGTCACTTCAGCGTTTTGTCGACATGCCCACAGAGAGACAAGTCAAACACAGATCGCCCAACTCCCCTCGGCGGCACGGCGGTCCGGCAGGTCGGCACATGCGTTCGCACATCACGGAGGCCCGGATCCGCATCGGGATCCGGGCCTCCGAGTCGGTCAGGAACGGTCAGGTTCCGTTCCCGCTTTTGTCATTTCCGTTCTTGGCGTCGCCATTCCCGGCACCGCCGGTTTTGGCGCCACCGGTTGCGGCGTCACCGTTCTTGGCAGCGCCGTTCTTGCCGCTGCTCTGCTTCTGGGCCTCGGCCTGGGCGTCCTCGGCCCGCTTGAGCGCGTCCTGCAGCTCCTGCTGCGCCTTGCCGTACGCCTGCCAGTCGGTCGGCTTCTTGTTCAGCGCGGTCTGGCCCTCGTCGAACGCCTTCTGGGCGTCCTCCAGCGCCTGCCTGACCGTCGGACTGCTCGACGCCGGCGGGTTGCCGGTGCCGGTCCCCGTGTCCGGCGGCGGGTTCGCGGCACCGGAGGTGCCGAAGACCTTGTCGAGCGCCTCGCCGAGACTGTCCTCGAACGCGGTGGCCCCGCCGTAGGTCACCAGGACCTTGCGCATCAGCGGGTACTTGAGCTGTCCGCCGCGCACGTAGACCGGTTCGACGTAGAGGAATCCGCCGTCGAGCGGGATGGTGAGCAGGTTGCCGTACTCGATCTCCGAATCGCCGCCTCTGATGAGCTTCACGAACTCGGCGATGTTCTGCGAGGAGTTGGAGTTGAACTGGCTCTGCACCTGTTTCGGGCCGCCGACCGTCGTGCTTCTCGGCTTCAGGATCCTGATCTTGCCGTAGTCGGACGTGCCCGCCTGCGAGTCGACCGCCATGAACGCGCTGAGGTTGTCCCGGCCGTTGGGCGTGAACGTCGTCGTGAGCGAGAAGGCCTGGGACGCCTGGCCGGGCATCTTCATGGTCAGGTAGTACGGCGGCACCGCGTTGCCCGACTTGTTCGTCGGGTCGTCGGGCACCTGCCAGACCTCGCTGCTGCTGAGGAAGGTCTGCGCGTCCTGCACGTGGTAGCGGGTGAGCAGCTCGCGCTGGACCTTGAACAGGTCCTGCGGGTAGCGCAGGTGCTCCATCAGCTGGGAGGAGATGGCCGTCTTCGGCTGCACCGTGTCGGGGAAGGCCTTCATCCAGGTCTTCAGGACCGGGTCCTGGGTGTCCCACTGGTACAGCTTGACCTCACCGGTGTAGGCGTCGACGGTCGCCTTCACCGAGTTGCGGATGTAGTTGACCTGGTTCTGCTGGGCCACCACCGCGCGCTGGTTGTTGTTGTACGTCAGCGAGTCGGCCGTGGTGTCGCCGAGCGTCGTACGGGAGGCGTACGGATAGCCGTTGGTCGTCGTGTAGGCGTCGACGATCCACTGGATGCGGCCCTTGACCACCGCCGGGTAGGCGTCGCCGTCGATGGTCAGCCAGGGCGCCACCGCCTCGACGCGCTCCTTGGGCGTGCGGTTGTACAGGATCCGCGAACCGTCCCCGATGGCGCCGGAGTACAGGATCTGCGGCTCGCCGAACGCCAGCGCGTACGCGGCCCGGTTGACCGGGCTGGACAGGCTGACACCGCTCCCGCCCTGGTAACTGGTGGTCTTCTCGCCGTCGTTGTTCGAGTAGTCGATCTCCTTCTGGGGACCGCCGACGATCGAGTAGGTGGTGGTCTTCTCGCCGTAGTAGACGCGCTGCTCGTAGGTGCCGAGGTCGCCGGTGGACGGCAGGTTCTTCTCGGTGAAGACCGGCTCGCCGTTGCTGGCCTCGGTGCCCTTGGCGGCGACCACGCCGTAACCGTGGGTGTAACGGAAGTGGCTGTTGATCCAGTTCTTCTTGATGCCGTCGAAGTTCAGCTCGCGCAGGCCGACGACCGTGTCCTGGACCTTGCCGTCCTTGGTGGGGTACCGGTCCACGTCCAGGTTGTTCGGGAAGGTGTAGAACCCGCGGATCTGCTGGATCTGCTGGAAGGTGGGCGAGACGATGTTCGGGTCGAGGATGCGGACGCTCGCCGTCTTGTCCACCTGGTCGCGCAGCGTCGACCTGTCCTTGGTGCTGCTCGTGCCGTCGTAGTCGGACACCTCGGTGTGGTCGATGCCGTACGCCTCACGCGTCGCCTCGATGTTCTTCGCGACGTACGGTGCTTCCTTGGCCTGCTCGTTGGGCTGCACCTGGAACTTCTGGACGATCGCCGGGTACAGACCGCCGATGAGGATCGCCGAGAGCACCATCAGGCCGAACCCGATCACCGGCAGCTGCCAGGTGCGCCGCCAGAGCGTGGCGAAGAACAGCAGCGCGCAGATGACGGCGATGCAGAACAGGATCGTCTTGGCCGGCAGGTAGGCGTTGGCGTCGACGTATCTCAGGCCCGTCCAGTTGTCGGTGGCCTTGAAGTCGCTGGACTTGACCGCGAGCCCGTACCGGTCGAGCCAGTACGCGACGGCCTTCAGCGCGACGAAGACACCGAGCAGGACCGACAGGTGCCCGGTGGCCGCGGCCGTGGCCCGCGCGCCGGGGCTGGTGACCCGCAGTCCGCCGTACAGGTAGTGGGTCAGCACCGCGGCGATCAGGGACAGGATCGCGGCGGCGAAGCCGAAGCCCAGCAGGAAGCGGTACCAGGGCAGGTCGAAGGCGTAGAACGAGACGTCGAGGTGGAACTGCGGGTCGGTCCTGTGGAACGGCACGCCGTTGACCCACAGCAGCCAGGTCCGCCACTGGCCGGCGGCGGAGGCCCCCGCGATCAGGCCCACCACGGCCGTGATCCCGCACAGCAGCCACTTCTTGTACGGCGCGATGCCCATCCGGTAGCGGTCGAGGTTCTGCTGCTCCATCGACATGGCGCTCAGCGGGGGCCGCAGCCGGTGCGCGAGCCAGACGTTGAACCCCACGGCCAGCGCCATCAGCAGGCCGAAGACGAGGAACAGCCCGATCTTGGTCCACAGTGTGGTGGTGAACACGGACGAGTAGTGCACCGACCGGTACCACAGCCAGTCCGTCCAGAAGCCCGCGAACATCGTGAACGCGATGCCGAGAGCGGCAAGGACGCCCAGTGTCATCAGCAGGGTCCGGGCTCGCCGGGACGGGCGGCCGACTCTGATCCGCGGCCCGGACGGGCCTCCGCCGCGGTCCGGCATCTGGAAAGCCAAGGTGCGCACCTCGAAGTTCGCTGGTGGTTCGCTGTCGTTGCGTCAGGCCCCCGTGTCCGCGGACCGTACGGTGCGCCCTCCGATCGCGGGCGCACACCTATGCAACTTACTCACCGTTTATTCGGTTCCCGATTCCGGCCGGGAACGAGGCAGGATTGTGACCATGTCCAACACTCCCATGGCAGCGAACCCGCTCACCCGGGCCGTACTCGAGATCGACGAGTACGCCTCCGGCCTCGGCTGGGACCAGCCCGCTCGCCTCTTCGCCCTCGTCGACACCGCACGGCTGCGGACCGAGGAACCCGCCCTCGCCGCCCAGCTCGGCCTCCAGGACGAGCCGGAGACCTCCGGTCTCACCCCGATCGAGCAGGACGAGGTCCCCGCGGACCGCCCGCTCGACGAGTTCCTCGCCACGATCGCCTGGCCCGACGCGGTCGCGGGATGCGCCCTCACCGTGGAGCGCCTGATGCTGCCGCCGTCCGCCGAGGCCCAGGTCCCGCAGGGGCTGGACGAGACGAAGCTCACCCAGTGGGTGGCCGGCCACCCCGAGCGCCAGGAGGTCCGCATGACGGTCGCCGTGCTGCGCGACGGCTCCCGGGACTCGGCGCTGCGCCTGCGGGAGAAGGACTCCGTTACGGAGGTCCTCACCGGCTCCGGGCTGGTACCGGGCCTGGCGGAAGCCCTGGCGGCCACGTTCGAGGACTGAGGCGCGAGGGGGCTTGCGGGGGGGGCTGCTCCGCGAGCGCGGGGGGCTGGGGCGCCCTGGGGGCGCCCGGGGGCGCTGGGGCGCCCTCTGAGCGCCGGGGGCTGTGCGGGCGGACCGGCGGAGGGCTGTGAGCGCGGTGGGGCCTGTGAGAGACACCGTGAGGGCTCTCAGCGCGGTGGGGGGCTGTGAGCGTGCGCGGCCGGGGCCTGGGGCTCCGGCCGCGCACGGCAGCGTCGGGGGCCGGTGGCGGGTCAGCCCTTGGCCGTGCAGGTGGGCAGGTCCGCCGTCCTACCGGAACGGATGTCCTTGAGGGCGCCGAGCGCGTCGCCGATGGTGCCGACCTTGACCAGGGTCAGTCCGGAGGGCGTGTCCTTCGCGGCGGCCGCGCAGTTGTCGGCGGGCGTCAGGAAGTACTGGGCGCCCTTGTCGCGTGCGCCGATGGTCTTCAGCTCGATGCCGCCGATCGGCCCGACCTTGCCGTCGTCGTCGATCGTCCCGGTGCCGGCCACGAACTTGCCGCCGGTCAGGCTGCCCGGGGTGAGCTTGTCGTAGAGGCCCAGCGCGAACATCAGGCCGGCGCTGGGACCGCCGACGTCCGCGAGCTTGATGTCGATCGTGAACGGGAAGGTGTGGTCGGTCCCCGCGGAGATGCCGACGACGGCCCGCTGGGGACCGCCGTCGTCGGACTTCGCCGTGGTGAGGGTGACGTCCTTGGTGGCCGTCGCCGTCCTGTGCGCCTTCTCGGCGGCGGCCTGGTCCTTGGCGGGGACGATGGTGAAGACGACGTCCTGGCCCGGCTTGTGCTTGGTGACCAGCTTGGCGACGTCGGCGGGCTCCTTGACCGGGGTGCCGTCCACGGCCTTGATGACGTCACCGGCGTGCAGCCTGCCCTGCGCCGGGGTGCCCTTGACCACGGTCGAGACGATCACCCAGCTCTGCACCGGGATGCCGAGTTCCTTCAGCGCGGAGACCTTCGCGCTCTCCTGGGACTGGCTGAACTCCTCGGCGTTCTCCTGGCTGGACTGCTCCTCGGTCTTGCCGTCCGGGTAGAGCGTGTCGTGCGGGACGATCTTGTTGTCGTGGGCGAGCCAGCCGTAGACGGCCTCCACGAGGTTCATCCGGTAGTCGGGGCTGGTGACCCGGACGGTGGTCATGTTCAGATGGCCGTCCGTCGGATAGGTCTTGTGCCCGCTGACCTGCAGCACCGGCTCGCCGTCGTGCTCACTGAGGGTGTTGACCGTGGGTCCCGGGGACATCTCCGAGTACGGCACCGGGAGGAACACTCCCGCGCACAGGAGCGCGATCAGCATCAGGGTGGAGGCGAGCATCGTCGCGGTGCGGCGTGGCATGTCTCGACAGTACGGGACGGGCCTGTCGGCGCACCGTCAGGGCGGCCGTCCGCCGTCCCCGCTTCAGGTGCCGGACGTGGACCTCTCCATGGCTTCGCGGAAGCGGTTGTACCCGTCGAGTTCGGGGCCGTCGCTGCGGATCCTGCGCGTGCGGTTGGCCCAGCTCCCCCACAGACCGGCGGCTATCCCGGCCACGAGTGGAATCAGCAACCAGGCGAGCGCTGCCATGCCGACCTCCCTACCCCAATCGAGCGACCGCGAGTGACTGATCAGCAGATTAACCATCCGCACTGACAACGCTCGGGCCAGGGTGCCGGTTACGCAACCGGGGACGCGGCACGGGAGCGGCGCCGGGCAGCGGCCGCGTCACCCGGCGCGGGCCCCGCGGGCACCGGCCCGTCTCAGCAGGCCCCAACCCACTCCTCCGTACCGTCGGAGAACCTCTGGTGCTTCCAGATCGGCACCTCGTGCTTGAGGTCGTCGATCAGCTTCCGGCAGGCCTCGAAGGCCTCGCCCCGGTGCGGGCACGACACGCCGACGACGACAGCGAGATCGCCGACCTTCAGATCCCCCACCCGGTGGACGGCGGCGAGCGCCCGCACCGGGTACTCGGCCACGACCTTCTCGGCGATCCGCCGCATCTCGGCCTCGGCGCTGGGGTGGCAGGAGTAGCCCAGCTCGTCGACGTCGGCGCCCCCGTCATGGTTGCGCACGGTCCCCACGAACAGCGCCGTCCCCCCGGCCGCGTCGTCCCCGACGGCCCGGAAGACCTCGTCCAGGGACAGCGCGGTCTCCCGGATGCCGATGAGCTTGATGGGGTCGCCGGCCGCGTACTCGCCGGGGTGATCGTGGATGGGTGCCATGCCCCCATCGTGCCGCACGCGCGCGAGGACACGGAATAGCGTGATCGCCCCGCACACACGCGTACGGCTTTGGAGCCTCCTACGACGCCGGGCCGGCCGGGCGGCAGCCCCCGGGTACGGCGGCCGGGCGGGGCTGCCGGGCCGGGGCGGCCGGGCGGGGCGGCCGCCCGTCAGATGCGGCGTCGGGCCTTGCGGGCCCGGCGCACCACCGCGGCGGCGCCCAGCAGCGCGACCGTCGCGCCCGCCGCGCCCGCGGCCGTCGCGTCCTTGCGCCCGAGCCGGCGTCCGGCCACCGTGTGCCGCCCGGCGACCTCCTCCAGCAGCTCCGCGAGGACCTCCTCGTTCGTCCACTTCGGCCGCCACCCGGCGTCGTGCAGCCGGCTCCCGCTGACCACCCACGGGTACATCGTGTAGGCGAGGTCCCCGGCCGGGGACGGGGTGAGCCCGATCCGGTGCAGCCGGGCCGCCGCGCCGAGCGCGACCGCCGACGGCAGCTCCATCCGCCGGATCCCGCTCAGCTCCTCGACCTCCTCCTGCTCCAGCCAGCCGTCGCAGCCGACGGCCAGCTCCCCCTCCGCCTTCTCCAGCACGGCGTACTCCAGCGCGCTGCACAGGTCCTCGACGTGGCAGAACTGCCAGGCGGGCCGCGACCCGGCCACCACCAGCAGGCGGGGCGACTCGAAGTACCTGGTCAGCGCGGTGTCGGTGCCCCCGACCAGGACCGCCGGGCGGACGACGGTGACGTTGAGTCCTGGGTGCGCCCGGGGCGCGCGCCGCGCCAGCCGCTCGATCTCCAGCAGGTCCCCGACGCCGGTCGCCTCCGCGGTCGCCCGCAGTTCGGCGTCCTCGGACAGCGGCAGCTCGTTCTCCGGCAGCGCCCCGTAGACCATCGCCGAGGTGCACAGCACCACCCGGTGCACGCCGGCCGCGGCGGCCGCGGTCAGCACGGTCTGCGTCCCCCGGACGTTGTAGGCGCTGCGCGCGGCGGGGTCGGTCTCCAGGTCGAGGTCGAGCGCCAGGTGCACCACGACGTCGGCGCCGCGCAGCCGGTCGGCGATCGCCGGGTCCCGCACGTCGAGGACGTGCCACTGCGCCGCCGCGCACTCCCCGCGCCGCTCGTCGATCGCGATGACCTGCCTGACCTCGGCGGACGCGGCCAGCCGCTCGGTGAGCAGGGCACCGACCCCGCTCGCGGCTCCGGTGACCGCGACGACGGGCCCGCGCACGGCGGGGGTGCTTTCATGGTTTCGCGCTGCGCGAACCTGTGGATCTGGGGAACTCACCGGGCGTCTCCAGCGGTTGTCTTCCATACGGGCGCGAACGACGCGTACGTACCAGGTGGCATCCATCCTGCCGCAGGCGTCCTGTCGGCGAAGCACCGAGCCCCGAACCGCTCACGGTGTCTACGCTGGGTGGTGTTGTCGGGCAGCCGCGCCGCCGGAAAGAACCGGTGGCCTTACCAGCCGAGGAACCCCGTGAGTGACACCCCATTCGGATTCGGCCTTCCGCCGGAGGAGCCGGACGACGGCGACGAGGGCAAGAAGAAGGACCAGCAGAGCGGCGGTGGGCAGGGGCCGGCCAACCCGTTCGGTTTCGGGCTGCCCGGAGCCGGAGGCTTTGGCGGGCCCGGCGCCGACAATCCGCTCGCAGCGATGTTCGGCTCGCTGAACCCCACCGACCTGGGCGCCGCCTTCCAGCAGCTCGGCCAGATGCTCTCCTACGAGGGCGGCCCGGTGAACTGGGACATGGCCAAGCAGATCGCCCGCCAGACGGTCTCCCAGGGCACCTCCGACGGCACGAAGGACGCCAGCGTCGGCGCCGCCGAGCGCACCGCCGTCCAGGAGGCCGTCCGCCTGGCCGACCTGTGGCTGGACGACGCGACGTCCCTGCCCTCGGGCGCCGCCTCGACGGTGGCGTGGTCGCGCGCGGAGTGGGTCGAGGCGACCCTTCCCGCCTGGCAGGAGCTGGTCGACCCGGTCGCCGAGCGCGTCGGCAGTGCCATGGGCGACGTGCTGCCCGAGGAGATGCAGGCCATGGCCGGCCCGCTCATCGGCATGATGCGCTCCATGGGCGGCGCCATGTTCGGCACGCAGATCGGGCAGGCCGTGGGCGTGCTGGCCGGCGAGGTCGTCGGCTCGACCGACATCGGCCTGCCGCTCGCCCCGGCCGGCAAGGCCGCGCTGCTCCCGGTGAACGTGGAGAAGTTCGGCAAGGACCTGGGGGTGCCCCAGGAGGAGGTGCGGCTGTACCTCGCGCTGCGCGAGGCCGCCCACCAGCGGCTGTTCGCGCACGTGCCGTGGCTGCGTTCGCACCTGTTCGGCGCGGTCGACGGCTACGCGCGCGGGATCAAGGTCGACACCGCCAAGCTGGAGGACGTGGTCGGCCAGTTCGACCCGCAGAACCCCGAGCAGTTGCAGGACGCCCTCCAGCAGGGCATGTTCCAGCCGGAGGACACCCCGGAGCAGAAGGCCGCCCTGGCTCGTCTGGAGACCGCCCTGGCGCTCGTGGAGGGCTGGGTGGACGCGGTGGTGCACGCCGCCGCGAAGCCCCGTCTGTCGTCCGCCGACGCGCTGCGGGAGACGCTGCGCCGCCGCCGGGCCTCGGGCGGCCCTGCCGAGCAGACGTTCGCCACGCTGATCGGCCTGGAGCTGCGTCCGCGCCGGCTGCGGGACGCGTCCCGTCTGTGGGCCTCGCTCACGGACGCGCGCGGGGTCGAGGGCCGGGACGCCCTGTGGGCCCACCCGGACATGCTGCCGACCGCCGCCGACCTGGACGACCCGGACGGCTTCGTGCACCGCGAGCAGCTGGACTTCTCCGAGCTGGACAAGATGCTCGGCGAGGCGGCGCGCGGCAAGCCGGACCTGCACAAGAAGGACGCGGACGAGGGCCAGGCCGGGGACGGCGACGGGGACAAGGGCCCCTCGGACGGCGAGGGCAAGGACGACGGCGCCGAGTGAGCCTCTTCGACGACGCGGTCCTCGTGCTCAAGGGCTACGAGGACCAGACGGAGCTGCGCCAGGCCTACCTGGACCATCTGGCCGCGCACCCGGACGGCATGTGGAAGGCCTGCGGGGCGGGGCACATCACCGCGAGCGCCCTGGTGATCGACCCCGAGCGCGGCCGGGTGCTGCTGACCCTGCACAAGAAGCTGCGCATGTGGCTGCAGATGGGCGGCCACTGCGAACCGGGCGACGCCACCGTCGCGGCCGCCGCACTGCGGGAGGCCACGGAGGAGTCCGGCATCGCGGGGCTCACTCTGCTCCCGGGCGGTCCGGTGCGGCTGGACCGGCATCCGATCCCGCCGCCGTGCCACTGGCACCTCGACGTGCAGTACGCCGTGCTCGCCCCGCCCGGGGCCGTCGAGGCGATCTCCGACGAGTCGCTGGATCTGCGCTGGTTCGCCTTCGACGAGGTGCCGGACGTGGCGGACGAGTCGGTCGTACGGCTGCTGGAGGCCACGCGGGCCAGGCTCTGAACGGGGCCCGTCAGGGTGGATGGGAGGGGCGACCACGTCGGCGGTCGCCCCTCACCCGTGTCCGGCCTCGCAGGCCCGCCCGCTCAGCTCCAGACGTTGCCCTGGTTCTGCCCCCGGGCCCCCTGCTGGCCCATGCCGAACTGCGCGGCGAGGCCCTGCCCGATCACCGCGTTCTGCGGCGGCAGCAGCTCACTGGGCTGGACGAGCGCGTAGCCGCTGCCCATGAAGCTCAGCTCCCAGCCCTCCCCCGTGTTGCCGCGGCGCCGCCACACCCCCGAGGAGTGGGTCTGGGCCTGCATCTGCACCCGCAGCCCCGTGGACCAGGCGACGATGGCGTCCGCGTCGCAGTTGACGTACTTGTCGGGCGTCACCTGCATCATCAGCGGCGCCCCGGAGGTCATCAGGGCCACCTTGCCGCGGCCCGTGATGTTCAGCTGGTACTTCCCCGAGCCGGAGATGCCGTACATGCTGTCGACGGCGATGACCTCGTGGTGCAGCGAGGAGTCCATCGCCAGGACGTAGCTGCTGTCGACCGTGAGGCCGTCCTGCTCGACGTCCATGACGTGCACGTACTGGGCGAGGTTGGCGAGGAAGACGGTGCCCTGCCCGTGGCAGCGCATCAGGTCCAGGCCCTCGCCCGTGTAGGCACGCGCGCGCCCCTGGTCGTTGTTCTGGTACTCGGCGTCGAACTCGACCATGCCCTGGTAGGCGACCATCGTCCCCTTGCGGGCCAGGATGTCGTCGTGGCCCTCCAGGACGACGCGCAGCATCTGCTTGTTCTGCAGACTCCAGCGCTCCTGGCTCTGGACGTCGTTGTGGGCGAAAAGCGGGCTCTGCATGTTCTGTCTCCCCCTCAGCCCCGGATCCGGAGGCGGTCGGTGCTGTCCTCGCTGGGCTGGACGACGACGATGCCCTGTCCGGAGAACGCCATCTGGTAGGCCTCGCCGCTGCCCCGCCCGATCAGGGACTGCGCCTTGAAGCTCCGCTTGCCCTTCACCTTCAGGTTCGGTGACCAGGCGACGAGCGCGTCCGGGTCGACGTAGGTCTCGTCCTCCCCGCCGCCGCAGTCGACGACGATCGGCTTGCCGCGGGAGGTCAGCGCGACCCACCCCTGGCCGGAGATCTTGGTGTTCCACAGGCCCTGCCCGGCGAACTTCGCCAGTCCCTTGACCCGCTCCACGCCCCACTGGAGGTGCGCGTCGAAGGCCAGCAGGTTCGTGGCGTTGACCGAGATGGCGTCCCCGCCCAGGTTGATGACGACCACGTCGGCACCGTAGTCGGCGAGGTAGAGCAGGCCGTCGCCGGTGCACTTCATCAGCGGCGCGCCCTCGCCGGTGATCCAGTCCCGGGCGATCTGGCGCACGGCCGGCGGGTTGGGCTCGTACTGGACGAAGCCCTCGTAGGCGACCATCGACCCCACGCGCGCGAAGAGGTCGTTCCCGGTCTGCATGGCGACCTTCAGCATGTGGCTGCCGTGGTTCTCCATGCGGGCGGTGACGGGTGCGGGGGCGTAGCCCGCGAGCGGCTGGTTCATGACGGGCTCCCTCAGACCTCGTAGGGCTGGACGACGACGAAGTTGCCGGGCGCGGCCCGGAACTGCAGGTTGACGCCCTCCCCGGTGTGTCCCGGGTAGGCGTTGCGGCGCATGCGCACCTGGCTGGAGACGATCACCTGGGCGGCGGCGGACCAGGCGACGACGGCGTTGGAGTCGACGAACGTCGTCGGGGTCACCGGCAGGACGACGGGCGTGCCGTGCGTCTTGACGACGACGGTGCCGGTGCCCTGGAACTGCATCGTGAACAGCGCGCCGCCGGGGATGCCGTGCCCCTCGATGCGGCGGACCTCGTACTGCAGGCTCTCGTCGAAGGCGAGGACGTTCTCCGCCGAGACGCAGATCGCGTCGCCCTGCAGTTCGACCGGGTGCAGGTGGGCGGAGTTCTCGGCGAAGAACACCTGGCCCTGGCCCGTGCAGCGCATGAGCTGCATCTCCTGGCCGGTGGCGTTGCCGACGATGCGGCCCGCGAAGCCGGCGCCCTTGTAGCTGAAGTCGACCTTGCCCTGGTAGAGCACCATGCTGCCCTGCCGGGCGAGGACGGGCTGCCCGCCCGTGCCGAGGTCGGCGCGGATCAGCTTGCCGTTCTGCAGCGTCCAGCGCTGACCGGTGGGCGTCTCCTTGAACCGCTGGAGCGCGGCGGCCACACCGGCGCCCTGGGGTGCGTGGCCGCCGCCCTGGGGAGCCCCGTAGGGGGCGGGCTGTCCGGGGACCTGCCCGAACTGCGGCTGCCGGCCGTAATCGGCGGGCGGCGCGGGCTGGCCGTAACCGGGCGGCGCGGTCGGGGCGTGGGGCGCCGGGGGCCGGCCGTAGCCCGGGGGCGGGGGTGCCGCCGGGCCGGGGGCCGGCTGGCCGTACGGCGGCTGGTGGCCCGGCTGGCCGTAGGGCGCCGGAGCCGGGGCCGGCGGCGGGACGGTGCCTCCGGGCGGGTTCACGGGCGCGATGAGGGTCGGTGCGGCGTGCACGGAGGGGGCGGGCGCCGGTGCCGGCGGGCCGGGCTGCGGAGTGGATCCGGGGGGCGGCGCGTAGCCCTGGGCGGCGGGCTGCGGCGGGGCCGCCGGGGCCGGAGCGGGTGCCGACGGGGCCGGGGAGGCGGGCGGCGAGCCGGCGGGGGCGCCGAAGGGGGGTGGAGCGGCCGCCTGGGCGGGCGGGGCGAAGCCGGGTGCCCCGCCGGACTGCGCCTGCTGCGGTGCTGCCGGGGCGGGTGCCTCTTCTTCCAGTACCTCGCCGCCGAAGTTCTTCAGGAGGGCTTCGAGGCCGCCGTCGAACCCCTGTCCGACCGCGGCGAACCGCCAGACGTCCTTGAGGTAGATGTCCCCCAGCATCACGGCCCGCTCGGTGGAGAACTCCGCGCCGGTGAAGGCGTACCGGGCCACCTCCTCGCCGCCCGCGACGATGCGCAGGTAGCCGGGGGCGATCTGCGACATCTGCCCCGCGCCGTCGATGGTCGCCGTGAACGACAGTTTCTGGATCTGCGGCGGGATCCGGTCGAGCGTGACCCTGAAGGACTCCGTGTCGCCGGCCTGCGCGCCCAGCAGCTGGATGGCCTCCTCGGGGGACTTCGGCTGGTTGAAGAAGACGAAGTACCGGTCGTCGGAGAGCCGTTCCCCGGCGTCGAGTCCGAAGCAGCTGATGTCGAAGGTCAGTCCGGGGCCGGAGATCTGTACTCCCACGTACAGATCCGTGCCCGCGGTCAGGTCACTGATCCTGGCCTTGTGGCCGCGTTGGAATTCCCTGGGCATGCGTAACGACCGTCCCCCATCCCGAGTGCGAGTGCGTCGCGTCAGGCTAGCGGCAAAGTCCGACACCGGACCAAGCCGGTACAGACCCGGTACACAATCCCCGCGCGGCCGTGGCGTACGCCCCTCGGGGCGCCCCGCTCGCCGTTTCAGGAGGGACGAGCGCTCACTCGTCCGGGTCGGCGGGCGGATGCGGCAGCCGCGCCGCCGCGGCCACCCCCTCCAGGTAGCCGCGGGCCCGCTCGGTGCGCGGGTAGGCCTCCAGGAGACGCCAGAAGTCGGGGCCGTGACCGGGCACCAGCAGGTGGGCCAGTTCGTGCAGGAGTACGTAGTCGACGACGTACTCGGGCATGCCCCGGAGACGGTGCGAGAGCCGGATGCTGCCCTCGGCCGGGGTGCACGAGCCCCAGCGGGTGTTCTGGTTGGTGACCCAGCGGACCGAGGCGGGCCGCGCCCTGCCGTCGTAGTACTGCGCCGAGAGCCGTGCGGCGCGAGCGGCCAGTTCCGTGTCACCGGGCGACCGGCGGCTCTCCTGGGCGGCCAGCTTGCCGAGCATGACGTTCACCCAGCGCCGCTCCTCCGCCTCGGACATCCGGGCGGGGATGAGCACGACGGTGCGGTCGCCGTCGCGGTACGCGGAGACCGTCCTGCGGCGGCGGGTACTCCTGCGGACCTCGATGGGACCCGCCGCCGGGCCGCTCGGCGGCGGGCTCGTCCTGCCGCGTTGCGGCGTTCCGGCGCGGTGCAGTGGGTCGGCGGACACGCCCCGACGTTACCGGGTGTACGCGGTGGAAGTCCCGGCTGCCGGACGGTTCCCCGCCGATCCCCCACCGACGGTCCGATTCGTACGACGAATCCCCACCGCCTGTGGACAACTTTCGGCACCGTCCGGCGGGAGCGGGCATGCTGGCACTCGTCGGCGGAGCATGACCGGCTCCCCGGCAGCCGTACCTCTCTTCCCTCTCGTTCCCCTCCCCTTTCTGCTGTCTCATCCGTTTCTCTTCCTGCTGTCTCATCCATCCGGCTACGGGGGCCGCTCATGCATCCGATGGTGAAACCCGCGCTGCGGCGCGGCTGGCGCGATCTCAACACCGTGCAGTTCGGGATGACACCCGCGCACGCCCTGACCCTGGGACCCGTCGACACCGCGACGGGGAGCTTCCTCGACCTGCTCAACGGCACACGCGGACTGCCCCTGCTGCGGGAGCAGGGCCACCGCATGGACCTGCCCGAGGGGCATGTCGACCTGCTCGTGGAGCGGCTGGCCCGCGCCGGTCTTCTGGACGACGCGCGCGGCGGCGGCGCGGAGGCCGGTGAGCTGCGGGCGAGGAAAGAGGTCATGGACCGGCTGGGGCCCGACCTCGCCGCCCTGTCCGTCCTGACCCGTGAACCGGGTGAGGCGATCGACCGGCTGGCCGCCCGGCGCGGTATGCGGGTGCAGGTGCGCGGCGCGGGCCGGGTGGGGGCGGTGCTGGCCGCCCTGCTGTCCGGTGCGGGTGTCGGCGAGGTCGAGGTGATGGACGGCGGCTGCGTGGAACCGTGGGACGTCGCCCCCGGAGGGCTGCCCGCCGACGCCGTGGGTGAGCGCAGGGACGCCGCGGCGCGCCGGGCCGTGCGCCGGGCCGCCCCGGGCCGTCCGGTGCGCCAAGGCCGGGGGACGCCGTCCGGGGCGGAGGAGACCGGTCATTCACTGGTCGTCCTCGCCCCGCGCGACGACGTCTCGGTGTACGCGCCCGATCCGGCCGCGGCGGCTCCCCTGATCGCGTCGGGCACCCCTCATCTGTACGCCGGGGTGGTGGAGGCCACCGGTGTCGTGGGGCCCCTGGTCCTGCCCGGGCTGACGAGCTGCGCGGAGTGTCTGCACCGGGGGCGCGCGGACCGGGACGAGACGTGGCCGCGGCTGGTGGCCCAGTGGCGGTCCGGCAGGCAGCCCCGGGTACGCCCCTGCGACCTGGCCCTCGCCACGACCGTCGCGGGACTGGCGGCGGCCCACGCGCTGGCCTTCCTGGACGGGGACTCGCCCTCCAGCGCGGGCGCCCGCTGGGAAGTGTCGGCGCCCGCGCTGAACTGGCACGGGCGCCCGGTGTGGCCGCATCCGGACTGCGCCTGCGGGGCGGTGCGCGATTCCGTGGCGGAAGACACCTCAAAGGAGGCCGGTCCACGCGCGACAATGGCGGGGCAACAGCCGTCGTCCACGCCCCGCCCGCAGGCGGACGCGACACGGCTTGCTGGGACTTGGAGGGCGCATGTCTGATCTTCCCCGGAAGGCGGTCACCCGGACCGCCAAGCTCGCCGCGCTCCCGCTCGGCTTCGCCGGGAGAGCGACCTGGGGCCTCGGCAAACGGATCGTGGGCGAGTCCGCGGAGATCGTCGGCCGGGAGCTGCAGCAGCGCACGGCCGATCAGCTCTTCAAGGTGCTCGGCGAGCTGAAGGGCGGCGCGATGAAGTTCGGGCAGGCCCTGTCCGTCTTCGAGTCGGCGCTGCCCGAGGAGGTCGCCGGCCCCTACCGGGCGGCTCTGACCAAGCTCCAGGAAGCCGCGCCGCCGATGCCGACGCGCACGGTGCACGCCGTGCTGGAGGAGCGGCTGGGGACGGACTGGCGTGCGCTGTTCGAGGAGTTCGAGGACAAACCGGCCGCGGCGGCCTCCATCGGCCAGGTGCACCGGGCGGTGTGGCACGACGGCCGTGAGGTGGCCGTCAAGGTCCAGTACCCCGGTGCCGGTGAGGCCCTGCTGTCCGACCTGGCGCAGTTGAGCAGGTTCGCCCGCCTGCTGGGGCCGCTGATCCCCGGCATGGACATCAAGCCCCTCATCGCGGAGCTGAGGGACCGGGTCTCCGAGGAACTGGACTACGGCCTGGAGGCGGAGGCGCAGCAGGCGCACGCGGAGGAGTTCGCGGACGACCCGGACGTCGTGGTCCCGGCGGTGGTCCACCAGTGCGAGCAGGTCCTGGTCACCGAGTGGATCGACGGTGTCCCGCTGGCGGAGGTGATCGCGGACGGCACCCAGGAGCAGCGCGACCGCGCCGGCCAGCTCCTCGCCCGGTTCCTGTTCTCGGGCCCCGCCCGCACCGGCCTGCTCCACGCCGACCCGCACCCGGGCAACTTCCGCCTGCTCCCCGGCGGCCCCGAGGGTGAGGACGACTGGCGCCTGGGTGTCCTGGACTTCGGCACCGTCGACCGGCTGCCCGGCGGCCTGCCGGAGCCGATCGGCGCGTCCCTGCGGATGACGCTGGACGGCGAGGCCGACGCGGTCTACGACATGCTGTGCGCGGAGGGCTTCGTCAAGGAGTCGATCGAGCTGGACCCGGACGCCGTGCTCGACTACCTGCTGCCGATCATCGAACCGGCCCAGGTGGAGGAGTTCACGTTCACCCGGGGCTGGATGCGCAGCCAGGCGGCCCGCATCGCCGATCCCCGCTCCCCCGCCTACCAGCTGGGCAAACGGCTCAATCTGCCCCCGGCGTACCTGCTGATCCACCGTGTGACGCTGAGCACGATCGGCGTGCTGTGCCAGCTGGGCGCCACGGTACGGCTGAGGGACGAGCTGGAGGAGTGGCTGCCGGGCTTCGTCACCGGGGCGGAGGAGGAGGAAGAGGCCGTCGTCGAGGCGTGAGCCGCACAGGGGATCACCACCAGGCGGAGTCGAGCCGTCCCTCGATCGACCGCAGGTGCTCACGGGAGCAGGCGTCGCAGAAGTAGCGGCGCACTCCGTCCTCGACGGAACAGGTCCAGGTGGGAGGCGGTTGTGGCGCCGAGGTGCCGCAGCGGGCGCAGCTCACGGGCGGCCGCCGGGCGTCGCCGCCGGCTCCGTGGGCGCCGGGCTCTCCGTCGGGGTCTGCGCAGGGACGCGTCACGGGGTGACGATACCTCCGCGCCGGGGACGGCGGGCGTGACGCACCGCGGGGCCGGTCCGTGCGAACGGACCGGCCCCGCGAACGCAGAGGCGCCTTCCCGGCCGGGAGGCCACCGCTGAGCGGTGTGGCGGTTACTGCATGACCGCCATGGCGAGCGCGCGGCGGGCGCGCCGCGAGGCGCGCTCGGCGCGGCGCTGCATCCGGCGGGCGGTCACCAGGCGCACGGCCAGGCGTTCGCGCTCCACCTCGTGCAGCCGCTCCTGCATATGCGCACGAGCCATGGCTTCTGGGATGAGTTGCATCTCTCGGGTCCTGTTCTGTCGCGAGTCGTTCGCGCCGGTGGTGGTGACGTCTTCGGTGGCGGAGCCTGCGGGCTCGCTGGGGGCGGACGGCTTCATCGGGGCCTGCTTCTGGGGGTCGTGCGTGAGGGGGCGATCGATGGTTCCTGCGATGTTCATGCCGCAACCGGGTTCTTGCGCGGGCGGCCACGCGGCCGCTTCCGGGCGACGACAACGCCCTGGACGAACAGTTCGCCGCCCCAGACGCCCCAGGGCTCGCGCCGCTCCTTGGCGCCGGCGAGGCAGGCCTCGATCAGCGGGCAGGTGCGGCACAGGGACTTGGCGTACTCCACGTCCGCCGGCGACTCGGCGAAGAAGACCTCCGGGTCGTAGGAACGGCAGGGGACGGGCACGCCGAGGTTCTCGATGGCGTCGTCGAGCGCGGTGAGCGCGGTGAGCGGGATCAAGGCGGGGTCCTCCGTGAGACCGGGCTTGGGGATCGTGTCGGAAGGCGGTACGGACGGGGCGTGCGCTTCGAGTTGCACGGGTGGTCTTCCTCGTCTGGTCGGTCCGGCCGGGTCGGCCGGGTGTCGGCTGGGTACCGGGTTCTTTTCTTGTCCCGAGGCCCCTTCGGTCTGTCGTCCCCGTTCGGGAAAAACAGAAGGGCCGCGGATCCCGGGTGGGGTTCCGCGGCCCTGAAGGCGCCGGCCTGATCGACGATCAGGCTGGATCACTCCAGGGTTCTGGCCCACGGAAGGCCCACATCAGGTGGTGCTGCGTCGTCTGCTTCCGGATACCGGCACCGGCCGCCGCAAAGGCATAGGCATGCGCCTGTGCCGCTACTGCTTCCAGTGCCTCGGTCGGTCGCTCATTGCGCTCGCGGACAGGAAGACCCGCGATGGACAGGAAGGACTCGGAGCGCACGGCGCGAACGCCGGACACACCGGTGCCCTGGTCCGAGACGCCGAGCATGCACAGGGAAGCGACCGAGCGATCGGTCATTTTGGCGGTGCTGAAGAAGCTGCTCTTGATGCTGATCACTGGACTCGCCTCCTCTCGGCGTCTGGGGGACTGGGGTGAGCCAGTCCGTACGGATATGCAAGTACAACACGGAGTCAGGGCCTCAAGGAAGACCGCTGTTCCCGTGACCAAGAACCTATGGGGATTCCCCGGGCATGCGCAAACTATTTTTCCGACGAGTTCGCATCAGTCGTCGATCACTGTGCCCGTACGCTCCTGACCTGTGCAGATGGCGAGAACATCGGCTCCGTGACGGCGCAGCTTACGTGTCCCGACACCGGGGATGCGCGCCAGCTCGCGGGCGTCGTCGGGGGCGGCCTCGGCGATCGCCATCAGGGTTCTGTCGGTGAAGACGCAGAAGGCGGGCTGCCCGCTGAGCCGCGCCTGCTCCTCCCGCCACTCGCGCAGCCGCTCGTACAGGCCCTCGTCCATGTCGGAGGGGCAGCCGTCGCAGCGCATCAGCTTCATCTCGCCGGCGTCGGTGAGGGTGCGGCCGCAGACCCGGCACCGGGCCGGAACCCGCTGCATCCGCCGGGTGGCGGCCTGCGGCCCCCGGGCCGCAGTGCCCCCCGCCGCCGCGGTCCCGCGTTCGATCCCTCCGGCCGCGCCCCGGCCGCCCCGGCCGGCCACGGCGGCCGAGCCGGGGCGAAGTCCGTCGAGGAAGCGGCTGGGGCGGCGGCTGGGACGACCGCCCGGCGTGCGGGTCAGGGACCAGGACAGGTGCAGCCGCTCGCGGGCGCGGGTGACGCCGACGTAGAGCAGGCGGCGCTCCTCCTCGATCTGTTCGTCCGTCCTGGCGTAGGTGATCGGGATCATGCCCTCGCCGACGCCGACGAGGAAGACGACGTCCCATTCCAGGCCCTTGGCCGAGTGCAGGGAGGCGAGGGTGACGCCCTGGACGGTGGGGGCGTGCTGGGCGTTCGCCCGTTCGTCGAGTTCGGCCACGAGGTCGGCGAGGGTGGCGCCCGGCCGGGCGGCGGCGAAGTCCCGAGCGAGGTTCACCAGCGCGGCCAGCGACTCCCAGCGCTCCCTGACGGCACCCGAGCCGGCCGGGGGCTGGGCGGTCCAGCCCTCGCCCGACAGCACGGCACGCACCTGGGAAGGCAGGTCGACGGCCTCGTCGAGGAGGGAGTCGTTGCCTCCGAAGCGGGCAGCGGCCCGCAGGGCGACGCTCGCCTTGCGGACCTCGGGCCGGTCGAAGAAGCGCTCGGCGCCGCGCAGCTGGTAGGGCACCCCGGCGTCCGCCAGGGCCTGCTCGTAGATCTCGGACTGGGCGTTCGTCCGGAACAGGACCGCGATCTCGCTCGCCGGGACCCCGGAGGCGATGAGGTCGTGGATGCGGCGGGCCGCGCCCTCGGCCTCGGCGGGCTCGTCCGCGTACTCGGTGTAGTCCGGCTCCGGGCCCGCGGGGCGCTGCGAGACCAGTTCCAGCCGGTGGTCGGCGGCGCGGCCGCGTGCCTGGGCGAGCAGCCCGTTGGCGAGACGGACGACCTGGGGGGTGGAGCGGTAGTCGCGGACCAGTTTGACGACGGTGGCTTGCGGGTGCCGGACGCGGAAGTCGAGGAGATGGTCGGGGGTTGCTCCTGTGAACGAATAAATGGTCTGGCTGGCGTCACCGACGACGCAGACGCTGTCCCGCTCCCCCAGCCACAGTTCCAGCAGGCGCTGCTGCAGGGGGCTGACGTCCTGGTACTCGTCCACCACGAAGTGCTGGTACTGGGCGCGGACCTGTTCGGCGACGTCGCGACGGTCCTGAAGGATGGCGACGGTCAGCAGCAGGACGTCCTCGAAGTCGATGACCGAGCGGTCCCGCTTGAGGTCTTCGTAGACCGAGTACAGCTGGGCGACCTCGGCCGGGTCACGGGGGGTTTCGCGACCGGCCTTCGCTGCTGCGAGGGCGTAGTCGGCCGGGACGGTCTGGGTGACCTTGGCCCACTCGATCTCCGCGGTGACGTCCCGCAGCTCGCCGCGGTCCAGCCGGATGCGGCAGGCCGCGGCCGCGTCCGCCACGAGCTGGATCTTGCGGTCCACGAGCCGGGGCATGGTGCCACCGACCGCTTTCGGCCAGAAGTACTGGAGCTGACGCAGGGCGGCGGAGTGGAAGGTGCGGGCCTGGACGCCCTGGGCACCGAGCTGGCGCAGCCGACCGCGCATCTCGCCCGCGGCGCGGTTGGTGAACGTGACGGCGAGCACGCTGGAGGGCTGGAGGATCCCGGCGCGCACGCCGTAGGCGATCCGGTGGGTGATCGCGCGGGTCTTTCCCGTCCCGGCTCCCGCCAGCACGCACACCGGGCCGTGCAGCGCGGTGGCGACCTCGCGCTGCTCGGGGTCGAGCCCTTCGAGCACCGCGTCGGCAGAGTCCGGTACCTGCGGGAAGAGGGTGGAGTGCGTTGCTGCTGTCACACAGCCATGCTGCCAGGTCGCGGGAGACGGGTGAGCTGGTTGTCCACAGGCGGCCCCTCGCAGTCGTACTAATGCGACGGGACTCACCCGCCTCCCCCGGGCGTCGATACCCCCCGTGGGAATGCGGGGGGCGGTGACGTACGTTCATCGACTGCGACCACTACGTCCCCGACCCGCTGAAGGAGCGCGAGAGACATGCCGGGCACTGTGACGATGTACAGCACCACGTGGTGCGGCTACTGCCGCCGGCTCAAGAGCCAGATGGACCGCGAAGGCATCGCGTACAACGAGATCAACATCGAGCAGGACCCGGAGTCGGCGGCCTTCGTCGAGAAGGCGAACGGCGGCAACCAGACGGTGCCGACCGTGCTCTTCGAGGACGGGTCGACGCTGACGAACCCGTCGCTGGCGCAGGTCAAGCAGAAGATCGGCGTCTGAGTCCGTCCCCTGCCCCGTGCGGGGAACCGTGCTCGGCACGCGCGGAAGGCGGCCCCCGTGATCGCTGGATCACGGGGGCCGCCTTCGTGCGCCTGCGGGGCCGCGGCCGGGGGGCTCGGCGTGCTCTCCTGCCGGACTGCCGGGCTGTCGCGCTCAGCGCGGGCCCGGCGCGGTCGGGACCTGGGCCTGGGCCTGGCTCAGACGAAGGTCCTCGTCGGCAGCGGCTTGCCGTACCAGAGTTCGATGAGCCGGGCCGCGATGGAGATGCCGTAGGGCGGCAGGACCTCGCCGGACTCGAACGCCGCGAGCAGCTCCTCGCGGGAGAACCAGCGGGCCTCGTGGATCTCGTCGCCGTCGACGTCGATGTCGGTGGAGGTGGCGTGCGCCATGAAGCCGAGCATGAGGCTGGAGGGGAACGGCCAGGGCTGGCTGGCGACGTACTCGACCTCGCCGACGGCGATGCCGACCTCCTCGTGGACCTCGCGGCGCACCGACTGCTCGATGGACTCCCCCGGCTCGACGAAACCGGCGAGCGTGGAGAAGCGGCCCTCCGGCCAGTGCACCTGGCGGCCCAGGAGGATACGGTCCTCGTCGTCGGTGACCGCCATGATCACCGCGGGGTCGGTGCGCGGGTAGTGCTCGGCGCCGCAGGCCGGGCAGCGGCGGATGTGGCCGGCCGCGGCGATCACGGTGCGCTCCCCGCAGCGGGAGCAGAAGCGGTGCAGCCGCTGCCAGTTCTCCAGGGCCACCGCGTGCACCATCAGACCGGCGTCGCGGGGTGACAGCAGCAGGCCGGCCTCGCGCAGTCCCGCCGGGCGCGCGGACTGGTCCATCCGGCCGGGCAGCGAGTCCTTCTGCAGCGCGAAGTAGCTGACGCCCTCGTCGTCGGTGCCGAGGAAGTAGCGGTGCGCCTCGGTGAGGGGGGCTTCGAAGGACGGGGTCATGACGAGTTCGGTGCGGCCGTCGGGTGTCTCGTCGATGAGTGCCTGGCCGCCGGAGACCACGAAGCAGCGGGTGGTGGGGTGGCTCCATGCCGCGGCGAGCCAGGCCTCGTCGAGCCGGTGGTGGGCGGCCCGGTCGATGCCGCTGGGCGCGGTGAGCGAGACGGGGCGGTCTGCGGTGTGGTCGGTCCAGGTGGTCACGGGTGCTTCCAACTCCCCCGGTGCAACGGTTGATTCGGCGGCGGTTCAGCGGGACGTACGGCAGGAGGGGGCCGGGTCCGGCGGGACGTCAAGGGCGCGGGGCGGCCCCTCCAGTGTGCCCCTCGTGCGACGGCGTCCCGGACGGCGGTGGGTCAGGGTGCATCGCGCCAGTGCCCGGCGAGATCGCCCCACAGGTACGCGCTGGTCTCGACGCCCTTGAGCAGCAGGTCCAGCTCGACCTTCTCGTTCGGGGCGTGCCAGCCGTCGGAGGGGACGGAGATGCCCAGGAAGAGCACGGGGGCGCCCAGCACCTCCTGGAGGTCGGCGGCCGGCCCGGAGCCGCCCTCACGGGTGAAGCGGACGGGGGTCTGGAAGGCCCTGCTCATGGCACGGACCACGGACTGCAGCGCCGGGTGGTCCAGCGGGGTCAGGCACGGGCGGGTGGCCGCGCCGAACACCGTCTCGTGCCGGATCCCGTCGGGCACCTGTTCGTCGATCCAGGCGCGGACAGCCTTCTCGACGTGGTCGGGGTCCTGGCCCGCGACCAGGCGGAACGACAGCTTCACCATGGCCGTGGACGGGATGATCGTCTTGCTGCCGGGGCCCTGGTAACCGCCCCCGATGCCGTTGACCTCGGCGGTGGGGCGGGCCCAGATCCGCTCCAGGGTGGTGTGCCCGGCCTCTCCCCGGGCGGCGTACGACTTGGCGGTGCGCAGCCACTGTGCCTCGTCGAAGGGCAGTTCGGCGAAGAGGGCGCGTTCGCGGTCGGTCAGCTCCACGACGCCGTCGTAGAAGCCGGGGACGGCCACGCGCGCGTGTTCGTCGTGCAGCGCGGCGACCAGGCGGGCGGCGGCGGTCGCCGGGTTGGGCACGGCACCGCCGAAGGAGCCGGAGTGGATGTCCTGGTCCGGGCCGTACAGGCGGATCTCGCACTCGGCGAGTCCGCGCATGCCGGTGCACACCGTGGGCGTGTCCTCGGACCACATGCCCGTGTCGGAGACGATCACCGCGTCGGCGGCGAGCCGGTCCGCACGGCTGTCGACCAGGGCGCGGAAGTGCGGGGAGCCGGACTCCTCCTCGCCCTCGATCAGCAGCTTGAGGTGGACGGCCGGGGTGGTGCGCCCGGTGGCGGCCAGGTGGGCGCGGACACCGAGTGTGTGGAAGAACACCTGGCCCTTGTCGTCGGCCGCCCCGCGCGCGTGGAGCCGGTTGTCCCGGACGACCGGCTCGAAGGGCTCGGTGTCCCAGCCGTCCTCGCGGGCGGCGGGCTGCACGTCGTGGTGGCCGTAGACCAGGACGGTGGGGGCGCCGGGGTCGTCCGAGGGCCACTCGGCGTAGACGGCCGGGGCGCCCGGGGTCTGCCAGACCTCGGCGGTGGGGAAACCGGTCTCCTTGAGCTTGGCGGCGAGCCAGTCGGCGCTGCGCCGTACGTCGGGCGCGTGGTCGGGCTGCGCCGACACGGAAGGGATGCGCAGCCACTCGGCGAGGTCGTCGAGGAAGGCGGCGCGGTGCTGCTCGATGTACGTGCGGACGGCGCTGTCCGGGGTCTGGCTCATGCTCCCGAGCCTATCGGCCCGCGGTGGCATCCGGTTCGGGCGGTTCGTCACACTGCGGACCGGGCCGCGGCCGGGGCGGGGGTCCCTCCTGGGCGCCGGGCCGGGGGTCGTCCAGCAGCAGCCGTTCCAGCGCGGCCCGGTCCGGCAGCGGGTCCGGGCGTACGACCTCTCCGGTGCGTACGTACACGAACGCTGCCGCGACCCGCTCCAGGGGCAGTCCGTGCCGTTCGGCCCAGGCCAGCCGGTACACGGCGAGCTGGAGCGGGTCCGCCGTGCGGGAGCGGTGCGTCTTCCAGTCGACGATCTCGTACGTCACCTCCCGGCCTTCGCCCTCCTTGTAGACGGCGTCGATCCGGCCACGGACGACGCGGCCGGCGATCTCCAGCTGGAAGGGCGCCTCGACGCGGTGGGGGGTGCGGCGGGCGTACGGAGTGCGTTCGAAGGCTGCCTTGAGGGCTTCCAGGTCCTGCTCGTCGAGGATCTCGGCGTCGGAGCCGGGCAGCTCCTCGGGCTCCAGCAGGGGCAGGGTGAGCGCCTCGAAGCGGGTCTCGACCCAGGCGTGGAAACGGGTGCCACGGCGTGCGGCCGGTTGCGGAGGGAGCGGCATGGGACGCGCGAGTTCCCGTGCGAAGCCGTCCGGGTCCGCCGCCAGGCGCATCAGCTGGGAGGCGGTCAGGGTCGCCGGCAGGGGGACGTCGACGACGCTCTGCCGGGCACGGCGAAGCTCTCCGGTGAGTGCGTCGAGGTCGCGGTCCCAGGAGGCGACGGTGCGGGCTTCCTCCGGAGTGAGGTGCGCGGGTTCGGGCTCCGGGACGCGTTCCGGTTCGGGCTCCGGGACGCGTTCCGGTCCGTGTTCCAGGGCGGGCTCCGGTCCGTGTACCGGGGCGTGTTCCCGTCCGTGTTCCGGGGCGGCTTCCGGGTCGTGTTCCGCAGCGGGCGCCCGGCGGGATCCGGGGGTGCGTCCCTCGCCGGAGGTCGCCTGGTGCGGGATCGCGGGGGCGGGGCGGTCGGCGCTCCAGGAGTCCCAGTCGCCGGGCTCGTCCTCGGCGGGGACCCCGTCGTCGAAAGGCGGTGCGTCGTCGAAGGGGGGTGCCTCGTCGAAAGGGGGTGCCTCGTCGTAAGAAGGCGCGTCGTCCCGCGGGGGCGGGGGCCAGTCCGGGTCGTCGTGGGAGTCCGGTGTGTGCGCGGCCGGCGGGAGGCCGCGGGCGTCCGCGCGGGCGGCGAGGTCGTCGAGGTGGGCCAGGACCGTCGCGGCGGCGGCGCGGCGGCGGGCCAGGGCCGTCTCGTCCAGCGGCAGGGGCCAGACCTGATCCGCCTCGGCACGGTGCAGGACCGGGTTCTCCTCGTCCTCCTCCGGTTGCTCCGCCCAGACCTCGGTCTCGCCGTACCCGGCCGCGCAGTGGTCGTGCAGCGCCAGCAGGAAGCCGGAGGGGCCGCGAGGCTTCTTCTGGCTCGGTCCCCACCAGTGGCCGGAGCCGAGCAGCAGTGAGCGCGGGCGGGTGAAGGTGACGTAGCCGAGGCGCAGTTCCTCGGTGTGCTGGTGGTCCTTCATGGCCTCGTGGAAGGCCTTCATGCCGCGTGCGTCCCAGCTGCCGACGTCGGGCAGGGTGTCGGCGTCGCCGCGCAGGGCGTGCGGGAGGACCTTGCCCTGGCTGGTCCACTTCTCCCGGCCCTGCCCGCTCGGGAAGGCGCCGGTGACCAGTCCGGGGACGGCGACGACGTCCCACTCCAAACCCTTGGAGCGGTGCGCGGTGAGCACCTTGACCGTGTTCTCGCCGCCGGGCAGCGCGTTGTCGAGGCCCTTCTCGTACTGGGCGGCGGTGCGCAGGAAAGCGAGGAAGGCCAGCAGGGACGCCTCGCTCTCGTGGGCGGCGAAGGAGGCGGCGACGTCCAGGAAGTTCGACAGGGTCTCGCGGCGGCGGGCGGCCAGGGCATGCGGGGACGCCGACAGTTCCACCTCCAGGCCGGTGACGGCCAGCACCCGGTGCAGGACGTCCATCAGCGGGTCGGACAGGGAGCGGCGCAGGTCGCGCAGCTCGGCGGCGAGCCGCGCGAAGCGCACGCGCGCGTCCGGCGAGAACGGCAGCCCGTCGTCGCCGCCCCGGCCGTCCAGGGGCGTCTCCAGGAACGTGTCGAGGGCGTCGGCCAGGGAGACCACCTCGGCCGGGTCGACGCCCTCGACCGCCTCGGCGAGCCGTCGGTCCGGGTCGTCGTCGCCGTCCGCGCGCGCGTGGGCGACGAGCAGCCGCGCCCGGCGTCCGAGGAGCGCCAGGTCGCGCGGGCCGATCCGCCACCGCGGGCCGGTCAGCAGCCGTACCAGGGAGGCGTTGGCCCCCGGGTCCTGCAGGACCTCGCACACGGCGACGAGGTCGGCGACCTCGGGCAGGTGGAGCAGCCCGGACAGGCCGACCACCTCGACGGGGACGTCACGGGCGACCAGGGCACCCTGGATCTCGGCGAAGTCGGCCGCCGTACGGCACAGGACCGCGATCTCACCAGGTGCCTTGCCGGTCCGCACCAGGTGGGCGATCGAGTCGGCGAGCCACCCGATCTCCTCGGCGTGGGTGCGCAGCAGCGCGCAGCGCACCAGTCCGTCGCGTTCGGCTCCGGGGGCCGGGCGGAGGGCTTCCACGCCCGCGTGCATGGCCCGCAGGGGCTCGGCGAGGCCGTTGGCGAGGTCGAGGAGCCGGCCGCCGCTGCGCCGGTTCTCGCTGAGGGCCTGCCGGGTGGCGGGCCGGCCGTCGGCATGCGGGAAGTGCTCGGGGAAGTCGTCGAGGTTGGCGACGGAGGCCCCACGCCAGCCGTAGATCGCCTGGCAGGGGTCACCGACGGCGGTGACGGGGTGGCCCGTGCCGTCGCCGAACAGGCCCGCCAGCAGGAGGCGCTGGGCGACCGAGGTGTCCTGGTACTCGTCCAGGAGGACCACCCGGAACTCGTCGCGCAGCACCCGGCCGACCTCGGGGAGGCGGGCGAGCCGCGCGGCGAGGGCGATCTGGTCGCCGAAGTCCAGCAGGTCGCGCTCGCGTTTGGCGGCCCGGTAGCGCAGCACCAGCTCGGCCAGGTCCCGGCGGGCGGCTGCCGTCTCGGGGACCTTGCGCAGGTCGGCGTTGGTGAGCTTGGCGCCCTGGAGGGTGTCCAGCAGTCCGGCGTCCCACGCGCGCAGGTCCTCGGGTCGCACCAGGTGCTCGGCCAGCTCGGCGTCGAGAGCGAGGAGGTCGCTGACCAGGTCCGGGAAGGAACGGGTCAGTGCCGGGTAGGGGCCGGGGGCCTCGCGCAGGACGCGTGCGGCGAGCTGGTAGCGGGTGGCGTCGGCGAGCAGGCGGGTGGTGGGCTCCAGGCCGATGCGCAGGCCGTGGTCGGCCAGGAGACGGCCGGCGAAGGCGTGGTAGGTGGAGATCACCGGCTCGCCGGGCGGACGGTCCGGGTCGATGACGTCGGGGTCGGTGACGCCGGCCCGGACCAGTGCCGTGCGGACCCGCTCGGCCAGCTCACCGGCCGCCTTGTTGGTGAAGGTCAGGCCGAGGACCTGTTCGGGGGCGACCTGGCCGGTGCCCACCAGCCAGACCACGCGGGCCGCCATCACGGTCGTCTTCCCCGACCCGGCTCCGGCCACGATCACCTGCGGGGCGGGCGGCGCGGTGATGCAGGCCGTCTGCTCCGGGGTGAAGGGGATCCCGAGCAGTGCCTTGAGCTGTTCGGGATCGGTGATACGGGCGGGCACGTCGAAAAGGCTAGCGGCGGGCACTGACAACCGGTGCCCGGTTCACCTGCCGGAACCGAAGAAGCGCAGGTCAGCCCAGGTGGTGCCGTACGTCACGCGGGCCGGCGGGCTCGCTCGCCACCGGGCGGGCCGCCCGGGTCACTCGACGACCTGGCGGCCTTCCGGCCGTGCGCTGCAGGAGGCACGGAACGCGCAGTGGGTGCAGTGCTGCCCCGCGGTCGGCGTGAACCGCTCGTCGAGGACCTTCCCGGCGGCGGTGGCCAGCAGGTCACCGACCCACTCCCCCTCCAGCGGCTCCTGGGCCTGCACCTTCGGCAGGGTCTCCCCGCCGTCCCGCTTGGCCGCGCCCTGCCGCAGCTGGACCAGTTCGGCGCCGCCCGGCTCGGGGCGGCCGCCGTCGAAGGCGTCGTCGACGGCGCCCTCGCGGACGGCGAGCTGGTAGACGGCGAGCTGGGGATGGCGGGCCACCTCGGCGCCGGTGGGTGCCTGTCTGCCGGTCTTGAAGTCGACGACGTACGCGCGGCCCTCGCCGTCGGTCTCCACCCGGTCCATGGAGCCTCGGATGCGCACCTGGTGGCCGCCCGCGCTCAACGTCACGTCGAAGTCGTGCTCGCTGGCCACCGGTGTCCGGCCGGCGCGGTCCAGGACGTGCCATTTCAGGAAGCGTTCGAGCGCCACGCGCGCGTTCTCCCGCTCCTGCCGCGACTTCCAGGGCGCGTCGAAGGCCAGGGCGTTCCAGACGGTCTCCAGGCGCTCCATGAGGACGGCGAGGTCGGCGGGCGTCCGGCCGGAGGCGACCTCGTCGGCGAGGACGTGCACCACGTTGCCGAAGCCCTGGGCGGCGCTCGCAGGAGCGTCCGCCTTCACCTCGCGGCCCAGGAACCACTGCAGGGCGCAGGTGTGGGCGAGCTGGTCGAGGGCGCTGCCGGAGAGCACGACCGGCTGGTCGCGGTCGCGCAGCGGAACCTTGCTCTCGGTCGGTTCGGCCATGCCCCACCACCGGTAGGGGTGCGCCGAGGGGACGAGCGGGCGGCCCTCCTCGTCGGCGAGGGCGGCGAGCCGGGCCAGGCGGCGGGCGGCGGCCTCGCGCAGGGCGTCGGACACGCGCGGGTCCACGGTCGTGGCACGCAGCTCGGCGACCAGGGCCGCGACGGACAGCGGGCGGCGGGGACGGCAGGTGACGTCCTTCGGTTCGACACCCAGTTCGGTCAGGAAGCGTGAGGGCTGGTCGCCGTCGTCCGCGGGTGCCTTCACCGCGGTCACGACCAGGCGTTCACGCGCGCGCGTGGCGGCCACGTAGAAGAGCCGGCGCTCCTCGGCCAGCAGGGCGCCGGGGGTGAGCGGCTCGGCGAGGCCGTCGCGCCCGATGCGGTCCGCCTCCAGCAGGGAGCCGCGGCGCCGCAGGTCCGGCCACAGCCCTTCCTGGACGCCCGCGACGACGACGAGGCGCCACTGGAGGCCCTTGGAGCGGTGCGCGGTCATCAGGCGCACCGCGTCCGGGCGCACGGCACGCCGTGTGAGCGTGTCGGCGGCGATGTCCTGGGCCTCGACCTCCTCCAGGAAGTTCAGCGCGCCGCGGCCGCCGGTGCGCTCCTCCGCGCGCGCGGCGGTCGCGAACAGCGCGCACACGGCGTCCAGGTCCCGGTCGGCGTTGCGGCCGGCGGCGCCGCCGCGCCGGGTGGCACGTTCCAGGCGCGCGGGCCACGGAGTGCCCTCCCACAGGTCCCACAGCGCCTCCTCTGCGGTACCGCCGCCCGCCAGGCGCTCCCTGGCCTTCCTGAGCAGCGCGCCGAGACGCTGGGCACCGCGCGCGTACGCGGGGTCGTGGGTCACCAGGCGTTCGGGTTCGGCCAGTGCCCGTGCGAGCAGGTCGTTCGAGGACGGGGGCAGGGGATTGCCCGCGGCGCGCTCCTCCTCGCGCAGCGCGCGGCCGAGACGGCGCAGGTCGGCGGTGTCCATGCCGGCGAGGGGCGAGGCGAGGAGGGCCAGGGCGGTTTCGGTGTCCAGCCAGCAGGGTCCGGCCTGCGCGGCGGTCTCGGCGGCGGCCGTCTGCGGGGCCTCCCGCGCCTCGGTGCGGTCGGGTCGCGCGGCAGCCACCGGGGCGGCGATCTGCTCGTCGTCGGCGGGCGGCTCGCCGGGTTGTTCGACGCCCTGTTCAAAGTGTTCGAGGCCCTGTTCCACGGACTGTCCGGCGGACGTCGTCGCGGCGCGCGGGGCCGCTTCGGCCGTCGCCACCGCGCGCAGGGCGGTCAGCAGCGGCGTGACCGCCGGTTCGTGGCGCAGCGGCAGGTCGTCGCCGTCGACGTCCAGTGGCACACCGGCGGCCGTCAGCGCGCGGCGCAGGGTCGGTATGGTGCGGGCGCCCGCGCGTACCAGCACGGCCATCTCGCCCCAGGGGACGCCGTCCTCCAGGTGGGCACGGCGCAGGATGTCGGCGATGTTGTCCACCTCGGTGCCCGCCGTCGGGTACGTGTGGACCTCGACGCGCCCGCCGTCCGTCACCGGGATCAGCTCCCGGTGGGCGCGGACCTTGTCGGCCGGGAGCCGGGTGAGGGGCATGCGCCGGGTGAGCAGGCGGGTGGCGGCCAGCAGCGCGCCGCCGGAGCGGCGGGAGGTGCGCAGCACGGCGACGGGGGCGGGGCGGCCGTCCGCGCCGGGGAACGTCCGCGGGAAGTCGAGGATGCCGTTGACGTCCGCGCCCCGGAACGCGTAGATCGACTGGTCGGGGTCGCCGAAGGCGAGCAGGGTCCTGCCGCCTCCCGCCATCGCGCGCAGCAGCCGCACCTGCGCCGGATCGGTGTCCTGGTACTCGTCCACGCAGACGACGTCGTACTGCGCGGCGAGCCGCTCGGCGACATCGGGGCGGCCGGCGAGGAGCACCGCGCGGTGCACGAGTTCGGCGTAGTCGAGGACGCCCTGGAGGTCGAGGACGTCGAGGTACTCGGCGAGGAAGGCGGCGGCGGCCTGCCAGTCGGGGCGGCCGATGCGGCGCGCGAACGCCGCGAGCGCGTCGGGGCCGAGGCCCAGTTCCCGGCTGCGGGCGAGGACGGCGCGGACCTCGTCGGCGAAGCCGCGGGTGGTCAGGCAGGCGCGCAGTTCGTCGGGCCAGCGCACATGGGCCAGGCCCAGTCGTTCCAGGTCGACCTGGCCGGCCAGGAGGTCGCGGACGGTCACGTCCTGCTCGGGTCCGGACAACAGCCGCAGCGGCTCCACGAACAGACCGGTGTCCTGGTGAGCGCGGACGAGGGCGTAGCAGAAGGAGTGGAAGGTGGTCGCCCGGGGCGCACGGGCCGCTCCGACGCGCTGTGCCATGCGGTCGCGCAGTTCCATGGCGGCCTTGCGGCTGAAGGTCAGCACCAGGATCCGCTCGGGGTCCTGCCCCCGGGCGATCCGTGCGGCGACGGACTCGACCAGGGTCGTGGTCTTGCCGGTGCCGGGGCCCGCGAGGACGAGCAGCGGACCGGCCCGGTGGTCAACCACGGCACGCTGGGCGGCGTCCAGACGAGGGGGATCAGGCCGGGCCGGCGGGGTACGCACCAGTCGGTAAGCGCCACGGTCCCCCTGCCGCACCTCGTGGTGCGGCAGGTGCCTGGTGGAGGAAGAGGAGCTCACGTGGTTCGCCGGTCCTGGTGGGTGTGCTGGATTGGGTCGCGGCCGACGCGGAGCGCCGTGGCCGCGGGGGAGGTCCGCCGGCCGCGGCGGGCGGTGGCCTCGGGGTGAGGGGGACACGCTCGGCCGACGCTACGCCCGCGCCCCCTCCGGAAGCAGGGCTTCCCCTGCTTCCCGCGGGCCGGACCGGCTTCGCGGCCGCCCACGGCGGATACGGCGAGCGCTGCCGTCGCGTGTGTCTCTCGATGCACGAACGTACGGCATCACGCGCACGTGCCGGGATTCGCTCGTACGGGTCCCGGGCTCCCCATGGGCGGGCCGGATGGCGGAAGCTGTCAGGTGTGACCCTGCGCACGTTCGCCGCCGTCGCCGTCCCAGCGGGCCCGCCGCATGTCGAGCCGGGGCAGGTGGCCCTCGGCCGTCCTGCCCGCCTGGCGCAGCGGCGTGCCCTCGGAGCGGTAGTGGGCGAGCGCTCTCAGTTCGTGCCCCGGGAGCAGGACGCCGTCCGCGCGGACGACCCGCCACCAGGGGACGGCGCCGCCGTAGAGCGCCATGACGCGGCCCACCTGGCGGGGCCCTCCCTCCTCCAGCCACTCGGCGACGTCCCCGTACGTCATGACCCGGCCCGCGGGGATGCCCTCGGCGACCTCCAGGACCCGCTCGGCGTACTCGGGCAGCGTCCCGGCCGGGCCGCTGTCGTCCGCAAGGCTCACTTCGCTCATCCCACCCATCCTGCCCCACGCCACCGACAGTGCGGCCCGGCCGCCACCCGTCGTGAGCCTCGCTCCAGGGCGGCGGTTCCGGCAGACTGTCGGACCCGCATATGCACCCTGATGCCCCCGTGTGTCGGTGGGGCATGCCACCATCATGCGGGCGGTGACCGGTGATACGAGACCAAGAAGAGACCATGAAGCAGCAGGGTGTGCACCCCGACGACGCGGAGGGCACCTCTGGGGTCTCGTCGCGCCCGGACACCGGTGACGCGGACCGCGCGAAGGAGACGGGCCGCGGTAAGGAGACGAGCCGTGCCGACGGCCCGCACGGCGGGGGCGGCCCGCACGGCGGCGACAACGCGGGCAGCTCTGGCGGCGCGGGCGGTCCGGCTTCCCGGGGTCCCGGCGAACAGGCCGCCGCGGCAGAGGAGCAGCCCCCCGCCGACGCGGGCGGGCCTCCCGACGGCGACCGGGGCGGGCGTTCCGGCGGGGAGGCGGACGAGCCGCCCGCCGTGGACCGACCGCCCGCCGGGGGCGCGGGCAAGGAGCCCGGCGAGAGTGCCGACGTGGCGCACATCGACGAGGTGGAGGGCGACGAACCGCTGCTCCCCGCGCGCGTGCACCGTCCCTCGGACCTGATGCGGCTGCTGGTGGGCGTGCTCGCCGTGGTCGTCCTGCTCGCCGTCGCCGCGTTCGCGCACGGCACGACCTCCGGCCTCGAACAGGACATCAACAAGGGCACGGGCCAGGCCCCCGACTTCCTCATCAAGATCGCCGGACTGGTGTCCAGCATCGCGATCCTGCTGGTGCCGGTGGCCTTCGCGATCGAACGGCTGATCAAACGCGACGGGCTGCGGATCGCCGACGGCGTCCTCGCGGCGGTCCTCGCGCACGGGGTGACCCTCGCCACCGACCTGTGGGTGGCCAAGGCGGCACCGGGCTCCATCCAGGACGCCCTCACCCAGCCCTCCCCCGGCAACCTGCACGCGCTGACCGACCCGGTGCACGGCTACCTCGCCCCGGTCATCGCGTACATGACGGCCGTCGGCATGTCCCGCAGACCTCGCTGGCGTTCGGTGCTGTGGATCGTTCTGCTGCTCGACGCCTTCTCCATGCTGGTCACCGGGTACACCACACCGTTCTCGATCATCCTGACGGTTCTGATCGGCTGGTCCATCGCCTACGGCACCCTGTACGCGGTCGGCTCGCCGAATGTCCGTCCCACCGGCCGGACCCTGATGGCGGGGCTGCAGACCGTCGGCTTCCGCCCGGTGAGCGCGGCCCGCCAGGAGGCGGCCGAGACGACCGCCGACAACGGGGACCGCGGCCGGCGCTACTTCGTCACCCTGGAGGACGGTCCGCCGCTGGACGTCACGGTCGTCGACCGCGAACAGCAGGCACAGGGCTTCTTCTACCGGCTGTGGCGCAACATCACACTGCGCGGGTTCGCCACCCGCAGCAGCCTGCAGTCGTTGCGCCAGGCCCTGGAGCAGGAGGCGCTGCTCGCCTACGCGGCCATCGCCGCCGGTGCCAACGCGCCCAAGCTGATCGCGACCTCCGAGCTGGGCCCCGACGCTGTGATGCTCGTCTACGAGCACACCGGCGGGCGCACGCTCGACTCTCTGGCGGACGAGGAGATCACCGACGAACTGCTGCGCCACGCCTGGCACCAGGTGCGGGCGCTGCAGTCCCGGCGCATCGCGCACCGCAGGCTGGCGGGCGACGCGATCGTGGTGGATCGTTCCGGCAAGGTGATCCTGACCGACCTGCGCGGCGGCGAGATCGCCGCGGGGGACCTGCTGCTGCGCATGGACGTCGCCCAGCTGGTCACGACGCTCGGCCTGCGCGTGGGCGCCGAGCGCGCGGTCGCCTCGGCGGTCGACGTCCTGGGGCCGGACGCGGTCGCCGACTGTCTGCCCATGCTCCAGCCGATCGCCCTGACCCGCTCCACCCGCGCCACCTTGCGAAGGCTGGCGCGGGAGCGGGCGCAGCGCGAGCGCGACGCCGTCCTGGAGGCGTCCCGGCAGGCCAAGCAGGCACGCCTGGAGCACGCCTCCCAGAGCGCCGGGGCGCCGACCGGTGTCGTCCTGGAGAAGACGGACCGCAAGCAGGACAAGAAGACCGAACGGGCCGAGGCGCGCGCGGAGAAACGGGCCATCGACGAGGCCCTGGAGGAGGCCCGCGAAGAGGACCTGCTGACGCAGATCCGCCACCAGGTGCTGCGGATCAGGCCCCAGGCCCCGGTCGAACCGGCCCGGCTGGAACGCGTACGGCCGCGGACGCTGATCAGCTTCATCGCCGGTGCCATCGGCGCGTACTACCTGCTGACGCAGCTCACGCACATCGAGTTCAACACGCTGTTCGCCCACGCCCAGTGGGGCTGGCTGGCCGCGGCGGTGCTGTTCTCGGCGCTCAGCTACGTCGCGGCGGCGATGGCGCTGCTGGGGTTCGTGCCGGAGCGGGTGCCGTTCGTGCGGACGGTGGCCGCCCAGGTCGCCGGGTCGTTCGTGAAGATCGTGGCACCGGCGGCGGTCGGCGGTGTGGCCCTCAACACGCGCTTCCTGCAGCGGGCCGGCGTGCGCCCGGGGCTCGCGGTGGCGAGCGTCGGAGCGTCCCAGCTGTTCGGGCTCGGCTGCCACATCCTGATGCTGCTGTCCTTCGGCTATCTGACGGGCACGGAGAAGACACCGTCGCTGTCGCCGTCCCGCACGGTCATCGCCGGACTGCTGACGGTCGCGGTGCTCGTCCTGGTGGTCACCTCGGTGCCGTTCCTGCGGAAGTTCGTGGTCACGCGCGTGCGGTCGCTGTTCGCCGGAGTGGTGCCGCGCATGCTGGACGTGCTCCAGCGGCCGCAGAAGCTCGTCACCGGCATCGGCGGCATGCTGCTGCTGACCGCCTGCTTCGTGATGTGCCTGGACGCCTCCATCCGGGCGTTCGGCGACGAGTCGACCTCGCTGAGCATCGCGAGCGTGGCCGTGGTCTTCCTCGCCGGCAACGCGCTCGGTTCCGCCGCCCCGACCCCGGGCGGGGTGGGCGCGGTCGAGGCCACGCTGACCGTCGGCCTGATCGCCGTGGGGCTGCCCAAGGAGGTGGCGGCCCCCGCGGTGCTCATGTTCCGGCTGCTGACGCTGTGGCTGCCGGTGCTGCCGGGGTGGCTGGCCTTCAACCATCTGACGCGCAAGGGCTCCTTGTAGGAGGGCCCGGGGCAGCTGCCTCCGCTCCTCCTGGCCGCGCGGGCCTCGGATACCCCCGGACGGCCCGCGTCCCGCGCGGGAGGGCGTACGCGGCGTGAGGATGGAGTCATGCAGAACCCGCGCGGACTGCGCGCAGCCGCCCTGACCGCAACCGCCGTGCTGCTGGCCGCCCTGGTGGCGGGCTGCGGCGGCGACGGTTCCCAGGACACCCACGGGAACCTGGCGGCCCAGAAGCTGGACTGGAGGGACTGCCCGGCCCCGTCCGCGGCCGAGGGCGGCGGCGCGGCCCCCACCCCGCTGCCCGACGGCGGCACCTGGCAGTGCGCCACCATGAAGGCGCCGCTGGACTGGAACAGGCCCAAGGGCGACACGATCGGCATCGCACTGATCCGGGCCAGGGCCGACGGGCCCGGCCGGCGCATCGGTTCGCTGATCTTCAACTTCGGCGGCCCGGGCGGCTCCGGCGTGAGCACGCTGCCCTCCTTCGCGCAGGACTACGCCAAGCTCCGCACCCGTTACGACCTGGTCAGCTTCGATCCGCGCGGGGTGGGCCGCAGCGCGGGCGTGCGGTGCGAGAGCGACGCGCAGCTCGACCAGTACTTCCAGCAGGACGCGACGCCCGACGACGCGGCCGAGCGGGCGGCCTACCTGAAGAACACCGAGCAGTTCAACGCGGACTGCGAGAAGAACTCCGCGAGGATCCTCCCGCATGTGCGCACGACCGACGCGGCCCGGGACATGGACCTCATGCGGCAGGTCCTCGGCGACTCGCGGCTTCACTACTTCGGCATCTCCTACGGGACGGAGCTGGGCGGCGTCTACGCCCACCTCTTCCCCGGCCACGTGGGCCGCGCCGTGCTCGACGCGGTCGTCGATCCCACGCAGACCCCCGAGCAGAGTTCGCTCGGACAGGCCAGGGGATTCCAGCTGGCCATGGACAACTTCGCGCACGACTGCGTCTCGAAGAGTTCCCCGTGTCCCCTCGGCAGCACGGCCCAGGAGGTGGAGAACCGCGTCGCCGCGCTCCTCAAGAAGCTCGACGGCGCACCGATCCCCGGTATCTTCCCCCGGCAGCTGACCCAGACGGCCGCGACCAACGGCATCGCCCAGGCCCTGTACTCCAAGGAACTGTGGGAGCCGCTCACCGAGGGACTGGAGCAGGCCTACGCAGGCGACGGCCGGATCCTCATGCTGCTGTCCGACGCGATGAACGGCCGCAGCCAGAACGGCGAGTACAGCAACCTCACGGCGGCGAACGTGGCCATCAACTGCGCCGACGAGAAGCAGCGCTACGACCCGGCGTACGTGCAGCGGAAGCTGCCGCAGTTCCGGGCCGCCTCCCCGCTGTTCGGGGACTTCCTGGCCTGGGGCATGCTCAGCTGCAGGCACTGGGCGGTGCCCGGTGCGGCCGACCGCCCCGACGTGAGCGCGCACGGCTCGGCGCCGATCCTCGTCGTGGGCAACACCGGCGACCCGGCCACGCCGTACGAGGGCGCGAAGAAGATGGTGGACGCGCTGGGCCAGGGTGTCGCGGTGGAACTGACCTACAAGGGCCAGGGGCACGGCGCCTACAACAGCGGGAACAAGTGCGTGCAGAACGCGGTGAACGGCTACCTGCTCGGCGGGAAGGTACCGGCGGCCGGCACCGTGTGCTCGTAGCCGCCCGTGCCGGCCGACAACGACGGAAGCCCACGGCATCTGAGGAGTTCAGAGCCGTGGGCTTCCTGAGCCCCGCTGGTAAGCGAGACCCGTGATCAGTAGACCGGCTTGTGCGGTTCGATCTGGTTGACCCAGCCGATCACGCCGCCGCCGACGTGCACGGCGTCCGCGAAGCCCGCGGACTTCAGCACGGCGAGGACTTCCGCACTGCGGACACCCGTCTTGCAGTTCAAGACGATCTTCTTGTCCTGCGGGAGGCTCTCCAGGGCGGTGCCCATCAGGAACTCGTTCTTCGGGATCAGGCGGGCGCCCGGGATGGAGACGATCTCGAACTCGTTCGGCTCGCGGACGTCGATGAGCTCGATGTTCTCGCCGTCGTCGATCCACTCCTTGAGCTGCTTGGGAGTGATCGTGGAGTCGGCCGCCGCCGCCTGGGCCTCCTCGGAGACGACGCCGCAGAAGGCCTCGTAGTCGATGAGTTCCGTGACGGTCGGGTTCTCGCCGCACACCGCGCAGTTCGGGTCCTTGCGGACCTTGACCTGGCGGTACTGCATCTCCAGGGCGTCGTAGATCATCAGGCGGCCGACGAGCGGCTCGCCGATGCCCGCGAGGAGCTTGATCGCCTCGTTGACCTGGATGGAGCCGATGGACGCGCAGAGCACGCCCAGGACGCCGCCCTCGGCGCAGGAGGGAACCATGCCGGGGGGCGGGGGCTCCGGGTAGAGGCAGCGGTAGCAGGGACCGTGCTCGGACCAGAACACGGAGGCCTGGCCGTCGAAGCGGTAGATCGAACCCCACACGTACGGCTTGTCGAGGAGCACACACGCGTCGTTGACCAGGTAGCGGGTCGCGAAGTTGTCCGTGCCGTCGACGATCAGGTCGTACTGGCTGAAGATGTCCATCACGTTGTCGGCCTCGAGCCGCTCCTCGTGAAGGACCACGTTCACGTACGGGTTGATGCCCTTGACGGTGTCACGCGCGGACTCGGCCTTGGAGCGGCCGATGTCGGACTGGCTGTGGATGACCTGGCGCTGCAGGTTCGACTCGTCGACCTCGTCGAACTCCACGATGCCGAGCGTGCCGACGCCCGCGGCGGCCATGTACATCAGCGCCGGCGAGCCCAGGCCGCCGGCGCCCACACAGAGCACCTTGGCGTTCTTCAGCCGCTTCTGCCCGTCCATCCCCACATCCGGGATGATCAGGTGGCGGGAGTACCTGCGGACCTCGTCTACGGTGAGCTCATCAGCTGGCTCGACCAGGGGTGGCAGCGACACGGGGACTCCGTTGGTCGGTCAATCACTACAGTTGTTCTCCCCGTAACACTGCCACGGCCTTCTTCATTCCGAGACTCCCGTTCCGACCTGCGAGACGATGTCGTCCCAGTAGCCGGGCAGGGTCTCCCAGGGGTCGCTCCGGCCGCCGTGGTCCGTGCGGTCGGTGAACCAGATCGTCGCCGCGCCCTGCCAGCGGGCCACGCGCAGCGCCTCGTCGAGATGACCGCGCGGCACTCCGTGCACGAAGTGGCAGAAGCGCTCGGGCGGGTGGTCGGCGGTCCATTCGGCGGCCCGCGAGAAACGGTAGTCGCTCCAGGACCCGTTGAAGGTGACCAGCTGGTCGGCGTTCTCGACGTAGCCCGGGTAGGGGTGGGTGCCGTGGCCGAGGACCACATGGGCGTCGGCGCGCAGCGCGCGCAGGGAGGTGATCGTGCGGCGGGTCTCGGGCAGCCCTTCGCGGGTGGCGGGGCAGCGGTCCAGGAAGAAGCCGTCGACCTGATACCACTCCAGGTAGCGGTGTGCGTCGGCGATCACTTCGATCCGGGGCCGGTAGCCCTGGGCGCTGCCGATGCGGCCGAGGACCCGGACGCCCGCGTTGCGCAGGCGTCCGGCCGCGTCGAGGCAGTGCGGGTCGGGCTGTACGCCGGGGCCGCCGGCGACGTCGAGGACGGCCCAGTGCAGGGGCGCGCCGGGCCGGGTGAGCGCGTTCCACTCGGCCGGGGCGAGCAGGGGGTGCGCGCATCCGGGGACGCCGAGGCCGGTGCGCACCCCGGTGCCGGACGTCCCGGCCCGAAGGCCGGTCAGATACGGCATGCGGCCTCCATCCAGATGTCGGCGAGGGACTCTTCGAGGCTGATCCGGGGGCGCCAGCCGAGCCGGTCGCGTGCGGTACGGACGTCGGCCTGCTGCCAGCCGCCGCAGCCGTCGGGGTACGGGTACCCGACGGGCGCCGGGTGGTCCGGGTCGGTGCGGGGGTGGCCGATGGTGGGCCGGAGGTGGCCGCCGGGCGGCCCGTCGAGTTCGTGGAGGGCACCGCCGTACCCGGCCACCCGCGCCAGGACGGACGCGGCGTCGCGCAGCCGGACGGCGCGGCCCGACCCGATGTTGATGACGCCCTGGGCGGCCGAGAGGGAGGCTGCGTGCACGGCACGGGCCACGTCGCGGACGTCGACGAAGTCGCGCTGGGCGGCCAGACCGCCGAGTTTGAGGTCGCCGTCGCCGGACTGCATGGCGCGCCGCATGGCTTCGGCGAGGCGGCCGAGCGGCGAACCGGCCGGGGTGCCGGGCCCGGCGGGCGAGAAGACCCGGAGCACGACGGCGTCGAGTCCGGAGCCGAGGACGAGTTCGGTCGCCGCGAGCTTGCTGACCCCGTACGGGCCGCCGGGGCGGGGCACCGCGTCCTCCGCGGTGGAGGAACCGGGCTGGCTGGGGCCGTACTCGGCGCCGCAGCCGATCTGCACCAGGCGGGCACCGCATCCGCTGCGCCGCAGCGCCTCGCAGACGGTGGCGACGGCGACGGTGTTGTGCCGGGTGAGTTCGCGGGCGCCGCCGCGGGTGGCACCGGCGCAGTTGATGACGACACCGGGGTGGACGGCGTCGAGGAAGCGGGTGAGCGCTCCGGGACTGCCCGTGGCGAGGTCGAAGCGGACGTCGGCGTCGTCACCTCGGCCGAGCGCGGTGAGCTGGACGGCCGGGTCGGCGAGCAGGCGGTCGGCGACGAAACGGCCGAGGTATCCGGTTGCTCCGATCAGCAGAACCCTCATCGGGCGGCTCCCGGGGTGTGCGCTCCGGTGGCTCCGGATGCTCCGGACGCTCCGGATCGGGCGGTGATCATCTGGTGTTCTCCTTCAGGGGGGTGGTGCGGTGGGCTCCGGCTGCGCGGCCGGGCGCCCGTGGTCCGCCCGCGGCCGGTTCCGCCTGCGGCTCCGGTCCGGTGCGGTCGCGTGGGGGGGTGCGCCGGGGGCGCGTGGTGCGCGCGGCTCCCGGAGCGCGCCCGGGGGTGTGCTGCGGACGGACGCGGGTGGTGGGTGCCCGCCCGGCGCCCGTCACGGCTGCGTCCCGGTGGGCGCATGGGCCGACGCCCTGGTCAGGGTGCGGGTCGCGTGCACCAGGAGGGCCGTGGCCGCGGCTCCGCAGGCGAGCGCCGGGACACTGCCCGGTCCCCAGGCGGTCAGGAGGGTGTCGACCGGGACGGCGAGGGGGTCACAGCCCGGCAGACGGCCGGCGAAGACGCTCGCCTGGGCCGTCACCTCCGCCCAGGCGGCGGCGCCGAGAGCGACGGCCGGGGCGTGGGTGAAGCCGTGTGTGGCGAGGAGGCGGGCGAGCAGCAGCAGGGCACCCAGGGGAAGGGTCTGGGCGAGGCCGGCGGGCTCGTGCAGGACCCTGCCGCAGACCACGAGCAGCACGGCCAGAGCGCACAGGAACCCGGCGAACACCGCGAGGAGCAGAGGCCGTACGGAGGCGGCGAACTCTTCCAGGCCGCGGCTGGCCGTCAGCCTGCGCCGGGCGCGCACCGCGAACAGGTGCGCCCCCCAGCACGCCGGGGCGCAGGCGAGGGCGAGCGCCAGGACGGGGACGGTGGTCAGCGGCCAGGGGCCGGTCGCGGAGCCGTCGGGCAGTTCGTCGGGGCCGCCCCCGACGGCCGCGCCCAGCAGGCCGTCGCCGAGGACGGCGTAGACCAGGAGCCAGCACGTCCAGGCGCGGGCGCCGGGCGGCTGGGGGCCGGTCCGGCCGGGGCCGCGGGGGCTGAGCGGGCCGCGGCGGAGCAGGGCGCGCACGGCCAGGGCCAGGGACAGGACGCCGATCCCGGCCACCGCCGGACGGACGCGGCCCGCGGTCAGGTGCAGTCCGGCCACCGTCGCCGCGCCCAGGGCGCCGGGCAACAGGCTGAGCACGATCCAGCCGGCTCCCGCACGGGGCTCGTCGCGGTGCTCGGGGCGAGGAGGTGCCCCGGTGCCGCGTGCGATGCGGGCGTACATCTCCTCGGCGAGGGAGAAGACGTCGCGGTGGCGGAAGCGGGCGGCGGTTCGGTCGGTGACGCCGTGCGCCTCGAGTCCGGCGGCGATCTCCAGCGGGTCGACGGCGCGTTCGCACAGCTCGCGGTGGCGGGGCAGCAGGGTCCTGACCGGGTCGGCGGCGCCCCGGCGCGGGGCGGGGGCCGCGCCGGGGGCCCGGTCGCGGTGCAGGACCGTGCCACGCCCGGGTCCGGGCGCCCCGCCGTGCGCCGCCGAGCCGCCGACGTCACCACGACGGCCTCCCGGCACGGCGCCTTCCTGGCCGCCAACGCCTCCGCGGCCCACACCGCCTTCCGGCGCGGCGCCGCCTGCTCCCCCGACACCGCTTCCCGGGGCGGCACCGCTTCCCTGGCCGGCGCCGCCTGCTTGCCCGAGACCGCTTCCCACCACGGCACCGCCTCCCTGGCCGACACCGCCTCCCACCACAGCGCCGCTTCCCTGCCCGCCACCGCCACCCGGCGCGGCACCGCCCCCGCCTGCCTGCCCTGGGCGGGCGGTGCCCGGTGGGGTGGCGGGGCGCACGGGACCGTCGAGACCGGTGTCGTGGGGCGGCCGCTCCTCCGCTGCTGCGCCCGCCCCCTCCCCCGGCGGCCGGACGTCGGTGCCGCGCCGCGGCGCCCGGGCCGCGGGGGGCCGCAGCAGCCACTGCCGCGATTCCGCGTTCCAGGCGCCGGGGTTCGCCGGGGTGGCCGGGGGGTGGGGTTCTCTCGGGCTGGTCATCGGGCGGCCTCCGGGGCCGGAGCTGTGCGCTGGGTGCGGGAGCCGGCGGCAGCGGCCCAGGCGGGGCCGCCGCGCCGGGCCGGTGAGGAGGCCGCGGCTGCGGCCCCGGCGCCGGTCGCCGCCGTCGTGGCCGCACCGGTCCAGCGGCCCGCGAGGTGGGACTCGGCCGGGGCGGCGAACGGAAGGGGCTCACCGGAGTCGTCCAGGACGACCCGCCGGACCGGGCACCGCGAGACGATCTCCAGGTAAATGCCGTGAAATGCCGCGATGTTCTGCTCGACGGTGAACAGTTCGAGTGCGCGGGCGCGGGCGGCGGCCCCCAGGCGCGCACGGCGCTCCGGGTCGCGCAGCAGTGCCACGCACGCCTCCGCGAGCGCCCGCGGATTGCGCGGGGGCACGACCAGCCCGGTGCCGCCGATGACCTCGACGACCGCGCCGACGTCCGTGGAGACCGTCGCGCACCCGGAGAACATCGCCTCCACCAGCCCGGCCGGGAAGCCCTCGACGACGCTGGACAGGACGATCACGGCACCGGAGGCGTAGGCGTCGGCGAGGGTCGGTGCCTCCGGGCCGCCGACCTCCTCGAAGGAGACCGGGTTCTCGCCGACGGTGTGCGGGCCCTCGGCCTCGTCCGGGAAGAGCTGGGCGGCCAGCGCCTTGCAGTGCCCCAGGTAGGCGGCGGCCTCGGGGCCGCCGGGCGTGGCCGTGGACACGATCCGCAGCCGTGCCCGCGGCTGTGCCCAGCGGACCTCCGCGAAGGCGTGCAGCAGGGACACCAGGTCCTTGGCGGGTTCGATGCGCCCGATCCACACCAGCGTGTCCTCGGCGGCCGCCTGCGGCGAGGCGCCGCCGCCGGTCTCCGCGCCCTCGCCGGCCTCGGCGAACGCGGTGGCGTCCATGCCCGGGTGGACGGTGCGCAGCCTGGCGGGGTCGGCGCCGCAGCGCTCCTGCCAGCGACGGGTGTGGGCGTTGCCGTGGGTGAGGAGGGCGGCCTGCCGGTAGACCTCCGTGACGAGCCGGCCGTGGAAGGCGGCGAGCAGGGCGCGGGCGGGCGGGGCGGTTCCGTCGGCGGCGGAGGCCAGGTAGTGCGAGCGCAGCGGTACGCCGTACTCGGTGACCAGGACAGGGACGCCGCAGAAGTGGCGCGCGAGCAGGCCGGGCAGGGCCGCGGTGCCGCCGCCGGCGGTGTGGCAGACGTCGGCGGCGCCCAGGCCGTCCTCGTCGTACCAGTCGAGCGAGAGGGGGCGCAGGGAGTGCTCCAGGTGCGCGGCCACGGTGAGGAGATCCGGTACGCGCGCCTCGCGCGCGGCGCGCGAGGCACTGGGTGCGCGGCAGGCGTGCTCCAGCGCGCGGACGGCGGTCTCCGAGCGGAGCGCGCCCGCCAGTCCGCCCGTGTCGCGGGCCAGTTCCGCGAGCCCGTACAGCGCGCTGGCGAAACGGTCCGCCTCGCCGTCCCGGCGCTCCCCGGAGCCCTGGCCGCCGGGGCCGGGGCCGCTCGCCGCGCCCAGCACCGCTGCCAGTTCCCCGTAGCACTCGGCGAAGCGCCGGCGCGCACGGCGCCCGAGCCGCGCGCCGTCGTCCTCGGTGGCCCACAAGGGGGCCGTACGGACCCGGCTGACCTGCCGGGGCAGCGGAACCCAGCCCTCGTCCTCCTGCCGGCGGCTCCGGCTGAGCGCGTAGAGGTCGAACTCGTGCTGCCCGAGCCCGCGCACGAGCCGTTCGCACCAGAGTCCGGCGTCACCGCTCACATACGGGTAGCCACCCTCCGTCACCAGTCCGATGCGCACGCGTGCACCCCCGTTCTCTCCCGTGTGGAGAGCCGCCGTCGCACCGGCGGCTCGCAGCGGGACGAACGTATGCGGACATGCCGGTGGCGCGACGGACGGTTGTCCATCGCGCCACCAGAAGGGGTGAACGGTCGTGACTTTCCCGTGCGGACGGCGTTTCGCCGCGCTAGGAGATCAACAGGAGATCAGCCGGACACGCTTCGTCAGGCCGCGGCCAGCTCCCGCCGCTGGGCCCGGCGCCGGGCGGCGGCCTCCGGGTCGAGCGCCGGTACGGCCGCCAGGAGTTGCCGGGTGTAGGGGTCCCGGGGGGCGTCGTAGACCTCTCCCGCCGGACCCTCCTCGACGATCCGGCCCCGGCGCATCACCGCGACCCGGTCGCTGACCTGGCGCACCACGGCGAGGTCGTGGGCGATGAAGACCAGCGCGATCCCGAGGTCCCGCTGCAACTCGCCGAGCAGGGCGACCACCTGCGCCTGTGTGGTGACGTCCAGGGCGGAGACGGGCTCGTCGCACACGATCACGCGCGGGTCGGCCGCGAGCGCACGCGCGATGCCGACGCGCTGGCGCTGTCCGCCGCTGAACTCGTGCGGGTAGCGGTCGTGGTGCGCCCCGTCGAGCCCCACGCGCTCCAGCAGTTCGCCCACGCGCCGCCGGATGCGCTGCTCGTCCCGCTCCCCCCGCGCCCGCAGGGGGTCCGCGACGGACTCCCCCACGCTGCGGCGCGGGTTGAGGGAGGAGACGGGGTCCTGGAAGACCATCTGCACGGCCGGGTTCACCCCGGCCCCGGGACGGCCCTCGAACCGGACCTCGCCCGCCGTCGGCTCCAGGAGTCCGACCAGCATGCGGCCCAGCGTGGTCTTGCCGCTTCCGCTCTCGCCCACGACGCCCAGGGTCTCGCCCCGGCGCACGGTCAGCGACACGCCGTCCACGGCCGCGAACGCCCGCCTGCCGCGCCCGAACTCGCGCCGCAGCCCGTTCGCCTCCAGCACGACCTCGGCGGCCCCGCCGCCCTCAGCAGCACCGCCAGCCCCGGCAGCGTCAACCACAACTACGCCATCGACACCTGCGGCCGCTGCACCCTCAGCAGCACCGCCACCCCCAGCAGCGCCAACGGCAACGGCAACGGCACCAGCCGCGACACCGCCACCGACCCCGGCGGCTCCGGCGGCCCCGGCCGCCCCGGCCGCCCCGGTCACCTCGGCACCGGCAGCACCGGCAGCACCGGCGGCCCCCGTCACCTCGGCGCCGACCGCCGAGGACGCACCCGAGGACACCCGTACGTCCTCCTCACGCGCTCCCGTCTCCCCGCGCGCTCCGCCCGCGCCACCGTGCCCCGCGCCCCCGCCGTCCAAGCGCGGCACCGCGGCCAGCAGTTCCCTGGTGTACTCGGCGGCCGGCGCGCCCAGCACCCCGGCGACCGGCCCGTGCTCCACGGCGCGCCCGTGCCGCATGACCAGCACGTCCTCGACGCTCTCGGCGGCGACTCCCACGTCGTGGGTGACGAGGAGGAGGCCCATCCCGGTCTCCTCGCGCAGCGTGTGCAGCAGGTCGAGGATCTGGGCCTGCACGGTCACGTCGAGCGCGGTGGTCGGTTCGTCGGCGATCAGCAGCTCGGGGGCGCACGCCAGCGCCATCGCGATCAGGGCGCGCTGGCGCATGCCACCGCTGAACTCGTGCGGGCGCGAACGCGAGCGCCGCGCCGCGTCGGGGATCCCGACCCGGTCCAGCACCTCCACGGCACGCGCGCGTGCGGCACGTCGTGACGCACGCGCGTGCGTGCGGTACACCTCGGCGATCTGGTCACCGATGGCGTAGTACGGGTCCAGGGAGGACAGCGGGTCCTGGAAGACCATGGCGGCCTTCCCGCCGCGCAGCCGCCGCAGTTCCTCCTCGGAGGCGGACCGCACATCGGTGCCGGCCACCCGGACCGCCCCGCCCACCCGCGCCCCGGTGCCGCGGTGCAGCCCCAGCAGGGCGGAGGCGACCGTGGACTTGCCCGAGCCGGACTCACCGACCAGGGCCAGCGCACCGCCCCGGGGCAGCCGGAAGGAGAGCCCGTCCACCGCCCGCAGTGTCCCGAACCCGACGGTCAGGTCCGTCACTTCGACGAGGTCCGTCCCCTCGGCCGGACCCGCGGTGTCCGTGGCGTCGATCAGGTTCGTCGGGCTCATGCGAGTACCACCCGTCGGTCGGCCACCGCGAACAGGACGTCCGCGACGGCGTTGGCGATGACCACGAAGAAGCCGATGACCAGGACCATGCCGACGACCACCGGCAGGTCGACGACGTTCACCGCGTGCACCAGTTCCTGGCCGATTCCGGGCAGACCGAAGAGGGTCTCGGTGAGCACCGCGCCACCGACCGCCGAGCCGACGTTGTTGGCGTTCAGCGCGATGACCGGTGCGAGAGCGCCGCGCAGGGCGTGCCGCCCCACGATCGACCGCTCGCCCACGCCGTACGCCCGGAAGGTGCGGATGTGGTCCTCGGCGAGGGTCTCCAGCATCGACGCCCGGGTCATGCGGGCGAAGGTCGCGGCCTCGATCAGGGCGAGCGACAGCCACGGCAGCAGCAGGTTCCACGCCCACTGCTCGGGGTCGTCGGTGAGGTTCACGTACTGCGGGAAGGGCAGCCACTGGAACTCGCCGCAGACGACGATCATCAGGATCAGGCCGATGACGAAGACGGGTGTGGCCGTGCCCGCGAGCGTGACGGCGGTGAGCACCCGTTCGGAGAGCCGGCCGCGCCGCCAGGCGGAGAGCACGCCGGTGCCCACGCCCAGCAGGAGCCACAGCACCATCGCGCCGAACACGAGGGACAGGCTCACGGGCAGCTTGGTCAGGATGATGCTCAGGACCTGCCGGCCGGTCTGGTAGGAGATCCCGAGGCAGGGCGCCGGGCAGTGCTCGACGGACGTGCCGGTCGAGTAGTCCTGGCCGGCGACGAGCCCCTGCAGGAAGTGCCAGTAGCGCAGGGAGAGCGGATCGTCCAGCCGCAGTTGCTGGGCGACCTGGTGCACCTGTTCCGGCGAGCAGCGCGGCCCGCAGGTGATCTGGGCGACGTTGCCGGGGGTGACGTAGAAGACGACGTAGACGATCACCGAGATGGCGAAGAGGGTGATCAGCGCGCCGAGGGCGCGGCGCAGCACGAACCCTCCGAGTCCGCCGAAGGCGCTCATGCGGTGGCCTCCTTGCGTGCTTCCCTGGGCGGGATCCCGGTCTGTGCGCCCGGCCCCGGACCGGTGTCCGTGCCGCTCTCGCGCCTGCGGCCGGTGCCGATGCGCAGGCGGGAGGCGGCGCGCGGGTCGAGGGCCGTGCGGACGCCGTCGCCGAGGACGGTCAGGGCCACCACGGTCACGAAGAGGGCGCCCGCGGGGAGCATCAGGTACTGCGGCGCCGCCTGGTACCAGACGTCGGCGGCGGTCAGCATCTGCCCCCAGGACGGGGTGGGCGGCTTCACGCCGACGCCGAGGAAGGACAGGGCCGCCTCGACGGAGATGTTGGCGGGGACGAGCAGGGCGGCGTAGGTGATGACCGGGGCCGCGAGGCCCGGCAGCAGCTCGCGCCGGGCGATGCGCACGGTGCCCCAGCCGCTGAGCCGGGCGGCGGCGACGTGGTCGAGGCCCTTGAGGGTGAGGGTCTGGGCGCGCACGATCTTGGCGATGTTGCCCCAGGCGATCAGGCCGATGACGAGGGTGACCAGGACCGGGCGCGGGAAGCTCGACGGCACGACCGCGAGCAGCGCCAGCGCCATGATCATCAACGGCATGGAGACGATGATGTCGGTGGCCCGGCTGAGCAGTTGGTCGACCCAGCGGTTGCCGAGCGCGGCGGTGACACCGACCGCGACCCCGATGGCGATCTGTATGAGGGTGGCGGCGAGCGCCACGCCCAGGGAGACCCGGGCGCCGTAGACCAGGCGGGCGAACAGGTCGCGCCCGGTCTGCGGTTCGACACCGAGCCAGTGGTGGGCGCCGGCCCCGCCGAAGGAGCCGACGGGCACGCCGCCGCGCGCGGAGTCGACGAGGTCCGGGTGGTAGGTGGTGGGGTCCTGGCCCTCCAGCGCGGTGAGCAGCGGCGCGGCGAGCGCGACCAGGACGAGCAGCGCGACGACGGCCGCCGCGACGAGGGCGGCGCGCTGCGCACGCAGCCGCCGCCAGAACTGACGGGCCCCCGAGGCCGCCGGGACGGGTGTGTCCGTCCCGGCGGCCGGGGAGGCGGCAAGTACCTCGCTCACGGCGTCACTTCACCGCGACCTGGGAGATGTCCAGCACACCGGTCCAGTCGCTGATCACGATGTTCTTGACGTCCTTGCCGTACAGGCGCTTGTAGACGGGGTGGAACAGCGGCACGGTCAGGGCCTGCTCGCCGATCTTCTTGTCCAGGGCGCCCCAGCGCGCGGCGGCGGCGTCCAGGTCGGTCAGCTTGTTGATCGCGTCGATCTCGTCGTCGACGGACTTGTCGTCGAGCTGGCCGCTGTTGAAGTTGGCGCCGTCCTTCACGATCTGGCGTCCGTCGAAGATCGGGGCCAGGAAGGGGCCGCCGGAGGGCCAGTCGGCGCCCCAGTGGGCCAGGAAGAAGCCCGGCTCGGTCTTCACGTTCTGGGTCTTGTCCGAGTAGTCGTTCTTCTCGAGCCCCTGCAGCCTGACCGTGATGCCGGCCTTCTTCAGCGCGTCCTGGACCGCGGTGGCGATCTCCGGGCTGGTCTCGAAGTCCTTGCTGTTGGAGTGGGTGAGCGTGACGGTGAGCCCGTTGGGGTGGCCCGCCTCCTTCAGCAGCTGCCGGGCCTTGGCCGGGTCGCCGGAGGCGCCCGCCGGGAAGAGGTCGTAGGGGGTGTAGCCGAAGGACTTCTGGTTCGGCAGGAAGGTGGTGGCGGGCTCGGCGAGCGCGCTGCCGCCGGCCGCGTTGACGACCGAGGAGCGGTCGATGGCGTAGGAGACGGCCTGGCGCACCTTGGGGTCGTCGAACGGCTTGACCTTCGGGTTGAAGGCTATGTAGTTCGTGTAACCGAAGTGGCCGGTGCCCACGCGCGCGGCGAGTTCCTTGTCGCCGCTGACCTTGGCGAGTTCGGCGGGGCCGAGGTTGGTGTCGGTGGTGACGGCGGCGGCGTCCGGTCCCTGGGACGCGGAGAGCCGCTGGTTGATCACGGACGAGTCCAGCCCGGAGCGTACGTCGATCTTGTCCGGGTAGGCCTTGCGCTCGGCGTCGGTGGCGGCCGACCAGTTCGGGTTGCGCTCCAGGACGAGGTGCTCGCCGTCGTTCTCGTTCTTGACGACCTTGTACGGGCCGGACGAGACCGGGTGCTCCTCGTACGCGGTACCGGTGTCCTTGGCCTTGGGCACCGGCGCGAACTGCGTCTGCGTGGCCAGGAAGGGGAACTCGCCCTCGGGTTTGTTCAGGTGGAAGACGATCGTCCGGGCGTCCGGCGTCTCGATCGCGGCCAGGCCCTTCTTGTCCTTGTAGGGCCCCTGGTAGCCGGCCGCGCCGACCAGCCAGTCCCGCAGGTAGGGGGCGCCGCCGGAGAGTTCGGGAGCGAAGGAGCGCTCGATGCCGTACTTGATGTCGGCGGAGGTGATCGGGGTCCCGTCCTCGTACTTGAGGCCCTCCTTGAGGGTGTACGTCCACACGGTCGCGTCCTTGCTGGGGCGCCCGGTGTCGGTGGCGAGGTCCGGGACGACCTTGGCGCCGGCGGCGCCGTTCTCGCGGTTGCGGGTGGTGAGGGTGCGGAAGACGAGGGAGGGGACGTTGCCGCCGCCGGAGGTGTACAGGCGGGCCGGGTCGAAGTCCTGCTGCGGCTGCGCGTTCAGGACGTTCAGGGTGCCGCCCTTGTGGGGCTGCGAGTCGCCGCCGGCGCCCTTGACGTCGTTGTCCTTCGGCCCGCAGGCGACGGCGCCCGCTGCCACGACCAGGCTGACGGATACCGCGGCCACGCGGCGGGCTGAGACGGACGGTTGGCGCATCGCAGTGACGACCTCTCGGGAGGAGTGCCCCCGGTTCTGGGTCCGGGGAGCACGGAGTACAGGGACCGTCTCGGATCGCGAGACGGACGGACGAGGGATGAGACGAATCCAGACAGACGTCTGCTTCGGCGGCGGGTCGTCGGACCACCAGGAGCCGCAGCACCGCGCTGCGGCGCTCAGCGGGAGCGCACGGAAGGGCGGGGCCTCACGGCGAGGGGGAGAACAGGGCGACGCGCGCGCCGGGGGCGGGCGTCAGCAACAGTGGATGTCGGCCACACAGAGGGCGGTCACACCGAGGAGCGCCCTCTCGATGGGGGCGCTGCCGGCAGCGTGACGGGACCACATGCGCAGAAATATGAACGACCGTTCGGCGCATTGTCAACATGATCCGCGGGCCGCTCACCGGGCCCGGCGTCAACTCTTCGGATACGGCCAGGAGTTCGGCAGACAGTGGATTCCGTCATGGTCCAGGAACTTGGTCTGCTGCTGCATGACCGGAGCCAGCTCGCCGTCCTTCTGGCAGCTGACGTGGTTGTGGCCGAGGCGGTGACCGACCTCGTGGTTGATCAGCATCTGCCGGTAGGCGTACATCCGGTCGCCGAAGGTCTTCGCGCCCTGTGCCCACCGGTAGGCGTTGATCATCACGCGCGGGGTGGCGGCCGAGTCGCAGGAGACGTTGTCCTCGGTGGTGTCCAGGCCCGACTTGGCGCACCAGGCGGCCGTGGTGCCGGGGCTGGCGAGCGTGATCACGAAGTCGCTCGCACCGGAGGAGACGCGCTCGAAGGTGCGTGCCCCGTCGTGCGCCCAGCTGCGGTCGTCGTTGAGGGTCTTCTGCACGGCGTCGGCGAAGAGCCGGGCGTCGAGGCCGAGGCCCTGTTCCACGTCGACCCGGTAGGTGTACTTCCGCCCCCGGCCCGGTGCCTCGGCGGAGCCCGGGACCACGTCGAACCTGCCCGGGCCCTTGAGGGTGGGGCTCAGTTCGTACTTCAGGTTCATCTTCTGCTCGTACGTCAGCGTCTTCACGCCGGGTGAGGGGGACGGGCTCGTCCGGCCGCCGGGGCCCGCGACGGAACGGGCGCCGCTGTCCTCGCCGGTGGCCGCCTGCGTCCGCGTCCCGGTCCCGGAGCGGTCGTCGCCGACCTGTCCGGCCACGATGACGGCGAGCACGGTGGTGACGGCGGCGGCCGCGATACCGGTGAAGGTACGGCCCTTGGCGCTCCTGCCCCCGGCGGGCGCGCCGGGGCCCGCGGGCGGCGCGGCGCCGTCCAGGTCTCCGGGAACGGCGCCCCCACCGGAGCGGCCGGCCCGCTCGGCCGGTGCGGTCGCCGGTGCCGAAGGCGCCGCCGGGGGGCGCGCGGCGCGGCGGGAGCGCGGGACGAAGGCGTCCGCGCTCTCGTCGAACGCGTCGAGGTAGTCCTGCCGGGGGCCGTCGGCGGGCGGCGCCTGCCGCTGCCGCGGGATGGGCACGGTGGGACCGGCGGGGCCGGTGCCGCCCGGAGCGGGGGTGCCTTGCGCGGACGCGGGACGGGCCGGGGCGTCGTGGCCGGACGGGCCGTCCTGGCCGGACGGCCGGCCGGGGCCGGCGGCTGCCGGCCGTCCCCCTCCCGTGCCGCCCGCCGCCGCGGACCGCGCCCTGAACTCCCCCCAGCCGCCCCCGCTTTCCCGCTGCTCGGGATGACCGCCGCGGGCCTGCGGTACACCGCGCGCGGGGGTGCCGTCCGACAGCCGGGGCACGCCGTGCGCGGGCGTACCGCCGGGGAAGTGAGGGCCGCTGCCGTACGCCGAGGGTGCCGCCGGGGCGCCCTGTGCGGGCGGACCGCCGCGGCGCTCGCGGCCTGCGTCTGCCCGCGCCGCCCCCCACGCGTCCGGGGTGCGTGCCGCCCCCGGGGCACCCGCTGTCGTCCCCTCTGCTCCCGCTGTGCCCGTCGTCTCCGTCGTTCGCGCGCTGTCGCCCTTCGGGGCGGGGCCGCGGCGGCTGTGGCGTCCCACGTGGTCCGTCAGCCTCCCAAGCCCGCGTCGCGGGCGCCCTCGTCGGCCCCCGCACCGCATTCTTCCGTACCGGATGTCCGGGCACCCGGTGCTTCCGCGCCGGATCCCTCCGGCCTGTCCGGCACCCCCGGCCCTCCCGCGTCCGCGAGCAGCTCCCGGAACGCGGTCGCCACCGTCTCCGGGTACTCCATCATCGCCACGTGCCCGGCGTCGGGCAGGGTGACCAGGCGGGAGTCACGGAAGGCGCGCGCCGCGCGCCGTGCCATGCGGTAGCCGACCAGCTGGTCCCGGCCGCCGTAGACCAGCAGCGTGGGGGCGAGGACCCGCTCGGCCTGGCGCCACAGACCGTGCTGCCCGCCCAGGGTGTACGCGTCGACGATACCGCGCGCGGAACGCGTCATCGCGTCCCAGAAGTACGGCAGTTGAAGCCGCCGCTCCATCTCCTCGACCGCGTTGCGGAACCCCTCCGGGGTGACCCGCTCCGGGTCGCCGTAGCACAGGGCCATGACACCGCGGACCCGCTGCTCCGCCGTCCAGTCCCGGGTGAGCCGGGTGAACAGCGCGGTGACGCCCGGCAGCGCGAGCATTCCGGTCGGCAGGGCGGAGCGCTGGACCCGCAGTTCGGGCAGCGCGGGGGAGATCAGCGTGAGCGTACGGACGAGGTCGGGGCGCAGCGCGGCGACGCGCGTCGAGACGGCGCCGCCCAGCGAGTTGCCGAGGAGGTGGACCGGCTCGCCGCCCGAGGCGTCCAGGTGGCGGATCACCGCGCGCGCGTGGGCGGTGACCGAGTAGTTGCCGTCGTCCGGGGGCGGGGAGTCGCCGAAGCCCGGCAGGTCGAGCGCCTCGCCGTCGACGTCGCCGGCCAGGAGCGCCATCAGCGCCGACCAGTTCTGCGAGGAGCCGCCGAGTCCGTGGACGTACAGGGCGCGGGGCAGGCCCTCGCGCGCGGGGGGCCGGGAGCGCACCGTCAGGGTGATTCCCGGCAGTTCGACCGAGCGCAGCCGCTCCCCCTCCTCGACCCCGGCGGGCCCCACCCTGGGAAGTACGTTGGCGGGCGGCACGGCGGGCAGCTCGGTCGAAGACATGCGGCAATGTTACGAGACGATCACGCCGCGATTTGTGTGTTCGCCGTCACAGCAGCCCCCTGCCGCCCCGCCCGCCCCACGCACCGCACACCAGGTGAACGCCCCGCCCGCCGCACCGCGGTACGGACGCGCACCGCATGGCATCCGGATCGGGTGTCTCCTACCCTCTTACAGAGGGCACCCGCATGCAGCCCCTGCTTCTTCCAGGGACACACGAGGACATTCGCAGGGACGTTCACAGGAAGGGAGCCCCACCATGGCATTCGACCCCACCGATCCCGAGACGTTCGAGGACGAGGCCACCGAGAACGGCACGGAGATCGACGTCGAGGCCCCCGAGGACGACGCCGCCGAGCAGCAGGCCGACATCGCACCGGACCGCGACGACCCCCTGACGGGCGTGGACCCCGCCCGGGCGAACGAAGCCGATCTCGCCGAGCAGGCACGGGTCGTGTCCCTCGACGAGGACGACTACCGGTGACGGTGCCGGACAGCCGCTGAGCAGCGGCGGCGATCTCCTATGCCCGGACTCGACCTGTTGGAAACCCTCTGTGCCGGTTTCTTCACCGTCCGGTCCGTGAAATTCTGCGCTCGCACCGCGCACAGTACGGTTACCGAAAAGTACGATGGCGGCGCGGCGCACACCGCACAGGGACGACTTTGGGAGGCGGCGTGACAGCCATCGAGCAGACAGAGGCGGCGCGCCCGCGAGGCACGCGCCTGCCGCGCCGTGCCCGGCGGAACCAGCTGCTGGGCGCCGCCCAGGAAGTCTTCGTGGCGCAGGGCTACCACGCCGCCGCCATGGACGACATCGCCGAGCGCGCCGGCGTCAGCAAGCCGGTGCTGTACCAGCACTTCCCGGGCAAGCTCGACCTCTACCTGGCGCTGCTGGACCAGCACTGCGAGGCGCTGATCCAGTCCGTGCGCGGCGCGCTGGCGTCGACGACCGACAACAAGCAGCGCGTGCGGGCGACGATGGACGCCTACTTCGCCTACGTCGAGGACGACGGCGGTGCCTTCCGGCTGGTCTTCGAGTCGGACCTGACGAACGAGCCCGCGGTGCGCGAGCGCGTCGACAAGGTCACCACCGAGTGCGCCGAGGCGATCTGCGACGTCATCGCCGAGGACACCGGCCTCTCCCGCGCGGAGTCGATGCTGCTCGCCTCCGGGCTGGGCGGCCTCGCGCAGGTGGTGGCCCGCTCCTGGCTGCACAGCGACCGCAGCGTCCCGCGCGACCAGGCGGTCCAGCTGCTGACCTCCCTGGCCTGGCGCGGCATCGCGGGCTTCCCGCTGCACGGCATCGAGCAGCACCACTGAGCACCGCGGCCGGCGCCGCCCCGAGCGGCATCGTCGGCCGGTACCGCCGAGCAGCGCGCGGGAGCACCGAGCCGGTCGTTTGTTCCCGCCCGCTGTTCGCTCCTGGCGTTCTCCGGCGGAGCATGTCCCTCCCCTCACCGGGCTAATGTGTGCTGGGTACGGCGCGGAAGGCCGCGCACTTCACTGACCGTCGGAGGGACATAGCCGTGGAGGTCAAGATCGGCGTGCAGCACGCGCCCCGCGAGATCGTTCTGGAGAGCGGTCAGAGCCCCGAGGAGGTCGAGCGGGCGGTGGCCGAGGCTCTGGCCGGCAAGTCGCAGCTGCTGACCCTCGTGGACGAGCACGGTCGCAAGGTGCTGGTCCCGGCCGAGCGTCTCGCGTACGTCGAGCTGGGCGAGCCGGCTCCGCGCAAGGTGGGCTTCGGGGCCCTGTAGGCGCGGACGACAGGTGGGGCCCGGCGGTCGGTGACCGCCGGGCCCCACGTGCGTCCACCTGCTGTCCCTCGCGTCGCCGCGCGCGCCGCGCGAGGGCTTCACCGGCCGCCGCGCGGGGGCTTCACAGGCCACGCACGAACAGCCCACAGGGGAGGGTTGCATTTCGCAGGTCAGGGGTATGACGGGGCTACGACCGCCAGCACCGGCCGACCGTGTGGGAGGGAACCGTGATGTTCTTGGAGGCCTTCGGCTCCGCCGTGCTCGGCCTGCTGCTCGGCTGGGCCGCCCTGCGCCGTCTGTCGCACCGGCTGCCGTCCCGCCTCCTGGTGCTGTCGACCGGCGCCGGGGGCGCCCTCCTCGGAGACTTCGTCACGCACAGCGCGCTGGGCTCCGCCCCCGTGGTGTCGAGCCTGGCCGGAGCGGCGGTCGTCTCGGCCGCCTCTCTCTCCCTGCTGCTGCGCCCGGCCGGCCGCCTGCGCCGACGATCCCTGACGGCGTGAGCCGGCCCCCGGCCGCGTGAGCCGACGCCGGGTGCCGGCCGCGTTGGCGTAAGCCGGCTCCCGACGCCGTAAGCCGGTCCCCGACGCCGTAAGCCGGTCCCCGACGCCGTACAACCGCCCCCCACCCCGTGGCCGCCGAGTAAGACGGCAGCCCTCACCGCGCAGGACGCTCCCCGCCGCACGACCGGCGTCCTCGCCTCCGCGAGCCCGCGGGTCCCGCGAAAAGGCGGCCCGGCAGCCGAGGGCCACCGGACCGCCGCACGCCCGCCCCGGGGCCGCGCTACGCGGCCAGACCCAGCGCGGCCATCCGCTTGGTGTGCGCCTCCGTGATGCGGGTGAACATCCGGCCGACCTCGGCGAGGTCGAAGCCGTCCGCCACACCGCCGACGAGCATCGTGGACAGCGCGTCGCGGTCGGCGACGACCCGCTGCGACTGCGACAGGGCCTCGCCCATCAGCCGCCGCGCCCACAGCGCGAGCCTGCCTCCCACGCGCGGGTCCGCGTCGATCGCCGCGCGCACCTTCTCGACCGCGAAACCGGCGTGCCCGGTGTCGTCGAGGACGGCCAGCACCAGCTCGCGGGTGTCGGAGTCCAGCCGGGCCGCGACCTCCCGGTAGAAGTCACTGGCGATCGAGTCGCCCACGTACGCCTTGACGAGCCCTTCCAGCCAGTCCGAGGGCGCAGTCTGCCGGTGGAAGCCGTCGAGCGCGGCGACGAAGGGGTCCATCGCCGCGGTGGGCTCCGCGCCGATCTCCGTGAGCCGGTCGCGCAGCCGCTCGAAGTGGTGGAACTCGGCCGAGGCCATCTTCGCCAGCTCTGCCTTGTCCGCGAGGGTGGGCGCCAGCTTGGCGTCCTCCGCGAGCCGTTCGAACGCCGCTAGCTCCCCGTAGGCGAGCGCGCCGAGCAGGTCCACGACGGCGGCGCGGTACTGCGGGTCGGCGGCGGCCGTCGCCCAGTCCTGGGCGGCGATCCCGGTGCGTTCGGCGGGTGCGTCGGAGGCCTGGTCAGGCTTGTCAGAGCTGGTCATGAAGCGCACAATAGCCCGCTCGCGGGGCCCCGGAGAGACCTTGCCGATCAGTGTGACGACGACTACGTGACCAAATCGGCCATCGCGTGTGCGCGATTCCGGGGTATGGTGGTAATGCGCCTGCTGGGCACGCCGGGTCTCCCGGCGCAATCCGACAGGCCGCACGCATGAGGATGCCCGGTCGGTGGCCCGATCGGCTCCGACCCGACAGCCCTCCCTGACCGTACGGCACTGTGCGTACGACGATCGGAGGGACACCCTCAGCGGTACGAGCGCTGGACCTGCCCGTGGGCAGGTCCGCAGAGCGTCGGCAGAGGTCCCGTGCCACTACGGCCGGCCTGAGCGGTTCGCCCGTACGGCCGCCGACGTCCCCGGCACGGTCCGACACGACCCCCGCGCTCGCCTCGCACCGCACACACAGAAGAGGCAGCACCCTGACTACGACGTTCCGAGAGCTCGGAATCCTTCCCGAGACCGCCGAGGCCCTGGAGGCCGTCGGCATCATCAACCCCTTCCCCATCCAGGAGATGACGCTCCCCGTGGCCCTGTCGGGCACGGACGTCATCGGCCAGGCCAAGACCGGCACCGGCAAGACGCTGGGCTTCGGCCTCCCGCTCCTCGAGCGCGTCACCGTCCCCGCCGACGTCGAGGCCGGACGCGCCACCCCTGAAGCCCTCACCGATGCCCCGCAGGCCCTCGTCGTCGTCCCCACGCGCGAGCTGTGCGTCCAGGTCACCAACGACCTGCTGACCGCCGGCAAGGTGCGCAACGTGCGGGTCCTCGCGATCTACGGCGGCCGGGCCTACGAGCCCCAGGTCGAGGCCCTGAAGAAGGGCGTCGACGTGGTCGTCGGCACCCCGGGCCGCCTGCTGGACCTGGCCGGCCAGAAGAAGCTCGACCTCAAGCACGTCAGGGCGCTCGTCCTGGACGAGGCCGACGAGATGCTCGACCTGGGCTTCCTGCCCGACGTCGAGAAGATCATCGGCATGCTGCCGGCCAAGCGGCAGACCATGCTGTTCTCGGCGACCATGCCGGGCGCGGTCATCGGTCTGGCCCGCCGCTACATGTCCCGGCCCACGCACATCCGCGCCACCGCGCCGGACGACGAGGGCGTGACGGTCGCGAACATCAAGCAGTTCGTCTACCGCGCGCACAACATGGACAAGCCGGAGATGGTCGCCCGCATACTGCAGTCCGAGGGCCGCGGACTGGCGATGATCTTCTGCCGGACCAAGCGCACGGCCGCGGACATCGCCGAGCAGCTCCAGCGCCGCGGTTTCGCCTCCGGCGCGGTCCACGGCGACCTGGGCCAGGGCGCCCGCGAGCAGGCGCTGCGCGCCTTCCGCAACGGCAAGGTCGACGTCCTCGTCTGCACCGACGTCGCCGCGCGCGGCATCGACGTCGAGGGCGTCACGCACGTCATCAACTACCAGTCCCCCGAGGACGAGAAGACGTACCTGCACCGGGTCGGCCGTACCGGCCGCGCGGGCGCCAAGGGTACGGCGATCACCCTCGTCGACTGGGACGACATCCCGCGCTGGCAGCTGATCAACAAGGCGCTGGAGCTGGACTTCAACGACCCGGTGGAGACGTACTCGAGCTCCCCGCACCTGTTCTCCGACCTCGGCATCCCCGAGGGCACGAGGGGCACCCTGCCGCGCTCGGAGCGCACCCGCGCCGGACTGGCCGCGGAGGAGCTGGAGGACCTCGGCGAGACCGGTGGTCGCGGTGCCCGCGGGCGTGGCGGCCGGGGCGGTCGCCCCGAGGGACGGTCCGCCGACCACGAGCGCGAGCGCGAGCGGGACCGCGAGCGTCCCGAGCGCACCCCGCGCCGCCGGCGCCGTACACGCAATGGCGCGCCCATCGACCCGGCTGCGCCCGCCGCCGCTGCGCCCGCCGTGGCCACGCCGGCCGAGCCGGCGTCCACGGAGGAGGCCGCCGGCCCCCGCACCCCGCGCCGCCGACGGCGCACCCGTGCCGGTGCGCACGCGCAGCAGGCGGCGCCCGCGGCGGTGACGGCCACCGAGCCGGTGACCTCCTCGTCCGTGGTCACGGCGCAGCCCGCCGAGGCACCGGTGACGGAGGCGCCCGCCCCGGACACCGCGCAGGCCGCCGCGGCCGTGGAAGCGGTCGAGGCCGTGGAGAAGCCGCGCCGCCGCCGCACCCGCAGGGCCGCCGAGCCCACGGCGGCGACGGCGGTGACCGCGTCCGAGGCCGCGCCCGCCGAGGCTGTCACGGCCGTGCCCGAGGCCGGTGCCGAGGCGGCCGCCCCGGCTCCCCGCCGCCGTACCCGCAAGGCGGCCACCGCCGAGGTGACCCCCGAGACGGTGACCGACACCGCCGAGGCGGCGCCCGCCGAGGCCAAGCCCAAGCGCACCCGCAAGACCGCCGCCCCCAAGGCGACCGCCGCCGACACGACGGAAGCCCCCGAGGCCGAGGCCAAGCCCAAGCGCGCCCCGCGCAAGAAGGCCACCACCGCCGAGGTGACGCCCGAGACGGTGACCGACACCGCCGAAGGCACCCTCGCGGAGGCCAAGCCCAAGCGCGCCCCGCGCAAGAAGGCCGCCACCGCCGAGGCGCCCCCCGAGACGGTGACCGACACCGCCGAGGCCGCGCCCGCCGAGGCCAAGCCGAAGCGCACCCGCAAGAAGGCCACCGCCGCCGAGGCGACCCCCGAGACGGTGACCGACACCGCCGAAGGCACCCTCGCGGAGGCCAAGCCCAAGCGCGCCCCGCGCAAGAAGGCCGCCACCGCCGAGACGACCCCCGAGACGGTGACCGACACCGCCGAGGCCGCGCCCGCCGAGGCCAAGCCCAAGCGCACCCGCAAGACCGCCGCCCCCAAGGCGACCGCCGCCGACACGACGGAAGCCCCCGAGGCCGAGGCCAAGCCCAAGCGCGCCACCCGCAAGAAGGCCACCGCCGCGCAGGCACCGGAAGCCGCCGAGGCCGGGGAGGCGGAGGCCAAGCCGCGCCGCCGTGCCCGTAAGGCCGCCGGGACCGCCGACACCGCCGGGGCGGAGATCCCGGCGCAGGCGACCGGCGAGCCGGAGGCCGCACCGCGCCGCAGGGCCCGCAAGACGGCCGCGGCCGTGGAGTCCGCGGAGGCGTAGCCGACGGGCGTGCGGCAACGCGCCCCTCGTTCGACGACGGCCCGGTCCACCTCGTGTGGGCCGGGCCGTCGTCGTTCCCGGCGTCCGGGCCCGGCCCGCACAGGGGCCTGGCCGGACGCCCCGCACGAGGCGGAGCGGCCGCCTCGTCCCGCGCCCGATAACCTCACCGCATGAGCAGGCCTGCGACCTTCGTCCCGCCGCCCGGTGCCCGCGGCTACCGGCTGCGGACCGCGCGCGGTGAGTTCGCCGTCGTCGACGCGCCCGCGGCGGCCGGTGCCGAGCCCAGGGGCACGGCGCTGCTGCTGCCCGGCTTCACCGGCAGCAAGGAGGACTTCAACCCGCTGCACGCACCGCTGGCCGCGCGCGGGTACCGGACCGTGGCCGTGGACGGGCGCGGGCAGTTCGAGTCGGACGGGCCCGAGGACGACGAGTCCGCCTACGCGCAGGAGCAGCTCGCCCGGGACGTCCTCGCCCAGGCCGCCGCGCTCGGTACGCCGCTGCACCTGGTCGGGCACTCCCTCGGCGGCCACATCGCCCGCGCGGCCGTGCTGCTCGACCCTTCCCCGTTCGTCTCGCTCACCCTCATGTCGTCCGGACCGGCACAGGTCTCCCTCGCGCAGCAGCAGCGCGTGAAGCTGCTGCACGACGCGCTCGCGGTGATGTCGATGGCCGAGGTGTGGGAGGTCATCCGGTCGATGGAGCGTCCCGCGGCGGCGCCCGGGGAAGGGAACGGATTCCTCGCGGCGTCCGCGGAGGGCCACGGCTCCCTCGCGGCGGACCTCGACCCGGCCGCCGACGACCGGGAGGACCTGCGCCGTCGCTGGCTGGGCACCAAGCCCGCGCAGCTCCTCGCCACCGGCCGCCTGCTGTGCACGGAACCGGACCGGACCGCCGCTCTCGCCGCCGTCGCGCTGCCGTTCCATGTGCTCTCGGGCGCCCGGGACGACGCCTGGCCGGTGCCGCTGCTGGACGAGATGGCCGTACGGCTGGGGGCCCGGCGCACGGTCGTCGAGGGCGCCGAGCACTCCCCCAACTGCGACCGGCCGCTCGCCACCGCCCGCGCGCTCGCCGACTTCTGGGACGGCACGGGCCGGTAGGCGCGTCCTGCGTCAGTACTGCGCCTGGAGGTGGTCCCAGAAGCCGTCCCGCAGGGCGCGCCGCAGGTCGGCCTGGCCGCGCAGCGAGTACTGGAGCAGACCTTCGGCCTCGACCAGCAGGTCCTGGTCCACCGAGCCGGGCAGGTAGGGATGGCCGGGGAGGAGTTCGGCGAGGCTGTCCCGGCCGCGGGCCCCGAGCCACTTCGCGGCGATCTGCGCGCCGACGAAGCGGACGTCCTCACGGCTCGGCCGGGCGGTGCCGGCGGGGTCGTACGTCACCGCCGTGCGCCGGGAGACGTAGGGCTTGAAGAAGTCGAGGTCGAGGGTGCGCTGGCTGTCGACCTCCCACAGCAGCGGTTCGGCCTGGTTGCGGCCCTCGGGGGCCTCGATGCCCCACAGGTGGACCCGCGCGCCGTAGCCCTGGGCGGCCTCCACGGCGGAGACCAGGTCCTCGTCGCCGCCGAGCAGGGCGGCGTCGCTGATGGCGCGGTGCCGGGCCAGGGACTCCAGGTCCGAGCGGATGAGGGAGTCGACGCCCTTCTGCTGGTTGTTGGCGTTGAGGTTGCCGAGACGGACCTTGACGTCGGGCAGCTCGGCGATGGTCTGCTGCTCGGCGGTGTGGATGCGGCGCCGGGCGCCGTCGTACCAGTACACGCGCAGCAGCCGGCTGTCGGCGAAGATCGTGCGGGCGCGGTCGATCAGCGCGTCGATGAGGCCCTCCGCGTCCAGGTCGAAGGCGCGGCGGTCCTCGGTGCCGGCCACGAGGCGGCCCGCGGCGGCGTAGAGGTACCCGGCGTCGACGAAGATCGCGTGCGTCGAGGGTGTCTTGGCCACCTCGGCGAGCATGCGTTCCAGCAGCTCGTTCGTGCGGTCGATGCGGGCGGCGAGCGCCGCGCGGTCCTCGTTCATGGCCTCGTTCATCGGGTCCATTGTCCTGGTGGTCACGCTGCGAACACAACCGGTCCCGGTCGGTCGTTCGAATGTCCCTGACGCGTCAGTAATTAGGCGGTCGAAAATTTTCTTTAGCGTAGGGAATGTTCGTCACGGGGAACTCGTTGACTACATACGGAGCACGGGGCGCCGTAGCCACGTGCACCATCCATCTCACAGTAATTCTCCGCAGGAGGATGACCAGACGAAGGGAGAAGCCCGTGCGCTTCGAGATCATGCGACTCGACGAGGTCGACGGCACCACCGTGGACAGCACCGTCGTGGACGCCGCCTCCGTCAATCGGATCGTTCAGCAGGCCGCGGCCGTAGGCCAGCGCCTCTGGATCCGCCCGGCCGACACCCCGGCCTCGTAACACCGGGCCGGTTTTCACACTTCGGAGCCCCCGCACGGCACGCATGAGCGTGCCGCGGCGGGGGCTCCGTCCGTCGGTGCGGCCCGCCGCGGCGGGCCGGGGCGGGCCGAGGCGGGGCGGGCCGGGGCGGTCAGGCGCCCCGGACGACCTGGGTGATGCCGTTGATGATCTGCTGGACGGCGATCGCGGAGAGCATCATGCCCGCCAGCCGCGTCACCAGGACCACGCCGCCGTCCTTGATCACCCGGATGATCAGCAGCGAGTAGCGCATGACCAGCCACAGCACGACGTGGATCGCGAGGATCGCCGACCACACCGAGATCTGGCCGCCGAAGCCGTCCGCCTTCTGCACGGCGAGGATGACGGACACGATCGCGCCGGGGCCCGCCAGCAGCGGCATGCCCAGCGGGACCAGGGCGACGTTGACGTCCTTGGTCGCCTTGGGCTCGTCGGTCTTGCCGGTGAGCAGGTCCAGCGCGATCAGCAGCAGGAGCAGCCCGCCCGCGATCATCAGCGCGGGGACGGAGACGTGCAGGTAGTCGAGGATCTGGTGGCCGAGCACACCGAACACGGCGATGACACCGCCGGCCACGCAGACGGCCTGGAAGGCCATCCGCTTCTGGATCTTGGCGGGGCGTCCGGCGGTCAGCGCGAGGAAGATCGGGGTGATCCCGGGGGGATCCATGATGACAAAAAGGGTGAGGAACAGGGAGCCGAAGACGGCAGCGTCGAACATCGTCTGAACAGGCCTTGCGTACGTGCGGAGAGGGGGAGGGAAAAAGGCAGGGGTGGGTGCGGGAGCGCCCGGAGAGCCGGAGAGGGGCCAGAGGGTGGCAGGGGCCGTCAGGCCGCGCCCGCGCCCGCGTCCGTGCGGCTTCCGCCGGCGCCCGGCACCGGGAACGCGCCGGTCGCCCGCCGCGTGATCTCCCCGTACACGTCGGGGTCGGTGGTGAACTCGCCCAGGGAGATGGTCTTGCGGCTGCCGTGGTAGTCGCTGGAGCCGGTGACCAGCAGTCCCAGTTCCTTCGCCAGGCCGCGCAGCCGGGCCCGGGTGTCCGGGTCGTGGTCCATGTGGTCGGCCTCGATGCCGTCGAGACCGGCGGCGGCCAGCTCGGCGATGGCGGACTCCGGGACCGTACGGCCGCGCTTGGCCGCGGCCGGGTGGGCGAAGACGCAGACCCCGCCGGCGCCCTTGACCAGGCGGATCGCCTCGAACGGGTCCGTCTCGTGCTTGGCGACCCAGGCCCGGCCGCCGTCGGCCAGCCACTGGCCGGTGAAGGCGTCGCTCACGGTCGGTACGACGCCCAGCTCCACGAGCGCGGAGGCGACGTGCGGCCGCCCGACCGAGCCGTCGCCGGCGATCCGCGCGACCTGCTCCCAGGAGACCGGGACGCCCAGCGCGTTCAGCTTGGCGACCATGCCCTTGGCACGGGGCACCCGGTCGTCGCGGACCAGCTCCCGCTCGGCGAGCAGGGCGGGCTCCTCGGGGTCGAAGAGGTAGGCCAGCAGGTGCATGCTGACGCCGTCGAGCCGGCAGGACAGCTCGGCGCCGGTGACCAGGGTGAGTCCCTCGGGGAGCGCGGCGATGGCCTCCGCGTGCCCGCGCGTGGTGTCGTGGTCGGTCAGCGCGACGACGTCCAGTCCGGCCGCGGCGGCGCCCAGCACCAGCTCGGCCGGGGTGTCCGTGCCGTCGGAAGCGGTGGAGTGGGTGTGCAGGTCGATACGCACGACACGGACTCCAGGCGACGGGACGGAAAGGGACACTCAAGGATAACGGGAGACAAGGGATGCCTTGTCACACCCGCCGACCCGTTCCGCCCCCTACAGATTCCGCCTGGGGGCGCCGGCAGCCGCGGAGCGCGCCCGCCCGCGGCTGGAGCGGCCGCGGAGCAGCGCGGTCCGCTCACGGCGGGAGCGACCGCGGGGGACGGTCCGCCCACGGCTCGGGCCGCCCCCGGCCGCGGCGGTCCGGCGCACGGTCCGCCCGCGGCCGCGGCAGCCGCAGGGCGCGGACGGCTTACGGCCGCAGCAGCCGTGGCGCACCCTCCGCCTACGGCTGGAGCAGTCGCGGCGACAGTGCCCCGCACGGCACCAGGTCGATCTCGGCGCCCGCGTCCCGCAGGTCGGCCAGGACCAGTTCGTCGTACATCAGCAGGCCCGACTGCTCGGGCCAGACGACCGCCCACAGCCACAGCCCGCGGGCCTCGCCCGCGAAGACGGCGCGGTCGACCGGGGCACCGGAGACGTGCCACAGCGGGGTCGGGCGGCCCGCGGCCAGCACCTTCGCGTCCGGCGGCTTCTCGACGTTCAGGCAGGGGCCGGGGTCGGGGCCCTCGATGCCGGCGTAGCGGGCGCCGAGTCCGACGCCGAGTTCCTCGGCGACCAGGATCAGCTCCCCCATGCCGCCCAGCGGGCCGGGACCCGAGCAGGCCACGGCGCTCGCGCGGCCGCCGCTGCGGTCGTCACCCGCGCCGGCCACGCCCGTGAAGAGCCAGCCGACGGGGAGCGGCCACGGCATCCACACGGGCACCTGGGTGCGGTGCACCACGACGCCGAGCCCCTCGACGCTGGGCGGGGTCACGGGCTGCACCGGATACACCGTCCCGTGGACAGCGCACTGCCAGGTGTCGCTGAAGAGTCCGGGAGCCCTGACCCGGCCACCGCACTTCGGGCAACTGGGTTCGCCCCTCATAGGGCCCCACGCTCCTACCCGGACCGCGCCGCGTCAAGGACGATCACCCGTCCGGAGGGAACGGCCCCGCCGGAGACCAACTAGATGCATCTTGCATTAATTAGCCGCGCTAACTTACTATGTGCATACGCCAACCATATGGCCGCCCCATCATCTCGTCCCCCCCGTTATCTTTTTCGCGGTCCTGCAAGAGGGCCGCTGGCCTCCGGGCCCGGCATGACTGTTGCCCCCTGTCGATCGGATGACCTGGGGGGTGGTGTCACCGGGTCCGAGGGGTGCCGTCGGAGACGCTGATCAGAGGTCCGACCACCGTCCTGCCGGGCGCAATGCCCGGCCGCTCGCGGGCGGCAGGTCTGCATAACGTGGCTGCGCGAGAACGGCTCCCGACCCTGGGGCCGGCACGCATCGACGCATGTGGGGGCACGGTGATCAGCATCGACGGGGTGGACGTCTTCCTGGGCCTGGACGTCGGCAAGCAGACGCATCACGGACACGGTCTGACCCCGGCCGGGAAGACGGTCTTCGACAAGGCGTTGCCGAACAGCGAACCAAAGCTGCGGGCCGTCTTCGACAAGCTCAAGACCAAGTTCGGCACCGTCCTGGTGGTCGTGGACCAGCCCGCCTCCATCGGCGCCCTGCCGCTGACCGTCGCCCGGGACACCGGCTGCCAGGTCGCCTACCTGCCCGGCCTGGCAATGCGCAGGATCGCCGACCTCTACCCCGGCGAGGCCAAGACCGACGCGAAGGACGCCGCCGTCATCGCGGACGCCGCCCGCACCATGCCCCACACCCTGCGCACCCTCGACCTGACCGACGAGGCCACCGCCGAGCTGACCATGCTGGTCGGCTTCGACCAGGACCTCGCCGGCGAGGCCAACCGCACCTCCAACCGCATCCGCGGCCTGCTCACCCAGTTCCACCCCAGCCTCGAACGCGTCCTCGGCCCCCGCCTGGACCACCAGGCCGTCACCTGGCTCCTCGAGCGCTACGGATCCCCGCAGGCCCTGCGCAAGGCAGGCCGCCGCAGGCTGGTCGAGATCGTCCGTCCGAGGGCACCGCGGATGGCCGAGCGGCTGGTCGACGACATCTTCACCGCACTCGACGAACAGACCGTCACCGTCCCCGGCACCGGCACTCTCGACGTGATCGTCCCGTCGCTGGCGAAGTCGCTGGCCGCCGTCCACGAACAACGCCGGGCCCTTCAGGCCAGGATCGAAGCCCTGCTGGAGGCCCACCCTCTTTCCGAGGTCCTGACGTCGATGCCCGGCATCGGAGTCAGGACCGCCGCAGTCCTCCTGACCACCGTCGGTGACGGCAGCAGCTTTCCCACCGCCGCCCACCTGGCCTCCTACGCCGGCCTCGCCCCGGCAACCCGGCAGTCCGGCACGTCGATCCATGGTGAACACGCCCCCAGAGGCGGGAACCGGCAGCTGAAACGGGCGATGTTCCTCTCCGCGTTCGCAGCCCTCCACGATCCCGCCTCCCGCACCTACTACGACCGCTGCCGAGCCCGCGGCAAGACCCACACCCAGGCCCTCCTCCGCCTCGCCCGCCACCGCATCAGCGTCCTGTTCGCCATGCTCCGCGACGGAACCTTCTACGAACCGAGGAACCCTCGACTCGCTTGACGAAAGACATAGAGGCACCCCCCCCACCGTCCCCCTCCCTCCAGCCCGGATTGGAGCACTCATGGCCGCGGACCCCTTCGACGCGGGTGCCGGCAGCATCCTGCGGCAGCCGAAGGCAGTCTGGGCGACGGCCGGCGCGTCCGTCGTCGCCTTCATGGGCATCGGTCTGGTCGACCCGATCCTGCCCTCCATCGCCAAGGGCCTGGACGCCACCGCCAGCCAGGTCTCCCTGCTGTTCACCTCGTACTTCCTGATCACCGCCGTGGCGATGCTGGTGACCGGCTTCGTCTCCAGCCGCATCGGCGGCCGCAAGACCCTGCTGCTCGGCCTCGCCTTCGTCGTGGTCTTCGCCGGGCTCGCCGGCACCTCCGGCTCGGTCGGCCAGCTGGTCGGCTACCGGGCCGGCTGGGGCCTGGGCAACGCGCTCTTCGTCTCCACCGCGCTCGCGGTCATCGTCGGCGCGGCGGCGGGCGGCAGCGCGGCGGCCATCCTGCTCTACGAGTCCGCGCTCGGCCTCGGCATGGCGTGCGGCCCGCTGGTGGGCGCCCTGCTGGGCAACGCCAGCTGGCGCTACCCGTTCTTCGGCACCGCGTGCCTCATGGCCGTCGGCTTCCTGTGCATCACGGCCTTCCTCAAGGAGCAGCCCAAGCCGGCCCGCAAGACCTCGCTGCTCGACCCGGTCAAGGCGCTCGGCCACGGCGGCCTCGCCTCGGCGGCGGTCTCGGCGTTCTTCTACAACTACACGTTCTTCACCGTGCTGGCCTTCACGCCGTTCGTGCTGGACATGACGCCGTACAAGTCGGGCGCGGTGTTCTTCGCCTGGGGCCTGCTGCTCGCGGTCTTCTCGGTGCTGGTGGCCCCGCGCATGCAGGCGCGGTTCGGGTCGCTGAAGGTGCTCGGCGGCTCCCTGGTGCTGCTCGCCGCCGACGTCGTCGTCCTCGGCTACGGCAGCCACACCACGGCGATCGTCTGCACCGTCCTGTCCGGCGCGTTCATCGGCGTGAACAACACCGTCTACACCGAGCTGGCGCTCGGCGTCTCGGACGCGCCGCGCCCGGTGGCGAGCGCGGGCTACAACTTCGTCCGCTGGTTCGCCGCCGCGGCGGCTCCGTACCTGGCACCGAAGATCGAGGAGTGGACCGACATCCACGTCCCGTTCGTGGTCGCCGGCGCCACCGCCGTGGTGGGCGCGCTGGTGGTCCTGGTGCGGCGCCGGGCCCTCGCCCACGAGGCGGAGGAGCTGGAACCGCGCCACGCGACGGAGGACGGGGTCACGGTTTTCGCCAACTGACGCACTCCACCCGGCTCTTGGGTGAGTTCGGTCACTCCAGCGGGGCGGACCGGCGGGCAGGGTCCCGCAGGTCCGTCCCGCTGCTCAGCCAGCGCTCCTGGAGGGCCTGCGCGCCGTGCACCCGCTTCCAGGCGGCCTCGTTCGGCGTCATCGGCAGCAGCGGCAGGAACCGTACGGGATCGAGCGGCGCGCCGAGTTCCAGGTCCTCCACCAGGCCGCCCGGCTCGGCCACCAGGACCGAGGTGAAGGGCGCACCCGGCCACAGCGCGTCCCCCACGTCGAGGGAGGCGCCGGGGGCCACGACCACGCCCTCGACCTGCGGGGACGCGCCGAGCACGGCGAGCGGGCGGAGCACCTTGTCGGTGTCGGCGAGCCCGGCCCGCACACTCAGCACCAGTTCGGCGCGCGGTCCTTCGACCGGGTCGGCGAGCATCGCCGTGGGATCCGCCATGGGGTGGGCCGACATGCCGAGGGTGGCGTACCGGACGATGTCACCCTCCAGGAAGCGCAGCACCTCGATACGGTCCGTGCCGAGGAAGGTGACCGCCGCGCGCGCGTCCGGCTCGCCCAGCGCGGAGCGCAACCGGGCCTCGACCAGAGGAAGAACATCTGCCATGCCGCGAGCATAGAACTCGTCAGTACCCGGCAAAGCGGCACCTTGACACGTCGGCCGACTGATACTCTTGCCCGTGGTTCGGGGCAGCACGCAGAGCGTCGCCATCAGGCTCCGGACACCGATGGGACTCCCTTACGAGGGACCGGCCGGAGGAGGTGGGGCTGTCATGGATCGAAGTCGACCGTGCAGTAGCACCCGCTCTTCCCGCCGCTGATGTAGCTGTTCCGGCTCCGGCTGACCCGCCACCTCTCGCCTTCGTGCCCCCGCGCGTCGTACGGAAGAGCACTTCGTTTCGTTTGCCTGATCGCCCGATCTGACCGATCGAATCAGTGACGAGGCCCGTCACCGCGTCGGTGCGGTGCTCCCCGCTTTGTGGACGTGCGAAACATCCGCACACCGGACGTCCTCATTCCGGGCAGTTCCGACCGTCGTCGGCGCTCTTCGTCGCTCGTCACGAAGGAGCCCCGCCATGTCGATGATCCGTGACCTGCGTGCCGTGGTCCGTCCGTCCCGCCCCACGCAGCGCAAGGACAGCGGCACGTACGACACCACCCGCGACCCGGCCACCCCCTCGGCCGTCGTCGACTGCGCCGTCTACCGCGACGGCGCCCGTCTGGAGACCCCCGCACCGCTCACCCCGCAGGAGGCGATGCGCCAGGTGCGGCGCGACGGGGGCTTCGTGTGGATCGGGCTGCACGAGCCGACCGAGTCCGAATTCGCGGGCATCGCCTCGGAGTTCGGCCTGCACCCCCTCGCCGTCGAGGACGCCGTCCAGGCCCACCAGCGGCCCAAGCTGGAGCGCTACGACGACTCCCTGTTCACCGTCTTCAAGACCATCCACTACGTCGACCACGACCAGCTCACCGCCAACAGCGAGGTGGTCGAGACCGGCGAGGTGATGTGCTTCACCGGGCGGGACTTCTTCATCACCGTCCGGCACGGCGGACAGGGCTCGCTGCGGGCCCTGCGCCACCGGCTCCAGGACGACCCCGAGCTGCTGGCCAGGGGCCCCTCGGCGGTGCTGCACGCCATCGCCGACCACGTCGTCGACGGCTACATCGCGGTCGCCTCCGCCCTCCAGGACGACGTGGACGAGGTCGAGACCGAGGTGTTCTCGCCGGGCCGCGGCCGCACCCCGCGCGGCACCGACGCCGGACGGATCTACCAGCTCAAGCGCGAGGTCATGGAGTTCAAGCGCGCGGTGTCGCCGCTGCTGCGGCCCATGCAGCTGCTGAGCGAGCGGCCGATGCGGCTGATCGACCCGGACATCCAGAAGTACTTCCGGGACGTCGCCGACCACCTGGCCCGCGTCCAGGAGCAGGTCATCGGCTTCGACGAACTGCTCAACTCCATCCTCCAGGCCAACCTCGCCCAGGCGTCCGTCGCCCAGAACGAGGACATGCGCAAGATCACCGCGTGGGCCGCGATCATCGCCGTACCGACGATGGTCTGCGGGGTCTACGGCATGAACTTCAAGTACATGCCCGAGACGCACTGGAAGTACGGCTACCCGGTGGTCATGGCCGTCACCGCCGCGATCTGTCTCGGCATCCACCGCACCCTCAAGCGCAACGGCTGGCTGTGACCGCCGGCACCGCGCCGGGCGCGCCTGGCTACCCTGCTCCCATGACTGGTGCGTTCCTCGACCGGGCCCTCGTCGAGGAGGCCACGAAGAAGTCCGGCCTCATCTGGGTCGAGGGCCCTGGTGGCCCGGCCCGCGCGCTGTGGCACGTCTGGCACGAGGGCGCGGCGTGCCTGGTCGGTGACGGCCCCGGCGAGCAGCCGCTGCCGCACCTGACCGACGGGGCCACCGCCGAGGTCACCGTGCGCAGCAAGGACAAGGGCGGCCGGCTGGTCACCTGGACGGCGCGGACCGTGGAGCTGGCGCCTCGGTCGCCGGCGTGGCAGGAGACGGTGGCCGAGCTGAAGGGCAAGCGCCTGAACGCGCCCGACGGCGAGGCCATGACCGGACGGTGGGCCCGCGAGTGCCGGGTGCTGCGCCTGGAGCCGACGGGGACGGTCGGACCGCTGCCCGACGGCTCGCTGGCCCAGCCGCCGCTGCCCACCCCGGCGACCACCCGGCAGCCCGCCCCTGCGGGGCTGCCCCGGCTGCTGCTGAAGAAGCGGCGGCGGAAGTGACCGCACCCGGCGGGGGAGACCGCCCGTGGTGTCCCCGGTACGCCAAAGCGTCCGGGGGCGCCGGTCAGGACGCCGGCAGTTGCCGGCCGTAGTCGACCGTCTCGTCCGCGTCCGGCTCGCTCAGCGGGAAGTCCTTGCCCCACTCGGAGAAGCTGAGCGTGCCCGCGTCCCCGGCGCGGGCGAGCCGCAGCGGGTAGGGGGTGCCTTCCAGGGAGACGTCCAGGGTGCCGCCGGTGCCCTTGCCGCCGGTGACGCGGATGGTGCGCACCCCGGACTGCTCGTGGTGACCGTCCGTCGCCAGCGCGCCGTGCAGTGTCAGCAGGCTCTCCAGGAGCACCTGCTTGTCCGTGAAGCCGCTGAACCGCTGGTAGGCGGGGTCTCCCTGCGGCACCTTCACGTACTTGCCGTCGAGCTTGTCCCCCGCGCCGCCGTCCGCGCCGCTCTTCCCGCTCCCCGCGTCCTTGCCGTCGGCGTTGTTCCAGAACTGGGCGTCCGCCTTCAGGTACAGCTGCCTGCCCACCCGCAGCAGCCCGAACGTCACCCCCTGCGAGGTGACCGAGCCGGTGCCGCCGCCGGACTTCAGCCGCATGTCGAGCCGGTAGGTACGGCCGTTGCTGACCACGTTCCCCGACAGGTGCACGGCACCGGCGGACCCCGCGGCGGCCGCGGCCCTGGCCTGGATCCGGTCGGCCGGGAGCTTGCCCACGCCGTTGGTGCCCGCGTCGGGATCGTCCGCCGAGCACCCCGTCAGGCCCGTGCCCGTGACGACCGCCAGTGCGCACAGCGCGCTCGCCAGCACGGCACGGCGGGTACGGCGGGACGGGGGGATCGCAGTCACGGGCGGCACTGCCTTTCTGCTCGCGTTCGGCGGGTGCTGGTCAGCGGCGGTGCTGCGGCGCGTACGCGGGGTGCACGGCACGCAGACGGCGCGACGGGAGGGGCCCGGGGGCCCTGTCGGCGTACGGCAGCGTACCGGGGGCGGCACCGCCCGGCGGAGCCAGTCCGTCCGCACCGCTCACCAGGGCGGATCCGAACGGGACGGACTAGCCTGAAGCCCACTTGAGCGGGCAGGGGGGAACGGACGCCCCGGGAAGGCGCCGCATCCCGGACGCCCGGACAGCACGAGCACATACGTCACAGAGCACGCAAAGGAGGCGCGGTCATGGCAGCGGGCGCTCCCCGGATCTTCGTCTCGCACCTCGCCGGTGTCGCCGTCTTCGACCCGACGGGCGACCAGGTGGGGCGGGTGCGTGATCTGGTCGTCATGCTGCGCGTCCGGCGCCGGCCGCCCCGCCTGCTCGGCCTGGTCGTCGAACTGTCCACCCGGCGCCGCATCTTCCTGCCGATGACCCGGGTCACGAGCATCGAGTCGGGCCAGGTCATCACCACCGGGGTGCTCAACGTGCGGCGGTTCGAGCAGCGGCCCACCGAACGGCTGGTCTTCGGCGAGCTGCTGGACCGGCGGGTCACGCTCGTGGAGAGCGACGAGGAGGCGACGGTGCTGGACGTGTCGGTGCACCAGCTGCCGGCGCGCCGGGACTGGGAGGTCGACCGCGTCTTCGTCAGGAAGGGGCGCAGGGCCGGCGCCTTCCGCCGCAGCAAGGGCGAGACGCTGACCGTGGAGTGGTCGGCCGTCACCGGTTTCTCGCTGGAGGAGCACGGGCAGGGCGCGGAGAGCCTGCTCGCCACCTTCGAACAGCTGCGCCCCGCCGACCTCGCCAACGTGCTGCACCACCTGTCGCCCAAGCGGCGCGCGGAGGTCGCCGCCGCCCTGGACGACGACCGGCTCGCGGACGTCCTCGAGGAACTCCCCGAGGACGACCAGATCGAGATCCTCGGCAAACTGAAGGGCGAGCGCGCGGCCGACGTGCTGGAGGCCATGGACCCCGACGACGCCGCCGACCTGCTCGCCGAGCTGCCCGAGGAGGAGCAGGAGCGGCTGCTGAGCCTGATGCAGCCCGCCGACGCGGCCGACATGCGCCGCCTGATGTCGTACGAGGAGCACACGGCGGGCGGGCTGATGACGACCGAGCCGATCGTCCTGCGCCCGGACGCCACCGTCGCCGACGCGCTCGCCCGGGTCCGCAACCGGGACCTGTCCCCCGCGCTCGCCGCGCAGGTCTACGTCTGCCGGCCGCCCGACGAGACCCCGACCGGCAAGTACCTGGGCACGGTCCACTTCCAGCGGCTGCTGCGCGACCCGCCCTACACGCTCGTCAGCTCGATCCTGGACGACGATCTGCAGCCGCTCGCGCCGGACGCCACGCTGCCGGTGGTCGCCGGGTTCTTCGCCACGTACGACATGGTCGCGGCGCCCGTCGTGGACGAGGCCGGCGCGCTGCTGGGCGCGGTCACCGTGGACGACGTCCTGGACCACATGCTGCCGGACGACTGGCGCGAGACGGAGTTCCACCTGGACGACGGGCCGGCCGGCACGGCGGGAGACGGACAGGGGGTGGGCGCGCATGGCGGAGCGTGAGAGCACGCGCGAGCGGCACCCGGCCGGGGCCACCGCCGCGGGCCGCCCCCGCACCGCCCGGCTGGACCAGCCGCGCCCGCTGCGGCGCCGGCTGCTGCCCGAGTGGGACCCGGAGGCCTTCGGCCGGCTGTCCGAGCGGATCGCGCGCTTCCTGGGCACCGGACGGTTCATCGTCTGGATGACGGTGGTGATCATCGTCTGGATCATCTGGAACGTGGCCGCCCCGCGCCACCTGCGCTTCGACGAGTACCCGTTCATCTTCCTGACCCTCGCGCTGTCCCTGCAGGCCTCCTACGCCGCCCCGCTGATCCTGCTGGCGCAGAACCGGCAGGACGACCGGGACCGGGTCAACCTGGAGCAGGACCGCAAGCAGAACGAGCGGTCGATCGCCGACACCGAGTACCTGACCCGGGAGATCGCCGCGCTGCGCATGGGCCTGGGCGAGGTGGCGACCCGCGACTGGATCCGCTCGGAGCTGCAGGACATGATGAAGGATCTGGAGGAGCGGTACGACGGCCACCGCGAACCTGCCGTATTCCCGGCAGAACGTCCGCCCCTACGTGACATGGACGACCGCTGACGGGGGTCCCGGGGCCGCCGCCGCGCGCCGTACCATCGTCCTTATGGCTACGGAAGACGCGGTGCGCGCAGCGCTGGCGACGGTTGACGACCCCGAGATCCACCGACCCATCACCGAGCTGGGCATGGTCAAATCGGTGGAGATCGGCGCGGACGGATCGGTCGCGGTCACCGTGTACCTGACGGTCTCCGGCTGCCCCATGCGCGAGACGATCACCCAGCGCGTGACCGACGCGGTCTCGCGGGTCGAGGGCGTCACCCGGGTCGACGTGTCGCTGGACGTGATGAGCGACGAGCAGCGCAAGGAGCTGGCCAGTGCCCTGCGCGGCGGCCAGGCCGAGCGCGAGGTCCCCTTCGCCAAGCCGGGCAACCTGACCCGGGTCTACGCCGTCGCCTCCGGCAAGGGCGGTGTCGGCAAGTCCTCGGTGACGGTGAACCTGGCGGCGGCGATGGCGGCCGACGGCCTGAAGGTGGGCGTGGTCGACGCCGACATCTACGGTCACAGCGTGCCGCGCATGCTGGGCGCGGACGGCCGTCCCACCCAGGTCGAGAACATGATCATGCCGCCGTCCGCGAACGGCGTGAAGGTCATCTCCATCGGCATGTTCACCCCGGGCAACGCGCCGGTGGTCTGGCGCGGCCCGATGCTGCACCGCGCGCTCCAGCAGTTCCTCGCGGACGTGTACTGGGGCGACCTGGACGTCCTGCTGCTCGACCTGCCGCCCGGCACCGGTGACATCGCCATCTCCGTGGCCCAGCTCGTGCCGAACGCGGAGATCCTGGTGGTGACGACGCCTCAGCAGGCGGCCGCCGAGGTCGCCGAACGGGCGGGCTCCATCGCCGTGCAGACCCACCAGAAGATCGTCGGCGTGGTCGAGAACATGTCCGGTCTGCCCTGCCCGCACTGCGGCGAGATGGTCGACGTGTTCGGCACGGGCGGCGGCCAGCTGGTCGCCGACGGCCTGACCCGCACCACCGGCGCCTCGGTCCCGGTCCTCGGCTCCATCCCGATCGACGTCCGGCTGCGCGAGGGCGGCGACGAGGGCAAGCCGGTCGTCCTGACCGACCCGGACTCCCCGGCCGGCGCGGCGCTGCGCGGGATCGCGGGCAAGCTCGGCGGACGGCAGCGGGGCCTGTCGGGGCTCTCGCTGGGGCTCACGCCGAAGAACAAGTTCTAGGCCCGGCCGCGAACGCCGGGCCCGGCCACGGCTGTCGTACGACGAGGAAGGGCGCCGTCCGCACGGACGGCGCCCTTCCTCGTCGCGGCCGGCGCGCGGGTCACGCGTAGGCGGTGATGTCCTCCACGACGGCGAAGCCCAGCCCGTACGCGCTCATCCCCCGCCCGTACGCCCCCACGTGCACCCCCTGCGAAGTCGATCCGGCTAGCACCCAGCCGAACTCGGACTCCCGGTAGTGGAAGGGGGTCGGGACGCCGTCCACCGGCAGCGAGAGCGTCGACCAGTCCGGGCCGGACAGGTCGTCGGCCAGCACCCACGCCGTCTCGGTCTGCTGCTCCAGCCAGTCGTCGCGCAGGGCGTGGTCCATCTGCATGGGCCAGGTGACGGACAGCAGCCCGACCCCCGCCAGCCAGGCCGCCGAGGAGACGGAGGTCGCCTCCAGGCGGCCCGTGCCGTCGGCGAGCTGCCGGACCGGGCTGGCCGCGACGGTGACGACGACCGTGAACTTCTCCCTGGGGTCGTCCGGGGAGCCGGACACGAACTCGTTGCGCACCGAGGGCTCGTCGCCGTGCCCGAGGGAACCGTGCTCCACATGGCCGTCGGCCGAGGTGCCGACCTGCATCAGCCGGCGCGGACCCGTGAAGGCCTCGTCCAGGCCGTACCACGGGAAGGGCGCCAGCAGGTAGCCGTCGACCGTGCGCCGGGCGGAGGAGAGCTGTTGTCCGCCCTCCTCGGCCGGTGCCTGCGCGACCGCCCTACTTGTCGTCTCCATGAACCCGGACGCCTCCTCGCTCTCGTCGGACCGGCGCGCCCGCCCCCCATCGGGCGTACTCGTCCGGTCCGCACAACAACTCGGCAGCATATCGACCCCGCCCCGGGGCGCAGGGAACGCGCCCCGGGGCGTGGCCCGGGCAGGCGGCGGGTTCCGGCCGTGTGGGTCAGGTGGCGTCGGCGTCGAACGGCGGGCGGTCGTCCCGCTCGGGGCTCTCGGGCTTCTTGGTCATGTCGACGCGGCCGCTCCCCGGTGCGGGGGAGGCCGGCGAGGAGGACGCGACGGACGAGGAGGAGGACGAGGCCGGCGCGGAGTCGGAGTCGTAGCTGCGCACGGCGTCCGTGACCTCGGCCATCTCCTTCTTCAGGTCGAAGCCGTTGCGGATCTCCTTCAGCCCCAGGTCGTCGTTGTCCAGCTGCTTGCGGATGAACGTCTTGGGGTTGAGGTCCTCGAACTCGAAGTCCTTGAACTCCGGGCCCAGCTCCTGGCGGATGTCCTGCTTGGCCGACTCCGAGAACTCACGGATCTTCCGGATCGTGCGCACCACGTCCTGGATGACCTTCGGGAGCTTGTCCGGACCGAACACGAGCACGCCCAGGACGATGAGCGTCGCCAGCTCGGGCAGTCCTATGTCGTTGAACACCTGAAGCTCCTTGCGATGTCCGTGGTCCTCGGCCCTCGGGCGGTCCGGTCTGTGCGGGTCTATCCGTGGTCCGGGCCGGATCCACGGTACCCGCCCCAGGTGTCCGACCGGTACCGTCCCGAGGTGTCGGAGTCCGTGTACACGACCAGTTTCCCGGCTTGTCCGCCTCGCGGAAGGTCCGCGCCGCGCCGGCGGGAGGTCCGGGGCGGCCTCGCGGAAGGCCCGGGGCGGGTGCGCGGAAGGTCCGGGGCGGGCGGGGACGCTCGTGTGCCGCGGGCGGGCGGGCCGCGAGCGGAGACCGCGTCAGCCGCTGTCCGAGGAGCCGAGCACCAGGGTGACCCGCCGTTTCTGGCCGCCGCGTTCGACGGTCAGGTCCAGGCGGTCGCCGGGGCGGTGGGCGCGGGTCCTGACGATCAGTTCCTCGCCCGAGTGGACGGGCACGCCGTCCACCGCGGTGATGACGTCGCCGGCCCTGATGCCCGCCTTGGCGCCCGGCCCGCCCGGAGTGACCGGGGACCCGCCGCCCTTCGCCTTGTCCCCGACCTTGGCGCCGTCCCCCGGGTAGGCCATGTCGAGGGTCACCCCGATCACCGGGTGACTGGCCCGGCCCGTGTTGATCAGCTCCTCCGCCACCCGCTTGGCCTGGTTGACCGGTATGGCGAAGCCGAGGCCGATGGAGCCCGCCTGGCCCGTCTGCACGTCCGACCCGGTGTCGGCGGAGCGGATGGCCGAGTTGATCCCCACGACCCGGCCGCGGGAGTCGAGGAGGGGGCCGCCGGAGTTGCCCGGGTTGATCGGCGCGTCGGTCTGGAGCGCGTCGACGTACGACAGGTCGCTGCCGTCGCCCTTCTCGCCGCCGGCCGTGATGGGCCGCTCCTTGGCGCTGATGATGCCGGAGGTGACGGTGTCGGCCAGGTCGAAGGGGGCGCCGATGGCGACGACCGGGTCGCCCACCCGCACGTTGTCGGAGTTGCCCAGCGGCATCGGGGTCAGCCCGCGCACGCCGCGGACCTGCACGACGGCGAGGTCGTAGCCGGTGTCGCGGCCGACGATCGTGCCCCGGGCGGTCTGGCCGCCGTTGAAGGTCACCGATATGTCGCCGCCGGAGGCGGCGGGGCCGACGACGTGGTTGTTGGTGAGGATGTGGCCGAGGCGGTCGAGGACGAAGCCGGTGCCGGTGTCCTGCTCGCCGGAACCGGACACGTGCAGGGTCACGACGCTGGGCAGGGCGCGGGCGGCGATCCCGGCCACGCTGTCCGGGGCGCGGCCGGCCGGCTCCTTGCCGGCCTGCGGCAGCTCCACGGTCCCGAAGCCGCCGTTGCGTTCGAGGTACGCCCCCGCCACCCCGCCGGCCACCCCGGCCACCCCGGCCACCAGCGCCAGCAGCACGGCCCCGCCCACGAGGGACCGCCGCACCCGCCCGCGCCGCCGCTCCCCGCTCACGGCCCCGGCCCCGCTCTCCAGCAACGGCCCGGCCGCCGGCCGTACCGCCCAGGGGTCGTAGCGCTGCCACGGATCGACGGCGCCGGCGAGGCCGGCGGCCTCCTGCGGCGCGGGAGCACCGGCCCCGGAGGGCGCCGCGGCGGGGTCGGCCCCACCGGGCGGCGCTGTCGCCGGGGCGGGCGGAGGCGGCACGTCGGCCGGGGCGATGCCCTGGGGCAGTACGTCGGCTGGGACGGCGGGATCGGGCAGGACGGCGGCATACGCGGCGGGCGCGGGGACGGCCGGGGGCACGGGTCCGGGAGCAGGTACAGGCGCTCCTGCGGGCGGGGGCGGTGTCAGCGCGGCCGGGTGCTGCACCGGCGGTGCGGGGGCCCACGGGCCCGGTTCCCCGTAGGGCGGGGTGCTGTAGGGATCGGGGTCGTGCAGCGGCCTGGGGCGCTGAGCGGCGGGCCCGGCCGGCCCGGGCGCCCCGGGCACTGCGAACGGCCCGGACGCCGCCGGCGGCTCAGGCACCGTCGATGACCCGGGTGCCGACAACTCGTCGAGCGTCGCCGACGACCCGGGCGCCGCCGGTGCACCGGGCACCGCCGGCCCGTCGAACACCGTCGGCTTGTCGAGCGGCACCGGCGGCTCAGGCACCGACGACGACCCGGGCGCCGCCGGTGCACCGGGCGCCGTCGGCCCGTCGAGCACCTCCGGCTTGTCGAGGGCCCCCGACGGCTCAGGCACCGCCAACGAGCCGGGCGCCGCCAGTGCGCCGGGCGCCGCCAACTCGTCGAGCGCCCCCGACGACCCGGGCGCCGTCGGCCCGTCCGGCGTCGGTGCTGGGCCGGGCGGGGCGGGCTCCTCGGACGGCACCGGCGTGCCAGGTGTCGCCGGGAGGATGTCCCGTTGTGGCGTCGCGGGACGTTCCAGTTCGTAGTCGCCCTCGTGGTGCACGGGGGCGACGGCGGGCGCCGTCGGTTCCGGGGCGGGGACGGCCGCGGGCGGGGCCGCCGACGTCGCCGCCGGAACCTCCGGGGTGCCCTGGGCGTCCTGGCCCTCCGAGGCGTCAGGGGCGCCCGGGGCCTGCCGGGGGCGGCTCCACCAGTTCGGGCGGGTGGACTTCTGGGGCTTCCCCTCGTTCATGCTCTCCCCAAGGTGCCCGCCACGGCTCGTCGGCGGTGGCCGTGCTTCGTCGACTGCGCGCCCGGACGGGTGTCATGGGCGCGACCACCTGGATTCAACCAGGTTCCCCGGCCACCGCGCAGGAGCCTGCCGCCGTCGGTCAGGGCGCCAGGTGCGAGGTGGCGGGGGACGGCGGACGGGGTGTCGGTCCGGGCGCCGGTGCGGTGAGCAGGCCGGGCGCGGTGAGCTGCGGGTCGGCGGACCACCCGGTCAGGGCGATCGGCGGCCGGGCACTGAGCGGGCGTATCAGCGGGGACAGGATCGCGGCCCCCGCGCTCATCGGCGCCGCCAGCGTGTGCACCGCGTCCGTCACCGGTGCCGCGGCGGCGGCCGGGGCCGGCACGCCGGGCAGCAGGGGCGCGGACAGCGACGTCGGCGCGTAAGGGGCCGTGCCGGTCGACCGCTGCACCGGCAGCGGTCCGGTGGGCGACTGGCGGCGCCGAGAGACCTCGGCCGTTCCCGCCGCCGCGCCCGCCGGACGCGCCGGGGTCACATTGCTGCCCGTGCCGGAGCCGCCGCGGGCCTCCGCGGTCGTGTCGCCCGCCGCGCCGGTGGTGACGCCGCCGAGGGCGACCGCGGCCAGCGACACCGCGCCGGCCGCGACGAACGCGAAGCGCAGCCCGCGCGAGGCCGGCCGCTCACCGTCGGGGCGGCCCACCGGGTGGATCCGGAAGCCTTCCGGCCGCTCCGGCTCCGGTTCGGACGCGTACGGTCCGGCCGCGGCGTACTCGAAGGGGAACCGCTCGCCGCGCCGCACGCCGAACGTCCCGGAGTCCCCGGAGCCCTGCGTGCGCCCGGGGAACCCGGGAAGCCTGCCGGGAAAGCCTCCCGCGCCCAGCGGCGAACCGCTGTCGCCGTCGCCGCCCGGCAGCCCCTGCAGGCGGGCCAGGAAGCTCTCGGAGGGCGGCGGGGGGGCCGTCTCGGCGAAGACGTTCTTCAGGCGGCGCTGCGCGTCGACCTCCGCCTTGCACTTCGCGCAGGTGGCCACGTGCGCCAGGACGCGCTCACGCGTCTCATGACCCAGCTCTCCGTCGACCAGGGCGGAGAGTCGGTCTCCCAGATGCTGTTCCGCGAGGCCCCTCACGGCGGGGTCGGGTCGGGATCCACTCACGCGGTCGCGCCCCCTCCTCCCAGCGCGGCGACGCGGGGCACGAAGCGGCGCCGCTCGGCCTGCCGGGCCTCGGGCGAACGGTGCGCCAGGGCCTTGCGCAGCTGCGAACGGCCGCGGTGGATGCGTGAGCGCACCGTGCCGAGCTTGACGCCCAGAGTGGCGGCGATCTCCTCGTAGGAGAGTCCCTCGATGTCGCACAGGACGACCGCGGCGCGGAACTCGGGCGCCAGGGTGTCCAGGGCCTGCTGGACGTCCGCGTCGAAGTGCGCGTCGTTGAAGAGCTGCTGCGGGGTGGGCTCCTTGCTGGCCAGCCGCTCGGCCGCGTCGTCGCCGAGCGCGTCGAAGCGGATGCGCTGCTTGCGGCGGACCATGTCCAGGAACAGGTTGGTCGTGATGCGGTGCAGCCAGCCCTCGAAGGTGCCGGGCGTGTAGGTCGACAGGGAGCGGAAGACGCGGACGAAGACCTCCTGGGTGAGGTCCTCGGCGTCGTGCTGGTTACCGGTGAGGCGGTAGGCCAGGCGGTAGACGCGGCCGCTGTGGGTGCTGACGATCTCCTCCCAGGTGGGCGGAGTCCACGCCTGCCCGTCCGCGTCGCTGGAGAAGGTCGCGGTCTGGGCGGGGCCCTCGGCGTGGGTCGGGTCAGCAGCGGTGTCGTTCACGGATTTCGGCCTGCTCGCCGATCCGAGAAAGCGCCGCAGCACTCCTCCCCGATCCACGGGCGCGGCCGCACCTCCCCTGTCGGCTCTGGTGGTGTCCAGTGGAGCCCCTACCATAGCCACCTCGCCCGTTAGCTCCGGATAAGCGGTTTTACTTGAATTTGACACGCCCTGCCACGCCTCATCCGGCTGCGTCAGCACTTGCTCGTCGTCCCGATCCATCCCATACCCCCCGTCCTGCCTCCGGTCGCCTCGCCGGGCTCTCCCCCACCCCTTCAAACGCCCGGTCCCATCTGCGGGTTCCCGGCCCCAACGGATACAGTCACGCCGAGGCATCCACGGGACAGGAGAGGGTCATTACCGGCAACCGGCAGACGAGCTGGGCGTTCGCCGACGCCTATGTCGCCGAGGACGACGCACTGCGCTGGGCCCGGGACCGGGCCGGCGAGGCAGGGCTGCGTCCGGTGTCCCCCGCCGCGGGCGCGGCGCTGCGGTTGCTCGCCGCCACCGTGGACGCGAAGGCGGTCGCGGAGATCGGGACCGGCACCGGCGTCTCCGGCATCCACCTCCTGCACGGCATGCGCCCGGACGGGGTGCTGACCACCGTCGACCCCGAGCCGGAGCACCAGCAGTTCGCCCGGCAGGCGTTCAGGGCCGCCGGCTTCGCCAGCAACCGCTCCCGCTTCATCCCCGGCCGCGCGCTGGAGGTCCTGCCGCGCCTCGCGGACGCCGGGTACGACCTGGTGTTCTGCGACGGCGACCGGCAGGAGTTCCCGGACTATCTCGGGGAATCGCTGCGTCTGCTGAGGCCGGGTGGCCTGGTCGTCTTCGAAGGCGTCTTCGCGCACGGCCGCACGGTCGACTCCGGACCGCAGCCCGCGGAGGTCGTGCGGCTGCGGGAACTGCTGCGCACGGTGCGCGAGAGCCCCGAGCTGGTGCCCTCGCTGCTCCCGGTGGGCGACGGCCTGCTGTGCGCGGTCAAGCGCTGAACCGCCGCGCCGCCTGCGCCGTCCCGTGTGCCGCGCCGCCCCGCGCGGTGCGCCGTCGCGAGCACTGAACTGCAAAGACCGCCGGGCGCGAAGCGCTGGGCGCAGGGCGCGGGAAGAGGCCGCGGGCGGCCCGGAATGTTGGGCGGGGCCCGGAAAACAGTGACCCCGGCACCGCTCACGGTGCCGGGGTCACTGAAAGGGTATGGTCGCTTCCGCGTCAGCCGACGACCTTCTTGAGGGCGTCGCCGAGCGCGTCGGCCTCGTCCGGGGTCAGCTCGACGACGAGTCGACCGCCGCCTTCGAGCGGAACGCGCATGACGATGCCCCGCCCCTCCTTGGTCACCTCGAGCGGGCCATCACCCGTCCGCGGCTTCATGGCCGCCATGCTCGTTCCCCTTCCTGAAACCCAGCTCATCGTCAAAGCCGACGGCGCACCGAAAGGGCACACACGCGCGCGGTCCACCCGCAAAACGGCCCAGGACACGCGACACCGGCATCGAACACATTGCTTCCCAGCCATTATCCCGCATCTCAGGACCCGATGACCAACATCGGTAGGCATCGCTTGGGCAACGCGCGCGAGCAAAACCACTCAATTCGGGGATGTGACTGCGATACTGCGCACCCGCGACCGCACCTTCCGGCTCCCGGCCCGCCCGAATTCTTTGACGCAGGTCACACGCCCGCTCCGCACCCGGGCCGGTGATCTCCGTCATGCTGTCCCTCGGACACAGGACGTACCGGCCGGTACGCCGGAGCCGACAGCGGAGGGGATGCCCCATGGCCGACACCGTGCTCTACGAGGTGAGCGACGGGCTCGCGACGATCACGCTGAACCGCCCGGAGGCGATGAACGCGCTGAACATCGCGGCCAAGGTCGCGCTGCGGGACGCGGCCGAATCCGCGGCGGCCGACACCGCCGTACGGGCGGTGCTGCTGACCGCCGCCGGTGACCGGGCGTTCTGCGTGGGCCAGGACCTCAAGGAGCACATCGGGCTGCTGGCCGCCGACCGGGAGAGCGGGTCGGGGCAGACGATGAGTACCGTGCGGGAGCACTACAACCCGATCGTGCGGGCGCTGGCGGGTGCGGCCAAGCCCGTGGTCGCCGCGGTGAACGGGGTGGCCGCCGGGGCGGGCTTCGGCTTCGCGCTCGCCGCCGACCACCGGATCGTCGCCGACACCGCGTCCTTCAACACGTCCTTCGCGGGCGTCGCGCTCACCGCGGACTCGGGCATCTCCTGGACCCTGCCGCGGGTGGTCGGCGCCGGCCGCGCGACCGACCTGCTGCTCTTCCCGCGCACCGTGAGCGCCCAGGAGGCCCTGGAGCTGGGGATCGCCGACCGGGTGGTACCGGCGGCCGAGCTGCGCGCCGAGGCCGAGAGGACCGCGCGGAAGCTGGCCGCGGGCCCGACGCTGGCGTACGCGGCGCTCAAGGAGTCGGTGGCCTACGGTCTGACGCACTCCCTCCTGGAGACGCTGGACAAGGAGGACGAGCTGCAGACGCGGGCGGGACAGTCCGAGGACCACGCCATCGCCGTCCAGGCGTTCGTCGACAAGGAGAAGCCGAAGTACCTGGGCCGCTGACCCGCAGGTCGCGGCCGCGCCGCCCCTGAGCCGGGTCAGGGGCGGCGGCGTGCCACGCAGTCCGCGAGGTGGTCGTCGACCAGCCCGCACGCCTGCATCAGGGCGTACGCCGTGGTCGGGCCGACGAAGCGCAGGCCGCGCTTCTTGAGGGCCTTGGACAGGGCCGTGGACTGCTCGGTGACGGCGGGGACGTCCGCGAGGGTCCGCGGAGCCGTCCGGGTGGCCGGGTCGGGGGCGTGGGACCAGATGAGCTCGTCCAGCTCGCCCGGGGACCACGCGGCGAGCACGCGCGCGTTGGCGAGGGTGGCGTCGACCTTGGCGCGGTTGCGGATGATCCCGGTGTCGGCGAGCAGGCGGGCGCGGTCGGCGTCGGTGAACCGGGCCACCGCGGCGATCCGGAAACCGGCGAAGGCGGCCCGGAAGCCGGGGCGGCGGCGCAGGATCGTGATCCAGGACAGCCCCGACTGGAAGGCCTCCAGGCTGAGCCGTTCGTACAGGGCGTCGTCGCCGTGGACCGGGCGGCCCCACTCCTCGTCGTGGTAGGCCACGTACTCGGGCGCCGACAGCGCCCAGGGGCAGCGCCGGGCGCCGTCCGGGCCCGCGAGTGCCGTTCCGGCCGCCGTGTCGGTCACCGGGCTCTGGGCCGCCGCCTCCTTGGTCGCCGCTCCGTCCGTCACCGGTGGTCCTCCGTTCCCGGCAGGTCCGGCTTGGTCAGGCGTACCGGGGCCGCGGCGGAGCGGGCGCCGGCCAGCGCGGACTCCAGGCCGGCGATCCGGGCGTCGCGCTCGGCGAGTTCGGCGCCGAGCCGGCCGAGGGCGTCGTCCACGTCGGCCATGCGGTAGCCGCGGACGGCGAGCGGGAAGCGCAGGCTCTCCACGTCGGTGCGGTCCACCGGGCGGTCCGGCGGCAGCGGGTCGTGCAGCCGCTCGGGCGCCGCCTCGGGCAGCGGGCCGCTGCCCCCGCCGCCCACGACGGCGAGGGTCACCGCGGCGACGACGACCGCGAGCGCGACGACCAGGAACAAGAACATCACCATCGCTGAGGTCCCCACGGAGTTACGGAGTCTGTCGTATGTGTCAGGGTCCGATCGTGCCATGGGACGCTGACGGTTAGGGTCGCAGGCGGCCCAAGACCGGAACGTAGGAGAAGAGGTCACAGCGGATGCTCAGGCTGGGCAGGCGTGAATTCGGCGCCCACGAGCCGGTGATCATGGCGATCGTCAACCGGACCCCGGACTCCTTCTACGACCAGGGGGCGACGTTCCGCGACGAGCCCGCCCTCGCGCGGGTGGAGCAGGCGGTCGCCGAGGGGGCCGCGATCGTCGACATCGGCGGGGTGAAGGCCGGTCCCGGCGCGGAGGTGACGGCCGAGGAGGAGGCGCGGCGCACGGTCGGCTTCGTGGCCGAGGTGCGGCGGCGCTTCCCGGACGTCGTCATCAGCGTGGACACCTGGCGGGCGGACGTCGGCGAGGCGGTGTGCGAGGCCGGCGCGGATCTGCTGAACGACGCGTGGGGCGGTGTGGACCCGCGCCTCGCCGAGGTCGCCGCCCGGTACCGGGTGGGGCTGGTGTGCACGCACGCGGGCGGCGCCGAGCCGCGGACCCGGCCGCACCGGGTGACGTACGACGACGTCATGGCCGACATCCTGAAGGTCACCGTGGGGCTGGCCGAGCGGGCGGTGGCGCTCGGGGTGCCGCGGGAGTCGGTGCTGATCGATCCCGGGCACGACTTCGGGAAGAACACGCGGCACAGCCTGGAGGCGACGCGGCGGCTGGACGAGATGGTCGCCACGGGCTGGCCGGTGCTGGTGTCGCTGTCCAACAAGGACTTCGTGGGGGAGACGCTGGACCGGCCGGTGAAGGAGCGGGTGGTGGGGACGCTGGCGACGACCGCGGTGTCGGCGTGGCTGGGGGCCCAGGTGTACCGGGTGCACGAGGTCGCCGAGACGCGGCAGGTGGTGGACATGGTGGCGGCCATCGCGGGGCACCGGGCGCCTGCGGTGGCCCGGCGGGGACTGGCGTAGGGGGCTTCCGCCCCCGCCGCCCCTTCCCTTCCCGTCCCGGACCCGGCGCTCCGCCCCCGGGCCCCCGTGCGCGGCCGACCGCGCGGCGGGGGTTCCCGCGGCGGAGCCGCGGGCCGACGCGGCCCCGCGCCTCTTCGCCTCCGGGGCGCTTCTACTTGCCCGCTTCCTTCGACATCAGCGCCACCGCCTCCTCCACGTCGTCCGTGACGTGGAAGAGGGTCAGGTCGGCCTCGGCCGCCTTGCCCTGGGCGATGAGGGTGTGGGTCAGCCAGTCGACCAGGCCGCCCCAGTAGGCGGTGCCGAAGAGGACGATCGGGAAGCGGGTGACCTTCTGGGTCTGCACCAGGGTGAGCGCCTCGAAGAGTTCGTCGAGGGTGCCGAGGCCGCCGGGCAGGACCACGAAGCCCTGCGCGTACTTCACGAACATCATCTTGCGGACGAAGAAGTAACGGAAGTTGAGGCCGATGTCGACGTAGGGGTTCAGCCCCTGCTCGAAGGGCAGCTCGATACCCAGGCCGACCGAGATGCCCCCGGCCTCGCAGGCACCCTTGTTCGCCGCCTCCATCGCGCCCGGGCCGCCGCCCGTGATCACCGCGAAGCCCGCGTCGACCAGGCCCCGCCCGAGCCGCACCCCGGCCTCGTACTCCACGGAGTCCACCGGGGTGCGCGCCGAGCCGAACACGCTGATGGCAGGCGGGAGTTCGGCCAGCGTGCCGAAGCCCTCGATGAACTCCGACTGGATGCGCAGCACCCGCCAGGGGTCGGTGTGCACCCAGTCGGTGGGGGCGCGCTCGTCCAGCAGCCGCTGGTCCGTGGTGCTGGCCTGGACCTGTCCCCGGCGCCGGAGCACCGGTCCCAGGCGCTGCTCCTCCGGCGGCTGCTTCTTGCCCTCGGGGTTGCCTGTCGGCATGTGCGCTCCCTCCACGTGCGGTCGTTCCACCTCAGCGTAGGTCTCCGCGGGTTACCGGCGGGGGACCTCGGCCGGTCGGGTTCGTGGCCGCCGGGTCAGCCCGTCAGCCACGCCCGCAGGCGCTCCTCGCCCAGGAGGATCTTCTCCGTCTCCACCCGCTCGTCCCGCTTGTGCGCCAAGTGCGGGTTGCCGGGACCGTAGTTGACGGCGGGGACGCCGAGTGCCGAGAAGCGGGAGACGTCCGTCCAGCCGTACTTGGGCTGCGGGGTGCCGCCGACCGCCTCGATGAAGGCCGCGGCGGCCGGGTGGTCGAGGCCGGGCAGCGCGCCGCCGCTGTGGTCGTCGATCACGAACTCCTCGACGCCGCAGTCCGCGAAGACCTCGCGGACATGGGCGACCGCCTCCTCCTCGCTGCGGTCGGGCGCGTAGCGGAAGTTGACGGTGACGACGCACTCGTCGGGGATGACGTTGCCCGCAACTCCGCCGGAGATGCCGACCGCGTTGAGGCCCTCGCGGTACTCCAGGCCGTCGATGACGGGGTAGCGGGGCTGGTACTCGGCGAGCTTGCGCAGGATCGGCGCGGCGGCGTGGACGGCGTTGGCGCCCATCCAGCCGCGCGCGGAGTGGGCCCGCTCGCCCTTGGTCCTCAGCAGCACGCGCAGGGTGCCCTGGCAGCCGCCCTCGACCTGGCCGTCGGAGGGTTCGAGCAGGATCGCGAAGTCGCCCGCGAGCCAGTCCGGCCGGGCCTCGGCGACGTGCTTGAGGCCGTTCAGCTCGGCGGCGACCTCCTCGTTGTCGTAGAAGACGAACGTCAGGTCGCGGTTGGGGGCCGGGACGGTGGCGGCGATGCGCAACTGCACGGCCACGCCGGACTTCATGTCGCAGGTACCGCAGCCCCACAGGACCCCGTCGTCGTCCAGCCGGGACGGCACGTTGTCGGCGATGGGGACGGTGTCGATGTGGCCGGCCAGGATCACGCGCTGGTCGTGCCCGAGGTTCGTGCGGGCGACGACGTTGTTGCCCAGACGGTCGACCGTCAGGTGCGGCAGGGCGCGCAGCGCGGCCTCGATCGCGTCGGCCAGCGGCTTCTCGGTGCCGCTCTCCGAGGGGAAGTCGACGAGCTGCGCGGTCAGCCGCGCGGCGTCCAGCGTGAGGTCAAGCGGGGTATCGGCCATGCCGCCGACCCTAGGCCCTGCCCGGCGGATCGTGCCACCGGCGCCCGGCCTCCCCGCCGGGCCGGACCGCACCTCCGCGCACCTGCGGCGCTCGGACCGGACCGAGCGCCCGGACCGGCCCCGCGCCGCCGCGTCCCCGCCTACCGCGCGCTGCGGCGCGGTCACTCTCCAGTACCTTGTACGCGTGCCAGAGCCGTCCCCCACTCCGAAGCGTCGTGGCCGCCTCCTCAGAATCGGGGCGGCCCTCGTCGTCCTCCTCGCGGTCGCGGGTTATCTCACGGTGCAGTACCTGACCGGCGGGACGGGTCCCGGCTGCGAGGTCGTCTCCGCCGACCGGGACGGCGGGGCGTACGAGTTCACGCCGGAGCAGGCGGTGAACGCGGCGACGATCGCGGCCGTCGGCACCGGGCGCGGCATGCCCGAGCGGGCCGTGACGATCGCGCTGGCGACCGCCCTGCAGGAGTCGGGGCTGCGCAACGTCGACCACGGCGACCGGGACTCCCGCGGCCTGTTCCAGCAGCGGCCCTCGCAGGGCTGGGGGACGGCGAAGGAGATCATGGACCCGGCGTACGCGGCGGGGATGTTCTACGAGCACCTGACCAAGGTCCGCGACTACACCCGGCTGCCGCTGACGGTGGCCGCGCAGCGGGTGCAGCGCAGCGGTTTCCCGGAGGCGTACGCCCGGCACGAGCGGGACGCCACGCTGCTGTCCGCCGCGCTCACCGGGCGAGCCGCGGCCACGCTGACCTGCCAGGGCCGTCCGGGGATCAGCCCCGCGACCGGTCCGGCGGCGGTGCGGGCGGCTCTCGTACGGGACTTCGGGCGGGACGTGGTGCAGGAGGCCGGTGCGCAGGTGGGCGGCCGGGACGGTGCCGCGCCGCCGTCGGCCGCGCCGGGCGGCGGCGCGGACGAGCGGACGGTGACGCTGCCGGTGCGGGACGACACCGGCTCGCGCGGCGGGCGCAGCCTGGCGGAGCGCGGCTGGCAGCTGGCGCACTGGGCGGTGGCCAACGCCTCGGCGCTGCACATCGAGCGGGTGTCCTACGCCGGCCGGGAGTGGACCGCGGGGGTCACCGAGGGCGAGTGGCGGGCGGCCGACGGGAAGAACGCCGACGGGGCCGGCGCGGGGGCCGGCGCGGTCCGCATCACGACGGGGCACTAGTTCGGATCTTCACCCGCCGGGGTGGCGCGGCCGGGTGGGCGCGGCGGTGTGCGCAGGTTTTCGCGCCGTCACCCGGCTGTGCGCCAAAACCCTTGGAATCACAGTGCTGTAAGGATTCAGCAGGCTTTCCACGCGGTTGCCCTTTGCCCGTTTTTATCCACAGCAGATTATGCGACGCATTGCCAACTCTTTACGTTGCCCCGCCGCAACCTTCGCGGGCTTCGAGCGGTAGTCACTGCGTCCGGGCCGGGCCACCGACGGCCCCACGGCTTCCGGTGAAGTACCGGGCCCGGTCGGACACTTCAAGGTTCTCTCCCGTCGAAGGAGCAACATGTCCCTCCCTCTGACCCGCCGGATCGCCCGTGCCGCGCTGCTCGTCGCCGCCGGGGCGGCTGCCGGGGTCGGTGCGGCCGGCTCCGCCGGTGCTGCGCCCCAGCTGCCGGCCACCCCGAACCTGGGCGGGCTGACCGCCCTGGACACGGCGAGCGTCGGCAACACCGCGGACGGTGCGGCGCAGCACGTCACCGGGGTCGCGGGCGACACCGGCAGCAAGGCGCTCAAGCAGGCCGTGCCGGCCGCGGGCAAGACCGGCGGCAAGCTGGTGAAGCAGACCACGCCGGTGGCGCAGAAGACGGCGGGCGACACGGCGGGCACCGCGGCCGGTCTCCTCGGTGACACCGCGAAGACGGCGACGAAGGGCGGCCTGCCGACGCAGGGCCTGCCGGTCCAGGGCCTGCCGCTGGGCGGCTGACCTCCGCCGGTACGACGCGACGGGGCCCGGGGATCTCCCCGGGCCCCGTCGGCGCGTGTGCGGTCAGAGCCGGGCCACGGCCGCCGCGATCCGTTCGTCCGTGGCCGTGAGGGCGACGCGGACGAAGCGGTCGCCGGCCGGGCCGTAGAAGTCGCCGGGGGCGACCAGGATGCCGAGGGCGGCCAGGTGGGCCACCGTGTCCCAGCAGGACTCGCCGCGCGTCGCCCACAGGTAGAGGCTGGCCTCGCTGTGCTCGATGGTGAAGCCGTGGGCGAGCAGCGCCTGGCGCAGGGCGGTGCGGCGGGCCGCGTAGCGCTCGCGCTGCTCGCGCACGTGCGTGTCGTCGCCCAGCGCCGCCACGACCGCCGCCTGCGTCGGCGCCGAGGTCATCATGCCGCCGTGCTTGCGGATCTCCAGCAGCGGGCCGAGGACGGCCGGGTCACCGGCGAGGAACGCGGCGCGGTAGCCGGCCAGGTTGGAGCGCTTGGAGAGCGAGTGGACGGCGACGATCCCGTCGTAGGAGCCGCCGTTCACGTCGGGGTGCAGGACGGAGACCGGGTCCGCCTCCCAGCCCAGTTCGAGGTAGCACTCGTCGGAGACGACCAGGACGCCGTGCTCGCGGGCCCAGGCGACGATCCGGGTCAGCTCCTCCTTGCCGAGGACCTTGCCGGTCGGGTTGGACGGCGAGTTCAGCCACAGCAGCTTCAGCCGCGCCGGGTCCAGCTCCGTGGGGTCGTCGTAGGCCACGTACTCGGCGCGGGCCAGCCGGGCGCCCACCTCGTAGGTCGGGTAGGCCAGGCGCGGGAAGGCGACCGTGTCGCCGGGGCCGAGGCCGAGCTGCGTGGGGAGCCAGGCGACCAGTTCCTTGGAGCCGACGATCGGCAGGACGTGGCGGTGGGTGACCCCGCGCGCCCCGAGCCGGCGCTCGACCCAGCCGGTGATCGCGTCGCGCATCTCGGGCGTGCCCCACACCGTCGGGTAGCCCGGCGAGTCGGCCGCCGCGACCAGCGCCTTCTGGATCAGCTCGGGGACCGGGTCGACGGGGGTGCCGACCGAGAGGTCGACGATGCCGTCCGGGTGGGCTGCGGCCGTCTTCTTGTACGGCTCCAGCTTGTCCCAGGGGAAGGTGGGGAGTCGGTCGGAGACTGCGGACACGGGTTCTGGCTCACTTTCTGGTACGGAAAACGCCTCGGTCCCGTACGGCTGCCGACGCGCGGGGCGGTCAGGCCGTACGGGACCGAGGCGGCGGGGCCACCGGACGGTTACTCGCCCTGCGGCGGCAGCGCGGAGATGACCGGGTGGTCGCGCTCGATCAGCCCGAGCTTGCTGGCGCCGCCGGGAGAGCCCAGCTCGTCGAAGAACTCCACATTGGCCTTGTAGTAGTCCTTCCACTCCTCCGGAGTGTCGTCCTCGTAGAAGATCGCCTCGACCGGGCAGACCGGCTCACAGGCACCACAGTCGACGCATTCGTCCGGGTGGATGTACAAGGACCGCTGGCCCTCGTAGATGCAGTCGACCGGGCACTCCTCGATGCACGCCTTGTCCTTGACGTCGACACAAGGCTGCGCGATGACGTAGGTCACGCTGTCGTTCCTCCTCGATAGGGCGCTGGCGGGCCTCCACAGGCTCCGCCGCCTGGCGCGCGGGAGCGCGGCGTCGTCGATGCCCGCACCTAGTATCTCCGTTCCGGGGCATGATCCATACAGGAGGGGTGAACTGACCTGTGGAAATCTGGGCGGCAGGACGGCTTGAGGTCCGCATCACCGCTGCTGACGTGGGCAAACGGGTCTCCGTGCGGCGCTCGGCCGAACCGCGGGGAACGGGTGAGAAGTTCACCGACACGGTCGGTGTTCTCACATCATGGGACAATGGTGTGCTGCTGATCACACGAAAGGACGGCGAAACCGTCCGGATCGCGGAATCCGCACTGGTGGCCGGGAAGGTCGTGCCCGCCGCGCCGGCCCGCCGCCGGGGCCCCGCCGCCACCTACCCCGAACTCGCGCGTGTCGCCGCGCGCGCCTGGCAGCCGGTGGAGAGCGAGCGGCTCGGCGGGTGGGAGCTGCGGGCGGCCTCCGGCTTCACCCGCCGGGCCAACTCCGTCCTGCCCCTCGGCGACCCCGGCCTCCCGCTCGACGCGGCGCTGGAGGCCGTACGACGCTGGTACGGGGAGCGCGGCCTGCCCGCGTACGTCCAGACCGCCACCGGCGGCGAGGGCACGCAGGAGCAGCTGTGCGCGGAGCTGGAGCGGCGCGGCTGGACCCGTGAGGTGACCGCCGAGCTGTGGACCGGTGCGCTCGCGCCGGTCGCGGACCGGGCGGAGGGCGGCTCCGGCGGGCCGTCCGGGGCCGTGCTGTCCCGCACGGCCGACGAGGCGTGGCTCGCCCGGTACCAGCGCAAGGGGGTGAGCGAGGTGGCCCTGAGAGTCCTGGCGGCAGGGCCCTCGGTGTGGTTCGCGTCCGTCCCGGGCGCGGCCGCCGGGGCGCCGCCCGCCGCGATCGGGCGGTGCGTCGTGGACGGACGGTGGGCCTCGTTCGCCGCCGTCGAGGTGGACCCGGCGCGGCGGCGCCAGGGGCTGGCCTCCACCGTGCTGGCCGCGCTCGCCCGGCAGGCCCTCGACGAGGGCGCCTCGGCCGCCTGGCTCCAGGTGGAGACGGACAACACCGCGGCGCGTGCGTTGTACGCCGGTCTGGGCTTCGCCACGCACCACACGTACCACCACTACCGCGAGCCGGGACCGGCGGCGGGGACGGGTCCGTCCGCGCCCGGCATCTCGTGAAAGGACACGGGCCCGCCATGCGCCACCCCAGTCCCCCACCGCCCGGCCGGTCGGCCGAGCTGCGCCGGCGCTTCGCCGACCAGGCGCGCGCGGAGCGGCCCGACCTGGCGGCGCTGTGCCTGCTGGTGGGCGCGGCGGGGGACGGGACGCTGGACGAGGCCGGCCTGGACGCGGCGCAACTGGAACTCGACCGGCTGGCCGGGCAACTGCCCTACCGGCCCGGCGGGCCCCTCGCGTGGGCGCGGGCGCTGCGTGAGCTGCTCGGCGAGCGGCACGGGTTCCGCGGCTCGGCCGCGGACTACGAGCGGCTGGACTCCTCCCTGCTGCACACGGTGCTGCGGCGGCGGCGCGGACTGCCGATCCTGCTGTCCGTGGTGTGGATGGAGGTCGCGCGACGGGCGGGAGCACCGGTGTACGGGGTGGCGCTGCCGGGCCACTTCGTGGTCGGCTTCGGCACGGCCGGGCAGCAGGTGCTCGCCGACCCGTTCGACGGGGGCCGGGTGCTGACCGGGGCGGACGCGGAGCTGCTGGTCACCGGGGCGACGGGGGCGCCGCTGGAGCCGTCGATGCTGGTGCCCGCGGAGCCGCTGGACCTCGTCATGCGGATCCTGAACAACATCCGGGCGTGGGCCGCCGCCCGGCCCGAACGGTCGGACGTGGCGCTGTGGGCGGTCGAGCTGTCCCTGCTGCTGCCCTCGCACCCGGCGCGGCTGCGGTACGAGCGGGCCCGGCTGCTGGTGGAGCGGGGCGACTTCGTCGAGGGGGCGAAGGCGCTGGAGGCCTACGCGGAGGTGGTGGGCGCGGTGGACGAGGGCGCCGGCCGGCGGGTGCGCGGAGAGGCGCTTGCCGCGCGGGCCCGGTTGAACTGAGACCGGCTGCCGGCGGCGGCTGCCGCGGGGTGCCCCGGTGCGGTCGGGGCGTGCCCGGACGGGCGGGTGCGGGTGCGCTGGGGCCGGCCGGCGCCCACGCGGCGAGGCCGCTGCCGGAACGCCCCGCGCCCCCAGGGGCGCGGCCGGTCAGAGCCAGCCCTTCTCCCGCGCGATGCGGACCGCCTCCGCCCTGTTCCTGACCGCCAGTTTCTGGATCGCGGTGGAGAGGTAGTTGCGGACCGTGCCCTGGGAGAGGTGGAGGGCGGTGGCCAGTTCGGCGTTGGTGGAACCGTCGGCGGCGGCGCGCAGGACCTCGCGTTCGCGGTCGGTCAGCGGGTTGGCGCCCTCCGCGAGGGCCGCGGCGGCGAGTGTGGGGTCGATGACCCGTTCGCCGGCGAGCACCTTGCGCACGGCCTCGGCGAGCTGGGCGGCCGGGGCGTCCTTGACGAGGAAGGCGTCGGCGCCCGCCTCCATGGCGCTGCGCAGGTAGCCGGGGCGGCCGAAGGTGGTGAGGACGACCAGCCGGACCGCGGGCAGTTCCTTGTGGAGCCGGGCCGCCGCCTCGATGCCGGTGCAGCCGGGCATCTCGATGTCCAGCAGGGCCACGTCGACGTCGTGGGCGTGCGCGGCGGCCACGACCTCGTCCCCGCGCGCCACCTGGGCGACGACCTCGATGTCGTCCTCCAGGCCGAGCAGTGCGGCCAGTGCCTCGCGGACCATCGACTGGTCCTCGGCGAGGAGAACCCTGATCGTGCTGCTCATGCCGGGGATCCTACGTGCCCCGGTGCGGCGGCCGGCACCCGGGCGACCAGCCGGAACCCGCGCCCGGACCGGCCCGCCTCCAGCATGCCGCCCGCCTTCTCCAGGCGCTCCTGGAGGCCGGTGAGGCCGTTGCCGGGCCCGGTGCCCGGGCCGCCGGGGCCGTCGTCCTCCACGGACAGTTCGAGCATCGGCCCGTCCAGGGTCTGGCGGCGCACGACCTCGACCGCGCAGCGCCGGGCGCCGCTGTGCCGTACGACGTTGGTGACGGCCTCGCGCAGCGCCCAGGCGAGCGCGGCCTCGCTCTCCTCGGGGACGCCGGTGAGGTCGGGCTCGGCGGGCAGTCGGGGGCTCACCCCGGCCGCCGTCAACGCGACCTGGGCACCGGCCAGTTCACCGGCCAGGCGGGGCCGCCGGTAGCCGGTGACGGCCTCCCGCACGTCGACCAGGGCCTGCCGGCTCACCTGCTCGATGTCGGCGACCTGCTGGGCGGCCTTGTCCGGGTGGGCGGGGAGCATCCGGCCGGCCAGCTCGCTCTTCAGCGTGATCAGGGAGAGCGAGTGGCCGAGCAGGTCGTGCAGGTCACGGGCGAGGCGCAGGCGCTCCTCGTTGGCGGCGAGCTGGGCGACGGTGGCGCGGGCCTGGCGCAGTTCGACCGTCGTGCGCACCAGCTGCCGTACGCCGCTCATCGCGAAGCCGACGAGCAGCACCAGCAGGACCATCGTCCACATGTCCCCCGCGCCGACGATCCGGCCGACGGCCAGCATCACCGCGGTGGTCAGCGGGATCGTCCAGTAGGCGACGCGCAGCGGGAACGCCGTGCCGCACACGACCGCGACGTACACGAACAGGCCGACCCACGCGCCGCCGAGGGTCAGGCTCAGCACCACCGCGAGGACCCCGAGGACGGCGACCAGGCAGAGGAGGACCCGCGGCGGGAAGGGCCGGCCCATGTTGCGGAAGATCAGCGCCAGGTAGGTCCCGGTGAAGGCGGCCAGGCCGGCCCAGCCGGCGGCGGTGGCCGCGGGCGTGTGCGTGCCCGCGGCCAGGTCGCGCACCGGCGAGCTGAGGAAGATCAGCCAGGGCAGGATCCACAGCAGCTTGCGCCAGGCCTCGCCCAGGTCGCGGGGCGGCTCCCCCATGCGCAGCAGCCGGTCCTGGCGGGCTTCCCCGATGCGGTCGTCCGTCATGGCGCTCACGCCTTCAGCGTGTCCTTCCGGTACAGCCAGGCCGCGCCGCCCGCGAACAGGGCGAAGAAGACGACCAGGATGGTGATGTCCTTGGCGTGCGGGGCCTGGCTCTGTTCGATGGCCTGCCCCAGAGCAGCGTACGCGTGCGTGGGCAGCCACTTCGCGATGTCCTGGAGCCACTGCGGGAAGGTGGTCGAGGGCATCCACAGGCCGCCGAGCAGCGACAGACCGAAGTAGACGATCATGGTGATCGGGCGGACCGCGTCACCGCTGGCGAGGTAGCCGATGGCAACCCCGAGCGCGGCGAAGACCAGGCTGCCGGCCCAGATCGCGCCGGTGAGGGCGAGCCACTGCCAGGCGTCGAGGCGGACCTGCTTGACGACGGCGGCGACCACGAAGACGACGACGATGGACGGCAGGCTCACCACGGCCGCGCTGGCGGTCTTCGCGAACACGTAGCCGCGCCCCGGCAGCGTGGTCAGCCGCAGCTGCCGCACCCAGCCGCTCTCGCGCTCCTTGGCGATGCGCTCGCTGTTGCCCATGAGCACGGCGGTCAGGGCGCCGAAGGAGGCCATGGAGACCATCATGTACGTCGGCAGGGTCAGGGCGGTGCCGTCGATCCTGGCGTCGCCGTCGGCCTGGCCGGCGATGATCAGGAACAGGATCGAGGGGTAGAGCACGGAGAAGAACAGGAACTTGCGGTTGCGCAGGGAGCGGGCGATCTCCAGCTTGATCAGGCTGTTCACGACTGCTTGGCCTCCTCGGCCTCGGTGATGGCGACGAACGCCTGCTCCAGACCGAGCCCGGCGACTTCGAGGTTGCGGGGGTAGACACCGAGCCCGTACAGGGCGTGGACGGTCGCGTCGGCGTCTGCGGACTGGATGCGGACGGTCTGGCCGCTGACGTCGAGGGAGGTCAGGAAGGGCAGGCCGCGCAGGGCGGACTCGTCGATGGCGCCCTCCAGGTCGAAGGCGATCCGCCGGGCGCCCGCCTTCGCCTTGATCTCGGCGGCGGTGCCGTCGGCCAGCAGCCTGCCCCGGTGCAGCACCAGCACCCGGTCGGCGATGGCGTCGGCCTCTTCCAGGTAGTGGGTGGCGAACAGGACCGTACGGCCCTGGTCGGCCTGCTCGCGCATGGTGGCCCAGAAGGCCTGGCGGGCGGAGACGTCCATGCCGGTGGTCGGCTCGTCCAGGACGATCAGGTCGCTGTCACCGGCGGTGGCGAGGGCGAAGCGGACGCGCTGGGCCTGGCCGCCGGAGAGCTTGTTGACCTTGCGGTCGGCGATCTGCGTGATCCCCGCCCGGGCCAGCACGTCGTCCGCCTTGTACGGCTTGGGGTGCAGGGCGCAGGCGAGCTTCACCAGTTCGGCGACGGTGACCTCGTCCATCAGTCCGCCGCTCTGCAGCATGGCACCCACGTGTCCGGCGACGATGGCCTCGCGCGGGCCGGTCCCGAAGACGGCGACGGATCCGCTGTCGGGGTTCTTGAGGCCGAGGAGCAGGTCGAGGGTGGTCGACTTGCCCGCGCCGTTCGGGCCGAGCAGCGCCACGGTCTCCCCCGGGTACAGGGCGAGGCTGAGCCCGTCCACGGCCCGTACGTTCCCGTAGCTCTTGGTCACCTGGTCGAACGCCACCACCGCGGTCGCGGTGGCGGTCTCCGCTGTCGTCGTCATGTCCCCATGGTCGCCGGGCGGCCGGGGCGGGCGGCAGTGTCGGCGGTCCTGACGACGGGATGACAGATGTCATGCGGGACGGGTGAGGGCGGGGCCGCGGGGCGCTGGACGCGGGGGCGCGGTGGAGGGGCGGGCCGGCGAACGGCCCGCACGGCGAAGGGGCCTTCGGTGCGCGGGTGCGCTCCGAAGGCCCCTTCGCCGTCGACGGGCGGTCCGCCGGCCGGGACCGGGGTCGATCAGTCGGGATTGGTGTCGATGATGCCGACCCGGTTGGTCCTGCTGACCAGGGCGGGCCGCAGGGCGGCGATCACGTCCTGGACCGTGACGGGCGTCTTCTGCCCGTTGCCCCGGGTGATCAGCACCCCGTCGAAGACACCGCCGTAGAGCTGCTTGAGCTTCTCCTGGTCGTAGTACTCGACGAGCTTGCCGTCGACCGCCTTGACCCCGAGGAACTTCCACAGCGACTTCTGCGGGCTCATCGGCAGGCCGTGCGCCGCGTCGGCCCGCACGGTCACCTTGGCCGACATCGCCGGCTCGGCGAACTGCTTCATCATCCGGTCGACCTCGGCGTCGGAGACCGTCGGCTGCCGGGTGGTGGTGGGGACCTGGACCGGCGCGGCCGTGCCCGTCTCCACCTGGGTGCGGTACGCCTGCTCGACCGCCTGCACGGAACGGGCGGCGTCGATGCCCTTGCCCGCCTTGCCGTACACGGCGACGGCCTTGCCCGGCTCGAACCGGATGGTGCCGTCGGTGGCCGAGCCGGCGCCGCCCGCCGCGCTCTGCAGCGCCGCCTGGAGCTTCTCCTCGTCGACCGGCATCTGCGGCTCGACCACCCGGTGGTTGCCGAACAGCGAGCCGATCACGGAGACGGGGTTGTAGTCGCTGCGCGCCGCCGCGCTCGCCGTCGCCTGGGTGTCGAGCTGGAGCCCCGCCTGGTCGGGCCGGAGACTGACGGTCCTGCCGTCGACCGACATCTTCAGCGGCTGCTTCTCACGCTTGCCGAAGGCGTCGTCGAGCTTCTTGACGGCGTCGTCGCGGCTGCCGCCGCCGATGTCCACGCCGAGCACGGTGGTGCCCTTGGGCACGTCGGAGTGGTTCATCAGCAGTCCGGCGCCGTAGGCGACGCCCGCGGCGACGACCACCAGGCCGCCGAGCAGCGCGACCTTGCTGCGGCCCTTCTTCTTGGGCGCCTTGGTGGCCTTGGCCGGCTTCCCCGCCGAACCGTTGCTCTGCCGACCCGGCTCGGACGAGGCGGGGGACGTGGACGATCCCGTACGGGGGCCGCCCGCGACCGGCCGGAACGGTGAGTCGGCCTCGCCGCCCGCGCGGCTGCCGCTGCCGTTCCCGGGGGACACGACGGGCATGCCGCTGGTGACGGTGTGTCCGGAGACGTTGTCCGGCCGGTGGGCGTGGCCGCCCGCGCCCGGCTCGGGAGCGGGCTTCTGCGGGGTGAGGATCGCGGTGTCGTCACTCAGACCGCCGCCGGGCAGGGCGGAGCCCGGGTGCGCGGAGCCCGGGTGCGCGGAGCCCTGGTGCGCGGTGGGCGCGCCGGGTGCCGCGGGCGTGCCGGGGACTCCCGCAGGGGTGCCGCCGTCGGGCAGCAGGGGGCCGTCGCCGGTCACCGGGCCGCCGGTCGGTCCGGCCGGGCCGGGCGAACCGCCCAGGCCGCCGGGGCCGCCGGGGACGCCCGCGCCGTCGAAACCGCCGAGGCCGCCGGGACCGCCGGGCCCCTCGGGTCCGCCCTGACCACCCTGGCCGTTCTGGCCGTTGCCGGTGAAGAACGGCAGGTCGTCGCGGCGCGGTTCGCCGCCGGGACGGGAGCCACCGGACAACGGTCCCGCGGCCAGCGCCTCGGTGACGTCGAAGGAACCGGTGCCGCCGCCGTGGCCCGGCGCGACCGGGCCGCCGGTGGCGCCGGGCAGGCCGGAGCCCTTGCCGCCGCCGGAGCGGGAGGCTCCGCCGGGCGCCCGCATGGCGCCGACGACACCGCCGGGGCGGGATGCGGCACCCGGCCGCGAGCCGCCGGAACCGTTCACGCCGGAGGATGCCGCCCCGGAGGGACCCGTACCGGAGGGTCCGGAGGCGGACGATCCGGTGCCGGAGCCGCGGGAGGACCCCGCACCGTTCACGGAGGCGCCGCCCGCGTCCGAACCGCCCGGGAGTCCGGCACCGTTGGTGGCGCCGCCGCCCTGACCGCCCTTGCCCGCGGAGGACTTGCGGGGCGCGAACCAGTCGCTGGTCGCCTTCTCCTCGGCGGGGGCGGCGGATTCGGCGCCGGACGGCGCGCTGCCGCCGCCGGAGGGCGCCGGGGCGCCGCCCGAGGGCCGTACGTCACCGCGGACGTCGTCGCGGCGTGGGCCGCCGTCGCCGGCGCTCCCGGCAAGGCCGGTCACGTCGCTGCCGTCGCCCGGCCGGGCCCCGTGGACGGCCGGCCGGTCACCGGTCCCCGCGGACCTCTCGGCCGTCCCGGTCCGGCTGCCGGACTGCTCGGCCTCGCCGCCCTCGGCGACGGTCTTGCGGACGACCACCGGCGGAATCGGCCGGGATCCGGGGATGTTGATCCGGATCCGGGTCGTCAGCGTGGTCTCGGTCTTGCGTTCCTCCGGCTGCGTGGCCGAACGGCCCGCCGCCGCACCGTCGTCGGAGGGCGCCGGCACACCGTACGGCGGGGTCCCCGAAGGATAGGCGGCTCCTCCGCGCCCGCTGGGCCCGGAGGACGGAGTGTCAGTTTCACGACTCAAGGCAGGTTCTCCCGGTTGGCTCCGCCGCCCGTCACGACCTCACTCGCGTGGGGGTCCCCCCTGCACGAGCGCAGTCGAGCGTTTGGGGGAAGCTCGGCGGCGCGCACCACCATACTGGCCACTTCAGGCCCTCATCCCGGGACCGCCGGGGAAACCCGCACCGGACCCGCACGGGGACTTGGGGAAGAAGTAGTACGTCACTCGCCAAGTCGGGCTTCGCGGCCTTCCGGTTGCCTCCCACCGCCCCAGGTGGCGCAGATCACAGCCACGGCCATGCCGCCGAGCAGGAAGAGGTAGGAGCCGCCGCCCGCGGCGAAGAAGAAGTCGCCCTCGGGGCGGCTGGCGGTGAGCAGCATGACGGCGACGAGCCAGCCGGCCGCGCCCGCCACGGCCGCGCCGCGGCCGCGCATGGCCCGCGCACCGCCGAGGAAGAGGCCCGCGGATCCGGCGAGGGCGAGGAGCAGCCCGCCGGGGAACCAGGCGGCCTGGACCAGCGCCCCGGCGATGCCGACCACCGCGCCGAGCACGAACAGCCCCAGGTAAGCGGCGGCCCGCCCGGCGGAGGGCGGCTTGAGGGGCTGCGCCAGCATGGAACCGCCGCCGCTCTGCGCGGGCCGGCGTCCGGACGTACTCATCGGGCTGCCGCCCCTTCCTCGGTCCCCGCGAACAGATCGCTCTCGGCACCGTCGGCACCGCCGGCGCCCGCCTCGCCGCGTACCAGCTCGTAGTACTCGGTGGTGAAGAGGGGCTGCGCGAGCTGGTTGGAGAGCGCGAAGTACGGTTCGGCCACCTCGATCTGGGTGGCGTGGGCGCGCATGGCGGCGGCCTTGGCGGCGGCGTGGGCGGGGCCGCCCTCGATCCGCGCGGTGATGCGCTCGTCGTCGACGACACCGGGGACGTCGTCGAGGGTGGCGGCCTTGGCGAAGGGCAGGCCGGGCAGCTCCTGGCCGAGCCGCGCGAAGGCGGCCTCGGCGACGGAACGCGGCACCCGGTTCCAGTACGCCTTCGCGATCCGCCAGGGCGCGCCGAGGTCGGGCCGTACGGCGGGGTCGGCGGCCAGGTCGAACGCGCGCATGGCGACGCGGTGGGCCTGGATGTGGTCGGGGTGGCCGTAGCCGCCGTTGTCGTCGTAGGTGACGAGGACCTGCGGACGGACCTCGCGGATCACGGCTACGAGGTGTTCGGCGGCCGCGTCGACACCGGCCTGCCAGAAGCAGTCCGGGGCGTCGTTGTCGGCCAGGCCCATCATCCCGGAGTCCTGGTACCGTCCGGCGCCGCCGAGCAGCCGGAAGTCCGTGACCCCGAGTTCTCCCATGGCGGCGGCCAGCTCCCGCCGCCGGTACGCGCCGAGCGCGGCCCCGCCCAGGTGCCGCAGCCCGTCCGGGATGACCTCACCCCGCTCCCCCAGCGTGCAGGTCACCAGCGTCACCAGCGCGCCCTCGGCCGCGTAGCGTGCCATGGTCGCGCCGTTGTTGATCGACTCGTCGTCGGGGTGCGCGTGCACCAGCAGCAGACGCCGATCGGGCAGTTCCGTCATGCCTCCACCCTACGAGGCACAGGACGCGGCACCGGCCCAGGCCCGCCCCGCCCCACGCCTCCTGCAGACTCCGCTACTCGAAGATCTGTTCGGCAACCGGCACGGTCACGGCACGGGTGAGCCAGCGCCGCAGCAGCTCGGGATCGTCACAGGCGCTGACCCGCTCACGAACCGCGCCGGACACGCCGAGCCCGCGGGTCTCCAGGACGAGGAGGATGTCCTCGGCGGCTTTCCGGACAAGACTCTCCGCCCGGACTTCGTCCTGGACCTGCGCGCGTACTTCGTCCTGTACCTGCGCACGGACTTCATCCTGTACCTGCGCACGGACTTCATCCTGGACCTGCGCGCGGACTTCATCCTGGACCTGCGCGCGGACTTCCGCACGGACTTCTTCGGCGAGGTACGACTTGTAGAAGGAGAGGTCCACGGCCACCAGGTTCCTCCAGATCTCTGCGGCCCGGCGACTGCTGCCCAGGCCTTGTGCGGTGAATTCGATGATCGGGCCGGCGAACGTTTCGGGCACGCCCCGCAGAGCAGCGGACAGGGCTTTCAGTATCCCATCGACGGCCGGTTCTTTCGCGTGGGTGATGACGGACAGCGTGGCCAGTGCCAGATCCTCACGGGCTTCGGCCGGGTCGGTGATCACAGGCATGTTGTGGGGCCCGGCCACCAGGGGGTGCAGCGTGAGGGCGGGCCACTGCCGGGGCCCGATGGCCACCGGCCGGGAGGCCCACTCGGCTGTGGCCCGGTCCTGGCAGACGACGAGCAGCAAGGGCGGGACCTTGTACTTCGTGTAGAGGTAGGCCAGGTAGTACGCCCAGCTGGCGGGCTTGTCCGGGTCCTTCCCACGCTGCGCTTCCACGGCCACCAGGAGCGACTCGTCGTCGTTCGAGTCGAAACGCAAAAGCGTGTCGACCCGGCGCTCGACGGGCTGGATCTCGGTGAGATCGCCCGGCAGAACCGCCATGGATGTGGGCTGGACGAACGGAAGACCCAGGACCTTGGAAACTCCGGCGAACAAGCCGGGGTACTCCTGGAAGATGCGGTGCATCGCCTCGTGGGACGAGTTGACCATGCGGTTCCTTGCTCGCTCTTTCAATACGGGATTCTTGTCACTTCGGAAACGTGAGAACAGGAGTTCTGGTTACGCCACGCTCAGTTCCGCCCAGACCGTCTTGCGCGGGAAGCGGCCCTCTGCGACGCCCCAGCGGTCGGCAAGGGCGTCGACCAGCAGCAGGCCGCGGCCGGACTCTGCCACGGGACCCTGGTCGGACTCGGGCTCTGGCAGCACCGGCTGCCGGTCGCCCCGCGTGTCGGTCACCTCGATGCGCAGCGTGCGCCCGACGACGTAGAGCGTGAGGCGGAAGCTGCGGCCGGGCAGGCGGCCGTGCGTGGCCGCGTTCGCCGCCAGCTCCGCCACGACGTGCCGCGCCGCCTCGCAGGGAGTGCCGGCGATGCCCCACTCACGGAGCTGGTCGGCCGCGAGCAGCCGGGCCAGGCGGGCGCCTCGCGGCGTGGAGGACAGCAGGACGCTGAAGTGGCGCACGGAAGCGTCCAGTTGGTTGCGGGGCGCGGCGATTTCCTGATTCACGTCACTCAGCGTGGCCACTCCGCCTTACTGTGGGAAGTGATCGGCCTGTTGCGTAGGGTGACTGTCCGGCTCTTGTCCAGTGCTGTCCGCACTGTCGCCGGCGTTCCCACGGGTGAGAGAGCGGCACCAGGAGGGACGCGGATGTCAGTGGACGATGTGGTGGAGGAGACGGACGAGCCGGGCTGGGAGGTGGACCCGGACGACGACTGGGCACTCGCCGTGGTGGCCACGGTGGGACGCCAGTTGCGGCTCCGCCGGGAAGCGGCGGGCATGCGCGCGGGCGAGTTCGCGGAGGCCGTCGGATACAGCGAGGACCTCGTCTACAAGATCGAGTCCGGCAAACGGATCCCCCGCCCCGAGTACCTCGACATGGCGGACAAGGTCCTGAACGCCGACGGCCTCATCTCGGCGATGAAGGAGGACGTGAAGAAGGTCCGGTACCCGAAGAAGGTGCGGGATCTTGCTCAGATGGAGGCGCGGGCGGTGGAGCTTCAGCTCTACGATCCGCTGCACATCCACGGGTTGCTGCAGACTCCCGAGTACGCGCGCGCCCTCCTGTCGATGCGGCGGCCCGCGTACTCGCTGGAAGAGGTGGAGCGGTTCATCACGGCACGTGTGGCCCGGACAGCGATCTTCGAACGGGACCCGGCGCCTGAACTCAGCTTCGTCTTGGAGGAGTGGACACTTCGGCGTCCGCTGGGAGGCAAGACAGTCCTGCACGCCCAGCTCGGGCACTTGCTTGAGGTAGGTCAGCTGCGAAGCGTCGAGCTGCAGGTGCTGCCGTTGGATCTCGAAGGGCACGCCGGAGTGGACGGCGGGATCGAAGTCCTGAAGTTCCAGGACGGCTCAGCAATCGGGCGCTCCCAAGTGGTGGCCGGCGGCCGCCCGGTCTCCGACCCCAGGCAGCTTCGTATCCTTGAGCTGCGCTATGGCATCATCCGAGCGCAGGCCCTCACGCCCCGTGAGTCGATGGCCTTCATCGAGCAACTGCTGGGGGAGACATGACCGCCACCACCACGTCCCTGGACGGCTCGGGCCTGGCGTGGTTCAAGAGCAGCTACAGCAGCGGCGCCGAAGGCGACTCCTGCGTAGAAGTCGCGCTGGACTGGTTCAAGAGCAGCTACAGCAGCAGCAGCGAGGGCGACTCCTGCGTAGAGATCGCCACCGACCCCACCACCATCCACGTCCGCGACTCGAAGTACACCGGTCGCGGCCCCCGGCTGGCCTTCGGGCCGTCCGCCTGGGCGGACTTCGTCCCGTACGCGTCCGGAGTGTGACGTCGTGAGGCTCGTCCAGCCAGGTCGGCGAGCCTCACGCTTCCGATGTCCGCGCCGCCTCAGAACTTCAGGCTGCCGATCATCCCCGCCACGTTCTTGGTCAGTTCGCTGATCGTCGGGGCGACCGTCGAAGAGGCCAGGTAGAAGCCGAGGAGGACGCACACGACCGCGTGACCTCCCTTCAGCCCCGACTTCTTGATCAGCAAGAAGACGATGATCGCCAGCAGCACCACCGCCGAAATCGAGAGTGCCACGGCGGCTCACCTCCAAAGATCCCAGGACGCGGGGGGTGTCGGGGGGTCGGACTATGGGGGCAGATAAATCCACGCAACGGTCAGCAGGTTCATACCCACTATGCGCTAACGATCATAACTATCCGCACGCGCGCATCGCTCGGCGCACGGCCGCACAAGGGGGCGCATGGCCAATATGGTCTTGGTATGACGACCGAGCCTGTCTCCTTCCCCCGGCAGCACGCACGCACCCAGCGGTTCACGCTCGGCGCACCGCGCGCCTTCACCGTCGCACCCGACGCCTCCCGTGTCGTTTTCCTGCGCTCCGACTCCGGTACGGACCGGGCCAGTTCACTGCGGGTCCTCGACCTGGCCGAACGCCGGGAGCGCGTGGCCGCGGACCCGCGCGCCCTCCTCGGCGGCGCCCTGGAGAACCTCTCGCCCGAGGAACGCGCGCGCCGCGAGCGCACCCGTGAGGGCGGTGCGGGCATCGTGGGCTATGCCACCGACAGCGCCGTGGAGTTGGCGTCCTTCGCCTTGTCAGGCCGGCTGTTCACGGCCGAGCTGCGGGCGGGCACGGCACGTGAACTGCTTGTATCCGGGCCGGTGATCGACCCGCGCCCCTCCCCGGACGGGCGGCACATCGCCTACGTCGCCGCCGGCGCGCTGCGGGTGGTCGGCGCCGAGGGCGACGGCGACCGGGCGCTCGCCGAGCCCGAGTCCGGCACCGTCACCTACGGCCTCGCGGAGTTCATCGCGGCCGAGGAGATGCACCGCTACCGGGGCTTTTGGTGGGCACCGCAGTCGGACCGGCTGCTCGTGGCGCGTGCGGACGACGCACCGGTGCAACAGTGGTGGATCTCCGATCCGGCGCGGCCCGAGCGGGAACCCCGACAGGTCCGGTACCCGGCCGCGGGCACGCCCAACGCCGACGTACGGTTGTTCGTGATCGGCCTGGACGGGGCGCGCACGGAGGTCTCCTGGGACCGTGCCCGCTACCCGTACCTGGCGAGTGTGCACTGGTCAGCGGCGGGTGCGCCGCTGCTCCTGGTGCAGGCGCGGGATCAGCGCAGCCAGCTGTACCTGGCCGTGGACGCGGAATCGGGCGCGACCCGCATGGTGCACGCGGACGAAGATCTAGATTGGCTTGATCTTTTCCCCGGTGTGCCGTGCTGGAGCCCCTCCGGGCAGCTCGTGCGCCTGGCGGACGAGGGGGGCGCGCGGGTCCTGGCGGTCGGCGAACGCCCGCTGACCGGCGCTCAGTTGCACGTCCGGGCGGTACTCGACGTCGCGGAGGGCGATGTCCTCGTCTCCGCCTCCGCGGGCGAGGAGGCCACCGCGGCGGAGATCGGCGAGACGCACGTGTACCGGGTCAACGAGCTGGGCGTGGAGCGCGTCAGCCAGGAGCCCGGCGTGCACACGGCCGTGCGTGCGGGCGACGTGACCGTGCTGGTGTCGGCGACCCTGGACCGGCCGGGGTCGCGGGTGCGGGTGCTGCGGGCCGGCGAGGAGGTGGCGTTCATCGCCTCGCACGCCGAGGTGCCCGGCATCACCCCGCGCGTGACCCTCACCGAGGGGGGCGCACGCCGAATTCCGTGCGCCGTGCTTATGCCTACGGACTACCCCCGTGACACAGCCACGGCCGCCCCCCTGCCCGTCCTCCTCGACCCCTACGGCGGCCCGCACGGCCCCCGGGTGCTGGCCGCGCACAACGCGTACCTCACCTCCCAGTGGTTCGCCGACCAGGGCTTCGCCGTGGTCGTCGCCGACGGCCGCGGCACCCCGGGCCGCTCGCCCGCCTGGGAGAAGGCGGTCCACCACGACTTCACCGTCACCCTGGACGACCAGATCGAGGCGCTCCAGGACCTCGCCAAGACCCATCCGCTCGACCTCGGCCGGGTGGCGATCCGGGGCTGGTCCTACGGCGGTTACCTCTCCGCCCTCGCCGTGCTGCGCCGCCCGGACGTCTTCCACGCGGGCATCGCCGGCGCCCCGGTCACCGACTGGCGTCTCTACGACACCCACTACACCGAGCGGTACCTGGGCGACCCGGCCGCGGACCCGGGGCCGTACGAGCGGTCCTCCCTCGTCACCGAGGACGGCGCCCTGTCCGCACCCGCCGCGCCGCACCGCCCGCTGATGATCGTGCACGGTCTGGCCGACGACAACGTGGTGGTCGCGCACGCCCTGCGGCTCTCCTCCGCGCTGCTCGCCGCCGGCCGGCCGCACGAGGTGCTGCCGCTGTCGGGAGTCACCCACATGACCCCGCAGGAACAGGTCGCGGAGAACCTGCTGCTGCTTCAGGTGGACTTCCTCAAGCGGTCACTCGGCCTCGGCGGCTGAGCCGGCACGGCGACGGCCCGGACACGGCGACCGGCCGGGACACGCCGGCGGGCCGGGACACGCCGGCGGGCCGGGTGCGCACCGCTCCCCCGCAGGGGGCGGGGCGCACCCGGCCCGCGAACGGCACCCGCACGGCCGTACCGCCTCATCCTGCCGTCCGCGCGTATCGGCCCCGTTTCCTCGGCGTTGCCCGCGTGTCAGCGCACGGTCTTCCGCTCCGCCGCGAAGTGGCAGGCCGAGTCGTGGGCGGCCGGGCCGGGCGTGTGGCGGAACTCGGCGGGGACGGCCAGCAGCGGCACCTCCCGCGCGCAGCGCTCGCGGGCCTTGAAGCAGCGGGTGCGGAAACGGCAGCCGGAGGGGATGTCCGCCGGGGACGGCACGTCACCGGTGAGGATGATCCGCTCGCGGCGCTCGCGGGCCTCCGGGTCCGGCACCGGGACCGCCGACAGCAGCGCCTGCGTGTACGGGTGCGTCGCGTGGTCGTAGATCTGCTCGTCCGTGCCGGTCTCCACGATCCGGCCCAGATACATGACCGCGACCCGGTCGGAGATGTGCCGGACGATCGACAGGTCGTGGGCGATGAAGACATAGGAGAGGTCGAACTCCGCCTGGAGCCGTTCCATCAGGTTGATCACCTGGGCCTGCACGGAGACGTCGAGGGCGGAGACCGGCTCGTCGGCGACGATGACCTCCGGGCGCAGGGCGAGGCCGCGGGCGATGCCGATGCGCTGGCGCTGACCGCCGGAGAACTGGTGCGGGTAGCGGTTGACGTACTCGGGGTTGAGACCGACGACGTCCAGCAGCTCCTGCACCTTGCGGCGCCGGTCGCCCTTCGGGGCCACCTCGGGATGGATGTCGAAGGGCTCACCGATGATGTCGCCGACCGTCATCCTCGGGTTGAGCGAGGTGTACGGGTCCTGGAACACCATCTGGACGTTGCGGCGGACCGCCTTCAGCGCACGCCCGGACAGCTTGGTGACGTCCTCGCCGCGGTAGCGGATCTGCCCGGCCGTGGGCCGTTCCAGGTGGCAGAGCAGCTTGGCCACCGTGGACTTGCCGCAGCCGGACTCGCCCACGATGCCCAGGGTCTCGCCGCGGCCGAGGGTGAAGTCGACGCCGTCGACCGCCCTGACGGCGCCGATCTGCTTCCTGAAGAGGATGCCCCGGGTGAGCGGATAGTGCTTGACCAGCCCCACGGCCTCCAGCAGCGGCTCAGCCATCCAGGCACTCCCTCCAGAAGTGGCAGGCGGAACCGCGCTGTTCGTCCACCCGGTACAGCGGTGGCACGTCCGTGCGGCACACGTCCCGGGCCATCGGGCAGCGCGGGTGGAAGGCGCAGCCGGAGGGGATACGCGTGAGGTTGGGCGGCAGGCCCTTGATGGCGTACAGCTCGCGGCCCTTGTGGTCCAGGCGCGGGATGGAGTCCAGCAGGCCCTTCGTGTAGGGGTGCGCGGGCGCCTTGTACAGGTCGTGGACGGGGGCGGTCTCCACGATCCGGCCCGCGTACATCACCGCGATCCGGTCGGCGACGTCGGCCACCACGCCCAGGTCGTGGGTGATCAGGACGAGTCCCATGTCGTACTCGCGCTGCAGTTCCGCGAGCAGGTCCATCACCTGGGCCTGGACCGTCACGTCGAGGGCCGTGGTCGGCTCGTCGGCGATGATCAGGTCCGGTTCCAGGGCCAGCGCCATGGCGATCATGATGCGCTGGCGCATGCCGCCGGAGAACTGGTGCGGGTAGTCGCGCACGCGCTGGGCGGCGGCCGGGATGCGCACCCGGTCCATCAGCTCGACCGCCCTGGCCCGCGCGTCCCTGCGGGACATCCCCCGGTGCACGGTGAACATCTCGCCGAGCTGGTCGCCGACGGTGAGCACGGGGTTGAGGGCGGACAGCGCGTCCTGGAAGATCATCGCGATCCCGGCGCCCCGGATCCGCCGCCGCTCGTCCTCCGGCAGTTTCAGCAGGTCCCGGCCGCGGAAGAGTACCTCCCCGCCGGTGATGCGGCCGGGCGGCATGTCGAGGATGCCCATGACGGCCTGCGCGGTGACGGACTTGCCGGAGCCGGACTCTCCGAGCACGGCGAGGGTCTGGCCCGCGTCCACCTCGTAGGTGACGCCGTTGACGGCGTGGGCGACGCCGTCACGGGTGCGGAACTCCACGTGCAGGCCGCGGACTTCGAGCAGCATCGCGCCGTCACCTCAGCTTGGGGTCGAGGGCGTCGCGGACCGCGTCGCCGAGCATGATGAAGGCCAGCACGGTGACGGCCAGGGCGCCGGCGGGCCACAGCAGTGCGTGCGGGGCGTTGCGGACGTAGGGCGAGGCGGCGGAGATCTGGATGCCCCAGGACACGCTCGGCGGTTTCAGCCCGACCCCCAGGTAGGACAGGGTGGCCTCCAGGGCGATGTACGTGCCGAGGGCGATGGTGGCGACCACGATCACGGGGGCGACGGCGTTGGGCGCGATGTGGCGCAGCAGGATCCGGGTGTCGGAGGCGCCGAGGGCGCGGGCGGCCTGCACGTAGTCGTGCTGTCCGGCGGTGATGACGGAGCCGCGGGCGATGCGGTAGATCTGCGGCCAGCCGAGCAGCACGATGAACCCGACGACGGGCCAGACGGTGTTGCTGGTGACCACGGACAGCAGGACCAGGCCGCCGAGGACGACGGGGATGGCGAAGAAGATGTCGGTGACGCGGGAGAGGACCGCGTCCCAGGCCCCGCCGAAGTAGCCGCCGAGGGCGCCGAGGACGGAGCCGAGGACGGCGACGCCGAGGGTGGCGCAGACACCGACGGTGACGGAGGCGCGGGCGCCGTGCACGGTGCGGGTGTAGACGTCGCAGCCCTGGCCGTCGAATCCGAAGGGGTGGCCGGGCGAGGAGCCGTCCTGGGCCCGGGCCAGGTCGCAGGACAGGGGGTTGCCGGGGGCGATCAGGGAAGGCCTGATCGCGATGACGATCAGGAAGCAGATCACCAGCGCGGAGAGCAGGAAGACGGGGTTGCGGCGCAGGTCGCGCCAGGCGTCGGACCACAGCGAGCGGGGCCGCTCCCCCGGGCCCGCGCCGTCGGCCGCCCCGCCCGGCCCCGGTACCAGGGTGCTCGCCTCGCTCGCCGCGAGGTCCATCCCGCCGCCCGTCCCGGTCCCCGCGACGGCGCCCTCGGGCTCGTGGGGCTGCGGCTGCGGCTGCGGCGGCTGCTCAGGCATAGCGGATCCTCGGGTCGAGTACGGCGTACAGCAGGTCCACGAGCAGGTTGGCGACGAGGAAGACCAGCACGAGGACGGTGACGAAGCCGACGACGGTCTGCGTGTTCTGCCGCAGGATGCCCTGGTAGAGCTGGTAGCCCACGCCGTGGATGTTGAAGATGCGCTCGGTGACGATGGCGCCGCCCATCAGCGCGCCGATGTCGGTGCCGATGAAGGTGACCACGGGGATGAGGGAGTTGCGCAGCAGGTGCCGTACGACGACGCGGCGGCGGGGCAGGCCCTTGGCGACGGCGGTGCGGACGTAGTCGGCGCGCCGGTTCTCGGCGATGGAGGTGCGGGTCAGCCGGGTGACGTAGGCGAGGGAGACGGAGGCGAGGACCAGACCGGGCACGATCAGTTCGTCGAAGGAGGCCTCCGGCGGGACGGACGGGCGGATCCAGCCCCATGTGACGCCCAGCAGCAGTTGCAGCAGCAGGCCGGTGACGAAGGTGGGCACGGAGATGACGACGAGGGTGAGCAGCAGGACGGTGGTGTCGACGGGCCGGCCGCGCCGCAGCCCGGTCACCACGCCCAGGGTGATGCCGATGACGATCTCCAGGACGATCGCGACGATGGTGAGCCGGATGGTCACCGGGAAGGCGGCGCCCATCAGTTCGGTGACGGGCTGGCCGTTGAAGGCGGTGCCGAAGTCGCCGGTGAAGACGTTGGCCATGTAGGTCGCGTACTGCTGCCACAGCGGCTTGTCGAGGCCGAACTCCCGCTTGAGCTGGGTGGCGGTGGCGGTGTCGCAGGCGCGTTCGCCGCACAGCCCGGCGACGGGGTCGCCCATCACGTTGACCATGACGAAGATGAGCAGGGTGGCCCCGATGAAGACGGGGATCATCTGGAGCAGGCGTCTGACGACGTAGCGTCCCATGGCGGGTCAGCCGACCTTGATCTCGTTGTAGACGGGCACGCTGAACGGGTTGAGGGCCACGTGGTGCAGCCGCTCCGAGTAGCCGGCGCTGCCGTTCTGGTACCAGAGCGGGATGGCCGCCATGTTGTCGCGGACGACACCCTCGGCCTGCTGGAAGAGCCGGATGGCCTGCGCCTTGCCGGTCTCCGCGTTGGCCCGGTCGACGAGGCGGTCGAACTGCTGGTTCGACCACTTGCCGTCGTTGGAGGAGGCGTCGGTGTAGTACAGCGGCTGGAGGAAGTTCTGGATGAGCGGGTAGTCCATCTGCCAGCCGGCCCGGAAGGGGCCCCGCATGCGGTGCCCGGAGATCTGGTTGCGGAAGTCGGCGAAGGTGCCGACCGGGTTGCCGACGCACGCGCGGTCGTTGCCGAGCGCGTTGTTGATGGAGTTGCACACCGCGTCCACCCACTCCTTGTGCGAGCCCGTGTCCGCGTTGTACGTGATCCGCACCTGGCCGCCGGGCAGCCCGCCGCCCTCCTCGACCAGCCTCCTGGCCTCGGCGGGGTCGTACGCGCAGGCCCTGCCGCACAGCCCGGCCCGGAAGCCGCCGGCCGTGCCGAGCACCGGTGAGGTCCAGTCGGTGGCGGGGGTACGGGTGCCGCGGAAGAGGGTCTTGGTGATCTGCTCCCGGTTGATGGCCATGGACAGGCCGGTGCGGACCTTGCGGGCGCCGTCGGTGTTCCACGCCTTGTCGTAGAACGGGAAGGCGAGGGTCTGGATGATGCCGGCCGGGGTGTTGATGTAGCGGCCGTCCAGGTCCTTGGTGACGTTCTTGAGCTGGCTGGCGGGGATGTCGTCGGCCAGGTCGAGGTTGCCGGCCAGGACGTCGGTGTACGCGGTGTTGCTGTCGGTGTAGACGAGCAGGGTCACGCCCTCGTTGAGCGCCTTGTCCGGGCCCGGGTAGCGGTCCCGCTTCTTCAGGTACATCTGCGCGCCCTTGGTGTAGGACTCGATGGTGTACGGGCCGTTGCCGACGGGCTTGGCGAGCCAGGCCGTGTGGTCGGTGAAGAAGGACCGGGGCAGCGGGGCGAAGGCGACGTAGCCGAGGGTGTCGGGGAAGGTGGAGAACTTCTGGTTGAGCCGGACGGTGAAGGTCCGCGGGCCGGTGACCTTCAGCCCGCTCAGCGTGTCGGCGCTCTGTGTGCCGCTGACGGGGTGGACCTTGTCGTAGCCGTCGATGTACCCGAAGAAGTACGCGTTCTTCTGGTTGTTCTTCAGGCTCGCGCCGTAGTTCCAGGCGTCGACGAAGGACCGCGCGGTGACGGGTTCTCCGTTGCTGAACGTCCAGCCGGGCCTGACGGTGATCGTGTAGTTCTGCGAGTCGGCCGTCTCGATCCGCTCGGCGAGCATGTTCTCGGCCTTGCCGGTGCGCGGGTTGTACCGCTTCAGTCCGCGGAAGACCATGTCGAGGACCTTGCCGCCCTGCACCTCGTTGGTGTTGGCGGGCTCCAGCGGGTTCTGCGGGTCGCCCCAGGAGGAGCTGAGGACGCCGGCCCCGGCACCCGTCGTGCTGCCGCACCCCGCGGCCAGCGGCAGCGAGGCCGCCGCCAGTGCCGCACCGGCCCACCGCACGCGGGTGCCTCCACGCATGGGCGCCTCCTCGGGTACGGGACGGGGCACGGTCCGGCCGACGGCTCGCCCACATATCAGCACATAAGCCGCATATATCCCGTACGCCTCACCGGCGACGGCCCCACTCCAGCCGTATGCACGCCCGCCGGACCCGCGAACGCCGATGCCCGGCACCCTGGTGGGGGTGCCGGGCATCGGCGGTGGTGCCGCGGTGGGGACTACGCCGCGTGGACGACGTCCTTCTCCTCGGCGAAGTGGCAGGCCGACTCGTGCGCCGCCGGGGTGTCCGAGGCCTTGAAGCGCTCGGGGATCGCCAGCAGCGGGACCTCCTCGGCGCACTTGTCCTGGGCCTTCCAGCAGCGGGTGCGGAAGCGGCAGCCCGAGGGCGGGTTGGCCGGGGAGGGCACGTCACCGGTGAGGATGATCCGCTCGCGGTGGTCGCGGGCGTCCGGGTCCGGCACCGGGACCGCCGACAGCAGCGCCTGCGTGTAGGGGTGCGTCGGGTGGTCGTAGATCTGCTCGTCCGTGCCGATCTCGGCCATCTTGCCCAGGTACATCACGCCCACGCGGTCCGAGATGTGCCGGACGATCGACAGGTCGTGCGCGATGAAGATGTACGACAGGTTGAACTCGTCCTGCAGCCGCTCCATCAGGTTGATGACCTGCGCCTGCACCGACACGTCGAGCGCGGAGACCGGCTCGTCGCAGATGATCACCTCGGGGTTGAGCGCGAGGCCGCGGGCGATGCCGATGCGCTGGCGCTGGCCGCCGGAGAACTGGTGCGGGTAGCGGTTGATGTACTCGGGGTTGAGACCGACGACGTCCAGCAGTTCCTGCACCTTGCGGCGCCGGTCGCCCTTCGGGGCCACCTCGGGGTGGATGTCGAAGGGCTCACCGATGATGTCGCCGACCGTCATCCTCGGGTTGAGCGAGGTGTACGGGTCCTGGAACACCATCTGGATGTTGCGGCGGACCGCCTTCAGCGCACGCCCGGACAGCTTGGTGATGTCCTGGCCCTTGTAGAAGATCTCGCCCGCGGTCGCCCGCTCCAGGTTCATCAGGAGCTTGGCCACCGTGGACTTGCCGCAGCCGGACTCGCCCACGATGCCCAGGGTCTCGCCCTGGTACAGGTCGAAGGAGACGCCGTCGACGGCCTTGACCGCGCCGACCTGCTTCTTGAACAAGATGCCCTGGGTGAGCGGGAAGTGCTTCACCAGGCCGCGCACCTGGAGGATCGGCTCGCCGCGCTGGACGGGCGCCTCCAGGGCGTCGACCGCCTCGTCCTCGGTGCCCGCCTTGACGACGTCCACCTCGGAGACGTTCGGCGTGGCGTCCTGCTGCTCGCCGTTCTTGCTCGGCTCAGCCATGGATCGTCTCCTTCCAGAAGTGGCACGCCGAGGCGCGGCCCGGCAGCTCGCCGCCGTCGCGCTCGGTGACCGCCAGCAGCTCCGGGATCTCCGTACGGCAGATGTCCTGAGCCTTGGGGCAGCGCGGGTTGAAAGCGCAGCCGGTCGGTACGCGCAGCAGGTTGGGCGGCAGGCCCTTGATCGCGTACAGCTCCTGGCCCTTCTGGTCCAGGCGCGGGATCGAGTCCAGCAGACCCCGCGTGTACGGGTGCGCCGGGCGCTTGTACAGCTCGTGCACGGGCGCCTGCTCCACGATGCGGCCCGCGTACATCACCGCGATCTTGTCCGCGACGTCGGCGACGACGCCGAGGTCGTGGGTGATCAGGATCAGACCCATGTTGTACTCGCGCTGCAGCTCCGCGAGCAGGTCCATCACCTGGGCCTGGACCGTCACGTCGAGGGCCGTGGTCGGCTCGTCGGCGATGATCAGGTCCGGTTCCAGGGCCAGCGCCATGGCGATCATGATGCGCTGGCGCATACCGCCCGAGAACTGGTGCGGGTAGTCGCTGACGCGCGCCGCGGCGGCCGGGATCTTGACCCGGTCCATCAGGTCGATCGCCTTGGCCCTGGCGTCCTTCTTGGACAGGCCCTGGTGGACGCGGAACATCTCGCCGAGCTGGTAGCCGACGGTCAGCACCGGGTTCAGCGAGGACAGCGCGTCCTGGAAGATCATCGCGATCCGGCGGCCGCGGATCTTGCGGCGCTCCTCGGCGGACATGGTCAGCATGTCCTGCCCGCGGAAGCGGATCTCGCCCTGGGGGATCTTCGCCGGCGGCATGTCCAGGATGCCCATGATCGCCTGCGCGGTCACGGACTTGCCGGAGCCGGACTCGCCGAGCACGGCGAGCGTCTCACCGGCGCTGACGCTGTAGTTGACGCCGTTGACGGCCCGCACGACACCCTCGCGGGTGTGGAACTCGACGTGCAGGTCGCGCACGTCGAGCAGTGGCCCGCCGTCCGCCCCGCCGTCGCGGGGCGACGGCACGGGGGTGACTTCTTCGATGGTGGTCACGTACGCCTCCCTCAGCGCGTCTTCGGGTCGAGGGCGTTGCGGACGGCCTCACCGAGCATGATGAACGCCAGCACCGTGATGCTGAGCATGATCGACGGATAGAGCATGATCCACTGGGCCACGCGGATCGAGTTGCCGCCGTCGGAGATGTCGTTGCCCCACGAGGCGCCGTTCAGGCCGAGGCCGAGGAACGACAGTGTGGCCTCGGCGCCGATGTAGACACCGAGCGAGATGGTGGCGACGACGATCACCGGCGCCACCGCGTTGGGCAGCACGTGGCGGAAGAGGATGCGGTTGGTCCCGGCGCCGAGCGCCTTGGCGGCCTGCACGTAGTCCGTGGACTTGACGGTGATGACCGCACCGCGCATGACACGGGCCGTCTGCGTCCAGCCGAGGAAGGCCAGCGCCAGGATGATGACCGGGATCGTCCGGTCGGTGAAGGCGTTCAGCAGGACCAGCGCGCCGAGCAGGAACGGGATGCCCATGAACATGTCGGTCACCCGGGACAGCACCGCGTCGACCCAGCCGCCGAAGTAACCGGCGACCATGCCGATCAGGCCGCCGAGCAGGGTCACCGCGAGGGTGGTCCCGCCGCCGACCAGCAGCGAGGCGCGGGCGCCGTAGATGGCGCGGACGTACACGCTGCGGCCCTGGGCGTCGTAGCCCAGCCAGTCGACCGAGAAGACCTTCCCGTACTGCGGGTGCGCCAGGTAGTGCCCGGCCAGGTCCTTGTTGTTCGGGTCGCCGCCGGTGAACAGGCCGGGCCAGGCGGCCATCAGCAGCAGCAGCAGGATGAGGAGCGCCGAGACGATGAACACCCAGTTGGTGCGCAGGTCCTGCCAGGCGTCGCCCCACAGGCTGCGGGTCTTCTCCGCCTTGGGCTGCGGCAGTTCGGCGCCCGCGGCGGCGGTCGCGGCGGCGCTGGGGGCTTCGTCAGCGGAAGTGGTCAGCTCAGGCATAACGGATCCTCGGGTCCAGAACCGCGTAGAGCAGGTCGACGATCAGGCTGCAGAAGAGGTACACGAGGACCAGGATGGTGACGAGGCCGACGAGTGTGGTGCCCTCTCGCCGCACGATCGAGTCGTAGATCGTGCCGCCCACGCCGTGGATGTTGAAGATGCCCTCCGTGACGATCGCGCCGCCCATCAGGGCACCGAGGTCGGTGCCGAGGAAGGTGACGACCGGGATGAGCGAGTTGCGCATCAGGTGCACACCGATCACCCGGCGCTTGGGCAGGCCCTTGGCGATGGCCGTGCGCATGTAGTCGGCGCGCAGGTTCTCGGCGACCGAGGTGCGGCTGAGCCGGGCCACGTAGGCGAGCGACGCGCTGGCCAGCACGATGGCGGGCAGGATGAACTGGTTGAGGTCGGTGTCGTCGGTGACGGACGGCTCCAGCCAGCCCAGGTTGATCGCGAAGACGGTCTGCAGGATGTAGCCGAGCACGAAGACCGGCACCGAGATCAGCAGCAGCGTCACGAAGAGGATGACGGTGTCGGCGGCCTTGCCCGCGCGCATGCCGGCGATGACGCCGAGCACGATGCCGACGACGGCCTCGATGGCGAAGGCGAGACCGGCGAGCCGCAGCGTCACCGGGAAGGCCTCACCGAGGATGTCGGTGACCGGGCGGCCACTGGCGATCTGGTCGCCGAAGTCGAAGTGCAGGATGATGCCCCGCATGTAGTCCCAGTACTGGACCAGGACCGGCTTGTCGAGGCCGTACTGGTGCCGCAGCGAGTTGATCACCTGCGGTGTGGTGGCCTTGTCCCCGAAGAGCCCGCGCACGGGGTCGCCGGGCAGAGCGTAGACCATCAGGAAGATCAGCAGGGTTGTCCCGATGAAGACCGGGATCATCTGGAGCAGTCGTCGTGCGACATAGCGCCCCATGGTGCCTCCATGTCAGTCACAGCGGCAGGCCCTTTTCGCCCCGTACGAGCGGCTTCCCGAAGAATTCCGTACGTACGAGGCGAAAAGGGCCCCCCGGCCGTTCGTCGGCCGCTTCCGTGCCGCACCCCTGGAGGGTGCGGCACGGCACGCGCTGTCGTCGTCAGCGGTTACTTCTTGACCTGAACGCCGGTCAGGATCGGGTCACCGCTCTGGTTGTACTTGACGTCGGTGACCTTCTCCGAGTAGCCCGCGTTGACCTTGTAGTACCAGAGCGGGATGCTCGGCATGTAGTTCGGCAGCTGCTTCTCGATCTGCTGGTAGAGCTTCTCCGACTCGTCCAGCGTCTTGGCCGCGTCCGCCTTGGCGATGAGGTCGTCGACCTCCTTGCTCTTGAATCCACCCTGGTTGCCGTCGGCCTTGGAGCCGAACAGGTCGCGGATGAAGTTCGAGATGAAGGGGTAGTCGAGCACCCAGCCGGAGCGGTAGAGCGACTTGACCTGCTTGTTGTCACGGGCGTTGGTGTCGGCCTGGAAGTCGGCCTTCGAGTCGCCCGTGCACGCCACGCCGGTGGCCTTGGTGATGGAGCCGCAGACGGCCTCCACCCACTCCTTGTGACCGCCGTCCGCGTTGTACTGGATGGAGATCTTGTTGCCCGGGACGCCGCCACCCTCCTGGATGAGCTGCTTGGCCTTGGCCGGGTCGTACTTGGTGATGTCACCGACGGCGTTCGGCTCGTAGCCCAGGACGCCCTTGGCGACCCAGCCGGTGGCCGGCTCACGGGTGCCCTGCAGGACGGTCTTGGTGATGGTGTCGCGGTCGATCGCCATCGACAGGCCCTGGAGGACCTTCACGTTGACGTTCTTCCACTGCGGCGCGTAGAAGGCCACGGCGATGGTCTGGATGGCCGAGTACGACTCGTCCACCGCGCGGTCGCCGAGGTCCTGCTTGTAGACCGGCAGGTCACGCGGGGCGACCTGGCGCATCACGTCGAGGTTGCCGGACTTGAGGTCCTGGTACGCCGTCTCGAGCTTGGCGTAGTTCTTGAAGACCACACCGCCGTTCTTGGCGGCGTTCGGACCCTTGTAGTCGTCGTACTTGGCGACCTCGATCGACTGCTTGTGCTTCCAGCTGACGAACTTGTAGGGGCCGTTGCCGACCGGGTGCTCGCCCGCGGCGGTCGGGTCCTTGTAGAAGGACTCCGGCAGCGGGTCGAAGACCTCGTAGCCGAGCTTGTAGACGAAGTACGGGATCGTCTTCGACAGGGTGATGGTGAAGGTGTTGTCGTCGACGACCTTCAGGCCGGACATCTTGTCCGACTTCGGCTTGCCGCTGGCCGGGGCGACGTCGTCGTAGCCCTGGATGTCGGCGAACCAGGCGCTGTTGGTCTGCTTGTTGGCCGGGTTGGCGGCCCAGTTCCACGCCTTGACGTAGGACGTGGAGGTGACCGGGGTGCCGTCGTGGAACTTCCAGCCCGGCTTCAGCTTGACCGTGAAGGTCTTGTTGTCCTTGGTGTCGACCGACTGGGCGTTGACCATGACGATCTTGCCGCTGGAGTCGTAGTCGACGAGCCCGGAGAAGAGCGACTTGATGACGATGCTGCCGTTGGACTCCATGGTGTTCGCCGGCTGCAGCGGGTGCTGCGGCTCGCCCACCTCGACGGAGAACTTTCCGTTGGGGTCGACCGCGGCCTTGCTGTCGCTGCCCTTGCCACCGCCGCCACCGCAGGCCGTCGCACCCAGCGCCACAACCGCGGCTATCGCAACCCACTTGGCGCTCTTGGCACCACGCATGGGGCTCCTCCTCATGAGTCCATTGGTTCACCGCATGGAGGGGCACTTGACGCATCACCGTTACCGGTGCCTGAAATGCTCAGGTGCCCCCTGGCTCGTGAGTCGGCGCCGCCAGCAGCGCGTGACCCGTTGATCCGAGCTCTACGCGCCTAACTATCTGCCATCCGAACCGTACCGAACCACACCTTCCAGGTCTCGGTTCGATCACACCTGCCGTGTACTTCTTCCAAAATCCGGACAAAGGGTTTGGTGAAAGATCCCTGCGAAACGGACTTGTTACACAACTATCGGGCGCGACTGTCCGAATAGCGGACAGGAGGCCGGAAAAACCCGTTGCGCTGGACGGCGGCGCGAGCATGCCTGGAGGGCGGTCCGGGGCCGGTGCGCGGAACAGACCGGCACGAGGACCCGACAAGCCGTAGATTCCGGTCACTCTAACAATGGCGCGAACCGTGCAGGTGTCACCGAGCGTGCTGATGCCCGGTTGTAGGGAAAACCCTGTACGGACCTGACACCGCGGCGCGCGGGAGAACGCGCGGGCCCGCCCGGCGTGCTGCCGGGCGGGCCCTGGTGCGCTGTGTGTCCCGCGGCCTTCAGGGGCCGGCCGGGACTCAGCCGTGCTTGGCCCTGCTGGCCGCGCGGGCGCGCTCGCGGGCGTCCAGGTTCACCTTGCGGATGCGGACCGCCTCCGGGGTCACCTCGACGCACTCGTCGTCGCGGCAGAACTCCAGGGACTGCTCCAGGGAGAGCTTGCGCGGCGGGACGATCGACTCGGTCACGTCGGCCGTCGAGGACCGCATGTTGGTGAGCTTCTTCTCCTTGGTGATGTTGACGTCCATGTCGTCGGCGCGGGAGTTCTCGCCGACGATCATGCCCTCGTACACCTCGGTGCCCGGCTCCACGAAGAGCACGCCGCGCTCCTGCAGGTTGGTCATCGCGAAGGCGGTGACGGCGCCGGCGCGGTCGGCGACCAGCGAACCGTTGTTACGGGTCGTCAGCGTGCCGAACCAGGGCTCGAAGCCCTCGTGGATGGAGTGGCCGATGCCGGTGCCACGGGTCTGGGTCAGGAACTCGGTGCGGAAGCCGATCAGACCGCGGGAGGGGACCACGAACTCCATGCGGACCCAGCCCGAGCCGTGGTTGGACATGTTGTCCATGCGGCCCTTGCGCACGCCCATGAGCTGCGTGACCGCGCCCATGTGCTCCTCGGGCACGTCGACCGTCATGCGCTCGACCGGCTCGTAGGTCTTGCCGTCGACCTCCTTGGTGACGACCTGCGGCTTGCCCACGGTCAGCTCGTAGCCCTCGCGGCGCATGGTCTCCACCAGGATGGCGAGCGCCAGCTCACCGCGGCCCTGCACCTCCCAGGCGTCCGGGCGGTCGGTGTCCAGCACGCGCAGCGAGACGTTGCCGATGAGCTCGCGGTCGAGGCGGTCCTTGACCTGGCGGGCGGTGACCTTGCGGTCCTTGACGGCCGCCTTCGCGTCGGCGCCCTTGCCGGTGCCGCCGCGGCCCACCAGCGGGGAGGTGTTGGTGCCGATGGTCATGGAGATCGCGGGCTCGTCGACCGTGATCAGCGGCAGCGGGACCGGGTTCTCCGGGTCGGCGAGGGTCTCGCCGATCATGATGTCCGGGATGCCCGCGACGGCGCAGATGTCACCGGGGCCGGCCTTCTCGGCGGGCTTGCGGGTGAGCGCCTCGGTCATCATCAGCTCGGAGATCCGTACGTTCTGCACGGAGCCGTCGCGCTTGATCCACGCGACCGTCTGGCCCTTGCGCAGCTCGCCCTGCTCCACGCGCAGCAGCGCGATACGGCCGAGGAAGTTGTCCGCGTCCAGGTTGGTGACGTGGGCCTGCAGCGGCAGGTCCTCGTCGTAGGTCGGCGCCGGGATGTGCTCCAGGATGGTGGAGAAGAACGGCTCCAGGCTGTCGGAGTCGGCCGGGACCGTGCCGTTGTCCGGCTTGGTCAGCGAGGCGACGCCGTCACGCCCGCAGGCGTAGACGATCGGGAACTCGATCTGCTCCTCGTCGGCGTCCAGGTCGAGGAAGAGGTCGTACGTCTCGTTGACGACCTCGTCGATCCTGGAGTCCGGGCGGTCCGTCTTGTTGATGCACAGGATGACGGGCAGGCGCTGCTGGAGCGCCTTGCGCAGCACGAAGCGGGTCTGCGGCAGCGGGCCCTCGGAGGCGTCGACCAGCAGCACGACACCGTCGACCATCGACAGACCGCGCTCGACCTCGCCGCCGAAGTCGGCGTGGCCGGGGGTGTCGATGATGTTGATCGTGATGGGGTCCCCGCCGTCCTTGGGGTGGTACTTCACCGCCGTGTTCTTGGCGAGGATCGTGATGCCCTTCTCACGCTCCAGGTCGTTCGAGTCCATCATGCGGTCGTCGACGGAGTCGAGCTGGTGGGCGGCGAAGGCACCGGCCTGCTTCAGCATGCCGTCGACGATGGTCGTCTTGCCGTGGTCGACGTGAGCGACGATGGCTACGTTTCGAATGTCGTGGCGCGTGGCCATATTGAGGCGTACTCCCGGAGTGTGCGGACGGCTGCGCGTACGTCCTCGGTACGCGCGCCCTGCCGGGCTGAACACGCCACGGCCTCACCCCATGGTACGGGTGCGCCGCCGCGGGGGCCTGCGGGGCCGTTCGGCCCCGGCCCCGGACCCGGCCGCGGCCCTGGTCCCGGCCCCCCGCCGGGCCCCGGCCACTGCCCGCGTTCCGGCCCGTTCGAGCCCCGGCGGCGGCGCCGGGCTACGACGACGCGCTCGCCGTGGCCCCGGCGGCCCCCTTGCGCAGGAATCCCATGTCCTCGTAGACCGGCGTCTGGAATCCGAAGGCGCCCACGTTGGCCAGGGTGTCGCGGACCGCGACGAGCTGGGGCCGCTGGTAGAGGGGGATGGACCCGGCGCTCGCCCAGATCCGCGCGTCGGCCTTGCGGACCAGACCGCGCTGCCGGCCCTCGTCCAGGGTGGCGACGGCCTCGGCGAAGAGCTGGTCGACCTGGTCGGTGCCGACGCGGGTGTAGTTCTGCTGGACGTTCAGCGAGCCGTCGGCGGCCGGGACGGGCTTGGCGTAGACCGGGCGGGCGTCGGTGGCCGGGTAGGCGGTGGCCGGCCAGGAGTACAGGGCGAGGTCGTACTGGCCGGCGGCGATGTGGTCGCGGAAGTAGCTGTCGTCGGGGACCCTGGTGACGTCGGTGGCGATGCCGACCTTCTCCAGCATGGCCGTGATCCGGTCGGCGACCTTGCGCAGCGTCTCGGAGCCGGGCCCGGACGGCAGCACGAAGCGGAGGGTGAGCGGCTTGCCGTCCTTGGCCAGCGGCCCGGCGACGGCACCGGCCGGCGCGGCCGTGCCCCGGGGGGCGTACGCGCCCGGCGCACCGCCCTGGGTCAGCTGTTCGCGGGCGTAGTGCCTGCCGTCCTGGGCGAGCTGCCGGGAACCGCTGCCGTCCCCGGCGTGGTCCTTGCCGCTCTCCTGGTCGCTCCCGCCGCCGGACCCCCGGTGACCGCCGTCCGCGCGGCCCTTGCCGTCCCCGTTGGCCTCGATGTCGTCGTTCACGCCGACGATGTAGGTGCCGTCGCCCTCGCCCGGGCCGTCCGGCGACCCGCTCGCGCCCTTGTGGCCCTCGGCGCCGGCCGCCTTGTCGCCCTTCTTCCGCTCCTTGCCCTGGCCCGGCACCCAGCCGGCGTCGGCGAGCAGCGCCTTGGCCTGGGCGGTGTCCTGGCCGCCGAGCGCGTCGCTGTTGTCGGCGTAGTCGGCCTGGCCGGACAGGGCGAGGTGGCTGCCGACGGGGGTCGCGGGCAGACCGAGCGGCTTGAGGACGATCTCGGCGAGTTCCTTGCGGTTCAGGGCGTGCGCCACCGCGTGCCGGACGCGTTCGTCGGCGAGCGGGCCGCCCGCTCCGTTCAGGGCGAGCTGGGTGAAGGCGGGCTCCAGCGACTTGCGCACCCGCACGCCGCGCAGCGCCTCCTGCTGTTTCAGGTAGGTGGTGAGCGTGCCGCGGCCCTTCTCCAGGGCGCGGCGCTCGCGGCCGGCGGCCTTCTCGTCGGAGCCGTGCACGAGCGCCCAGGAGCGCAGGGCCTTGGCCGCGGTGCGCCCGCCGCCGCCGAGGAAGGGGGAGCTGCCGTGGGCGCCGTCGGCGAGGGTGATCCGGTCGGCGTCGGCAGGGTCGATGTCGGCCACGTCCACGGTGCCGTCGGCGAGCGCCGCGGCCCGCTTGTCGCGCGCGACCGCGTGCAGCACGATCTCGTTCAGCTTGGCCGGGTGGCCCCACCAGCGCGGATTGCGGGCGAGGACGACGTCCTTCTCCTTGGTGTCGATCTTCTGCACGGTGAACGGACCGGCGCTGACCTTGAGCTTCTTGCGCGCGCCGTCGTTGAAGTCGTTCGCGGTGCCGGTGACGTCCTTGGGGTAGAGCGGCGAGAACAGCGACTTCCAGTCCGCGTAGGGGCGGGCGAAGGTGACGCGGACCTCCAGGTCGTTGGCGCCGCGCTCGACCTTCTCGATGCGGTCGTAGCCGGCGTTGCGCGCGGTCCAGTACGCGGAGTCCTTGCCGGACAGGGCGCGCCACTGGGCGGCGAAGTCGGCGGCGCCGATCTGGCGGCCGTCGCTCCAGACGGCCTGCTGGCTGAGCCGGTAGACCACGACCTGCTTGGGCTCGGTCTCCACCACCCGGGCGGAGTCGAGGTAGTCGGCGTCGCGCTGCGGGCGGCCGGCGGCGTCGATGCGGAACATGGCGGGCAGGACGGCCTGGGCGATCCGGGTGGTGCCCGCGTCCGCGTCCGCCTGGAAGGTGTTCAGCGTCTCCGGCATCGCGTCCACGGCCCAGCGCAGGGTGCCCCCGTCGGCGACCTGGGCGCGGGCCGCGGGGGCGATGTCCTGTCCGGCCAGGGGCTTGCTGCCCTCGTCGTCGGAGCCGCAGCCGGCCAGCAGGGGCACCGCGAGGGCGCCTGCGGCCAGGAAGGCGGCCGAGCGCATGACCGCGCGGGGCCCGACACCGTCGTACGACATCTGTGCTACCTCCGGGGAGCCGCTTCCCGCCGGTGGGCACGGGTGGCGGCACAGGTGGGGAGGCGGGCGGAACATATGTGGGGCTGTCTTGGTCTGCGTACTACTTGTTCACGTTTGGCGGTATTTTGGAGCTGATCAGATCTATGGCCCCACTGAAGAGGAAAGGGTTCGTCTGCCGGGGGCGACACGGCGGCGGGGGCCCGGAAGGTCACCCGTGCGGAGCAATGCGCCCCGGCGCACACAGAGCGCGTACGAGCGTGCGCGGGAAAGCCGCGATCCGCCGATCGCTGCACATCCCTTCCCACCGGCAGGTGTGACGCGCGACACTCGCAGGCGCATGAACGTCGCCGTCCAGGGCCCCCGCGGCCCGTGGAAGTGAGGTCACGTCATGTCCGTGTCCGACGACCTGACGTCCGTACAGCACACCCTCGACGACCTGCTGCGGTCGGTGGCCCGGCTGGAGCACCAGCTCGGCGGCACGCTGGAGATACGCCGCGTGCGCACCGACGCCGACCACCTGCGCGAGAGCGTCGCCCTGCTGCGCGAGGCCACCCGGAGCCCCGCCGCCGCCCAGCGCCCCGCCCTCGTCACCATCTCCGACACGCCCTACGACATCTCCCTGTGGACGGACTCGGACGACGAGGGACTCGGCGCCCGCGACCGCCACGCCCCCTGACCGACCGGAGTCCTTACGTGGCCACTGGTACGGAACCTCCCGGCACGGCCCCCCGTCCCGCGCGCGGCGGCGTCCGGTCCCCGGCGCGCGCCGCGATCGCCGCCGGGCACCTGCGGACCGACCGCTGGTGGCTGGCACCGGCGGTCACCGCCGCGGGCCTGCTGGCCTTCGTCGCGTACTCGACCTGGCGGGCCTTCGCGAACGCCCGCTACTACGCGGCCCCCTACGTCTCGCCGTTCTACTCGCCCTGCCTGGCGGAGAACTGCCGGACCATGCGCATGGGCCCCAACGCCGACGTCTTCGGCAGCTGGTGGGCGATCTCCCCGGCGGTCATCATCCTGATCTTCCCGCTGGGCTTCCGCCTGACCTGCTACTACTACCGCAAGGCGTACTACCGCAGCTTCTGGGCCTCACCGCCGGCCTGCGCGGTCGCCGAACCGCACGGCCGGTACTCGGGCGAGACCCGCTTCCCGCTGATCCTGCAGAACGTCCACCGGTACTTCTTCTACGCCGCGCTGCTCGTCGCCGGCGTGCTGACCTACGACACGGTGCTGGCCTTCCGCGACACCCACTACCGCTGGGGCCACATGGGCCTCGGCACCCTGGTGTTCCTCGTCAACATCGGGCTGATCTGGGCGTACACGCTCTCCTGCCACTCCTGCCGGCACATCGTCGGCGGCAAGCTCAAGCACTTCTCGAGGCATCCGGTGCGCTACCGGGCCTGGCGTGCGGTCGGCCGGCTCAACGCCCGCCACATGCAGCTGGCCTGGGCGTCGCTGATCAGCGTGGCGCTCGCCGACTTCTACGTCTATCTCGTCGCCTCCGGGGTGTTCGACGATCCGCGCTTCTTCTAGCGCCCCACCAGTTCGTCCAGTGATCTACGAGTGAGGACTGATGTCCGTGGTCGACCGGCAGGAGTGGGACGTCGTCGTGGTGGGCGCGGGCGGCGCCGGACTGCGCGCCGCCATCGAGGCCCGCGAGCGCGGGGCGCGCACGGCGGTGATCTGCAAGTCGCTGTTCGGCAAGGCGCACACGGTGATGGCCGAGGGCGGCATCGCGGCGGCCATGGGCAACGCGAACCCCCACGACAACTGGCAGGTCCACTTCCGCGACACGCTGCGCGGCGGGAAGTTCCTCAACCAGTGGCGGATGGCCGAGCTGCACGCCCGGGAGGCACCCGAGCGGGTGTGGGAGCTGGAGACCTGGGGCGCGCTGTTCGACCGTACGAAGGACGGGAAGATCTCGCAGCGCAACTTCGGCGGTCACGAGTACCCCCGCCTCGCGCACGTCGGCGACCGCACCGGCCTCGAACTGATCCGCACCCTCCAGCAGAAGATCGTCTCCCTCCAGCAGGAGGACCACCGGGAGACCGGGGACTACGAGGCGCGGCTGAAGGTCTTCCAGGAGTGCACGGTCACCCGCGTGCTGAAGGACGGCGGGCGGGTGGGCGGCGTCTTCGCCTACGAACGCGAGAGCGGCCGTTTCTTCGTGCTGGAGGCGCCCGCGGTGGTGATCGCCACCGGCGGCATCGGCAAGTCCTTCAAGGTCACCTCGAACTCCTGGGAGTACACCGGCGACGGGCACGCGCTCGCGCTGCTGGCCGGGGCGCCGCTGCTCAACATGGAGTTCGTGCAGTTCCACCCCACCGGGATGATCTGGCCGCCGTCGGTGAAGGGCATCCTCGTCACCGAGTCGGTGCGCGGCGACGGCGGGGTGCTGCGCAACTCCGAGGGCAAGCGGTTCATGTTCGACTACGTCCCCGACGTCTTCAAGGAGAAGTACGCCGAGACCGAGGACGAGGCCGACCGCTGGTACGACGACCCCGACCACAACCGCCGCCCGCCCGAGCTGCTGCCCCGCGACGAGGTGGCCCGCGCGATCAACTCCGAGGTGAAGGAGGGCCGCGGCTCCGCGCACGGCGGGGTGTTCCTGGACGTCTCCACCCGCATGCCGGCCGAGGTCGTCCGCCGCCGGCTGCCCTCGATGTACCACCAGTTCAAGGAACTCGCCGACGTGGACATCACCGCCGAGGCGATGGAGGTCGGGCCGACCTGCCACTACGTGATGGGCGGCGTCGCGGTCGACTCCGACACGGCGGCCGCCCGCGGGGTGCCGGGCCTGTTCGCGGCCGGCGAGGTGGCCGGCGGCATGCACGGCTCCAACCGGCTCGGCGGCAACTCCCTCTCCGACCTGCTGGTCTTCGGCCGCCGGGCCGGCCGGCACGCCGCCGAGTACGCCCAGGGCCTGGCGCACGACCGCCCGCCCGTGTCCGGCACCCAGGTGGACGCGGCGGCGGCGGAGGCGCTGCGCCCGTTCTCGGCGGAGGCGGGGAACGCGGCGGACGGACCGCCGGAGAACCCGTACACCCTCCACCAGGAACTCCAGCAGACCATGAACGACCTGGTCGGCATCATCCGCCGGGAGGCCGAGATGGAGCAGGCGCTGCACAAGCTGGCCGAGCTGCGCGTCCGCGCCCGCCGGGCCGGGGTCGAGGGCCACCGGCAGTTCAATCCGGGCTGGCACCTGGCCCTGGACCTGCGGAACATGCTGCTGGTCAGCGAGTGCGTGGCCCGGGCGGCGCTGGAGCGCACCGAGTCGCGCGGCGGACACACCCGCGAGGACCACCCGTCGATGGACCGCGCCTGGCGGCGGATCAACCTGCTGTGCCGGCTCAGCGACCCCACCGGCGGCCTGGCGGCCACCGACCCGGTGCGCGGCCGGATCACGCTGACCCGCGAGACCACCGCCCCCGTCCGCCCCGACCTGCTCGCCCTGTTCGAGAAGGAAGAGCTGGTCAAGTACCTCACCGAAGAGGAGCTGTCGGAATGAGCGGCTACGAGGCCCGCTTCAGGGTGTGGCGGGGTGACGTGAGCGGGGGCGGCCTGAAGGACTTCACGGTCGAGGTCAACGACGGCGAGGTGGTGCTCGACATCATCCACCGCATCCAGGCCACCCAGGCACCCGACCTCGCCGTGCGCTGGAACTGCAAGGCCGGCAAGTGCGGTTCGTGCTCGGCGGAGATCAACGGACGGCCGCGCCTGATGTGCATGACCCGCATGTCGGTCTTCACCCGGGACGAGACGGTCACCGTCACACCGCTGCGCGCCTTCCCGGTCATCCGCGACCTGGTCACGGACGTCGGCTTCAACTACGCCAAGGCCCGCGAGGTCCCCGCCTTCGTCCCGCCGGCCGGTCTGGGGCCCGGCGAGTACCGCATGATGCAGGAGGACGTGGACCGGTCGCAGGAGTTCCGCAAGTGCATCGAGTGCTTCCTGTGCCAGGACGTGTGCCACGTCGTACGCGACCACGAGGACAACAAGCCGGTGTACGCCGGGCCGCGCTTCCTGATGCGGATCGCCGAGCTGGACATGCACCCCCTGGACGCGGCGGACCAGGCGGGCCTGGACCGCAAGCGCACGGCCCAGGACGATCACGGCCTCGGCTACTGCAACATCACCAAGTGCTGCACGGAGGTGTGCCCGGAGGGCATCCGCATCACCGACAACGCCCTGATCCCCCTGAAGGAACGCGCGGCGGACCGCAAGTACGACCCGCTGGTCTGGCTGGGCTCGAAGATCAGGCGGCGCTCGCCGTGACGGTGGCGTCCGGGCGGCGGTGACGGCCGCGGGTCACACGTCACACCCAGTCGTTCCGGTACGCGCTCCAGTCCGCCTCCGTCGCGGCGAAGTCGACGTACAGCGCGACGCCGAAGCGCACGCGGTCCGGGTCCGTACGGGACAGGCCGAGGCGGACGCCCCGGACGGCGGCGGGCACCGTCTCGGCGTGCGCCCAGTGGCCGAACCGGTTCTCGTGGTAGAAGGGCAGGCCCATCAGCAGGTCGGTGGTGGGCGGGGTGACCTCCAGGGCGAGGGACGTCTGCTGGGCGACGTAACCGCCGTACAGGCTCTGCGACGGCTGCATGGTGTCGTACGACATCACGGCGATCTGGTCGACCCGGCGCGCGACCTCCCCGAAGTACGCCTGCGACCACCACTTGGGGTGGTCGGTCAGGGTGCCCCACAGGGAGTGGAAGGCGGGGAGCGGGTCGATCTGGTGTGCGGCGACCGACAGGACGGCGCCGTGCGCGCGGGTGACGGCGCGCAGGTCGTCGAGGAGGCCGAGGTAGTTCCGGTCACCGGAGTGCAGCGGCTCCAGGTCGAAGTGGGCGCCCTCGAACCCGGCGGCCAGGACCGCGCGGGCAGAGGCGACCACGGCGGCGCGTGTCCGGGCCCGCTCCAGGCGCAGCCCGTCCGGGCTCTCGGTGGCCAGCACGTCCCCCAGCCAGGCCTGCACCCGCACCCCGGGCAGTGCCCGGTGCACGGCCGCCACCAGCCATCCGGCGTCGCGGTACGCCGACGCCGGCAGGGTGCCGTCGTGCTCCAGCGGACCCGCGTGCACGTACAGGTCCCGGATCCCCGTCCCGCGCAGCCGCGCGGCGAGCGCCGCGACATCGGCGTCCTTCTTCCGCCCGTCCACCCAGGCGTGCCCGAGCCAGATCGCGTCCTGGCCCCTGGTCCGCGTGCCGTCGGCCGGTTCGCCGGTGTAGTTGACCCGCAGGGCGGTCTCGGCGGCGAGGAGCGGGAGGACCAGCAGGAGGACGAGGAGGGGGATCAGGCGACGGGGGCGGAGGAGGCGGCGGGCGCCGGACACGCGGCGGGCTCTGGCTTCGGGGAGGCGGCCGGGACGAGGCGTGGGCGCCCGGTCCGCGCCGGTGTCCCGGGCGTCCTCGGCGGCGCCGGGCCGCCGGCTCCGCTCGGCCGCAGCGCCCGTGACCTCGCCGGTCTCGGTGGCCTCGGTTGCCTTCTCGGCCTCGCCGGTCTCGGTGGCCTCGGTGGCCTTCTCGGCCTCGTTGGCCCGGGTCTCCTCGGCCCGGGTCCCCTCGGCCTGGGTCTCCTCGGCCTGGAGCTTCTTGCCGCTCCCGGCCTCCTCGCCGCCTCTGCCCTCTTCGCTTCTGCCCTCTTCGCTTCTGCCCTCTTCGCTTCTGCCGTCTTCGCTTCCGCTGTTCTCCATGCCGCTGTCCCGGCCCCTCACTGTCGTCGCGTCGCATCCGCCCCACCAGTGCCGCAGTCCCGGTCGCGGGCCCGCACCGGCGGTCGTACGCTCCGAGACGTGACGTCCTCCCTGCCCCGCGCGGTCCGGCCGCGCCGCGCCCGTCCGCACTGGTGCGTGCGGGCGGCGCGGGCCGCGCTGGGGGGCACGGCGGGGATCGCCTGGCTGGCGCTTCCGGTGATGACGATCAACAGCGGTACGGCGGTTGCAGCGGGAGCGCTCCCCCGCGCCGGCCCGGTCGCCGCCGGTTCCGTCGCACCCCCGCAGGACGAGACGTCGGGCGCCGACCTCGTCCTGCCGCTCGTCGCGGTGGGCGCGGCGGCGGTGGGCGCGGGGTACGGGTACGTGCGGCGCACCCGGCGCGCGAGGACACGGACGACACCGGGCGGCGGGGGCGCGGGCGCGGAGCCGCCGCCTGCGGGCACCCTCTCCGGCAGCCGGCTCGCTGACCTCGACGAACGCGACGGACTGGGCGAACTCGAACTCGACGCACGGGCCCGGCAGTCGCTGGTCCTGGCCGACGACTGCCTACGCACCAGCCGGGAGGAACTGGGCTTCGCCGAGGCGGGCTGCGGCGGCGGCGCGGACGTGGCGCCCTTCGCCGGGGCGGTCCGTGAGGCGGAGCGGGAACTGGCGGTGGCTTTCGGACTGCGCCTGCGCTACGACGCGGGCGACCCGGCGGACCCGTCCGCCCGCCGGCAGGTGCTCGCCGGAGTGATCGGCCGCTGCGAGGAGGCCGGACGGCTGCTGGACGCGGTGGCGGACGCCTTCGACGACGTGCGCGGACTGGACCGGGGGGTCGGCCGGGCGGTGGAGGTGGCGGAGACCCGTTTCCGGGCGCTGGCGGCCCGGACGCCGGCGGCGGAGGCCGTCGTGGCCGATCTCGTACGGCGCTACGCCCCCTCGGCGTCGGACCAGGTGACGGGGTGCACGGAACAGGCCAAGGACCGCCTGATGTTCGCGACGGTCCACCTCAACCAGGCGCGCCAGCAGGCGGATCGGGGCGAGACCGGCCCCGCCGCGTCCCATCTGCGGGCGGCCGAGGGCGCGGTGGCGCAGGCGGCCGTCTTCCTCGACGGCATCGAACGCCTCGCGGCGGAGCTGGACGAGGCCGCGTCGATGGTGCCGGCCGCGCTGAGCGGGGCGGAGGCGGAGCGGGCGGGGACCCAGGGCCGGCTCACGCGCGTGCCGGTGGGTGAGATCCGCTCCCGCGTCCTGCACGCGGACGCCGTCCTGGCCTCCGTACGGCAGGAGTTGGCCTCGGGCCGGCGCTACGATCCGCTGGACGTGCTGCGCCGGGTCGTCACGGCCATGGCTCCCCTGGACGCGGGGCGCACGGGAGTGCTCTCCGCCGCGGCCCTGCTCACCGCCCGCAGCGCGACCGCGGCGGCGGCCGACTTCGTCACGACGCACCGGGGTGCGGTGGGCGCCGGGGCCCGCACCCTGCTGGCCGGGGCGGAACACCTCCTGGTCTCGGACGGCCCCGCCGGCCATCTGCGCGCCGACGCCCTCGCCCGCGAGGCCCGGAACCGTGCGGAGCAGGACGTCCGCACGCACGGAAACCCGTACACGGAGGCGGACGCCGACACCCCCGGCACGGCCGCCGCCGTCCTGGGCGGCCTTCTCCTCGCCCCCTCCCCCACGGCCCCGCCCCCGCACTTCGGCGGCCCCGGCACGAGGACGCGCCGGGTCGCGTCGCACTCCTGACACCCCGTTACCCCATTTGTATGATGATGAGATCTTGACGCGAGCCGACCCTGCGGGAGGGGTCTGCGGACGGGGGGCAGTGCAGCGTGATCGAGCCGGGGGAGATTCCGCAGTTCACGGGTGATCTGGGGCTGCTGGAGAAGGCGTATGGGGATCTGAAGGCGGACGCGGGCAGTGTCCGGGATGCGGGTGGGGAGGTTCATTCCCGGTTTCAGGGGTTGTCGGCGTATTACCGGGCTCCGGAGGCGGAGCAGTTGTTCGCGTCGACGAAGCCGGTGAAGGACCGTGCGGATTCCTTCGCCACGGGTCTGGAGTCGGTGTCGGGTGCTCTGTCGGGGTATGCGGCGGAGATTCGTCCGCTGGTGAAGAAGCTGGCTGATCTGAAGGAGGAGGCCACCGCGTTCGTCGCCTCGGTGAAGGGTGATGACGACTGGGAGTACGACGGGGGGAAGGTCGCGCATCACAACCGGATCCGGGACGAGGTCACGCGGGCGGTGGCGGCGTTCTGGGCGGCGGAGCGTACGTGTCACAACAAGATCACCGCGTTGTTCCACGGGACGCAGATGGTTGCGGGGGACGGGTCGGACCGCAAGGACCAGTACGGGTTCGACGCGGAGGATCTGAAGAACGCGAAGCTTCCCTGGGGTGACCCGGTGGAGGAGAAGCACCACTGGTATGAGGTGGGGCACTGGATCAAGTCGTTCGTGTGGGACGGGTTGATCGTCGATGGTGTGTGGGGGACGGTCAAGGGTCTGGGCACGCTGGTGGGTTTCGGCGGCTGGGAGGCGATGGGCCAGGCGTGGAAGGGTCTGGCGCAGTTGGCGACCGGTCTGGTGATCTCGTCGCTGCCGGGGGTGGGGACGCTGTTCTGGGCGTTGCCGGACGACAAGCTGCCGTCCTGGTTCCGTGATTCGCGTACCGCGATGAAGGAGACGGGCAAGGCGCTGGTGGCGTGGGACGAGTGGGGGAAGAACCCGGCGCGTGCGGCGGGTGCGGTGACGTTCAATGTGCTGACGACGGTGTTCACCGGTGGTGCGGGTGGTGCGGCGTCGGGTGCGGGGAAGGCGGGTGCGGTCGCGAAGGCGTTGTCGGTGGCGGGCAAGGCGGGCAGGGTCATCGATCCGATGACGTATGTCGCCAAGGGTGCCGGCGCGGGGTTGTCGAAGATCGGGGACATCTCCAAGGCCCTGAAGGGCATGGGCAAGATCGACATCCCCGAACTCCCCCAGAACGCGATCACCCTGCCCAAGGGCACGGTGAAACTCCCCGACGGCTCCTTCCGCCTCCCCGACGGCGCCCCCGTCCCCCAGGGAGCGACCAGACTGCCCAGCGGCAGCTTCGAACTCCCCGACGACGTCCCCGTCGTCCACGACGGCGCGCACCCCCTGCACACCCCCGACGGCACCGGACAGGTCTACGGCCACCCGGACGGCCACATCGTCGACGGCAACGGCAACATCCTCATCCACGCCGACGAACTCAACCCCCCGCCCGCCGGCACCGGCGCGGGCACGGACCTCCCCCACACCCCCACCCCGTCCAGAGAACCCGTCCTGGCCGGCGCAGCCACCCACACCGCCACCGACACCGCAGCCCACGCCGGGGAACACCTCCACCTGGGCAGCAGCCTCGACACCGACCTCGGCAACGCGGGCCGCATCGGCGACGACACCCACACCCCGCCCACCCTCCACACCGGCGGCGAACACACCCCCACCATCCACGCCGGGGGCGAACACACCCCCAGCGGCCACACCCCGCAGCACACCCCCGGCGGCCACGCGGGCGACCACCTGCCCACGAACGAACTGGACAACCCCCTCCGCACCGGCCACGACCCCACGCCCACCACGAGCGGGGGCCACTCGGGTGCCTCGTCGGCCCCGGGCGGCCACGGGCCTGGCAGCGCTCCGGGAACTCACCTGCCCGGTCGGACCGACGGTCCCGGGACGACTGCCCGAGCGGAGACCCTCGGCGCCGGTGGTGGGTCCCCTACAGGCCGAGACCTGCCGGATACCCACCATGAGCACACCGGCTCGGGTGACGGCACGGGGCATCCGGAAGGCCCGGGGGGCACGGACGACCTCTCCGGAGCCGACCCGGCTGACGACCCGGGCGATGTCTTCGACGACAGCCTGGACGACCATACGGACACAGGGCACGGCCAGGGCGGCGACGATCCGTATGCAGGACACGAGCCCGACTACTCAAGGCCTGCGCTGCTGCCCGCCGACGGCCCGCTCACCCTCAGAGACGTCCGCAACAGCCGTGACGCGGCCACTCGTTGGCAGCGGGGCGAGGAGTTCCACCGCCAGTTGTGGGGTGGGGGCGCCGAGCGTCACTATCCCGTGCCGACGAACAGCGACCCCCGTTACCCGGTCACCGCCACCGGCGGCCGCAAGGTCGACGTCCCTGTTGACCTGCCCGACGGACGTACGGTCGCCGTGGAGGTGAAGACGTACGGACAGTACCGGACCATCACCTTGCAGGACGGGATGAAGCAGACGGTCAAGAACGAGGTTCCGCTCAGCAAGCACATCAAAGAGCAGATCCACAAAGATGTGGCGTTGAGACGGTTGGATCCCAACTTCGATCCTCGCTGGTCCTTCACGCACGCCGGGCCCTCCGCCGCACTGCGGGAATACCTCGTCAAGGCGAAAATCATCTTCCTCGAATACGGTCCGGCGCCGAAGAAGAGCTAGTCACGATCTTCCCCTCAAGTACAAGTAGACTCGCCCTGAGAGGCGAGTGGGAGGCTGTGCAGGATGCAGAACAGGACACCGGACGGACCTGCTGCCGAGGTGCGGGAGTGGACGGAAGGCGCCCACCGCAACGCTGCAGGCCTGGCGTCCGCCCTCGGTGTTTCTCCGGAGCGGTACGCAGAGGACCCGTTGACGCTCCTGCCCGCGCTGCAGAACTACGTGGACCGGCTGCCGCTGAACGAGTTCGAGCAGTCGGACTGGATCACCCTCCACACCGATCTGACGTCCTACCTCGGTGATCTCCTCGTGCGCCGGGACGGTGCGGTCTGGGAGAAGGCCGAGGACCCGGCCTCACCGGCCGGCTATCGGTATGTCGTGAAGGCGACGGGGCTGGACGGGAAAACGTACCGTGTCGAGCCGTACGACGTGGTGATGGAAGAATTCCAGCACCCGCCGATCGAGATCGCCCGAATGATCGCGAACGCGGAGGCCGTCCTGCACCGGACGCCGGCGCTGGACGAGGAATCCCTCGGGGACGTTTCCCTGGAAGAACTCATGGGCGACGAAGGTACTTCCTGACCACCGCCGTCACGGGCCGCAAAAGCGGTTCTCCCCAGGCGATCGGCTTCCTGCTGAACGCCGCCCTCCGCACGCCCGCGGATCCGCCGCGTCATCGATCCTCGGACCGCGCGGCTCGGGGGCGTGAGTGGCCTCGTTCCGCCCTGTTCGCGGTCGAGGCACTCGACGTCAGAACAGGCTCAGCAGCGCCTCCGCCGGGTCTGTGAGCGGGTTGTCGCCGTCGGGCAGCGGGAGTTCGAACCAGACCGTCTTGCCGCGGGGGGTGCGGCGGGAGCCCCAGGCGGCGCTGAGGAGGCCGACCAGCTGGAGGCCCCGGCCGCCCTCGTCGGTGTCGCGGGCGCGGCGGCGGCGGGGCTGGACCAGGCCGGCGTCCCAGACCTCGCAGACCAGGGTGCGGTCCAGCAGCAGGCGGAGCCTGATCTCGCCCTCCCCGTACCTGAGCGCGTTGGTGACCAGCTCGCTGACCAGGAGTTCGGTGGTGTCGACCAGCGGTTCCAGGTCCCAGGCGAGGAGCTGGCTGCGGGCGTACTCGCGGGCGCGGCCGACGCTGCGCGGCTCGCGCGGCAGCGTCCAGTCGCCGACGGACTCGGCGGGCAGGCCCTGCACGCGGGCCATGAGCAGGGCGATGTCGTCCTCGCCGTGGTGGCTGCCGAGGGTGTTGAGGACGTGGTCGCAGACGTCCTCCAGGGGGAGGTTCGGGTCGGTGAGCGCGCCGACGAAGGCCTGGAGCCCCTCGTCCAGCGGATGGTCGCGGGACTCGACCAGACCGTCGGTGTACAGCGCCAGCAGGGCCCCCTCGGGGAGTTCGACCGTCACCTCCTCGAACGGCTCGCCGCCCACACCGAGCGGCAGGCCGGGCGGGACGTCCAGCATCAGCGCCTGTTCGCCCGGCTCGACCAGGACGGGCGGCAGGTGGCCCGCGTTGGCGAACGTGCAGCGGCGGGTGACGGAGTCGTAGACGGCGTAGACACAGGTGGCGAGGTAGACCTCCGACAGGTCCGCCTCCCGCGGCCTGCGGGCGGCGCGGGTGGCCTGCTGGACGCCTCCGGGCGCGCCGAGGCCGCGGGCGATCTCGTCGAGCTGGGAGAGGACTTCCGCCGGTTCCAGGTCGAGCAGGGCCAGCGTGCGTACGGCGGTGCGCAGTTCGCCCATGGCGACGGCCGCGCGCAGTCCGCGGCCCATCACGTCGCCGACGACCAGCGCGGTGCGGTGGCCGGGGAGTTCGATGACGTCGAACCAGTCGCCGCCGACCTCGCTGGGCCGGCCGGTGGCCGCGTTGCCGGGCAGGTAGCGGCAGGCGATGTCCAGGCCGGAGGCCTCCGGGTCGCCCGGCGGCAGCAGGGAGCGCTGGAGTATCAGCGCGCGTTCGTGCTCGCGCCGGTAGAGGCGGGCGTTGTCGATGCAGACGGCGGCACGCGCGGCGAGTTCGACGGCGAGATCGCGGTCGCGGTCGCCGAACGGCTCGCTGCCCTTGGTCCGTGAGAACTGCGCCAGACCCACCACGGTGTCGTGGGCGACCATCGGCACGGCCAGCGTGGAGTGCACCAGGCCGCCGTCCTCGCCGGGCACGAGCTGCGGGCGGGCGGTGCGCAGGGCGTCCGCGCAGCGGGAGTTGAAGGGGTAGTGGTGGACGGCGCCCAGTTCGACGGGGGCTCCGGTGGCCGACAGGGGGGCACCGGAGACCGCGCTGGCGAACGCCACCCGGCGCAGTTCGGCGCTGCCGTCGGCGAGGCCGGGCGGGGTCTCGTCACCGGCGAGCAGGCCCTGGTAGAGGTCGACGGTGGCCAGGTCGCAGAAGCCGGGGACGACGACGTCGAGGAGTTCGCGGGCGGTGGTCTCCAGGTCGAGCGAGTTGCCGATGCGGGCGCCGGCCTCGTTGAGGAGGGCGAGGTTGCGCCGTGCGGCGGCGGCTTCGCGGGCGGCGGCCCGGCGGGCGGTGATGTCGGTGCCGAGCCAGGCGATGCCGATGGGGCGACCGCTGCCGCTGTGCACGCGGTAGAGGTTGATGGACCAGTGGCGGCGTTCGTCGGAGCCCGGGACGAACCCGGTGACGTGCATGTCCGTGATGGACTCGCCGTTCTCCAGGACCCGGCGCAGGGTGGCCGAGACCCGGTCCGCCTCGGCGCGGGGCAGATAGTCGTACAGGCCCTTGCCGCGGTGGTCGTCGGGGGTGCCGCCGAAGATGGAGGCGAAGCGCTGGTTGGCGCGGCGGATGCGCAGGTCGGGATCGAGCAGCAGGAACCCGAACGGGGACTGGCCGAAAATCGCCTGCGAGGCGGCGAGATCGGTCTCGATGCTGCGCAGGGTGCGGACGTCGACGACGATGCAGACGGCGGCCTTGTCGCCCTCGGCGGTGCGGGTGGGCATGACGTACACCTCGGCGAGACCGCGGGTGATGCCGCCCGCGCGGCCCCGTCCGGCCGTGCCGCGCGGACCGTCGGGGTCCGTGCCGCCGCCTCCCGCGCGCGGCCGTCCGCCGTCGTCCTGCGGGGGCACCAGGCGGAACGGGACGACGCCGGTCCACTCCCGTCCGTCGAGGATCTCGGCCATCTTGCGCTGGCCCTGCTCGCGCAGGTCGGAGTCGATGAACGCCTCGATGGGGTCCATGCCGACGGCGCGCTCGGCGGGAATGCCGAACAACTGCTCGGCCCGCACGCTCCACTGGTCGACGTGCCCGTCGGGTCCGATGGAGAAGGAGGCGACCTTGATGTAGTCGTAGATGGAGCCGGGCGGACTGCTCTGCCACATCGCGTCCACGGGAGGCGCCCCCTCGACCCCAGCAGGTCCCCCGGCGGCCCCGCCACCCGCGGACCCCGTCCTCGCGCCGTCCGACGGGTCCTCGGACTCCGTGGCCTTCGCTGGTATCTCGCTCACGCGAACCGTCCCCTCCAGCTCACCGCGTCCGGTACCGGTCACCGGGGGCGGCTGCCCGCAGTATCCAGCACTACGGCGCCGCGCAACACGGTGTTCACGATCACAGGACCATCCCGATGCTCTCTGGTCCGGCCCGGTTCGTCCTGTGACAACACAACCTGTCTTCTAACCAGGCGACACCCCGTCGAACCCCACTGCGGACAACCGCCGTGAACGAGTGTCCCCGGCGAGCGCGGCGGACGGCCTCCCCCGCCCTTCTCGTCACCCTTCGTCACGGGCGGACGCGACCGGGCCGGCTCCTCCCGCCCGGGGAGCCGTCGCACGGGGAAGCGCCGGAGGGAGAGCCGGCGGGGGGTGAACTGTCGGACGGGGAACCGGCGGAACCGCCAGGGGCCCGCGCTCCGCGGCCGCGGGCCGGTACGGCCAGTTCGAACCAGACCGTCTTGCCGCTCTCGTCCGGCCGGGTGCCCCAGCGGCGCGAGGAGGCGGCGACCAGTTGCAGGCCGCGCCCGCTCTCGTCGTCGGGCCGGGCGGGGCGTTCGCGGGGCGGGTCGGGCAGCGGGTCGGAGACCTCCACCAGCAGCACGCGCGGCAGCCCCGCCGGGCGCACCAGGCGCAGGCCGATCGGGCCGTGGGCGTGCCGCAGCGAATTGGTGACCAGCTCGCTCACCAGCAGGACCGCGGTGTCACCGACGCTGTCCAGCTCCCAGCTGCGCAACTGGCCGCGGACCGCGGAGCGGGCGGTGCGCACCGCGCCGGGCTCCGCGGAGAACGTCCACTCCGCGCAGTCGCCTTCGGTGTCGATCACGCCGATCACTTCCCGGGTCAGCGAGCCCCTCATGTCCGGTTTCATGCGGTTAAGGGGCCCATACCCGATATGCGGCGCCCAGTACCGCCCTTCCGCCGACGGTACCCGGGCGGCTGCCCGGCGGAAGGCCTACACGTGCCGGTCCCGGTGAGGCGGCGGTGGTCAGGTCCGCGGGGCGGCTTCCAGGTGGGTGAGAGCGGCGCGTACGGCGGGCACGTCCTGGTCCAGCCACGGGACGGTCCAGATCTCGGCCGGGGCCAGCCAGCGGAGTTCGTCGTGGTCCTCGAGGGGTTCGGGGGCGGCGGAGCCGGGACGCAGACGGGCCGTCCACACCCGCAGTTCGTACGGAGGCCTCAGCGGCCAGGCGCCCGGAACCGGCGCGACGGTCTCGGCGTCCACGCCCAGTTCCTCGCGCAGCTCGCGCACGAGGGCCGCCTCCGGCAGCTCACCGGGCTCGACCTTCCCGCCGGGCAGTTCCCAGCGCCCGGCCAGCTCGGGGGGCGCGCTGCGGCGCGCGGCGAGCAGACGGCCGCCGTCGAGCAGGGCGGCACCGACCACCACGATCCGTTCGGTCATGGCCCGGAGCCTACGGGAGCCGCGCCGGGGGGCCGGCCGGCGGCCCTGTGCCAGGGGCCGGGACTCAGGCGCCGGCGCTGCCGGGCTTCGTGCTCCCGGTCGCCGGGCGCGGTGTCCCGGCGGGTCAGGCGTCGCTGCCGCCGGCCGCCGGGCCGCCGCCGGGCTGGCCGACGCACTCCACCCAGTAGAGCTGTTTGTGGCCGCGCCGGTCGAGGCTGTCGGCGATCTTCTGCGCCTCGGCGCGGGTGGCGTACCTGCCCACGCGGTAGCGGTTGCCGTTGTCGTCCTGCCGGACGACGAGCCAGGGAAGAGTGATCGTGCTGTCGTTCATCCCACCCCACTGCTCCTTCCCGCCCCTGCGCGCCCCCGCGCTCCCGGTCACGTCCGGCTTCCGGTCCCCTGCCGGGAAACCGCACTTCGCATATGCCCGAGCCTACGCCCAACCTTCACTCAGCGAATACGGCTTTTCACAAAGAGGCATACAACCGGCCAATCCACAGGGGGCGCACGACGACAAACGCGCCGCTCGCGGACATGAGGGGCGCGCGGTCGCGGGCATGGCGCCGTCGGCCGACGCGAGCACGGGCGACCTGCGAGAACGGCCTGAATCCAGCGCCGAGGGCAGGGAGCGGGAAGGAAGGCCGACCCGCGGGTTTGCGGGTGGGGGCGCGCACCACCCCCACGCAGGGGCGCTCCGGGACGCCGGCGGCTCCGGAGCCCGGGGCTGCCGGACTCCGGGACTGCCGGACTTCGGGACTGCCGGACTCCGGAGCCAGCGGACTCCGGGGCTGCCGATCTCCGGAGCTGCCGGGTTCCGGGACCCACACCTTCCGTACGGTCCCTACCGGCGGCACCTTCCGCACGGCCGGTACCGTCCGCACAGGCCGTACCGTCCGTACCTGGCGAAGCGTCTGACGCGGCATTCGACGACGGATCGGGCGCAGAGCGAAGAAAACCCATGACGAGGACGGAAGAGATGACCACGCAGACCGGGGCCGGGCACGTCGACCACGAACTCGTCCGGGCCGCGGCGCACGTCGCGCGCACCCGCTGCCGCGGTGACGAGCACACCATGGCCGCCGCGGCCCGCGCCGACGACGGCCGGATCATCACCGCGGTGAACGCCTACCACTTCACGGGAGGGCCGTGCGCCGAACTGGTCGTCATCGGCGCGGCGGCCGCCCAGGGCGCCTACCGGCTGGAGACGATCGTGGCCGTGGGCGACCGCGACCGGGGTGTCGTCCCCCCGTGCGGCCGGTGCCGCCAGGTGCTCCTCGACTACTTCCCCGCCCTGGAGGTCATCGTCGGCGAGGGCGAGCACCTGCGCAGCGTCCCCGTCGCCGCTCTGCTGCCCGAGACCTACGTCTGGGCGGACCACCAGCTCGACGCCGGGTGACCCCGGCCCCCCGGACGGCACCCGGACCGCGCCCGGGCGGCTACTTCACGGGCAGGTGGTACGCCACGCGGTAGCGGTCGGCCGGGATGACCACGTCCGCCGTCTCGACGGCCCGGCCGGAGGCGTAGAACGTGCGCTGGACGACCACGACGACGTGGCCGGGCACACCACCGAGCGTGATCAGTTCCTCGGCGAGGCCGGGGCGGGCACCCACCTCCTCCGTGACGTTGTCCACGATGATGTCGATGGCGCGCATCCGCTCGACCACACCCATGCCGCCCAGCGGCCCCTCCTCGGGGAGCATCACGGGGGTGCGGCCGGTCAGCGCGAGCGGCTCCCAGGAGGTGGACAGCATCATCGCCTCACCCGCTTCCCGGAAGACGTACTTCGTGCACATCACGCGGTCGCCGGGCTTGATGCCGAGCCGGTCGGCGATCGCGACGCTCGCCGCGGCCTGCGCGCTCCGCGACTCCCAGCTGCCGCGCGCCTCGGCGTCGGCCTGCTCCTGCCGGAACGGCGTCGCCCCGCCGGCCGGGCGGAAGCCGGAGCGGGCGACCCGGCGCGGCACGGGCCGCTCGCGCACGTACGTCCCCGAGCCCGAGCGGCCCTCGACCAGGCCCTCGGCCATCAGCACCTTGCGCGCCTCCAGGGCGACCGTGTCCGAGACGCCGTACTCCTCGCGGATCCTGGCCTGCGAGGGCAGCCTGGTGTGCGGGGGCAGCAGGCCGTCGACGATCTTCTTGCGGAGGTCGCCCGCGACCCGCAGATACGCCGGCTGCTCACCGAAAGTCACTGGCCACTCCCATCAGGTTGCACAGACAGCAACAGCGTGACAACCGTAGGTTGAGCCAGGCAAGTGAAGGCCAGAGAATCACTCGATGTGATGACTTCTGGGGTCGGGGGGCTTTACCCAGGCACTTTCTCCCCGCTATGAGCGTGCTCACACCTGCCGCCCGGTCCCGCCCGCGACCCCCGCGTCCCCGCCACCGCGCCGCGCAGGCCATGGCACCTGCCTGGCCGGGCCCATAGCCTTGCGCGCCGTGACGGACCGCGCGGTGACGGACCGCGCGGTGACGGAGATCGGGCGTGGCGGGCGGCCCGGCGAGCGGCCAGGGGGTCGGCGGGCGGCCCGGGGGTCGGCGGGTGCCCGGCGCGCCGGAGCGGGTTCCGGGGCCGCAGCGGTGACCGCCGACACGGCCGCGCCCGGCGCGGCGCCCCCGTCGGCCCGGCACACAGCCGTCCTCGTACGGGCGTGGTCCGACCGGCCCTTCGGCTTCCTCGCCGTGCACCGGTCGAGCGGCCTCGCCGTCACCGCCGGGTGGGTCACCGACCCGACGCCGTACCCGGAGCGGGGCGCCGTCCGCCCCTAACCTGCCTCCATGACAAGTCTGCCGGACCGCTACTGCCCCACCGACGGCGTCCGGGTCCCCAGTGACTCGCTCGCCTGGTGCTGCCCGTCCTGCCACGGCCCCCTGGACCTCGACTTCTCGCCCACTCCGGCGCCCCTGAAATCCCTCACCGGGCGGGTGAACTCGCTGTGGCGGTACGCGGAGACGCTGCCGCTCGCGCCGCCCTCGGTGTCCCTGGGCGAGGGCCGCACCCCGCTGGTGACGCTGACCGACGAGGTGTCGGCGAAGCTGGACTACCTGATGCCGACGCTGTCGTTCAAGGACCGGGGCGCGGTGCTGCTGGCCCAGCTCGCGCAGCGCACCGGCCCGCGCCGGGTGGTCGCGGACAGCAGCGGCAACGCGGGCACGGCGATCGCCGCGTACTGCGCCCGGGCCCGGCTGCCCTGCACGGTGTACGTCCCGCTGGGCACCTCCGCGAAGAAGCTGGAGCAGATCGAGGCGCACGGTGCCCGGCTGGAGATCGTCGACGGCGACCGGGCGGCGGCGGGCACGGCGGCGCAGCGGGCGGCGGACGAGCCGGAGACGTTCTACGCGTCGCACGTGTACAACCCGTACTTCCTGCACGGCACCAAGACCTACGTCCACGAACTGTGGGAGGACCTGGGCGGCCGGCTGCCCGACGTGCTCGTGCTGCCGGTGGGCAACGGCACGCTGCTGCTCGGCGCGGCGCTGGCGATCGCCGAGCTGTACGGGGCCGGGCTGCTGGACCGGCGTCCGGCGTTGTGGGCGGTGCAGGCGGCGGCGGTGGCCCCGCTGGCCGACGCCTGGGCGCGGGGCGCGGAGGAACTCACCGGCACCACCACCCTCGCCCCGACCTACGCCGAGGGCATCGCCATCCCGCGTCCGCCCCGCGCCCGGCAGATCCTGCGCGCGGTGCGGGGCTCGGGCGGCACCTTCCTGACGGTGACGGAGGACCAGATCCGCCACGCCCAGCTGGACCTCGCCTCCCGGGGCCTGTACGTCGAGGCGACGGGCGTGGCCTGCTGGGCGGCGGTGCGGGAGGGCGCGCTCGGCGGAAGGTCGGCGGTGGTGCCGCTGTGCGGGGCGGGACTGAAGTCGGGACTGGCGCGGCCGTAGCGCCCTCGGAGGGCCGTGCCGCCGTGCGGGGCCTTGGCGCCCGCACAGGGCCTTGACGCGCGAGCGGGCCGGGCGGCCGTCGGGGCTCAGTCGTCGAAGGCGGTGGCGCGCGTGCGCTTCTCCCAGGCGGTGACGTCGCCGCGGACCTGGTCGAGGTGGCCGAGGACGGCGGTGACCGCGTCGTCGCCCAGCGGCAGGCGCAGGGGGGTGTCGTCCGCCTCCAGGGCGGCGAGGATCAGCGCCGCCGCCTTCGCGGGGTCGCCGGGCTGGCTGCCGTCACCGCCGGCCACGGAACCGCGGGTCTCGCTCACCTTGGCGTACAGGCCGCTGTCCGCGCTGACCCCGGCCCTGCCGGTGCCGAACAGCGACGTGCGGAAGGCTCCCGGCTCGACGACCAGCACCTTGACGCCGTACTCGGCCACCTCGTCCGCCAGCGCCTCCGACATGCCCTCCAGGGCGAACTTCGTCCCGCTGTACGCCGCGAACCCCGCGAAGGACATCTGCCCGCCCATGCTGCTCATCTGCACGATCGCGCCCGAACGCCGCTCGCGCATGTGCGGCAGCACGGCGCGGGTGAGCGCGGCCGGACCGAAGACGTGCACGTCGAACAGTTCGCGCAGCTCCTGCTCGGTGGTCTCCTCGAAGGCGCCGACATGGGTGCGGCCCGCGTTGTTGACCAGGACGTCGATGCGCCCGTGCCGGGCCAGCACGTCCCGTACGGCGGCCTCGGCGGCGACGGTGTCGGCGACGTCCAGCGCCAGCGCCTCCACCTGGTCGGCGTGCGCGGCGACGAGGTCGGCCAGGGCCTCGGGGCGCCGTGCCGCGCCCACCACGATGTCACCGGCCGCGACGGCGGCCTCGGTGATCGCCCGTCCGAAACCGCTGCTCGCCCCGGTCACCAGCCACACCTTGTTCATGACCCCTCCTGGGTTCGTCATCGCGCTCGCGCTCGTGCTCACGTTCGTGCTCGCGTTCATGCTCGTGCTCTTGTCACCAGGTTCGGCCCGGAAGCGGTGGCGCGTCCAAGATCCGTCGTGATAGCCGATGGTTATGACGACGGACGTGCACCTGAGAGACCTGCGCTACTTCGCGACGGCGGCCGAGGAACTGCACTTCACCCGTGCCGCGGAACGGCTGTACGTGTCGCAGCCCGCGCTGAGCAAGCAGATCCGGGCACTGGAGGGGCAGTTGGGCACCGAACTCTTCGAGCGCGGCCCGCAGGGCGTGGCGCTCACCGACGCCGGGGAGGCGCTGCTGCCGCACGCCCTGCGGGTGCTGGAGGACTGGGAGCGGGGTGCCGCCGCCGTGGAGTCGGCGCGCTCGGCGCGGCGCGGCACGCTGGTGGTGGGCATGAGCACCAGCCCGGGACGCGGCGGGCTGCTGCCGGCGATCCGCTCCCGGTTCACGGCCGCGCGGCCCGAGGCGTCCCTGCGGTTGCGGCAGGTGAGCTGGGACGATCCGACGGCGGGTCTGGCGGACAAGGAGACCGACGCCGCCTTCGTCTGGCTGCCGCTGCCCGACCCCGAGCGGTACGGGTGGACGGTGGTCGCCGAGGAGCCTCGCCTGGTCGCGCTGCCCGAGACGCATCCGCTGGCCGCCCGTGCGCAGATCGACTTCGCCGATCTGGTCCCGCTGCCGTTCCTGGCGCTGCCGCGGGCCGCCGGTGCGCTGCGGGACCACTGGCTCGCCCTGGACGCCCGCGGCGGGCGCCCGCCGCGGATCGGCGCGGAGGTGGCGAGCGCCGAGGAGACGTACGAGGCGCTGGTCGCGGGGCTCGGCGTCTGCCTGGTCGCGGCCGGCAACGCCCCGCTCGTCACCCTGGGCGGGGTGACCACCCGTCCGGTGCTCGGCATCGAACCCAGCCGCTACGCCTTCGCCTGGCGCCGCGAGGACGCGGACCATCCCCTGGTCCGCGCCTGCGCCCAGGCCTGCCGGCTGGCGACGGGCAGCGCGTGAGAACACCGGGAACGTGTGAGACGTGGAGCACTGGAGCCCCCGAGAACGGGAGGGCCCGAGAACGGGAGGGCCCGGTGGGACCCGCCCGGCCAGGCAGGTCGCACCGGGCCCTGTGCCCGTGCCGGGCGGCCCTGTGCCCGTACGGGGGGCCGCCCTGTGCCCGTGCCGGGCGGCTCCGGGCCACGCCGAGCGCCCCTCGGGCGCGCCGGGCGGGGCTGGTCCGCGCCGGGCGACCCTCGGGCGCGCCGGGTGGCTCCGGGCGGTGCCGGTCAGAACTCGTCGGCGCCGTTGCGCAGTTCCTCGGTCCAGTAGCCGGTCTTCGCGACCGCCTCGTCGACCGCGAGGCCGCCGGCCGGCGCGTGGACGACGATGCTGCCCTCGGCGGGTCCGTCGGCGGCGAAGAGGTTCACGTTGAACTCCTTGACGACCTTGTTGTCCTCGTGCGCACCGCCGTTCGCGATCCGGACGTTGGCGTACGCCGACGCGCCGGACGCCAGGACGACGGGCACCCCCGGGTTGCTCTTCGCGACGGCCGGGATGTCCTTGGCGGTCTGGACGGGGCCGAAGGCGAGCAGCGGGTACTTCAGCAGGCGGCAGGAGTGGCCGGAGGTGTTGGTGGCCGTCAGCACGACGTGCTCGGTGGGCGTCTCGTCGGCCTTCGCCGCCTTGACCTTCACGTCCTGGAAGGTGCAGACGGGAGCGTTGGCGCCGGACTTGCCGGAGGCGGAGCCGGAGCCGGCCTTGTTCTTGGCGGCGGGCTGGGCGTTGGTCCCGGACTTCGCGGTGCCGGACCCGCCGGAGGCCGAGGCGGCGGAGGACCCCGCGGAGTCGGCGGCGACGGTGGCGCCGGTCGTGGCGGTGGCGGACTTCGCGGTGTCCGTGGCCGTCTGCGACGTCGAGGCGCCCCCCTCGTCCTTGGTGCCGGACCCGTCGCCGCCGCAGGCGGTCAGGCCCAGCGAGAGGGCGGCGACGGCGGCGACGGCCAGGACGGTGTGCTTGCGGTGGTTGCGCATGGTGGTTCTCCCCCGTGGTGTGATAAAGGCGGTGATGGCGGTGAAGCCGGTGGTGTGGCGGTCGTGGCCGGTACCCGGTGCCCCCTGACCCCGCACGCCCCCGCGGTCGTTGACGCGGTGGCGCGGTCGTGGTTCCGGGCGGCCGGAATCCCGTACTCCGGGCGCCTCCGCGTCGGGCGTCGGCGTCCGGCGTCCCGTGCCCGGTGTCCCGTGCTCGGTGCCATGTACAGCTTCGGATCCCGCGCTGCCGTCCCGCTTACGTCCCGCTAACGCTTCGCTGCCAGCCCGGACAGCAGGTGCGCGGCCCGTTCGGCCCCGGGGGTGAAACCGGCCGCCTCCGACGCCGCCGCGGCCTGCCGGAACTCCTCGGCGGCCTCGTCGGTCCGGCCCAGACCGGCCAGCGCCTCGCCGCACAGGATCCGCAGCTGGGCCCGGCCGACGGCGGCGTGCGGCGAGACGAGGGAGGTGGCGCGCAGCGTGTGCGTGAGGGCCGCCTCGTACGCGCCGGTCCGCAGGCAGTGCTGCGCCAGGTGCTGGAGCGTCAGCACCTGGGTTGAGGGATGGCCGGTGCGGTCGGCGAGCGCGACGGCGCGGACCATCAGCTCCCCGGGGCGCGTGACGTCCCCGGTGGCGTCCAGGACGGCGGCGAGGTTGACGCAGGCGATGGCCTCGCTGATCGTGTCGCCCGCGCGGGCGGCCAGCGCGGGTGCCTGTTCCAGGTGGACGAGGGCTTCGGCGTCCCGCCCCTCCTCGTGCAGGATCCAGCCGAGCAGTGCCCGGGTCCGCGCCTGCGCGTCGAGGTCCTCCGCGCGCTCGGCGGAGGCGAGCCCGGCTTCCAGCAGGGGCGTCCAGCCGTCCGTGATCCGCCACAGCATCAGCGGCCACTGGACGAGGGCGAGCCGCCAGGCCCGGTCGTGCAGGCCCAGGGCAGCGGCGGCGGCGACGGCCCCCTCCAGCGCGGGGCGCTCCGCCGCGTACCAGGCGAGCGCGGCGGCCCGGTCGTCGAACTCGCGGGTGGCGGCCGGGCGCCGGGCGTCGGCGGGCAGCGCGTAGCAGGGCTGCGAGCCGGGTTCGGCGGCGGCGTCCGCGGCGAGCCCGGTGTAGAGGTAGTGGTCGAGGAGGCGGCGCAGCCCCTCGGGGTCGGCCTGCGGGGCGAGGTGGCGGGCGTAGAGGCGGACCAGGTCGTGCGGTGTCCAGCGGCCCGGGACGGACTCGGTGAGCAGGTGGGCCGCGGCGAGCCGGTCGAGGTCGGCGGAGGCCTGGGCGGGGGTGGTTCCGGCGAGGGCGCTCGCCGTGAACCGGTCCAGGTCGGAACCGGTGTGCAGGCCGATGGCGCGGAACATCCGGGCGGCCGGTTCGGGCAGTTGCTGCACGGTGAGGTGGAGGGCCGCGGCGACGCCGGTGTCCTCGACGTTCAGCAGGGCCAGGCGACCCTGCTCGTCGGCGAGTTCGTGGGCCATCGCGCCGAGGGTCCACCGGGGACGCTCGGCGAGGCGGGCGGCGGTGACGCGCAGGGCGAGCGGCAGCCCGTCGCAGAGCCCGGCCAGCCGGGCGGCGGCCTCCGGTTCGGCGGCGACGCGGTCCTCGCCGAGGACGCTGACGAGCAGTGCCTCGGCGTCGGCCGCCGGGAGGTGGGCGAGCGGCAGCGGCCGGGCCGCGTCGGAGGCGATGAGCCCGCCGAGCCGGTCCCGGCTGGTGACCAGCGTGACGCAGTGGTCACCGCCGGGCAGCAGCGGTCTGACCTGTTCGGAGGAGCGGGCGTTGTCGAGGACGACGAGCAGCCGGCGTCCGCTGGTGAGCGCGCGGAACAGCGCGCCGCGGGCGGCGGTGGTCTCGGGCACGTGGGGCGCCGGGGTGCCCAGCGCCAGCAGGAACTCCCGCAGCACCGAGCCGGTGTCGGGCGCCGGGGTGTCGCTGAAGCCGCGCAGGTCCGCGAAGAGCCGGCCGTCGGGGAAGCCGGCGCGCCGCTGGTGGGCCCAGTGCAGGGCGAACGCGGTCTTGCCGACCCCGGCGGGCCCGGTGATCAGGCAGACGGGCGCGTCCGTGACACCGGCGGCGCGGTCGAGGGCGGCCAGTTCGGCATCCCGGCCGGTGAAACCGCGCGGGGCGCGGGGCAGCAGCTCCGGGACCGGGACGGCGGACTCGGCATGCGGCGGGCCGTGGCGGACGGCAGCCGGGGCGGTGGGGTCGCAGGACGGGGGCGGGGTGGGGGCGGCGGGAGCGGTGAGGGCGGTGGGCGCGGTGGGCGCAGTGGGAGGCGGGGGCGCTGCGGGGGAGGTGGGGGTGGCGGAGTCGAGGAGCGCGGCGGGGCCGGGGGGCGCGGGGGTGGGGGCACCGGGGACGGGCCGCGCGGGAGGCTGATCGGCGTGGGCGCCGGGGGCGGCGTGGGCGGACAGCGTGGGCGGCTGTCCGGCGGGGGCGGGCCGCAGGGTGTGCGTTCCGGGCGGCGCGGAGTGGGCGGTGGGTACGGCGGGCGTGGCGGGCGCCGGGGGTACGACGGACGGGAGCGGTGTGTCCGCTGAGACCGGGGCGTCTGACGGGACCGCCGTGGCCGGGGCGGCCCAACTGGCAGAGGCGGCCGGCATGGCAGGGGTCGCCGGCACGGCAGGCGTGCCCCCGGGGGCAGGCAGGCCGGCCGGGCTCGGCGGTGCCGCGGAGGCGGAGGCCGCACGGGCCGGGGCCGTGGCCATGGCGGTAGCTGGGGCGGTGGCGGTGTTCGGGCCAGGTGAGGTGGCCGGGGACGGCGCTGTGGCCGCCGGGACAGGAGCCGGCGCCGGAGCGGGCGCCTGCGCCGGTGCGGGCGCCGAAGCCGGAACAGGGGCCTGGGGCGCGGGCGCCGGTGGGGCAGGGACCGGTGGGGTGGTGACCGGTCGGGCGGGTTCAGGAGACCGCAGCAGGGTGGCGTACGCCTCGGTGAGCGCGTCACCGGGGTCCACACCCAGCTCGTCGGCGAGCAGCCGCCGGGTGCGGTGGTACCAGTTGATCGCGTCGGACTGCCGCCCGGAGCGGCCGAGCGCCAGCATCAGCGCGGCGGCCAGGGACTCCCGCAGTGGGTGGGCGACGGCCTCGGTACGCAGGACGGCGGCGGCCCGGCCGTGCTCGCCGAGCTGCCCGTACGCCTCGGCCAGGGCCTCCACGGAGGCCAGCCGCAGGTCCTCCAGGCCGCTTGCCGCCGCCTCCAGCGGCCCGCTGCGCACCGTTCCGGTGAGCGCGGGGCCCTGCCAGCAGGCCAGGGCCTCGCGCAGCATCCGCACGGTGTCGGCGGGCAGGCGCTGCGCCCGGGAGAGGGCGACGAGTTCCTCGAACCGGTGGGCGTCGACCAACGACTCCGGCATCTGCAGCTCGTACGCGGTGCCCTGGGTGGTCAGTTCGACCCCGTAGTCCCGGGCGCCGTGCGCGGCGAGCAGGGCGCGCAGCCGCGAGACGTGCCCCTGCAGAACGGTCTTGAAGTGGGTGGGCGGCTCGTCCTCCCACAGCGCGGCGGTCAGCTGGTCGACACTGACCGCGGTGTTGGGCCGCAGCAGCAGCATCGCCAGCAGGCTGGAACGCTTGACGGGACCGGGGGCGAGGTCGCCGTTCTCCGTGATCACGGCGACGGATCCGAGCAGCCGGAACTCCACCTGCCTGACACCTCCCGATCCGCGGCCCGCCGTCCCGAGCCGAGGATACGTGGGGACGTAGGCGGAAACGACCGGCATACCGTCCGCCACCAGGCGACTTCGGCCACCGGCCGCACCGCTCACCGCCCGGGACCCGGCTGCCCCACACCGGCCCCGGCAAGGTGTCCTGACCGGGTGGAAGCACCCGAGGCGCGTCTCCTCCGCCAGTCCAATGTCATGCGCATGGTGAACAAGGTCACACGGACGGACGTACGTTCACGCCGTGCACGGCTCACCAGGCCGTCGTTCCTCTCCACCCGCACGCCCCCCTCTCCACCCCCACGCCCACCGACGTGTCGTCCGGATCGAGGCGGGCGGTCGGGGACGGTGCGGGCCGCCGGCGCTCTCGTGTCCCGCCCCCACCGAATCGCTGCGGACGCATGACCGCATTGCCCGACTGGATGCTGAAGCGTCCGCCCTGGATGCTGAAGCGCCCCGTCCCCTTCGGTATCACCCTGGACCTCGACAAGCTCACCCCGGCACGGGCCGTCACCCCGCCGCGGGCCGAATGACGACCACCCCTTCCTGCCCGCCGCCGCTCACAGTGGCCAAGCGGCCAGCAGATCGCCGGGGCCGTAGGCAGCATCGAGCCCCTGGCAGTCGACCCCGCTTCGCGCGACCGCCACGACCGGCAGGGGCTCGTCCGTGAGGGCCGCCCGGTGCCGATGGAGAGCGGCCAGATCGTGCCGGTCGAAGGGTGAGTGCTCGAGCCACTTGACGGAGCCGACGAAAAGCAGCTCCTTGGCCAGGGGAGCGCGGTCCGCTCCGACGAGGTCGATCTCGACGTCGTTGGTGCGGGTCCAGTAGCCGCCGACCGCGGGCGCGGCGGGGAGCCGGCCGTCGGGCAGCATCCGGGCGAGCGCCTCCCGGACGAGTGGCTCGATCGCCCGGCCGCGCCAGCTGGTCCAGCTGTCCCGGATCCGCGCCAAGGCCAGATCGCCCCGTCCCCGCTCGATCTCGTCCAGGGACGGACCGAGCAGATGCAGCCAGAACCGCAGGTAGGGGTCGGCCACCCGGTAGCGGCGATCCTTCGACGGACGCAGCGAAACGGGCAGCTCCGCAGCGACGATCCGCTTCTCCGTGAGCAGTTCCAGCGCTCGCTGAAGCGGCGTGGCCCCGATCCCGCCGGCTGCCCTGGCGATGTTGGTGAAGGTCCGCTCACCACTGCCGATGGCCGCCAGCACCGTACGCGCCTGGGCCTGCGGGGGGAATTCGGCGGCCAGCGAGCGCTCGGCCGACACCAGCAGGGCCGAGACCGGATCACTCAGCGCCTCGGCGAGGAAGTCCCACAACCCTTCCCCTCTCGGCCACTCCGCGCAGATCAGCGGCAGCCCGCCGGTGACCAGAGCGGCGTCGAAGGCTTCCGCCGGGTCCAACCCGAGCATCCTTCCCACCTCGGCGGGGTTCAGCGGCCCCAGCACCATCTCCCGGCCGCGCTGGTGGAAGGGGCGTCCGTAGCTGTTCAGAGCCTCCATCATTGACAGATCGGACCCGATGAGGATCAACAGCACCGGCTTCGCCTCCAGCACCCGGTCCCAGGCTCGTTGCAGCATCCCCTCGAACGCGCCGTCGCCGTCCATGAGGTACGGCACCTCATCGATGATCAGCACGCTCACCCGGTCCGCGGGGAGCGCGGCAGCCAGCACATCGAAGGCGGCATCCCAGTTCTCCGGCCGCGCGGCGGTCACCAGCCCCGCCAGCGGCAGCGTCGACGCTTGTGCGTCCCGCGCCAGCCGCGCCAGATCGTGCCTCGGTGACGCCCCGGTCGCCGCGTAGAACAAGAACGGGGCTCCGGAGCGCTCCGCGAACCGCTCGACCAGTCGCGACTTACCCACCCGGCGCCGCCCACGCAGCATCACGCACCGACCGGGCCGCTCCCCGCCGACCCCTGCCGCGACCTTCTCCAGTTCCCGCTCCAACGTCGCCAGCTCCTGCCGACGACCCACGAAATCCACCACGCCCACACCCCCGTCCCACAAGGTCTAGGTCACTAACATATAAGTTAGTAACATAGATGTTAGTGACCTGCGGGCCGAGACACGAAGCGGTTCGAAGATCCGCCGGACAGGCCTTAGCCGAAGGTGCTGCGCAGCCTCTTCACGCTGAGCCGCCCGTCGTTCACTGTGTGGTCGGCCACGAAGCCCAGCAGCGTGCGCCCCAGGTCGGCGCAGGAGCCGGTATACCCCTGGTCCAACTTGAGTGCTTGGGCGGCGTACTCTCCCCACACCAGGTGGGCGAGCGCCAGGACACGGCCCTGGGCCAGCGCGAGAGCGACCCGGCTCTCCCAGTCACCCGGGTCGAGCCATACCGCCGCGTTGAGGCAGGCCCATGCCCGCACGAGGCGGTTCCTCACGAGCTCTTTGCTCTCCGCTGTGGCCGGAAAGGTGAGCCAGGAATCCCCCGGTTCCCGGGGTTTCCACGGAAGGGGAACAAAGCCGCACAGCCGTTCCGCCTGCTCCAGATGGAAGAGGGCCAGTTGTCGCACCGTCTCAACCGTGGCGCCGAGGTCGGTCAAGGCAGCGGTGCAGGCGCTGCGTTCGCTTTCCGTGGTGGCCTGACCCAGATCCGTCAGCGCTGCCGCGAGCTGCAAGAAGCCGGCCTGTTCCGCCGAGGTGAGCAGGCTGTCCAGCTCAGCGGGGATCCCCGTCAGTGAGGGATCCGGTGACGGGCTGAACGCGCACGCCGCACGGAGGCGCAGCACCTCGCCCCAGTGTCCCGGCGCAGACTTCGCAGACTCCGCGAGCTCCCGGTGCGCGGTCTCCAGGAGGCGGCTCCGCTGCGGTCCGGGGCCGGTCCTCCACAGTCCTGCCCGGAGCAGGGCGTCCGCGCGCAGCAGAATCAATTCCCGCCTCTTGTACTCAGGCATGACCTTGCGCCTGGGATCCGTCCTCCGGGCGGCGTCGGCGAAGTTCCATGCGGCCATGTCGTCCTTGGCCTTGATCGTCAGGAACTCGTACTGCGGTGGTGGCTGCCGTCCTTCGGTCACGGAGTAGATTTGGCGGAACGCCCCGTTCGGGATCTCTCTCCCGGAGATCGCAGCCAGCTCGTGCAGGAAGCGGCGTTCCAGGGAGTGGTGCGCCCTGAACCAGGTGTTGGACTCCCCATAACTCTCGGCGAACGACCGCACCCTGGCCTGACGGGCCGCGTGAACAGCACGCAACTTCTGCTCGAGCTCAGGCTCCGGCACCGAAGCCAGAGGGCACGACCACGGCAGGACGAGCGGGGAGTCCGTCTCGGCGAGCAGTTCCTGGCCCACGAGAACGGACCAAGTGCCGGGCTCCCTCTTGTCGGCGGCCCGCCCGACCGCGGCCGTCCACCTCCTGAACGCGGGGCCCGCGGCGTCCCGCAGCGACTCGGACCAGACCCGCTGGGACAGCATGGTGGTCACTGTGAGCCAGCTGCGCAGCACCATCCAGTCCGGGTCGGCGTCCAGCGACCGGTCCAGGCCGGCCTTCACCTCACGCAAGTCCCTCAGCACCTCCCGGTGCATACCCAGGGACTCCTTGTCGAGGACACCGGCTGTGAGGAGGAGCGCCCTGAAGATCCACTCGTCCCTGTCCGACCCCGGAACCAGCGAGCCGGACGCCTCGATGTCTCCCAGCACCTCCAGCCAATCCCTCCGGAGCAACGAGGAACGTGCCGAGATGAGGGAGTTCATCACCTGGCTGGCCGCCCGCCAGCGGGTGACCGGGACCAGGCCCTCCGCGGGGCCGTGCGGGTCATAGGTCAGGAGGTGTTTCATCAGGCATCCGAGTGTCGCCGCGGCCGTCTTCTGGCCGATGACGGCTTCCAGCGTCTCCTCGAACTGCTGCCCCATGCCCACTTGGGCGGACTCCGTCATGATCCGGATGGCTTCGACCAGGTGCCAGGCCTTCCTCTCCGGGGCGTCACCGACGCGCGCCTCGAGCAGATGCAACTGATGGCACAGACGCGCGAGCCCGTCACTCGGCGACGCCTTGATCGAGTCGTCGATACTGTCGATCAGCAGCGCCACCGACCGAGCGATCCGCCGCAGGACGTCGTGGTCGTCGGTGAGCTGAACCGTCTGCAGACCCCAGCCGGCCAGGGCGAGGACCCTGCTCACGTGCCCCGCTCGGAAGTCGAGGCTGAAGTCGTCGGCGAGTCGGTCCAGCACGTAGGTCCGGAACTCGCAGACCTCCTCAACGGCGTCCAGTTGCCGCGCGCAGAGCAGAGTGAGGCGGTCCAGCGTGTTGATCTCGGTGTGGTCGATGCCCTGCGTCCGGCGGAGCTCTTCCTCGAGATGAAGCAGGGCCTCCGACAGGTTCTCGCGCATCCCCGGCGTGTGGGCGGGCAGGCGCGAGAGCACGTTGAGCTGTGCGATGCCGAGCTGGACGGCAGGCAACGCGCCCCGGGTACGGATCGGCGACTTGCTCCGCAGTCGGCCCAGACCGGCCTGGGTCTCCTTCAGGTCGACCGGAAGGAAAGGGGTGTCGACGGACTGCGCCAGCAGGTGGGTGATGAGGATGGACCGCGTCTCGGACCATTCCGCGAGGCGTGACCGCGAAAGGCCCGGGAACTCCAGTTCGTCCAGTTCGTTGAGGGCACGTTCCAGGACGCCCACCGTCTGGAACTCGTCAGCTGCTCGCCGGCTGTGGTCCGCGGGGGGGCCGGCCAGTTCCGGGCTCTGCCGCGCGCCGAACTGATGCATGTGGGCGAGCAGATCCGCAGACGCCTTGCCGATGAGCTGGTCGACCTCCGCCTCGTCGACCTGCACAGCGCCGAGAAGCACGTCGGGGACCCGGTTCTCCCCGTACCGGTCGTGGGGGGAGAACTGGAGCCGTCTGCGGATTTCCCGGAGCGCGTCCTGGGCCACCGAGCCGACCGTCACCTCCAGCGGGCTACCGCCGGGGACAGTGTCCACCAGGACTCCGGATGTCCGCAGCCAGTCCACGACCCCCTGGAGGGGCTTCAGCGCGATCGGCAGTTCGTCCACCACAAGTGGGGGAGCGCCCAGCTGGACCCAGGCCAGCAGAATGGCGAGAGCGCCTGGCTCGGACCCCTCCCGGAGCCGGCAGCCGGATTCGATCAGCACCGGCTCGATCACGTAGTGGGTCGCCCGCCTGATCTCCTTGCCGAGGCCGGCGCTGTCCGGCTGCTCGTTGAGGAGACTCATACGCGCCCCCAGGGCGGCGACGGCCTGCATCAGCACCACCGGACGAAGGGTTATCGTGTCGTCGCCGGCCAGCCGCAGCGCTTCGTCCGGATCCGGGCCGGTGATGCCGTGCTCGTCCAGAAGCTGACGGATGAGTTCGGCGGCCTCCCCCCGCTCCAGGCCGGGTACGGGCACCGCCGCGACAGGTATCAGTTGGCCGTTGCCGGTCACGCCTCCCGCGTTGCGGGCCGCGACCAGCAGGACCAGTGCATCCCGGAACAGCGGGTAGGCGAGCAGCAGTTCCAGGTCCTCGTAGACCTTGCGCAGGTCGGTCCTGGTGGCGCGGAGGGTGATGTACAGGACCATCGGCCGTCCGTCGGCGCGACGGGCGAGTTCCGCCACCGCGCGCTCACGGGCGTCGGCGAAGTGCGCGGTGGTCAGTTCCAGGTTGGTGGTGTCGTCCCTGGTCACGCCCAGGGCGAGCTGCAGCGACCGCAGAGCCGGGACCGGACTGTCGTACCGGATCAGGTCAAGGTCGAGCCGCAGTACGTAAGGGTCCTGGGGCAGGGCGGTGCGCACACCTTCGGGTGCGCCCAGAAAGCTCTCCGTGAGGACCTTCTTCCCCACGCCCGGTTCCCCGGTCACCGGCACCACGGCACCGGACCGGGAACGGTCCTGGAGCAGGGCGAACTGCTTCGGCCGGGGAAGGACCGGACGACCGGTCCGCCGGTAGTCCCAGGGCCACTTCAGCCCCGTGGGAGCGGGAGACTCCTGCTGGGCAGGCTTGGCGCCAGCCTCCTTCGGCGCCGCGGCCGGGGACCCCTGGGCGGGCTCTGGTCCGGTGGTGGCGGTGGCCACGGCCTTCGGCGCCAGGTTGGGAAGCCAGGGCATGTGCCGGATCCCGCCGGGCGACAGGAGCGGTTCAGGTACGTACTTGTCGGAGTCGACGAGTCCGAGGTTGCTGTTGTGGTCTTCGGCCTGCTTCTTGATCAGGAGACCGAGAGTGTCGAGGCTCAGGTGGGAATCTTTCGGCGGAGCCAGTTCGGTGACGGCCCTGACCAGCGCGTTGGTGAAGAAGCTGGGACCGTCCTCCACCGGCGATCTGGCCAGCTTGTCCTTGTCGGCGGCGACCAGCAGGGCGACCTTCTCCACCGCCCCGGGCTGCTGCAGTTCGGCGCGGACGTGGTCGATCGCCGCGCCGGCATGGCAGCAGTCGAGGATCACGATGACGTGGTCGGCAGGGAACTTCGCGGCTTGCAGGGTGTGGGCGACGTCGCTGAAGGCCAGGCTGCCGCTCTTCGTCTCCACCGACGTCGTGTGACTCAGCGCCAGGTGGAGCCCTTGCTCGCCGAGGGGGTAACCGTGTCCTGAGAAGTAGACCAGGAAGAGGTCCATCTGCTCCGGAGAACGCGCCGCCGTGTTCTCCAGCGCCATGAGGACGTCGTCGGGTCGCAACGGCCCGTTCTGGGAGCTGAGCCGCACACAGTTGCGACTGGGGAGGCCCCAGCTCTGCAGCAGATCGCTTACGGCGTCGAGGCTGTGCAGGACCGAGGGCAGGTTGTCCAGCCCCGGGCTGTGCGAGTACTCGTGGCAGCCGATGAGCACGGCACGGGATCGCTGCGGGTCGAACGGTCTGGGCTGGCTGGTCATCAACGGCCCTCTTCCGGACGGACTCAGCTGCCCGGTCGGTCTGTCACTTCCTCGTCAGCGTCCTTCAGAAGCTCCGCGATGGACTCTCGCATGCGTCGGTCGAGCTTCGTCGCCTCCACCCGCACGGTGCGCCTGCCGTTGGACACCGTCCAGGTGCTGGTCCGCCCGAGACGCGCCTCCAGCCAGATGAGGAAGGCGGTCAGGGCTTCTTCGATCACCTTCGGGTGCTGAGAGGCGAACGCGAGTCCCTCGTCCAGCAGGCCCATGTCCCCTGGCGCACTGGGCCTCTTGATGATCTCGGCCGTGAAGTCCGGCCTGCCGACCTGCCGGTTGACAGCGTCCTGGAGCGAAGAAAGATCCTCCGAGCCGTCAACACAGACCAGACTGATGCGCACAGCCGGACCCCCCTTGTGTCACCGATGCAAGTACGCGCGAGTATAGCGGCGCCGCTCGGATCCCCGCCGCGTCTGCATGCCCTTCCCCGCCCGCCCGCGGCTGCCCATCGCCCACTGGCAGTTCTGCACGGACCACGGTCCGACCACAAACACGAAGGGGACGCCACTGCGCCGACATCCGGAAGCGGCCCGACGGTAATCGGTGGGCCCGCTACCGCGACCTCGGCGGCAAGGAGCACGCCCGCCCCTTCCGGCGCAAGATCGCGGCAACAAGCCCTGTGACGTACAGGAGACAACCGCCCGATACAAGGGCCTCGTGCCGGTCGGCGCCACGACCGCACCCCCGTGTGGCCCGACTCCGAGGAGCGGACCGCGCCGCCGTCGACAAGGCGTACGCGGACCCTTCCGCCGATGACCAGCCGCGGGCCGGCGAAGCGGCGCAGCCGCTCCCCCGCGTGCCGGACCCATCCAGCACGCCACGGACACTCCGTGGACCGCAAAGGCCGCCCAACCCGCTCCTGCGCAGGTCAGACGGCCTTTCGCCGAACGTATTAGACGTTGAACCGGAACTCCACCACGTCCCCGTCCTGCATCACGTAGTCCTTGCCCTCCATGCGGGCCTTGCCCTTGGCCCGGGCCTCGGTGACGGAGCCGGTTTCGACGAGGTCTTCGAAGGAGATGACCTCCGCCTTGATGAAGCCCTTCTGGAAGTCGGTGTGGATGACGCCGGCGGCCTCGGGGGCGGTGGCGCCCTTCTTGATGGTCCAGGCGCGGGATTCCTTGGGGCCGGCCGTCAGGTAGGTCTGCAGGCCGAGGGTGTCGAAGCCGACGCGGGCGAGGGTGGCCAGACCCGGCTCGTGCTGGCCGACGGACTCCAGGAGTTCCAGGGCCTCCTCCTCGTCCAGCTCGGCGAGGTCCGCCTCCAGCTTGGCGTTGAGGAAGATCGCCTCGGCGGGGGCGACCAGGGCGCGCTGCTCGTTCTTGAAGTCCTCGTCGGTCAGCTCGTCCTCGTCGACGTTGAAGACGTAGAGGAAGGGCTTGGTGGTGAGCAGGTGGAGGTCGTGCAGCAGCTCCGCGCGTTCGGTGCCCTGGAGGATGCCGTGGGAGAAGAGGGTGTCGCCCTTCTCCAGGATCTCCTTGGCCTCCTCGACGGCCTTGACCTTCGGCGCCACGTCCTTCTTGATCCGCGACTCCTTCTGGAGGCGCGGGAGGACCTTCTCGATCGTCTGGAGGTCCGCGAGGATCAGCTCGGTGTTGATCGTCTCGATGTCGTCCTTGGGCGAGACCTTGCCGTCGACGTGCACGACGTTCTCGTCCTTGAAGGCGCGGATGACCTGGCAGATCGCGTCCGACTCGCGGATGTTCGCGAGGAACTTGTTGCCCAGGCCCTCGCCCTCGCTGGCGCCGCGCACGATGCCGGCGATGTCGACGAAGTCGACCGTGGCCGGCAGGATCCGCTCCGACTTGAAGATCGAGGCGAGCTGGGCGAGGCGACCGTCCGGAACACCCACGACACCGACGTTGGGCTCGATCGTGGCGAACGGGTAGTTGGCCGCGAGCACGTCGTTCTTGGTCAGGGCGTTGAACAGGGTCGACTTGCCGACGTTCGGCAGACCGACGATTCCGATCGTGAGCGACACGTTGCGACTTCCCGTACGTGAGGAGACTGGGGGCCAGGGGGCCGATCCACCAGTCTACGGCGTGCGGCGTCCCGTCTTCGCGACGGTTCGAACGCCTGGCCAGCCGGCCGGCCACCACAGGACCGCCACACCCGCGCGGCGTGTCAAACGGCCTATTCAACACATAAACAGACCTAGGTTGGTCCAGTGGAGCAACACGGGACGCGACCTCAGCAGCACGGACCGCGACGCGGCAGGCCGCCGCTGCCCTCGCAGGCGGCCCAGGGGCGTACGCAGCCGCCCCGCCGGGAAAGGGGGCACGGGCAGGGCGGCGTCGCGGACCGGCGTCCGGCGCGGCGTCCGGGTCCGGTGCCCGCCCGGCGCGCCCCGGCCGCCGCGCGGAATCACGCCCCGCCCCCTGTCATACAGCGGCTGCGCCAGGTGCCCAACCCCCGGCTGACGGGGCTCGGGGGCGGCCTGTTCTGCGGTGGGGTGATGTTCGTCCTCGGCTGTCTGGACGCCCTGCTGCTGGACGCCTCACCGGCCGTGTACGGGGTGCTGTTCCTGCCGGTGTGCGTGCTGACCGCGGTGTGGATCCGCAGGGGCGACCTGCTGAGCGCGCCCGTGGTGGTGCCCATCGGGTTCGCCGTGGGACTGCTGCCGGTGGCCGACGGCGGTGAGGGGCTCCTCGGCACGCTCATGGGCCTGGTGACCGCGCTCGCCACCCAGGCGGTGTGGCTGTACGCCGGGACGCTGGTCGCGGGGGTCACGGCACTGGTGCGGCGGGCCGCGTCGGCGCCCGCCCGGGCAGCGGAACAGGCGGGGGCGCGAGGGTGCGAGCGTGCGGGGGCAGGGGCAGGGGCAGGAGCGGAGAAGGGGGCGGCGGCCCGCAGGCGCGGGTGACCTCCGGGCCGTGCGGCCCTCTCAGCCCCACAGCGTGCGCCCCCCCCCGGCCCGGCGCCCCCGGCAGCGTGCGGCCCCCTCAGCCCGGCGCCCCCGGCAGCGGCCTCTCGGCGCCCCGCCGCGCCGCCTCCCCGTCACGCCCAGCGGCCTCCCGCCGCCCGCTCACGCCTCGCTCGCGCCGCCCTCCGCCGCGCGCATCGCCGCGCCCACGATGCCCGCGTTGTTCTGGAGCCGGGCCGGGACGATCTCCGCCCGGACGCCCTCCAGGTAGGGCAGGAACTTGTGGGCCTTGCGGCTGACCCCGCCGCCGATGATGAACAGCTCCGGGGAGAAGAGCATCTCCACGTGGGCGAGGTACTTGCGGACGCGGTGGCCCCACTGCTCCCAGGACAGGTCACCGTCGTCCTTGGCCTTGCTGGAGGCCCGCTTCTCCGCCTCGTGGCCGTCCAGCTCCAGGTGGCCCAGCTCGGTGTTGGGGACGAGGACGCCGTCGACGAAGACCGCGCTGCCGATGCCGGTGCCGAAGGTGAGCAGCACGACGGTGCCGCCGCGGCCGCGGCCCGCGCCGAAGTGCATCTCGGCGACGCCCGCCGCGTCCGCGTCGTTGACGACGGTCACCGGCAGGCCGCCCAGCCGCTCGCCGAACAACGCGCGCGCGTCGGTGTCGATCCAGCTCTTGTCGACGTTGGCCGCCGTACGCACCGTGGCGCCGCCGGTGACCACGCCGGGGAAGGTCAGTCCGACCGGTCCGGTCCAGCCGAAGTGGGCGACGACCTCCCGGACGCCGTCGGCCACGCCGTCGGGGGTCGCCGGGTGCGGGGTGAGCACCTTGTGGCGCTCCTGGGCCAGGTCGCCCTTGTCGAGGTCCACCGGGGCACCCTTGATCCCCGACCCGCCGATGTCCACACCGAAGATCTGCATGGCTCCACGTTACGGCGTGCCACCGACAGTCACGCCGGCCGTGTCCCCGCGCGGGGACGCGGACCCGCTCAGCCTTCCGCCGTGCCCGACCCGCCGCGCCCGGCGGCCAGCTCGGCCGCCTCCTCGCGCAGGTCGCGGCGCAGCTCCTTGGGCAGCGAGAAGGTGATCGACTCCTCGGCCGCCTTGACGATCTCCACGTCCCCGAAGCCGCGCTGCCCGAGCCATTCGAGCACCTGCTCGACCAGGACCTCCGGCACGGAGGCGCCCGAGGTCACGCCGACCGTGGTGACGCCCTCCAGCCAGGCCTCGTTGATCTCGTCGGCGAAGTCGACCAGGTGGGCCCGGTCCGCGCCCGCGAGCTTCGCGACCTCCACCAGCCGCTTGGAGTTGGAGGAGTTGCGGGAGCCGACCACGATGACCAGGTCCGCCTCGGCGCCCATCTGCTTGACGGCGAGCTGGCGGTTCTGCGTGGCGTAGCAGATGTCGTCGCTGGGCGGCGAGATCAGCTGCGGGAACTTCTCCTGCAGCGCGTCGACCGTCTCCATGGTCTCGTCGACCGACAGGGTCGTCTGGGAGAGCCAGACCACCCGCGACGGGTCGCGCACCTCGACGTTCGCCACGTCCCCGGGGCCGTCGACGAGCTGGATGTGGTCGGGAGCCTCACCGGAGGTGCCGATGACCTCCTCGTGGCCCTCGTGCCCGATCAGGAGGATGTCGTAGTCCTCCTTGGCGAAGCGGACGGCTTCCTTGTGGACCTTGGTGACCAGGGGGCAGGTGGCGTCGATGGTGGCGAGGCGGCCCCGAGCGGCCTCCTCGTGCACGACGGGCGCGACACCGTGCGCCGAGAACATCACGATGTTGCCCGGCGGCACTTCCTCCGTCCGCTCGACGAAGACGGCGCCCTTCTTCTCCAGGGTCTGTACGACGTACTTGTTGTGGACGATCTCGTGCCGGACGTACACCGGGGCCCCGTACTGCTCCAGGGCCTTCTCGACGGCGATCACGGCGCGGTCCACGCCCGCGCAGTAGCCCCGGGGGGCGGCGAGCAGGACACGGCGGCCAGACGTAGCAGTCATGGGCCCCATCGTAAGGCCGTCCACGGCGCGTCGAAGATCCCGAGGGGGCATGGAGCCCCGGGAGCACTCCTGCGGTGCCCTCACTGTCGGCCGGGCCCGCGTCGTCGCCGGGCGCCCGCGTTGTCGGTGGTGACCGTTACGCTCGCGGGCATGGCTGTCTCCACGTCCCCCGAAGCCCCGCTTCCCGTCGGCGAGGTCTCCCGGCTCATCGGCGGCTGGATCGACCGGCTCGGCGCGGTCTGGGTCGAGGGGCAGATCACGCAGCTGTCGCGGCGGCCGGGCGCGGGGGTGGTGTTCCTGACGCTGCGCGACCCGTCGTACAACATCTCCGTCGGCGTGACGTGCTACCGCGAGGTGTTCGACGCCGTCGCGGACGTCGTCGGGGAGGGCGCCCGGGTCGTCGTGCGCGCCAAGCCCGAGTGGTACGCCCCGCGCGGCCAGCTGTCGCTGCGGGCGGCCGAGATGAGACCGGTGGGCGTCGGTGAGCTGCTGGCCCGCCTGGAGCAGCTGAAGAAGACCCTCGCGGCGGAGGGGCTCTTCGCGCCGGACCGCAAGAAGCCCCTGCCCTTCCTGCCGCAGCTGATCGGCCTGGTGTGCGGCCGGGCCTCCGCCGCCGAGCGGGACGTCCTGGAGAACGCCCGGCACCGCTGGCCCGCCGTCCGCTTCGAGGTGCGCAACGTGCCCGTGCAGGGTGTGCACGCCGTCCCGCAGGTCGTGCAGGCCGTCAAGGAACTCGACGCGCTCGACGCCGTGGACGTGATCGTCGTGGCGCGCGGCGGCGGCAGCGTGGAGGACCTGCTGCCGTTCTCCGACGAGCAGCTCGTCCGCGCGGTCGCCGCGTGCCGGACGCCGGTCGTCTCGGCGATCGGCCACGAACCGGACACGCCGCTGCTGGACTACGTCGCCGACCTGCGCGCCTCCACGCCCACCGACGCGGCCAAGAAGGTCGTGCCGGACGTCGGCGAGGAGGCCGAGCGGGTACGGCAGCTGCGCGACCGCGCGCGCAGGTGCGTACAGGCGCACGTCGAACGGGAGGAGCGCGGCCTCGCCCACGCGCTCTCCCGGCCCGTCATGCAGGATCCGCACCGGATGCTCGACGAGCGGGCCGACCACGTGGCCGCGCTTCTGGACCGGAGCCGGCGCACCCTGCGGCACCTGCTGGACCGCGCCGACTCCGAGCTGGGGCACACCCACGCGCGCGTGGTGGCCCTCTCCCCCGCCGCGACGCTGCGGCGCGGGTACGCCGTGCTGCAACGGGCCGACGGGCATGTGGTCCGCGATCCCGGCGAGGTGACGGAGCAGGAGACGCTGCGGGCGCGGGTCGCCGAGGGCGAGTTCACGGTTCGGGTCGACACAGGGAAGAGTCAATGACGAGCAGGACACCGGCGGCCGACGAGACGCTGGGCTACGAGCAGGCGCGGGACGAGCTGATCGACGTCGTCCGGCGCCTGGAGGCGGGCGGGACGAGCCTCGAGGAGTCCCTCGCGCTGTGGGAGCGGGGCGAGGAACTGGCCAAGGTCTGCCGGCGGTGGCTGGAGGGCGCCCGCGCCCGGCTGGACGCCGCACTGGCGGAGGAGGCCGCGCACGACGAGGACGAGGAGGGGGACGAGCGGTGAGGGGGCGCGCGGCGTGAGGTGCCGCGCGGGCGTGCGGTAGGGGTCGCTACGCGTGGACAGGTCGCCACGGGCGCGGTGACAGACCACGCGGCTCGGTGACACACGCACGGGCTCGGTGACAGGCCGCGCGGGCCCGGTGACACACGCACGGGCTCGGTGACACCTGCACGGGTGCGGTGGCAGGCCGCGCGGGCTCGGTGGCAGGCCGCGGGGGCGCACTGTGAAGGGTCACGACAAGTGACGGCCGCAGGCGCGCAGTGGCGGCGGCCGCGTGCGTCGGCCGCAGGAACACGGTGACGGGCCGCCGAGGGCGGCGGGCCCGCGAACGGGGGCGGGGCGGGCGCCCGGCGGGCACGAGGACCGCTGCTGGGGCCGGGCTGCCGACGGTCGGCGGACGGCAGGCGGCAGGCGGCAGGCGGCAGTCTGCACCCCCCAGCCGGACCAACGCCGAAGGACCCCGGCGCAGGAGGAGGGGCCGCCCGAGGCAGGACGAGGGGGACGAGGGGGCTGACGCAGGACAACGGGGCGGAGGCAGACCGAGAGCCGACGTAGACCGAGGGGTCGACGTAGACCGCAAGGCCGACGAGCCCCGGGAGGCCGGGGCGGCGGCCCGCGTCGGGCCGGCCGCTCAGGACGTCTGCAGTGCCTGCGCCATCTTCGTCAGCTGGGCGAAGGAGGCCGTACCCGCCACCACCGTCGTGTCGCCCTTGGCACCCTCCGACACGAGGGCGTCGTAACGGCCGCCGCTGTACCGGGTCCAGGTGCGGCCGCCGATGTTCTGCGTGACCTTGGTCGCGCGGGAACCCTGGCTGGCGTCGTCGATGAAGTCCTTGCGCTTCTGCGTGGACTGCTCGATGGCCACGTACTGGCCGTCGGGGTCCTGGAAGCCCAGGTGCCAGCGGTCTCCCTGGTCGGCCTGGTAGCGGACCGAGGTGGCCTTCCACGTGTCCGGCAGGCCCTCGGGGGCGGCCACGGGGTAGGAGGCGGCGCGGCGCGCCGTGAGCAGTTCGACGCGGTAGTCGACCCGCTTGATGTCGGGAGCGTGATCGTCGTGCGGGACGAAGAGGTAGACGACGCCGGCCGTCGCCATGATCACGATCAGGGAGAGGATCGTGCCCCGGACTGTCTTCTGCTTGCCGTTCGAACCTGCCACGCCCCCTATCGTCGCAGGTGTCCGATCCGCTCATCCGTGGGGTCCCCTGCTCATTCTGTCCGCCCGGCGATAGAGTCATGGCCAGAACCCTCATCCGGCCGTCGTCGTATCAGAAAGGTGCGCTCCGATGACCGAGCATCATCACTTGCCGTCCGAGCTCGATGTCCCCTCCGAGGCTCCCGACCGCAACCTCGCCCTCGAACTCGTCCGGGTGACCGAAGCCGCCGCGATGGCCGCGGGCCGCTGGGTCGGGCGCGGCGACAAGAACGGCGCCGACGGCGCCGCGGTCCGCGCCATGCGGACCCTCGTCTCCACCGTCTCGATGAACGGCGTCGTCGTCATCGGCGAGGGGGAGAAGGACGAGGCCCCGATGCTCTTCAACGGGGAGCGCGTGGGCGACGGGACCGGTCCGGAGGTCGACATCGCCGTCGACCCGATCGACGGCACGACCCTGACCGCCAAGGGCATGCCCAACGCCATCGCCGTGCTGGCCGCCACCGAGCGCGGTGCCATGTTCGACCCGTCCGCCGTGTTCTATATGGACAAGCTGGTCACCGGGCCGGACGCCGCCGACTTCGTCGACATCAACGCGCCGGTGTCGGTGAACATCAAGCGGGTCGCCAAGGCCAAGCGGGCCACGCCCGAGGACGTGACCGTGGTCGTCCTCGACCGGCCGCGCCACGAGGGCATCATCAAGGAGATCCGGGAGACCGGCGCCCGGATCAAGCTGATCTCCGACGGTGACGTGGCCGGCTCCATCCTGGCGCTGCGCGACGGCACCGGCATCGACCTGCTGCTCGGCATCGGCGGCACGCCCGAGGGCATCATCTCGGCCTGTGCCGTGAAGTGCCTGGGCGGCACGATCCAGGGCAAGCTGTGGCCCAAGGACGACGAGGAGCGGCAGCGGGCGATCGACGCCGGGCACGACCTCGACCGCGTGCTGACCACCGAGGACCTGGTCACGGGCGAGAACGTGTTCTTCGTCGCCACCGGCATCACCGACGGCGAGCTGCTGCGCGGGGTGCGCTACCGCTCGGAGACGGCGACGACCGACTCGATCGTCATGCGCTCCAAGTCCGGCACGGTCCGCCGGATCGACTCCGAGCACCGGCTGAGCAAGCTGCGCGCGTACAGCGCGATCGACTTCGACCGCGCGAAGTAGCGGACCGGCTCGGCCTGCCGGACGACCGGCCTGCCGAGCCGACGACCTGCGCCCGGCACGACGACGGGGCGCCCCCGGTGCGGAGGGGGCGCCCCGTTCGCCGTACCGAAGACAACCGCACGGTCGGCCTGCCGCACCGCCGACCGGCGGCAGCCCTGACCCGGATCCGGGCCGCCGTCCTGGAAACCGGCCGCCCCTCAAGCCCGATACCCCGAAGCCGTACGCCCGACGGGCCCCGGTCCCCCGCCTCCCCCGCGGGACCGCCGCCCCGCTAGCCGGCTGCCGCTATGCGGCCCGTCGCGCGGGCCACCTTGTCCAGTTCCAGGTCGCGGCGCCTGCGGCGGGCCAGGACCACGCGGCGCTCGGCGGCGGTCAGGCCGCCCCAGACGCCGTACGGCTCGGGCTGCAGCAGTGCGTGCTCGCGGCACTCCACCATCACGGGACAGCGGGCGCAGACCCGCTTGGCCGCCTCCTCGCGGGACAGCCGCGCGGCCGTGGGTTCTTTCGAGGGTGCGAAGAACAGGCCGGCCTCGTCGCGCCTGCACACCGCCTCGGTGTGCCACGGTGCGTCTTGGTCCCTGTCTCGCACCGGTCCCCGCTGGGCCGGTACGGCAGCGACCTGCAGGGACGAATGCGGCGGTTGCAGCACGGTCTACTCCTGACGACGGCTTCGCGAGCGAGAGACGATGCAGCAAGGCCTACCCGCTGTGCGCGGGCCTATGCACTCAGTGGTGAACCGGCCGTTTGCTCACAGGTGCTTGCGCACATGTCTGTCGACCTTGCGCTGCACCCGGTCGAGGATGTCCGCGACGAGCTTGCCGCGCTTGGGCCGCGCCTCCACATTGCCGAAGACGGCCCAGCCGTCGACGTAGACGACGGGCGCGTCGGGGTCGGCCGCGTCCAGCGTGTCCACCTCGAAGTTGCCGAGGACGCCGCCGCCGGTGCCGCGCAGCGACACGTTCTCCGGGACGCGGATCTGGACGTCGCCGAAGACGGAGACGGCCTTGATGACGACCTGCTGGTACTCGAAGGTGGCCTCGCTGAGATCGATCTCGACGCTGCCGAAGACCGAGTACGCGTGCAGCCGCCGCCCGGCGCGCCAGCGGCCCTTGCGGGTGGCCGCGCTGAACACCGCCACCACGTTCTCGTCGGCCTGCGGGAGTATCTCGCCGTCGGCAGGGCGCTTCGGGGGGTACGCGGCGGAGGTGCGGTTCCGGTGGGCGGCGGGCAGGTCCTGGATGAAGACCTCCAGTTCGCCGACGGTCTTGGCGTTCAGCACCCCCTCGACGCGCTCGGCGTGCTCGTCGGCCGTGAGGCGGCCCTCGGCGAGGGCGTCGCGCAGCATGTCGGCGATGCGGTCACGGTCGGCGTCCGAGGCGCGCAGCTCCGTGGCAGGGGGCGCGGTCTGCTTCTGAAGGTCCACGGCAGCAGCCTACCCAAACACGATAGATCGCGACACCTCTTCGGCAAGGGAACCGGCGGGAACTGAGCGGGACCTCACAGACCCGCCGTCGGCGGCAGGTTCTACGCTGGTCGGTGCCCGCCAGCGTCGGCGGGCAGCCGTCCGTAGAGTGAGGAATGGGCTGAGATGCCTGAGTTCGCGTACACCGATCTGCTCCCCCAGGGTGAGGACACCACTCCGTACCGGCTGGTGACGTCCGAGGGCGTCTCCACCGCCGAGGGGCCCGACGGGCGTACGTTCCTCAAGGTCGAGCCGGAGGCGCTGCGCAAGCTCGCCGAGGAGGCGATCCACGACATCCAGCACTACCTGCGCCCGGCCCACCTCGCGCAGCTGCGCCGCATCATCGACGACCCGGAGGCCAGCGCGAACGACAAGTTCGTCGCCCTGGACCTGCTGAAGAACGCCAACATCGCGGCGGCCGGCGTGCTGCCGATGTGCCAGGACACCGGCACGGCGATCGTCATGGGCAAGCGCGGGCAGAACGTCCTCACCGAGGGCGAGGACGAGAAGGCCCTCTCGCGCGGCATCTACGACGCGTACACCAGGCTGAACCTGCGCTACTCGCAGATGGCCCCGCTGACGATGTGGGAGGAGAAGAACACCGGTTCGAACCTCCCCGCCCAGATCGAGCTGTACGCCACCGACGGCGGCGCCTACAAGTTCCTGTTCATGGCCAAGGGCGGCGGCAGCGCCAACAAGTCCTTCCTGTACCAGGAGACGAAGGCCGTCCTGAACGAGTCCTCCATGATGAAGTTCCTGGAGGAGAAGATCCGTTCGCTGGGCACGGCCGCCTGTCCGCCGTACCACCTGGCGATCGTGGTCGGCGGCACGAGCGCGGAGTACGCGCTGAAGACCGCGAAGTACGCCTCGGCGCACTACCTGGACAACCTGCCCGCCGAGGGCTCCCCGCTCGGCCACGGCTTCCGGGACAAGGAGCTGGAGGAGAAGGTCTTCGAGCTGACGCAGAAGATCGGCATCGGCGCGCAGTTCGGCGGCAAGTACTTCTGCCACGACGTGCGCGTGGTGCGCCTGCCCCGGCACGGCGCGTCCTGCCCGGTCGCCATCGCCGTCTCCTGCTCCGCGGACCGCCAGGCGGTCGCCAAGATCACGGCGGAGGGCGTCTTCCTGGAGCAGCTGGAGACGGACCCGGCGCGGTTCCTGCCGGAGACCACCGACGAGCACCTGGACGAGTCCGGTGACGTCGTGAAGATCGACCTCAACCAGCCGATGGACTCGATCCTCGCCGAGCTGACCAAGTACCCGGTCAAGACCCGGCTGTCGCTGACCGGCCCGCTGGTCGTCGCCCGTGACATCGCGCACGCGAAGATCAAGGAGCGGCTCGACGCGGGCGAGGGCATGCCGCAGTACCTCAAGGACCACCCGGTGTACTACGCCGGTCCGGCCAAGACTCCCGAGGGCTACGCCTCCGGCTCCTTCGGCCCGACCACGGCCGGCCGTATGGACTCCTACGTCGAGCAGTTCCAGGCGGCGGGCGGCTCCAAGGTGATGCTCGCCAAGGGCAACCGCAGTAAGCAGGTCACCGACGCGTGCGACGCGCACGGCGGCTTCTACCTGGGTTCCATCGGCGGCCCGGCGGCCCGCCTCGCCCAGGACTGCATCAAGAAGGTCGAGGTCCTGGAGTACGAGGAGCTGGGCATGGAGGCCGTCTGGAAGATCGAGGTCGAGGACTTCCCGGCATTCATCGTCGTGGACGACAAGGGCAACGACTTCTTCACTTCGCGGGAACCTGAGCAGCCGACATTCACCAGCATCCCGGTGCGGGGTCCCGGCCTGCGCTGACCCCTCGGCGCGACGGGCGGAGCCCCCGGCGGTTGCCGGGGGCTCCGCCCGTTGCGCGGTCGCGCGGCGCGGTTCAGTACGGGTGGCGGTCCGGCTTGGCCTCCCAGGCCTCGTACGCCTTCGCGCCCAGCTCCGGGAAGATCTGCTCGATGTGGATCCGGCGCTGGTCCAGGGGCTTTTGGAAGTCCTCGTACTGGAAGGCGTCGTCGAAGCCGATCTTCCGCGTGGCGTCCAGGTCGCAGCTGAAGTAGACGCTGTCGATGCGCGCCCAGTAGATGGCGCTCATGCACATGGGGCAGGGCGCGCCGCTGATGTAGATCGAACAGCCCTGGAGCATCCGGGCCCGCTCCGGAACGGGGTCGGGGGAGCCTTCGGGGCGCGGCACGTATTCCAGGCTGCCCTCGTTCTGGTGGTCCTCCGAGATGGTGGGGGCCTCGGGGTTGAGGAGCTGGGACGCCTTGTGGATGGTCTCTATCTCGGCGTGTGCGGTCGGGTCCCCGGTCAGCAGGACGCGGTTCTGGCCGCGGGCGAGGATCTCGCCGTCCCGGGTGATCACGGCGCCGAACGGGCCGCCCCAGCCGTGCTCCACCGACTCCGTGGCCAGGCGCACCGCCTCCGCCAAGAACTCCTTGTGACCCATCACGACCTCCGCTCCGCGCCCGCCCCGGCATTCGGGTGTGGATTTCCCCTTACCCCGATCCCGATTTTTACCTGACCCCGATTTTTGTTATCGATTTCTCCCGCTTGTCCGGTAAGTCCCTTTAGGATTACGCTACTCCGCATGAGCGCCAGCGCAAACCGCGGACGTGGTGGAGCCGGAGCCACCGTCGTGACCTCCCAGAAGGTCGTCCCCGGTCGCGAGGACGACTACGAGCACTGGCAGGAACGAGTGAACGGGGCCGTGCGCGATTTCGACGGCTTCGAGGGAACGGAGCTGTACCCGCCCGACGCCGCCGAGGACAACCAGTGGGTCGTGGTGTTCCGCTTCTCGGACGTGGGCCGGCTGAGTGCCTGGCTCCGGTCGGCGAGGCGCCGCGAACTCCTCGACGAGGGCCGTGACTTGTTCGAGGAAGAACCCTCCCAGGAAGTCCTCAGCGGAGGGCAGCCCGCTCAGGAAGCCGTGACGGCCGTCATCTCGCACAAGGTGCGGCCGGGCCACGAGCAGGACTTCGTGCACTGGCAGGAGAAGGTGCTGAGGACCCAGCAGAAGTTCCGGGGGTTCATGGGATCCGAACTCTTCGCGCCGGTCGAGGGAATTCAGGACCGGTGGGTCGTCGTGTTCCGGTTCGACAGCCGTGAACATCTCGAGCAGTGGCTGGAGTCGGACGTCCGCAGGAAACTCCTGGCCGAGGGGCGTGAATCCTTCGCGGAATTCGACGTGCGCGAGATCGCGTCCGCCTTCAGCGGGTGGTTCCGCTTCGGCGGCGGCGAGGAGGCGGGTGTCCCGCCCAACTGGAAGCAGGCCATGTCCGTTCTTCTCGCGCTCTATCCCACCGTCATGGTGCTCAACCTCACCGTGTCCGCCGCCCTCACGCGGGCCGGCGTCGCGGGGTTCCTCGGCCTTTTCGTCGGCAACGTGCTGAGCGTGGGGATTCTGACCTGGTTCCTGATGCCCTTGGTCGTCAATCGCGGCCTGGCCTTCTGGCTGGCCCCCGACCGGCCGCGCTCGCGGCGCACCGATCTGGCGGGCGCGGCCGTGGTGCTCGCGTGCTACGCGATACTCCTCGTGATCTTCAGCGTCACCACGTGAATCCGCACACGGCACGGAGGCACATGCGGCGTCAAAGGCGCACGCGGAACGCGGAAAAGGACCCACGCGTGTTTCTCACACCGACGGTTTCAGCCGACGAAGGGATTCATCCGAGGGCCTTCACCGGTTTCATGGTGTTTCCCGGAAATCCGCTGCCGCTCACGGGTCGTGTGCTCGCGGGCCGGGAGGTAGCCTGAAAAAGCCCGACCGCTCCGGCTGGTCACCCGACGGCGCCTCTCGGCGTCTCCTCGCATCTCTCCTTCAGAGTCGTTCACGGTCCCGGTGTTCGCCACTTCGCTGCCCGAGGGCCTGAACGGGCTTCGGGGCACCGGCGAGGAGGCACGTGATGGGCCGCCACACGCGGATACGCGGTCTCGGGGCGCTCGCCGTCCGGCGGGACGACGACGGTTACGAGGACCTCCGCAGGGCCGCGGTGTGGAACGCGCTCGTTCCGGCTCGGTTCCCGGACGTCATCGTGCGCGCGGCGTCCGCGGGCGATGTCGTGGAGGCGGTGCGCCTGGCCCGGTCCGAGGGGCTCCGGGTCGCGGTGCGGTCGGGCGGGCACAGCTGGTGCGGGTCGCCGCTGCGCGACGGGGGCATGCTCATCGACGTGTCCGGGCTTCGCGCCTGCACCGTCGACCCCGCCTCGGCGACGGCGACGGTGCAGCCCGGTGTCACGGGCGCGCAGCTCACTTCGTGGCTCGGCGATCACGGACTCGCCTTCCCCGCCGGCCACTGCGGGTCCGTCGCCGTCGGAGGCTACCTCCTCAGCGGCGGGCTCGGCTGGAACTCCGGTGCCCGCGGGCCGGCGTGCGCCGGTGTCGAGCGCGTCGAGGCCGTGACCGCGGACGGGGAGCCGGTCACGTGCAGCGAGAGCGAACACGCGGACCTGTTCTGGGCGGTCCGTGGAGCGGGTCCCGGCTTCTTCGCCGCGGTCACCGCCTTTCACCTCAAGCCGTATCCCCGTCCCGGCGCGATCACCTGCACCCGGTGGACCTTTCCCCTGGCGGACGTCACAGAGGCGACACAGTGGGCCACCGGGCTGGCCCCGCGCCTCTCCCCCGACGTCGAGCTGAGTTTCGCCCTGGGTACGGCGGCCCCCGGCACCGGACCGGCCTCCACGGTGGTCACCGTCACCGGCACCGTCTTCGCCCCGTCACGGCGGGAAGCCGATGAGTTCCTCCGGCCGCTGGACCGCTGTCCCCTGGACGGACGCGCCCTGTCGCGGCTACGGGACGAACCGATGACGTACGAGTCCCTGTACGCCGCCTCCAGCGCCCTGTGGCCGCCGCGGCTCCGCTACGCGGCGGACACCCTGTGGTCGGACGCCGGCTTCCCCGCGCTGCTCGGCCGGCTGGCGGAGGCCGTCGACTCGGCCCCTTCGCGCAGATCGCTGGTCCTCGCCCCGGTCTCGCCGGTGGCCGGCCGGCGCAGGACATGGCCTTCTCGCCGCTCGGCGAGAGCTACGTCGTCCCCTACGCCGTCTGGGACGACCCCGGTCAGGACGCCGCCAACATCGGCTGGCTGCGGGAAGCGATGCACCGGGTCGAACCCCTCGGAACGGGGCACTGCATCGCCGAGACGGACCTCACCGCGGCATCGTCGCGCGCCCGCCGCTCCTTCACCCCCGACGCCTGGCAGCGGCTGCGGGCCCTGAGAACGCGCTACGACCCCGAAGGCCTCTTCTGCTCGTACCTGTCGCCGGACGACGGCGCACCGTAGCGGGCACCGCGCCCACGGCTCGGGCGCCCCCGGACGGGTGGCGGCCGCCCCCGCACCCGCCACCCGTCCGGCCCAACGGCCGGAACAAGCCCACCCCCTGACACGCTGTACCCGGTATGAGTGAATACCGCATCGAGCACGACTCCATGGGCGAGGTCCAGGTTCCCGCGCACGCCAAGTGGCGGGCGCAGACACAGCGGGCCGTGGAGAACTTCCCCGTCTCCGGGCAGCGGATCGAGCGCGCCCACATCGAGGCGCTCGCGCGGATCAAGGGCGCCGCCGCCAAGGTCAACGCGGAACTCGGGGTGCTCGACAAGGAGGTCGCCGAGGCGATCCAGGCCGCGGCCGAGGAGGTCGCCGCGGGCACGTGGGACGAGCACTTCCCGGTCGACGTGTTCCAGACCGGGTCCGGGACCTCGTCCAACATGAACACCAACGAGGTGCTCGCCACCCTCGCCGGCGAGCGCCTGGGCCGCGACGTGCACCCCAACGACCACGTCAACGCCTCCCAGTCCTCCAACGACGTCTTCCCCTCCTCGATCCACATCGCCGCCACCGCCGCCGTCACCCGGGACCTGATCCCCGCCCTGGAGCACCTCGCCGACGCGCTCTCCCGCAAGTCCGAGGAGTTCGCCGACGTCGTGAAGTCCGGGCGGACCCACCTGATGGACGCCACGCCCGTCACCCTGGGCCAGGAGTTCGGCGGCTACGCGGCCCAGGTGCGCTACGGCGTCGAGCGGCTGCGGGCCTCCCTGCCCCGGCTGGCCGAACTGCCGCTGGGCGGCACCGCCGTCGGCACCGGCATCAACACCCCGCCCGGCTTCTCCGCCGCCGTCATCGAGGAGATCGCCCGCGTCACGGGGCTGCCGCTCACCGAGGCCCGCGACCACTTCGAGGCGCAGGGCGCGCGGGACGGGATCGTGGAGACCAGCGGGCAGCTGCGGACCATCGCCGTGGGCCTGACGAAGATCGCCAACGATCTGCGCTGGATGTCCTCCGGGCCCCGCACCGGACTCGCCGAGATCTCCCTGCCCGACCTCCAGCCCGGCTCCTCGATCATGCCCGGCAAGGTCAACCCGGTCGTTCCCGAGGCCGTCCTGATGGTCGCCGCGCAGGTCGTCGGCAACGACGCCACCGTCGCCACCGCGGGCGCCGCGGGCAACTTCGAGCTGAACGTCATGCTGCCGGTCATCGCCAAGAACGTGCTGGAGTCGGTGCGGCTGCTGGCCAACGTCTCCCGGCTGCTCGCCGACCGCACCGTGGACGGCATCACCGCCCACCGCGAGCGGGCCCGGGAGTACGCCGAGTCCTCGCCCTCGGTGGTCACCCCGCTCAACAAGTACATCGGCTACGAGGAGGCCGCGAAGGTCGCCAAGAAGGCGCTCGCCGAGCAGAAGACGATCCGCCAGGTCGTCCTGGAGGGCGGGTACGTCGAACGCGGCGACCTGACGGCCGAACAGCTCGACGAGGCCCTGGACGTCCTGCGGATGACGCATCCGTGACGGCGGGGCTCGGCGCACCGGTGTGAACCGCGACGCCGACCGTCCCGCCCCATGGCCATGACACCTAATATCTGTGCATGGCAGACGACGGAGCGGTGAGAGACGTGAAGGCGGACGGCGCGACGGCCCGCTGGGCTCCCGGGAGCCGGATCCTGTGGCGCTACCGGGCGAACGGCGGGCCGGGTTTCCACATCGCGCGTCCCGTGACCGTCGTGCGCGACGACGCCGAGCTGCTGGCGGTGTGGCTGGCGCCCGGCACCGAGTGCGTCAGGCCGGTCCTCGCCGACGGGACGCCCGTGCACCTCGAACCCCTGGCGTCCCGCTACACCAAGCCCCGGGCGGTGCAGCGGGACCGCTGGTTCGGCACGGGCGTGCTGAAGCTGGCCCGGCCCGGCGAGCCCTGGTCGGTGTGGCTGTTCTGGGAGCCGGGCTGGCGGTTCAAGAACTGGTACGTGAACCTGGAGGAGCCGCTGGCCCGTTGGGCGGGCGGCGTCGACTCCGAGGACCACTTCCTGGACATCACCGTGCAGCCGGACCGCGGCTGGCAGTGGCGGGACGAGGACGAGTTCGCGCAGGCGCAGCGGGACGGCCTGGTGGACGACGCGCTGGCCGCGCGCGTGCGCGCCGCGGGCCGCCGCGCGGTGGAGGTGATCCGCGCCTGGGGCCCGCCGTTCCGCGACGACTGGCAGCACTGGCGCCCGGACCCGTCCTGGGCGGTACCGTCACTGCCACAGGACTGGGACCGTACGCCCGCGCATGTGTCCTCATGAGACCCTTGATGCGCCCCCGGACAGGAACCGTAGGATCGTCCTCCGCAAGGGCGCAGGGGGGCACGTGGCCGGCGCAACTCCCGCGTCCGGCCGAGAGTCTGACCGTATGTCACCGAGGGGCGGCAGCACGTGAGCGAGGGGTACCAGGGCACGACCCGAGCGGGGCGCATACGGCCCGCCGGTGGCACAGGAACAGCCTCTGACCACGCCGGAATTCCGTTCCCGGGGCACGTGTTCCGGGTATCGGGTCTTCGGCGGGACGAACCGCGCGCCCGGCGCGCAGCCCCGGACGGATGGATGCGACACGCGTGACGGAGCAGCCGACCTCCTTCGAACGCCCCCAGCCGGGCGCCGACCCCACGGACTCCCGTGGGGCCCTTCTGCGTACCCCGCAGCCGCCGCAGACGGCGTTACCGCTGCAGTCGCGCGCGGAGGGCGCGACCCCCTGCCCCGCGGCGCGCGCCGCGCAGGGCGAGCCCTCCGGAGCCGCCCCGCGTTCCGGCACGGCGACCGCAGCCGACGGTTCGGCCGGGGCCGGGCCCGAGCATTCCCAGCCCGCTTCCACCGAGCCCGACCCGCACCGGCCGCGCCCCGCCCCGGAGGGCATCCCCGCCCAGCCGGAGGCGGCGGCGCGTACCGCCGGCGGCGCGGAGACGGCCCGTACGGTCCCCGCGGCCCCCGTGCCTCCGGCGGGTCCTGCGGACCCGGCGGCGTCCTCGGGCGCCGCGGCCTCTGACACGGCGGGCCCGCCCGTCGGGCCGGACCGGCAGGGACCCGACGGGCCGGACCGGCGCACCGGGCAGGGCCTGCCGCCGGGGCGGCCGCTGCCGATGCGCCGCGACGGCGACCGGCTGCGGTTCGTGGGCGCGGCGACGCGGCGCATCGCGCGCGGTATGGACCTGGACGAGATCGTCATGGGTCTGTGCCGGGCGACCGTGCCGACGTTCTCCGACGCGATCCTGGTCTATCTGCGCGAGCCGCTGCCGGTGGGCGACGAGCGGCCGGTGGGCCCGCTCGTGCTGCGGCTGCGCCGCACCGACCGGATCCCGGCCGAGCGGGACCTGGAGGCCGGTTTCCTGCCCGTGCCGCCGCCCGAGCAGCCGGCGGAGCTGTCCGTGGTCACCAACGAGCTGTGCGAGGTACGGCCCGGCAGTGCGCTCGGCGAGGTGCTGCGCGGCGTGCGGCCGGTGTTCACCGACACCCCGTCCGCGGGCGCCGCGCTGGCCGAACTCCTCGGCGAGGACTCGGAGCTGGCGGTGCCCGGCGGGCAGCGCACGATCCTCGCGCCGCTGCGCGGCCGGCGCCGTGTCATCGGTGCCGCGCTCTTCCTGCGCCGCCCCGACCGCCCCGCGTTCGAGGCCGACGATCTGCTGGTCGCCGCCCAGTTGGCCACGCACAGCGCGCTCGGTGTCGACAAGGCGGTGCTGTACGGGCGTGAGGCGTACATCGCTGACGAGCTGCAGCGCACCATGCTGCCGGAGACACTGCCGCGCCCCACGGGTGTACGGCTCGCCTCGCGCTACCTGCCCGCCGCCGAGACGGCGCGGGTGGGCGGCGACTGGTACGACGCGATCCCGCTGCCCGGCAGCCGGGTCGCGCTCGTCGTCGGTGACGTGATGGGGCACTCCATGACGTCGGCGGCGATCATGGGCCAGCTGCGCACGACCGCGCAGACGCTGGCGGGCCTCGACCTGCCGCCGCAGGAGGTGCTGCACCACCTGGACGAACAGGCGCAGCGCCTGGGCACCGACCGCATGGCGACCTGCCTGTACGCGGTCTACGACCCGGTCTCGCACCGCATCACCATCGCCAACGCCGGTCATCCGCCGCCCGTGCTGCTGCACCTGGGCGGCCGGGCCGAGGTGCTGCGGGTGCCGCCGGGCGCGCCGATCGGTGTGGGCGGCGTGGACTTCGAGGCGGTGGAGCTGGACGCGCCGGCCGGCGGCACGCTGCTGCTGTACACCGACGGTCTGGTGGAGTCCCGGCTGCGGGACGTGTGGACCGGCATAGAGCAGCTGCGCGAGAAGCTGGCGGCGACCGCGCAGCTCACCGGGCCCGACCATCCGCCGCCCCTGGAAGCCCTGTGCGACGAGGTGCTGGACATGCTCGGCCCGGGCGACCGGGACGACGACATCGCGCTGCTGGCCGCCCGTTTCGACGGGATCGCGCCGAGCGACGTGGCGTACTGGTTCCTCGAGCCGGAGGACTCCGCTCCGTCGCGGGCGCGCCGGCTGGCCCGCCGGGCGCTGGCGCGCTGGGGTCTGGAGGAGCTGACCGACTCGGTGGAGCTGCTGGTCAGCGAGGTCGTCACCAACGCGGTGCGGTACGCCTCGCGCCCGGTGACGCTGCGGCTGCTGCGCACGGACGTGCTGCGCTGCGAGGTCGGCGACGACGTGCCGCAGCTGCCGCGGCTGCGGCAGGCGCGGGCCACCGACGAGGGCGGCCGGGGCCTGTACCTGGTGAACAGGCTGGCCCGGCGCTGGGGCGCGACCCGGCTGAGCACCGGCAAGGTGGTGTGGTTCGAGCTGCACCGCGGCTGACCGTACGGGCCCGGAGAGCCGGGAGGACGAGGGCGTCGCCCTCGTCCTCCCGGCTCTCCGCCGTCGTGCTCCCGGCTTCCGGCCGCCGTCCCGCCGGCGTCGCGGCGTCGGCTACTGCCCGGGCATGCGGCCGTGCAGGTGCTGCTGGTCGTTCGGGTCGAGCGGGTTGTCCGTCGAGGTGCTGGTCGACGGGTCGGGCGCGGTCGGCGAGTGGCTCGGCGACATCGACGGCGAGTGGCTGGGCGACTGCGTCGCCGAGTGGCTCGGCGGCGGCTGGCTCGCGGAGTGGGACGGCTGCGTCGGCGAGTGGCTCGGCGACATCGACGGCGAGTGGGTGGGCGACTGGGTCATCGACGGCGTCCGGCTCGGCAGCTGCTTGGCCGCGCCCTGCGTGGTGTCCAGGTCGAACTTGCTGGTGTCGCCCATGACGCCGAAGGTGTACCCGGCCCAGATCTCCGCCGGGTAGCCACCGCCGTTGATCCGGCCCTTGCCCGGCAGGAGGCCGGTGGCGCCGGTCATCGTGGTGTGCCTGCTGGTCTTGGGGTTCTCGCCGAACAGCCCGACCGAGGTGACCAGGTCCGGCGTGTAGCCGGTGAACCAGGCCGACCAGTTGTTGTCGGACGTACCGGTCTTGCCCGCCACCTGCTGCCCGTCGCGCAGCGGGTTGTCGGCCACCGACGTCCGCGCCGTACCGTCGTCGACCACGCCGGTCAGGACCGAGGTGACCGTGTCGGCGGCCTCGCGGCTGATGACCTGGTCCCCGATCGGGTCGGTGACGGAGACCTTCCGGGTCCGGTTCTCGGCGGCGGCGATGATGCCGGGGGTGACCTTCTTGCCGTGGTTGTCGAGGGTGGCGTAGATCCCGGCCATCTCCAGGGGGCTCGCGCCCATGGAGCCGAGGGTCTGGGCGGGCACGGCCTGCATGCCCTCGGTGTCCATGCCGAGCTTCTTCGCCGTCGCCATCACCTTCTCCATGCCCACGTCGACACCCATCTGCGCGAAGACGGAGTTGACGGACTTGTTCATGGCGGACTGGACGGTGATGTTCCCGTAGCTGACGTCGTCCTCGTTGGGCGGGGCGAAGCCGACCTTGGCGCCGTGGTCGACGACCGGGCGTTCGCTGGTGCCGTCGTAGACCGTGTTGGCGTCGATCGGCAGGCCGTCCTGCGTCTTGGCGCCCTCGTCCATGGCGGCGGCCAGGATGACCGGCTTGAACGTGGAGGCCGGCTGGAAGTCCCGCCGGGTCGCGTTGCTGATGTAGTGCTTGAAGTAGTCCTGGCCGCCGTACAGCGCGACGATCCTGCCGGTCTTCGGGTCGACGGAGACCGCCCCGGCCTGGACGTCGGCGTCGACCTTGCGCTTCTTCGGGTCGAGCTTGCTGGTGAGCTGCTTCTTGACCGAGTCCTCCAGCGCGGCCTGCTTCTTGCGGTCGATGTTCAGGGTGATGGTCCACCCCCGGTCCACGACCGCGGCCTCCGCCTGGGACTGCGTGATGCCCTGTTCCTTCATCAGCTGCTGTTCCAGCTGCTTGTTGGCGAGTTCGATCAGGTAGCCCTTCTGGCCCTCGCGGCCGGGGGCTCCCTTGGGCTCCTTGGGCACCGGGAACTTCATCGCCTGGCGCTTGCCGGCGTCGAGCCAGTGCTGCTTGACCATGTTGTCGAGGACGTAGTTCCAGCGGGCCTGCACCAGCCGCTTGCCGTTGGGGCCGGCCACCGCCCAGTCGTACTGGCTCGGCGCCTGGAGCAGCGCGGCCAGGTAGGCGCCCTGTTCGACGGTCAGGTGCTGGGCGTCGACGCGGTAGTAGGCCTGGGCCGCGGCCTGGATGCCGTAGGCGCCGCGGCCGTAGTAGCTGGTGTTGATGTAGCCGGCGAGGATCTCGTCCTTGCTCTCCCGCTGGTCCACCTTCAGGGAGATGACCAGTTCCTTCAGCTTGCGCGTGACGGTCTGGTCCTGGGTGAGGTAGTAGTTCTTGACGTACTGCTGGGTGATCGTCGAGCCGCCCTGGGTGCCCTTGCCGGTCAGGGTGTTGAGCAGACCGCGGGCGGTGCCCTTCAGGTCGACGCCGGAGTCGTGGTAGAAGGACTTGTTCTCGGCGGCGACGAAGGTGTGCTGGACGTCCTTGGGCACCTTGTCCAGGGAGACGCTCTCGCGGTTGATCTCGCCGTCCCGGGCGAGGATGGTGCCGTCGCTGTACTTGTAGACGTTGCTCTGCCGCTCGGCGGCGGCGTTGCCCTTGGGTATGTCCACCAGCATGTAGAGCACGACGAAGGCGCCGATGCCGAGCAGGCAGACGCCGAGGAAGGTGCCGAGGATCTTCTTCCAGGTGAACAGGCGGCGTATGCCGCTCTTCCTGGCCTTGGCGGGCCTGGCCGCGCGCCGGGCCGCGGCCCGGCCGCCCGGAGCGCCGCCGTCCCCGACGCCGGTCGCCGGTGTCACGGTCGAGCGCCGGGGCGCCGCGCGGCGGCCACCGCGCTGTCGCGCTCGTCTTTCTTCCGCTCGTCCCATGCGTCCGTTCGCTCCGCTTCCGTCTCGGATGTCTCGGCTGTCACTCACGTACGTCGTTCAGGTCAGCTCAGAAAACTAACACCGCTCTCTGTGACAAAGGGGCCCCGATCCGGGCCTTCAGGGACGTGACAATCAGCACCCGCCCCCAAGTGAACCGACGTCCGGGAGGGTTCGGGGGTTGCCGTCCGCCGCTAAAGTGATATCACTTAGCTAGGCAGAAGCTAGTGCGGCTGCCGTTCGCACGCTCCACGAGAAACGGGGGGACCCTCCATGTCCGCAGCCACTCCACCCGCGGTGACCACGGCCGACGCGCCCGAGATGCCCGCACCCCAGGTGCGGGAGTTCGCGGCGCACAGCATCAAGGGCGGCCTCGCCCTGCTGCTCGGTCTGCTCGGCCTGCTCGCGGCCGTGGCCCTGGTCGCCGGCGGCGCGAGCCTGACCGGCGGCGGCAAGGCCGCGCTGATCGTCGCCGGCGTCCTGGTCGGCATAGCGGCGCTGCTCGCCATGGCGGGGCTGAACATGGTGGCGCCGGGCGAGGCGAGGGTCGTCCAGCTCTTCGGGCGCTACCGGGGCACCATCCGCGAGGACGGCCTGCGCTGGGTGAACCCGCTCACCTCCCGCGAGAAGATCTCCACCCGCGTCCGCAACCACGAGACCGCCGTCCTGAAGGTCAACGACGCCTACGGCAACCCGATCGAGCTGGCGGCGGTCGTGGTCTGGAAGGTCCAGGACACCGCGCAGGCGTCCTTCGAGGTGGACAACTACCTGGAGTTCGTCTCCACGCAGACCGAGGCCGCGGTGCGGCACATCGCCATCGAGTACCCCTACGACGCCCACGACGAGGGCGGGCTGTCCCTGCGCGGCAACGCGGAGGAGATCACCGAGAAGCTCGCCGTCGAACTGCACGCGCGCGTGGAGGCGGCCGGGGTACGGATCATCGAGTCACGCTTCACCCACCTCGCGTACGCTCCCGAGATCGCCTCCGCGATGCTCCAGCGGCAGCAGGCGGGCGCGGTCGTCGCGGCCCGGCGGGAGATCGTGGACGGCGCGGTCGGCATGGTCGAGGCGGCGCTCGCCCGCATCGCCGAGCAGGACATCGTGGAACTGGACGAGGAGCGGAAGGCGGCGATGGTGTCGAACCTGATGGTGGTGCTCTGCGGGGACCGGGCACCGCAGCCGGTGCTCAACACGGGGACGCTCTACCAGTGACCCCGGCGACGGATCCCTCCGAGGGGAGCCAGGGGGCCGAGGGGGTCACGGAGGCCGAGGGGACCGCCGAAGCCGCCCCCCGGCGCCGGCCGCAGCAGCGCAAGCAGGTGCTGCTGCGGCTGGACCCCTCGGTGTACGACGCCCTCGCGCGCTGGGCGTCGGACGAACTGCGCTCGGCCAACGCCCAGATCGAGTTCCTGCTGCGCCGCGCCCTCGCGGACGCGGGCCGCCTGCCGGGCGGGACCGGCCCGCTGCCCCGCCGGGGGCGGCCCCCGCGCAGGACACCGCCGGGACCGCAGTAGCACCGGCCGCCGCCTCGCCCGCTGCGGCGCACCCTCGGCCCGAGCGGCGGCGCACCGGCCCGCACCGGGCGGCGGCCACGGAGCCTCCAGGCCCGCCCGCCGCCCGTAGCACAACCGTGACAAACGCCTCCCACCTGCGGTTCCACCCTCCGCCCTGACACCGGGCCATCCACTGCACACTGGGCGTATACATCGTGCGTATACACGGTGTGTAGAGTGCTCCGCATGTCCATCGGTCACACCCTTCTGGGGCTCCTGGAGTCCGGACCGCGCCACGGCTACGACCTGAAGCGGGCCTTCGACGAGACGTTCGGCCACGACCGGCCGCTGCACTACGGCCAGGTCTACTCGACGATGTCGCGGCTGCTGAAGCACGGTCTCGTCGAAGTCGACGGGATCGAGGCCGGCGGCGGCCCCGAACGCAAGCGCTACGCCATCACCGCGGCCGGCATCACGGACGTCGAGCAGTGGCTGGCCACGCCCGAGAAGCCCGAGCCGTACCTCCAGTCGACCCTCTACACCAAGGTCGTCCTGGCCCTGCTCACCGAGCGCGACGCGGCTGACGTGCTGGACACCCAGCGGTCCGAGCACCTGCGCAGCATGCGGATCCTGACCGACCGCAAGCGCAAGGGTGACCTGGCCGACCAGCTGATCTGCGACCACGCCCTGTTCCATCTGGAGGCCGATCTGCGGTGGCTCGAACTCACCGCCGCGCGCCTCGAAAAACTCCGTGAGGCGGTGACCCGGTGACTCCTCCCCCCGGCTCCCTGTTGTCGGCCCAGGACCTGCGCAAGGCCTACGGCCCCACTCCCGCGCTGGACGGCGCCGAGTTCTCCATCCACCCCGGCGAGGTCGTCGCCGTGATGGGACCCTCCGGGTCCGGCAAGTCCACGCTGCTGCACTGCCTCGCCGGGATCGTCACCCCGGACTCGGGCTCGATCCTCTACGACGGCCGGGAACTGGCCACCATGTCCGACGCGCAGCGCAGCGCGCTCAGGCGCTCGGAGTTCGGCTTCGTCTTCCAGTTCGGCCAGCTCGTGCCCGAGCTGACCTGCGTGGAGAACGTGGCCCTGCCGCTGCGGCTGAACGGCACCCCGCGCAAGGAGGCCGAACGCACCGCGCTCACCTGGATGAGCCGGCTGGAGGTCGACGACCTCGCCAAGAAGCGGCCCGGCGAGGTCTCCGGCGGTCAGGGGCAGCGCGTCGCGGTCGCCCGCTCGCTGGTCACCGGCCCCCGGGTGCTGTTCGCCGACGAGCCGACCGGCGCGCTCGACTCGCTCAACGGCGAGCGCGTGATGGAACTGCTCACCGAGGCCGCCCGCTCCACCAACGCCGCCGTCGTGCTGGTCACGCACGAGGCACGGGTGGCCGCGTACTCCGACCGCGAGATCGTCGTCCGCGACGGCAGGTCACGGGACATGGAGCGCGTCGTATGAGTGCCCACCCGGCGTCCCCCGCCACCCGGCCCGAGGCGCCGCGCGCCTCCTCCTTCGTCCAGAGATGGGCGCGCGACCTGCGCATGGGCGCCAAGTTCGCCTTCACCGGCGGGCGCGAGGGCTGGACCCGGGTGCTGCTGACGGCCGTCGGCGTCGGGCTCGGCGTCGCGCTGCTGCTGCTGACGACCGCGCTGCCGACCGCGCTGTCGGTCCGGCACGAACGCGACCAGGCCCGCTCCGACTACACGTACAGCCAGAAGGTCAAGCCCAAGGCCGACAACACCCTCGTCATCTCCGACATCAACACGACGTTCGGGGACAAGGACATCCGCGGGCGGCTCGTGGAGCCCGAGGGACCGCGCGCCCCGCTCGCGCCCGGGCTCAGCGGTTACCCGGCACCGGGTGACATGGTGGTCTCCCCCGCGCTGAAGAAGCTGCTCGACTCCGACGACGGCAAACTGCTGCGCGGCCGGCTGCCCTACCGGGTGACCGGGACGATCAGTGAGAGCGGGCTCATCGGTTCGCAGGAACTCGCCTACTACGCCGGTGCCGAGGGCCTGGCCCCGCACATCAACGGCTGGCAGACCGCGCGGATCAGCGAGTACGGCTCGCCCCACCGGATGCCCGAGCGCCAGGACCCGGTCCTGATCCTGCTGGTGCTGGTCGTCTTCGTGGTGCTGCTGATGCCGGTGGCGGTGTTCATCACGGCGGCCGTGCGCTTCGGCGGCGACCGGCGCGACCGCAGGCTGGCCGCACTGCGGCTGGTCGGCTCCGACAGCCGGATGACCCGCCGGATCGCGGCGGGCGAGGCCCTGGCGGGCGCACTGCTCGGCCTGGTCTTCGGCGCGGTCTTCTTCCTGCTCGGCCGCGAGGCCGCGGGGTCGATGGAGATCGTCGGGATCAGCGTGTTCCCCAGCTACCTCAACCCGTCTCCGGCGCTGGCCGCGCTGGTCGCCGTCGCCGTCCCGGCGGCAGCGGTGCTGGTGACCCTGCTCGCGCTGCGCGGGGTGGTCATCGAACCGCTCGGTGTGGTCCGCACGGCCAAGCCCACGCGGCGCCGCCTGTGGTGGCGGCTGCTGCTGCCGGTGGCCGGCCTGGCGATGCTCACCCCCATGATGGGCAAGGGGCGCGACAAGGGCGACTTCAACCAGTACCTGGTGTCCGGCGGTGTCATCCTGCTGCTGATCGGTGTGACCGCGCTGCTGCCGTGGATCGTGGAGGCGGTCGTCGCCCGGCTGGGCCGCGGCTCGGTCTCCTGGCAACTGGCCGTGCGGCGGCTTCAGTTGAACAGCGGAACCGCCGCCCGCACGGTGAACGGCATCTCGGTCGCCGTGGCCGGCGCCATCGCCCTGCAGATGCTGTTCGCGGGGATCGAGGGCGACTACACCAAGGTCTCCAAGAACGACCTCGACCGGGCGCAGATCCAGGTGCAGCTCTCGCACGGGGTCGCGACCGACCCGGCCGTCGCGAAGTTCCGGCAGACGCCCGGGGTGCGCAAGGCCGTCGCGCTGGCGAACGCCAGCGTCGGCAGCACGACCGCCGCCTCGCCCGACGGCCCCAAGCTGAGTTCCGAGGTGACCATCGGCGACTGCGCGGCGCTGCGCGAGGTGGCGGCCCTGCCCTCCTGCCGTGACGGTGACGTCTTCGCCGTCCGGGGCGCCGAGTACGACACGGACACGCCGGCCCTGGCCAAGCCCGGCAAGAAGCTGTACATGGACACGTCCCAGGGGATGGAGGCCCCCCACGAGGTGCGCTGGACGGTGCCGCAGGGCCTGAAGAAGGTCCGCGCCATCACGGACCCCACGGGCATGGAGCACGGCGGTTTCCTGCTGACGCGGGGCGCGCTGCCGGCCTCGGCCGGGCAGCCCTCCGCCCAGGTCTACGTCTCGATCGACGGCTCCGTGCGCGATGTGCACGAGTACGTGCGCAACACCGCGGCGGACGTGGACCGGTTCGCGGAGGTGATGGTCTGGACGTCCAGCCAGAAGTCGGAGAAGTTCACCTCCATCCGCACCGGGCTGCTCGTCGGCGCCACCTGTGTGCTGGCGCTGATCGGCGCGAGCCTGCTGGTCTCCCAGCTGGAGCAGTTGCGGGAGCGCAGGAAGCTGCTGTCGGCGCTGGTCGCCTTCGGCACCCGGCGGCGCACACTCAGCCTGTCGGTGCTGTGGCAGACCGCGGTCCCGATCACCCTCGGGCTGCTGCTGTCGCTGGCGGTCGGCCTGACGCTGGGCACGGTCCTGCTGAAGATGACGGCCACGGCCCTGAGCATCGACTGGCCGAGCGTGCTGACCATGACCGGCATGGGCGCGGGGATCGCCCTGGCGGTGGCCGTGCTCAGCCTGCCTCCGCTGCTGCGCATGATGCGCCCGGAGGGCCTGCGCACGGAGTGACCTCCGGCCGGCCTCCGGCCGCCCTGGGCCCCTTTCCTCCCACCCGGGAGGCGAGGGGCCCTGGCGCGTTCGGGGCGGTACGCGCCGGGGGTACGGCCGCCGGGGGGCCGGGGCGGCCCGCGGGTGAGGGCCGGGCAGCCGGGCGGCTCAGTCCTCGGAGTCGAGCACCCGTACGGGCAGCGCCCGCAGGTCGGTGCGCAGGGCGGCGGCCAGTTCGCGGTACTCCGCGCCGCGGGCGGCGCCGGTGCGCATGACGAGGGCGATCCGGCGGGCGGGGGCGGGGTCGGCGAAGTAGCCGGTGAGGAGCTGGTTGCTGCGGGAGATCTCCACCTTGAGCGCGGTGCGCGGCAGCAGCGTGCAGCCGAGGCCGCCCGCGACGAGCTGGACCAGAGTGGACAGCCCGGCGGCGGTGGTGGTCACCGGGGCGTCCTCGCGGCCCGCCTCGCGGCAGATGTCCAGGGCCTGGTCGCGCAGGCAGTGCCCCTCGTCGAGGAGCAGCAGGTTCAGTTCCTTCAGGGCCTCGCGCGGTATGCCCTCCCGGCCGCCGAGCCGGTGGTCGAGAGGGGTGACGAGCACGAAGTCCTCGTCGAACAGAGGGAGTTCGGTGACGCCGGGCACGCCGAGCGGCACGGCGAGCAGCAGCAGGTCGAGCCGTCCGCCGGACAGCCCCTCCAGCAGGCTCGCGGTCTGCTCCTCGTGGACCTGGAGGTCGAGATCCGGGTAGCGGTCGTGGACGAGGCGCAGGACGGTGGGCAGCAGGTAGGGCGCGACGGTGGGGATGACGCCGATGCGCAGCACACCGGTGAAGGGCGCCCGGACCGCCTCGGCGTCCTCGATGAGCGCCCCGACCTCGTCCAGGACCGCCTTGGCCCGCACCGCCAGACGCTCACCGGCGGGCGAGAGCAGCACCCTGCGCGTCGTACGCTCGACGAGCGTCACGCCGAGGGTGTCCTCCAGGGCGGAGACGGCACCGGAGAGCGCCGGCTGGCTCATGCCGATCGCGGCGGCGGCGTCCCGGAAGTGCAGGTGCTCGGCGACGGCCGCGAAGGCGCGCAACTGGGAGAGGCTGGGCAGGCTCCTGCGCCTGGCGGCACTACCGACGGTCACTGATAACCACCTCCGATCAACCCGACCGAGTGTAGCTATTTCCGTAATCAATTGACTCTGTGCCAACATCATCAGGGTCCAACCCATGGGAAACACGGGCAAAGCCGGTGTTTCTTCGCTGCAAGGAGAGCGTGTGCTCACTGTCGGTGACAAGTTCCCCGAGTTCGAACTGACCGCCTGCGTCTCGCTGGAGAAGGGCAAGGAGTTCGAGAAGATCAACCACAAGACCTACGAGGGCAAGTGGAAGGTGATCTTCGCTTGGCCCAAGGACTTCACCTTCGTGTGCCCCACCGAGATCGCGGCCTTCGGCAAGCTGAACGACGAGTTCGCCGACCGCGACGCCCAGGTCCTGGGCTTCTCCGGTGACTCGGAGTTCGTCCACCACGCCTGGCGCAAGGACCACCCGGACCTGCTCGAGCTGCCCTTCCCGATGATGGCCGACTCCAAGCACGAGCTGATGCGCGAGCTGGGCATCGAGGACGAGGACGGCTTCGCCAAGCGCGCGGTCTTCATCGTGGACCAGAACAACGAGATCCAGTTCACCATGGTGACGGCGGGCTCGGTCGGCCGTAACCCCAAGGAGGTCCTGCGGGTCCTGGACGCGCTGCAGACCGACGAGCTGTGCCCGTGCAACTGGAGCAAGGGCGACGAGACCCTCGACCCGGTCGCGCTGCTGGCTGGTGAGTGAGGCATGTCCCTCGACTCCCTGAAGTCCGCCGTCCCGGACTACGCCAAGGACCTCAAGCTCAACCTGGGCTCGGTCATCGGCAACAGCGACCTGCCCGCGCAGCAGCTGTGGGGCACGGTGCTGGCCACGGCCATCGCCTCGCGGTCGCCGATCGTCCTGCGCGAGCTGGAGCCGGAGGCGAAGGCGAACCTGTCGCCGGAGGCGTACACCGCGGCCAAGTCCGCGGCGGCGATCATGGCGATGAACAACGTCTTCTACCGCACCCGGCACCTGCTGTCGGACCACGAGTACGGCACCCTGCGCGCCGGTCTGCGGATGAACGTCATCGGCAACCCCGGCGTCGACAAGACCGACTTCGAGCTGTGGTCCTTCGCGGTCTCGGCCATCAACGGCTGCGGCATGTGCCTGGACTCGCACGAGCAGGTCCTGCGCAAGGCGGGCGTCGAGCGTGAGGTCGTCCAGGAGGCCTTCAAGATCGCCTCGGTGATCCAGGCCGTCGGCGTGACGCTGGAGGCGGAGGCCGTCCTCGCGGAGTGACTCCGTGAGAACGCCGCAGGAGGGGCCCCGCCCGGGCATCGGGTGGGGCCCCTCCCGCGTTGCCGGGGCGGGACACCGGCGTGGTGCCGCCCCGGCGGCGGGGCCACGCACTGCTGCGGAAGCCGCGCGCCCGGGAGCGGGGCCAGCGTGCCGTCCCGTTTCTCGTCCTCACCGACCGTCCAGGTCAGCGCGGGAACCGGGTGCCCGCCGCGGTGGTGTGCGCCCCGACGGCGAGGCCCGCCTCGCCCGCCCGGGAGACCAGGATCCCGGCCCGGGCCTCGGCGCCGTCCGGCTCGGCTACGTCTCCTCGGTGGGCGCCGGCGGCTCGGACGGCCCTGCGTCCGGCGGTGTGGCCGCGGCGGGCGCCGCCACCGGTGCCGCGTCCACCTCGGTGGCGGCCGCCGGTGCGGTACCCGGCGCGGGGGCCCCCGCCGTCGCGGCCGCCCGCGGCCGGGCGTGCCGCAGCGCCGCCTCCCGGGAGTACTGGCGCAGGTAGCCCACCACCGTGTTGGTGACCGCCACCAGCGGCACGGCGACCACCGCCCCGCCGATCCCCGCGATCATGCCGCCCGCCGCGACCGACAGGACCACCGCCAGCGGGTGCACCCGCACCGCGCGGCCGAGGATGAACGGCTGGAGGACGTGCCCCTCGATCTGCTGGACGGCGAGCACGACGACCAGCGTCATCACGGCGGTGAACACACCCTGGGTGACCAGCGCGACGACCACCGCGAGCGCGCCCGACACCACCGCGCCCACCAGCGGGACGAAGGCGAACAGGAAGATGAACACGGCCAGCGGCACCGCCATCGGCACGTTCAGGAAGTAGATCCCGAGGCCGATGAAGATCGCGTCGATCAGCGCCACGATCACCGTGCCGCGCACGTACGCCGTCAGCGTGCGCCAGGCGCGCGGGCCGGCCCCGGCCACGCCCGGACGGGCCGCCGCCGGCACCAGCTTCAGCGTCCACTCCCAGATCCGCCGCCCGTCGTAGAGCAGGAACAGCGTCGAGAACATCGTCAGCAGGATCCCGGTCAGGGCCTCCACGATGACCGTGACGCCCTCCAGACCGGCGGACGTTATCTGGTCGGTGTTCGCGCCGATGGCGTCCCGCAGGCTCTTGGCGATCTGGTTGATCTGCTTGTCGGTGACGTGGAAGGGGCTGTTCAGCAGCCACTTGCGCAGTTCGTCGATGCCGTCCTGGATCTGGTTGGAGAGGTTGTCGATGTTCTCCATGACCTGCCAGGTCACGAACCAGCCGATCAGGCCCATGATGACGAAGCCGAGGATCGCGGTGAGCGCGGTGGCCGGTCCGCGCGGCAGCCCGTGGCGCCGCAGCCGGGCCACCGTGGGCTGGAGCAGGGCCGTGATGAGCAGCGCGGCGACGAAGGCCAGCACCACCAGCTGCACGGCGCTGATGACCTTCATCAGCACCCAGACGGTGCCGGCGAGGACGAGGACGCGCCAGCCGGCCTCGGCGGCCACCCGCACCCCCCAGGGCACGGCCTGGGCCGGGTCGGGACGGGCGGGGACGACGGTCACGTGATCGACGGGCACCACCGGGTCCGCGGACGGCTCCGGCTCGGGAGCGGAGTGGTCCTTCTCCACCTCGGCGCGACGCTCGTCCAACCGCTCACCCATCTCGGTCAGTCCGGCACCGAGCCGGCCGAGCCACCCTGGAACTCGCGACATGATCCGTCCTCTTCCCCCGTCCTTGACCACCACGCCCCCTGGAGTCGTTCCGACAGACGCTACATGGCAAAAGCCCCTCCCCCTAGGACGGGGAGGGGCTGCGCGGGGTTGAGCACGCCGGGCGGCTCAGTAGTTGTGGTTCACCTGCCAGTACGACCAGGCGTCGCACGGACTGCCGTAGCGGACGTTCATGTAGTTGAGGCCCCACTTGATCTGCGTGGCCGGGTTGGTCCGCCAGTCGGCGCCCGCGGACGCCATCTTGCCCGCGGGCAGCGCCTGGACGAGGCCGTAAGCGCCCGAGGAGGGGTTGACCGCCTGGTAGTTCCAGGTGGACTCGTGGTTCACGATGTTGCTGAAGCACTGGAACTGGCCGCTCGGCACGATCTGCCGGGCGATCGCCTGCACCTGGGCCACGGTGTAGGAGCCCTGGACGGGGAAGTCGGAGGCGTCACGCGTGCTGCGGGTGGTCGCCTTCTTCTGCTCCTCCCGCTGCTTCGCCTCCTTGGCCGCCTTCTCGGCGGCCTCCTTCTTCGCGATCGCGGTCTCGGCGGCCGCCTTGCGGGCCGCCTCCTCGGCGTCCTTCTTGGCGCCGGCGTCCGCGGCGATCGCCTGGGCGTCGGCCTGCTGCGTGAGGGACGCGGTCTGCACGGGGGCCTGCTGGCCCACCGGGATGTCCGCGAGGAGGGTGGCGTCGGCTGCCATCGCTTCGGCGTCGTTGTTCTGCGCGGTGCTGCCCGAGGCAACACCCACGACGCTTCCGACGGCGGTGACCGCGGTGGCGGAGGCCACTGCGAGTCCCCGGACCGAGATCCGGCTCACACGGTTTCCTTCCAGCATCGCCCGCTTCGGTGACCCTCGCGGACGCGATCGTGCCCCTGGCACTGGCCTCCCAACTACGGGTCACGGAGGCGCGGGCCCGGTGGACAACTCCCGTGACGGGAGAGCCGCGTGGTGCTTCGGGCGGCATACGACGCCGTTATGGAGTTGAGGGTGATGCTCTGGGGGCGCTACGCCGCTGGGGGCACAGCTGTGTCGTATGCGGGGCCTGACAGGAATGAGACTCTGCCGTAACCGAACGCCGAGAGGCAATTCTGAGTTGCGTGGGAAAGCTCACACCACGTTCGGCCCACGGGATTTCGGGAAATGCCCACGCGTGACGGCGCCGCCCGGCTAGGCTCTCGGCCTTTGCCGGACGGCGCCAACTCCCGCACATATGCCCCCGAGTGGAGCAATGGTGCGAACGACGGTCAGAGGTGCCCGTCCTCCAGCATTTCGGTCACCAGGGCGGCGATCTGCGACCTCTCGGACCGCGTCAGCGTGACGTGCGCGAAGAGCGGATGCCCCTTCAGTTTCTCCACGACGGCGACGACACCGTCGTAGCGGCCGACCCGCAGGTTGTCCCGCTGCGCCACGTCATGGGTGAGCACCACCCGCGAGTCCGCGCCGATCCGGGACAGCACCGTCAGCAGGACGTTGCGCTCCAGGGACTGCGCCTCGTCCACGATGACGAACGCGTCGTGCAGCGACCGGCCGCGGATGTGCGTGAGCGGCAGCACCTCCAGCATCCCGCGCGCGGTGACCTCCTCGATGACCTCGCGCGAGGTGACGGCCGACAGCGTGTCGAAGACGGCCTGCGCCCACGGGCTCATCTTCTCCGCCTCGGTGCCGGGCAGATAGCCCAGCTCCTGCCCGCCGACCGCGTACAGCGGACGGAAGACCATCACCTTCTGGTGCTGGCGGCGCTCCAGCACCGCCTCCAGGCCCGCGCACAGCGCCAGCGCCGACTTGCCGGTGCCGGCCCGGCCGCCCATCGACACGATCCCGACGTCCGGGTCGAGGAGCAGGTCGAGCGCGATCCGCTGCTCGGCGCTGCGGCCCTTGATGCCGAACGCCTCCCGGTCCCCGCGCACCAGGCGCACGGCACCGTCCGGGGTGACACGCCCCAGCGCCTTGCCGCGCTCCGAATGGATCGTCAGCCCGGTGTGCACGGGCAGCTCGGCGGCCTCGGGGACGTGGAGGTGCCCCTGGTCGAAGAGGATGTCCACCTGTTCGGCGGGCAGCGTCAGTTCGGCCATGCCGGTCCAGCCGGAGGCGTCGGTGATGGCGAGTTCCGCCCGGTACTCCTCGGCGAGGAGTCCCACGGAGGACGCCTTGATCCGCAGCGGCAGGTCCTTCGAGACGACGGTGACGTCGAATCCCTCGGCCTGCAGGTTGCGGGCGACCGCGAGGATGCGCGAGTCGTTGTCCCCCAGGCGGTAGCCGGTGGGCAGCACGCTGGGGTCCGAGTGGTTCAGCTCGACCCGGACCGTCCCGCCGAGGTCCCCGATCGGGATGGGGGCGTCCAGGCGACCGTGCCGGACCCGGTAGTCGTCCAGCAGGCGCAGGGCCTGCCGGGCGAAGTAGCCGAGTTCGGGATGGTGCCGCTTGGCCTCCAGTTCCGTGACCACGACGATGGGGAGCACGACCTCGTGCTCGTCGAAGCGGGTCAGGGCGTTCGGGTCCGCCAGCAGGACGCTGGTGTCGAGAACGTAGGTGCGCCGGTCTGGCTTGTGGCGCTTTGTGCTGGTCACCACGGAAGGACGTACCCCCTCGGATGAGGTCGGGGAGCGACGAGGTGGATGCCGGGCCGGGAGGGTGGGGGCATCGGGGCCGGTCGCCGGCCGCGATGCGCGGGCCGGGAACCGGCCCTCCACGTCTTCGTCCGCACTGTGACCGCACGGTCGGGCTGGTGCAACGGGCCTCCCGGGCGGACGGCCCCGAGCCGCCCGCTGAGATCCGACACCCGGGGTTCGGGTGTCGACCTGCCTGGGTTATGCCCTCGAACATGCACCGCCATGCAGAAGCGGGGCACGGCGCACGGATGAACTCCTCGTGAAGACGGGTACGGGCCCGGCGGGCCGTCCGCCCGGGTCAGCCGCCGTAGCGGCGGTGACGGGCCGCGTAGTCGCGCAGCGCGCGCAGGAAGTCGACCTTGCGGAAGGCCGGCCAGAAGACCTCGCAGAAGTAGTACTCGGAGTGCGCGGTCTGCCAGAGCATGAATCCGGACAGCCGCTGCTCGCCGCTGGTGCGGATGACGAGGTCGGGGTCGGGCTGGGCCCGGGTGTAGAGGTGCCGGCCGATCATCTCGACGTCGACGGCCTCGGCGAGGTCCTCCATGGACACGCCCCGGTCGTGGGCGTCGTGCAGCATGGAGCGCACGGCGTCGGCGATCTCCTGGCGCCCGCCGTACCCGATGGCGACGTTGACCACTATTCCCTGGACGTCGGCGGTGGCCTCCTCCGCCTCCTTGAGGACGGCCTGCATGCCGGAGGGGAGCAGGTCCATGGTGCCGACGTGGTGCACGCGCCAGCGGCCGTCGGCGGCCAGCGTCCGGACGACGTCCTCGATGATGCCGAGCAGCGGGACCAGCTCGTCCTGGGGCCGGTCGAAGTTGTCCGTGGACAGCAGCCAGAGGGTGACGACCTCGACGTCCGTCTCGGTGCACCAGCCGAGGAACTCCTCGATCTTGTCGGCGCCGGCCCGGTGTCCGTGCACGGTGGTGGAACCCGAGGCCTTCGCCCAGCGGCGGTTGCCGTCCATGATGACGCCGATGTGCTTGGGCACCTGAGCGTGGTCCAGGTGGCCTTCCACCCGGCGCGCGTACAGCCTGACCAGCAGGCTGCGCAGCTTGTCGCGCAGGTTCACGTGTTCGTCAGCCCCTCCGTATGGATCGGACAGGCGCAGCCGGGGGCGTTCCCTGCCCGTGCGGCGGCCTCGTCCGTATGGCGGTCCCCGGGGCGAAGCCTACCCCCGGCACCCCCAGGGTCCCCCAACGGGCGGTCACGCGCGCCCCGGCGTCCGGCCGCCCCGGATCCGTGCTCCGCGCCGCACGGGCACCGGCGCCAAGGGGGCGGAGGGGGCGGACGGAAGCGGAAAGAAAAACGGGCCGGTCCGTGGGGGGGAGACGGACCGGCCCGAGGGGGGGTTTCCACCATAACCCTTCGTAAGTGATGCTGCGTGCATCAGCGCGCCACAACTACTCTCCGGAATCACCCGGCGACGGGCCGACGAGCACGGAACCTGCCATTCCCTGGTCGGTCGTGGCCGGATGACAGCGAATCCACAGGGAAATTCGGCCGAATGAGACAGGATATGCAGGGTTTGCGCCATCCGGGGGCGGGCGGCGAGTTGTCCTCGATTACCCCTCCCGGGCGACCCCACCGTTCACACCCGCTTGACGCCGGGGGCGCCCGGGGCCCCGTACGGCCGGGCGGGGACCGGTGGCCGCCATCAGGGGGGCCCGGCGCCGCGCAGCCCCCTCCACTGCGCGATGCCACCCGCGCGACTTTGCTCACGCGAATTTCGTTGGTCTGAACTTACGCCGGACGGAGCAGTGACGGGAGGGGAATGCGATAACGATGTGGAAACTGTGACTGCCCGGGAGGGCCGCCGGGGCCGCCGCGGGCCCCTCAGCTCGGCTTGCGGGCCTCGAAGAGATGGCGGGTGCTGTGCGCCACGAACGGGCCGTCGGCCGTCATCCGCTCGTGCAGCTCCCGCAGCCGGGGCTCGTACGCCTCCACCGTGAAGCCGGGGACCATCCAGACCACCTTGCGCAGGAAGTGCACGACGGCCGCGATGTCGTGGAACTCCACGCGCAGCCTCTCGGACCGCAGGGCGGCCACGTCGAGACCGGCCGCCTCGGCCTGTGCCCGCTCCTGCTCGGGGTGGCGGGCCCGGCGGACCTCCTCGGGCTGCGGACCCAGGAAGTACTCGACGAGTTCGAAGACGCTGGCCGGTCCGACGTGCTGGGCGAAGTACGTACCGCCGGGGCGCAGCACGCGGGCGATCTCCGTCCAGTGCGGGCGGACGGGGTGCCTGCTGACGACGAGGTCGAAGGCGCCCGGGGCGAACGGCAGGGGCGCGTCCTCGTCCGCGGCGACGACCACGACACCGTGCGGGCGCAGCAGTTCGGTGGCCTTGGCCACGTTGGGCGGCCACCCCTCGGTGGCGGCCAGGAGCGCCGGGACCCGGGCGGCCCGGCCGAGGGCGAAGCCGAACACCTCCCCTCCTCCGGTCTGCACGTCGAGGACGGCCTGCGCGGTGGCCAGCCGGCCGGCCACCGACACGGCGTACCCCCAGGAGGGCCGCTCCTCGGTGGCGCGCCCCGCGAACCAGGAGAAGTCCCACCCCTCGGTGGGCACGGCCGCCCCTTCGGCCACGAGGTCCTCGAACGTGCGGTGCTGACGGTCTGCCATGGCAGCGATCCTCCCAGGTACGGGCCTGGGCCGCCGCCGGATTTCCGGCGGCGGCCGCTCCGCGCGGTCCGGCGCCGTCAGGACACCAGCGGGCGCACCTGGCGGGCGGCGAACCGGACGAAGCCCTCCGGGTCGGGTTCGTCGGCCGTCGGCTGGAGGACCACCGTGTCGGCACCGGCGTCGGCGAGCGCCGACACGGCCTTGGCGACGTCCTGGGCGTCACCGGCGACCCCCAGGCCGGGGACGGCCGCCAGCCCCTCGGCGGCCAGCTCGGCCCGCAGCCGTCGCTCGGCGTCGGGGCCGGTGGTGGTGAGCAGGTAGACGACGACGCGGTGCGGGTCGTCGCGGCCCGCGGCCTCGCGTCCCTCGTCGATGAGCCGGCGGGCCCGGCGGACCCCCTCCGGGGAGGTCGCGACGGTCAGGATCGTGCCGTCGGCCGCCTCACCGGACAGGCGGAGCGTGCGCGGCCCGGTGGCACCGGCGAGGACCGGGACGTCGCTGCCCGCGGGCGGCGGCCAGTCCAGGGCCACGTCGGTCAGGCGGACGTACCGGCCGTCCGTGGTGACCCGCTCACCGCCCAGCAGGGCGCGCAGCGCGCCCAGGTGCTCGCGCAGCAGCGTCAGCGGGGACTCGGCGCGCGCCCCGACCTGCCCCATCCAGTCCTGCACGCCGTGCCCGACACCGAGCCGGGCGCGGCCGGGGAAGAGCCGGTGCAGCGTGGCCGCCTCCATCGCGGTGACGGCGACGTTGCGCAGCGGGACGGGCAGCAGGCCGACGCCGATCCGGACCCGCTCCGTCCAGGCCAGGGCGGCGGCGGCCGTGGAGATCCCGCCCTCCAGGAAGCAGTCCTCCCACAGCCACAGCTCCTCGAGCCCCGCCTCGTCGGCGAGGCGGGCGATCGAACGCAGCCACTCGGGGGGCAGTTGGGGGCGGAAGACGACGCCGAGTCCGGTCATGCGGGCTTCCTCCCCACGTCCCGCCCGCCTCATGCCACGGCGGCCGCCCCCAGCAGCACTCCCGTGAACGCACCGCCGATCATGAACGGTCCCAGCGGCATCGTCGCGCCGCGCCCCGCCCCGCGCAGCACGATCAGTCCCAGCCCGTACACGGCTCCGTAGAACAGCCCGGCGAAGCCGCCCGTGACCAGCACCGGCCAGCCGTACCAGCCGAGGACCGTGCCCAGGGCGAGGGCCAGTTTGACGTCGCCGAAGCCCAGGCCGGCCGGGTTGACGAGGAAGAGCACGAAGTAGCAGGCGCCCAGCGCGAGACCGCCGAGCAGCGCCCTCGGCCAGGAACCGGAGGCGGCGGGAGCGAGCGCGGCGACACCCAGCAGCGCCGCGGTCGCGGCGGCCAGCGGCAGGGTCAGGACGTCCGGGAGCCGGTGGACGCGGTGGTCGACGAGCGCGAGCAGCACACCGGCCGGCGCGGCGAGCAGCCAGACCGCCGCCTCGGGGTGCGGCCCGGTGGCGGCGGCGAGGACGGCGCACACGAGCGCGGTGACGGCGGTGACGAGGGGGGTGCTGGGGCCGTATGCGGCGCAGTTGGGGGTGGCAGCGGGGGTGGGGTGGGGTGTTCGGGAGGCGCGGGGGTGGGCGGTGGCGGTGTGAGGGGCGGTGGCCGTGTGGGGGGTGGGGGTGTCGGGGGTGCCGCTGGCTGCGGCTTTGTGGGGGGCGGCTTCGGGGGGTGTGGTGGGGGTGGGTTGGTGGGGTGCGGGGGTGGTTGTTCGGGGTGCGGCTTCGGGGGGTGCCGGCGGGGCTGGGTCGCTGTAGGGCGCGAGCGGGGCGGGGTGGGTGTGGGGTGCGGTGGAGGTGCAGCGGGCCGGGCCCAGCCAGCCGCCGAACACCCCGGTGATCGTGTGTCCGCCGGGACACTCCGCCCGCCACGGCTCACCGGCGGCCACCGACAGGCGGTGCGCGGCCCGGGGCACCAGCAGCCCGGCGCCCGCGCCCCACAGGACGGCGACCACGATCAGGAGTACGCGCACGCCGGGACCCTAGCGGGGGACCGGGCGGTACGGCATGGGCCCGTGGACCCAGGGTCCGGGCTCGCGGGCCCAGTGCGTGTCGGCGGCGTACCCATGACGTGCCGGTGGCGTGCTCCTGACGCGCCCGTGGCGGGGCTGCCGGCTGGGGGATACGGTCGGCCGGACACTTCGCGGCGGAGCGGGAGGGCGGCCCGGCATGGCAGGACGCTGGCGGGACGGACGGGGCCGGCTGGTCGTGCCCGGGGGTGCGGGCGACGGAGACGGAGGGGGCGAAGGGGAGGCGGGAGCGGGGGCGGTGACGGTCCCTCTCGAACTGGCGACGTCCTACCGGGCCCGCACGCGCGGGCTGCTCGGCCGCGACGCCGTCGACGGCGCCCTCCTCCTCTCCCCCGCGGGCAGCATCCACACCTTCGGCATGCGTGTCCCCATCGACGTCGCCTACCTCGACCGCGGCCTGCGGGTCCTCGCCGTCGTCACGATGCGGCCGGGCCGCCTGGGCCGGCCCCGCCTCCGCTCCCGGCACGTCCTGGAGGCGGCGGCGGGGGCGATGGCGCGGTGGGGGGTGCGGGCCGGGGTGCGGGTGACGGTGGAGGCGGATTTCCCTGCTGGAGCCCCAGGGCTCGTTCACCCGGACTGAGCACCGGTCGCGGAGATCACCGTGTAGGCGACGCGCGTCCCGGCGTTGGTCCGCAGTCAGGTCCGGGGGCGGTCAGCTCCGGGCGGTCGGCTCCGGGCGGTCAGCTCTGGGTGCGCGGGAAGGTGACCTCCACTCGGCGGTTCTTCTTGCGGCCGTCCTCCGTGGCGTTGTCCGCGATGGGGTAGTCCTCGGCGTAGCCGCGCACGTCGAAGGTGATGGCCGGATCGTTCAGCTCCTGGGAGAGGACGTCCTGGACGGCGTTGGCGCGCTGCTTGGACAGGACGACGCCGTGTTCGTGGGTGCCGAGGTTGTCGGTGAAGCCGAAGACCCGGACCTGGGAGGCGTTCTGCTTCCTGATCTCCTGGGCGATGGCGTCGATGCGGGACCTGGCCTGGTCGCTGAGTTTGGCGCTGTCCTTGGCGAACAGCACCTCGGCCTGCAGCGCGAACGTCACGTCCGTGTTGGTGTCCTCACGGCGTTCCTCGCCGCCCTGGTCCTCGACCACCGACTTGATGTCCAGCACCTTCGGCGCGGCGAGGGTCGCCCCCTCCGGGAGCTTGAGGTCCGGGTCGTTCGGATCGACCTTCACGGGGGGCGCGGCGGAGGACTCGGTGCCCGGCGGGACACTCGGGGCGGTGCCGTCGGCACGGGCCGCGGCGGCTCCGCAGAGGTCGGCGGCGAGCAGGAGGGCGACGACGCCCAGGGCGAGAGGGAGCCGGGCTGGGGTGTGGGTCATGGTGGCCGCCTCACCCGGAGATCTTGACGGTGCCGCTGGAGAAGGTGGGGAGTTGCAGGGTCACGTCGGTGGTGCCGGGCGGGGGGGCGGGGAATTGCATGAAGACGGGGATGGTCTGGCCTGACTCGATCGTCGTCAGACCAACCGTCGTCAGTGGGCGTCCGTCTGTGTCCCGGAGCACGTAGTAGCGCTTCTTTCCGTTGGAATCCACCAGGGTGGCTCCACCGAGCGACTGACCATGCTTGATGATCTCGGTCTCATCCCCACTCATCTGAGACGGGAGGACGGCTGACTTGGCCCCGTCGTTCTTGATGCTGCCGTTCACGGTGACGAAGCCACCGGAGTCCCGCTGGGCAGAAGCGACATCGAAAAGCAGACCGTCCGGCCCCCGAAGCTCTGCCAATGGAGCTTGCGACTGCTCCTCCTGAGCACTCGGGACCGAACCGCCGCCGCCTTTGGAGGCCGAGGCGGTGGGCGCCTGGGGCTTGTCGTCATCGCCGCCGCTGCCGCAGCCGACCGCACCGACGGCCAGACCGGCCGCCATGGTCAACGCGAGTAGCCCCCTGCGGGCCCTCACAGTGAACCGAATGCTCATCGCTCTGCTTCCTTCGTCGCTCTGTGTTCGGGAGTCAGTCGGCCAGGTGGACGTCGAACAGGTCTTGAGGCCGAGGGAGGTCGGTGACGTCCTTGGGGTCCAGGTGGTCCCAGTACCGGTTGTTCTTGCAGACGAGGCGCGGCAGCACAGAACGGTCCGCGTCCGCGGGCAGGGGCTCGAACGTACAGAGCCGCTCGATCACCGCAGTGGCGTGCGCCTTCGAGTGCTTGCTCTCGGTGATGGGGACGACCGACTTGCCCATCGCCTTGTTCGTCACCACATCGACTGTGTAGCTGAGCGGACCGCTCTGCACACAGTCACGTACCTGGGCGTCGTTCCGCTCGGCGAGTTCGTAGGCGCGCCAGCAGGACGGTTCGAGCCCGTCACCGTTGCCGTCGAAGATCCTCTGCCACTCGTCCGGATCCGCCACGTCCTTCAACCACTCAGCCGCGAGCTGGTCCCGGGTGTCCTGCGCAGCAGCGAGCGCTGCAGCGTCGGCAGCCGTCTGCGCACCACTTCGGTTCACCGTCGCCTGGCCGACCGCGAAGTACGCCAACCCGAGAAAGAGCAGGCCCGCCACCACCGTGATGTAGATGGGGAAGGCCTGTCCTGCGTCACCGCACCGGCGGAGGTGCGTCAATTGCCGACCTTGCCGATCAGTCCTGTGATCTTGTTCAGGATCGTCTGCCCGATGCTCGTGCCATTGATGACCAGGACGATCGCCACGACGACGGCGAGGATGCCCAGATACTCCACCGCCGTCTGCCCCTTGTCGCCGGCGCGGCGTTGCATCGCTCGGGTGGTGGTGTTCTTCCAGCCGTTCACGCGGACCTTGGTCGCCACCACGGTCTTCAGCATCAGGTTGCTCATGGTGTTCCCCTCCGGGTTCGGGCGCGGTGCCGGTTGCGGCGGGGGCAACGTACGGCCGGGCGGGCGGGGCGGCCGAGGGTCCGTGGGCCCAATTCCGGGCCCAGATCCGTACCGGCATCCCAGGTCACCTCGCTTCCCGTGGCGTGGAGCCGGGGGCCGTGCCCAGCCACTTCGCGGCGGCCTCGGCGCGGCTGGTGCTGTGGAGCTTGGCGAAGATGCGGTTGACGTGGTTCTTGACGGTCTTCTCGCTGATGAAGCACGCGGTGGCGATCTGCCGGTTCGTCATGCCGGACGCGATGAGGTCCATGATCTCCGCCTCCCTCGCGCTGAGGTGGAACCTCGACCTGTCGACCGGGGACGACTGTCTCACAGATGATTGCATCTGCGAAAGGGTTTCCGCAGGGATACGTCGATTATTGGTTGTTGAGGGTTCCTTGACGTGTGCGTTCGCATCCATCTCGCCCAAGCCGTCCGACAGGGAACCCCCGGCGGGCGCCGGGCCACGGCGCAGTTGGGCCAGCAGCGCTCCCGTCGCCGTCGACGTGAAGCGGGCGTGCCCCTGGCTGACGTCCCGCACCGCGTCGATCAGCTGGCCGGCCGTGAACTCGCCGTGGACCAGGTAACCGGCCGCGCCCCTGCGCAGGGCCTCCCGCACGACCTCCGGTTCGCCGCTGTAGGTGAGCATCAGCACCGGGGCGACCGGCACCAGGTGGGGCAGGGCGGAGATGCCGTCGACGCCGGGCATGCGGACGTCGAGCAGGACGACGTCCGGGCGGTGCTGGTGCGTGGCTTCGCAGGCCTCGCGGCCGTCCGCCGCCTCCGCCACGACCGTGATGTCCTCGCGGCCGGAGAGCAGGGCGGTGAGACCGGCCCGGACCACCGGGTTGTCGTCCGCGACGACGACCCGCAGGGGCGCGCGACGGTGGGGATCCGGGCCCTGGGGCGAGGGCGGGCGCGGCGGTGTCTCGTGCGGCATCGGGCCTCCTCTCGGGCTCGGGGCGAGTGGTGGGTGAGGGGCTGTTTGCGGGGGGGTCCACCGGACGGGAGCGGCGGTCACGGCGGTGGAGGCGGGGGGCGGGGCGGCAGGGCGTCCAGCGGTAGTTCGAGGGACACCGCGGTGCCCTTCGCGTGGCGTCCCGGGCCGATGGTCAGGCGGGCGCCGATCGCCGCTGCCCTCTCCGCCATGCCGACCAGGCCGAAGTGGCCGGTGCGGCGCAGTTGTCCGATGGTGGTGCCCGGGGGCAGGCCCCGGCCGTCGTCGACGACGCTGAGGCGCAGCAGGCCGCCGTCGCGGCCCACCCGCACGTCGACGCGGCTCGGCGCTGCGTGGCGGTGCGCGTTCTCCATCGCCTCCGCGGCGATGGAGCGGAGCTGGCGCGCCACTGCGGGCGACAGGAGCGGGGGCGTTCCTCCCGCCGTGGCGCCCTCGGGCGGGAGGCAGGCGGCGGGCAGGCCGGTGCGGGCGCTGAAGTCGCGCACCTCCGCGTCGAGTTCGGCGAGCAGGTCTCTTCCGCCGTCCGGGCCGTGGTCCGGGTCGTGTGCGCGTCGCAGGTCCGTCAGCAGCGCGCGGGACTCGGCCGCGGCGCGGCGGGCCGAGCGGGCGACGAGGTCCGCCTGCTGCCGGATCAAGGCGGGGTCGGGGCGGTCCGCGCCGGCCGAGCGGGCCAGTCCGTCGGCGGCCAGCGCCACGCCGTGCAGGGTCTTCGCCACGGAGTCGTGCATCTCCCGGGCGAGGCGGGCCCGCTCGGCGCTCACGGCCTCGCTGACGGCGAGGCGGGCCTGGACCGCGGTCAGTGTCCGGCTGGCCTCGCCGAAGCGGAGGAGCAGCGTGCGCTGGGTGGCGCCGGCCGCGCCCACGACGACGCACAGTCCGGGGAAGAGGGCGGACTGGGCGAGGTTGGCGTGCAGTTCCCTGGTCGCGGCGTAGACAAGGAACAGGATGAGGGACTGGAGCGAGGCGAAGATCGCGGCGCCGCGCCAGCCGTAGACGAGGCCTGCGAGCAGGGGCGTGCAGACGCTGACGTAGGCCAGGGTGCTGTCCGGGCCGGCCGCGACGAGCAGGAGCGCGCCGAAGAGGGTGTCCAGGGCCAGCAGGGTGGGGTGGCGCAGGAGCAGCGGGCCGAAGCGTTCCCAGTCGCGGAAGAGGACGTAGGAGCCCATGAAGGTGACGACCACCGCGGCACCGACGAGGCGTACGGCCAGGCCGGGGGCGGCGTGGACGAGGGCGGCCGGGGCGGACAGGGCGATCATCGCCAGCCGGAAGGCGAAGACGTGCCGGCACATCGCCTGGAGGGCACTGATCTGAAGCCTCTCCGGAGCGGCGAGGCCCTGCGGGGCGGGTGCGGCAGGGTTCGGTCCAGGGGGGCGAGTCCCTGGGGGTTCGGTCCGGCGGCGCGGGGCGGGGGTGGAGGTGGGGAGGCCCGGATCGGCCGGAACGGAAAGGCCCTGCGGGGCCGGGGCGGCGAAGCCCTGTGGGTCCAGGGGGGTGGGTTCCTGCGGATCCTCCGGTCCGGCGGGCAGCCGCCGGTCCGGGCCGGTGGTCCCCCGCCGGTCCGGGCCGGTGGTCCCCCGCGGGATCGGGCGGGTGGCCCCCCGCTGCTCCGGTCCGGCGGGCAGCCGCGGGACCGGTCCGGTGGTCCCCCGCGGGACCGGGCCGGTGGACATCCGCGGAATCGGCCCGACGGCCCCCCGCGCGTCCGGACCAGCGGAGTCTTGCGGCCGTCGGCCCGACTGTTCCGGCGCCCCCGGCTGCTCCCCTGGACCCGGCTGTTCATGCGCCCCCGGCACGCCTGACCCCGGCTGTTCCGGCGGAGCCGGCTGCTCCCGTGGGCCCCGGGGTCCCGGTACGGCCGGCAGGGGCTCCGGTGTCGCCTTCGCGGCGGGGCGTGGGCCGTACGGGCGGAGGTGTTCCTCCTTGGACGGCATGTCCGTGGCCACCTGTCTTCCTACTTCCCCGTGACAGAGCCGAAGTCCACGCCGGAGCCCAGGAGCAGGCCCGCGCCGAGGAGGATGAGGGTGGCCGGGACCATGAAGGTGGTGATCATCATGGTGGCCTTGGGGACCGCGCGGGCGGCCTTGCGGCGGGCGTTCTGCGCGTCGGTGCGGCGCATGTCCTTGGCCAGGGAGACGAGGGTGTCGACGATCGGCGCGCCCAGTTCCTCGCCCTGCTGGAGGGCGGTGACGAACATCGCGACCTGTTCGGAGTCGTTCCGGCGGCGCAGTTCCGCGAAGGCCTCGCGGCGGCTCATGCCGAGGTCCATCTGGCGCAGGGTGATGCGCAGTTCGTCCGCCCACGGGCCCTCGTAGCGGGAGGCCACCCGGTCCAGTGCCTGGCGGAAGCCGAGGCCCGCGCTGACGACGACGGCGAGGACGTCGAGGAAGTCGGGCAGCGTCCGCTCGATCACGTCCCGGCGGATCCGGATCGCCGACCAGATGCCCACCTCGGTCCAGAACGCGCCGAACGCGAAGAGGAGCAGGGCGACGACGAACTGGCCGCGCAGCAGGCAGAGCAGGCCGCCGAAGCCGCCCAGGAAGCCGTACACCGCACGGCGGGCCGCGTACCGGTCGATGGTCAGGCCGCCGGGGTTGCCGGCCAGGTCGATCTTGCGGCGGTAGCGTGCGACCAGCTTGGGGCCCATCAGGCGCAGTACGGCGGGGGCGTAGCGCATGCCCATGCGGTCGATGAGCGAGCCCACCGCCCCGGTGCGGGTGGAGCCGACCTCCAGTGCGAGCGCGAGGTCGCTGGGGAGCCGGGCGTCCGCGCGGTACATGCGGATGCCGGCGAAGGCGCCCCAGACGCCGAGGCCCATCCCGAGTGCGAGCAGCCATGCCATCGTCGATCCTCTCCTTTCCGGCGCTGCCGTCGACCGGTCAGACGTCGATGCGGGACATCCGGCGGATGAGGAAGAAGCCGACGGCGTACAGCGCGAAGGCGATGATCACCGCGGCCTGGCCGAGCGGTGAGCCCGTCATGCGGTCCAGGGCGCCCGCCTTGACGCCGTTCATCAGGAAGAGCGCGCCGACGCCGAGCACCGGCACCGCGTACGAGGTCATGTTGACCTGGGAGAGCTGGGTGCGGACCTCGCGGCGGGTCTCCTTGCGCTCCTCCAGGGTCTCGGTGAGGTTGCGCAGGGCACTCACCACCTGACCGCCGGCCCGGTTGGAGAGAACCAGGGTGGTGACCAGGACGACGAGTTCGCGCGAGGGCAGCCGGTCCGCCAGCTCACCGAGGGCGTCGTCCATGGACGCGCCCAGGGCCAGCTGGTGGGCCACCTTTCCCAGTTCCTCGCCCGCCGGGGCCTCCAGTTCCTCGGCGGCCATGCCGATGGCGGTGCGCAGGGCGAGGCCTGCCTGGGTGGCGTTGGCCAGGATGCGGGCCAGTTCGGGAAGCTGGTTGATGAACTTCTCGATGCGTCTGGCGCGCTGCCAGTTGAGGAACTGCACCGCCGCCCAGATGCCGAGGAGTCCGGCGAGCGGGCCGAAGAAGGGGGCCAGGGCGGCCTGGCCGATCAGCCAGAGGGCGGCGACGACGACGAGCATGCAGGCGGTGAACTCGCCGGGGGTGATGTCGAGGCCGGTGGCGGCCAGCCTCAGTTCGAGTTTCCGGCCGAGGGCGGTGCGCCGCAGGCGGCGGTCGAGGGAGCGGAAGCGGCGCCTGCGGCCCTGTGGAGCACCGCTGGTCAGGGCGAGCCGGTCGACGAGTTCCGCCCGCTGGGCCCGGCCCGTGGCGTAGGCGTGCAGTCCGAGGACGGCCAGGACGCAGGTCAGCAGGGCGGCGCCGGTGGTGAGGGTGACGAGGGTGCTCAGGTCCATGGGGGCTCCTACCTGGCTTCCCGAGTGGCCAGTTGGTCTGCGGACTGGGCGATGCCGAAGGCCTGCGGGACGGGCTGGCTCGCCATGTAGAGGCGGTCGGCGGCGCGGCGGGGCAGCGGATGGTGCTCGTAGACGCCGTGGATGCGGCCGTCGGCGGACATGGGGCGCGCGGCGAAGCGGGCCACGGTCGCCAGCCGGTACGGCTCGCCGCCGTGGCTGTCGAGCAGGGCGATCTCGGTGACGCGGCGGGCCCCGTCGGCGAAGCGGGTGAGCTGGACGATGACGTCGACGGCGCTGTTGATCTGGTCGTGCAGGGCGGGGAAGGGGATCTCGACGTCGGACATGGAGGCGAGGGTCTGCAACCGCATCAGCGCGTCCTCGGCGCTGTTGGCGTGCACGGTGGCCAGCGAGCCGTCGTGGCCGGTGGACATCGCCTGGAGCATGTCCAGCGACTCGCCGCCGCGGACCTCGCCGACGACGATGCGGTCGGGGCGCATGCGCAGCGAGTTGCGCACCAGGTCGCGGATGCTGATGCGGCCCCGCCCCTCCACGTTGGGCGGGCGCGCTTCGAGGCGTACGACGTGGGCCTGCTGGAGCTGGAGTTCGGCGGAGTCCTCGATGGTGATGATGCGGTCGCTCTCGGGGATCAGTCCGGAGAGGGCGTTGAGGAGGGTGGTCTTGCCGGTGCCGGTGGCACCGGAGACGATGATGTTGAACCTGGCCTGCACCAGCGCGGCGAGCAGGTAGAGCATGGGTTCGTCGAGCGAGCCGAAGCCGATCAGCTCCTGGAGGGTGAAGGAGCGCGGGAAGCGGCGGATGGTGAGGGTGGGGCCGGTCAGCGCGAGCGGCGGGATGATCACGTTGACGCGTTCGCCGGACGGCAGCCGGGCGTCGACCATCGGGTTCGTCTCGTCGACCCGGCGGTTGACGGTGGAGACGATGCGTTCGATGGTCTGCATCAGCTGGTCGTGGGAGGCGAAGCGGAGCGGGAGCTGTTCGACCCGGCCGCCGCGCTCGACGAAGATCGAGTCGGGTCCGTTGACCATGATCTCGGTGATCGAGGCGTCTTCGAGCAGGGGCTCGAGGATGCCGAGGCCGAGGGCCTCGTCGACCACCCGGCGGATCAGCTGGGAGCGTTCGGCCGTCGACAGGACCGGGCCCTCGCGGCTGATGATGTGCCCGAGCACCCGCTCCAGCCGTACCCGGCGCTCGGCCGGGGCGAGCGCGCTCATCTCCGCGAGGTCGATCTCCTCCAGGAGCTTCGCCCGGTAGGAGGCGACCAGGTGGGCGTCCTCGCCCCGGCTGCCGTTCTCCTCGGGGGAGTTGATGCGTGCGCGCAGACTCATGGGGGCGGGGCTCCTCGTCCTTCGTCAGTGGTCGAGCGGGAGTCGTCGAGCGGCATGGTGGCGGTCTTGCGGACGGTGCCCACCGGGTTCCACAGCGGGATGACGGAGGGGATGCGCACGGTGGCCGTGACGGTGACCGTGTCGCCTCCGGGTTCGGGATCGCAGGTGGTGCGTCCGGAGAGTCCGCCGCTGACCGCCGCCGTGCACGCCGCCTGCGCGTCGTGCCCGAGCGAGGCCGCGCGCGCCCCCGCCCGTGCCGCGGTACCGGCCTGCTGGGCGGCGTACGCGACGAGGCCGAACTGGATGACCGCCATCGCGACCAGCAGCAGGACCGGGATGAAACCCAGGTACTCGATGGCGACCTGACCGTGATCGCGGGGCCGGCGCCCTCGCCCGTGGCGCACGTCGGCACGCCGCCCGCGGGACAGCTCGTGAGGCACGTCGGCACGCCGCCCGGGGGGCGGCGCGTGAGGCACGTCGGTACGTCGGGCGGGGAGCATCTCAGTCCTTCACCTCCTCCACGGCACCGGCGTGACCGGTCACCGGGACCGGGAAGCCGATCAGGCCGGGCAGCAGGACGGGAACGTCCAGGTGCACCGTCGCCGTGACGAAGCCGGTGCCCCGGCCGCCGCACTCGATCCGGGCACCGTCCCGCCACGCGCTCGGCAGGTCCTCCAGTCCCGCGCGTTCACAGGCCCCCTGCAGGTCCCCGGTGGCCGCCGTCCCCGCCCGCACGGCCTCGTCCGCCGCGTTCCCCGCCAGGGTGAAGGTGTATCCGAGCAGCACGCACTGCCACATCAGGACCAGCGTGATGACGATCGTCGGCGCCATGCCCAGGAACTCCACGGCGACCTGCCCGCTGTCGGACCGGGCGCCGCCGCATAAGAGCTGCGGACAAAAGCGGGCCCCGGCGGCCGGCGCCCGGCACGCGCCCTCGCCGTGTTGCCGGAAGGCCCTGACAGCTCCGCTACAAGGACCTTCCGGCGCCTTGCGATCGCACGCACCGGACACCGCCCGCTGACCGGAACCCACTTTTGTCCGCAGCTCCAAGCGTCCCCGGGCCCGTCCCCTCCCCCGCCTCCGTCCGCTCATCCCCCCGCCTCCCTGCGCCGCCGGAAGCTGACCGCGCCCCGGTCGCCCCGCATCCGGCCGTGGCCCTTGTGGGTGCCCACCGGGCTCTTGACCAGGCCGAGTTCACCGGCCAGGCCCCACAGGGCCTGCTTCACCGTGCTGCGGGCGTCCAGCTCGTGGAGGCGGCCGGCGTCGACCACGGCCTGGAGTTCCTTGAAGTTCGCGGGGACCGCCGTGCCGGCCACCGCCGTGCCGGTGATCTTGCCGATGAGCGCGGGCTGGATCTCCGTGGCGCGGGTGTGGCGGTTGACGACGACGGTCGTCTCCTCGGCCTTGCGCACCTGGAGCCGGTCCCACATCCGCACGGTCCGCTTGGCCGCCCGCACCGCCACGACGTCCGGGGTGGTGACGAGCAGGGCGGTGTCGGCCATCTCGACGGCCGCCGCGCCCGCCCCGCCGAGCTGTGCGCCGCAGTCCAGGACGACGACCTCGTAGCGGGAGCGCAGGGCACCGACGATCTGGCGGGCGGCCCGGTCGGTGACCTCCTCGCCGCGTTCGCCCTCGCCGGGGGCGAGCAGCAGGGCGACGCCGGTGTCGTGCCGGAAGACGGCGTCGGCCAGGACGCGCGGGGAGATGTCGCTGATGGCGGCCAGGTCGACGACCGAGCGGCGGAACTGGACGTCCAGGTAGGAGGCGATGTCGCCGGTCTGCAGGTCCATGTCGACCAGGGCCGTGCTCTGCCCGGAGGCCTGGGCGGCGAGGGCGAGCTGGACGGCGGTCAGCGTGGCCCCGACGCCGCCCTTGGCCCCGCTCACCGTCACCAGGCGTCCGCCGGCGCCGGGGAACACGTCGCCGCCGTGGCCGAGGTGACGCCGAACGCCCACCGACCACTGGGCGACGGCCTGGACGCGGCTGGCCAGTTCCTCGTAGCTCAGCGGCAGGGACACCAGTCCGCGCGCGCCGCAGTCCATGGCGGCGGAGAACAGGCCGGGGCTCGCGTCGGAGGTGATGAGGATGACGCCGACCGCCGGGAAGCGCAGGGCGACCTCGCGGATCAGTTCGAGCGCCGGGACGGGGCCGACGCGTTCGTGCACGACCACGATCTCGGGCAGTTCGTCGACGGATTCGGCGGCCAGGCGCGCGAGGGTGTCGACGAGCTGCGTGGAGTCGGCGACGGGGGTCACCGGCTCCGCGTCGGGGAGCTGGCTGAGCAGTGTCGTGAGGGACCGGACCGCGTCCGCGTCGCCGACTGCCGGGAGGATCCTGGTGGGCATGGCTGCGGGCCTCTCACTTGTCGTTCGCGAGTTCGTAGGTCCGGTCCCTGGCCGGGACGTCGGTGCCGCCGCCGGGCGCGACCAGCGCGAGCCGGACCCGCTGGGCGAAGGACTCGGCGTAGGTGACGCGCTGGGCGTCGATGGTGGAGAGCGCGAAGGTGATGGGGACGGCCTCGGTGGGCTGCCGGTCGCGGTTGTCGGCGCTCGGGTCGAGGGCGGTGATCCGGCCGACGTCGAGGACCCTGGCGTTGGTCACGATGATCTTCGACTGGGCGGGGTCGCCCTGCCGCTGCCCGGGGAAGGTGGCGTACACGTTGACCGTGGAGCCCGGTGTGATCTTGCCCGCCACGCCGGTGGCCGCGTCGATCATGATGGCGACCTCCTGCTGACCCGGCCGCAGCTCGGGCTGGTTCACGATCATGTCGCTCTGCAGCAGCGAGCCCTGGCGCAGGGTGGTGACCGCGATCTTGCCCCGCACCTGGCCGAGGTCGGTGACGGCGTTCGGCGACAGCCACCGCTTCGGCATCCGGATCTTCTCGAACTGGCTCGCGGTCAGCGGGGTGTACGGCTTCACGTCGGCCCTCAGCTGGTACGCCGTGACCTCGGGGCCGACCTTCGACTTGACGTCGCCGATGACGGAGAGCACGCCCGCGAACGCGCCGAGGGCGCAGACGACGGACAGGACCAGGAGTATGACGCCGCGGCGCTGACGGGAGTTCATGAACCGTACGACCTCGTTGGGGGGTGGGTCCGGGCGGACTCGGCGGATGTCGGAGGCTGGCGGCGGTGCGGGCTCACCCTGCGGGTGCGCGGCTCACGTGGGCGGTCCCGTACGGGGCGTACGTCCCGGGGCTCCCGTACTCGTCCCGCCGCCCGTCCTCCTGGCCGCCGCCGGGATCGGGCGGGACGGCCGAGCAGAAGACGCAGCGGTCCCCGATGACGTCGACGCCGCACCAGTGACACACGCTCTGCCGCACCGAGGTGACCAGCTGGTAGAGGACCGGCAGGTCGGGCAGGTAGCTGCAGAACTCGATCAGTTTTCCGGTGCCCCACCAGGCGGCGGACTCGGCCGGCGGCGCGGCCTCGCGCAGGCCGAGCACCTTCCAGGCCGGGGCGAGGTGCGAGCCGATCCAGTCGGACTGGAGCTGTCCCTTCGCGACGAGCATCCAGGTGCCGAAGTCCGGTCCGGGCAGGGTGGCTCCGGGACCGATGCGCACCAGGTGCGGCACCGGGTGGGCGACGACGCCGAACTGGCTGCCCGGGACCCAGGACCGGGCGTGGGCCTTGAGATCGACGGGGACGCGGTCGAGGCGGGTGACGGAGTTGAGGACCGCTCCGCAGTGGACGTAGTGGGTGAGCAGGCGGCCCGCGGAGGCGAGCACGCCGGGGCTGAGGTCGCAGGAGGCCAGCTGCCGTAACTGGCGGGCCAGGACGGCGACGGCGAGCGGCGGCAGCTCGGGGCGGAAGAGCGCCATGCGGTCGCTCTCCAGCAGCGAGCGGACCGTGTGCAGACGGCGCTGCGCGGCGGCGGGCAGGGCGCGTGAGCAGACGACGATCAGGTGGCTGTGCTGGTCGAGCAGGGCCCGTATGCCGTCGAGCGTCCGTTCGAGCGGTTCCCGGTCCAGGTCCGGCAGGACGGCGGCGGGCACGGTCCGTTCGTCCTGCGCGGGCAGTGCCATGTCCGCGCCGGTCACAGCGATCGCAGTTGACACGCCAGCTCCCCGTCTGCCGCCTGTCGGGCCGCCGTCGTTCCTCCGGCGCACCGAGTTGACTTCACTGCGTGACTACTTGAGCACTGTATCCACGCCCCTGTGACCGGAGAACAGCGATTCGTCAGCTCCGTGGCAACTGCGGTCGCACAAGTCACACCAAAACGGGGCAGGTTGTCCATTCCTGTCGGGCCCGAAAGCGTGGCGGCCCTCCGGTCCGTTGACCCGGGCCGGCCGGAGCGGCGGACGCGATTTTGGTCTGGACCTCTTGACAACACAATTGGTCTGGACCAACTTGTACGACCAACGGCGGCACAGCAGTTCATGTCTCTCCCCCCGGACTCCCCCGCCCGATCCCTTCCCCGCTTCCCTCCCCCTCTCCCTCCCCGCCCCCTTTCCCTCTCCTCTCCCCGGAGGCCCCAGTGGACCGCGCCCCAGGCACGCCCGGCACCCGACGGCTTCGGCCGCTCGGCATCTGGTCCGGAGCCGTCACCGCAGCCCTCGCCCTCTCCCTCGCGGGCACCGGCCAGGCATCGGCGGCCGACGTCAACAACGCCAAGAACGCCGGCTTCGAGGCGGGTCTGAGCAACTGGACCTGCTCGGCCGGCAGCGGCACGACCGTCTCCTCGCCCGTGCACGCCGGTACGGCCGCGCTGAAGGCCACCCCGGCCGGGCAGGACAACGCCCAGTGCACCCAGACCGTGGCGGTCAGACCCAACTCGACGTACACGCTGAGCGCCTGGGTCCAGGGCGGGTACACCTACCTGGGCGCCACCGGCACGGGCACCACCGACGTCTCGACGTGGACGCCCGACACGACGGCCTGGAAGCAGCTCTCCACCACCTTCACCACCGGCGCCTCGACCACGTCGGTGACGGTCTACCTTCACGGCTGGTACGGGCAGGCGGCCTACTACGCCGACGACGTGTCGGTGTCCGGGCCCGACGGGGGCGGCGGGGGCGACCCGGCGCCGACGGTCCCGGCGGCCCCGGCCGGCCTCACGGCGGGCGCCACGACCTCGTCCTCGGTCTCCCTGTCCTGGAACACCGTCACGAACGCCACCGGTTACAACGTCTACCGCGACGGCACCAAGGTGGCGGCGGTGACCGGCACCTCCGCGACGGTGACCGGCCTGACGGCCTCGACCGCCTACTCCTTCCAGGTCACCGCGACCAACGCGGCGGGCGAGTCGGCGAAGTCCGCGGCCGTGACCGCCACGACGGCGGGAACCGGCGGCGGTGGCGGCGGCACCGGTCTGCCCAAGCACGCGGTGACGGGCTACTGGCAGAACTTCAACAACGGCGCGACCGTCCAGAAGATCTCCGACGTCCCCGCGGCCTACGACATCATCGCGGTCGCCTTCGCCGACGCCACGACGACTCCGGGCGCGGTGACCTTCAACCTCGACTCGGCGGGCCTGAACGGCTACACGGCCGACCAGTTCAAGGCGGACATCAGGGCCAAGCAGGCGGCCGGCAAGAAGGTCGTCATCTCCATCGGCGGCGAGAAGGGCACGGTGTCGGTCGGTGACTCGGCGTCGGCGGCGAACTTCGCGAACTCGGTCTACTCCCTGATGCAGACGTACGGCTTCGACGGCGTCGACATCGACCTGGAGAACGGCCTCAACCCGACCTACATGACGCAGGCACTGCGCGCGCTGTCCGCGAAGGCCGGGCCGAACCTGGTCATCACCATGGCCCCGCAGACCATCGACATGCAGTCGACGTCCGCCGGCTACTTCAAGACGGCCCTGAACATCAAGGACATCCTCACGGTCGTCAACACCCAGTACTACAACAGCGGCGCCATGCTGGGCTGCGACGGCAAGGTCTACTCGCAGGGCACGGTCGACTTCCTCACCGCCCTCGCCTGCATCCAGCTCGAAGGCGGCCTCGCGCCCTCCCAGGTCGGCCTCGGCCTGCCCGCCTCCCCGAGCGGCGCCGGCGGCGGCTACGTCTCCCCGACGGTGGTCAACAACGCCCTGGACTGCCTGGCGAAGCTCACCAACTGCGGTGCCTTCAAGCCCTCGAAGGCCTACCCCGACGTGCGCGGCGCGATGACCTGGTCCACCAACTGGGACGCGGCGGCGGGCAACGCCTGGTCCAACTCGGTGGGCGCGCACGTGCACGCGATGCCGTGACCGTGACCTGACCCCCTCGCAGTGCGGCGCCGTCCCCGACGGCGCCGCACTTTTTGTGTGCCCTTCTCGTGTCCGGCCCCCGTGGACCGTTCCGACGCGGCGTGAAACATTCCGGGTGGCTCACCGCATCAATGAGGTGAGGGCGCCGCAGGAGGGCGCGGGAGCCACAGGGGGGCGTATGCGGTGGGGCGGCGGCGACGAGGCCGGGGACGAGGGGTACCCGGAGTTCGCGGCGGCGCGGGCCGGGCATCTGTACCGGTCGGCCTGCCTGCTCACCGGGGGCGACACCCACCTCGCCGAGGACCTCGTCCAGGAGGCGCTGGGCCGGGTGTTCGTGCGCTGGAAGCGCGTCTCGCGCGTGGGCAATCCGGCCGGGTACGTGCAGACCGTGCTCACCCGGGTCTTCCTCGCGCACCAGCGCCGGCACAGCAGCCGCAGGGAACGCGCCACCGACGTGCTCCCCGAGATCGCCGGACCGGACCCGGGCGGTGACGCGCCGCTGCGGCTGACCCTGCTGGAAGCCCTCGGGCAGCTCTCCGCCAAGGACCGGGCCGTGGTCGTCCTGCGCTACTGGGAGGACCGCAGCGTCGAGGAGACGGCCACGGTGATGGAGACCAGCTCCGCCGCCGTGCGCACCCGGTGCGTGCGCGCGCTGGCCCGGCTGCGCGTGCTGCTCGGCGACTCCCTCAGCGAGCACGCGGGCCGCTGACCGGCGCCCCGCCCGGCCCCCTCACCCGACACGCCCCTCACGCCCCCTCCCGTCGTCCCACGCCCCCACCACGCCACCTCACGACCCATCACATCGGCTCGCGTCACATCACGTCACTTCACAACACGTCACTTCACGTCCATCACGGTGCAGGAAGCGGTGGTTCGCCATGTCCGTCCCCGATCACGACCCCTTCGAGGGGCAGCTCGCCGACGTCCTGCGGGACACGGGCGCAAGGTTCGAGACCGACCGGGACTCGCTCGTCGCGCGGGGCGAGACGCGCGGGCGGCGGCTCAGGGCACGGCGCCGGGCCGCCGTCGCGGGCGGGGTCGCCGGGGTCGCCCTCGTCGGGCTGGGCGGCGCCCTGCTCCTGCCGGGCGGTCCCGGGGACGGCCCGCGGCAGCGGGAGGCGGCGGCCTCCCGCCCCTCCGCCCGCACCCACACGGACACCGCCGCCGCCTCCGTGTCCGCCGACGACTTCGTCCGCACCCTGAAGAAGCTGCTCCCCGCGGGCCGGTTCAGCGGCGAGCAGGGACGCGGCACGGACACCCCGGTCGCCGGGAACACCGTGGCCCCCTACGCCCAGGTCGTCTACGACGACGGGCGGGGCAAGGCCGCCGTCTCCGTCTCGCTGACCCGGCTGAAGCCCGGGACCGAGGAGGCCCGCCAGGACGCCCAGTGCCCCGACCGGGTGTTCATCGCCTACGACGCCTGCTCCGCCACGAAGCAGGCCGACGGCTCCTCGCTCGTGATCCTCAAGGGGTACGAGTACCCGAACCGCCGCGGTGGCACCAGGCTGTGGACCGCCGACCTCGTCACGCCCCAGGGCGTGCACGTCGGCGTGCGGGAGTGGAACGCCGCCGCGGAGAAGGACGCGCCGGTCACCCGCGAGGAACCGCCGCTCGGCGGCGAGGCGTTGAAGAAGCTGGTCAGCGCGCGCGAGTGGCTCGCCCTCGCCGCTGCCGTGCCCGTCGATCCCCGGACGAACGCCGCGCCGCCCGCCCGCGCCGGCTCGGTCTCGGCGACGCTCGCCCGCATGGTGCCGCACGGCCTGAAGGTCGTCGGGAAGGGATCGGCGGACCCGGGCTTCGGGTACGTGGTCGTCGACGACGGCCGGGGCCGGAGCATGGTCCAGGTCAACGTGCAGCCCGACATGCGCGACGTCGAGGGCCAGTTGTTCGGTCCGGACGCCCGGATCCTGCCCGACGGCACCAAGGTCGCCGTGCACCGGCGGCCCGGGGAGAAGGGCATCGACGGGATCGTCATGTGGACCGTGGACACGATCCGTCCGGACGGCCGCCGCGTGGTGATCAGCGCCTTCAACGCCGGGACGCAGAACACCCCGGCCACACGGGAGGCGCCGGCGCTCACCCTGAAGCAGCTGGAACGCATCGCCACCGACCCGAAGTGGCTCACGCTCGGCTGAGGCCGCGCTGCGGGCGGGTTCCCGGCGGCCTGCCGCGAACCCGCCCGCCGCTCAGCCCGCCGTCAGTCCTCGTCCGGCCGGCCGTCGGCCCCGGAGCCGTCCTCGGCGTCCGCCGCCCCGGCCTTCTCCGCCTCGCCGTCCTCGAAGTACGCGTCCAGCACCGCGTCCAGTTCCGTCTCCCACACGCTGAAGCGGGACCGGGCCGGGGCCTCGATCTCGATGGGGTACCAGCGGCGGTCGGGGGTGTGGACGACGACGGTGAACCGCTTGCCGAAGCGCGCGGTCGCCGTCTCCACGGCACCGATCTCGTCCCAGCGGAACTCGCACTCCTGGTCGTCCAGGGCCAGACGCACGCCCCGGTGGTCCGCGAGGATCCGGGCGCGGCGGTCGGCGGCCTCGAAGACCGGGCCGTCGGGGACCTCCTCCTCGGCGGCCCTCTCGCCGGCCTCGGCCTCGGCGGCGGACTCCTCCCCGGCGGCGTCCTCGACCGGCGCCGCGGCCTTCGGGGCGGCCCCGTCCGCGGCGGGCGTCCGCTCCGGCTCCTCCGCCGCCGCGTCCCGGGCGGGCGCGGGCGAGGTGAGGCCGGGGACGAACGCCGGGTCGAATCCGGCGCCCTTCACGGGCTCGCTCTTCAGGGGCTGGCTGCTCGAACCTATGCGCTGCTCCACAGCGGGCAGTATGGTCGACGATCCTGTGCCGGGGACAGCCAGCCCCTACTTCGTTATCAGACCCCTACAACTGGCGGTCCGCGACGGGACGGACGGCCGTACGCCCGTCCGGCGCCCGCTCACCCGAACAGGCACCGCCCGGACGCACCGGCACCACCCGGGCACCACCCGGACGCCCAAGGCACCCCCCGGGCGCCCGGACGCCGCTCACACGAACAGGCTCACCACCGCAGCCACCGCGAAGCCCGCGAGCGACAGCACGCTCTCCAGGACCGTCCAGGTCTTCAGCGTGTCCCGTTCGCTGATGCCGAAGTACTTCGCCACCATCCAGAAGCCGCCGTCGTTGACGTGCGAGGCGAAGATCGAACCGGCGGAGATCGCCATGATGACCAGCGCCACGAAGGCCTGGGAGTGGTGCCCCTCGGACAGCAGCGGGGCGACGATGCCCGCCGTGGTCACGATGGCCACCGTCGCCGAGCCCTGCGCGACCCGCAGCACCACCGAGATCAGGTACGCCAGCACGATCACCGGCAGGCCCACGCCGTTGAAGGTGTCCGAGAGGGCCTGGGCGACCCCGCTCGCCTTGAGGACGGCGCCGAAGACCCCGCCCGCGCCGACGACCAGCAGGATGTTGCCGACCGGCTTCAGCGAGGCGGTCGAGACGGTCTCCAGCGACTTGCGCGACCAGCCGCGGCGGATGCCCAGCAGGTAGTAGGCCAGCACCAGGGCGATGGTGAGCGCCACGAAGGGGTGGCCGAAGAACTCGATCACCGACCAGCCGGATGGGGGTCCCCCCTGCTCGGAGCCTGCCGAAGAGCTTGGGGGAGGGTCGAGGGCGATGGAGGAGAAGGTGGCCGCGAGGATCAGGACCAGCGGGGTGCCGATGATGCCGAGGACCGCGCCGAGGGGCACCGGCGTCTCCCGCGGCTCCACCCCGGAGGCCCGCTGCTCGGCCAGGACGGCCCGCTTGGCCTCCTCGGCCGCCTCGGCCATGTCCTGCGGCACCTCGACGAAGACGCGCTTGCCGATCCACGCGGAGTACGCCCAGGCGGCCAGCACCGCCGGGATGCCGCAGACGACGCCCATGAGGATGATCCAGCCGAGCTGCACGTGCAGCAGTCCGGCGGCGGCCACCGGGCCGGGGTGCGGCGGCAGGAAGGCGTGGGTCATGGACAGGCCCGCCAGCAGCGGCATGCAGTACAGGACGACCGACTTGCCGCCTCGCTTGGCGGCGGCGTAGACGAGCGGCGCCAGGACGAAGATGCCGACGTCGAAGAAGACGGGGATGCCGAAGACGAGGCCGGTCAGGCCCATGGCGAGGGGGGCGCGTCTTTCGCCGAAGAGTCCCAGCAGGCGCGAGGCGAGGACTTCCGCTCCGCCGCTGACCTCCAGGATCGCGCCGAGCATGGTGCCCAGGCCGATGATGACGGCGACGTGGCCGAGGATGCCGCCCATCCCGGACTCGATGGTGGAGACGGCGTCCGAGCGCTGGACGGTGCCGAAGAGTTCGGTGACCGAGAGGCCGGCCAGCAGGCCGACGGCTATGGAGACGGCCAGCAGCGCGACGAACGGCTGGAGCCGTGCCTTGATGATCAGGAACAGCAGCAGCGCGATGCCGATCCCGGCCACCAGCAGCAGGCCGGTGGTGCCGTCGACGAGGAGGAGCAGGCCGCCGGTGTGCGGGGGTGTCTGCGGGGCTGCCGCGGCGAGCGGGTGGGACATACGGGGGTCCTCTGCGTAAGTACATACAGCTTTCGGGCAGGGAGGATCGCGGCGCGGCGCCCGAAGGGACGGGCGCCGCGCCGTGAAGGGACGTGCGGTGGTGCGAGGGGGGGTGGAAGAGGCGTCAGCCGAGGACGGCGAGCGCGTCGATCTCGATGAGGAGTCCCGCGGGCAGACCGACGTAGACCGTGGTGCGGGCGGCGGGCGGCTGGGTGAGGCCCTGCTCCTCGAAGTAGGCGTTGTAGATCTCGTTCATCTCGGCGAAGTGGTCCACGTCGGTGAGGTAGACGCGGATCATCATCACGTCGTCCCAGCCCGCGCCGCCCTCTTCGAGGATCGCCTTGACGTTGGCGAGGGTCTGCAGGGTCTGCTCGCGCAGGGTGGGGCCGGCGGGCGTGGGGGCCTTGCCCTCCTCGTGGGGCAGGAAGCCGACCTGGCCGGCGACCTGGAGGATGTTGCCCTTCTTCACGCCGTGGGAGAACTTGGCGGGCGGCACGGTGTGGGTCTTCGGGGTGAGCGCGGTCTTCTCGGTCATGCGGTGTCCCTGTCCGGTGTGGTTGCGGGGGTGGGTACGGGGGTTCTCCCGGAGTACTCGCCGCTGATGGCGTCCGCGGTACGGCGCACCAGCGGGAGCAGGGTGAGGAGTTCGTCGGCGGTGACGACGACGTTCGGCGCGGAGACCGACATCGCGGCGACCACCCGGCCGTCGGCGCCGCGGATGGGGGCGGCGACGCAGTTGATGGACTCCTCGTGGCCGCCGAGGTCGGTGGCCCAGCCCTGTTCGCGCACCGTCGCCAGCTCCTTCAGGAAGGCGGCGGCGCTGGGGGTCGAACGGGCCGTGTACAGGGGGTAGTCGAGCTTGTCGGCGATCGCGCGCCGTTCGGGCTCGGGCAGGTCGGCCAGCAGGAGTTTGGCCACCGCCGCGACGGTGATCGCGACGGGCTTGCCGATCCGGGAGTACATGCGCACCGGGTAGCGGCTGTCGACCTTGTCGATGTACAGCACCTCGTTCTCCTCGTAGACGGCGAGGTGCACGGTGTGGCCGCAGGTCTCGTTGAGGCGCAGCAGGTGGGGGTGGGCGATCTCGCGGATGTCGAGGTTCTCCACCGCCTCCTGCGCGAGGGCGAAGAGGCGCGCGCCGAGCCGGTAGCGCTGGTCGGACTGGCGGTAGACCAGGCCGTGTTCGTGCAGGGTGCGCAGCAGCCTGAGCGCGGTGGACTTGTGGACGCCGAGGCGGTCGGCGACCTGTCCCAGGTCGGCGGGGCCCTCGGCGAGCAGCGGCAGGATGCTCAGTGCGCGGTCGACGGTCTGGCTCATGGCGTACGTACCTCCTTCTCGGCCCCTTCAGCGGTGCGCGTCCAGCCGGGGCCGAGTCGAAGTCTCCCCCACGCGGCCTCGTCCAGGGCGGCCAGCCGGTCGGCGTGGCCGCGGGCGGCGGGGACGGCGAGGTCGCCGGGGACGGTGAGGGCGGCGGCGGCCATGAGGTGGCCGTGCCGGAGGCGGTCGCGTACGGGCAGGCCGCGCAGGGTGGCGGAGAGGAATCCGGCGGCGAAGGCGTCCCCGGCGCCGACGGGCGCGACGACGTCCACGCGCAGGGCGGGCACGGAGGTGCTGCCGCCGGGGTGGAAGACGGTGGCCCCTTCGGCGCCCTGTTTGACGACGAGGACCGCCGGTCCGGGCAGCAGGGAGCGGATGGCGCCGGGGCCGCCGGTGACGCCCCAGGCGGCCTCGGCCTCGTCCTCGCCGACGAAGACGAGGTCGGCGCCGCGGGCCAGGTCCAGCAGCACGCGCGGTCCTTCGGTGTCCCGCCACAGGCCGGGCCGGAAGTTGACGTCGAAGGAGACCAGGGGGCGGCCGGGGCGGGGGGCGGTCAGCTCGCGCAGCAGGCCGAGGCAGCCGGCGGACAGGGCGGCCGTGATGCCGGACAGGTGCAGGACGCGGCAGGCGCGCAGGGCCGCCGCATCCACGGTGCCGGCGGCCATCGCGGAGGCCGCCGAGCCGGCCCGGTAGTAGGCCACCTCGTGCGCGTCGGTGGCCCGGTCGCCGGCGGTGCGGAAGTAGATGCCGGTGGGGCGGTCGGGGTCGCGTGTCACGGAGGTCACGTCGACGCCGTACGCGCCGATCGTCTCGACCAGGTGGTCGCCGAAGCCGTCGGCGCCGACCCGGCTCACCCAGCGGGCGGAGTGTCCGGCGGCGGCGAGCATGCACGCCACGTTGGACTCGGCGCCGCCGATGGCGCGGGTGAAGGAGGGGACGTCGGCGAGGCGGCCGGGGCGGGAGGGCAGGAAGGTGACCATGGACTCGCCGAGCGCGACGACGTCCACGTCGTCGGTGCCATTGCGGGGTCCGGTGGCGGTCACGATGCTCGTAGCTCCTCGGTGCGGGGGGTGCGGGGCGCGGGGCGTTTCGTTGACCTCGCGTGGCCGAGATGTTAGACAGCATTAAGCGGTCCGTGCAATGCACGTTGCACATTTTGCAACGCACCTGATCAGGAGGGTCCATGGATACCGAGGCGCTCGCACGCCTGGCCGAGGAACGGGTCGACCACCGGTTCAAGGGGCTCCCGCCGGACGCGGACGGCCTGACCGTCGGCGAGCTGACGGCCGAGCGCCGCAACCTGTTCACCGGCGGCTTCACCACGCCCGTGCTCGCGCTGTCCGCCGAGCGCCTGGAGCACAACCTGAAGCTGATGGAGACCTACGCGGCCCGGCACGGCCTCGCCTTCGCCCCGCACGGCAAGACGTCCATGGCGCCGCGGCTCTTCCAGCGGCAGCTCGAACACGGCGCGTGGGGCATCACCCTGGCCGTACCGCACCAGGTGCGGGTGGCCCGCGCCTTCGGGTTCCGGCGGATCTTCCTGGCCAACGAGCTGGTGGACCCGGCCGCGCTGCGCTGGACCGCCGCCGAACTCGCCGCCGACCCGTCCTTCCGCCTCGTCTGCTACGTCGACTCCGTGCGCGGTGTGGAGCTGATGGACGCGGTGCTGCGCGAGGCCGGCGCCGGGCGTCCGCTCGACGTGGTGGTCGAGCTGGGCGCGGGCGAGGGCGCGCGCACCGGGGCGCGTACCGCGGCGGAGTGCGCGGCGGTCGCCGACGCGGTCGCGGCCACGGACACGCTGCGCCTGGCCGGGGTCGCCGGGTACGAGGGCGAGGTGCCGCGCGCCGACCCGGAGCGGGTGCGGGCGTGGCTGCGCCGGCTCGTCGGCCTCGCCGTGGAGTTCGACGAGGCGGGCCGGTTCGCGGGGACGGAGGAGATCGTGGTGAGCGCGGGCGGCAGCGCCTGGTTCGACGCGGTCGCCGATGTGTTCGCCGAGATCCCCGGGCTGTCCCGGCCGGTGCTGAAGCTGCTGCGCTCGGGCGCCTACGTCTCGCACGACGACGGCCACTACCGCGAGATCACCCCGTTCAACCGGGTTCCGCAGGAGGGCGCCCTGGAGCCCGCCTTCCGCCTGTGGGCCCAGGTCGTCTCCCGGCCCGACGGCGGGCAGGCCTTCGCCAACGCGGGCAAGCGGGACGCGGCCCACGACCTGGACCTGCCGCTCGCCCAGGTGGTCCGGCGCGGGAGTGCCGAGCGCCCGGCGGCCGGCATCACCGTGACCGGCCTGTCCGACCAGCACACCTGGCTGGGCACGGACCCGGAGGCGGACCTCGCGGTCGGCGACTGGATCGGCCTGGGTCTGTCCCACCCGTGCACGTCCTTCGACAAGTGGCAGCTGATCCCGGTGGCCGAGGCGGACGGCACGGTCGTCGACTACATCCGTACGTTCTTCTAGGACTCCGAGGAGTCAGGAAAGGGAGCCACCCATGGATCCGGTCGAACTCGCCGACCTCACCGACCTCGTCATCCGGGACGCGGACGTCGTGGACGGCACCGGCGCACCCTCCTACCGCGCCGACGTGGCGATCAGGGGCGGCCGGATCGTGTCGATCGTCAAGGAGGCCGCGGCGGCCGGCTGCGCGCGGCCCCGGGCCCGGCGCGAGCTGGACGCCGAGGGGCTGGTCCTCTCCCCCGGCTTCATCGACATGCACGCCCACAGCGACCTGGCCCTGCTGCGCGATCCCGACCACAGCGCGAAGGCCGCCCAGGGCGTCACCCTGGAGGTGATCGGGCAGGACGGCCTGTCGTACGCCCCGGTCGACGACCGGACGCTCGGCGAGGTCCGCCGGGCGATCACCGGGTGGAACGGACACGGCGACGACATCGACTTCTCCTGGCGCTCGGTGGGCGAGTACCTGGACCGGCTCGACCACGGCTTCGACGGCCGGGGCATCGCCGTCAACGCGGCCTACCTGGTCCCGCAGGGCACCGTGCGCGCCCTGGCGGTCGGCTGGGAGGACCGCCCGGCCACCCCCCAGGAGCTGGACCGGATGCGGCAGCTGGTCGCCGAGGGCCTGGAGCAGGGCGCGGTCGGCATGTCCTCCGGTCTCACCTACACGCCCGGCATGTACGCCGAGGACGCCGAACTGACCGAACTGTGCCGGGTGGTGGCGCGCCACGGCGGCTACTACTGCCCGCACCACCGCAGTTACGGCGCGGGCGCGCTGGAGGCGTACGCGGAGATGGTGGCCCTGACCCGGGCGGCCGGCTGCCCGCTGCACCTGGCGCACGCCACGATGAACTTCGGCCCGAACAAGGGCCGGGCGCCCGAACTGCTGGCGCTGCTCGACGACGCGCTCGCGGCGGGCGCAGACATCTCCCTCGACACCTATCCCTACACGCCGGGCTGCACCACCCTGGTCGCGCTGCTGCCGAGCTGGGCGAGCGAGGGCGGCCCGGAGAAGATCCTCGGCCGGCTCGCCGACGCGGCGACCGCCGAGCGGATCCGCCACCACCTGGAGGTCACCGGCGCGGACGGCTGCCACGGGGTGCCGGTGGAGTGGGAGACGATCGAGATCTCCGGGGTGAGCGACCCCGCGCTCGCCGGGTACGTCGGGCTCACGGTGGCGCAGTCGGCGGCCCGGCGCGGCGAGAGCTGCTGGAGCGTCGCCCGCCGCCTCCTGGTGGAGGACCGGCTCGGCACGACGATCCTCCAGCACGTCGGCCACGAGGAGAACGTGCGGGCGATCATGCGCCACCGGGTGCACACCGGCGGTTCGGACGGCATCCTCCAGGGCACCAAGCCGCACCCGCGCGCCTACGGCACCTTCCCGCAGTACCTCGGCCGGTACGTACGGGAGCTGGGGATCCTGTCCCTGGAGGAGTGCGTCGCGCACCTCACCTCGCGCCCGGCGGCCCGGCTGCGGCTGGCGGACCGGGGTGTCGTCCGGGAGGGCCACCGCGCCGACCTGGTGCTGTTCGACCCGGCCACGGTGGCGGCCGGGTCGACCTTCGAGGAGCCGCGCGCGCTGCCGACGGGGATCCCGCACGTCCTGATCGACGGCCGGTTCGTGATCGAGGACGGGCGGCGCACGGACGTCCTGGCGGGGCGGGCGGTCCGCCGCACCGAGGCGTGACCGCCCGCCGCGCCCGGGGGCTGAGAGCTGCGAACAACAGCGGGGTCCGGTCAGCGGGCGGTGTCCGGTGCGTGCGGTCGCAAGGCGCCGGAAGGCCCTCGTAGCGGAGCTGCCAGGGCCTTCCGGCAAGGCGGCGAGGGCGCGTGCCGGGCGCCGCCCGCCCGGGCCCGCTTCTGTCCGCGGCTCTAAGGCTTGGGCAGGACGCAGCCGGCCGCGTCCAGGTCCAGCCGGTTGCCGGTCGTGAAGCAGGCCGGGATCTGGTAGGTCTCCTCGGCGTAGTTGATGCCCTGGCGGACGGTGACGTTGCCGCTCTGGTCGACCTCGCAGGGGTTGTTCTCGGTGCAGCGCTCCCCGTCCTCGTTGCCGGTGTTGTTGACGGCGACCACCTTGCCGGTGGCGGTGTCGATGACGGGCGAGCCGGAGGTGCCGCCGATGGTGTTGCAGGCGGAGGTGTAGCGGACGGAGTCCTTCCAGGTCCAGCCGCCCTCCTTGAGGCGGTAGACGAAGCCGTCGATGTTGCAGCTGTAGGTGCGCTTCCAGTAGCCGGAGACGACCTTGATGGCGGTGCCGGCGACCGGGTGGGTGTCGCTGACGGTGAGCGGGCTGATCCCGTAGGAGCTCCTGATCTGCGCGTAGGTACGGGTGAGCTGGTAGATCGTGACGTCGGTGTCGGTCATCGTCGAGTAGACGACCTTGCTGGCGCGCAGCGTCGCGACCTGGGAGCCCGCCGAGTTCAGCAGCCCGAAGGAGCGGCTGGAGGTCTGGCCGACGATGACCTCGCCGGGCGCCGGGAAGCCGGTCTCCAGGCAGTGACCGTTGCTGAGCACGAGCGCCGGGTCGCTGTCCGCGGAGGCGGGGAAGCGGATGACCGAGCCGGAGCAGTTGCTCAGCGCCACGGTGCCGGCGAAGTCGACGGCCTTGGCGGCGGGCGCCGCCTGCGCGCGGCCGGGCGTGGCCTGCGCGCGGCTCTGGGCCGCCTTCGCGGGGGCGGGCGCGGCGCTCGTGGTCTGCGCCGCCGCCGCGGGGGCCACGCCGGCCCCGGTGATCACCAGGGTCGCGAGCGCGGCCAGGAGAGGCTTGTTCATGTGGGGGTCCCCTCTGCGGACATGAGCGACCGGAGATCTTCCGGTCGCCTGTCTTGTCATGCGCATTGTGATGGCGGCGTGCGGGCCCCCACAAGAACCCGTCCCGCCGTCATGGGGTCATCCCTCGGTCGCGATCCGCGGCCGCGGACCCGACGCGCGTCTCAAGTGGCGGAAAACACGAGCCACCGGGCGTTACCCGGCCGTAAGCTCCCATACATGCAGGTGATCCAGTCGACCAAGCTCGCCAACGTCTGTTACGAGATCCGGGGGCCGGTGCTCGAGGAGGCGATGCGGCTGGAGGCGGCCGGCCACCGCATCCTGAAGCTGAACACCGGCAACCCGGCCGCGTTCGGCTTCGAATGCCCGCCGGAGATCCTGGAGGACATCCTCCGCAACGTCTCCACGGCCCACGGCTACGGCGACGCGAAGGGCCTGCTGGCCGCCCGCCGCGCGGTCGTCATGCACAACCAGACGCTCGGCATCGAGACCGACGTCGAGCACGTCTTCATCGGCAACGGCGTCTCCGAGCTGATCGTGATGGCCATGCAGGCCCTGCTCGACGACGGCGACGAGGTCCTCGTCCCGGCGCCGGACTACCCGCTGTGGACCGCCGCCGTCTCGCTGTCCGGCGGCACCGCCGTGCACTACCGCTGCGACGAGCAGTCCGACTGGATGCCCGACCTCGCCGACGTGGAGCGCAAGGTCACCGACCGCACCAAGGCCATCGTGATCATCAACCCGAACAACCCGACCGGGGCGGTCTACGACCCGGCCGTGCTCAAGGGACTGACCGACATCGCCCGCCGGCACAACCTGCTGGTCTGCTCCGACGAGATCTACGACAAGATCCTCTACGACGGCGCCACCCACACCCCGACGGCCTCCGTCGCCCCGGACCTGCTGACCCTCACCTTCAACGGCATGTCCAAGGCGTACCGGGTGGCCGGCTACCGGGTCGGCTGGATGGCGGTCTCCGGCCCGCGCGCCCACGCCGACTCCTACATCGAGGGCCTGACCATCCTGGCGAACATGCGCCTGTGCGCGAACATGCCGGGGCAGCACGGCGTGGTGGCGGCCCTCAGCGGGCGGCAGACCATCAACGACCTGGTCCTGCCGGGCGGCCGGCTCAAGGAGCAGATGGACACCGCCCACGAACTGCTCACCCGGATCCCGGGCGTGACCTGCGTACGGCCCAAGGGGGCGCTCTACCTCTTCCCGCGCCTGGACCCCAAGGTCTTCAAGATCAAGGACGACCGGCGGATGGTCCTGGACCTGCTGCGCCGCGAGAAGATCATGGTCGTGCACGGTACGGGCTTCAACTGGCCCGAGCCCGACCACTTCCGGGTCGTCACCCTGCCCACGGCCGGCGACCTGCGCGACGCGGTGAGCCGGATCGGCACCTTCCTGGACGGCTACAGCCAGGTCTGACCCTCACGCTCGGTGCGCCTGTGGTCCGGTTCCGCGACCCGGCTCAACTTTAGACGCGTTCTAATGTAGGATGCCTTCTGTCAGAGCACAGGAGGCCGTCCCATGTACGAACCGATCCGCGGCAAGTCGGTCCACAGCACGATGGCCGGCACCACCTCCGACTTCCCCCACCGCTCCCGCGAGGAGGAGCTGGACATCCAGCTCGCCGGCCATCTCGCGGCCCTGCTCGCCGTCACGGACGAGCTGCGCACCCTGGCCCCGGAGGCCGGCCTGGACGCGGCGGCCGAACGGCTCGCCGCCCAGGTGACCCGGCTGCGCGGAGGCCGCGCCCCGGCCCGCACCTCGGTGGCCGCGGTCACCGATCCGGGTCCGCTGCACCGGCGGGCCCACGCGCTCGCGGGCCGCGCCCTGGTCGTCGCCGCCTCCCGGGCGGACACGGCGGCGGCCATCCTGGCCGCCGAGCGGATGGACGCGCACGCCGCCGCGCAGGCGGCGGCACCGCGGGAGCCCCGGGGGAACACCCAGGAACTGAGTGGCGCCGCCCAGTAGCCCCCGCCGAGGGCTCCACCGACGGCCCCGGTCCGCGCGCACCCGCAGCGACGCGCGGACCGGGTGCCCTACACTTCGCCTGCCGTCGCGCCCCTGGACCACGGGCCGCAGGCCACACGGCGCCGTGACCGCACCCCGGCGGGAGAGAGAAGACGTGTCAGGCGAGAGAGAAGACGTGGCCGTTCCCGGTGCCGCAGTCCGGCCCGTGCGCCCCGCCGACCTCCCCGCGGTCGCCGCCGTCTACGGGTACTACGCCCTGCACACCGTCGCCACCTTCGACGAGACGCCCCGCTCCCTGGAGGACTGGGAGGCCAAGCGCGCCGATCTGGCCGCGCGCGGGCTGCCGTTCCTGGTCGCCGAGGAGGCGGGCCGCGTCCTCGGCTTCGCGTACGCCGGTCCGTACCGCCCCAAGCCGGCGTACCGGCACACGGTCGAGGACACCGTGTACCTCGCCCCGGACGCCACCGGGCGCGGGCTCGGCGCCGCCCTGCTGGGCGCGCTGATCGAGGGGTGCGCCCGCGCCGGGGCGCAGCGCATGATCGCGGTCGTCGCCGAGCCGGGCGGCGACGCGTCGGCCGCGCTGCACCGCCGCCTCGGGTTCACCGAGGCGGGCCGGCTCACCGGCGTGGGGTACAAGCACGGCCGCCGCCTCGACACCCTTCTGCTCCAGCGCGCGCTGTGACCGTGCGCCGGCGGACGCGCCGACCACGCGCCGGCGCGTGAAAGCCCCGGCCCAGCGCCCACGGTGACGCGTTCGCGTCAACCAAAGATCACGACCGTCAGCCGAAGATCACGACGAAGAGCACGAACAGCACGAGGATCGCCAGGACGACCATCCAGACCGGCCAGTTGCCGCGTCCCTGCGGCTCCTCGGGGCCGCCGCCGCGCGGGCGGTCCTCGGCCAGGTCCGGGTTGTCGGGACGGTCGTGCTTGTAGAAGTCACCGTCTCCAGCCATGCCCTCATCACCCTCCTTCACCGGGAGGACTCCCGGGTACCCGCGGCCGCCCCGGCCATACGGCCGGCTGTGCCGAACGGGTGAGGGCACACGGAAGGGGCCGGCCCCGCACGCCGTTGTGCGGGGCCGGCCCCTGACCGGGTCCTGCCGCGGCCGACCGGAGCGACTGTGCAGGTCAGGGCAGGTCGCGGTCGGCCGCGGAGTTCTGGGGCGCGGGCGGGTCAGCCCAGGCGCTCGACCAGCGCGCGGTACTGCTCCCACAGCTCCTCGGGCGTGTGGTCACCGAAGGTGTTCAGGTGCTCGGGGACCAGCGCGGCCTCCTCGCGCCACACGTCCTTGTCGACGGTGAGCAGGAACTTCAGGTCGGAGGCGGACAGGTCCAGGCCGTCGGTGTCCAGCGCCGCCTCGGTCGGCAGGATGCCGATGGGGGTCTCGACGCCCTCCGCCCTGCCCTCCAGGCGCTCGACGATCCACTTCAGCACGCGGCTGTTCTCGCCGAAGCCGGGCCAGACGAACTTGCCCTGGTGGTCCTTGCGGAACCAGTTCACGTAGTAGATCTTCGGCAGCTTGGACTGGTCCTTGTCCTTGCCGACCTCGATCCAGTGGCCCATGTAGTCGCCCATGTTGTAGCCGCAGAACGGCAGCATGGCGAACGGGTCGCGGCGCAGCTCGCCGACCTTGCCCTCGGCGGCGGCGGTCTTCTCGGAGGCGACGTTCGCGCCGAGGAACACGCCGTGGTTCCAGTCGAAGGACTCGGTCACCAGCGGCACGGCGCTGGCGCGGCGGCCGCCGAAGAGGATCGCCGAGATCGGCACGCCCTTGGGGTCCTCCCACTCCGGCGCGATGATCGGGCACTGGGCGGCGGGGGTGGTGAAGCGGGCGTTGGGGTGCGCGGCCGGGGTGCCGGACTCGGGCGTCCAGTCGTTGCCCTTCCAGTCGGTCAGGTGGGCCGGGGTCTCCTCCGTCATGCCCTCCCACCACACGTCGCCGTCGTCGGTGAGGGCGACGTTGGTGAAGACCGAGTTGCCCCACAGCGTCTTCATCGCGTTGGCGTTGGTGTGCTCACCGGTGCCGGGCGCGACGCCGAAGAAGCCTGCCTCCGGGTTGATCGCGTACAGGCGGCCGTCCTCGCCGAACCGCATCCACGCGATGTCGTCGCCGATGGTCTCCACGGTCCAGCCGGACACGGTCGGCTCCAGCATGGCGAGGTTGGTCTTGCCGCAGGCGCTGGGGAAGGCGGCCGCGACGTACTTGGCCTCGCCGGTGGGCGGGGTGAGCTTGAGGATCAGCATGTGCTCGGCGAGCCAGCCCTCGTCACGGGCCATGACGGAGGCGATGCGCAGGGCGTAGCACTTCTTGCCGAGCAGCGCGTTGCCGCCGTAGCCGGAGCCGTAGGACCAGATCTCGCGGTCCTCGGGGAAGTGCGAGATGTACTTGGTGGAGTTGCACGGCCAGGGGACGTCCTCCTGGCCCTCCTCCAGCGGGGCGCCGACGGTGTGCACGGCCTTGACGAAGAAGCCGTCGTCGCCGAGTTCGTCGAGGACCGGCTGTCCCATGCGGGTCATGGTGCGCATGGACACGGCGACGTAGGCGGAGTCGGTGATCTCGACGCCGATCGCGGAGAGCGGGGAGCCGAGGGGGCCCATGCAGAACGGGACGACGTACATCGTCCGGCCCTTCATGGAGCCGCGGAAGATCCCGCCCTCGCCGTCCTGGCCCCGGAAGATCTCCCGCATCTCGGCGGGGGCCTTCCAGTGGTTGGTGGGGCCGGCGTCCTCCTCCTTCGCGGAGCAGATGAACGTACGGTCCTCGACGCGGGCCACGTCGGAGGGGTCCGAGGCCGCGTAGTAGGAGTTGGGGCGCTTGATCGGGTCGAGCTTCCGGAAGGTGCCCTTCTGGACGAGCTCCCCGCACAGTCGCTCGTACTCGGCCTCGGATCCGTCACACCAGACCACCCTGTCCGGCTGCGTGAGTTCCGCGATCTCGTCGACCCACGAGATCAGGTCCTTGTGGTTGGTCGGGAGGACGGGGGGAGCCGCGATGTCGCGCGCCACGATTGCTCCTAAATGAGGGGTTTTTTGTCTTGTCGCCCCGTGGGGGCTGCGACCCGGATGCTTCGTAGCCGCTCATCCGGTGCCGACCGCACTCATTTGATCATCCGACGCGCGCGCCCATCTGTCCAGAGGGCCGCACAGGTGAGCGGGGTGAGGAATCCCACGGTTTTCCGGGGTTCTTTGCGTCCGCGTTGACATCGGCTGAAGGACTTTTTGCGTTCGCCCGGTTCCGCCGCGATCGCCGCATTCCGCCCCGTGCGCTGACGCGTGACTTAACGTGAGGTGGGTACCATGCGGCGCATGACTGCGTCCGCCTCCGACGCGCCCCTGGACACGCCGGCCGGTGGCCGCGGTCCGGCCGCGCTCTCCCTGCCGCATCCGGTCAAGCCGAAACTGCGCGGCTGGCTGCACCTCGGAATGTTCCCGGCCGTACTGATAGCGGGCCTGGTGCTCACCGCGCTCGCCGACTCCACCCGGGGCCGGATCGCCTGCGGGATCTACGTCCTCACCGCCTGCCTGCTCTTCGGCGTGAGCGCGCTCTACCACCGCGGCAACTGGAGCCCCCGCCTCGGCGGCGTCCTGCGCCGCCTGGACCACGCGAACATCTTCCTGATCATCGCGGGCACCTACACGCCGCTCACCCTGCTGCTCCTGCCGGGCGGCAAGGGCCAGTGGCTGCTGTGGGGCATCTGGGCGGCGGCCGCCGCGGGCATCGTCTTCCGCGTCTTCTGGGTCGGCGCCCCCCGCTGGCTCTACACCCCGTGCTACATCGCGATGGGCTGGGCCGCCGTCTTCTTCCTGCCCGACTTCATGCGCACCGGCGGCATCGCGGTCCTGGTCCTGGTGATCGCCGGCGGCCTGCTCTACAGCGCGGGCGGCATCGTCTACGGCATCAAACGCCCCAACCCCTCCCCCCGCTGGTTCGGCTTCCACGAGGTCTTCCACTCCCTCACGCTGGCCGCCTTCGCCGTGCACTACGTCGGGATCTCCCTCGTCGCCTACCAGCACGGATAGCCACCGCCCCGCGCACGCCGCCCGCCCAGGCGGGCGCGGGCCGGCCGCCGTCGGCCGCGGCCGGTGCGGGGCCCCGTGCCGGACAATGGGCCCATGACGGCCGCACACTCCTCCTCCTCCGCCGCACCCGCCCCGCCCGCCGGCCGCCCCCCGCTCGGCCTGCGCGAGCGCAAGAAGATCAGGACCCGTGAGGCGATCCGCACGGCGACGTACGCGCTGGTCCGGGAGCAGGGCTACGACGCCACGACGATCGAGCAGATCGCCGAACGGGCGGAGGTCTCGCCGTCGACCGTCTGCCGGTACTTCCCCACCAAGGAGGACATCGTCCTCACCGACGAGTGGGACCCGCTGCTGGCCCGGGAACTGCGCGCCCGGCCCGCCGACGAACCCTGGACCCGCTCCGTCCGCCACGTGCTGCACACGGCCATCGGCCGCGGCGTGGACCCCGACGCCGAGGTGTCACGGCTGCGCACCCGGCTGATGGTCGAGGTGCCCGCGGTGCGCTCGCGGATGATGGAGAGCATGTCGGTCACCGGCCACCTGCTCTGCACCGCCGCGGCCGAGCGCACCGGCCGCGACCCGGAGAGCCTGGAGGTGCGGGCCTGGGCGATGTCCCTGGTCGGCGCACTGATGGAGACCACCCTGTTCTGGGCCGAGCGGGGCCACCGCGACGACCTCGCGGACCTCGTCGACCGCACCCTCACCGTCCTCGAACACGGCCTGTCCCCGGAAAACCGCTGAGGCACCGGCGGCCCTCCGTGCCATCCTGACCAGGTGAACGGTCCCGAGATCCACGTCGAGTTCGCCCCCGGCCTGCACGTGTTCGTCCCGCACACCCGCCGCCGGGGCGCCACCGCGGTCGTCACCGACGGAGTCTCCTCGCTCGGCCACGTCGTCGAATCCCTCGGCGTCCCCCTCACCGAGGTCGGCACGCTGGTGGTCGACGGCCGCGAGGTGCCCGCGGCGCACCTCCCGCGGGCCGGCGAGTCCGTGCGGGTGCGCGCCGTCGAACGCCCCCAGCCGGTCCCCGGCGCCCCCCTGCGGTTCCTCCTCGACGTGCACCTGGGCACCCTCGCCCGCCGCCTGCGCCTGCTCGGCGTCGACGCCGCCTACGAGTCGACGGACATCGGCGACCCGGCCCTCGCCGCCCGCTCGGCGGCCGAGAAGCGGGTCCTGCTCAGCCGCGACCGCGGCCTGCTGCGCCGCCGCGAACTGTGGGCGGGCGCCTTCGTCTACAGCACCCGCCCCGACGACCAGCTCCGCGACGTCCTCGACCGCTTCCACCCCGAGCTGCGGCCCTGGACCCGCTGCACCGCCTGCAACGGCCTGCTGAGACAGGCCACCAAGGCCGAGGTGGCCGACCAGCTCGCACACGGCACCCAGCGCACCTACGACGTCTTCGCGCAGTGCCGCGCCTGCGGACGCGCGTACTGGAAGGGCGCCCACCACGACCAGCTGGAGGCGATCGTGGAACAGGCGATGAGTACGCGCGCGCAGGGGAGTTGAGTACGCGCACCGATCAGCGCGGCGGCCCGCTCCGGTTGGCTGGAGCCATGACAGCGACGACACGGAACGCGGCAGCCGGGGAACCCGGGAACAACAGCACGGTGTGGTCCGCCCTGGGCCTGGGCCTGCTCGTGCCCATGGTCGTCGGCTGCTGGCTGCTGGCCCTCTCCACCGAGCACGGCACGCAGTGCCTGATGTACGGCGACTCCACCCAGGGCTGCCACCAGGGCGGGGGAGACGTCCTCTACGGCCTGTTCTTCGCCTCCGCCGCCGCCGGCGTGGCCGCGCTGGTGCTCCCGCGCCGGCTGGCGTCCGCCCGCGCCGGGGCCGCCGTCCTCCAGTGGGCCGCCCAGGCGCTGCTGGCCGTCCTCATCCTCGCCTTCAACTCCTGACGCGGACGCCTCACCCGCCCAGCGCCGCGCGCAGCCGCTCCGGGTCGCCGGTCGGGGCGTCGCAGGTGAAGTTGCGGCAGACGTACGCGGCGGGCTCGCCGCCCAGCAGGGGGCGGCCGGCGAGCAGCGGGAACTCGTCGCTGCCTTCGGTGCCGTAGGCGACGACGGCACCGGGCGCGGGCGCCAGCAGCGCCGTACGGTGCAGGGCCCGGGCCCGCTCGTCGGCCGGGGACGGTCCGACGACCGCCACCTCGCGCGGCCCGTCGAGCGCGGCCTCGGCGACGGCCAGCCCCCAGCCGACGAAGCGCGGGACGCGCGGGCCGAGCGCCTGGACGACCCCCAGGGCCCGTTCGGCGGCGGCCCGGTGCGGCTGCGAACCGGTGTGCGCCGCATAGCCGAGCAGGGCCCCCGCGGCGGCCGTCCAGCCGGACGGGGTCGCGTTGTCGGTGGGGTCCTGGGGGCGCCGGATCAGCTTCTCGGCGTCGGTGGCGGTGTCGTACAGGGAGCCGGACTCCCGGTCGGTGAACCGGGACAGGACGTGGTCGAGGAGCAGGCCCGCGAAGTCGAGCCAGACCCCTTCGCCGGTCACGGAGGCGAGCGCGAGGAAGCCCTCGGCGACGTCCGCGTAGTCCTCCAGCACCCCGGCGTTCCCCCCGGCGTGCCCGTCCCGGCTGGTACGGGTCAGCCCCGCGTGCTCGTCCATGTGCAGCCGTACGAGCAGGTCGGCGGCGCCGAGGGCGGCCTCCACCAGGTCGGGACGGTCGAAGTAGGCGCCGGTCTCGGCGAGGGCGGCGACCGCGAGGCCGTTCCAGGCGGCGACGACCTTGTCGTCCCGGCCGGGCGCGGGCCGCCGGGCGCGTGCCGCGGACAGACGGCGGCGGATCGCCTCGATGCGCTCGGCGTCCTGGACGCCCTCACGGACGGGGAGCTGGAGGACGGAGGCACCGTGCTCGAAGGTGCCCTCCTCGGTGACGCCGAAGTACCGGGCGGCGAGTTCGGCGTCCTCGTCACCGAGGACCTCGCGCAACTGCTCCGGCGTCCACACGTAGTAGGCGCCCTCCACGTGCCGTCCCTGCCCGTCGTCGCTGTCCGCGTCGAGCGCCGAGGCGAACCCGCCCTGCTCCGTGCGCAGTTCGCGGACCATGAAGTCGGCGGTCTCCAGGGCCACGCGGCGGGCCAGCTCCGAGCCGGTGGTGCGCCACAGGTGGGCGTAGACCCGGCAGAGCAGCGCGTTGTCGTACAGCATCTTCTCGAAGTGCGGCACGACCCAGTCGCGGTCCACGGAGTAGCGGGCGAAGCCGCCGCCGAGCTGGTCGTACAGACCGCCGCGGGCCATCCGCTCGCAGGTGTCCCGGGCCATCTGCAATGCGCCCTCGGAGCCGGTGCGGGCGTGGTGGCGCAGCAGGAACTCGATCACCATGGACGGCGGGAACTTCGGCGCGCCGCCGAACCCGCCGCGCTGCGGGTCGTACTCGCGGGTCAGCCCGAGCAGCGCCTGCCCCAGCTCCTCGCCGCCCGGGGTCCGCGTACCGCCGTAGTCGATCTCGCGCTGGGCGAGGTCACGGACGATCTTCCCGGCGACGTCGGTGACCTCCTCCCGACGGGTCTCCCAGGCCTGCTGCACGCCTTGCAGCACCTGCCGGAAGGACGGCATCCCCTGCCGGGGCACGGGCGGGAAGTAGGTGCCGAAGTAGAACGGTTCGGCGTCGGGCGTCAGGAACACGGTCATCGGCCAGCCGCCCTGCCCGGTGGCCGCCTGCACGGCCTCCATGTAGACGGCATCGACGTCGGGCCGCTCCTCCCGGTCGACCTTGACGCTGACGAAGTGCTCGTTCATATAGGCGGCGACCGCTTCGTCCTCGAAGCTTTCCGCCGACAGGACATGGCACCAATGGCAGCTCGAATAGCCGACGCTCAGGAGCACGGGCACACCACGCCGCCGCGCCTCCTCGAACGCCTCAGACGACCACGGCCACCAGTCGACGGGGTTGTCGGCGTGCTGGAGCAGGTACGGAGAGGTCTCATGGGCCAGTCGGTTCGGCATACCCCCATCCTGCCTCACCCGCACCGGCCGGGCACGGAACGTGACCGGCGGCCCCGGTCCGCCGGTGGACGGTGTGTCACTCCGGCCGGCCGGCCGTCATTCCTTGGTGGCCGTTGATCGCCACCCCCTCGCGCTCGCGCCCCGCTCGAAGGACACTCGTACGCACAGGAGTTGCCGCCGGAGGGGGACGGGACATGCGGGACGCTCATCGGGCGGAGGCCGAACGGCTGCTCGCCCGGGCCGTGGAGGAGGAGGTGCGCCGGTCGGGCGGGCGGGTGGACGGCGGTGTGCTGCTGTCGCGCGCCAAGGCCGCGCTGGACTCCCTCGCCCGGCCGGCCCAGGAGGAGTACGAGGCGTACACCCGGGCGCTGGACGAGGCGGCGGCCGGGCAGCTGACCTTCGCGCAGCGCTACGCGCGCGAGGGCGCCGGAACTCCCCTGATGGTCGCGGTGGTCGCCGCGCTCGCCGCCGCCGTCGGCGACGTGGCGCTCGGCACCGGGGCGGGCACCGCGCTCGGCGCGGGTGCCGTCGCCGCCGTGGCGGGCGCCGCCGCCACCGTCGTCAAGGTGGGCGCCGCGCATCTGCCCGCGGCCCACCACCGGGCGGGCGCGGCCGGTCAGCCCGGCGGCCCCGAGCAGCTGCGGCTGCAGTGGCTCACCGCGCTGGAGGTGCGCGGCATCCGGCCGTTCCTGGACCAGCAGCGCGTGCTCACCGCCTCCGCCGCGCCGAAGAAGGCGGCGCCCCGGCTGCGCGGCGCGGACAAGAGCGCGGCGGCCCGCAGGCGCAGCGTGCTGGAGCAGTCCTTCGGGCAACTGCCCGAGCCGGACGGCGTCTTCGCCGGGCGGCGGCAGGAGGTGGCACGGATCCGGCAGTGGGTGCAGGCGGCCCGCGCCCACACCGAGACCCGGCCGACGGTCGTCGTCCTGCACGGCGCGCCCGGCTCCGGCCGCTCCACCCTCGCCGTCCGCGCGGCGCACGAGCTGCGCGACCAGTTCCGCGGCGCGGTCGTCGTCGACCTGCGCGGGGACAGCGCCGAGGAGCCGCCGCTGACCACCCGTGACGCGCTGCTGCACCTGCTGAACCGGCTGGGCGCGCCCCGTGAGCAGCTCCTGTTCCGCGACCGCTCCTCGCCCGACCAGCAGGTCAAGCGGCTGGGCGAGCTGTACGACCAGCATCTGACGGGGCTGCCGGTGACGATCGTGCTGGACGACGCCTCGGACGCCGCCCAGGTGGCCGCCCTGGTGCCCGAGCGCTCCGACGGCCTGGTCCTGGTCACCGCCCGCACCCCGCTGGAGCTGCCCGCCGACCTGCCGGCCTGGGTGCACCAGCTCCCGGTCGAGGCCCTGGACGAGGCGGGCGCCGAGGAGCTGCTGACCGCCGCCGCCGAGGACACCTCCGGTCCCTACGACGCGGAGTCCGCCGAGCGGATCCGCGCGCTGTGCGGCGGGCTGCCGCTGGCGCTGCGGATCGCGGGCTCCGCGCTCGGCCCGCGCTCGCCGCGCCGGCTGGCCGCGGACCTCGCGGCGTACGGCCCGGTGGATCCCGTCGAGCGGGTCCTGTGGCTGCGCTACACCGACCAGGCGGAACCGGCCCGCCGGCTGCTGCGGCGGCTCGCCCTGGCGGGCCGTGCCTCGCTGGGTGCCGCGGCGGCGGCCGCGCTGCTCGCCACGGACGAGGCGGAGGCGACCCGGCACCTGACGGCCCTGGCCCGCGCCGGTCTGATCGACCACGTGCGCGGCAGCCGCCACCGGCTGCACGATCTGGTGCGGTCCTTCGCCCACGCCCGGCTGCTGGACGAGGAGGACCCCGCGGAGCGGACGGCCGCGCAGGAGCGGCTGATCGGGAACTACGCCGAGCTGGCCGACTCGGTGCTGCGCCTGGTCGACGGCAACAACTCGACCCGCTCGGACCGCTTCAGCCCGCACGGCTTCACCTCCCTCGACGAGGCGCTGCGCTGGCTGGACGACGAGTCCAGCTTCATCACGGCGGCCCTGCGGCACGCGGAGGACGTGGACCAGGCGGCCGTCCTGAACCTGCTGGGCGCGCTGTGCGACTACTGCCTGCTGCGCGGCGACCTGTACCGGCTGGGTGAGATCAGCGAGCTGACCCAGGCCGTCGACCAGGGGCTGCTGGTCCGCTCGGTGCAGTGGCGCACCGGCATCGCGGCCCGGCAGCTGGGCGAGCTGGACAAGGCACGCGCCACGCTGGCCTCCGTCGTCGATCTGTACCGCGAGGCGCACCACGAGGCGGGCGCGGCCCGCGCGCTGAACTCGCTCGGCATCACCCTGCACCACCAGGGCAACCTGACCGAGGCCGCGGCCCGGCTGCGCGAGGCCATGGCGTTGCAGGACGTGCCGGAGCTGGCCACCGACCGGGCGTGGACGATGCACGCGCTGGCGGCCGTGGAGCGTGACCGGGGCAACCTGGCGGAGGCGCTGGACCTGCTGACGCGTTCCCTGGTGCTGCACCGTGAGGGCGGGTCCGTGCACGGCGAGGCGTGGGCGCACTTCCAGCTGGGCCAGCTCGCGCTGCGCCAGGGCGAGGTGGAGGAGGCGGAGGGGCACCTGGGCGAGGCCCTGGAGCGTTACGGCCGCACCCGTGACGCCCGCGGGGAGGCCTGGGCGCTGACGCAGCTGGCGCGCGCCCGGCTGCTGGCCGGGGAGACGGCGGAGGCGGTGGAGGCGCTGCGCGGGGCGGCCGCCCGGCACCGTGACAACGAGGACGCGCGCGGTGAGGCGTGGACGCTGTACTACCTGGGGCAGGCGCTGGAGGAGACCGGCGGCCTGGACCAGGCGGTGCGCGAGCTGGAACGGGCCCGGACGATGTTCTCCCGGATGCGCGACGTCTACGGGCTGGCCTGCGCCCGCCACCATTCGGCCCGGGTCACCCGCGACCAGCGGGCGGCGCAGACCGGCTCGCTGCGCAATTCCGGTTTCGCCCGTCAGCTCCTGGTGGACGCGCGTGCCGACTTCCAGCGCATCGGGGTGGCGCACGGCGAGGCCTGGACGTGCCTGGAGCTGGCCGTGGTCGACGCGGGCAACGCCCGCACCCCGCAGGCCCTCGCCCTGTGCGAGGAGGCGCTGGCGCTGTTCGCCTCCTACGGTGACCGGCGCGGCGAGGACTGGGCGCGCTTTTTGCGCTGCACGCTGCTGCCGTTCGCGGCGCCCGGCGGTGTGGAGGTCGGTACGGCGGTCGCCCAGGAGGACCTGGCGGAGCTGGCCCGCGCCGGCCACCCGCTGCGGGACCGGAAGCTGGAGGGCTGCATGGAGGCGTACCGGCTCGTCCTGGAGCGCGGTGTGAGCCTGGAGGGGGGCTGGCAGGCCTGGCGTCTGGGCATGGTCCCGGACCGGCACGCCCGTGAGGTGATGGGCGTGCAGGCGGCGCCGGCGCGGGGGTGAGGCAGGGGCGCGCGCGGGCGTGCGGGCATGACGGAGGGTGACTCCGCGCACCGGGTGCGGTGGGCGGAATCACCCGCTGGGCGGCAGGTCAGCCCTTGGAGGGGTGGGGGCGGCCGGGGCCGGCGCCGCCCTTGCCCGAGGGGTTCTGGTCGGCCTCCTGGGCCTCCTTGAAGTCCACCTTGCCCATGTGGCGGTTCATGGACTTCATCAGGAACCACACCGCCAGGGCCATCACCGCGAAGACGATGAAACCGAGGACGCCGGGGGTGACCTTGTTCTTGTCGAACTCGGCCAGGGTGACCAGATGCGTCGTTGCCAGGCTCGCGCTTGCGCTCATGTCAGGCATTCTCCCTCAGTGCTGCCGGACGCCCGCAAAGAGGTCGTCCTCGGGCAGCGAGGTGTCCACGAGCGACTTCGCCAGCTCGTACTCCTCGGTCGGCCAGACCTCCTTCTGGACGTCCATCGGCACCCGGAACCAGCCGCCGTCGGGGTCGATCTGCGTGGCGTGGGCGATCAGTGCCTTGTCGCGGATCTCGAAGAAGTCCGCGCAGGGGACGTGGGTGGTCAGCGTGCGGTCCTTGTGGCCGGACTTCTCCCAGCGCTCCAGCCACTCGCCGTAGGGGGACTCCAGGCCGCGGTCGAGCAGGGCCTTGTGCAGCGCCTCGGTGCGCGCGCGGTTGAAGCCCTGGTTGTAGTACAGCTTCACCGGCTGGTGGGCCGGGCCGTACTCGTCCTCCGGGTACTTCTCGGTGTCCGCCGCGCCCTCGAACGCCACCATCGAGATCTTGTGGGTCATGATGTGGTCGGGGTGCGGGTAGCCGCCGTTCTCGTCGTAGGTGGTGATCACCTGCGGGCGGAAGGAGCGGATCTGGCGCACCAGCTCGCCGGCGGCCTTGTCGACGTCCTCCAGGGCGAAGCAGCCCTCGGGCAGCGGCGGCAGCGGGTCGCCCTCGGGCAGGCCGGAGTCGACGAAGCCGAGCCACTCCTGCTTGATGCCGAGGATCTCGCGCGCCTCGTCCATCTCCTTCTTGCGCACTTCGTGGATGTGCTCCTCGATGTACGTGTCGCCCTGGAGCTTGGGGTTGAGGATGGAGCCGCGCTCTCCGCCCGTGCAGGTCACCACCAGCACGTCCACCCCCTCGGACACGTACTTCGCCATGGTGGCCGCGCCCTTGCTCGACTCGTCGTCGGGATGCGCGTGCACGGCCATCAGTCGCAGCTGGTCAGTCAAGGCTCATTCCTCAAGGTCAAGTCGGTGCCCGGTGTCGTCGGGCGCTGCACGGCCGCCGCGTCGGTGCCCCGTCGGTGCGGGGTGGCGGTCGAGCGGCGGTCCGGGGCTTCTATAGTGACCGAATCGGGGGGCGAATAATTCCGGAGCGGGGCTCCGGGGCCCCTCGCGGGACGACCGTCCCGCCCCTGCCGAGAGGACGATCATGAGTACGGCGAGCACCCGGCTGCCCGAGGGCCGCTACGGCCGCTCCCCGGACGAACGCGCCGACCGCAAACTCAAGATCGCCGGTGCCGTTCTCGGGGCCCTGCTGCTCGCCCTGATCGGCTACTTCGCCTACCACTACGTGGGGCAGAACAAGATCAGCGCCCAGGTCGTCTCGTTCCAGGCGTCGGACGACGCGGTGCAGATCCACCTGGAGGTGCACAAGGACGCCGGAGCGCGCGGTTACTGCACGCTGCGCTCGCAGGCGGCCGACGGCACCGAGGTGGGCCGGGCCGATTTCCGCTTCGACCAGCGCGCCAAGCAGGTCGACAAGGTCCTCACCCTGCGCACCACGGCCCGGGGGACGACCGGCGAGCTGCTGGGCTGCCACGCCGACTGACGCGGTCCGGGCGCGGCGACACCCGCGTTTCTTCCGGAATACGCGGTCGCTGACCTGCGTTGACGCAATTTAGATGGCTTATGTCCTCCCCCTTTCGCCGCTGAATTGTTAGGCTCGTGGTTTCGCCCATCCATGAGGGACCATTCTTCTGGGTAGGGCGATGCTTTGTATTCCCAGTACCGACGAGGAGCACCTGTGACCCAGACCAGCGAGAACGTCACCTGGCTGACCCAGGAGGCGTACAACAAGCTCAAGGACGAGCTTGAGTACCTTACTGGTCCCGCGCGCACCGAGATCGCAGCCAAGATCGCGGCCGCGCGCGAGGAGGGCGACCTGCGCGAGAACGGTGGGTACCACGCGGCCAAGGAGGAGCAGGGCAAGCAGGAGCTCCGTGTGCGCCAGCTGACCCAGCTCCTCGAGAACGCCCAGGTGGGCGAGGCCCCGGCCTCCGCGGACGGCGCGGTCGCGCCCGGCATGGTCGTCACGATCGCCTTCGACGGTGACGAGGACGACACGCTGTCCTTCCTGCTGGCCTCGCGCGAGTACGCGAGCGCCGACATCGAGACCTACTCGCCCCAGTCGCCGCTCGGCTCCGGCGTGATCGGCCACAAGGTCGGCGAGGACGCGGAGTACGAGCTGCCGAACGGCAAGAAGGCGTCGGTGAAGATCCTCAGGGCCGAGCCGTACAACGGCTGACCGCGCACGCGGTACCGGAGACGCGCACCCGTCCCGGAGACCGGGCCCCCCGTACGCCCCGCCGGGCGCGGGGGGCTTCGTCGTACCCGGCGCGGGGCGGCGCCGCACCCGGCGTGGTCCCGCCCGGCACGGCCGCCCCCGGCGGCGTCGCACCCGGCGCGGGGCGCGGGACGGCTGCGGTTCAGACGATGACCGTGTAGCCGGCCTCGCGCAGGGCCTGGCCGACCTCGGCGCAGTGCGCCTGGCCCTTCGTCTCCAGGTGCAGCTCCACCTCGGCCTCCGTGAGCCCGAGCCGCGGGTCGGTGCGTACGTGGCTGACGTCCAGGACGTTGGCGTCGACCGCCGACAGCACCCCGAGCAGGGTGGCCAGGGCGCCGGGCCGGTCCGTCAGCCGCAGCGTGACGGCCAGGTAGCGGCCCTGCGCCGCCATCCCGTGCCGCAGGACCCGCTGGAGCAGCACCGGGTCGACGTTGCCGCCGGAGAGCACCGCCACGACCGGCCCCTCGAAGGCCTCCTCGGCGCCCTCGCCCCCCTCGGCGCAGAGCAGCGCCGCCACCGGGCTGGCCCCGGCCGGCTCCACCACCAGCTTGGCCCGCTCCAGCAGGAGCAGCAGGGCCGCGGACAGCTGGTCCTCGCCGACCGTGCGCACCTCGTCCACCAGTTCGGAGACGATGCCGAACGGCACGTCGCCCGGCCGCCCGACCCTGATGCCGTCGGCCATCGTCGTCGGGCTGCCGATCGCCACCGGCCGTCCCGCCGCCAGCGAGGGCGGGTACGCCGCCGAGCCCGCCGCCTGCACCCCGATGATCCGCACGTCCGGCCGCAGCGCCTTCACCGCGACCGCGATCCCGGCCGCGAGCCCGCCGCCGCCGATGCCGACGACGATCGTGCGCACCCGCGGGCACTGCTCCAGGATCTCCAGCCCGACGGTGCCCTGCCCCGCGATGACGTCCGGGTGGTCGAAGGGGTGGATGAAGACCGCGCCGGTCTCGGCGGCGTACTCCTGCGCGGCGGCCAGCGTCTCGTCGACCACCTGGCCGTGCAGGCGCACCTCGGCGCCGTAGCCCCGGGTGGCGCTGATCTTCGGCAGCGGGGCGCCCTTGGGCATGAACACCGTGGCGTGCACCCCGAGCAGCTGCGAGGCCAGGGCGACGCCCTGCGCGTGGTTGCCCGCGCTCGCGGCCACCACCCCCGCGGCGCGCTCCTCCGGCAGCAGGCCGGCGATCCGCACGTAGGCGCCGCGCAGCTTGAAGGATCCCGTGCGCTGGAGGTTCTCGCACTTGAGGAGGACCGGCGCGCCCGCGAGTTCGGACAGGTGCCTGCTGCTCTCCATGGCGGTCACCCGCGCCACGCCCGAGAGCATCTTCTGGGCCCCGCGCACGTCGTCCAGCGTGACGGGCGGGAAGGACTCAGCCGTGCCGTAGCTCATGAGGGAAGTCTCGCAGTTCACGCCCGCGGCGGGTCGCCCGTGACCAACCTGCGAGACCGGTTCGCGCAGCGCCGGTACGCCCCGCCGTCCGGCCGCGTACCCTGTCCCCCAACCCAGCAGCCCGTCAGAAGTGAGCCTCCGGCCATGCCCACAACACCTGAAATGTCGATGGACATGACGAGCGTCGGTGACACCGGTCTCCTCGAAACCCTCCAGCACGAGGTGGCGCTGTTCGCCCGCCGTGCGGAACAGACCCGGCTCGGCGGGGTGGGGCAGGTCCGCAACTCCATGGACCGCGCCGCCTACCTGCTGCTCAACCGCCTCGACAAGGAAGGCCCGATGGGCGTCAAGGCGCTCGCCGCGAGCATGGGCATCGACTCCTCCACGGTCACCCGTCAGGTGGCGCCGCTCGTGGACACCGGGCTCGTGAAGCGGACCTCGCACCCCGAGGACGGGCGCGCGGTGGTGCTCCAGCTCTCTCCGCGCGGGCTGACCCGGCTGGAGGAGGTCCGCACCTCCAGGCGCCGGCTGATGGCCGAGCTGACCGAGGACTGGACGCCCGAGGAGCGCGCGGCCTTCTGCTCCCTGCTGACCCGTTTCAACCACGCGCTCTCCGGCCGCCAGTCGCCGCAGGGCGGCGCGGCGCGGGAGGCGGGCGCGGCGTCCTGACCGCCCCCCGGGTGCGTGCCGCGGCCCGGGCACGCTCGTGCGGGGCCGCCCCGGCGCCACATGCCGTCCGCACGGCTCTTGACCGACGGGCCGCCCCTGGCCTGATATGAGACCCGGGGGGTTCGGTCGCACCGGTTTCTCGCGTCCCGACACGGCCGTGGTCCCCCTTCCCACGACGGCCGTCGGCAGGAGGCGCGGTGCGAGAGCGGCAGGCGTCCCCCGGCGCGCGCCGGGCCCGGGAGTTCGAGGCGTTCGTCGCGGGCGCCGCCGGGCGGCTGCTGCACGCCGCCACCCTGCTCACCGCGGAGGCACCGCAGGACAACCCGCGCGCGCGGCGCCTGCTGACCCTCTCCCTCGCGCACACGTACGCGTGCTGGGACCGGCTGCGCGGCGAGGACCCCTACGAGCGGGCCCGGCAGTCGCTGGCGACCCGGTTCGCCCGGGAGGCCTGGCACCGGCACGGCGTGCGGGGCCGCGGCCGCCCCGCGCCGCCCGGCGCCCTGGCCGCCCTCTCCGCCCAGGAACGCCTGGTCGTCGTCCTGCGGCTGTACGAGGGCGTCGCCGAGGAGCAGGCCGCCGCTCTGCTCGGCCTGCCCGCCGAACGGGTCCGCGTGATCTGCGACCGTGCGATCGCCGCGCTCACGCACGCGCCCGCGCGCGCCGCCCCCGCCGTACGCGGCCCGAAGGTGGCCCCGTCGTAGCCGGGGCGGTGCGCCCGTACCCGCCGGGCGCACGGGCCGGGACACCGGGACCGAACACGCACGCGAGCGCAGGCGAGCCGTGAGCAGCACCGGCGGACGACGGGGGGCGTGGTGAACAGAGTGGAGCGTGAGGCGGCCGTACGGCGGATCCTGGAGCAGACACAGCCCCAGGTGCCCGCCGGGCTGTACGACGACGCCGTGCGCCGCGGCGCCCGCATGCTGCGCCGCCGTACGCTCGCCCGCCGCGCCCTGTGGCTGCTGCTGTGCGCCGCGGCCCTCGCCTTCACCGTGTGGGCGCTGACGGTGCGCCCCTGGGCGGAGCCGCCTTCGCAGACGACCCCGCCCGTGACGGACTGGTGAACCCGGGCCACCCGGCCACCGGGCGCCCGGGTCTCCGGATCGACGGCCACCGGCCGCCCGGCCGACGGCCAGCGGGCAGCGGGCAGCGGGCAGCGGGCAGCGAGCAGCGAGCAGCGGGCAGCGGGCAGCGGGCAGCGGGCAGCGGCCCGGCGTACTAGCCGAGGGCCTGCTGCAGGTCCTCCAGCAGGTCGTCGACGTTCTCGATGCCGACGGAGAGGCGGACCAGGTCCGCGGGGACCTCCAGGGCGGAGCCCGCGGCGGACGCGTGGGTCATGCGCCCCGGGTGCTCGATCAGGGACTCGACGCCGCCGAGGGACTCACCGAGGGTGAACACCCTGGCCCGGTTGCAGACCTCCACGGCCGCCTCCTCCCCGCCCTCGACCCGGAAGGAGACCATGCCGCCGAACGCCTTCATCTGCTTGGCGGCGACCTCGTGACCAGGGTGGTCGGGCAGCCCGGGGTACAGGACACGCGTCACGCGCCGGTGCCGGGACAGCATGTCGGCGACCTTGGTGGCGTTCTCGCTGTGCCGGTCCATGCGCACCGCGAGGGTCTTGGTGCCGCGCAGCACCAGCCAGGAGTCGAAGGGACCGGCGACGGCGCCCATGGCGTTCTGGTGGTACGCCAGTTCGTCGCCGAGTCCGGCGTCGCTGACGATCAGCGCGCCGCCGACGACGTCCGAGTGGCCGCCCATGTACTTGGTCAGCGAGTGCACGACGACGTCGGCGCCCAGCGCGAGCGGCTGCTGCAGGTACGGCGTCGCGAAGGTGTTGTCCACGACGAGCCTCGCACCGGCGTCCCGGGCGACCTGGGCGACGGCGGCGATGTCGGTGACGCCGAGCAGCGGGTTGGAGGGGGTCTCCACCCACACGACCTTGGTCCGCTCGGTGATCGCGGCCCGTACGGCGGCCGGGTCGCTGGTGTCGGCCACCGACCACTCCACGCCCCAGCGGGAGACGACCTTGGCGAACAGACGGAACGTGCCGCCGTAGGCGTCGTTCGGGATCACCACGTGGTCGCCGGGGGCGAGCAGCGTCCGCAGCAGGCAGTCCTCGGCCGCCAGTCCGGACGCGAACGCGAGGCCCCGGCGGCCGCCCTCCAGGGCGGCGAGGTTCTCCTCGAGGGCGGTCCTGGTCGGGTTGGCGCTGCGGCTGTACTCGTAGCCGCCGCGCAGACCGCCCACGCCGTCCTGCTTGTAGGTCGAGACCTGGTAGATCGGCGGGACGACCGCGCCGGTGAGGGGATCGGCGGTGTTGCCCGCGTGGATCGCGAGGGTCTCGAAGTGCTGACTGATGTGCTCGTCGCTCATGGGCCCGAGGGTAGTGCTCCCGGAGCCGCGGCGCGGGACGCCGGGCACGGCGGGCGCCGCGGGGTTTTCCACAGGCCCGGGGCGCAGGTTGGCCAATTGCCGGCGCCGTCTGGTTCGCTTGTGGCATGGAGATTCTCTGGGTGCTGACGGCACTGGTCCTGCTGAGCTTCGTGCTGCTCCCGTTCCTGCGGCGCAGGCGGGGCGTCATCGAGCAGGTCCCGCCGGGGCACCCGGACGCGGCGGACCCGGCGGACTACGGGTTCGTACGGCAGGAGGAGCTGGACGTCCGCATGCCCGGTCCCGACCAGGACCTGCTGGACGTGCTGGACCTGGTGCAGCGCACCCAGGACCACCACGCCGCCTCCCAGCTGCTGGCGGGCACCGAGGCGGAGGGCGAGCTGCGCTGGCAGCGCGTCCAGGCCTTCGCCGGTGCCGCGGCGCTGGAGCTCCAGCAGCGCCCGGGCGGGGTCAGCGAGACGCCCGGCGGACAGTGGCTGCGGGTGTGGCGGGCGGAGTCCCCCAAGGACGCGGGCGGCGCGGCGGTGCACGCCGAGTTCCTGGTGCAGCAGGCGTGGCGGACGTCGACGCCGGGGACGGACGAGTTCCGGATCATCATGGAGGAGGCCCGCGTCTCGTGCGGCGAGGCCGCGCTGCTGGCACCGGGCGATCCGGTCCCCTACATCATCGAGCTGTCGGTGGCGCGCGGACTGTCCTACTCCCGGCCCGAGTTCGAGCAGCTCTGGCTGAAGATCCTCGACCGTGCCCCGGCCCACATGGGCGCCCACCTGGCCGCGCTGCACTACTGGTGCGAGAAGTGGCACGGCTCGCGGCAGCTGGCGATGGAGTTCGCCCAGGCCGCCGCGGCCCGCGCCCCGCGCGGCTCGCTGCTCGCCGCCATGCCGCTGTTCGCGGTCTTCGAGCACCTTCCCGAGGTGAACCTGGTCCGCGGCTTCTACCAGAGCGAGGTCGTCACCAAGGCGGTCCACGGCGCCCTGCACGCCATCCACTCGGCCCGCCCCGGTGACCCGATGGCAGCGCACGTGCGCCACCTGCTCATCTTCTTCCTGGTCCGCTCCGAGCGCTGGGCGGAGGCCATGAACCAGCTCATACACGTCGACGGCCACGTCGGCGCCCTGCCCTGGACGCTGTCCGAGGACCCGGCGGCGGAGTTCGCCGTCTACCGCGCCCTGGCGGTGGCCGGCTACGAGGCCAACGGCGGCAGCCCGGCGACCCTGCCGCACTGACGCGCGCCCGCCCTGCCACCGCGTGCGCGTGGGGCCGGGCGGCGCCGGGTGTCTCAGATCGTCGCCGTGTCGATCACGAAGCGGTAGCGCACGTCGCTGGCCAGTACCCGCTCGTACGCCTCGTTGATCTCCTCCGCCCCGATCAGTTCGATCTCGGCGCCCAGGCCGTGCGCGGCGCAGAAGTCCAGCATCTCCTGGGTCTCGGCGATGCCGCCGATGCTGGAGCTGCTCAGGCTGCGCCGGCCGCCGGCGACCGCGGAGAGCGGGATCTGCACGGGCTCCTCGGGCAGGCCGACGTTGACCAGCGCGCCGTCCGTGCGCAGCAGGGACAGGAACGCGGGGAAGTCGAGCGGCGCCGAGACCGTGTTCAGGATCAGGTCGAAGGAGCCCTGGAGCTGCTCGAACGTCGCCGGGTCACTGGTGGCGTGGTAGTGGTCGGCGCCCATGCGCAGGCCGTCGTCCTGCTTGCGCAGGGACTGGGACAGGACGGTCACCTCCGCGCCGAGGGCGTGGGCGATCTTGACGCCCATGTGACCGAGGCCGCCGAAGCCCACCACGGCGACCTTCTTGCCGGGGCCGGTGTTCCAGTGCTTCAGCGGGGAGTACGTGGTGATGCCGGCGCACAGCAGCGGCGCGGCCACGTCCAGGGCCAGGCCGTCGGGGATGCGCACGACGTAGTTCTCGTCGACCACGATCTTCTCGGCGTAGCCGCCGTAGGTCGGCTCGCCGTCCTTGCCCACGGCGTTGTACGTCCAGGTCGGGCGGCGGACGCAGTACTGCTCCAGACCCGCGGCGCAATTGTCGCACTCGCGGCAGGAGTCCACCATGCAGCCGACGCCCACGCGGTCGCCGACGGCGTACCGGGTGACGCCGGGGCCGACCTCGGAGACGACGCCCGCGATCTCGTGGCCGGGGACCATCGGGAAGATCGCCTGGCCCCAGCCTTCGCGGGCCTGGTGGATGTCCGAGTGGCAGATACCGGCGAACTTGATGTCGATCAGCACATCGAACTCGCCGACTGCCCGGCGTTCGATGGTGGTGCGCTCCAGCGGCGCCTTCGCTGCGGGGGCGGCGTATGCGGCGACAGTGGTCATGCCGAGGGGTCTCCTAGCGGTTGGCGTGCCCGGCTGCCTTCCGGCCGGGCACGTCGTCCAGCGTGCCCCCTGGTGGGCCGTCCGCCCAGACCACGGTTCTGCGTACGTCCGCCGTGCCTACCACTGGCGGGGGCAGGATGCGGTGCGTAGGACCAGGGATACTGGACGTATGGACGAAAAGCCCGAAACGGCCGCGACGGAAGGCGGCGCGCAGACCGGGGCGCGGGCCGGGGCCGGTGCGGAGACCGGGGCGCGGGCCGGGGCCGGTGCGGAGACCGGGGCGCGGGCCGGGGCCGGTGCGGAGACCGGGGCGCGGGCCGGGGCCGGTGCGGGGCTGGAGCGGCGTGCCGAGCTGAGCGAGTTCCTGCGCACGCGCCGGGCCCGGCTCCAGCCGGAGGACGTGGGTCTGCCGCACTACGGACGCCACCGCCGGGTGCCCGGTCTGCGCCGCGAGGAGCTGGCCCAGCTGGCCGGCGTCTCTGTGGCGTACTACACCCGCCTGGAACAGGGCAACGGCCGCAACGTCTCCGCGGAGGTGCTGGACTCCATCGCCCGCGCGCTGCGCCTGACCGACGCCGAGCACGCCCACCTGACCCATCTGGCCAAGCCCAAGCACAAGAAGAAGCAGACGGCGCCGACGCAGCAGGTGCGCTCCTCGCTGCGGCAGCTGCTCGACACGATGGACACCGTCCCGGCGTACGTGGTGGGGCGGCGCGCGGAGCTGCTGGCCTGGAACCGGATGGCGGCGGCCGTCTTCGGCGACTGGTCGCAGCTGCCCGCCGCCGAGCGGAACTGGGCCCGCATGGTCTTCCTGGACCCGGGCACCAGGGACCTCTACGTCGAGTGGGAGCAGAAGGCGATCGACATCGTGTGCGCGCTGCACATGGAGGCCGGCTGCTATCCGGACGACCCGCGGCTGTCGGCCCTCGTCGGTGAACTGTCCGTCAAGAGCGAGGACTTCCGCCGCCTGTGGGCCACCCACGACGTCAAGGAGAAGAGCCACGGCGTCAAGCGCCTGCGCCATCCCCTGGTCGGTGAGCTGGCGCTGCGCTACGAGTCCTTCAAACTGGCCGACGACGCCGAGCAGTCGCTGGTGGCCTACCACGCCGAGCCCGGCTCCCCGTCCGCGGAGTCACTGCGCCTGCTGGCCAGTTGGGGTGCGGACGCGACACGGGCGGGGAGCGGGAGCCCGGCGTCCTCGGCGTGACGCCGGGCGGGCCGGCGGATCCGGCGGCGTGGCGGATCGGGCGGGCGGCTCGGACGGGGGCCGCTCCGGCCCCGCCCCGGCTTCCTCCCGCGACGAAAACACCGGTGCCGCCCTCGGGGGCGGCACCGGTGGGACAGCTGAGGGAGGGTCAGGCGGCGGAGCCGGCCTTCCACTGGGACCAGCTCATGTTCCAGCCGTTGAGGCCGTTGTCCGGGGAGACCGTCTTGTCGCCGGTGTGCTGCACGACGACGACGTCACCGAGCAGCGAGTGGTTGTAGAACCACGCGGCCGGCGTGCTCGGGTCCTTGGCGCCCTTCTTGTCCTGCAGGCCGACGCAGCCGTGGCTGGTGTTGGCGTTGCCGAAGACGGACGGGCCGCCCCAGTAGTTGCCGTGGATGAAGGTGCCGGAGTTGGTCAGGCGCATGGCGTGCGGCACGTCCTTGATGTCGTACTCGCCCTTGCCGTCGGAGTCCTTGAACCCGACCGTCGCGCCGTTCATCCGGGTCTGGGTGAACTTCTCGGAGATCACCATGGCGCCCTCGTAGGTGGTGTGCTCGGGGGAGCCGGCGGAGATCGGGATGGTCTTGACCGTCCTGCCGTCCTGCGTGACCTTCATCTGCTTGGTCTTGGCGTCGACGTAGGAGACCTGGTTGCGGCCGATGTGGAAGGTGACCGTCTTCTGCTGGACGCCGTAGACGCCCTGGGCGCCCTGCACACCGTCGAGGTCGAGCTTCAGCGTGACGGTGGAGCCCTCCTTCCAGTACTGCTCGGGGCGGAAGTCGAGGCGGTTGGCGCCGAACCAGTGGCCGACGACCTCCTGGCCGCTGGAGGAGGAGACGGTGATGTGCTTCTGCACCGTCGCCTTGTCGGTGATCGACTTGTCGAAGTTGATCGAGACGGGCATGCCCACGCCGACGGTGGTGCCGTTGTCCGGCGTGAAGGTGCCGATGAAGCTGTGCGCCGGGGCGACGGTGGTGAACGAGGCGTTCTCGTGGGCGGCGCGGCCCTTGGCGTCCGTGGCGGTGGCGGCGACCTTGTAGGTGGTGGAGCGGGCGAGCGGGCCGCTCGGCTTCCAGCTGGTCCTGTCCGCCGATATCTGGCCCTTGACGGCCTTGCCGTCGGCGGTGGTCATCGTGACGTCCGTCAGCGTGCCCTTGGTCACGGCGACCGCGGCGGAGTTGTTGATGGACGCGTTGTCGGAGCCGTCCGCCGGTGTGATCTTGATCTGGGCCTCCGACGTCTGCTGGGCCGCGGCCTTGTCCGCCGTGGCCTGCGAGCTGTCGTCGCCGTTCCCACCGGCCGCGTCGCTGCTGCCGGAGCAGGCCGAGAGCACCAGAACACCGCCGAGCAGAGCGGACGAGGCCATCAGGGCCCTGCGCCGCTTGCTGTTCGTCATCACACGCTTCTCCATCGTTGCCGTATTCCCCGAGACCCCTCGAATCCCCCGTCGCGAATCATCAACGCCGCGAATCCTCAACGCTACGACCGTTTCGTCCCGTTCCCCAGGCCGCCCCAGTGTGTGCCTCGCCACGTCGGCCGGGCCGCGGGGGCGGTCGCGGGGGCGCTGCGCGGGGGTTCGCGGGAGGTGCCTGTCATCATCCTCGCCGGGTCCCCGGCCCGGAAAGGCGGGGTCACGCCCGGCCGGGGCGGGGCCGCGCACGACGGGGTCGCGGAGCCGGCCGCGGGCCCCGGCGGCGGCCGCCTGACGCCCTGTCGGACCGCACGCGCCGGACCGCGTGCCCCCCGATGCGGGGGCAGTGTCTTCGGTCACAAGGGGGCGCCGCGTCCCCACGGCGCGCGCGAATCAGCGCAAAGCGCTACTGATCGGGTGGTGCGCCCGGGGCGGCCGCATGTCAAACCTCCCGTGACTTTCCCGTGACCCGTGGCTTTCACTACCATCGCCCCACACGGCCAATTCGCCAGTGCCACAAGGGGATCGATATTCCGTGTCAACCGCTCGCCGTACGCTCCTGACCGCCACCGCCGCGGGCACCCTGCTGGGCGCCCTGTGGTTCGTCCCCTCCGCGAGCGCGTCGGGGGACACCCCGGCGAGAGCGGTGGCCGACGCGGTGCCGACGGCGCACGCCACGGAGCGGGGACGCGCGGCGGCCACGACGGCGGACCGGCCCGCGGACGGGACGACGGCGACAGCCACGGGCTCCGGTTCCGGGAACACGGCCACCGCCGACGGCACGGCCGGCACCGGCGGGGCGCCCGGCACCGGCGGCACGGAACTGGCCGACACCGGAAGCGTCGACACCACTCCCTACGTCGTCGGCGGGTCGCTCTTCCTCGCGGCGGGCGCCGGCTTCGTCGTCTACTCGGTGCGCCGGGAACGCCTCGGCTTCTGATCCTCCCGGGGCTCCGGCCGGTCTCCTCTTCTGCCGGGGCTCCGGCCCGCTCCGGCCGGTGGAGCGGGCCGGGCCGGGCTCACCGCAGCGGGCCGGTCACCGTCTCGGCCGCGGCGACCAGGCGGCCGTCGCGCACGAAGGCGTCGGCGGCGGCCAGGTCCGGCGCCAGGAAGCGGTCGGGGCCGGGACCGCCCACGCCCGCCTCCCGCGCGGCGTCGATGACCGCGCGGCTGGCCGGGGCCGGGGCCAGCCCCTCGCGCAGCTCGACGGCGCGCGCGGCGGCGTACAGCTCGATCGCGATGATCCGGGTCAGGTTGCCGACGGCCGTGCGCAGCTTGCGCGCCGCCGACCAGCCCATGGAGACGTGGTCCTCCTGCATGGCGGAGGACGGGATCGAGTCGGCGGAGGCGGGCACGGCGAGCCGCTTCATCTCGCTGACCAGCGCCGCCTGCGTGTACTGGGCGATCATCAGGCCCGAGTCGACGCCCGCGTCGTCGGCGAGGAAGGGCGGCAGACCGTGGCTGCGGTTCTTGTCGAGCAGCCGGTCGGTGCGGCGTTCGGCGATGGACCCGAGGTCGGCGGCGGCGATGGCGAGGAAGTCCAGCACGTAGGCGACCGGGGCGCCGTGGAAGTTGCCGTTGGACTCCACCCGCCCTCCCCCAGTGCCGAAAGCCTGGGAGGTGCCCCCGGGCAGCACGACCGGGTTGTCGATGGCGGAGGCCAGCTCCCGCTCGGCGACCAGACGGGCGTGCGCGAGGGTGTCCCGTCCGGCGCCGGCGACCTGCGGGGCGCAGCGCACCGAGTACGCGTCCTGCACGCGGGGCGCGTCGTCCTGGTGGTGCCCGGTGAGCTGGGAGCCCTGGAGCACGGCGAGCATGTTGGCGGCGGAGGCGCCCTGGCCCGGGTGCGGGCGGATGGCGTGCAGCTCGGGGGCGAGGACCTTGTCCGTGCCGAGCAGCGCCTCCAGCGACAGGGCCGCGGTGATGTCGGCGGACTTGTAGAGGGTGTCGAGGTCGGCGAGGGCCATGACCAGCATGCCGAGCATGCCGTCGGTGCCGTTCAGGAGGGCGAGCCCCTCCTTCTCGCGCAGTTCGACGGGCTGGATGCCGTGCTCGGCGAGCAGTTCGCCGGCCGGGCGCACGGCGCCGTCGGGGCCCTCCGCGTCGCCTTCGCCCATGAGGGTGAGGGCGCAGTGCGACAGGGGCGCGAGGTCGCCGGAGCAGCCGAGGGAACCGTACTCGTGCACGACCGGGGTGATGCCCGCGTTGAGGACGTCGGCCATGGTCTGCGCGACCTGGGGGCGGACGCCGGTGTGCCCGGAGCAGACGGTCTTCAGACGCAGGAACATCAGGGCGCGTACGACCTCGCGCTCGACCCGCGGGCCCATGCCGGCGGCGTGCGAGCGGACGATGTTGCGCTGCAGCTGGGCACGGAGTTCGGGGCTGATGTGCCGGGTCGCGAGGGCGCCGAAGCCGGTGCTGACGCCGTAGACGGGGTCGGGCTCGGCGGCCAGCGCGTCCACGATCTCGCGGGCCGCGGCGAGGGCCGCCACCGCCTCCCCGGACAGTTCGACGCGCGCGCCGTCGCGCGCCACGGCGAGGACGTCGGACGCGGTGACCCCCGACGTCCCCACCACCACAGTGTGCATATCCATATTCAGGAGCGTACGCAGTGAATGCGGAGATGTCACTAGTGGGTCCGGGGGGTGACCCTTACCACGGCCGCCGGTCCGCCCCGCCGGGGCAGGTCAGGGCCGGCGCCCCCGGAAGCGGCGCCGCTCGGCCGGTGCGTCGGGGGCGGCCGGAGGCTCGTCGGCCAGGCGGACCACCGGGTCGGCGGGGCCTTCCCGGCCGGCGACGACCGGACGGTCCGCCCGCAGCGCCTTGGCCCGGTACTGCGCGGCGTCGGCGAGCCGGAACAGCCGGCGGGCCGAGGGCACCGGTCCGATCGCGTCCTCGGTCGACGCCACTCCGCAGGCGACGCCCTCCCCCAGCTCCAGCTCGGCCGCCCGCCGGCACAGCTCGTCGGCCGCCTTGACCACTTCGTCGGCGGCCGGGCCGACCGCGAGCAGACAGAACTCGTCGCCGCCGAGCCGGGCCACGAGGGCGCCGGGCACCGTCGCCCCGCACAGCGACAGCACCGAGCCGAATCGTTCCAGCAGCCGGTCGCCGACCGCGTGGCCGAGGGTGTCGTTGACCCGCTTGAGCCCGTTGAGGTCACAGACGACGAGACTGACGACGACCCCGTCCTCGCGGTGCCGCTCGATCGCCTCCTCCAGCCGCACGTCCACGGCGCGGCGGTTGGCGAGCCCGGTGAGCGGGTCCGTGAACGCCAGCCTGCGGGCCTCCTCCAGCCGTTCCGTCTGCGCGAGGCCCGCCGCCACCACGGCGGCGAGGACCGTGGCGAAGTCGGCGTCGGACCGGTCGAAGACGGTCCGGCCGGCCGGGCGGGCGACATACAGCTCACCCCAGGCCCGGCCGTGCTGCACGATCGGCGCGACCACGCAGCAGCCCCGGCCGCGCCGGCGCAGCGCCGCGACCCGCTGGTGGCAGTAACCCGGCTGTCCCGCCGCCGGGCCCTCGGCGGTCTCCACCCACGCGTCCGGCTCGCCGCCGGAGGCCCACCGCTCGTGCAGGAACTCGGCGATCTCCGGGAACTGGTGCACGGGGTACGCCTCGCCCTCCGGGAACTCCTCCTCCTCGGGCGCCCGGTCCCCCACGTTCACCAGCACCCGCAGCCGCCCGCGCTCGCGCTCCCACACCGACAGCGCGGCGAAGCTGCCCTCCAGCGCCCGGCACGCCCCGAGCGCCGCCGCCCGCCACGACTCCCGCGGCGTGTGCGCCGCGGCCATCCCCTGCGCCAACGCCACGACGGCGGCCAGTCGCCTGTTCTCGCCCATCACCCCAGGCTAGGGAGGTTTCACCTGATTCGGGACATTGGTGGGGCTGAGAGAGGCCGTGACCACGGCCACGGACGGAACCGGTGCGGTGATCCGGGCGGAAGGACCCGCCGGGTTTCGCCCGGCACGGACGGCCCCGGGGAGACGGCCCCGCCGGGACCGCCCGGGAGGGACGAATTAGCCGGGACCGCGCGGAACGGACGGCCCGGACAGAACGGGCCCGGAAGGAAGAATCGGGGAAGGGCTCACTCACCCGGCCAGCGCGGGGCCCGCTTCTCGTTGAAGGCCGCGACGCCCTCCGCGCGGTCCGCCGAGAAGGCCGTCGAACGCCAGGCCGCGTCCTCGACCTCCAGACCGGCCCGCAGGTCCAGCCCCTGCCCCAGCCGCAGCGCCCGCTTGGCCGCGCGCAGTCCCACCGGGGAGTTCGCCGCCATCCGGGCGGCCAGCTCCAGCGCCTCCTCGCGGTCCCGGCCCTCCTCCACCAGCAGGTCCACCAGCCCCAGATCGCGCGCCTCGGCCGCCTCGAGCCGCCGCGCGGTGAAGATCAGCTCCGCGGCACGCGCCGCGCCGACCCGCCGGGGCAGCAGTTGCGTGCCGCCACCGCCGGGGATCACGCCCACGGACACCTCCGGCAGCCCGACCACGGCCGTACGGTCGGCCACGATCACATCGCAGGAGAGCGCCAGCTCGAACCCGCCGCCGAGCGCGAAACCGTGCACCGCGGCGACGGTCGGCATCGGCAGCTCCAGTACGCCGGTGTACGCCCCGCGCGCGACCGGCCGCTGCCGCAGCAGGTCGGCGTCGGTGAAGGAGTTGCGCTCCTTGAGGTCGGCCCCGACGCAGAACGCCCGCTCGTGCGAGGAGGACAGGACGACCACGCGCGCCTCCGGGTCGGCGGCGAGCGCCGCGCACGCTCCGGCGATCGACCGGGCCATGTCCGTCGACACGGCGTTCATGGCCTTGGGCCGGTCGAGGACGACTTCCGCGACATGGCCGTGCCGCCGCACCAGCACGAACTCCCCGAACCGCTCCTCGCTCATGACACCCTCCCGGTTAACGCGGGTTAACAGATCACCGCCCCGATCATCTCAGCCGCGCCCGTACGGGGAAAGGGGCTCCCTGTCGAGACCCGGCACCCCGTTCGAGTGACATTCCGGCCGACCCGCGTGAAACCCCTGCGCCACCGCATAACGTGCGTCCGCCACGGCGCAACGGGGGGCGCGAGCGCATCGGGGAGGAGCGCGATGAGGACGGACACGACCGGCACCGCAGAGCAGGACGCCATAACCACCGGCGACCGCGACGGCGGCAGGGACCCAGGGAGCAGCACCTCGGACGCCCCGGACCCGGGCCCGGGAGACATCGCCCCCGGCGACAGCGCCCCCGCCAGCACAGATCCCGAAGGCAGCACCCCCCGCAGCACAGGTCCGGGAGACGGCGCCCCCGCCAGCACAGGTCCGGGAGACAGCGCCCCCGGCGCCGCGGATCCCGGCGACGCCACCCCTGGCGGATCCGGCCGATCCGGTCGCCGCGCTCCCTTCCGGGGCCCGCGCCTGCGGGGGCGGCACCGCCGGCCCCGGCCGCGCCGGGTACTGCTCACCGCGGGCGCGCTGGCCGTCACCGCCGGTGTGCTGAGCCTCGTACGCCTGACCTCGGAGTACGGGCACGGCGGTCCGGGGACCGCCGAGGCGGAGCCCTACCGGCACCCCGGTCAGGGCGGCGTCACGGCCGCCCCGTCGTCCGGCGCCGCCCTCACCGCGACCGGCACGGCGAGGGCGGGGAAGGGGCCGTCGGTCCTGCCCTCCTCCGCGCTCCCCATGGGCGGCATCGGCGCCGCGGCGGCTCCGGGCACCGCTCCCGCACCGCCCGCCTCCGCGTACGGCACGGGCCCGGTCCCGTCCACCGGCCCGGCGCAGGCGGCGGGCCCCGCCGCGGCGGGCACCGCGTCACAGCGCCCCGAGACCACGCCCCCGCCGGGCGCTCCCGCTCACCCGCCCGCGCCCGCCGGCACGTCCCACGCCCCGGCCCCCCACCCCTCCACACCGGCGCCCGCGCCGAGCACCCGCGCCCCGGCACCCCCGCCGCCGCCCTCCGGCGGGGGCGGCGCGGGCAGCGGGGGCGACGGAGACCTGTGCATCCCGGTCATCGGCGTGTGCGTCGGCCTCCGCTGACGCACACCCGGCACACAGCGGCCCACCGCCCGGCACCGGCACCCGGCGCCGCGCCCGGCGCATGAGGCTCGGAGCAGACCGCTCACGGCCCGGCTCCCGGCACAGGACGCATCAGAACCCGACTCGGTCACAGGACGCTCAGGACCCGGGACTCAGGACCCGGGACTCGGCGCCCGGCCCCCTTCACGGGGCCGGCTCGGCCCGGCGGGTCAGCAGCCAGGGTTCCACCACGCCGAGTCCGCGCACCGGACGCTGCCAGGTCGGCTGCAGGGCGAAGCGGTACACCGGCGGTTCCTCGCCCTCCTTCTCCGCGGCCTGGGCGGCCTCGGCCGCCTGCGCCTCGGAGGCGGGGGAATCGCCGGTGCGGATCAGTTCCTCGGCGAAGGCGCTGTCGACGAGCACGGCGTCACGCGGGGCTATGGACGTCAGCCGGGAGGCGAGGTTGACGGTCGTGCCGAACACATCGCCCATCCGGGTGGTCACCGTGCCGAACGCCATCCCGACCCGCAGCTCCGGCATCGTCTCGTCGTTCTCCATGGTCTCGACCAGCCGCAGCGCGATGTCCGCCGCCGTGCCCGCGTCGTCGGCGGCGTACAGCACCTCGTCACCGAGCGTCTTGATCAGCCGCCCGCCGCGCGCGGCCACCAGGTCGGCGGCGGTCGTCTCGAAGGCCTCGACCAGCTCGCCCAGCTCCTCCTCCTCCATCCGGCGGGTCAGCCGGGTGAAGCCGACGAGGTCGGCGAAACCCACGGCCAGGCGCCGGTCGACCATCTCCTCGTCGTCGGCGACCTGCACGACCCGCCCGGCGGAGGCGGCGAGCTGCCGCCGCCAGACGTAGACGAGGAACTCCTCCAGCTCGGGCAGGAGCAGTTCGACGATCGGGTACGTCACCTCGGTGCGCGTCATGCCCGGCTCGGGCGGCTCGGTCAGCCCCTCCAGGAAGGAGTCGATCTGCCACTCGGCCAGCCGGGCGGTGGTCTGCCCCGTGGACCGGGCCACCTGCACGGCCATGGCCTCGCTGAGCAGCCCGGCCTCGACCAGACCGGCGAGGCGGCGCAGCGCCAGGACGTCGGCCTCGGTCAGCGCCTTGGCCTGGCCGATGTCGGCGAAGCCCATGGCCCGCCAGAAGCGCGAGGCCAGCTCCATGGAGACGCCGGCGCTGCGGGCCGCCTGAAAGGGGGTGTAGCGCCGTTCCGCGCCCAGGATGAGCTGTTCGAGACGGAGCGCGAGCGGGTCCTCGCCGGAGTCGGCGGCGTGGGGGTCCACCCGGCCGTCCGCGTCCTGCGCACCCGAGCCCGTGTCGTCGACGGTCACGCCTGCTGCCCTTCCGATCTGTCACGGTCAGGTATCGACCGGCCTCAACTCTACGGCAGGTGTGCGCCAGCTCACTCCGTCACAGCGGTCCGCGCAGGGAGCTGAGCTGGGCCGTCGCCCGCCCGGCCGCGGGACCGCCCGCCTCGCGGGCCGGCCGTCCACCGGCCGCGGGACCGTACGCCGGCCGCCCGTCCCGGCGGCGGGGCGCAGGCGCGCCGGGCCGCCCGCCCGTCCCGCACCCCCTTCCCGCTCAGGCCGGCCGCAGATGGACGATGTCGCCCGCGCCCACCGGCTCCTGCACGCCGTTCTCGGTGGCGAGGACGAGCCTGCCGTCGCCGTCCACCGCGACCGCCTCGCCGACCACCGAACGGTCGCCCGGCAGCTCGGCCCGCACCTTACGTCCCAGGGTCGCGCACCCCGCCGCGTACGTCTCCTGCAGACCCGCGGCGGCCGGGTCGCCCCCCGCCTCCCGCCAGCGCCCGTACCACTCCTCCAGCGAGCGCAGCACCGCGCGCAGCAGCGGGTCGCGGTCCGTGCTCACGGCCCCGGCCAGGGCCAGGGAGCCGGCCTGCGGGACGGGCAGTTCGTCCTCGCGCAGGGTGACGTTGATGCCGACGCCGAGGACCACCCCGCCGTCCCCGGCCCCTTCCGCCAGGATGCCGCCGGCCTTGCGTTCCTCGTGACCGACGGTCACCAGCAGGTCGTTGGGCCACTTCAGTGCCGTGTCGACACCGGCGGAGCGGGACAGTCCGGTGGCGACCGCCACGCCGGTGAGCAGCGGCAGCCAGCCCCAGCGGGCCACCGGCACCCCGGCCGGCCGCAGCAGCACCGAGAAGAACAGCCCGGAGCGGGCCGGGGCGCTCCACCGGCGGTCCAGGCGGCCGCGCGCGGCGGTCTGTTCCTCGGCGACGAGGACGGCGCCCTCGGCCGCCTCCCCCGCCTCCGCCCGGGCCACCAGGTCCGCGTTGGTGGAACCGGTGCGCTGCACCACCTGCACCTCGGACCACAGGCCGCCCTCACGCACCAGTCCGCGGCGCAGTGCCGCGACGTTCAGGGGCGGGCGGTCGAGGTCGGACCAGCGGCTTCCCCGCGGCGGGTCGCCGGGCTTGCCGTGGCTGTCGTCTGCTGCATCTCGCGGCGTCATGCAACCCACCCTAGGTGTGGGAAACGCCGCACTGCCGAACGGTGGGGGCCCCATTAGTCTACGGATGAGTAACCGTCCCCCCTTTTGAGCAGGCAGGGAGCCGCGATCCCGATGTCCGAGCCGGAAGAGCGCCAAGAGACCGACATCCACACCACCGCGGGCAAACTCGCGGATCTCCAGCGGCGTATCGAGGAAGCGACGCACGCGGGTTCGCAGCGGGCCGTGGAGAAACAGCACGCCAAGGGCAAGCTGACGGCCCGTGAGCGGATCGAACTCCTGCTGGACGAGGACTCGTTCGTGGAGCTGGACGAGTTCGCCCGGCACCGCTCCACGAACTTCGGCCTGGAGGCGAACCGGCCCTACGGCGACGGTGTGGTCACCGGCTACGGCACGGTCGACGGCCGTCCGGTGGCCGTCTTCTCCCAGGACTTCACCGTCTTCGGCGGCGCGCTGGGCGAGACATACGGGCAGAAGATCTGCAAGGTGATGGACTTCGCGCTGAAGACCGGCTGCCCGGTCATCGGCATCAACGACTCCGGCGGCGCCCGCATCCAGGAGGGCGTGGCCTCGCTCGGCGCCTACGGCGAGATCTTCCGCCGCAACACCCACGCCTCCGGTGTCGTCCCGCAGATCAGCCTGGTCGTCGGCCCGTGCGCGGGCGGCGCGGTGTACTCGCCCGCGATCACCGACTTCACGGTCATGGTCGACCAGACCAGCCACATGTTCATCACCGGCCCGGACGTGATCAAGACGGTCACCGGTGAGGACGTCGGCTTCGAGGAGCTGGGCGGCGCCCGCACCCACAACTCCGCCTCGGGCGTGGCCCACCACATGGCCGCCGACGAGAAGGACGCCGTCGAGTACGTCAAGCAGCTGCTGTCGTACCTGCCGTCCAACAACCTCTCCGAGCCGCCCGCCTTCCCCGAGCAGGCCGATCTGACGGTCAGCGACGAGGACCGCGAGCTGGACGTGATCGTCCCGGACTCGGCGAACCAGCCCTACGACATGCACACCGTCGTGGAACACGTCCTGGACGACGCCGAGTTCTTCGAGACGCAGCCGCTGTTCGCCCCGAACATCCTCACCGGCTACGGCCGTGTCGAGGGGCACCCGGTGGGCATCGTCGCCAACCAGCCGATGCAGTTCGCCGGCTGCCTGGACATCGACGCCTCCGAGAAGGCCGCGCGTTTCGTGCGCACCTGCGACGCCTTCAACATCCCGGTGCTCACCTTCGTGGACGTGCCCGGGTTCCTGCCCGGTGTCGGCCAGGAGCACGAGGGCATCATCCGCCGCGGCGCCAAGCTGATCTTCGCCTACGCCGAGGCGACGGTCCCGCTGATCACGGTCATCACCCGCAAGGCCTTCGGCGGCGCCTACGACGTGATGGGCTCCAAGCACCTGGGCGCCGACCTCAACCTGGCCTGGCCCACCGCCCAGATCGCCGTCATGGGCGCCCAGGGCGCGGTCAACATCCTGCACCGCCGCACCATCGCCGACGCCGGTGACGACGCCGACGCGACCCGCGCCCGTCTGATCCAGGAGTACGAGGACACGCTGCTCAACCCCTACGTCGCCGCCGAACGCGGTTACGTCGACGCCGTGATCATGCCGTCCGACACCCGGGCCCACGTCGTCCGCGGCCTGCGTCAACTGCGCACCAAGCGGGAATCCCTGCCTCCGAAGAAGCACGGCAACATCCCCCTCTGAGCCCTGTAAGGAGCCGCTGTGACCATCAGGGTCCTACGAGGCAACCCCACCCCGGAGGAGCTGGCCGCCGCACTGGCGGTGGTCCGGGCGCGCGCCGCGGCGGCGGCCGTCCAGCCGTCCGGCGCGCCCGGCCCCCGGGACTCCTGGGCCGACCCGTCCCGCGTCGCCGCCCGCCGCACCCCCCGCCCGGGCCCGGCGGCCTGGACACGGACGTACTGGCCCAGCTGACCGCCCGGCCCGGCCCGCGGGCACCGCGCGGGCCGGGCCGTCACCAACTTGAGTACGCGTACTCAGGCGCCGGCCCCGCCCCCGGCCGGACCATCGAGGAATGCTGTGGTCCGACCCCGAGAACGAGCCTCCGAAGGAACTGCGCGACATGCAGGCGATGTTGCGGCGGCTCGGTGTTCTCATGGCGCTGGCCATGGTGGTGGCGATGTTCGCGATCGGGCTGAGGTGAGCGCGACCGCGGGCCCCGCCGATACCCTGACCGCATGACTGACCAGCCGCGCCGCCGACTCGTGCTCGCCTCCCAGTCCCCCGCCCGGCTCGGGCTGCTCCGGCAGGCCGGGCTGGACCCGGAGGTGATCGTGAGCGGGGTCGACGAGGACGCGATCACCGCCCCCACCCCCGCCGAGCTGGCGCTGGCCCTCGCCGAGGCGAAGGCCTCCGTGGTGGCGGCCCGCCCGGAGGTCAAGGGCGCCCTGGTGATCGGCTGCGACTCGGTGCTCGACCTCGACGGCCGGGCGCTCGGCAAGCCCGCCGACGCCGAGGAGGCCGTCGCCCGCTGGAAGGCGATGCGCGGCCGGGCCGGCACCCTCCAGACCGGGCACTGCGTCTGGGACACGGCGACCGGCCGCCACACCTCGGCCACCGCCTCCACCGTGGTCCGCTTCGGGGAGCCGACGGACGAGGAGGTCGCCGCGTACGTCGCCTCCGGCGAGCCCCTCCACGTGGCCGGCGCCTTCACCCTGGACGGCCGCTCGGCCCCGTTCATCGACGGCATCGACGGCGACCACGGCAACGTCATCGGCCTCAGCCTGCCCCTGGTGCGCCGGCTGCTGGCGGAACTGGGCGTGGGCATCACCGCCTTGTGGGCGCCGCCCCGGGAGAGCTGAGCAGGCCGCTCAGGAGGCCGTGGGCCCGGCCCCGGGAGCCGCCGGAGCAGAGCCGTGCGGGCCGCCCCCGGGGCCGCTCGCCGGCGCGTCCGGCCGCGGCCGGGGCCGCTCCCCCTCCGCCTCCGCCTGGTCGTAGGTCATCAGGAGCAGCACGATCAGCGCCAGCACGACGATCATGGCCAGGAACGCCGTCCAGCCCAGCAGACCCCACGCGAAGGCGCCCAGCAGCGCGTGCACCACGGCGGCGCTGATCAGCAGCACGCGCCCGAACCCGGCCGGGCGGCGGCCGCGCACGGCGACGAGCAGGGCGACCAGGGCGCACAGGGCGAGGTAGAGGCCGAAGACCACTCCGCCGATCTTCGAGGACGTCGACATCACGTTCGAGTCCAGACCGGCCAGGGACATCCGCTGCCGGTGGACGACCTCCCCGAGGAGCCAGTTCACCGCCGCGAAACCGAGCGCCTCCGCGAAGAGCACGACCGCCACGACCCATGCCACCGGTCTGCGCACCACCGGTTCCACCCACTTCCGACCGCCGCTCCACCCGGAGCCCTGTTACCGCCAGTACCGTCAGACAGCGCGAACGCTACTAACGGGTAAACCTGGGGACAAGGGTTCTGCCGAGGGCAAAGATTCATTGGGCCATTCGTAGGGACTCCACAAAGAAACGAAGTGGGCCGCAGCACGCTCTCACAGAGACCTTGACCACACCGTGGGGCTAGGGTTTTCCGCAGGAGCCCTGCGTACCGAGGTGCGACTAGGGCTTTCGCGGGTCGAGCGAGCCTCGAATCACGCTCCGTGTGGGCAAGCTCACCATTGGGGACGGGTCGAAGTGCCGTGTCGGCAGTCCCTAAACTCGGCTTGTTTCAAGGAGGGAGCCTCAATCGTGCGCAAGGTGCTCATCGCCAACCGTGGCGAAATCGCTGTCCGCGTGGCCCGGGCCTGCCGGGACGCCGGAATCGCGAGCGTGGCCGTCTACGCGGACCCGGACCGGGACGCTCTGCATGTCCGCGCCGCTGACGAGGCGTTCGCCCTGGGCGGTGACACCCCCGCCACCAGCTACCTGGACATCGACAAGGTCCTCAAGGCAGCCAAGGAGTCCGGCGCGGACGCCGTCCACCCCGGCTACGGCTTCCTCTCGGAGAACGCCGAGTTCGCCCAGGCCGTACTGGACGCCGACCTGATCTGGATCGGCCCGCCGCCGCACGCCATCCGCGACCTCGGTGACAAGGTCGCCGCCCGGCACATCGCCCAGCGCGCCGGCGCGCCCCTGGTCGCCGGCACCTCCGACCCGGTCTCCGGTGCCGACGAGGTCGTGGCCTTCGCCGAGGAGCACGGCCTGCCGATCGCCATCAAGGCGGCCTTCGGCGGCGGCGGCCGCGGCCTCAAGGTCGCCCGCACCCTCGAAGAGGTCCCCGAGCTGTACGACTCGGCGGTCCGCGAGGCGGTGGCCGCCTTCGGCCGCGGCGAGTGCTTCGTCGAGCGGTACCTCGACCGCCCGCGCCACGTCGAGACCCAGTGCCTGGCCGACAAGCACGGCAACGTCGTGGTGGTCTCCACCCGCGACTGCTCCCTGCAGCGCCGCCACCAGAAGCTGGTCGAGGAGGCCCCGGCGCCGTTCCTGAGCGAGGCCCAGGTCGCCGAGCTGTACCGCGCCTCCAAGGCCATCCTCAAGGAGGCCGGCTACGAAGGCGCCGGCACCTGCGAGTTCCTCGTCGGCCAGGACGGGACCATCTCCTTCCTGGAGGTCAACACGCGCCTCCAGGTCGAGCACCCGGTCACCGAGGAGGTCGCCGGCATCGACCTGGTCCGCGAGATGTTCCGCATCGCCGACGGCGAGGAACTGGGCTACGACGACCCGCAGCTGCGCGGCCACTCCTTCGAGTTCCGCATCAACGGCGAGGACCCGGGCCGCAACTTCCTGCCCGCCCCCGGCACCGTCACCCGTTTCGACGCCCCCACGGGCCCCGGTGTCCGCCTCGACGCCGGTGTCGAGGCCGGCAGCGTGATCGGCCCGGCCTGGGACTCCCTGCTGGCCAAGCTGATCGTCTCCGGGCGCACCCGCAAGGAGGCCCTGGAGCGCGCCTCCCGCGCCCTGGAGGAGTTCCAGGTCGAGGGCATGGCCACCGCGATCCCGTTCCACCGCAAGGTCGTCACCGACCCGGCCTTCGCCCCGGAACTGACGGGCTCCGAGGACCCCTTCACGGTCCACACCCGCTGGATCGAGACCGAGTTCACCAACGACATCAAGCCCTTCACCGCTGCGGCCGACACGGACACCGACGAGGAGTCCGGCCGCGAGACGGTCGTCGTCGAGGTCGGCGGCAAGCGCCTGGAGGTCTCCCTGCCCTCCTCCCTCGGCATGAGCCTGGCCCGCACCGGGCTGGCCGCGGGCGCCAAGCCCAAGCGCCGCGCGGCGAAGAAGTCCGGGCCCGTCGCCTCCGGTGACACGCTCGCCTCCCCGATGCAGGGCACGATCGTCAAGATCGCCGTGGAGGAGGGCCAGGAGGTCAAGGAGGGCGACCTGATCGTCGTCCTGGAGGCCATGAAGATGGAGCAGCCCCTCAACGCCCACAAGAACGGCACCGTCAAGGGGCTCACCGCCGAGGTCGGCGCCTCCCTCACCTCCGGTGCCGCGATCTGCGAGATCAAGGACTGACACCCGCGGTACACGACAGGCGCCCGGCGGCCCGCGACGAGCGGGTGGCCGGGCGCCTGCCGTGTGAGGGCCCGCCGACGGCCGCCGCCGACGGCCGCCCGGGACCGGAGGCGGCCTCACGGCCCCCGGCCCCGGGAGCGCTCACCGGCGCCGCAGGTCCGCGACTCGGGCCGCCCGCTCGGCACCCGCCGACTGGTCCTGGCCGCCCAGTCCCGTGGCACGCAGGGTGGCGGCCGGACCCGTGACCTGGCCGCGGCGCGGGCCGGGCAGCGGGACGTCCCGGCGGCGCTCGCCGCGGGCCGGGGCCTGCTCGCCCACGGGGTTTCCCGCCGGACCGGCCACGGCGATCTGCACGCCCTGGTCGGCCAGGGCCTGCAGTTCGGTTCCCGCCCGGTCGTCGTGGGCGGGCGGCTCGTCCGTCACCAGGCGGGTGATGAACTCGGTCGGGACGGTCTGGAACATGGTGTCCGCGCCCAGCTTGGTGTGGTCGGCGAGGACGACGACCTCCGCGGCGGCCTGGACGAGGGCGCGGTCGACGGAGGCCGACAGCATGTTGGAGGTGGACAGCCCGCGTTCGGCGGTCAGCCCGCTCCCCGACAGGAACGCCCTGGACACCCGCAGCCCCTGCAGCGACTGTTCGGCACCCGACCCGACGAGGGCGTAGTTGGAGCCGCGCAGCGTGCCGCCGGTCATCACGACCTCCACGCGGTTGGCGTGGGCGAGGGCCTGGGCGACCAGCAGCGAGTTGGTGACCACGGTCAGCCCGGGGATCCGGGCGAGCCGGCGGGCCAGCTCCTGGGTGGTCGTACCGGCCCCGACGACGATGGCCTCGCCTTCTTCGACGAGTCCCGCGGCGAGGTCGGCGATGGCCGTCTTCTCCGCGGTCGCGAGGTGCGACTTCTGCGGGAAGCCGGACTCGCGGGTGAACCCGCCCGGCAGTACCGCACCGCCGTGCCGGCGGTCGAGGAGTCCTTCCGCCTCCAGTGCCCGCACGTCCCGCCGTACGGTCACTTCGGAGGTCTGGACGACACGGGCGAGTTCACGGAGCGACACCGCACCGTTCGCTCGCACCATTTCGAGGATGAGTTGGCGACGTTCAGCAGCGAACACGAAACTGACAGTAACCCCAGCGACCGTCTGCTTTCAGCAGTTTGCACCGAATAACAGAAGTTGTTCGCAAGGTGGCACGGGGAGTGGTATAAGAGCTGCGAACAAAAGGGGAGTCCGATCAGCTCGCGGCGTCCGGTGCGTGCGATCGCAAGGCGCCGGAAGGCCCTTGTAGCGGAGCTACCAGGGCCTTCCGGCAACGCCGCGAGCGTGCGTACCGGGCGTCGCGAGCCGGGCGCCCCTTTTGTTCGCAGCTCTAAGCCGTAGTCCAGCAGCCTATGCCGCGCGCATGGTCCGCAACTCCCCGTACACGGCGGGGAGTCGGATCCGGCCGCAGGCCGGAGCCCTCCCCGCCGCCCTCACGCCTCGCCGGCCGACTTGCGCCCGTGCAGCTGCCGGGCCACCTCGGCGATCGACCCCGACAGAGAGGGGTACACGGTGAAGGCGTTCGCGATCTGTTCGACCGTCAGGTTGTTGTCGACGGCGATCGAGATGGGGTGGATCAGTTCCGAGGCGCGCGGCGCCACGACCACACCGCCGACCACGATGCCCGTACCCGGGCGGCAGAAGATCTTGACGAAGCCGTCCCGGATGCCCTGCATCTTGGCGCGCGGGTTGCGCAGCAGGGGCAGCTTCACACAGCGGGCGTCGATCTTGCCGGCGTCCACGTCGGCCTGGCTGTAGCCGACGGTGGCGATCTCGGGGTCGGTGAAGACGTTGGAGGAGACGGTCTTCAGGTTCAGCGGGGCCACCGCGTCGCCGAGGAAGTGGTACATGGCGATACGTCCCTGCATCGCCGCCACCGACGCCAGCGCGAAGACACCGGTCACGTCACCGGCCGCGTAGACGCCCGGAGCCGTCGTCCGCGACACCTTGTCCGTCCAGATGTGCCCGGAGTCGCGCAGCCTGACGCCGGCCTCCTCCAGACCGAGCCCCGCGCTGTTGGGGATGGCGCCGACGGCCATCAGGCAGTGGGAACCGGTGATGACCCGGCCGTCGGCCAGCGTCACCTCCACCCGGTCCCCGACCCGCTTGGCCGCGGCGGCGCGCGAGCGGGCCATGACGTTCATGCCGCGGCGCCGGAAGACGTCCTCCAGGACGGCCGCCGCGTCCGGGTCCTCGCCGGGCAGCACGCGGTCGCGGGAGGACACCAGCGTGACCTTGGACCCCAGCGCCTGGTAGGCGCCCGCGAACTCGGCGCCGGTGACGCCCGACCCCACCACGATGAGTTCCTCGGGCAGCTCGGTGAGGTCGTAGACCTGCGTCCAGTTGAGGATGCGCTCGCCGTCGGGCTGCGCGTCGGGCACCTCGCGCGGGTGGCCGCCGGTCGCGATCAGCACCGCGTCCGCGGTGAGCGTCTCCTCGCTGCCGTCGGCCGTGCTGACGACGACCTTGCGCGACCCGTCCAGGGCCTGCATGCCCTCGAGCCGCCCGCGGCCGCGCATGACCCGGGCGCCCGCGCGCGTCACGGAGGCGGTGATGTCGTGCGACTGGGCGAGCGCGAGCCGCTTGACCCTCCGGTTGACCTTCCCCAGGTCGACCCCGACGACCCGGGCGGCCTGCTCCAGCGGCGGGGTGTCGTCGGCGACGATGATCCCCAGCTCCTCGTACGAGGAGTCGAAGGTGGTCATCACCTCGGCCGTGGCGATCAGGGTCTTCGACGGCACGCAGTCGGTCAGCACCGACGCTCCGCCCAGACCGTCGCAGTCGACGACGGTCACCTCCGCGCCGAGCTGAGCGGCCACCAGCGCCGCTTCGTATCCGCCGGGTCCGCCACCGATGATCACGATCCGAGTCACGTACTCCATTGTCCCGCACTCCTCAAGATGCTCCTCCCCGGGGGCACCGCCGGGTGCGGGAGACGGCTTCCGCCCCGGATGAGCCGCCCGCGCCGCTGCCGTACCCTTCGACGCATGTCGCTCTACGCCGCGTACGCCGGCAATCTCGACGCGCGGCTGATGTCCCGCCGCGCTCCGCACTCGCCGCTGCGCGCGACGGGCTGGCTGAACGGCTGGCGGCTGACCTTCGGCGGCGAGCAGCTGGGCTGGGAGGGCGCCCTGGCGACCCTGGTCGAGGACCCGATCTCCCAGGTCTTCGTCGCGCTCTACGACATCGCCCCGATGGACGAGGAGTCCCTGGACCGCTGGGAGGGCGTCGGCATGGACATCTACCGGCGCACGCGCGTGCGGGTGCACACCCTGGAGGGTGAGGAGAAGGCCTGGGCGTACGTCCTCGACGCCTACGAGGGCGGTCTGCCCTCCGCCCGCTACCTGGGCGAGATCGCGGACGCGGCCGAGTCCGCCGGGGCCCCGCACGACTATGTGATGGAACTGCGCAAGCGCCCCTGCTGAGACTCCCGGCACCGGCACCTTGTCGGAAACGACAAGGCAACGATCCCGTTCCCGTGAGCTCTGTCATCTACGCGCGTAGGCGAATTCCGGCTACCCTCGTCCGCGTGAACGCATCTCTTCTTCCGGACGACATCCAGGGCGACCCCTACGCCGCCGCCGACGCCGCCGCCGCGCGCCTGCGGGAACTCACCGGCGCGGAGACCCACGACGTCGCCCTCGTGATGGGCTCCGGCTGGGCACCGGCCGTCGACGCCCTGGGCGCCCCCGACGCCGAGTTCCAGGTCACCGAGCTGCCCGGCTTCCCGCCGCCGGCGGTCCAGGGCCACGGTGGCAGGATCCGCTCGTACAGCACGGGCTCGAAGCGGGCCCTGGTGTTCCTGGGCCGCACCCACTACTACGAGGGTCACGGCGTGGCCGCCGTCGCCCACGGCGTGCGCACCGCCGTCGCGGCCGGCGTCAAGACGATGATCCTCACCAACGGCTGCGGCGGCCTGCGCGAAGGGATGCGCCCCGGCCAGCCGGTCCTGATCAGCGACCACATCAACCTGACCGCCACCTCCCCGATCGTCGGCGCCAACTTCGTCGACCTGACCGACCTCTACAGCCCGCGCCTGCGCGCCCTGTGCAAGGAGGTCGACCCCACCCTGGAGGAGGGCGTCTACGCTCAGTTCCCCGGCCCGCACTACGAGACGCCCGCCGAGATCCGCATGGCCCGCGTCATCGGCGCGGACCTGGTCGGCATGTCCACGGTCCTGGAGGCGATCGCCGCCCGCGAGGCCGGCGCCGAGGTCCTGGGCATCTCCCTGGTGACCAACCTCGCCGCCGGCATGACGGGCGAACCCCTCAACCACGAGGAGGTCCTCCAGGCGGGCCGCGACAGCGCCACCCGCATGGGCTCCCTGCTGGCCCAGGTCCTGGACCGCCTGTAGCCCGCACCCGGAGGCGGGCCGCGGCGGTCCTGCCCGCAGCCGCGTACGGCGGGGAGGGGACGTGTCGGGGGGTGTCCGCCCGCAGCGGTCGGCGCGTCAACCCGGGCACTGGTTGAACAAGTGACCGATTCCGCGCCGTTCCGAGGACGGACACCCCCCCGGCGCACCCCCACCCCCTGCACGGGCCGCCGCAGGCACCCCCGCACCCCCCTCACCAGCCACACCACACCGGCCAGCGCCCCGTACAGCGCGCCGCAGGCACCCCGCACCACCGACGACACGAGAGGCTGACCCGACGTGCACGACGACGACCTCATGGCCCGGGCCGAGGCATGGCTCGCCGAGGACCCCGACGCGGACACCCGCGCGGAACTCGCCGCGCTCATCGAGGCGCGCGACACGGCCGAGCTGACGGCACGCTTCGCCGGCACCCTCCAGTTCGGCACCGCCGGCCTCCGCGGCGAACTGGGCGCGGGCCCCCTGCGCATGAACCGCTCCGTGGTCATCCGCGCCGCCGCCGGCCTCGCCGCGTACCTGAAGAAGCAGGGCATCCCCCACGGGACCGACACGGCCGGCCTCGTCGTCATCGGCTACGACGCCCGCCACAAGTCGGCGGACTTCGCCCGCGACACCGCCGCCGTCATGACCGGCGCCGGCCTGCGTGCGGCCGTACTCCCCCGCCCGCTGCCCACCCCCGTCCTCGCCTTCGCCATCCGCCACCTCGGCGCGGTCGCGGGCGTGGAGGTCACCGCCAGCCACAACCCGCCACGCGACAACGGCTACAAGGTGTACCTGGGCGACGGCTCCCAGATCGTCCCGCCCGCGGACGCGGAGATCGCGGCGGAGATCGACGCGATCACCACCCTCACCGCGGTCTCCCGCCCCGACACCGGCTGGGAGACGCTCGGCGAGGACGTCCTGGAGGCCTACCTGGCCCGTACGGACGCCGTCCTCGCCCAGGGCTCCCCCCGCACGGCCCGCACCGTCTACACGGCGATGCACGGCGTCGGCAAGGAGACCCTGCTCGCCGCCTTCGCCCGCGCGGGCTTCCCCGCCCCCGCCCTGGTCGCCGAGCAGGCCGACCCGGACCCGGACTTCCCGACCGTCGCCTTCCCCAACCCGGAAGAGCCCGGCGCGATGGACCTGGCCTTCGCCAAGGCCCGCGAGACCGGCCCCGACCTGATCATCGCCAACGACCCGGACGCGGACCGCTGCGCGGCGGCCGTGAAGGACGGCGCGGACTGGCGCATGCTGCGCGGCGACGAGGTCGGCGCGCTGCTCGCCGCCCACCTGGTCGCCCGCGGCGCGCACGGCACCTTCGCGGAGTCGGTCGTCTCCTCCTCCCTGCTCGGCCGCATCGCCGCGAAGGCGGGCCTGCCCTACGAGGAGACCCTCACCGGCTTCAAGTGGATCGCCCGCGTGGAGGGCCTGCGCTACGGCTACGAGGAGGCCCTCGGCTACTGCGTGGACCCGGAGGGCGTACGGGACAAGGACGGCATCACCGCCGCCCTGCTGATCACGGAGCTGGCCTCCCGGCTCAAGGAGGAGGGCCGCACCCTCCTGGACCTCCTCGACGACCTCGCGGTGGAGCACGGCCTGCACGCCACGGACCAGCTCTCGGTCCGCGTGCAGGACCTCTCCCTGATCACCGACGCGATGCGCCGCCTGCGCGAGCAGCCCCCGACCGCACTGGCGGGCCTGCCCGTCACCCGCGCCGAGGACCTGACGCAGGGCACGCAGACGCTGCCGCCGACCGACGGCCTGCGCTACACCCTGGACGGCGCCCGGGTCATCGTCCGCCCGTCGGGCACGGAGCCGAAGCTGAAGTGCTATCTGGAGGTGGTGGTCCCGGTGGCGGACCACGCGGACCTCCCGGCGGCCCGGGAGAAGGCCGCCGGGCTGCTGGCGGCGATCAAGCGCGACCTGTCGGCAGCGGCAGGCATCTGACGCGGCCTGGGCCGGGTGGGTCCGACCGCGCTCGCAAGCGGGCCCCGGCCGAAGCCGGGGCCCGCTGCGCCGTTCCGGTGGCCCGGTGGCCGGCCCGTCAGCCCACGGCCAGCAGGATCGCCAGGACCACCGCACCGGCCAGCGCCGGACCGGCGATCTCGTAGGCCCAGCGGACCGTCACCTCGCCCTGCGCGCTCTCGGCGTGCGCGCGGGACTCCTGCAGTTCGCGCAGGTCGTTCATGAACTGGTCGCCCTCCGCCCGGATGGGCCCGCCGGCGCCCGCCGTGCCCCCGGCCCTCGGGGCGCCTCCCGCGACACCCCCGAGCCCGCCGACGGCTCCCCGGCCGAAGAGCCCGCCGCGGCCGGTGGCCCCGGGCTCCCCCGCGGCGGCGGCCCGCGCCTCCTGCCGGGCCGCCCGCTTGCGCGCCCGCAGCGACACGGGCACGGCCCAGAGCTGGTACTTCGCGCCGGACGCGGCGATCACCTCGTTGGAGTACCCCGAGCGCAGGCCCGCGACCTGGCTCCAGGGCAGCACGATCACGCGGAAGGGGTTGCGTACGCGCAGCCGGTCGTCGTTGACGTACACGGCGGGCCGGAAGGTGAAGGCGATCACGAGCGGCACGGTGAGGATCATCCCGGCCAGCGCCAGCCACGGCGTGCGGCCACTGCCGCTGAACATCGCGTCGAGACCCAGCCACAGGATGATCGCGAGCAGGAGGACACCGCCCGCGATGGCGCCGGACGACCGGCGGACCCGGTCCTGGAACTCGGGGGCCGGCGGCTGCGGCGCGGGGGACTCGTGCTCGGGCGTCGTCATGGCCCCGATTGTGCCCGACCCCGCCCCCCGCACCACGCTCCCCCCACAGGCGACCGCCCACCCCGAGCACCGCCGCCTGCACCACCACAGCCACGGCACCCCTCCGGCCGCCCCACCACCGCCCAGCAGCCACCCCACCACCGAAACCACCACCGCCCAGCGGCCGCCCCACACCGGACCCACCCCGCCCGCAGACCGCGCCCCACCCCCGCCCCTCACCTCCGAACCAGCCACCCGCCCACCTCCTGCTCCCCGCCCTCTGCTCCCCGCCTCCCCTCCCCCCGAGGTGCCCCGCTCCACACCGCCGGGGGTGTACAGCCGCTACGCGCGTAGATATGCTCACCTGGTGACCATGCCCACGACTGCACCCTCCGCGCCGCCGCTCTCCGACGTCACTGCGTCCGACAGCTCGCTGCGCCGTTTCCTGCACGGGCTGCCCGGCGTCGACGCGGTCGGCCTCGAGGCGCGCGCCGCCTCGCTCGGCACCCGTTCCATCAAGACCACCGCGAAGGCGTACGCCATCGACCTCGCCATCTCGATGGTCGACCTGACGACACTGGAAGGCGCGGACACCCCGGGCAAGGTCCGGGCGCTCGGCGCCAAGGCGGTCCATCCCGACCCGACGGACCGCACGGCCCCCACCACGGCCGCGGTCTGCGTCTACCCGGACATGGTGGCCGTCGCCAAGGAGGCCGTCGCCGGTTCGGGCGTCAAGGTCGCCTCGGTGGCCACCGCCTTCCCCGCGGGCCGCGCCGCCCTGGACGTGAAGCTCGCCGACGTGCGCGAGGCCGTCGCGGCGGGCGCGGACGAGATCGACATGGTCATCGACCGCGGGGCGTTCCTCGCGGGCAGGTACCTGAAGGTGTTCGACGAGATCACCGCCGTGAAGGAGGCCTGCGGGACCGCCGCCCGCCTGAAGGTCATCTTCGAGACCGGCGAGCTGTCGACGTACGACAACATCCGCCGCGCCAGCTGGCTCGGCATGCTCGCCGGGGCGGACTTCATCAAGACCTCCACCGGAAAGGTCGCGGTCAACGCGACCCCCGCCAACACGCTCCTCATGCTGGAGGCGGTGCGCGACTTCCGCGCGCAGACCGGTGTGCAGGTGGGCGTGAAGCCGGCCGGCGGCATCCGCACCTCCAAGGACGCCATCAAGTTCCTGGTCCTGGTCAACGAGACCGCGGGCGGGGACTGGCTGGACAACCACTGGTTCCGCTTCGGCGCCTCCTCGCTGCTGAACGATCTGCTGATGCAGCGTCAGAAGCTGGCCACCGGCCGCTACTCCGGCCCCGACTACGTGACGGTGGACTGATCACCATGGCATCCGCATTCGAGTACGCACCGGCTCCCGAGTCCCGCTCGGTCGTCGACATCGCCCCCTCCTACGGCCTGTTCATCGACGGCGAGTTCACGGACGCGGCCGACGGCAAGGTCTTCAAGACGGTCAGCCCCGCCACCGAGGAGGTCCTCTCCGAGGTCGCCCAGGCGGGCGAGGCCGATGTCGACCGCGCGGTGAAGGCCGCCCGCAAGGCGTTCGAGAAGTGGTCGGCGCTGCCGGGCTCCGAGCGCGCCAAGTACCTGTTCCGCATCGCCCGGATCATCCAGGAGCGCAGCCGCGAGCTGGCCGTCCTGGAGACCCTGGACAACGGCAAGCCGATCAAGGAGACCCGCGACGCGGACCTCCCGCTGGTCGCGGCGCACTTCTTCTACTACGCGGGCTGGGCCGACAAGCTCGGCCACGCCGGGTTCGGCGCGAACCCGCGGCCCCTCGGCGTGGCCGGCCAGGTCATCCCGTGGAACTTCCCGCTCCTGATGCTGGCGTGGAAGATCGCCCCGGCGCTCGCCACCGGCAACACGGTCGTCCTCAAGCCCGCCGAGACGACCCCCCTGTCCGCCCTCTTCTTCGCGGACATCTGCCGCCAGGCGGGCCTGCCCAAGGGTGTCGTCAACATCCTGCCCGGCTACGGCGAGGCGGGCGCCGCGCTCGTCGCGCACCCGGACGTGAACAAGGTCGCCTTCACCGGCTCCACGGCCGTCGGCAAGGAGATCGCGCGCACGGTCGCGGGCACGGGCAAGAAGCTCACGCTGGAACTGGGCGGCAAGGGCGCCAACATCGTCTTCGACGACGCCCCGGTCGACCAGGCCGTCGAGGGCATCGTCACCGGCATCTTCTTCAACCAGGGCCAGGTCTGCTGCGCGGGCTCCCGCCTCCTGGTCCAGGAGTCGGTCCACGACGAGCTGCTGGACTCCCTCAAGCGCCGCCTGTCCACGCTCCGCCTCGGCGACCCGCTGGACAAGAACACGGACATCGGCGCGATCAACTCCGCCGAGCAGCTGGCCCGGATCACCGCGCTCGCCGAGCGGGGCGAGGCGGAGGGCGCCGAGCGCTGGTCCCCGGCCTGCGAACTGCCCTCCTCCGGCTACTGGTTCGCCCCGACGCTGTTCACCAACGTCACGCAGGCGCACACCATCGCCCGGGACGAGATCTTCGGCCCGGTGCTGTCGGTCCTCACCTTCCGCACGCCCGACGAGGCGGTCGCCAAGGCGAACAACACCCAGTACGGCCTGAGCGCCGGCATCTGGACCGAGAAGGGGTCGAGGATCCTCGCCGTCGCGAGCAAGCTCCGCGCGGGCGTGATCTGGTCCAACACGTTCAACAAGTTCGACCCGGCCTCGCCGTTCGGCGGCTACAAGGAGTCGGGCTTCGGCCGCGAGGGCGGCCGCCACGGCCTGGAGGCGTACCTCGATGTCCGATAAGACCGACAAGACTGAGCGACTCTCCGTCTTCAAGACCTACAAGCTGTACGTCGGCGGGAAGTTCCCGCGTTCCGAGAGCGGCCGGGTGTACGAGGTGAGCGACGCGAAGGGCAACTGGCTGGCGAACGTGCCCCTGTCCTCCCGCAAGGACGCCCGGGACGCGGTGGTGGCCGCCCGCAAGGCGTTCGGTGCCTGGTCGGGCGCGACCGCCTACAACCGCGGCCAGATCCTGTACCGCGTCGCCGAGATGCTGGAGGGCCGCCGCGAGCAGTTCGTGCGCGAGGTCGCCGACGCGGAGGGCCTGTCGAAGTCCAGGGCGGCGTCGGTCGTGGACGCCACGGTCGACCGCTGGGTCTGGTACGCGGGCTGGACGGACAAGATCGCCCAGGTGACCGGCGGCGCCAACCCGGTCGCGGGCCCGTTCTTCAACCTCTCCTCGCCCGAGCCGACCGGTGTCGTGGCCGTCGTGGCCCCGCAGGAGTCGTCGTTCCTCGGCCTGGTCTCGGTGATCGCCCCGGTGATCGCCACCGGCAACACGGCGGTCGTGGTCGCGAGCGAGAGGTCCCCGCTCCCGGCCCTCTCCCTGGGCGAGGTCCTGGCCACCTCCGACCTGCCCGGCGGAGTGGTCAACGTGCTCTCCGGCCGTACGGCCGAGATCGCGGCGCCGCTCGCCGCGCACCAGGACGTCAACGCGATCGACCTCGCGGGCGCCGACGAGGCGCTGGCCAAGGAGCTGGAGATCGCGGCGGCGGACAACCTCAAGCGGGTCCTTCGTCCACAGCCTGTGGACGACTGGTCCGCGGCGCCGGGCACCGACCGCATGACGGCGTTCCTGGAGACGAAGACGGTCTGGCACCCGACCGGTTCGCTCGGCGCCTCGGGCTCGTCGTACTGACGGTGCCGGCAGGGCCGTGGCGACCGGCCGCGGCCACACGGACGAGAGCCGCGCCCTCCCTCCGTCCGGGGAAGGCGCGGCTCTCCGCGTCGGCGGGGACGCCGGCCGGTCAGCGCACCGCGCCGAGCACCTGCCCCAGCACCGGGATGCTCCCGACCGACGGGGCCTGCGCCACCGGGTGGGTGAGCATCTGCGAGGTCAGCGGCTGGAAGTCGGCGAGCTTGGTGCCGACCCCGTTGTCCAGCGGGTCGACGCCGGTGCCCGCCAGCGGGTTCGGCTTGAGACCGGCCACCGGACCGGTGACGTAGCCGACCGTGCCCGTCAGCGCCCGCAGGCCCGCCTGCGGGTCGATCTTCCCGACGGAGCCGGTCTGGTACTCGCCGTTCAGGACCGGGAGGCTCTCCGCCGCGGCGGTCGACGCGCCCGCGCCCAGGGCAGCACCGGCGGTCGCCACGGCGATCAGCACGCGCCGGACGGTGGGACGGGGAACGGACGCGGACGCGTGTCGGGCCATTTCTGGTGCCACCTTCTGATGCGCTGAGTAACGGAGACAGCGCACAGGGTAGTTGAGACATGAGCCACCCGCCAAAGCCGACCCGCGGGCTCGGCAGGAAGGCCGCCATGCGTCAAACTGGTGTTCCGTGAGCCTTCATCCCCCGTCCCCCGCCCGTGTCGTGCTGCTGTGCGGCCCCTCGGGTTCCGGCAAGTCCCTGGTCGCCGCCCGTTCCGGGCTGCCCGTGCTGCGCCTCGACGACTTCTACAAGGAGGGCGACGACCCGACGCTGCCGCTGGTGGCGGGGAGTTCGGACATCGACTGGGACCATCCCGCCTCGTGGGACGCCGACGTCGCCGTCGAGGCGATCACCCGGCTGTGCGCCACGGGCTCCACGGGCGTACCGGTGTACGACCTCGGGCGCAGCGCCCGCACCGGTGAGGAGACGCTGCGCATCGGGCGTACGCCGCTGTTCGTCGCGGAGGGCGTCTTCGCGGCGGAGATCGTGGAGCGCTGCCGTGAACTGGGCGTGCTGGCCGACGCGCTGTGCCTGACCCGGGGTCCGGTCACGACCTTCCGGCGCCGTTTCCTGCGTGATCTGCGGGAGGGCCGCAAGTCGGTGCTGTTCCTGCTGCGCCGCGGCTGGCGGCTGATGCGCGCGGAGCGGGCGATCGTCGCCCGCCAGGTCTCCCTGGGCGCGCACGCCTGCGGCCGGGACGAGGCGCTGGGACGACTGGCGGCCGCGGCGGCGGGCCGCCGGATGCCGACGCGGACGGCGGCGTGACGACGCCGGACATCGGCGCCACGACGGCCGGACACCGACGCAAGGGCGGCCGGGCGGCCCCGTCGCCCGGCCGGCGGTGGGCGGGCGCACACGAAGGCGGGACCGGACGGGCCCCCCGGCCCTCCAGCCCCGCTCCCCGTGTTCCCCCACTTCCCCCGTGGGTTCCCCATTTCCCCTGTTTCCCCCGTGGGTTCCCCTGTTTCCCCCGTGGGTCCCCCGTTCCCCCCAGCCTGCGGCGGGCCGGTCAGGCGACCAGTTCGCCGAAGGACTCCTCGTGGTCACGGCCGAAGCTGAGGACCTCGTCGTCGCGCAGCCGGCGCAGCGAGCGCCAGATGCTGGACTTCACCGTGCCGACGCTGATGCCGAGGATGTCGGCGATCTCCGGGTCCGTGCGGCCCTCGTAGTAGCGCAGGACCAGCATGGTGCGCTGGAGTTCGGGCAGCCGGGTGAGCGCCTGCCACAGGACGGCGCGCAGTTCGGTGCCGCGCATCGCGTCCGTGTCGCCGGGCGTCTCCGGCAGTTCCTCGGTCGGGTACTCGTTGAGCTTGCGGCGCCGCCAGGCGCTGATGTGCAGGTTGGTCATGGTGCGGCGGAGGTATCCGCCGACGGCCGCCTTGTCACTGATCCGGTCCCACGCCCGGTACGTCGAGAACAGCGCGCTCTGCAGCAGGTCCTCGGCCTCGAAGCGGTCGCCGGTGAGGTGGTAGGCGGTGGCGTACAGGGAGGCGCGGCGCTCCTGGACGTAGGCGGTGAACTCCGCCTCCGACGGGCTGCGGCGCTCCCCCGAGGCCTCCCCGTACGCGGTTCCCCCGGGTGTCTCCCCCGTGTGTGCGTCGACCACCGTCATGTACGCGGTGTGCTGACGCCCGGTGCCGCGAGCGCATCCCCGCGCCCCCGCCGCACCGGTCTTCTCCGATCCGCGGGTCACGTCGTGCAGACGCGTGACCACTGCGCTGGTGCTGGTGCCGTGCAGCGTGTTCATCTCGCGCCCCCCGTCGGTGGACCTCTGGTGTTCGGATCATTCCTTGCTGGTGTCGAAAATCCTGCCCGGGGCACTTCATGGCCGTGTCCGCCGACTGTCACAGACCTGTCACAGGGCCTCAAGCCGCCGGCCGGTCCGTACAGAGCCGTACGGGTGTCGAAACCCCGGCCCCGCATGGGCCAGAATGAGGCCCGTGCCTTCCCTGTTGCTGATCGAGGACGACGACGCCATCCGGACGGCCCTGGAGCTCTCACTGACGCGCCAGGGACACCGGGTGGCCACCGCTGCCAGTGGTGAGGACGGTCTGAAGCTGTTGCGCGAGCAGCGGCCGGACCTGATCGTGCTGGATGTGATGCTGCCCGGCATCGACGGGTTCGAGGTGTGCCGGCGCATCCGGCGCACGGACCAGTTGCCGATCATCCTGCTCACCGCGCGCAGCGATGACATCGACGTGGTGGTGGGCCTGGAGTCCGGCGCCGACGACTACGTCGTCAAACCCGTGCAGGGGCGGGTGCTGGACGCCCGGATCCGGGCCGTGCTGCGGCGCGGCGAGCGGGAGGCGAACGATGCGGCGGCCTTCGGCAGCCTGGTCATCGACCGCGCGGCGATGACGGTGACGAAGAACGGCGAGGACCTGCAGCTGACCCCGACCGAGCTGCGGCTGCTCCTGGAGCTGAGCCGGCGGCCCGGTCAGGCGCTGTCCCGGCAGCAGTTGCTGCGGCTGGTGTGGGAGCACGACTACCTCGGTGACTCGCGGCTGGTGGACGCCTGTGTGCAGCGGCTGCGGGCCAAGGTGGAGGACGTGCCGTCGTCGCCGACGCTGATCCGGACCGTGCGCGGGGTCGGTTACCGCCTGGACGCGCCTCAGTGACCAAGCAGCAAGGGGGGTCCGGCGGCTGGTCCGCGGGACGCAAGGGAGTGCTGTCCAGGTGGCGGTTCACGAGTCTGCGGCTGCGGCTGGTCGTCGTCTTCGCGCTGGTGGCGCTGACGGCCGCCGTGTCGGCGTCCGGGATCGCGTACTGGCTCAACCGTGAGGCGGTGCTGACGCGCGCGCAGGACGCGGTGCTGCGGGACTTCCGGCAGGAGATGCAGAACCGTGCGGGCACGCTGCCGGTGCACCCCTCGCAGGACCAGTTGCAGCACACCGCCGGCCAGATGGCGGGCAGCAGCCAGCGGTTCAGTGTGCTGCTGGTGAGCCAGGACACGGACGGCCGGGCGGTGTACGCCAGTTCGGGCGGGCTGAGCGGGTTCTCGCTCCAGGACGTGCCGATGACGCTGCGGACCGCGGTGAACAAGGAGCAGTCGCTCTCCTCGGGGAACACGTCGGCGTACCACCTGTACTGGCAGCGGGTCACCGAGCACGGCACGCCGTACCTGGTGGCCGGGACCAGGGTGATCGGCGGCGGTCCGACCGGCTACATGCTCAAGTCGCTGGAGCCGGAGGCCAAGGACCTCAACTCGCTGGCCTGGTCGCTGGGGGTCGCGACCGCCCTGGCGCTGGTCGGGGCGGCGCTGCTCGCGCAGGCCGCCGCGACGACCGTGCTGAAGCCGGTGCACCGGCTCGGTGTCGCCGCGCGGCGGCTCGGCGAGGGCCGGCTCGACACCCGGCTGCGGGTGTCCGGCACGGACGAACTGGCCGACCTCTCGCGGACGTTCAACAACGCGGCCGAGGCGCTGGAGAAACGGGTCGCCGACATGGCCGCCCGGGACGAGGCGTCCCGGCGCTTCGTGGCGGACATGAGCCATGAGCTGCGGACGCCGCTGACCGCCATCACCGCCGTGACGGAGGTGCTGGAGGAGGAGCTGGAGTTCGAGGGCGGCGGCATCGATCCCATGATCGAACCGGCGGTACGGCTGGTGGTCAGCGAGACGCGGCGGCTGAACGACCTGGTCGAGAACCTGATGGAGGTCACCCGCTTCGACGCGGGCACGGCCCGGCTGGTGCTGGACGACGTGGACCTCGCCGACCAGATCACCGCGTGCATCGACGCGCGGGCCTGGCTGGACGCGGTGGAGCTGGACGCCGAGCGCGGCCTGCACGCCCGGCTGGACCCGCGCCGCCTCGACGTCATCCTCGCCAACCTGATCGGCAACGCGCTCAAGCACGGCGGTTCGCCGGTGCGGGTGTCGGTGCGGGAGTCGGCCGGGGAGACCGAGGAGGACGCGCAGATCGTGATCCAGGTCCGCGACCACGGTCCGGGCATCCCCGAGGACGTCCTGCCGCACGTCTTCGACCGGTTCTACAAGGCGAGCGCGTCCCGGCCGCGTTCGGAGGGCAGCGGACTGGGTCTGTCCATCGCCCTCAACAACGCCCACATCCACGGCGGTGACATCACCGCGGCCAACTCGCCGGAGGGCGGTGCGGTGTTCACGCTGCGGCTGCCGAGGGACGCCTCGGCGCTCACCGAGGAGGGCGCGGAGGGCGCCGGGGGCCGGAGCGGCGACGGCGAGGGCACCGGCGCGGCCGGTGGCACGAAGGGGGGTGCCCGGTGAGGGCGCGCGGGACCCGCGGGCGCTGGACGTCCGCCCACCGGCCGCTGCTGGCACTGCCCGCCCTGGCCCTGCTGCTCGCCGGGTGCGGGATCCGTCCCACGGGGGTGCCGACCGACTTCGGCGGGGCGCCCTCCCGGGTGCCGTGCTCGCTGTCCCAGCCCGGCCTGGCCACGCAGACCTCGCGGGGGGTGCCGGTCCAGGCGTTCCTGCTGTGCGGCTCGTCGCTGGTGACCGTGGACCGGGTGGTGCCGGTACCGGAGGGCACGGCGGACGCGCGGCGGCGGCTGATCGTGGCGCAGGGCCTGCTGAGCCAGCTCGCGGCGCCGCCGTCGCCCAGTGAGAAGGCGGCCGGGTACACCACGCACGTCCCGGCCGGTCTGACCGTGTCCGGGCCGCGCCCGAAGGACCCGGAGGACAGCCTGCGGCTGAGCACCTCGCCCAGCGGTCTCGACCCGTACGCGCTCGCGCAGATCGTCTGCACGCTGTCCGACTCGGCGGCGGCCGAGGGCGACGGCTCGGTGGTCCTCGGCGGCCCCGCCGAGGCGCATCTGCGCCGTTACGAGTGCACGGACGACCTCCGTTCCCGCCCCGGCACGACCCGGCCCCCGGCGACGGACGTCACACCCGCCTGACACCCGGCCCGGGCCGCCCGGGCCGTTGCGCACCCCGCCGGGCCCGGTCCGGCTGCCGGCAGCGGCCCGGCCGCCCGTGGCGCCCCTGTCCGGGCCACCGGCGGCTCCCCCGCCCCGGGAGCCCCCGCCGTGGCGCGCGGGCCCGGTGGCCTCCGGCCGTGTGGTGTGGGACTCATCGGGGCGGGTGGCGGGTTTTCCGGAACCGATCGTGCGAGGGGGCGCGTCTTGGGGGGCGTGCAGCTTCAAGGCTCCATCGGCGGCAGCGCCGCGTTCCGCGTCCGCGTGACAGGAGGTGTCCTCCTCGTCGCCCATCTCGCGTTCGTCGCCTGGCTGATGCTGCGGCCGCTGGACGTCCCGTGGGTGATGCCGGCGAATCTGCGGCCGCTCACCACGATCCGCGCCGACCTCGCGCTCGGCGGCGCCGAGGCGGTCCGGCGCATCGGGGAGGGGCTGGTGCTGCTGGCCCCCCTGGGAGTGCTGCTGCCGCTCGTGCACGGCAGGGTCCTGGCCGTCTCCCCGGTGGCGTCCGGAGTCCGTACGACCGCCGCCGGCGCCCTGGTGTCCCTGGGGATCGCCCTGCTGCAGACCGGCGTGCCCGGCCGGGTGGTGGACGTCGACGCGCTGCTCCTGAACACCGCCGGGGTGGCCCTCGCCCATCTCGCGGTCGTCCCCGCGGCACGCGCCCTGCTGCGCCGCGGGGCCGAGCGGCGCGGCGGGTGGGCGGTACGTCAGGAGGACGCCTCTCAGGGGCGGACCCCGACGATTCCCAGGGTCGGGATCGCCCCGTGGAGCGACGCTTTGCCCCCTTCGTCTCCGTAGCGTGGTGGTCAGACGGGGCCGCCGACGGGGAGGCTCCGCACCGACAGTCCACGGAGGCACCGAGATGAGCGCCCTTTCCCGCCCCACCAACGGCCGCATGATCGGCGGAGTGTGTGCCGCGCTGGCCCGGCGCTTCGGCACCTCCGCGACGACGATGCGCGTGATCTTCCTGCTGTCCTGCCTGCTGCCGGGCCCGCAGTTCCTGCTCTACATCGCGCTGTGGATCCTGCTGCCCGCCGAGGGCAAGGCGGCCCGCACGGCGTGGTAGCCGTGGTGACCGGACGCCGCCGGGGCGCATCCCGGAGCAAGGGGTGCGCCCCGGCGGCGTACCGGCGAAGCCGTCGAGCCGGGTGGGCTCAGCCCAGCGGCAGACCGTTCACCGGCAGGCCGTGCGTGGGCAGGCCGTTGACGGGCAGCCCGCCGAGCAGGCCGGCGACCGGTGCGGTCGGGCCGTGCTGCAGCATGCTCTGGACCACCGGCTGGGCGGCGGCGAGACCCGTCGCGAGGGTCGGCTTGGCCTGGTCCAGCGCCTGACCGGCCCCCGGCAGCGTCTTGGTGAGGTTCTCCGTGGGGAGCGCCTTGCTGACGGTGCCCAGCGCCTGGCCGGCGTCCGGGGCGGCGGGCGCGGCGTTCGCGGCACCCGCGCCGGCCGCGGCGAACGCGGCACCGAGGGCGGCGACACCGAGGGTCTTGACAGCAGACTGCTTCATGAAAATGCGTCCTTGACTGGAAGACGGGGGGACTGAGCGGTCCTCGACCGTAAACACGTCGGGTGTCGCACCGCAAACATCGAAATCCCAACGGGTGACAAACCCGTTTCACCCCGCCCGGCCCGCACTTTCCCCTCGGTCAGTCCTGATGACGCGAAGACGCCCTGGTGGAGGCGGTCTGGCGGAACAGCCATTCGGATTTCAGGGCCGCGTATCCCGGCTTGATCACGTCATTGATCATGGCCAGTCGTTCATCGAAAGGAATGAACGCTGATTTCATCGCATTGACGGAGAACCACTGGATGTCGTCGAGCGTGTAACCGAATGCGTCGACAAGGTGCTCGAATTCCCGGCTCATGCTGGTGTGGGACATCAGCCGGTTGTCCGTGTTGACCGTGGCGCGGAAGTGCAGGCGCCGCAGCAGACCGATCGGGTGCTCCGCGTAGGAGGCGGCGGCGCCGGTCTGGAGGTTGGAGCTGGGGCACAGCTCCAGCGGGATGCGCTTGTCGCGGACGTAGGCGGCCAGCCGGCCGAGTTCGACGCTGCCGTCCTCGCGGACGTGGATGTCGTCGATGATCCGCACCCCGTGGCCGAGCCGGTCGGCGCCGCACCATTGCAGCGCCTGCCAGATGGAGGGCAGCCCGAAGGCCTCCCCGGCATGGATGGTGAAGTGGTTGTCGGCCCGCTTCAGGAACTCGAAGGCGTCCAGGTGCCGGGTGGGCGGGTGACCGGCCTCGGCGCCCGCGATGTCGAAGCCGACGACGCCCGAGTCCCGGTACCGGTCGGCGAGTTCGGCGATCTCCAGGGAGCGGGCCGCGTGCCGCATGGCGGTGAGCAGGGCGCCGATCCGGATGCGGCGGCCGTCCGCGAGGGCGGCCCTCTCCCCCTCCCGGAAGCCCTCGTCGACCGCCTCGACGACCTCCTCCAGACTGAGGCCGCCCTCCAGGTGCTGTTCGGGGGCGTAGCGCACCTCGGCGTAGACGACACCGTCCGCGGCGAGGTCCTCGGCGCACTCGCGGGCGACCCGGACGAGCGCGTCGCGGGTCTGCATCACGCCGACCGTGTGGGAGAAGGTCTCCAGGTACCGCTCCAGCGAGCCGGAGCCGGCGGCCTCGCGGAACCACAGGCCGAGCTTGTCCGGATCGGTGTCGGGCAGGTGCGCGTAGCCACCGGCACGGGCCAGGTCCACGACGGTCGCCGGGCGCAGCCCGCCGTCGAGGTGATCGTGCAGCAGGACCTTGGGCGCGCGGCGGATCTGGTCACGGCTCGGGGCACTCCCCGGAAGGGCAGGCTGGCTCGTCATTTCCGCACTTTAACTCCTACGCGCGTAGAAGGAGCTGTACGCGGCCCGCCGGGCGTCGCCCGCGTACCGGCGTGCGTCCTCGCCGTACGTCTTCGCCGCCGCGGGCGTCCGCGCGGGTGGCCGGTACCCGTCCGTACATCCACGCCGATACGTAACGGTGACCGCACGGACGGGTCGCGTACACCCGGCCTTCTGACACTGTTCTGTCATGGCACAGCAAGCGACGCCGGTTCGCACGGCCCGGCTGGGGAGGACGCTCGGCCCGGAGCCGGCCGCGGTGAGCGGAGCGGTGCTGCTGCTCCCGGCGGGCCGGGAGGTGTCCGCGCGCAGACCCCACGCCCTGACGGCCGCCCGGGTGCGCGCCCTGGGGCGCCGGCTGGCCCGCGTGGGCCGCGCCGAGGGCCTGGCCACCCACGTGGTGCACTACCGCTACCGCGGCTGGAACGGCGGCGAGGCGCACCTCGCGCACGACGCCACCTGGGCCGTGGAGGAGACCGTACGGCGCTACGGAGACGTCCCCGTGTGCCTGGCCGGTCTCGACATGGGCGGCCGGGCGGCGCTGCACGCGGCCGGGCACGAGGCCGTCAACTCGGTGGTGGCGATCGCCCCCTGGCTGCCCGAGGACGACGTCGCCGCCTCGCCCGAACCGGTGAAGCAGCTCGCCGGCCGGCAGGTGCTGATCGTGCACGGCACGAACGACGAACGCACCGACCCCGAGCTGTCCTTCCGCTTCGCGGAGCGTGCGAAGAAGGCGAACCGGGACGTGTGCCGGTTCGAGGTCCACGCCGACGGGCACGGGTTACGGCAGTACCGCGAGGAAGTGGCAGCGCTCACCGCGAACTTCGTCATGGGCGCGCTGTTCGGCCGGGTGCTGTCGCGGCCGGTGCGGGACGCGCTGGCGGCACCGCCGCCGCTGGGGCTGCGGATGCCGCTGGCGGCGGGGTTCGGGAAGTCGCTGCGGCAGTGACCGCACCGTCGTGGCCCGGACCGGCCCGCACGGCCACCGGACCGTCGTGGCCGGGACCGGCCCGCCTCCGGCCACTGCGCCGCCGCGCCCGCGCGCCGGAACGGGGCACTGCCCGTCGCCGCGGGCAGTGCCCCTGACGGCACCGCCTACGGCAGCAGTCTGCCCCGGCGGGAGAGCAGGAACTTCTTGAAGGCCGCCACCGGCGGTGTGTCCGGGTGGCCCTCCAGCCAGGCCACGCCGATCTCGCGCACCGCGCGCGGCGCCGTGACCGTCAGTTCGGCCACGCCCGGCCGGGGCACGGCCGGCGGCGGGAGGAGGGCGACCCCGAGCCCGGCCGCCACCAGACCCCGCAGCGTCTCCGTCTCCTCCCCCTCGAAGGCGATCCGCGGGGTGAAGCCCGCCTCCCGGCACAGCGCGTCCGCGATACGGCGCATGCCGTACCCCGGCTCCAGGGTCACGAAGGTCTCCTCGGCGGCCTCGGCGAGCCGGATGCGGCGGCGGCCGGCGAGCCGGTGGTCGGCGGGGACCACCAGGCGCAGCTTCTGCTCGTCCAGGCGCCGGGCGACCAGGTCGGGGGCGTCGGGGACGGGCGAGGTCAGGCAGAGGTCCAGTTCGCCCGCGCGCAGCCGCTCCAGCATGGCCTCGCCGTAGTTCTGCACGAGGCTGAAGCGGACGCGGGGGTGGTCGGCGCGGAAGGCCTGGAGGAGGCCGGGCACGGTCTCGGCGCCCATGGTGTGCAGGAAGCCGAAGGCGACCTTGCCGGTGGCCGGGTCGGCGTCCGCACGCACCTCCTCGGCGGCGCGCCGGACCTCGGCGAGGGCGCGTTCGACGGAGCCGAGGAAGGTGCGGCCGGCGGGCGTGAGGGACACGGTGCGGCCGCGCCGGGCGAACAGGTCGACGCCGAGGTCCTGTTCCAGGCGGACCATGGCCCGCGACAGCGTGGACTGCGGGACCCGCATCTCCTGCGCCGCGCGTGTCACGTGCTCGGTGCGGGCGACACCGGCGAAGTAGGCGAGCCGCGGCGCGAGCAGCCGCGCGACCTCCTCCTCACCGTTCCCGCGCATGACTTCTGTGTCACCGGACGGTGACACGCGCCGCTGTGACCTCTGCTGATGCACCATGGGAACGATTATGGCGAGTGTGTGCATTGGACGGATGAACGCGGGGTTCCTACCGTCGAAGCATGTCTCCCGCCGATACCGGGGCGTCCACCGCCGTGGACGCCGTGACCGCCGCCCCCGCCGCCTCTCCCGGCACGCCCGCCGCTTCCCCCGCCGCCGACTCCCGGATGGCGCCGGGCGGCCCCGGCTACCGCCGGATGAGCCTGGCCCTCTTCCTCGCCGGGGTCGCCACCTTCGCCCTGCTGTACTCCACGCAGGCGCTGCTCCCGCTGATCTCCGGGGAGTTCGGGGTGGCGGCGAGCGAGGCGAGCTGGACGGTGGCGGCGGCGACCGGGGGCCTCGCGCTCTTCGTCCTGCCGATGAGCGCGCTCTCGGAACGCTTCGGGCGGCGCACGGTGATGACGGCGTCGCTGGCGGTCGCGGTGGTGGTCGGCCTGCTGGTGCCCTTCGCCCCGTCGCTGGGCGCGCTGGTGGCGCTGCGGGCGCTGCAGGGGGCCGCGCTCGCCGGACTGCCCGCCTCGGCGCAGGCGTACCTGGCCGAAGAGGTCCGCCCCAAGGCGCTGGTCACCGCGATCGGCCTGTTCGTGGCGGGCAACAGCGTGGGCGGGATGAGCGGCCGGGTCATCACCGGCTGGGTCGCCCAGGAGTGGGGCTGGCGGGTCGCCGTCGGGATCGTCGGGGTGATCGCGGTCGGGTGCGCGGTGGCCTTCCGCGTGCTGCTCCCGGCGCCGCGCCACTTCACGCCGGGCTCGCTGCGCCCGCGCGTGCTGGCCGGGACGGTCCGCGACCACCTGGCCGACCCGCTGCTGCGGCGCCTGTACGCGATCGGCGCGCTGTTCATGACGGTGTTCGGCGGCGTCTACACGGTGATCGGGTACCGCCTGACCGAGGCGCCGTTCTCGCTCCCGCAGGGCATCATCGGGTCGGTCTTCCTGGTGTACCTCGTGGGCACGGTGTCGGCTTCCACGGCCGGCCGGCTGGTGGGCCGGCTGGGCCGCAGGGGAGCCCTGTACCTGGCGGGCGGGACCACGGCGGCGGGTCTGCTGGTGTCCCTGACGGACTCGGTGGCGTTCGTCCTGCTGGGCCTGGTCCTGATCACCGCGGGCTTCTTCGCCGGTCACGCGGTCGCCTCCTCGGCGGTCAGCAGGACCGCGACGCACGGCCGCGCGCAGGCCTCCGCGCTCTACCAGTCCGCGTACTACATCGGCTCCAGCGTGGGCAGCACGGTCGGCGCGACGGCCTTCCACGCCCAGGGCTGGAGCGGGACCGTCGGCGTGGGGCTGCTGGCGGTCGCGGGGGTCGTGACGATCACGGTGCTCGGCTCGCGGGCGGCCCGGCGGGCGGGCGCGCGGGGCGGGCGCCCCGGACCGGCGGCGGCGTAGCCGCCGACCGCGCCGGCCGGTCCCGGGCCGCCCCCCTCCGGCCTGCTGTTTCTCCGAGTCCGCGGGCCATTGTCAGTGGGCTGCGGTAGCTTCCGGAGTGCCGGGTGCGACGACGCACCCGGACGGGACGGCCACAGGGGTGGGTGGACGACGATGGGCAACGGGACGGCGGCGCCGGCGGACCTGGACATGCAGCTGGAGAAGTACCGGGTCGAGCTGACCGGTTACTGCTACCGCATGCTCGGTTCGTCCTTCGAGGCGGAGGACGCGGTCCAGGACACGATGGTGCGCGCCTGGCGCGGCCACGACCGGTTCGAGGGCCGCTCCAGCCTCCGTTCCTGGCTGTACCGGATCGCGACCAACGTCTGCCTGGACATGCTGACGGCGGGCGGCAAGCGGGCCAGACCGATGGACCTGACCGAGTCGACGCCGCTGGCCCGGGCCGCCCTGGCGCCCCGCCCCGACAACACGTGGCTGGAGCCGGTGCCGGACGGCCGGGTGCTGCCCGCCGTCGAGGACCCGGCGGAGGCGGCGGTCGCCAAGGAGTCCGTGCGGCTGGCCTTCATGGCCGCGCTCCAGCAGCTCCCGCCCAAGCAGCGGGCCGTGCTGATCCTGCGCGAGGTGCTGGCCTGGAAGGCGAGTGAGGTCGCCGAGCTGCTGGGCACGACGGTCGCCTCGGTCAACAGCGCGCTCCAGCGGGCCCGCGCCACGCTCGCCGAGCGCGAGGAGGCCGGTGCCCGCGCCGACGTCTCCGACCCGCTGGACGAGGAGCAGCGAAAGCTCCTGGAGCGCTACGTGAAGGCGTTCGAGGGGTACGACATGACGGCGCTGACCGCGTTGCTGCACGAGGATGCGATCATGACGATGCCGCCGTTCGACCTGTGGCTGACCGGCCCGGCGGACATCACCGGCTTCATGGCGACGATGGGCGCGGCCTGCGCGAACTCCCGGCTGGTGCCGGTTGAGGCCAACGGCCTGCCCGCCTTCGCCCAGTACAAGCCGGACCCGGACAAGGGCGGGTTCGCCCCGTGGGCCGTGCAGGTCCTGGAGATCTCAGCGGGCCGCATCACCGGGTTCCACTGCTTCCTGGACACCCAGCGGTGGTTCCCGCTCTTCGGGCTGCCCCTCCACCTCGAAGGCGAGGCCGACCAGGTCCAGCAGGGCGGGTAGCGCGGGGTCGGGGTCGCGCAGCCGGATCCGGCCGCCGGCCCGCCGGGCGGCGAGCTGGAGCCGCGCCAGCAGGTCGACGGCCGCCAGCCCCGGCGGCCCGAGGCCGCCGACGTCGCAGACGACGACCGCGGCCGGTCCGGCCTTCAGCAGCGACCGCACGTCGGCGCAGAGCCCGGCCACCTCGTCACGTGCGACGGGGCCGGGCAGCACGAGCACGGCGGGTGTCTGGGCATCCACGTCCGGTAGACCGGCGGCACCGGCGGAACTCATCGGCCGGCCCCCGCCGGCGAGCCGTCGCACGCCGGGCGTGAGCACGCGCCGGAGGTGAGCACGCCCTTGCCGCAGCGGCTGCCGGAAGGCCCCGCCGCTGACGCGCCGGGCCCCCGGCGGAGATCACATTGACCCGCTCAGCCGCCGCCCCGGAGGGTGGGCGGCATGCGCCGACGATCAGCCCCGCCCCCGCAATCCCGGATACGCGCCGGTCTCCCGTCCGCCGAGGGGGCCGCGTGCAGGGGGTGCTGACCGGGTTCGCGGTCATCGCGGTCGTCATCGCGGTCGGTTACGTGCTCGGGCGGCGCGGTTCGCTCGGCGACCAGGGCCGCGAGGTGCTGACCCGGCTGGCCTTCCAGGTCGCCACCCCGGCCCTGCTGTTCACGACGCTCGCGCGGGCCGACCTGTCGGTGGTCTTCTCCAGCCGGCTGCTGGTGACCGCGATGAGCACGGCGGCGGCAGCGGGCGTGTTCACGATGGTCGGCGTCGTACGGCACTGGGGCGTGGGCCGCACCACGATCGGCGCCCTGTGCTCCAGTTACGTCAACTCCGGCAACCTGGGCATCCCGATCGCCGCGTACGTCCTCGGTGACGCCTCGCTGGTGGCGCCGGTTCTGCTGTTCCAGCAGATCGTCGTCACGCCGGTCGCGCTGACGGTGCTCGACCTGTCCGGCGCGGGCGAGAAGGGCCCGCTGTGGCGGCGGCTGCTCACGCCGCTGCGCAATCCGGTCGCGGTGGGGGCGCTGAGCGGCGTCCTGGTCTCCGCGAGCGGGGTGCGCGTCCCCGGCCCGGTCATGGAGCCGCTGACGCTGATCGCCCACATGTCGGTCCCGGCCGTCCTGCTGGCCTTCGGCATCGCCCTGCGCGGCAGCGCGGCCCCGGCCCGGGGGCGGGACCGCCATCCGGTGCTGCTGTCGGTGGCGCTGAAGTCGGTGGGTCAGCCGGTGGCCGCCTGGGCCCTGGCGGCGGGCCCGTTCGGGCTGCACGGCGCCGCCCTGCTGGACGTGGTGGTGACCTCGGCACTGCCCGCGGCGCAGAACCTGTTCACGTACGCCGGCCGCTACCGGGTCGGTGAGACCCTGGCCCGCGAGTCGATCCTGCTGTCGACGGTGCTGGCGGTGCCGGTCCTGGTGGCGGTGGCCGCGCTGCTGGGGTGAGGAACCGGCGGCCGCAGCCGGTGCCGGACCTGCCGGACGGGACCGGTGGCATTCCACCGGTCCCGTTCACCCGGGTACGGAATCGCGGGTCAGGCGATGCGCTCCAGCACCACCGGGGACGCGGTGAAGTCCGTGCCGGCCGGGGCGATGTCGTAGGAGCCGGCCACGGCCTGCAGGGCGTACTCGAAACGCTCGGGGGTGTCCGTGTGCAGGGTCAGCAGGGGCTGGCCCGCGGTGACCGTGTCGCCGGGCCTGGCGTGGAGTTCCACGCCCGCCGCCGCCTGCACCGGGTCCTCCTTGCGGGCACGGCCCGCGCCCAGCCGCCAGGCGGCCACGCCGATGTCGTAGGCGTCCAGGCGGGTCAGGACGCCGGCGGAGGCGGCCTTGATCACGTGCTGTTCCTTCGACGTGGGCAGCGGCGCGTCCGGGTCGCCGCCCTGCGCGGCGATCATGCGGCGCCAGACGTCCATCGCGGAGCCGTCGGCCAGGGCCCTGGCGGGGTCGGCGTCCTTCAGGCCGGCCGCGTCCAGCATCTCGCGGGCGAGCGCCAGGGTCAGTTCGACGACGTCCGCCGGGCCGCCGCCCGCCAGGACCTCCACGGACTCGCGGACCTCCAGCGCGTTGCCGGCCGTCAGGCCGAGCGGGGTCGACATGTCCGTCAGCAGCGCGACCGTCCGCACACCGTGGTCGGTGCCGAGACCGACCATGGTGGACGCCAGTTCACGGGCGTCCTCGATCGTCTTCATGAAGGCGCCGGAGCCGACCTTCACGTCCAGGACCAGTGAACCGGTGCCCTCCGCGATCTTCTTGGACATGATGGAGGAGGCGATCAGCGGGATCGCCTCGACCGTGCCGGTCACGTCCCGCAGCGCGTAGAGCTTCTTGTCGGCGGGAGCGAGGCCGTCACCGGCCGCGCAGATCACCGCGCCGACGCCGTCCAGCACGGACAGCATCTCCTCGTTGGACAGCAGGGCGCGCCAGCCGGGGATCGACTCCAGCTTGTCCAGGGTGCCGCCGGTGTGGCCGAGGCCGCGGCCCGACAGCTGCGGGACGGCCGCGCCGCAGGCGGCGACCAGCGGGGCCAGCGGCAGGGTGATCTTGTCGCCGACGCCGCCGGTGGAGTGCTTGTCCGCGGTGGGCCGCGACAGCGAGGAGAAGTCCATCCGCTCGCCGGAGGCGATCATCGCGGCGGTCCAGCGGGCGATCTCGCGGCGGTCCATGCCGTTGAGCAGGATGGCCATGGCGAGCGCGGACATCTGCTCGTCGGCGACCTCCCCGCGGGTGTACGCGTCGATGACCCAGTCGATCTGCTCGTCACTGAGTCCGCCGCGGTCCCGCTTGGTGCGGATGACGGAGATGGCGTCCATGGCCATGGCGTTCGCTTCCTTCCAGGGTGCGAAGGGGGTTCCCGAAGGGTGCGGCCCCCCGGCGCCGCGGTGGGCGCCGGGGGGCCGCGCGGGGCTTACTTGGCGAGATGGTCCGGCCCGAAGGCCTGCGGGAGCATCTCGGACAGCGGCAGGATGCCCGCCGGGGTCTCCAGCAGCAGGTCCGGCCCGCCGAACTCGTACAGCAGCTGGCGGCAGCGCCCGCACGGCACGAGGATGTCGCCGTTGCCGTCCACGCAGGTGAAGTGGGTCAGCCGGCCGCCGCCGGTGTTCTGCAGCTGCGAGACCAGACCGCACTCGGCGCACAGGCCGATCCCGTAGGAGGCGTTCTCGACGTTGCAGCCGGTGACGGTGCGTCCGTCGTCGACCAGGGCGGCGACACCGACCGGGTAGCCCGAGTAGGGGGCGTAGGCCCGGGTCATCGCCGCCCGCGCCTGCTCGCGCAGGGCCGCCCAGTCGACGGTCGCCGCCTCGTGGGTCACTTGCCCTGTCCCTTCCGGTAGCGCAGTCCGTCCGCCTTGGGCATCCGCAGCCGCTGCGCCGACAGCGACAGCACCAGCAGGGTGACGACGTACGGGGTGGCGCCGACGAAGTCGCTCGGCACCTCGTCCGTGAACAGGTACCACAGCAGGACGAGTACGGACATGACGGCACTGACCACACCCTGCACCAGCGCCTTGCGGTACAGCTTCCAGCCGGCCAGCGCGGCGAGCAGCACGACCAGCAGGAGCAGCAGCGCGTGCACGGTCTCGCCGCCGTTGCGCAGCTGCAGCGCGTCGGAGAAGCCGAACAGGCCCGCGCCCATCGCGAGGCCGCCGGGACGCCAGTTGCCGAAGATCATCGCGGCGAGGCCGATGTAGCCGCGCCCGCCGGTCTGGCCCTCCAGGTAGGTGTGGGAGGTGACCAGGGCGAGGAAGGCGCCGCCGAGGCCCGCCAGGCCGCCGGAGACGGCCACGGCCGCGTACTTGTAGGTGTAGACGTTGACGCCGAGGGACTCGGCGGCGACCGGGTTCTCGCCGCAGGAGCGCAGCCGCAGACCGAACGGGGTGCGCCACAGCACCCACCAGCTGCCCACGAACAGCAGCACGGCCAGGATCGTCACCACGGACAGGTTGGTGACCAGGCCGCCGATGATGCCGGCGAGGTCGGAGACCAGGAACCAGTGGTGCTTCTCCAGCGACGCGAGGCCGTCGGAGAGGCCGGGGACGGTGACGTGCGGCAGGGCGTCCGCGGGCGGGGACTGCTTGGGGTTGCCGCCCGCGTCGGCGGCCTTGCCGTCGGCGAAGAACAGCTTGGCGAGGTACTGGGTGGCGCCGAGCGCCAGCAGGTTGATGGCGACACCGGAGACGATGTGGTCGACGCCGAAGGTGACGGTGGCCACCGCGTGCACGAGACCGCCGAGGACACCGAAGCCGATGCCGCACAGCAGGCCGAGCCACGGGCTGGACTGCCAGCCGACCCAGCCCGCGCCGAAGGTGCCGAGGATCATCATGCCTTCGAGGCCGATGTTGACCACGCCGGACCGCTCGGACCACAGGCCCGCCAGGCCGGCGAGGCCGATCGGGACGGCGAGGCCGAGGGCGGCGCCGACCTGTCCCGCGGAGTCGAGCTGGTCGGCGCCGGTGATCACCCGGACGGCGGCCACGAGCAGCAGGGCGCCGGCGACGAGCATGAGGATCTGGCCGAAGGAGCGGCCCGGCCGCCGGGAACCGTTGTCCGCCTTGGGCGCCACGGGCGGCGGCGCGTCAGTCATCGTGGCAGTCATCCCGCCACCTCCTGCTTCATCTTCGGAGCGATGGCCTGGGCGGCGAGTTCGGCGCCGACCCGCTGCTGCTGGCGCTTGAGGCCGTAGCGGCGGACGACCTCGTAGGCGATCACGACGCACAGGACGATGACGCCCTGGATCACGCCGAGGATCTCCTTGTCGTAGCCCTGGAACTCCAGGTGGTTCGTGGTGCGCTCCAGGAAGCCCCACAGCAGGGCGCCGAGCGCGATGCCGATCGGGTGGTTGCGGCCGAGCAGCGCGATGGCGATGCCGGTGAAGCCGATGCCCGCCGGGAAGTCGTTGCTGAACTGGTGGCTGTCGTTGAGCAGGGTCGGCATGCCGATCAGACCGGCCACCGCACCCGAGATGACCATGCTGGTCGCGACCATCTTCTTCACCGACACACCGCTCGCGGCGGCCGCGCTCTCGGACTGGCCGACGGTGCGCAGGTCGAAGCCGAACCGGGTGCGGCCGAGCACGAACCAGTAGGCGACGCCGACGAGCGCGGCGATGACGATGAAGCCCCACAGCTCGCCGGCCGCGCCGGTGTCGAAGCCGAAGAAGTACGAGGACTTCGGCAGCGGCTTGGTGGAGACGAGGGTGCCGCCCTGCTGGAGTTCGCCGAGCTTCCCCGGCTGGAGCAGGTAGGCGATGACCGCGGTGGCGATCGAGTTCAGCATGATGGTCGCGATGACCTCGCTGACGCCCCGGGTCACCTTCAGGATGCCGGCGATGGCCGCCCACAGGGCGCCGGTCGCCATCGCGCAGAGGATGATCAGCGGGACGGCGATCCAGCCGGGCGCGCTCAGCGCGCCGCCGAGGACGGCGGCCACGAACGCGGCGAGCCGGTACTGGCCGTCGACACCGATGTTGAACAGGTTCATCCGGAAGCCGACGGCCACCGCGACGCCCGCCAGGTAGTACGTCGTCGCCTTGTTCAGGATGTAGACCTGGCTGTCGCTGGCCGAGCCGTAGGTGATCATGTCGCTGAACGCGTCGGCGGGGTTCTTGCCGGTCGCGAGGATCACCAGCGTGGTGACGACGAGCGCGGCGACGACCGCCAGCAGCGGTGCCGCGATCCCGAGGAGCAGCCGCTCCTTGTCGATGCGTGAGGTCAGCTTGTTCATCGCACGTCGTCCTCTGTCTGCTCCAGGTGGCCGGCGGCGGCACCCGTCATGGCGGAGCCCAGCGCCTCGGGGGTGACCGTGGCGGGGTCGGCGTCGGCGACCAGGCGTCCGCGGTACATCACCCGCAGGGTGTCGGAGAGCCCGATCAGCTCGTCCAGGTCCGCGGAGATCAGCAGCACGGCCAGGCCCTCGCGGCGGGCCTCGCGGATGTGGTCCCAGATGGCCGCCTGGGCGCCGACGTCCACACCGCGCGTGGGGTGGGCGGCGATGAGCAGCTTGGGGTCGTGGCTCATCTCGCGGCCGACGATCAGCTTCTGCTGGTTGCCGCCGGACAGGGAAGCCGCGGTGACCTCGATGCCGGGGGTGCGGACGTCGTAGGCCCGCACGATCCGCTCCGTGTCGGCGCGGGCGGCCTTGATGTCGAGGAGGGCGCCGCGCGAGTTGGGCCGTTCGGCGACGTGGCCGAGGATGCGGTTCTCCCACAGCGGCGCTTCCAGGAGCAGGCCGTGGCGGTGGCGGTCCTCGGGGACGTAGCCGATGCCGGCCTGGCGGCGGCCGCGGGTCGAGGTGTGGGAGATGTCGGCGTCGTCGAGCGTGATGGTGCCGGTGTCGGGCCTGCGGATGCCCATGATCGCCTCGACCAGCTCGGACTGGCCGTTGCCCTCGACACCGGCGATGCCCAGGACCTCGCCCTTGCGGATGGTCAGGGAGACGTCGTCCAGGATGACCCGCTCGACACCGTCCAGGTCGGTCTGCGTCAGGCGCAGGCCCTCCACGGTGAGCAGGGGGACGTCCGTGACGGTGGATTCCTCGGTCGCCGGGGTGGGCAGTTCGCTGCCGACCATCAGCTCGGCGAGCTGGCGGGGGGTGGTCTCGCCCGGCTCGACCGTGCCCACGGTGGTGCCGCGCCGGATGACGGTGATGTCGTCGGCGACGGAGAGCACCTCGCCCAGCTTGTGGGAGATGAAGATGACGGTGAGGCCCTCGGCCTTCAGCTCGCGCAGGTTGTCGAAGAGCGCGTCGACCTCCTGCGGCACGAGCACGGCGGTGGGCTCGTCCAGGATGAGGGTCTTGGCGCCGCGGTAGAGGACCTTGAGGATCTCCACGCGCTGGCGGTCGGCGACGCCCAGCTCCTCCACCAGCACGTCCGGGCGGACGCCCAGGCCGTACGCGTCGGAGATCTCCTTGATCCGGGCGCGGGCCCGGCCGCCGATGCCGTGCAGCTTCTCCGCGCCCAGGACGACGTTCTCCAGGACGGTGAGGTTGTCGGCGAGCATGAAGTGCTGGTGGACCATGCCGATGCCCCGGGCGATGGCGTCACCCGGATTGCTGAGGACGACCTGTTCACCGTTGACCGTGATGGTGCCCTCGTCCGGCTGCTGCATGCCGTAGAGGATCTTCATCAGGGTGGACTTGCCGGCGCCGTTCTCACCGCACAGTGCGTGGACGGTGCCCGTGCGGACCGTGATGTCGATGTCGCGGTTGGCGACGACGCCGGGGAAACGCTTGGTGATGCCGCGCAGTTCGACGGCAGCGGGAGGGCTGGACGCGTTGATGGCGCACTCTCCTCGGGGAAAGGGGCTGCGTAGGGGAGGGCAGGCGTCGGCGACGCTAGCGCGGCAACTCGGTGCTACACGCGTAGAGTTGACACATTGTTATGGCTCGGCGAAGGGTGCCGAAGCGGGCACCCCCCGCCGAGCCGAAATCCGACGACCGACCGGGACCGTCAGGTCACGGGGTGGTCTTGACCTTGGTCTGACCGTCGACGATCTTCTTCTTCGCGGCGTCCAGCTTGGGCTGGATGTCGGTCAGGAAGCCGCCGCTGGTGGACAGCGAGACACCTTCCTTGGCGAGGGAGTAGACGTTGTTGCCCGTCAGCGGCTTGCCGTCGCGCACGGACTTGATGAGGTCGTAGACGCCGACGTCGACGTTCTTGACGACCGAGGTCAGGATCGAGTTCTTGTACTTGGCCAGACCCGGGATGTTGAACTGGTCGGAGTCCACGCCGATGGCCCAGGCGCCCTTGGCGCCGCTGACGGCCTCGATCGCGCCGTTGCCGGAGGAGCCGGCCGCCGTGTAGATGACGTCGGCGCCCTTGTCGAGCATGCCCTGCGCGGCCTCCTTGCCCTTGTCGGGGCTGGCGAAGCCGGAGGTGTCCGAGCCGTGGGACAGGTACTGGGTGTCGACCTTGATCTTGGGGTTCGTCTCCTTGACGCCCTGGACGAAGCCCGCCTCGAACTTCTTGATCAGCGGGACGTCGACGCCGCCGATGAAGCCGACGTGGTCCTTCTTCGTCTTCAGCGCCGCCGCGACACCGGCGAGGTAGGAACCCTGCTCCTCGGTGAAGGTGATGCTGTCGACGTTCTTGCCGTTCACGACCGAGTCGACGATGCCGAAGGTGGTCTTCGGGTACTTCGCGGCGACCTTGGTCATGGACGGCGCGTAGGCGTAACCGACGGCGACGATCGGGTTGTAGCCCGCGTCCGCCAGGTCCGACAGGCGCTGCTCGCGGTCGGCCTCGGTGTCGGAGGTCTTCGCGGTCAGCTCCTTGACGGAACCGCCGAACTCCTTCTCGGCCTTGTCGGCACCGCGCGCGGCGGAGTCGTTGAAGGACCGGTCACCACGGCCGCCGACGTCGTAGGCGAGACCGATCTTGACGCCCTTGCCGCCGTCGCCCGAGGACGAGGACGAGCTGGCGCTGTCGGAGGAGGTGCTGCCACAGGCGGTGGCAGTCAGTGCGAGTGCTGCGGAGGCGATACACGCAGCGGAAAGCTTGGCAACCCGGCGCACGGGAAGGCTCCTTCACCTGACCTGAGCGCCGTGTCGGCGCTTGATGTGAGCACCGTTGCGGTGCTCGAGCCGAGACGCCCTGGCGGCGTCGGCCTCGGCATCGTAACGCGCGTAGATGTCAGAAAAAGACCTCTTCCAAAGCCGTTATCGATTCGAGGCAAACGGCGTCTGAACGCCGGGTCCCGCGCATGTGGCGCACGGGTTCCGGGCCCGCGCGCCGGCCCGGCCGGGAGCGCCTGCCGGGCCGGCCGCCGTGGCCGGAAACCGCCCCTGCTGCGGCGGCGGGGGCGGGCGAAGGGGGGGCGGTGGGGCGCTGTGGGGTGCGGCGGGAGGCGCCCGCCCACCGTGGGCCGCGAGGCGGCACCGGCCGAGGCGCGCGGCGCAGGGTCGGCGCCGGACGCGCCTGCTCAGCACGTGGCCGAGCCGCTCAGTGTGCCGGCCCACCCGCCCCGCGCGGCGGATGCGGTCGTTCGGTGTGCCGGCGCACCCGCCCCGCGCGGCTGACGCGGTCGTTCAGTGCGTCGGGTGCAGCAGCGCCGCCGCCGTGAACAGTTCCACGCCCACCCTGATCGCGGACTCGTCCGCGTCGAAGTCGCCCTGGTGCAGGTCGCGCAGGGTGCGTTCGCCGGGGGTGCGGACGCCGAGGCGGGCCATGGCGCCGGGGACCTGTTCCAGGTACCAGGAGAAGTCCTCGCCGCCCAGGCTCTGCTCGGTGCCCTCCACGGAGGCCGCGCCGCGCCGTGCCGTCATGGCCTCGCGCAGCAGTTCCGTCACCACCGACTCGTTGACGACCGGCGGCACCCCGCGCACGTAGTTGATCTCCGACTTGGCCTTGTGCAGGTTGGCCACCTCGTCGATCGCGGCGACCACGATGTCGGGGGCGTGCCGCCAGGCGTTGATGTCCAGGCAGCGCACGGTGCCGGCCAGCTCGGCGTGCTGCGGGATGACGTTGGGGGCGTGGCCCGACTCGATCCGCCCCCAGGTCACCGCGAGCCCGGCGCGGGTGTCGATCCGGCGGCCGACGAGCGCGGGCACGTCCGTGACGACGCGGGCGGCGGCGGTGACGAGGTCGGTCGTCAGGTGCGGCCGGGCGCTGTGTCCGCCGGGCCCGTCGAGGGAGACCTCCAGCCGGTCGCAGGCGGAGGTGATGGCGCCCTGGCGCAGGCCGATCATCCCGGCGTCCACGCGGGGGTCGCAGTGCACGGCGATGATCCGGCTCACGCCGCTGAGCACGCCGGCCTTGATCGCCTCGGCGGCACCGCCGGGCAGCACCTCCTCGGCGGGCTGGAAGACCAGGCGCACGGGCCGGGGCAGCAGCCCCTCGCGGTGCAGTCCGGCGAGGACCAGTCCGGCGCCGAGCACGACGGTGGTGTGCACGTCGTGGCCGCAGGCGTGGGCGCGGTCGGGCACCGTCGAGCGGTAGGGGGACTCGCTCTTGGTGTCCGGGATCGGCAGCGCGTCGATGTCGGCGCGCAGCGCGAGCATGTCGCGGGCGCCGTCGCCGTCCCCGGCGTCCTCCCCGATGCCCGTGTCGTCGCCGGGCTCCCTGCCGATGTCGCAGACGAGCCCGGTCCCGGAGGGCAGCACGCGGGGCCTGAGTCCCGCCTTCTCGAGCCGCGCCTTGATCGCGGCGGTGGTGCGGAACTCCTGGTTGCCTAGCTCGGGGTGCATGTGCAGGTCGCGGCGGAACGCGACGAGCTCGGCGAACAGTGCCTCCGGCAGGGTGCCGGGAAGGGCGGTCTCCGCGGGATGGTCGGCCTCGGACTCTGGGGACATCAGCTGGTTCACCCTCTGAAGGGTATGACGCCGGACCGGTCAACTGCCCCTCGATCAACAAAAGTTCAGCCCGTCAGGGGAAAGAATGACCGACCGTCGGCGCATAGGTGTCGGCGGGGATGGGTACACTCGCCCGTCTTGACCGGCCGAGGGTACGTCTTTTGTTCTTTCCTCCAGACATACCACGTACCGTCCGGATCACGCCCGAAATGTTCGCCTGCTGGACGTTCCGGCGGCCCGGCGGGCCCCGGACGCCGGCCGTTACGGGGCCTGGGGAGCCGTCCGGTCGGGCAGGGCCGCGCCCGTGACGCGGTGCACGTCGCGGGCGGTGCCGGTCACCCCGGACAGGAAGCCCTCGGCGCGCGGCGAGGCCGTCGCCGTCAGCCAGCTCGGGTCGATGTCGCAGACGGCCACGCGGACGTCCGTGCCGGCCAGGGCGAGCGGCAGCGTGTGCACGACCGTGGAGGGGAAGCTGAGGACCGTACGGCCGATGGGGCCGCGGCGGGCTATGAGCTCCAGGGGCAGTTCGGGACGGACCACCTCCAGGCCGGTCTCCACCGCCAGCCGGTGCAGTTTCTCCGCGCTCTCGCGGCGGTGCGCGAAGTAGCGGGTGGCGCCGTGCGCCTCGGCCAGCGCGCGGACGGCGGCGAGGTAGCGGTCGCCGTCCACCACGCCGGTCTCGACCAGCGAGGTGCCCACGAGGTCCGCGCCGGCGGTGACCCGGGGCGGCCCGAAGCGGGCCCGGGTCCACACGAACCGGTTCGCGGTGACGCTCACCCCGTCCGGGACCGCGTCGATCGGCATGGAGGAGAACACCTCCACCCGCCGCCCGCCCCGGCCGGGGGCGAGGCGGCGGCGGGCGGCGGCGGACACCGGGGCGAACAGCAGGTCCCGGGGGCCGGGCCGGCCGCCCTTGCGGTGCCAGCGCACCAGCCGCTCGCCGCGGCTGAGCTGGGCGGTGAACTCCATGGTCGCGGTGCCGTCGTCCACGACCACGAGGTCACGCGCCTTCGTGATCGTCAGCAGCAGCTGCACGTAGCGGGAGAACGGGTCCCCCATCACCACCCGCTCCGCCCGCCGCAGCTCCCCCGCCAGCCCGCCGACGGTCTGGAACGGCGCCGACGCCCCGCCCCTCGCCTCCTCCCACCGCACCTCGTGCCCCTCGTCCCGGGCCAGCTCCGCCATGCGCCGCAGCTGGCCCCGGGTCATCGGGTCGGTGGGGGCCAGCACGACGAGGGTGAGCAGGTCGCGGGCGGGCCCGGCGGACGCGTCCGGCGGGCTGTGGCCGTCCTCCGTGGCCGGGCGCCGGGCCGGGGCCGACAGGCCGTGCGCGTGCGCCCACTCCAGGACGTTCAGGAGCTGGACCGGGCTCTCGACGAAGGCGAGGGTGCGGGTGGGGGGCGGGGAGCCGGGGGAAGCGGGGCCGGTGGTGCCGGCGCGGGGGCTCATCGGCGTACGACCGTTCCGTCGCGTGAGGGTGCGGGACTGGACGGGCTCGGCCTCACACCGCGACCGGCTCGCCCGCCGCCGCGGCGATCTCCGCCTCGGCCACGGCACCGGCGACGCGGCGCAGCTTCTTCATCGGGCCCAGCTCGGAGTCGTAGACCTTCTTCACGCCGTCGCCGAGCGAGGCCTCGATGGTGCGGATGTCGCGGACGAGGCGGGTCAGGCCCTGCGGCTCCACGGAGGCGGCCTGGTCGGAGCCCCACATCGCCCGGTCCAGGGTGATGTGGCGCTCGACGAAGGCGGCGCCGAGGGCGACCGCGGCGAGCGTGGTCTGCAGGCCGGTCTCGTGGCCGGAGTAGCCGATCGGGACGTTCGGGAACTCCTTCTCCAGCGTGTTGATCACGCGCAGGTTCAGTTCCTCGGCCTTCGCCGGGTAGGTGGAGGTGGCGTGGCACATGAGGATGTTGTCGGAGCCGAGGACCTCGACCGCGTGCCGGATCTGCTTCGGGGTGGACATGCCGGTGGAGAGGATGACCGCGCGGCCGGTGGCGCGCAGGGCGCGCAGCAGCTCGTCGTCGGTCAGCGAGGCGGAGGCCACCTTGTGGGCGGGGACGTCGAACTTCTCCAGGAAGGCGACGGCCTCGGTGTCCCACGGGGAGGCGAACCAGTCGATGCCCTTCTCCTTGCAGTACGCGTCGATCCGGCGGTACTCGTCCTCGCCGAACTCCACGCGGTGGCGGTAGTCGATGTAGGTCATCCGGCCCCAGGGGGTGTCGCGCTCGATGTCCCACTGGTCGCGGGGGGTGCAGATCTCCGGGGTGCGCTTCTGGAACTTGACGGCGTCGCAGCCGGCTTCGGCGGCCACGTCGATGAGCTTGAAGGCGTTCTCCAGCTCCCCGTTGTGGTTGATGCCGATCTCGCCGCAGATGTAGACGGGCCTGCCGGGGCCGACCTCGCGCGAACCGAAGGTGCGCAGACGGGAGTTGGTGCTCATGAGGGGGTTTCCTTACTGGGGGAGGGAATCGAGGGAGGGGCCGAGGATCCAGCCGGCGATCTCGCGGACGGCGCCGTCGCCGCCGGGGAGGGCGGTGACGGCGCGGGCGGCGCCGCGGACGGCGTCGTGGGCGCTCGCGACCGCCACGGGCCAGCCGACGAGGGAGAAGCACGGGAGGTCGTTGACGTCGTTGCCGACGTAGAGGACACGCTCGGGGGCGATGCCCTGCTCCTCGCACCACTGCTTGAGGGCGAGGTCCTTGCGGTCGATGCCGTGCAGCACCGGGAGCTTGAGCTTGCGGGCGCGGGCGGCGACGACCGGGTTCTGCTCCGTGGACAGGATCAGCATGCGCAGGCCGCTCCTGCGCAGCGCCGCGATGCCGAGGCCGTCCCCGCGGTGCACGGAGACGAACTCGCGTCCGTCGGAGTCGATCAGCACCCGGTCGTCGGTCTGGGTGCCGTCGAAGTCGAGCACGACCGCGTCGATGTCCTCGGCGGTGGGCAGGGCGCCGCCGGGGGTCCGCGCCGCCCGGCCGGTGCCCGGCGCCGGGGGGCGGTCCGCGTCGAACAAGGGGGCGAGAGCGCGGGCGCGGGCGAGGTCGTGCGGGTCGTCGATCTCCAGTACGCGCGCCGGGTCGGTGCGCACCAGTTCGGTACGGCCGAAGAAGCGGTGCCGGTGGGTGCGGAAGCCCGCGGCGTCCATCGCGTAGGCGGCGCCGGTCTCCAGCAGGTCCTGCGGGCGGTCCTGGCGGCGCGGACGGAAGGACTTGTCATGGTTGACGCCGTAGCCGCCGGCCACGGCGGCCGGTGCGGTCCCGTCGGCCGGTGCGGTCCCACCCGCCGGAGCGGCTCCGTCGTCCGGTGCGGCGACGGCCACGGCGGTCGCACCACCGGTCCCGCCGACACCCACAGGTCCGGCGACACCACCGGTCCCGTCCGCGGCACCGGCCCCGCCCGCCGCCGCACGGCGGGTCACCGCGCCCCCCGGGCCCCCGGCGTCGGCCGGGCCCGCGGCGTCCGCCGTCTCCCCGGCGTCCCGCCAGAGGAACCCGTGGAACGGTGCCACGGTCACCGCGGTGTCCGCGCCGGTCTCGGTGACCGCGCGGGCGACCCCGTCGACGTCCTCGCGGGTCAGGAACGGGCTGGTGCACTGCACCAGCAGCACGACATCCACCCGCGCGCCGTGCAGCGCCTCGTGGGCGTCCATCGCGTGCAGGACGGCCGCCTCGGAGGTGGCCGTGTCCCCCGCGATCGCGGCCGGCCGCAGGACGACCTCGGCACCGGCCTCGCGCGCCGCCGCCGCGATGGCCCGGTCGTCGGTGGAGACCACGACGTCCGTCACGGACCGCGCCGCCCGGCACGCGTGCACCGCACGCGCCACCAGGGGCACACCGCCCACGGGGGCGAGGTTCTTCTCGGGCACGCCCTTGGAGCCGCCGCGCGCGGGTATCACCGCGAGCACACGGCGTACCGGGGCGCCCTGGCCCGCTTCCGGGTGGGACATGACATCTGCTCCTCGAGGTGGGGTCGGGCGGCTCACAGCTCCCCCATCCGCCGGATGACGGGCGCCACGCGCTGCACGCCGTGGCGGTAGGCGCCGCGGGCGGCCCGGCGGACGATCTGCCGGACCGGTCCGGGGCCGCGGTCGGCTGCCGGGGCCCCCGGCAGCGGCGCGCCGTCGGGTCCCAGGTGGTGGCGTGCGAGGAGGCCCGGCAGGTAGCCGGGCGCGGTCCCGGGTGTGTAGTACGGGTCGAGCGGGGGCAGGCCGCCGGGCGCCCGGAGCAGCTCGCCGATGCGTTCGCGGGCCGTGTCGAAGGCGGTGGCGTAGGAACCGCCGGTGGCGACGCCCTGCCGGGCCACCCACTCCTCCTCGGGCACCGGACGGTGTCCGGCGTCGAGCTGGTCCCAGGAGGCGAGGCAGCCGGACCCGGTGAAGTGGTGGTTGCCGAGCGTCTCGCGCACCCCGAGGTCGGTGAGGACGACGGTGGGGATCCGGCGGTGCAGCGCCTCCAGCGCGGCGGTGGAGCTGACCGTCACCAGCAGGTCGGTGCGGTCGAGCACCTCCCCCATGTGCCCGTAGACCAGGCGCAGGTTGGGCGGCAGCGCGGCCCGCTGCGCCAGCCTCTGGTACGGCACCTCCTCAATGTGGGTGGTGTGTTCGCCCGGCCGGGAGCGCAGCTTGAGCAGCACCTCGCGGCCGGGGTGCAGCCGGGCGTGCCGGATCAGCCGCTCCAGCAGGTACGCACGGTCCCGGCGGCTCTCGGGGACGGAGGGCTGCGCGGCGAACACCACGGTGTACGGGTCGTGCGCGCCGGTGTAGGGAGCGCCGCCGAGGAACGGCAGGGCCACCTCGGTGACCGCGGACGCGTCGGCGCCCACTCCTTCGTAGACGGCGCGGAAACGCTCCGCGTCCTGGCGCGAGTTGGCGAGCACCAGGTCCGCGCCGTGCCGCAGCAGCAGACCGTCGGCGAGCTTCTCGTAGACGACACCGACGTACCCGGTGACGACCACGGGCCGCCGGCCGGCGCCCTCCCAGGCCCGCTTCAGTCCGTGCAGCACCGCCTGCACGCCGCCGCCCACGAGGGCGAGCACGAGGACGTCGCAGGGCTCCTCGCCCGCCGCGCCGGGGGCCATGGCGCGCAGGAACTCGACGGCGGTCACCTCGCGGAGCGAGTCCGCGCGGACGCCGACCTCCGTCAGCTGGCGGGCGGTGGGGGTGGCACGGCCCCGCAGGAGGTAGCCGTCGAGCCGGATCCCGGCACCGGCGGGGGCGACGCGCTGCGCGGTGAGCGCGCCCCATTTCCACCGGGTGTCGGAATCCGCGAGAACGGCGACCCGCAGGGTTTTCGTTGCACTTGCTGGCACGTCGCAGACGCTAGGAAGGCATTTCTAGGTCCCGCCCAACCGGAATGCAACAAACGGTTAACAGCACACCGCCGAATGCGGAACCGGCGCCGGGGGCAGACCGTGGAAAGCCTGGTTCACGGCATCGCCACGTGTCGTTCACTCCCGGTCAAACTCCAGGTAAAGACGGGACCGGGGCCCGCGTCCTAACGTCGCACACGTGGTCAAGCTCTCCGTCATCGTGCCGTTCTACAACGTGCAGCAATACGCACCCGACACCTTGAAGAGTCTGCGTGCGAACGCGCGTGACGACTTCGAATTCGTCCTCGTCGACGACTGTTCACGCGATGAGACCCCGGACATCCTCGCGCGCGCGGAACGGGAACTGCCCGGTGCCGTCCTCGTCCGGCGCGAGGAGAACGGAGGGCTGGCGACCGCACGCAACACCGGGATCGACCGGGCGCGCGGCGAGTACCTGACGTTCCTGGACGGCGACGACTGGCTGGCCCCCGGCTACTACCCGCGGCTGCTCGCCGTGATCGAGGAGCTGGGCTGCGACTTCGTCCGCGCCGACCATGTGCAGTGCACCGGCCGGGCGCGCAGCGTGCACCGGGTGCCGCACGGCCGGCGCGGGGTGGTGCTCGACCCGCGGGCGGCGATCCTGCCCGCCGACCGCTCCACCTCCGTGGACTACCCCTACGCGTGGGCGGGCGTCTACCACCGGCGGCTGCGCGAGCGGGGGCTGCTGCACTTCACCGACGGGCTGCGCACGGCCGAGGACCGGCCGTGGATCTGGAAGCTGCACCGGGAGGCGGAGTCCTTCGCCGTGACCGGCCTGCTGGGGGTCCACTACCGGCGGGGGGTGGCCTCCTCGCTCACCCAGATCGGCGATGTGCGCCAACTGGACTTCATCCGCGCGTTCGACCAGGTCGTCGAGGAGACGGCCCGGGACCGGGAGGCGGCCCTGCTGCTGCCCAAGGCGGTCCGTACGTACTGCGCGATCATCGCCCACCATCTGGGCTCCATCGAAAGGTTCGAACCGGCGGTGGCACGGAAACTGAAGTCGCTCAGCGCGCGCGCCCTGCGCCGTATGCCGCAGGGCGTCCTGGACGAGGCGCTGGACTCCATGGACGTCCAGCGCGCCACCCGGCTGCGCCGGCTGCGCCGCCGCCCCGCCGGCACGGGGGCCGCCGCGTGACCACCCGGATCTTCCTCGCGTCGACGCTGTACGGCACCGCCACCCTCGCCGCCGCCCTCGACGCCGACTGCTTCGGCCCCGCCGACCGCCGCATCCTGGTGGTCTGCAACAACACGGCGACGCCGGAGACCACCCCGCCGGTGGACGAGCTGCCCGGCTTCGAACGGCTGCGGGAACGGTTCGACGACGTCGTGTCGTGGAACGAGGCCGTCTCCCCCTTCCACCCGGGCGGCTGGGCCCCGCGCCCGGACGACGTGCCGCTGTGGGAACGGCACCTGAGACTGCTGTGGGACCTGGGCGAGGACGCCGTCGAACTGGCCGTCGAGTCGATCCAGGTCAACCCCGCGCTCGCCGTCTGCCAGATCTTCACCGGCGCGCCCGTCACCGTCTACGCCGACGGCCTGATGAGCTACGGCCCCACCCGCAACAAGATCGACCCGCTGGTCGGCACCCGCATCGACCGCCTGCTCCACCTGGACCTGGTGCCGGGCCTGCGGCCTGTGCTGCTCACCGAGTTCGGGGTGGCGCCGCAGATCGTCCCCACGGACGCCTTCCTCAAGGTGCTGGCCGAACTCGCGGACACGGGCGAGGCGTTGCCGGGCCTGCCCGCCGAACCCGCCCTGCTGCTCGGCCAGTACCTGAGCGCGCTGGACATCCTCACCGCCGAGGAGGAGGAGGCGCTGCACGTGCGGATGCTGCGCGGCGCCGTCGCGCTCGGCCACACCCGCGTCGTCTTCAAACCCCACCCCTCGGCGCCCGCCCGCTGGTCGCGCGCGCTGGAGCGGGAGGCCGGGAAGCTGGGCGCCGACCTCACGGTGCTCGCCACGCCCGTCCTCGCCGAGGTGCTGTACCAGCGGATACGCCCCGCCCTGGTCGTCGGCTGCTTCTCCACCGCGCTGCTCACCGCGTCGGCGCTGTACGGGCTCCCGGTCGCCCGTACCGGCACCGGCACCCTGCTGGAGCGGCTGACGCCGTACGAGAACAGCAACCGCGTCCCCGTGACGATCGTCGACGCACTGCTGCCGGACCTGGCGGTCCTGGCCGGCGGTGCCGCGGCGGGCGCGGAACAGGGGCGGGACACCGTCCCCGAGCCGCCCGCCGCCCGTGGCGGGGACCCAGCCGCCGAAGCGCTGGGCGAGCTGGTGCGGGCCGTCTCCTTCGCGATGCAGCCGAAGATCTACCCGGGTCTGCGCCCGGCCGCCGAGCGGTACCTCGCCGCGCACCTCGACACGCACGCCCGGCGCTACTTCAAGCGCCGCCGGCTGACCGCGCTGGCGCTGCCCGGCGGTGTCCCGCAGCAACTCGCCTTCATACCGCGCAACGCGACGGTACGGCGGGTGGCCCGCCGCGCCCGCTCACTGGGACGGACGGTGGGCCGCTGACGGACCGGCCACCGCCAGGCGCCGGCCACGGCTTCTAGGCGCTGGCCAGCGACAGCTTGACCGCGAAGCCCAGGAACAGGGCGCCCGCCGCCGAGGTCGCCCACGCCGACAGGCGCTTGCGGCGGCGGAAGGCGGCGGCCAGCCGGGTGCCGCCGAAGATCAGGGCGCTCAGGTAGAGGAAGCTGGCGAGCTGGGCGAAGAGGCCGAGGACGACGAAGGACAGCGCCGGGTAGGCATAGCCCGGGTCGACGAACTGCACGAAGAACGTTCCAGAATCAAACTGCCTGTACGCTCGCGCCCATGACCGCTACCAAGACCGCTCCCGAGTGGACCGTTGAGGAACTGGCAGAGCTGGCCGACCTCCAGGCCAGGAACGATGCGCTACCGCAGGACGCGCCCCGAGGGCTCCTGTCGGTACGCCTGTCGATCCTCACGGAGGACACCACCAGCCCGGCGCGGCAGGAACTTGACCTTCGTCGCCATGCCATCCGCGAGGGCATCAGGGTTGTCGGTGTGGCCAGAGACCTCGGAGTGTCCGCGACCAAGAAAGCCCCCTGGGAGCGGAAGGAACTTGGAGATTGGCTTAACAACCGGATTCCTGAGTTCGACCTGATCCTGTTCTGGAAGCTGGACCGGTTCATTAGGCGAATTTCCGACCTGCACGAAGTAATCAAGTGGTGCGAGAAGTTTGGGAAAAACCTCGTTTCCCTCAATGACACCCTGGACCTGTCATCCCCGATGGCTCAGGCAATGGTGACTTTCGTTGCGACAGTTGCAGAGATTGAAGCCGCCAACACCAAGACCCGCGTTTCTTCCCACTGGGAATACACCAAGCAACAGGATCAATGGCGTATTGGTAAGCCGTCGTATGGCTACAAGACTGCCAGGGTGAGGGGGAAGCTCCGCCTAGTACAGGACCCCAAGCAGGCGCGAGCGGTGCGCTACATGTTCCAGGCTGCCATGCGAGGGGTTCCGGCAAACCGAATTGCCAAGGTGCTGGACCGGGCCAAGGTTCCGACCTACAGCAACCGGAAATGGAACAATCAGCAGGTTCTCAGGATTCTCAGGAACCCTGCCGTTAAGGGGCTTCGCACCGAAGGAGGGACGAAGTCGACTACCTACAAATCTACGCCGGTGCTAGACAAGCAGGGCCAGGAAATCAGGGTCACGGATGAACCGATCCTGACTGATACAGAATTCGAGAACGTACAAGCAGCACTTGCCACCCGCGCGAAGAACAAGCGTCATCATGAGAAGAACCGTCGCCCTACGAGGTTCCTAGGTGTCATGAAACACCAGTGCGGCAGGAACGTTAACGAAACGAATAACTACAAGACACTTTCTACCGGCGAAGTGAAGGAGTACCGATACTTGCGGTGCCCCGACTGCCGGAAGCCAGGATTCGTGACACCAGATCCTGAACATGTGTACTCCGCTCTAGCGGAGGCCGTCTTCGAGGCCCTGGGAGATTTCGAGGTGATCCGTCGTGAGTACGCCAGAGGCGACGAGAACAGGCGAGAGCGGAAGCGACTGGAAGAGTCCATCGCCTACTACATGTCCGGGCTGGAGCCCGGTGGAAAGTTCGATAAGGCCGGATTCATTCGTGAGAAGGCAGAGAGCACGCTAGACGCTCTCATGAACGACTTGACGAAGATCGACCCGGACTCCACAAAGGATCGATGGATCTACGAAAGCACCGGCATGACGTACAGGCAGCATTGGGAGGCTGGCGGCGTAGAGGCCATGGAAAAGGACCTACTGAGCGCCGGAATAACTTTCGAACTCGGAAAGCAGGACGATGGGGAACTGTTGGGGCAGTTGATCATTCCGCACGATGTTAAGAAGCGACTGATCAGAATGGACAACAACTGGAGTTAGCCGCACCCGCGCACTTTGCGAAGCAATGCCCCCTCCGGAAGGAGGGGGCATTCTTATGTCAACTCTCGGAGGGATAGACGACATCGGCAACGACTCTCCGGTTACCGTCCTGATCCTGGATAACAGTTACAACTCGCATACTCCCCCTGTCGGCACCGAGACCGTGCGCCGGGCGCTAGTAACGAAGAAACCTTGCATCGCTGCCCCCTGGCGAAGTCAAAGGGGATCGTTTAAACCCTCTCTCCAAAGCGGTGTTTAAACGCTTGTCCTTGAAACCGCCAGGGGTGCGCCTGTAGACACGACTGCACTACCGACTGGAGTACCCGTGACCGATTTTTCCCCTGTCGACCACGACATGTGGCGACAGTGCATATCCCGCGATCCTCGCGTGAAACAGAACACGTACGCCGTCGCCATGGCGTTCTCGATGTTCGGTGACTACACCGATGGAACCGACGTGTTCCCGTCCATGGCGACCATCGCCGGAATGGTCGGCCTATCCAATGCGACGAAGGTTCATCCGTACCGCCGGAAGCTGGTCGAGTATGGCTACCTTGCCGACACCGGGCGGCGGTCGACCGCCGATACGGTCGTCTACCGCCTGACTGCCCCGGCCGAAGTCGTGGCAGCGGTCAAGGCCGGGCGGGAAGCCCGCACGCCGAGAGGACGCGAGAGCGGCCCTTCAAGGCTCGCTGCGGCGAGCCCTGACCACTCGGCCCCCTCGGTCGGAGATCAGCCTTCCACTGGCCCCACAGGACCACTGGAACTCACCCTGGAGCAGAAGGCTTGGTTCCTCGGCGGGGACGATCCGCAGTCCTGGCCGTGGGCGGCTGTCCCCTACGCCCTGGCCGAGCAGGCATACCGGCGCTACACGGGCGAACTAGCGGCCTAGCCTCGCGCTTTCATGAAGCGGGCCGTCCGGCAGGCGGTCAGGAAAGCAGAAAGTGCCTCTGACCAGCAAGAATGAGGATTGTCGAGGTCCTTGTTCCTGCCATCGCCGGAGGCACTTCCCAGGTGAAGCACTCTATCGGGTCCTATCCCCGTGTCCGCGTCCAGGACGACGGCCGCCAGGTCGTCTCCCAGGCCGGGTCGGTCGTGCTGGTCGAAACGGTCCGCAAGAGCGGTCTTGACCAGGTCGTATCGGCATCTCTGGCGCCGTGGCGCAAGCCGCGGGCCGTCCACGATCCCGGCAAGGTCCTCCTGGATGTCGCCCTGGCGGTCGCACTGGGCGGGGACTGCCTCGCGGACGTCGCGATGCTGCGGGCCGAGCCGGCCGTCTTCGGTCCGGTCGCCTCCGACCCGACCGTCTCCCGCCTGATCGACACCCTCGCCGCCTCCGGCGAGAAAGCTCTGCAGGCGATCCGGTCCGCACGCTCCGAAGTCCGTGACCGTGTCTGGTCGTTGGCCGGTGAGAATGCCCCGGACGCCGACGGTCAGATCACCGTCGACCTCGACGGTGTCCTCGTGATCGCGCACTCCGACAAACAGGACGCGGCCGCGACCTGGAAGAAGACCTACGGCCACCATCCGCTGACGGCCTTCGTCGACCACGGCCCGGGCGGAACCGGTGAGCCCGTCGCGGCCCTCCTCAGACCGGGAAACGCGGGCTCCAACACGGCCGCCGACCACATCACCACCACCCAGCTCGCCCTGGCCCAGCTGCCGAAGAAGTACCGGCAAGGGCGGCAGACGCTGATCCGCACGGACTCCGCCGGCGGCACCCACGACTTCGTGTCCTGGCTCGCGAAGCGAGGACGCTGGCTGTCCTACTCGGTCGGCATGGTGATCACCGAGACCATTCACCAGCACCTCCTGAGGATCCCGACCTCGGCTTGGACACCGGCCGTCGAGGCTGATGGCACGGTCCGTGACGGGGCCTGGGTCGCCGAGCTCACCGGCAGCCTGCTGGACGGCTGGCCGAAGGGAATGCGGCTGATCGTCCGCAAGGAACGGCCACATCCCGGTGCCCAGTTGAGGATCACCGACGCGGACGGCATGCGGATCACCTGCTTCGCGACCAACACCCCGGACCGGCCGATCGCCGAGCTCGAGCTCCGCCACCGGCTGCGGGCCCGCGCCGAGGACCGGATCCGGGCCGCCCGCGCGACTGGACTGCGCAACCTGCCCCTGCACCACACCGCGCAGAACAAGGTCTGGCTGGAGATCGTCCAGATCGCGCTTGACCTGCTGGCCTGGCTGCCCATGCTCGCTCTGACCGGCCAGGCCCGTCTCTGGGAACCCCGCCGTCTGCGGTTCCGCCTGTTCTCCGCAGCCGCCCAGCTCGTCACCACCGGCCGACGCCGCATCCTCCGCCTCGCCCGCCACTGGCCCTGGACCGGCGAGATATCCGCCGCCCTTGAACGACTTGCGCTCCTGCCGAACCCCGGCTGACCAGCGGATTCGCCTGTCCCTACAAGAAGAGGAACCAGCCCGGAGCAGTGGGACCCGGCGTCCACCCGAGGCGACACTCGGGCCCTCGGAATGCCCGCCATCAGCCACCGAAAGCGAAACGATCCACCGACTCCGTCAGCGGACCGTCATGCAAGATCGAGGCTAGTACCCACACGGGCACTAGGGGTGTCCCTCTACAGGTACAAGGGCTATACCCGAGCGGGTACACAATCTCATAGAGATCTCAATAAGAGATCTCATATTTAGCTCGTAGAGAGCGTGTACCCCTTCGGGTGCACCTTTGCCCTGGCCGATCGAAGAGCGGACAGACAGCCAGGCTCCCTATCGGGGCCTGACTCTGGCCAAGGCTGAAAGCTCGAAGCCTGTGGAACAGAGCGAAGAGCGATAGTAAGACTCCTTCGACTATGGAGCCTACGGAGTCTTTATCGGCCAAGGCTTAGCGAACGACTCCCGAAAGGAGTCGGAGCGACAGAACAGCGTTCCGCTCGCTTCCTTCTCGACTGGAAGGCGAGGCCGGCAACGTCAGGCCAAGGCGACAGAATGGCTTAGGTGGACCGCGTGGCAGGTCCAGTGGCTTGGACGCCCTGATGCGATCCCATCACCTGTTGAGCTGCCGCAACGAAGTCCCGGTGGTAATCGCGCCATCTATCGGGAAGCAATTCACTCTCCTCGACAAGACCGTTGATCATCCGAACATAGTCTGCCTCTGGCACACCATCGGCCCCAGAATTCATGCGATGCATGGCGGCCAGCGCAGCAAGTCTCATTCCGAGAACCGACAACACTCCCTCGGCGCTTTCTGCAACGGCTGGGGGGCCGAGGATTTCTATTCGCGCTTGCCACCGGTACAACGTCCGGATCAGCTCGACAGCCTGGGTAACGTCTTCCTCCTCACCAAGCTCAACACGGCGAGCAACCTCGTTATAGGCATCTTCGAATTGCTCGTACGCCTCTGATCGTTGCTGTCGAAGCCAATGAGCATGCTCAGCGGCGGCCTGGTCCTGCACCTGCTGCCTCACGGCGCGGGCTGACCTCTCAGCCCCGATCTTTGCGCCCCAGACGGCCGCAGCACCGCCGACCACGGCACCCAACAGTCCGACCCCTGCTGCGATCAGCGCAGCTATGCCTTGATCCATAAGGGCATCTTGCCGGATGCCCATCCAAGGGAGGGGACGTTTCAAAGATCCAGGCTTGCCTTCTGTGCACCCGCGTCCTTCCCTTCACGCGAACGCGCGGGGGTTCGCCCATAGTCGTGGGACCGATAGGCGGGGTGCAATCTCGCCGAGGCATCCCGCACCTCATCGAGAATCGCGCATGGTAGCGCGTGTGATTTTCGTCCTCCTAACAGGTCTTTACAGAGCGCAAGAACGACTTCGACCTACTAGGGGGTCGGGGGAGGAAGCGCCACGGGGCGGCGCGACGACGACGGCCCGGCTTCACGGCAGTTTCCAAATGCTGTGGAGTCGGGCTGTCTTCCGTTCTGTCGCCGAACGCTGCGCTCCTCTCAATCGACCTCGAAGAAACATGGGACATGAATAACACAGTCGAGCTGAAATGCTGGGCTTGTGAGAAGCCGTTCAACATCGAGTACGGCCCTGGCCGGCCGCCACGGTATTGCGGTCCTTCCTGCAAGAACCTAGCGCGCAAGATCGCGCGGCGAATCCGCTTCGTCGAGCGGATCGAACAGCAGCGCGCGGCACGCGCTGAAGTGCCAGCTGTAGAAAAAAACTCCGCAACCTAGCGGAGCAACACCCGCCCCCGAGCCGCCCCACCCATTTCCGGGTGCTGGGCGGCTTTTGCATTCCCGGCCGCTTCCGGCCCCGACCAAAGAGGAATATACATGTCTACTGATCTCTACAGGCGTCAGGCTGAGGCCGCGCTGGAGAAGCGAGCGAAGCTGATTGACGAGCTGCGCGCTGTCGAGAAGAATCCCAGCCTCTCCAACGCCGAGAAGCGCGAGCGTGTCGATCGACTCGACACCGAGCTTCGCGGCCTGGAGGCGGAGGCCCGCGAGGCCATCGAGCGCGGGGAGCGTGAGGCCGAGGTTCGCAGCCTGGCCGCCCGGCACGGGAGCGTCCTTACCCCCGTCGCTGGTCCGAGCGAGTCGACCGAATGGCGCTCGCTCATGCCGTCACTCAGTGAGTACCGTGCCCTGATCTCCGAGGGCGTTCCCCAGGATGGCGGGTACACCGTGCCCGAGCAGATCGCGGGTAAGTACATTGACGCGCTGAAGGCGAAGTCCACTTTTCTCCGTGGCCTCCCGGCTAGCAGCATCATCCCCTTTGCCTCGGCCTCTTTCTCTGTGCCGCAGCTTCTTTCCTCTACCGGTGCGGATTACGTCGCCGAGGGACAGCCGATCCCCGAGGGTCAGATGGTTTGGGGTGAAGTTAAGTTCGAGGCGCAGAAGATCGGCGAGGTTCAGTGGGCGTCGACTGAGGTTTTGGAAGACTCCGCGCTTGATCAGCGGCGGGTCATCGCCGAGAACCTTCTCCGTGACGCTTCTCTGAAGTTCGACGCTGACGCTTTCACCGGTGCCGGCCGAATTAAGGGCATCGTGTCTCAGGGCATTTCTACGACTCTCGGCAGCGGCAAGGTTTCGGTCACCTATGACGACCTTGCCGATGCCGTAGCCCGTATCGAGGCCACGAACGGCACTCCCTCGGTTGTCTGGGCTTCTATCGATATGGCTGCGGCTTTGCGCAAGGAGAAGTCGTCCGGTTCCGGCGTTTACCAGGGCGGTTCTCCGACCGACAATCCGGCTTCTACAGCTTGGGGCCTGCCGATCCTGCCGAGTGCGTTCCTTCCTGCTAAGACGATTGTCGTCGCGGACGCTTCCCGGATCGTTGTCGGTATTCGTCGCAATGCCACGGTGAGGGTTAGCGAGGACGCTCGGTTTGATTCTGATCAGGTGGGCTTCAAGCTCACTATGCGAGTGGCTGGCGTTTCCCTCGCGGAAGCAACTAGCTGCCAGGTCATCAAGGCTGCCGCTAGCTAATAGCTCGGCACCCCGGTCACCTACCGGGTGACGCTGAAGAAGTAACCCGATAGAAGAAGGCCCCCGCCACACGGCGGGGGCCTTCTTCGTTGGAGCCCTGGCCGTCCTCGACGGGGGACAAGGGCGGCCAGGGCGGTACCGGGGGGCCGCTCAGTGCCTACGGGGCCGGGTAGCGGCGCGAGTCGCAGCCTGACGCCACCACCACAAGCCCCGACACGTAGGCAGCGACAGGCCGAAGAATGCCCCGCACCGGGCGCACCACGGAAGACCGCTCTCCGGGTCCGTGGGGCACTCGGCAGATCAGCGGGGGCACTTCGGCATACGGCCCTACCTTCATGCGCTCAGATCGAACTCGCCGGCCTTCACGGCGTCCGTGAGGGACCGCCAGTCCGCGACGGACATGGTGACGATGGTGTCCGGCTGCTGGCTGTCGCGCAACGCCACCACGCCCGGCACATTCATCGCGACCTCCGGGCAGTTGTTGACCTTCGGGTCGCGGCACGCGGCCGTCCTCACGAACTCGAACTCGGGAAGTGCAGTCATGATGCTTGATCCCTTCTCCGTTCGGCGGGGATGCGGTCCCCGCGCCGCCTTGCGACCCGCCCTCGGCACAGGCCGAGGGCGGGAGATCAGATAGAACCGGGACCCCTGAGCGCGCGCGACAAAGCGTTCAGCCCCGGCTCTTTCATCAGTTGGTCGGCTTGCGCCTTCGCGGCCAGCAAGGGCGGATCGATGTACTCCCAATCGCACTTGCCCGGATGCTTCCGAAAGATCGTGCAACCAGAGTCCAGCGGCTTGCGGCGCTTCATGCAGACCTCAATGTCCTCAAGCCACTGTTCGTCCCCGCCGTCGACCCAGCACAAGAACACATCTGTGCAGGGGTCCGCGAAAGCGCCCGTGCGGAGAAAAGCCGCGTGATAGTCGTGCGGCGCGTCCTCCAGCTTGCACTGGAACGCGTACTGACCCTCGGTCTCGATTGCCCATTCGATGCCCCCGAAGGGGCTTGGAATCTGCGCCGCCAGGTCCCGAAGCTTCGGGTCCAACATGATGGTCTCTTCGCATCGGTACGTCATCGCAGCTTCCCCAGGAACGCCGAAACCAGAATCCAGAAACAGGCCGCGTACACGCCGGCCACGAACGCCACCCAACCGAAGCGGCGCGACAGCCCGTGTAAACGCTTCAACATGGCGCTAGCCCCCCGCCCTTGCATGTGGGGCACGTCCGGCGCTCCAAGCCTGCGCACCTCCGACAGCCGCCGAACCCCCAGCACTCGTCACACCAGACCGTGCCGTGGCCGGCGCACTCCCCACACAGCGTTCCGTCTTTCCAGAGGGACCACGGGGCCTCTCCGCCCGTACGCCCGGCGCGGCGCGGGCCGACAACGGGGGGCGTGGGGGGCGACTGCCCGAACGGGACCCGGAGAGGTCCCGACCAGCGTCTTGCGGCGGCCTTCTGGGGCCGCTCCGGTGCCGTAGTCACGACTCCTCCGTATGCGGGTGCATGCGGATCGTCCGCGCCGCGTCAAAGCGACGCTGCGCCTTGTGTGCCTTCTTCGCCTTCTCCAGCTCCAGCGCGGCGGCCTGGCACACCTGGCAACTGGGGACCGGCCGCGCCTCATACAGCCAGTCATCGAGCGGGAGTTGAATCACCGGTTCGGGATAGGTTCGCTGCCCCTCAAGCATCCATCGCCCCTCGCATCCACGTCTGTCAGACAATGGTGCCCAGGGGCGCACTTAAATGCGCAGGTTATTTGCGTTGTCGGGTGCCAGCCTAAGAACGGAACCGGCTGGCTCAATCGGACAGCTGTTCCCTACATTCGCCCCCGAACAGGGCGTATCCCTCGTAGGTTCGGAACTCGGTGAGGTATGCCGACACGTCTCGGTGATCCCGAAAGACCATTACTCCGGTCTGTGTCTCCACTGTGGCGATCCGGGTGTCATAGATGGTGAAGGTGTTCAATGGCGCGGTCGGCATGTGGCCATCCAGGGGCATGACTCCGAGGTGGATATTAGGCAGTAGACTGATGGAAATCAGTCGGTCAATCTGCATGGCCATGGCTACCGGGGGCAGGAATGGCCACCTAACTGCCTGCTCGGTCAGAATGAACGTGAAGTGTTTCGACGCGTCATAAAGGACCGACTGTCGTTCCAGCTTCTTCGCGATTGCCTTGCTGTGGTCGCCGGGGATGTGGGCGAGACTCGCCCTCACATATTCGGGCGTTGCGAGTAGACCGGTGACCATGGACAGCAGGAAGTATCGGAACTCCTTGGACGACTTCTCGAAGCCGGCTAGCTCGTTCTGCTTCTTCTCCAACCCGGTACGGCGTTGCGACCAAGCATCTTGCCATTCACTGTTAGCGTTACGCGCAAGGGCCGCCACTCGGGAAACGAGGTCCGGGGGCGCATCCAATGCTCTGAGAATCAGCTCAACGTCGACCAGGGTCGGGGTTAGCTTCGCCCCTTCAATGTTGCTGATTTTCGTTTGACTCATGGCGCACCGCTGAGCGAGCCGGGTCTGAGTGATCCCGGCCCGCTTGCGAAGCGACTTCAGCGTCTCGGCTAGGTCGGCTCTGTACTGGCCTAGCTCTTCCGGCTCAAAGGTCAAGGCCCTTCACGTACTCCTCGAAGGGAACAGACTCGGCCAAGGCAATGCGCTGATATTCGAGGAACGGTGTCACGTCACCCTCGTACAGTTCGCGGCTGATCTGAGTGCCGTCCGGCTGGTAGTGCATGAGGACGACTTCTGCTTTGTCGAACATCCAGAAGTCCTCAACGCCCGGAAGCGGATTCTCGCGCTCGGTCACGTCGAGGATTCGAATGTCTTCCCCGATGGGGGCCTGATGGCGGTAGTACCTCTCGAACTCGAAGCGCAGGTAATCGGAGAGCGGTTGAGTCAGGATGTGCACTCGTCCGACACTTGCCCCGGATTCCCTACAGTGCCGGATCATTGCCGCCCAGGAATCCTCGTACGGCCCCGGAAACCGTTCACCGGCCAGGAAGCGGGAGAACTCTTCGGCCTCTTGCGGTACGCGGTACGCGGGCAGGGTTTCCAGTCGCCATGCCTCGCTCTGGAAGTCGCGGAACTTGGCCTGCCAGGCTTCACCAGCCAAGAGCACGAAAAGCCTCCCTCAGCACGCTTTCCGGGATCTCAACCAGTCCTTCGCCTTCGGGCGGCGTGAAGGCGTCCGACACGTCGCCCTGCACGACCAAGGTTCCTCGCTTCGTCAAATACAAATTGGGGCAATCACCCTGTCCGCACTCTCCGTTGCCGTTGCCGGTAAGGCGGGTCAGTTCCTCGCGGGCCATGCTCAAACCCCCTTGCGAATGGCCCCTGTTGGGGCCTGGTGGCTACGACCGTACGAGGGGCGGGAACGGTCGTCTACCCGAACTCGCCGATATTTGCGTGTTCGGGTAAGCCGGGAGTCAGGGCACCTCAGGGCTACGCACTGCCCTCACGGTGAGTGGCTGCCGCTTCCGCCTGCTGGGCGTGCCGACAAGGGCAGAGAACGGGGTGGCCTTGGAGGGCTTCTGAGACTCCTTCGGCAGCCTCTCAGGCAGGCCGAGGGCTCCTAGTGCCTCGCGCTGCTCTTGGAGGTTCATGCGGGCGAACAGGGCCGCAGCATCGTCAAGATGAGACATGCCAGCCCCTACGCGCTCGCCAGCGACAGTTTGACGGCGAACCCCAGGAACAGCACCCCGGCGGCCGAGGTGGCCCCTGCGCTGAGCGTCCTCCGACGCCGGAACGCGGCAGCTAGACGAGACCCACCGAAGATGAGCGCAGACAGGTACAACACGCTTGCCACCTGGGCGAGTACGCCTAGAGTCAGGAACCCCACTACTGGGTTGGACTCTGACACGAACTGCACGAAGAAGGCGATGAAGAACAGGATCGCCTTCGGGTTGACCAGGCTGACGACGAGGGCCCGCCGGAAGGGCCGCTCGTCGGCGGGTCCGGCCGCGGCGGGCGCGGCCTGCGCGCTGCGCTCGTGCCGGGTGCGCCACATGCCCCAGGCGGCACGCAGCATGCCGATCGCCAGCCAGGTGAGGTACCCGGCGCCCGCGTACTTCACGATGCCGAACAGCAGGGCGTTCCCCTTGAGCAGGGAGGCGACGCCGGCGGCCGACAGCGTCATCAGCACGGTGTCCCCGCACCAGACGCCCGCCGCCGCCGAGTACCCGGCCCGGACGCCGCGCCGGGCGGCGACGGACAGCACGTAGAGCGAGTTGGGGCCGGGGAGCAGGACGATGAGGACGAGTCCCGCCAGGTAGGTGGGGAGATCGATGACGCCGAACATGGCTGGAGTGTCGCACGGGGGTGCGCCGCCCGGGGAGGTGTTCCGGGTGCCGAGACGGGCGGCCGGCCGCCACCGTCGTCGCCGCCCCGCCGTCGCGGAGAGTGCCCCGGAGAGGCCGGGGGCCGCACCGGCCGCTGCGGGCGGCGGGACCGGCCGGGCCGCCCGAAGCGCTCGCGGCCCGCTCCTCACGGCCCCGACCGGGAGTGGACGTCGTCCGCCCCGGTCACTCGTCCGAGGAGAGGGCCGGCTCAGAAGGCGTCGCTCGGCACGTAGTTCCCCCACACCTCGCGCAGCGCGTTGCACACCTCGCCCACCGTGGCGCGGGCGCGCAGCGCGTCCTTCATCGGGTAGAGGACGTTGTCCTCGCCCTCGGCGGCCTTCTTCAGGGCCGCCAGGGCGGTGTCGACGGCGGCCTGGTCGCGTTCGGCGCGCAGCGTGGCGAGGCGTTCCGCCTGCTGGGCCTCGATGGCGGGGTCGACGCGCAGCGGCTCGTACGGTTCCTCCTCGTCGAGCTGGAAGCGGTTGACGCCCACGACCACCCGCTCGCCGGAGTCGGTCTCCTGTGCGATGCGGTAGGCGCTGCGCTCGATCTCGCTCTTCTGGAAGCCGTGCTCGATCGCGGAGACGGCGCCGCCGAGGTCCTCGACCTTCCGCATCAGTTCCAGGACGGCCGCCTCGACGTCGTCGGTCATCCTCTCCACGACGTAGGAGCCCGCGAAGGGGTCGACGGTCGCGGTCACGTCGGTCTCGTAGGCGAGGACCTGCTGGGTGCGCAGGGCCAGCCGGGCGCTCTTGTCGGTGGGCAGCGCGATCGCCTCGTCGAAGGAGTTCGTGTGCAGCGACTGCGTGCCGCCGAGGACCGCTGCCAGGCCCTGCACGGCGACGCGGACCAGGTTCACCTCCGGCTGCTGGGCGGTGAGCTGGACCCCGGCGGTCTGGGTGTGGAAGCGCAGCATCAGCGACTTGGGGTTCTTCGCACCGAACTCCTCCTTCATGACCCGCGCCCAGATCCGGCGTGCGGCACGGAACTTGGCGACCTCCTCCAGGATCGTCGTACGGGCGACGAAGAAGAAGGACAGGCGGGGTGCGAAGTCGTCCACGTCCATCCCGGCCGCGACCGCCGTACGCACGTACTCGATGCCGTCCGCGAGCGTGAACGCGATCTCCTGCGCGGGCGATGCACCCGCCTCCGCCATGTGGTAGCCGGAGATCGAGATCGTGTTCCACTTCGGGATCTCGGCCCTGCAGTACTTGAAGATGTCCGCGATCAGGCGCAGCGAGGGCTTGGGCGGGAAGATGTACGTGCCGCGGGCGATGTACTCCTTGAGCACGTCGTTCTGGATCGTGCCCGTCAGCTTCCCGGCCGGGACGCCCTGCTCCTCGGCCACCAGTTGGTAGAGCAGGAGCAGCAGCGCCGCGGGCGCGTTGATCGTCATCGACGTGGAGACCTGGTCCAGCGGGATCCCGCCGAACAGCACCCGCATGTCGTCGATCGAGTCGATGGCGACACCGACCTTGCCGACCTCACCGTGCGCGATCGGGGCGTCGGAGTCGTGGCCCATCTGCGTCGGCAGGTCGAAGGCCACCGACAGGCCCATCGTGCCGTTCGCGATCAGCTGCTTGTACCTGGCGTTCGACTCCGAGGCCGTACCGAAGCCCGCGTACTGCCGCATCGTCCACGGACGCCCGGTGTACATCGAGGGATACACCCCTCGCGTGAACGGAAACTCACCCGGCCGCCCCAGCTTCTGCGCCGGGTCCCAGCCCTCCAGGGCGTCCGGTCCGTACACCGGCTCGATGGGCAGACCGGACTCCGACTCGCGCGCCATGGTGTGTGCCTCCGCGTTCTGTGGTTACTTGCCAGTTACTCGCTGGTACGGCCGACCCTCGCGACGGACTGTAGCGGCGGCCGAGCGCCGGGTGCAGGGGCCCACGCTGGGACCTTGCTCACAGACCTGGCCCTGCCCCTGCCGCATGCGTTCCGCTTCTGCCGCTGCCGCGGCTTGTCGTGCTGATGCGCTTTCCGCTTCTGTTCCTGTTTCCCACCATGCCCCGTGGTTCGCCGCCGGTCACGGATGGAAAGACTTTCCGTGAGTGCCCGGGCCGCCACGGGGCCGGGCGGCCGCGAGGATCTCTGGGACAGCGGGGGGCCGCATGGGTGTCGGGGGCATGAGGAGGGCGGCCGTCGGCGTGGCCGCGGCCGTGGCGCTGACGGGGGTCTACGGCTGCACGGTGCAGCCCACGGGTTCGGGCGCCGCTCCGGGACCGGGCGGCGGCGCGGGCGCGGGCTCGGGTTCCGGTACGGCGTCCGGTTCCGGCTCGGCCGGGCGGCACCGCTCGCCCGTGCACATCGAGGTGCCGGGCGGCGGGAGGGCCGACGGCAAGAGCGGGAGCGGAAGCGCGGGCAGGAGCGGCGGGCCGGGCGGGAGCGCCCGCACCGCCCCGGCCGCTCCGCCCGCCGCCGGCCCCGTGCTGTGGTCGCGCGGCGACAGCGGGCAGGCCGTGCGGGAACTCCAGGCCCGCCTGCGGCAGATCGGCTGGCTGTCCCAGGGGCCGACCGGGACCTACGGCCCCGCGACGGAGCAGGCGGTCCGTGGCTTCCAGGGCAAGCGCGGTCTGCCGCGCACGGGACGCACCGACACCGTCACCTGGCAGCGGCTGCGCGGGATGACGCACGAGCCGGGCCGCTGGGAGCTGTACCTCATGGGCGGCCAGCCCGCCGGCGCGCCGGACCCGCGCTGTCTGACGGGCCGGGTGCTCTGCATCGACAAGACGACCCGGACCCTGCGCTGGATGATCGGCGGGCGGACCGTCTCGTCGATGGCGGTGCGGTTCGGCACGGAGGCCACACCCACCCGTGAAGGTGTGTTCCAGGTCTACTGGAAGTCACGTCACCATGTGTCGACGATCTACCACTCGGCGATGCCGTACGCGATGTTCTTCAGCGGTGGACAGGCCGTCCACTACTCCTCGGACTTCGCGGCCCGGGGCTACGCCGGCGGCTCGCACGGCTGTGTCAACGTACGGGACGAGACGGCGATCGCCCGCATGTTCGCGCAGGTGAAGGTGGGCGACAAGGTCGTCGTGCACTGGTGAGGCGGACGTCCGGGCCCGGGAGGGATGCGGGGCGCGGGCGGGACCGGGGGAACGTGTCCCGCCCGCGCCAGATGCACGAGCCGTAGGTACGGGGGGAACCCCGGCGTCGTGCAAGGGCCGATGACCAGTCGGCTCACTCAGTACTGCGTCGGTGCCGCCAAAAACGTCACACCTTGCCGGGAGAAATTTTTCGGTGACTGCGAAAGCGCAGGTCAGAGGCGTGCGGACGGGCGAGGCGAGGCCGCCTTCGCGGGCGGCGACGGTACGGCGGACGAGCGGGGCAGGACGCCCTCGCGCGGACGGCCGCCGTCCGGACGGCCGCCGTCCGGACCGCCGCCGCCGGGAAGCCCGCCGGAGCCGGCACCGCCGGAGGGACCGCCGTCCGCGTGACCCGCGTCGTCGTCACCGCCCCGGCCGCCCTTGCCGTCGCCGCGCCCCTGGTGGTCGCCCTGGCCGTTCTGACCGCCCTGGCCGTTCTGGTCCCCCTGGCCGTTCTGGCCGCCGCTGCCGGTCCCGCCCTGGCCGCTGCCGTTCCCCTGGCCCGACCCCTGGCCGCCGGCCGTCTTCAGGACGCCCTTGCAGTACGTCCAGACCCGCGAGGAGCCGCCCGCCGCGCTGTCCAGCACGTGCTTGCGGCCGGTGTCCAGGATCTTGCCGTCCCGCAGGTCCCGGCACGCGGCCGACAGCCGGCCCCAGCGACCGGCCTGCCCGCCCTGTCCGGCCCGGTCGCCGTCGCCGACGGCCGGGGAACCGCGCCCGTCCGCGCCGTCGCCGTCGCGAGCGGTCGCCGAGGCGTCACCGGCGGACGCACCGGCCGTGACGCCGGCGTCGGGTGTCGGCGCCCCGGAGCCGTCGCCGCTCCCCTCCCCGCTCCCGGCGAACGGCGGCGAGGGACGGGCCGACGTGGCCGAGGGTGAGACGGACGCGGCGGGTGCGGGCTCGTCGCCGCCGAACGGGGTCGGCAGCACGCCGGTCGTGGCCGCGGCGGCCACCCCGCCGAGGGCGCCCGCGGCCAGGGTGGCGGACAGGGCCAGGCGGACCGGCCGGCCCAGCCGCGGACCGGGGCGCCGGGAACGCGCGGAGTTCGCCCGCGACCCGTTCCGGGACGTGTGCGCGGCGAGCCGGACGAGCCCCGCGTCGGCGGACGGGGCGGCGCCGTACCGGCCCGCGGCCTCGGCGGACGCGGCCACGGCCTGCCCGGCGCGGGCGTCGGCCCGCTCGGCGCGGACCTTGCGGAAGGCGGCGAGCGCGGCCGCCTCGCCGGGCAGTTCGGCCGCGGCGTCGGAAGGAGGCACGGCGGGCGCGGCGGACAGGGCCCCCAGTACGTCGGCGAGGCGTTGCGCCTGGTCACGGACGGTGACGTCGCCGGTGTCCGGTGGCTCTCCGCGGAGCAGGCGCTCCGCGGTGTCGCGGTCCAGCCATCGGTACTGCTCGTCGGCCATCACATGTCCTTCTGCGTCCGGGCGCGCGTATGCGTCACACCGGCGGACGTCACCGCGTGGCCGCGCGGTTCTCGCGGGGGCGACATCGCGCTGAGCGCGTCGGCGGATTCCGGATCGTCGCCGAGCAGCTCCGCCAGCCGTTTCAGACCGCGGTGCGCGGCGGTGCGCACGGCGCCCGGTCGCTTGCCGAGCGTCTCGGCGGCGGTCTTGGCGTCCAGACCCACGACCACGCGCAGCACCACGGCCTCGGCCTGGTCCTGGGGCAGTTGCGCGATGAGGGAGAGGGTGCTGCCGGTGGTCAGCGCCTCGATGGCCTCACCGGCGGTGTCGGAGGCGGCGGCCCGGTCGGCCAGTTCCGTTTCGTCGCCGCCGATGGCGGGGCGGCGCCCGCGCATGCGTATGTGGTCCAGGGCGCGGTTGCGGGCTATCCGCGCGGCCCAGCCGCGGAAGCGGTCGGCGTCACCGCTGAAGCGCTCGAGGTCGCGGGCGATCTGGAGCCAGGCCTCGGAGGCCACGTCCTCGGCGTCCGGCTCGCCGACCAGGGTGCGCAGGTATCCGAGCAGCCGCGGGTGCACGGCGCGGTACACAGTCCGGAACGCGGTCTCGTCCCCGGTCTGCGCGGCAAGCACCGCGGCGGTCAGCTCCGCGTCGTCCCCCAGCACCCCGTGGTTCCTCAGTAGATCGAGCAGGATCGTCGCGGCATCGCGGCCGTCGGACGTGCGGTGATCATGCATCTTCCGCACCCGGCGCGAACGGCACGTTACGGCCTGAAACCGCCTCTCGTCCATGACCGTACAACGTGCAACCAACCACTCGGGAGCCGAGGTGTGACAGAAAACGCACTCATGGCGCTGAAGGAGATACGGGCCGCCGCGCGGCCCGTGCCGCGCGACGGCCGGGGCCTCTCCTGTGGGGGGTGGCGGCCCCGGCCGTTGCTTTGGCCAGGGCGTCCGTGACGCCGTGGTGCCGCAGGGCCCCCGCTCGGCCCCGGTGCCGCCCGGGGCTCCTGCCCACTCCCTTTTCCGCGGGGCCCACGCCCGAGCCGGGCGCCGCCCCGCTCGTTCACTCCGGCGCCCTCGGCCCCCGCGGGTCGTCCCGCGGCTCACCGGTCTCGGCGAGGCGTTCGGCGAGACGTTTCAGCCCCCGGTACGCGGCCGTGCGCACCGCGCCGGGCCGCTTGCCGAGGACGCGGGCGGCGGCGGGGGCGTCGAGGCCGACGACGACCCGCAGCAGCACGGCCTCCGCCTGGTCGGGCGGCAGGGTGCGCACCAGGTCGAGAGCGTGCGCGGTGGAGAGCGATTCCAGCGCCTGCTCGTACGTGCCCAGCGGACCGGCCAGGCGGAGCACGTCCTCCTCGTCCGGCGCCGCCGCCCGGGGCCGTACCCGCCGGCGCCGCAGGTGGTCCACGGCGCGGTGCCGGGCGATGGCCGCCGTCCAGGCCCGGAACCCCGCCCCGTCGCCGTCGAACCGGGCCAGGTCCCGGGCGATCTCCAGCCAGGCGTCGGAGGCCACGTCCTCGGCGTCCTCGCCGACGAGCCCGCGGAGGTAGCCGAGCAGCCCGGGGTGCACGATCCGGTACGCCACCGCGAACGCGTCCTCGTCCCCCTGCTGGGCCCGCGCGACCGCCGCGCCCAGTTCCCCGTCCGACGCGTGCGTGCGACGGGGCTCCCCTCGCTGGCCCAACGCTGTCCTCGTTCGTACCGGGTGCGAAGCGGGCTGCGCCGGAGCCGCACCGTGTCACAGGACGGACGGTGCGTCACCGCCCATGGTCATCAGCGCCGGGCCGCACCGAAGTGTCACAGGCCCCGGCGCCCTCGGGGCCCGGCGGTCACCCCCGGACGCGAGCCCGGCGGGACACCGCCGCCCGCAGGACCCGGCGCCCCTGTGTCGAGACCTCCCGGGCCTGCCGCAGCCCGGCGGCGCCGTGCCCGGTGAGGAGTTCGAGGACGGTGATCTGACGGCGCAGTTCGGCCGCGGCCAGCGGCGACAGGCCCGTGCCCGGGGCGTCGGCCGGTGCGGCGGCCCCGGCGGGGTCGAGGAGCCGGTGGATCCGCAGGGAGGCGGCCGAGCAGGCGTCGGCCCACTCCCGTACGGCGGCGGCGGACCGGACGGCCGGGGCGGCGTCGAGCATGCGGCGGGCCAGCAGCGCCGCCTCGTCCCCGGCGGGCCCGCCCGGACCCGTGGCGCCGAGCGTGCCGCGCGCCCGCTCCAGCCGCGCTCCCCAGTCGCCGCCCTCGTCCGTGAGCGCCCCCCACAGCGGGCGCAGCACCTCGTCGTCACCGCCGAGCAGCGGCACGCACCGGTCCAAACAAGCCAGACCGCTGGCGGCGAGGCCGCGTTCGTCGGCCCGCGCGATCAGTTCCACCAGGCTCATCCACGCCCCCTCGGCAGACCGCCGACCTCAGCAAAGACCGCACCGTCCGGTGCTGCGTGCGGCCGCCCCGTAGTGTCACACGGCCGTCACACCCCGTCGAGGGGGAGCGCAGAAGAAAGATTCCGGCCAATCCGGTGCGTGGGCCCCTCTCAGTCCAGGCGGTCCGCCAGGGCCTTGAAGTCCGTCCAGGACAGGGGCGGCCGGCCCGGGTCCCACAGCTTCTGCACGGTCGCCCGCAGCGGCAGGCGGATGCCGGCGGCCACCTGCTCCTGGGTCTGGGAGTGCGCCAGGTCGCACCAGACGGCGAAGCTGCCGCCCAGGATCTGGGAGTCGTACCGGGCGGGCACCGCCTCGGTGCCGCGCAGCACCCGCGGGGTCCACTGCTCGTAGATCCGCTGCCCGGTCGGGTAGACGAAGGTCTGCGGCTGGCCGAGGACGTAGTAGAGGAACTCGTCGTTGTAGTTGATCACCTTGCGGCCGGCGGCCAGGTACTCGGCCGGCGGGCGGGCGCCCAGCTCCTTGCCGGTCCAGTAGGCGGCCTCGATGTCCTGGTCCGGCCGCACGGAGGCGTTCCGGAAGAAGCCGTCGTTCCAGGCGCGCGGGGCGCGGCCGTGGCCGCGGACGGTGGCGGCCCGGTCGTTCAGCCAGCCGGTCGTGAGGTCGGCCACGGTGCCGCCGGAGCCGTAGGCCCTGCGCGCGGCGGCGGCCAGCTGCGGGTAGGACGCCTCGGGGCTGCGGACGGTCAGCGCCTGGTACTCGTCGCCGCCCAGGTGCCAGTAGCCGCCGGGGAAGACGCCCGCGAACTCGTTCAGGAGGTCGTCGACGATCCGCGCCGCGCCGTCCTTGGAGATGTCGATCGCGCCCCTGGTCGCCACGCCCTGCGCGTTGCGCAGCTGCAGATCGGGGTGGGCGGCGATCACCGCGCCCAGGTGGCCGGGCGAGTCGATCTCGGGCACGACGGTGATGTGCCGGCCGGCGGCGAGGTCGACGATCCGCTTGACCTGCGCCTTGGTCAGGTGGTCGGGGGAGACGATCTCCGGGTGCGTCTCGGACTGGAGGCGGAAGGCCTGGTCGTCGGAGAAGTGCAGGCCCAGCTCGTTGTACTTGAGGTCGCCCAGCTCCCGTATGCGGTCCTCCACCCACTCCGCGGTGAACGGCTTGCGCGCGATGTCCAGCATGAAGCCGCGCCGCGGCTTGGCGGGCGCGTCGTCGACGACGCCCTCGGGGGCCGTGCCGCCCGCGTGCACCTCCTGCTTGAGGGTCCGGGTCCCGTAGAAGACGCCCGCGTCGGAGGGCGCGGTGATGGTGACCCGGCCGCCGCGCACGGTCAGGGAGTACGACTCCGGGTTCGCGCCCCGGCCGCCGCCCAGCGCCAGCCGTACGTCGCCGTCCCGCGCGTCGTCCGCCCGCCCCGCGTAGGTCAGGCCCAGCTCACCGGCCAGCAGCTTCCCCTCGTCGGCGAGGGACACGTCGCCGACCACCACCCGCCGGCCCGGTGCCGGGCGCCAGCCGGGGCCGCGGGCGGGGGTGTGCGAGCGCACGGCGGGAATGGTCCGCGGCGCCCGCGAGAGCGGGTAGGTCCTGCTGGGAGCGGGCGGGGTCGGGGACGCGGTGGCCGTGGCCCCACTCGCCACGTCCGCCGGTCCGCCGTCGTCGCCGTCCCAGGCCCACACGCCGAGACCGGCGCCGAGGCCGACCGTGGCGGCGAACGCCCCGCCGACCAGTAACCATCCGTGCCGCGGTGTGCGCGCCGGGGCACGGCGCCGCCTGTGCTGACTCACGCGGCCAACTTACGGCCTCGTCCCGCGCCGGGTGTCCACGAGCCGCTCCCGAACTCTCCCGTCCGGGTGAAATCCGGGCACCGGCCGGACACGCCGGGAACACTCCCGGTAACGTGGCGGCACAGTTCGCACCCTCCCCTGCCGACTCATCCGGAACGCCCGTCAGCGGGCGCGCCGGTTTCCCACGCCGAGGACCCACGCTGCCCGCGCAGAACCTGGAGCACTTCAACACCGCCCCGCCCGACGAGGCCCGCCGCGTCCTCCTGGCCTGCCTGCGCAGTCCGCGCTGGGCCCGGCGCGTCGCCGCCCACCGCCCCTACCCGGACCTGTCCGCCCTGCTGGCGGCGGCGGACGAGGCGGTGTACGACCTGGCGGCGGCCGAGCTGGCGGAGGCGGTGGCGGCGGAGCCGCTGCCCGTGCTGCCCGAGGACATATACCTGGCCGCCTCCACGGCCCTGAGCGCCGCGTACGCGGCCTACGAGGCAAGATTCGGACACACGTTCGTCATCTGCCTCGGCACCGTCTCCCCCGCCGAGACCCTCGACCACCTCCTGGCGGCGATCCGGTCACGATTGACGAACGATCCGGAGGACGAGCGGGTGGTGACGGCGGAGGAGCTGCGCCGCCTGGCACGGGACCGGCTGCTGCGGGCCACCCGGGGCCGCGACCTCGCGACCAGCCCCGACGCGCCCGCGGTCGGCGCGTGAGCGGCCGCACCCGCCCGGTGGCCGCCCGACGCTCACCCGTACGTGCCCCTTTGCGTGCCACTTCGATCACACCGGCAGGCCCGCTGTCAGCACCGCTCTCACACGTCGCTACGATGCTGGGGGCCGGTGGACCGTACCCGGCCGGGCCCGACCGACAGTGAAGCCGGCGCGGCCCTAGTCCCCGCTCCCGGAGGGTTCTTCCGTGCCGGCTGGAACGCTGTACCGCGGCCGGGAAGGAATGTGGTCCTGGGTGGCTCACCGAGTCACCGGCGTCCTCATCTTCTTCTTCCTGTTCGTTCATGTGCTGGACACCGCGCTCGTCCGCGTGTCTCCCGAGGACTACGACAAGGTCGTGTCCACGTACAAGACCCCCATCGTCGCGTGCCTGGAGTACGGCCTCGTCGCCGCCATCCTCTTCCACGCGCTCAACGGTCTCCGTGTCATCGCCGTCGACTTCTGGGCCAAGGGCGCCCGCTACCAGAAGCAGATGCTCTGGACGGTGGTCATCGCCTGGTTCGTGCTCATGGTCGGGGCGATCTACCCCGTCCTGGGCCACGCCGCTCGAGTCGTCTTCGGGAGCTGACGCCGCATGTCCACCACTGAAACCACCGCTTCCGGCATCGGCCCGGTCGAGGGCGCCTCCTACAACGTCGACAACCCGGCGCCGCTCATCGAGGCCCCGCGCAAGCGCACCAAGAAGACGCCCCGGTCGACCCGGGGCAACTTCGAGATGTACGGCTGGCTGTTCATGCGCCTGTCCGGCGTCGTGCTGGTCGTCCTCGTCATCGGCCACCTGCTCATCCAGCTCGTCCTGGACGGCGGTGTCTCCAAGGTCGGCTTCGCCTTCGTCGCGGGCCGCTGGGCCTCGCCCTGGTGGCAGGTCTGGGACCTGCTGATGCTGTGGCTGGCCATGCTGCACGGCTGCAACGGCCTGCGTACCGTCATCAACGACTACGCGGAGCGCGCGAACACGCGGCTGTGGCTGAAGGGCCTGCTCTACACCGCCACGGTGTGGACCATCCTGCTGGGCACGCTGGTGATCTTCACCTTCGACCCGAACATCCGCTAGGCACGGGGCTGAGGTAATCCACTCATGAAGATCCACAAGTACGACACCGTCATCGTCGGCGCCGGCGGCGCCGGTATGCGCGCCGCCATCGAGTCGACCAAGCGCAGCCGCACCGCCGTGCTGACCAAGCTCTACCCCACCCGCTCCCACACGGGCGCCGCGCAGGGCGGCATGGCCGCCGCGCTGGCCAACGTGGAGGAGGACAACTGGGAGTGGCACACCTTCGACACGGTCAAGGGCGGTGACTACCTGGTCGACCAGGACGCCGCCGAGATCCTGGCGAAGGAGGCCATCGACTCGGTCCTCGACCTGGAGAAGATGGGCCTGCCGTTCAACCGGACGCCGAACGGCACGATCGACCAGCGCCGGTTCGGCGGGCACTCCCGCAACCACGGCGAGGCCCCGGTCCGCCGCTCCTGCTACGCGGCCGACCGCACCGGCCACATGATCCTCCAGACGCTGTACCAGAACTGCGTCAAGGAGGGCGTGGAGTTCTTCAACGAGTTCTACGTCCTGGACCAGCTGATCACCGAGGTCGACGGCGTCAAGAAGTCGGCCGGTGTGGTGGCGTACGAGCTGGCGACCGGCGAGATCCACGTCTTCCAGGCGAAGTCCGTGATCTACGCCTCCGGCGGCACCGGCAAGTTCTTCAAGGTGACCTCCAACGCGCACACCCTGACCGGTGACGGCCAGGCCGCCGTCTACCGGCGCGGGCTGCCGCTGGAGGACATGGAGTTCTTCCAGTTCCACCCGACCGGCATCTGGCGCATGGGCATCCTGCTCACCGAGGGCGCCCGCGGTGAGGGCGGCATCCTGCGCAACAAGGACGGCGAGCGCTTCATGGAGAAGTACGCGCCCGTCATGAAGGACCTCGCCTCCCGCGACGTCGTCTCCCGCTCCATCTACACCGAGATCCGCGAGGGCCGCGGCTGCGGTCCCGAGGGCGACCACGTCTACCTCGACCTCACGCACCTCCCGCCGGAGCAGCTGGACGCCAAGCTGCCTGACATCACCGAGTTCGCGCGGACCTACCTGGGCATCGAGCCGTACACGGACCCGATCCCGATCCAGCCGACCGCGCACTACGCCATGGGCGGCATCCCGACCAACGTCGAGGGTGAGGTCCTGGCGGACAACACCACCGTCGTCCCGGGCCTGTACGCGGCCGGCGAGGTCGCCTGCGTCTCCGTGCACGGCGCCAACCGGCTGGGCACCAACTCGCTGCTGGACATCAACGTCTTCGGCCGCCGGGCGGGCATCGCCGCCGCGGAGTACGCGCAGAAGGCGGACTTCGTCGAGCTGCCGGAGAACCCGGAGAGCCTCGTCGTCGAGCAGATCGAGCGGCTGCGCTCCTCCACGGGCACCGAGCGGGTGGCCACCATCCGCCGCGAGCTGCAGGAGACCATGGACGCCAACGTCATGGTCTTCCGCACCGAGCAGACGATCAAGACGGCGGTCGAGAAGATCGCCGAGCTGCGCGAGCGCTACAAGAACGTGGCGATCCAGGACAAGGGCAAGCGGTTCAACACCGACCTCCTGGAGGCCATCGAGCTGGGCAACCTGCTGGACCTGGCCGAGGTCATGGCGGTCTCCGCCCTGGCCCGCAAGGAGTCCCGCGGCGGTCACTACCGCGAGGACTACCCGAACCGCGACGACGTCAACTTCATGCGCCACACCATGGCGTACCGCGAGGTCGGCGCCGACGGGTCCGAATCCATCCGTCTCGACTACAAGCCGGTCGTCCAGACCCGCTACCAGCCGATGGAGCGTAAGTACTGATGGCAACCCCTGTTCTGGACAAGGCGGACGCGGCCGGGCAGCCCGAGCCGGGATTCGCCGACTCCCCCTACATCACCGTCACCCTGCGGGTCCGCCGGTTCAACCCGGAGGTCTCGGCGGAGTCCACCTGGGAAGACTTCCAGCTGGAGATGGACCCCAAGGAGCGTGTCCTCGACGCGCTGCACAAGATCAAGTGGGACCACGACGGCACGCTCACCTTCCGCCGCTCCTGCGCCCACGGCATCTGCGGCTCGGACGCGATGCGGATCAACGGCAAGAACCGCCTCGCCTGCAAGACGCTGATCAAGGACATCAACCCCGAGAAGCCGATCACGGTGGAGCCCATCAAGGGCCTCACGGTGCTCAAGGACCTCGTGGTCGACATGGACCCGTTCTTCCAGGCGTACCGGGACGTGATGCCCTTCCTGATCACGAAGGACACCAACGAGCCCACGCGTGAGCGGCTGCAGTCGGCCGAGGACCGGGCGCGCTTCGACGACACGACGAAGTGCATCCTGTGCGCGGCCTGCACGTCCTCCTGCCCGGTGTTCTGGAACGACGGCCAGTACTTCGGTCCGGCCGCCATCGTGAACGCCCACCGCTTCATCTTCGACAGCCGTGACGAGGCGGGCGAGCAGCGCCTGGAGATCCTCAACGACAAGGACGGCGTGTGGCGCTGCCGCACCACCTTCAACTGCACCGATGCCTGCCCCCGCGGCATCGAGGTGACGAAGGCGATCGCGGAGGTCAAGCGGGCGCTGATCACCCGCCGCTTCTGAGGCCGCAGCCTTCCGGTACGTCCGGCCGAGGCCCCGTCCCCCTGGGGGGCGGGGCCTTCGGCGTTCCTGCGCCGGGCGGGTGACCTGACGGCCCCTCCCGCGGGGTGTGCGCGGGGGCGCACGGCGGGGCCGTACCTAACCTGATCACATGTCAGATGACGAGTCGTACGAGCTGCTCGGGTTCGACAACGTGCTGCTGGCCGTGGGCGATCTCGGCGAGGCCGTGGGGTTCTACGAGCGGGCCGGGTTCGCGGTGGCGTTCCGGCTGGACGAGGCGGGGATCGCGGGGCTGAAGGTGGGCGGTGAGACACCGGGGATCCTGCTGCGCGCGGAGGAGGCGCTCGGGCACCGCCCGCCGCCCTGGCACACGCCGCGGCTGTGGCTGGAGGTCCCCGACGCCCGGGCGGCGGCCCGGGCGCTGTCGGCGGCCGGGATCGAACCGCTGGACGAGCCCGCCGCCCAGGCCACCGGCTGGACCGTGGAGATCGCCGACCCCTGGGGCAACGTCCTGGGCCTCACCGACTACACCAAGCGCCCCGAACTGGGCCGCCGCCCCTGAACGGCCGCCCGTCCGGGCCTCGCCGGCCACTGACTAGGCTCTGACCGTGCCCGAGAAGAAGAGCCCCGACAGCAAGAGCGACGGCAGCGACGCGCCCCCGGCCGCTTCGGCCGCGGCCCCCAGCAAGTCCGAGCAGACCCGCGCCCTGATCCTGGAGACGGCGATGCGGCTGTTCCAGGAGCGCGGCTACGACAAGACGACCATGCGGGCCATCGCCCAGGAGGCCGGGGTCTCCGTCGGCAACGCGTACTACTACTTCGCGGGCAAGGAGCACCTGATCCAGGGCTTCTACGACCGGATCGCCGCCGAGCACCAGGAGGCCGTGCGCGGTGTCCTGGCCCGGGAGAGCGATCTGGAGGCGCGGCTGGCGGGCGTGCTGAAGACCTGGCTGGACATCGCCACGCCGTACCACGAGTTCGCCGTCCAGTTCTTCAAGAACGCGGCCGATCCCGACAGTCCGCTCAGCCCCTTCTCGCCCGAGTCGGAGCACGCGCGCGTGGAGGCCGTCAGCGTCCACAAGCAGGTGCTGCACGGGGCGCGGACCAAGGTGCCGGCGGAGCTGCGCGAGGCGCTGCCCGAGCTGATGTGGCTGGCCCAGATGGGGCTCGTCCTCTACTGGGTGTTCGACCGCACCCCGGGGCGTGAGCGCAGCTACCGGCTCGCCGAGCGCGGGGCGCGGCTCACCGCGCGGGGGGTGTCGCTGGCCCGGTTCCGGGTGCTGCGCCCGCTGGTGCACGAGGTGCACGAGCTGTTCACGGACTTCCTGCCGGGGATGACGAAGGCGCTGCCGGATCCGGCGGGCCGGGGCCGCAAGGACGCGTGAGGGGCCCGGCCCGGCGTGCCCCTCACGCGCGCCGGGCCCGCGCCGCCCCAAGAGCTGCGCACCAAGTGGGAGTCCGATCAGCTCGCGGCGTCCGGCGCGTGCGGTCGCACGGCGCCGGAAGGTCCTTGGAGCGGAGCTACCAGGGCGGTTCGGCAACGCCGCGAGCGTGCGTGCCGGGCGCCGGGAGCCGGGCGCCCGTTTTGTTCGGAGTTCCGAGGCGTGCGGGGCCGGGGCTCAGATCCAGTTGAGCTTCCACAGCCGGAAGACACCGGTGCCGTCCGACAGGTACTGGCCGCCGCCGACGTCCTCGGTGGAGACGACGTACTCCTTCTGCTGCCACAGCGGGACCAGCGGCACGTCGGCGGCCACCTTCTCCTGGAGGGCGCGGAAGTCCGCCGCCGCCCGGCTGCGGTCGGTGTAGCGCTGGCTGTCGGAGACGAGTTCGTCGACGGCCTTGTTGCTGTAGCCGGTGTTCATGCTGCTGCCGGTGCCGACGAGCGGGCCGCCGAAGGTGTCCGGGTCCGGGTAGTCGGCGACCCAGCCCACCGCCCAGGCGTCCATCTTCCCTGCCGTGTACCGCTTCTGGAAGTCGGTCCACTCGTAACCCTTGACGTCGACCTTGAACAGGCCGCTCGCCTCCAGCTGCCGCTTGATCTCGGCGGCCTCCTCGGCACCCTGGCCGCGGCCCTCGCCGTAGCCGTAGGTGAACCGCACCGGGGTCTGCACCCCCGCGTCCGCCAGCAGTTCGCGGGCCTTCTTGACGCTCTGGGCCGGGTAGGCGTCGAAGAAGGACGTGGTGTGTCCGGTGATGCCGGCCGGGACCAGGGAGTACAGCGCGTCCACGGTGCCGTCGTAGACGGAGGTGACCAGCTGCTCGCGGTTGACCAGCCAGGCGAGGGCGCGGCGGACCCGGACGTCGTGCAGCGGCGAGGAGGCGTGCGTGTTGAGGTACAGGTTGCGGGTCTCGGCGCTGTCGGACTCCGACACGCGCTGGGTCGGGTCGCTCGGGTTGAGCCCGGCGAGCACCTTCGGCGTCAGCGTGCGGGTGGCGACGTCGACCTGCTTGTCCTGCCAGGCCTTGTCGAGCGCGCTGCCCTCGGTGAAGTAGCGCACCTCCACGGGCCGTCCGGTGCCGCCGACGGCGCCCTTGTAGGAGCCGTTGGGCTTCAGCTCGGCGCTCTTGTCCTTGGAGTACCCGGTCAGGCGGTACGGCCCGGTGCCGTCGGCCTCGGTGCCGGTGCGCAGCGAGTCCAGCGCGTAGCGGGTGTGGTCGACGATGGAACCGGCGCCGGTGGCGACCTTCAGCGGGAAGGTGGTGTCGGGCGTGGAGAGGTGGAAGGTGACGGTCATGCCCTCGGCGTCCACCGAGCCGAGGGTGGAGAACAGGGCCGACGGGCCGACCTGGGCGTTGATCTTCTTGACCCGGTCGAAGGAGTACTTGACGTCCTCGCCGGTCATCGTCCGGCCGCTCGGGAACTTGAGGCCGTCGCGCACCGTGCAGCGGTAGGTGCGCAGTCCGCTGCCGACGAAGCCGCAGTTCTTGGCCGCGTCGGGCACGGGCTGGGTGCCGTCGGGCTCGAAGGTGAGCAGCGACTGGAAGACGTTGCTGTACAGGGCCCAGGAACCGGCGTCGTAGGCGCCCGCGGGGTCCAGCGAGGTGACGGCGTCCGTGGTGCCCAGGGTGATCGTCTTGTTCTTGTCGCCCTGCGACGGCAGGAGTTGCCAGCCGCCCACGCCGACCACCGCCAGAACCAGCAGCGTCAGCAGAATCCGTATGCGAACCGACCGCATCGGTGATGCCCTCCCCAGGCCCTTCGACGAGCCGCTGTGCATATGCCACACCCCTAGGGGCCGCGCACACATAATCACAGGTTGTTCACCTGGGGGAAGAGGATCCCAGAGAGGATGAAAAGACGTTATGAAGAAGTGTTTTCTCTTTGTTTCACAGGATGTCCTCAGCTGCCCCCCAGGGGGACGATGAGTGCCCCTTTCACACCTTTTGGGGGTCTTTTCGGGGAGGGGCAGTGCTACGTCCCACATCCTGACGGACGCCCGGACGGGCGCGCGGACCGGACGTCCCGTCAGCGCGCCGGAGCACCGGAAGCGTTATGAGGTCCGGCGCAGTGCACGCAGTCCGCGCAACCCGAGGCCCCCGATGACCGTCCCCAATACGAAGGAGACGACCGCCAGCGTCAGGTGCACCCAGAAGTACGCCGTCGGATGACCGTCGTCGAACGCGAGCCCGCTGCTGTCCTTGACGAGATTCTTGACGAAAGTGACCCAGATGACCCAGCTCCACACCCCGAAGGCGAGCAGGAACCAGGAGACGGGGCGGCTGAGCTTCATACCTTCAGTATCGCTGGCGGACATCCGGCTCCGTGGCCGGGGTCGGGCCGGAAGCCGGGCCCGGGACGGGGCGCCCGCGGGGCCGGCAGGTACGTTTCCGACCGTGCCCGCAGCCTTCAGGACCACCCGCCGCTCCCTCCTGGTCACTTCCGCCGCCCTGCTGTCCGTCTCCCTGACCGCGCCGGCCGCCCTCGCCGCGCCCACGGCCCCGAAGACCCCCTCCGCCACGCCCCCGGCCCACATGTCCGGCGTGGGCGGCGCCCGGCTCGGCCTGCCCGGGACGCAGGTCAGCCTGGGCCCCGGGGCGCCCGTCCTGCCCAAGGACCTCAGCGGGCGCTCCTGGATCGTCGCCGACGCCGAGTCCGGCCAGGTGCTCGCCTCCCACAACGCGCACTGGCGGCTGCCCCCGGCCAGCACCATGAAGATGCTGTTCGCCGACACCGTGCTGCCCAAGTTCCCGAAGACGCAGACGCACAAGGTCGCCCCGAGCGACCTGGCCGGGATGGGCGAGGGGTCCAGCCTGGTCGGGATCAAGGAGAACGAGACCTACACCGTCCACGACCTGTGGCTCGGCGTCTTCCTGCGGTCCGGCAACGACGCGGTGCACGTGCTGTCCGCCATGAACAACGGCGTCGCCCGGACCGTCGAGGACATGAACGCGCACGCCCAGGAGCTGCAGGCCCTCGACACGCACGTCGTGAGCCCGGACGGCTACGACGCGCCCGGCCAGGTCTCCTCGGCCTACGACCTCACCCTGATCGCCCGCTCCGGACTGCAGAAGAAGGACTTCCGGGACTACTGCTCGACCGTGCGGGCCCAGTTCCCCGGCGAGACGAAGAAGGACAAGAAGGGCAAGTCCTCCCGGTCCTCCTTCGAGATCCAGAACACCAACCGGCTGCTGAGCGGCGACGCGGGCCTGTCCGTGTACCCGGGCATCGCGGGCGTCAAGAACGGCTACACCACCAACGCGGGCAACACCTTCACCGGCGTCGCCGAACGCAACGGCAAGGTGCTGCTGGTGACGGTCATGAACCCGCAGAAGACCGAGCACGACGAGGTGTACCGGGAGACCGCCCAGCTCTTCGACTGGGGCTTCAAGGCGGCCGGCAAGGTGCAGCCGGTGGGCACCCTGGTACCGCCGAGGAGCGCCTCGACGGGCGGCGGGCAGCCGGGTTCCACCCCCTCGGCCGGGCAGGCGGGCGGCGGCCACGGCGGCTCGACGGCGAGCGCCTCCACGGGGAGCGGCTCCAGCGGCATGGGGGTCGCCGCGGGCATCGCCGCCGGTGTGCTGGTCCTGCTCGCGGCAGGCGCCTTCCTGGTCAACCGCCGCTGGCCGCTGCCGGAACTCATGCGCCGCCGCTCGCGCCCCTGAGACGGCCGCCGGGACCGGCCCGCGCCTCTGAGGGGCCGCGCCGGAAGGCCCCCGCCGGGAGCGTCCTGCCGCGGCCGCCTACGCCGGGGCCGGCCGGCGGGCGTCCTCCGTGCCGCCGTCGCCGTCGCCCGGGCCGGCCGCGCCGCCGTCACCGGGCCGGGCCCCGCCGGTGTCCGGCGCGCTGCCGGTCGCGGTCCAGGACGAGCAGTACAGGACCAGCTTGGAGGTGAAGTTGATCCACAGCAGCAGGGCGACGGGGACCCCGAACGCGCCGTACATGCTCTTCGCCGCCACCCCCTGGATGTAGCCGCTGAGCAGCAGCTTCAGCAGCTCGAAGCCGATCGCCCCGAGCAGCGCGGCGACCAGCAGCCGGCGCCGCGGCGGCTCGACGCCGGGCAGCAGGGTGAGGACGTAGAGCAGCACCAGGAAGTCGGCGAGGACGGCGACGGCGAAGGCGATGACGCGCAGCACCACGCTGCCCGCGCCGTCCTCGCCCAGGCCGAACTGCCGTGACGTCCACCCCACGGCGGCCGAGGCGACGGTGGAGACGGCGAGCGTGACGACCACCGCGCCGCCGAAGCCGACGAGGATCCCCGCGTCCTGGAGCTTGCTCACCACCGGGTTCTTCTCGGCGTCCGGCAGCTCCCACACCGCCCGCAGGCAGTCGCGCATCTGGCCGACCCAGCCCATGCCGGTGAACAGCAGGGCGGCGGCCGCGATGATCCCGACGGTGCCCGCGTTCTGCGCCAGGGAGCTGATGTGCAGCTGGTCGCCGAGGCCCGGGAACTGCTGGGCGATCTTCCCCTCGAGCGTGTGCTGCTGCTTGGGGCTGAGAGTGGCCGTGCCGATCGCGGCGGCCAGCGTCAGCAGCGGGAACAGCGCGATGAAACTGACGAAGGTCATGGCGGCGGCGAGCCGAGTCCATTTCACCCGGTCCAGGCGCTCGTACGACCGCCACGCGTGCGTACGCATCAGACGTGCCAGCCACGGGCCGATCACGGGGAGGTTCTTCAGCCAGTCCATGCAGCGACTTGTGCCCGCTCCGGGACCGCGCCAACACCGCGTTTCTACGACAGAACGCCCATAAGCGGGCGATACAGTCGTCTGCCGTGAAGGATGCCCCGGGGCCGCTGCCCCGTCTCCGCCGTCTCCTGCCGCCCGCGGCCCTCGCCGGCCTCGACGGCCTCGGCGGGCGTGCCGAGGCCGGCCGGCTCCCCCGCTCCGTGCTCGTGCTCGGCGGCACCTCCTCGATCGCGCTCGCCACCGTCCGCCGGCTGATCGCGCGCCGCACCCGCACGGTGTGGCTGGCGGGCCGCCCCTCACCCGGCCTGGAGGAGGAGGCGGCCCGGCTGCGCGCCCTGGGCGCGCAGGTGCGCACCGTCGCCTTCGAGGCACTCGACTGCGGCGCCCACGAAGCCGTGCTGGGCAAGGTCTTCGCCGAGGGCGGCATCGACATGGTGCTGCTCGCCTTCGGCGTCCTCGGCGACCAGGCGTACGACGAGAGGGAGCCGCTGAACGCGGTGCACGTCGCCCAGACCAACTACACCGGGGCGGTCTCGGCGGGCCTGGTGGCCGCGCGGGCCCTGCAGAACCAGGGACACGGCTCGCTGGTCGTGCTCTCCTCCGTCGCCGCCGAGCGGGCCCGCCGCACCGACTTCATCTACGGCTCCAGCAAGGCGGGCCTGGACACCTTCACCCAGGGGCTGGGCGACGCGCTGCACGGGACGGGGGTGCACGTCATGGTCGTCCGCCCCGGGTTCGTACGGTCCCGCGCCACCGCGGGCCGGGCGGTGCCGCCGCTGGCGAGCACGCCCGAGGAGGTCGCGACCGCCGTCGAACTGGGCCTGCGGCGCCGCTCGGAGACGGTGTGGGTGCCCGGTGTCCTGCGCGTGGTGACGACGGCGCTGCGGCACCTGCCGCGCGGGGTGTACCGGCGGCTGCCGCTGTAGCGGAGGGGTCCCTACCGGGCGGGCAGGGTGCCGCGGTCCACGGGGGCCGCCTGCGGGGGCACCACCGTACGGCCGCCGAAGGAGAACTCGCGCAGCTTGCGCCACACTCCGTCGGGGCCCTGCTCGTGCAGCGCGAACCCGGTGCACGGCCACTCGGCCTCGTACCCGGCGAGTTCCTCGAAGGCGCGGTCCATCGCCGCCTCCTCGATGCCGTGCGCCACGGTGACGTGCGGGTGGTAGGGGAACTGGAGTTCGCGGGCCACCGGCCCGGAGGCGTCGCGGACCCGCTCCTGCAGCCGGCTGCACGCCTCGGCGCCCTCGACGACCCGGATGTACACCACCGGGGACAGCGGCCGGAAGGTGGCGGTGCCGGACAGCCGCATGGTGAACGGCCGCCCGGCCGCCGCCACCTCGGTCAGGTGGGCCTCGACGGCCGGCAGGTCGGCGCGGTCCACCTCGGTCGGCGGCAGCAGCGTGACGTGCGTGGGGATCTTGTGAGCCGCGGCGTCGCCGAAGCCCGCGCGCCGCTCCTGGAGCAGGCTGCCGTGGGGCTCCGGGACCGCGATCGACACGCCGATCGTTACGGTCCCCACGTCGTCTCCTGTCGTCGTGCCGTGCCTGCTGTCGAGCAGGCTGTCCTCTGTCGTGTCTCTCGCCTCGACCCGCCGGTCCCGTGCGCTCTCGCGTGCGTCCGGCGTGCGGTGGTGCGGCCCGCCCGGTCGCGCGCGGTCCTGCGTGGCCGCGCGTGGCCCGGCGTGGTCTCGTGCGGCCTCGCCGGCTCGCGCGCTCTCGTGCGTTCCCGGCCGTTTCGTCCCGGCCGTCCGGCTATCGACTGTACGACCACGGACCCGCGATGGGCAGGCGCAGCCGCAGTGATGTACGGCGCTCCGCCCGCAACGGGTGCGAGCGGGAGTGCGCCTCAGTGCTTGGCCGGCAGGAAGCCCACCCTGTCGTACGCCTGGGAGAGGGTCTCGGCGGCGACCGCGCGCGCCTTCTCCGCCCCCTTGGCCAGGATGGAGTCCAGCGTCTCCGGGTCGTCCAGGTACTGCTGGGTCTGCTCCCGGAACGGTGTGACGAACTCGACCATGACGTCGGCGAGGTCCGTCTTGAGCGCGCCGTAGCCCTTGCCCTCGTACTTCTGTTCCAGGGCGTCCACGGCGGTGCCGGTGAGGGTCGAGTAGATGGAGAGGAGGTTGCTGACGCCGGGCTTGGTCTCCGGGTCGAAGCGGATGACCGTGTCCGTGTCGGTGACCGCGCTCCTGACCTTCTTCGCGGTGGTCTTCGGGTCGTCCAGCAGGTTGATGAGGCCCTTCGGCGTGGACGCCGACTTGCTCATCTTGATCGACGGGTCCTGCAGGTCGTAGATCTTCGCCGTCTCCTTGAGGATGTACGCGGAGGGGACGGTGAAGGTGTCGCCGAAGCGGCCGTTGAACCGCTCGGCGAGGTCGCGGGTCAGCTCGATGTGCTGGCGCTGGTCCTCGCCGACCGGGACCTGGTGGGCCTGGTACAGGAGGATGTCGGCGACCTGGAGGACCGGGTACGTGAACAGGCCGACGGAGGCACGGTCGGCGCCCTGCTTGGCGGACTTGTCCTTGAACTGGGTCATGCGCGACGCCTCGCCGAAGCCGGTGAGGCAGTTCATGACCCAGGCGAGCTGGGCGTGCTCGGGGACGTGGCTCTGCACGAAGAGCGTGCAGCGCTCCGGGTCGAGGCCCGCGGCCAGCAGCTGGGCCGCGGCCAGCCGGGTGTTGGCCCGCAGCTCGGCCGGGTCCTGCGGGACCGTGATCGCGTGCAGGTCGACGACCATGTAGAAGGCGTCGTGGGACTCCTGCAGGGCCACCCACTGGCGGACGGCACCGAGGTAGTTGCCGAGGTGGAACGAGCCTGCGGTGGGCTGGATCCCGGAGAGCACGCGCGGACGACGCTGCATGGCGGAGCCATCCCCATGAGGGCGGTGGTGGGCGACGGGCGGACGGTCGTTGGCCATGTTCACCATTCTCTCAGGTAACGGACCCCGATCCGGAACGGGCCGGAAACAGGTGGGAACCGAATCGTCCCCCGCGCCGTGACAAGCGCCCGGCGTCCGCCGCGGGCGCGGAGCCGGGGGCCGAGCGGGTGCCGGCGCGGACATCCGCCGGGCACACGCCGGTCCCGGCGGCCGGGCGGCCGGTCCCGGCGAGTGGCTGCGGGCCGCACGGCGCCGGGCGCGGCGGCGGAGTGGGCGCCCGTACGCCGCGCGGCGGCGGTGGTGGGGGCGCCCCTACGCCGCGCGGCGGCCCGGCACGGGGCCGGACCGCCGCGGGAGGAGCCACGACTGGAGCCGATCGGCCGGTGATCGGCCGGTGAGGACCACCCGCCCCGCAGGACACCCGTCCCGCAGGGCGGATCGCCCGGGTCAGCCGAGGTCGATCTCCGGGTAGAGCGGGAAGCCCGCCACGAGGTCCGTCGCCCGGTGGGCGACCTCCTCCGCGATCTTCGGGTCGAGCACGTGCTGGGCCTTGGAAGGGGTGCCCTTGCCGGTGGTGCCGGGCTCGGTGGCCGTCAGGACGCGGTCGATCAGGCCGGCGACCTCGTCCATCTCGGCGGTGCCCAGGCCCCGGGTGGTCAGGGCCGGCGTACCGATGCGGATGCCGGAGGTGTACCAGGCGCCGTTCGGGTCGGCCGGGATGGCGTTCCGGTTGGTGACGATGCCGGAATCGAGCAGCGCGGCCTCGGCCTGGCGGCCGGTGAGGCCGTAGGAGGAGGCGACGTCGATCAGGTTCAGGTGGTTGTCGGTGCCGCCGGTCACGAGGGTGGCGCCCCGGCGCATCAGGCCTTCGGCGAGGGCGCGGGAGTTGTCGACGATCCGCTGGGCGTAGTCCTGGAAGGAGGGCTGCCGGGCCTCGGCCAGGGCCACGGCCTTGGCGGCCATGACGTGCGGGAGCGGGCCGCCCAGGACCATGGGGCAGCCGCGGTCGACCTGGTCCTTGAGGGAGTCGTCGCACAGGACCATGCCGCCGCGGGGGCCGCGCAGGGACTTGTGGGTGGTGGTGGTGACGATCTGGGCGTGCGGCACCGGGTCGAAGTCGCCGGTGAGGACCTTGCCCGCGACGAGACCGGCGAAGTGCGCCATGTCGACCATGAGCGTGGCGCCGACCTCGTCGGCGATCTCGCGCATGATCCGGAAGTTCACGAGCCGGGGGTAGGCGGAGTAACCGGCGACGACGATCAGCGGCTTGAACTCGCGGGCGGTGGCGCGCAGGGCCTCGTAGTCGAGGAGGCCGGTGGCCGGGTCGGTGCCGTAGGAGCGCTGGTCGAACATCTTGCCGGAGATGTTCGGGCGGAAGCCGTGGGTGAGGTGGCCGCCGGCGTCCAGGGACATGCCGAGCATGCGCTGGTTGCCGAAGGCCTGGCGCAGCTCGGCCCAGTCGGCGTCGGTGAGGTCGTTGACCTGGCGGGCGCCCGCCTTCTCCAGGAAGGGCACCTCGACCCGGGCGCCGAGGACGGCCCAGAAGGCGACGAGGTTGGCGTCGATGCCGGAGTGCGGCTGGACGTAGGCGTGGCGGGCGCCGAAGAGTTCCTTGGCGTGCTCGGCGGCCAGCGACTCGACGGTGTCGACGTTGCGGCAGCCGGCGTAGAAGCGGCGGCCGATGGTGCCCTCGGCGTACTTGTCGCTGAACCAGTTGCCCATGGCCAGCAGGGTGGCCGGGGAGGCGTAGTTCTCGGAGGCGATCAGCTTGAGCATCTCGCGCTGGTCGGTGACCTCCTGGCCGATGGCGTCGGCGACGCGCGGCTCGACGGCGCGGATCACGTCCAGTGCGGCGCGGAAGGCGGTGGACTCGGTGGAGAGGGGCGCAGACATCTCGGGGACCTCCGGACGTGGCGTTCGGCGTTCACGGTACGGCCCAGGCGCACGGCACACGTTCTGCTCGGGCCGCTTCCCGATGGTCGGTCCATCTTCGGATCCCCGGCACCACGCCAGGGCCCAGCGCGCCAGTCACGGCCCGCAGGTCAGCCTACCGGGCGGCCCGCACGGCCACGCCGCGGCGTCCACCATGCGAGCGGAGCGGTCAGGCGCCGGTGGCCCCGGTGACCTGCCAGTGGCCGACCTCCTGGTAGGCGGAGTCGTGGATCGGCGAGCCGTCGCCGGGCCGGAGTGCGTAGTGGTGGAGGTTGCCGCCCCAGTACCGCAGGATGCGGCCCAGTTCGCGCGCCTTGTCCTCGGCCGGCAGCGCGTCGTCCACCGTGACTTCGAGCAGGAACCTCACGTCCGTCGTCTCCCCTCGGGCGGGGCCCGGGCACAGGGGCGTCCGGGCCTGTGTGAGCCTGTGGTCTCCATTGTTTCATTCAGGTGCTTCTTGGGACTTCGGTCGCCTTTCCCGCTGGTCGGCCGGGACCGGCTTCCGGAAAGTCTCAACGGGGAGGGAAGGGCTGGATGGAGGGACCTGAGAAAGGCTGGATGGAGGGACCGGTGGAGGGGGCTGGAGGGCCGGGGGCGCGGCGCCGGGCCGCATCCCCGAGCGCGCGGAGAACGACGACGGTCCGGTGCCCGCGCCCGGCCGGCCCGGGAGCGCGCCGGACCGGCCTCCGTGGCCGAGGCCGCGCACGGCTGTCCGCACGGCCCCGGCCGTCTCATCCGGCCGTGCCGCGGGCGGTCACAGGATCACGTGCGGGAGGAATCGCGCGTACTCGTCGGTGACCGGACCGGACGACTCCCGGATGCCGAGGCCGGCGGACTCGTCCCCGACGACCCAGGCGCCGAGGACCACGTGGTTGCCGTCGAAGGCGGGCAGCGTGGCGAGCGCCTGGTAGCAGCAGGGTTCGTCCCGCAGGACGGGTGCGGCGCCCGGCGCGTGCAGGGTCACTCCGGCGCCCTCGCGGCCGAGCAGCGGTTTGGCGGCGTAACCCGTGGTGTCCGCCAGTTCCCGCGGGCCGTCGAGGTAGGCGGGGAGCAGGTTCGGGTGGCCGGGATACAGCTCCCAGAGGATCGCCAGCAGCGCCTTGTTGCTCAGCAGCATCTTCCAGGCGGGCTCGATCCACAGGGTGGAGCCGGTGCCGCCGCCGTTGTCGAGCGTGTCCAGGACGTGTCCCGCGAAGCGGTCGGTGGTCAGCCACTCCCAGGGGTAGAGCTTGAAGATGCTGCGGATGAAGCGCAGGCCGTTGTCGACGAAGCGGCCGGACAGCGGGTCCCAGCCGATCTCCTCCATGGAGATCCACTCGGTGTCCAGCCCGGCCTGCTCGGCGGTCTCCTTCAGGTAGGCGACCGTCATCAGGTCCTCGCCGAGTTCGTCCTCGGCGGAGTGCGCGAAGTGCAGCGGGCTGCCCGGCGGGAGCAGGCGGGCCTGTTTCCGCCAGGCGGCGACGAGGCGGTCGTGCAGGGAGTTCCACTGGTCGGCGCCCGGGAAGCGGTCCTCCATCCAGAACCACTGGGGCGAGGCGGCCTCGACCAGCGAGGTCGGGGTGTCCGCGTTGTACTCCAGCATCTTGGCCGGACCCGTGCCGTCGTAGCGCAGGTCGAACCGGCCGTAGACGGAGGGGAGTTCGGCGCGCCGGTGCCAGGCCTCGGTGACGGCCGCGGCGACCCGGGGGTCGGTGATGCCGAGGTCGGCGAAGCGGCCGGTGGTGACGATGTGGCCGGCCGCGGCCAGGCACATGCGGTGCAGTTCCTCGACGACGTCCTCCAGCGCCTCCACCTCGGGGAGCGTGAAGACGTAGCAGGCGCTCTCGTCCCAGTAGGGCACCCAGGCGTCGGCGGGGACGGGGGTCCCCGCGGCGCGGGCGGCCTCGAAGTCCGGTGGGAGGGTGAGCGGGTAGATCAGTCCCTGCGCCTCGACGGTCTGCTGCCAGCCGGGCCGGGGTTCGAGGGTGCGGCGTTCCATGGCCGGCCTCAGCCGCCGGACGTGCCGTGGCCGCCGCCGAAGCCGCCGCGGTCGACACCGCCGTGGCCGCCGCCGGAACCGGATCCCGACCCGCCGGAGCCCTTGCGCGGCTTGGTGAACGAGCCGCCCTCGACCCAGCCGCCGCTCTTCTTGCCGCCGTAGTACCAGGCGGCGTGGGAGGAGGACTTGGCCGACTTGCAGTTCTTGTCGGCGATGACGCGGTAGCCCTTGAGGGAGTAGCTGTCGCGGTCGACGCACCGCTTGTCCGGGTCGGAGGAGCAGGCGGTGAGCGCGCCGGCGAGCAGTCCCATGCCGCCGAGCACGACCGCTCCCGAGCGAAGCCGCCGACGTGTGTCCGCCATGTCCGTGTCTCCCCGTTGCCGTTGACGTGGCCGTGGCCGGTGGTGCCGTGGCCGTTCCTGTCGCCGTCGTCCGCCGGCCGGGTTGCGTTTGGCCGGTTCCTGTCAGACGCGGCGTCCGACAGCCTAGAGAGCGGTGAGAACACCGGTGCGGGCGGCCCCGCCCCCGCGCGCTCCCCTACAGTCGCCTCGTGCTCTTTGGAATGGTGTGCGCGCTCGGCGCGGCGGTGTGTTTCGGTACGGCGACGGTTTTCCAGGCGGTCGCCGCCCGGGCCGCGGCCGGTGCGGGCGACGGGGGGTCGGGGGCGGCCGGGGACGCGGCGCTGCTGCTGCGGGCGCTGCGGCAGTGGCGGTACCTGCTGGGTCTGGGCCTGGACGGTCTCGGGTTCCTCCTCCAGATCGTGGCCCTGCGCTCCCTGCCGATCTACGCCGTGGGCGCCGCGCTGGCCTCCAGCCTGGCGGTGACGGCGGTGGTGGCGGCGCGGCTGCTGCGGGTGCGGCTGAGCGGTACCGAGTGGGCCGCGGTGGGGGTGGTCTGCGCCGGCCTGGGGATGCTCGGGCTGGCGTCCGGCGCCGAGGGCGACCAGGCCGGTTCCACCACCCTGAAGTGGGCGATGCTCGCGGCCGGTCTGGCCGTGCTGGCCCTGGGCGCGGTCGCCGGCCGTCTTCCCGAACGGGGCCGGGCGCTGCTGCTCGGCCTGGGGGCGGGCCTCGGTTTCGGCGTGGTGGAGGTGACGGTGCGGCTGATCGACTCGCTCGCCCCGGCGACGCTGTTCACCAACCCGGCGACGTACGCCCTCGTCCTGGGCGGGGGCGCGGCCTTCGTGCTGCTCACCTCCGCCCTCCAGCGCGGCTCGGTGACGACGGCCACCGCGGGCCTGGTCATCGGCGAGACGATCGGCCCGGCGGCGGTCGGCGTGGTGTGGCTCGGGGACCGCACCCGCGACGGCCTGGCCTGGCTGGCGGTGCTCGGCTTCGCGGTGGCGGTGGCCGGGGCGCTGGCGCTGGCCCGGTTCGGGGAGGCGCCGGTGGAGGAGGCGGCCGAGGAGGAGACCGCCGGGACGGCCTGAGCGCGGCCACCCGGCGGCCACGTGCCGGCGCGCCGCTCACGGCAGGCGCGCGGTCACCGTGATCACGGCGGGCACACCGTCACCGCGGTCACGGCAGGACCCGGCACAGCGCGTCCAGGGCTGTCGTCCAGGCGTGGTCCGGTGGGGTGCCGTAGCCGACGACCAGCGCGTCCAGGGGCGGCACGGTGGCTGCCTCGTGGCGGAAGCGGGCGAGGCCGTAGAGCGCGAGGTCCTGCCAGGCGGCCGCCTGGACCACCCCCTGCTCGGTGCCCGCGGGCAGGCGCAGGACGGCGTGCAGGCCGGCGGCGATGCCGGTGGGGCGGACCCGCGGGGCGAGGGCGGCCAGCGCCTCGACCAGGGCGTCACGGCGGCGGCGGTAGCGCAGGCGGGCCGCCCGCACATGGCGGTCGTAGGCGCCGGAGGTGATGAACTCCGCCAGGGTCAGCTGGTCGAGCACGCCCGACACCTCCGCGTGGCCCTTGGCCCCGGCCGCCGCCTCCGCCAGCGACGGCGGCAGCACCATCCAGGCCAGTCGCAGCCCGGGGGCCAGGGACTTGCTCGCCGTGCCGAGGTAGACGACGTGGTCGGGGTCGAGTCCCTGGAGGGCGCCGACCGGCTGGCGGTCGTAGCGGAACTCGCCGTCGTAGTCGTCCTCCAGGATCAGCCCGCCGGTGCGCCGCGCCCGGTCGGTGACGGCGGCGCGCCGGTCGGGCGGCAGCGCCACGCCCATCGGGAACTGGTGCGAGGGGGTGAGCAGGACCGCTCCGGTGTCCGCGGGGTCGCCGATGACGGTGCCGTGTTCGTCGAAGGGCAGCGGGCGGGTGCGCAGCCCGGCCCGGTGCAGGATGTCCCGGTGCAGGTCCAGGCCGTAGGACTCGACGGCGACGGTGCTCGTCCCGCGCTCGCGCAGGACCTCGCCGAGGATCCGCAGGCCGTGGGCGAACCCGGCGCACACCACGATGTGTTCGGGGTCGGTCCGTACGCCGCGCGCCCGGGCGAGGTAGCCGGCGAGGGCGGTGCGCAGTTCGGGACGGCCGCGCGGGTCGCCGTAGCCGAGGGCGTCGTGGGGCGCGGTGGCCAGCGCGCGGCGGGCGGCCCTGAGCCACTCGGCGCGGGGGAAGGAGGCCAGGTCGGGGCTGCCGGGGCGCAGGTCGTGCCGGGGACGGTGGGGGGTGCGGCGCGGGCCGGGCGGCGCGCCGGGCGGGACCGCCGGCGCCCGGTCCGCGACGCTTGTGCCCGAGCCCTGGCGGGCGGTGAGCCATCCCTCGGCGACGAGGTCGGCGTAGGCGTCGGCGACCGTGTTGCGGGCCAGTCCCAGGTCGGCGGCGAGGCTGCGGGAGGAGGGCAGCCGCGTGCCGGGGGCGAGGCGGCCGGTGCGGACGGCCTCGCGCAGGGCGTCGGTCAGCCCGCGGCGCACTCCCGGTCCGGAGGGTTCCAGATGGAGGTCGATGCCCAGAGTGGCCCACGTTCTTGCCATGGAAATGGACCATACTCCTGGGACGCCTGCCGCCTAGGGTCGACCGCATGACCACCGAAGAGGAAAACACCGAGTACGCCACCGAGCAGGCGCCCCGCATGAGCTGGGCCCAGCACGCCCCCGAGGTTTACAAGGCGATGATCCGCCTGGACACCGCCGCGAAGCGGGGGCTGGAGCCCCGGCTGTACGAACTGGTGAAGATCCGGGCCTCGCAGATCAACCACTGCGCCTTCTGCCTGGACATGCACACCAAGGACGCGCTCGCCGCGGGCGAGAGCGTCGAGCGGATCGTGCAGCTCAGCGCGTGGGAGGAGTCGCGGCACTTCTACACCGAGAAGGAGCTGGCGGCGATCGAGCTGACGGAGGCGGTCACCGTCCTGACCGACGGCTTCGTGCCGGACGCGGTGTACGAGAAGGCCGCCAAGCACTTCGAGGATGCGGAGCTGGCCCAGCTGATCGCCGCCATCGCCGTGATCAACGCCTGGAACCGGTTCGGCGTGACCACGCGCATGACGCCGGGCCACTACCAGCCGGGGCAGCACAAGTGAACCGTTCGCAGACGCTGGACCCGCGGGTGTTCCAGGCGATGTCCGCGCTGAGCGCGGCGGCGAAGAAGGGGCTGGGCGATCCGGTCCTCGCCGAGCTGGTCATGATCCGGGCCTCGCAGGTCAACCACTGCGCCTTCTGCCTGGACATGCACCTCGGGCTCGCCCGGAAGAACGGCGAGTCGGAGGACCGGATCCAGCTCCTCAACGCCTGGGAGGAGGCCGAGGACCTCTACACCGGGCGGGAGCGCGCCGCGCTGGCCCTGACCGAGGCGGTCACCGTCCTGACCGACGGCTTCGTGCCGGACGCGGTGTACGAGGAGGCCGCCGACCACTTCGATCAGGCCGAACTCGCCCATCTCATCGCCCTGATCACCGTCATCAACGGCTGGAACCGCCTGATGGTCAGCCGCCGTGTCCCGCCCGGAGGCCTCCAGAAGTGAACACGGACGCGCGTTCCGACGCGGATCGGGCCCGGGCCGGGGCGGACGTCTTCCGCGCCCTGCACCACGGGCGGCTGCCCGGTGATCCCCTGGTCCTGCCGGGCCCCTGGGACGCGGCCAGCGCGCGGGTGTTCGCCGAGGCCGGGTTCCCGGCGCTCGCCACGCCCAGTGCCGGGGTCGCCGCCTGCCTCGGCCACGCGGACGGGGCCACCCCGGCACAGGAGATGTTCGCCGCGGTGGCGCGCATCGCCCGGGCCGTGGACGTACCGGTGTCGGCGGACGTCGAGGACGGTTACGGGCTCCCGGCCGAGGAACTGGTGGAGCGGCTGCTGGAGGCGGGGGCCGTGGGCTGCAACCTGGAGGACTCGCGCGGGGGCGTCCTCAAGGACCCGCACGAGCAGGCCGATTTCCTCGCCGCGGTGCGTGCGGCCGCCGGGGACCGGCTGTTCGTGAACGCCCGCGTCGACACCTTCGTGCACGGCGACGGCGATCCCGGACAGGCCATCGGCCGGGCCGCGTCGTACGTGGCGGCGGGCGCCGACTGCGTGTATCCGATCCTCGCCCCGGTGGACGTCCTGCCCCTGCTGCGGGCCGGGATCCAGGGCCCGCTGAACGTGCTGGCCCGGCTGGACGGCACCGGGCCCTCGCCCGCGGAGCTGGGCGGGCTCGGGGCCACCCGGGTCACCTTCGGGCCGGGGTTGCAGCGACGGGCCGCGCAGGCGCTGCGCGGCATCGCGGACGAGCTGCGCGGGAGCGCGGAGGTGCTGCGCGGGAGCGGCGCCGAGCCGGGGTGACCCCGCCCGGGGCGGGCGCTCGCGCCGACCGGACCTCGTCGGGCCCGGGCCGCCGGGCGGGGACGGGGAGCACGGCTGCCGCCGCAGGAGCCGGGGACGGGCCGCCGGGTGGGGACGGGGGCACGGGCCACCCGGGCGGGCACGGCGGGCACCGGCCGCCCTGCGCGGGTCCGCGGGGCGGGAGCGCAGGGGGCCGGCGGGCCGGGCCGGCTCGGTGAGGGTGGAGCGGGTCGGCTCCTTGCGGAGAGGGGCGGGTCAGCTCGTGGGGGTGGGTGCCGGGCACACCGTGCCGGGCGGGCAGAACCAGTCCAGCGCGGTGGTGAGGTCCCGCAGTTCGCCGTCCGCGCCGTCGGCGTCGGGCCCGTAGGCGGCGATCGCGTAGATCTTGCCGTCGGCGGCGCGGAAGCGCTCGTCGAAGACGTGCCAGGTGCCGATGTCCGGCTCCCCCTTGAGGGTGGCGGCGGTGTATTCCATGCGGGTCCCGCTCACGCCGGCGCCGTCGACGTGGTCCAGCGCGAGTTTGTGGAAGCCGCGGGGCTTGGGGACCTCGTCGGAGAGGTACAGCTGGAAGGAGGCGTCGGGTGAGGTCTCCGCCACCTGGTACACCTGGATCCGCCGGTCGCCCGAGCCGCTGCGGTAGTTGACGACGTCCATGCCGAACTGGGAACCGACGGTCTGGCGTCCCCAGCCCTCGGGCACGGCGATCCGGAACCCCTCCGGGTCGTCCTCCAGCGCGTAGCCGGCCGGCGGCTCCGCCGCGGTGGGGGACGGACTGACGCTGGTGGCCTCCTCGGAGACGTCCGCCGAGGGCGACGGCTCGGGCGCCGTGGACGCGGCGGACGTGCTCACGGCCGACGGCGCGCCCTTGCCGTCGTCACCGCCGCCGAAGCCCAGCGTCACCACCAGGCTGACGGCGACCCCGACTCCGGCGGCCGCGGCCACCACCGCCCAGACGGTACGGCGGCTGTACCCGCCGGGAGCGGCCGGCGGACCCGGGGCGGTCGGTGCCGCCGGCGCGGCCGGTGCCGCCGGTGCGGTGGGTGGCGGGACCGAGGGCACCGGCGCGGTGGGCGGCGGGGCCGAGGGCACCGGCGCGGTGGGCGGTTCCGTCACGGTCCGGTGGGCGCCGGACGCGTCGGGGTCCAGGACCGGCCCCGGTGCCGCCGCGTCCGGCGCGTGGGCCGGCCGGGCGGGCGGCGGCGGGGTGACCGCCGCGGCCGTGTCCCGGCTGCCGTTCTCCCAGCGCTGGGCCTCTTCGTTCCAGTACCGCCCGCCCCCGTTCGTCACGCTGTGCTCCTCTCACATTCCGAGCAGGCCGGCCACCGTCCCGGCCGACGCGAACAGGGTCAGTACGGACTGGGCGTCGGTGAGCAGCTCGCGCAGCCGCTGCCGCCGGCTCTCCCCGGCGGTGCCGGTGCGGGTGATCTCGCCCTCGGTGTCGGCCAGGGTGGCGGCCAGGGCCCGGGTCTGGTCGGTGTCGCGGAGCCGGCTCAGGTCGGCGCGCAACTCCCTCACGGCAGCGAGCAGTTCCTCGGCGGCGGGGTCGCGCGGGGCCGCGTGGTGGTGGCTCTCGGCGTGCGCGTGGCTGCCGATGGCGAAGGTGCTGTGGGAGACGTCGCCGATGCTGACGCCCGGCTCATCCGGACTGGTCATCGCTGCCGGTTCCCTTCTGCGGTGCGTGGCCGCCGGTGGTCGGGGAGGTGGTGGGCGGTGGGGGCGCTCCGGTCGTCGCGGAGCGCGCCTGGGCGTGGGTGCCGATCGCGAACGTACTGCCCGCCACGGAGTCGATGTGCACCCCGCCGTTGCTGATGTTGACGACCTTCTGCACGAACTCACCCGTCTGGTAGCCGTGTTCGCTCAGGGCCGTACGGACGCCGTGGGCGATGCGGTCCTGGATGCTGCGCAGGTAGCGGTCGACGTCCATCTGCTGGAACAGCGAGCCGGAGGCCGCCGCGCCCAGTTCCCGCACGGACACCGCCGGCCCGTCCGGCAGGGCGTTGCCGTAGCCGCCGGTGGCCAGCCGCCAGGCGTGACCGGCGGCCTGGCAGAGGGTGACGAAGGAACGTACCGCCGAGGCAGGAACCTGTCCGGCGGCCCAGGTGATCCTGCCGAAGACGCTGTTGTTGCGAAACTGGTGGGCCATCCGGTCGGCGTCCTCGAAGTCCTCGCGGACCGGCATCAGCACATGGGGTGCGATCTCCAGCATGAGCATGCGGCCCTGGGTGTGGACGCGCACGTACACGGTGACGACCAGCTCCTCCTCCCAGCCGCCGACCCGCACCCGCAGGAAGTGCCGCCTCTTCTCGGCGCCCTCCTCGACGGCCCGCTCCCGGTGTTCCTCGAAGGCCTGCCGGTCGTAGGGGGCGTCCTCACGGCGAGTCAGGCCCTCGGCGGGCAGGAACACGCACTCGTCCAGTTCGAGCCGGCGCAGCCGGTCGCGCACCGCGTGCCCGGCGTACTCCGGGGGCAGCCGCAGCCCCTCCAGGAGCGGGCGCACGGTGTCCAGGACCGTGCGGTTGCGCAGCGGACGCGGCTGCCGCCCTTCGACGGGCCGCATCTCGACGGCGAGCACCCAGGTGTCGTGGGCCCGGCCCGCACCGCAGAACGGACGGGTCTCGCGGTACATGATGAGCGGGGCGTGCTGTTCGAGCCGGATGCGCTCCTTCAGCCGCTGGAAGCGCGGGCTGTCCGCACGCTCCGCCGGGTCCGAGGCGGCGTCCGGGAACCGGTCCGGGGCCAGTTCGGCGCCCAGCGCCCGGGCGAACTGGCTGCGCTGGACGCCCGCGCAGACCGCGACGGCCAGGAACAGGACGAGGGCCAGCCAGGCCTGGAGCGCGCTCACCCTTTCGTGGCCGCCGGCCAGGCGGGAGACGGAGGGCAGGAGGGTCAGCAGGAAGGCCTTGAACCCGGTGGCGTAGTAGGCGTCCTCCTCGCTGGAGAACGCGGCGACCACCGTGGCGAGCAGGAAGAGGCCGAACACCAGACGGCCGAGCCAGCGCATGGCGAACGCCGCCCCCCTGCGCGAGGCCGGCGTGCCGGGATCGTCGCTCCGTACGGCCACGCCCCCCGCGAGCAGCAGACTGGGCAGGAGATAGGCCACCATCGCCCCGCCGGTCAGCGGCCACCCCACGATCCACAGCCCCACGATGCCCGCCGCCCATCCCACCTCGACCCGGCGGGCGCGCAGGGCGTGGGCGAGGACCCGGGCCGCGTCGAAGCCCAGCGAAGGGGCGACGATGCGCTGCTCGTTGAGGTGCAGCTCCTCGATGACGCGGTCCCGGTACGCAGGGTCCAGGTAGGTGCCCGCGCACAGCAACCGGGTGGCCTCGCTGGCGTGCGGCGGCACGGACGGCGGCGCGTCCGGAGGCGCGGGCTGCGGTTGCTGGGGCACGAATGCGGTGCTCACGCGACTCCCCCGAGGTGTGAACGATGCTCGCTGCACGTGGTGCTGATGGACCATCAGCATAGGGGCGTCTCGACTCGCGAGGGAAGCGAATTGTCAAGTGGGCACTACCGTGACGGCAGCCACACGCCGCCGTGGCCTCCTGCCGCGCCGTCGTCGTCCGGCGCACCGGACGCCGGGATGCGGGGGCGCGCAGCACAAGGGCCCCGTTCCGGTGAACCGGAACGGGGCCCTTGTGCTGGTCCTGTGACTCAGATGAGGCCGAGGCCGCGGACCGCCTCGCGCTCTTCCGCCAGCTCCTTGACGGAGGCGTCGATGCGGGCGCGGGAGAAGTCGTTGATCTCCAGGCCCTGGACGATCTCGTACTTGCCGTCCTTGCAGGTGACCGGGAAGGAGGAGATCAGGCCCTCCGGGACGCCGTAGGAGCCGTCCGACGGGATGCCCATGGAGACCCAGTCGCCCTCGGCGGTGCCGTTGACCCAGGTGTGCACGTGGTCGATGGCGGCGTTGGCGGCGGAGGCGGCCGACGAGGCGCCACGGGCCTCGATGATGGCGGCGCCGCGCTTGGCGACGGTCGGGATGAAGTCCTCGGCCAGCCACTTCTCGTCGCCCACGACCTCGGCGGCGTTCTTGCCGGCGACCGTGGCGTGGAAGATGTCCGGGTACTGGGTGGCGGAGTGGTTGCCCCAGATGGTCAGGCGCTTGATGTCGGCGACCGTCGAGCCCGTCTTCTTCGCGAGCTGGGTCAGCGCGCGGTTGTGGTCGAGGCGGGTCATGGCGGTGAAGCGCTCGGCCGGTACGTCCGGGGCGGCGGCCTGGGCGATCAGCGCGTTGGTGTTGGCCGGGTTGCCGACGACCAAAACCTTGACGTCGTCCGCGGCGTGGTCGTTGATGGCCTTGCCCTGCGGCTTGAAGATGCCGCCGTTGGCCTCCAGGAGGTCACCGCGCTCCATGCCCTTGGTGCGCGGGCGGGCGCCGACGAGGAGGGCGACGTTGGTGCCGTCGAAGGCGACGTTCGGGTCGTCGCTGATGTCGATGCCCTGGAGCAGCGGGAACGCGCAGTCGTCCAGCTCCATGGCCGTGCCCTCGGCGGCCTTGAGGGCCGGCGTGATCTCCAGGAGGCGCAGCTTGACCGGCACGTCCGCGCCGAGCAGCTGGCCGGAGGCGATGCGGAAGAGCAGGGCGTAACCGATCTGGCCGGCCGCGCCGGTGACGGTGACGTTCACGGGAGTGCGGGTCATGGCGTTCTCCGTATGACAGCTGGCGGTCGGGGCGTCCCTGCCCCGGGGTGCAGGATCCCCGCGTCCGGTTGGCGGCCGTACGCCCACCGCGATGATCGATCAAACGTGAGGATGATCGATCTCTCGGCGTCAAGAGAGATCCAGCGGTCAGGCTATCGCGCATCCGGCACCCCGCACGGCCGGGCCCCTGTGGCCCGTCCCACAGAGTGACCCGGGAAGGGCAGGTGACGGGCGGGGGACGGGGAAAGAGAGGGCACGGGAGGCGGCCGCCCGTCCGGGAGAGGAGAGACGAAGGCGGCCGCCGGATGGGGGTACCGGAGCACCGGACTCCCGTGGGGGTGAGGTGCACGTGCCCCGAACGGCGGACCTCATGCACGCCGGCCGCCACTTCTTTCCGGCGTGCCGCTCCGTTGCGCGCCCGCCCCTCCGCTGCCGTGGCGCGCCGTCGCCGCACCGCCTACCTCGTGCACCCCTGCTCACCCGTCGCGAGCGTCACGCACACCGTCGCCTGTGCCGCGTCCTTCACGGGCAGCATCGGCGTGTACGCGATGGTGTCGCCCGGGGTCGCGAGCGTGTCGGTCCGCGTCCGTGTGCCGACCGTGACCTTGACCTCGTCGCCCTGCGCCGCCTGCGTGATACGGCCCCAGGCGGCACCGCAGGTCTTGCTGTAGCGGACCTCGACGAGGGTCGTGCCCACGGTGACGCTGCGGTCCGTGGTCCCCCGCTCGCCACTGCACCCCATGGCCTCGGCGTCCTTGCCGGCGCAGCCCTCCCCTGCGCACTTCACGCCGGGCGGCAGGCTGGGGCCGGTGGTGGCGGACGGCGAGGGGGAGGTGGTCGCGCCCCGCGTCCTCGTCCCGCCGATGCCGCCCGTGAAGTAGAAGACGACCCCGATCACCAGGAGCGTCGCGGCCATGCCCGCGAAGAACATCGCCAACTGCCGCCGGAACATCCCGCTGGGAGCGGGGGCGGGAGCGGCAGTGGGGGAACCGCCGGGGGTGGCCCCGGTCCCGGTCCCGGAGACGGAGGCCGTTGCGCCGCCCGGAACGGCGGCGACCGTACCGGGCGTGGGGGCGGGAACGGGGGTGGGGACGGCCGGGTGCGAGGGCTGGGGCGGTTCGACGCCGGGTGCGGTGGCCGCGCCGCCGGACTCGCGCTTGCCGCCCATCGGGGCCGGCCCCCGGTACCCGGCCACACCCCACGAGTTCACCTTCCGGGCCGGACCGGCGGCCGAGCCGGAATCTGCACCGGAACCGGACTCGGAGCCGGAGTCGGTGACCGCGTCGGTGTCGGCGTCGGCCTCGGCGTCGTCATGCGTCCCCTGCGCCCCGGCGGAGGACTTGACGGTGGACGTCGCGGCGGATCCGGCGCGGGACCCGGCGACGGGGACGGCGCCGGGAGCGGTGCGGGCGTCGCCGTCGGTGCCGGTACGGGATCCGGACGCCGGCGCCGTCCCCCGCGGCCCCTGCTCGCACGCCTCCTTCTCACGCCCCTTCCACTCCCGCGCGCCCCTGTCCCGCGCGTCCGCGTCGGACGCCGTCGGCTGCGGCGGAACCGTCGGGGACACCCCCGCCGGGCCCGCGATGCCCGCGAGGAGCGTGCCCGGCACCTGGGCGCTCCCCCAGCGCGGCACCCTCACCTTGCCGCCGTTCGCCTTACTGCCGTTCGCTTTACCGCCGTTCGCTTTACTGCCGTTCGCCCTGCCGTTGCTCGTCTCGCCGCCGTGCGCCTCGACCCCGTTCGCCGTGGTCTCCTTCGCCTCGACCCCGTTCGCCGTGGTCCCCTTCGCCTCGACCCCGTTCACGTCGGTCCCACTCGTCGTGGTCCCGCCCGCATGCGTGCCCTTCGCATACGTGCCACCGGACGGCGTGCCGTTCGACTGCGGGCCGTCCGCCCGCGGGCCGTTCGGCCACGCGCCGTCCGGCAGGGTGCCGATGCTCTCCGTCCCCGGTGCGGGTGCGTCGAACTCCCCCAGTGCGGCGCGCGCCTGGGCGATACGGATGGCTTCCATGGTCCGGTCGTGGCGCAGCTCGGCGCGGCTCCAGGCGCGCTCGGCCAGCTCCCACATCGTGGTCAGGTGGACCGGGTTGGTGTCGGTGACCTCGGCGAGCGCGACCACCGCGCCCTTGGGCGCCAGCAGCCGGCCGTTGAGGTAGCGCTCCCAGGACGTCCTGCTGTAGCCGGTGCGGTCGGCGAGCGCCGCGATGCTGAGGCCGCCCCGGTCCACGAGCCGCCGCAACTGGCTCGCGAACTCCTTGACCTGCGGATCCAGATCCTCGGGCAAGGCCTTCCAACGAGGCATTGCTGCTTCCCCTCTTCCCCCCGGTTCGTGCCGGTGCTTCCCCGCGCGTGGCGCCCGTTCGGGCGGGGGCACGCGCCGTCGCGCTGACCGCCCGCGCCAGGGCCTCTCGTTCGGAGCAGGCCCTGCCGTCGGACGACTTCGCCCCAGATCCCTATTTTGTCAACACATCGACACACCACGGGACACACCCCGCCGGTGTCGCCTCGTCGTCGTCCCGTCCTCGCGTCATCCCAGCGCGACGGCGCCCACGACCGCGGTCACCAGCAGCGCGGCGAGCAGCGCGACGGCGTACACCAGCAGACGTCCGCCGGGCCCGTGCCGCGGCACCCCCGGCCGCTCCTCGGGCCGGTCCCACCAGGGAACGGTGGGGACCTCCTCGTAGGCCTCCGGAACCTCACCTCCGGACCCGTCCGCCACCGGCGGCGCCACCGGCACCAGCACCTGCCCCGGTGCCTGGACCTGCGCGTGCGCCTGCGCGGGGACCGCCGCCGTCGCGGTCGGCCTGGGCCAGACCTTGACGGCCATCTCCCAGCGCACGGTGTGGCGTTCGGCCTCCGCCCCGGCCAGGCCCGCCACCCGGCACAGCGCGGCGACCGCCTGCCGGGGCGGGGGCTGGGTGGCGTTGAGGTAGCGCTGCCAGGAGGACTTGCTGTACGCGGTGCGCGCGCCGAGCGAGACCAGGCTGAGGCCGGTCCCGTCCTTGAGGATCCGCAGTTGCTCCACGAAGTGCCGTACCTCCGGCGGCAGATCGTCCGGCAACGGCTGCCAGGCGCCCATCGCTCACCTCCCGGCGTCCCACGCCGCCCCTCGCCCTGCTGCTCGCGCTGCTCCCGCACCGCTTCTCGCGGCGAGTGACGACACAGGCGCGGCGAACGGTTCCCACGCCGATCATGGACATGCCTGTGGCGAAGCGCGGACACCGTAGCGGAACAGTCACTTCCGTGCCACAGCGCGCGGACAGGCGTTGAACCGCCCGTTCCCGTCCCGCAGGGTTGATCCCGGCGGCGGCCCGTCCTGACTCGGGGGAGAGGATGGGCCGCCGTCACCCTACGCACGAGGGTGTAGGGACCGCGTCAGTGGTTGCGGACCGTGTAGTGCAGGACGTCGTCCAGGAACGGGATCTCCAGCCACGGCCGGGGCTGCGCCATCAGGGCCAGCAGCACGATGACGAGGCCGAGGATCCCGTAGGTCACGATGTCGGTGAACCGGGAGCGGACGGCGAGCATGCCGACGCGGGGCAGCATCCAGCGCATCACCGCCCCGCCCAGCAGACCGGCGCCGATCAGCAGCAGGCCCACCCGGAACGCGTCGAGGGCGGTCACCAGCAGACCGATGCCGACCACGATCAGCACGGTGAGCAGCGGCCACTGCCGGGCGGGCGCCGGTGCGTCGCCGGGGGCGGCCCGGCCGCCGCCCTCGGGGCGTGCGGTGTCCTTGGTGAACAGGGGGAAGCGGCGCGTGCCCCGGCGCGCACGGCGCTTGTCCTGCCCGGAACCGGCATCGGTCCCGGCCCGGGCCCGGGATCCGGGACCGGAGCCCTCCGGAGTGTTCCGCCGGGCCTGTCCGCCCGACCCCTCCCCGGCCGTCTCCCGCACGGCGCCGCCCGCCTCAGCCGACACTGCGCTCCGCCGCCTCGACGACGTTCACCAGCAACTGGGCCCGGGTCATCGGGCCGACGCCGCCGGGGTTCGGGGAGAGCCAGCCGGCCACCTCGGCGACGTCCGGGTGGACGTCCCCGACGATCTTGCCCTCGTCGTTGCGGGAGACACCGACGTCGAGGACGGCCGCGCCCGGCTTGACGTCCTCGGCGCGGATCAGGTGCGGGGAACCGGCCGCGGCGACGATGATGTCGGCCCGCTTCAGGTGCGCGGACAGGTCACGGGTGCCGGTGTGGCACTGGGTGACCGTGGCGTTCTCGCTGCGGCGGGTGAGCAGCAGGGGCATCGGGCGGCCGATGGTGACGCCGCGGCCGACGACCACGACCTCGGCGCCCTTGATCTCCACGCCGTAGCGGCGCAGCAGGGTCAGCACGCCGTTGGGGGTGCAGGGCAGCGGGGCCGGCTCGTTGAGGACGAGGCGGCCGAGGTTCATCGGGTGCAGGCCGTCGGCGTCCTTGTCCGGGTCCATCAGTTCCAGGATCCGGTTCTCGTCGATGCCCTTGGGCAGCGGCAGTTGGACGATGTAGCCGGTGCAGGCGGGGTCCTCGTTCAGCTCGCGGACGGCCGCCTCGATCTCCTCCTGGGTGGCGGTGGCCGGAAGCTCGCGCTGGATGGAGGCGATGCCGACCTGGGCGCAGTCGCGGTGCTTGCCCGCGACGTACTTGCGGCTGCCGGGGTCGTCACCGACCAGGATCGTGCCGAGGCCGGGCGTGACGCCCTTCTCCTTCAGCGCCGCCACGCGGACGGTCAGATCGGACTTGATCGCGGCTGCGGTGGCCTTGCCATCGAGAATCTGGGCGGTCATGTACCCATCCTCGCGGATGACCGGCCCCCGGTTCCAATCAGGGCGGTCCGGCCGCCGCCCGTCGTGCGCTCCCATGATCGTGATGTTGCACTTGCACAACACATGACTGATACGACTGGACAAGTAAGCATTCGGTCAAGAACGATGAGCAGCACAGTGCCGCGGGCAGCTCATCGGGGGGACGGACCGCTTTCTGTAGACATCTCCTCCGTACGGTGCCGCGCGTCGTCCCCGCACTTGATCCACGGAGGAAACCACCGCCATGAGTTACGGCGACCCGAACAACCCCTACGGCGCCCCGCAGCAGCAGCCCGGTTACGGCCAGCCCCCGCAGGGCCAGGCGCCCGGTTACGGCTACCCGCAGGCCCCGCCGCTGGGCCAGCAGCCCTACGGCGCCGGCGCCCCGCAGACCATGCCGGGCAACGTGAGCGCGGCCCGCGTGATGCTGTGGGTGATCGTCGGCCTCCAGGTGATCGGCGCGGGCATCTTCGCCGTCGCGGCGGCCACCATCAACGCCGCCCAGAAGGACGACAGCCTCAAGGACAACTCCGCCTTCCAGCAGCTCGCCGACTACTCGACCGGCAGGCTGTGGGCGCTGGTGGTCTTCGCGATCGCGTGGGGTGTGTTCGCGGCCGTGCTGGCCACCAAGTTCACCTCCGGCGGCAACGGTGCCCGGATCACCCTCCTGGTCTTCGGCATCGTCACCGCGGTGCTCGGCCTGTGGCCGTTCACGATCGTGGGCCTCGTCCACCTGGTCCTCGCGGTCCTGATCGCCTGCTTCGTCGGCGGTTCCAAGGGCAAGGCCTGGTTCAACCGCCCGCGTTACTGACCGGCCGGACCGACCGTCCGACCATAGGACTGGCCGGTTCACGCCATTCACCACCAGGGCCGTGTCTCACCCCGTGCAAGGGGAGACACGGCCCTGGTGCGTCGCCCTACTCTGGGGTCCGTAGCCGTCAGGCACGGGGAGACGCACCTTGTACAGCATCATCGTGGTACCTCCGCCGACCACGGAGGACGAGCGAAACGGCACCCAGTTGCGGCTGGCGCCCGGCGACCGCCTCGCCTTCGGGCGCTCCGCCGCCGGCAACGACCTGGTGATCGGGCACGACGGGGTCTCCCGCCGCGCCGGTGTGATCACCGCGCACGGCGCCTTCTGGATACTCAGCAACCTCTCCGCGCACCAGACCTACGTCGTGGAGAACCCGGAGGGCGCGGGCGAGCACATCAAGGTCGGGCCGGGACGGCTGGACGCCCCCGTCCCCTTCGAGTTCTCCCGGATCGTGCTGCCCGCCGCCGGTGACCTGCTGCCGATCGAGGTGTGGGCGCCCCGGCACGACTACCTCGCCGGACCGGACGGGCCGGACGGCGAACCCACCGCGCCCGCCTTCTCCGTGGACCGGGCCAAGCGCTACTTCGCGGTGCTCGCCGCCCTGTGCGAGCCCCGGCTGCGGGGCGACCCGCACGCACCGCTGCCCACCGTCGACCAGGTCGTGGAGCGGCTGCGGCCCGCCTGGCCCGCCGCGTCCCGTACGTCGGTGCAGTGGAACATCGACTACCTGGCCGTGAAGCTGCGCCTCAAACCCGGTCCGGACACCGCCGAGACCGGTCCGCGGCTCAACGGCAAGAAGGAGTCGCTGGTCTCGCTCGCGCTCCGCTTCGACCTGGTGCGCGAGGACGACCTGGTGGTGCTGGCCGCGCCGCCGCCGCGGCGCCGGACGGTGCCGGCCGGGCGGCCGGCCCTCCCCGGCCCGGACCAGCGGTGAGCGAGCCGTACGCCGTGCCGGTGCCCCGCGGTTACCGGGTCGGCGTCTGGGAGGTGCGGCGGCCCATCGCCACGGGTGCCTTCGGCAGCGTGTACGAGGCCCGGCGCACCGCAGCGGGCGGCGGCGCGGGGGGCGGCACCCCGCCCGACCTGCCGCGCACGGCCGCGCTGAAGTTCCTGCCCACCGGCACGGGCACCCCGCGCCGCCTCGCCCATCTGCGTGAACTCGTGGAACGGGAGGTGACGTTGCACCGCCGGCTGCGCCGGCCCCGGCTGATCCGGATGTACGAGACCCTCACCGTCGACGACCCGGACCACCCCGGCCTCGACGGTGCCACCGTCCTCGTCCTGGAGAAGGCGGAGGGCTCGCTGGCCGCGCTGCTCGCCGCCGGGTCCCGGCCCGCCGCGGGGGACGCGCTGCTCGCCCAGATCTGCGAGGGCCTGGCCCAGCTGCACCGGGCCGGCTGGGTGCACGGTGACCTGAAACCGGCCAACGTGCTGCTGATGCACGACGGTTCGGCACGCCTGGCCGACTTCAACATGGCCGCCGAACTCGAAGGCACCCACGCCTACTCCCCCGCCTTCTCCACCCCCGACTACACCCCGCCCGAGCTGCTGTGGTCCGAGGTCGGCGAGCGCGGGCGCCAGATCCGCCCGTCGGCCGACATCTGGGCCTTCGGCGTCCTCGCCCACCTGACCCTCACCGGCGCCTTCCCGCTGCCCGGCGGCACCCCGACGGCCCGCCGGGACGCCGCCGTCGCCTACGCCCGCGGCACGGCCCAGCTCACCCTGTCCCCCGGACTCCCGTGCGTCTGGCGGGAGATCCTCCAGGAGTGCCTGACCCGCACGCACGCAGGCCGGATCGGCACCGAGGCCCTGCTGCGACGCGTGGGGGCCGCGGCGGGCACCGCGCGTCCGCCCGTCGTCCGGCGGCTGCGCCCGCGGGGCGCCGCGCGGGGCCGCCGCGGCCGGCTGCTCACCGGCGGCGTGCTCGCCGGGGCGGCCGTCGCCGCGCTCGGCTACGGCATCGGCGCCCTGGCGCACGACCCGCCGCCCGCCGCGAGCACCACGATCCGCCCGGGGGACACCGCGGCCCTGCCGGGAGCCGTCGCCCCCGCCACCTACGGCGCCCCCGAACTCCGTACCGACCAGGGCGTTCCGCCCTCCTACCGGCCGCTGATCGTCGACGCCGCCCACGCCTGCCCTAACCCGGACGTCACCCCCGCCCTGATCGCGGCCATGCTGAAGGCGGAGAGCGACTTCGATCCCAACCTGTCCGACCCCGCCAAGGACGAGTACGGCATCGCCCGCTGGACCCCGCGCGTGCTGCGCTGGTGGATCCGGTCCGACGGGCAGCCGGCGGCCACGATCCCCCGGCCCCCGTTCCCGGCCGCCGTGTCCATCCCCGCCATGGGCCGCTACCTGTGCTTCATCGCGCCGAACCTGAAACCGGGCCTGCCCGGCGACAAGCGGGTGCTGATCGCCGCCGCCTACCGGACGTCGTTCCGGAAGGTGAACGGCGCGGGCGGAGTTCCCCCGAAGTACCGCGACTACTGCGCCCGCGTCGCCCACTACCTCAAGGAGTACACGCCCCCGGGCCGCAGGTGACCCTGAGACTTCCGAGGTACCGGCGCCGCGCGGCCCCTGCGACGGTGGAACCACTCCGCTCCGGCGGAACGACCACCTTCGTCACATGGGGGAACCTGTGAACGTGAAGAAGCCCGCCGCGCTGCTCGTCGCGGCCACCGCACTGATCGCCGGCGCCTCGGCCGCGGCCTCCGCCGCGGACCCGGCCGGCACCCGGGTGACCAGCCTCCAGCAGCAGGCCGAGCAGGTCCTGGCCGGCCACCCGAAGGCGCTGCACGTGTCCGCCGACGCGGTCCGCTACGACGGCCTGACCGTCACCGCCGCACCCAAGGGCCGGGCCGCCCTGAAGGACCTGGACTGCGCGTACGGCCACCTCTGCATGATCGTCAACGGCCAGAAGTTCGACTTCTACAAGTGCCAGACGTGGAACCTCAACAACTGGACCGGCAACGGTCCCTTCACCAACAACCAGACGCCCGGCACGGTCGCCAGGTTCTTCAACAAGGACGGCAGCGTCCGCTGGACGTCCACCGCCTACGAGGCCGGTACGGCCACGTGGGACCCGATCTGGTCCCTGCGCCCCTGCTGAGCCGGGCCCGCCTGACGGCGGTGGCCTCCGGCCCCTCCTGGGGGAGGGCCGGAGGCCGCCGTCATGCGTTCACCGGTTCTTGAGCGCGTCGAGAAACGGTGCCCAGGCGCTCCGCTGGAAGAGGAGGACGCATCCCCCGGGGTTCTTGGAGTCGCGGACGGGGATGAAGGCGGGAACGTCGGCTACTTCGACGCAGTCACCGCCGTCGCCGTTGCTGTAGCTGCTCTTGCGCCAAGCTATCGTGCGCGGGTCAATCCATTTGCTCTGCTTCATGTTTGTAGGTCCTCGCTGCATGTTTCATCAAAGCCAGGGATGCCTGTGGTGACAGCGCGACGGCCCTCAGCAGGTCGTACTTACGACGGTACGTCGCCACCTCAGCCGGGTAGTCGATGAGCTGCCCCGTGTGATCGCCCTCTGTGTATACCAGCGGCGGGGCGTCGGCAAAGGTCATGATCTTGACCATGCCGTAGTCGAGCGGGCACCAGAAGGACGTTTCCGGGACCACTTGGATAACGCTCCGCGTGGAGCGGACGATGTCGAGGATGTGTTCCACCTGCTCAGCCATGACTGCCGGGGGAACCGGGGCTTGTCGGATGGCCGACTCTCGGACGATCCCCCAATAGGTGGGACGGTCCGGGCACTCCCACAACTCGCCACGCGCCAGTCGCCCATGGACGCGCTTCTCGACCTCCTCCGGAGACGCCTCCGGGTCGATGCATTCGATGCGACCGCGGAGGTACGCCCCGGTCTGAAGAAGACCCGGCAGGCCGATAGGCGCCCACTCTTCCACCGTTAGCGCCCGTTTCTCCATATCCGGGATGTCGGCGTAGTACCACGCGTGCCCGACCTGACGGGCCTTGGCGACGTCTTCACACCGCCGCTGGAAAAACCCGTCCGTTCCCAGCCTGTCGTCCACATGCCGGGCGAGATCGACCGGCATCCGCCGCTCCCCTCTCTCGATCTGACTCAGGAACGAGATCCCCCGGAAGCTCCCCTCGGCCAGTTGCTCCAGCGTCAGGCCCGCCGACTCCCGCTTGAAGCGCAACTCCGCGCCGTAGAAGGAAGGGACGCTCGTCGAGGCGTCGGGGTCCTTGCGAGCAGGCACAACTCATCACCACCGTTTACCAGTTACCGTGCGCAACCCGAACCCCTTTCACGGTACGCCGCCCCACGCCACTGTGTGAGTGCATCGTCACGCATCGCACACAGAAAGGCGTACGCCCGTGCCTCAACCCCACGTCCAGGAAGCCGAGGCCCACCTGGAGGCACTGCGCGCCGCACTCGCCGCGCACGGCATCACCCTTCCCTCGCTGGGGCTCGAAGCGCCCTCGCTCGCCGGGTCGTACACCGCCCCGCTCATCGCACTCGGGAACTGCAACCTGGACACCGCGCGGGCCCTGGCCGCCGCGCTGCGCGAGGGGGCGGCGGGGTGAGGTCCGCGCTGACGCTGGATCTGCTCGCGCTGCCCAAGGCCGTACCGGAGGTGCGGCGGGCGGTGCGCGAGTACCTCGGGCGGCCGTGCCCGGACGTGCAGCTGTGCGTGAGCGAGCTGCTGGCCAACGTGGTTCGGCACGTCGGCGAGGGCACCCCCGTGTCCGTACGGGTGCACGGCACGGGCAGCGGCCGGGTCCGGGTGGAGGTCACGGACCGGGAGCCGCACGCGTGGCTGGTGGTGCGGCACGCGGGCGAGGAGGAGGAGTCCGGGCGCGGACTGCTCCTCCTCGACTCGGTCGCGCTGCGCTGGGGCGTGCGGCAGGAGCCGTACGGGAAGACCGTCTGGTGCGAGGTGCCCGTCAGCTGATCCGGGAGCCGGCGGACCGGCGTTCGTAGACCGTCACCCGCCGCCCCCGCACCCGTTCGTCGGCGACGACCGTGAAGTGCGTGCGCAGGGCGGCCAGTTTCGCGTCGTCCCGGGCCAGGGGCGCCGGGCCGGGCGGCAGGGACGCGTCGGTGACCAGCAGGACCCGGCGCTCGGCCACGGTCAGGGCATGGATCGTGGCCGGATCCGCCTCCTCGCCGCCGAGCGTCCCGGACTCGGCGGGGCCGCGGACCAGCGCGATGTCCCGCAGGCCGGTGAAGGCGCCGGGCGAGACCAGCGCGGTGTCCCGCCGGAAGGCGGGGACGAAGAGGACCGCGTCCCCGTCCCGGTGCAGCCTGCGTACGTGGCCGGAGACCGCCATCACGTCGTCCACCCTGCTGCTGGGCGACCGTACGGCCAGGGACTGCGGCAGCAGCGCGGCCACCGCCGCCGCGAGCGCCACGGGGACCAGCCACGAGACCGCCCTCGGGAACCGCGGTGCCGCCGCCCGCGCCGCCGCGTCGAGGGCGGCGCCGATGAGCAGGGCCAGCCCGAGCTGGCTGAACGCGATGTACCGGTCCAGGAACACCGGCTGAATGAACGAGAGAGCGATCAGGCCGAGTTGGGGCACCGCGAGCAGCGGCAGCCCGACGGCCGCCACCGACAGCCGGCCCGCCCGCGGCCGGTCCGCCAGGGCCGCGAGGACACCCGCCGCCAGCAGGACGGCGGGGCCGGTCACCGTGTGCCAGGTCAGCGGGGGTATCCAGGCCACCTGGCCCGCCTGGGTCCGGCTGTAGAGGACCAGCGGCAGCACCCCGGCCACGGCGCACGCCGACGCCGCCGCCCACCGGGCCCGCGCCCCGCGCCCGGCGCGCGTCCAGAGCAGGGTCACGGCGTGCGCGGGGAGCACCAGCAGGGACAGCCAGTGCAGCAGGCCGGTCACCAGGACCACGCCCCCGTAGGCGGCCCACCGCCCCGCCCCGCCGCGCCCGTGGAGCAATGCCACCAGCAGCAGCGTCGAGATTCCGGCGCCGGCCGCGACCAGCGCGTAGGAACGGCCGTCCTGGAGCTGGAACTGGATCGCCGGGAGCAGCGCCAGGGCCAGGCCGCCCGCCAGTCCCGTCCGCACTCCGCGCAGGCGGCACCCGACGACCGTCACGCAGGCCGCGGCGGCGGCCATGGCCAGCACGGACGGCAGTCTGAGAGTCGTGATGCCGGGCCCGAAACAGACGAAGAGGGCATGCATCCACAGGTAGTAGAGCCCGTGCACGGCGTCCACGTGCTGGAGGGTGTGCCAGATCTCGCCGGTCGACCGCTGCGCCACGAGCCAGGTCGCGGCCTCGTCCCGCCACACGCTGTGCCCGCGGGACAACCCCCACAGGCCGAGCAGGACGGTCCACAGCACCGGGACGGGCCAGACGGGCAGGCGCAGGCGGGGCCGGGGACGGGCCGGGTGAGAGGTCATGGAAACGGCCGGTCCTCGCAGCGGTGATCATCCGGGTGGGCCGCACAGGGTACGTGCGGCACCGGCCCGGATGACCACCGACCGTAAAGAACCGGCCAAAGGTGGTGCTCAGGGGCACCTCAAGGGGGAGGTGCTCAGTGGAAGAAGTGGCGCGTGCCCGTGAAGTACATGGTCACGCCCGCCTTCTTGGCAGCCTCCACGACCTGCTCGTCGCGGATCGAACCGCCCGGCTGCACGATCGCCTTCACGCCCGCCGCGATCAGGATCTCGGGGCCGTCCGGGAAGGGGAAGAACGCGTCCGAGGCGGCGTAGGAGCCGCGCGCCCGCTCCTCGCCGGCCCGCTCGACCGCCAGCTTGCAGGAGTCGACGCGGTTGACCTGGCCCATGCCGACGCCGACCGAGGCGCCGTCCTTGGCGAGCAGGATGGCGTTGGACTTGACGGCCCGGCAGGCCTTCCAGGCGAAGGCGAGCTGGGCCAGCTCGTCGGCGGACAGGGCCTCGCCGCTGGCCAGGGTCCAGTGGGCGGGGTCGTCGCCGTCGGCCTGGAGGCGGTCGGTCACCTGGAGCAGCGCGCCGCCGTCGACCGGCTTGACCTCGGCGGGGTGGGAGGGCGCGCCCGGCGCCTTCAGGACCCGGATGTTCTTCTTCTTGGCGAGGGCCTCCAGCGCGCCGTCCTCGTAGTCGGGGGCGACGATGACCTCGGTGAAGATGTCCGCGACCTGCTCGGCCATCTCCTTGCTGACCGGCCGGTTCACGGCGATGACGCCGCCGTAGGCGGAGACCGGGTCGCAGGCGTGCGCCTTGCGGTGCGCCTCGGCGACGTCGGCGCCGACCGCGATGCCGCACGGGTTGGCGTGCTTGATGATCGCCACGCACGGCTCGTCGTGGTCGTACGCGGCACGGCGGGCGGCGTCCGTGTCCGTGTAGTTGTTGTACGACATCTCCTTGCCGTGCAGCTGCTCCGCCTCGGCGAGGCCGGTGCCGGTGCCGTCGACGTAGAGCGCGGCGGGCTGGTGCGGGTTCTCGCCGTAGCGCAGCGTGCTCTTGCGCTCCAGGGTGGCGCCGAGGAAGTCGGGGAAGGCCGAGTCGTCGACGGGCGCGTAGGAGGAGGCGAACCAGCCCGCCACCGCGATGTCGTACGACGCGGTGTGCTGGAAGGCCTCGGCGGCGAGCCGCTTGCGGGTGGCCAGGTCGAAGCCGCCGTCCTGCACCGCGGCGAGGACGTCGGCGTAGCGCTCGGGGCTGGTGACGACCGCGACCGAGGGGTGGTTCTTGGCGGCGGCGCGGACCATGGAGGGGCCGCCGATGTCGATCTGCTCCACGCACTCGTCGGGCGAGGCACCGGAGGCGACCGTCTCGCGGAACGGGTAGAGGTTCACGACGACCAGGTCGAAGGGCTCCACGCCCAGCTCGGCCAGCTGCCGCCGGTGGTCCTCCAGCCGCAGGTCGGCGAGGATGCCCGCGTGCACCTTCGGGTGCAGCGTCTTGACCCGGCCGTCCAGGCACTCGGGGAAGCCGGTCAGCTCCTCGACCTTGGTGACGGGCACGCCGGCCGCGGCGATCTTCGCGGCGGTGGAGCCGGTGGAGACGAGTTCGACGCCCGCCTCGTGCAGCCCGCGCGCGAGCTGCTCCAGACCGGTCTTGTCGTAGACGCTGACGAGCGCGCGCCGGATGGGCCGCTTGTTGCTCTCGGCGGTCACTGGATAACTACCTTTCGTCCCTCGATGCGATAGCCGTGGCGGGCGAGCCGGCTCACGACCTCGACGAGCAGCCTTCGCTCGACTTCCTTGATGCGCTCGTGCAGCGCGCTCTCGTCGTCCTCGTCCCGGATCTCGACCACGCCCTGGGCGATGATCGGTCCGGTGTCGACGCCGTCGTCGACGAAGTGGACGGTGCAGCCGGTGACCTTCGCGCCGTACGCGAGCGCGTCCCGTACGCCGTGGGCCCCGGGGAAACTGGGCAGCAGGGCGGGGTGCGTGTTCACGAAACGCCCGCCGAACCGCGCGAGGAACTCCTTCCCCACGATCTTCATGAACCCGGCGGACACGACGAGGTCGGGCTCGTGGGCGGCGACGGCCTCGGCGAGCGCCGCGTCCCACTCCTCGCGGGTGGCGTGGTCCTTGACCTTCCGCACGAAGGTCGGCAGCCCGGCGCGTTCGGCGCGCGCCAGCCCCTCGATGCCGTCGCGGTCGGCGCCCACGGCGACGATCTCGGCGCCGTACGCCTCGGCTCCGGCCTCGGCGATCGCGTCGAGGAGCGCCTGCAGATTGGTGCCGGATCCGGAGACCAGCACGACGAGGCGCTTGGCCACGGGCTTGGCGGCCACGGTGGGGCCCTTTCTCGGGGAAGCTGTTTTGTACGGTCGTACGAATGCTTCGCGCCCCCGGATACGGGGAAGCCTACGAAACGGCCGACCGCCAGCAACGATACCGGCACTCCCGGCGGCCCCCATGGGACGGGGGCGTGGCCGGAAGGTAGCGTCTGCACAGACCTGGTACGGGACCGCGCCGGGGACACCCGGGGAGAGCGGGGGAACGCACTCCGCGCTCCGGGCGTTCAAGGGGTGAGGGACCTGTCGGATCGTCCCCGGGCTGCTTGTCGGTTCGCCTGCCGGTTTCGTCCGCCGGTTCGTTCTTCGCACCGCTTGCGAACCGTCTCGCGGACCGGACGGCGGCCCCGGCGGACCCGCCCGACCAGTCGACCAGTCGTGACTCACCAAGGGGAAGACGCTCACTTGATGCCCGACCGCAGCCCGCGACTCCTCACGCTCCCTCCGCTGTCGGTGCAGGGAGGGGAGCGCGGCGCCGTGCTGCTGCGGGAGCGCCCCGCCTCACCGCCCCACGCGCCCGCGGGCGGTGACGACGGCGGCGGACGAGGCGGCTCCGCTCCCGACGACAACCCGTTCGCCCCGCCCGCCGAGGGCACGCCCGACCGGCCCTGGCAGCCCCGCCATCCCTCCGGGCAGGGCTCGTCCGGGCAGGGGCCTTCCGGGCAGGACTCCGGATCCTCCGGTCAAGGCCAGGGACAAGGCCAGGGCCAGGGTTCCGGTGACGGCCGTTCCCCCTGGGGCAGCCAGTGGAGCGACCGCCAGCCCGGCCGCTCCCCCGGTGGTTTCGGCGAGCGGCCCGAGCGGCCCGGCGGCGGGCCCGGACAGCCGGGCGGCGGCCAGGGCAGGCCCGGCCCCGGCATGCGCTGGGACCCCACCGATCCCGCGCAGCGCCGCGCCCGGTTCTCCCTGCTGTCCGGCATGTGGGCCTTCTTCTTCGTCCTGTTCGGCTGGGCGCCCGTCGCCCTGCTGCTCGGCGCGCTCGCCCTGTACTGGGGCATCAGCGCCCTGCGCACCAAGCCGCGCAGGCCCGGCCCGGACAACGCGGCGCCGGCCCCGGCGCCCGAGAGCAACCGGCCCCAGCTGACGGCGGCCATCAGCGGCCTGGTCACCGCGTCCCTGGCGCTCGCCCTGGTCGCCGCGGGCTTCGCCGCGCAGTTCGTCTACCGCGACTACTACTCCTGTGTGAACGACGCGCTCACCCATCAGGCCCAGCAGTCCTGCGACCGCCACCTGCCGAGCGAACTGCGGGGCATGCTGGGCACGGACGGCTGAGACGGGCGGCCTGCGGACGCTGCGTGCCCCGGGCCAGCCGGGTCCCGCGTCGGCGGGCCACCGAGGTCCCTCGGGTTCCACGTCAGCGGGCCACTCGGGTCCCTCGGGGCGCAGGTCAGTGGGACGTCCGGGTGACCCGGGTCACCGGGATCAGCCCGCCGGCTCGTCGGTGGGGGCGGGGGGCTTGACGTCCTGCGGGGGGAGGGCGGCGGGCGCCGCGTCCGTCTGCACGGGGGCGTCCGCGCCGTCCAGGAGGCCGACCGCCTTGTTCCGAGGGCTGTCCGCGTTCCGAGGGCTGTCCGCGGTGTCCCGGCGGACGTCCGCGGTCCGCTGCCGGTGACCGTCGGACACGCCGTCGCCGCCGGCCGCCGTGCCGGTGTTCCGGCTGTTCCCGGTGTTCCGGCTGTTCCCGCTGTCCCTGGTGCCGGAGGGTCCCGGTCCCGTCGCGAGCCCGGCCTTCACGCGCCTTTGCGGCTCGGCGGTCGTCCCTACCGGCTTCCCGTCCCCGTCCGGCCTCGCGGACCCCTGCGGCTCCAGGGGCCACTCCGGCCTCGCGGATTCCTGCGGCCTCGCGGACCCCTGCGGCTCCGCGGATTCCTGCGGCTTCGCGGATTCCTGCGGCTTCGCGGGGGCCGTCTGCCAGGAGGGCGGGTCGAGGGAGGGCGGGTCGAGGGGCAGGACGTCGTACGGTTCGAGGGCGGCGTCGTACCGCGCGGACAGCCGGCCGCCGGTGTCCGGGACCCGCACCGGCCGGGCACCGCCCTTGCCGCTCCCCCCGCTCACGCCGTCCGTCCCGCGCCCGCCGGGGCGGGGCCGCCCGATCAGCCGCTGCCCGGCCTCCCCGGCCCCGCGGATCCGGCCGCCCAGGCAGCGCCAGACCTGTACGGCCAGCGCCGTCGGCACGGCCGCCGCCGAGGTCCACAGCAGGGTGGCGCCCATGACCTGCCAGCCCACGGGTCCGAAGTCGTCGAGGACGGCGTTCCCCAGCGGGCCGCCCGCCAGTTCGGCGAGGACCCCGAGCCCGATCGCGCACAGCAGGCACGCCAGGGCCGCCCCGCCCGCCGTCCGCCGCAAGGACCACGCCCGCACCCCGTCCCGCGGGTCCCGCGAGCCCCCGGAGTTCCGGGGACCTCCGTCGTCCCCCGGGGCCCGCCGGTCCCGGGCTTCCCGCGCCGCCGCGCCCGCGACGAACCAGCCGATGGCCAGCCCGGCAGCCACCGGCACCGCCGCCGTCACCAGGTGCAGCGGGCTGCCCGGCCCCGCGTCCGGCACCGCCGCGAGCAGCGGGAACGGCGGCAGCAGCGGGGCCGGCGCGGAGACGAACGGGTCGACCGTGTGCCCGGCGCCGAGCACGAAGCCGCAGCCGAGGGTGTACGCCGCCGCCCACAGCACCGCGTTCGGCAGCAGCGCCAGACACAGCACCAGCACGGCGAACCGTCCCGACCAGCCCTCCGTCAGCTTCAGGAACGCGCCCTGGGCCGCCTGGCCGTGCCCGACCAGCGACACCCCGAGCACCAGCGCCCCGCCCCCGACGAACACCACCGCGCCCGCCCCGGCCGCACGGGCCGAGGCACCGAGCCGCGCCCGTGGCCCCGGCCCGAGCAGCAGACGCCGTACGCCGGGCGAGAGCGAGCCGAGCGCCCGGTCCAGCGGGGCGCGCGGGCAGCCGTACGCCGCCCAGACGCCGCTGGCCGCCGCCACCGCGGCGACGAACGGCACCCACACCACCGTCGAGAACCACGCCGGGTGCAACGCCCCGCCCGCCGCGTAGACCGCGGCGCCGACGGCGACGGCGAGGTACCCGAGGAGGACACCGGCCCAGGCGGTGCGCGGGGGGACGAGCGGCCCGCCGTCACCGCCGTCGGTCGCGTCCCGGGCGGCCCGGTGCACCAGCAGGACGGGCGCCACGGACAGCAGCAGCGGGGTCAGGCCGATCGGCGCGGGCACCGAGGTGAGGGTGTCGGTGCGGACCAGTTCGGCGCCGTGCGCCAGCAGCCACAGCGCCGCGGCGACGTGCAGCGCACCGCTCGGCCCGCTGTCGGGGTACGGCGAACTGATCCACAGCACGATGTCGAGCACGGCGAACGAGCCGAGGCCGAGGCCCGCCGCGACCACACCGCCCAGGAAACCGGCGCCGAGTCCGGGTGAACGGTCCCGTACCCGGGTGCGCAGGCGGGGCAACGGCGGACGTCGAGGGGTCGTCTGGATCACGCCCGCCATGCTCCCAACGTCACACGCTTTCCCGGCGCAACAGGCGAACCTCCGAAGTGTCGCTCAATATACGTTTATGTGCCTATTCACACGGAGGGACGCACGGTGACGATCAGTCATGCGAACCCACTGCCGCCACGCTCGGCGGACCGACACCCCCGCCCGAGCGCCACACTGACGCGCACTCAGGTCGAACGGAAGGCCGGCGCGAGCACGGCGGAGCCCCTGACACCCGCTCAGGCCTTCGACGCCCTCTACGCCTTCTGCGCACCGGCCCTCGTGCGCCAGGCCTACCTGCTCACCGGCCGCCGCGACCGGGCCCGCGAAGCGGTGGAGCGGGCCTTCCAACTGGCCTGGCAGCGCTGGCCGGAGGTGGCCCACGACCGTGACCCGGCCGGCTGGGTCCGGGCCACGACGTACGACTGCGCGCTCTCCCCCTGGCACCGCTGCCTGCCGCGCAACCGCGTCCCCGACCCGCCCCCGGACCCGGCCGACCGCGCGCTCCAGCACTCCCTGCTGCGGCTCCCGCACTCGTACCGCCGCACCCTGGTCCTCTACGACGGTGTCGGCCTCGATCTGCCGGAGACCGCGGCGGAGACCGAGGCGAGCACCCCGGCGGCGGCGAACCGGCTGATGCACGCCCGCGAGGCCGTCGCCGCGTGCCTGCCGGAACTCGCGGACCCGGCGGAACTGCACCGGCGCCTGGTCCGGCTCGGCTCGGCCTGGCACCTGGCCGGCGACGCGACGCGCACGGTGATGGGAGCGGGGGCGGCGGTGGCCGCGGGAGCCGGTGTCGTGGTGGGGCCGGGGACCGGTGCCGGTGCCCGAGCCGTGGCGGGCGCCGGTGGCGCGGTGGGGGCGGGGGCCGCGGTGACCTCCGCCGGGGCCGCGGTGCGGGTGGCGGGGGCGGCCGCTGGGTCGGTTCCGGGTCCGGCGGCGCCCGCGGCGCCCGCCGCGGTGCGGACCGCCGGGGAGCGCAGCACCCGCTTCTGGACGCGGTCGGCCATCGCGTTCACGGTCACCATCATCGGCGCCACCGCGCTCACCCTGCAGACGGCGCCCACGCGCTACTTCGCGCCGGTCTCCCCCGGCCACGCCGTCCAGGGCCTGCCGGTGCAAGGCCTGCTCGGCCCCCTGTCGCAGCAGGAGCAGAAGCTGCGCACCGAACTGAAGAAGGAGGTGACGTCAGGACCGGAGCGACTGGCACCGGAGACCTGGTAGGCAGGCCACGGTCCGGCCAGGGCTCACGGCCGGGTCTGGCCGGTCAGGGCCTCGCTGGTCGGGGCTCGCGGCCGGGACTCGCCGGTCAGGGCCTCGCTGGTCGGGGCTCACGGCCGGGACTCGCCGGTCAGGGCCTCGCTGGTCGGGGCTCACGGCCAGAGCCTCGCCGGGTCGGGCTCGCGGCCGGGGCCTGCCCGGCCGGGGCTCGCGGTCCGGAGACGGCGGTGGGCCCGCACCCGGCATGTCGCCGGGGGCGGGCCCACCGATGTCCGCCGTTCCGCTGCGCGGAACCGGACTCAGGCGCTGAGGATGGCGCGGGCCAGCTTGGCCGTCTCGGTCGGGGTCTTGCCGACCTTGACGCCCGCGGCCTCCAGGGCCTCCTTCTTCGCCTGGGCGGTGCCGGACGAACCGGAGACGATGGCGCCGGCGTGGCCCATGGTCTTGCCCTCGGGCGCGGTGAAGCCCGCGACGTAGCCGACGACCGGCTTGGTCACGTTGGCCTTGATGAAGTCGGCCGCGCGCTCCTCGGCGTCGCCGCCGATCTCGCCGATCATGACGATCAGGTCGGTCTCAGGGTCGGCCTCGAACGCGGCGAGCGCGTCGATGTGCGTGGTGCCGATGATCGGGTCGCCACCGATGCCGACGGCCGTCGAGAAGCCGATGTCACGCAGCTCGTACATCATCTGGTACGTCAGCGTGCCGGACTTCGAGACCAGGCCGATACGGCCCGGCTTGGTGATGTCGCCCGGGATGATGCCGACGTTCGACTGGCCCGGCGTGATGATGCCGGGGCAGTTCGGGCCGATGATGCGGGTCTTGTTGCCCTTCTTGCCGGCGTACGCCCAGAAGGCGGCCGAGTCGTGCACGGCGATGCCCTCGGTGATCACGACGGCCAGCGGGATCTCGGCGTCGATGGCCTCGACGACCGCGTCCTTGGTGAACTTCTCCGGCACGAAGATGACGGTGACGTCGGCGCCGGTCTTCTCGATGGCCTCCTTGACGGTGCCGAAGACCGGTACCTCGGTGCCGTCGAAGTCCACGGTCTGTCCCGCCTTGCGCGGGTTCACGCCGCCCACGACGTTGGTGCCGTCGCCGAGCATGAGCTTGGTGTGCTTCATGCCGGTGGAGCCGGTCATGCCCTGGACGATGACCTTGCTGTCCTTGTTGAGCCAGATAGCCATGGTGTGTTGGTGTCCTCGTCCTGAGTGATTACTTGGCGGCGTGGGCCAGCTCGGCGGCCTTGTCGGCCGCGCCGTCCATGGTGTCGACGCGCTGCACCAGCGGGTGGTTCGCGTCGGTGAGGATCTTGCGGCCCAGCTCGGCGTTGTTGCCGTCGAGGCGGACGACGAGCGGCTTCTCGACCTTCTCGCCGCGGTCCTCCAGGAGCTTCAGCGCCTGGACGATGCCGTTGGCGACCTCGTCGCAGGCGGTGATGCCACCGAAGACGTTGACGAAGACGGACTTGACGTCCGGGTCGCCCAGGATGATCTCCAGGCCGTTCGCCATGACCTGGGCGGAGGCGCCGCCGCCGATGTCCAGGAAGTTGGCGGGCTTGACGTTGCCGTGCTTCTCACCGGCGTACGCCACGACGTCCAGAGTGCTCATGACGAGACCCGCGCCGTTGCCGATGATGCCGACCTCGCCGTCGAGCTTGACGTAGTTGAGGTTCTTCTCCTTGGCGGCGGCCTCGAGCGGGTTGGCCGCGGCCTTGTCGTGGAGGGCCTCGAAGTCGGGGTGACGGAACTCGGCGTTGTCGTCGAGCGACACCTTGCCGTCCAGGGCGATGACCTCACCGGAGGCGACCTTGGCCAGCGGGTTGACCTCGACCAGGAGGGCGTCCTCCTTGATGAAGGTGTCCCAGAGCTTGACCAGGACGTTCGCGACCTTGTCGGCGACCTCGGCCGGGAACTTCGCGGCCTCGACGATCTCGCGGGCCTTCTCCGGGGTCACACCGTCGATGGCGTCGATCGGGGTCTTGGCGACGGCCTCGGGGCGGGTCGCGGCGACCTCCTCGATCTCCATGCCGCCCTCGACGGAGGCGATGGAGAGGAAGGTGCGGTTCGCACGGTCGAGGAGGAAGGAGACGTAGTACTCCTCGACGATCTCGGGGGCCGTCTCGGCGATCATGACCTTGTGGACCGTGTGGCCCTTGATGTCCATGCCGAGGATGTCCGTCGAGCGGGCGACGGCCTCGTCCGGGGTGGCGGCGAGCTTCACGCCGCCGGCCTTGCCGCGACCACCGACCTTCACCTGCGCCTTGACGACGGACTTGCCGCCCAGACGCTCCGTGATCTCGCGCGCCGCCTCAGGCGTGTCGATGACTTCACCGGCCAGCACCGGTACATCGTGCTTGGCGAAGAGGTCCCTCGCCTGGTACTCGAACAGGTCCACGCGCTTCCGTCCCTATCAGTGATCTCGCGGTTCGTTGGATGCGTGGGCGTGCCGCGAAGGGCAACGTGACGTCCGCTTGTCACAAGGGAGGCGCACACGGTGTCCGAGCGCGCGGCATGTCCATCTCGCAGGTTATCGCCGCTTGCGGGGGCGCCATAAATCGAGGGTCACACCTGAGCGGTGATACCTGTCACATGATGCCGCCTTCGCTGGCACCGCGTGCCGCGCGCGGGGCCGCGGCGGGCCTGCGGCGGGGGCTTCCGTCGGGATCTCACCGGGCTGGGGTTGACCCGGTGAGACCCCAGGAAGAGCCCCTGGGGGCTCGGGCGGCTGATCCCCACCCCAATGGGGACCAGCCGGCCCTTCCGCGGGTTGCCGGGCGGACGTCCGGAGAAACCGACGGTTTTCGGCCGACCGGGCCCACCGGCCCCACGGGGTCGCGAGGTCTCACGGGCTGCCGGAGACGGCCCCGGGCCCCGGGCGCGGGCCGGCGGGGCACTGATCCTCGCACGCACCGCCCGTCCTCGCGCAAGCCCCTGTTACCGATGGGTACAAGCTCCTGTCGCCGATGGGCAGGAGCTGCGCCGGCCGGCCCGCCGCGCCCCCGGCCCGTACGCCTCACGCGGTCTCCGGGACCGGCAGCGGACGCTTCTCGATCGCCGCCGCCATCACGTCGGGGAACAGGTCCGGGGTGCAGGCGAACGCCGGGGCGCCGAGCGCCGCCAGCGCCGCGGCGTGCTCCCTGTCGTACGCCGGAGCCCCCTCGTCGGAGAGCGCGAGCAGCGTCACGAACTGCACCCCCGACGCCTGCATGGCCGCCACCCGTTTCAGCATCTCGTTGCGTATGCCTCCCTCGTACAGGTCGCTGATCAGCACGACCACCGTCTCGGCCGGCCGGGTGATCTGCGACTGGCAGTACGCCAGCGCCCGGTTGATGTCCGTGCCGCCGCCGAGCTGGGTGCCGAAGAGCACGTCCACCGGGTCGTCGAGCTGGTCGGTCAGGTCGACGACCGCCGTGTCGAACACGACCAGCCGCGTGCTGATCGACCGCATGGACGCCAGCACCGCCCCGAACACCGACGCGTACACCACCGAGGCCGCCATCGACCCCGACTGGTCGATGCAGAGGACGACCTCCTTCTTCACGGACTGCGACGCGCGCCCGTACCCGATGAGCCGCTCCGGCACGATCGTGCGGTACTCGGGCAGGTAGTGCTTGAGGTTGGCCGCGATCGTGCGGTTCCAGTCGATGTCGTGGTGGCGCGGCCGGCTGATGCGGGCGCTGCGGTCGAGAGCGCCGGTGAGGGTGGCCCGGGTGCGCGTGGCGAGCCGCTTCTCCAGGTCCTCCACGACCCTGCGCACCACGGCCCGTGCCGTCTCCTTCGTCGTCTCCGGCATCGCCTTGTTGAGCGAGAGCAGCGTGCCGACGAGGTGGACGTCCGCTTCCACCGCCTCCAGCATCTCCGGTTCCAGCAGCAGCGTGGAGAGCCCGAGCCGGTCGATGGCGTCCCGCTGCATCACCTGGACGACGGAGGCCGGGAAGTACGTCCGGATGTCCCCGAGCCAGCGCGCCACGGAGGGCGCCGAGGCCCCGAGCCCGGCGGAACGCTCCCGCCCGGCCCGGCCCGTCTGCGGTTTGTCGCCCTTGCCGTAGAGCGCGGCCAGCGCCCCGTCCATCGCCGCGTCCCGCCCGGAGAGGGTGCATCCGGTGCCGTCGGCCGTGTCCCCGCCGAGCACGAGCCGCCAGCGCCGCAACCGCTCCCGGTCCGCCTCCGCCCCACCCGCGCCGTACCCCTCTGCCACGGTCACGCCCTCCACCCCGTCACGCCTTGCCGGCATCGCCGTACCGCCATCCCGTCACGCCCTGCCGGCAGCCTCATGCCGCCACCCCCGTCATGGCTCTCCAGCCCCGTCATACCGCCACCCCGTCGTACCGCTCGGGTATCGCCCTGACCGCCGCCCCCGCGAACCGGTCGCCGCCGTTCCCTCCGGCGCCGGCCCCGGAGACCACACCGGCACCGCTGTCCGGGGTGAGTCCGGTGTCCAGGGAGGAACCGGTGTCCCGGCCGGGGGCGGCGTGCGGGCCGGTCCCGGCGTCCTGACCGGGCGCGGTGCCCGGGGAGGAGGCGGTGCTTCGGCCGGGCCCGGGGTGCGGGTCACGCTCGGCGTCCCGGCCTGGCCCGGCCTCCCGGCCGGAACCGGTGTCCCGGCCGGGCTCGGTGGGACCGTGTTCGGCGTGCGCGCCGGGCGCGGTGTTCCGGCCGAGCCCGGTGTCCCGGCCGGAGCCGGGGCTGTCCAGTCCCAGGAGCAGCCGCACCACCGGCTGCACCGCGGCGGCCCGTTCCTGGTCGAGGGCGGCCGCGAAACCGGGGGCGCCGGCCGCCGCCGTACCGGCCGAGCGGTCGTCCTGCCCCGGGCCGCGCCGGACCAGTTCCCCGAGCGTCCGGCGCACCCCGGGCTCGTACGCCGAGAAGGTGCGCCGCAGCAGCGGCAGCACGTCGGTGAACGCGTCCGCCGGCACACCGGACAGCCAGGCGTCGACCAGCCCGAGCAGCCGCTCGTCGTGCACCAGCAGCATCCCGCCCCCGCCGCCGACGAAGCCCTCGATCCAGGCGGCCGCGTCCGGCGGCGGTGTGCCCGGGGAGAGCGCGAGCCCCATGAGCCGCGCCGCCCGCTCCTGCGCGAGGGCGCCGTCGTCGAGCAGCAGTCGCGCCGCCCGGCCCCGGACGACTCCGGCCACGCTCTCCCGGCCCGACAGGATCCCGAGCACCCCGTGCCAGCGGGCCCGCAGATCGCCGCGGCCCGCGCCGAGGGTGTCACCGAGCAGACCCACGGCCGTGTGGACCGCGTCCATGTGGCGCCGCATCTCCTCGGCGGCGTCCGCGTCCAGGGCGGCGCAGGCCGGGGGCAGGCCGACGAAGACCCGCTCGGCAAGACCCGCGGCCACCTCCGCCAGAGCCTGCGTGTCCGTGCCGCGCACGTCGCCGTAGCGCAGGGAGCGGACCAGGGCCGGCAGGGCCTGGGCGAGGTGCCCGACGTCGGTGTCGAGCGCCGCCCGGTCGGCGAGCACGCGCATCACCACCGGCAGCGCGTCCGACAGCCCGGCCAGCAGACAGCACTCGGCGAGCGCCGTCACCTCGGCGAGGACGTCCGTGCCGGCCGCGTCCGCCTCGGCCTTGGCGGTGGCGGCGGCGGACACGGTCGTGCCCCACACCCCGGCCTCGGCGACCCGCACCGACAGCTCCGGCTCCCAGCGCAGGCGCCAGGTCTCCCGGAAGGTGCCGGTGCTCCCCCGGGAGGCCGCGGGCTCGCCCCAGCCGACGCCCAGCAGCCGCAGCCGGTGCAGCAGCCTGCTGCGCGCGGCGTCGGTCTCCCTGCGCAGGTCCAGTTCCACCTCCCGCTCCAGTGCCTCGGGTTTGAGGCGCAGCCTGCGCTGGAGGCGGGTCAGGTCGCGCTGCAACGGCACCGCGGGCGCCGCTTCCGGCACCTCGCCGAGGACGTCCCCGACCACCAGCCGGTCGTGCACCAGGGCCAGCGGCACGTCCGAGCCGTCACCCATCACCGCCCGCACGGCATCGGTGGTCTCGCTCAGCCCGGGGAGCGGGCGGCCCCGCATCGCCGCGAGCGTCTCGGCCAGCCGTACCGCCTCGATGACGTGGGCGGAGGACACGATCCGGTCCTCCTCGCGCAGCAGCCCCGCCACCTTCGTCAGCCACCGCTCGACCGGCCGGTCCGGCACGTCGAACAGATGGGCGTACCAGCCCGGCGCGTCGACGCCCGCCCCGTATCCGCTGAACCGGGAGAGCCTGCGGTGCGTCCACGGCACCCACGTCATGTCCGCTTTGACCTTGGGCAGCCCCTTCAGCAGCGCCCGGTCCGCGGTGACGGTGGTCCTCCGCCGCAGCGCGGGCACGTGCCAGGCGCCGCACACCACGGCCACTGTGCCGGCGAACTCCCGCTGCGCCGCCCGCACCTGGAGCCGCATGTGGGCCTCGCGCACCAGATCGCGGTCGCCGCTGCCGTAGGTCTCGCGCAGCGCCCCCATGGCCTCCTCCAGCACCAGGAACGGGGCGAACGCGTCCTTCCGTCCCGCGCCGCGGTGCTCGACGACGTCCTCCCACCAGCGCTCCGGGTCGTCGTACCCGGCGGTGTCCGCCAGCACGGCGAGCGGATCGATCCGCACCTCGGCGCCGGCCGGCCGTCCCGGGGGCTCCGCGGTCCCCTCCTCCCCGGAGTCCTTCCCGTCCGTGCGCTCCCCGCCGTCCTCGGGCGTGCCGCCGCCCTCGGGCGTGCCGGTGGTGCCGGTCTCCCAGGCGAGCGTGTGCGCGGCCGGGAGGTCGATGAAGCGGGCCGGGACGCCGTGCTCCAGGGCCCAGCGGAGGGCGGTCCACTCCGGGGAGAACCCGGCCATCGGCCAGAACGCGCAGCGGCCGGGCTCGTCCACGGCGTGGGCGAGCAGGGCGACCGGCGGCCGCATGCCCTCGTCCGCGGCGAGCGGGACGAGCGCGTCGGCCTCCGGAGGGCCCTCGATCAGCACCACCGACGGCCGGGCCGCCTCCAGCGCCGCCCGCACCGCCCGCGCGGAACCCGGCCCGTGGTGCCGCACCCCGAGCAGCAGCGGCCCCCCGCCGGATCCGCGGCTGCCTTTCCCCTGGTCGCGCTCAGCGCCCGGCACGCCGTCCCCCCACTGCCCGTCGTCCGCCCCGGCTGCCCGTCCAGCTGGGCTCGTCGTCGTCGCGGGCCCGCACCAGGCCGCCCCTCACCGCTCCCGTCCCGCTCACGCCCCTCACCGCTCCCGTCCCCCGCAGGTCCGTCACCGCACCCCTTCCCCTCACGTCCGTCACCGGTCCCGTCCCGCTCACGCTCACTCCGCCGCTCACGCGCTCACCTCCCGGCAGGCCCGGTAGAAGTCCTTCCAGCCGTCGCGCTCGCGGACCACGGTCTCCAGGTACTCCTGCCAGATGACGCGGTCGGCCGCCGGGTCGCGGACGACGGCGCCGAGGATGCCCGCCGCGACGTCACCGGCCCGCAGCACTCCGTCGCCGAAGTGCGCGGCCAGCGCGAGCCCGTTGGTGACGACGGAGATCGCCTCGGCCGTCGACAGCGTGCCGCTGGGCGACTTCAGCTTCGTCCGGCCGTCCGTGGTGACGCCGTCGCGCAGTTCCCGGAAGACGGTCACGACCCGGCGGATCTCGTCGACGCCGTCCGGCACGGACGGCAGGTCGAGGGAGCGGCCGATCTGGTCGACGCGCCGGGAGACGATGTCCACCTCGGCCTCGGGGGTCTCCGGCAGCGGCAGCACCACCGTGTTGAACCGCCGGCGCAGGGCGCTGGACAGGTCGTTGACCCCGCGGTCGCGGTCGTTGGCCGTGGCGATCAGGTTGAACCCGCGGACCGCCTGCACCTCCTGGCCCAGCTCCGGTATCGGCAGGGTCTTCTCCGACAGGATCGTGATCAGCGTGTCCTGGACGTCGGCCGGGATACGGGTCAGCTCCTCGACGCGGGCGGTCATCCCCTCGGCCATCGCCCGCATGACGGGGCTGGGTACCAGGGCGTCCCGGCTCGGGCCGTGCGCCAGCAGCCGGGCGTAGTTCCAGCCGTAGCGGATCGCTTCCTCCGGGGTGCCCGCGGTGCCCTGCACCAGCAGCGTGGAGTCGCCGCTGACCGCGGCGGCCAGGTGCTCCGACACCCAGGTCTTGGCGGTGCCGGGCACACCGAGCAGGAGCAGGGCGCGGTCGGTGGCGAGGGTGGTGACGGCGACCTCGACGATGCGGCGCGGGCCGACGTACTTGGGTGTGATCACCGTGCCGTCCGGCAGGGTCCCGCCGAGGAGGTAGGTGGCCACGGCCCACGGCGACAGCTTCCACCGCGCCGGGCGCGGACGGTCGTCCTGCGCGGCCAGGGCGGCCAGTTCGGCGGCGAAGGCGTCCTCGGCGTGCGGCCGCAGCGCCTGCTCGCCGTGCTCGCCGCCCGTGTTCGCGGGCGCGGAGTCGGTGCGGATCGGTTCCGCGGACGTGGGTTCTACGGTCACAGACATGGCTGAGGCCCCCTCCAGCTCGGCCGGTTCGGATCTGTCACCAACCGTGCACCACGGCACTGACAATCCGTTCCGACCTGCGCAAACGCGCTCGCCGAGGCCGATTGTCAGTGGGGCCGCCTACCTTCGACGCATGACACAGCAGGGGGTGCGCTGGAGTGCGGACCAGGTGCTGGCACTGGCGCCTGACGTCGCGTCACGCAAAGCGGGAAGCAAACTCGGCACGGCGGGACCGTGGTCCGAGGCGGGGAGTACCGACGAGGGGACGGTGTGGGGGCTGTGCAAGGGCAGCGGGAGCAAGCCCTATCAGACGGTCGTCGACCTCGCCGACGCGTCGGGTCCGGCGTACAAGTGCACTTGCCCGAGCCGTAAGTTCCCGTGCAAGCACGCGCTCGGACTGCTGCTGCTGTGGGCGGGCGGGGAGGATGCGGTCGCCACCGTGCCCGCCGCTGGAACACCGCAGTGGGCCGAGCAATGGCTGGCGGGCCGGCGCAAGCGGGCCTCGGAGAAGACGGAGAAGGCGGCGGGGCCCGCGGGCGGCGCCGCGGATCCGCAGGCGGCGCTGCGCCGGGCGGAGCGCCGGGCCGAGCGGATCACCGCGGGCGCGACGGAACTGGAGCAGCGCCTGGCCGACCTCCTGCGCGGCGGCCTGGCCACGGCCGAGCAGGCGGGGTACGGGCTGTGGGAGGAGACGGCGGCCCGGATGGTCGACGCCCAGGCCCCGGGGCTCGCGGCCCGGGTGCGTGAGCTGGGCGCGATACCGTCCTCCGGTCCGGGCTGGCCGGTGCGGCTGCTGGAGGAGTGCGCGCTGCTGCACCTCCTGGACCAGGGCTGGCTGCACCGCGAGCGGCTGCCGCAGGACCTGGCGGCGACGGTCCGCTCCCGCATCGGCCTGCCGGGTTCCGCCGAAGGGCCGCCGGTGCGCGACCGCTGGCTGGTCCTCGCCCAGTACGACACGGCGGACGCGAAGCTGACCACGCGCCGGATCTGGCTGCACGGCACCGGCTCCGGCCGTACGGTCCTGCTGCTGTCCTACGGCGCCGCCGGCCGCGCGCCGGAGCCGGCGCTGCCGGTGGGGCTGTGCCTGGAGGCGGAGGTGACGCCCTATCCCGGCGCGGGACAGCTGCGTGCGGCGCTGGGCGAGCGGTTCGCGCCCCCGGCCCCGACGCCTACCCGCCCGCCCGGCGTGACCACGGCGCAGGCGGTGGCCCGCTACGGCGAGGCGCTGCGCGACGACCCCTGGCTGGAGTCCGTCCCGGTGACGCTGGGCGAGGTGGTACCGGTCCCGGCCGGCGACTCCTGGCAGCTGGCCGACGCCGGGTCGGACCACGCACTGCCCCTGACCCCCCTGGCCCGCTCCCGGCCCGGGCTGTGGCGGCTGGTCGCCCTTTCGGGCGGAGCGCCGGTCACGGTCTTCGGGGAGTGCGGCCACCGCGGGTTCACCCCCCTGACGGCATGGCCGCGGGGAGACGGAGAGGCGGTGACCCTGTGCTGATCGTCTGTACACCGTCTGCGACATTCGTCCCGGTCGGCAGGGGTGCCGTGTCCGGCACCGGAGTGACGTCGGCGTACGGAGCGAGGGCTTCCCGGCAGAGCGGGAAGTCTCACCCGAAAGGCGCACGCCGCCTCACGAGACCGCCCTTTCTCACCGGTTACACGCATTTCTTCCACCCCAGGGGAAACCCGGACCGGGTGACCCTCCGACCACCCTCTTCGGGCACCCGGCAACGGAAAGGACGCTCATGATCAGGACCTCCGCCCCGGTGGACGCGCCCGCAGCGGGCGCCTGGGAGGAGCTGGTCACCACCGCGCTGCTCGGCACGGACCGCCGCAGGCACCCGGCGGGTGCCTGCGGCCGGGACGCTCCGGTGGCGCTGCTGGACGCGGCGGCCGCGCTCACCGTCAGCCGCCGCGCGGGCCTGCTCCCGGCACCGGCGGGCGAGCGCCCCCGGCCGGCGCCCGCGGACCCCCGCCCCGCCCTGCCGCCGGCCGCGGCCCGCAGGCTCACCCAGCTGCTGGCCGACCGGTCCGGTACGGCCGGAGGCGGCCGCAGGGGCACGGCACCGGACCTCATGGAGCTGCTTCCGCAGTGGCTGACCGCGGCGAACGCGCGCGGCTACGCGGCACCGCCGCATGCGCTGCCCGCCCTGCTGGACGCGGCCCGGGGGCGTACGGACCTGCGGCCCGCCGCGCTGGCCTTCGCCGGCCCGCGCGCGCTGTGGCTGGCCCGGCTGAACCCGGACTGGCGGTTCGCGCTGCGGGCGGCCCCCGGCGGCGGCTCCGCACTGCCCGGCCCCGAGGACACCGCCCGCATCCGGCGGCTGTGGGAGGAGGGCCTGTTCGCCGAGCGCGTCGCGCTCCTGGCGGCGATACGGCAGCAGCGGCCCGAGGCGGCGCGCGAACTGCTCGCCGGCACGTGGGCGACCGAGCGGGCCGAGGACCGGCTGATGTTCCTCGACTCGCTGCGGGCCGGCCTGGGCCCGGACGACGAGCCGTTCCTGGAACAGGCCCTCGCGGACCGGAGCCGCAACGTCCGCTCCACCGCCGCCGAGCTGCTGTCGGCGCTGCCCGGATCGGCGCTGGCCGCACGGATGGCGGAGCGGGCCGCGGCCTGTGTGGCCGTCGACCACACCCGTGACACGCCGACGATCGCCGTTGAGGCCCCCCACGAGTGCGACGCGAGCATGGAGCGCGACGGTGTGGTGGCCAAGGCGCCGTCGGGAAGGGGTGAGCGCTCGTGGTGGCTGGGTCAGCTGCTGGAGGCGGCTCCGCTCGGGACCTGGTCCCCGCGGCTGGGCGGGCGCACCCCGCAGGAGATCGTGGCGCTGCCGGTGGCCGACGACTGGCAGGGCGAGCTGCACGCGGCCTGGTGCCGGGCGGCGGTGCGGCAGCGGGACGCCCGGTGGGCGCGGGCGCTGCTCGGCGAACCCGCGGCGCCCGAGGCCGGCGGTCCGGGTGCGGTGTCGCTGGCCGAGCGCGCCAAGCTGCTCGGCACGCTGGGCGGCGCGGAACGGGCCGAGTGGGTCGCCGGTTTCATCGCGGCGCACGGACTGTCCGAGGCCTTTCAGCTGCTCGGGGTGTGCGCGGTGCCGTGGGCCGGGCCGCTCGGACGGGCGGTGGTCGACGCGCTCAACATCGCGCGGGACGCAGGGAGCTACCCATGGAGTTTCAGTGGAGTGATGGGACTGGCCGAGCGGTGTCTGGACCCCGCGGAGGCGGCCCGGCTCGACGGGCTGCTGGCGGTGCCGGACGAGGCGGAGGACGCGTCGCCCGGAGCCGGCGGCTACTGGGCGGAGGCGTTCCAGCGGCTGGTGACGACCTTGCGCCTGCGCGCCGCGATGGCCGAGGAACTCGACGCGGCCACCGGCTGACGCCCGCCCCGGCCGGGGGCGGCCACGCCGGGGAGCCGCCTCGTGGCGGGCCTGCGTGCGGACCGCCCGGGAGCGTCCGGACCGGAAGTCCGCCCGAGGACGGCCGTAGCGGGAGTCCGCGCGGGGGCGGCCGTAGCGGAAAGCCGCGCGGGGGCGGGCACGCCACAGGGGCGCGCCCGCGGGGGCACGGCGGCGCCCGCCCGGCCGGGGTGCTACGCCTGGGCCGGCTGGCGGACGTTCGCCCGCACCCAGTCCACGATCGACTGGGTGGTCGCGCCGGGGGTGAAGATCTCCGCGACGCCCTTCTCCTTCAGCGGCGGGATGTCCGCCTCGGGGATGATGCCGCCCCCGAAGACGACGATGTCCTCGGCCTCACGCTCCCGGAGCAGTTCGATCACGGCGGCGAACAGCGTGTTGTGCGCGCCGGAGAGGATGGACAGGCCGATCGCGTCGGCGTCCTCCTGGATCGCCGTGTCGACGATCTGCTCCGGCGTCTGGTGCAGGCCCGTGTAGATGACCTCCATGCCGGCGTCGCGCAGGGCCCGCGCGATCACCTTCGCTCCGCGATCGTGGCCGTCGAGCCCCGGCTTGGCCACCACCACGCGGATCGGACCGGCTGCCACACCCATCACTGCCTCCATGAAGCGACTACATACGTCCACCACGGGACGGACGCCCCGCACCACATCGTCCGGGGAAGTGAACGAACGTTATCGCCAGCATCCCGCACCCGGCAGTTTCACGGTGCGGAGCGAGGGGGAAATCACACGCAGGGACAGTTCCCCGGGCGCCTGGCGCAGGAGGGATCTTCACCCGGCGCACCGTTCCCCGCCGCGGTCCGGGAATCGCGGCGGGAACAAGCGTCACCCCAGCCGCGGCTAGGGCGTGTTTCGAAAGTGGCGCTGTCCGCCCGGAGGGCGGGCCCCGCGGCGTCTGGTGCGTGTGATCGCAAGGCGGAGGGTCGTCCTCGTACCGGGCGTACGTGGTCGATCCCGACAACGCGGCGAGCGCGCGTGCCAGGCGTCGCGGGGCAGGCGGGACTTTCGAAACACGCCCTAGGCGTCCGCCCTCTCTGCGTCTCCCGCACCACCGGCACCCTCGAGGAGCGGACCGGGCTCCTCGCGCGCGCGACGGACCGCACGGGCCCGGCGCGTCGCGGGGGCTCGGGGTGTCGTGCGGGGCACGAAGGACACACCGGGCGGGCCGGGCACGGCAGCGGGGGCGAACGGAAGGACACCGGCGGCGCTCACCGCCGTACCGGCGGCACCGTGCGCGCCGCACGCCGGGTGGTCCGCTCCGCGCGCCCCGCCCGCGCCCCGTCCGAGGCCGCTGCCGCGACTGCCCACGAGGGCACCCGGGGGACAGAGCCGTCCTCCCGCGTGCCGACAGGAGGTCGGCCATGAAGGTCACCAGCGTCGCAGATCCCCTCCTCCCGTTCTGCCAGCGCCTCATCCCGGGCAGAATCGCGGGAGTGTCGGTGGGCCTGCTGAAGGCGACGGCCCTGGAGCTGGCGATCCTCGCCGGTCACGTCCTCCTCTACCCGTCGGGGATCGTCCAGGAGCGCCGCGCCGCCGAGACCCCGCTGCCCGCCCCGGGCGCCGCCCCCCAGCTGCCGGTCGAGGCGAAGCCGCCGGTGGTGCTGCTGCACGGTTTCATCGACAACCGTTCGGTCTTCGTGCTGCTGCGCCGCAACCTCGCCCAGCACGGCCGGCAGCGGGTGGAGTCCCTCAACTACTCGCCGCTGACCTGCGACATCCGCACCGCGGCCGAGCTGCTCGGCCGGCACATAGAGGAGATCTGCGAGCGCACGGGCAGCGAGCGGGTCGACGTCGTCGGGCACAGCCTCGGCGGACTGATAGCCCGCTACTACGTGCAGCGGCTCGGCGGTGACGCCCGCATCCGCACCCTCGTCACCCTGGGCACCCCGCACGCGGGGACCCGGGTCGCGCCGCTGGCCAACGCGCACCCGATCGTCCGTCAGATGCGGCCCGGGTCCGAGCTGATCGAGGAGCTGTCCGGTCCCGCGCCCGGCTGCCGCACCCACTTCGTCAGTTTCTGGAGCGACCTCGACCACCTGATGGACCCTCTGGAGTCGGCCTGCATCGAGCACCCGGACCTGCGGGCGGAGAACATCCGGGTGAGCGGCATCGGCCATCTCGCCCTGCCCGTGCACCCTGCCGTCGCGAGCGGGATACGGCAGGCCCTGGACACCGTACGGCCGGGGGACCCGTCGACGGCGCAGGGCGGGGGGCTGACCGTGGCCTGATCAGCCCTCGCCTCACTCCGCATTGACCCATCAGGGTCGAACATGACCTCGAACACAAACCCAAGGCCGTGTCCGCAGTCCGCCGAATCACGGCCGATTGCCCGTTTCCCGCGGGCAGGAAACCTGCCGAAGATTGTCGCGCCCACGTACCGCCGGGTACAGTCGCCGCACTGCTCTGGCAGCCCCTGTTGTCGAGGCGAAAGAGAAGTTGGTGAACGACCGCCACCCGTCGGGGACCGCGACGCCCCCGGCCCCGGCCTCCGACGACGCCTCGGCGCCCTATGCGCCGTACGGCGGACAGGAAGCCGCCTACGGTGACTTCACCACGTACGGCGACTACGACGCCACCGGATTTCACACCGGCACCCACACCACGGCGGCCTTCCCGGCCGACCCCCTCTTCGGTGACCTGCACACCGGCGACGCCCACGCGGCGGACGCCGGGACGACCGGCGCGTACGACACCACCCAGTGGTCCACCGGCAGCCACACCCTGACCCACCACGCGTACGCGGCCCAGCACCACGCCTCCTACGACACGGGCGCGTACGACACGACCGCCTGGTCCACCGGCTACCAGCATCTGTCCGCCGTGCCGCAGCAGCCGGCGCCCGTCGACGCCACCGGCCAGTGGGACACCAACGCCTGGCTCCAGGACCCGGCCGCGGCGGCCCCGGCCGAGCAGACCCAGCAGTGGGACTGGGGCACCCAGACCTTCGACACCGGCGCCTACGACGCCACCCAGTGGAACAGCGCCGGTGCGGCCGACGAGGGCCTTCCGCTGCCGCAGGAGCCGTCGGCCGGCCCCGATCCGGCCGCGACCGGTGAACTGCCCGTCCTCCCCGATCCGGAGGACCAGGGCCAGGACCAGGAGGAGGCCACCGCGGTGCCCGCGCCGCGCGCGGCCTCGCGCAGCGGGGGCCGTTCCCGGCGCCGGCCCGCCAAGCGGTCCGCGCTGCTGACCGTGGCGGTGCCCTCGGTCTGCGTGGTGGGCGTCGCCGGAATCGCCGCGGCCTCCGTCGGCAGCTTCACGGGCGACGACCAGGAGACCTCGGCGTCCGCCGCCGAGACCCATCCCGTGCAGGCGTCCACCGCCAACAACAAGCTGGACACCCAGCTCCAGAGCCTGTCCGCCGGGGCGAACGACTTCGCCGACCGGGCCAGCCGCACCCAGGAGCGCATCGACCTCAGGGCGCAGCAGGAGGCCGAGCGGAGGAAGGCCGCGGACGAGGCGGCGCGCAAGGAGCGGCTGCGTCCCAAGTTCGCGCTGCCGGTGGCGCAGAGGGGGCTCAGCGCCTACTTCGGCCAGGCCGGTGTCAACTGGATGTCCGTGCACACCGGCATCGACTTCCCCGTCTGGTACGGGACGACGGTCATGGCCGCCACCGACGGCACGGTCCGTACCCAGTTCAACAGCGCCTACGGCAACATGCTGATCCTCACCGCGAAGGACGGCACGGAGACGTGGTACTGCCACCTCTCCCGCTACCAGGTCGTCACCGGGGCCACCGTCAAGGCCGGGCAGCCGATCGCGTACTCGGGCAAGTCCGGCAACTCCACCGGCCCGCACCTGCACTTCGAGGTGCGCCCGGCCGGCGGGGCACCGATCGACCCGCTGCCGTGGCTGCGCAGCCACGGCCTGAACCCGACGTAGGGCCGACGGGGCCGAGGGCCGGTCCGGCCCCGGACCGCCCCCCCCGCCCGGAATCCGCCTTCGGCGGGGGCCACCGCTTCAGGTCCCGGAATCCGGCCGTCCGGCACGGCCCCAGGGCTCTGCCGGTCCTACAGCTTCTCGACCGGCGCGTAGCGCAGCAGCAGCCGCTTGGGCTTGGCGTCGCCGAAGTCGATCGTCGCCTCCGCGTTGCCACCGGTGCCCTTGACGGCGACCACCGTGCCGAGGCCGAACTGGTCGTGCGTGACCCGGTCTCCGACGGCGAGGGACACCACCGGCTTCTCCGCAGCGCGCCGGGTGGCGAAGCCCGAGGCACCGGCCGCCGACGAACGGGAACGGGACGACGACAGCGAGGCCGCCACCCCGGAGGCCGGACCGGAGGACACCGGCGCGGAGCCGCCCGTCCGCTTCCAGTCCACGTGCACGGCCGGGATCTCCTCCAGGAACCGGGAGGGCGGGTTGTACGACGGCTGGCCCCACGCGCTGCGCATCGCCGAACGGGTCAGGTACAGCCGCTCCCGCGCGCGCGTGATGCCGACGTAGGCCAGACGGCGCTCCTCCTCCAGCTCCTTGACCTGGCCGAGGGCGCGCATGTGCGGGAAGACGCCGTCCTCCATGCCGGTGAGGAAGACCACCGGGAACTCCAGGCCCTTGGCGGTGTGCAGGGTCATCAGGGTGATGACGCCGTCACCGTCCTCCTCGTCGGGGATCTGGTCGGAGTCGGCGACCAGGGCGACCTGCTCCAGGAACTCCGACAGCGCGACCGACTCCCCTTCACCGCGCTCCTGCTCGAACTCCAGGGCGACAGCCGCGAGTTCCTGGAGGTTCTCGATGCGGGTCTCGTCCTGCGGGTCGGTGGAGGACTGCAACTCGGCCAGGTAGCCCGTGCGTTCGAGGACCGCCTCCAGGACCGTGGCCGGACCGGCGCCCGACTCCACGATGGTGCGCAGTTCCTCCATCAGGGTGTTGAACCGCTTGACGGCGTTCGTCGACCGCGCGGCCATCCCGTACGCCTCGTCGACCCGGCGCAGCGCCTGCGGGAAGCTGATCTTCTCCCGCTGGGCGAGGGCGTCGATCATCGCCTCGGCGCGCTCGCCGATGCCCCGCTTGGGCACGTTGAGGATGCGCCGCAGCGGGACGGAGTCCTCGGGGTTGGCCAGGACGCGCAGGTAGGCGAGGACGTCCCGGACCTCCTTGCGCTCGTAGAAGCGGACGCCGCCGACCACCTTGTAGGGCAGGCCGACGCGGATGAAGATCTCTTCGAAGACACGGGACTGGGCGTTGGTGCGGTAGAAGACGGCGACGTCCCCGGCCTTGGCATCGCCCGCGTCCGTGAGGCGGTCTATCTCCTCGGCGACGAACTGTGCCTCGTCGTGCTCGGTGTCGGCGACGTACCCGGTGATCCGGGCGCCCGTGCCCGCGTTGGTCCACAGGTTCTTCGGGCGGCGGGACTCGTTGCGCTCGATGACCGCGTTGGCGGCGGACAGGATCGTCTGCGTGGAGCGGTAGTTCTGCTCCAGCAGGATCGTCGTCGCGTCCGGGTAGTCCTCCTCGAACTGGAGGATGTTGCGGATGGTCGCGCCGCGGAAGGCGTAGATCGACTGGTCGGCGTCACCCACCACGCACAGCTCGGCGGGCTGGAGGTCCTCCGGCCCGGGCGGTACGTCCGCGGGGTGCTCGCCGGTGCCGACGAGTTCCCGTACGAGGGCGTACTGGGCGTGGTTGGTGTCCTGGTACTCGTCGACCAGGACGTGCCGGAAGCGGCGGCGGTAGTGCTCGGCCACGTCCGGGAAGGCGCGCAGCAGATTGACCGTCGTCATGATCAGGTCGTCGAAGTCGAGGGCGTTGGCCTCGCGCAGCCGCGACTGGTAGAGGGCGTAGGCCTGGGCGAGGGTCTTCTCGAAGCCGTCGGTGGCCTGGGCGGCGAAGTCCTCCTCGTCGATCAGCTCGTTCTTGAGGTTGCTGATCTTGGCGCTGAAGGACTTGGGCGGGTAGCGCTTCGGGTCGAGGTCCAGGTCACGGCAGACCAGCGCCATCAGGCGCTTGGAGTCGGCGGCGTCGTAGATCGAGAAGGAGGAGGTGAAGCCGAGCTTCTTCGACTCGCGGCGCAGGATGCGCACGCACGCGCTGTGGAAGGTCATCACCCACATCGCGTTGGCCCGCGGGCCGACGAGCTGCTCGACGCGCTCCTTCATCTCACCGGCGGCCTTGTTGGTGAAGGTGATCGCCAGGATCTGGCCGGGGTGGACGCCGCGCTCGCCCAGCAGGTGGGCGATGCGGTGGGTGAGCACGCGGGTCTTGCCGGAACCGGCACCGGCCACGATGAGCAGCGGGGAGCCGGAGTGGACGACGGCGGCACGCTGGTTCTCGTTCAGTCCGTCCAGGAGGGCGGCCGGGTCCACGAGCGGGCGGGGGGCGCCGTCGCGGTAGTAGGCGTCCCGGTGGGCCTCGCGGTCCGGCGGCAGGTCGAACTTCCCGCCGAACAGATCGTCCGGAACCGGCTCCGGAGCGTGCTCGTCCTCGGGCGGCGGCGGGGGCTCGTCCTCGGGACCCCGAGGGGTCTGGAGGTCCGCCAGGAAGCTGTCGTCAAAGAGGCTGCTCATCGCTCTACGAGTCTAGGGCTCCCCACCGACAACGCGGGGCCGCCCCGGGGAGGTGACCGGTTTCACCGGCCGGGGGCGCTCGCCCCGCCGCACCACCGCGCCCCGCCGCACACCGGCCCCGCTCGGTACCACCCCGGAGCGGAACGCTTGCCCGCGCCCGCGCCGGTACGCGCGCCGCGCACGGTTTTCCGTCCCGGCGTGCGCGCCCCGTTCGCACGACGTGCCCCCGCACTAGCATCGGGATCATGCCCGTCACCTCACCTCTGCGCGCCTGGCTGGCGCAGCGTCCGCCCGCCGCCGGGGCCGCCGTGATGGCCTGCGGCATCGTGTCGATCGGACTGCAGCTGACGGGCCACGAGGTGCTGTCCCTCGCCGTCCTCGCCGTGGCCTGCGTCGCCTGGCTGGCCCTGGCCGCGGACTTCGTCCTGCGGCTGACGCGCGAACGGACTCGCTGGGCGGCCGAGGCGGGGACGCCGGCGGCGCTCACCGGGGTCGCTGCGACCGCGGTGCTGGGCACACGCTTCTCGAACCTGGGGTGGCAGCCGCTCGCCGAGGCGCTGCTCGCGCTGGCCGTGCTCCTGTGGCCGTGGCTGCTCTGGCGTGTCGTCCGCAACTCCCGGCGGCCCATGCCGGGGGCCGTCTTCCTGTGCTGCGTGGCCACGGAGGGGCTCGCCGTGCTCGGCGCGTCGCTGGCCCGGGCGCAGGCCACGGCCTGGCTGGCGCACACGGCGCTCGTCTTCTTCTGGCTGGGCCTGGTGCTCTACCTGTTCGCCCTGTCCCGTTTCGACCTGCGACAGGTGTTCGAGGGTCACGGCGACCACTGGGTCGCGGGCGGTGCGCTGGCGATCTCCGCGGTCGCCGGGGCGAAACTGATCGGCGCAGAGGGCGCGGGACACCATCTGTGGAACAACGACGACCACGGCGTCCTGCGCACCGTCACCCTCGGGCTGCTGGTGCTCGACCTCGCCTGGTACGCCGTCCTGCTCGTGGCGGAGGTGGTACGTCCCCGGCTGCGCTACGACGTGCGCCGCTGGTCGACCGTCTTCCCGCTGGGCATGACGGCCACGGCGGCGCTCTCGGTCGCCGCCGCCCTGCACGTCCCCGAGTTCAGGGGGCTCGGGGAGGTGCTGGTCTGGGTCGCGGTGGCGGCGTGGCTGGCCGTCGCGGCGGGGGCGGTCGCGGAGGCGCGCGCCGAACTCAGGGGCGCTGCGGCCTGAGCCTCACGCCCCCGGCGGGGGTGCTCAGGTCCACAGCACCGCGATGAAGATGTTCGCCATGGTCAGCAGGCCGACCAGCCCGAACATGCTCTTGTCGACCTTCTCGTCGTCGCGCTTGACGTAGACGAGACCGAGGATCACGATCAGCAGCGCCAGTTTCAGGCCGATCTTGACGGTGTTGACGTGATGGTCGTCGGCCTGGTTGAGGCCGACCAGGACGATGCCGGTGACCAGCATGGTCAGTGCGCCGTGCAGCATGCCGGGCACGAACCGGGCCGTGCCCTGGCCCATCGCCTTCATCTGGGTGAGGAAGCCGCCGAGCAGCGCGGCGATCCCGATGATGTGCAGGCCGACGAAGAGATGGATGAGTACGTCCATGAGGCCGGAGCCTAACGAGAGGCCTCCGAGCCGCCGGACACCGGCCCGGCCACCGGCACGTCCCGGGGGTTCCGGGGGCGCCCGGCCCCGGGGGTTCCGGGGGCGACGGTCCCGGGGGTTCCGGGGGCGACGGTCCCGGGGACACCCGGTCCCGGCCGGTCCGGCCCGGGCGGTCGGGCCGGTGTGCATATATGCGCCACATAGCACCTGCCGGTCCCCCATGCCCCCGAACCGGCACATCGGTCATCGCTCTCCGTGAAGACGATGCCGTCGGGTGGCGCTCATGGTCACTTCCGGTCACGGGTCGGACCAGTCACGGCAGTTCCGTACAACCTCTCACTCCTGCGGCACGGCGGGTCCTAGCGTCCTTCCCCAGGTGACCGGCTCCCCACCGCCGTCCGGGCCGGGTCCCGTCGTCCCATGGCCCTCGTCCGCCCCGAGAGCGCGTGCACCGCGTCCCGAGGCGGACGGGGAGGTGACGGCAGGGCCTGGGGGCGGCAGCCGGGCACCACCGCCAAGAAGTCCGGCGGCGGACCGTTCCCCTGTGCGGGCCGCCGCCGGACGCGCAGAGCCCGCCTCCACGGCCGGCCGGACGAAGGGACGTGACGGTCCACGTGGCCTCGCACCGCAAGCCCCGACCACGCTCACTCAGCGGCAGCACAGCCCGTACGGCCCTCACCCTCGTCCTCGCGGGCGCGGCGACGGCCACGGTCTTCGACGGCACCGGACATGCCGCACCGCAGCCGGCACCCGAGCAGGTCAGGGCCCGGGTGGACCGGCTGTACCAGGAGGCGGAGGCCGCCACCGAGAAGTACGACGGTGCCCAGGAGCAGGCGGACGCGGCCGGGAAACGGCTGCGGGCCCTGGGCGACGAGGCGGCTCGCGGACAGGCCAGGCTCAACGCGGCGCGTGACGCCCTGGGCTCGATCGCCGCGGAGCAGTACCGGAACGGCGGAATCGATCCCACCGTCCAGTTCCTGCTCTCCGACGATCCCCGGCACTACCTGGAAGGCGCCGAACTGGCGGAGCGGGCGGGCGCCCGCCAGACCGCGGCCGTGGCCGGGGTGCACCGGGAGCTGAGGAGGCTCGACCATGTGCGCGGAGCGGCACGCACCGAGCTGGCCTCGCTCCGCGCGCGCCAGGCGGAACTGCGGCGGCACAAGAAGACGATCAACACGAAACTGGACGAGGCCAGGCGGCTGCTGGCCCGGCTCACCCCGCCGCAGCGCCTGGCGATCGGCGAGGACCCGGCCGCGGGGCGGGCGTCCCGGTCCACGGCCGGGTCCCGGGCCGCGCTCGGCGCCCCGGGACCTGATGCGGCCCCCGCGGTCCGTGCGGCCGCAGCCCCCGCCTCCCGCGCGGCGGCGGCCGTCGCCTACGCCTACCAGAAGCTCGGCAGCCCCTATGTGTGGGGCGCCACCGGGCCCGACGCCTTCGACTGCTCCGGCCTGGTCCAGGCGGCCTACCGCTCCGCCGGCATCGCGCTCCCCCGCACCACCTACGCCCAGATCGGCGCCGGCCGGCGGGTCTCCCGCTCCGCACTGCGCCCCGGTGACCTGGTGTTCTTCTACTCCGGGGTCAGCCATGTCGGCATCTACGTGGGCCAGGGGCAGATGATCCACGCCCCGAACCCGTCGGCGCCGGTCCGGCTGGCGCCCATCGACCAGATGCCGTTCGCCGGGGCGACCCGGGTGGCGTGACGGGAGGGGTCTCCCCGCGACGCGCGCCAGGTCAGACCAGGCGGCGGGCCGTGGCCCAGCGGGTCAGCTCGTGACGGTTGGACAGCTGCAGCTTGCGCAGCACCGCCGACACATGGGACTCCACCGTCTTCACGGAGATGAAGAGCTGCTTGGCGATCTCCTTGTAGGCGTAACCCCGGGCGATGAGCCTCAGCACCTCACGCTCGCGCTGGGTGAGGCGGTCCAGGTCCTCGTCGACCGGCGGGGCGTCGGTGGAGGCGAACGCGTCCAGGACGAACCCGGCCAGCCGGGGGGAGAAGACGGCGTCGCCCTCCTGCACCCGGAAGATCGAGTCGATGAGGTCGGAGCCGGTGATCGTCTTCGTCACGTATCCGCGGGCCCCGCCGCGGATCACCCCGATCACGTCCTCCGCCGCGTCCGACACGGACAGCGCGAGGAAGCGGACGGGACGCTCGGCATCCGCCATCAGCGCGGCACAGCGGCGCAGCACCTCCACCCCGCCGCCGCCCGGAAGGTGGACGTCGAGGAGGACCACCTCCGGACGGGTCCCGGTGATGACCTCGACCGCCTGGTCGACGTCCGGGGCCTCACCGACGACCTCGACACCGGTCTCGTCGGTCCGCCCGATCTCGGCCTGGACCCCCGTACGGAACATGCGGTGGTCGTCGACGAGGACCACGCGCACGTGCCGCCCGCCCGCGGCCCCGGCCGCCTCCGCGCTGTCCGCTGACGCCGTGCCGTTCGCCTCGGTCGGGTCGCTCATCACGTGTTCTCCGCCCTCTCCATCTCCAGCTCGACCTCCGTGCCGCCGTCCGGCACCGCGCGCAACCGGGCGGTTCCCCCGTTGCGCTCCATGCGGCCGATGATCGATTCTCTGACACCCATGCGGTCGGTGGGTATCGCGTCGAGATCGAACCCCGGCCCCCGGTCACGGACGGACACGAAGACCGTCCTGCCCTCGACTTCGGCGTACACCTGTACGGCGCCGCCCTCGCCACCGTACTTGGCGGCGTTCACCATGGCTTCCCTCGCGGCCTGCATCTGGGCGCCGACGCGCTCGTCGAGCGGGCAGTCGCCGACCACGACCACCTCGAGGGGCACGCCGTGCTTGTCCTCCACCTCGGCGGCGTTGCGCCTCACGGCTTCCGCCAGGGTCGCCGGCTCGTCGTCCTCGTCCTTGCCGTTGCCCTCCGGGTTGTAGAGCCAGGCGCGCAGGTCGCGCTCCTGGGCGCGGGCGAGACGGCGCACCTCGCCCGCGTTCTCCGCGTTGCGCTGGATCAGGGTCAGGGTGTGCAGCACTGAGTCGTGGACATGGGCGGCGACCTCGGCACGCTCCTGCGCACGGATGCGCATCAGCCGCTCCTCGGAGAGGTCCTGGGTCATCCGGACCAGGTACGGACCGGCGAGCAGGGTGATGCCGACGAGGACGGCGAGGCCCGCCTGGAGGACGGAGCCGAGGTGGGCGGCGGATCCCTGCAGGACGAAGATGGCGGAGACACCCGCGGTGACCAGCAGGACGCCGGCGCCGGCGCGCAGCAGCGTGAGCGTACGGCGACGGCGGCCGACCTCGACCCAGCGGGCCCGCCGCGCGTTGTCCGCCTGGCGCCAGACCAGGGCGACGCCCGCGGCGACGAGGACGGCCGGCAGGAGGTAGACCTTCGCGCCGCCGCCCAGATTCACGCTGCCGACGAAGACCGACGCCACCACGACCATGAGCAGCAGGGCGACGAGCTGGCCCTTGTCCGGTCTGCGGGTGACGATCCTGCGGCGGCCGTCCGGCGAGGTCTCCGTCGTGACGAGGGACGGCGGTCTCTGGCCGCCGACACCGCCGACCCCGAGGGGGACGAAGAACCAGAAGGCCGCATACAGCAGCGCGCCGAGTCCGTCGGCCATGAACAGTCCGGCGAAGACCAGCCGCACCCAGACCACGGGCAGCCCGAGGTGCCCGGCGAGGCCCCGCGCCACTCCGCCGAGCCAGCGTCCGTCGCTGCTGCGGTAGAGCTTGCGCGGCGGCCGCGGGTCGTCGAGGGGCAGGGCTGCGGCTTCCGGCATGCCAACGATGGTCACATGCCCGCCGGACGGAGGCATCAGGGTCCGCCCCCGAGACTCCCCTGATCTTCCCGCCCCTTGCCGGGGCGGCCCGGGAACGGGCTCCGGGGCCGGGCTCCGGGCGGCTCGTACCGGGGGCTCCGCGCCGGCCGTCGAACGCATCCCGGGCGGGGCTCAGGGGCGAATCAGGGTTCTGCCAGGGTCTTCCCGACTGCCGCGGCGGCGGCGCGCCCGTCACCATGGACGCATGACGAATCACCAGCACGCCGCGACGGGTCCGGAACCCGGCCCCGGCCCTCGCCCGGTCCGGGGCGCGGGGCCCGGAGCCGCCGCGCCCGGTGCGGGTGCGGGTGAGGAACCGCGCCCGCACGGGCGGACGCCCCCGCGCAGTACAGAAGGACGACCGGGCGCGCAGGAACCACCGGGCGCACGCGGAGAGCGGAGCACCGGCGAAGAGCCGAGCGCGGAGAAGACACCGGGCGCACGCGGAGAGCCGAGTGCCGGCGCAGCAGCGGGTGCGGGCGGACGACCGCGTACGAGCGGAGCATCAGGTGCAGGCGGACGACCGGAGCCGCCGGGCGGCGGGCCCGGCCCGACCGGAGGGGCGAACGTGACGGGGACAGCGGGGGCGGCCGGCGGGCCGCAGGCGGGGGGCCGGGCGGGCTCCGCGACCGCCGGGAGCCCGGAAGGCACCGAGGGCGGCTCGCCGGGGTTCCGGCGGGACCGGCGGCACAAGGTGCTCGCCGGGGTCTGCTCGGGGCTCGGGCGGCGGTGCGACATGGATCCGGTGATCTTCCGGATCACCCTGGCCGTGCTCGCCGCCACGGGCGGCATAGGCCTCATCTTCTACGGGTTCGCCTGGCTCTTCATGCCGTTCGACGACGAGGAAGAGAACGAGGTGCGCAAGCTCCTCACCGGGCGGGTGGACGGCCCCGCACTGGCCGCCGTGCTCTTCGCCCTGGTCGGCTGCGGGGTGTTCCTCTCGATGCTGACCAACGGCGACGTGCTCAGCTTCGCCGTCGTCCTCTCCCTGCTCCTCGCGGGGGCGGGGTACTGGTCGCAGCACCGCGGCTCCGCCGATCCCGACCCCCTGGCCGTCCAGGCCACCGCCGACGCGCCACCGGAGGCCAAGGCGCCCCCGGTCCCCGCCTCCTACCCGTCCTGGTGGCGGGAGCCGATCGTCAAGGACGGCACCCACGTCGGCGGAACCGGCTACCTGTGGGGTCCGCGGGACACACGCGACCGGGACGTCGCGGCGGCCGTGAACATCAGCCGCGACGGGCGCGGAAGAGAGACCGCGCGCCCGCCCCGTCCGCAACCGCTCCGGTCTCGGGGACCTCGCCGGATCGGCGGCTGGGTCTTCCTGCTCGCCCTGGTGGCCGGCGGCCTCGGTACGCGGCTGACCTGGGGCGACCACACGCTGGGCATCAGCCTGCAGACCGGGCTGGCCTGCGCGCTCGGCGTCCTCGGACTGGGCATCGCGGTCAGCGCGTTCCTCGGGAGGACCGGCGCGGGCTCGGTCCTGCTGGCCGTCGTCACCGCGGCCCTCCTCGCCGCGTCCACGGCGCTGCCCGGCAACGTCACCGCCCACTGGTCGCACACGACCTGGAGACCGGCCGCGGTGACGGAGGTCCGCCCGAAGTACGACCTGGGCACCGGCGAGGGCACCCTCGACCTGACCCGAATACGCCCGGGCCACGGCCGCACCGTGACGACGCGGGCCGACGTGGGCGTGGGACGGCTCCGGGTCGTCCTCCCCGAGGACGTGACCCTGCGGGCGAACATCGACGTGGGCGTCGGCGACATCCAGTTGCCGGGCGACGGCTCGCAGGACGTGGACGTGGCACCGGGCCGGCACCAGCAGGTCACGCTGGTGCCGGCAGCGGGCGGCAAGAGCGCGGGGACAGTCGATCTCGATCTGCACGTGGGTGTTGGACAGGCGGAGGTGAGCCGTGCGGCTTCATGAGTTCCAGCCCGGGAAGCTGGTGGCGGGCGTCTGTCTCATCGGCGCGGCCGTCGCCTACGCCGGGGACGCGGGCGGCCTCTGGGAGACGCCGTGGTTCGTGGCCGTGCCCGTCGTGGTGGGCGGCCTCTGCCTGGCGGGCGCGGTGGCGGTGGTCAACCGGTCCGTACGCCGCCGCAGAACACCGCGCGGCCCGGACTTCGACGAGGCCCGCTAGGTGTATTGACCTGCAGGGTTGTTCACACGGCTGATCGGTGGCCCCGCGAGCCCGGCGTGATCCGGAGGAGAGGTCCTAACGGTAGTTCCCGAAGCCCCGGCGTCGTCGTCTCGGCAGGACGGCGTCCAGGGAGAACACGGGGGTGCCGGCGAGGACGAGGGGGATCCAGGCCATGAGGTAGGCGAGGTCGTTGCCGTAGTAGTAGGGGGTGGTGGCCCAGCTGACCGTGAGCCACAGGCTGAGGGAGATGAGCGCTCCGCCGAGCGCGGCCAGGCGGCCCAGCAGACCGAGCAGGGTGCCGATGCCGACGGCGAGTTCACCGAGGGCGATGGCGTAGCCGAAGCCGACCGGGTTCTTCAGGGCCAGGTCGACGAGGGCCGGGATGGCGGAGGAGCCGCGGACCGCGCGCATCGTGTCACCGAGCGACCCGGGACCGGCGGCCCTCATGAAGGTGCTGTCGGTGAGTTTGTCCAGGCCCGCGTAGATGAAGGTGACGCCCAGGAAGAGACGGAGAGGAAGGAGGGCGTAGCGGCCGGCGGTGTCCCGCCAGGTGCCGCGCCGGTCGAGGTACGAGGTCTGCGTGCCCGTACGAAGGCTGTGAGTCATCGTTACCAGCCGCCTCTCGCCTCTCACCGCACTGCCGTTCACCCCTCGACAGACGATACGTGTGCGAGAAAGGAGTCGCTCACCCCGGCCGGACTTTTTTGCGGCGTCCGTATGGATCAGGCGTCCGGTTGGCCCCGGGCTCCTCACCCCTCGGTGTTCGGTCCCGTTCCCCCGGCCGGCGTGCGGGCCCGTCGCCTCCCGCACGGCGACACGGCGGCCAGCGCGAGGCCCCGGTCACCCGGACGCCCCGGTCACTCCGTCACGTCGATCGCGTACCGGTTGGTCTCCACGCCCGCCGCGGTCACCAGCTGCACCTCGACGCGGCCCGGCTCCACGTCCGCCGGGACCGGCACGGTCAGCACGGTGTCCGTGGGGTTGCTGAACCCTCCGGTGACGGGCACCAGGGGCACGTGGACATTGACCGCGCCGATGCGGACCACCATCCGCGCCAGCCGGTCGGCGCCCTGCGCACCCGGTGGGACGAATCCGGCGCCGCGGATCTCGATGTCGTCACCGGTGCGGACCGGCGCGTCCAGGTCGCCGGCCTCCCGGGCCCGGACCACCGAGAGGATCACCGGGCGCCCGCCCTCCGCGTACTTGCCCGCCAGGTAGGTCGCGGCGGACACCAGCGTCACCACCGCCAGCCCCCAGGGCAGGTCGGGCAGCTGATCGGGCCGTCTGGCCAGCCGCACCGCGGCGAAGACCAGGGCGACGGCGTTGATCAGGACGTACTGGATGTCCGCGAAGGCGCCGCGTCCCGCGTCGTCGGTCAGCAGGTCGGCCGAGCGCGGCCGGTCCGCCCGTACCTTCTGCAGCCGCTGTCCCAGGACCCGCAGCCCGACCACCCGCCGGACCAGCACGGCGATCCCGCACACCACGGCGAGCACGGTGACCGCACCGGCGCCCCGGGCGAGTTCCAGGCCCGAGATGAGGGCATCGCGTTCCGCGTGGTCGGAGGCGGCCGCCAGCCGGCCCACCAGCACCAGCACCGCGTACGCCACGAACAGCACCCACGACGCGGCGACCGAACGGGAGGTGGAGAGTCTGTTGTCCTCGCCGATGACCGGGGCCAGCACGCCGCCGCGCGCCCGGTGGAACCACGAGGCGGCCGTCAGCGCCGCGGCCACGGTCACCGCCGCCAGCAGGGCCGCCGTGCGGGCGGTGCTCCAGCCCGCCCCGATCGCGGTGAGCGCCTGCACCAGAAGCAGTACGACCACCGCGGCCCAGACCGTGTACGACGTCCAGCGCCACAGCCGTACCAGCCATGCGTCGCCCTCGGCCCGGCGGCGGGCGGCGACGAGTTCGGCGGACTGCGTCAGTTCCTCCGACACCCACTGCCGGGAGGCCGACACGGAGTGGGCCACCGCCGCCGGCAGCCCCTGCCCCGCGGCGAACTCGTCCCGTTTGAGGAGGAACGCGGCCACGGCCTGCCGGTGTCCCGCTCGCGCCCCGTGCGGACAGTCCCCGCAGGTGCAGCCGCCCGCGTGGGCGTGCGCCCCCGGTCCCGCGCCGTCTCTCGCTTCCTGCACCGCCACGCCCGACGCCCGCCTTCCCCGGAACCCGCAGCCGCCCTGCGGACAACACCCCTACGCCGACTGCGCATTGTGCCCTACACCACCCCGTGCGCGTCCGCCTGGTCTGGTCAGGGCGGGTGACGTCCGGGCCGCCGTGTTGACCCGGTGGGGGCGGCCGGCGGACGGCCGGGATCGTCCGGCGGGACGCGGCTGGGGCATCGGGCGGGGCGCGGTGGGGATCGCGCCGGGGCCGTGCCGGCCGGTGCCGCCGCCTCGGCGGTGGTGGTGTCAGTTCAGCAGGTCGGGTTCGGTGCGGCAGACGGCCTGCCACAGGGGCTGGTAGCTGATCCAGGCCACCAGGTCCCCGCCGAGCTGTTCGCGGGTGGACACCGCTGCCTTGTGGTCGATGAGGACCGGCCGGCCGGCGGCGCGGGCGGTCAGCTGCACCTGGGCGGAGCGTTCCATGGACAGGAACCACCAGGCGGCCGCGTCCACCGAGTCACCGACGGTGAGCAGTCCGTGGTTACGCAGTACCAGCGCCTTGCGCGAGCCCAGCACCTCCGCGATCCGGCGGCCCTCCTCCGCGTCGACGACGACTCCGGTGTAGGCGTCGTAGAGGGCGTGGTCCTCGTAGAAGGCGCAGCTCTCCTGCGTGAGGGGGTCGAGCAGCTCGCCGAGGGCGGCCAGGGCCCGGCCGTGCACGGAGTGGCAGTGGGCGACGGCGACGACGTCCGGGCGGGCCGCGTGCACCTGGGCGTGCACGGTGAACGCCGCCTGGTTGACGTGGTAGCGCCCCTCGACGACCTGGCCGTCCTGGTTGGCGAGGACGAGGTCGCTCACGGTGACGTGCTGGAAGGGCACCCCGAAGGGATTGACCCAGAAGCAGTCGCTGAACTCGGGGTCGCGGGCGGTGATGTGTCCCGAGACGCCGTCCTCGAAGCCGTACCGGCCGAAGACCCGCAGGGCGCCCGCGAGCCGTTCCTTGCGGTGCCGGCGTTCGTCCTCGACCGATTCGTGCATCGGCGGCATGGCGAAGCGCAGCGTGTCGGTGGGCAGGGGCGGGGGCGGTGTGGGGCCGCGGCCGTGCATGGGATCCTCCGGCGGGTGGTCGGCGTACGGGCGGAAGGTACCCGCGGACGTCCGGGAAGGGCAGCACCGGTGCGTGAAGATGCGGTGCTCCCCGCCGGACCTCTCTCCTACCCGACAGGGGGTGTCCGGTTTCCGCGCCACACTCACCGGCATGGCGACGAACTGGGCGGCTTTCGCCGCGACGGAACCCGGACTGGCCGGCCTGACCGAGAAGCGCTTCGGCGCCTTCCGGCACCACGTGCTCGTCACCCTGCGCGCGGACGGCTCGCCCCGCACCAGCGGCCTGGAGGTGCGCTTCCTGCGCGGCGAGCTGTGGCTCGGCATGATGCGGGACTCGCTGAAGGCGCGCGACCTGCGGCGGGACGCGAGGTTCGTGCTCCAGTCGAATCCGGGGCCCGGCACCGGGATGGAGGAGGGCGACGTGCGGATCGGCGGGCGGGCGGTCGAGGTGACGGACCCGGAGACGAAGGGGGCGTACGTGAAAGAGGTGGAACCGCCGCAGCCGTTCCACCTCTTCCGCACCGAGCTGACGGAGGTCGTGCGGACCTTCGTCGAGGACGACCGGTATCTGGTCGTCCAGGTCTGGCGGCCCGGAGCGCCGGTGCGTGCGCTCAGGCGGACCTGATCCCTACCGGGTGGCGGTCACTCCCACTCGATGGTGCCCGGCGGCTTGCTCGTCACGTCGAGGACGACCCGGTTGACGTCCCGCACCTCGTTGGTGATCCGGGTGGAGATCCGGGCGAGCACGTCGTAGGGCAGCCGCGACCAGTCGGCGGTCATCGCGTCCTCGCTGGAGACCGGGCGCAGCACGATCGGGTGGCCGTAGGTGCGGCCGTCGCCCTGGACGCCAACGCTGCGGACGTCCGCGAGCAGGACCACCGGGCACTGCCAGATGTCCCGGTCGAGACCGGCCGCGGTCAGTTCCTCGCGGGCGATGGCGTCGGCCTCGCGCAGCAGGTTGAGCCGGTCCTTGGTGACCTCGCCGACGATGCGGATACCGAGGCCGGGGCCGGGGAAGGGCTGGCGCTGGACGATCTCCTCCGGCAGGCCCAGCTCCTGGCCGACCATGCGGACCTCGTCCTTGAACAGCTTGCGCAGCGGCTCGATGAGCTGGAACTCCAGGTCCTCGGGCAGGCCGCCGACGTTGTGGTGCGACTTGATGTTGGCGGTGCCGGTGCCGCCGCCGGACTCCACGACGTCCGGGTAGAGCGTGCCCTGGACCAGGAACTCGACGGCCGGGCCCTCGTCCGCGATGATCTCGGCCTGGGCCTGCTCGAAGACCCGGATGAACTCGCGGCCGATGATCTTCCGCTTCTCCTCGGGGTCCGAGACGCCCTTGAGGGCGGTGAGGAAGCGCTCCTCGGCGTCGACGACCTTCAGCTGGACGCCGGTCGCGGCCACGAAGTCCTTCTCGACCTGCTCGGTCTCGCCCTTGCGCATCAGGCCGTGGTCGACGTAGACGCAGGTGAGCTGGGAGCCGATGGCCTTCTGGACGAGGGCGGCGGCGACCGCGGAGTCCACCCCGCCGGACAGGCCGCAGATGGCGCGCTTGTCGCCGACCTGCTCGCGGATGGCGGCGACCTGCTCCTCGATCACGTTCCCGGTGGTCCAGGAGGGGGTGAGGCCGGCGCCGCGGTACAGGAAGTGCTCCAGCACCTGCTGGCCGTGCGTGGAGTGCATGACCTCGGGGTGGTACTGGACGCCGTAGAGCTTCTTCTCGTCGTTCTCGAAGGCGGCGACCGGGACGACGTCCGTGGCGGCCGTGACGGTGAAGCCCTCGGGGGCGGCGGAGCAGGCGTCGCCGTGCGACATCCACACGGCCTGCTCGTCCGGGGTGCCCTCGAAGAGGGTCGAGGAGGGCTTGGAGACGGCGAGCGAGGTGCGGCCGTACTCGCGCGCTCCGGAGTTGTCGACGGTGCCGCCGAGGACCTGCGCCATCAGCTGGAAGCCGTAGCACATGCCGAAGACGGGGACGCCGGCCTCGAACAGCTCGCGGTCCAGGCGGGGCGCGCCCTCTTCGTACACCGACGAGGGGCCGCCGGAGAGGATGATCGCCGCCGGGTTCTTGGCGAGCATGTCCGCCACCGGCATGGTGCTCGGCACGATCTCGCTGTAGACCCGGGCCTCGCGGACGCGACGGGCGATGAGCTGGGCGTACTGCGCACCGAAGTCGACGACCAGGACGGTGTCGGGGGCGGCGGCAGCGGGAGTCGCTGATGACACGGGGTGCCTTCCGGCGGTTTGGGCGGGTCGTTGTACCTGCGATTCTACCGAGGCGGCGGCGGAACCCGCCCCGTGCTCCGGGCCGCCGGCCCGCGCGGCCCGTCTCAGCATCCGAACCGCCTTGGACGCCCGCGCCGGGCACGGCATACTGGGAGCATGCTCACGTACGCGACGACCTTCGTCTTTACCTATGGCACCCGGCCCGCCGGCTGCCATGGTCGTGCTGCTTGAGCTACTGACAAGCGACTTCCCAGGCGCCCCGGGCCGACAAGGCCCGGGGCGCCTGTCGTTCTCCCGGTCCTTGCCGCTCCGGGGCTCCGCACCCGCCTTCCAGTGAGGAGCCCGGCGAGATGACCGCCAGCGCAGCAGAGAAGACCGGTACGACCGTCACCGCGGCCGAGAGGACCGGCGCGCGTACCGACGAGGCCGTGGGCGTCATCACCGACGCCCGGGAACGCATCGACGCGCTCGACGACCGGATCATGGGTCTGGTCCAGGAACGGATGGCCGTGTCCGCCGTGGTCCAGGAGGCCCGGATCGGTTCGGGCGGCCGGCGGGTGAACCTCTCCCGCGAGATGGAGATCCTCGGCCGCTACCGGGACGCCCTCGGCAAGCCGGGCACGGCGCTGGCGATGACCCTGCTGGAGCTGTGCCGGGGCAGGATCTGACCGCTCGGGATCTCTCACCCGTACGGTGCGTTACCGCGGCGGGCGCCGCCTCGTTGGTCGGGGTGGCCGTGCCAGCCAGGGACGGGCCGAGAGGACCACGCGTGGCTCTCCGGAGCGGTGAGACGTGCGGATCGTGCCGCGCGTCGTGGGACCCCGCTCCGGGGGAAGTGACCGGACGGCAGGGGACAGCAGCCCGGTCACCAGGTGACGGCCGGCTCCGGGGACGCCCGGGGCCGGCCGTCCCCACTCCCCGCGCCCGGCACCGCCCTCCTCCGCCCGGTCGGCCGTCCCCGCTCCCCCGGACCGGCCATGCCAACGCCCCGCGCGTCCGGCCGTCGCCACTCCCCGCGCCCGACCGTCGGTCCGTGCTCACCGCCCCCGACCGGTCGCGCCACCTCGCCACGCCGCATGTGACGCAGGGCACATAAAGATCCTGTGAAACACCGCACAACCATTCACCAGAGCCCCGGGTCACACCAGCGGAACCCACGGCCACACCCGCGTCCCATCGCGGGGGCCTCCGCAACCTCCGTGCTGCGTCCACCGCAGCACGCCGGACTCCCCGAGGTCTACATGAAGCTTCGCCGCGCCCTGGCAGCCGCCGCCGCGACGACCGCTATAGCCCCGCTGGCGCTGCTGTCGGCTCCCGCCGCCTTCGCCGAGGAACCGACCGCCCCGACGTCCGCGTCCGCGCCCTCCTCCCCCGAGTCCACTCCGCCCAGCGCCCCGGAGTCGACACCGGCGGGCAGCACGCCCGAGTCCACCCCGCCGTCCATCCCGGCGGAGAGCACCCCGTCGACCGGCGCCTCCGGCTCGGCCTCGCAGTCCGCCTCCGCGTCCGCCTCGGCATCGTCCTCGGCCTCCGCTTCCGCACCGGCTTCCGCCTCGCCGAGCAAGCCCGCCGAACCCTCGGACGAGCCGACGCCCTGCACCGAGGACGACGTGGACCCCGACTCCCAGCTGACGATCTCGGTCTCCGGTCTGCCGGGCAAGATCGTCGCGGGCAGCGGCTGGCACGCCTTCAAGCTCACCGCCGCCAACCACAGCGACAGCTCCCTGGGCATGGTGCAGTGGCTCGCCCTCATCGACAACGACTCGATGAGCGAGAACGAGAAGGACTGGCTGAGCACCTACGCGCTGCTCGAGTACCTCAACCCCACGACCAAGAAGTGGGAGTCCCTCACGGACGAGATCGGGGGCGGCATCTACTTCGGTGAGACGCCGCTCGGCCCGAAGCAGACGGTCGACATCCAGCTGCGGGTGAACATCACCGCGAAGGCCCCCGCCGGCGACGGCTACACCGTGGGCCTGGGCGGATACGTCGACCAGGAGAAGAACTGCGTCCACAGCGCGTTCGACTACTACACGTTCACCGTGCTCAAGCCGGGCAGCACCAACGACAACCCCGGCGACGCCAAGCCGCAGGACGGTGACAAGCCCTCCGGCGGCAAGCGTCCGCAGGGCGGGGCCGAGGAGATCCCGCCCACCGGCAGCCTCGCCGAGACGGGCTCCAGCTCGATGGTGCCGACCATCGGTCTCGTCGGCGGCCTCGCGGTCGTGGTCGGAGCCGGCGCGCTGGTCGCGGTGCGGCGCCGCAAGGGCGGTGCCGGAGCGTAGGGCGGTCCGTCGCCCGGCAGAACGGGAAGGACCTGCGCCAGGAGGGGGGCGCAGGTCCTTCTTCACTTCTTCTTCGGCGGTACCGCCGGTATGCCGAGGAACGGCAGGCGCAGGGCACCGAACGCGTCCGCCGGGACCACCGGGTAGCGGGGCTCCACCGGCTTGAGCCGCTCGTAGGCCGCGCCCTGCGCCGGGCGCGGGTCGGTCTCGCCCTTGTTCGGCCAGTACGACATCGCGCGCTCGGCCTGCGCGGTGATGGTCAGGGACGGGTTCACACCGAGGTTCGCGGAGACCGCCGCACCGTCGACGACGGAGATGCCGGGATGGCCGTAGAGGCGGTGGTACGGGTCGATGACGCCGGTCTCGGGCGAGTCGCCGATCGGGCAGCCGCCGAGGAAGTGCGCGGTGAGCGGGGTGCCCATCAGCTCGCCCACGTTGGACCCGGCGAAGCCGTTGATCTCTGCGGCGAGCGCGGAGGCACCCTCGGTGGCGGCCCTGATCTGCTTGGGGTTGGGCGAGCCGTGGCCCTGGCGGGCGGTGAGCAGGCCCTTGCCGACGCCGTCCGCCTTCAGGTACGTCGTCAGGGAGTTGTCCAGGGACTGCATCACCAGGCCGATGATGGTGCGCTCCGACCAGCGGCGGTTGGACAGGGAGCGCAGGACCAGCATCGGATGGCGGGCGGCGTTCGCCAGCCAGGCCGCGGCCCTGGACCCGCCGTCCGTGAACGGCACCTGGAGGATGGACAGTGAGCCCATCGAGTTGGATCCCTTGCCGTACCGGACCGGCTCGATGTGGGTGTTCTCGTCCGGGTGGACGGAGGAGGTGATGGCGACACCGCGCGTGAAGTCGGGCCGGGGCCGCCCGGTCGCCGCGCGGTAGCGCCGGTTGTCGGTCTGCGCGCCCACCAGCGCCTCGGAGTTGGTGCGGGTCAGCTCACCGAGCCGGTCCGACAGGTGCGGCAGCTGCCGGCCCGCCTTCATGCGGTGCAGCAGCGTCTGGGTGCCGTAGGTGCCGGCGGCCAGGACCACCCGGCGGGCGGTGTAGATCCGTCCCGCGCCCTTCTTCTTGTCGTGCGTCGGCAGGGTGGCGACCGCGTAGCCGCCGCGCGAGTCGTCGGTGACCGAGACGACCGTCGTCATGGGGTGGACCACCGCGCCCGCCTTCTCGGCCAGGTACAGGTAGTTCTCGTTCAGGGTGTTCTTCGCCCCGTGCCGGCATCCCGTCATGCACTCGCCGCACTCGGTGCAGGCCTTGCGGGCCGGTCCCGCGCCGCCGAAGTACGGGTCGGCGGCCTGCCGGCCCGGCTGGGCCTTCGCCGTGCCGTCGGCGTCCTTGCCGTCACCGAAGAACACCCCGACCGGCGCCATGTGGAAGGTGTCGCCGACGCCCATGCGCTGCGCGGCGGCCTTCAGGTGCACGTCGGAGGGGGTCATCGTCGGATTCAGCCGGACGCCGAGCATGCGCTTGGCCTGGTCGTAGTAGGGGGCGAGTTCGTCCTGCCAGTCGGTGATGTGCCGCCACTGGGGGTCGTCGAAGAAGGGCTTCGGCGGTACGTAGAGGGTGTTGGCGTAGTTGAGGGAGCCGCCGCCGACCCCCGCGCCGGCCAGCACCATGACGTTGCCCAGCAGGTGGATGCGCTGGATGCCGTACATGCCGAGCCTGGGCGCCCACAGGTAGTTCTTCAGGTCCCAGGAGTTCTTCGGCAGGCTCTCGCGGGTGAAGCGGCGCCCCGCCTCCAGGACGCCGACGCGGTAGCCCTTCTCGGTCAGGCGCAGCGCGGTGACGGAGCCGCCGAAGCCGGAGCCCACGACGATGACGTCGTAGTCGTAGCCGTCTTGAGACACGTGCCTTCTCCCCTTTGTGTGCGCGCTTTCGGACGTGCTCCGCGGGCTGTCTGCGGCGGGGCGCGGCTCCCCGCGCCCCCGGGCCGGCTACTTCAGCCGCAGTGCCTTCATCGCCCGCAGGCTCCGGCTCATGAACGCGGCGTACTTCTCGTCGTCCATGCCGAGCGACGGGGCCATGGGCAGCAGCCGCTGGTGGGCGATGGTCTGGGCCTCGGTGTACTTGAGGATGCCCTCGGAGCCGTGCCGGCGGCCGAGACCGGAGTCCTTCATGCCGCCCATGGGCGACTGGACGCTGCCGTAGGCGGGCGCGTACCCCTCGTTCAGGTTGACCGTGCCGGTGCGCAGGCGGGTGGCGATCGCGCGGCCCCGGCGGGCGTCCTTGGTCCACACCGACGAGTTCAGGCCGTACGGCGTGGCGTTGGCGCGCTCGACCGCCTCGTCGTCGCTCGCGAAGCGGTAGACGGAGACGACCGGGCCGAAGGTCTCCTCCGTGCACACCGCCATGGGGTCCTCGACGCCGTCGAGGACGGTCGGCTCGAAGAAGTACGGGCCGATGTCCGGGCGGGCGACGCCGCCGGCCAGCACCCGGGCGCCCTTGGCGACGGCCTCCTCCACGTGCCGGGTGACGGTCTTCAGCTGGCGCTCTCCGACGAGGGAGCCCATGTCGGCGCCGTAGGCGAGCGAGGTGCCCAGCCGCATCGCCTTCGTGCGGGCGGTGAAGCGCTCCAGGAACGCGTCGGCGACGGCCTCGTGGACGTACAGCCGCTCGATGGAGATGCACAGTTGCCCGGCGGAGGAGAAGCAGGCGCGGACCGCGCCGGCCGCCGCCTTGTCGAGGTCGGCGTCCTCCAGGACGAGCATGGCGTTCTTGCCGCCGAGTTCGAGGGAGACGCCGACCAGGCGGGCCGCGGCGCCCTGGGCGACCTCGCGGCCGGTGCGGGTGGAGCCGGTGAAGGAGACGTAGTCGGCGTGCTGGACGACCGCGGGGCCGACCACCGGCCCCTCGCCGATGACGACCTGGAAGACCCCGGCGGGCAGCCCCGCCTCGATGAGCAGGTCCCGCGCCCACAGGGCGGTCAGGCAGGTCTCCGTGTCCGGTTTCATCACGACCGCGTTGCCCGCGACGAAGGCGGGCAGCGCGTCGCCGACCGACAGCTCCAGCGGGTAGTTCCAGGGGGCGATCTGGCCGACGACACCGCGCGGGTGGCGCAGTTCGGTCACCTTCGTCAGGGCCGGGACGGCGCCGGTGTGCCTCCGGGGCTTCAGGTACGCGGCGGCCCGGCGGCCGTAGTGCCGGGCGGCGACGGCGACGGCCTGCACCTCCTCGTGCGCGTGCAGGCGCGCCTTGCCGGTCTCGAGCTGGATCAGGTCGAGGATCTCGGCCTGGCGGGCGAGCACCAGGTCGTGGAAGCGGAGCAGGACGGCGGCGCGCTGCCGTACCGGCGTGCGCGCCCAGACGTCCTGCGCGGCCCGGGCCCGTTCGAAGGCGAGGGCCACGTCCTCGGGGGTCGACTCGGGCAGGTCGGCCAGCTTCTCACCGGTGAACGGCGTGTGGTTGGCGGTCCGGCCGGATCCGGCGACCCCCTTCGTGAGCCGGGCGACCAGCTCGGGCGTCACCACGTCGGCGGCGGTACGGGCGCCCGTGGGGGCGGGGGCCAGAGGATTCGTGCCGGTCTGTGCCGGGGCCTGCGCGTCCGTCATGCAGCGCAGCGTATGACGTGTCCCGGGGTTTGTGTACCCGGCGGTAACGGGGATTCACCGAGTGCACACACGACGCCAGCGATCACTGGCAACGAATGCGCTGATCAGGGGTCCTTTCCTCGATCACGCGCCACCGCCGCGCACCCACCGCCGGACGAGGCACGGCGGGCGCGGGGCAGGGGCGCGGGGTGGGCGTGCGGGGGCGGAAGCGGGCGGCGGTGGCGGCCGTTGGGGGGGAGATCGCGCGGCAGGGACGGGTGGGGGCGGAAGCGGGCGGCAGGGACGTCAGGGGCGAGGACAGAGGGCGCGGCAGGGAACGGCGTGGGGGGAAACGGGCGGCAGGGGCGGGGGCGGGGCACCGGGCCCGGATGGTCTCGTCCGCCGGCCGGGGTCACAGCCGGTCGACCGCCAGGTCGGCGGTCGCCGTCTTCGCCACCTCCCGGCCGCGCGCGGCGAGCCGGGGCGGCCGAGGTGGCGGAAGCGACCGGAGCGGGCGGGCGGCGGCGCCCCCGTCTCCACCGCCGGAGCCGAGCGGTCCCAGACCCGTGGCCTGCGGGTACGCGCCCGGTGCCGGACGCTCAGGCGGGCCTGAAGGTGTCGACGGCGACATCGAAGTACTCCCGGGCCTCCCGCGCCTTGCCGACCGGTGCCGACAGCCACATGTCGTACAGCCGGCCGTCCTGCTCCCAGCACAGATCGTAGGTGTGCCGGGCGCCCTCCGCCGCGCTGAAACCGTTCCAGGTGAACTCCCTGAGAGCGGCGGGGTGTCCGTCGTGCGTGGTGGCGGTGACCCGGCCGTCGTGGTAGCCGGGGTTGGTGCGCGGTCCGGCGGCGTCCGCGCGGCGCATCACCGCGAGCGGGCCGCCCGACCGAGGACCGGCCGCCTTGATGCCGAGGCGGAAGACCTGCCCCGGTGACAGGTAGAAGGTCCGCACACCCTGCGGCGAGCGCGTGAAGCCGTCCGGTACCGCCACCGAGAAGCCCGCCGGGTCCTGCGCCAGGTGGTAGCCGGAGGGTGCGGTGGGATGGCCGGCGGCGCCCGCCCCGGGCCGGGTCCGGGCGGCCGTGTCGCCCGCGCCGGCCGGCGCCGTGGAGGACGGGCCGAAGGGCGTGGTGGAGGACGGACGGCCCGACGCGGCCGGCGACCGGGGCGCCGCCGGGGAGCCGGTCCCGGCCGACGCCCCCGCGGACGTGCCCGCCGAGCCGCCGCCCGGGGCACTCGGCCCGCGCCCCGGCGCCGAACTGGCCGGCGTGCCGGAGCCCTTGGGGCCGCCGTTCATCAGCAGCGTCGCCGCCGAGACCCCCGCCCCGGCCGTCGCGGCCACCAGCAGCGCGGCGATCAGCAGTCCCCGGGTGGAGAGCCGGGCGGGCGGCTGCGCGGCGCCGGTGTCGGGGGCGGGCGCCCCGGAGAACAGAGGGGTCGCGGGCGTGGCGGGGGTCCCCGAGATCTCAGGCGCCCCCTGCGCCCCAGGCATCGCAGGCGCGGGGGCGGCCTCGGCGGGCCCGGTCCGCCCGCCGAAGCCGGTCCGCCCGCCCCGGCCGGCCGGCCCGGCGAACCAGCGGGGGCGCAGCGACCGGACCGACCGGTACGGGCCCGGCGCCGGGTGCGGCGGCCCTGGCACGTCGGTCTGCGCCGGTGTCCACCGGTCCGACGGCTGGGGCGTACGGCCCGAGTCGAGGAAGGCGCGCAGCATCCTCTCCGCCTCCGCGCTCTCCAGCCGCCGTCGCGGGTCGCGTTCGAGCAGCCCGCGTACGACGGGCAGGATGGGCCCCGCCTGCGCGGGCGGCCGGATCTCGTCGAAGACGACCGCGTGCAGGATCCCGCCCAGCGAGTCGCGCCGGAAGGGCGACTCACCGCTCAGCGCCGCGCACAGCAGCGCGCCCAGCGACCAGAGGTCGGACTGCGGACCGGTACCGGCACCGGACATCCGTTCGGGCGCGGTGTACTCCGGGGAGCCGACGAAGGACCCGCTCTCGGTGAGCGTGGGGGCGCCCGACACCTGGGCGATGCCGAAGTCGGTGAGGACGGCCCGGCCGGTGCCGGACTCCATCAGGACGTTCGCGGGTTTGATGTCGCGGTGCAGCACCCCGGCCGCGTGCGCCGCGCGCAGTGCGCCCAGCAGGGCGATCCCGACGCTGGCGGCCTCGGCGGCGTCCAAAGGCCCGTCCGCGGCGATCCGGTCGGCGAGCGAGCCGCCCTCGATCAGCTCCATGACGATGTACGGACGTCCGTCCTGCTCCACGATGTCGTGGACGACGATGACGTGGGGGTGCCGCAACTGCGCGACCGCCCGGGCCTCGCGCAGCGTGCGGTCGCGCAGGTGGCGGGCCTCCTCCGCGGACAGCGTCTCGTCGAACGGGAGTTCCTTGACCGCGACCCGCCGTCCCAGCAGCTGGTCGGTCGCCCGCCACACGACGCCCATGCCGCCGCGCCCGATCCGTGCCTGAAGGCGGTAACGGCCCGCGATCACGCGGCAGTCGGCCCCCTCGGTCCCCATGCGCCCCATGATGCCGCATCGGACGGCCCGATTCCGGGGCGCCGACCGGCCAAGCAGGGGGCTTCATCAGGCCTTTCTGCCCGGTCGGCGGGGTCAGCCGGAGGTGGGCCGCCAGCTCTGGAGCACCGACTTGAACTGACTGCGCGTGACCGGCCAGCTCGCCTCGGGCGAGGACATGTAGATCGCGTACTCGACGTTGTCGCGGGAGAAGTACGTCTCCTCGATGGCGTGTCGCGGGCCCGGATAGGGCGTGTCCTTGGGCAGTGCCGTCCAGGTGTACTCCCACAGGGAGGCCGGACGGTCCCGGAAGGTCTCGGACCGCAGCGTCACCTGGCGGTAGTCGACCAGGCGCCGCAACTGCTTCTCCAGGTCGACCTGGTGGTCGTACGCGCTGGGGAACTGCGGCGAGTCGGAGACGGCGATGCGTATGAAGTGCCTGCCGCCGTCGGGGGTGTAGTCGACCTGGCGGAGCGCCTCGTTGGACACCACCCGCTGCCAGTTCGGGCCGGGCAGGCCGATGCTGAAGCCGTAGGGGTCCTTGACCCGCCTCCAGCCGGCCGGGAGGCTGTCCGCCGCGCCGCCCTTGGACTTCCCGGTCTTGCCGGACTTCCCCGTCTTCGCGGGACCGGGCGAGGGGGACGTCTGCGCGGGCGCGGACGCGGAGGGGCCGGCGTCCTGCCGGCCGCCCGGGCCCCACTTCTGGAGCACCACCGCGGTGCCGCCGCCGACGACCGCCGCGAGGACCACCACGAGGGCGACGTTGCGCAGCCTGCGGCGCCGGGACCGGGCGCCGCCGTTCCCCGTGCCGTGGCCGGGGCCCACGACGGTCGCGCCGGTCCCGGGCGGGTTCGGCCCGGCCCCCGGGGCGGGGAGCCGGCCCTGAGCGGCGGAGGCTGCCGGGTCGAAGGCCGGGGCACCGCCCGGTACGCCGCCGGGCTGCTCACCCTCCGCGAAGGGGGCGGCGCCATAGGGGCTCCCGGCCGCACCGTCCTGTCCCGCGGTCCCGTAGGTCCCGTACGGCCCGGCCGCGCCGTGCTGACCGGCGGTCCCGTACGGCCCGGTCCCGTCCTGGCCGCCGGCCGTTCCCTGCCGGGTCGTCCCGTGCTGCCCGGTCGTGCCGTGCTGCCCGGTGGTCCCGTGCTGACCGGTCGTCCCGTGCTGACCCGTCCCCGGGTGGTAGCCGGACTGCTGGGTGGTCGGGACGTACGCCTGTGCGTGACTCGGCCGCCGCCCCTCCGCGGCCTCCGCGAGCATCAGCTCGGCCGCCGCCGCGTCCGGCCGGGCGGCCGGGTCCTTGCGCAGCAGTGCGGTGATGACCGGCGTCAGCGGACCGGCGTGGGTCGTCTCGCGGGGCTCCTCGTCGACGACCGCCTGCATGGTGGTCAGCGGGGAGGTGCGGCGGAACGGCGACAGGCCCTCCACCGCCGTGTACAGCGTGGCGCCCAGCGCCCACAGGTCGGAGGCCGGGCCCGGGTCGTGGCCGCGGACCCGCTCGGGGGCGAGGTAGTCGACCGAGCCGACGACCTCGCCGGTGCGGGTGATGGTGGTGTCGCCCTCGATCTGGGCGATGCCGAAGTCGGTGAGCAGGACCCGGCCGTCCTGGGAGAGCAGGACGTTGCCGGGCTTGACGTCACGGTGCAGGACACCGGCCGCGTGCGCGGCGCACAGGGCGCGCAGCACCCACAGCCCGACGCGGGCGGCCTCGGCCGGTTCCAGCCGGCCCTGCTCCTTGACCGCGTCCGCCAGCGACTGGCCCTCGACCAGCTCCATCACGATCCACGGGCGGCCGTCGTGTTCGAGCACGTCGTGCACGGTGACCACGGCGGAGTGGTTGATCCGTGCCGCCGCGCGCGCCTCGGCCCGGGTGCGTGCCAGGAGGACCGCCTGGTCGCTCTCCGAGACGTAGAGCGCGGCGGTCAACTCCTTTATCGCCACGGCCCGGTGCAGCACCTCGTCGTGCGCGCGCCAGACCCGGCCCATGCCGCCGCTGCCGATGGAGTCGGCGAGCCGGTAGCGTCCGGCGAGCAGCTGGCCCTGCATCTGATTCACGTTTCCCCGCAATGTTCTTGACAGAGCCAGCGTAGGGACCGGCCCTCCGGCAGGGAACCGGCGGGGGTGCCAAGAAACCGCACTGTGACAGTTGTCGCTTCCCGAGGTTCTGGGGAACTGACGGGACGCCTGGGGTTCACCCGGTGTACCGGTACGTCGCCGACGCCTGGTCGTACAGCTTGCTCACCTGGTCCCGCTGGGACTCCGGGCCCCGCACCTGCACCACGTGGTAGCGGCCGTCGAGGAGCACGGCGAGGTTGCGCACGAACAGCTGCCGGCCGCCCGCGCCGCTCCAGGTGAACTGCCCCTCGGCCATGGTCTTCCCGCCCACCTGGATGGTCCGCATCCCGGACGAGGTGGCCCAGCTGGAGTCGCGGTAGCCCTGCAGTTCGCGTTCCGACTCCCGCTGGTACACCATCGGGTCGCTGCCGAAGCGGGCCGCGCTGTCCCGTCCGGGCACCACGATCAGCTCGAAGTCCCCGTGCGCGTACACCACCTGGCCCAGGCTGTTCTTCGGCGTACGGCTCCAGCCGTTCGCGACGGCGACACGGAACCCGGCGGCGTCCTTGCGCAGGGTGAAGCCGCCGGGCACACCGGTGCCGGTGGTCTGCGTCTCGGCCGCGCCGGACGACCGCGAGGGGCTGCCGCCGCCGTCCGCCGTGCTCCGGCCGGTCCCGGGCGCGCCGCTCACGTCGGAGCCGCCCGAGGACTCCGGTGCCGGACTCTCCCGTCCCGCGGCGCCCGTACGGTCACCGCCGGGCTCGCCGCCGTCGCCGGAACGGCCGGACTTCGGCAGGAACAGCATCGCGTACGCGACCGCCGCGGCCAGCAGGACCAGCACCAGCAGGAGCAGGAGCCGCCCCAGACTGCGCGGTGAACGCGCCTCCTGTCCGGCCCGCTTGTGCCGCCCGTGGTGGGCGGGCAGCGCGGCGCGCCGTCTGCGCACCAGCTCGCCCCGGCGGCGGACGATCGGCAGCCGGGCCGGGTCGGCGGGCGGTGCGGACACGACGTGCGCCCCCGCCTCCGGCTCGGGCGCGGACCGCACCAGCGAGCGCAGCCAGCCGCCCAGTTCCTCGAAGCCGAGCCGGTCGGTGGGGTCCTGACGCAGCAGCGACTCCACCACCGGTCGCAGCGGACCGCACTCCTCCGCGAAGGCGGGCGGCTCGGCGCACACCATCTGCACCAGCTCGGTGGTCGACTCCTCCGGGTAGGGGGCATGCCCCTGCACCGCCCGGAAGAGCAGCGCGCCCAGCGCCCACAGGTCGGTGGCGGGCCCGATCGGCGCGGCCAGCTGCCAGTTCGCGTGGACCGGCCCGGCCTGCTCGGGCGCCCAGCGCTCGGTCACCGGTCCCACCACGGTCATCCGCGCCTGCCGCGCCCGCTCGGCGGCCAGCGCGGTCCCGGGCCCCCGTCGTGCGGCGGCCCCGCCGCCGGTGGAGTAGCCGTCCCAGCGCGCGGCGGAGGGGGTGTCGGCGCCGCCCGCGGCAGCGCCGGTGGGCAGGTCGCCGGCGGACGGGCCGGCGGGTGGCGTGACTGCGGGCGGGGCGCCGGCGGGCGGGTGGACGGCGGGCCGTCCTCCGGCCGCCCGGTCCGCGACGGCCGGGCCCAGGGCGGGCGGCTCGAAGACGGAGCGGGACGGGCCGGACGCGCCTGGCCGGGCGCCCTCGGGATGGGCCGCCGGGAGAGCGGCGCGTCCCTGCGCATCGCTCCCGGGGCCCACGGCGGGCGTCCTGCCGTCCTCGGCACCCTCCGGCCGCGGCGCGGCTCCGCCCCAGGGCGCGGCCCGTACACCGTAGGGATCGGCGATCTGACCGGGCGGCACGCCGCGCCCCGCACCCCCGTCCGGCGTCCGGGCACCGGGCAGCGCGCCGTGACCCCCCGGGTTCCCGGCGGGCGGACGGGTGCCGGGCAGCGCACCCTGCCCCTGGCTCTCGGCGGGCGGGCGGGCACCGGGCAGGGGGGTGCGTGCGCTCTGCTGTGCCTCCTGGACGCGGGCCGCCGCTCGCGCGCCCGCGCGGTACGCGGCGATCGCCCCGGCGCGCGCCGCCCTGATGTCGTCGCCGGTCTCCGGCGTGCGCCGCACCAGCGCTCCCGCCGCGCCCGCGCCGCTCTCCGGCTCTCCCCCGGGCAGCGGCAGCGCACCGGCCGCCCGCGCCTCGATCGCGGCCCGCCGGGCCGCCTCCGGATCGGCGGCGGACTCCTGTCCGCCCCCCGGCCCGCCGAACCCCCGCGCGCCACCGGCCCCACCAGCACCGCCGACGCCACTCGTACCCGGCCCGCCCGCGCCACTCAGACCTGGGCCACCGGCACCACCGGTACCACCTACACCCCAGCCACTCGCGCCACTCGCCCCGCCCGGAGCATCCGTCCTCCCCCACTCGCGGCCGGACCCGCCGTGCCCCGCACCGCCGCCGGAACCCTCACCGCCCGCGGCCGCGCCGCCGGGCCCGCCGTCCCGCCCGCCGTACGGTCCGGGCTCTCCGCGCGGACCCACCGCCGGGAGCGGGGCCGCCCCCGCCGCCCCCGCCGCGTCCGGCGCGCCGGCCTCGTCGTCCGGTGCGGGGACCGGGTCGTACCCGCACAGCGCCTCCTCCGCGGCGCCGACCGCGAGGCCGGTCAGCATCACCCGGCCGTCGTCGCAGACCATCACCGTGCGGGAGGTGATGTTGCGGTGCACCCAGCCGTGGCCGTGCAGGACCCTGAGCGCCATGAGTATGTCGGAGGCCACCTCGGCCGCACGGTAGGGCGTCAGCGGCCGCTCGGCCAGCAGCGCGGCCAGCGGGCGCGCGGCGACCAGCTCACTGGCGATCCACAGCGAGCCGCCCTCCGCGAACACGTCGAAGACCTGGTCGAGCCGGGGATGGTCGGGGATCCGCGCGGCGGCCTGCGCGGCCTCGACCGCCCGCCGTACTGCCGGGTCGGCGGGCCGCCGCGTGGCCCCGGAGTCCGCGCGGGAGCCGCGCGCCGGGGGCACACCCCACCCCGTACGCCCCCCGGAGGTGCCGAGATTCCCGGGCTCCCCCGGCCCCCCGGGCCTGCGGAAGGCACCGTCGCGGGCCGTGAACCCTTCCGGCAGCCCGTCCGCGTCGAGCACCTCCGCCTCGACGACCTCGGGCAACGGCACCTGACGCAGCAGGACTTCCTGTCCGCTGTACGTGTCGAAGGCCCGCGTCTCGGTGAGTTCGTACGCGTCGGACGGGGGCAGCGGCAGCCGGTAGCGGTCGGCGAGCACCCGGCCCGCGTAGTCGTCCACGTTGCCTCCCCCGGCCGCACGTTCGGTCAGATGCGTTCGCCACGCGTCCCGTTCCCGATGCTCACGGTCCGCAACCACTCACGATACGTGCCGGAGGCAACCCGCAAGAGGGGAAGCCGGATCTCACTTGGGTTCGAACGTCTTCGCCAGCGTCCGCCAGGTGTTCCTGCGCAGGTCGCTGTCCCACTTGGCGGCCTTCGCCGTGTACATGAGGGCGTAGCCGAGGTGGTCGTCGACCACGAAACCGCGGTCCACCGTGCGGTACTTGGTGCCGTCCTCGGTGTAGGTGAACTCCCAGTCCGCGGTGTTCCACCCCCGGTAGCCCACCTTCTCGATGCGGACGCGGTGGTAGTCGGAGCGCCGCATGTAGTCCTCCTGGCTCTGCCAGTCGGCCACCGGGTCGTCCTTGGGCGTGGACGTCCAGGCGACGAGCAGCTTCTGCCCGTCAGGACCGGTGAAACGGGCCCCCGAGGACCCGGTGGTCGTGTACTTCCAGCCCTTGGGCAGCCCGATGGAGAAGCCCTGGCCGCCCTTGTACGTGGTGGCCGCGCCGTCGTCACCGGAACCGTGACCGGAACCCGGTCCGGAGCCGGTGTCCGAGGTGCCGGAGGCGTCACCGCCCGGCGTGCCGGTGCCCTGGCCCGCGGTCCGCGAGGCGTCCGTGGCCGTCGCCGGACCGGTCTGCTTCCCGTCCGTCCCGCGGGCGTTGCCCTTTCCCTGCCCGGCCCCCGCGCTCCCGGTGGCCGTCGCGCCGGCCGACGTACCGGAGCCGCCGCTCTTGGAGTCCTTGTCGTCGTTGCCGCTGAAGGCGATGGTCAGCACCGTGCCGATCACGGCGAGCACCACGACCACGGCGATGATCACCAGGGTCCGCTTGGACACCACGTCCGTGAGCGGCGCCCTGGGCACCGGACGCGGCGGCAGGTCCAGGTCCGGCGGCGGGACCACGGGCCAGCCGCCACCGGCGCGCCCGGTCTGCGTACCGCCCGCCGCCGCACCGCTTCCCTTGCCGGTCCCGGCCGCGCCCCCGGTCCCCTTGCCGCTGCCGCCGGCCGTACCCGTGGCGTTCGCGGCCGCCGCTCCGGTGGCACCGCCCGCGGCGACCGCCCCCGAGGCCGCCGTGCCGGGGCCGTCCGCCGCCTGCCCGGTACGGGACGCGGCGCCCGAGGTCGCCGTCCCGGCCGCCTTGCGCACGGACCGCAGCGCTCCGCGCAGCCGGTCGGCCGCCTCCTCGCCCCGCTTGCCTCCCGCACCGGAACCGGAAGCGGAACCGGAACGGGAACCAGCGCCTGCCGCCGCCCCCGCAGCGGACCCGGACTTCTTCGCACCGCCCTTGCCCGACCGCCGGTCCGGCTGCACGGGCAGGGGTACGACCTTCGTCGCGTCCGCCGGGGGCTCCGGCTCCGCCGCCGTCCCGCGCTCGGGCGCCCTGATGACGGCGTTGAGCATCGCGCGGGCGCCCGCGTCGTCGAGGCGCTTTTCCGGGTCCTTGTTGAGCAGGCCGAAGATGACGTCCCGCAGCGGCCCCGCGTTCTTGGGTTCCTCCAGGGGCTCGGTCATCACCGCGGTCAGCGTGGCGATGGCCGATCCCTTGTCGTACGGCGGGGAGCCCTCCACCGCCGCGTACAGCAGTCCGCCGAGCGACCACAGGTCGGCCGCCGGGCCGGGCTTGTGGCCGCGGGCCCGCTCCGGGGAGATGTAGGACGGCGCGCCGACGAGCATGCCGGTCGAGGTGATGGACGGGTCGCCCTCGACCTGGGCGATGCCGAAGTCCGTGAGCACGACCCGGCCGTCCTCCGCGATGAGCACGTTGGAGGGCTTCACGTCGCGGTGCAGGATGCCCTGACGGTGCGCGGAACGCAGCACGTCGAGGACGGCGAGCCCGACCTCGGCGGCCCGCCGCGGCTCCAGCAGGCCGTCCTCGCGGATCACTTCGGCCAGGGACTTGCCCTCGACCAGCTCCATGACGATCCACGGCCGGTCGTCCTCGTCGACCACGTCGAAGACGGTCACGGCGCTGGTGTTGCGGATGCGCGCGATGGCCTTGGCCTCACGCAGCGTCCGCGTGATCAGGCGCCGCTTCTCCTCCTCGTCGATGTTCGACGGGAACCGCAGTTCCTTGACGGCGACCGTCCGCCCCAGGGTCTCGTCCTCGGCCCGCCACACCGTGCCCATGCCGCCGCGGCCGAGCACGTCTCCCAGCCGGTACCGCCCGGCGAGAAGACGCTCGCTGTTGTCCTGACGAGTGTCCTGACGGGATGCCCCCGTCCGCTCCGCCTCCGACATGCGTCCCCTCATGCAACCCGCCCTGACAGAGGCTCCATTGTCCCTCACCCGACAAGTGCTCGACGCCCAGGGTGCCCTGTGCGGGCACCCCGGGGCGCGGCGGGCCCACCGCTGAACAGCGCGTGCGACACGGTGTGATGACGGCCGGTGACGAAACCCTTCTGCGTCGCCCCCTTCTCTCCCGCTTCCTCCCCTCTCCTCCCCGGGCGGCCCCACGAGCCGCCCCGCGAACCGCCCCGCGACCTGCGTCCGAACCGCCCGGGGCTCCGCATCCCGGACCCACGTACGCACCACTGCGGGACCCACATCCGGGACCCCTGTACGCACCACTCCGGGACCCACATCCGGGACCCCTGTACGCACCACTCCGGGACCCACATCCGGGCCCCGCCTCCCGGCCTCCCCTGAGACCCGCCCCCGAATCGCCCCGGACCCGCTCCCGGCCGGCCCCTGGAGTCACCCGAAGCCCCCCGGCCCGGCCCCGGCGGCCCCGCCTACAGCGGCACGATGTCCGGCGCCCCCAGCCGGGCCGCGTCGGCCGTCAGGTCGTCGGGCTGGCGCTGCGACTCCCGCTCCGCCTCGACCCGCTTCTGGTAGTGCTCCACCTCGCGTTCGATCTGGTCCTCGTTCCAGCCCAGGACGGGCGCCATCAGCTCGGCGGCCTCGCGCGCGCTGCGCGTGCCCCGGTCGAAGGTCTCGATGGATATGCGGGTGCGCCGGGTCAGCACGTCGTCCAGGTGCCGGGCGCCCTCGTGGGAGGCGGCGTAGACGACCTCGGCGCGCAGGTAGTCGTCCGCGGCCTTCAGCGGCGCGCCGAGGGAGGAGTCCTGGGCGATGAGGTCGAGGACTTCCCGCGCCGCCGTGCCGTACCGGTTCAGCAGGTGCTCGACGCGCACCACGTGGATCCCGGTCTCGGCGGCGATGCGCGCCCGCGCGTTCCACAGCGCCTGGTAGCCCTCCGCGCCGAACAGCGGGGTCTCCTCGGTGACGCACTCGGCGACGCGCATGTCCAGGCCGTGCACCGCCTCGTCGACGGCGTCCTTGGCCATCACCCGGTAGGTGGTGTACTTGCCGCCCGCGACGACCACGAGCCCCGGCACCGGGTGCGCCACGGTGTGCTCGCGCGAGAGCTTGCTGGTGGCGTCGGACTCGCCGGCCAGCAGGGGCCGCAGGCCCGCGTAGACGCCCTCCACGTCGTCGCGGGTCAGCGGCACCGCGAGCACCGAGTTGACGTGCTCCAGGAGGTAGTCGATGTCGGCGCTGGAGGCGGCCGGGTGGGCCTTGTCCAGGTCCCAGTCGGTGTCGGTGGTGCCGATGATCCAGTGCCGCCCCCAGGGGATGACGAACAGGACGGACTTCTCGGTGCGCAGGATCAGACCGGTGGAGGAGTGGATGCGGTCCTTGGGCACGACGAGGTGGATGCCCTTGGAGGCGCGGACGTGGAACCGGCCGCGCTCGCCCACCATCGCCTGCGTGTCGTCCGTCCACACCCCGGTCGCGTTGACGACCTGCCGGGCGCGGACCTCGTACTCGTCGCCGCCCTCGACGTCCTGCACCCGCGCACCGACCACGCGCTCGCCCTCGCGCAGGAACCCGGTGACCCGCGCGCGGTTGGCGGCCAGCGCGCCGTACGACACGGCGGTGCGCACCAGGGTCGCCACGAAGCGGGCGTCGTCCATCTGGGCGTCGTAGTACTGCAGGGCGCCGACCAGGGCGTCCTTCTTCAGGCAGGGGGCCACGCGCAGGGCGTGACGGCGGCTCAGGTGGCGGTGCAGGGGCAGTCCGCGGCCGTGGCCGCGGGCCATCGACATGCCGTCGTAGAGCGCGACGCCCGAGCCCGCGTACAGCCGCTCCCAGCCGGTGTGCTGGAGCGGGTACAGGAACGGCACCGGCTTGACCAGGTGCGGAGCCAGCCGCTCCAGCAGCAGGCCGCGTTCCTTCAGCGCCTCGCGCACCAGGGCGAAGTCGAGCATCTCCAGATAGCGCAGGCCGCCGTGTATCAGTTTGCTGGACCGGCTGGAGGTGCCGGACGCCCAGTCGCGTGCCTCGACGATGCCGGTGGACAGGCCGCGCGTGACCGCGTCCAGGGCCGTGCCCGCACCCACCACGCCGCCACCCACGACCAGAATGTCCAGCTCACGCTCGGCCATTGCCGCCAGTGACTCGGCGCGCTGCGCCGGCCCCAGTGTCGCTGTCCTCACTGCTGCCTCCCGCTCTCGGTCGAGCCGGCCGCACCCGTCGGGCGAAGCCCCGTCCCATCCGTCTCCAGTACCCCTCGCGTTCTCCCCTGCCCAAATTCTGACCGGGTTGCCCGTCTTCAGCCACCAGTCGCCCCCAGCCTGTGGACAACTCCCACCGGTTCACCGAGAAACACGCTGGTCAATCCCGCAAAACGGTCATATTTACTCCTAGTCTGACATTGCACTCGCTCGTCCTGTCCACCGGACTTGCGTGCCCGCACCACCTCGGTTATTGGGAAGGACGGCCCACGCCATGCCCGCAGATCTCGCCGTCATCGGACTCGGTCCTCTCGGCCTGCCCCTGGCCCAGGCCGCCGTAGCCGCCGGTGTCCCCACCCTCGGGTACCGCATCGGGGAGGAACCCGGCTCGCTCAGCGCCGCCGAGCTGCGCCGGATGCTCTCGGGGGGCTTCCGGCCGGCCACCAACCCCGCCGAGCTGGGCCGGGTGCGCACCGCCGTGATCTGCGCGCCCACCCCGCGCGGCGCCGACGGCGGGTTCGACCTGGGGCAGGTGGAGACCGCCGCCCGTGCCCTCGCCGGTCACCTGCGCCCGCACACCACGGTGATCCTGGAGTCGCCCGTCCACCCCGGGACCACGGACGCCTTCCTGCGCCCGCTCCTGGAGGAGGGCTCCGGCCTCCTCGCCGGCCGCGACTTCCACCTCGCCTACTCCCCCAGCCGCGTCGACCCCGGCAACCGCGACATCACCCCGGCCAACACGCCGAAGGTGATCGGCGGCCTCACCCCGGCCTGCACCGAGTCCGCCGCCGCCTTCTACGGCCGCCTCACCGACAAGGTGGTCCGCGCGCGCGGCCTGCGGGAGGCGGAGACCGTCCACCTCCTGGAGACCAACTACCGGCACGTCAACATCGCCCTCGTCAACGAGATGGCCGTGCTCTGCCACGACCTCGGCGTCGACCTGTGGGACGTGGTCCGCTGCGCCGAGACCAAGCCGTTCGGCTTCCAGGCCTTCCGCCCGGGCCCCGGAGTGGGCGGCCCCGGCCTCCCCCAGGACATGTCCGGCACGGCCGGCCGCGGCCTGCGCATGGTGGAACTCGCCCAGCAGGTCAACAGCCGCATGCCCCGCTACGTCGTCCAGCGCGCGGCCGCACTCCTCAACGAGCACGGCAAGTCGGCGCGCGGCGCCCGCGTCCTCCTCCTGGGCGTCACCTACAAGCCCGACCTCGCCGACCTCCAGGGCACCCCCGCCGAGGAGATCGCCGACCGCCTGACGGGCCTGGGCGCATGCGTCAGCTACCACGACCCCTACGTGCCCGCCTGGAGCGTCCAGGACCGCCCCGTCCCGCGCGCGGACGCGCTCTACGAAGCGGTGGCCGACGCCGACCTGACGATCCTGCTCCAGCACCACCGGACGTACGACCTGCAAGGCCTGTCGGTGAAGGCCCAGCTGCTCCTCGACACGCGCGGGGCGGCCCCGCTGGGGGCGGCGCACCGGTTGTGAAAGGGGGCACGCGGAGGCCCTGCGGCCGGAAGCGGTGGAAGCGGACGAGTCCCGCCGCCACCGTATGAGACGGATCCCGCCGCAGCCGGTACTGCGGCAGGCTCCAGGGTGGTTCATGGAGTGTCCGCCCCCAGGCTGCGCGGGGGCGGCCGCTCACCCTCCACACGGACATCACCGGCCCGAGACGCCCGTCCCCGGCGTATTCGCCCCGAACGCGACCGTGCGCCCCCACCTCACCGAACGCGCCCCCGCTGCCCCCATGCCCGGAACGCCAAGAGGCCCGGCCGCCCGCCTGAGCGAGTGACCGGGCCCCTTCCGTGGCGTGGGAGCCGGGCGGGTTACCGCTTGTGCTGCGCGTCCGCCACCGTGACCTCGACGCGCTGGAACTCCTTCAGCTCGCTGTAACCGGTCGTGGCCATGGCGCGGCGCAGGGCGCCGAAGAAGTTCATGGAGCCGTCCGGGGTGTGCGAGGGGCCGGTGAGGACCTCCTCGATGGTGCCGACGGTGCCGAGGTCGACCTTCTGGCCGCGCGGCAGCTCCACGTTGACGGCCTCCATGCCCCAGTGGTGCCCCTTGCCGGGCGCGTCGGTCGCGCGGGCGAGCGGGGAGCCCATCATCACGGCGTCCGCGCCGCAGGCGATCGCCTTGGGCAGGTCACCGGACCAGCCGACGCCGCCGTCCGCGATCACGTGCACGTACCGGCCGCCGGACTCGTCCATGTAGTCGCGGCGGGCGGCGGCCACGTCCGCGACCGCGGTGGCCATGGGGACCTGGATGCCCAGCACGTTGCGCGTGGTGTGCGCGGCGCCGCCGCCGAAGCCGACCAGCACGCCGGCCGCGCCGGTGCGCATCAGGTGCAGGGCGGCGGTGTAGGTGGCGCAGCCGCCGACGATCACCGGGACGTCCAGCTCGTAGATGAACTGCTTCAGGTTCAGCGGCTCGTGCGAGGAGGAGACGTGCTCGGCGGAGACCGTGGTGCCGCGGATGACGAAGATGTCCACGCCCGCGTCGACGACGGCCTTGGAGAACTGGGCGGTGCGCTGCGGGGAGAGCGCGGCGGCGGTGACCACACCGGAGTCGCGCACCTCCTTGATGCGCGCGCCGATCAGCTCTTCCTTGATGGGAGCGGCGTAGATCTCCTGGAGGCGGCGGGTCGCGGCCTCGGCGGGCAGCTCGGTGATCTCGTCCAGCAGGGGCTGCGGGTCCTCGTGGCGGGTCCACAGGCCCTCGAGGTTGAGCACACCGAGGCCGCCCAGCTCACCGATGCGGATCGCGGTGGCCGGGGAGACGACGGAGTCCATGGGGGCGGCCAGGAAGGGCAGCTCGAACCGGTAGGCGTCGATCTGCCAGGCGATCGAGACCTCCTTCGGGTCCCGCGTACGGCGGCTGGGGACGACGGCGATGTCGTCGAAGGCGTACGCCCGGCGGCCGCGCTTGCCGCGCCCGATCTCGATCTCAGTCACGTCTGTGGCCTTTCCCTGATGCGTTGCAGCGTCTTCCAGTATCGCCGACACCCATGACAAGGGCGGCCCCGGTGCGCCCGGGGCCGCCCTCGCACGTCGTCGGCGGTGCTCCCCGCGCGCGGCTCACGCGCGCGGGGAGGCCTTCCGGCTCACTTCTTGCTGCTGTAGTTCGGCGCCTCGACGGTCATCTGGATGTCGTGCGGGTGGGACTCCTTGAGACCCGCCGAGGTGATCCGGACGAACCGGCCCTTGGACTCCATCTCCTCGATGGTGGCGGCGCCGACGTAGCCCATGGTCTGGCGCAGGCCGCCGACGAGCTGGTGCAGGACGTTGGCGAGCGGTCCGCGGTAGGGGACCTGGCCCTCGATGCCCTCGGGCACGAGCTTCTCGTCGGCGGTCACGTCGGCCTGGAAGTAGCGGTCCTTCGAGTACGACCGGCCCTGGCCGCGGGACTGCATGGCGCCCAGCGAGCCCATGCCGCGGTACGACTTGAACTGCTTGCCGTTGATGAAGAGCAGCTCGCCCGGGGACTCCTCGCAGCCGGCGAGGAGGCTGCCCAGCATCACCGTGTCGGCGCCGGCGGCCAGCGCCTTGCCGATGTCACCGGAGTACTGCAGGCCGCCGTCGCCGATCAGCGGGACGCCGGCGGCGCGGGCCGCGAGGGACGCCTCGTAGATGGCGGTGACCTGGGGAACGCCGATGCCGGCGACGACGCGGGTGGTGCAGATGGAACCCGGGCCCACACCCACCTTGATGCCGTCCACACCGGCGTCGATCAGCGCCTGGGCGCCGTCGCGGGTGGCGACGTTGCCGCCGATCACGTCGACGCTCACGCTCGACTTGATCTTCGACATCCAGCTCAGGGCGTTGCTGTTGTGGCCGTGCGAGGTGTCCACGACGAGGAAGTCGACACCGGCCTCGGTGAGCGCCTGGGCGCGCTCCAGCGCCTCCGGGCTGGCGCCGACGGCGGCGCCGACGAGCAGCCGGCCCTCGGCGTCCTTCGCGGCGTTGGGGTACTTCTCGGCCTTGACGAAGTCCTTGACCGTGATCAGGCCCTTGAGGACGCCCTCGTCGTCCACCAGCGGCAGCTTCTCGATCTTGTGCTTGCGCAGCAGCTCCATGGCGTCGGGGCCGGAGATGCCCACCTTGCCGGTGACCAGCGGCATCGGCGTCATGACCTCGCGCACGCGGCGGAAGCGGTCGTTCTCGAAGGCCATGTCGCGGTTGGTCACGATGCCGAGGAGCTTGCCGGCCGGGTCGGTGACCGGGACACCGCTGATGCGGAACTTCGCGCACAGGGCGTCCGCCTCGGCGAGCGTGGCCTCCGGGTGCACCGTGATCGGGTCGGTGACCATGCCGGACTCCGACCGCTTCACCAGGTCGACCTGGTTGGCCTGGTCCTCGATGGAGAGGTTGCGGTGCAGCACGCCGACGCCGCCCAGCCGGGCCATCGCGATCGCCATGCGGGACTCGGTCACCTTGTCCATCGCCGCCGACAGCAGCGGGATGTTCACCCGGACGTTGCGGGAGATGCGGGACGAGGTGTCGACCGCGTTGGGGAGCACCTCGGATGCGCCCGGCAGCAGCAGCACGTCGTCGTAGGTCAGCCCGAGTGTCGCGAATTTCTCGGGCACTCCGTCGACGTTTGCAGTCATGACACCTTCCCCAAATGGCCTTGATCGGTGCGGATGTCCATGCTAACGGGAAGCGGAGGCGTCTCATTCCACGACGAAGGACCGCCCCGGGCTTCGTATTTTCCTACGACACCGGCGCGCGGCCGGTCCAACAGACGTCCGGCTACTGCTCGGCGAGGGCCCGCAGCCTGCTCAGCGCCCGGTGCTGGGCCACCCGGACGGCTCCCGGTGACATTCCCAACATCTGCCCGGTCTCCTCGGCGGTCAAGCCGACCGCGATGCGCAGGAGCAACAGCTCGCGCTGGTTCTCCGGGAGGTTGGCGAGGAGTTTCTTCGCCCACTCGGCGTCGCTGCTGAGCAGGGCGCGCTCCTCCGGGCCGAGGGAGTCGTCGGGGCGCTCGGGCATCTCGTCGGACGGCACGGCCGTCGAACCGGGGTGGCGCATCGCCGCGCGCTGGAGGTCGGCCACCTTGTGGGAGGCGATGGCGAAGACGAACGCCTCGAAGGGGCGGCCGGTGTCGCGGTAGCGCGGCAGGGCGAGGAGGACGGCGACGCAGACCTCCTGGGCCAGGTCCTCGACGAAGTGGCGCGCGTCGCCCGGGAGCCGCGACAGACGGGTGCGGCAGTAGCGCAGCGCGAGGGGGTGGACGCGGGCGAGCAGGTCGTGCGTGGCCTGCTCGTCGCCGTCGACGGCACGGTGCACCAGCGCACCGATCGCCCCTGGGGCAACTGCCGCCTCGTCGTCGCGCATCGGTCCATCGTGCCTTGGCGTCGTCTGCTCCGCGGCACCGCCTTCGCGGTTGTGCACCGAAGCGTTATGAGCGGGTGCGCCGGAACCCATCCCCTGCACCCTCCCATTCCGCTCGACCGACTCGTCCCCGAGGAACTCCACACCTCCAAGGATGCGGCATCCGCGGCGAAACGAGCACCGGCCGCCCGGCGGGCCGCACGGTCAGTGGTACCCGGGGCGCGACGGGCGACACCGCCGGCACCCGCTCGAGGGCCTTTCGCGGGCCCCGTCTCCCCGCCCCCCGGCCGGCCGGCGCGTGCCCGGGAGGGCGCCCCGTCGGGGCGGGCCGCCGCGGTGCGGTCGCGGCGCCGTTTCCGCACGACCGCGGCACGGCTGTACGCGCGACCGGCACAGGCGTACGCGCGACCGGCGCGGCCGCACGGCGACGCGCCCTGGGGCCGGGCCCGGGCGGCACGCGCCGCGCGGACCCCGGGTCCCGCCGGCGAGGCTGAGGCCTCGTCCGGCCACGCATGCCGCGGACGCGGGGCCCGGCCCGCCCGTACGCGGCGTTGCCGTCACTCGCAGGTTCCCCGGCACTCGACCCCGCTCGCGCGGGAGGACCCCCTCGCGCCGACGTCCTTTGCCGCCTTGCCGCTGCCCGCACCAGCCCGCTGGCCTGGCCCGATCAGGTGCCGTGTGTCGTACTGGACGTACTCGGGTCTGGGCCCGGTGCGGCGAGAGTGCGTGCATGGCGTCGCGAGGCAGGCGGGAATGTGACGACAGGGCCTAGCGGACCAGGCCCCACCGGAAGCCGAGGGCCACCGCGTGCGCGCGGTCGGAGGCGCCGAGCTTCTTGAACAGGCGCCGGGCGTGCGTCTTGACGGTGTCCTCGGAGAGGAACAGTTCACGGCCGATCTCCGCGTTGGAGCGGCCGTGGCTCATGCCTTCGAGGACCTGGATCTCACGCGCGGTGAGCGTGGGCGCGGCGCCCATCTCGGCCGAGCGCAGCCGGCGCGGGGCGAGCCGCCAGGTGGGGTCGGCGAGGGCCTGGGTCACCGTGGCGCGCAGCTCCGCGCGGGAGGCGTCCTTGTGCAGATAGCCGCGGGCGCCGGCGGCCACGGCGAGCGCGACACCGTCGAGGTCCTCGGCGACCGTGAGCATGATGATGCGCGCACCGGGGTCGGCGGACAGCAGCCGCCGGACCGTCTCGACACCGCCCAGTCCGGGCATGCGCACGTCCATGAGGATGAGGTCCGAGCGGTCGGCACCCCAGCGGCGGAGGACTTCCTCGCCGTTGGCCGCCGTCGTCACACGCTCGACGCCGGGCACGGTCGCGACCGCGCGGCGGAGCGCCTCTCGGGCAAGCGGGGAGTCGTCGCAGACGAGGACGGATGTCATGGCCGCCCTCCGCAGCTGATGCGCGTCACCTTGAGCCTCCAGGCTGGTACGAAATCGTCACCTGTGCGGTCGACCGTCTCGGACGCCTGCCCGAGCACTTGTGTTTTCAACCGCCTCCGCACTCTCAACGACGGTCACTCGAAAGAGTTACGGGGCCGTACGCCGTTTTCGGCACTCTACGTGAGGGAGCGGACACAGTGCAGACACAGACGTCATACCCTCAACTTTTCATCACAAGCTATGCCCCATTCAGCCCCTTTTCTTCCCGTTTCCAGGTGTCTAGGGCTAGATTCGCAATGAGTCATATTTTCATCTCCTTAGATCGGAGATGTACGGTCGTTGGCACCGTATCCGCCACCGAACGGCTACAAGGGGTCACGCAATGGCAGATTTCTCCCGCCTTCCCGGACCGAATGCGGACCTGTGGGACTGGCAGCTGCTGGCTGCCTGCCGCGGAGTGGACAGCTCGCTCTTCTTCCATCCCGAGGGCGAGCGCGGGGCGGCTCGGAGCGCTCGAGAGAACTCGGCCAAGGAGGTCTGCATGAGGTGCCCGGTCCGTGCGGAGTGCGCGGCACACGCCCTGGCGGTGCGCGAGCCGTACGGAGTGTGGGGCGGCCTCACCGAGGACGAGCGCGAGGAGCTCATGGGGCGGGCACGGAACCGACTGGTGACGGCTTCGTCATCAAGCGGCGACACCGCTTCACATACCTGAAGGAACGTTTCTTCTTACCCATACGGACGTACTACGGCGATCAGGGCACGCACGCGCGTGCCCTTCGCTTCGGTACCCGGCCGGTGCGCCGCGCTCACCGGGACCCGGCGCGCACCAGTTCATCGAGCGTCGCCGCCACGGCCGGCACCTGGGCCAGGTCGGGCAGGGTGAGGGCGACGATCTCGCGGCGCACCGCGGGCTCCAGAGCCACGGTGCTCGCGCCCCGGGGCCGTACGGACTCGATGGCGAGCTGGGGCAGGACGGCCACGCCCAGACCCGCCCCCACCAGCCCGGCCACCGCCGGGTAGTCGTCCGTGGCGAAGTCGATGCGGGGCGTGAACCCGGCGCTCGCGCACACCTCCACGAGCTGGCCCCGGCAGCGGGGGCAGCCCGCGATCCACGGCTCGTCGGCGAGTTCCGCGATGGCGACGGACTCGGCCCGGGCCAGCGGGTGTCCCTCGGGTACGAGTCCGACGAGCCGGTCGGTGAGCAGCGGGCGCACCACCAGGTCCGCCCATTCCTCGGCGCCCGCGGCGCCCTCGTAGCGGAAGGCGAGGGCCACGTCGCAGTCGCCGGCGCGCAGCAGTTCCACGGAGCGCGGCGGTTCTGCCTCCTCCAGGGAGACGCGGGTGCCGGGGTGCGCCGCGCGCAGGGCGGCGAGGGCCGTGGGGACGAGGGTGGAGCTGCCGCTGGGGAAGGAGACCAGGCGGACCCGGCCGGCGCGCAGACCGGCGATGGCGGCGACCTCCTCCTCGGCGGCGGTGAGTCCGGCGAGGATGCCGCCGGCGTGCCGCACCAGGGCCTCGCCGGCCTCGGTCAGCCGCATCTCGCGGCCGGTGCGCACGAGCAGCGGGGTGCCGGCCGATCCCTCCAGGGCCTTCATCTGCTGGCTGACGGCGGGCTGGGTGCAGCCCAGCTCGCGGGCGGCGGCGGAGAAGGAGCCGGTGGCGGCGACGGCGCGCAGGACGCGCAGATGACGGGCCTCGATCACCCTTCGAGCATAAGGCAGGCTTGGGCGAAGCGCCGGAAAACGCGTCGACACTTTGACTTGGGGTCCCTTACCGTTCCGGCATGAAGCTTCTCTCGGTCAACCTGGGCCGTGCCGTGGCCGTGCCGTACACCGATCAGCCCGAGGGTCTCACCGGTATCGGAAAGCAGCCGGTGGACCACCCGGTGCGGGTCGCGGCGCCCGGCCCGAAGGGCGTCGGCGCGAGCGGGCTGGCCGGGGACGCGGTGTGCGACACGCGGCACCACGGCGGTGACGACCAGGCGGTGTACGCCGTGGCGCGCGAGGACCTGGACGACTGGGAGCGCGAGCTGGGCCGGGCGCTGCCCAACGGGTCGTTCGGCGAGAACCTCACCACCACGGGCATCGACATATCCGGTGCGCGCATCGGGGAGCGCTGGCGCCTCGGCTCGCCGGGGGGTCCCTCGGTGGTGCTGGAGGTCACCTGCGGGCGGATCCCGTGCCGGACCTTCCAGGGCCATCTGGGCGAGCGGGGGTGGGTCAAGAGGTTCACGCGGAAGGGTGCGCCGGGTGCGTACCTGCGGGTGATCGAGCCGGGTGAGATCCGCGGCGGGGACCCGGTGGAGATCGTGCACCGCCCGGACCACGACGTGACGGTGGCCCTCGAGTTCCGGGCCGCCACCACGGAGCGCTCCCTGCTGCCGCGCCTGCTGGCGGCCGGTCCGGCGCTGCACCCGGAGTCGCTGGCCGCGGCCCGCAAGTACGCGGCTCGGTACGGCGCCGGGGAGGCGGGCTGACGGATCGTCGGGCCCGGCCGGGCCGGCCGCTCACACCGGTCCGTCACTGATCGGCAGGCCCTGTGCAGAGATCGGGGACGAGGGGGCGGGACCACTAACCTTTCGCCATGACAACGGCTCTGATTACGGGATCGACCGCGGGCATCGGCGCCGCGTTCGCACGGCGCCTGGCGGCGGACGGCCACAACCTCGTCCTGGTGGCGCGTGACACCGGGCGGCTGACGGAGCAGGCGACCGAGCTGCACGACCGGCACGGCATCGAGGCCGAGGTGCTGACGGCCGACCTGGCGACGGACGAGGGCATCGAGAGGGTCGCCGCCCGGCTGGGCGACCGGAAGAACCCCGTCGACCTGCTGGTCAACAACGCGGGCTTCGGCAACAAGGGCCGTTACCTCGACGTGGAGATGACCGACGAGCTGAGGATGCTCAAGGTGCACGTCGAGGCGGTGCTGCGGCTGACGTCGGCGGCGACCGCGGCGATGCGCGAGCGCGGCCGGGGCGGCGTGGTGAACGTGGCGTCGGTCGCGGCGTTCGTGCCGCGCGGCACCTACGGGGCCTCGAAGGCGTGGGTCGTGCAGTTCACCCAGGGTGCGGCGCGCGACCTGGCGGGCAGCGGCGTACGCCTGATGGCGCTGTGCCCCGGCTTCGTGCGCACCGAGTTCCACCAGCGGGCCGGGATGGGCACGGACAACATCCCGGGCTGGATGTGGCTGGACGCGGACAAGCTGGTCGCGGCGGCCCTGACGGACCTGGCCCGCGGCCGGACGGTGTCGATCCCGGACCCCCGCTACAAGGCGCTGATGGGCCTGGTCAAGGTCACACCGCGGGGCCTGCTGGGCGGCGTCACCTCGAAGACGGGCCGCAAGTACGGGCCGCGGTGAGCCGTGGGGGCCGGCCGGACGAGCGGAGAGGGGCGGTCGGCTGCCGGCCGCCCCTCCTCTCACTCACCTCAGCGTCGCGCCGCCCTCCGCCCGGACGCGGCCCGCTCGTCGGCGCCGACGGAGACGGACGTTTCCCCGACTGCGCCCGGGTGACCCCGGCCGCCTCCCTCAACAGCTTGGTCTGACGCCCGAAGCAGCGCAGGAACTCCCCGGCGGCCTCCTCTTCCCCACCCCCGAACGCGCGGTGCCCGGCACCCCCCGAAGGGGTGCCGGGCACCGGTGGCTCGCCCGAGTCGCCGAGCGGCTCGGGTCAGAGCGCTGCCTCAGTGGGCGTGGCCGTGGCTGTGGCCCGCGGCGGCCGGCTCTTCCTCTTCCTTCTTCTCGACGACCAGGGTCTCGGTCGTCAGGAGGAGGGAGGCGATGGAGGCCGCGTTCTCCAGGGCGGAGCGGGTGACCTTGACCGGGTCGATGACGCCGGCCTTGACCAGGTCGCCGTACTCGCCTGTGGCGGCGTTGTAGCCGCTGCCCTTCTCCAGCTCGGCGACCTTGGAGACGATGACGTAGCCCTCCAGGCCGGCGTTCTCCGCGATCCAGCGCAGCGGCTCGACGGCGGCGCGGCGGACGACCGAGACACCGGTGGCCTCGTCGCCGGTCTTGTCGAGGTTGCCCTCGAGCACCTTCACGGCGTGGACCAGCGCGGAGCCACCACCGGAGACGATGCCCTCCTCGACCGCGGCGCGGGTCGCGGAGATGGCGTCCTCCAGACGGTGCTTCTTCTCCTTCAGCTCCACCTCGGTGGCGGCGCCGACCTTGATCACGCACACGCCGCCGGCCAGCTTCGCGAGGCGCTCCTGGAGCTTCTCACGGTCCCAGTCGGAGTCGGTGGACTCGATCTCGGCCTTGATCTGGGCGACGCGGCCCTCGACGTCGGCCTTGTTGCCGGCACCGTCGACGATCGTGGTGTCGTCCTTGGTGACGGTGACGCGGCGGGCGGAGCCGAGCACGTCGAGACCGACCTGGTCGAGCTTGAGGCCGACCTCCTCGGAGATGACGGTGGCGCCGGTGAGGACGGCCATGTCCTGGAGCATCGCCTTGCGGCGGTCGCCGAAGCCGGGGGCCTTCACCGCGGTGGCGTTGAAGGTGCCGCGGATCTTGTTGACGACGAGGGTGGAGAGCGCCTCGCCCTCGACGTCCTCGGCGATGATCAGCAGCGGCTTCGAGGCGTTGGCCTGGATGATCTTCTCGAGCAGCGGGAGCAGGTCCGCGATCGAGGAGATCTTGCCCTGGTTGATCAGGATGTACGGGTCGTCGAGGACGGCCTCCATACGCTCCTGGTCGGTGACGAAGTACGGCGAGAGGTAGCCCTTGTCGAAGGCCATGCCCTCGGTGAAGTCCAGCTCCAGCCCGAAGGTGTTGGACTCCTCGACGGTGATGACGCCGTCCTTGCCGACCTTGTCCATGGCCTCGGCGATCAGCTCGCCGACCTGCTGGTCCTGGGCGGACAGCGCGGCCACGGCGGCGATGTCGGACTTCTCGTCGATCGGGCGGGCCGAGGCGAGCAGGTCGTCGGAGACGGCCTTGACCGCGGCGTCGATGCCCTTCTTCAGCAGCGCCGGGGAGGCACCCGCGGCGACGTTCTTCAGGCCCTCGCGCACCAGCGCCTGGGCGAGCACGGTGGCGGTGGTGGTGCCGTCACCCGCGATGTCGTTGGTCTTGGTCGCCACCTCCTTCACCAGCTGGGCGCCGAGGTTCTCGTACGGGTCCTCGATCTCCACCTCACGGGCGATGGTGACGCCGTCGTTGGTGATGGTCGGGGCGCCGAACTTCTTGTCGATGACGACGTTGCGGCCCTTGGGACCGATCGTCACCTTGACCGTGTCGGCGAGCTTGTTGACGCCGCGCTCGAGGGCGCGACGGGCGTCCTCGTCGAACTTCAGGATCTTCGCCATGGCAGCGGGAGCCCTCTCGGAAATCTTGGGTGAAAAAGAAACTGCGCCCCGGACGCCCGGCTTCTTAACGGTCGCGGGGGCCAGGGGCGCAGCTCACAGCAGGAATGCTGAGGTGACTTACTTCTCGATGATCGCGAGCACGTCGCGAGCCGAGAGGACGAGGTACTCCTCGTTGTTGTACTTCACCTCGGTGCCGCCGTACTTGCTGTAGAGCACGACGTCGCCGACCTTGACGTCGAGCGGAAGACGGTTGCCGTCCTCGAAACGGCCCGGGCCCACGGCCAGGACGACGCCCTCCTGGGGCTTCTCCTTGGCGGTGTCCGGAATGACCAGGCCAGAGGCCGTGGTCTGCTCGGCGTCCAGCGGCTGGACCACGATGCGGTCCTCGAGCGGCTTGATGGCAACCTTGGTGCTGGCGGTCGTCACGATCCGACCTCCCCCTTCGGAGATCTCACGGGGTTAACTGTCTGAGGTGGCGACCAGGTCGATCCGTCGTCGCGGGTGCCGGACCTGCCCGTCGCGTTGTTGGCACTCTCCGGTGGGGAGTGCCAGAGCCGAGACTATGACCGCGATTAGCACTCGGTCAAGCGGAGTGCCAATTGCCGTGCGGCGCGTCGGAGGAAGGCGGGCTCTTCAGGGGCGCTTGGGCAGATGCCGTCCGCCGCGGTGGGCGGCCCTGGGGACTGCCGCTCCCGGCCCCCGCCGGCCGGCCTGGTCGGCCTCGTCCGCAAGCGCCGGACGGGCCGATCCGTCACAGGTAGTCCTGCAGCCTTCCGACCGTCAGCCCCTGCGCCTCGATGTCGCGCAGCAGGCGTGTGGTGCGTTCGCGCAGTGTCGGGCCGTCCAGGTCGTCGTCGTCCGAGGTGACCAGGAGGATGTCGCCGGGGCGCAGCGCGGGACGGCCGCGGGTGAAGCGCAGGCGGGTCTCCGTCATCGAGGCGCGCCACAGCACCACGGCGGTGACCTGGCAGTCGGCGGCGGCGCGCAGGGTCGTGGTGTCGTAGACGCCGTAGGGCGGCCGGAAGAGGCGGGGGCGGACGCCGAAACGGGCGTGCAGCTTGTCGCGCTGGCCGCAGATCTCGGCGCGCTGGCCGGCGTAGGGCAGGCCGCGCAGGGCCGGGTGTTCCAGGGTGTGGTTCTCCAGGGCCGCGCCGACCGACAGCAGGCGCGCGAAGTGCCCGTACTCCGGCCCGATGACGCTGTCCGTGAGGAACATGCTGACCGGCAGCCGCAGTTCGCGGACCATGTCGACGAACCGCGGATCGCGTTCGGCGCCGTCGTCGTAGGTGAGGAAGACGACCCGGTCGGGCGTGTCGACGTGGTCGACCACCGGGGGCGGTGCGAAGGCCCGGCCGGCGGCTGCCGTCGCGCGGGTGACGGGGCGGGACGGCGGCTGCGGGGCCGCGGGCAGTGGCGCCGTCAGGCCCCAGCGGCGGTACGGCTGCGGGGGTGCGGCCGGGGCGGTGGGCCGTACCCGCTGGGCGGCCTTGCGGCCCAGCCGTTCGATCGGGTCGACGGACGAGGCGCAGCCGGCCAGGAGCAGCAGCACGGCCGCGAGCAGTGCCGCGGCCGTGCGCCGCGGCCACGGCCGCGGTCTCACAGGTAGTCCTCCAGCCGGGCCACCGCGTACCCCTTGGCGGTCGCGTAGTTCAGGAAGCGGCGCATGTCGTCGACCATGGTGCCGTCCCACTCGCCGCGGCCGCGGAAGTGGGTGAGCACGATGTCGCCGGGGCGCAGCCGCTTGTCGTCCTCGCGGAACTCCCAGTGGTCGACGTAGACCTCCTCGTTCCAGATCGGCGCGTACTTGATGCCGCAGGACTTGGCGGCGCGCAGGGTGTCCTGGTTGTAGTTGCCGTAGGGCGGGCGCAGGAGCTGCGGGCGCTTGCCGAACTGCTTGAGCATGATGTCCTGCATGTCGCAGATCTCGTGCCGCTGCTCGTCGTAGGACAGTCCCGGCAGGTACGGGTGGTGCAGGGTGTGGTTGTTCAGGGTGTTGCCGAGGGACTGGGCCTTGCGGAAGTAGCCGTAGTCGTCCTTGACGACGTAGTCGCTGAGGAAGGCCGTGTAGGGGACCTTCAGGTCGTTCATCATGCGCAGGAAGGCGGGGTCCTTCTCGGCGCCGTCGTCGATGGTGAGGAAGAGGATCTTGTCCTTGGTGGGCACGGTGGTGAAGACCGGGGGCAGGTCCCACTCCTCCTGGTGGTCCACCTCGAAGCCGGGGCGGGCGTGGATCCTCGGCTTGACGGCGGGTGGCGGCGGGGGCAGGAGCGGGGCCTGGCTCAGGCCCCAGCGCCTGGCGGCGGCGGTGCGGGCCGCGGCGGAGACCTTGAGCCGGGTGGCGTAGGAGTCGAGGGCGCGGGCGGGGGGCGCCTGGAGGCGCTGCTGGCCCGGGGCGGGGGCCACCGGCGTGCCCGGCCGGTCGCAGCCGGAGACGACGGCGGCGACGGCGAGGGCGGCGAGTGAGGCACGGAAGGCGGCCCTGCGCCCCGGACGCCCCGGACGGCCGGGAAGGCCCGCGAGGCCCTGGAGGCGATTTTTGTCATTTTGTACTACTGAACTCATGGCGCCGGATCCTCGCAGGCCACCGCCCCGAACCCGAGGCGACACCGCGGCCGGCGCCACACCGTCCACCGACTGGCCCACAATGAGGCGGTGACCGACCCACTCGCCCCGCTGCACGCCTTCGCCTCGCTCCTCACCCCCGAGGGCCGCGCCCTCCTGGAGGAGGTGCGCGGCACCGCCCCCGCCGACGAACTCGCCGTCGCCACCCGGCTGCGCCGCGACCACCCCGCCGGCCTGGTCTCGGCCGCGCTCGGACAGGCCCGGCTGCGGCAGCGGGCGGCGGCGAAGTTCGGGGCGGCGGACGCGGAGCGGATGTTCTTCACCCCGAACGGCGTGGAGCAGTCCACCCGGGCGAGCGTGGCGGCCTACCGCGCGGCGCGGCTGAGGGAACTGGGCGTGTCCTGCCTGGCGGACCTGTGCTGCGGCATCGGCGGGGACGCGATCGCGCTGGCCCGCGCCGGGATCCGCGTCCTGGCCGTGGACCGGGACCCGGTGACGGCCGCGGCGGCCCGCGCCAACGCGGCGGCGCTCGGGCTCGACGCCCTCATCGAGGTCCGCGAGGCGGACGTCACGGACGTCGACACCTCGTCGTACGACGCCGTGTTCGTGGATCCCGCCCGGCGCGGCGGCGGACGAGGGGCCGGGCGGGCGGCGGGTGGGCGGATCTTCGATCCCGAGGCGTACTCGCCACCGCTGTCCTGGGCCGTGGAGGCCGCGCTCAAGGCGCCGCACGCCGCCCTGAAGGTCGCCCCCGGCATCCCGCACGAGGCCGTCGCGCCGCAGGCCGAGGCCGAGTGGATCTCCGACGGCGGGGACGTGAAGGAAGCGGTGCTTTGGTTCGGCACCGAGCCGGGCACGGTGCGCGCGACGCTGCTGCCCGGCCCGCACAGCCTGCGCGGCCGCGGCCTGCCCGACCCGCCGGTGCGGCCGGTGGGCCGCTACCTGTACGAGCCCGACGGCGCCGTCATCCGCTCCCACCTGGTCGCCGAGGTCGCCGAGGAACTCGACGGCGGCCTCGTCGACGAGACCATCGCCTACGTCACGGCCGACGAGCTCCGCCCCACCCCGTACGCGACCGCCTACGAGATCACCGGCCGGCTGCCCTTCAACGTCAAGAAGCTGAAGGCGCTGCTGCGCGAGCACGAGGTCGGCACGCTCACCGTGAAGAAGCGCGGCTCGGCCGTGGAGCCGGAGGAGCTGCGCCGCAAGGTGCTGCCGAAACCGCACGGGCGCGGCACGATGACGGTGTTCCTCACCCGGGTCGCGGGCGCCCCGACGATGCTGCTGGGGCACCCCGCCCCCGCCGCGTAGCGGGAGGTCCGCCCGCCGCGGCGACGCCCGCGGCGTGCCGGGCTCCGGCTCCGCCCTCCCGCGGCTCCGCCGGCGCCTTCCCGTACCTTCCTGGACTTTCCGGCGCCCGCCGACGCCTTCCGGTGGCCGCCTTCGAAAGTTTCGAAGGCGGTCAGGCTGGTCACTCGCCCGGCCGCGCCGTGCTGCTGCGCACCACCAGGCTCGTCGCCAGCTCCACCCGTGTCGCCGCCGGCGGCTCCTCCTCCCGCCCGAGGTCGAGCACCAGCCGCGCCGCCGCCTCCGCCATCTCGGTGAGCGGCTGCCGTACGGTCGTCAGCGGCGGCCCCACCCAGCGCGCCACGGGCAGGTCGTCGAAGCCGACCACGCTCAGGTCCTCCGGGATGCGCAGGCCCAGCTCCCGCGCCGCCTCGTACAGGCCGAGCGCCTGGAGGTCGTTGCCCGCGAAGACCGCACTCGGGCGGTCCGGGCGGCGCAGCAGCTCCAGGCCCAGGCGGTAGCCGGCCTCGTGGTGGAAGTCGCCGGTGACGATCAGTGACGGATCGACCCGCACCCCCGCCGTCTCCAGCGCCGCCCGGTAGCCGTCGACCCGGGCGCGGCTGCACATCATCCGGGACGGCCCGCTGATGGCCCCGATGCGGGTGTGGCCCAGCTCCACCAGGTGCCGGGTGGCGGCGAGCCCGCCCTGCCAGTTGGTCGCGCCGATCGAGGGCACGTCGGTGCCCGGGTCGCCGGCCGGGTCCATCACCACGAAGGGAATGGAGCGGCTGGTCAGCAGCGCCCGCTGGGACTCGTCGAGGCCGGACAGGACGAGGACCACGCCGTGCGGGCGGCGGGCGGCGACCTGGTCCGCCCAGGTCCGGCCGGGGGTGAGCCGGCCCGCGCTCTCGGAGAGCACGACGCTCAGGCCCGCGTCCCGCGCCACGTTCTCCACGCCCCGGATGACCTCCATCGCCCAGGCGCTCTCCAGCTCGTGGAAGACGACGTCGATCAGCGGCGAGCGGGTGGCCTCGGCGCGCCTGCGCCGGTAGCCGTGGGCGCGCAGCAGGTCCTCGACGCGGCTGCGGGTCGCCGGGGCCACGTCGGCGCGCCCGTTGAGGACCTTCGAAACAGTCGGAGCCGACACCCCGGCCTCGCGGGCGATCTCGGCGAGGGTGGCGGTGCGGGTTGCGGGGGTCTTGGTCGGCTTCATGGCCGGGATCGTATCTCTGCGCGACCCCTTGACGAACCCCCCGGCACGCCTTACGTTCCCGGAACATTCGAAGTCACATCCGAAACATTCGGGCAACCGGCGTGTTCCCGGTGCCGTCGGCACCGCGTCCGGCCCGAGCGATCCTTCGTGAGAGGTGCCGTCACATGGAGTCCTACAGCAGGCGCTGGTTCCTCGGCGCCGGCGCCACCACCCTGATCTCGGCCGCGGGGCTCACGGCCTGCGGTTCCGGCAGCGGTTCGGGCGGTTCGGGCGGCGGCACCATCACGGCGATGGTGTACGGCGACGACGCGGTGAAGATCCAGGTCAAGGCGGTCGACCGGTTCAACGCGTCGGCCACGGCCAAGCAGGCCAAGGCCAAGGTCGAGCTGCAGAAGATCCCCGCCTCCGACTACCCGGCCAAGCTGCGCACCGCCATGGGCTCGCCCAACGCGCCGGACGTCTTCTACAACTGGGGCGGCGGCTCCATCAAGGCCTACCAGGAGGCCGGCCGGCTGGTCGACCTCACCGACATCATCACGTCCGACGCGACGCTCAAGGGCGGCTTCCTGCCCTCCGTGCTCGCCGCGGGCGGGCTCGGCGGCCGCAACTACGGGATCCCGATGCGCGGCATGCAGCCGGTGATCCTCTTCTACAACAAGTCCCTGTTCGCCGAGCACAAGCTGCAACCGCCCACCACCTGGGACCAGTTGCTCGACAACAATGCCAAGCTGACGAAGGCGGGCATCACCCCCTTCGCCCTCGGCGGCGCCGACACCTGGCCCGAGCTGATGTGGCTGGAGTACCTGCTCGACCGCATCGGCGGCCCGCAGGTCTTCGAGAAGATCAGGAACGGCGATGCCTCGGCCTGGGGCGACCCGGCCGTGCTGAAGGCGGCCGAGACGGTCAAGCAGCTCATCGACGACGGCGCCTTCGGCAAGGGCTACAGCTCGGTGTCGTACAACAACGGCGGCGCTCCCGCCGTGTTCGCCAAGGGCAAGGCGGCGATGCACCTGATGGGCTCGTGGGAGTACTCCACGCAGCTCGGCAAGTTCCCGGACTTCGCCAGGAAGGAGCTCGGCTGGTGCGCCTTCCCGAAGTACGAGGGCGGCGCCGGCGACATCCGCAACGTGGTCGGCAACCCCACCAACTACTGGTCCGTGAACACCCGGGTCTCCGACAAGGACGCGGCCGTCGCCTTCCTGCGCGACTGCGCCTCCGAGGCCTACACCAAGGACCTGATCGCCAACGGTGACGTACCGACCACGACCAAGGCCGCCACCCTGCTGGACTCCTCCCCCAACCCCGCCTTCGCCAAGTTCCAGTACCAGATGGTGCAGCAGGCACCCGCCTTCACCCTGAGCTGGGACCAGGCGGTCGACCCGAGCTGGCAGACGCCGATGCTCACCGAGATCAACAAGCTGTTCGTGGGCAAGTCGTCGCCGGACCAGTTCGTCTCGGCGCTCAAGGGGCTGAAGTGAGTTCTGCGGTCACCACCCGGACGAAGGGCGGCCCGGGCGGGGGCGTGCGGGCCGGCCGTCCGCACGCCGCCTGGGCGCTGCCCGCCGTCCTGTTCTTCACGGTCTTCGCCGTCGCCCCCATGGCGCTGGCCTTCTACCTGTCCTTCACCAAGTGGAACGGACTGGGCGACCCCCAGCCCGTCGGCCTCGCCAACTGGCAGAAGCTGATCCACGACCCGCGCCTGACCCAGTCCCTGACGGTGACCGTCGTGCTGACCGCGGTCAGCTGGGCCTTCCAGACGGTGGTCTCCCTGCTGCTCGGGGTCTGGGCGGCGGGCCGCCAGCGCAACCGCGCGATCCTGTCGGCGGTCTTCTTCGTGCCGTTCCTGCTCTCCTCGACGGCGATCTCGCTGCTCTTCTACGCGCTGCTCGACCCGAACTTCGGCATCATCCACGGCGACACGCTCGGCTCCACCTCCGGCGCCTTCCTGGCGATCGTCTTCGTCGGCGGCTGGCAGTTCATCCCGTTCCACACCCTGATCTACCAGGGCGGGGCCCGGCAGATCCCCGAGGTCCTCTACCAGGCGGCGGCGATGGACGGCGCCGGCCGCCTGCGCCAGTTCTTCTCGATCACGCTGCCCCAGCTGCGCAACACGGCGACCACCTCCGGCGTGCTGATGGTCGTCGGCTCGCTGACGTACTTCGAGACCGTGCTGATCCTCACCCAGGGCGGCCCGGGCACCGACACCGCGATCCTGCCCTACCTGATGTACGAGGCGGGCTTCAAGAGCTACGACTTCGGCTACGCGAGCGCCATCGCGTCGTTCCTCGTCGTGGCCGCCACCGCACTGTCGCTCGTGCTGGTCCGGCTCTCCGGGTTCGGCGCCATGCGCAGCACCAGGGAAGGGATGTGACGCAGTGTCGCACGACACGCTGCGGCGTCCGCGTCCGGTGAGGACCGCGCCGCGCACCCCGGACGGCGGCCCCGCGCGCCGCCGCCGCCACTGGACCAGGCGCCCCAACCCGCTCGCCGGACTCGGCTCGGTGCTGTGGCTGGTCGTCGTCATCGTCCCGATCTACGCGATGATCTCGGCCTCGCTGACCCGCCAGGACGAGGCGCTGGGCGGCAACGCCCTCAAGCCCCCGGCCCACCCCACCCTCGCCAACTACAACACCGTCCTGCACAACGGCTTCGGCCACCTGCTGCTCAACACGGTGATCGTCGCGGCCGCGGTCGTGGCCATCGTCCTCCTCCTGTGCGTCCCGCTGTCCTACGTGGCCGTGCGCTCGCGCACCTTCTGGTCGGGAGCCTCCTTCCGGCTGTTCCTGCTGGGCGTGGCCATCCCCGCGCAGGCGGTGGTCGTCCCGCTCTACCTGATGATCGCCAAGCTGAACCTGTACGACAGCCTGCTCGCGGTCGTCCTGCCGACCGCGGCCTTCGCCATGCCGGTCTCCGTGCTGATCCTCACCGGCACCCTGCGCGACATCTCCGAGGAGATGTACGAGGCGATGGCGCTGGACGGCGCCTCCACGACCCGCATGCTGTTCCAGCTGGTCATCCCGATGGCCAAGGGCGGCATCAGCACGGTCGTCGTCTACGCCGCGCTGCAGGCCTGGAACGGCTTCCTCTTCCCGCTGATCTTCACCCAGTCCGACGGCCCGCGCGTGCTCACCCTCGGCCTGTTCAACTACGTGAGCCAGTTCGGCGTGAACATCCCCGCCCTGCTCGCCTCGGTCGTCCTCTCCGGCATCCCGGTCTTCGCCGTCTACCTGGTGGCGCGGCGCGCCCTCGTCGGGGGCCTGATGGGGGTGGGCGGCAAGTGAACTCACCCACCACCGACGTCTCCGACAGGAGTTCCATGACCACCCGTTCCTGGCAGGACCCCGCCCTGCCCGCCGCCGACCGCGTCGACGACCTCCTGTCCCGGATGACCCTGGAGGAGAAGACGGCCCAGCTGTACGGCGTGTGGGTGGGTGCCGCCACGGACGGCGAGGGCGTCGCCCCGCTCCAGCAGCACATGAACACCGACTACGACTGGGACGAGCTGATCACCCAGGGACTGGGCCAGCTCACCCGCTCCTTCGGCACCGCCCCCGTGGACCCCGCGGCCGGGGCCCGCGCACTGAGCCGGGCCCAGCGCCGCATCGCCCGGGCCGGCCGGTTCGGCATCCCCGCCGTCGCCCACGAGGAGTGCCTGGCCGGCTTCACCGCCTGGGGTGCCACGGCGTACCCGGTGCCGCTGGCCTGGGGCGCGAGCTTCGACGCGCCGCTGGTGGAGGAGATGGCGGCGCGCATCGGCCGTGACATGCGGGCGCTCGGCGTCCACCAGGGGCTCGCCCCGGTCCTGGACGTGGTCCGCGACCCGCGCTGGGGCCGGGTCGAGGAGACCATCGGCGAGGACCCCTACCTGGTCGGCACGATCGGCACCGCCTACGTGCGCGGCCTGGAGTCGGCGGGCGTCGTCGCCACCCTGAAGCACTTCGCCGGATACGCGTCCTCCTCCGGCGCCCGCAACCTGGCCCCGGTCCGCGCGGGCGCCCGCGAGTTCGCCGACGTCACGCTGGTGCCCTTCGAGATGGCGCTGCGCGAGGGCGGCGCCCGCTCGGTGATGGCGGCGTACACGGAGACCGACGGCGTGCCCGCCTCGGCCGACCCCGCCCTGCTCACCGGGCTGCTGCGCGAGCGGTGGGGCTTCACGGGCACGGTGGTCGCCGACTACTTCGGCATCGACTTCCTGCAGACCCTGCACCGGGTGGCCGGCAGCCCCGCCGAGTCCGCGCACCTGGCGCTCGCCGCCGGCATCGACGTGGAACTGCCCACCGTCAAGTGCTACGGCACCGGCCTGGCCGCCGCCGTCCGCGCGGGCACCGTCCCCGAGGAACTGGTGGACCGCGCCGCCCGCCGGGTCCTGCTCCAGAAGTGCGAGCTGGGCCTCCTGGACGCCGACTGGGACCCCGAGGCGCCCGCCGGGCCCGTCGACCTCGACTCGGCCGGGAACCGGGCCGTGGCCCGCCGCCTGGCCGAGGAGTCGGTGGTCCTGCTGTCCAACCCCGACGGGGTGCTGCCGCTCTCCCCCGGCACGCGGATCGCGGTCGTCGGGCCCCGCGCCGCCGACGCGCTGGCGATGCTGGGCTGCTACTCCTTCCCCTCCCACGTGGGCACCCAGCACCCCGAGGTGCCGCTGGGCATCGAGATCCCCACCGTCCTCGACGCGCTGCGCGGCGAACTCCCGGACGCCAAGGTGTCCTTCACCGAGGGCTGCGGCGTGGCGGACCCGGACACCTCGGGCTTCGACCGGGCGGTGGCACGCGCGGCGGAGGCCGACGTGTGCGTGGCGGTGCTCGGCGACCGCTCGGGACTGTTCGGCCGCGGCACCTCCGGCGAGGGCTGCGACGTGGCGGACCTGGCGCTCCCCGGTGTGCAGGGCGAACTGCTGGACGCGCTGGTCGCCACCGGCGTCCCCGTCGTCCTGGTCCTGCTCACCGGCCGGCCCTACGCGCTGGGCCGCTGGGAGGGCCGGCTCGGCGCGGTGGTCCAGGCGTTCTTCCCCGGCGAGGAGGGCGGCCCCGCGGTGGCGGGTGTGCTCTCGGGCCGGGTCAACCCGTCGGGCCGCCTCCCGGTGAGCGTGCCGCGCGGTCCCGGGGGCCAGCCCTGGACGTACCTCCAGCCGCCGCTGGGCCTGGCCGACGAGGTGAGCAGCCTGGACCCGACACCGCTGTACCCGTTCGGGCACGGCCGCTCGTACACGACGTTCGCCTGGGGGGACTTCACCGGCGAGGAGAGCGCCACGACCGGCACGGACGGCGCCTACGACCTCTCGCTGACGGTGCGGAACACCGGGGAGCGGGCGGGCGCCGAGGTGGTGCAGCTCTATCTGCACGACCCGGTGGCCTCCGTGACCCGGCCCGACGTCCGGCTGGTCGGCTACCAGCGACTGGAGCTGGCCCCCGGCGAGGCGAGCCGGGTGACGTTCCGTTTCCACGCGGACCTGTCGGCGTTCACCGACCGGTCGGGTCGCCGGATCGTCGAGCCGGGCGACCTGGAACTGCGGCTGGCCGCCTCCAGCGCGGACGTCCGCCACACGGCCCGGCTGACCCTGACGGGCCCGGTGCGGGAGGTGGGGACGGAGCGGCGGCTGCGCTGCGACACGCTCGTCTCGCGGGAAGGCTGAGCACCGGGTCCCGGCCCGCGTCCGCCCGCGGGGGGGGTGGACCGGGACCCGGCCCGCCCGGCGGCCGCGCGCCGGACACGCACAAGACCCCGCCCCGGAGAACCGGGACGGGGTCTGGTCGAGCGCCGGGCAGGCCTTGCACCTGCATCTCCCCGCAGGAAGCGGGACGTCTTTCCTTGGACCACCAACGCACTGCTCGCGGGCCGTGTTCCGGCCGCTTGCTGTGTGATGATCATAGCGCACCACGGGCGCCGCACACCACTCGGCGCCCTGACGCGCTCCGGCCCCGGCTAACCGGGCGCCGGCGCGTCCGCGACCTGCTCGAACCGCCAGCGGTGGACGGTCCGGGTCACCAACGAGCCGTCCGGCTCGGGCAGTTCGGGCAGCTCGGCGTCGTAGGCCGCGTCCCACCAGGTGACGACCAGCACCCGGTCCTGCGGGGCGCGGAACGTCTCGCGGCGCAACGGCTCCTGAGCGAGCGTCTGGCGCCGTGCCCAGTCGAGGAGTTCACCGCCCCGGCCCGCGACCGCGCGGGCCTCCCACATCAGCGCGACGGTCACGAGTACAGGTTCTCCTTGCTGACCTCGTGCACGTGGTCGTGGCCGTGCGAGTGGCCGTGGCGGTGGGCCTCGCCCGGCACGTGCGGGTCCGTCACCGGCAGGGAGGAGTCCGCCGACAGCTCCCAGTCGGAGGCCGCGCGGTTGCGGGCGACCATCTCGGCGCCGAGGGCCGCCACCATCGCGCCGTTGTCCGTGCACAGCTTGGGGCGCGGGACGCGCAGCCGGACACCCGCGGCCTCGCAGCGTTCCTGGGCGAGGGCGCGCAGCCGGGAGTTGGCGGCCACCCCGCCGCCGATCATCAGGTGCTCCACGCCCGCGTCCTTGCAGGCGCGTACCGCCTTGCGGGTCAGGACGTCCACGACCGCCTCCTGGAAGGAGGCCGCCACGTCACGCACCGGGACCTCCTCCCCCGCCGCCCGCCTGGCCTCGATCCAGCGGGCCACGGCCGTCTTCAGCCCGGAGAAGGAGAAGTCGTAGGCGGCGTCGCGCGGGCCGGTCAGACCGCGCGGGAAGGCGATCGCCGCCGGGTCGCCCTCGCGCGCGTACCGGTCGATGACCGGGCCGCCGGGGAAGCCCAGGTTCAGCACCCGGGCGACCTTGTCGAAGGCCTCGCCGGCCGCGTCGTCGATCGTCGCGCCGAGCGGACGCACGTCCGAGGTGATGTCCGTGGACAGCAGCAGCGAGGAGTGGCCGCCGGAGACCAGCAGCGCCATCGTCGGTTCGGGCAGCGGGCCGTGCTCCAGCTGGTCCACGCAGATGTGCGAGGCGAGGTGGTTGACGCCGTAGAGGGGCTTGCCGAGCGCGTAGGCGTACGCCTTCGCCGCCGACACGCCGACCAGCAGGGCGCCGGCCAGGCCGGGTCCGGCGGTGACCGCGATGCCGTCCAGGTCCTTCGCGCTCACCCCGGCCTCCTTCAGCGCGCGGTCGATGGTGGGCACCATCGCCTCCAGGTGCGCCCGGGAGGCGACCTCGGGGACGACACCGCCGAAGCGGGCGTGCTCGTCGACGCTGGAGGCGACGGCGTCCGCCAGCAGGGTGGTGCCGCGGACGACGCCGACGCCGGTCTCGTCGCAGGAGGTCTCGATACCGAGTACGAGAGGCTCGTCGCGTGGGTCAGCCATGGGTCTTCAGGTTCCTTGTACGCAGGCGGAGGGGTCGGACAGGCGCATCACCAGGGCGTCCACGTTCCCCGGCTGGTAGTAGCCCCGCCGGACGCCGATGGGGGCGAAGCCGAAGCGCTCGTAGAGCTTCTGCGCGCGGAGGTTGTCCACACGGCACTCCAGCATCACCTCGGTGCACTCGAAGGCGGTCGCGGCCCGCAGCAGCTCGGTCAGCAGCCGGGCACCGAGCCCGCTGCCCCACAGCTCCCGGGCGACCGCGATGGTCTGGACGTCGCCCTGGTCACCGGAGGCGACCAGCCCGGCGTAGCCGACGATCCGGCCGTCCTGCTCGGCCACGACGTACCGCCGGGTCGCCTCGGGGCCGCGCGAGTGGGCCAGCTCGGACCAGAACATCCCCCGTGACCAGGCGTCCTCGGGGAAGAGGTCCTTCTCCAGTGCCAGCACCGGGTCGATGTCCCACCAGCGCATCTCGCGCAGCTGGGGCCCGCCCGCCTGGTTCGTCGTCGGTCCGGTCACTTGGGGGTGACCACCTTGTAGTTCTTGGGCACCTGGGCGTCGGGACGGCGCAGGTACAGCGGACGGGGGGCGGGCAGTTCCTCGCCGGCGGCCAGCCGCTCCGCCGCCAGGGAGGCGAGCGCGGCGGCCGAGACGTGCTCGGGCTCGTGCACCTGCGGGAACGTGTCCGGGTAGAGCAGCGCGCCCGCGCCGACCGCGGGCAGACCCGCCACCTGCGCGGCGATGTCGGCGGGCCGGTCGACGGCCGGGTCGGTCAGCCGGGTGCGGGAGTCGGCGTAGCGCGCCCAGTAGACCTCCTTGCGGCGGGCGTCGGTGGCCACCACGAAGGGGCCGGGGACGTCGGCGGCGTAGGCGAGCCCGTCGAGCGTGCACACACCGTGCACGGGGACGCCGAGCGCGAGCCCGAAGGTGTCGGCGGTCATCAGGCCGACGCGCAGTCCGGTGTAGGGGCCGGGGCCGATGCCGGCCACGATGCCCGTGACGGCGTCCAGCTTCAGCCCGGCCTCGGTGAGGACCCGGTCGACGGCCGGCAGCAGCAGCTCTCCGTGCCGGCGCGCGTCGACCTGGCTGGAGGAGGCGATGACGGCCGTGCCGTCGTGCAGGGCGACGGTGACGGCGGGGGTGGCGGTATCCAGAGCGAGCAAGAGCACGCGAACAGCCTACGGCGCCGGGGGGCCGTGCCGGGCGCCGCGGGCGGCCGCGCGGCCCGGCGCGGGGCCCGCGGCCCGACACGGACACCGGTGACGGCACGGCCGCCCCAGCGGTGAACAATCCGGCTGCTACCGTCGCAAGACAGACATCCGCTGGAGCAACCGACACGAAGGTGGGCGACCGTGGCAAGGAGCAGCTCGGGATTCGTGGCCGGGCTCACCGCGACCGCCGTCGCCACGATCGGCTTCCTCACCTACCGGGCGCAGGCGGACGTACCGCCCGGTCTCGGCGGCAGGCCCGGCACGTCGGCGAGCCCCGTGGCCGGCGTCAGCAAGGCGCCCCGCGACCGGCGCCACCCGGCCGCGCTGCCCGCCGGCTCGGGGACGGGCGAGCGGGTCGTGTACTCGGTGGACGACGACCGGGTCTGGCTGGTCGGCGCGGGCGGCCGGGTGGAGAACACCTTCAAGGTCACGCCGGGCACCGTCGACCCGGCGCCGGGCACCTACACCGTCACCTCGCGGTCGAAGGCGGTCACCGGGACCGACGGCGTGCCCGTCGAGCACGTGGTGCGTTTCGCCGGCGTCAACGGGGTCGTCATCGGTTTCAGCGCGGCGGTGGACAGCGCGGAGCAGCCCGACCCGGACCCGGCCCTGCAGACGGGCGGCATCCGCGAGTCCCGGCCGGACGGCGACACGATGTGGATGTTCGCGACGATCGGCCAGAAGGTCGTCGTCATCCGATAGGGCGAGGGCGCCTGCGGCCTAAGAGCTGCGAACAAAAGCGGGCCCCGGCGGCCGGCGCCCGGCACGCGCCCTCGCCGCGTTGCCGGAAGGCCCTGACAGCTCCGCTACAAGGACCTTCCGGCGCCTTGCGATCGCACGCACCGGACACCGCCCGCTGATCGGAACCCACTTTTGTTCGCAGCTCTAAGCCGCCCGCCGGTGCCCCTGCGCCGAACGGGTGACCGGACACGCGGGCGCCTGCTCCGGGGCGCGCGGCGGGCGCGAGACCGCCTCCGCCGCGGCGCAGGAGGCCAGCAGGTCCCGCATGCTCACACCGGCGACCGGGTACGGCCGTGGCTGGTTCTCGGCAGCCGACATGGACGCCTCCTGGGGGTCGGGGGCGGGCGTGGTTAGGTAGACCTAACCCGCGAACTGGACACCATGTGACCACGCCCGGCACACCGGACGCAAGGCTTGCCGACACGCTGTCGGAACCCAGGGACCAGGTCCCGGCTCGGGGGCCCCGGCCCCGGGCCCGGGGCGGAACCGGTCCGGACCGGAACACGGCGCCCGGAGCACGCGGACGGCTGCCGGAACCGGGGGCGTGCGTGCGGGCCGGTCGCGAGAGCGGGGCGGGCCCGGGGGCGTCCCGCGAAACCGGTGCGTGCGGGCCGCCGCGAAGCCGGGGCAGACGCGGGGGCGGGTCGCGGAACCGGGACACGCCCGCGGGCCGCCCGCGGGCCGCCCGCGGATGCGGGACGGGCGCGCGGGCGCGCGGGCGCACGCCGGTCAGGCGGTCATGCGGTCACGCGGTCACGCGGTCAGTACGCCGAGGTCGACGGCCGACCAGCGCGGGCCGATCCCGGTCACCGTCAGGCGCCGCACCTCGTCCGTCCCGGTCGCCGTCTCCGGTGCCGTCCGCCCGCCCGTCACCGTGTCCGCGCCGGGCGCCTCGCCCGTGGGTGCGCCGCCGACGGCCCGGTGGATGACGATCTGCAGCCGCTCGTCGGTCAGCTCCTCGACCTTGCCCTCGCCCCACTCCACGACGATCACGGAGTCCGGCAGCGAGACGTCGAGGTCCAGGTCCTCCATCTCGTCCAGCCCGCCGGACAGGCGGTACGCGTCCACGTGGACGAGCGGCGGGCCGTCCCCGAGGGACGGGTGCACGCGGGCGATCACGAAGGTCGGCGAGGTGACCGCGCCGCGCACGCCGAGGCCCTCGCCCAGTCCCCGGGTCAGCGTGGTCTTGCCCGCCCCGAGTTCCCCGCTGAGCATCACGAGGTCCCCCGCCCGCAGCAGCTCGGCGAGGCGGCGGCCCCACTCGCGCGTCTGCTCGGCGGAGGTGAGGGTGATCTCGACGGACTCGGGGTCAGCCGGGCTGTGCGGTGCTGCTGGTGCTTCCATGTCCACCCACGGTAGCGCCTGCGGGGACCGCGCCCGCGCGGGTCAGCAGGTCGGCGAGGCGGTCGGTGACGGCCTCCGGGTGCTCCAGCATCACCAGGTGCCCCGCGTCCGGCACGAGCACCAGCTCGGCGTCGGGCAGCAGGTCGGCGATGGCCTCGCTGTGCTCGCTGGGCGTGACCAGGTCCTGCACCCCGGCCAGGACGAGTACCGGCATCCGGGTGAACAGGGCCAGCGCGCCGGTCTTGTCGTGGTCGGTGAAGGCCGGGTAGAACTCGGCGACCACGTCGATGGGGGTGCTCTCGATCATGCGCTCGGCGAACCGGGCGACGGCCGGGTCGACGTCCCGCCCGGCGAAGGAGTAGCGCTTGATGATCCCCGCGAACAGGTCGGCGGTGGCCCGGCGCCCCTTCTCCACCAGTTCCGCGCGCTGCCCGAGCGCCTTGAGCACGCCGGGCAGCACCCGCCGCACCGCGTTGACCCCGGCGACCGGCAGCCCGAAGTTGACCTCGCCGAGCCGTCCGGAGGAGGTGCCGACGAAGGCGGTGGCGACGACCCGGTCGCGTATCAGCTCCGGGTACTGGGCGGCCAGGGCCATCACGGTCATGCCGCCCATGGAGTGCCCGACCAGCACGATCGGCCCCTCGGGCGCGGCGGCGTCGATCACGGCCTTCAGGTCGCGGCCCAGCTGGTCGATGGTCAGCGGCACGTCGTCCCGGCTCTGGGCCACGCCCCGCCCGGAGCGGCCGTGGCTGCGCTGGTCCCAGTGCACGGTCCGCACGACCCCGCGCAGCGCGGCGCGCTGGAAGTGCCAGGAGTCCTGGCTGAGGCAGTAGCCGTGGCTGAAGACGACGGTGACGGGGGCGGGGTCCTTGCGCCCGAAGAGGCGCCGGCGGCGCGGGGAGAGGTCCGCGGAAGGGGCTGGGTCGACGTCGTCGACCTCGTAGTACAGCTCGGTGCCGTCGTCGGCGTACGCGCGGCCCGGGGTGCCGCGCAGGGTTCCGTAGGGGCCGGCGGAGTCCAGGGCGAGCCGGGCCTTCCTGCGCATGCCCCGGCCCACGGTCATCCGCTCGACGGCGACGGTGGCGGCGGCGCCCGCCGCCACGACGCCTATCGCGGCGCCCGCGATGCCGGTCGCCCTGCGCCAGCCGCCGAACGCCCCCGAGGCGCCGGCCGCCGCACTGCTCTCGCTCACCTACCGCTCCTCCGTGTGACTGTATGACCGTGTGACTGTGTGACTGGTCCGGCGGCTGTCCGGGTGGACAGCGCGGGGCCCTGGGCCGCCTCCTGGGGGCGCGGCGGGGCCGCTCTTCGTCGACCGGACAGGTTCAGACGTCCGCCGGGCCCTCCGCCCCGCCGCTCTCGTCCGTCGCGTTCGCATGGACGCGCGGGACGCGTGTCCCGATGCGGGTGACGATCTCGTACGCGATGGTGCCCGCGGCCTGCGCCCAGTCCTCGGCGGTCGGCTCGCCGCGGTCGCCCGGTCCGAACAGCACGGCCTCGGACCCGGTCGCCGGCTCGTCGCCACCGAGGTCGACGACGAACTGGTCCATGGCGATCCGGCCCGCGACCGTGCGCCACTTGCCGCCGACCAGCACCGGGCCCGTGCCGGAGGCGTGGCGCGGGATGCCGTCGGCGTACCCGACGGGCACGAGGCCGAGGGTGGTCTCGCCGGGGGTGACGTAGTGGTGCCCGTAGCTGATGCCGTGCCCGGCCGGGACGCGCTTGACCAGGGCCAGCGAGGCGGACAGGGTCATCACCGGGCGCAGCCCGAAGTCGGCCGGGGTGCCCAGTTCGGGGCTGGGCGAGATGCCGTAGACGGCGATGCCCGTGCGGACCAGGTCGAAGTGGGCCTCGGGCAGGGTGAGCGTGGCAGGCGAGTTGGCGATGTGCCGTACCTCGGGCCGCACCCCCTGCGCCTCGGCGTACGCGGTCATCTCGCGGAACCGGGCGAGCTGCGCGGCGATCGAGGGGTGCCCCGGCTCGTCGGCGCAGGCGAAGTGGGACCACAGCCCGGTGACGCGGACCAGCCCCTCGGCCTCGGCGCCCAGCGCCTCGGCGACCAGGGCGGGCCAGTCCTCGGGCTGGCAGCCGTTGCGCCCGAGCCCGGTGTCGGCCTTGAGCTGCACCCGCGCGGGCCGCCCGGCGGCGCGCGCGGCCTCCCGCACCTCCGCCATGGCCCACAGCCCGCTCACGGACACGTCCACGTCGGCCTCGACGGCCTCGCGCCAGGGGCCTCCCGGCGTCCACAGCCAGCACATCACCCGGACCTGCCGCGGCGACAGCCCGGCCGCGCGCAGCGCCAGCGCCTCCTCGGGCGTGGCCGTGCCGAGCCAGGTCGCCCCGGCGGCGACGGCCGCGCGGGCGCACGGCACGGCGCCGTGGCCGTACGCGTCGGACTTGACCACGGCCATGAGCGCGGCGCCGGGCGCCCGCTCGCGCAGGGCCCGCACGTTGGCCCGCAGAGCGGCCAGATCGATCTCGGCGCGGGCGCGCAGCGGGGCCGTCCGCAGGTGTGCTGTCTCGTTCATCGCGCCCCCAGTGTCTCAGAGGGCGGTGGAGGCGGCGGGGAGTCCTACCACAGCCGCCCCGGGACCGCCGCGTCCCGTACGTCCCGCCAGGCCCGCGGGAGAGCCTCGGCCACGTCGTGCGCGCCGGCCGGGGCGCCGGCCGCGGCGAAGCGGCCGGCCAGGCCGTGCAGGTAGGCGCCGGCGCTGCCCGCGTCCGCTGCGGACAGCCCGGCCGCCAGCAGCGAACCCGCCAGCCCGGACAGCACGTCGCCGCTGCCGGCCGTGGCGAGGTACGGGGTGCCGGTGGGATTGACGCGGACGGGACCGCCGTCCGGGCCGGCGACGAGCGTGGTCGAGCCCTTCAGCAGGACGGTCGCCCGGTAGGCGGCGGCGAGTTCCCGTACGGCGGACAGCCGGGCCGCCTCCACCTCCTCGCGCGCCACCCCGAGCAGGGCGGCGGCCTCGCCCGCGTGCGGGGTCATCAGAGTGGGCGCGGTACGGGCCCGTACGGCGGCGCGGTCGGCCAGGCGCAGTCCGTCGGCGTCGACCAGCACGGGCACGTCGGCCGCCAGCACCTCGGCCACCGCGGCCGCGTCGTCACCGGCGCCCGGACCCACCACCCAGGCCTGCACCCGGCCCGCCTCGCGCGGCCCCCGGTCGGAGACGAGGGTCTCGGGGAAGCGGGCGATGACGGCCTGCCCGGCGGGGCCGACGTACCGTACGGCGCCCGCCCCGCCGCGCAGCGCGCCGGACACGGCGAGCACGGCCGCCCCGGGGTAGCGGGCCGAGCCGGCCGCGATGCCGACGACGCCCCGGCGGTACTTGTCGCTCTCGGCGGCGGGCCGCGGCAGCAGCGCGGCCACGTCGGCGTGCTGCAGCGCCTGGAGCTCCGGCTCGGCGGGCAGGCGGGCGCCCAGACCGATGTCGACGAGACGGACCGTACCGGCGTACTCGCGGGCCGGGTCGACGAGCAGCCCCGGCTTGTGCGTGCCGAAGGTGACGGTCACGTCGGCGCGGACCGCGGCGCCGCGCACCTCGCCGGTGTCCGCCTCGACGCCGCTGGGCAGGTCGACGGCGACGACCGGGGCCCCGGAGCGGGCCACGCGCTCGGCCAGGGGCACGGCGTCGGGGCGCAGACCGCCCTTGCCGCCGATGCCGACGATGCCGTCGACGACCAGGTCGGCCCGGTCGAGGGGCGCACCGGCGGCCTCCGCGTCGGTGACCGTGCCGCCCGCGCGGCGCAGGGCCGCAAGACCGTCCGGGTGCGTGCGGCCGGGGGCGAGCAGCACCGCGGTGACCCCGGCGCCGCGGCGGGCCAGCCGGGCCCCCGCGTACAACGCGTCACCCCCGTTGTCACCGCTGCCCACCAGGAGCACCACCCGGCGGCCGTAGACCCGCCCGAGCAGGTCCGCGCAGGCGGCGGCGAGCCCGGCGGCCGCGCGCTGCATGAGGGCGCCGTCGGGGAGCTGCGCCATGAGGGCGCGCTCGGCTGTCCTGACCGTATCGACGCTGTAGGCGTTACGCATGCCGTCGAGTCTGCCCTGCATACGTCGGGTGCCGCACGGGAACCCGGTGGTCCCGGCGAACCACTGGGAAACGCCGGCGGACCCGGGATTCCCGGGCGGAGCGAGGGAGAAGGCGCGAGCGGATGGCGGACGAACCGGCGGGCTTCGACGCGCCGCACCCCTGGGCGGCACCCGGCCAGGACGCAACGCGCCGGCTGCGGCTGAAGTCCCTGGAGCTGCTGCTCACCGAGCAGCGGTTCAGGATCGGCCGGCATGTGAGCGCCTGCGGCGACGCCGGGCGCGAGCACTCGGCGCGCGGCCCGCGGGCGAGCGCGCTCCCCCGGCCCGCGACCGTGGACGCGCCGGTGCTGCGCCTGCTCGACTCCCTGCCGATCCCCGTCACGATCATCTGCCCCTCCCCCGGCCCGGTACCCCCGGATGCGGAGCCGTACTCCACCGATGCGGGTTCCCCCGCCGCGGACTTCCCCGAGGCGGGCTCCCCCGCCCCGGACCTTGCCGCCCCTGAGTTCCTGTACGTCGGCCAGAACCGGGCCGCCCGCGAGTACGGCGCCCGGTATCTGCCGCCCGGCGCCCTGCCTCCGTGGACCGGTCCGGTGCCGCTGTTCGAGCGCCTGCCCACCCTCGTGGGCACGGCCGTCCCCCGCCTGCTCACGCAGGCCCTGCGCACCGGGCGCTCCCAGGGGCCCGAGCCCGCCGACTGGCCGCTGCCGGGGCCCGGCGACCTCACCGTCCGGGTGAGCAGCGAAGTACGGGTGACTCCCTTCGGGGATCTGCTGCTGCTCAGCTGGGAGCGCGGGCACGAGTCCGTGATGGTGCAGGAGGCGCAGCGCCTGGTCGGGGTGTCCTGGGCCGAGTGGAGCCTGGGCGACGGGAGCGTCGAGGCGTCGTCGGGATTCGCCCACGCGCTCGGCCTGTCCGCCGCGCAGCCACCGCCCGGTCTGCTGGAGCTGGGGCGCATGGTGGCCCCGGAGAGCCTGGACGCGCTGTACCGGGCGGTCCACGACGTCCTGCTGGGCGCGCCGGTGGCCGAGTGCGACCTGCGGCTCGCCGGGCCGGGGGGCCGGATCCTGCGGTTCGTCGCCGAGCCGGTCCGCCCGCCCTCGGGGCCGGTGTGGGCGGTGCGCGCGGTGCTCCACGACGTCACCGCCGACCGGCGCAGCCGTGCCCTGGCCGAGCAGGCGATCCGGGAGGCGCGGGCGCAGCGGGAGCGGGCCGACGCCGTCGCGGAGGTGGCGGAGCGGCTGCGGGACGCGGTACTGCCCGCCTTCCCCGCGGAACTGGCCCGGCACGGCATCGAGGCCGCCGCCGCCTACCGTCCCGAGGCGGGCGCCGCGCGGGTGGGCGGTGACTGGTACAAGACCCGTGTGCTGCCCTCCGGGAAGGTGCTCATCGCGCTCGGGGACGCCCGCGGGCACGGCCTCGAAGCGGTCACCCTCATGGCGAAGCTGCGGTACGCGCTGGCCGGGCTGGCGTACACCGGCGAGTGGGTGGAGCGGCTGACCGGCTGGCTCAACACGGTCGCCTGCGACGACGGCGAGGAGTCCACCGCCACGGCGGTCATCGCCCGCTTCCACCCCGACCGCGGGCTGCTGCGCTGGACCTGCGCGGGCCATCCCCCGCCGGTCCTGGTCCGCGGCGGCGAACCGGTGCTGCTCGGTCCGCCCCCGGGCGGCCCCGGCATGCCGCTGGGCGTCCTGCCGGACGAGACCTACACGGCCGCCGAGACGTGGCTGCGCCCCGGGGACGTGGTGCTGCTCTACTCGGACGGCCTGATCGAGCGGCGCGGCTCGGACCTCGACCGGGACTCCTCGCGGCTGCTGCGCGCCGTGGCGGACCGCGCCGCGGACGGCATCCCGCCGGGCGGCGAGGCGCTCGACGCGTTCGTCCGCGACCTGGTCACCCACCTCACCGGCCCGCAGACGGAGGACGACGCGACGGTACTGGCGTTCCGCGTGGTCGCCAGGGACGCGAGGGCAGAGGAGACGGGGACGGGGACGGAGGCGGACGCGGAGACGGGAACGGGGACAGGAACGGTCGCGGGCACGGACGGGGACACGGTCACGCGGTCGGAGACAGGCGCGGGCACGGACCCGGACGGGGACACGGTCACACGGTCGGAGACGGACGCGGAGACAGGCGCGGGCACGGACGGGGACACGGTCACGCGGACTGACGCAGGCGCGGAGACGGGAACAGCAGCAGGCCCGGACGCGGACGCCGGGCCCGGAGCCGGCTGACGGCGCGCCAGGAAACGCGCCGCGCCACCCGCCCGTGGGCCCGCCCCGGCTATCCCTCCGCGATCACCACCGCGGAGGCCACCCCCGCGTCGTGGCTGAGCGAGATGTGCCAGGACCGTACGCCGAGTTCGGCGGCCCGCGCCGCCACCGAGCCCTTCACCCGCAGCCGTGGCCGCCCGCTGTCCTCGACGTACACCTCTGCGTCCGTCCACAGCAGTCCGGCCGGGGCGCCCAGCGCCTTCGCGACGGCCTCCTTCGCGGCGAACCGGGCGGCCAGCGAGGCCATGCCCCGCCGCTCCCCGCTCGGCAGCAGCAACTCCCGTTCCACGAAGAGCCGCCGGACCAGTGCGGGCGTCCGCTCCAGCGACGCCGCGAACCGGTCGATCTCGGCCACGTCGATGCCGACCCCGATGATGCTCATGGGGCGACCCTACGGGTGCGCGCCCGCCGGGTGGTCACCCGGCGCTGCCCTCGGCGAGGGTGTGCGCCACCAGCGCGTTGGCGTGCCCGTGCCCCATTCCGTGCTCGGACTTGAGCCAGCCGACCAGTTCCATGTGCCGGGTCAGCGGCGAGGAACGGACGAGTTGCTGCCACTCGGCGATCGGCCGGCCGTACTTCTTCTCGATGGACGGGAAGTAGGCGGCGGGGCCCTTGACGGGTGCGGTCATGGCGGAACGTCCTTCCGGTGCCGGGGCGTTGTCGCTCCCACGAGTGACGACTGTCCCCCATGGGACCGACAGCGGCGCGGAAACTCATCGCCGCCCTCCCGGCCGGGCCCTTCACCGCCGCCGCGCCGCCCCGGAGGGCTACTCCACCGTCACCGACTTCGCGAGGTTGCGGGGCTGGTCCACCTCGTTGCCCCGGGCGGTGGCCAGTTCGCAGGCGAAGACCTGCAACGGCACCGTCGCGACCAGCGGCTGGAGCAGGGTCGGGGTGGCGGGGATGCGGATGAGGTGGTCGGCGTAGGGGACGACCGCCTCGTCGCCCTCCTCGGCGATCACGATCGTCCGCGCGCCCCTCGCCCGGATCTCCTGGATGTTGGAGACGATCTTGTCGTGGAGCAGGGACCGGCCGCGCGGGGACGGGACGACCACGACGACGGGCAGGTCCTCGTCGATCAGCGCGATCGGACCGTGCTTCAGCTCGCCCGCCGCGAAGCCCTCGGCGTGCATGTAGGCGAGTTCCTTGAGCTTGAGCGCGCCCTCCAGGGCCACGGGATAGCCGACGTGCCGCCCGAGGAAGAGCACCGTGTTCTTGCCGGCGAGGGAGCGGGCGAGTTCCCGTACCGGCTCCATCGTGTCCAGGACGCGCTCCACCGCGCCGCCGATCTGGGAGAGGTCGCGGATGACGGCGCGGATCTCGTCGCCCCACTTGGTGCCGCGCACCTGGCCGAGGTAGAGGGCGACGAGGTAGCAGGCGACGAGCTGGGTGAGGAAGGCCTTGGTGGAGGCGACGGCGACCTCGGGTCCGGCGTGGGTGTACAGCACCGCGTCGGACTCGCGCGGGATGGTGGAGCCGTTGGTGTTGCAGATGGCGAGGACCTTGGCGCCCTGCTCGCGGGCGTGGCGCAGCGCCATCAGGGTGTCCATGGTCTCGCCGGACTGGGAGATGGCGACGACCAGGGTCCGGGCGTCCAGGATGGGGTCCCGGTAGCGGAACTCGCTGGCGAGTTCGACCTCGCAGGGGATGCGGGTCCAGTGCTCGATGGCGTACTTGGCGATCATGCCGGCGTGGAAGGCCGTGCCGCAGGCGATGATGACGACCTTGTCCGTCTCGCGCAGTTCGGCGGCGCTGATCCGCACCTCGTCCAGGGTCAGGGAGCCGGCGGCGTCGATGCGGCCGAGGAGGGTGTCGGCGACCGCCTTGGGCTGCTCGGCGATCTCCTTGAGCATGAAGTAGTCGTAGCCGCCCTTCTCTGCGGCCGCGGCGTCCCAGTCGACGTTGTAGGAGCGGACCTCGGCGGGCTGCCCGTCGAAACCGGTGACGGTGACGCCGTCCCGGCGCAGTTCGACGACCTGGTCCTGGCCGAGTTCGATCGCGGAGCGGGTGTGGGCGATGAACGCGGCGACGTCGGAGGCGAGGAAGGACTCGCCCTCGCCGACGCCCACGACGAGCGGGGAGTTGCGGCGGGCGCCGACGACGACGTCGGGCGCGTCGGCGTGCACGGCGACGAGGGTGAAGGCGCCCTCCAGGCGCCGGCACACCAGGCGCATGGCCTCGGCGAGGTCGGCGCAGGAGGAGAACGCCTCGGCCAGCAGGTGCGCGACGACCTCGGTGTCGGTCTCGGAGGCCAGTTCGTGCCCGCGCTCGGCCAGCTCCGCCCGCAGCAGGGCGAAGTTCTCGATGATGCCGTTGTGGACCACGGCGACGCGTCCGGCGTTGTCGAGGTGCGGGTGGGCGTTCGCGTCCGTGGGGCCGCCGTGGGTGGCCCAGCGGGTGTGCCCGATGCCGGTGGAACCGGTCGGCAGCGGCCGTTCGACCAGTTCCTTGTCCAGGTTGACCAGCTTCCCGGCCTTCTTGGCCGCCGCGAGGCCGCCGTCCGCGAGAACGGCGACACCCGCCGAGTCGTACCCCCGGTACTCCAGCCGTTTCAGCCCGGCCATCACGACGTCGAGCGCCGACTGCGAACCCACATATCCCACGATTCCGCACATGGCTCCGCAGCCTACGGCCCGTCAGCCGACGAAACCCGCCTCTGCATGCCCGAAATCGGAAATTCCCGCCGGGGTACGAAGGGTCTCGCGGCCCCGGACCGTACGCCCCCCGCGCAATCCCTCACGCCGTCACCGCGGCCCGGTGAGCTGCCGCCCGCGGCACGGCGGCCCCGCAGGTGACCAGCCGTACCGCCGGCCGGTGTCCGACCGTGGAGCCGGCGCGACGCGGGCGCGCTCACGTGACCCACCCCACCCCCCACGCCGTTCGAACTCCGTTAACAATGGACTGTGATCTCTCCGGTCCCCTCGATGCCCCGGAGCGCCCACCGGCCCAGGCCGGAGGCGACTCCCTATGTCGACCTCACCCGTACCGAGTGGAGTGCGCTGCGCGACAAGACGCCGCTGCCGCTCACCGCGGAGGAGGTGGAACGGGTGCGCGGGCTCGGGGACGTCATCGACCTCGACGAGGTGCGGGACGTGTACCTGCCGCTGTCCCGGCTGCTCAATCTGTACGTCGGCGCGACCGACGGGCTGCGCGGCGCGCTGAACACGTTCCTCGGTGAGCAGGGCTCCCAGTCCGGCACCCCCTTCGTCATAGGGGTTGCGGGATCGGTCGCCGTCGGCAAGTCGACCGTGGCCCGGCTGCTCCAGGCACTGCTGTCGCGCTGGCCCGAGCATCCGCGCGTGGAGCGGGTGACCACCGACGGGTTCCTGCTGCCGACGCGCGAACTCCAGGCACGCGGCCTGATGGCGCGCAAGGGGTTCCCGGAGTCGTACGACCGCCGGGCGCTCACCCGGTTCGTCGCCGACGTGAAGGCGGGGAAGGCGGAGGTCACCGCGCCCGTCTACTCGCACCTGATCTACGACATCGTGCCCGGCGAGAAGCTCACCGTGCGCCGCCCCGACATCCTGATCGTGGAGGGCCTGAACGTCCTGCAGCCCGCTCTGCCCGGCCAGGACGGCCGCACCCGGGTCGGGCTCGCCGACTACTTCGACTTCAGCGTGTACGTCGACGCCCGCACCGAGGACGTCGAGCGCTGGTACCTGAACCGGTTCCGCAAGCTGCGCGACACCGCCTTCCAGGACCCCTCCTCGTACTTCCGCAAGTACACCCAGGTCTCCGAGGACGAGGCCCTCGACTACGCGCGCACCATGTGGCGGACCATCAACCGGCCCAACCTGGTGGAGAACATCGCCCCCACCCGCGGCCGGGCCACGCTCGTCGTGCGCAAGGGGCCCGACCACAAGGTGCAGCGGCTGCGGCTGCGGAAGTTGTGACCGCGGCGGGACGTCTACGCTGCCCTGCATGCTGCATCTGCGACTGATCACCCCCGCCGACCGCACCGACGAGGTGGCGGGGCTGATCCACCGGACGGTCGGCACCGCGCACCTCGTCGTGCTGCCGGGCGCGGCCCGCAGCCCCTCCGGTGACGTGGTCATGTGCGACGTCGCCCGGGAGGCCGCCGATGAACTCCTCGGCGGTCTCAGGGAGTTGGGCATCGACCGGACCGGCTCCATCGCCGTGGAGAGCATCGACCTCTCGCTGTCCGACCGGGCCGACAAGGCCGAGGAGGAGGCGCCGGGCGAGGCCGCGGACGCGGTGCTGTGGGAGGAGCTGACCGAGGCCACCCACGAGGAGTCGACGCTGTCGATCACCTACCTCGCGTTCATCACGCTGGCCACGATGATCGCCGCCTGCGGTGTGGTGCTCGACAACGCCGTCCTGATCGTCGGCGCGATGGCGGTGGGACCGGAGTTCGGACCGCTGGCCGGCATCAGCACGGCCCTGGTGCGGCGGGCGCCCAGACTGGCGCTGCGCTCCCTGGTGGCGCTGCTGGCGGGGTTCGCGCTGGCGATGGCCGTGACCGTGGGCTTCAGCCTGTTCATGGACGCCGTCGGCCTGTTCAGCAAGGCGAAGCTGGAGGGCCCGCGGCCCAGCACCAGCTTCGTGTACGCCCCCGACTGGTTCTCGTTCGTGGTGGCGGTCCTCGCCGGGATCGCCGGCACGCTGTCGCTGACCTCGGCCAAGTCCGGCGCCCTGGTCGGCGTCGCCATCTCCGTGACCACCGTCCCGGCCGCCGCCAACGCGGCCGTCGCGTTCGCCTACGGCGACACCGCCCAGACCTGGGGCTCCAGCAAGCAGCTGCTGCTGAACCTCCTCGGCATCGTCCTCGCCGGCACGCTCACCCTGCTCTTCCAGAAGTGGCTCTGGTCGACGCAGCGGGCACGGATGCGGAAGACCGCCGGATAGCTCCGGGACGCTCACGCGGGAGGCCGCCCCGCACCCGACCGGCACGCTCACGCGGTGAACCGCCGGACGGGAACGGGACGGTCACGCGGTTCGCGCCGTCGCGAGCCGCGTGACCGTCCCGCGGTACCGCCGTCCGTTGCTCAGCCCAGGGCCGACTTCACCGCGTCCGCCAGCCGCCCCGCCACCGAGCGGGCCTGCTCGATGTCCGCGGCCTCGACCATCACGCGCACCAGCGGCTCGGTGCCCGAGGGGCGCAGCAGCACGCGTCCGGTCTCGCCCAGCTCGTGTTCGGCCTCGGCGACCGCCGTGGCCAGGTCCGCGGAGGTCTTCACCCGGGACTTGTCGACGTCGGGGACGTTGACGAGGACCTGCGGCAGGCGCTGCATCACCCCCGCCAGCTCCCGCAGCGTACGGCCGGTCGCGGCGACCCGGGCGGCCAGCATCAGACCGGTGAGCGTGCCGTCGCCGGTGGTGGCGTGGTCGAGGATGATGACGTGGCCGGACTGCTCGCCGCCGAGGGCGAAGCCACCGGACTTCATCTCCTCCAGGACGTAGCGGTCGCCGACGGCGGTCTGCACGAGGTGGATGCCCTCGCGTTCCATGGCCAGCTTGAAGCCCAGGTTGGACATCACGGTCGCGACGACGGTGTCGGAGCGCAGCGCGGAACGCTCCCGCATCGCCAGCGCGAGCACGGCCAGGATCTGGTCGCCGTCGACCTCGTCGCCGGTGTGGTCCACGGCCAGGCAGCGGTCGGCGTCGCCGTCGTGCGCGATGCCGAGGTGGGCGCCGTGCGCGACGACGGCGGCCTTCAGCTGGCCCAGGTGGGTGGAGCCGCAGCCGTCGTTGATGTTGAGGCCGTCGGGTTCGGCCCCGATGGTGATCACCTCGGCGCCGGCCCGCGCGAACGCCTCGGGCGAGACCCGGGCGGCGGCGCCGTGCGCCTCGTCCAGGACGATCTTCAGCCCGTCGAGCCGGTTCGGGAGGACACCGACGAGATGGGCGACGTACTTGTCGAAGCCCTCGTCGTAGTCGCGGACCCGGCCGACGCCCGCGCCGGTCGGACGGTCCCAGGGCGCGCCGGTGCGGTGCTCCTCGTAGACCTTCTCGATGCTGTCCTCCAGCTCGTCGGCGAGCTTGTGGCCGCCGCGGGCGAAGAACTTGACGCCGTTGTCCGGCATGGCGTTGTGGCTGGCCGACAGCATCACGCCGAGGTCCGCGCCGAGCGCGCCGGTCAGGTACGCCACGGCGGGCGTCGGCAGCACGCCGACCCGCAGCACGTCCACGCCGGCGCTGGCCAGGCCCGCGACCACGGCGGCCTCCAGGAACTCACCGGAGGCGCGCGGGTCCCGGCCGACCACGGCCTTCGGGCGGTGCCCCTCGAAGGTGCCCGCCTCGGCCAGTACGTGCGCCGCGGCGACGGACAGGCCGAGCGCCATCTCGGCGGTCAGGTCCGCGTTGGCGACACCACGCACGCCGTCCGTGCCGAAGAGTCGTCCCACTTGTCCTCCTTGAGGAAGCGTCAGTTCGTGAAGCCGTGCCGAGGTTCTCAGCGCGCGTTCACCGTTCACTGGGTTCGATGTTCTCGATGCGCCCGCGGATCCCTGAGCCGGGCATCCGATCACACCAGCCGCTGAGCGGCTGAGCTGCTGAGCACCTGAGCACTAGAGCACCTTGTGCCGTTATACGCCCAAGGCCGGTGATAAACGAACGCCCCGGCGGCACAGTGGCGTGCCGCCGGGGCGTTCGGAGTAGGCCTGTCCGCAGGCAGCCGCTGATTAGCGCTTGCTGTACTGCGGAGCCTTGCGGGCCTTCTTGAGACCGGCCTTCTTGCGCTCGACCGCACGGTCGTCGCGCTTGAGGAAGCCGGCCTTCTTGAGCGGGCCGCGGTTGTTGTCGACGTCGGCCTCGTTCAGGGCGCGGGCGACACCGAGACGGAGGGCGCCGGCCTGGCCGGAGACACCGCCACCGGCGATGCGGGCGACGACGTCGTAACGGCCCTCGAGCTCCAGCACCTTGAAGGGCTCGTTGACTTCCTGCTGGTGCACCTTGTTCGGGAAGTAGTCCTCGAGGGTGCGACCGTTGATCTTCCACTTGCCGGTGCCCGGGACGATCCGGACGCGGGCGATGGCGTTCTTGCGGCGGCCCAGGCCGGCGGCCGGCTGCGGCTCGCCGAAGCGGGAGGCCATGGACTCCGAGGTGTACTCGCCCTCGACGGGGACCTCGGACTCGGTGGTGTAGCTCTCGATGTCGATCTCTTCGATCGGCTGCTCGGCAGTGGTCTCGGCCACGATTCTCCTCAGATTCTGTTCAGTCTTAGGGGGTGGCCGGACTTACTGCGCGACCTGGGTGATCTCGAACGGCACCGGCTGCTGGGCGCCGTGCGGGTGCTGGTCACCCTTGTAGACCTTCAGCTTCGAGAGCATCTGACGGCCCAGGGAGTTCTTGGGGAGCATGCCCTTGACCGCCTTCTCGACGGCCTTCTCCGGGTTGTTCTTGAGGAGGTCGTCGTAGCGGACGGAGCGCAGACCGCCCGGGTAGCCGGAGTGGCGGTACGCCATCTTCTGGGTCCGCTTGTTGCCGGAGAGGTGCACCTTGTCGGCGTTGATGATGATGACGAAGTCACCAGCGTCGACGTGCGGCGCGTAGATCGGCTTGTGCTTGCCCCGCAGAAGGGTGGCGGCGGTGGTCGCCAGGCGACCCAGGACGACGTCCTGGGCGTCGATGACGTGCCACTGGCGCGTGATGTCGCCGGGCTTGGGGCTGTACGTACGCACGGTTCGTAGCCTTCGCTTCTTCAGTGAATGGTCCTGACAAGGTCACCGAAGACGATCACGACAGCCCTGACCGCACAGCGGTGACGCAAACCGCGTGCTGGTCGCTGGTCATCGGCCCGGTGGACCGGTGTAAGGGCCGGGTCCGTGAGAAGAGCCAAGCCAATACACAACGAACAAGCAGACTACCCGGGCGGCACACCGTGGGTCAAAACGACGGCCGCCGCGCCGGTCCCGCCTGTTCCGCCCCAGTGTACGTCCGCCCCGCCCCGGCCCCGGCCGGGGCGGGGGCCCGCGGGACGGCCGGGGGCAAGCCGCCGCGGCGGCCCGCGGCGCGTCCGGGGGCCGTGGGGCGCCGTTAGGATGCCGCCCATGACTTATGGGCAGGGGGGCGGCTCGCAGTCCCAGTGGGATCCCTGGAAACCGAACGCGCAGCAGGCGTCGAACGGCGGCGACGACGGGACCCCGGACTGGGCGGCACTCGCCGAGGCCTCCGAGACGCGCGCCAAGCGGCGCCGGCTCCTGTTCATCGGCGGGGGCGCACTGGCCACCGTCGCCGTCGGCGCGGCCGTCGCCGTCGCCGTGATCTCGGCCGACGGCGGCTCCGGCGGCCACGCCTCCCCGCCGCCCACCGCCGCCCTGCCCAGCGGCTCGGCCTCCGGACCCTCCTTCGAACCCACCAGCGCCCCGCCGCCGCTGGACCCGAAGGACTTCATATCCAGCGCGAAGAAGGACACCGCCCCGCTCGGCCCCGGCACTCTCTTCGGGGGCACCCGGCTGACCATGGGCGGCACCGTCTACGAGAAGGGCCCCACGGCCGACACCCGTGACTGCGCCTCCGCCGTCCAGGGCACCCTCGCCAAGGTCCTCACCGGCAACGGCTGCACCCGCCTGATCCGCGCGACCTACACCCGCGACGGCATCGCGGTCACCGTCGGCGTCGCCGTCTTCGACACCGGGACGCAGGCCGCCAGGGCCAAGGGCCAGGCCGACAAGAAGAGCATCGTCAAGCCGCTCGCCGGCAGCGGCGTCAAGGCCTTCTGCGACGGCGCGGTCTGCCGCTCCACCACCAACTCCTACGGCCGCTACGCCTACTTCACCCTCACCGGCTTCCCCGGCGGCAAGGACGTGACGACCAAGGACACCAAGGTGTTCCGCACCGGCGACGACCTCGCCGAGTACACGTTCCGCCAGATCCGCCGGCGCGGCGAGGCCCAGGCCTCCGCCGCGAGCGGACAGTGAGAGCTGCGCACAAAAAGGCGGGCCGGGCGCCCGTCGCGTCCGCGGATCCGAGAGCGAAGGCGCGGCCGGTCCCGGCCGCTACCGCCGCTTCAGACGCAGCCTGACCGGCACCACCGCCGACTCCAGCTGGGTGCGCAGCGTCATCTTCGACGCACCCTCCGTACGCTCCCCGAACCGGATCGGCACCTCGACGGCGCGGTGCCCCGCCCGCACCGCGCGGTACTTCAGCTCGACCTGGAAGCTGTAGCCCGCGCTGTCCAGGGTCGACAGGCCCACGTCCCGCAGCGTGGCCGCCGACCACAGGTTGAAGCCCGCGGTGATGTCCTTGATCCGGGTGCCGAGCACCGCCCGCGCGTAGGCGTTGGCGAACCGGGACAGCAGCACCCGGTGCGCGCCCCACCGCTCGTCCAGCGAGCCGCCCGCCACGTACCGGCTGCCCACCACCAGCCCGGCCCCCGACGACAGCGCGGCCTCCAGCATCCGCGGCACCGCCTCCACCGGGTGGCTGCCGTCGGCGTCCATCTGCACGACGTAGTCGGCGCCGTCCGCCAGCGCGGCCGTCATGCCCGCCGTGTACGCCCGGCCCAGGCCGTCCTTGCGGGTGCGGTGCAGCACGCCCATCCGGCGGCGCCCCGAGGGCCCGTCCACGCCGTACTTCTCCGCCAGCTCGTCGGCGATCCGCCCGGTGCCGTCCGGGCTGTCGTCGTCGACGACGAGGAGCCGGAGCCCGCCCAGCGGCAGCCCCAGCACCGCCTCTGCCGTCCGCGCCAGGTTCCCCGCCTCGTTGTACGTCGGCATCACCACCGTGACCGCGGGCCCGCCGCCCGCGCCCGCACGGCGCTCCTTCGGCTGCGTCATCTCTCCTCGCCCTCCCCGTCCGGCGCGGGAGCACCCAGCGCCCGGAACCGCCAGCCCGCCGCCCGCCACGCCCGCGAGTCCAGCACGCCCCGCCCGTCCACGATCCGCGGACGGTACACCAGGGCCGCCGCCCGGCGCGGATCGACCTGCCGGAACTGCGGCCACTCGGTCAGGTGCAGCACCAGCTCCGCCCCGCGCAGCGCCTCTTCCACCGACAGCGCGTAGCCGAGCAGCGGGAACGCCTTGCGGGCGTTGTCCATCGCCTCGGGGTCGTAGACCGTCACGTCGGCGCCGTCGAGATCCAGCCGCGCCGCCACGTTCAGCGCGGGCGAGTCGCGGATGTCGTCGGAGTCCGGTTTGAAGGCCGCGCCCAGCACCGCCACCCGCGCCCCGAGCACCGTGCCCCCGCACAGCTGCCTGGCCAGGGCGATCACCCGGTCCCGCTGCCGCATGTTGATCGCGTCGACCTGGCGCAGGAAGCCCAGGTCCACGCCCAGCTCGGCGGCCCGGTGCGCGAAGGCACGGATGTCCTTGGGCAGACAGCCCCCGCCGAACCCCACCCCGGCCCGCAGGAACGCCCGCCCGATCCGCTCGTCGCACCCCAGCGCCTCGGCCAGCTCGCGCACATCGCCGCCCGCCGCCTCGCACACCTCGGCCATCGCGTTGATGAAGGAGATCTTGGTGGCGAGGAAGGAGTTCGCGGCGGTCTTCACCAGTTCGGCGGTGGCGAAGTCGGTCACGACCAGCGGTGTCCCGGCGGCCAGGAGAGGCGCGTACACGGTCCTCAGCAGCCGCTGCGCACGCGCCGTGCGCACCCCGAACACCAGCCGGTCCGGGCGCAGCGTGTCCTCGACGGCGAAGCCCTCCCGCAGGAACTCCGGGTTCCAGGCGATCTCGACGCAGTGCCCGGCGGCCAGCCGCGCGGCCGTGCCGACCGGCACGGTCGACTTGCCCACCAGCAGAGCGTTCTTGCGCGCGTGCCGCGCGAGGGCGGCGAAGGCGCTCTCGACGCACGTCAGGTCGGCCGCGTCGCCGTCCTTGCGCTGCGGGGTGCCCACGCACACGAAGTGCACCTGCCCGAAGGCACCGGCCTCCTCGTAGCAGGACGTGAACCGCAGCCGCCCGCTCGCCGTGTGCCGGGCGACCATCGCGGCCAGCCCGGGCTCGTGGAACGGCACCCGGCCGGCCCGCAGCGCGGCGACCTTGCCCGCGTCGACGTCGACCCCGACCACCTCGTGCCCGAGTTCCGCCATGCAGGCGGCGTGCGTGGCACCCAGGTAGCCGGTGCCGATGACGGTGAGCCGCATGGGCCGCCCTCCTCGCCGTACGCCCCCGCCACCGCCGTACGGCGGTCGGACCGTCCCTGCGAGTTCCCGCCCGGCACCGACCGTACCGTCACGGCGGGTGACCGGGCGGCGTCAGCAGCAGCCGGTGGCCGGAAGCGACCGCTTGTTGCGCGCCTCACGGCTGCGCGCGGCCAGCAGTTCGTCGGCCGGGTAGCCGACCTCCTCCAGGGTCAGGCCGTGCGGCCGTACGACGTGCACCGCGGAGTCCCGGACGCCCGCGGCCAGCACCTCGGCCGGCCAGCCGGGCGGGCGGTGCCCGTCCCCGACGAAGAGCAGCGCCCCGATCAGCGAGCGCACCATGTTGTGGCAGAAGGCGTCCGCGCGGACGGTCGCCGTGATGATCCCGTCGGCCCCGCGCACCAGGCTCAGCTCCTGGAGGGTGCGGATGGTGGTCGCGCCCTCGCGCTTCTTGCAGTAGGCGGCGAAGTCGTGCTCGCCGAGCAGCGGCCGGGCGGCCTCGTTCATCGCGTCGACGTCCAGCGGCCAGTCGTGCCACAGCACGTGCCCGCGCAGCAGCGGGTCGACGCCGCCGGGGTTGTCGGTGACGCGGTAGGCGTACCGGCGCCAGACGGCGGCGAAGCGGGCGTTGAAACCGCTGGGCGCGGGCCTCAGCGCCCACACCCGCACGTCCTTGGGCAGCCGCCCGGCGAGCCGCTTGAGCAGCTTCTCGTGGTGCTCGCGCCAGACCTCCTCCGGCAGGTCCACGTGGGCCACCTGGCCGCGCGCGTGCACCCCGGCGTCGGTCCGCCCGGCCACGGTCAGCTCGTACGTCCGGCGCGACCGGGTCACCGTGCGCAGCGCGTCCTCGATCTCGCCCTGCACGGTCCGCTTCCCGCCGGCCTGCTTGGCCCAGCCGTGGAAGTCACTGCCGTCGTAGGACAGGTCCAGGCGGACACGGACATGACCAGGCTGTACTTCGTCACTCACCCAGAGATCCTCTCACCCGCACGAAAGCGGGCCCGTCCTTGAAAAAGGACGGGCCCGCGAACGCCGCAAAGGGGCGCGGGGAACTGCGCGACAGGCCACGACGGTGCCGCGGCCGCGATCACCCAGCCCCCCGCAGAACGCTTACGCGTCCTTGGACTCCTCGGCAGGAGCCTCGGTGGCCTCGGTCTGCTCGGCCTTGGCCTCCTCGGCCTCCTTGACCGCACGCTTGGTGGCGGCCTCGGCCTCGCCGGTGGCCTGCTGCTGCACCGTCAGCGCCTCGACCAGCTCGATGACGGCCATGGGCGCGTTGTCGCCACGGCGGTTACCGATCTTGGTGATGCGGGTGTAGCCACCGGGACGGTTCTCGTACCGCGGGCCGATCTCGGTGAAGAGCGTGTGGACGACGCTCTTGTCCGTGATGACCTGGAGCACCTGACGGCGGTTGTGAAGGTCGCCCTTCTTCGCCTTGGTGACCAGACGCTCGGCGTACGGACGCAGGCGGCGGGCCTTCGCCTCGGTGGTGGTGATGCGGCCGTGCTCGAAGAGGCTCTTCGCGAGGTTCGCGAGGAGGAGCTTCTCGTGCGCGGCGCTGCCGCCCAGACGGGCACCCTTGGTGGGCCTCGGCATGATGTTTCTCCTAGGTGTCTGCCCCGGCCGTATCAGGTACCGGAGTCAGTATCCGAGCAGGCGGTCGCCTGTCGGAGATCCGGGGCGCCTTCTCAGGCGCCCCGGAGGGTCCGCGCCCCGAAGGAGCGCGGGGAACTGCGCGGCCCGCCACAGCGGACCGGCAGCCGGGACCGGACCGGAAGGCCCGAGCTGTCAGTACTGCTCGGTCTCCACGAACCCGGCGTCCGCGTCGTCGTCGGCGCCGAAGGCGTCCGCGGCGGCGGTCGGGTCGAATCCGGGCGGGCTGTCCTTGAGGGCCAGGCCCATGCCGGCCAGCTTCGCCTTGACCTCGTCGATCGACTTCGCACCGAAGTTGCGGATGTCGAGCAGGTCGGCCTCGGAGCGCGCGACCAGCTCACCCACGGAGTGGATGCCCTCACGCTTGAGGCAGTTGTAGGAGCGGACCGTCAGCTCCAGCTCCTCGATCGGCAGCGCGAGGTCGGCGGCGAGGGCGGCGTCCGTGGGGGACGGGCCCATGTCGATGCCCTCGGCGTCGATGTTCAGCTCGCGGGCGAGACCGAACAGCTCGACCAGCGTCTTGCCCGCGGAGGCCATGGCGTCACGCGGACGCATCGCCTGCTTGGTCTCGACGTCGACGATCAGCTTGTCGAAGTCGGTGCGCTGCTCGACACGCGTGGCCTCGACCTTGTACGTGACCTTCAGAACCGGCGAGTAGATCGAGTCGACCGGGATGCGGCCGATCTCCTGGCCCACCTGCTTGTTCTGCACGGCGGAGACGTAACCGCGACCGCGCTCGACGGTCAGCTCCATCTCCAGCTTGCCCTTGCCGTTGAGCGTGGCGAGGACGAGGTCGGGGTTGTGCACCTCGACACCGGCCGGGGGCGCGATGTCGGCGGCGGTGACCAGACCCGGACCCTGCTTGCGCAGGTACATCACGACCGGCTCGTCGTGCTCCGAGGAGACGACCAGCTGCTTGATGTTGAGGATCAGGTCGGTGACGTCCTCCTTGACGCCCGGCACGGTGGTGAACTCGTGCAGGACGCCGTCGATGCGGATGCTGGTGACAGCAGCGCCGGGGATCGACGACAGGAGGGTACGGCGGAGGGAGTTGCCGAGGGTGTAGCCGAAGCCCGGCTCCAGCGGCTCGATCACGAACCGGGAGCGGAACTCGTCGACGACCTCTTCGGTCAACGAAGGTCGCTGAGCGATCAGCATCTGTGGATCAGATCCTTCTTTCGTGGACGCCCGCTATTTGACGCCCGACGGAAACCGCACCCATGAGAAGTGCGGGTACTGCAAGGGTACGGGCGGCACGGCCCGAAGGAGCCGTACCGCCCTGAACCACTGACCGGGCCGGCGTCAGACGCGACGACGCTTCGGCGGACGGCAGCCGTTGTGGGGGGTCGGGGTGACGTCCTGGATGGAGCCGACCTCGAGACCCGTCGCCTGGAGCGAACGGATGGCGGTCTCACGACCGGAACCCGGGCCCTTGACGAACACGTCGACCTTGCGCATGCCGTGCTCCTGCGCGCGACGGGCAGCCGACTCGGCGGCCATCTGCGCGGCGAACGGCGTGGACTTCCGGGAGCCCTTGAAGCCGACGTGGCCGGCGGAGGCCCAGGAGATCACGTTGCCCGACGGGTCCGTGATCGAGACGATCGTGTTGTTGAACGTGCTCTTGATGTGCGCGTGGCCGTGAGCGACGTTCTTCTTTTCCTTGCGGCGCACCTTCTTGGCAGCGCCCTGACGTCCCTTGGGGGGCATGTCTTCTCCTACGGGAGGTGGTCGGTCCTACAGCGAAGACCGCTGGACGGCGAGTCCGCTGCGGACTACTTCTTGCCCGGCTTCTTCTTGCCGGCGATGGCGCGACGCGGGCCCTTGCGGGTACGGGCGTTCGTGCTGGTGCGCTGACCGCGGACGGGCAGACCGCGGCGGTGCCGCAGACCCTGGTAGCAGCCGATCTCGACCTTGCGGCGGATGTCGGCCTGGATCTCGCGACGGAGGTCACCCTCGGTCTTGATGTTGTTGTCGACGTACTCGCGGATCGCGACGAGCTGCTCCTCGGAGAGGTCGCGGACGCGGGTGTTCGGGTCGACGCCGGTGGCGGCCAGCGTCTGCTGGGAGAGGGTCCGGCCGATGCCGAACACGTAGGTGAGGGCGACCTCCACGCGCTTTTCGCGCGGGATGTCAACACCGGAAACGCGTGCCATTCAATGGCTCCAGTTGATCTTCGGAGGTCTTCCGCAGAACAGGTTCCCGGCCGCCGTACCAGGTACGAACCGGGTCCCCGGCCTCCGAACCGGGGGTGTCAGACGGAGGAAGACTCCGCCTGTGTCCTGCGTATGTACACATTCAGCTCGCGTCGCGCGAAACTCTGCGGATCAGGTGCAGAGGGAGCGGTCGGTCGTGCGTCAGCCCTGGCGCTGCTTGTGGCGCGGGTTCTCGCAGATGACCATGACCCGGCCGTGACGGCGGATCACCCTGCACTTGTCGCAGATCTTCTTGACGCTCGGCTTGACCTTCATGGGATGTGAGGTTCTCCGGGTCAGTTGCCGGCGGTCCCGCTGCCTCGCGGCCTCGGGACGTGGGCAAGATCTACTTGTACCGGTAGACGATCCGGCCACGCGTCAGGTCGTACGGAGAAAGCTCCACCACGACCCGGTCGTCAGGGAGGATGCGGATGTAGTGCATACGCATCTTGCCGCTGATGTGTGCCAGGACCTGGTGGCCGTTCTGGAGCTCGACCTTGAACATGGCGTTCGGCAGAGACTCGACGACAGTGCCCTCGATCTCGATGGCACCTTGCTTCTTGGCCACGCTTCGCCCTTCGAATCGACTACCTTGATCGACTCTCTGCTTCCCTTGCGGGAGCATGCGGACATGCGGGTGCACGAGAGCCGACGAGTCAGTCTACGTCAGCGCACCCGGAAACACGAATCGGGAGAGTCTGCCCCGCTCGGGAGATCTTTACGCAGGCCGGCCCGCCGTCGCCGGACCGGCACGGACGAGGGCCGCGGGAAGCGGCGCGGGAGCGGGCGGAAGCGAGCGGGAGGAGAAGAGAAGGAGAGACGGGCCGGCGCCCCTCGGCGCCGGGCCACCGCCGTCAGGCGAGCGGGTCCGGCGCCGCCGTGATGCCGTACTCGGCCAGCTTCGCCTTGCCGCCGTCCGGCGCCGTCAGGACCAGCGGGCCCTGCTCGGTGAGGGCCACCGAGTGCTCCCAGTGGGAGGACCAGGTGCCGTCCGTCGTGATGACCGTCCACTCGTCGTCCAGGACCCGGGTCTTCGGGGTGCCGAGAGAGACCATGGGCTCGATGGCCAGGCAGAAGCCGGGGACCAGCTTGGGGCCCTTGCCGCGGCGGCGGTCGACGTAGTTCAGCAGGTGCGGATCCATGTGCATCTCGGTGCCGATGCCGTGGCCGCCGTAGTCCTCGATGATGCCGTACCGGCCGCCGCCCGGCTTGGGCTGGCGGCGGATGTACGTCTCGACGGCGCGGGAGACGTCGACCAGGCGGTTGCCCTGCTTCATCGCCGCGATGCCCGCCCACATCGACTCCTCGGTCACCCGGGACAGCTCGACCAGCTCCGGGGCGTGACCGGAACCGACGAACGCCGTGTAGGCCGCGTCGCCGTGCCAGCCGTCGACGATCGCGCCGCAGTCGATGGAGATGATGTCGCCGTCCTTGAGGACCACCTCGTCGGAGGGGATGCCGTGGACGACGACCTCGTTGACCGAGGTGCAGATCGTGGCCGGGAAGCCGCCGTAACCGAGGAAGTTCGGCTTGGCGTTGTGGTCGGCCAGCACCTTGCGGGCCACCTGGTCCAGGTCCTTGGTGCTCGCGCCCGGCACGGCCGCCTCACGGGTGGCCGCGTGGATCGCGGCGACGACCAGCCCCGCCGCACGCATCGTGGCGATCTGCTCGGGGGTCTTGATCTGCACCATGGGGACAGGGCCTTTCTGGGACCGGGCGACTGCTTCAACCATACGGGCGCCGGCGCGCCCACAGCGCAGCCGCGGCCCCCGACAGCAGGAACCGCGGCTGCGACCGGCGTGCGACTACTGCGTGACGTCCTCACGCTTCAGCGCCTGAAGGGCGCGACGCGTGATCTCGTCGACCGGGCCGAGCGACGAGATCGTCACGACCAGGCCCTGCTTGCGGTAGTAGTCGATGATCGGCTCGGTCTGCGTGTGGTAGACCTCGAGCCGCTTGCGGACGGTGTCCTCGTGGTCGTCGTCCCGCTGGTACAGCTCGCCGCCGCAGACGTCGCAGACGCCTTCCTTCTTCGGCTTGCTGTACGACACGTGGAAGACGTGGCTGGAGTCGTTGCGGCAGATGCGCCGGCCGGCGATCCGCTTGACGACCTCCTCCTCGGGAACCTCCAGGTCGAGGACCGCGTCGAGCTTGATGTCCTCGCTCTCGAGCGTCCCGTCCAGCGCCTGAGCCTGCGAGACGTTGCGCGGGAAGCCGTCGAGCAGGAAGCCGCCGGCGGCGTCCGGCTGCTCCATGCGGTCCTTCGCCATGGCGATGGTGACCTCGTCGGGAACCAGGTTGCCCGCGTCCATGTAGGACTTCGCGAGCTTGCCCAGCTCCGTCTGCCTGCTGATGTTGGCGCGGAACAGGTCGCCCGTGGAGATGTGCGGGATCGACAGCTTCTCGGCCAGGCGCGTTGCCTGCGTACCCTTGCCTGCGCCAGGCGGCCCGACGAGGACGATTCGCATCAGCGGAGGAACCCTTCGTAATTGCGCTGCTGGAGCTGGCTCTCGATCTGCTTCACCGTCTCGAGACCGACACCCACGATGATCAGGATGCTGGTACCGCCGAACGGGAAGTTCTGGCTTGCCCCGAAGCCAACCAACGCCACTGTTGGTACGAGAGCGATCAGACCCAGGTACAGCGAACCCGGCCAGGTGATCCGGTTGAGCACGTAGGAAAGGTACTCAGCGGTCGGTCGGCCAGCCCGGATGCCCGGGATGAAGCCACCATACTTCTTCATGTTGTCCGCGACTTCCTCGGGGTTGAAGGAGATCGCCACGTAGAAGAACGCGAAGAACACGATGAGCAAGAAGTACGCGGTGATGTAGATCGGGTGGTCGCCCTTGGTCAGGTTCTGCTGGACCCAGGTCTTCCAGCCCGAGTTGCCGCCGGAGAACTGCGCGACGAGAGCCGGGATGTAGAGCAGCGACGAGGCGAAGATCACGGGGATCACGCCCGCCTGGTTCACCTTGAGCGGGATGTACGTCGACGTACCGCCGTAGGAACGGCGGCCGATCATGCGCTTCGCGTACTGCACCGGGATGCGGCGCTGGGCCTGCTCGACGAAGACGACCAGGCCGACCATGATCAGGCCGACCAGGAGCACGGTGCCGAACTCGATCCAGCCGTCGGCCAGCTTGCCCGACTTCTTGATGGACCACAGCGCGGACGGGAACGTCGCGGCGATCGAGATGAACATCAGGATCGACATGCCGTTGCCGATGCCGCGGTCGGTGACCAGCTCGCCGAGCCACATCACCAGGACCGTGCCCGCGGTCATGCAGACCACCATGACGATGGTGTTGAAGATCGCCTGGTCCGGGACGATGTCCGCGGCCGCCGTGCACCCGGAGAAGAGGGCGCCGCTGCGGGCGGTGGCCACCAGGCCGGTGCCCTGCAGGATGGCCAGCGCCACCGTCAGGTAACGGGTGTACTGGGTGATCTTCGCGGTGCCGGACTGGCCCTCCTTCTTGAGGGCCTCCAGCCGCGGGATGACCACGGTCAGCAGCTGCAGGATGATGCTCGCCGTGATGTACGGCAGGATCCCGAGGGCGAAGACCGTGATCTGCAGCAGCGCACCGCCGCTGAACATGTTGACCAGTCCGAAGAGGCCCTGGCTGCCGGAGGCCTCGGTCACGCACGTCTGTACGGCCTTGTAGTTGACGCCCGGGATCGGGATGTGGGTACCGACGCGGTACACCACGATGATGCCGAGTGTGAAGAGCAGCTTCTTGCGCAGGTCGGGCGTCCTGAACGCCCGGGCGAAGCCGGTGAGCACGGTGCCTCCTGCGACCCCCGCGCACGTGCGTCAGGGTGACGGTTGTGAGGTTCCAACTGAGAACGACGAATGGACAACGGACGACTGCCGCTCCGAGTGCCCATGATGCGGCATCCGGTGGAAGTGGACAGTGCAGGCCACCTTACCGGCGAGACCGCCCCCCTAGGAACGACCAACCGGGGATACCCCATTTGTGGGTATCCCCGGTCGGGACGTTCAGGTCATCGAGACGTCCGACGGTGTCAGACGAGCTCGGTGACGCTACCGCCGGCGGCGGTGATCTTCTCCTTGGCGGAGCCGGAGACGGCGTCGACCGTCACCTGCAGCGCCACGGAGACCTCGCCCTGGCCGAGAACCTTGACGAGGCTGTTCTTGCGAACGGCACCCTTGGCCACCAGGTCCTCGACGGTGACCTCGCCACCCTCGGGGTACAGCGCGGCCAGCTTGTCGAGGTTCACGACCTGGTACTCGGTCTTGAACGGGTTCTTGAAGCCCTTCAGCTTCGGGAGGCGCATGTGGAGGGGCATCTGCCCGCCCTCGAAGCGCTCCGGAACCTGGTAGCGGGCCTTGGTGCCCTTGGTACCACGACCGGCCGTCTTACCCTTCGACGCCTCACCACGACCCACACGGGTCTTGGCGGTCTTGGCGCCCGGGGCGGGACGGAGGTTGTGGATCTTGAGCGGGTTCTGCTCCGCCATGATCAGTCGACCTCCTCGACCGTCACGAGGTGGCGGACGGTGTGCACCATGCCGCGGAACTCGGGGCGGTCCTCCTTGACGACCACGTCACCCAGGCGCTTGAGGCCCAGGGAACGCAGGGTGTCGCGGTGGTTCTGCTTGCTGCCGATGTAGGACTTCGTCTGCGTGATCTTGAGCTGCGCCACGATTACGCACCCGCCCCGGCACGCGCACGCAGGAGAGCCGCGGGGGCGACGTCCTCGAGGGGCAGACCACGGCGGGCCGCGATCTCCTCGGGACGCTGCAGGCCCTTGAGGGCCTCCACGGTGGCGTGCACGATGTTGATGGCGTTGTCGGAGCCGAGCGACTTCGACAGCACGTCGTGGATACCGGCGCACTCGAGCACGGCACGCACCGGACCACCGGCGATCACGCCGGTACCCGGGGACGCGGGCTTGAGCAGCACGACGCCGGCAGCCTTCTCACCCTGGATGGGGTGCGGGATGGTGCCCTGGATGCGGGGGACCTTGAAGAAGTGCTTCTTGGCCTCCTCAACGCCCTTGGCGATGGCGGCCGGCACCTCCTTGGCCTTGCCGTAACCGACACCCACGGTGCCGTCACCGTCGCCCACCACGACCAGCGCGGTGAAGCTGAAGCGACGACCACCCTTCACAACCTTGGCGACGCGGTTGATCGCGACTACGCGCTCAACGTACGCGGTCTTCTCGGCGGCAGCTGCGCCGCCGTCACGGCCCTTCCGGTCCCGCCGCTCGCCGCCACCGGCACCGCCACCGCGGCGCTGGGGTCCAGCCATTGGAATTACCTCTCTCTGTTTCCGCTAGCTCGGAACCGGCTCAGAACTTCAGGCCGGCTTCGCGGGCGGCGTCCGCCAGGGCGGCGATGCGCCCGGCGTACTGGTTGCCACCACGGTCGAACACGACAGCCTCGACACCGGCGGCCTTGGCACGCTCGGCGACCAGGGCGCCGACCTGCTTGGCCTGCGCGGACTTGTCGCCCTCGCCACCGCGGATCGACGTGTCCAGCGTGGACGCCGACGCCAGGGTGTGACCCTTGAGGTCGTCGATCACCTGCGCCACGATGTGGCGGTTGGAGCGGGTCACGACCAGACGGGGGCGCTCCGCCGTACCGGCGATCCGCTTGCGGATCCGGATGTGACGGCGCTTGATCGCGGCGCGCTTGTAGGCGTCGCCCTTGAGGATCTTCTGCCCGTATGCCATGGCTTACTTACCCGCCTTTCCGACCTTGCGGCGGATGACTTCGCCCTCGTACTTGACACCCTTGGCCTTGTACGGGTCGGGCTTGCGCAGCTTGCGGATGTTGGCCGCAACCTCGCCGACCTTCTGCTTGTCGATGCCCTCGACCGAGAAGCGGGTGGGGGCCTCGACCTTGAAGGTGATGCCCTCGGGTGCCTCGACGGTGATCGGGTGGCTGTAGCCGAGCGCGAACTCGAGGTTCGATCCCTTGGCCGTCACGCGGTAACCGACACCGCTGATCTCGAGCTTCTTCACGTAACCCTGGGTCACGCCGGTGATCATGTTCGCCACCAGCGTGCGGGACAGGCCGTGCAGGGCCTTGTTCTGACGCTCGTCGTTGGGGCGGGTGACGTTCAGAACGCCGTCCTCAGCCTTGACGATCTCGATCGGCGCGGCGACGGTGTGGGTCAGTTCGCCCTTGGGGCCCTTGACCTTGACCGTGCGGCCGTCGATGGTGACGTCCACGCCGGCGGGAACCGCGATGGGGAGCTTGCCGATGCGCGACATAGCTGTTTCCTCCGTTCCCTTCCGTTACCAGACGTAGGCGAGGACTTCCCCACCCACGCCCTTCTTGCCGGCCTGCTTGTCGGTGAGGAGCCCGTGGGACGTGGAGATGATCGCCACGCCGAGGCCGCCGAGCACCTTCGGCAGGTTGGTGGACTTCGCGTAGACCCGGAGACCGGGCTTCGAGATCCGCTTGATGCCCGCGATGGAGCGCTCACGGTTCGGGCCGTACTTCAGCTCGAGGACGAGGTTCTTGCCGACCTCGGCGTCCTCGGTCTTCCAGCCGGTGATGAAGCCCTCCTGCTGGAGGATCTCCGCGATGTGCGACTTGATCTTCGAGTGCGGCATCGCCACGGTGTCGTGGTACGCCGAGTTCGCGTTCCGCAGACGCGTGAGCATGTCTGCGATCGGATCAGTCATGGTCATGAATTGGCCTTCGGCCTCTCTCGCCGGGGTTTCCTGGTGCGCCATCCCTCTCCCCGATCCGAGACGGGACGGGTGCGGCGCGGTGGACCTACGGCGTAGTAAGTCGTTTAGGGCGCGGCAGGCGCCCAACCCCACAAGCCTAAGCCATGGGGGGTGGGCCTCCTGCCGACCCCGGTTGCTTACCGAGAGTCCTGTATCAACCCAAGTGGGCTGTTACCAGGAGCTCTTGGTCACGCCCGGCAGCTCGCCACGGTGAGCCATCTCACGAAGGCACACGCGGCACAGGCCGAACTTGCGGTACACGGAGTGCGGACGACCGCAGCGCTGGCAGCGGGTGTAGCCGCGCACTCCGAACTTGGGCTTGCGAGCAGCCTTCGCGATGAGAGCCTTCTTCGCCATCTCGCTCACGCCTCCTTGAACGGGAAGCCGAGGTGACGGAGAAGGGCGCGGCCCTCTTCGTCGTTGGTCGCCGTGGTGACCACGGTGATGTCCATACCCCGGACACGGTCGATCTTGTCCTGGTCGATCTCGTGGAACATGACCTGCTCCGTGAGACCGAAGGTGTAGTTGCCACGGCCGTCGAACTGCTTGGGGGACAGGCCGCGGAAGTCGCGGATGCGCGGCAGCGCGAGCGACAGGGTGCGGTCCAGGAACTCCCACATGCGGTCGCCACGGAGCGTGACGTGGGCACCGATCGGCTGGCCCTCACGCAGCTTGAACTGCGCGATGGACTTGCGGGCCTTGGTGACCGCCGGCTTCTGGCCGGTGATCGTGGTGAGGTCGCGGATGGCGCCCTCGATCAGCTTGGAGTCGCGGGCGGCGTCGCCCACACCCATGTTGACCACGATCTTGACGAGGCCCGGGATCTGCATGACGTTCTCGTACTTGAACTCGTCACGCATCTTGGGGGCGATCTCGCTGCGGTACTTCTGCTTCAGACGCGGGGCAGTGGTGGTAGCCATCAGATGTCCTCACCCGTCCGCTTGGCAACGCGGATCTTGTTGCCTTCGTCGTCGAAGCGGTAACCGACACGCGTGACGACCTTCTGACCGTCCTTCTCCACGACCAGCTGGACGTTGGAGACGTGGATCGGAGCCTCGGTCGTGACGATGCCGCCGGCCTGCGAACCGCTGGCGGTCGGACCGGCCTTGGTGTGCTTCTTGACCCGGTTGACACCCTCGACCAGGACGCGGTCCTCGCGGGGGAAGGCCGCGATGACCTTGCCCTGCTTGCCCTTGTCCTTACCGGTGATGACCTGGACCAGGTCGCCCTTCTTGATCTTCATGCTTACAGCACCTCCGGAGCCAGCGAGATGATCTTCATGAACTTCTTCTCGCGCAGCTCACGGCCCACGGGGCCGAAGATGCGGGTGCCGCGAGGGTCGCCGTCGTTCTTCAGAATGACGGCGGCGTTCTCGTCGAAGCGGATGTACGAGCCGTCCGGACGGCGGCGCTCCTTGACGGTGCGAACGATGACCGCCTTGACGACGTCACCCTTCTTCACGTTGCCACCGGGGATCGCGTCCTTGACGGTGGCGACGATGACGTCACCGATGCCCGCGTAGCGGCGACCGGAGCCACCGAGCACACGGATGCAAAGGATCTCCTTCGCACCAGTGTTGTCGGCGACACGCAGCCGCGACTCCTGCTGGATCACGTCTATCTCCTGTTTGTCTGCCGGTTCCCCGGGGGCCGCTCACCGAGCGGCCCCCGGAGCCTGGCGGAACTGTCCTGCGAGGGAACTCCCGCAGGAATTACTTGGCCTTCTCGAGGATCTCGACGACGCGCCAGCGCTTCGTCGCGGACAGCGGCCGGGTCTCCATCAGGAGGACGCGGTCGCCGACGCCCGCGGCGTTCTGCTCGTCGTGCGCCTTGAGCTTGTTCGTACGGCGGATGACCTTGCCGTACAGCGCGTGCTTGACGCGGTCCTCGACGGCGACGACGACGGTCTTGTCCATCTTGTCGCTGACGACGAGACCCTCACGGGTCTTGCGGAAGCCGCGTGCCTCGGAGTTCTGCTCAGTCACGTTGTTCTCGCTCATGCGTTCTCCACCGTTTCGATGCCCAGCTCACGCTCGCGCATCAGGGTGTAGATCCGCGCGATGTCCTTGCGGACCGCCTTCAGACGGCCGTGGTTTTCGAGCTGGCCCGTCGCCGCCTGGAAACGGAGGTTGAACAGCTCTTCCTTGGCCTCGCGGAGCTTGCCCAGAAGCTCCTCGTTGCCCAGCTCGCGCAGCTCGGACGCCTTGGTACCGGCCGACATCACGCTTCACCTGCCTCGCGCTTGACGATCCGGCACTTCATCGGCAGCTTGTGGGCCGCACGAGTCAGCGCCTCACGGGCGATCTTCTCGTTGGGGTACGACAGCTCGAACATCACCCGACCGGGGTGAACGTTCGCGATCCACCACTCCGGAGAACCCTTACCGGAACCCATGCGGGTCTCGGCCGGCTTCTTGGTGAGGGGACGGTCCGGGTAGATGTTGATCCAGACCTTGCCGCCACGCTTGATGTGGCGGGTCATCGCGATACGGGCCGCCTCGATCTGGCGGTTGGTCACGTACGCCGGCGTGAGGGCCTGGATGCCGTACTCGCCGAACGCGACCGTCGTACCGCCCTTGGCCTGACCACGGCGCTTCGGGTGGTGCTGCTTGCGGTGCTTGACCCTACGGGGGATCAGCATGTCGGTCAGGCCTCCGTTCCGGTGCTCTCAGCCGGAGCGGCAGCGGCCGGGGCCTCGGCCTTGGGGGCCTCGGCGGCCGGAGCCTGCTGCTGCTGCGGCTTGCGACCGCGCCGCTCGCCACCGCGGCCACCACGGGCCGGGCGGTCGGCACCACCGCGGGCCGGGCGGTTACCCGCACGGGCCGCAGCGTTCTCGGCGCGGACCTCGGCGATGTTCTTCACGTCGCCCTTGTAGATCCAGACCTTCACGCCGATGCGGCCGAAGGTCGTCTTGGCCTCGAAGAAGCCGTAGTCCACGTTCGCGCGGAGCGTGTGCAGGGGCACACGGCCCTCGCGGTAGAACTCCGAGCGGGACATCTCGGCGCCGCCGAGGCGGCCACCGCACTGGATCTTGATGCCCTTGGCGCCGGCCTTCATCGCCGACTGCATGCTCTTGCGCATGGCACGGCGGAAGGAGACGCGGGAGGAGAGCTGCTCGGCGACGGCCTGCGCAACCAGCTGAGCGTCGGTCTCGGGGTTCTTGACCTCGAGGATGTTCAGCTGGACCTGCTTGCCGGTGAGCTTCTCGAGGTCGCCGCGGATGCGGTCGGCCTCGGCGCCGCGGCGGCCGATGACGATGCCCGGACGAGCGGTGTGGATATCCACACGCACGCGGTCACGGGTGCGCTCGATCTCGACCTTGGAGATGCCGGCGCGCTCCATGCCGGACGTCATCATCCGACGGATGGCGACGTCTTCCTTGACGTAGTCCTTGTACAGCTTGTCGGCGTACCAACGCGACTTGAAGTCGGTCGTGACACCGAGCCGGAACCCGTGCGGGTTTACCTTCTGGCCCATTACCGGGTTCCTTCCTTGCTGCTGACGACCACGGTGATGTGGCTGGTCCGCTTGCGGATCCGGTAGGCGCGGCCCTGGGCGCGCGGACGGAACCGCTTCAGGGTCGGGCCCTCGTCGACGTAGGCCTCGGAGATGTAGAGGCTGTCGGCGTCGGTGTGGTCGTAGTTGTGCGCGGCGTTGGCGATGGCGCTGTCCAGCACCTTGCCGACCGGCACGCTCGCGGCCTGCGGGGCGAAACGCAGGACCGCCTGAGCCTCCGTGGCGTTCATGCCACGGATGAGGTCCACCACGCGGCGGGCCTTCATGGGCGTGACGCGGATGTACCGCGCCTGGGCCCTGGCTTCCATGGTTGTCCCTTCAGTGTTTGTCATGGTCTTTCACACCCCGCTGACTAGCGGCGCTTCGACTTCCGGTCGTCCTTGACGTGACCCCGGAAGGTGCGCGTCGGCGAGAACTCGCCGAGCTTGTGGCCGACCATGGACTCGGTGACAAACACCGGGATGTGGGTCTTGCCGTTGTGCACCGCGATCGTGTGGCCCAGCATCGCCGGGACGATCATCGAGCGGCGGGACCAGGTCTTGATGACGTTCTTGGTGCCGGCTTCGTTCTGTACGTCCACCTTCTTGATCAGGTGGTCGTCGACGAAAGGCCCCTTCTTCAAGCTACGAGGCATCTCAACCCGTCCTTAGCGCTTCTTGTTCGTCTTGCGGCGGCGGACGATGTACTTGTTGCTCGCCTTCTTGGGAGAACGAGTACGACCTTCCTTCTGACCCCAGGGGCTGACCGGGTGGCGGCCACCCGAGGTCTTGCCCTCACCACCACCGTGGGGGTGGTCAACCGGGTTCATCGCCACACCGCGAACGGTCGGGCGGACGCCCAGCCAGCGCTTGCGGCCGGCCTTGCCCCAGTTGATGTTGCTCTGCTCGGCGTTGCCGACCTCGCCGACCGTGGCGCGGCAGCGCTGGTCGACCAGGCGGATCTCACCGGACGGCATGCGGAGGTGGGCCATCGTGCCCTCCTTCGCGAGCAGCTGCACGGAGGCACCGGCGGAGCGGGCGAACTTGGCACCGCCACCGGGACGGAGCTCGATCGCGTGGATCGTGGTACCGACCGGGATGTTGCGGAGAGCCAGGTTGTTGCCCGGCTTGATGTCGGCCCCGGGACCGTTCTCCACGCGGTCGCCCTGCTGCAGGTTGCGCGGGGCGAGGATGTAGCGCTTCTCGCCGTCGGCGTAGTGCAGCAGCGCGATGCGCGCGGTGCGGTTGGGGTCGTACTCGATGTGCGCGACCTTCGCCGGCACGCCGTCCTTGTCGTGACGACGGAAGTCGATCACGCGGTAGGCGCGCTTGTGTCCGCCACCCTGGTGGCGAACGGTCACACGACCGGAATTGTTACGGCCGCCCTTGCTGTGCAGGGGACGGACCAGCGACTTCTCCGGCGTGGACCGCGTGACCTCGACGAAGTCGGCGACGCTGGCGCCACGACGGCCAGGAGTCGTCGGCTTGTACTTGCGGATACCCATTTCTCAGTCCTCGTCCGATATCGGACGATCCGGACCGCCGTCAGGCGGTCGGACCGCCGAAGATGTCGATACGGTCGCCCTCGGCGAGGGTCACGATCGCGCGCTTGGTCGCGGCACGCTGGCCGAAACCGGTGCGGGTCCGCTTGCGCTTGCCCTGGCGGTTGATCGTGTTGACCCCGGTGACCTTGACCTCGAAGACCGCCTGGACGGCCTCCTTGATCTGGGTCTTGTTGGCACGCGGGTCGACGATGAACGTGTACTTGTTCTCGTCGAGGAGCGCGTAGCTCTTCTCGGAGACGACCGGCTTGACCAGGACGTCACGGGGGTCCGTGTACGACTTGCTCAGCGGGGTCTCGACCGTGTTCTTGCCCTCGGTGGCGTGGCGGCGCGCCTTGGCGACGCGCGCGGCCTTGGCGGCCTTGGCGGCCTTCGAGGCGATGGAGGGGTGACGCGTAGCCATCAGGCCTCGCTCCCTTCGGTGTCGTTGGCCTTGTTCGGGCCGGCGACGAAGGACTCGAAAGCGGCCTTGGTGAAGACCACGTCGTCCGAGACGAGAACGTCGTACGTGTTCAGCTGGCCCGGCTCCAGGATGTGGACCTGGGGCAGGTTGCGGGCGGACAGCCACGCGGCCTCGTCGGCGCGGTCGACGACCAGGAGCAGGTTCTTGCGCTCCGAGATCTTGCCGAACAGCGTCCGGGCGGCCTTGGTGGAGGCGGTCTCACCCTCGACCACGCCGGAGACGACGTGGATGCGGTTGTGGCGGGCCCGGTCGGTGAGGGCGTGGCGCAGGGCCGCGGCCTTCATCTTCTTCGGGGTCCGCTGCGAGTAGTCGCGCGGCACGGGACCGTGCACGACGCCACCACCGGCGAACTGCGGCGCGCGGGTCGAGCCCTGACGGGCACGGCCGGTGCCCTTCTGGCGGTACGGCTTCTTGCCGCCGCCGCGGACCTCGCCACGCGTCTTGGTCTTGTGGGTGCCCTGACGGGCAGCGGCCAGCTGTGCGACGACGACCTGGTGGATCAGCGGGACGCTGACCTTCTCAACGCCGAAGATCTCCGCGGGGAGCTCGACGGTACCGGCCTTCTCGCCCGCCGGCGAAAGGATGTCAACAGTGCTCATCGGTTACCTCAGGCCCCCTTGGCCGCGGTGCGGACCAGGACGAGGCCGCCGTTCGGACCGGGAACCGCGCCCTTGATGAGCAGCAGGCCCTTCTCCGCGTCAACGGCGTGGACGGTCAGGTTCTGGGTGGTGACCCGCTCGTTGCCCATGCGACCCGCCATGCGGAGGCCCTTGAACACGCGGCCCGGGGTGGCGCAGCCACCGATGGAACCGGGCGAGCGGTGCTTGCGCTGGGTGCCGTGTCCGGCGCCGAGGCCACGGAAGTTGTGGCGCTTCATGACACCGGCGAAGCCCTTGCCCTTGCTCTTGCCGGTGACGTCGACCTTCACGCCGGCCTCGAACACCTCAGCGGTGACTTCCTGGCCGAGGGTGTACTCGCTCGCGTCCGCGGTGCGGATCTCGACGAGGTGGCGGCGGGGGGTGACGTCGGCCTTGGCGAAGTGACCCTTGAGGGGCTTGTTCACCTTGCGCGGGTCGATCTCGCCGAAGGCGATCTGGACCGACTCGTAGCCGTCGACGTCGTTCGTACGGACCTGGGTGACGACGTTGGGGCCGGCCTTGACGACGGTGACCGGAACAACACGGTTGTTCTCGTCCCACACCTGCGTCATGCCGAGCTTCTCGCCCAGGATGCCCTTGATCTGCTTGGTCATCTCTCAGATCACCGGCCTCAGAGCTTGATCTCGATGTCGACACCGGCCGGGAGGTCGAGTCGCATCAGAGAGTCAACGGTCTTGGGGGTCGGGTCGAGGATGTCGATCAGGCGCTTGTGCGTGCGCATCTCGAAGTGCTCGCGCGAGTCCTTGTACTTGTGCGGCGACTTGATGACGCAGTACACGTTCTTCTCAGTGGGCAGCGGCACCGGGCCCGCGACCGACGCACCAGTGCGGGTCACCGTCTCGACGATCTTCTTCGCCGAGGAGTCGATGACCTCGTGGTCGTAGGCCTTGAGCCGGATGCGGATCTTCTGTCCCGCCATGGCTACTTCGTAGTCCTGTCTCTTCTCACGCTCTGGAACCCGGTGTCTGCCTGGTTTCCCTTGGTCTTCTCCGACCCACGCGGTCGGGCGTGTCGCGCTCTCGCTGACATGGATGTCCCTTGTTCGAACATCCCTGCGGGAATGCACACGGCCCTGCCGGTACCGCGGACCGGGGATCGAAGACCCACCGGGTGCCTGGCCGGTGCCGCGCCCACGCTTCCCGGAAGATTCCCGTACGTCCGCCCCAGCGCTGCCGTGAGGCAGTTAGGGCGACGAGTACTGTGGGACTCGCTTCCGGTCCTCCCGGCGGGAGGCGCGCAGCATCAACACTCGACCGAGCAACTCGGACAGTCTGCCATACGCGACGGCAGCCTGGCCAATCGAGCCGTAGAGATTACCCCGAAGGTGACGGGGATCAAACGCGGGGCGCGCGTGGCCCGAGCGGAGACCCGGGGGCGGGGCGCTCAGAAGCGTTCGACCTCCTGGCCGTCGGGGACCTTGTAGCAGCCGGACACGACATGCAGGCTCAGCTTCGGCGGGTCGTTCTTGGCCATCTGGACGATGTTGACGCCGGCCTTCCGCTGATCGTTGTCAGCGGTGAGGTTGATGTTCCTGTTCTTACTGGTGTCCGGCCCGTAGGTGACGATCTTCCACCCGTGCTTGGGCAGCTCGACCTTGAGTCGCTCCATCGCCACGTCGAGGTCCTTCGCCGATGCGGGGTAGAAACTCCACCAGTGAAAGATCCGGAAATAGGCCTTCTTGTCCTTTCCCGAGCATTCCGCGACGAACGGGCGACTGTCGGACGACTTTCCCTTGACACCGATCAGGTCGTAAATGCTGCTGGACACCTTTTCCATCGCGTCGGAGGCCTCACGCGAGGTGCTCGTGCCGACGGACGGAGTGGTGTCGGAGTCTTTCTCAGTCATGCCGCATCCAGTGATGATGGTCATTGCAAGAGGGAGAGCGAGCACACAGGCGCTCAATCTGGTCTTCACGTCGGTGAGCCTTACGTCGTCGCAGCTACTTCACGTGCGCCCACGGGTCGGGCGGCGGCTTCAGTGCCACGTCATCGCCCTTTCCGACGACGACCAGGGCCTGATTCTTCAGGCTCTGTGTGGGCCCCTGGGACGTCTCGTCCCAGTATCCGCTGTGCCCTTCGGTGTCCGTGGTCATCTGGTTGGCGCCGAAGTCCGGGTCGCTGGGGATGATGAAACGGTCGCCACCGTGGCCCCACCGGCCGATGTCCGGAACCACGTCTCCATCGGCCTCCTCGTTCCACACATGTCCCGTGGGCACGTCCAGTTCATCGGCGCTGGACACCTTGACCCCGGGGCTACCGGCGAAGACGAGATCATCGGCGCTGACATGCCCGGTCTGAGCCGCAGCTCCGACGAGCGTCGTTCCGTACGAGTGGGCGATGACCGTCCGGTGCGGGTGTGTGTCGCCGGTGTGAGTGGTGTCGAGCCCGTCCAGGAACTTGTCGAACGCCGGCGCCCCGTCATACGCGTAGTGCTCGTACGGCGCGTCTTTGATGACGCTGTCGGGGGCGTCGTAGCCGAGCCAGGTAATCGTGGAAACGGATTTTCCGTCGGCCTCGTCATGAGCCGCGTGCCAGACCTTGACCATCCGGTCGATGTTCCCGTCGATGTTTGCCAGCTCCGCGGTCGTGCCCGGCACATAAACCGCCTGGTGATCAGCGGTGTCGGGGTTGCCGTTGGCGATGATCGCGCGGCCGTCCCCTTCCGTGCTGAAGCCCAGCAGGTACGCCTCCGGCAGTCCGTTCGTCCCCGTCGCATCGAAGCGCGTCTGGATCGCGTTCATGCCGTCGAGAGACTTGCGAGCGTTCTTCCGGGCCGCGTCCCAGTCCTTCCACTCCTGTGTCTCGACGTTGAGGCCCTTTGGCATGGCTCCGGTGTAGGGGTCGATATAGGGCCCGAATCGCTCGGGCTCCGGGTGCTTCTTCAGCCAGGCGTCGTAATCCAGTCGGGCCTTGCCCCGGGCCTCGTCGAGCACCGTTCGGTTGGCCTGATCCCGGACAGTGGCGGGAAGCCCGTCGAGGGCGCCGACCGCGTCGGGATGCACGGCCAGGTAGGCCGACCGCTGCTCGTCGGTGAGGCCTTTCCACCAGGCGGCGTTGTCCTTCGGGCCGGCGTGCTGGGGCGGCTGGGGCAGGGAGTCCAGATAGCCCTTGCCGGCGCCCCGCACCCCGTCCGTGTCCGACTTGGCGTCGGCCCAGTCCTTGTCGGAGACGACCAAGTCGTCATCGGCCTTCAAGGCGCGCAGCTTCGGGGCCCACTTCGTGTCCGCGTCCGTGGCCTCCTTCAGAGCATCGCCGATGCGGTCGGCGAAGCCCATGGCCTTGCCGTAGTTCGGATTGGGGTGAATACCGGCAGCCTGCCGCTCCAGGGCGGCCGCCGTCGGGTCCGTCGGGCTGGTACTCACCCGCACCGTGCCGCCCTCCGGCACCCTGCCGTCGACCTCCTTGCCCCCGGCCGGAAAGGTCACCGATCCATCCGCGCCGACCGTGCAACCGGCCGCCCTCGCGTCCTCCATCGCCGCTTCCAGCTTTCGCTTGGCCGCGGCCATGTCGAAGGCGAAGCCGTTCAGCGCGGTGCCGGCCAGCGCGCACTCGGTCTCGACGTAGTGGAAGTCCTTCGACAGTTCCTTCAGCTCCCGCAGGGCGGCCTGCGCGGTCTCCCCGGAGAGCTGGTTGCGGATGCCCGCCGAGATCCGGTTGTCGATGGCTTCCCTGGCTTTGGCCGCCATCTCGCTCGTGGCACGGTAGCCGTCTGCGGCCTCTTGGTACTCGGAGGGCTTGAGGGCCTTCAGCGCTGCGAGATCCATGACGCGCTCACTTGCCCTTCGCCTGGCCACCGACTGTTTCGGTGTCCTGGTACGCCGTGTTGATCTTCTGCAGTCCGGCCCGGACGGCTCCGTCGGTCATCGACAGGTCGCGCCCCGCACGCTCCAGCAGCCCGCCAAGCTCTCCGCAGCGGCCACTCACATCACCGACGTACTTCTTCCAGGACTCGAAAAGTTCTTTCTGCGCCGCGGCCGACTCGCAACCGGCGCCGTCCCCCAGCCCCGCCTGTCCATGATCCAGCTTTCCCAGCGCCGTGCTCACATCGGTGCGCAGTCCCGTGACGTCACCGCCTGCAGTCGCCCAGACCTTCCGGTCCGACTTCAGCGGGTCCGCGCCGCCCGCGGAGGAACCGCCGCCGTCGGCGTCCGACAGGTGGTTCAGCCGCATCCGAGCGGAGTCCGAACGTGCGGCCGCCTCCGCCTTCAGCTGTTCCCATTCGTCCCAGGGCATGCCCGTGACCCTCCCCCGTGTCCCGTCACCTGTTTTCCGGCGGGCTCACGCCGGTCTCCCTGCGCTGGGGACATCAACTCCCTTTGGTTCCCCCAAATTAACACCAGCCACCACTGTCGCGGCTGCGTCTGGAACTGCGCAGTTGAGTACCCGTACTCATGCGCAATCGTGCGAAAACCGTCGGGGCGCGGCCCAGCACCCCGGCAGAAGCTTCCGGCTCACGCTTCGTCGAAGGCGTCGCGTTCCGTGCCGGGTGACCCACACCCACAGCGGCCGGCTGACGCGCCTGGCACACGCTCCGGAGGGTGCCGGGTCCGGGCAGGGACTGGTCCTCGTGGACGTCCTCGCCGGCCGCGGGGGCGTGTCCACGGGCCGCCGCCGCGCAGGGCCGTTCGGGCGGAGGCGCGGGGCGGGGCCGTCGGGGTGCGGTGCCCCGGGGGACGGCGCAGGTTCAGGGGCCGGGGTGCGGGGCGGGCAGGTGTTCCGCGCACGACAGGCGGCCGATGGCGGCCGTCGTGTCCGCGTCCGTCCGGGCCAGGTGCAGGGTGCGCAGGGCGTCGGTGAGGGCCTGGACCGCCTGCTCGTCGAGGGGGGCGAGGAAGTCGCGTTCGACGCGTTCGCGGACCTGTTCGGCCGCCGCCAGGGACTCCTGTCCGGCCGGGGTGAGGGTGACGACGTTGCGGCGGCGGTCCTGGTCGCTGCGGCGGCGCTCGACGTAGCCCTTGCCCTCCAGGGCGTCGATGATGCCGACCATCGTCGTGCGGTCGATGCCGAGGAGCGCGGCGATCTCCAGCTGGGACGGCTGCTCCCGGGCGGCGGCGATCACCCCCATGACGCCCAGCTCCCGCGGAATGATGCGGAAGGGGGCGAGGGCCTGGCCCAGTTCGGTCGCGAGGGTCGCGTAGGCGTGCTTCAGCAGATATCCGAGCGGCCGGGCCGGGACATCAGGGGGAGGCACGTCGTTCATGCGGGCAGTGTACAGTGGACTGACCATCAGGATCACTGACGATCTCCCAAGGTGACGATGGTGTGGGGGCGTGCGGCTCCGCGGGGGCGTGGAACAGCCCCCCGGGGCAGGGGGAAACGGGGCCGGAACACCGGACTTCACGGACATCGCACCGCCGGCGCAGCGCCGCGCCGGACGCGGTGCCCGGCACGGCGGGCACGGCGACCGCACCGCCGTGTCCGCGCACGGCCTCCGGCCTCCGGCCGATCGCACACCACGCACACGCACGCCACCACACGCCTGACCACAGCCAAGGAAGCGACGCCCACGCAATGAGCGACTCCCCTCCGATCGAGGCGATACGGACGGCTCCGTCCGCCATCGAGCACACACCCGCCGACGCCCCGGATCCCCGCCGCTGGTGGGGCCTGGTCGTCATCGCCCTGGCCCAGTTGATGGTGGTCCTCGACGCGACCATCGTGAACATCGCGCTGCCGTCCGCGCAGAAGGCCCTCGGCATGTCCGACGGCAACCGGCAGTGGGTCATCACCGCCTACACCCTCGCCTTCGGCGGCCTGCTGCTGCTCGGCGGCCGCATCGCCGACCTCGTCGGCCGCAAGCGCACCTTCATCATCGGCCTGGTCGGCTTCGCCGTCGCCTCCGCGATCGGCGGCGCGTCCGAGAGCCCGGGCATGCTTTTCGGCGCCCGCGCCCTGCAGGGTGTCTTCGGCGCCGTGCTCGCGCCCTCCGCGCTGTCCCTGATGACGACGACGTTCACCGACCCCCGGGAGCGCGGGAAGGCGTTCGGCATCTACGGCGCCATCGCCGGCGCGGGCGCCGCGATCGGCCTGCTGCTGGGCGGTGTCCTCACCTCCTACGCGAACTGGCGCTGGTGCCTGTACGTGAACATCCCGATCGCCGCCGTCGCGGTGATCGGCGCCGTCATCCTGCTGCACGACCGCCCGGGCCACAGCGAGTCCCGGCTGGACATCCCCGGCGTGATCCTCGGCTGCGGCGGCCTGGTCGCCGTCGTCTACGGCTTCTCCGAGGCCGAGCCGCGCGGCTGGGACGACAGCCTGGTGGTGACCCTGCTGGCCGGCGGTGTGCTGCTGCTGGTGGCGTTCGTCTTCTGGCAGATGAAGGCCAAGCACCCGCTGCTGCCGCTGCGCATCGTGTCCGACCGCAACCGCGCGGGCAGCTTCCTGACCATGGGCCTCGCCACCATCGGCATGTTCGGCCTGTTCCTGTTCATGACGTACTACTTCCAGGGCATCCTCGGGTACACCCCGGTCAGGAGCGGTCTGGCGTTCCTGCCGATGTCCGCGTCGATCATCATCGGCTCCACGCAGATCTCGGCCCGGCTGCTGCCCCGCACGCCCCCGCGCCTGCTGATGGTGCCCGGCATGCTGCTCGCCGCCTCGGGCCTGCTGGTGCTGACCCAGCTCGGCGTCGACTCGGCGTACACCACCCACGTCCTGCCCGCCGAGCTGCTGCTCGGCCTCGGCATGGGCCTGACGTTCATGCCCGTCTTCTCCACCGCGACCCAGGGTGTGCGGCCGCAGGACGCCGGTGTGACCTCCGCGATGGTGAACACCTCGCAGCAGGTGGGCGGCTCGCTGGGCACGGCGCTGCTCAACACCATCGCCACCTCGGCGACCACCACGTACATCGGTGGCCACCTCACCGACCCCGCGCAGAAGGCGCAGGTGCTGCGCGAGGGCATCGTCCACGGTTACACGCAGGCCATCTGGTGGGGCGTGGCCGCGATGCTGCTCGCCGCGGTGGTCGCCGGCGTCCTGGTGGTCGCCCGCCCGGCCGGCCACGGACGGGGCGGCGCCCCGGCGGGAGCCGCCGCGCACTAGCCCCGGCGGACGCGTCGGGTCCTGGTGACGCACGGGTCCCGGCCGACACACACACGTCGGGGTGACGGAGACACGTCCCGGCTGACGCACACACGTCCGCGCCCCGCCCCGGAAGGTACGGCCTCCGGGGCGGGGCGCAGACGCGCACGGGGGGTGCGGGCGGGGCGCGGGCGCTCCCCTCGCGGCTTCCGTCAGATGACGCCCTGGGCGAGCATCGCGTCGGCGACCCGCTCGAAGCCGGCGATGTTCGCGCCGGTCACGTAGTCGCCGGGGGCGCCGTAGCGCTCGGCGGTCTCGTGGCAGGTGGTGTGGATGTGGCTCATGATCCCCGCCAGCTCCTCCTCGACCCGGGCCGGCGACCATGCCGTACGAGCGTGGTTCTGCGCCATCTCCAGGGCGCTGACCGCGACGCCGCCCGCGTTGGCGGCCTTGCCGGGCCCGAAGGCGACCCCCGCGCGCTGGAGCAGGTGCACGGCCTCGGGCGTGGCCGGCATGTTCGCGCCCTCGGAGACGGCCTTCACGCCGTTGCGGACGAGCGCTGCGGCGTCGTTCTCGTCCAGTTCGTTCTGCGTGGCGGACGGCAGCGCGACGTCGGCCGGCACCTCCCACACCCGGCCGCCCGGCACGAACCGCGCGGAGGTGCCCCGGCGTTCGGCGTACTCGCTGATCCGTCCGCGCTCGACCTCCTTGATCTGCTTGAGCAGGTCCAGGTCGATGCCCTTCTCGTCGACGACGTAGCCGCTGGAGTCCGAGCAGGTCAGCGGGTTGGCGCCGAGGGCGAGCAGCTTCTCCACGGTGTAGATCGCGACGTTCCCGGAACCGGAGACGACGGCCGTCTGCCCCTCCAGGTCCTCGCCCCGCTCGCGCAGCATCGCCTCCGCGAACAGCACGTTGCCGTACCCGGTGGCCTCGGGCCGGATCGCCGACCCGCCCCAGCCGAGCCCCTTGCCGGTGAGGACCCCGGCCTCCCACCGGTTGGTGATGCGCCGGTACTGGCCGAAGAGGTAGCCGATCTCACGGCCGCCGACGCCGATGTCCCCGGCGGGCACGTCGGTGTGCTCGCCGATGTGCCGGTACAGCTCCGTCATGAAGGACTGGCAGAACCGCATGACCTCCGTGTCGCTGCGGCCGTGCGGGTCGAAGTCGCTGCCGCCCTTGCCGCCGCCGATGCCGAGACCGGTCAGGGCGTTCTTGAAGATCTGCTCGAAGCCGAGGAACTTGATGATGCCGAGGTTGACGGAGGGGTGGAAGCGCAGACCGCCCTTGTACGGGCCGAGCGCGCTGTTGAACTCCACCCGGAAACCGCGGTTGACGTGCACCCGCCCCCGGTCGTCCTGCCACGGCACCCGGAAGATCACCTGACGCTCGGGCTCGCACAGCCGCTCGATCAGCCCGGGCTCGGCGTACTCCGGCCGGGCCGCCAGCACCGGCGCCAGCGTGTCCAGCACCTCGTGCACGGCCTGGTGGAACTCCGGCTGCGCGGGGTTGCGCCGCTCGATCTCGCTGCGCAGGGCGTCGAGCTGGTTCTGACTGTCCGGTCGGGTCGTCACGGAGGTCCCCTTCTGGCACGGCTGCCACCGGTACGAGACCGGTGGTGAGCGTCGATGAACTTGCTGAGCGCTCGGCGCCGTTGCCGCGCGCAGGACGCTCCAGTGTCACCCGGAGGTGAATGTACTGACCAGTGATCGAACACCGGGCGTCCATGATGCGAGACGGGGTGGATCGGTGGATCAGACGGCCGGGTGCCGGCCATGGCCGGCGCACAGCTCCATGTAGCGGGCCGTGGGGATGTCCGGCGGCGGGAAATGAGGGGCCGCTCCGGAGTGGGGGACGACGATGACGTAGTCGGACGGGGGGTTCGCCTGGGTCCTTGCCCCGCTGTGTTCCCTGAACTCGAAGCGGAAGGCCCAGCCGTACGCGAACTCGGTCCCTGTCTCCGGAAGGACGGTCACGGAACCCGCCCTGTCCGGGTAGGCGACGGTGTTCAGATACCGGGAGGCCGCCGCCGCTGCGGCTTCCCTGCTCACCTTGGCACCGGGAAGCCGGCGCCTCCTGGCGAGGACGAACGCTGCTGCGGCTCCGCCGATCACCACGACCGCTGCGAGGCCGATGCCGAGCCACAGCATGCCGTCGCCGTCGCTCTTGGCCGAGGCACCGGCTTGCCCCTTGGCCGGGGAGGTGTCGTCCGCGCCGCCCGCGCCCTTGGCGCCGGGTGCCTTCACCGTCGGGGAAGGCGACGCCGCGGCCGCCAGGTCCGGAAGCGGATAGACATCCGCCGGGCCGGGGTCCCCGGGATTCTCCAAGGCGATACGCGGCCGCACGATGCCGTACCCGATGGAGTCGTTCCGCTTGGCCCCGTCCGTGGGCCCGCCGATGGTGTTCAGCATGACCCGCAGGACCTGGTTGTTGGTCCACTCCGGATGCTTGGCCCAGATGAGAGCAGCACTGGCGGAGGCGAGGGCGGTGGCGCCACTCGTACCGTGGCTCTTGCAAAGACCTGTCTTGCCGCCACAAGCATGAACCAAGTCCGCACCGGGCGCCGCCATGTCGGTTTGAAACCCGAATTCAGACTCTGCGGTCCTACGCAAGTCCTTGCCTACTGCCGCTACACCGACCACTCCGGGCGTAGCTGCCGGATATTCGACCGGATTACCCTTGTCACCATCATTCCCGACAGCAGCAAAAATCAGTGAACCACGGGCCAGAGCGTACTTCACTGCAGCCGTTAGCTGAGGTGATCCGAGTCGTTCCCCCATGGAAATGTTGATGACCCGGGCGCCGGAATCCGCCGCGTAACGGATAGCCTTGCTGAAGTAGGCCGGGCCAGCAAATCCGTTGATATCACTCTGGGCCGGCATACGGATGGGGAGGATTTTGACGCCCGGTGCCAGGCCGAACGCCCCCTTTCCACCGTTGTAAGCCCCTGTACCAGCAATAAGCCCGGCCATTCCGGTGCCGTGGCCGTCGTAGTCACTGTGCTCGTCGCCACCGCGCTGTGAAGCCAGATCCTTTCCATCGAGAACCCGACCTCTCAGGTCCGGGTTCTCCAGACCGACTCCAGTGTCGATCACTGCAACCGTGACGCCACTGCCGGTGCTCGTCCGCCACATATCCTCTGCATGCATAGCGTCGAGAAACCACTGCTGGGATCGAGTGGTGTCGGCGCGAGCCTCAGCAGCCGTGCCGCCTACCAGCAGCAGACCGAAGGCCGCACAGGCCATGGCATGGCCCTTTCTTTGCCACGCTTTAATCCCAGGCATGCGCATGGTTCTCTTATTCCCTCAATCGTTATTCGGAAGCTGGGGGTTCGTTCCGGCGCCTTTTCTTCTGCTTGCGGTCTCGCTGTCTGGATTCATTGGCCGACCCACTCGAAGCGCCGCGAGCACGGCTCTGTTGGCCCTCCTCATTGGGCAGACCACCGGAGATTCCTCCCCGCATCGACGCGGAAGGCACCGGGGCACCGGGGCGTACCGGAGCACGCCCTGTTCTCTGCGCAGTTCCGCCGACGATGCCGCCGCGTGGCGCAGCACCAGCACGCCCGACAGTGGAGCCAGGCACCCCATTGGTCGACTGTTTCCGCGTGACACCTGCGTTCGGCAGACCGCTCGTCGACCCACGATTGGCTGCCGGAGTACCGCCCAGGGGACCACTAGGGGCCCTGGGCATCGACCGGCCCGCTGCGGGGGGCACAGCCGGCCGCCCGCCGGTGATGCCCGAGCCGGAGACAGCCTCGCGCCTGGATACTGAGCCCTGACCCGGAACAGCCCGACCGACCAAGCCGTTGGGAGCGGGCGTGTTACGAGTCGGAGCAGTCCCACCACGGCCCACCGCCCGCCCGATTGGTGCTTCCGTAGTCTCCGCCGGAAGGCGCACCCCGGCGACCGGCTTGCCGACACCCCTCGAGCCAGAAGGAGCACGTACGGAGCCGCGTGTCAGCGGTGGCACCTGGCCGCTGGTCGATGGCAGCGGGACTGGATCCGTATGCGCAGGGCCAGCAGGAACTCCCACAGGACCGGGGGAATACTTGTGCACTTCCGGCGGGGCGGACACGGAGTCGATGCCTACATGTGTAACCGGGTTACTCGCCAACGGACGCAAGTGGTGGGTCGAAGGCGCATCGGTATGCAGGTCAGAGTGGTACCCAGAGGTCTCGTCATGAGAGGGACCCGGCTCTGCGATGCCAAAGGTGCCAGCAGTTCCGGCAGTGGCGGAGTAGGAACCGCTGCTGCCGACGCCATGCCCGGCAGACCCCGTTGGCCGAGCCACGTCCTCGGTTGAGCCGTAGGGGGCTGGAGGCGCGATCACCGCCGGCGGCGGTGGGAACTTCGGTCTCGGCAAGGTGTTCATCTGGGTCGCCGAGTGCTCGTACGACTGTCCCAGCTTCCGCATCTGGGCCGCCGCCTCCAGGCGGACCTTCTCCTGGTCCGCCTGGAGGGCGGCCAGTTCGGCCGCGGACTTCGTGCGGATCGCCGTCGCGTCGGGGTCGTTGTGCGCGGCGGTGGCCGCCACCAGGTTCGCGTGGGCGCTCTTGGTGTCCCGCGGGATCGACGCCTGCGCGGTGGCGATCGCGTTGGACGCCTCGGTCAGCCACTTCGCGGAGTTCTCACTGAAATCACCGAGGCGGTGCGTCGAGTTGGCCAGGTCGTTGGCCCAGACGCGGAAGGCATCGGCGCCCTCGCCCTTCCACTCCACCCACTGCGGACGGACCTTCAGCTCCTCCGCGATCTTCCGGATCTCCTTCGCGGCCGCGGCCAGGCGCGTGGCGGCGGCCTGGACCTCGCCGGAGTTCGCCTGGTCCAGCCACGCGAGCATCTGTTCGTGGCTCATGTTCTCGAAGGACGTACCGCCGCCGCTTCCCGTGCCTGCCATCAGAGTTCCCCCGCCCCCGTGCGAACCATCAGATCGTGCCGCCCGTGTCACCCGCCGAGGGCTGTGCCGCGTGGTCGTGCCCACCCGTTCCGCCCTGGCCTCCACTGCCGTGGCTCTTCTTCGGCAGCGCCGGGTCGTAGCTCCCGCCGTAGTGCTTGCTCGTCTCGGCGCTGATCGCCGCCATCCGGTCCCGGATGTCCAGGTCGATGTTCTGGTAGCCCTTGTGCGAGGCCATGACCGCGATGGCCATGCCCTCCATCGAGTCGGACAGCAGCTTCGACAGCGTCTCCAGCTCGCTGATCACCGACTCGTACGCCGAATACAGCCCGGTCGCCTCCGTCCACGCACCGCCGCCCCCGCCGAACTGATGACGGACGAGCTGCTCCTGGCCGACCTTGGCCGGACCTGCCTGCGATCCCTTGAGATCACGGATCAGGTCGTCCACCCGCTTCTGGAAGTTGGTGAACGAGGACAGTTCCGTGGCCATGTCGGCCTGTGCGCCCACGGCCGCGGCGGCGGAACCCGTCGCACCGAACAGACCGCCGAGCAGAGGCCCCAGTGCCCCACCGGTCCCAGCATCGCTCGTCAACTCGTCGTCCTCCCCCGTACCTTCACGCGTTCGCGCAGCGGCGGACCCGTCCGTCACAACTCTAACTACCTTCAGTGACAGGTTCACCCCTGACGGTGTGCCGGCGACCCGGGCCGACCGGCTCCGCTCCATCCAAGCAGCCGTCCGCGGAGGGGCGCATGAGCACGCGTACCCAGATTCGGAGCCTGGGGGCCCCGGGCCGCCCTCCTCCGCACCGGATGGTCCAGTGGCCGCCGTCCAAGCCCGCCACCCGCGCCTCCAATTCCGTCCCGCACCTCAAGCCCCATCCCGCACCCCCACCTCCCGCCGCGACGCCGCCGGGACTCTGCTCAGGTCCGCCGCACGGCGGCCGAGGCCCGCTCACCGCTGTGCGCCTCCGGTGCTTCCAGTGGTCCGGACCAACCCCTTGCCCCTGTGCCGCCCGCGCAGCAAGCTCCCTCCATGGAGCTGGAGTTGCGGCATCTCAAGACGGTCCGGGCGATAGCCGACGCGGGAAGCCTCACCCGGGCGGCAACCGTCCTCGGGCTCGCGCAGCCCGCGCTGAGCGCCCAGCTCAGGCGCATCGAAAGGGTCCTGGGCGGGGAACTGTTCGAGCGCGGGCGGCACGGTGTGCGCGCCACCGCGCTGGGCGAGCTGGTACTGGAACGGGCACGGATCGTCCTGCCGGCCGTGACCGAGCTCCAGCAGGAAGCCGTCCGGTTCGCCCGGGGCCGCGGTCGGCGGCAGGCCGAACGACTGCGGCTCGGCGGCACCCACGGCCCGCTGCTGGGCGCCCTGATCGACCTGCTGGCGGCCGCCGTCCCGGACGTGCACGTGTCGACGCACGCCTCCTGGTCCGAGCGTGAACTCGCCGCCCTGCTCGCCGAGGGCCGCCTCGACTACGCCGTCACCGGCGCCTGCGGCACCGCCGCGCCGCCCGGCACCGAGCACCTCGCGTGGGAGGAGTTCGCCGTCGACCCGGTCTTCGTCATGCTCGCCGACGACCACCCGCTGGCCCGCACCCTCGAAGTGGAGCTGGCCAAGCTGGCGGACGAGGAGTGGGCCTGCGTACCCGGGGACGGGTGTTTCGCCGACTGTTTCACCGCGGCCTGTGCCCGCGCCGGGTTCGCGCCCGGACGGATGTACGAGACGGACATCGCCTCCTGCGTGCACCTGGTGCAGGTGGGACGGGCGGTGGGCCTGTGCCGGGCCACCTTCCCGACCACCCCCGGCATCACCACCCGGCCGCTGGCCGGCACCCCGCTGCTGTGGCGGCACCTGCTGGGCTGGCACCCCGCGACCCAGCGCGCCGACACCGCGGGCACGGTGCTGGCCCAGGCCCGCCGCGCGCACGCGGCCGTGGCCGCCCGCAGCGACACCTACGCCGACTGGCTCGCCGGTGGCGGCCGACCCGGCGGGACGGCGCTGCCGTGAGCACGGCACGCCACCGCCCCCATGCGCCGCGGTACGCCGTCCCCACAGGCCCGCTCCCGAGGAGGCGGCCACTCGCACACCCGCCCGGCCACACCCCTATGACCGCACTACGCCGTCCCCGCAGGCCCGCTCCCGCCGAGGCGGCCACTCGCCCACCCGTCCCATGTGACCGCGGCAGGCCGTCCGCAGGTGCCGGCTCCCGCGAAGGCAGCCACTAGGTGTATTGACCTGCAGGGTTGTTCACACGGCTGATCGGTGGCTGGCCGCCGAGTGCGGTGTGGCAGCGGTGGTGGTTGTAGGTGTGCAGAAAGTCTGCCAGGGCCGCGGTGCGTTCGTCGTTGTTGGTGTAGGGCCGCAGGTAGGCCCATTCGTCGAGCAGGGTCCGGTTGAAGCGCTCGACCTTGCCGTTGGTCTGCGGCCGGTAGATGCGGGTGAGCTTGCCGGCCGCGCCGAGGTCGGCGAGTGCCTGCCGCCAGGCGAAGCTCTTGCGGTAGGGCCAGGCGTTGTCCGTCAGGACGCGCTCGATGCGGAGGATGCCGCAGGTGGCGAAGAAGGCTGCGGCCCGGGTCAGGAAGGCCGCGCAGGTGGTGGCCTTCTCGTCCGGGTGGACCTCGCTGTAGGCCAGGCGGCTGTGGTCGTCGACTGCGGAATGGATGTAGTCGAAGCCGGTGGTGCGGCGGCGGTCGGGGCAGGCGGCACGACCGTGGACGCGCCAGCCTCCGCCGTCGGGGATGCGGCCGAGTTTCTTGACGTCCACGTGGACCAGCTCGCCCGGCCGGTCGCGTTCGTAGCGGCGGATGACCTGGCCGGTGGGCCGGTCGAGGAAGGCCAGGCGGTTCAGGCCGTGCCGGGACAGGACCCGGTGGACGGTCGAGGGGGGCAGGCCCAGGATCGGGCCGATGCGGGCCGGGCCCAGTTTGCGCTCTTGCCGCAGGCGGCAGACCTGGTCTTCCGTCTCTGCCGGAGTCCGGTGCGGCGTGCGGTGGGGTCGGCTGGAACGGTCGTGCAGGCCGGCTTCGCCCTCTGTCCGCCAGCGACGCAGCCACTTGTGTGCCGTGGGCCGCGAGATGCCCATCTCGGCCGCGACGTGCGCTACCGGGCGGCCGGAAAGGACACGCTCGACCAGGAGCCGCCTGCCGTGAACGGTCAGCCGGGCATTACGGTGGGACACGAAGACCTCCGTGTGGTGCGGTCCTAGACAGCTCCACCACACCGGAGGTCTTCGCCATGATCAAGCCCGACAGGCGTCAACAACGCTCGTGATCAATACAACTAGGGCACGTATCGAGTCGTGATCAATCTGCGGGATGTGCCTTCGTGGCATGGTCTGGTCCGGTAGACCGTCGTACGTGACACGAGTGCAACTGACTGACCCGGAGTGGGAGTTCATCGAGCCGTACCTGCCGATTGGCGAGTACGGCCCGTACCCCGAGCGGCTGCGGCAGCAGTTCGAGGGCGTGATCTGGCGGTTCAAGACGGGCGGCCAGTGGCGGGAGATGCCGACAGAATTCGGTGCATGGTCGACCGTCCACAACCGCTTCCGGCAGTGGCGTGACGCCGGGGTCTTCGAGGCGCTGCTGGAGGGCCTGATCGCGGAAGCCGCGAAGCGCGGTGAGGTGGACCTGTCCTTGGTCAGCATCGACTCCACCACCACCCGTGCCCACCACGACGCGGCCGGGATGCACCTCGGTGAGGACGTTGTCACTGCCCTGGAGAAAGCCGCCGCCGAGGAGGAGAAGGCCAGGTCAAAGGGGGCGGCCTCGAAGAACAAACAGGGCAGGAGACCGAAAGCGGTCCCGCGCGGGAAGAACGACGACGCGTCCGGCGTCGGCACAGACTCCGGCTGAAGGCCGCCCTCCTCGGACGCTCCAGGGGCGGACAGACCAGCAAGGTCCACCTCGCCGCCGACCGCAAGTGCCGCCCGCTGGCGTTCATCCTGACCGCGGGCCAGGCAGCCGACAGCCCACAGTTCATCCCCGTCCTGAAGAAGGTGCGGGTGCGCGGGCCCGTCGGCCGCCCCCGCACCCGGCCGGACGCAGTCGCCGGAGACAAGGCTTACTCGTCTCGCGGCAACCGCGCCTACCTGCGCAAACGCCGTATCAAGGCAGTCATCCCGGAAAAGAAGGACCAGGCCGCCAACCGGAAGAAGAAGGGCAGTGGAGGCGGTAGGCCCGTCAGTCACGACACCGGGCTCTACAAGGAACGGAACACCGTCGAGCGGGCGATCAACAGGATGAAAGCATGGCGAGGCATCGCCACCCGCTACGACAAGACCCCGGCGAGCTACCTCGCCGGACTCCACCTCCGGGCCTCCGTGATCTGGATCAAGGACCTCACACGAGCAGCCCCTTGATCACAACCGAATACGCTCCCTAGTGCACCCGTCCGGCCGGACGCGGCCCTTCCATAACACCGGGCAAGGGGGTCAACCGAAGGCTTACGCCCGTCCGTCGGCCCTCCCTACGGTTTCGGCACTCCCCACCGAGACCGAGGAGATCCCCCATGCTCCACAGACAGACGAGAGCCGCCTGCGCGGCGGTGGTGGCGACGGGCGCACTGGTCCTGACCGGGCTCAGCGGACAGGCCGGCGCCCAGGCCGCGGTCTCCACCGCCGCGCAGGCGAGGACGCCGGCGCCGTCGGCCGCCCGGACCCTGCACACCGCCGACACCTCCGCCGCCGTCCTGAACGCCATGCAGCGCGATCTGGGCATCGGCCGGCAGCAGGCCGAGCACCGGCTGGCGAACGAGGCGCAGGCGGGGGCCACCGCGGGCCGGCTGCGGGCCGCGCTCGGCGCGGACTACGCGGGCGCCTGGGTGCACGGCGCGGACTCCGGCGCGCTGAGCGTGGCCACGACCGACGCCGCCGACGCCGCGGCGATCAGGGCACAGGGCGCCGAGGCCGTCGTCGTCCGTCACTCCCTCGCCGCGCTGGACGCCGCGAAGGCCCGGCTGGACCGTGCCGCCACCCACCGGAACACCGTCGACACACCGGTGTGGTACGTCGACGTCCGGGCCAACACGCTGGTCGTGCAGGCCGTACGGCCCGCCGCCGCCCGTGCGCTGCTGTCCGCCGCCGGGGTGGACCGGTCGCTGGCCGAGGTGGTGAAGTCGGCCGAGCGGCCCCGGCCGCTGTACGACCTGCGCGGCGGCGACGCGTACTACATCAACGGCAACACCCGCTGCTCGATCGGCTTCCCGGTCACCCGGGGCACTCAGCAGGGCTTCGCCTCGGCCGGCCACTGCGGACAGGCGGGCTCCACCACCACCGGCGCCAACCAGGTGGCGCAGGGCACCTTCCAGGCGTCGGTCTTCCCCGGCAACGACATGTCGTGGGTGGCCACCAACTCCAGCTGGACCGCGACGCCGTACGTCAGCCAGAACGGCCAGAACCTCCAGGTCACCGGCTCCACGGTGGCGACCGTCGGCGCCTCGGTGTGCCGTTCCGGGTCGACGACCGGCTGGCACTGCGGCACCGTCCAGCAGCTGAACACCAGCGTGACCTACCAGGAGGGCACCGTCTCGGGTGTCACCCGCACCTCGGTGTGCGCCGAACCCGGTGACTCCGGCGGCTCCTTCATCTCCGGCAGCCAGGCCCAGGGTGTCACCTCGGGCGGCTCCGGCGACTGCACGAGCGGCGGGACGACCTTCTTCCAGCCGATCAACCCGATCCTGTCGAACTACGGCCTCACCCTGAAGACCACCGGCGACGACCCGGGCCCCGGTCCCGGCCCCGGCAACCCGGGCGGCACGTGGGCGGCCGGCACCGTCTACCAGCCCGGCGACACGGTCACCTACGGTGGCGCCACCTACCGCTGCCTCCAGGGCCACCAGGCCCAGCCCGGCTGGGAGCCCCCGAACGTCCCGGCCCTCTGGTCCCGCGCCTGACCCCGCCCCCACCCCGACCACTGTCCGCCCGAGGGGGGCGAGAGCGGGCCCGAGGTCCCCGTCCGGGGGCCCGGGCCCGCTCTGGCGTACCGGCCCGGCCGCGCCCCGGGACCGTGCGACCGCCCAGGCGCCCCTCAGCCCGGTCGGACTCGTCCCGATGGCCGGGGCCCGCATCCCGAGCGGAAGCGGACACGCGAAAGGGCCCGTACGACCGGAGTCGTACGGGCCCTTCGTGTGGCTCAGCTCACCTCAGTTCGCTGGTGCCACGGACCTTGGTCACTTGTTGATCTTGGTGACCTGGCCGGCGCCCACGGTGCGGCCACCCTCACGGATGGCGAACTTCAGGCCCTCTTCCATGGCGACGGGCTGGATGAGCTCCACCTTCATCTCGGTGTTGTCACCCGGCATGACCATCTCGGTGCCCTCGGGGAGGGTCACCACGCCGGTCACGTCCGTCGTGCGGAAGTAGAACTGCGGACGGTAGTTGTTGAAGAACGGCGTGTGGCGGCCACCCTCGTCCTTGGACAGGATGTAGGCCTGCGCCTCGAACTCGGTGTGCGGGGTGACCGAGCCCGGCTTGATGATGACCTGGCCGCGCTCGACGTCCTCGCGCTTGATGCCACGGAGGAGCAGACCGACGTTCTCACCGGCCTGGCCCTCGTCGAGGAGCTTCCGGAACATCTCGATGCCGGTGACCGTGGTGGTGGTCTTCTCCTGCTTGATACCGATGATGTCGACGGTCTCGTTGACCTTGAGGACACCACGCTCGATACGGCCGGTGACGACCGTACCGCGACCGGTGATCGTGAAGACGTCCTCGATCGGCATCAGGAAGGGCTTGTCGACGTCGCGCTCCGGCTCCGGGATCGCGTTGTCGACGGCGTCCATGAGCTCCAGGACCGACTGGCCCCACTTCTCGTCGCCCTCGAGCGCCTTGAGCGCGGAGACCTTGACGACCGGAACGTCGTCGCCCGGGAACTCGTACTCGGAGAGGAGCTCACGGACCTCGAGCTCGACGAGCTCCAGGATCTCCTCGTCGTCCACCATGTCGGCCTTGTTCAGGGCGACCACGATGTACGGAACGCCGACCTGGCGGGCCAGGAGCACGTGCTCCTTGGTCTGCGGCATCGGGCCGTCGGTGGCGGCGACCACGAGGATCGCGCCGTCCATCTGCGCGGCACCGGTGATCATGTTCTTGATGTAGTCCGCGTGACCCGGGCAGTCGACGTGGGCGTAGTGACGCGCCTCCGTCTGGTACTCGACGTGCGCGATCGAGATGGTGATACCGCGCTGACGCTCCTCAGGAGCCTTGTCGATCTGGTCGAAGGCCGAGGCCTCGTTCAGGTCCGGGTACTTGTCGTGCAGCACCTTGGTAATGGCGGCCGTGAGGGTCGTCTTACCGTGGTCGATGTGACCGATGGTGCCGATGTTGACGTGCGGCTTAGTCCGCTCGAACTTCGCCTTCGCCACTGGGGTCCTCCTGTGGAGTGGTTCTGTACGCCTTACTTCATCGGCGCCAGGTGATCTTTGCTGGATGGCCCGGATCCCGGGGGGCATTCCTCCCGCTTCGCTGCGGAAGAGGCGGAATGCCCCACGAGGCTCCGGAGTCAAGCCTACGGGCTGGAACTCGGGAGAGTTACTCGCCCTTGGCCTTCGCGATGATCTCCTCGGCGACGTTCCGCGGAACCTCGGCGTAGGAGTCGAACTGCATCGAGTAGCTGGCGCGACCCGACGTCTTGCTGCGGAGGTCTCCGACGTAGCCGAACATCTCCGAGAGGGGCACGAGGCCCTTCACGACACGGGCACCGGCCCGCTCCTCCATGGCCTGGATCTGGCCACGGCGGGAGTTGATGTCGCCGATGACCTCACCCATGTAGTCCTCGGGCGTGGTGACCTCGACGGCCATCATCGGCTCGAGCAGCACGGGGCTGGCCTTGCGCGCGGCCTCCTTGAAGGCCTGCGAACCGGCGATCTTGAACGCCAGCTCGGAGGAGTCGACCTCGTGGTAGCCACCGTCGAGAAGCGTGACGCGGACGCCCGTCATCTCGTAGCCGGCGAGGATGCCGAACTGCATGGCCTCCTGCGCACCGGCGTCCACCGAAGGGATGTACTCCTTCGGGATGCGGCCACCGGTCACCTTGTTCACGAACTCGTACGCCGTGTCGCCGCTGTCGATGGGCTCGATCGCGATCTGCACCTTGGCGAACTGACCGGTACCACCGGTCTGCTTCTTGTGGGTGTAGTCCACGCGCTCGACGGCCTTGCGGATCGTCTCGCGGTAGGCGACCTGCGGCTTGCCGACGTTGGCCTCGACCTTGAACTCGCGCTTCATCCGGTCGACGAGCACCTCGAGGTGCAGCTCGCCCATACCGCCGATGACGGTCTGGCCGGTCTCCTCGTTGGTGCTGACCTGGAAGGAGGGGTCCTCCTCCGCGAGACGCTGGATGGCGACACCCAGCTTCTCCTGGTCACCCTTGGACTTGGGCTCGATCGCGACCTCGATGACCGGCGCCGGGAAGTCCATGGACTCCAGGATGACCGGGTTCTTCTCGTCCGCGAGCGTCTCACCGGTGGTGGTCTGCTTCAGGCCCATGACGGCGACGATGTCGCCGGCGCCCACCGACTCGATCTCCTCACGCTTGTTGGCGTGCATGCGGTAGATCTTGCCGATGCGCTCCTTGCGGCCCTTGACGGAGTTCAGCACGGCGGTGCCGGACTCCAGGCGGCCGGAGTACACACGGACGAAGGTGAGCTTGCCGAGGTGCGGGTCGCTCATGATCTTGAACGCCAGCGCGGCGAGCGGCTCGTCGTCCGACGGCTTGCGCGTGACGACCTTCTCCGCGTCGCGGACGTCGTGGCCCTCGATGGCCTCGACGTCGAGCGGGGAGGGCAGGTAGCGCACGACCGCGTCGAGCAGCGGCTGGACACCCTTGTTCTTGAACGCGGTGCCGCAGAACACGGGGGTGACGGTGGTGCCGTCGCCCTTGCCGGAGGCGATGGTGATACGGCGGATCGCCGCGTAGAGCTGCTCCACGGAGGGCTCGGTGCCCTCCAGGTACAGCTCCATCAGCTCCTCGTCGTTCTCCGCGACGGCCTCGAGCAGCTTGCCGCGCCACTCCTCGGCAGCCTCGGTGTGGGTGTCCGGGATGTCGACGATGTCGTACATCTCGCCCTTGGTGGCCTCGGCGGACCACACGAAGGCCTTCATCGTGACGAGGTCGACGACGCCCTTGAAGTCCGCCTCGGCGCCGATCGGCAGCTGCATGACCAGCGGCTGCGCACCCAGGCGGTCGCTGATCATGTCGACGCAGCGGTGGAACTCGGCACCGGTGCGGTCGAGCTTGTTCACGAAGCAGATACGCGGGACGCCGTAGCGGTCCGCCTGACGCCACACCGTCTCGGACTGGGGCTCGACACCGGCGACGCCGTCGAACACCGTCACGGCACCGTCGAGCACGCGCAGGGAGCGCTCCACCTCGACGGTGAAGTCGACGTGACCCGGGGTGTCGATGATGTTGATGGTGTGGTCGACGTCTTCCAGCGACCAGTGACAGGTGGTGGCAGCAGAGGTGATCGTGATGCCACGCTCCTGCTCCTGCTCCATCCAGTCCATGGTGGCAGCGCCGTCGTGGACCTCACCGATCTTGTAGGACACACCGGTGTAGAACAGGATCCGCTCGGTGGTGGTCGTCTTGCCCGCGTCGATGTGGGCCATGATGCCGATGTTGCGCACCTTGGCCAGGTCAAGTGAAGTGGTAGCCATAAGGCTTCAGTCTTCTCTCGGTTCTCGATGGGGAAGCGACTACCAGCGGTAGTGCGCGAAGGCCTTGTTGGACTCGGCCATCTTGTGGGTGTCCTCGCGCTTCTTCACAGCGGCGCCGAGGCCGTTGGAGGCGTCGAGGAGCTCGTTGAGCAGACGCTCGGTCATGGTCTTCTCGCGACGGGCGCGGGAGTAACCGACCAGCCAGCGCAGCGCGAGCGTGTTGGCACGACCGGGCTTGACCTCGATCGGAACCTGGTACGTCGCACCACCGACACGGCGGGACTTGACCTCGAGGGTCGGCTTGATGTTCTCCAGCGCGCGCTTCAGCGTGATGATCGGGTCGTTGCCCGTCTTCTCACGCAGACCCTCCATGGCGCCGTAGACGATGCGCTCGGCGGTGGAGCGCTTGCCGTTGAGCAGCACCTTGTTGATCAGCGACGTGACCAGAGGAGAACCGTAGACCGGGTCGATGATGACCGGGCGCTTCGGGGCGGGGCCCTTACGAGGCATTCTTACTTCTCCTTCTTGGCGCCGTAACGGCTGCGGGCCTGCTTGCGGTTCTTGACACCCTGGGTGTCGAGCGAACCGCGGATGATCTTGTAGCGAACACCCGGCAGGTCCTTCACACGGCCGCCGCGCACGAGCACGATGGAGTGCTCCTGCAGGTTGTGTCCCTCACCCGGAATGTAGGCCGTGACCTCGATGCCGCTGGTCAGACGCACACGCGCGACCTTACGCAGGGCCGAGTTCGGCTTCTTCGGGGTGGTCGTGAACACACGCGTGCAGACGCCACGGCGCTGGGGCGAACCCTCGAGTGCCGGCGTCTTGTTCTTCTCGACCTTGTCCTGCCGGCCCTTACGGACCAGCTGCTGGATCGTAGGCACTACTTCTCCGGTTTCTGTGTGCCGATGGGTACAGCTAACCTGGAACGTCGCCGACCCACGCGGTCGGGTGTGTCGAATCCCGCGCACTCCCGGCGCAAGGCAGAAAGAAGCGCAGATTGCGGTGGCCTATGACGGCTCCCTGGCGGTCGTAGGCACGCACGAGAGCCAGGGCACACCCCAGGCACAAGGTCTGAGCGTACCTATCGCATTCGCTGCGGTCAAAACAAATGGGCGGGACGGCCGCCCGCGCCCGCTCCATACCACTTTCACCCGCTTCACGCACGCCGTACCCTACCGGGCCGGCGGACGCGCCCCGCAACGGCAGGAGACGGAACCTTCCTCCGCGCCGGCCCTCCCGGCACCGACCGCCCCGGCACCGACACCGACCGCGCCCGCACGGCCCGCCTCCGCGCCGTCCGCGCCGTCCGCGCCGGCAGCGTCCGTCACACCGCCCGCACCCGCGCCCTCCGCCGTGTCGTCCCGCACGAAGTACGAGGGCCGGTTCTGGACGGCCGTGTAGATCCGGGCGACGTACTCCCCCAGCAGGCCCACGCAGATCAGCTGCACCGCGCCGATGAAGACCACCGCCGTGAGCAGCGAGGTCCAGCCGGGCACGGTGTGCCCCAGGGCGTACCCGGTGAACGTGTACACCAGCAGACCCAGGCAGACCACGAACGCCCCGCCGCCCAGCCAGGTCGCCAGCCGCAGCGGCGCGGCGGAGAAGCCGGTGATGCTGTCGGCGGCGAGCAGGATCATCCGCCCGAGCGGGTACTTCGTCCGGCCGGCGGAACGCAGCTCGCGCTCGTAGGTGACCTGCCCGCTGGGGAAGCCGAGCCACGGCACCAGCAGCCGGTAGACCCGCTGCTGGTCCGGCAGGGCCTTGAGGGCGTCCACGGCGGCCCGGCTGAGCAGCCGGAAGTCACCCGCGTGCGCGGGCACGGACGGCCCCGCCAGGCGCCGCAGCAGCCGGTAGTAGACGCCCGCCGTGCCCCGCTTGAACGCGCTGTCGCTGCTGCGGTCGGCGCGGACGCCGTAGACCACGTCGAGCCCCTCGTCGCGGGCCAGCGCGAGCATCTGGGGGATCTTCTCGGGCGGGTCCTGGCAGTCGGCGTCCAGGCTGACCACGTAGTCCCCGACCGCGCGGTCCAGGCCCGCGGTGAGGGCGGCCTGGTGCCCGGAGTTGCGGCGCAGGCCGACCACGCGCAGTTCCGGCCAGCCGAGCCGGAACGCGGCGAGCAGTTCGGCGGTCCGGTCGCCGCTGCCGTCGTCGACCGCGACGACCTCGTAGCGCGGTCCGAGGCCGTCCAGCACCGGGCGCAGCCGGTTGACCAGCGCGGGCAGGGCCTCTTCCTCGTTGTACATGGGTATGACGACCGACAGCACGGTCCCGCCGTCCGCGCCGTCCACCTGTTGTGCCACCCGGGCCTCCCCTCGGCCCGCGCCGATGTGCGACCGTGGTGCGATCTTATGACAGACGGTTCACAGGCCCCCGGTCCCGGCGCGACCGGGCGGTGCGGGCGCCGGGACCGGAGGACCGAGGGGAAACACAGGGCATGAGTACGGGTTCGGGCAGCGCGGTGACCGGTTCCTCGGCGGGTGCCGCCCCGGACCGGCCACCCGCCGCCCCGGCGGCGCGGCGGACCGCCCAGGAGGCCGGGGAGCGGGCCCCGGAGCACACCGGCGGCTCCCGCCGGTTCGACGCCGACGCCCTGCGCACGGCCGCCCGCCCCTACCTGCCCCCGCTCCTCCTGTACGGGGTCACCAAGCTCGTCGGGCTCACCGTCTTCGCCTGGCTCCTGGAGCACGCCGGGGACTACCGCACGAAGGCGCCGCGCTTCGGCGGCGGCGCCCACTGGTGGGACGTCCTGGCCACCTGGGACGGCTGGTGGTACCTCCAGGTCGCCCAGCACGGCTACGACCCGAAGCTGGAGCGGCTCGGCGGCGACGGCCTCTTCACCGTCCAGCAGAACTCGGTCGCCTTCTTCCCGCTCTACCCGGCCCTCATCAGGATGGTCTCGGCCGTCACCGGGCTCGGCCCGTACGGCGCCGGGATGCTCGTGTCCGTCGTGTCGTCGTTCGTCGCCGCCGCCGGGATCTACGCCGTGGTCAAGGCGGTCGCGGGCGTACGCGCGGGCACGATCGCCGCCGGGCTGTGGGCGGTGGCGCCCGGCGCGGGCGTCGAGTGGGCGGTGTACTCGGAGTCGGTGTTCGTCGCGCTCGCGGCCTGGTGCTGCTACTGCGTGATGACCCGGCGCTGGGTGACGGCCGGCCTGCTCGCCTGCGTGGCCGGGCTCAACCGGCCCACCTCCGCCGTGCTGATCGGCGCGGTGGGCCTGGCCGCGCTGGTGACGCTGGCGCGCCGCGACAGCAGGCGCGAGCACGGCGTGGCCCCTCCCGTGTACGCCATGCTCGTCGCCCCGCTGGGCCTGCTCGGCTACGTCGCCTGGGTCGGCTACGCCACCGGCGAGCCCACCGCGTACTTCACGCTCCAGCGCGAGGGCTGGGCGCACTACTTCGACTACGGCGCCTACACGCTGCGCGTCCTGAAGAACCTGGCCGTCGGCCACCACGACTACGTGTTCGCCTTCGACGTCCCGGACGTGCTCTCCCTCCAGCTGGTGCTCGCGCTGCCGTTCCTGATCGTCCTGATGCTGCGCAAGCGGCCGCCGCTGGTGCTCGTCGCGTACACCCTGGCCACCATCGTCACGGTGCTGGGCACCCAGCAGATGTTCGGCAACACCATGCGCTACCTGCTGCCCGCCTTCCCGCTGCTGCTCGCGCCGGCCGCGGCGCTGAACCGGCTGCGGACCGGCGCCCTGGCGGTGTTCTTCTGCACCGCGGCCGTCGCCTCCGGCTGGTACGCCCACTACGTCATCTTCGAGCTGGGCGTCCCGTAGACCGGCCGCCCGCGGACCGGCTCGGATCGGCCGGACCCCCGGCGGACCGGCTCACGCGGTCCGGCTCCCGTGGTCCTGCTCCCGCCGGCCCGCCCCGCGGTACGCCGAAGGGCGGCCACCCCCACCGGGGTGACCGCCCTTCAGTGCGTCAGAGCGACGCTCGCTTACTGGTTGTACGGACCGTAGTCGTAGTCCTCCAGCGGAACGGCCTGGCCGGAGCCGGTGCCGAACGGCGAGTAGTCGATGTCGTCGTAGCCGACGGCCGAGTACATCGCGGCCTTGGCCTCCTCGGTGGGCTCCACCCGGATGTTGCGGTAGCGGGACAGACCCGTACCGGCCGGGATGAGCTTACCGATGATGACGTTCTCCTTGAGGCCGATGAGGCTGTCGGACTTGGCGTTGATCGCCGCGTCCGTCAGGACTCGGGTCGTCTCCTGGAAGGAGGCGGCCGACAGCCAGGACTCCGTCGCCAGCGAGGCCTTCGTGATACCCATCAGCTGCGGACGGCCGGAGGCCGGGTGTCCGCCCTCCTGGACCACACGACGGTTCTCGGTCTCGAACTTCGAGCGCTCGACCAGCTCACCGGGCAGCAGCTCGGCGTCGCCGGACTCGATGATCGTCACACGGCGCAGCATCTGCCGGATGATGATCTCGATGTGCTTGTCGTGGATCGACACACCCTGCGAGTTGTAGACCTTCTGGACCTCGCCGACCAGGTGGACCTGGACGGCACGCTGACCCAGGATGCGCAGCACGTCGTGCGGGTTGGTGGCACCCACGGTGAGCTTCTGGCCCACCTCGACGTGGTCGCCCTCGCCGACCAGCAGACGGGCACGCTTCGAGATCGGGTACGCCGTCTCGTCGCTGCCGTCGTCCGGAGTGACGACGATCTTCTTGGTCTTCTCGGTCTCCTCGATCCGGATGCGGCCGGAGGCCTCGGAGATCGGGGCGACACCCTTCGGGGTACGGGCCTCGAAGAGCTCGACGACACGGGGCAGACCCTGGGTGATGTCGTCACCGGCCACACCACCGGTGTGGAAGGTACGCATCGTCAGCTGGGTACCGGGCTCACCGATGGACTGGGCGGCGATGATGCCGACCGCCTCACCGATGTCGACCAGCTTGCCGGTGGCCAGCGAACGGCCGTAGCACATCGCGCAGGTGCCGACGGCGGACTCGCAGGTCAGGACCGAGCGGGTCTTGACCTCCTCGACGCCGTGCTTGACCAGCTCGTCGATGAGCACGTCACCGAGGTCGGTACCGGCCGGGGCCAGCACCTTGCCGTCGACGACGATGTCCTCGGCGAGGCAGCGCGCGTACACGGACGTCTCGACGTCGTCCGCCTTGCGCAGCACGCCGTCGGCGCCGCGCTCGGCGATGTGCAGCTTGAGGCCGCGCTCGGTGCCGCAGTCCTCCTCGCGGATGATGACGTCCTGCGAGACGTCCACCAGACGACGGGTGAGGTAACCCGAGTCGGCGGTACGCAGGGCGGTGTCCGCCAGACCCTTACGGGCACCGTGCGTGGAGATGAAGTACTCCAGCACGGACAGGCCCTCACGGAACGACGCCTTGATCGGACGCGGGATCGTCTCGTTCTTCGCGTTCGACACCAGACCACGCATACCGGCGATCTGACGCATCTGCATCATGTTGCCTCGTGCACCCGAGTTCACCATCATGAAGATCGGGTTGGTCTTCGGGAAGTTGTCGTTCATCGCCTCGGCGACCTCGTTGGTCGCCTGGGTCCAGATCTGGATGAGCTCCTGCGTGCGCTCTTCCTTGGTGATCAGACCGCGCTCGTACTGCTTCTGGACCTTCTCGTCCTTGGCCTCGTACCCGGCGACGATCTCCTTCTTCGCGTCGGGGACGACGACGTCGGAGATGGCGACGGTGACGCCGGAACGGGTGGCCCAGAAGAAGCCGGCCGCCTTCAGGTTGTCGAGCGTCGCCGCCACGATGACCTTCGGGTAGCGCTCGGCGAGGTCGTTGACGATCTCGGAGAGCTGCTTCTTGCCGACCTCGTAGTCGACGAACGGGTAGTCCTCGGGCAGCAGCTCGTTGAAGAGCGCGCGGCCCAGGGTCGTCCGCAGGCGGAAGGTGTCACCCTGCTGCCACTCCGGCTCGCCCTCCTCGCGCGCCGGCGGGGTCCAGCCGCGCGGCGGGATGGTGCCCACCGGGAAGCGGATGTCCACGCGCGACTGGAGCGACAGCTCGCCGGCGTCGAACGCCATGATCGCCTCGGCCACGGACGCGAAGGAGCGGTCCTCGCCCTTCACGTTCCGCATCTCGCCGTCGGTGGTGAGGAAGAACAGACCGAGGACCATGTCCTGGGTCGGCATCGTCACCGGACGGCCGTCGGCGGGCTTCAGGATGTTGTTCGAGGACAGCATCAGGATGCGGGCCTCGGCCTGCGCCTCCGCGGACAGCGGCAGGTGCACGGCCATCTGGTCACCGTCGAAGTCCGCGTTGAACGCGGTGCACACGAGCGGGTGGATCTGGATGGCCTTGCCCTCGACCAGCTGCGGCTCGAAGGCCTGGATGCCGAGGCGGTGCAGCGTGGGCGCACGGTTCAGCAGAACCGGGTGCTCCGCGATGACCTCTTCGAGCACGTCGTACACGACGGTGCGGCCGCGCTCGACCATGCGCTTGGCGCTCTTGATGTTCTGCGCGTGGTTCAGGTCGACCAGGCGCTTCATCACGAACGGCTTGAACAGCTCCAGCGCCATCGCCTTCGGCAGACCGCACTGGTGCAGCTTGAGCTGCGGGCCGACGACGATGACGGAACGCGCCGAGTAGTCGACTCGCTTGCCGAGCAGGTTCTGGCGGAAGCGGCCCTGCTTGCCCTTGAGCATGTCGGACAGCGACTTCAGCGGACGGTTGCCGGGGCCCGTGACCGGGCGGCCGCGGCGGCCGTTGTCGAAGAGCGCGTCGACGGCCTCCTGGAGCATGCGCTTCTCGTTGTTCACGATGATCTCGGGGGCACCGAGGTCGAGAAGCCGCTTCAGGCGGTTGTTGCGGTTGATGACACGGCGGTACAGGTCGTTCAGGTCAGAGGTCGCGAAGCGGCCACCGTCCAGCTGCACCATCGGACGCAGGTCCGGCGGGATGACCGGGACGCAGTCCAGGACCATGCCCTTGGGGCTGTTGGAGGTCTGCAGGAACGCGGAGACGACCTTCAGCCGCTTCAGGGCGCGGGTCTTCTTCTGGCCCTTGCCCGTGCGGATGATCTCGCGGAGCTTCTCGGCCTCCTCGTCGAGGTCGAAGGACTCCAGGCGCTTCTGCAGCGCCGCGGCACCCATCGAACCGTCGAAGTAGGTGCCGAAGCGGTCGCGCAGCTCGCGGTAGAGCAGCTCGTCGCCCTCGAGGTCCTGGACCTTGAGGTTCTTGAACCGGGTCCACACCTCGTCGAGGCGGTCGATCTCGCGCTGCGCGCGGTCGCGCAGCTGCTTCATCTCGCGCTCGGCGCCCTCGCGCACCTTGCGGCGCACGTCGGCCTTGGCGCCCTCGGCCTCCAGCTCGGCCAGGTCGGTCTCGAGCTTCTTGGCGCGGGCCTCCAGGTCGGCGTCGCGACGGTTCTCGATCTGCTGCCGCTCGACGGAGACGTGCGCCTCCAGGGAGGGCAGGTCGCGGGTGCGGCGCTCCTCGTCGACGTACGTGATCATGTACGCCGCGAAGTAGATGACCTTCTCCAGGTCCTTCGGGGCGAGGTCGAGCAGGTAGCCCAGACGCGACGGGACGCCCTTGAAGTACCAGATGTGGGTGACGGGAGCGGCCAGCTCGATGTGGCCCATCCGCTCACGGCGCACCTTGGCGCGCGTGACCTCGACGCCACAGCGCTCGCAGATGATGCCCTTGAAGCGGACACGCTTGTACTTGCCGCAGTAGCACTCCCAGTCCCGGGTGGGGCCGAAGATCTTCTCGCAGAAGAGTCCGTCCTTTTCCGGCTTGAGGGTGCGGTAGTTGATGGTCTCGGGCTTCTTGACCTCGCCGTGGCTCCACTGACGGATGTCGTCAGCGGTGGCCAGACCGATCCGGAGCTCATCGAAGAAGTTGACGTCGAGCACTATGCGTCAATCCCTCTCAGGGTTGTAAGTCTGTGGTCTGAAACGGGGGCCTGGGGGTCGGCGGGGGCCTCACTCATCGGCGAGGCCCCTGCCGGACTCCCGTCAGACCTCTTCGACGCTGCTCGGCTCGCGCCGGGACAGGTCGATGCCGAGCTCCTCCGCGGCGCGGAAGACATCCTCGTCGGTGTCACGCATCTCGATGGACATACCGTCGCTGGACAGCACCTCCACGTTCAGGCAGAGAGACTGCATCTCCTTGATGAGCACCTTGAAGGACTCGGGGATGCCGGGCTCGGGGATGTTCTCGCCCTTGACGATGGCCTCGTAGACCTTCACGCGGCCGGTGACGTCGTCGGACTTGATGGTCAGCAGTTCCTGGAGGGCGTAGGCGGCGCCGTACGCCTCGAGTGCCCACACCTCCATCTCGCCGAACCGCTGGCCACCGAACTGGGCCTTACCACCCAGCGGCTGCTGGGTGATCATGGAGTACGGGCCGGTCGAACGGGCGTGCAGCTTGTCGTCGACCAGGTGGTGCAGCTTCAGGATGTACATGTAGCCGACCGAGATCGGGTCCGGGAACGGCTCACCGCTGCGGCCGTCGAACAGCCGCGCCTTGCCGGTCGGGAGCACCATGCGCTCGCCGTCCCGGTTCGGGATGGTGTGCTGCAGCAGACCCGCCAGCTCGTCCTCGCGGGCACCGTCGAAGACGGGGGTCGCGACGTTGGTGCCGGGGTCGACCTGGTCGGCGCCGATCGCCTGGAGGCGCTGCGCCCACTCCTCCGCGAGGCCGGAGACGTCCCAGCCGCGGCTGGCGAGCCAGCCGAGGTGGATCTCCAGGACCTGTCCCGGGTTCATTCGGGACGGGACACCCAGCGGGTTGAGGATGATGTCGACCGGGGTGCCGTCCTCCAGGAACGGCATGTCCTCGATCGGGTTGATCTTGGAGATGACGCCCTTGTTGCCGTGGCGGCCGGCGAGCTTGTCACCGTCGGTGATCTTGCGCTTCTGCGCGACGTAGACGCGGACCAGCTGGTTCACGCCCGGCGGCAGCTCGTCGCCCTCCTCGCGGTCGAAGACGCGCACACCGATGACCTTGCCGGTCTCGCCGTGCGGCACCTTCAGCGAGGTGTCACGGACCTCACGGGCCTTCTCACCGAAGATCGCGCGCAGCAGGCGCTCCTCCGGGGTCAGCTCGGTCTCGCCCTTGGGCGTGACCTTGCCGACCAGGATGTCGCCGGCGATGACCTCGGCGCCGATGCGGATGATGCCGCGCTCGTCGAGGTCGGCGAGGACCTCCTCGGAGACGTTCGGGATGTCCCGGGTGATCTCCTCGGGGCCCAGCTTGGTGTCACGGGCGTCGACCTCGTGCTCCTCGATGTGGATCGAGGAGAGGACGTCGTCCTGCACGAGGCGCTGCGACAGGATGATCGCGTCCTCGTAGTTGTGACCCTCCCACGGCATGAACGCGACCAGCAGGTTCTTGCCGAGCGCCATCTCGCCGTTCTCGGTGGCCGGACCGTCGGCGAGGACCTGGCCCTCGATGACGCGGTCGCCCTCGTTGACGATGACCTTCTGGTTGACCGAGGTGCCCTGGTTGGAGCGGGCGAACTTGGCCAGGCGGTACGTGATGTACGTGCCGTCGTCGTTGGCGGTGGTGATGTAGTCGGCGGAGACCTCCTGGACCACACCGGCCTTCTCGGCCTTGACCACGTCGCCGGCGTCGACCGCGGAGCGGTACTCCATGCCGGTGCCGACGAGCGGGGCCTCGCTCTTGATGAGCGGGACGGCCTGGCGCATCATGTTCGCGCCCATGAGGGCACGGTTGGCGTCGTCGTGCTCCAGGAACGGGATCATGGCGGTCGCGACCGACACCATCTGGCGCGGCGAGACGTCCATGTAGTCGACGTCCTCGGGGCTGACGTAGTCGACCTCACCGCCACGGCGGCGGACCAGGACGCGCGCCTCGGCGAACCGCAGGTCGTCGCCGAGCGTGGCGTTGGCCTGCGCGATGACGAAGCGGTCCTCCTCGTCGGCGGTCAGGTAGTCGACCTCGTCGGTGACCTGGCCGTCGACGACCTTGCGGTACGGGGTCTCGACGAAACCGAACGCGTTGACCCGGCCGTAGGAGGCGAGCGAGCCGATCAGACCGATGTTCGGGCCTTCGGGCGTCTCGATCGGGCACATGCGGCCGTAGTGCGACGGGTGCACGTCACGGACCTCGAAGCCGGCCCGCTCACGGGAGAGACCACCCGGGCCAAGAGCCGACAGACGGCGCTTGTGGGTGAGACCCGACAGCGGGTTGTTCTGGTCCATGAACTGCGACAGCTGGCTGGTGCCGAAGAACTCCTTGATGGAGGCGACGACCGGCCGGATGTTGATCAGGGTCTGCGGCGTGATCGCCTCGACGTCCTGGGTGGTCATGCGCTCGCGCACGACGCGCTCCATACGGGCGAGACCCGTACGGACCTGGTTCTGGATCAGCTCGCCGACGCTGCGCAGGCGGCGGTTGCCGAAGTGGTCGATGTCGTCGGTCTCGACGACGATCGTGCCGCCGTTGTCCCCGGCGGTCTCGGTCTCACCGGCGTGCAGCTTCACCAGGTACTTGATCGTCGAGATGATGTCCTCGACGGTCAGGATGCCCGCGTCCAGCGGGGCGTCCGCACCCAGCTTCTTGTTGACCTTGTAGCGGCCGACCTTGGCGAGGTCGTAGCGCTTGGGGTTGAAGTAGAGGTTCTCGAGCAGCGTCTGCGCGGCCTCGCGCGTGGGGGGCTCGCCCGGACGCAGCTTGCGGTAGATGTCGAGCAGCGCGTCGTCCTGGCCCTGGGTGTGGTCCTTCTCCAGGGTGGCGCGCATCGACTCGTACTCGCCGAACTCCTCGAGGATCTGCTCGTTGGTCCAGCCGAGCGCCTTCAGCAGCACGGTGACCGACTGCTTGCGCTTGCGGTCGATGCGCACACCGACCATGTCGCGCTTGTCGATCTCCATCTCCAGCCAGGCACCCCGGGACGGGATGATCTTGGCGGAGAAGATGTCCTTGTCGGACGTCTTGTCGATGCTCGAGTCGAAGTAGACGCCGGGCGAGCGGACCAGCTGCGAGACGACGACACGCTCGGTGCCGTTGATGACGAAGGTGCCCTTGTTCGTCATGAGCGGGAAGTCGCCCATGAAGACCGTCTGGGACTTGATCTCGCCGGTCTCGTTGTTGGTGAACTCGGCCGTGACGAAGAGCGGGGCGGCGTACGTGAAGTCGCGCTCCTTGCACTCGTCGATGCTGTTCTTCGGGGGCTCGAAGCGGTGGTCGCGGAACGTCAGCGACATCGACCCGGAGAAGTCCTCGATCGGGGAGATCTCCTCGAAGATCTCCTCCAGACCGGACTTGGTGGGGACGTCCTGACCGGACTCCAGAGCCGCCTCGACGCGAGCCTTCCACGCGTCGTTGCCGAGCAGCCAGTCGAAGCTCTCGGTTTGCAGCGCGAGAAGGTTCGGAACCTCGAGGGGCTCCTTGATCTTTGCAAAGGAGATGCGCAGCGGGGCGGTGCTGGCAGCATTGTTCGTATTCGCGGTCGAGGCATTGCGCGAGGCGGCCAAGAGGGGGTCCTTCCGAGGGCTCGGACTCACTACGCGCGTACCGGCCCCTCTTCCGCTCACCGGGACAGACGGTGCCTGAAGTGGCCGAAGGCCAGGTCAGGTGCGGTCAGGTCGTCGATGCTCGGGCGAGGGCATGCCCCTGGTGACGGGCAGGGGACAGCTAACAGGCAGCGCAAAGGGTCAGTGTAGCCACTTGGCCCACTGATGTCCAGCGCCGGTTTTCCGCGACCCTCGTTGTCGTCACCGCCTACGGCCTGTCACCCTCAACGCACGTTGATACTGCCCTCTTCGCCGCCGATCCATGCCTCGGATTCGGATCGTTGTGACGACGCGTCCTGAGAATTGCGCGCTGCGTGCGGTTCGTCAAGGCCCCTCATACCCGAACCGGATGCTGCCATCGTCACTCGCGGCCTGTCTCCGGGGGCCTCTCGAGGCCGAACGAAGATCACCATACCCCTCCCGGTCGCGGGTGCAAGGCCGCCACAGCCACCCCCGGGAACGCCGAAGAGCGACCACCCGGATGGATGATCGCTCTTCGGTGCGTTCGCGTTACAGCCCTATCGGGCCGTGTTCAGCGCGCAGGAGAGTCCGGAGGGGACTCGTCGGGTCACTTGACCTCGACGGAGGCGCCGGCGCCCTCGAGGGACTCCTTGGCCTTGTCCGCGGCCTCCTTGTTGACCTTCTCCAGGACCGGCTTCGGCGCACCGTCGACCAGGTCCTTGGCCTCCTTCAGGCCCAGGGAGGTCAGCTCGCGCACGACCTTGATGACCTGGATCTTCTTGTCGCCGGCACCGGTGAGGATGACGTCGAACTCGTCCTTCTCCTCGACGGCCTCGGCGGCGCCGCCAGCGGCACCACCGGCGACGACGACCGGCGCCGCGGCGGCGGCGGTGACGTCGAACTTGTCCTCGAAGGCCTTCACGAACTCGGAGAGCTCGATGAGGGTCATCTCCTCGAACTGGGCGAGCAGGTCTTCCTGGCTGAGCTTCGCCATGACGGGCGATCCTTCCACTGATTCGGCTGGTGCCGGATGTACATGAATGGCGGGCGTACGTCGGCCCGCTGTGATCCGTGCCGCCGCGTGGCGGCGTGGATCAGAAAGCGAGCCGAGTTACTCGGCACCGCCCTGCTCGGCCTGCTTGGCGCGAAGCGCGTCCACGGTGCGGACGAGCTTCGACGGCAGCGCCTGGAAGACGGAGGCAGCCTGGGACTGCTTCGCCTTGAAGGCACCGGCCAGCTTGCTGAGCAGAACCTCGCGGGACTCGAGGTCCGCAAGCTTCTTGATCTCGTCGGCGGACAGCGCCTTGCCGTCAAGGACACCGCCCTTGATGACGAGATTCGGGTTGTCCTTGGCGAAGTCACGGAGACCCTTCGCCGACTCCACCGGGTCACCGGTGACGAAGGCGACAGCCGTCGGACCGTTGAACAGGTCGTCCAGCGTGGTGATCCCGGCCTCGTTGGCCGCAATCTTGGTCAGCGTGTTCTTCACCACGGCGTACTGGGCGTTCTCACCGAGCGAACGACGCAGCGTCTTGAGCTGCGCCACGGTGAGACCGCGGTACTCGGTCAGCACGGCAGCGCTGGAGTTGCGGAACTGCTCCGTCAACTCCGCCACTGCGGCAGCCTTGTCGGGCCTCGCCATAGAGCCTCGGCCTCCTTCCGGGTGATTCTGACCGCGCGGACCCGAAGGAGGACTGGGGAAAACGAAACGCCCCGGCGCAGGCGCTCGGGGCGGACTCGACCGGCCGCACACATGCCGTGGGCATGCACACACCGGGAGTTCTTCCACAGTCACCTGCGCGGGTCGTCCGCAGTTTCAGCGGATCCTTCGGCCACCGCACCCTCGTGGGAGCGCACGGCAACGACCAGCGGTCTTTGGCTTCTGTAGGAGAGTACGGGAACGCGGCGCCGTCGGGCAAATCCGCCCCTGCCGGGGCTCGGCCCCGCCCGGCTCAGCCCTGCTGGGCGCCCTTCATCATCTCGGCCAGGTCCGCGACCTGCCCGGCCGGCGGGGCGGCGACCTTCACGGGCTTGTTGGTGTCCAGGAAGGTGATGGTCATGTCCAGCGGGCCCTTGGTGGCGTCACCGCGCATCCGGAACTGCTTGGTGTGGTCCTGGCCGTCGATCCAGGCGTCCATGGTCACCTTGTCGACGCCCATCTTCTTGTACTGCTCCAGGCTCTTCTGGCGGGTCTCGGCGGTCTGCGGGCTCTCGCCCTTCTGCGCCTTGACCAGGTCCGCGAGGGCGACGGTGCCCGAGTAGTGGGTGGTGGCGACGCCGTCCACACTCTCGGAGCCGACCTTGCGCAGGTCCTTGGCCGCGGTCAGGAAGGTGGACTCGGTCGCCGGGTTCTGGTCGGCCTGGGCGGCGCCCATCTGGTCCATCTGCTTGCCCGCGTCGGTCTGCGACAGGTCGAACTTCAGCCAGCTCTTGCCGCCCATCTCCTTGGCGGCCTCGGGACCGCCGTTGAGGTACATGGCCTTGTCGACGAGCCGGATCTCGACGGTGCCGGCCGAGGGCTGGTCGGCCATCGTCATCTTCATGCTCATCGACACCGTGGGCTTCATCTGCATCTGCGCCTCGGCCTCGACGTGCCCCTCCTCGGGGACCTGGCCGGTCATGCGGTAGTGCAGAGAGGTGATCTCCTGCGAGTTCTTGGCCGCCTTGGCGACGGCCGCGGCGGGCGAGAGCCTCGGCGACTCGGCCGCGCCGCTCTTGCCCGCGCTCTTGGAGTCGCTCTTCGAGTCGTCTCCCGAACAGCCCACCGCGCCCGCGGCGAGGACCAGCGCGGCCAGCGAGGCCGTCGCGAATCTGCGGCCCGTGACGGCGCGCGCGGGCGTGCGCCGCGTACGGGCCGAGCCGGGCGTGGTGGGCGTGCGTACAGAGGTGTCCATGGTTTCCCCCCAAGGAACGGATGGTGATCACACAGTCGGGACGCGAGCCTATCCGAGCCGTGAGCGGGCGGTCTTGGGGGTTTCTTGACTCAGGAAGCGCCGGCGCCCGCGCCCTGGGACGCCGCCAGGGCCTTGAAGTCCAGCGTGTCGCTCTTCGGCGGCGCCATGACCGAGACCTCCACGCCGTAGTCGCGGTAGGAGGCAGTGGTGGTCAGGGTGCCGTTCCTGGTGTCCGCCGTCTCGGACTTCTTGACCAGCAGGTTCTCGTCGTTGACCCAGAGGTCGACGGTCTCCGTGGTGATGCCGGTCCGGCTCAGCTGCTTCTTGATGTCGGCGAGCTGGGAGGCGGAGAGGGTGCGGCTGGTCCGGGCGGCGAGGTCCGCCACGTTCACCGTGCCGTGGTAGTGGGTGGTGTGCCGGCCCAGGACCTGCTCCTCACCGGCCTTCTTCACGTCACCGGAGGCCAGCAGCAGCTTCACCGACTGGTTCGGCGTGTTGTTCTGCATCTGGTCCTTCATGTACGCGCCGGAGCCGCCGCCGAGCTTGGCGATGTCGTCGTACCCGTACCTGATCCAGTGCTTGCCGCCCGCCTGCCGGGCGAACTGGTCGCTCATCCTGGCGTAGTAGGCGTCGGACAGGTAGCGGGCGCGCATCGAGGTGGTCCCCGTGGCGCGCATCGCGTCGGCCACGGTGCCGCCGGTGTACGTCAGCGTCATCGCACCGGACAGGGTGCCGCCCCAGGCGAAGGCGCCGCTGCCCTTCATGGACATCAGCGAGCCCATGCTGACCGTCATGTCGACGCGGGCGGAGTCCGCCTTGTCGGTGGAGGCCGCGGCGAGGCGCAGGGCCGCCAGCGGGCTGACGTGCGTCACGCCCTGCCCGGCCGCCTTCCCCTCCTTGCCGGGATCCCCCGAGGTGCCTCCGGCGCCGCAGGCGGCCACGCCCGTCAGCGCGGCCGTCACCGCGATCGCCAGCGTCGTACGGCGCACCGTCGTGCTCTTCATTCGTCCCCACCCCTATGCGGTTGCTGTGCCCGGCACGCTAGCGCAGGCCGCCGACAGCCGTCCGGACGGCCGTACGGATCGCGCCGTACCGGCCGTGCGGGGCCGCGCCCACCGGGCCTCGTGCGGCCCGGCGGGCGCGGGCCTGGCGGCGCGGCCCGGCGGGTCCCACGGGTCCGGGGCAGCGGGCCGCCCGGGAAAAGGGACGAGCCCCGCACCTCGGAAGGTTGCGGGGCTCGTGCCGACCTGTGCGAGCCGGTGGCTCAGACCGCGGCCGGGTCCTCCTCGACGAGGAGGTTGCGGGTGCGGTTCGGGTCGAGCTGGATGCCGGGGCCCATCGTGGTGCTGATGGCGGCCTTCTTGATGTAGCGACCCTTGGCGGCGGACGGCTTCAGACGGAGGATCTCCTCCAGCGCGGCGCCGTAGTTCTCCACCAGCTTGTCGTCCTCGAAGGACGTCTTGCCGATGATGAAGTGCAGGTTCGAGTGCTTGTCGACGCGGAACTCGATCTTGCCGCCCTTGATCTCGGTCACGGCCTTGGCAGTGTCCGGGGTCACGGTGCCGGTCTTCGGGTTCGGCATCAGACCACGCGGGCCGAGGACGCGGCCGAGGCGGCCGACCTTGCCCATGAGGTCCGGGGTGGCGACGACGGCGTCGAAGTCCAGACGGCCCTTCGCCACCTCGTCGATCAGCTCGTCGGCGCCGACGATGTCGGCGCCCGCGGCACGCGCGGCCTCGGCACGGTCACCGGTCGCGAAGACCAGGACCCGGGCGGTCTTACCGGTGCCGTGCGGAAGGTTCACGGTGCCACGGACCATCTGGTCGGCCTTGCGCGGGTCGACACCCAGGCGGAAGGCGACCTCGACGGTGCCGTCGAACTTGGTCGTGGAGGTCTCCTTGGCGAGACGGACGGCCTCGAGCGGGGCGTACAGCTTCTCCCGGTCGATCTTGGCGTCCGCAGCGCGGAGAGCCTTGCTGCGCTTGCTCACAACTGCTCCTGTGGGTTCTGAAAGGAGTCGTGGTACGGGCCGAGCAGGCCCTGCCACGGTTCTACGGGGGTGTGACGGAGGCTGGGGTTCAGCCCTCGACCGTGATGCCCATGGAGCGGGCGGTGCCGGCGATGATCTTCGACGCGGCGTCCAGGTCGTTGGCGTTGAGGTCGGGCAGCTTGGTCTGGGCGATCTCGCGGACCTGCGCCTCGGTGATCTTGGCGACCTTGGTCTTGTGCGGCTCGCCGGAGCCCTTCTCCACGCCCGCGGCCTTGAGGATCATCTTGGCGGCCGGCGGGGTCTTGGTCACGAAGGTGAAGGAACGGTCCTCGTAGACCGTGATCTCCACCGGGATGACCCAGCCACGCTGCGACTCGGTCGCGGCGTTGTAGGCCTTGCAGAACTCCATGATGTTGACGCCGTGCTGGCCCAGCGCCGGGCCGACCGGCGGAGCCGGGTTCGCCGCACCGGCGTTGATCTGGAGCTTGATGAGCCCCGTGACCTTCTTCTTCTTGGGAGGCATAGCTCTCCGGGTCCTTTCGGTTCGGGTCCTGCCCGCGCTCGGGGACCACCCGGACGCAGGCATACCGCACAACGATAACGGGTATAGATGCGCGGCTGAAAACCGAGCAGGTCAGGCGCTCGCGGAGCGATCGCCTGACCTGCGCGGAAGCAGTTCGCCCAGAAAGAACTAGTTCTTCTGGATCTGGTCGAAGCTCAGCTCGACCGGGGTCTCGCGACCGAAGATCTCCACCAGACCCTTGACCTTCTTCGAGTCCGGGTTGATCTCGTTGATCGTCGCCTGCAGCGTCGCGAACGGGCCGTCGGTGACGGTGACCGAGTCGCCCACCTCGAAGTCCAGCACCTGGACCTCGACCTTGCGCTGCGGCGCCGGCTTGCCCTCGGCCTCGGCGGCCTCGCGGGCGGCCTTCTCCTCCGCCTCCGGGGCGAGCATCTTCACGATCTCGTCCAGGGACAGCGGGTAGGGGTCGTAGGCGTTGCCGACGAAGCCCGTGACGCCGGGGGTGTTGCGGACGACGCCCCAGGACTCGTTCGTCAGATCCATCCGGACGAGGACGTAACCGGGCAGCTTGTTCTGCCGGACGGTCTTGCGCTCGCCGTTCTTGATCTGGACGATCTCTTCCTCGGGGACCTCGGCCTGGTAGATGAACTCCTCGACGTTCAGCGAGACGGCGCGCTGCTCCAGGTTGGCCTTCACGCGCTTCTCGTAGCCCGCGTAGGTGTGGATCACGTACCACTCGCCGGGCAGCGTGCGCAGTTCCTCGCGCAGCTTCGTGACCGGGTCGACGTCGGGCTCCTCCTCGACGTCCTCGGTCGCGGCGGCCTCGGCGTCCTCCCCTTCGGCGGCCTCGTCCCCGGCCTTCTCGGAGTCCTCCGACTCGTCGGAGTCCTCGGCGGCGGCCTCGCCGTCCTCGTCCTCGACGTGGACGGCGGCCTCCTCGGCCGGCTCGCCCGCGGCGGCGTCGGCAGCCTCGGCCTCGTCCGCCTCGTCCGCACCCTCGACGATGTCGAGCTCGTCATCCACGGACTCGGTCGGCTCGATGGCGTCGTTCAGGTTCGGGTCAGACACGGTGGCTGCTTCTTCCTGGATACATAGGGGTGGAACATGCGAAAACGGGCGCCGGTAACCACGGCGCCCTTCGCTCTTGGCTCAGCCGAAGACGTACTTGGCCGCGTGGTTGAGCCCATAGTCAATCACGGTCACCAGGCCGATCATGACGGCCACGAAGACAATCACCACGGTGGTGTATGTCGTCAGCTGGTTACGTGAGGGCCAGACGACCTTGCGGAGTTCCGCGACGATCTGCCGGTAGAAGAGAGCGAGACGCTTCAGCGGGCCCTTCTTGGCACGCTTGCCGCCCTTGCGGGGCTTCTTCTGGGACTCCGCCATCTCGTCCTGGGCATCAGGCGTGTCGATGGAGCCCACGGCGTCCGTCATTCGTCCTCACCTGATTCCGGGTCGTGGCCGTGCCGCGCCCGGTCGAGCCGCACGGCGGTGCATTGCTGTACGTACATGCGCACACATCCTGGCGAAGGTGTGTGTAGCAGGGCCGGAGGGACTTGAACCCCCAACCGCTGGTTTTGGAGACCAGTGCTCTACCAATTGAGCTACGACCCTTTGTGTGTCCCCCAACGTACCGCATCCGACCGTAGGCCCGGTGTGCACCAGGTGCGGCGGCGGCTGCTGAAGGCCAACGAGGTGAGAGTGTACGTGGTCCGGGGCCGGTCGTCGAACAGAAAGTGTTCTTCGCGGCCCGCGGGAGCGGATCGGGCCGGAAGATCGCCTGTCCGGGGCCCGGATCCGGACGGATGTTCACCAGGTGCACCGTCCCTGCCCACTCCGTGAAACCCGTGTGCCCGGCGCCAGGGGGGTCTGGAACCATGGGCGGTATGAGCGCTGCAACCCCTCCGACCGAGCGCCGGGTCTCCGCGCGTATCGGCGCGATCTCCGAGTCCGCCACCCTCGCCGTGGACGCCAAGGCCAAGGCCCTGAAGGCCGCCGGGCGTCCGGTGATCGGCTTCGGCGCCGGTGAGCCCGACTTCCCGACCCCGGACTACATCGTCGAGGCGGCCGTCGAGGCCTGCAAGAACCCGAAGTACCACCGGTACACGCCGGCCGGCGGACTGCCCGAGCTGAAGGCCGCGATCGCCGCGAAGACGCTGCGCGACTCCGGCTGGGAGCCGGACGTCTCGCAGATCCTGGTCACCAACGGCGGCAAGCAGGCCATCTACGAGGCCTTCGCCGCGATCCTCGACCCGGGCGACGAGGTCATCGTGCCGGCGCCGTACTGGACGACGTACCCGGAGTCGATCCGCCTGGCCGGCGGGGTCCCCGTCGAGGTCGTCGCCGACGAGACCACCGGCTACCGCGTCACGGTCGAGCAGCTGGAGGCCGCCCGCACCGAGAAGACCAAGGTCGTCCTGTTCGTCTCGCCGTCCAACCCGACCGGCGCGGTGTACTCCGAGGCCGAGACCGAGGCGATCGGGCGCTGGGCCGTCGAGCACGGCCTGTGGGTGCTCACCGACGAGATCTACGAGCACCTGGTCTACGGCGACGCGGTCTCCGTCTCCCTGCCGGCGCTCCTGCCCGAGCTGCGCGACAAGTGCGTCGTCGTCAACGGTGTGGCCAAGACGTACGCCATGACCGGCTGGCGCGTGGGCTGGGTCATCGGCCCCAAGGACGTGGTCAAGGCCGCGACCAACCTGCAGTCGCACGCCACGTCCAACGTCTCGAACGTCGCCCAGGTGGCCGCCCTCGCCGCGGTCTCCGGCGGCCTGGAGGCCGTCGCGACGATGCGCGAGGCCTTCGACCGGCGCCGCAGGACCATCGTGCGGATGCTCAACGAGATCGACGGCGTGCTCTGCCCCGAGCCGGAGGGCGCGTTCTACGCCTACCCGTCGGTGAAGGAGCTGATCGGCAAGGAGATCCGCGGCAAGCGCCCGCAGAACTCGGTCGAGCTGGCCGCGCTCATCCTGGAGGAGGCCGAGGTGGCGGTCGTCCCCGGCGAGGCCTTCGGCACCCCGGGCTACCTGCGGCTGTCCTACGCCCTCGGCGACGAGGACCTGGTGGAGGGCGTGAGCCGGATGCAGAAGCTGCTGGCCGAGGCCAGGGACTGACGCGAAAGGCGAGAAAAGGGGCGCATCACCTGGGAACGTTCCGGGGTGGTGCGCCCCTGACCTTTGTGCGAGCAAGACCACGAACGGGGAAACGGCTACCGGGACCCGGGGGGCGTACGGCAGGATCCTGGGATGGAGCGTGTACGTGATGTCTCTGAGCTGCCGAAGGCCCATCTGCACCTGCACTTCACCGGGTCGATGCGCCCCGCCACCCTGCTGGAACTGGCCGACAAGTACGGCGTACGGCTGCCCGACGCGCTGACCGAGGCCCTGTTCAGCGGGGAACCGCCGAGACTGCGGGCGACGGACGAGCGGGGCTGGTTCCGCTTCCAGCGGCTGTACGACGCGGCGCGTTCCTGCCTGCGGGAGCCGGAGGACATCCAGCGGCTGGTGCGCGAGGCCGCCGAGGAGGACATCAGGGACGGCTCGGGCTGGCTGGAGATCCAGGTCGACCCGACCTCGTACGCGCCGCGTCTGGGCGGGCTGATCCCGGCGCTGGAGATCATCCTGGACGCGGTCGAGGCGGCCTCGCGCGAGACGGGCCTGGGGATGCGGGTCCTGGTCGCGGCCAACCGCATGAAGCACCCCCTGGACGCCCGCACGCTGGCCCGGCTGGCCGTGCGCTACCGCGACCGGGGCGTGGTCGGCTTCGGCCTGTCCAACGACGAGCGCCGGGGCATGGCGCGGGACTTCGACCGGGCGTTCGCGATCGCCCGGGAGGGCGGCCTGTTCGCGGCCCCGCACGGCGGCGAGCTGGCCGGTCCGTCCTCGGTCCGTGACTGCCTGGACGACCTGCACGCCCACCGGGTGGGCCACGGCGTGCGGGCGGCGGACGACCCGCGTCTCATGCGGCGTCTCGCCGAGCGCGGCGTGACCTGCGAGGTCTGCCCGGCCTCCAACGTGGCCCTCGGCGTGTACGAGAAGCCCGCGGACGTGCCCCTGCGGACCCTGTACGACGCCGGCGTCCCGATGGCGCTCGGCGCCGACGACCCCCTGCTCTTCGGCTCCCGGCTGGCGGCCCAGTACGACTTCGCCCGCCGCCACCACGCCTTCACCGACGCCGAACTGGCCGAACTGGCCCGCCAGTCGATCCGCGGCTCGGCCGCCCCGGAGGACGTACGGGCCAAGCTGCTGTCCGGGGTCGACGACTGGCTGGCCGGCTGAGGGACGGCAGGAGGGGCGTGCGGAAGGCCGGGAGGAGGACCGGGAGAGGGGTCAGGACTGCGACAGGGCGCCGATCACCATGGGCAGCGACGACTTGTCGAAGAGCGCGCCGCTCATCGACTGCGGGACCGTCCTGCCGTTGACCTTCAGGGTGGGCGTGCCGGTCACCCCGGAGGCGTCGAAGGCGCGCGCGGAGGCGGCCACGAAACCGCGGTACTTCATGCCCTTGACCGCCGCGTCGAACTCCTGGCCGCGCAGGCCCTTCACGCGGGAGGCCATGTCCAGCAGGAACGCGTCGGTGTAGCCGTCGACGCTCTCCTCGGGCTGGTGGGCGAAGAGGACGTCGTGGAACTCGGCGAACCTGCCCGCGTCCAGGGCGGCCCGCAGGGCGTTCGCGGCCTTCTCGGAGCCGTGGCCGCCGTCGCGGTCGAGGAAGGAGGCCAGGGTGTACTCCGCCCGGACCTCACCGGAGCGGACCAGATCGCGCAGGGCCTCGCCGCCGCCCTCGGTCTCGAACTTCTTGCAGACCGGGCAGCGCATGTCCTCGTAGACGTGGACGACCGTCTTCGCCCGCGGGGAACCGACACGGACGGTGGTGCCGTCGGGCGCGAGCGTCTGCGTGGCCGCCGCCGCCCCGGTGGCCGCGGCGGCGGGCTTCCCGTCGCCGCCGTTCCCGCCGGCCGCCTTGCCGCCGCCGGCTCCCTGATCGCACCCTGTGGCGAGCGCGCCCACCAGTACGGCCGCGACCGCGATCACGATGCCCCGGCCGCCCCGCAGGCCCCGTACGCCCCGCATGGTCCTTCCCCTCCCTGTCGGACAGGGATCGACCCTATGCGATCTCCGGGCGGCTACAGGCTCACTCCGACCGTCACCGGCTCGTTCACCAGGGTGACGCCGAAGGCCTCGTGGACGCCCGCCACGACCTCGCGGGCGAGGGCCAGCAGGTCCTCCGTGGTGGCGCCGCCGCGGTTGGTGAGGGCGAGTGTGTGTTTGCCGGAGATGCGGGCCGGGCCCGTGCCGTAGCCCTTGGTGAAGCCGGCCTTGTCGATCAGCCAGGCCGCCGAGGTCTTGGTGCGTCCCTGACCCGCCGGGTAGGCGGGCGGCTCGGCGTCCTCGCCCAGCCGCTCCCGCACGCGCGCGCGGAACGCGTCGAACTCGGCGTCCGTGAGGATGGGGTTGGTGAAGAAGGACCCGGCCGACCAGGTGTCGTGGTCCTCGGGGTCCAGCACCATGCCCTTGCCCGCGCGCAGCTTCAGCACGGTGTCGCGGGCGGTGCCCAGCGGGACGCGGTCACCGGCGGACACGCCCAGGGCGCGGGCCGTCTCGGCGTATCTGAGGGGCGCCGACAGCCCGCCCGCGTCCTCCAGGGCGAAACGGACCCGCAGGACGACGTACCGGTCGGGGTGCTCCTTGAAGCGGCTGTGCCGGTAGGAGAAGGCGCAGTCCGCGTTGGCCAGGGTCACCGTCTCGCCGGCCGCGCGGTCGTAGGCGACGACCTCGGTGATGGTGGCGGAGACCTCCTGGCCGTACGCCCCCACGTTCTGGACGGGGGTGGCGCCGGCGGAGCCGGGGATGCCGGAGAGGCACTCGATGCCCGCGAGCCCGGCCTCCACGGTGCGGGCGACGGCGTCGGTCCACACCTCGCCGGCGGCCAGCTCCAGCGTCGTCCCGTCGAGGTCGAAGCCGCGGGTGGCGATGTGCAGCGCGGTGCCGTCGAAGCCCTTGTCACCGATGACCAGGTTGGAGCCGCCGCCGATGACCAGCAGCGGGGTGCCCGCGGCGTCGGCCTCGCGGACGGCGTCGACGACCTCCGCGTCGGTGGTCGCGGTGATCAGCCGGGTCGCGGGGCCGCCCAGCCGGAAGGTGGTCAGCGGGGCGAGGGGCGCGTCGTGGAGTTCCTGCACGCGCCCAAGACTACGGGGCCCCGCCGACAGCACCGCCTCGGCCCGCGACGGCGGACGGCAGGCGGCGTCAGGCCAGCCGGACGACCGCCTGGGACCTGCCGAGGACCTTCTGGCCGCCGCACGTCGCGATCAGGTCGACCCGCACGGTGCGGTCGTCGAGCTTGGCGCCGACCTTGCCGACGACCTCGACGAGCGCCCCCTTGTCGTCGTTCGGGACGACGACGGGCTTGGTGAAGCGGACGCCGTACTCCACGACCGCCCCGGGGTCCCCGGTCCAGTCGGTGACGACGCGGATCGCCTCGGCCATGGTGAACATGCCGTGCGCGATCACGTCCGGCAGTCCGACCTCCTTGGCGAACTTCTCGTTCCAGTGGATCGGGTTGAAGTCCCCGGAGGCACCCGCGTACTGGACGAGGGTGGTACGGGTCACGGGGAAGGCGCGGCCCGGCAGTTCGGTGCCGACCTCGACGTCGTCGTAGGAGATCTTCGCCGTCATCGGTTCCTCACGCCTCCTCGGCCGCACGGGCCACCAGCTTCATCCAGGCGGTCACCACGTGCTCGCCCGCCGCGTCGTGCACCTCGCCGCGGATGTCCAGGATGTCGCTGCCGGCCATGGTCTTGACCGCCTCGATGGTCGAGGTCACGGTCAGCCGGTCCCCGGCGCGCACGGGCCGCTTGTAGGCGAACTTCTGGTCGCCGTGCACCACGCGGCTGTAGTCGAGGCCGAGCCGCGGGTCCTGGACGACCTCGCCGGCGGCCCGGTACGTGATCAGGAACACGAAGGTCGGCGGGGCGATCACATCGGGGTGGCCGAGTGCCCGGGCGGCCTCGGGGTCCGTGTACGCCGGGTTGGCGTCACCCACCGCCTGGGCGAACTCGCGGATCTTCTCCCGGCCCACCTCGTAGGGGGCGGTGGGCGGATAGGAACGGCCCACGAAGGACTGGTCGAGCGCCATGGGCTCGGTACCTCCTGGTGTCAACTGCGGTCGTGCGGAGGGATCCGGGGAGACGACGGGGAGCCGGGATCCACCGGAGCCGGAGAAGCGGCGGAGCTGGTGAAACAACGTGAGGCCGCCCCCATGGTGCGGGGGCGGCCTCACGTATGAGCCTGATTTATCGCGTTTCGCGGTGCGCGGTGTGCGCGTTGCAACGCGGGCAGTGCTTCTTCATCTCAAGACGATCCGGGTTGTTACGCCGGTTCTTCTTGGTGATGTAGTTCCGCTCCTTGCACTCCACGCAGGCCAGCGTGATCTTCGGGCGGACGTCGGTGGCAGCCACGTGAGTGCTCCTAAGACGAACGGATGGACTAACTTCAACGCAAGAAAGAGTAGCCGATCGAAGGACCGACCCCGCAATCGGCTACTGTCAGTAGCGGTGACCGGACTTGAACCGGTGACACAGCGATTATGAGCCGCTTGCTCTACCGACTGAGCTACACCGCTTTGATGAGATCGGGCCCCGCCTCACGGCGGGAACCTCTCACACCAGAGCCCCAATACGGAATCGAACCGTAGACCTTCTCCTTACCATGGAGACGCTCTGCCGACTGAGCTATTGGGGCGAGCGATGAAGACATTACACGGTCCGCAGCCGTTCGCCCAAATCCGTTCCGCGGGCCCCGCCTCCCGTGTCCGGCACCCCCCGACCGGGCGGCCACACCGGTACGACTATTGCGCTCCTCCCGCTTCCCGGCGGGCGGTCACCCTAGGCTCGACGCACTCTGCGTGATCTTGCGTGCCCCGGTGTGCGCACCGCGCGCCCCCTGTCCCGTGTTCACCTGTCGTACCTGGAGTGCGATGCCCCCCGGTCAGCCGCAGCCGCCCCACTCGTCGTCCTCCCCGGGACCCTCCGGCCGGCCGGAGCCGGACACCCTGCTGCTGTGCGGAGCACGGCTCACCGACGGCCGGACCGTGGACGTACGGCTGTCCGGCGGCCGCATCGAGGCGGTGGGCACCGCCGGCAGCCTGGGCACGGCCGACGGCCCCGCCGTCCGGCCCGGTGCGGCGGAGCGGGACGGCGGCCCCGGCCGGGGCGGTGAGCGCGGCGCGGACGAGCCGCGCGGGGGCCGGGCGCGCGAGGGCGTGGCGCGGGACGGCGGGGCCCGCGTGGACCTCAGCGGCTACCTGCTCCTGCCGGCCCCGGCCGAGCCCCACGCGCACGCCGACACCGCCCTGACCGCCGACACCGACGGGCCCCTCTCCTACGACCCGGAGGACGTCCAGCGCCGGGCCACCGAGGCGGCGCTGCTCCAGCTCGGACACGGCGCCACCGCGCTGCGCGCGCACGTGCGCGTGGGTGACGTCCAGGGCCTGGGCGCCTTGACGGCCGTGCTGCGGGCGCGCCGTGCGCTGCGCGGGCTGGCCGAGCTGACGACGGTGGCGGTGCCGCGGGTGCTGACCGGTGCGGCCGGCGCGGACGGCCTGGCGGTACTGCGCGACGCGGTCAAGATGGGTGCCTGTGTCGTCGGCGGCTGCCCTGACGTCGACCCCGATCCCACCGGGTACGTGGAGGCCGTCCTGGAGGTGGCCTCCGAGCACGGCTGCCCGGTCGACCTGCACACCGACGGCACCGACCCGGCCCGCCTCGCCCGGATCGCGGTGATGGCGGGCGGACTTCGTCCCGGTGTGACGCTGAGTCCCTGCGGCGGCCTGGCCCGGCTGCCCGCCGAGGCGGCGGCCCGGACCGCGGACCAGCTGGCCGCGGCGGGCGTGACGGTGGTGTGCCTGCCGCAGGGCGGGTGCGCGGGCGCGGAGGGCCCGGGGACGGCTCCGGTACGGCTGCTGCGGGCGGCCGGGGTGCGGGTGGCCGCGGGCAGCGGCGCCCTGCGGGACGTGTCCAACCCGGTCGGCCGCGGCGACCCGCTGGAGGCGGCCTACCTGCTGGTCTCCCGGTACGGACTGCGTCCCGAGGACGCCTACGAGATGGTGAGCGCCTCCGCCCGGGCGGTGCTCGGTCTGCCCGAGGTGCGGGTGGAGGCCGGGTTCCCGGCCGAACTGCTCGCGGTGCGCGGTGACCGGCTCGCGGGGGCGCTGTCGCTCGCGTACAGCCGCCTCGTGGTGCACCGGGGGCGCGTGGTGGCGCGTACCAGCGCGGTACGGGAGTTCTGCGACTCGGCGGCGTCGGTGGAACTGGGGCTGCCGCGGCAGGGGCGGGGGGAGTTGTCGTAGGGGCGGGGGACGGTGGGACGCGCCGTCCGGGCCGGGCGGAGCGGGGTGCCCGCGGGGAGGGCGGGGGGCGTCCGGGACGCATCCGGGGGTGCGCCCCCGGGCTGTCCGGGGCGCTTGTCCGGGGAGCGTTTCCTGGGGCGGCGGTCCGGGAAGGGTTCCCCGGGCGCGGGACCGGGACGGGTGATCGCTGGTGCGCCGCCGGGGCGTGCCGAAGCCGTGCGGCGGATACGGCCGTCCGGGCGTACGGTCGGAGACATGCGCATTGTCATCGCTGGTGGTCATGGTCAGATCGCGCTGCGGCTGGAGCGGTTGCTCGCCGCGCGGGGGGACGAGGTCGCGGGCATCATCCGCCGCGCCGAGCAGGCCGACGACCTGCGGGCGGCCGGCGCCGAACCGGTCGTGCTGGACCTGGAGTCCGCCTCGGCCGAGGAGGTCGCGCAGCAGCTGCGGGGCGCGGACGCGGCGGTGTTCGCGGCGGGTGCGGGACCGGGCAGCAGCGCGGCCCGCAAGGACACGGTGGACAAGGGGGCGGCGGTGCTGTTCGCCGACGCGGCGGTCCGGGCGGGGGTACGGCGTCACGTGGTCGTGTCCTCGATGGGCGCGGACGCGCGCCACGAGGGTGACGACGTCTTCGACGTGTACCTGCGCGCCAAGGGCGAGGCGGACGACCACGTCCGCGCGCAGGACGGCCTCGACTGGACGATCCTGCGCCCGGGTTCGCTGACGGACGAATCCGGCACCGGCCAGGTGCGGCTGGAGGCGCACACCGGCCGGGGGTCTGTGTCCCGCGACGACGTGGCCACGGTGCTGGCCGAACTGGTGGACACCCCGGCGACAGCGGGACTGACCCTGGAACTGGTCGGCGGTTCGACGCCGGTGTCGGTGGCGGTGAAGTCCGTGGCCGGGAACTGAGCGCACGGGCAGACGGGACGCGGCGCGCCCGCCGGCCGCTCAGAACAGGCTGAGCTGCCCGGGGAACTCGGGGACGGCGTATCCGTCCAGCGAGGGCTGTACGGCCCCGAGTTGCGCGGGCCGGCGTGAGCCGGGGCACGAGGTCAGCTCGCCGGTGCCGCGCGCCCCGGGCGGGTCGTGCCGCGCGAACCGCCCGGCGACGACAGCGATCTCCCGGCGGCACACGGGGCAGGCTCTACGGCGCGAGGACGAGGACATGGGGCCAGTGTGCACCGGGGCACCGACAACGCCGGGGCGGCGGGGCGCGGCCACCGCTTCGCAGGACCGCCCGGCACGCGCGTCGAAGCCGTGGCCTCACAGCTTGCCGAAGACCACTCCCCGCCAGGTCCAGCCGGACTCCAGGACGGCGTGGCGCAGCGGCTCGCGCATCCGGGCGCTGTCGAAGCGGAAGGTCTCCGTGGCCTCCACACGGCCGTCGGCCCCCCGTCCGACGGTCCACTGACGGCTGACGGTCCGGCTCGGCCCGCGGGTGTACGTCGAGGTGACCTGGAGCCTCGTCGGGCTTCCGACGCGGCTCAGTTCCCACTGTTCCTCAACAGCCCGGACCTCGTGCGCATGGTGGTCCAGCCGCATGCGGATCCGCACGGCCTGACTGATCCGGGACCGGAGGAAGGTCTGCTGCCATGCGGGCTCCGTCAACCGCCATTCCGCCGGCAGGTCGCACTGCTCACCGCCGCCGTAGCGGACGACGAACGGAACCTCCGGCCCGTTCAGGCTGAGCAGCGCCGCCCGCACCTCTTCCCCCGGGACGGCCGGTACCCGGTCCGGCGGGCGCTGAGTACCGGTCAGCTTGTCGAAGAATCCCCTGAAGGCAAGCTATGCCTGCACCGCCGGAGTCCCCCGCTGTACCGGAAACCGCCCCACAACGAAGAAACCCCCTCCGGCCTGCCGTAAAGGCTGATCGGAGGGGGTTTTCCCCAGTGTGGCGGCGCCAGGATTCGAACCTGGGAAGGCTGAGCCGGCAGATTTACAGTCTGCTCCCTTTGGCCGCTCGGGCACACCGCCGGGGTTTGCTGCCGTTCGAACTGCCTTTCGGCGGTGCTCTCTGGCAACGACGTAAACAATACCCGATCCGCAGGGGTGCTTCGCCACCCGATTGATCGGCGTCGCCGGGGCGGGAGGTGACTAGGCTGGGGCGGATGCGGACCCGGGCCCCACGGCCGGGCGCGGCGGCTGCCCCCACACCCGCCGGCACACACGTGCGACGCACTCCGACACATCCCGACACACCCCGATACAAGGAGCCACAGGACATGGCCGACTCCAGTTTCGACATCGTCTCGAAGGTCGAGCGGCAGGAGGTCGACAACGCCCTCAACCAGGCCGCCAAGGAGATCTCGCAGCGCTACGACTTCAAGGGCGTGGGTGCTTCGATCTCGTGGTCCGGAGAGAAGATCCTCATGGAGGCCGACTCCGAGGAGCGGGTGAAGGCGGTCCTCGACGTCTTCCAGTCCAAGCTGATCAAGCGCGGCATCTCGCTGAAGGCCCTGGACGCGGGCGAGCCGCAGCTGTCCGGCAAGGAGTACAAGCTCTTCGCCTCCATCCAGGAGGGCATCTCCCAGGAGAACGCCAAGAAGGTGGCCAAGCTCATCCGTGACGAGGGCCCCAAGGGCGTCAAGGCCCAGGTCCAGGGCGACGAGCTGCGGGTCAGCTCCAAGAGCCGGGACGACCTGCAGGCCGTGATCGCGCTGCTGAAGGGCCAGGACTTCGACTTCGCGCTGCAGTTCGTCAACTACCGGTAGGACCGGCATGCCGGAAGGGTGGGCACCGAGGCGGTGCCCACCCTTCCGCGCTTCCGCGCCCGTCAGCGCCGCCCCCGTGCGGCGCGTGGCGCCGGATCAGTCGCGCGAGTTGCCGAAGAGGATGCGGTAGGCGATCAGCAGGACGAGCGAGCCGCCGATCGCCGCCGCCCAGGTGGCGCCGTCGTAGAAGTGCTTGGAGATCGGGTGGTCCAGCCAGCGTGCCGAGATCCAGCCGCCGATGAAGGCGCCTGCGATGCCGATGAGGGTCGTGCCGATGAAGCCGCCGGGGTCGCGGCCCGGCAGCAGGACCTTCGCGATGGCCCCGGCCAGCAGCCCCAGGATGATCCAGCTGATGACGCCCATGTCCTGAACCTGCCTTTCCCGGCGACCTGTGGTCGTCGCCCGTGTATGCCCCACGCGTGTTCGCACCCGTGTCGTCCAGGAAGACGCCGCGGGACCTTTCTACGGTTGCATCGGCCTGCGGGGCCCCCGGGCCGTGACACGCGGCGGCTCAGCGGGTGGCGAAGGGCTCGTCCGTCCGGACGATCTCGCGGCCCAGCGGCAGCAGCGAGACCGGGATGAGCTTGAAGTTCGCGATGCCGAACGGGATGCCGATGATCGTGACGCAGAGCATGACGCCCGTCACGATGTGGGCGAGCGCCAGCCACCAGCCCGCCAGCACGAGCCACAGCACGTTGCCGATGCAGGAGGGGGCGCCCGCGTCGCGGCGCTCGACCGTGGTGTACCCGAAGGGCCACAGGGCGTAGACGCCTATGCGGAACGCCGCGATGCCGAACGGGATGCCGATCACGGTGATGCACAGGAGCACGCCCGCGAAGAGGTAGCCGAGGAACAGCCAGAAGCCGCTCAGGACCAGCCAGATGACGTTCAGGATTGTCTTCACTGTCGGCGACCTGCCATCTGTTCGAGTCGGGCGATGCGCTCCGCCATGGGCGGGTGTGTGGAGAACATCTTCGACAGCCCCTGACCGGGGCGGAAGGGGTTCGCGATCATCATGTGGCTCGCGGTCTCGATGCGGGGCTCCGGGGGCAGCGGGAGCTGCTGGGTGCCCGCCTCCAGCTTGCGCAGGGCTCCGGCGAGGGCGAGCGGGTCACCGGTGAGGCGCGCGCCGGACGCGTCGGCCTCGTACTCGCGGGAGCGGCTGATGGCCAGCTGGATGAGGCTGGCCGCGAGCGGGCCGAGGATCATGATCAGGAGCATGCCGAAGATGCCCGGGCCCTCGTCGTCGTCGGACCGGCCCACCGGGATCAGCCAGGCGAAGTTGACCAGGAACATGATCACGGAGGCGAGGGCGCCGGCGACCGAGGAGATCAGGATGTCGCGGTTGTAGACGTGGCTCAGCTCGTGGCCGATGACACCGCGCAGTTCGCGCTCGTCCAGGAGGCGCAGGATGCCTTCCGTGCAGCACACCGCGGCGTTGCGCGGGTTGCGGCCGGTCGCGAAGGCGTTGGGTGCCTCCGTCGGGGAGATGTACAGGCGGGGCATCGGCTGGCGCGCCTGGGTGGAGAGGTCGCGGACCATCCGGTACAGGGCCGGGGCCTCGAACTCGCTGACCGGGCGGGCCCGCATGGCGCGCAGGGCCAGCTTGTCGCTGTTCCAGTACGCGTAGGCGTTGGTGCCGAGCGCGACGAGAACCGCGACGATCAGGCCGGTGCGGCCGAAGAGACTGCCGATGACGATGATGAGTGCGGACAGTCCCCCGAGGAGTACTGCGGTCCTGAGCCCGTTGTGCCGGCGGTGCACGGTACGCCCTCCAAGTGGTGCGGCAGGGGAACCCTTCGCTTGCTGCTGTTCGGTCCACCGGTGTCGTGGTGTCACGTCCAGTGGACCCTTCCGTACTGGTCAACGCCAGGCGAGCGCCCTGGGTTCCCTGGCCCGTGCGGAGGGTGCCGGGCCGTCCGGGTGACTCAGAACAGGCCGCCGCTCGCGAAGCGCAGCACCAGCTGGGGCGCCCCGGACAGGGCGACGCCCAGGAGGCCCGCCAGGGTGATCGCGGCGGTCAGGGGCGCCGGGACGCGGTGCCGCACGGGTTCGCCCTCGGGGGAACGGAACAGCAGCGCGGTCCAATGGAGGTAGTAGTACAGCGCGATGACGACGTTGACGGCCATGACGACGGCCAGCCAGCCGAGCCCGGCGTCGACGGCGGCGGCGAAGACGGTGACCTTCGCGAACAGGCCGATGATGCCCGGCGGCAGCCCGGCGAGGCACAGCAGGAAGAAGGCCAGCAGGAGGGCGGTCGCCGGGTTGGCGGCGTACAGCCCGCGGTAGTCGGCGACGCGGTTGCGGGCCCGGGTGCGCCCCACGAGCGCGGCCACGGCGAAGGCACCGAGGTTCACGACGGCGTACATGAGGGCGTACGCGACGGTGGACCCGATCGCCTTCTGCGCGTCCTCGGCGTAACCGGCGGCGGCGATCGGCACCAGGAGGTAGCCCGCCTGGCCGACGGAGGACCAGGCGAGCAGCCGGACCGCGCTGTACGCGCGCGTGGCCTGCTGGCGCAGGGCGCCGACGTTGCCGGCGGTCATGGTGAGCGCGGCGAGCACGGCGAGCGCCGGGCCCCAGACGTCGGCGTACGAGGGGAACGCGAGGACCGCGGTGAGGATCAGGCCGCTGAAGCCGACGGCCTTGCCGACGACGGACAGGTAGGCGGCGATCGGCAGGGGGGCGCCCACGTAGGTGTCGGGCACCCAGAAATGGAACGGGACGGCGGCCAGTTTGAAGGCGAAGCCGATCAGGGTGAGGACGACACCGGTCTGGGCGAGGGTGTGGAACTGCGCGTCGACGTGCGGGAGGCGGTCGGCCACCTGGGTGAGGTAGAGCGTGCCGGTGGTGGCGTAGACGAAGCTGACGCCCAGGAGGCTGACCGCGGTGGCGGTGACCGACGACAGGAAGAACTTCAGGGCCGCGTCGGAGGACCTGCGGTCGCCGTGCCGGAGGCCGACGAGGGCGAAGGCGGGCAGGGAGGCGGCCTCCAGGGCGACGATCAGGGTCGCCAGGTCGCGGGAGGCGGGCAGGAGGGCCGCGCCGGCGGCGGAGGACAGCAGCAGGAACCAGTACTCCCCTGCGGGGAGTCCCCCGCGCGCGTCCCGGAGCGCGGTCACCGACAGCAGGGCGGCGAGCAGCGCTCCGCCCAGGACCAGGAACTGGATGACGAGCGCGAAGTGGTCCGCGGTGTAGCTGCAGGGGCCTGCCGCCTGCCCGGCCCGGCAGAAGGTGCTGCGGTGGCCGTCCAGGAGGGGCAGCAGGAGCAGCGCGGAGGCGGCGAGGCCCGCGACCGACACCCAGCCGAGGACGGGTTTGCGCGCGGCGGGCACGAAGAGGTCGGCGACGAGCACGGCGAGGGCGGTCACCGCGGTGAGGGTGGGCGGCGCGATGGCGAGCCAGTCGACGGACTGGACCACCGAGGCGGCCGCCGGCTGGGCCAGGACGCTCATCGGGTGCCTCCTGCGAGGAGCTGCTGCACGGCCGGGTCGGTGAGGCCGAGCAGGGCCTTGGGCCACAGGCCGGCGAGGACGGTGAGGGCGACGAGCGGCGTCCAGGCCGCGAACTCGAACCCGTGTACGTCGGCGAGTCCCGGCGTCTCCTGCGCCACCGAGCCCATGCAGACGCGGCGGACCACGACGAGCATGTACGCGGCCGTCAGGAGGGTGCCGAAAGCGCCGATCGCCATGAAGGTGAGGAAGGCGGGCCGGCTGAGACCGGCGGCCGGCTCGAAGGAGCCGAACAGGGCGAGCATCTCGCCCCAGAACCCGGCCAGGCCCGGCAGGCCGAGGGAGGCGACCGCGCCGAAGGCGATCAGCCCGCCCAGGCGCGGCGCCCTGCCGTAGAGGGCGGCCCCGGTCTCCTGCGCCAGCGTGTCCAGATCCGTGGTGCCCGTACGGTCCTTGAGTGCGCCGACCAGGAAGAACAGCAGGCCGGTGATGAGGCCGTGGGCGATGTTGGCGAACAGGGCGCCGTTCACGCCGGTCGGGGTCATGGTGGCGATGCCGAGCAGGACGAAGCCCATGTGGCCGACGGAGGAGTAGGCGATGAGGCGTTTCAGGTCGCCCCGCGCGCCCTGCCGGGCCAGGGCGAGGCAGGCCAGGGAGCCGTAGACGATCCCGGCCACGGCGAAGGCGGCGAGGTAGGGCGCGAAGGTGTGGAAGCCGTGCGGCGCGACGGGCAGCAGGATCCGCACGAAACCGTACGTGCCCATCTTCAGCAGGACGCCCGCCAGCAGGACCGAGCCGACGGTCGGGGCGGCGGTGTGCGCGTCGGGGAGCCAGCTGTGCAGCGGCCACATCGGAGTCTTCACAGCGAGCCCGATCCCGATCGCCAGTACGGCGATGACCTGCACGGACGCGGTCAGCGACCGGCCGTTGTCAGTGGCGAGTGCCACCATGTCGAACGTGCCCGCCTTGATTCCGATCAGGAGCAGGCCGAGCAGCATGACGACCGAGCCGAGGAGGGTGTAGAGGATGAACCGCCACGCGGCGGCCCGCCGGCCCTCGCCGCCCCAGCGGGCGATGAGGAAGTACATCGGGACGAGCACCGTCTCGAAGGCGAGGAAGAAGAGCACCAGATCGAGGACGGCGAAGGTCGCCAGCGTGCCGGACTCGAGCAGGAGCAGCAGCGCGACGAAGGCCTTCGGGGCCGGGCCCGCGGGCGGCTTGAAGTAGCTGTACAGCGCGCACAGGAAGGTCAGCAGCGCGGTCAGGACGACGAGGGGGAGGGAGATGCCGTCGATGCCGAGGTGGACGCGCACGTGGAGTGCGGGGATCCAGCTGATGTCGGTCGTGGCCTGCATCCTCGACGGGTGGTCGTGGTCGAAGCCGAGCGCGAGGACGATCGCGGCCGCCAGGACGACGCCGGTGACGGTCACCCCGTGCCGGAGCACGGCCTGCCCGGGTGACTTCCCCTTCAGCCCCGGCGGGGCCGGCAGGAGGGCGGCGAGCGCTCCCAGGAGCGGGCCGACGACGACGAACGCCAGAAGGAACTGCATCACGGACTCGCTGATATCGATCACGCCTGCTCACGCTCCCGTGGCGACGAGGACGACGGCGACCGCCAGGACGACGGTGCCGGCGAGCAGCGCGCTCACATAGGTCTGCACATTGCCGGTCTGGGCGCGCCGCACGGCGGCCCCCAGCAGCCGGGGTGCGGCCCCCGCACCCCGTACGTAGGTCTCGACGACCTCGCGGTCGAGGAACCGGACGAGGCTCGCACCGGCCAGGACCGGGCGGACGAACAGGGTCCGGTAGACGGCGTCCAGGTGGAAACCGGTGGCCGCGTGCCGGTGCAGCGGGCCGAGCAGCAGCCGTGCGGGGTCGGCCGGGTCGGCCGCGTAGGCGATGTCTCCGTACGCGGGCCGGTGGGTGGCGATGGCCTCGGCCTCGACGAGTCCGGCGTCGGCCCCGGGGTGGGCCGCGACCGCGCCCATCGGGGTGCGGGCGGCGAGGGCGGTGGTGTGCCGCCAGGCGCCGTAGGTGAGGACGATGCCGGCCAGGGCCAGGCCCGTGCTGAGGACGGAGGTGGTCAGGGCCGGGGCGAGGGAGGGGCCGCCGAACCAGTCGGGCAGGACGCGGAAGGCGAGGCCGCCGAAGGCGAGGGAGGGCACGGCCAGCACCCAGAGCACGGCGTTCATGGTCACGGGCTGCCTGCCGTGGCCGGGGGGCTCGGCGCCCTGTCCGCGGAAGGCCAGCAGCCACAGCCGCATGGCGTACGCACCGGTCAGCAGGGCGGTGAGCAGGCCGGCCACGAGGACGGTCCAGCCGGCCGCGCCGGGGGCCTGGCCGGTGTGGCCGGTGGCGACGCGCTCGGCGGCGCCGAGGACGGACTCCTTGGAGAAGAAGCCGCTGAAGGGAGGGATCGCGGCGAGAGACAGGAGCGCGACGGTCATCGTCCAGTAGGCGTCCGGGACGCTCTCACGCAGGTTGCCGGTGCGGGACATGGCGGCCAGCGAGTTGGTGCCGGCGACGTGGATGACGGCACCGGCGGCGAGGAAGAGCAGCGCCTTGAAGGCGCCGTGGGACAGGAGGTGGAAGACGGCGGCGCCGCGGTCGCCGACGGCGAGGGCACCGGTCATGTAGCCGAGCTGGCCGATCGTCGAGTACGCGAGGACGCGTTTGATGTCGTCCTGGGCGAGCGCGGCGAGCGCCGAGCCGGCCATGGTGACGGCGGCCATGACGGCGAGGACGGTCATCGCGGCCGGGGAGGCCTGGAAGACGGGCAGGAGCCGGGCGACGAAGTAGACGCCGGCGGCGACCATCGTCGCGGCGTGGATCAGGGCGGAGACGGGCGTCGGGCCGGCCATCGCGTCGGGCAGCCAGGAGTGCAGCGGGAACTGCGCCGACTTGCCCGCCACGCCGGCCAGGAGCAGCAGGGCGATCAGGGTGGGGTGGTGCAGACCGCCGCTGGTGACGGCGCCGAGGATCTTCGTGATCCGGAAGGAGCCGGTGTCGCCGGCGAGCGCGAAGAGTCCGATGAGGAAGGGGACGTCACCGAGCTTGGTCACCAGGAAGGCCTTGAGGGAGGCGGCGCGGGCCTCGGGGGTCTCCCAGTAGTGGCCGACCAGGAAGTAGGAGCAGATGCCCATGACCTCCCAGCCGACCAGCAGCACGATCAGGTCGCCGGAGTAGACGACGAGCAGCATCGCGGAGGTGAACAGGGAGACGAGCGCGGCGTAGGAGGGGTAGCGCGGGTCGTCGCGCAGGTAGCCGGTCGAGTAGAGCTGCACGCAGGTCGCGACGGTACCGACCAGGACGGCGACGAGTGCGGCGTAGCCGTCGATGTGCAGGGCCAGTTCGACGGGGACGGAGCCGGTGGGCGTCAGCTCGGTGACGGCGTCGAGGGCCCGGCCGCCGCCCTGGTCGGCCGCGACCAGCACGGCCAGGACGAGACAGGCGAGGGTCGGCAGGGCCGCGAGCGGGCGGACGAAGCCGGGGGCGGTGCGGCCGAGCAGCAGTCCGGCCGCGGCGGCCAGGAACGGAAGGAGGGGGACGAGGACGGCGAGGGTGGTCGTGCTCACGCGGTGGCCTCAGCCTTCCCGGGGTCCGGCGCGGTCGCGGCGGCGTCGCGGCCGGGTCCGTCGTCGGTGTCGTCGTCGGGGCTCTCTGCGGCGTCGCGGAGCCGGTCGATGTCCGAGGTGCCGCGGTTGCGGTACACGGCGAGGACGATCGCCAGTCCGATGCCGATCTCGGCGGCGGCGATGGCGATGGTGAACAGGGTGAGGGCCTGGCCGGAGTGCAGGGTCTCGGCGGCGGTCCTGCTGAGCCAGACGTCGAAGGCGACGAGGTTGAGGTTGACGGCGTTGAGCATCAGCTCGACGGACATCAGGACCAGGATCGCGTTGCGGCGGGCGAGGACGCCGTAGAGGCCGGTGCAGAAGAGGAGGGCGGAGAGTACGGCCGGGTAGACGAGATGCATCAGCGGGAGCCCTCCTCGGCGGCCCGTTCGGCGCGCGTCCGCGGGGGCCGGGGGGCGCTCACGTCCGCCTTCGTCCTGCGGGAGAGGACGATCGCGCCGACCAGGGCGGCCAGGAGCAGCACGGAGAGGGCCTCGAAGGGCAGGACCCAGTTCTGGAAGAGGCTCTGGCCGGTGGCCTTCGTCGTCCCGGCGGCTGCGCCGTCCAGGTCGGTCCAGGTGGTGCGGAAGGCGTCGACGACCACCCAGACCAGGGCGGCGGCCGCGGCGACGGCCACGGCGAGGGCGGCCCGGCGGTTGCCTGAGTCGGCGTCCGGTGAGCGGCCGATGGGGGCCTTGGTGAGCATCAGTCCGAACAGGAGGAGGACGACGACGGAACCGACGTAGATGAGGACCTGTACCCAGGCGATGAACTCGGCGGTGAGCAGGAGGTACTCGACGGCGAGTCCGCCGAGGGTCACCACCAGCCACAGGGCGGCGTGCACGAGCTGCCGGGTGGTGACGGTGACGAGCGCGGCGCCGAAGGTGGCGAGGCCGACGAGGAGGAAGGCGATCTCGACCCCCGTCGGGGAGAGGAAGCCGTGGGTCTGGGCGGCGGGGTTCACTCGTCCCCCTCCTCTGCCTCGGCCTGCGCGGCCTCCTGCCGCTCGGCCTCCTGCTGGGCGGCGAGCTTCTCGGCGGTCTTGCGGGCGGCGGCGGCCTCCTTGGGTTCCTCCGCACCGGGGTCGAGGGCGGGCGGGGCGGGGACGGTCCACATCCACTCGCGGAGCTTGTCGCGCTCGTGGGTGAGGTCGCGGATGTCGGTCTCGGCGTACTCGAACTCCGGGGACCAGAACAGCGCGTCGAAAGGACAGACCTCGATGCAGATGCCGCAGTACATGCACAGGGAGAAGTCGATGGCGAAGCGGTCGAGGACGTTACGGCTGCGTTCGCGTCCGCCGGGGGCCGCCGCCGGGACCGTCTCCTTGTGGGAGTCGATGTAGATGCACCAGTCCGGGCACTCGCGGGCGCACAGCATGCAGACCGTGCAGTTCTCCTCGAACAGGCCGATCACTCCGCGGGTGCGGGGCGGCAGGTCGGGCTGGGTGTCCGGGTACTGCTCGGTGACGGTCTTCCTCGTCATCGTGCGCAGGGTGACGGCCAGGCCCTTGGCAAGGCCGGAGCCGGGGATGGGGGCCATCTAGGAGATCACCACCTTGACGATGCCGGTGAGGGCGATCTGGGCGAGGGAGAGGGGGACGAGGAGGGTCCAGGAGAGTTTCTGGAGCTGGTCCTCGCGCAGCCGGGGGTAGGTGACGCGCAGCCAGATGACGACGAAGGCGAGGACGGCCGTCTTCAGCAGGGTCCACACCCAGCCGAGGCCGTCGGCACCCCAGGGGCCGTGCCAGCCGCCCAGGAAGAGGACGGTGGTCAGGCCGCACAGGACGACGATCCCGGCGTACTCGGCGAGGAGGAACAACGCGAACCGCAGTCCCGTGTACTCGGTGTAGGCGCCGAAGATGATCTCCGAGTCGGCGACGGGCATGTCGAACGGCGGGCGTTGCAGTTCGGCGAGTCCGGCGACGAAGAACACGACCGCGCCGACGATCTGCCAGGGCACCCACCACCAGTGGAAGGCGTCGAGGACGCCGGGCAGGGAGACCGTGCCGGCCGCCATGGCCACGGAGGCGGCGGTCAGCAGCATCGGCAGCTCGTAGGCGAGGAGCTGGGCGGCGGTGCGCAGGCCGCCGAGGAGGGAGAACTTGTTGGCGGAGGCCCACCCGGCCATGAGCGAGCCGAGCACGCCGACGCCCATCACGGCCAGGACGAAGAAGACGCCGGCGTCCAGGACCTGGCCGACCGCACCCTCGCCGGGGCCGATCGGGAGGGCGAGCAGCACCAGCAGGTAAGGGAGCAGGGAGACGGCGGGCGCGAGCTGGAAGATGCGGCGGTCCGCGCCGGCGGGGACCACGTCCTCCTTCTGCGCGAACTTCACGCCGTCCGCGACGAGCTGGGCCCAGCCGTGGAAGCCGCCCGCGTACATGGGGCCGAGGCGGCCCTGCATGTGGGCCATCACCTTGTGCTCGGTCTGACCGACGATCAGGGGGAAGGTGAGGAAGACCACGAAGACGACCAGGAGTCGCAGGGCGACGTCGAGCACGCCGTTCACCGCGGGCCTCCTTCTCGGTTGTCTTCTCGGCGGTTGCATCGGCCGTCTTTTCGGCCGTCGCCTCGGCTGTCGTCTCGGTCGTCTTCCCGGCCGTCGCTTCGGTCGTCTTCCCGGCCGTCGCTTCGGCTGTCGTCTCGGTCGTCTTCCCGGCCGTCGCTTCGGTCGTCTTCCCGGCCGTCGCTTCGGCTGCCGTCTCGGCCGTGGGGCGTGTCGGGGCCCTCGGGGGTTTCAGGGCCGGCGGGGGTGTCGGTGACGCCGGGGGCGGGCGGTTGCGCCGGAGCGTCGGCAGGAGCCTGCGCGGGGGAGTCCGCAGGGGTCTCCGCCGAGGTGCCGGCAGCGGCCCCGGGCTCCTGCCGCCGGTTCGCGGGACCGGGTTCGTCGAACGCCGGACGGGCGTGGTGCCAGGGCGCGTCGGAGCTGCGCGGGGCCCTGGCAGGGGCGGGCGGGGTGGCAGGCGTGACCGGCTGCTGCTCCTTCGGGGTGGAGGCCGCCGGCTGCGAGCGCTGCGAGGTGGAACCCCCGCTCGCGCTGCGCATACGGCGCGGCCCGGCCGACGGGGCCGGGGCGGCCGCCTGCTGAGTTGCGGACGAGGACGGCGACGGCGTCGTACCGCCCTCGGCCGCGGTCGCCTCCTCCGGCCTCTCCGCTCCGTCCGGCCTCCCCGTCTGTTCCCGGCCGTCCGGCCTCCCCGTCTGCTCGGGCCTCTCCCTCTCCGGTCCGTCCGGCCTCGCCGTCTGCTCCGGCCTCTTCGCCGGGGCGCCCGTGGCGGCCGTGTCCTGGCCGGGGGTGGCCGGTGCCGGGGCTGCGCCGCCGGGCGCCGTCTGGCTCGCCGAGCCCTGGCTCGCGCTCCGCATCCGGCGCGGCCTGGCCGCCGCCGCTCCCCTCTCCACCGCCTCGCTCGCCTCATTCGCCTGGCTGCCGCGGTCGCTGGGGCCGCTCTGGCTCGCCGAGCCTTCGGCGGCCGTGCGGGCGCGGCGTACCGGACGGTCACCGGCCGCGCGGGCGGCCGGCCGTTCGCCCGCAGCACGGGCAGCGCCCCTGGCCGGGCGGGCCGGGGCGGCCGGGAGGCGGCCCTTCATGGGACCCCACTCGTTGGGGTCGGGGACGCCCGGCGGCAGCATCTGGCGGCGCTTGGGCCCGCCGTGGTCCGATTCGCCCGGTTCTTTCGCCCCCGGCCAGGCCTTGGCCACCCGGGCGGCCAGCACGAAGTCCTTGCGCAGGGGGTGGCCTTCGAAGGTGTCCGGCAGGAGGAGGTGGTCCAGCGCCGGATGGCCCGGGAAGCCGATGCCGAACATCTCGTGGGTCTCGCGCTCGTGCCAGGCGGCGCCCGCGTAGACCTCCACGGCGGTGGGCAGGGCCGGCGCCTCGTGCGGGACCGTCGTGCGGACGAGCAGCCGTCGCAGCGGATTCAGCGCGACGACGTGCGCCGCGACCCGGAACCCCGTGCCCGGCTCGTCGACCGCGCTCAGCCAGTCGAAGTAGGTGCAGCCCAGCTCGTCCCGCGCGGTCAGCAGCGCGGACACCCAGGACCCGGGCGGTACGTCGACCGTCAGGACCTCGTAGGACTCCTCCGCGGTGGCCTCGGCGCCGAACAGTTCCGCGGCGGGCGCGGGCAGCCAGCCGGCGCCGCTCATCGCACGTCTCCCTCGGAGGCGTCCCTCTCGGAGGCGTCCCCGCCGGCGGACCCTCCCGCCGCGGACGGTGCCCCGGGAACCGGCGGCCGCACCAGCCCGCTCCGCAGCGCCGCCGCCGACGGACGTGCCGTGCCGCTCCCGTACCGCTCCCCCAGCGACTCCCGGGCGATCTTCTCCTGGAGTTTGAGGATGCCCTGGAGCAGCGCCTCGGGGCGCGGCGGGCAGCCGGGGACGTAGACGTCCACGGGGATGATCTGGTCGACGCCCTTGGTGACGGAGTACGAGTCCCAGTAGGGGCCGCCGCAGTTGGAGCAGGCCCCGAAGGAGATGACGTACTTCGGCTCGGGCATCTGCTCGTACAGCCGTTTGACGGCCGGGGCCATCTTGTCCGTGACCGTGCCGGAGACGACCATCAGGTCCGCCTGGCGCGGCCCGGGCGCGAAGGGGATCACGCCGAGGCGGATGAAGTCGTGGCGGGCCATCGACGCGGCGATGAACTCGATCGCGCAGCAGGCGAGACCGAAGTTGAAGACCCACAGCGAGTAGCGGCGGCCCCAGTTCAGGACGACCTTCATCGGCTCGGGGGCCAGCCGGGACAGGGCGCCGAGCCGCTTGGGCTCCGGGAGCGCGACGGGCTCGGGCACCGCGGGGTTCACGGCGGGGTTCACGTCCATGACAGGACGCCCTTCTTGTATGCGTACAGCAGGCCGACGGCCAGGAAGCCGAGGAAGACGAACATCTCCACCAGCGTCGCCGCGCCGTAGCCGGGGGCGGCGAAGACCGTCGCCCAGGGGAACAGGAAGATCGAGTCGACGGCGAAGATCACGTACAGGAAGGCGTAGACGTAGTAGCGGACCTGGGTGTGCGCCCAGCCCTCGCCGACGGGGTCGACCCCGCACTCGTACGTCAGGAGCTTCTCCGGGGTGGGGACGACCGGGCGCAGCAGCCGGCCCGCGCCGAAGGCGGCGGCGACGAACAGCACTCCCACCACGGCGAGCAGTCCGACGACCGAGTAGGAGTGGAAGTAGTCCGCCGCGACGACGACGGCCTGCCCCCGCGCCGTCTCCCGCAACGTCTGCGTCACCGTCCGTCCCTCGCTCCCTGTTCCGCCCGGTCCCGTCGTGCCCGTGCCGCTGTGTCCGACCGGTCTGCCGGACCCTCCGCCGGCCGTCCGCCGGGCGCCTGCCGGACGGCCTGTCGGACACCTGTCCGACTCGTCTGTCCGACTCGTCTGCCCGGCTCGTCCGCCCGACGATCTGTACGCACGGGAGTCTAGGCCCTGATAAAGAGCGGGTAAGCAGCCCGTCACACCGTGAGACACGGGGGTGGGGTTTTCCCCCGCTCACCAGGGCGGCCGACCTCATGGCGCGTCCGGCCGCCACACGGCACCCTGGCCCCTATGACCGCACCTCTCTCCTCTGCCGGTCCGGCGGCGTCCGGCGCCGGGGACACGGACCGTACGGACCGCGACCGCCTGCCGCCCGTCCGCTTCGCCTTCGGCCTGCCCACGTGGAAGGAGATCACTCATCTCCTGCTGAACCTCCCCGTGTCGCTGGTCGGTTTCGTCTACGTGGTGACCGTCCTGGCCACCGGCACCGCCCTCACGATCACCGTGGTGGGCCTCCCGCTGCTGGCCTCCGGGCTGGTGGGGGCGCGCCTGCTGGGCAGGCTGGAGCGGAAGCGGGCCCGGGCCCTGCTCGGGGTGGGCATCGACGAGCCGAGCCCGCTGCCGCTGGGCCGCACGACGGGGTGGCTCAACCGGTTGTGGCTGATGCTGAAGGACCCGGTGGGCTGGCGGGCCGCCCTGTACGGATTCATCCGGCTGCCGTGGGGTGTCCTCACCTTCGCCGTGACGGTGACCTCGCTGTTCGTGCTGTGGCCGGTGCTGCCGTTCATCGCGCGCGGGCTGACCAACGTGGACCGTGCGCTGGTGCGCGGCCTGCTGTCGCCCTCCGACGAGCTGGAGCGGCGGATCGCGGAGCTGGAGTCCGACCGGGGGGTCGTGGTGGACACGGCCGCCGCCGACCTGCGGCGCATCGAGCGGGATTTGCACGACGGGGCACAGGCCCGGCTGGTGAACCTGGCGATGGGGCTCGGCCTGGCCAAGGAGAAGCTGCTGGAGGACCCGGACGCGGCGGCCGAGATGGTCGCGGAGGCGCACGGCGAGGTGAAACTCGCGCTGCAGGAGCTGCGCGACCTGGCCCGCGGCATCCACCCCGCCGTCCTGACCGACCGGGGCCTGGACGCGGCCCTGTCGTCGGTGGCCTCGCGCTGCACGGTGCCGGTGAAGGTGACGGCGGACCTGCCCGCGCGCCCGGCGGAGGCCATCGAGGGCATCGCCTACTTCACGGTCTCGGAGCTGCTGCAGAACATCAGCAAGCACAGCGGGGCGAGGTCCGCCTCGGTGGACGTGTGGCGGTCCGAGGACCGGCTGCTGATCCAGGTGTGGGACGACGGCCGCGGCGGCGCGTCGCTGGACGGCGGCACGGGCATGCGGGGGCTGGCGGAGCGGCTGAACGCCGTGGACGGTCTGTTCGTCGTCGACTCCCCGCAGGGCGGCCCGACGACGGTCACGGCGGAACTGCCCTGGCGGGACCGTACGGCCGGTTCCGCCACCGGGAAGGCGCCGGGCGCCCAGAGGTAGGGAAAACCCCCGGACCGAGACGCCGACGTGCTCCATGGCCCGGGGGGCCGCGCTCCAGCAGTCTTGAGTCACGGCGGGACGACCGCGACAAGCAGCACACCAGAGCGCACACGAAGCCGCACACGAGGCAGCGGACGAGGGGAACGGGACGACGCCCATGGCCACCCAGTACGGATCGCAGTACGGACAGGGGTACGCGCCCTACAGCGGGGGCGGGTTCCACGACGGCGGCACCGGCCGGCCGCGGCACCGGCTGCCCGCCGCGCTGCGGGCCCCGGTCGAGGCACGCAGCTGGCGGGAGCTGGCGTACGTGCTGCTGAGCCTGCCGATCGGCATCCTGCTCTTCACGTACGCCGTCACGATGGTGTCGCTGGGCGCCGGCCTGCTGGTGACGTTCCTGGGCATCCCGGTGCTGGCGGGGGCGCTGGCGGGCTGCCGCGGCCTCGGCGTGCTGGAGCGGGTGCGGGCGCGCGGGCTGCTCGGCCTGGACGTGGCCGAACCGGAGCCGCTGCGGATGAAGGGCCACGGCCCGCTGGCCTGGACCGGGGCCGTGCTGAAGAGCGGCGGCTCGTGGCGGGCGCTGCTCTACGCCGTGCTGCAGTTCCCCTGGGCGGTGTTCTCGTTCGTCGTCTCGGTGGTTCTGTGGGCGAACGGCTGGATGCTGCTGACGTACCCCCTGTGGTTCTGGGTCTTCCCGATGTGGGCCGGTCAGGGCGGCATCCAGTTGTACGGCGACGAGCACCACCGGATCTACCTCGACAACCCGTTCGAGATCGCGGTGACCGCCCTGGTGGGCCTGCTGATCACGCTGGCCACCCCGTGGATCGTGCGGGCGCTGACCACGGTCGACCGGGTGCTGGTGCACGGGCTGCTCGGCCCGTCGCGGCTGTCGGCGCGCGTGGTGGAGCTGGAGTCCGACCGGGGCGTCGTGGTGGACACGGCCGCCGCCGACCTGCGGCGCATCGAGCGGGACCTGCACGACGGGGCACAGGCCCGGCTGGTGGCCCTCGCGATGGACCTGGGGCTGGCGAAGGAGAAGCTGACCGAGGACCCGCGGGCGGCGGCGCGGATGGTGGACGAGGCGCACGGCGAGGTGAAGACGGCGCTGCAGGAGCTGCGCGACCTGGCCCGCGGCATCCACCCCGCCGTCCTGACCGACCGGGGCCTGGACGCGGCCCTTTCCGCGGTGGCCTCGCGCTGCACGGTGCCGGTGCAGGTGGAGGTGGACCTGGCGGAGCGCCCGGCGGCGGCCATCGAGGGCATCGCCTATTTCACCGTCTCCGAGCTGCTGCAGAACATCAGCAAGCACAGCGGGGCGAGGTCCGCCTCGGTGGACGTGTGGCGGGCGGAGGACCGGCTGATGCTGCAGGTCATGGACGACGGAGTGGGCGGCGCGAGCACGTCCTCGGGATCGGGTCTGGCCGGGCTGGCCGAGCGGCTGGACGCGGTGGACGGCATCCTCGTCGTCGACTCGCCGGCCGGCGGTCCCACGCGGGTGACGGCGGAGCTGCCCTGGCGGCGCTGAGCCCGCGAGCACGGCGACGGCGGCCTGCCGTCCGCGAACCCCGAGGGGCGCGGACGGCAGGCCGCGCCGCGTGTCCCGGACCGGCCGGACACCGGAGGAAACCGGCCAGAACCCCGAAGGAACACAGAGCCCTCCCCCTCTTTCCCCCGGGCGCGGGCGCGGCGGGGTCCGGATGCTGGAATGCTGGACCTTGCTGCAGACGCCGGACGGGCCGTGCGGGCCGCCGGGAAGAAGGCTGTGGGGGGCCGAGGATCGTGGAGGACAAGGTGCGGGTGGTCATCGCCGAGGATTCAGTGCTGCTCAGGGAGGGCCTGACCCGGCTGCTGACCGACCGCGGGCACGAGGTCGTGGCCGGCGTCGGTGATGCCGAGGCCCTGGTCAAGACCATCACCGAGCTGTACGACGAGGGGGAGCTGCCCGACGTGGTGGTGGCCGACGTGCGGATGCCGCCGACCCACACCGACGAGGGCGTGCGCGCCGCGGTGCGGCTGCGCAAGGCGCACCCGGGGCTCGGTGTGCTGGTGCTGTCGCAGTACGTCGAGGAGCGGTACGCCACCGAGTTGCTGGCGGGCTCCAGCCGCGGGGTCGGTTACCTCCTCAAGGACCGGGTGGCCGAGGTACGGGAGTTCGTGGACGCGGTGGTGCGGGTGGCCCAGGGCGGTACGGCCCTGGACCCGGAGGTGGTCGCCCAGCTGCTCGGGCGCAGCCGCAAGCAGGACGTGCTGGCGGGGCTCACGCCGCGCGAGCGCGAGGTGCTGGGGCTGATGGCGGAGGGGCGCACCAACTCGGCGATCGCGCGGCAGCTGGTGGTGAGCGACGGCGCGGTGGAGAAGCACGTCAGCAACATCTTCCTGAAGCTCGGCCTGTCACCGAGTGACGGGGATCACCGGCGTGTTCTCGCCGTCCTCACCTATTTGAACTCCTGACCGGCCGACACTGGGGCGGTACGGGCCCCGATCCGGCCGTGAGTACGCCGGACGGGCTACCGCCGCGCACCGTCCGGGAGGAGGCCGAAGGAGCCGGAACGGCGTGAAAGAGCAGGGCATCGGACCGTCTCACGGGTGCGTCCAGCATGCGATCGGCACCGGGAGGGCATCCCTGACGGTCGTAGGGTTGGAAACCGGGAAGGTCTTCGCAGGGTCTTCGGGAGGCCGGTCCCACACAGCCGCCTCGAAGGAGGTCCAGTTCAGTGACCAGCCAGGTCAGCAGTCCAGCGGAACAGGCCGACGGAGCCGTCGTCGGAGAGCAGCGCAGGGCGGCCGGAGCGAAGGACGTCCGCCGTCTCGACCGGGTGATCATCCGTTTCGCGGGTGACTCGGGTGACGGTATGCAGCTCACCGGGGACCGGTTCACCTCGGAGACGGCCTCGTTCGGCAACGATCTGTCGACGCTGCCGAACTTCCCGGCGGAGATCCGGGCGCCGGCAGGGACGCTGCCGGGTGTGTCGTCGTTCCAGCTGCATTTCGCCGACCACGACATCCTGACGCCGGGGGACGCGCCGGACGTGCTGGTCGCGATGAACCCGGCCGCGTTGAAGGCGAACCTGGGGGATCTGCCGCGGGGCGCGGAGATCATCGTGAACACGGACGAGTTCACGAAGCGGGCGCTGCAGAAGGTCGGGTACGCGGTCTCTCCGCTGGAGGACGGCTCGCTGGACGGCTACAGCGTGCACCCGGTGCCGCTGACGACGCTGACGGTGCAGGCGCTGGCGGACTTCTCGCTGTCGCGCAAGGAGGCCGAGCGCAGCAAGAACATGTTCGCGCTGGGCCTGCTGTCGTGGATGTACCACCGGCCGACGGAGGGGACGGAGAAGTTCCTCCGGGCGAAGTTCGCGCGGAACGGGCAGATCGCGGCGGCGAACATCGCGGCGTTCCGGGCGGGCTGGAACTTCGGGGAGACGACGGAGGACTTCGCGGTCTCCTACGAGGTGGCGCCGGCCGTCTCGGCGTTCCCGCCGGGTGTGTACCGGAACATCTCGGGGAATCTCGCGCTGGCGTACGGACTGATCGCGGCGTCCCGGCAGGCGGATCTGCCGCTGTTCCTCGGTTCGTACCCGATCACACCGGCCTCCGACATTCTGCACGAATTGTCGAAGCACAAGAACTTCGGGGTCCGCACGTTCCAGGCGGAGGACGAGATCGCGGGGATCGGCGCGGCGCTGGGCGCGGCGTTCGGTGGCGCGCTCGCGGTGACGACGACGTCGGGGCCGGGCGTGGCCCTCAAGAGCGAGACGATCGGTCTCGCGGTGTCGCTGGAGCTGCCGCTGGTGGTGGTGGACATCCAGCGCGGCGGTCCCTCCACGGGCCTGCCGACCAAGACGGAGCAGGCGGACCTGCTGCAGGCGATGTACGGCCGCAACGGTGAGGCACCGGTCCCGGTGGTGGCCCCGCGCACGGCGGCGGACTGCTTCGGGGCGGCGCTGGAGGCGGCCCGGATCGCGCTGACCTACCGCACCCCGGTCTTCCTGCTCTCCGACGGTTACCTGGCCAACGGCTCCGAGCCGTGGCGGGTCCCGGAACTGGCGGAGCTGCCCGACCTGAAGGTGGCGTTCGCGAAGGGCCCCAACCACACCCTGGCCGACGGCAGCGAGGTCTTCTGGCCCTACAAGCGGGACCCGCACACCCTGGCCCGCCCCTGGGCGGTGCCGGGCACGCCGGGCCTGGAGCACCGCATCGGCGGCATCGAGAAACAGGACGGCACCGGGAACATCTCCTACGACCCGGCCAACCACGACTTCATGGTCCGCACCCGCCAGGCCAAGATCGACGGCATCGCCGTTCCCGACATCGAGGCCGACGACCCCGACGGCGCGAGCACCCTCGTCCTGGGCTGGGGGTCCACCTACGGGCCGATCACCGCCGCGGTGCGCAGGCTGCGCGCCGAGGGCGTGCCGGTGGCCCAGGCCCACCTGCGCCACCTCAACCCCTTCCCGAAGAACCTCGGCGCACTCCTGAAGACGTACGACAAGGTCGTGGTCCCGGAGATGAACCTCGGCCAGCTAGCCACCCTGATCCGCGCGAAATACCTGGTGGACGCCCACTCCTACAACCAGGTCAACGGCATGCCCTTCAAAGCCGAACAGCTCGCCACGGCGCTCAAGGAGGCCATCGATGGCTGAGACGTCCACCACCGGCCCCCGCACGCCCCAGACGCTCTCCCTGGTGCCCAAGGCGACGGCCGCGCAGTCCATGAAGGACTTCAAGTCGGACCAGGAGGTCCGCTGGTGCCCCGGCTGCGGTGACTACGCCATCCTCGCCGCCGTCCAGGGCTTCATGCCCGAACTGGGCGTGGCCCGCGAGAACATCGTCTTCGTCTCCGGCATCGGCTGCTCCTCCCGCTTCCCGTACTACATGAACACCTACGGGATGCACTCCATCCACGGCCGCGCCCCCGCCATCGCCACGGGCCTGGCCACCAGCCGCCGCGACCTGTCCGTGTGGGTCGTCACCGGCGACGGCGACGCCCTGTCCATCGGCGGCAACCACCTCATCCACGCGCTGCGCCGCAACGTCAATCTCAAGATCCTGCTGTTCAACAACCGGATCTACGGTCTGACCAAGGGCCAGTACTCCCCCACCTCCGAACGCGGCAAGATCACCAAGTCCACGCCGATGGGCTCCCTGGACGCCCCCTTCAACCCGGTCTCGCTCGCGCTCGGCGCGGAGGCCTCGTTCGTGGCCCGCACCATCGACTCCGACCGCAAGCACCTCACCGAGGTCCTGCGGCAGGCCGCCGCCCACCCCGGCACCGCCCTGATCGAGATCTACCAGAACTGCAACATCTTCAACGACGGCGCCTTCGACGCCCTCAAGGACAAGCAGCAGGCCGACCAGGCCCTCATCCGCCTCGAACACGGACAGCCGATCCGTTTCGGCACGGACGCCGCCCATGGCGTCGTCCGCGACCGCGCCGGCGGCGACCTGCGCGTCGTCACCGTCACCGAGGACAACGAGGCCGACCTCCTCGTCCACGACGCGCACGCCGCCTCCCCGACCACCGCGTTCGCCCTCTCCCGCCTCGCCGACCCCGACACCCTGCACCACACGCCCATCGGCGTCTTCCGCGACGTCGAACGCCCGGTCTACGACACCCTCATGGCCGAGCAGCTCGATGCCGCCGTCGACCAGAAGGGCAAGGGCGACCTCGCCGCCCTCCTCGCCGGCAGCGACACCTGGACCGTCGTCGGCTGAGACCGGCGGTCGTGCTCACGAGGCCCGGGCGGCCGGTGCCCGGGCCTCGTCGTACGCCTGGCGGCCCTCGTCGTAGGCCTGCCGGGCCTGTTCCACGTCCGCCATGCGCTGCCGGGTCCACTCGGCGAGCGCCCGCACCTGTTCCGCGGCCTCGCGGCCCAGGGCGGTGAGCGAGTAGTCGACGCGCGGCGGGATGACGGGCTTGGCGTCGCGGTGGACCAGCCCGTCGCGCTCCAGCGTCTGGAGCGTCTGGGCCAGCATCTTCTCGCTGACCCCCTTCTCGCTCACCCGGCCGACGGCCCGCCGCAGCTCGGCGAACCGGTGAGACCGTTCCAGCAGCTCGATCAGGACCAGCACGCCCCAGCGGCTGGTGACGTGCTCCAGGACCAGCCGGTACGGGCACATCGCCGCGTCCTGCCCAGCACCCGCCTTGGCGCCCGCCCCCACGGCCCTGGTCCTGGCCCCGGCCACCGCCCCGCCGTCCTTCACACTTACTCCCATGTCGGTACCTTACTTCAAAGTGGGTACTTTCGATGAGTTAGCGCTTCTCCTAGGGTTAGTGTCAGACACACCCCACAAGGAGATCCCCTCATGAGCATCGTCGTCACCGGAGCCACCGGACACCTCGGCCGCCTCGTCGTGGAGCAACTGCTGGAGAAGGTCCCCGCCGACCGGATCACCGCGGTCGTCCGCACCCCCGAGAAGGCCGCCGACCTCGCCGGGCGCGGCGTGCGGATCGCGGTCGCGGACTACAACGCGCCCGAGACCTTCGACGGCCTGTTCGCGGCGGGCGACAAGGTGCTGCTCGTCTCCGGCAACGAGTTCGACAAGGGCCGCGTCCAGCAGCACCGGGTCGTCATCGACGCCGCCAAGGCCGCCGGTGTCGCCCTGCTCGCCTACACCAGCGCGCCCGGCACCCTGAAGGCCGCCCTCGCCGACGACCACCACGGCACCGAGGAGGCCCTGCTGGCCTCCGGCCTGCCGTACGTCCTGCTGCGCAACGGCTGGTACCACGAGAACTACACCGAGAACCTCGCCCCCGTCCTGGAGCACCGGGCCGTCGTGCAGGCGGCCGGCGCCGGCCGGATCTCCTCCGCCGCACGCGCGGACTACGCCGCGGCCGCCGTCGCGGTCCTCACCGGTGAGGGCCACGAGAACAAGACGTACGAACTGGGCGGCGACGAGGCCTGGGGCTTCGCCGACTTCGCCGCCGAACTGAGCCGGCAGACCGGCCAGGAGATCACGTACCGGCAGGTCTCCGTGGCGGACTACCAGGGCATCCTGTCCGGCGCGGGGCTGCCGGAGCCGGTCGCCGCGATCCTCGCCGGCGTCGACGCCTCCATCGAGAAGGGCGAACTGGTGGTCGACAGCGGTGACCTGTCCCGCCTGACCGGCCGCCCGACCACCCCGCTGGCCGAGGCGATCAGCGCCGCCCTCAAGGGCTGAGACCCGGACCTGCGCGGCTCTCCCTCTCCTGACGAGGCAGCCCGGGCACCGCTCGCCCGCCCCCGCCTGTCATGACCGTATGGCGATACGGGCATGACAGGCGGCCGTGCCCGGCGCTACCTTCTTGCTTGCCGCGCCAGGGCGCGGCCCGGCACACCACGAGGGGAGGGCCCGTGACCGAGAAGTCCGACGGCGAAGGGCGCACGGGACTGCTGAACGGCTTCGCGGCCTACGGGATGTGGGGGCTCGTGCCCCTCTTCTGGCCCCTGCTCAAACCCGCCGGCGCGGCGGAGATCCTCGCCCACCGGATGGTGTGGTCCCTGGCGTTCGTCGTGGTCGCGCTCCTCGTCGTACGGCGCTGGGCCTGGGCCGGGGAACTGCTGCGGCAACCGCGCAGGCTCGCGCTGATCGTGGTCGCCGCCGCGGTGATCACCGTCAACTGGGGCGTCTACATCTGGGCGGTGAACAGCGGGCACGTCGTGGAGGCCTCCCTCGGCTACTTCATCAACCCGCTGGTCACCATCGCAATGGGCGTACTGATCCTCAAGGAACGGCTGCGGCCCGTGCAGTGGGCGGCGGTCGGCACCGGCGCCGCCTCCGTGCTGGTGCTCACCCTCGGCTACGGCCGGCCGCCGTGGATCTCCCTCTGCCTCGCCTTCTCCTTCGCCACGTACGGCCTGGTCAAGAAGAAGGTCAACCTCGGCGGCGTCGAGTCGCTGGCCGCCGAGACCGCGGTGCAGTTCCTGCCCGCGCTCGCCTATCTGCTGTGGCTGGGCGCGCACGGGGAGGCGACCTTCACGAGCGAGGGCGCCGGACATGCCGCGCTGCTCGCGTCCACCGGCCTCGTCACCGCGCTGCCGCTGGTCTGCTTCGGCGCCGCGGCGATCCGCGTGCCGCTGTCCACCCTCGGCCTGCTCCAGTACCTCGCGCCGGTCTTCCAGTTCCTGCTCGGCGTCGTCTACTTCCACGAGTCCATGCCGGCCGAGCGGTGGGCCGGGTTCGCCCTGGTGTGGCTGGCGCTGTCCCTGCTGACCTGGGACGGGCTGCGCTCGGCCCGCCGGGCCGCCCAGGTGCGGGCCCGTCTCGGCGCGGCGGACCCCCGGCCCGCCCCGGGCCCCCGCCTCTCCTCGCCGTCCTCCTCCGAATCGGCTCCCGCGGTGGAGGCGTAGGCGGCCGGACGCGCTCCCCGTCGTCCTCGGTGACGGCGAGGGCGCGGGGCGCGCTGTCCGGCGGTCCGTCCGCGGCCGGCGGTTTGCGGGCAAAGTGGTCGCATGACCGAGACAGAGACGTCCGCGGCCCGTACGCCCGCGCCGGTGCACTGGAAACTCGTCGTCGACGCCGCCGACCCGCACGCGCAGGCCGACTTCTGGGCGGGCGCGCTGCACTACGAACCGGAGGACAACAGCGCCTTCGTCGAACGGCTGCTGGAAGCCGGCGCGCTGCCGGGCGCGGCCACCGTCGAGTACCACGGCCGGCCCGCCTTCCGGGACCTGATCGCCGTTCGGCACCCGGACGATCCCTACGACCCCGAGCGCGGTACGGGACTGGGGCGCCGGCTGCTCTTCCAGCGGGTGGCCGGGACGAAGGCCGGCAAGAACCGCCTCCACCTCGACCTGCACCCCGGCGAGGGCCGGCGGGCGGACGAGGTGGACCGGCTGAAGGCGCTCGGAGCGAGCGTGCTGCGGGAGGTGCGGGAGCCCGCCGGGCACTGGGTCGTGATGGCGGACCCGGAGGGCAACGAGTTCTGCGTGCACTGAGGACCCGCCGACGGGCCGGGGCTCCGCACCGGCCCGCGGGCGTGTCGGCCGGTCGGCGGGGGCGGACGCCTCCTGCCCGCCGGCCTCGCCGGGGCGTTCGACCTATTTCTCCTGTTCCGTCCGCTCGGCCCGTCCGTCCCGCTGCGCCCGTTCGGACCGTTCCGCCCGTTCGGTGAGACGGTCCATACGGGCGCGGGCGGACTCCAGTTCCTCGATGTCATCGGCGGCCGGGCCGTCACCGGCGGCCAGTTCGGTCCACAGGGCGATCAGCTCACGGCCGAGACGCAGGCCCTCCCCGGGGTCGCGGACCGCCCGCCAGGCGGTGGCCGCGCTGCGCACGTCGCCGTAGGCACCCTCGGCGTCGCCCGCCGCGAGGTGGACGCGTGCCAGGTCGAGCGAGAGGGCGAAGGCCCGCAGCGGGTCGCCGGCCAGGTAGGCGATGTACGCCGACAGTTCGCGCACCCGCAGCACCTCGGGGTGAGCCGCGCCGAGCGTGCCGGACGCCTCCGTGACGGTGCGTTCCGCCAGGGCCGCCGCCTCCTCGATGCGCCCCGCCCGCACGGCCTCGTTGACCTGGGCGAGGGGCTCGGCGAGCAGGACCGCGCCGCCCTCGCCGGCCAGGGTCCGTGGATCGTCGCCCAGCACGGCCTCGGCCACGGCGTCGAAGCCGCGGGCCGGGGCGGCCTTGGGGTCGGGGTCGAGTCCGGTGGCGGCTTCCGGGTCGATGACGGGAGCGGGACCGGCTCCGCCCCCGATGCCGAGCGCGTTCCTCGTTCCGGTTCCGGTCGCAGGGAGGGGCACGGGGAGGGGAGCGGGCTCCGCGAAGACGGGGGCCGGGGGTCCCGGCACGGCCGGCGGCCGCCTGCCGGCACCCGCACCGGCCGACGGGCCGGAGTCCATCACCGGCGGCGGTCCGAAGCTCCCCGTCGGGGCCGCTGCCGTCCCGGGCGGGGTCGCCTGGACGGACTCCGCGGCGCCGTCGCCCACCGGGGCGGACCCGGAACCCGGTGCGATGGTCGGTGCGGTCCCGGAGGAGGGCAGCGCCCCGGGCACCGCCTGCGGCGGTTGCGCCGGTTCCTGGGACGGGTGCGACGCCTCGGCGGGGCCCGGCGCCCGGGACTCACCCGGAGTCCGGGACGGGCCCGAAGCCGAAGACGGACCCGAAGTCGCGGACGGACCCGAAGTCGCGGACGGACCCGATGCCTGGATCGGGCCCGGGGCCGGCGACTGCTTCGCCTCCTGGGACATCTCCGGTGGCCGCCGCAGCACCTGCGTCGCACGCTCCGTCAGCGGCCGGGCGGGCTCACCCGGTGCCGTGCGCAGCGGCTGGGCCGTGAACGTGCTGGAGCCGTCGCCGTGGACCTGGAGGGGGACGACGTAGCCGATGCGTTCGTCGGTGACCGTCGCGCGGACGGGGCGGCCGGTGGCGAGGGCGATGCGGTGGAGGTGGTTCAGTACGGCCTGCTGGATCTCCTCGCCGGGCGCCGAGTCCACCCGTACGCCGCCGACCGAGGCCCAGGCCCGGTCACCGGCGGCCTCCAGGGGGCCGGACGGGGGCACGGGCACGTGCACCGCGATCGGCGCCGCCAAGCGCGCGGCGCGCTTCTGTTCCCGCTTCTTCTCGCGGCTCAGTCGGTACATCGGCTCCCTCACTCGGATGCGTGCCATCCGGTCCTGCGCGTACTGTCGAGTCTCTCTGCTCGCCTGCGGTTTCCACGTCACCGCGACGTCACAGACTCGCACCAGGAACCGCTGTCCTGTGACCGGGGTAACGCTGCGAGCACCAAGATCGTCGTGGTGACCACGGAGGGAACGGGCATGCGAACGGACATGCGGCAGGGACCGGAGATATGGCTCCGCGGACCCGTGACGGCCACGGAACCGGCAGCCGCAGGACCGGGGATGACCGGTCCTGGACCCGCCGGGCCGGTACCGGCAGGCCCGGGCGCGGCCGGACCGGCGGCGGGCGGTGCCGCGGGCCCGGGACTCCTGCGGGCCAGGCCCCGGCGGTACTCCTGGGTGGCGACACACGGCGGCGCGGGCACGACCACGCTCGCCGCCGTCTTCGGCGGCCACGACTGCGGGCGTGAGTGGCCCGGACCCGACGCGCCGCGCTCGGTGCTGCTCGTCGCCCGCACCCACGCGGCCGGGCTCGACGCCGTCGTCCGGGCGGTCGAGGTGTTCCGCCGGGGACAGGCACCGGCCGGGCTCGACCTGGACGCCGTGGTGCTCGTCGCGGACGCGCCGGGCCGGCTCCCGCGCCCGCTCGCGCAGCGGGTACGGCCGGTCGAGGCCGTCGTCGACGTCCACCATGTGCCGTGGGTACCGGCCTGGCGCCTCGGCGACCTGAGCGGCCGCCCACCGCGCGAGGCGGAACCGCTGGCCCGCCTCACCGGCCTGGCGCACGGAGCCCGCTGACCCGCGGCAGCCCTACGCGGTGACGTCCTTGGCCGTGAACCGCGCCCAGGCCGCCGAGCCGAACACCGCCGCGTACAGCGCCTGCAGCTCCAGGTTCTTCACCAGCCCGTCCCAGTAGACCGGCTCGCGCATGAGGTCGGCGAAGGACAGCCAGTAGTGCGGGAAGAGGTACGGCTGGACGGCGTGCAACTGGGGTATCTGGTCGATGATCTGAACGGTGATCAGCAGCCCCACGGTCGTCGCCATGGCGGCGACGCCGCTGTTGGTCAGCGTGGAGACGAACAGACCCAGAGCGGCGATGCCGGTCAGGGAGGCGGCGACGACGACGGCGATCAGCAGGGCGCGGCCCAGCCCCTGGCCGAAGCTGATCTGCGTACCGGAGATCGTCGTCAGATCGCCGAGCGGGAAGAGCAGCGCGCCCACGGCGAGGGCGGAGACGGCGACCACCAGCGTCGCGACCAGGCAGAAGACCATGGTCGTGGCGTACTTGGTGAGCAGCAGCCGGGTGCGGCCCGCGGGGGCGACCAGCAGATAGCGCAGGGTGCCCGCCCCGGCCTCGCCGGCGATGGCATCGCCCGCGATCACGCCGACGGCCAGCGGGAGGAAGAACGGCAGGGTCGCGGCCAGGGCGGTGAAGACCAGGAACAGTCCGTTGTTGGTGATCTGCGCGATGAACGCCGGTCCCCCGCCACCGCCCCCGGCCGACGCCCCGCCGCGCGTCTCGATCCGCACGGCCACCCCGACCAGGACCGGCACGGCGGCCAGCACGCCCAGCAGGGCGAGCGTGCGCCAGCGCCGGAAGGTGGTCCGCAGCTCGTCGCGGAACAGTCCGAGGGTCCACAGGGGGCTCGGGTGCGGTCCGTCCGTCCCGCGCGCGGGAGGCTCGGCCAGGCCCGCCGTTACGCGCGCGGGAGGCTCGGCCCGGCCCGCCGTCTCAGCCCGCGACATCGAATCCCTCCCCGGTGAGTGCCACGAACGCGTCCTCCAGCGAGGCCCGTTCGACTCCGAAACCGCGGACGCGGACACCCGCCGTCACCAGCGCCGCGTTCACCTCGGCGAGATCACCGGACGGCGGCTCGCCGGTCACCCGGTCCTCCGTCACGGTCACGTCCCCGACGCCCTGTTCCTTCAGCACCCGGGCCGCCTCGGCCCCGTCGGGCGTGGTGACCACCAGCCGGCCGCGCGCCCCGGCGGCCAGCTCGGCCACCGGGCCCTGGGTGACCAGCCGGCCCTGGGTCATGACCGCCGCGTGCGTACACACCTGTTCGATCTCGTCGAGGAGGTGGGAGGAGAGGAAGACCGTCGTGCCGTCGGAGGCCAGCTCCCTGACGAGGGAGCGGATCTCCCGCATGCCCTGCGGGTCGAGTCCGTTGGTGGGCTCGTCCAGGACGAGCAGTCTGCGCGGCCGGAGCAGGGCGGCGGCGAGGCCGAGGCGCTGCTTCATCCCCAGCGAGTAGTTCCGGGCCTTCTTGCCGGCGGCCGCCGTCAGGCCGACCCGGTCCAGCGCGGCGGCGGCCCGGGCGCGCCGGGTGCGCGGGTCGGCGGTCGGGTCGGCCGCGTCGTGCCGCAGCAGGTTGTCCCGGCCGGAGAGGAAGCCGTACAGGGCGGGGCCTTCGATCAGCGCGCCGACGTGCGGCAGCACGGTCCGCGCGGAGCGGGGCATGGGCTGCCCCAGGACCCGTGCGGTGCCGGACGTGGGTTCGATGAGCCCCATCAGCATCCGGATGGTGGTGGTCTTTCCGGAGCCGTTGGGGCCGAGGAAGCCGAAGACGCTGCCCGCCGGAACGGTCAGGTCGAGACCGTCGACGGCGAGCTGTCCCCCGCGGTAGCGCTTGGTGAGCGCACGGGTGCGGATGACACTGCCGCCGGTGTCGCCCGCACCCTCGCCGGCGCCGTCCCTGCGGTCGCCGCGACCACGGCGGTCATCGCGCTCACCGCCGCCGCCCTCCGCGTCGTCCATCGGCTTCCTCGCTCCCTCGTACCCCCGGCGTGCCTACCGCGCGGTGTCCGCCGCCTTCACCAGCGCGTCCTTGGTGACGGCACCGGCGTAGACCTTGCCGTCGTCCGTGATCAGCGCGTTGACCAGGCGGGTGGAGAAGACCGTGCCCTTGCCGAACGTGCCGGTCACGTGGTCACCGAGCGAGCCCAGGAAGCCGCTGAGGTCCCCGCTGCCGGAGTCCGTCGGGAGGCCGCCCTTGCCGCCGGTGTCGAAGGTGGCGATGGAGTTCCAGCCCTTGCCGATGACCTTCATGCCGTCCTTGGCGAGGCCCTTGTCCTGGGGGAAGTCCTTCGGCAGTCCCTGGTGCGGGGCGCCCGGCTTGCGTGCGTGCTCGCCCGCCTTGCCGTCCTTCTCCTCGGTGATCTTCGCGCCCTTGGGCGGGGTGAAGTCGAACGTGGAGGCGGCCGGCGCGGCGAAGCTGATCTGGGTGAAGCCCGCGTCGAGCACGGCGGCGCCGCCGCTCGCCGGGGTGAGCGTGAACTTCAGCGGCAGCCCGGTCCTGGAGTCCACCGCGATGCTGATCGCGCCGACGGTGGTGCCCGAGGCGTGCTTGGGCTTGATCACCAGTTTGTAGGCGTCCCGGCCGGCGACCTGTGCGGTGCCGTCGACCGTGACCGAGGTGGTGTCGTCGACCGACTTCAGGGCCTCGTCGGCGAAGTCCTTGGGCGTGGCGGGGACCCGCTGCTCCTTCCCCTTGTCGCCGTGCTCGGCGGCGGTGCCGTGGTAGACCTCGTTGGACTTGCTGTCGTAGCCCCAGACGTCCTTGCCGTTGTGCACGAGGCTGTACTCGGCGGCGCTCTCGACCAGCGAGAGCTTCTGCCGGTCCGGGCCGTCGCCCGCGACCCGCAGGGTGTGCGTGCCCGAGAGCAGCTCCGTCAGCTTGGCGGCCGGGTCGGCGGCCGAGCCGTCGCCGCCGCCCTTGACGGCGCCGGAGGCGAGGCTGCTCTCCAGGCCGCCGAGGCTGGGCAGACCGAGGTCGGTGCTGACCTTGACCGTGCCGGACAGCCGCTGGACGTCCGACTTGGCGATCTTCTCGATGAGTTGCTGCGCGTTGATCTTCGGCAGGTCGGGGTCACCGGAGTCGGCGAGTGCCGGGACGAGCCCGATGGTCGCCGCCGCCACCCCCACCACCGCGACCGGGACGACGTACCGCGCGGCCTTGCGGCGCGCCGAGTGCCTGCCGTCCGCCTCCGCGGTGTCGTCCCTGGTGTCGTCGGATTCGTACGGTGCCATGTGTGCCTTACCTCCGTCGTCGGCGGCGGCTGCCCGTGTGCACTGCTCCCACCCCAAGCCGCCATTCTCACCCGAATCGGTGAGGAGTGGTGCGGTCCGTGCTTCCATCTGACCAAATCGGCGGGGAGGAAGCGTCAGACCCCGGAGCCAACTCCGTGTACGACTGCGGTATGACACGTAAGGGCGGCGGCTCCCCCGCCCCGTAGGGGTCAGGGTGGAGACACCGCCCTCTGCCGGCGGGGACAGGGCCTAGCCGGCCCGGTGCACCACCGCGTCGCACAGCTGGAGCAGCGCGGCCTTGGCGTCGCACTCGCGCAGCGGCGCGAGCGCGGCCCGCGCCTCCTCCGCGTACCGCACGGTGTCCCGGCGGGCCTGTTCCAGGGCGGGGTGCGCGCGCAGCGCCGCCAGCGCCTCGGCGTGCCGGGCGTCGTCGCTCAGGTCGGAGTCCAGCAGTTCGCACAGGGCGACGTCCTCGACGAGCCCCAGCCGGGCGGCGCGCTCGCGCAGCCGCAGCACCGGGAGCGTCGCGATGCCCTCGCGCAGGTCGGTGCCGGGCGTCTTGCCGGACTCGTGCGAGTCGGAGGCGATGTCCAGGACGTCGTCGGCGAGCTGGAACGCCACGCCGAGCCGCTCCCCGTACTGCGTCAGCACGTCCACGACCGTCTCGTCGGCCCCGGACATCATCGCGCCGAACCGGCACGACACGGCCACCAGCGACCCCGTCTTGCCGCCCAGCACGTCCAGGTAGTGCTCGACGGGGTCCCTGCCGTCCTGCGGCCCCGCCGTCTCCAGGATCTGGCCGGTGACCAGCCGTTCGAACGCCAGCGCCTGCACCCGGACGGCCTCCGGGCCGAGGTCGGCGAGGATCTGCGAGGCGCGGGCGAAGAGGAAGTCGCCGGTCAGGACCGCCACCGAGTTGCCCCAGCGGGTGTTCGCGCTGGCCACGCCGCGCCGCACGGCGGCCTCGTCCATCACGTCGTCGTGGTACAGCGTCGCCAGGTGGGTCAGCTCCACCACCACGGCCGACGGCACGATGCCCGGCGCGTACGGATCGCCGAACTGGGCCGCGAGCATCACGAGCAGCGGGCGGAACCGCTTCCCGCCCGCCCTGACGAGGTGCTGGGCGGCCTCCGTGATGAACGGGACCTCGCTCTTGGTGGCTTCGAGCAGCCCTTCCTCGACAGCCGCCAACCCGGCCTGGACATCGGCTTCGAGAGCCTGGTCCCGCACGCTCAGCCCGAACGGCCCGACGACGGTCACGAGGGGTCTCCTGTCTGCTGGTGTCTGCTGGCGCTACACGGTTTGTCGATAGGTCGCTGCCATCACTCAAGTCAGCGTATCCGGTCACGTTTCGATCACCGATAGCGCCCACCGATACAGGCCAGGTGGTATCGGATCACGACCGATATGTTTTCGATCACCACGTATGAACAGATATTTATCGACTCACTCCTCCCTACTCTGCCCCCTCCCCCGCGTCACACCGAGCACGACGGACCGCGACGGACCGCCACGGAGCGCGACGAACCCCCGTCCGCCCGAACGGGGCCACAACCTCACCGAACGTGACAACCACCCCTCCCCCTCCCCTGCTGCCCCGCACCGGCACCACCACTCCCCGCCCCTCCCCCGCCCCACCCTCACCGGAGGAGTCCGATTTACCCTTATTGGCATTTCAATTCCCGTTGGCCGTAAATGCTCCTGGCCGGATTATTCCGTGAGTTGGGTCACGCGCACCCTGCCACCCCGCGGCCACCCCGCACACCCCCGCTTCCCTTCCCCCGCATACGAGTTGACCCTTGGCAGATGCAAAGGATCAAGTGCCCAAAACACCCCGGATCAAGGTCAACTAGGGCGATGTATGAATCAGGTACTTGTTCGGGACATGTGCTCTCGCATACGTTCCCGGCCAGTCGGGTGGACGCCGAATCCTGCCACCGCCCGATATCCATCGACCGAACCACTTCATGGCAGGAGCGGGGGACCCAGGTAAGTCGCCGGGCCGGAACGCCGTACGTCGTCCTACGTCGTACGCCGTGCCGGAACGGCTCGGGGTGAAGCCGTGCCACCCGAGGGCACGGCCGGGCACCTCCCCGCCCGAACCCGACAGCTCACCTCGCAGGCGACGGAGAGGAATCCCCCATGCCTGCAAACGGTCAGCGCCGTTCCCGCACCGCCCGCCTCGTCCGCACCCTCGCCGTCTCCGGCACGGGTGCCGCCGTCCTCGCCCTCCCCCTGATCGGCGCCACCAGCGCCTCCGCCGCCCCCGCGGCGGCGACCACGGCCACCGCCAAGACGGTGAGCACGGTCGCCTACCCGAACAACCTGGATGGCTGGATCCGCGAGTCGCTCGCGATCATGGGCCAGAAGGGCATCCCGGGCACGTACAACGGCATCTACCGCAACGTGATACGCGAGTCCTCCGGCAACCCGCTGGCCATCAACAACTGGGACTCCAACGCCGCCAAGGGCATCCCGTCCAAGGGCCTGCTCCAGGTCATCCAGCCGACCTTCAACGCCTACCACGTGGCCGGCACGTCGTTCGACATCTACAACCCGGTCGCGAACATCACGGCCGCCTGCAACTACGCGGCCGCGCGCTACGGCTCCATCGACAACGTCTTCAGCGCGTACTGACGGATCCGGCCCTCAGACGAACAGTCGCTCGAGGACGACGGCCACGCCGTCGTCCTCGTTCGACGTGGTGACCTCGTCGGCGACCGCCTTCAGCTCCGGGTGGGCGCCGGCCATGGCCACTCCCCGGGCGGCCCACCGGAACATGGGGATGTCGTTCGGCATGTCTCCGAAGGCGAGGGTGTCCTCGGGCCCCAGCCCCAGACGCCCGGCGGCCAGGGCCAGACCGGTCGCCTTGGTGATGCCGTGGGGTTGCAGCTCCACGGTGCCCGGGCCCGACATGGTGACCGCGACGAGGGAACCGGCCACCCCGCGGGCCGTCGCCGCCAGCTCGTCGTCGGACAGGGCGGGATGGCGCAGCAGCACCTTGCTGATGGGCGCGCGCCACAGGTCGTCGCGCCGCGCCACCCGCTGGGCGGGCAGCGTGGGATGCGGCATGCGGTACCCGGGCTCGATGAGCGTGAGCCCCTCCACCCCGTCCTGGTCGACCGCCGCGTACACCTCCCCCACCTCCGCCTCGATCTTGCCGAGCGCCGTCTCGGCCGTCTCCCGGTCGAGCGTCTGCGACCACAGCAGACGGTCTTCCCCGGCGTCGTAGAGCTGTGCGCCCTGGCCGCACACCGCGAGCCCGGTACCGCCCAGGTCCTTCAGCAGCGGCCGTACCCTCGGCGCCGGCCGGCCGGTCACGACGAGGTGCCGGGCGCCTGCCGCCGCCGCCCGCGCGAGTGCGGCGAGGGACCGCTCGGACAGGGTGTCGTCGCCGCGCAGCAGCGTTCCGTCCAGGTCGGTGGCGATGAGGGCGGGGGCGTGGGGAGCGGGCATGATCAGAGAATACGGATCCGCCACGCGGGTGACGTAAGGGAACAGGGCGATGCGGCCGGCGAGGAGCGGGGCCTCCACCAGGCGGTCCGTCTGCGTGCTCCTGGCCGGACGGACGGCCGCGCGGTCCCCGCAGAGCGGACCCGCCCCGTCCACGCCCCCCGAGACACCGAGCGCGAATCGCCCGCCGCGGCACCCTGATTCGGACATTGCGAACTCTTTGGACACTGCCCAAGACGGCACCTCCCCCGTAACGTGTGGCGCGACCACATGAACGTGTGGCCCGGTGGCCCAGGTGCGCCCAGGTGCCGCCCCCATGGAACGCACGGCACACGAAAGAGAGGCAGAACCCGATGCCCCCCTTCGAGGTCCCCGAGGGCGACCCCTTCGGTCCGCACAACCTTCCCTACGGTGTCTTCTCCCGCGCCGGATCGCAGGAGCGGACCGTCGGCGTCCGGCTCGGCGACCACGTCCTGGACGCGGGCGCGGCGGCACTGGCGCTCGGCTCCCCCTACGCCGCCCTGCTGGCACGGCCGACCCTGAACCCGCTGCTCGCCGCGGGCCGCACCGCCTGGTCGGACGTGCGGCGCGCGCTGACGGCGTGGGTGACCGTGCCCGCCCACCAGGAGACCGTGGCGCCGTTCCTGCACCCGCTGTCCTCGGTGACCCTCCACCTGCCCTTCGAGGTCGCGGACTACGTCGACTTCTACGCGTCCGAGAACCACGCCCGCAACGTGGGCCGGATCTTCCGCCCGGACGCCGAGGACTCGCTGACGCCGAACTGGAAGCACCTGCCGATCGGTTACCACGGCCGCTCCGGCACGGTGGTCGTGTCGGGCACGGACGTCGTACGCCCCTCGGGGCAGCGGAAGGCCCCCACCGACACCGACCCCGTCTTCGGCCCGTCCGTCCGGCTGGACATCGAGGCCGAGGTGGGCTTCGTGGTGGGCGTGCCCTCGCGGCTCGGGCAGCCGGTGGCCCTCGCGGACTTCCGCGAGCACGTCTTCGGGCTCTGCCTGCTCAACGACTGGTCGGCGCGGGACATCCAGGCCTGGGAGTACGTCCCCCTCGGCCCGTTCCTCGGCAAGTCGTTCGCCACGTCGGTGTCGGCGTGGATCACTCCGCTGGACGCGCTGGAGGACGCACGGCTGGCCCCGCCGCGGCGCACGCACCCGCTGCTGCCGTACCTGGACGACACCGGGGAGGAGTCCGGCGGCTACGACCTGCGGATCTCCGTCGCGGTCAACGGACACGTCGTCTCCCGACCGCCGTTCTCCACGATGTACTGGACGGCCGCCCAGCAGTTGGCCCACATGACGGTCAACGGCGCCTCGCTGCGCACCGGCGACCTGTACGGGTCGGGCACGGTCAGCGGACCGGAGCCCGCCCAGCGCGGCTCGCTGCTGGAACTCAGCTGGAACGGCCGCGAGCCGATCGAACTCCCGGACGGCAAGCGGACGTTCCTGGAGGACGGGGACGTGGTGACGCTGTCGGCGTGGGCGCCGGGCGCGGGCGGGGTCCGGGTGGGGCTGGGAGAGGTCACGGGACGGATCGTGGCGGGGTGACGCCCCAGCCGTCGTAGCGGAGACCGTGCGGGCCGGTTGCCGCCGGACCATGACTCGGGGCACCCGTCTCAGCCGTCGTGACGGAGATCGTGCAGACCGGTTGCCGCCGGACCATGACTCGGGGCACCCGTCTCAGCCATCGTGACGGAGATCGTGCGGACCGGTTGCCGCCGGACCATGACTCGGGGCGCCCGTCCCCGTCATACTGGCGGCGGACCGGGTGGTGCGCGCACCGCACCGGCGCGCGCACCACGCCCGCACGGTCCGCGCGGCACCACCGCGAACACCCGTCGGCACCACCGGGCACCACCCGCCCGCACCACTGCGGGGACGGCCGCCGGCACCACCGCACGCACGCCTCACCGCACGCCCCGCTCCACCGCACGCAGCACAGCACAGCCGCTCCACCGCACGACCCGACACCCGCCCACCTCCGATCAGGATCCGGAGACCGTGGCATGACCGTCTGCCTGCTCCTGCTGAGCACCGTCGCTCTGGCGGCCGCCGTGCCGGTTCCCCGCGCGCTGACCCGGGCGCAGTGGCCCGAGCGGGAACCCGTGGTCGCGCTGTGGGTGTGGCAGTGCCTGGTGGCCACCGTCCTGCTGTGCTGTCTGGCCGCCCTGGTCCTGGGCGCGGCGGCGGTCTTCCACACCGTGCGCGACCGCGTGTTCGCCCCCGCGCCACCCGCCGTGACCGCCGCCTACGACCTGTCGGTCGCGCCGGCCTGGGCCGCCGCCCTCACCCTGCTCCTGGCGTGCGGCGCCGCCTGGACCACCGCGATGCTCGGCCGTGAACTCGCCGAGGCCCGCCGTCGCCGTGGCCTGGCCCGCGCGCACCTGCGGGAACGCGCTCCGGACCTGCCCGCGGGCCTGCCCGTGGCGCGGGGGCCGATGCTGGTGCTGGAGGACGAGTACCCCGACGCGTGGTGGATGCCCGGCCATCCGCCCCAGCTCATCGTCACGACGGGAGCGCTGCACCGTCTGACGGGCCACCAGCTCGACGCGGTCCTCGCCCACGAGCGCGGACACGCCCGCGCCCACCACGACTGGCTGCTGCACCTGTCGACCGCGCTCGCGACCGGCTTCCCGCGCATCCCGCTCTTCGCGCACTTCTGCGACCAGACCCACCGCTTGGTCGAGCTGGCCGCCGACGACACCGCCTCCCGCCGCCACGGCCACCTCACCACGGCCCTCGCCCTGATCGAACTCAACCAGCACCGCGGCGTCCTCTCCTGCGCCTCCAGCCACCGTCTGCTCGGTGAACGGGTGGACCGCCTCCTGGAACCTCCGCCCCGGCTGGACCGCAGGCGCAGGGCCCTGACCACGACGGCGGCGGCGCTGGTACCGCTGCTTCCCCTGCTGATCACGTTCGCCCCCGGGCTGACAGCGCTGGGGTGACGGCGCCGGGCGACTGCTCGGTCCTGCCGGGCACGCCCGGCAGCTCGGCGCGGCTGCTGGAACTGGTCGCCCTGGCCGACGAGGAACCCCGACTCGACGCCCTCCTCCCCTACCTGGGCGACCCGGACGCCGACGTACGGCGGGCCGCGGTGGACGTGCTCACCGAGACGGTCACCCCGCCGAAGCCGCGCTCGGACGGCTGACCGGGGACCCGGACGTCCTGGTCCGCGGTCGCCCGCGACCGGGCGACCGGGTCCCGTCGCTCATATCCAGTCGTCGTCCGGTTCCGGCTCGGGCTCCGGACCCGGGTCAGAGTCCGCGCCGGGGCCGAAGTGGTCGTCGGCCCCGGCGGCCGGTGCCGCCAGCGACTCCAGGACCCCGATCACGCCCTCGCCGTACGTGGCGAGCTTCTTCTCGCCGACCCCACCGACCGTGCCGAGCCGGTCCACCGACGTCGGCCAGGCCGTGACGATCTCGCGGAGCGTGGCGTCGTGGAAGATGACGTACGCGGGGACGCCCTGCTCGCGGGCCTGCTCGGCGCGCCAGGCGCGCAGGGCCTCGAAGGCGGGGAGCAGATGCTCGGGCAGTTCGGCCACGGCGGCCTTGCCCTTGCTCCGCCCGGAGGCGGACGAGGACGACCGCGAGGCGGCCGGCCGCTTCGGTTCCTTGCGCAGCGGTACCTCGCGCTCCGCGCGCAGCACCGCGCCGCTGGCGTCGGTCAGCACCAGCGTGCCGTACTCGCCCTCCACCGCGAGCAGGCCCTGGGCCAGCAACTGGCGCGCGACCCCGCGCCACTCCCCCTCGGACAGCTCGGTGCCGATGCCGAAGACGGAGAGCTGGTCGTGGTCGAACTGGATCACCTTGCCGGTGCGCTTGCCCAGCAGGATGTCGATGATCTGCACGGCGCCGAACTTCTGCCCGCGCTCGCGCTGCAGCCGGACCACCGTCGACAGCACCTTCTGGGCGGCGACCGTGCCGTCCCACGTCTCCGGCGGGGTCAGGCATGTGTCGCAGTTGCCGCAGCCGGACTCCTGCGGTTCCTGGCCGAAGTAGGCGAGGAGCTGGCCGCGGCGGCAGGCGGCCGTCTCGCACAGGGCGAGCATGGAGTCCAGGTGGGCGGCGGCGCGGCGGCGGAAGGCCTCGTCCCCCTCACCGGACTGGATCAGCTTGCGCTGCTGGATGACGTCGTTGAGGCCGTAGGCCATCCAGGCCGTCGACGGCAGGCCGTCGCGGCCCGCGCGGCCGGTCTCCTGGTAGTAGCCCTCGACGGACTTCGGCAGGTCCAGGTGGGCGACGAACCGGACGTCCGGCTTGTCGATGCCCATGCCGAAGGCGATGGTGGCGACCACGACCAGGCCGTCCTCGCGCAGGAAGCGCGACTGGTGCGCGGCGCGCGTGCCCGCGTCCAGGCCCGCGTGGTACGGCACCGCCTGGATGCCGTTGGCCGACAGGAACTCGGCGGTCTTCTCCACCGAGTTGCGCGACAGGCAGTACACGATGCCGGCGTCGCCCGCGTGCTCCGCGCGCAGGAAGGCCAGCAGCTGCTTCTTCGGGTCGGCCTTGGGCACGATCCGGTACTGGATGTTGGGCCGGTCGAAGCTGGCCACGAAGTGCCGGGCCTGCGGCATGTTCAGCCGCTGGGTGATCTCCTGGTGCGTGGCGTGGGTGGCGGTCGCGGTGAGTGCGATGCGGGGCACGTCGGGCCAGCGCTCGCCCAGCAGGGACAGCGTCAGGTAGTCGGGGCGGAAGTCGTGACCCCACTGGGAGACGCAGTGCGCCTCGTCGATGGCGAAGACGGAGATCTTGCCGCGGGAGAGCAGGTCGAGCGTGGCGTCCACGCGCAGCCGCTCCGGCGCGAGGTAGAGCAGGTCCAGTTCGCCGGCGAGGAACTCCGCCTCGACCACGCGCCGCTCGTCGAAGTCCTGCGTGGAGTTGATGAAGCCGGCCCGCACACCGAGCGCGCGCAGGGCGTCCACCTGGTCCTGCATGAGGGCGATCAGCGGCGAGACCACGATGCCTGTACCAGGTCTTACCAGGGCCGGGATCTGGTAGCACAGGGACTTGCCGCCGCCGGTGGGCATGAGCACGACGGCGTCGCCGCCCGTCACCACATGCTCGATGACCGCTTCCTGCTCGCCACGGAAGGCCTCGTATCCGAAGACCCGGCGCAGCGTGGCAAGCGCCTCGCTGTCCGTCACTGCCATCTCGGTGACACCGCCTGTCCCGCCCATCGTCTCGTCCCCCGTACGTCGTCCCTCGACCACTTCCTCCACGATAGGGGGCGCCGCCGACAGTGCTGGAGTTATCCACAGACCGGACCCCGCGGCGCCAGGTCAACGACACGAGACTCGTTCACACGTACGCAGGAGACCTGCCCGTTTCCGGCCGATAGTCTGAATGCACCGGCGAGACTCCGTCCCATGGGAGCACTGATGAGCGTCGCACCGAAGGCGTCCAAGCCCACCTGGCCGACTCCGCCGGAAGGCGGCTGGACCGCCGACGACCTGGAACGCCTCCCGAATCTGCCTCCGCATACGGAACTGATCGACGGGAGCCTGGTCTTCGTGAGTCCGCAGACCCTTTTCCACTCACGTGCAGTGAGTTTCTTCGAGTGGCAACTGCAGTCAGTGGCGCCTGATGAGGTTCAGGTGGTCCGCGAGCTCACCATCGACATCGACCGCCAGAACCGCCCGGAACCGGATGTGGTCGTCGTACGCACCGACGCCGTGGAGAACGCCAAGCAGACTCGCTTCCCGGCGAACGCCGTCGTCCTGGCCATCGAGGTCGTCTCCGAGGAATCCGTCTCCCGCGACCGCGAGACCAAGCCCCTCAAGTACGCCCGGGCGAAGATCCCCCACTACTGGAGGGTCGAGAACGAGAACGACCGCGCCGTCGTGCACGTCTTCGAACTGGAGCCCACCACCGGTACCTACACGAGCACGGGTATCTTCCGCGAGCGGATGAAGACGGACGTGCCGTTCACGATCGAGTTGGATCTGTCGGCGATCAGGCCCCGCCGGTGCGGGTGACCCCTTCCTGACGTGTCTGCCCGGCGGCCCCGTGGGGGCTGCCGGGCAGACACGTCGACAGGGGCGGGTCAGCGCACGAACACCCCCGCCTGGTCCGCCAGGTCCAGGAAGTACTGCGGGGCCACGCCCAGCACCACCGTGACGGCCACGCCCACGCCGATCGCGGTCATGGTCAGCGGTGAGGGCACCGCCACCGTCGGGCCCTCCGGACGCGGTTCGCTGAAGAACATCAGGACGATCACGCGGATGTAGAAGAAGGCCGCGACCGCGGACGAGATCACACCGATGACGACCAGCGGTGCCGCGCCGCCCTCCGCCGCCGCCTTGAACACGGCGAACTTCCCGGCGAAGCCGCTGGTCAGCGGGATGCCCGCGAAGGCCAGCAGGAAGACGGCGAACACGGCCGCCACCAGCGGGGAGCGCCGGCCGAGTCCGGCCCACTTGGACAGGTGCGTCGCCTCGCCGCCCGCGTCGCGCACCAGCGTGACCACGGCGAACGCGCCGATCGTCACGAAGGAGTACGCGGCCAGGTAGAAGAGGACGGAGGAGACGCCGTCCTTCGAGGTGGCGATGACACCCGCGAGGATGAACCCGGCGTGGGCGATGGACGAGTACGCCAGCAGGCGTTTGATGTCGGTCTGGGTGATCGCGACGATCGCACCGCCGAGCATGGTGATGATCGCGACGCCCCACATGACCGGCCGCCAGTCCCAGCGCATCCCGGGCAGCACGACGTACAGCAGCCGCAGCAGCGCGCCGAACGCGGCCACCTTGGTCGCCGCCGCCATGAATCCGGTGACCGGGGTCGGCGCGCCCTGGTAGACGTCCGGCGTCCACATGTGGAACGGCACGGCGCCCACCTTGAACAGCAGTCCCATCACCACCATCGCGGCGCCGATGAGCAGCAGCGCGTCGTTGCCCATGGTGTCGGCCAGCGCCGGGTCGACGCTGGGCACGTTGCCCTCGACGACCTGCGCGATCGTCGTGTACGACACCGAGCCTGCGTACCCGTACAGCAGGGCGATGCCGAACAGGGTGAAGGCGGAGGCGAACGCGCCGAGCAGGAAGTACTTGACCGCGGCCTCCTGCGACATGAGCCGCTTGCGGCGGGCCAGGGCGCACAGCAGGTACAGCGGGAGGGAGAAGACCTCCAGGGCCACGAACAGGGTCAGCAGGTCGTTGGCCGAGGGGAAGACGAGCATGCCGGCGACGGCGAACAGGAGCAGCGGGAAGACCTCGGTGGTGGTGAACCCGGCCTTCACCGCGGCCTTCTCGCTGTCGCTGCCCGGCACGGCCGAGGCCTGGGCCGCGAAGGAGTCGACGCGGTTGCCGTGCGCCTCGGGGTCCAGGCGCCGCTCGGCGAAGGTGAACAGGCCGACCAGGGCGGACAGCACGATCGTGCCCTGGAGGAAGAGGGACGGGCCGTCGACGGCGATGGCGCCCATCGCCGCGATGTGCGCCTTGGTGGTGCCGTAACCGTCCGCCGCGAGCGCGACCACCGCCGCGAAGGCGGCGCACAGGGCGACGACGGACACGAACACCTGGGCGTGGTAGCGGGACCTGCGCGGGACGAAGGCCTCGACCAGCACCCCGACGATCGCCGCGCCCACGACGATGAGGGTGGGCGACAGCTGCCCGTACTCGATCTTCGGCGCGCCGATCTTGGCGATCGGGTCGGCCGCGGTTGTCCACAGGCTGTGGACGGCTGCTGCGCTCACTTGGCCGCCTCCACGTCGGGCTTGGGGTCGGTCTTGTGTACGTCGGACATGGTCTGCTTGACCGCCGGGTCGACGATGTTCGTCACGGGCTTCGGATAGACGCCCAGGAAGATCAGCAGCACGATCAGCGGGGCCACGACCACCAGCTCCCGCACTCTGAGGTCCGGCATCGCGGAGACCTCCCGCTTCACCGGGCCGGTCATCGTCCGCTGGTAGAGGACGAGGGTGTACAGCGCTGCGAGCACGATGCCGAAGGTGGCGACGATGCCGATGGCCGGGTACCGCGTGAAGGTGCCGACCAGGACCAGGAACTCGCTGACGAAGGGGGCGAGCCCCGGCAGCGAGAGGGTCGCCAGGCCGCCGATCAGGAAGGTGCCGGCGAGCACGGGCGCCACCTTCTGCACACCGCCGTAGTCGGCGATGAGCCGCGAGCCGCGCCGGGAGATCAGGAACCCGGCGACCAGCAGCAGTGCGGCCGTCGAGAGGCCGTGGTTGACCATGTAGAGCGTCGCGCCGGACTGGCCCTGGCTGGTCATCGCGAAGATGCCCATGATGATGAAGCCGAAGTGCGAGATCGACGCGTACGCGATCAGGCGCTTGATGTCGCGCTGGCCGACCGCCAGCAGCGCGCCGTAGATGATGCTGATCACGGCGAGGACGAGGATCACGGGCGTGGCCCACTTGCTCGCGCCGGGGAACAGCTGGAGGCAGAAGCGGAGCATCGCGAAGGTGCCCACCTTGTCGACGACCGCGGTGATGAGCACGGCGACGGGGGCGGTGGACTCCTGCATGGCGTTGGGCAGCCAGGTGTGCAGCGGCCACAGCGGCGCCTTCACCGCGAAGGCGAAGAAGAAGCCGAGGAAGAGCCAGCGTTCGGTGCTGGTGGCCATGTGCAGCGAGCCGTTGGCGCGGGCCTCGGCGATCTCAGTGAGGGAGAAGTTCCCGGCGACGACGTACAGGCCGATCACCGCGGCCAGCATGATCAGGCCGCCGACCAGGTTGTACAGGAGGAACTTCACCGCCGCGTACGACCGCTGCGTCGCGGCCGTCTCCTCCCCGTGCTCGTGGGCACGGTCCCCGAAGCCTCCGATGAGGAAGTACATCGGGATCAGCATGGCTTCGAAGAAGATGTAGAAGAGGAAGACGTCGGTGGCCTCGAAGGAGACGATCACCATCGCCTCGACGGCCAGGATCAGGGCGAAGAAGCCCTGGGTGGGCCGCCAGCGGCGGCTGCCGGTCTCCAGGGGGTCGGCGTCGTGCCAGCCCGCCAGGACCACGAACGGGATCAGCAGCGCGGTCAGCGCGACCAGCGCGACGCCGATGCCGTCCACACCCAGTTCGTAGCGGACCCCGAAGGCCGCGATCCAGGAGTGGGACTCGGTGAGCTGGTAGCGGGCGCCGTCCGGGTCGAAGCGGACCAGGGTGGTGGCCGCCAGCGCGAGCGTGCCGAGGGAGACCAGGAGGGCCAGCCACTTGGCGGCGGCGCGCCGGGAGGCCGGTACGGCGGCCGTGGCGACGGCCCCGACGGCCGGGAGCGCCGCCGTCGCTGTCAGCAGAGGAAAGGACATCGGTATCAGACCGCCCTCATCAGCAGGGTCGCGGCGACCAGGAGTGCCGCACCGCCGAACATCGAGACCGCGTACGAGCGCGCGAAGCCGTTCTGCAGCCGGCGCAGCCGGCCGGACAGGCCGCCCATGGACGCCGCCGTGCCGTTGACGACACCGTCGACCAGGGTGTGGTCGACGTACACCAGGGACCGGGTGAGGTGCTCGCCGCCGCGGACGAGGACGACGTGGTTGAAGTCGTCCTGGAGCAGGTCCCGCCGGGCGGCCCGGGTGAGCAGCGACCCGCGCGGGGCGACGGCCGGGACCGGCTTCCGCCCGTACTGGGCCCAGGCGATGGCGACGCCGACGACCAGGCAGACCATGGTGGCGCCGGTGACCACCGCGGCGCTGACCGGCGAGTCGCCCTCGCTGTGCCCGGTGACCGGCTCCAGCCAGTGCAGGAAGCGGTCGCCGATGCTGAAGAACGCGCCGCCGAAGACCGACCCGACGGCCAGCACGATCATGGGGACGGTCATGGTCCCGGGCGACTCGTGCGGGTGCGGTTCCGCGTGGGCACCGCGCTCCTCGGCCGCCGGTTCCGCGCTGGGCTCGGCGGGCGAGGCGGTGGGCCGGTCGCGCCAGCGTTCCTCGCCGAAGAACGTCATCAGCATCACGCGCGTCATGTAGTACGCCGTGATGGCCGCGCCCAGCAGGGCCGCGCCGCCGAGGATCCAGCCCTCGGTGCCGCCCTTGGCGAAGGCCGCCTCGATGATCTTGTCCTTGGAGAAGAAGCCGGACAGGCCGGGGAAGCCGATGATCGCGAGGTAGCCCAGGCCGAAGGTGATGAAGGTGACGGGCATGTACTTCCTGAGCCCGCCGTACTTGCGCATGTCGACCTCGTCGTTCATGCCGTGCATGACGGAGCCGGCGCCGAGGAACAGCCCGGCCTTGAAGAAGCCGTGCGTCACCAGGTGCATGATCGCGAAGACGTAGCCGATGGGGCCGAGTCCCGCGGCGAGCACCATGTAGCCGATCTGCGACATGGTCGAGCCGGCCAGCGCCTTCTTGATGTCGTCCTTCGCGCAACCGACGATCGCACCGAACAGCAGCGTGACCGCGCCGACGACGGTGACGGCGAGCTGCGCGTCGGGTGCCGCGTTGAAGACGACCCCGGAGCGGACGATCAGGTAGACGCCCGCGGTCACCATGGTGGCCGCGTGGATGAGGGCGGAGACGGGGGTCGGGCCCTCCATCGCGTCACCGAGCCAGGACTGCAGCGGCACCTGGGCGGACTTGCCGCAGGCGGCGAGCAGCAGCATCAGGCCGATCGCCGTGAGCCTGCCCTCGGAGGTGTCCTGGACGTGGCCGAACACCGGGCCGAAGGCGAAGGTGCCGAACGTGGTGAACATCAGCATGATCGCGATCGACAGGCCCATGTCGCCGACCCGGTTGACCAGGAAGGCCTTCTTGGCGGCGGTGGCCGCGCTGGGCTTGTGCTGCCAGAAGCCGATCAGCAGGTAGGAGGCGAGACCGACGCCCTCCCAGCCGACGTACAGCAGGAGGTAGTTGTCGGCGAGGACGAGCAGCAGCATCGCCGCGAGGAACAGGTTGAGGTAACCGAAGAAGCGGCGGCGCCGCTCGTCGTGCTCCATGTACCCGATCGAGTACAGGTGGATGAGCGAGCCGACACCGGTGATCAGCAGCACGAACGTCATCGACAGCTGGTCGAGCCGGAAGGTGACGTCCGCCTGGAAGCCGGCCACCGGGACCCAGCTGAACAGGTGCTGGATCACCGTCCGGTGGTCGGCGCCCTTGCCGAGCAGGTCGGCGAAGAGGACCAGACCGATCACGAAGGAGGCACCGGCGAGCAGGGTGCCGATCCAGTGGCCGACGGCGTCCAGGCGCCGGCCGCCGGCCAGGAGGACGGCCGCTCCGAGCAGAGGCGCCGCGATCAGCAGCGCAATCAGGTTCTCCACGATTCTTCCGACCCCTTACAGCTTCATCAGGCTGGCGTCGTCGACCGAGGCCGAGTGGCGGGAACGGAACAGCGACACGATGATCGCGAGTCCGACCACGACCTCCGCCGCGGCGACGACCATCGTGAAGAAGGCGATGATCTGGCCGTCGAGGTTGCCGTGCATCCGGGAGAAGGCGACGAACGCGAGGTTGCAGGCGTTCAGCATCAGCTCGATGCACATGAAGACCACGATGGCGTTGCGCCGGATGAGGACACCGGTGGCGCCGATCGTGAACAACAGGGCGGCGAGGTACAGGTAGTTGACGGGATTCACTTCGACGCCTCCTCGGGCCGCTTGAGGCTCGCCGGGTCGATCTCGGTGCGCTCCAGCCGCTCCTCGGCACGCTGCTCAAGGGCCTTGAGGTCGTTCAGCGCCTCGGCCGAGACGTCACGGACCTGGCCGCGCTCGCGCAGCGTCTTGCTGACGGTCAGCTCGGAGGGGGTGCCGTCGGGCAGCAGACCGGCGATGTCCACGGCGTTGTGCCGGGCGTAGACGCCGGGGGCGGGCAGCGGCGGTACGTGCTTGCCCTCGCGCACGCGCTGTTCGGACAGCTCGCGCTGGGTCCTGGCCCGCTCGGTGCGCTCGCGGTGGGTGAGCACCATGGCGCCGATGGTGGCCGTGATGAGCAGAGCACCGGTGAGTTCGAAGGCGTACACGTACCGGGTGAAGATGAGGGACGCCAGACCCTCCACGTTGCCGCCCGCGTTGGCCTTGCCGGCGCCGGCGAAGTCCTTCAGGGAGGCGTTGGCGATCCCCGCGAAGAGCAGGACGCCGAAGCCGAGGCCACACAGGAGGGCCAGCCAGCGCTGGCCCTTGATGGTCTCCTTCAGGGAGTCCGCGGCGGTCACGCCGACCAGCATCACCACGAACAGGAACAGCATCATGATCGCGCCGGTGTAGACGACGATCTGCACGATGCCCAGGAAGTAGGCGCCGTTGGCGAGGTAGAACACCGCCAGGACGATCATGGTGCCGGCCAGGCACAGCGCACTGTGCACGGCCTTCTTCATGAAGACGGTGCACAGCGCACCGATCACCGCGACGGTGCCGAGCACCCAGAACTGGAAGGCCTCCCCGGTGGAGGTGGTGTAGGCGGCGAGCTGCTCGCTCATGCGCCCACCTCCTCGTCCGCGGCCTGCTCCCCCTTGGAGGCGGCCACCTGGCGCACCGTGCCCGGTGCGGCCTCGGTCACCAGGCCCCGGTAGTAGTCCTGTTCGTCCGTGCCGGGGTAGATGGCGTGCGGCGTGTCGACCATGCCCTCTTCGAGGCCGGCGAGCAGCTGCTCCTTGGTGTAGATGAGGTTCGCGCGGCTGGAGTCGGCCAGTTCGAACTCGTTGGTCATCGTCAGCGCGCGCGTGGGGCACGCCTCGATGCACAGCCCGCACAGGATGCAGCGGGCGTAGTTGATCTGGTAGACGCGGCCGTAGCGCTCGCCCGGGGAGTAGCGCTCCTCGTCGGTGTTGTCGGCGCCCTCCACGTAGATGGCGTCGGCGGGGCAGGCCCAGGCGCACAGCTCGCAGCCGACGCACTTCTCCAGGCCGTCCGGATGGCGGTTGAGCTGGTGCCGTCCGTGGAAACGCGGAGCGGTGGTCTTCTGCTGCTCCGGGTACTGCTCGGTGAGCCGCTTCTTGAACATGGCCTTGAAGGTCACGCCGAAGCCGGCCACGGGGTTCTGGAAACCGGGCTTGGTCTCCTTGGGTTCCTCAGCCATCGGACGCCTCCTTTCCATCCAGAGATCCGTCACTGACAGTGTCCGCCCCACCACTGACAATCAGTTCCCGCTCGCGGTGCGGACGGCGTCGCGGCACCGGCGGCAGCTCCTGGCCCGGCAGCGGGGGCACGGGGAATCCGCCGGCCATGGGGTCGAACCCGGCCGGCTGCGCGGCGGGCTCCCCGGCCTCGGCCGCCTTGCCCTTCTCGCGGAACATGTCCGCGACGAAGGACAGGATCAGCAGCGCCAGGACGCCACCGCCGACGTAGAGGGCGATGTCGGCGAAGTCGTAGTTCTCGTTCCTGAGCGTCCGCACGGTCGCGACGAGCATCAGCCAGACCACGGAGACCGGGATGAGGACCTTCCAGCCGAGCTTCATCAGCTGGTCGTAGCGCACCCGCGGGAGCGTGCCGCGCAGCCAGATGAAGAAGAACAGCAGCAGCTGCACCTTGATCACGAACCAGAGCAGCGGCCACCAGCCGTGGTTGGCGCCCTCCCAGAAGGTGCTGATCGGCCAGGGGGCGCGCCATCCGCCCAGGAAGAGCGTGGTGGACACGGCCGAGACCGTCACCATGTTCACGTACTCGGCGAGCATGAACATCGCGAACTTGATCGACGAGTACTCGGTGTTGAAGCCGCCCACCAGGTCGCCCTCGGACTCGGGCATGTCGAACGGGGCGCGGTTCGTCTCGCCGACCATGGTGACGATGTAGAGGATGAACGAGACCGGCAGCAGCAGGATGTACCAGCGGTCGTGCTGCTGTTCGACGATGGTCGACGTCGACATGGATCCCGAGTACAGGAACACCGAGGCGAACGCGGCGCCCATGGCGATCTCGTAGGAGATCATCTGCGCGCACGAGCGCAGGCCGCCCAGCAGCGGGTACGTCGAGCCGGAGCTCCACCCCGCGAGCACGATCCCGTAGATGCCGACCGAGGCGACCGCCAGGATGTACAGCATGGCGATCGGCAGGTCGGTCAGCTGCATCGCGGTGCGGTGGCCGAAGATCGAGATCTCGTTGCCGGACGGCCCGAAGGGGATCACGGCGATCGCCATGAACGCCGGGATGGCCGCGACGACGGGCGCCAGGACGTAGACGACCTTGTCGGCGCGCTTGACGACGAGGTCCTCTTTGAGCATCAGCTTCACACCGTCGGCGAGCGACTGGAGCATGCCCCAGGGACCGTGCCGGTTGGGGCCGATGCGCAACTGCATCCAGGCGACGACCTTGCGCTCCCAGACGATGGAGAACAGCACGGTCACCATCAGGAAGGCGAAGCAGAACACCGCCTTGACGACGACCAGCCACCACGGGTCGGTGCCGAACATCGAGAGGTTCTCTGCGGCGAGGGACGGGCTCATGCCTCCACCTCCTCGGGGGCCTCGGTCGCGCGGGTCGCCGGGCCGATACGGACGAGGGAGCCGGGCTGCGCCCCGGTGTCGGAGGCGACTCCGGCGCCCACGGAGTTCAGCGGCAGCCACACCACCCGGTCGGGCATCTCGGTGACCTCCAGAGCGAGTTCGACCGTCCCGGCCGGTCCGGTCACGGCGAGCGGATCGCCGTCGGCGACGCCCGCCTCGGCGGCCGTGGCGGCCGACACGCGCGCGCGGGCGGCGTGCCGGGTGCCGGCGAGCGCCTCGTCGCCCTCCTGGAGCAGGCCCTGGTCGAGCAGCAGCCGGTGCCCGGCGAGCACGGCCTCCCCGGCGGCGGGCCGGGGCAGCACGCCCCCGCTCTCCACCGGTTCGCCGGCGCGCGGGCCCGTCCAGGCACCGAGCCGGTCCAGTTCCGCGTGCGCGGTCCGCAGGTCCGGCAGGCCCAGGTGGACGTCCATGGCGTCGGACAGCATCTGCAGCACCCGCAGGTCGGTCGGTGCCAGGCGGCGGGTCATCTGCTCGGGCTTGAGCGCGGCCTCGAAGAAGCGCACCCTGCCCTCCCAGTTGAGGAAGCTGCCGGCCTTCTCGGCGACGGCGGCGACGGGCAGGACCACGTCGGCGTGCTCGGTGACCTCGCTGGGCCGCAGCTCCAGGGACACCAGGAAGCCGACCTCGGTCAGGGCCGCACGCGCGCGTGCCGGGTCGGGCAGGTCGGCGACCTCCACCCCGGCGACCAGCAGGGCCTGGAGTTCTCCGGCCGCCGCGGCCTCGACGATCTGGTCGGTGTCCCGGCCGTAGCGGTGCGGGAGGCCGGCGACGCCCCACACGGCGGCGACCTCCTCCCGCGCGCGCGGGTCGGTCGCCGGGCGTCCGCCCGGCAGCAGCGACGGCAGCGCGCCCGCCTCGACCGCGCCGCGCTCCCCGGCCCGGCGCGGGATCCACACCAGGCCGGCCCCGGTCGCGTTCGCCGCCCGTACGGCGGCGGTCAGACCGCCCGCCACGGAGGCGAGCCGCTCACCGACCACGATCAGCGCGCCCTCGGCGCGCAGCGCCTCGGCGGCACGGCTGCCGTTGTCCTCCAGTCCGACCCCGCTCGCCAGCGCGTCCAGCCACTCGGTCTCGGTGCCGGGCGCGGCCGGCAGCAGCGTGCCGCCCGCCTTCTGGAGGCCCCGCGTGGCGTGCGTGGCCAGCGCGAACACCTGCTGGCCGTGCCCCCGCCACGCCTTGCGCAGCCGCAGGAAGACGCCGGGCGCCTCCTCCTCGGACTCGAACCCGGCGAGCAGGACGGCGGGCGCCTTCTCCAGGGCGGTGTACGTGACGCCCGTGCCGTCGACGTCCCGGCCGCGTCCGGCGACGTGGGCGGCCAGGAAGTCGGCCTCCTCACCGCTGTGCACGCGCGCGCGGAAGTCGATGTCGTTGGTGTCGAGCGCCACGCGCGCGAACTTGCTGTACGCGTAGGCGTCCTCGACGGTGAGCCGGCCGCCGGTGAGGACACCGGTCCGGCCGCGTGAGGCGAGCAGGCCCTGCGCGGCGATCTCCAGCGCCTCCGGCCACGACGCCGGGACCAGGTCGCCCTCCGGGTTGCGCACCAGGGGGGTCGTCAGCCGGTCCTTGAGCTGCGCGTAACGGAACCCGAAGCGCCCCTTGTCGCAGATCCACTCCTCGTTGACCTCGGGGTCGTTGGCGGCGAGCCGCCGCATGACCTTGCCGCGCCGGTGGTCGGTGCGGGTGGCGCAGCCGCCCGCACAGTGCTCGCAGACCGACGGGGAGGAGACGAGGTCGAAGGGGCGGGAGCGGAACCGGTAGGCCGCCGAGGTGAGCGCGCCGACCGGGCAGATCTGGATGGTGTTGCCGGAGAAGTACGACTCGAAGGGGTCGCCCTCGCCGGTGCCGACCTGCTGCAGCGCGCCCCGCTCGATCAGCTCGATCATCGGGTCGCCGGCGATCTGGTTGGAGAAGCGGGTGCAGCGGGCGCACAGCACGCACCGCTCGCGGTCCAGCAGCACCTGTGCGGAGATCGGCACCGGCTTCTCGTAGGTCCGCTTCCTGCCCTCGAAGCGGGACTCGGCGTTGCCGTGCGACATGGCCTGGTTCTGCAGCGGGCACTCGCCGCCCTTGTCGCAGACCGGGCAGTCCAGCGGGTGGTTGATGAGCAGCAGTTCCATCACGCCGTGCTGGGCCTTCTCGGCGACCGGTGAGGTCAGCTGGGTCTTCACCACCATGCCGTCGGTGCAGGTGATGGTGCAGGACGCCATCGGTTTGCGCTGGCCCTCCACCTCGACGATGCACTGGCGGCAGGCGCCGGCCGGGGCGAGCAGCGGGTGGTCGCAGAACCGCGGGATCTCGATGCCGAGCTGCTCGGCGGCCCGGATGACCAGGGTGCCCTTGGGCACGCTGATCTCGATGCCGTCGATCGTCAGCGTCACGAGGTCTTCCGGCGGGGGTGCCGCCGCGCCGCCCGAGGAGGGGGCGTTGGTGGTCACGGTCATGCGTGCACCTCCGTGTGCTGGTCCGCCCAGGCCGTCGACTTGGCCGGGTCGAAGGGGCAGCCGCGGCCCGTGATGTGCTCCTCGTACTCCCCGCGGAAGTACTTCAGGGAGGAGAAGATCGGCGAGGCCGCACCGTCGCCGAGGGCGCAGAAGGACTTGCCGTTGATGTTGTCGGCGATGTCGTTCAGCTTGTCCAGGTCGGCCATGGCGCCCTTGCCGGCCTCGATGTCGCGCAGCAACTGCACGAGCCAGTAGGTCCCTTCGCGGCAGGGCGTGCACTTGCCGCAGGACTCGTGGGCGTAGAACTCGGTCCACCGGGTGACGGCCCGCACCACGCAGGTCGTCTCGTCGAAGCACTGCAGGGCCTTGGTGCCGAGCATGGACCCGGCGGCGCCCACGCCCTCGTAGTCGAGGGGGACGTCGAGGTGCTCCTCGGTGAACATCGGGGTGGAGGAGCCGCCCGGGGTCCAGAACTTCAGCCGGTGGCCGGGGCGCATGCCGCCGCTCATGTCGAGGAGCTGGCGCAGGGTGATGCCGAGCGGGGCCTCGTACTGGCCGGGGCTGGCGACGTGGCCGCTGAGCGAGTAGAGCGTGAAGCCCGGGGACTTCTCGCTGCCCATCGACCTGAACCATTCCTTGCCGTTTTTCAGGATGGCGGGAACCGACGCGATCGACTCGACGTTGTTCACCACAGTCGGGCACGCGTAGAGGCCCGCGACGGCAGGAAAGGGGGGACGGAGCCGCGGTTGGCCGCGGCGGCCTTCGAGCGAGTCCAGCAGCGCGGTCTCCTCACCGCAGATGTACGCGCCGGCGCCCGCGTGCACGGTGATGTCGAGGTCGAGTCCGCTGCCCAGGATGTCCGTACCCAGGTAGCCCGCCGCGTAGGCCTCGCGCACGGCCGAGTGCAACCGCCGCAGCACCGGGACGACTTCACCACGCAGATAGATGAAGGCATGCGACGACCTGATGGCGTAGCACGCGATGATGATGCCCTCGATGAGGCTGTGCGGGTTCGCGAAGAGGAGCGGGATGTCCTTGCAGGTCCCCGGCTCCGATTCGTCGGCGTTGACAACCAGATAGTGCGGTTTCCCGTCACCCTGGGGGATGAACTGCCACTTCATCCCCGTGGGGAACCCCGCGCCGCCGCGCCCGCGCAGACCGGAGTCCTTGACGTACGCGATCAGGTCGTCCGGCGACATGGCGAGTGCCTTGCGGAGTCCCTCGTACCCCTCGTGCCTTCGGTAGACGTCCAGGGTCCAGGACCGGTCCTCGTCCCAGAAGGCCGACAGCACGGGTGCGAGCAGCTTCTCGGGGCTGGACTCGTTGAGTTCGGTTGCCACGGTCATCACTCCCCCTCCTCTGCGGCAGGTCCCGCGGGGTGCGACGGGTCGGAGGCCGATGTCTCCTGCGGCGCGTCGTGGGAGCTGAGGTGCTCCGTCGGCGACGGCTGGTGCACGGAGGTGTCCCGCGCACTGTCGTGCGGGGCGCCCTCGCGGGGATGGACCACGCGCGCGGGTGCGGCCTCTCCCCTGGCCAGGCGGAGGCCCACCAGCGAAGCAGGTCCCGCACTGCCGCCGGCGTCGGCGGCACCCTCCCGCTCGTCGGGGAAGCCCGCCAGGATGCGGGCGGTCTCCTTGAAGGTGCACATCGGCGCGCCGCGCGTGGGCGTCACCGGTCGTCCCGCGCGCAGGTCGTCGACCAGGCGGCGCACGCTCGCGGGGGTCTGGTTGTCGAAGAACTCCCAGTTGACCATCACGACCGGGGCGAAGTCACAGGCCGCGTTGCACTCGATGTGCTCCAGGGTGACCTTGCCGTCGTCGGTGGTCTCACCGTTGCCGACGCCCAGGTGTTCCTGGAGCGTCTCGAAGATCGCGTCGCCGCCCATCACCGCGCACAGGGTGTTGGTGCACACCCCCACCTGGTAGTCGCCGGACGGCTTGCGCCGGTACATGGTGTAGAAGGTGGCGACCGCGGTGACCTCGGCCGTGGTCAGGCCGAGGACGTCCGCGCAGAACGCCATGCCGGTACGCGTGACGTGGCCCTCCTGCGACTGCACGAGGTGCAGCAGCGGCAGCAGCGCGGACCGGGAGTCGGGGTAGCGGGCGATGATCTCGCGCGCGTCGGCCTCCAGCCGGGCGCGGACGTCGTCCGGGTAGCCGGGAGCGGGCAGTTCGGGCATGCCCAGGCTGACGCCCCGCTCCGAAGAAGAGGTGGTCACCGGTCGACGCCTCCCATCACGGGGTCGATGGACGCGACGGCGACGATGACGTCGGCGACCTGGCCGCCCTCGCACATCGCCGCCATCGCCTGCAGGTTGGTGAAGGACGGATCCCGGAAGTGGACCCGGTAGGGGCGGGTGCCGCCGTCGGACACGACGTGCACCCCGAGTTCGCCCTTGGGCGACTCGACCGCCGCGTACGCCTGCCCGGGCGGGACCCGGAAGCCCTCGGTGACCAGCTTGAAGTGATGGATCAGGGCCTCCATGGAGGTGCCCATGATCTTCTTGATGTGGTCGAGGGAGTTGCCGAGGCCGTCCGGTCCCAGGGCGAGCTGGGCGGGCCAGGCGATCTTCTTGTCGGCGACCATGACCGGGCCGGGCTGGAGCCGGTCCAGGCACTGCTCGACGATCCTGAGCGACTGGCGCATCTCCTCCAGGCGGATCAGGAAGCGGCCGTAGGCGTCGCAGGTGTCGGCGGTCGGGACGTCGAAGTCGTACGTCTCGTAGTCGCAGTACGGCTGGGTCTTGCGCAGGTCGTGCGGCAGGCCGGTGGAGCGCAGGATCGGGCCGGTGGCGCCCAGGGCCATGCAGCCGGCCAGGTCGAGGTAGCCGACGTCCTGCATGCGGGCCTTGAAGATGGGGTTCCCGGTGGCGAGCTTGTCGTACTCCGGGAGGTTCTTCTTCATCTTCTTCACGAACTCGCGGATCTGGTCGACCGCGCCGGGCGGCAGGTCCTGGGCGAGTCCGCCGGGCCGGATGTACGCGTGGTTCATCCGCAGGCCGGTGACCAGCTCGTAGATGTCGAGGATCATCTCCCGGTCGCGGAAGCCGTAGATCATGATCGTGGTGGCGCCCAGCTCCATGCCGCCGGTGGCGATGCACACCAGGTGGGAGGAGAGCCGGTTCAGCTCCATCAGGAGCACCCGGATGATCTTGGCCCGCTCGGTGATCTGGTCCTCGATGCCGAGGAGCTTCTCGACGCCGAGGCAGTAGGCGGTCTCGTTGAAGAAGGACGTCAGGTAGTCCATGCGCGTGACGAAGGTGGTGCCCTGCGTCCACGTGCGGAACTCGAGGTTCTTCTCGATGCCGGTGTGCAGGTAGCCGATGCCGCAGCGGGCCTCGGTGACCGTCTCGCCCTCGATCTCCAGGATGAGGCGCAGCACTCCGTGGGTGGAGGGGTGCTGGGGGCCCATGTTGACGACGATGCGCTCGTCGTCGGCGCGGGCCGCGGACTGGACGACCTCGTCCCAGTCGCCGCCGGTGACCGTGTAGACGGTGCCCTCGGTGGTCTCGCGGGGGGTCGCGGACGAGGGGGTGTGCGTGCTCACGAGTACGACCTCCGCTGGTCCGGAGCCGGGATCTGGGCGCCCTTGTACTCGACGGGGATGCCGCCGAGGGGGTAGTCCTTGCGCTGCGGGTGGCCCTGCCAGTCGTCGGGCATCATGATCCGCGTCAGGGCGGGGTGGCCGTCGAAGACGATGCCGAAGAAGTCGTAGGTCTCGCGCTCGTGCCAGTCGTTCGTCGGGTAGACGGTGACCAGCGACGGGATGTGCCGGTCGCTGTCGGGGGCGCTGACCTCCAGGCGGACCAGCCGGTTGTGGGTGATCGAGCGCAGGTGGTAGACGGCGTGCAGTTCGCGGCCCTTGTCGTGCGGGTAGTGGACACCGCTGACGCCGGTGCACAGTTCGAAGCGCAGCGCGGGGTCGTCGCGCAGGGTGCGGGCGACCCGGAGCAGGTGTTCGCGCTCGATGTGGAAGGTCAGCTCGCCGCGGTCGACGACCGTCTTCTCGATGGCGTTGGCGGGGAGCAGGCCCTGTTCCTCCAGGGCCCCCTCCAGTTCGTCGGCGACCTCGTCGAACCAGCCGCCGTAGGGCCGGCTCGCCGGGCCCGGGAGCCGCACCGAGCGGACCAGTCCGCCGTAGCCGGAGGTGTCGCCGCCGTTGTTCGCGCCGAACATGCCGCGCTGGACGCGGATCTCCTCACCGCCCTGGCCGCGCTGGCCGGGGAGGTTGTCGGCGGAGAGGTCCTTCTCGGGGTTGACGCCGTTCGCCGAGCCGTTCACCCCGCCCGCGCCGTGGGTGCCGTTCGCGTCGCTCACCGCAGCAGCCCCTTCATCTCGATCGTGGGCAGCGCCTTGAGCGCCGCCTCCTCCGCCTCCCGGGCCGCTTCCTCGGCGTTGACGCCGAGCTTGGTGGACTGGATCTTCTGGTGGAGCTTGAGGATCGCGTCCATCAGCATCTCGGGGCGGGGCGGGCAGCCGGGCAGGTAGATGTCGACGGGGACGATGTGGTCGACGCCCTGGACGATCGCGTAGTTGTTGAACATGCCGCCCGAGGAGGCGCAGACACCCATGGAGATCACCCACTTGGGGTTGGGCATCTGGTCGTAGACCTGCCTCAGTACCGGCGCCATCTTCTGGCTGACCCGGCCGGCCACGATCATCAGGTCCGCCTGACGGGGCGAGCCGCGGAACACCTCCATGCCGAAGCGGGCCAGGTCGTAGCGGCCGGCGCCGGTGGTCATCATCTCGATCGCGCAGCAGGCGAGGCCGAAGGTGGCCGGGAAGACGGACGCCTTGCGCACCCAGCCCGCGGCCTGCTCCACGGTGGTCAGCAGGAAGCCGCTCGGCAGCTTTTCTTCGAGTCCCATGTCTTATAAGGCCCCTCAGTCCCATTCCAGGCCGCCGCGCCGCCATACGTACGCGTAGGCGACGAAGACGGTGAGCACGAAGAGCAGCATCTCCACGAGCCCGAAAACACCCAGGGCGTCGAAGGTGACGGCCCAGGGGTAGAGGAAGACGATCTCGATGTCGAAGACGATGAAGAGCATCGCCGTCAGGTAGTACTTGATGGGGAAGCGCCCGCCGCCGGCCGGCGTGGGAGTGGGCTCGATGCCGCACTCGTACGCCTCGAGCTTGGCGCGGTTGTACCGCTTCGGCCCGATCAGCGTGGCCATGACCACGGAGAAGATCGCAAAGCCTGCCCCGAGGGCTCCCAGTACGAGGATGGGCGCATACGCGTTCACCGCTCCTCGCTCCTCTCAGTCGGCACTGACTGCTGGCGGTCGCTGGGTTCACAACTGCCTCGTCCGTCCCACGAACCCCGCTCGTCCCGGCGAAGATCGGGAACATGTGAAGCAGGTCACAAGCCCAACTGCAGGGCATCCTATGCCCGACTCTCTGTGATCTGCGACACGGGGTATTGCACCAGCTTTGTGATCTCCACCACCTGACGAAGGATCATCAAGCCGGATGAGCGGTGATCTTCGCACGCGAAGCGCTTGAGTGATCACCAGTGGTCACATTTTACCTCGTATTTGCAGGTCGGAGGGGGTCTGCACTATCAGATGACCGGCGTCCGATGCAAAGTGGCGTCGCGCGTCAAGACCTTGATATAGGGCTGGTTTTCACACATCAGAGGGACCGCGGAACGGGAAGTGGACGTGTTCACCCGTTCACAAGCGACGCAGGTGGCTCGTGAGGGCGAAGAGACCGGTGTGACTGGTGTGACAAGAGGGACTTCTGGCCGCCGAACGGACAAGTCGGCCGCACGGCGAGGCTCCGCGCGGCTCCGCCGGTCGTCCCGGCCGGTACGCGGACGCGTGAGGACATGGTGACCGTTCCGTGACCTCCGCCACATCGATGAGAGGTCCATGAGAACCGGGCTTGGCCAACGGTCCCAACCGATGGTAGGCGCGGGGCAATTCGGACGTAACAGCGAAAGACCATGATCACAGGCATGATCATCTGTGCCCGCAATGTCCGTTACGGCGTCAATAAAGGCCGACACGCCCGGTGTTCACAGCCCCCGCCGAGCAAATGTGGCGCAGACCACGTTTCTTGAAGATATGAAGGAGCCCCTGATACCGGTTGTTCCCATGTCCCACACCGCTCACATACGCAGCCACCGGAAGCCCCGCCGTAGCGCGTCGACCATCGCGATGCGGGCCGGAGTTGCCGGTGGCGTCCTCGGCACCCTGGCAGTAGCCGGTGCGTCCGCCTCCACGGCGAGCGCCGCCGAGCCGGTCACCCAGACCCTCGAACTGCCCACGCTCACCGCCGACCTGGCCGACCAGGTCGCCCAGTCCGCGGACGCCACGCAGCAGACCGCCGCGAACTACCAGCTGCAGGCCGAGCGCGACGCGGCCGCCGCGAAGGCCGCGAAGCAGGCCAAGTCGGACCTCGCCGACGCGAAGAAGAAGGCCGAGGCCGCCAAGAAGAAGGCCGCCGAGGAGGCCGCCGCGCGCAAGGCCGCCGCCGAGCAGGCCTCGCGCAGCGCCGTGCGCGCCACGCTCACCACCCAGTCGGGCAGCAGCTCCGGCAGCGATGTCGCCGCGGGCACCGGCGCCGGCGTGTCCACCAGCACGTCGACGGCGACCGGTTCGGTCGCCTCCGTCATCGCGTTCGTCAAGGCGCAGGTCGGCAAGGCCTACATCCCCGGTGCCACCGGCCCGTCCGCCTACGACTGCTCGGGCCTCGTGCAGACCGCCTTCAAGCAGGTGGGTGTCAGCCTGCCGCGTGTCTCCCAGGACCAGTCGACCGTCGGCACCCAGGTGTCCCTGTCCAACCTGCAGCCGGGCGACATCCTCTACTGGGGTGGCCGTGGCAGCGCGTACCACGTGGCCGTGTACGTCGGTGACGGTATGTTCGTCGGCGCGCAGAACTCCTCCACGGGCGTCGTGGAGAGGCCTCTGTCGTACGACCCGCCCACCGGTGCCGTCCGGGTGCTCTGAGCCCCGCACAGCGCCGTACAGGGTGAAGGGCCGCAGCCGCTCGGGGGCAGCGGCCCTTCGGTCGTCACCCGTTCGCCCGATTCGCCCCCGATGCGGCGACCGGCGCGCCCCGGGACATGACTGAGGCCGGCTCAGGGCGAGCCGGCCTCCGGGGTGTTTTCTGGTCGGGTCAGGCCTTCGGTGCCACCTTGCTCAGGCCGTTGATGATGCGGTCCATCGCGTCGCCGCCGGTCGGGTCGGTGAGGTTGGCCAGGAGCTTGAGGGTGAACTTCATCAGCAGCGGGTGCGTGAGGCCGCGCTGGGCGGCGATCTGCATGACCTTCGGGTTGCCGATGAGCTTCACGAAGGCGCGGCCCAGCGTGTAGTAGCCGCCGTAGGTGTCCTTCAGGACGCGCGGGTAGCGCTGCAGGGCCAGTTCGCGCTGGGCGGGCGTGGCGCGGGAGTGGGCCTGGACGATGACGTCGGCGGCGAGGGCCCCGGACTCCATGGCGTAGGCGATGCCCTCGCCGTTGAAGGGGTTCACCAGGCCGCCGGCGTCGCCGACGAGCAGCAGCCCGCGCGTGTAGTGGGGCTGCCGGTTGAACGCCATCGGCAGGGCGGCGCCGCGGATGGGGCCGGTCATGTTCTCCGGGGTGTAGCCCCAGTCCTCGGGCATCGAGGCGCACCAGGCCTTGAGGATCTCCCGCCAGTCCAGCTCCTTGAAGGCGGCGGAGGTGTTGAGCACGCCCAGGCCCACGTTGGACGTGCCGTCGCCCATGCCGAAGACCCAGCCGTAGCCGGGCAGCAGGCGGTCCTGCGGGCCGCGCCGGTCCCACAGCTCCAGCCAGGACTCCAGGTAGTCGTCGTCGTGGCGCGGCGAGGTGAAGTACGTGCGCACGGCGACGCCCATCGGGCGGTCCTCGCGGCGGTGCAGGCCCATCGCCAGCGAGAGCCGGGTGGAGTTGCCGTCGGCGGCGACCACGAGCGGCGCGTGGAAGGTGACCTCGCGCTTCTCCTCACCGAGCCTGGCCTTCACACCGGTGATGCGGCCGGTGCGGTCGTCCACGATCGGCCCCGACACGTTGCAGCGCTCGTAGAGCCGGGCGCCCGCCTTCTGGGCCTGCCGGGCGAGCTGCTCGTCGAAGTCGTCGCGCTTGCGGACGAGTCCGTAGTCGGGGAAGGAGGCCAGGTCGGGCCAGTCGAGCTGGAGCCGGACGCCGCCGCCGATGATGCGCAGACCCTTGTTGCGCAGCCAGCCGGCCTCCTCGGAGATGTCGATGCCCATGGCGACGAGCTGCTTGACGGCGCGCGGGGTCAGACCGTCACCGCAGACCTTCTCGCGCGGGAACTCGGTCTTCTCCAGCAGGAGTACGTCCAGACCGGCCCGGGCAAGGTGGTACGCGGTGGTGGAACCGGCCGGCCCCGCACCCACGACGATGACATCGGCGGTGTTCCCGGCGAGGGGATCGGAGAGCGGCTCAGTCACGACGGTCACGGCGGGATCTCCCCAAGTTCGGAATCTGCGTGCCGACCGGCACTGGACATGGGCAGTCTATTCAGCAGCACTGATCACCCGGCTGAAGGGCTGCCCTGTGAACCGAGTTCCGCCCGTCGTACGGCTACGCGTCCCCACCGACGAGGACGCCGTCGCCTGGCACCGCCTCTTCGACGACCCGGACGTCATGGAGTACCACGGCGGCCGTTCCGCGGAGCTGTCCGTGTACGAGGAGCTGACCGCCCGCCAGCGCCGGCACGACGCCGAACGCGGCTTCTGCTTCTGGACGATGCTCGACGAGTCCGGCCGGCCGATCGGGTTCACCGGCGCCCAGCCGTGGCCCGGCGAGTGGGGGCCGGTCGGCGAGGTGGAGATCGGCTGGCGGCTCGGGCGGGAGTTCTGGGGGCGGGGATACGTCACGGCGGCGGCCCGGATGACCCTGGAGCGGCTGCGCGCGGCCGGTCTGCCCGGCGTGGTCGCGATGGTCGACGCCCGCAACACCCGGTCCATAGCGGTCACGCGGCGTCTGGGCATGTACCACGCGGAGACCTTCGTGACCCCCGTCGGCGGGCGGACGGGCCACTGCTACCGGCTCGACCTGGGACCAGAGGGCAGCATCGTCACGCAGGGTAGTCTATTGTCACGGAAAGACACCTGAACCTTCCGGACGGCATGTCCGGACGGTTACCCTGCCGGTACCGCTGGGGGGTGACGTCCGTGTACCCGACGCCCAAGACACCGGAAGTGCGTGTGCCGCGCCTGGTCGGTCTGATGGCCGTGGACGCGCGGGAGACCGCCCGGGCGCGGGGCCTGCTGCTCGCCGCGCCCGACCGGCCCGACTTCCACCTCACCGTCGTCGACCACGTCGTACGCCAGTACCCGCGGCCCGGCGCCGAGGTGCCGCGGGACTCCCGGGTGTACGTGTGGTTCGACTTCGGTCCGGGCGAGGGCGGCGGGGGCGTCCGCGAGCCGCGTGTGCCGGGACCGCCCCCGGGCGGCCTGCGCCGGGAACTCGACGTGCCGGGCGAGCCGGGCGGTGAACCCGGTGAGCCCTGCGCCGTCGTCGGCCCCCGCTGACCGGCCGGCCTCAGACCTTGAAGCCCCGGTGCAGGGTGACGATGCCGCCGGTGAGGTTGCGCCAGGCCACCTTCGACCAGCCGGCCTCGCGCAGCCGTCCGGCCAGCGCCGGCTGGTCGGGCCAGGCCCGGATGGACTCGGCGAGGTAGACGTACGCGTCCGGGCTGGAGGACACCGCGCGGGCCACGGGCGGCAGGGCCCGCATCAGGTACTCCGTGTAGACGGTACGGAAGGGCGCCCACGTCGGGTGCGAGAACTCGCAGATCACCACGCGTCCGCCGGGCCGCGTCACCCGGTGCATCTCGCGCAGCGCCGCGTCGAAGTCCTGCACGTTGCGCAGCCCGAAGGAGATCGTGACCGCGTCGAAGGTGTCGTCCTTGAACGGCAGCCGGGTCGCGTCACCGGCGGTGAACGGCAGCCAGCCGTGCCGCTGCTTGCCCACCTGGAGCATGCCGAGCGAGAAGTCGCAGGGCACGACGTAGGCCCCTGCGCGGGTGAAGGGCAGCGAGGAGGTGGCCGTGCCGGCGGCGAGGTCGAGGATCTTCTGCGCCGGGCGCGCGTCGACCGCTCTGGCGACCTCCTTGCGCCAGCGCCGGTCCTGTCCCAGGGACAGCACGTCGTTGGTCAGGTCGTACCGTTCCGCCACGTCGTCGAACATCGAGGCGACTTCGTGCGGCTGCTTCTCCAGGGATGCGCGGGTCACCCCGTCATTGTTGCAGCCGCCCCCGCGGGACCTGCAGCTCGCCCCGCGCCGCCGCCCCCACGAACCGGGCGAAGGCCTCCGGCGCGACGGCGAAGTGGCCTCCGGCCGGGTTCTTGCTGTCGCGCAGAGCGATGTGGGCGGTGAGGTCCGCGTACTCGACGCAGTCACCCCCGGTGTTTCCGCTGTACGACGACTTGCGCCAGGCGGCACCGTCCAGGGGGGCGCATTCGATGCAGTTGCCGCCGGTGTCGCTGCTGTAGGAGGACTTACGCCACCGGATGTTCGCCGACTGCTGAGCGGGGGCCATACCGTTCCTCCATCACGCGCTTGATCAGCTTGGCCGACTCCTCCTGCGAGAGTGCAGCGGCCTGCAAGCTAGCGTAACGGCGGGCGCCTTCGCGAACGGTATCCGTATCGGCGGTCATGTGCCCGGAGATGAGGTCCTCGGTGTAGACCAGCTCGTGGTCGCTGTCGAACCGCAGCATGTTGAACGAACCGGCCAGACTCGCGTGCTGGCCTACGGAGTTCGGCAGTACTTGGATCTGCACCCAAGGGCGCTCAGCACACCTCAGCAGGTGGGCCAATTGCGCGCACATCACCTCGACGCCCCCGATGGGGCGATGCAGCACCGCCTCGTCCAGAACGACCAGTGCCAAGGGCGGCCGAGCACCCTCCAAGATCCGCTGTCGCTCCAGTCGTGCGGCAAGCAGTTCCTCGACGCGCTCCGCGTCACCTGTCTCCAGCACCGCGCGGGCGTACTCCGGCGTCTGCAACAGTCCGTAAACCAGCTGTGCCTGATAGGTGGAGATGTACGTCGCCTTTGCTTCCATCTCTGCGTACGGCTGGAACCACGTGGGCAACTGGTTACGCAGTACCAGCCCTACCAAGCGCGAAAACATGCCGTCCGTGTTCAGCGCGGCGTCCACCCGTGCCGAGAAGTCACGCGTGGGGACCTTGAGGGCCGTCTCGATCTGGCCGACCAGGGACGCGGTGCAGAAGACGATCTCACCGAGGTCGGCCAGGCGGAGGCCCGCCGCCTCGCGCAGGCGGCGCAGTTCGGCGCCGTAGTAGTCCAACGGCGAGGCGCTGGGGTCGAGTTGTTTGACGTTCACCATGCGGCAGCCGCTCCTCTCTCTCCGTAGCCGAGAGTAAGTGCGCCGTCGCCGGGGAGTACGGTCAACCGTCTAAATCGTATTTATGCCCGCCGGTGGACGAGCCGTCCGCCCACCACGGTCGCCAGGCAGCTCCCGTCCGGCGCGAGGACGGCGAAGTCCGCGCGGGCGCCCGGGGCGAGGGCCGGGGCGCCGGGGCCGACCAGGACGCCCGACCGCTGCACGGCGGTCCGCACCGGGGGGCGGGTGAACGGTCCGGCCACTGACGTCACCCCGCGCGCCAGCATCCGCTGGAGTCCGCGCCGGGCGCTTGCGCCCCACCGGGTGCCGGACATGCCGTCCGGGCCGACGGGCAGCGGCTCCGTGCCCAGCTCGCCGGCCTCGCGCGGGTCGGGCCAGTACAGGGTCTCCAGCAGGCGTACGGCGTCCGGCTCGTGCCGTCCGGGCACGAGGGTCCCGGCCCACTCGCGGACGCGGGCGCCCTCGCCGTGCACGGCGCGCAGTTCGGCGTACGGGCCGAGGCCCGCGATCCGGTCGCCCTCGACCGCGACCGAGCGGTCCGGGTCCGCCAGCGGGCGGTGGATCGTCAGCATGGGGATCGGCGGTTCAGTCGTCCGGACGGTTCAGTTGGAGGCGAGCAGCTTCAGTTCCGGGTGCGCGGTGCCGCCGTCGAGCGCCGTGGAGGAGATGTGGGACATCACGCGGTCGTCGACGGGGTCGTTCGCCGGGTCGTCGTGCACGACGAGGTGCTCGTACGTCGTGGAGCGCTGTGCCGGGACGCGGCCCGCGCTGCGGATCAGCTCGATGATCTCCATGCGGTTGGAGCGGTGCTTGGCACCGGCGGAGGAGACGACGTTCTCCTCCAGCATGATCGAGCCGAGGTCGTCGGCGCCGTAGTGCAGGGTGAGCTGGCCGACCTCCTTGCCGGTGGTCAGCCAGGAGCCCTGGATGTGCATGACGTTGTCCAGGAAGAGGCGGGCGATGGCGATCATCCGCAGGTACTCGAAGAGCGTGGCCTGGGTGCGGCCCTTCAGGTGGTTGTTCTCCGGCTGGTAGGTGTACGGGATGAACGCGCGGAAGCCGCCCGTGCGGTCCTGGACGTCCCGGATCATCCGCAGGTGCTCGATGCGCTCGGCGTTGGTCTCGCCGGTGCCCATCAGCATGGTGGAGGTGGACTCCACGCCCAGCCGGTGCGCGGTCTCCATGATCTCCAGCCAGCGCTCGCCGGACTCCTTCAGCGGGGCGATGGCCTTGCGGGGCCGCTCGGGCAGCAGTTCGGCACCGGCGCCCGCGAAGGAGTCGAGGCCGGCCGCGTGGATGCGGGTGATGGCCTCCTCGACCGATACCCCGCTGATGCGGGCCATGTGCTCGACCTCGCTCGCCCCCAGGCTGTGGATGACGAGCTGCGGGAACTCCTTCTTGATGGCCGAGAAGTGCTTCTCGTAGTACTCCACGCCGTAGTCCGGGTGGTGGCCGCCCTGGAACATGATCTGGGTGCCGCCGAGTTCGACGGTCTCCGCGCAGCGGCGCAGGATGTCGTCCAGGTCGCGGGTCCAGCCCTTGGCGGTGTCCTTGGGGGCCGCGTAGAAGGCGCAGAACTTGCACGCCGTGACGCACACGTTCGTGTAGTTGATGTTGCGCTCGATGATGTACGTCGCGATGTGCTCGGTACCGGCGTACCTGCGGCGGCGTACGGCGTCGGCGGCGGCGCCCAGCGCGTGCAGCGGCGCGTGCCGGTAGAGGTCGAGCGCCTCCTCGTAGGTGATCCGTCCGCCCGCGGCGGCACGGTCGAGGACGGACTGGAGGTCGGCCTTCTCGGTCACCGGCGTCCCTTTCGCAGAGGGTTCGTAGGGATTGTGGACGGACCGAATCAGCCTACGCCAGGGCTGGTCGCCGGCCCACGGCAGGTGGGCGGCGCCCGGTCAGGCCACGCGCTCCACACGGGCCTTCGGGTTGCCGGCCCTGGGATCGACCGAGGTGAACCGGAGCGCGTCGGGGCCGTCGGGACGGAGCCGGACCTCGTGGTCGTCCGGGACGCAGTGCGACGGATTGCCCTCCTTGCCGCGCCCCACCGCCACGAGTTCCCCGGCACTGGCCGATTTCAGGGTGAGGATGTCGACGCAGGTGCCGCCGAGCGCGTCGGTCTGGGTGACCGAACCGACGACACCGGTGGGCCCGGCCCGGCGGATGACGATCTTGTAGTCGCCGCCGGGGATGTCCTGCCCGGCGGCGGTCACCGTGCCCGGGCCGCGCCAGGTCCCCAGGAACACCTCGGGCACCGCGCCGGACGGGGCCGAGGGCGAGGGCGCGCGTGAGGCGGACGGCCGGGTGCCGGCGTCGGTGGGAGGCGTACTGCCGGCGGCGGCTCCGTCCTGGCCGCCGCCCTGGAACTGGTTCAGCAGCACCGCCCCGAGGGTGGTGACCACGGCCAGGGCCCCGGCCACCGCCAGCACCACGCTGCAGCTCATCCGGCGGCCCCGGCCCCCGGCGCCGGGGGCCGCGCCGGCCGCCACGGTGACGGAGAACCCGCCCGGTCCGGACGGGGAGGGCGGTCCCGGGTCGGGCCGACCGGGCGCCGGGTGACCACCGGCCGCCTCCGCCCCGCGGGGCGCTGCGGGACCGCCGGCCGACTCCGCCCCACGGGCCGCCTGCGCCCCACCGTGCGTCGCCGGACCGCCGTGCACCGCTGGACCGCCGTGCGTCGCACGGCCACCGGGCGTCGCCGGGCCACCGTGCGGCTCCGCCCCGCCGGACGTCCGCGGGCCGCCTGCCTCCTCCCGGCCGTCTGTCCACTCAGGACCCATCGGCCACTGCGCACCGCCAGCCCACTCAGGACCGCCCGACTCGGAACCGCCCGGCCACTCGGGACCGCCTGGCCCCTCCGGAGCACCCGCCCACTCCCGGCCGCCCGGCGGCTCCGTCGGCCGCGTCTCCGGTGCCGCCGGCATCACCGGCGGGGGGCCGAACACGCCGGCGACGACCGGTGCGGCGGAACCGGTACCGGGCCCCGAGCCCGCAGCAGGACCGGGGCCCGGACCACCGGCGGGACCGCCTGCGGCCCCGGTGGCGGGGAGCGCGGTGCTGCTGAAGCCGACCGGGCCCGACGCCCGGTCCGGCGGACCGGCGCCCGTCTCCGTCTCCAGGTTCAGCAGGCGCACGGCGCTGCGGCTGACCTGTTCCACCAGGGGGCCCGGCAGCCAGCCACCGGCGACGAGCCGGGCCGCGCCGCCGGGGGCGAGGCGCCGGGCGATCTCGCCGGGTCCGGGCCGGTCGCCGGGGTCCTTGGCGAGACAGGCGCGCGCCAGCTCCCGCAGCTCGCCGTCCACCAGCGGCTCCAGCTCGGGCTCCTCGTGGACCACCTTGTAGAGCAGGGCGGCCGAGGAGTCGCCGCTGAACGGGGAGACGCCCATCGCCGCGTACGCCAGGACGGCGCCCAGGGAGAAGACGTCCGCCGCACCGGTGACGCCCTTGCCGAGGATCTGCTCGGGCGCCATGTAACCGGGCGAGCCGACGGAGACGCCGGTCGAGGTCAGGGACGCCGTGCCGTCCGTGGCGCGGGCGATGCCGAAGTCGATCAGCAGCGGACCGTCGAGGGTGAGCAGGACGTTGGACGGCTTGACGTCCCGGTGCACCAGGCCCAGCGCGTGCACCGCCGTCAGCGCCTCGGCCAGGCCCCCCGTCAGGGTCCGTACGGAGTGCGCGGGCAGCGGGCCGGCGTCCGCGACCGCCGCGGTGAGAGAGGGGCCGGCCGCGTAGGCGGTGGCCACCCAGGGCACGGGCGCGCCGGGATCGGCGTCCAGCACGGGTGCCGTCCAGGCGCCGCCCACCCGGCGGGCGGCGGACACCTCACGGCGGAACCGGGCGCGGAACTCCTCGTCGAGGGCGTGGTGCGGGTGCACGATCTTCACCGCGACCGTGCGGCCGCCGGGACTGCGGCCCAGGTAGACGCGGCCCATGCCACCGGAGCCGAGCCGGCCCAGCAGCCGGTAGGGCCCCACGGCGGTGGGCTCGTCGTGCGCGAGCGGCTGCATGCCGACCACCCCTCCCCCGTACGCCGGTCACCGGCCTTTTCAGCAGGGTAGTGCGGCGGGCCGTGCCCCGGCAGGGAGGCGATCGCAGGCGCGGGGGCTCAGGGCCGCAGCAGGTCCACCTTCACGTCCGCCGGGAAGCCCGTCGTCGGGCCGACCCGCCGGGCGAACTCGGCGACCGCCTCCAGCTGCGGGGCGCCGAAACTGAAGTCGAGGGTGGTGAAGTACTTCTCCAGCACCTTCTCGTCGAAGGCCTCCCAGCGGGCGGCCTGCTCGGCGACCTTGCCGACCTCCTCCAGGGAGAGGTTGCGCGAGGACAGGAAGGCCTCGTGCACCTTGCGGGTGATGAAGGGCTCCTGCTCCAGGTAGTCGCGGCGCGCCGCCCAGACGGCGAAGACGAACGGCAGGCCCGTCCACTCCTTCCACAGCTGCCCGAGGTCGTGCACGTCCAGGCCGTAGCGCGGGCCGTCGTGCAGGTTCGCGCGCAGGGCCGCGTCGCCGATGAGGACGGCCGCGTCCGCCTCCTGCATCATCAGGCTGAGGTCGGGCGGGCAGGTGTAGTACTCCGGCGTCACGCCGTAGCGCTCGGCGAGCAGCAGCTGGGCGAGGCGGACGGAGGTGCGGGAGGTCGATCCGAGGGCGACCCGGGCCCCGTCGAGCCGGTCCAGCGGGACCTGCGAGACGATCACGCAGGACATCACCGGGCCGTCGCAGCCGACGGCGATGTCGGGGAAGGCGACCAGGTCGTCCGCGTTCTTGAGGAATTCGACGAGGGTGACGGGACCGATGTCGAGGTCTCCCCGCACGAGCTGCTCGCTGAGCTTCTCGGGGGTGTCCTTGGTCAGCTCGAAGTCGAGGAGCGTGCCCGTTCTCGCGAGCCCCCAGTAGAGGGGCAGGCAGTTGAGGAACTGGATGTGGCCGACGCGCGGCCGGATGCGAGAATTGTCCACATCGCGAGACTAGACCCTGCCCCCGCGCCTCCCGCCGCCGCCCCCTCGGCCGCCGTGGCCGCCCGAGCGGCGGCGGCCGGCGGCGCCCTCGCTCACCCGGTCGGCCCTCCGGGTGCCGGACTTCCACCGGATCGTCTGCGTCAACCTCCCCCCAGAGCCTTCAAACATCCGGGTGACGTGATCTTGGCCCCTATTGCGTTCCGGTGCCCGCATGCTAGGCTCGCCAGCAAGTTGCAGTTTTGGTTTCCCTTGCAGTACAGAGCCTGCGGAGCATGTAACCGCGGGCTCTGGTCGTTTTCAGACGTATGCAGTTGTGCGGCGATCTCGTTTTCACATTTGCAGGTTCTGGAGCAGGGCGACCCTTTGAGCCCAAGGAGGGCTTATGGCTACCGGAACCGTGAAGTGGTTCAACGCCGAAAAGGGCTTTGGCTTCATTGCCCAGGAAGGCGGCGGCCCCGACGTCTTCGTTCACTACTCCGCGATCAACGCCAGCGGTTTCCGCTCTCTCGAAGAGAACCAGCAGGTGTCCTTCGACGTGACCCAGGGCCCGAAGGGCCCGCAGGCGGAGAACGTCACCCCGGTCTGAGCGTCCCGCGCGCAGTATCCGATCTGATTGCAGTACCCAAGGAGCCCCACGCCTTCCGGCGACGGGGCTCCTGCCCTTTTCCGGGGGCGGTGCTCGTCTCCGTGTGGGTCGGCACCCGCTCCCTCCCCCGCCCGCGGTCCGGATCCCGGCAGGGGCTGGAGCGGGTTGCCGCCCGGGCCCTGGGAAGATCGTCGTACAGCCCCAAGGTCCAGTCAATCCTGGGGATTTGTGGCCATACCCAAGGAAAAACTTGGGTCGGCGCGGGAGCCCGCGAGCCCGGCGTGATCCGGACGAGAAGGGCCTAGCCTGACCGGGTGACTCTCGATGATCTCCGGGTGTTCGTGGCCGTGTGCCGCGCGGGCAACCTCAGCGCGGTCGCCCGGGACCTGGGCCGCACCCAGTCGGCGGTGAGCCAGCACGTGAAGCGGCTGGAGCGGGAGACCGGCGTGAGCCTGCTGGAACGCAGGCCGCGCGGGGTCGTCCCCACCCCCGCGGGCGCCATCCTGCGGGCGGCCGCCGCCGACGGCCTCGCCGGCCTGGACGGTGCCCTGCGGCGGCTGCGCGACCTGGCCGACGGCGAGACCGGCTCGATACGGATCGCGACCGGCGCGACGACCGTACGGCACTTCATGGCGGACGCGGTGGTCGCCTTCCGCCGCCGGTACCCCAAGGTGAACCTGGAGTTCTTCACGGAGAGTTCGAGCCGGGGCTGCTTCGACGCGCTGGGCGGCGGCGAGCTGGACCTGGCCTGGGTCACGCTGGGCGCACCGGTGCGGGGTGTCGAGCAGCGCGGCGTGCTGGAGCTGCCGTGGGTGCTGGCGGTGCGGGCCGAGGACCCGCTGGCCGGCCGGGCCCGGGTGGACGCGGCCGAACTGCGCGACCTGCGTCCGATCCGGCTGCCGCCGAACTCGACGTCGGCCGCCCATCTGGACGCGGCCTGCGCGGAGCTGGGCGTCCGGTTCGGCTCCGACACGAGCGTCGCCGACTGGGACACCGCGTTCCTGCTGGCCGAGCTGGGGGTGGGGCGCGCGCTGGTGCCCGCCCTGCCCGGCCACACCGCGCCGGACGGCCCGCTGCGCCTGGTGCCCGTGCCGGCCCTGCGCCCGCTGTCCGTCGGCTGGGCGGTCCGCCGCTGGGACGCGCTCGCCCCGCTGGCCCGCGCGTTCGCGGAGACGGTGGTGGACTGCTGCCGCGGCCTCGCCGCCGCGCCGGAACGGGCCGCCGGACCCCTCAGCCCCCGTACAGGCCCTCCACCTCCCGGGCGAAGTCGCGCATGATCGCGTCCCTGCGGAGCTTCATCGACGGGGTCAGGTGGCCCGCCTGTTCGGTGAAGTCCACCGGCAGGACGGCGAAACGGCGGATCGACTCGGGGCGGGAGACCAGTTTGTTCGCCTCGTCCACGGCCCGTTGCAGGACGGCCGCCAGGTCGGGGTCGTCGACGAGGAGTTCGGCGGGCACGGGGTGCCTGCCGTTCATCCGGCGCCAGTGGGTGATGCCCTCGGGGTCCAGGGTGATCAGCGCGCCGACGTAGGGGCGGCCGTCGCCCAGGACCATGCACTGGGAGATCAGGGGGTGCGCGCGCAGCCAGTTCTCCAGCGGGGCGGGGGCCACGTTCTTGCCGCCCGCGGTGATCAGGATCTCCTTCTTGCGGCCGGTGATCGTCAGGTGGCCCTCGTCGTCCAGGCGGCCGAGGTCCCCGGTCGCGAACCAGCCGTCCTGGGTCGCCGGGACGACCCCGCCCGCGTTCGGGTCCCAGTACCCGCGGAACACCTGACGGCCGCTCAGCAGCACCTCGCCGTCCGCGGCGATCCGGACCCGGGTGCCGGGCAGCGGCCACCCCACCGTGCCCAGGCGGGGCCGGTGCGGGGGCGTGACCGTCGCCGCGCCCGTCGACTCCGTCAGGCCGTAGCCCTCGTAGACCTCGATGCCGGCGCCCGCGTAGAAGGCGGCCAGGCGGCGGCCGAGCGGGGACCCGCCGCAGATGACGTGCCGCAGACGGCCGCCGAGGGCGTTGCGGATGCGGCGGTAGACCAGCGGGTCGTAGAAGGCGCGGGCGGTGCGCAGGGAGCGGGCCGGGCCCGGGCCGGAGCCGTGACGCCGGGCCTCCACGGCCTCGCCGTAGCGGCGGGCCACCCCGGCGGCGCGGTCGAAGGAGGACGCCTTGCCGCCGCGCTCGGCGGTGGCCCGGGCGTTGTTGTAGATCTTCTCCAGCATGTACGGGATGGCCAGCAGGAACGTCGGCCTGAAGCTCGCCAGGTCGGCCAGCAGGTCCTGCGCCGCGAGGCTCGGCGCGTGGCCGAAGCGGACCCCGGCGCGGACGCAGGCGACCGCGACCATGCGGCCGAAGACGTGCGAGAGGGGCAGGAAGAGGAGGGTCGAGGGCTCCTCCTGTCCCTTCGCCCCGCTCCCCTTCATCCGGCCGTCCTTCGCGCCGAAGACCGGGTGGAGGAGTTCGATGGCGTTGTCGACCTCGGCGAGGAAGTTGCCGTGGGTCAGGGCGCAGCCCTTCGGGCGGCCGGTCGTGCCCGAGGTGTAGACGATGGTGGCCGGTGTGTCGGGGCCGAGGACGCCCCGGCGTACGTCGGTCTCCTGGTCCGGCACGGTCGCCTCGCCCAGCTCCGCCAGCCGGTCCAGGTGGCCGTGGTCGACGACCCACAGGTGGCGCAGGCCGGGCAGGCGGTCGCGTTCGGGGCCGAGCGCCGCCGCCTGACGGGCCGTCTCGGTCACCAGGGCCACCGCGCCCGAGTCGTGCAGGATCCAGCGGGTCTGGAAGAGGGAGGAAGTGGGGTAGACCGGCACGGTGACCAGGCCGGCGGCCCAGGCGGCGAAGTCGAGCAGCGTCCACTCGTAACGGGTGCGCGCCATCACGGCGATCCGGTCGCCCGGCGCCAGGCCCTCCGCGATCAGGCCCTTGGCCAGGGCCCGCACCTGGGCGGCGAACTGCCGTGCCGTCACGTCGCTCCAGCCGCCGTCCGCGTCGCGGCGGCTGAGGACGCGGCGCCCGGGGTCGGCGGCGGCGTTCTCGAAGGGCAGGTCGGCGAGCGAGCCGTGGGTCACCCGGGCCACCAGCGGCGGCACGTACGCCTCGCGGACCACGCCGTCCAGCCGGCGGATCCGCGGCGCGACCACCGCCGGGCCGCCCTGGGGGTCCTGGTCGAGGTCCAGGTCGAGGCCGGGTTCGCCGCCGTGGTCCTGGCCGCGGCCGGCGGTGTCCCGGGCGCCGACGCCGTGGGCGCGGCCGGGGTGCGCGGCGGCGGGCGGCGGCACGGGAGCACCGGACGGCCACGGGGACGACGAGTACGAGATGGGCATGGCAGCTCCTGGGGCCTGCGGCTTCGTCCTGCTCTGCCGCATGGGGTACGCGCGGCGCGGACCGGGTCGTTCACCGGTGGTGCGTGCGCGGCTGTGCGGGGCCTTCGGTGTTACCGCCGGTTGCACACGGGATCGTACGGCGCGCTCATGGGGAGTCCGTGCGGGTTACCGGCGGGTCGGGCGATGGTCCGGGGACGGGGTTGTGCACCTGGCGCTCTTCCCGCCCGCGCTTCACACGTGTGCGCGAGCACGTTCGCGCCCGGGATCCCCGGGGGCGGGCGGGGCGCCGGCGCCGGCGCCGGGGTCCCGGCGCTCAGGCGTTCGGGCGGTCCGGCTTTCTCTGTTCGGGCGTTCAGGCGCGTTCCAGGATCGCCGTCACGCCCTGGCCGCCGGCCGCGCAGACGGAGATCAGCCCGCGGGCCGGGCCCTCGCGCTCGGCGAGCAGCCGGGCCAGCGTCGCCACGATACGGGCGCCGGTCGCGGCGAAGGGGTGCCCGGTGGCGAGGGAGGACCCGGCCACGTTGAGGCGGGCGCGGTCGACCGGGGCCAGGCCCCTCTTCTCCCACGCCGCCAGGGTCGCCAGCACCTGGGAGGCGAACGCCTCGTGAATCTCGACCAGGTCGAAGTCCTCGATGCCGAGCCCGGCCCGCTCCAGCATCCGCGGGACGGCGTACGCGGGTGCCATGAGGAGGCCGTCCTCGCCGTCGGCGACATCGCCGTGCACGAAGTCGACGGCCGCCGTCTCGTACGCCGTCAGGTAGGCCAGCGGTGCCAGGCCGCGGGCGCGCGCCCACTCCTCGGACGCGAGCAGCACGGTCGCCGCGCCGTCCGTCAGCGGTGTCGAGTTCCCCGCGGTCATGGTCGGGCCGGGACCGTCCAGGCCGAACACCGGCTTGAGCGCGGCGAGTTTCTCCACCGTGGAGCCGGGCCGGAGGTTCTGGTCGCGCTCCAGACCGCGGAAGGGGACCACCAGGTCCTGGAAGAAGCCGCGGTCGTAGGCGGCGGCCAGCCGCCGGTGGCTGGTGGCGGCCAGTTCGTCCTGCGCCTGGCGGCTGATGCCCCAGGCGCGGGCGGTCACGGCCGCGTGCTCGCCCATGGACAGCCCGGTGCGGGGTTCGGCGTTGCGCGGGATGTCGGGGACGAGGTGCCGGGGCCGCACCCGCGCGAGGGCCTTCAGCCGGGCTCCGGCGGACTTGGCGCGCCGGGCGGCGAGCAGGATGCGGCGCAGTTCGTCGTTGACGCCCAGCGGGGCGTCGCTCGCGGTGTCCGCGCCGCCCGCGACGGCGGACCCGGTCTGGCCGAGAGCGATCTTGTTGGCGGCGGCGATCACCGCCTGCAGGCCGGTGCCGCAGGCCTGCTGGATGTCGTACGCCGGGGTGCGCGGGTCCAGCCGGGAGCCGAGCACGGTCTCGCGGGCGAGGTTGAAGTCGCGGCTGTGCTTGAGGACGGCACCGGCGACGAACTCGCCCACGGCGCCGGGCTCCTGGAGGCCGTAGCGCTCGACCAGGGCGTCGAGGGCGGCGGTGAGCATCTCCTGGTCGGAGGCGGTGGCGTACGGGCCGTCGGAGCGGGCGAAGGGGATGCGGGCGCCGCCGAGCACCGCCACCTTGCGGACCGCGTGCGGTTCGGGCTGTAGGGGACTCATCTCGACCTGCTCCTCACCCGTGACATAGGCTTACCCCCGGTAACCTTACTCCACAGTAAGCAATGGCGACCCGTGGGAGACGCACATGGCCGACCGCTATCTGAGCTTCACCCGCACCGCACCCGGCCGCTTCCTGACCCGTCGCCTCGGGCTCCCGCAGCCGGCGGCCCTGCGCCGCTGGTCACCGGAGCGGCCGCTGCTCGACGGCCCCCTGCTGCACCTGACGGCGGGTGAGAGCCGCCTGGACGCCGCCCCGGTCCTGGTCCGCACCGGACTGCCGCTGGGCGACCGGGACCCCGCGGCCGTGGTCCTGGACGCCACCGGGGTCCAGGACGTCGAGACCCTCGCCGCGGTGCACGCGGCACTGCACCCCGTCCTGCGGTCGGTCGCGGCGAGCGGACGCGTGGTGCTGCTGGGCGCACCCCTCGACGCGGACGACCACCACCAGGCCGCCGCCCAGCAGGCCCTGGAGGGCTTCACCCGCTCGCTCGGCAAGGAGATCGGCCGGGGCAGGACCGTCAACCTCGTCCGGCTCACCGACGCGGACGCCGCCGGATCCACCCTCCGCTTCCTGCTCTCCCCGAAGTCGGCCTACGTCAGCGGGCAGGTGATCCACGTCGGTCCCCCGGCACCGGACTCCTCCGCCGGCCAGGACACGGCGGACCCCGGCCGCCCCCTGGCCGGCCGCACCGCCCTCGTCACGGGCGGCGCGCGCGGCATCGGCGAGGCGGTCGCCGAGACCCTCGCCCGGGACGGCGCCCACGTCGTCGTCCTGGACGTCCCCGCGGCCGAGGCGGACGCCCGCGCGGTCGCCGCACGCCTGGGCGGCACCGCCCTGGCCCTGGACATCACCGCCGCCGACGCGGGCGAGCGGATCGCCGCCGCGCTGCCGGACGGCCTGGACGTGCTGATCCACAACGCGGGCATCACCCGTGACCGCCGGCTGGTGAACATGCCCGCCGAACGCTGGAGCCAGGTCCTGGACGTCAACCTGGCGAGCGTGCTGCGCACCACCGACACGCTGCTCGCGGCCGGCACCCTGCGCCCGGGCGGCCGGATCGTGGCCACCGCCTCCATCGCGGGCCTGGCCGGGAACGCGGGCCAGACCAACTACGGCGCGAGCAAGGCGGGCGTCGCCGGACTGATCCGCGCCCTCGCGCCCCGCGCGCTCGCCCGGCACCGGGTCACGGTGAACGCCGTAGCGCCCGGGTTCATCGAGACCAGGATGACCGCCGCCGTCCCGCTGTTCATCCGGGAGGCGGGCCGCCGGATGAACTCCCTCGCGCAGGGCGGACTCCCCGTCGACGTTGCCGAGACGACGGCCTGGCTCGCCCACCCGGACTCCGGCGCGGTCAACGGCCAGGTCGTCCGCGTGTGCGGCCAGAGCCTGCTGGGTGCGTGACCATGACCGCCGCCGACCCGGACGACCGCCCCACCGTCGTCCTCACCCGGACACCCGCCCTCGCCCCGCTCCTCGCGCGCGGCGCCCTGCGCTCCCCCTTCAGGCGCCCCCGCCCCGACGCGCCCTTCCCCCGCACCCGCCTCGTGCTGCCGTCCGTCCGCCCCGACCTCGCGCGGCTGGCCGCCTACGAGCGGGTGTGCGGCTTCGCGACCGGCGAGGACACGCTGCCCGTCACCTATCCGCACGTGCTGGGCTTCCCGCTCGCCATGCGCCTGATGAGCGGCGGCGGCTTCCCGCTGCCGCTGCTCGGCCTCGTCCACACGTCGATCGCCGTCACCCGGCACACCGCGCTGCCCGCGGCGGGGACGTACGACATCGCGGTGCGTGTCGACGGGCCGGCGGCGCACCGGCGCGGCACCCAGGCGACCGTCGTCACCGAGCTGCGCGCGGGCGGTGACCTCGTGTGGGAGTCGGCGAGCACCTACCTGGCCCGCCACCGCCCGCGCACCCCGGCCACCGGCGTCCCCGGCGCCATCGCGGACGGGCACGGGGATCCGGGAGACGGACGGGCGGACCCCCACCGGGACGGGCGCGCGCCGCTGCCCGCCGTCGGGCAGTGGCGGCTCGCGGGCGACCTGGGCCGGCGCTACGGCGCCGTCTCCGGCGACCGCAACCCGATCCACCTGCACCAGCTCACCGCCCGCCTGTTCGGCTTCCCCCGGGCCATCGCCCACGGCATGTGGACCGTGGCCCGCTGCCTCGCCGCCCACGGCACCCCCGACGCCGTCCGGGTGCGGGCCGCCTTCCGGGCTCCCGTGCCGCTGCCGGGCGCGCTCACCTACGCCGCCGACGGACGCGGGCGCTTCGAGCTGCGCTCGGCGGACACACCGGCGCGGGTCCATCTGGTGGGTGACGTGGAGCCGCTGCGCCCCTGAGAGCCGTTGCTGAGAGCCGTTGCTGAGCCCCTGCGACCGTACCTGGGATCCGACGCCGGTTCCTGAGACCCGTCACTGAAACCCGGCGCCGGTCGCTGCAACCCGGCGCCGGTCAGTCCCCGGGAGCCGGCGGGCTCCAGGGGCGGCCCTCCATGAGGTTGCCCAGGCCCGCCCAGGCGACGTTCATCAGCGTGAGGGCCGCCTGGCGGGCGGTGACGCCCGGGGTGGCGTTGGCCCAGGCGGCGAGGGACTCGGCGGCGCCCACCAGGGCCTCGGCGAGCCCGGCGGCCTCCTGCTCGGACAGGTCGTGGGCGCAGCGGGCGTCCCCCGCGCGGCGGGCGTCCCGGGCCGCCTCGGTGATCAACTGCCGTACGAAGGTGACGATCCCGGTGCGCAGGGCGGCGGTCTCGGCCGCGAACGGCTCGCCGTGGGTACGGGCCTGGAGGTGCAGCACCGACCAGCCGTCCGGACAGCGCGCGGTGTGCGTGAAGAAGGCCCGCAGCCCTTCCCACAGCTGCCGGTCGGCGGGCAGGTCCGCGCGGGCCCCGGCCCGGACGGCCGCGGCCAGCGCGGCGCCCTCGCGGCGGATGCAGGCGCTGAAGAGGTCGTCCTTGGAGTTCAGGTAGAGGTAGACCAACGGCTTGGAGACGCCCGCCAGTTCGGCGATCTCGTCCATGGAGGCGGCCCGGTAGCCGCGCCGGCCGAAGATCTGCACGGCGGCGTCGAGCATCTGCTGTTCGCGAACCGCCCGCGGCATCCGCTTGGTCTTCACGGCACCCATGGGCGCAAGCCTACGGTTCGCGCAGCGGGCCGCCGGGCAACCGGCGCGGCGACGCCCGGCGCCGTGGCCGGATCACGCCGTCAGGAAGAGGACGAGGAGGCCGAGGGGGAGGAGGACCGGGCCTTCGAAGCGATGCGCGCCTCTTCCCCGGCCAGTTCCTCCGCCAGGCCGGCGGCCTGCATGTTCGCCTTCATGCGGTCCACGCGCGAGGCGACCTGGACGGACGCCCGGTCGCGCTCCTTGCGCAGGACGACGAAGCTGATCGGGGCGGAGATCACCAGGGCGAGGAGCGGGATCCACAGGCTGTTGGAGCCGTTGCGGCCGCTCGGCACGATGCCGGCGTAGACGAGACCCCAGACGACCACGAGGCAGCCCACGAAGATCCCGAGGCGCATCAGCGTGTAGCGGAGCATCTCAAACCACTCTTCCGTTCCGAACAAGGCCAAAGGGCACCGTCCAGTGAAGCACGGACGGGGCCACTCGCCGCACGCGGGTCGCGCGGGCGCACGAAGGCTCAGGTCAGCGGCATCAGCATGATCACCTCGTCCCGGTCGTCACCGGGGCCCACCCGGGTCGCGCCGGGGATCCGGCCGACCTCCTTGTACCCGCAGGAGGCGTAGAACCGCTCCAGACCCTGTCCGCCGCGGCAGCTGAGCCGGATCGCCTCGATGCCGCCGAGGCCGCGGGCCGCGTCCGCCGCCGCCGCGAGCAGGTCGCGCCCGTACCCCTTGCCCTGGTGGCGCGGGTGCACCATCACCGTGTACAGCCACAGCCAGTGGGCCGACAGGGCGTCCCGGTTCAGGGTCAGGAAGGCCGTGGCGGCGACCCCGCCCTCCTCGTCGTGGCCGACCAGCAGCCGGGAGCGGCCCTCGGCCATCGCCACGAACTGCTTCACCAACTCCGGGCGTATCGCCTCGCGCGAGGCGGGCGCCACGAAACCGACCGCCCCGCCCGCGTCCGTCACGTCGGTCCACAGGTCGAGGATGCCGTCGCGCAGGGCGCGGTCGACGGACGGGTCCAGGGTGAAGGTAAGAGGCATGGGCGCATCGTAACCATTACGCCAGGACCCCCGCAGCCACTTTCAGGTCGGACACCAGCCCCCGGTACGCGGCCTCACGGTCGTCGGCGCGCAGCACGGATGACGGGTGCACCGTCGGCACCAGCCGCTCCGGGCGCCCGTGGATCTCCCGCTCCAGCACCGTCCCGCGCACCTCGGACACCCGGAACGACGAGCCGAGCAGGGCCTTGCCCGCGGTCGCCCCCAGGACGACGATCAGCTCGGGTTCGACGAGGGCCAGTTCGGCCGCCAGCCAGGGGCCGCACGCCGTCATCTCCCGCAGCGTGGGTGCCTTGTGGATACGGCGCTTGCGGGGCTCGGACCGGGTGAACTTGAAGTGTTTGACCGCGTTGGTCACGTAGGCCTCGCCCGGGTCGATGCCGGCGTCGGCCAGCGCCCGGCCGAGGAGCTTGCCAGCCGGTCCCACGAACGGCCTGCCCTGCCGGTCCTCCTGGTCGCCGGGCTGCTCGCCGACGAGCATCACCCGGGCACGGCCGGCGCCCTCGCCGAACACGGTCTGCGTGGCGTCCCGGTGCAGGGGGCAGCCGCGGCAGTCTGCAGCCGCGCGGCGCAGCGCCCCGAGATCGGCGCCGGCCGGGACGAACGGCTCGGCGGTGTAGGCGTCCTCCGGCGCCGCCGCGGACGCCTTCGCCTTGGTGGTGGCCATGCCGGACGGGTACCCGTCCGGCACGCGGCCTCACGGCGGGGCCGGCCCGGAGCCGGCCCGCGGTGCTCAGACCCGCATGGGCTGCGGCGACTCGCGGCGGCCGGCGTCCGGGCCGTCGTACTCGCGGATGATCTCGTAGCGCGTGTTGCGCTCGACCGGGCGGAAGCCCGCGTCGCGGATCAGCTCCAGCAGGTCGTCGCGGGTCAGCTTGGCCGGCGTGCCGAAGTCGTCCGCGTCGTGCGTGATCTTGTACTCGACGACCGAGCCGTCCATGTCGTCCGCGCCGTGCTGGAGCGCGAGCTGCGCGGTCCGCACACCGTGCATCACCCAGAACACCTTCACGTGCGGGACGTTGTCGAACAGCAGCCGCGAGACGGCGAAGGTCCTCAGCGCCTCCGCGCCGGTCGCCATCGTGGTCCGGGCCTGGAGGCGGTTGCGGACCTTGCCGTCCTTCACGTCGACGAAGTCGTGCTGGTAGCGCAGCGGGATGAAGACCTGGAAACCGCCGGTCTCGTCCTGCAGTTCACGCAGCCTGAGCACGTGGTCCACGCGGTGGCGCGGCTCCTCGATGTGCCCGTAGAGCATGGTGCACGGGGTCTTCAGGCCCTTCTCGTGCGCCAGGCGGTGGATGCGGGACCAGTCCTCCCAGTGGGTGCGGTGGTCCACGATGTGCTGCCGGACCTCCCAGTCGAAGATCTCCGCGCCGCCACCGGTCAGCGACTCCAGACCGGCGTCGATCAGCTCGTCGAGGATCTCGGAGGCGCTCAGCCCGGAGATCGTCTCGAAGTGGTGGATCTCGGTGGCCGTGAACGCCTTCAGCGACACGTTCGGGAGGGCGGCCTTCAGCTCCCTGAGCGAGCGCGGGTAGTAGCGCCAGGGCAGGTTCGGGTGCAGGCCGTTGACGATGTGCAGCTCGGTGAGGTTCTCCCCCTCCATCGCCTTGGCCAGCTTCACGGCCTCCTCGATGCGCATCGTGTACGCATCCTTCTCCCCCGGCTTGCGCTGGAAGGAGCAGTACGCGCACGACGCGGTGCACACGTTCGTCATGTTGAGGTGGCGGTTGACGTTGAAGTGGACGGCGTCGCCGTTCTTCCGCGTCCGCACCTCGTGCGCGAGACCGCCCAGCCAGGCCAGGTCGTCCGACTCGTACAGCGCGATGCCGTCCTCGCGGGTCAGGCGGACACCCGCCCTCACCTTCTCCTCCAGCTCGCGCTTGAGCCCGGCGTCCATACCCCTACCTCTTTCTCCGACAGACTCCGTAAACCGTACGCCTGGACCCTCACACCTCTTCGGGCAGCTCACCCACCCGGTTCTCCCACTTCGTGGACAGCACGATCGTGGTCCGGGTCCGGGAGACGCCCTTGGTGCCCGACAGCCGCCGGATGATCCTCTCCAGTCCGTCGACGTCCGTGGCGCGCACCTTGAGCATGAAGGAGTCGTCACCCGCGATGAACCAGCAGTCCTCGATCTCGGGCAGGTCCTTCAGGCGCTGCGCGACGTCCTCGTGGTCGGCGGCGTCGGAGAGCGAGATGCCGATCAGGGCGGTCACGCCGAGACCGAGCGAGGCGGAGTCCACGGTGGCCCGGTAGCCGGTGATGACCCCGGCGGCCTCCAGCCGGTTGATGCGGTCGGTGACACTCGGTCCCGACAGGCCGACGAGGCGCCCCAGCTCGGCGTAGGAGGCCCGTCCGTTCTCTCTCAGGGCCTGGATGAGCTGCCTGTCCACCGCGTCCATGCGATCGAAGCCTTCCGCTGGAAAGAAGTTCCTGAAGTTGTCGAGTGGTGCCCGCGTCCGTACGGGTACGGGCACCGGGTTCCGCCGGTCACCCCTGTGGAGCGCCGGTGCCGCCGGACGCCCCTGCCGGGCGGGATCCGCCGCCCAGGGCGCCCTCCCAGCGGTGGTAGAGCCGGTGGGGCACGCCCACCGCGTCGAGGGCGCGGCCGGCGACGAAGTCCACCAGGTGCTGGATGTGCGTCGCGCCGGCGTAGAAGGCGGGCGAGGCGGGCAGGACGGTGGCGCCCGCGTCGTCCAGTGCGACCAGCTGCCGCAGCGTCGGACCGTTCAGCGGGGTCTCCCGAACGGCCACGACCAGCGGCCTGCGCTCCTTGAGGGTCACGCTCGCCGCCCGTTGCAGCAGGTCCTTGGAGAGGCCGAGCGCGACGCCCGCCACGCACGCCGTCGAGGCGGGCACGATCAGCATGCCCTTGGCCGGGTACGAGCCCGAGGACGGCCCGGCCGCCAGGTCACCGGCGCTCCAGTGCCGTACGTCCGTGGTGTCGGTCTCGAACGTGCCGGGTTTGCCGTCGGCGCCCAGACAGAGCCATTCCCGCAGGTCGTCGCGCCAGTGGGCGTCCCTGAAGGAGATGCCGGTCTCGTCGAGCAGGGTGAGCCGCGAGGCCCGGCTGACCACCAGGTCGACGCTCTGCCCGGCGTCCAGCAGCCCGCGCAGCACAGCAGCCGCGTACGGCGTACCGGAGGCGCCGGAAACCCCCACGATCCAAGGCTCGCGCCGCGTTTTCCCTGCGTTCACATATCGAGCCTATCCGGCCGCCCGGCGCAGGCGTGAGGCGGCCGGACGACCGGCCGGTGCCCCGGGCGCCGCCGGAACGGGTTCACGGCCGCAGGCCGCGGACCAGGAGATCGAGCAGCGCGCAGACGAAGAGGCTGATGCCGATGAAACCGTTCGTCGAGAAGAACGCCCGGTTCAGCCGGGACAGGTCGTGCGGGCGGACGATGGTGTGCTCGTAGACGAAGGCGCCGGCGACGACGACCAGGCCCAGCCAGAAGAAGACTCCGGCGCCGGTGGCCAGGGCGAACCAGACGAACAGGGCGGTGGTGACCGTGTGGCAGGCGCGGGCGCCCCAGATCGCGGCCGGGATGCCGAAGCGGGCCGGGACCGACCTGACGCCGACCTTCCGGTCGGTCTCGACGTCCTGGCAGGCGTAGATCAGGTCGAAGCCACCGATCCAGATGCCCACGGCCAGACCCAGGATCACCGCCTTCCAGGACCACTCGCCGCTGATGGCGAGCCAGCCGCCGATCGGGCCCATCGCCTGGGCCAGGCCCAGGATGGCCTGCGGGAAGTTCGTGAACCGCTTGCCGTAGGGGTAGACCACCATCGGGACCACCGCGATGGGGGCGAGGGCCAGGCAGAGCGGGTTGAGCAGGGCGGCGGCGCCCAGGAAGACGGCGACGGCGATCAGTGCGCCGGTCCAGGCGTGCCGCACGGACATCGCGCCGGTGACCAGCTCGCGGTGGGCGGTCCGGGGGTTGCGGGCGTCGATCTCCCGGTCGATGATCCGGTTCACCGCCATGGCGAAGGTGCGCAGCCCCACCATGCAGACGGTCACCAGGAGCAGCCGCCCCCAGTGGATGTTCTCGTCCCACTCGTACATCGCGGTGAGCGAGGCGATGTAGGCGAAGGGCAGCGCGAAGACCGAGTGCTCGATCATCACCAGGCGCAGGAACGCCTTGGTACGACCGGGCGCGGGGATCGCTGCGGACGCGGTACTCACAGCCCGTACTCCTTCCAGCGGCGGTCGACCGTTGCCGCCGTCTCCGGGTCGGAGACCACCATCTCCGGCCAGCCGCCGTCGCGGGTGTAGCCCTCCTCCGGCAGTTTCCTGGTGGCGTCGATGCCCGCCTTGCCACCCCAGAACTGCTGGTAGGAGGCGTGGTCGAGGTGGTCGACCGGGCCTTCGACGACCGTAAGATCACGAGCGTAGTCGGTGTTGCCGAGCGCCCGCCAGGCGACCTCGTGCAGGTCGTGCACGTCACAGTCGGCGTCGACGACCACGATCAGCTTGGTCAGCGACATCATGTGCGCCCCCCAGACGGCATGCATCACCTTCTGGGCGTGCTTGGGGTACTTCTTGTCGATGGAGACGATCGCGCAGTTGTGGAAGCCGCCCGCCTCCGGCAGGTGGTAGTCCACGATGTCCGGGACGATGATCTTCAGCAGCGGGAGGAAGAAGCGCTCCGTGGCGCGGCCGAGCGGGCCGTCCTCCGTCGGCGGCCGTCCGACGACGATCGACTGCAGCAGGGGACGCCTGCGCATGGTCACGCAGTCGATGGTGAGCGCCGGGAAGGGCTCCTGCGGGGTGTAGAAGCCGGTGTGGTCGCCGAAGGGGCCCTCGGGCAGCATCTCCCCGGGCTCCAGCCAGCCCTCCAGGACGACCTCGGCCTGCGCCGGGACCTGGAGCGGGACGGTCTTGCAGTCCACCATCTCGATCCGCTTGCCCGCGAGGAACCCGGCGAACAGGTACTCGTCGATGTCGCCGGGCAGCGGGGCGGTGGAGGCGTACGTGACGGCGGGCGGGCAGCCGAAGGCGATCGCCACCGGCAGCCGCTCACCCCGCCGGGCCGCCACCTGGTAGTGGTTGCGGCTGTCCTTGTGGATCTGCCAGTGCATGCCGATGGTGCGCCGGTCGTGGCGCTGCAGGCGGTACAGGCCCAGGTTGCGGACGCCCGTCTCCGGGTCCTTGGTGTGGGTGAGCCCCAGGTTGAAGAAGGAGCCGCCGTCCCGGGGCCAGGTGAACAGGGCGGGCAGCGCGTCGAGGTCGACGTCGTCGCCGCGCAGCACGACCTCCTGGACCGGGGCCTCCTTGACCTTGCGCGGCGGTACGTGCGTCATCGCGCCGAGCTTGCCGAACGCCTCGCGCACGCCCACGAACCCGTGCGGCAGCTCGGGCCGCAGCAGCCCGCCGATGCGCTCGCTGATCTCGGCGTACGACTTCAGGCCGAGCGCCTTGAGCAGCCGGCGGTCGGTACCGAAGACGTTCATGGCGAGCGGCATCGCCGAGCCCTTCACGTTCTCGAAGAGCAGTGCGGGGCCGCCCGACTTCTGCACCCGGTCGACGATCTCACCGACCTCCAGGTACGGGTCGACCTCGGCCTTGATGCGCTTGAGGTCGCCCTCGCGCTCCAGCGCCCTGAGCAGGGAGCGAAGATCGTCGTAAGCCATGGGGTCCAGTATCGCCGAGAGGGCCGCGGCCCCCGCGACCGCCCCGGGCGGGAGCGCGGCGCGGGCGGTGGTGCGGCGGCCGGGCGGCCGGGCGGTGGTGCGGCCACGGGGGGCGCGGCGGGGCGTTGCCGCACGGGCCCGGTGCCCGCACAGTGGGCGTATGGACCCGGCTCAGGCACGCACATGGCTCGCCACCGCCCTCGCGGAGGCGCGCACGGGACTCGCCGAGGGCGGCATCCCGATCGGCGCGGCGCTCTACGCGGCCGACGGGACGCTGCTGGGCCGGGGCCGCAACCGGCGGGTGCAGGACGGCGATCCGTCGCTGCACGCGGAGACGGCCGCGTTCCGCGCGGCGGGGCGGCAGCGGTCCTACCGCGGGACGACGATGGTGACGACGCTCTCGCCGTGCTGGTACTGCTCCGGGCTGGTCCGCCAGTTCGGGATCTCCCGGGTCGTCGTCGGGGAGGCGGCCACCTTCCACGGCGGCCACGACTGGCTGGCGGAGCACGGTGTGGAGATCGTGCTGCTCGACGACGCGGAGTGCGTGCGTCTGATGAGCGGCTTCGTGCGGGAGCGCCCGGGTCTGTGGCGGGAGGACATCGGCGAGTAGGGGGCCCCGGGGGACCGTCACCCGGGGCCGGCGGCCTGCTCCTCCGCGCCCAGCTTTTCGATGAGGCGTTCGAATCTGTTCCGCCAGGCCCGCTCCGACTCCCCCTCGCCCTGGAACTCGTGGGTGAGGCGGAGCACGGAGCCGTCCTCCCCGTCCCGTTCCAGGTGGAAGCGGATACGGCCGCCGCCGTCGACGGTGTACTCGGCGACCCGGTCGACGTCCCAGGCGGTGACGTGCCCGCTGCCGAGGCCGTGCAGGCTGACCGCGCCGCCGAGCCGGGGTTCCAGCTCGTCGGCGGGGGTGAACCAGCCCGCGAGCCCCTGCGGGGTGGACAGCGCCGGCCAGACCGCCTCCATGGGCCGGGGAAGCCGGACCAGGAAGCCGAGGATGTGCGTGTTGCCGTGGGTCTGGCTGGTGCCCTGTTCGATGGAACCGGTCATGCCACCAGTGTCCCCGAGCGGCCCCTCAGACGCCCGCGTAGGAGTGCTTGCCGCTGACGAAGATGTTGACGCCGTAGTAGTTGAACAGGAAGCAGGCGAAGGCGATCAGCGCGATGTACGCCGCCTTGCGGCCCTTCCAGCCGGCGGTGGAGCGGGCGTGCAGGTAGCAGGCGTAGGCGACCCAGGTGATGAAGGCCCAGGTCTCCTTGGGGTCCCAGCCCCAGTAACGGCCCCAGGCCGACTCGGCCCAGATGGCGCCCGCGATGATCGTGAACGTCCACAGCGGGAAGACGGCCGCGTTGATGCGGTAGGCGAACTTGTCCAGGCTCGCGGAGGCGGGCAGCCGCTCCATCACGGAGGTGGCGAAGGTCCCGGGCTTGCCACCGTTCACGAGCTTGTTCTCGTAGGAGTCCTTGAAGAGGTACAGCAGGGTGCCGACCGCGCCGACGTAGAAGACCGCGCCGCACAGGATCGCGGTGGAGACGTGGATGTACAGCCAGTACGAGTGCAGCGCCGGGACCAGCTGGTCGCTCGCGGTGTACAGGACGGTGACCGCGAGGCCCAGGTCGAGCAGGACCGTGGTGGCCAGGAAGAGACCCATCCAGCGCACGTTCTTCTTCAGGGCGAGCAGCGCGAGGTACACGCCGACCGCGACCGTGGAGAAGGTGATGTTGAACTCGTACATGTTGCCCCACGGCGCCCGCTGGACGGAGGCCGCGCGGGCGACGACACCGGCCAGCTCCACCAGGAAGGCGAGCACGGTGAGCGAGACGGCGACGCGGCCGTACAGGTCGCCCTGCTGGTCACCGCCGTGCGCGCCCGGCCCGTCGGGCACGTCGCGCGAGCCGGAGGCGGACCGCACGACGACCTCGGGCCGCTCCAGGACGGCGGTGCCGCCGGCGGACCTCACCGCCACGGCCGGGGCCGCGGCGCGGGCCGTCTCCTCCTCCGCGGTCAGCGCGGCGGCCGTGCGGGCCACCTTGCTGCGGCTGCCGAAGAGCCACTCCGCGATGTAGGCGAAGAAGGCCAGCGTGTAGACGGCCATCGAGGAGTAGATCAGCGCGTTGCTGATGTGCGCGAGATGTTCGTTGGTGGCGGTGGCCAGCTCGGTGGCGGCGGGAGTCACTTCTTCTCAGCCCCTTCGGCGGGTACGGGGGTGACAGCGCCCGGCTCCGGGTCGGAGTCGGTGTCGGCTTGGGTGGGTGCCTTGTCGTGGACCTGGGCGGCCAGCGCGCCGATCTCCTCGGGGAGTTTCGCCGACTCGCTGCGGCCCAGACCGGCCACCTCGACGACCGTCGTCCCGTCGGCGCCCCGCACCGCGCGCACCCAGACCCGGCGGCGCTGGATGAACAGCGAACCGGCGAGCCCGAAGATCGCGGCGACGGCGCCGGTCAGCGCCCAGCCGGTGCCCGGCTGCTGGACGATCTGGAAGCTCGCCCACTGCTTGATGTCCTTGTCGAACGTGATGGAGCCGGCCCCGTTCGGCAGGGCCAGGCTCTCGCCGGGCAGCAGCATCTTCTTCAGGATGTTGCCCTGGGCGTCCTTGAACGGCTTCAGGTTCGGGTTCTTCGTGTCCAGCTGGTAGACGTTCTGCGGGGTGCCCGCGTCCACGCCCAGGTCGCCGTGGTAGGCGCCCACCGACAGGACGGGGAAGTCCAGCGCGGGGAACTGGGAGAACATCGTGCCCTTGCCCGCCCCGGCGAAGGTCGGCACCAGGACCGCCGCGAAGCCGAGCTGCTCCTTCTTGCCCTGCGCGTCGCGGTAGCCGTCCATCACCTTGATCGCGCCCTGCGAGGTGACGTTGGAGTCCAGCGGCAGCAGCGGCACGGCCTGGTGGTAGACCACGTCGCCCTTGCCGTCGCGCACGGTGACGGTCGGGGCGTAGCCGTGGGCGACCAGGTAGACCTTGGCGTCGTCGATCTCCAGCGGCTCGTTGACCTTGATGACCTTGTGCCGCTCCTTGCCGTCGGGGCCGACGCTGTAGTCGACGGCCGCCTCGTAGGTGCGCGGCGTGCCCTTGTTGGGACCGGTGGTCTCGTAGGTGCCGGTGAACTTCTTCAGGGTGAAGCTGAACGGGACCAGGTTGTCGTCGTCGAAGAGGTTCCCGGACTTGAAGTCGTCGTACTGGGTGAGGGTGTTGGCGAAGCCGTCGCCCTCGACGACCAGCTTGTTGCCCTCGGTCTTGAACAACTGGCCCCAGCCGAAGGCGATCAGCATCACGATCAGCGCGATGTGGAAGAGCAGGTTGCCGGCCTCGCGCAGGTAGCCCTTCTCGGCGGCGACCGCGTCCCCGGCCAGGTGGGCGCGGAAACGGCGCTGCCTGAGCGTCCTCAGCGCGGCCTCGCGGACCTCCTCGGGCGCGGCCGCCGTGCGCCAGGTGGCGTACGCGGGCAGCCGGGTGAGCCGCTTGGGCGCGCCCGGCGGGCGGCTGCGCAGCTGGCCGGTGAACTGCCAGGTGCGCGGGATGATGCAGCCGATGAGGGAGACGAACAGCAGGATGTAGATGGCGGAGAACCACACCGAGCTGTAGACGTGGAACAGGCCGAGCTTGTCGTAGAGGGGCGCGAGCGTGGTGTGGGTCTGCCGGAAGGTCTCGACCTTCGTCGCGTCGCTGCCGGTCTGCGGGATCAGCGAGCCGGGGATGGCGCCCAGGGAGAGCAGGAACAGCAGCAGCAGCGCGACCCGCATGGAGGTCAGCTGCCGCCAGAACCAGCGGGCCCAGCCGAGGACCTCCCGGCCGGTCCAGGCGAGCCGGCCGGCCAGGCCGGGGGCGCGGCTGCCGCCGAAGGAGCCGGGGACGGCCGTCTCGGCGGGCGCCGTGGACAGCTGCGATCCGGCCGCGCCCAGGTCGTCCTCGGCGGCGCGCTGCGCGGCCCGGTCGTCGGTGTCGGAGGGCGGCGCGGTGCGGGCGTCCTCACCGGAGGGCGGCGCGGCCGACTCCGCGTCCGTGCTCGTGCCGGGTGTCGTCTTGCTCATGGATCAGATCCCCACAGTGAAGCCGGTCGACCAGGTCTGCATCTCCTGCACCAGCCGGTCCCAGGCGCCGGTGAGCAGCAGCACACCGGTCACGATCATCATCGTTCCGCCGAGGCGCAGCACCCAGACGTAGTGGCGCTTGACCCAGCCGAACGCGCCGAGGGCCTTGCGGAAGGCGATGGCGGTGAGCACGAACGGTATGCCGAGCCCGGCGCAGTAGGCGACGGTCAGCAGGGCGCCGCGCCCGGCGCTGGCCTCGTTGGAGGACAGCGCCACCACGGAGGCGAGGGTCGGGCCGATGCACGGGGTCCAGCCGACGCCGAAAAGGGCGCCGAGGACGGGCGCGCCCACCAGGCCGGCGGCCGGCCGCCGGTGGAAGCGGAACTCACGCTGGGTCAGCCAGGGCATCAGTCCCATGAAGAAGACGCCCATGAGGATCATGAGCACGCCCAGCACCTTGGACAGGGTCCCCTTGTAGTCCTGGAGGGTCTGCCCGAAGAAGCCGAACAGCGCGCCGCCGGAGACGAACACGACCGTGAAGCCGAGCACGAAGAGCGCGGCGCCGACGGCCATCCGCCCGCGCCGCGCCTCGGCCAGGTCGGTGCCGGTGACGCCGGTCACGTACGACAGGTAGCCGGGGACGAGCGGCAGGACGCACGGGGAGAAGAAGGAGACGAGACCGCCGAGCACGGCGACCGGCAGCGCGAGCAGCAGGGCTCCGCTGAACACCGTCTGGTTGGGATCAGTGGCTGCGGCCAGTAGCACGGCGGCTCACTTCTCCGCGACGACCGGGTCGAGCATCTTGCGCAGCTTCTCCTCGCTGAGCGCCTGCAGGGCGCGCGCCGCGATGTTGCCGTCCCGGTCGATGACGAGCGTGCTCGGGATGGCCTGCGGGTTGAGGGTGCCCTTCTTGAAGCGGAGCATCAGCTTGCCGGTGGGGTCGTACAGGCTCGGGTACGGCACCCCGTAGCTCGTCTCGAACTTCTGGGCCGGCTGGGTGCTGGTGTCGCGGGTGTTGATGCCGACGAACTGCACGCCCTCGGCGGCGGTGTCCTTGGCGACCTTGACCAGGTTGGGCGCCTCGGCCCGGCACGGCGAGCACCAGGAGCCCCAGACGTTGAGGACGACGACCTTGCCCTTGTAGGAGGCGACGTCGAGCGTCTTGCCGTCGATGGTCGTGCCGGAGAGGTCGGGCGCGGGCTTGCGGTCGCCCTTCTTGACGGTCGCGATGCCGTCGGAGCCGGTGATGAAGTTGCTCCTGCCCGAGCCGCCGGAGGTGCCGCCGGAGCCGCAGGCGGCCAGGGCGAGGGCGAGCGCGGCGGTCCCGGCGGCCAGCAGGGTGGCGCGGCTGCGGGCGCGGGTCGTGCGCGTGCGGTGCGGACGGGACGTACGGTTCGCCCGGTTCGAGCACTGGGGGGCGCGGCTGGCGGCACTCATGTGAAAAGTTTCGCATGCCTGTTCCGGGGATCTTGCGCGCCCCCCTGCCGGGCGGAAAACCGCATATCAGGCGCCGTTCGAGGGGCCCTTTCCGCTCTGCGTGCCGGTGCTGCCCGCGGTCCCCGCGGAGCCGGTGGTTCCGGCGGTCCCGGTGTCCTTCAGGAACTCCTTCCAGCCACCGGCGGGCTGCCGCCCGACCTCCAGGGTGCGCAGCTTGGCGAGCACCTCCGGCTTCTGCACGTCCATCCAGTCCACGAACTGTCGGAAGGAGACCAGGCGCACGTCGGCGCCCTTGTCCCGCTCGGCCACGATGTGCTTGAACGCCTCTTCGACGGAGTCCATGTAGATACCGCCGTTCCACTGCTCGAAGTGGTTGCCGATGAAGAACGGCGCCCGGTTCGTCTCGTACGCCCGCCTGAAGCCCTGGATGTAGGACTGGGCGGACTGCTTGCGCCAGTGCGGGTAGTTGGCGGGCGGGGCCTTGGTGGAGTTCACCGACTGGTTGGCGAGCATGTTGTAGTCCATCGAGAGGACCTCGAAGGAGTGACCCGGGAACGGTATCTGCTGCAGCGGCAGGTCCCAGATGCCGAGCTTCTTCTGCGGCCACACCTGACGGCCGCCCGGCGAGGAGGCGTCGTAGCGCCAGCCCAGGCTCTTGGCCGTGGGCAGCAGGTTGTTCTGGCCGAGCAGGCAGGGCGTGCGGCCGCCGACCAGTTCCTTGTCGTAGTCGAAGGGCAGGGAGGGCAGGTCGCTCCAGCCGGTGTTGGTCCGCCACTGCTTCACGAAGGCCTTGGCCTGGTCGATCTCGCTGCGCCACTGCTTGGGCGTCCAGTTCGCCACGGTGCCGTGACCGGAGCAGAAGTGGCCGTTGAAGTGGGTGCCGATCTCGTGGCCCTCGAGCCAGGCACGGCGCACGTTGGTGAGCGTGGCCTTGACGTGCTCGTCGGTGAGGTAGCCGATGTCGGAGGCGCCGCGCGCGTTGTTCGGCGGCTCGTACATGCGCTTCTTCGCCTCGGGGAGCAGATAGAGCCCGGAGAGGAAGAAGGTCATGCTCGCTTCGTGCTGCTTGGCCAGGTCGAGGAAGCGCGGGAAGAGCCCGTTGCCGACCTCACCGGCGCCGTCCCAGGAGAAGATGACGAACTGCGGCGGGGTCTGCCCCGGCTCCAAGGGGACCGGCTTGGCGGGCTGGCGCGGCTGCTTGCCGGTGAACGACGTCGAACCGTCGCCGATGGGGCGCGCGGGCTGCCCGGTGCCCTGGCCCTTTCCGTGCGACCCCGTGCCCGAACCGGAACCACCGGCGTCGCCCGAGCCGTCCGAAGACTTGGAGCCGCCGCAGCCCGCGAGTCCTACGGCAGCAGCGGTGCCCGCGCCAAGGCCGAGTATTCCCCTCCGGGAGAAGGTGCGCATGAGATCCCCGATCCGTCACGTCCTCTGAATGCTGGTCACCCACTCAGAGGCCGTGACGAACGCCAGGGTTCCGCGAACCGATATGAATTTCACAACAAACGCAACGAAACTGTGCGTACGTGACCGAAGACTTACGGCCCCCTTACCCTCCGTGCATTAAAGGGAGCGGGCCGCCGGGGCCGCGTCCGCGTGTCCCGGCCGGGGCTACGCCCCGAACGCCTTCCCCTGCCCCTTCACCGGCTTGGCGCCGGCCAGCAGATGGGCGGGCACCAGGTCCCGGGCCGGCTCGCTGTAGCCGACGGAGACGATCCGGTCGCCCTGGTAGGTGAACGTGGTCAGCGAGGCCAGTGTGCACTGCCGCTTGCGCGGATCGTGCCACAGCCGCCGCCGCTCCACGTACGACCGCACGATCCAGATCGGCAACTGGTGGCTGACGAGCACCGCTTCGTGCCCGCGCGCCCGGTCCTTCGCCGCGTTCAGCGCGCCCATCATGCGCACCACCTGGTCGACGTACGGCTCGCCCCACGACGGCCGGAACGGGTTGACCACGTGCTTCCAGTTCCCCGGGCGGCGCAGCGCGCCGTCGCCGACGCCGAACGTCTTGCCCTGGAAGACGTTCTCCGCCTCGATCAGCCGCTCGTCGGTGGCGAGGTCGAGCCCGTGCGCCTTGGCGATCGGCGTCGCCGTCTCCTGCGCCCGCTCCAGCGGCGAGGCGACGACGTACGTGATGTCGCGCGGGGCGAGGTGCTCGGCGACCCGCTCGGCCATCTGCCGTCCCAGCCCGGACAGGTGGTAGCCGGGCAGCCGCCCGTACAGCACACCGGTCGGGTTCTCCACCTCCCCGTGCCGCATGAGGTGGACGACGGTGACGTCGCCGCTGCCGTTCTGCCCGGTGGTCACGCCGGTGCCGGTGGTGTCGCTCATGCCGTCGCCTCCGCCGCCGCCCGGGCCGCCGCCGGCAGCGCGTCGGCGATCCGCTGGAGCGCCTGCTCGTCGTGGGCGGTGGAGACGAACCACGACTCGAACGAGGACGGCGGCAGGTAGACGCCGCCCGCCAGCATCGCGTGGAAGAAGGCGGTGAAGCGGTACGACTCCTGCGCGCGGGCGTCGTCGTAGTTGCGCACCGGACGGTCGGTGAAGAACACCGAGAACATGTTGGAGGCGTTCTGCAGCGTGTGCGCCACGCCCTCCTTGGTGAGCGCCTCGGAGACCATCGCCTGGATCTGCTGCGAGACCGCGTTCACCTTGGCGTAGGCCGCGTCGTCCAGCAGGCGCAGCTGGGCGAGGCCGGCGGCGGTGGCGACCGGGTTCCCCGACAGGGTGCCGGCCTGGTAGACGGGTCCGGCCGGCGCGAGGTGCGCCATGACGTCGGCGCGCCCGCCGAAGGCCGCGGCCGGGAACCCGCCGCCCATCACCTTCCCGAAGGTCATCAGGTCGGGCTCGACGCCGTCGACGCCGTACCACCCGGCGCGGCTGGTGCGGAACCCGGTCATGACCTCGTCGGAGATGTACAGCGCGCCGTTCTCCCGGCAGAGGTTTTTCAGACCCTGGTTGAAGGAGGGCAGCGGCGGCACGACGCCCATGTTGCCCGGCGAGGCCTCGGTGATCACGCAGGCGATCTCGCCCGGGTGGGCGGCGAAGGCCGCGCGCACCGCGTCGAGGTCGTTGTACGGCAGCACGATCGTGTCGCCGGCCTGGGCGCCGGTGACGCCCGGGGTGTCCGGCAGCGCGAACGTGGCGACGCCCGACCCGGCGGCGGCCAGCAGCGAGTCGACGTGCCCGTGGTAGCACCCGGCGAACTTGACGACCTTCGTGCGCTGCGTGAACCCGCGGGCGAGCCGGATCGCGGACATGGTGGCCTCGGTCCCGCTGGACACGAGCCGCACCTGCTCCAGCGGCGCGACCCGGCCGGTCATCTCCTCGGCGAGCGCGACCTCGCCCTCACCGGGCGTGCCGAAGGACGTACCGCGCGCGACCGCCTCCTGCACGGCGGCGATCACCTCGGGGCGGCCGTGCCCGAGGATCATCGGCCCCCAGGAGCAGACGAGGTCGACGTACTCCCGCCCGTCGGCGTCCTTCAGGTACGGCCCGCTGCCGGAGACCATGAACCGGGGCGTACCGCCCACGGCGCGGAAGGCACGCACCGGGGAGTTCACACCGCCGGGCGTGACGGCCGCCGCACGGTCGAACAGCGCCTGCGAGGCGGGGGCTTCGTATGGGTATGGCAGTTCGCTCATGACCTGCGACTTCTCCGGCTTCTCGGTTCTCTCGGGGACTGTGCGCCCGGGCTTCCCGGCGGCTTCGGGGCATCCGGCGGGGGCGGTGACCTGTTCAGGGTAGGCCAGGGGGCCCGGGAAGCCGGGAGGGGAGCGGGCGGGGGACGGTGGGGCCTGCGGGGACGGCGGAGCGGGGGAGGCGGGGAGCCGGTGGGGGGGGTGAGAGCCCGGGGGCGTACGGGCCGGGAGGTGCGGTGAGGCCTCGGCGGGCCGGTGGGGCGGTGAGGCCCTTGTCGGAGCGGTGGGGCGGTTGTTGGGCCGGTGGGGCGGTGGTCCTGGACGGGGCCGCGGCCCGGTGGCCGAAGAAGCGGCTTCTGCCCGGCCCATCTGAGAAACTGGGCTCCTCGTCCCCGGAAGCGAGGACACAGGGGGGCGGGAGCGGCGAGGAGCGGGGGAACAGGCGCGCAGGGCAGGAGCGGAAGACGCCGGGAGGCAGGAGGAAAAGTCGTGGCAGGGGCGTGCGGACGGCCACGAGGATCCCGCGGCGAGATGTTTCGACGTACGTTTCGGCGTGCGGCCGTGGGGGAGGTCACTGACACGATGATCGGGTTGCGCGGCGGGGGCCACGCGTCCTAGAAAAGCAGTCGGGTGGAGATATGCATCGCGGTGGCGGACTGGGCGAGGGGACTGACGACCTGGGTCCTCGGCGTGCCCGGCGGGGAAGGCACCGGCGCGACGCGGAGGAAACCGCCGAAGCACGTCATGCACAGGGTGCGCCCGGTGATCCCGAGCGGTCCGACCGGCGGATCGACGACCGGACGGGACGCCGGGCCGATCGCCTCCGGGCGGGGAGCGGGAATGGTGGCCGGGTGGGGGTGACGTACAAGTACTTCGGCGCACCGGACGGTGCGACGGCGGCCCGCGTCCCGATCTCGATGCGCCCCGAGGAACTCGGCGGCGACGAACTCGGCATGAACGGCATGTTCACCAAGATCAAGCCGGAGACCATGGCGGCCATGGTCCTCACCGGCATCGAGGGTGTCCCCCTGCACCGGGTCCCGCCCCTCGAACTCGTCGTCCTCCACCCCGACTACGCCGTCGTCAAGCTCCCCATGACCGTCGTCGACCCCCTCCGCGACATCGGCGAGGAAGCGGTCGGCGCCGCCGCCTTCATCTGGTCCACGGTCCCGGACCGCGGCGGCCCGCGGGACGCGTTCAACGTGTACCAGCTGCTGCACGAGTGGCAGGACTTCTCGCACCGGTTGCATGAGGCGGGGCATCAGCCGTACTGCCTGGTTTGGCCCTGACCGGCTCTGAGCTGGGGTTTCTTGCGGGTTGGGCGGGGTCTTCGGGCCTCGCCCTTTTGGGTGCCGGGGAGGGCCGTCAGGCGGCCAGGGCACATTGAGGGCACATTGGTTTTGCTGGGGGTGTTGATGTGCCCTGGGCTGCGGGTGGGTCGCCGTCGTTTTCCGCCTCGGCTTCCGTTTCCGTGAAGGCGTCGTCGATCGCCTTGCGGGTGCGGGTCTCGCTGGACGGCAGCAAGTGCGTGTACGTCCGGAGCGTGAAGCCCGGGTCCGAGTGGCCGAGGTACTCGGAGAGCGCCTTTATGCTCTCACCCGCGTCCAGGAGCACGGAGGCGTAGGCGTGCCGGAGGGCGTGCATCCCGTCTTCGGGGGCCGCCTGGAGGTACCTCGCACCGCGCTCGCGGGGAGGGATCACGCCAGCGGCAGCCAGAGCGCGCTTCCAGTCGCCCATGTTGAAGACGCTGCGGTTGTAGGCCCGCCCCTTCTGGTCGACGAAGAGGAGACGGAAGGTCTTCGGCTCGCCGTCCGGCTTGGCCCACGGCAGGGTGACCTCGACCGGCGGGAACTCCTTCGTGTGGGCCTTGAGGGCGGCAGCAAGCTGGGCCGGTAGAGGCACAGATCGGATCTTGTTCCCCTTGGGCAGGGCGAAGACGGGCTTCGTGCCGACGAGCCGTACCTGGCGGTTGACGTGGATCCAGCCGGTCTTGAAGTCGATGTCCTCGACGGCAAAGCCGAAGACCTCGCCCTGGCGCAGGCCGCAGCCGAAGGCGAGCTTGCCGCCGACCTGGAAGCGCTTGGGCAGGCCGGCGAGGACTGCCCGGACGCGCTCCAGCGGCCAAGGGATGATCTTCTTCTTGGTCGCGGTCGGCAGCTTGACCGACTTCGCCTTGCAGGGGTTCTTCGGCAGGAGCCCATCCTCCACGGCCGCGCCGAGGATGCTGGAGAGGATGTCGAAGATGCCCTCGATCGTCGACACCTCCAGGCGGGCGTCCTGGAGGGTGCGGATCCAGCCCTGGATGACCGAGGGCTGGTTGAGGGAACGCAGCTCGCGTCGCCCGAGGTGCTCGACGATGTGGTTGCGGACCGTCGCCTCGTAGCGGAGGGCTGTCGTCGGACCGACGGAGTTCGCGTCCAGCCACTTCTGCGCGTAGGCGCCGAGCGTCTGCTTCGTCTCGGCTGGTACGACGTAGGAGCCGCGCCGGATCTCGACGTCGACCTCGGCGGCCCGGTTGTCCGCCTCGGCCTTGGTGTCGAAGTTCTCCTTGCGCTGGCGGCCGTCCAGATCGCGGTAGCGGACCTGCCACCGCTTGCCGACGCCGTGATCGGCGGTGGGGACCATCTGCCGCGTACGGCTCTTGTGTTCACCGCACTCGGCCTCGGTGGGCTTGGGATGGGACTTGTGCCAGCGGTCGTACACGTCAGCCAAGAAGGACCCCCTGAATGCGCTCCCAGGTCTGGATCGCAGAGGTCTCCAGAGGCAGCAGGACTGCGGGCGAGACGCCGAGGGCGGCGGCGATCGCGACGAGGTCGTCGACGTCACAGCGGCGGTGGGCGCGCTCGGTGCGGCTGAGGGCTGTGTTACACATCGGGCGGCCCAGCGCGGTGCATCGGGCAGCCAGCTGGTGCTGGGTCAGGCCGCGCGCGATGCGTATTCGCTCTATGGCGCGGGCGGCGTGGAGGCCGGCGGGGCCTATTTCAACGGGTCGAGTTGCCATGACAGGTAGCTGTAACTTGCAGCCGACCTTTATGGCAAGAGTTGGCTCTAAAACTCTACAGAAGTCGTTGCAGGGTGACCGTGGGGCGGCGTGGCGTTTATCTCGCCCATTCACGAGGCACGGACGGGTAATTCCAGGAGTCGCCGTGCTAACTTGCCGTCGCGCGTGAACTTTGGGCGTTTTGAGTCGGTAACTGATGATGCGCTCACCGCTTGCTTCAGCTCACTTGATCGCCCGCCCAGACAGGCTCCGGCCTGCACCAACCGACGACCCGGGCCGGTCGGGACCACTCGGGCGATCAGGGATGAGGACGTAGTCGCCAACTTTTTGGTCAACGGCCGATCCGCCTCTACGGTTATTCCCCCTCCCAGCCACGCCGAGGGAATTAGTGGAGAGTTTTAGAACCAACGCTGGACTTCTTCGCTGGCGGTGTGGCTGTGTTGTCCAGGCACGCTGTCCAAGACCGAAAAGGAGCCCTGTGCCGAATACCTCTCTCCGCAGCGCGAACGCCCCTGCCTCCGCCGACGCTGCCCGGCGCGGCCCGCTGGCCACCCCGGCGGAAGTCGCTGCCTATCTCGGGGTGCCGGTGAAAACGCTCTACCAGTGGAAGTACCGGGGCATCGGCCCCAACGTGCACAAGGTCGGCCGCCACCTCCGCTACCGCTGGTCCGAGGTGGACGCCTGGGTGAACGCCCAGTCCGCGTACGACCTCACGGCCTGAAGCCGCTCTGCCGGGACAGCGAAGCGGCTCTCCGCGAGCCACCGCCGAGAGCCACAGAGTCCCCGCCCCCATCGCCCTTGAACGATCGAATCGGTGGGCCGGGCCTTGCCCGTCCGGCCCACCGGGAAGGAACGCCTATGGACGAATCTATGTCCCCCGCCTCCTCCGCCGCATCCACCACCGAGGACGACGAGCCAGGGCAGACCGGAGAAGGCGCACAGCTACTGGACGAGCTACGGGAAGCCATCGCGCGGTACGTGATCCTGCCCAGCAGTGAGGCGCTGACCGCCGTCACACTGTGGGTGGCGGCCACGCACATCCAGCCCGCCCTCCAGCACGCACCTCGCCTCGCCGTGGTCGGGCCTGCGAAGCGGTGCGGTAAGTCCCGCCTGCTGGACGTGCTCACCGAGACTGTGCGCGAACCGCTGATCACGGTCAACACCAGCCCGGCGGTGGTCTTCCGCGCCATCGGTGCGGACCCGCCCACCCTGCTGGTGGACGAGGCCGACACCATCTTCGGCAGCATCAAGGCCGCCGAAAAGAACGAGGAGCTGCGTGGCCTCCTCAACGCCGGCCACCAGCGCAACAGGCCCGCCCTGCGTATCTCGGGGCCGGAGCACAAGCCGCAGGCGTTTCCCACCTTCGCCATGGCCGCGCTCGCCGGCATCGGGGACCTGCCGGACACCGTCATGGACCGGGCTGTGGTGATCCGTATGCAGCGGCGCAAGGCAGGTGAACGGGTAGATCAGTTCCGCTCTCGCCGCGACATCCCCGCCCTGCACGCCCTGCGTGACCGGCTGACCACCTGGCTGCGCCCGCTGATGGACACCGCAGCCGACCTGGTGCCGCCGATGCCGGTGCAGGACCGGGCGGCGGACACCTGGGAGCCGCTGGTGGTAGTCGCCGAACTGGCAGGCGGCACCTGGCCGGAGAAAGCACGGGCAGCATGCGCGGCGATGTGCGCGTCCGAGGTTGGCCAGGACGACGAGTCCAACGTGAAGACGCGCCTGCTGAAGGACATCCGCCGCGTCTTCGCGTGCTACGGCGATCCCGACACCGTGCGCACGCGGGACCTGCTGGAGGAGCTGCTCAAGGACCAGGAGGCGCCGTGGGTGGAGTACCGCAACACTGGTCTGACCCCGCGATACCTGGGGATCCTGCTGAAGGACTTCGGCATCCAGGCAGCCGTCCTCCGCTTCGAGGGCGGACGGCAGGCCCGGGGGTTCACCCGCACACAGTTCACTGATGCTTGGGCCCGCTACTGCCCCGAGGAGCCGCTACCCGGCGGCGGCGATGAGGCCACGCGCCACGGGTCGGCTGTACACCCGTAAACACCCGTCGCACACGTCGCATCGCAGGTCATCCCCGCGACGGCTCCGGTAACTGTGACGGGTCCTCCCGTATCACGCCGAGCTCCCGTACCTGGCCTGACCAGGCATGCGACGGGTGTGACGAGTCCGCCGCCCTTCCCACTGGTAATCCCGCCCTGTGCCTCTAGCACCCGTCTCTGCCTGGAGTACCACGCTTGCCCTCACGCACCACTCAGGCCCCCGTGCCGGTACTGACCGCAGCGATCCGCCTCGGAGTCGCCCTGGTCGGCACGATCGGCTTCGCCCTCTCCTACGACGCCCTGCGGCAGATGGCCGTCGCCATCCACATCCGCGGAGTCCTCACCTACGCCTTCCCGCTCGTGATCGACGGGTTCATCGCCATCGGCGTCGCCGCCCTGCTCATCCTCCGTACCGCACCGTGGCGTTCTCGCCTGTACGTCTGGGCCCTGGTCGGCCTCGCCACCGTCACCAGCATCTGGGCCAACGCCCTGCACGCCGTCCGCCTCAACCAGCAGGCACACACCGCCGGGCTCCATCTGGACGATGTGACCGTCGGCGCCCTGTCCGCGATAGCTCCGCTCGCCCTGGCCGGCGCGGTCCACCTCGACCTCGTCATCCGCCGCCACCCCACGAGTCTGCGCCAAGAGGCCGCCGCCACACCGGGCCACAACACCTCTGGCCACAGCCACAACGGCACGCACAGCGCCATGCGGCCTGCCCGTTCGCAAGACGATGACCTCCTGCCGAAGGAGGCACAGAGCTCGCGTGACGTGGCCGAGCGCCCAGACCTGGCGGAGGCAGCCGCCAACGTGCCGCGGGCCCCGAAGCCGCTCTCCAAAGACGAGGGCCACGAACGGGATGTCACCTTCGACGAACTCCTCACCATCGCCCGCACCGCACCGCTGGGACGCGGGGACCGTGCCTCACGCCGCAACATCGAGGTGACCATCCGAGCCGCTGAGTACCGCATCGGCAAGGACCGTCTCACCCAGCTCAAGGACCGAGTACAGGCCGAACTCGACCGGGCTGCCCGCCAGCGGCAGGCCGAGCCCGACACGACCCCCGTGGGCGCGCGCTGAGGGCCGCCGCCCTACCCCGATCGACCCGCTCCGCTCGTTCCCGCACAGTCCGGAGCGGGGACGAGCGGCCCACTAGGCGACACGGCCTCGCCCCCCAACACCGACGGAGAACCCCTCAATGCACGACCAGCACCCCGAACTCGCCACTGACCGGACGCAGATGATGATCACCGCCACCAGCGCAGCAAGGTATGGCGTTGGACCGTCCAAGGGCCGGTCCAACGCGGGCACCTCCGCCCCGGGGGTGGCGGAGGACCTCGGGCACCAGGGGGTGCCCGAGGAGGTAACGCCCGGCGACGCAGCCGAGCAGTCGCCCGCCGCCCCCGCCGACGAAGTCACCCTGCGTCGCATCGCTCGCCGCCGTACCCGCGAGAGCGTCCAGCGCAAGCAACGTGTCGATGTCCGCTACAGCAGCGATGAGAAGGCCCGGATCCTTACCCGTGCCCGCAAGATGGGCATCGCCGGCGCCCACCTCGTCGGCGCCGTGATCACGGCCTACCTCGACGGTGATCTCGCCGTGGGCCTGGCCGGGCAGCGCACCCAGCTCGACGACTGCCTCGACAAGCTCGACGCCCTGCGGGCCGGAGTCGCCCGCATCGGCAACAACGTCAACCAGATCGCCCACCGTCGCAACGCTGGAGGCGATCCACGCCCTGGGGACACCGCCGTCCTCGCCCAGACCGAGCGCACCCTGGACGCCGTCCGCGCCGCCATCAGCGACATCGCGCAGACCATGAACCACGCCGTCTCCGTGAAGGCGGCCCGGTGATCGCCAAGATCGGCAGCGGCAAGAGCACCGCCGGCCTGATCCGGTACCTGTTCGACACGAAGAAGGCCAAGGACCACGCCGACCCGCACCTGGTCGCCTCCTGGGACGGCTTCGCTCCCGACCCCGGCCGGGCCGACGACTTCGACGCCACAAAGAAGCGCCTCGTGGCTGACCTCGACGTGCGGGTCAAGCAGGCCCGCCGACTGGGCCGGGCGCCCGAGCGGCACGTGTGGCACTGCTCGGTACGTGCCGCGCCCGGCGACCGGCACCTCACCGACGCCGAGTGGGCCGACATCGCCCACCGGATTGTGGCGGCCACCGGCATCGCGCCACAAGGCGATCCAGATGGGTGCCGGTGGGTCGCCGTCCGCCACGCCGACGACCACATCCACATCGCCGCCACCAAGGTCCGTGGCGACCTGCGCACCGCCCGCCACTGGAACGACTACCTGACCGCGGACAAGGAACTCGCGGCCATCGAGAAGGAATACGGCCTCAAGCAGGTCGTGCGCGGCGACCGCACCGCCGCCAAGCGCCCCACCCGCGCCGAGACGGAGAAGGCCCGCCGCGTCGGCAAGACCCAGACCTCCCGCGAACGCCTGCGCACCACCGTCCGCCAGCTAGTGTCCATCGCCACCAGCCCGGAGGAGTTCCTCCTTCTGCTCGACGGCGTCGAGGGCGTCCTTGTGGACGTGCAGCACTTTCCCTCCGGTGACGTGCGCGGGTACAAGGTCGCCGTGGAAGGCGACACCAACGCCGCCGGCGAGCCGATCTGGTTCTCCGGCACCAAACTCGCCCCCGACCTGTCCTTCCCCAAGATCCGCGAACGCCTCACCGCCATCGATGCCCCGCCCGCAGCGGAGCCGGGCAGCCGACGCAGGCCCAACCCGTGGCACCAGGCCACGGCAGCAGCCGAGCGCATCCTCCACCACCTCGACCACGGCGACGACGAAGCCGCCCAGGCCCACATCGCTGCGCTCGGCGAAGCCATCGACGTCCTGCCGCTGCTCGCCCCCAGCCACCTGCGGCCACATCTGCAGCAGGCCGCCATCGCCTTCGAGCGCGCCAGCCGCTCCCGCATCCGCGCCCAGCAGGACCAGGCCCGCGCCCTGCGGGGTGCCGTCCGAGCCCTGCGCACCGCGCCGGTCACCGGCGACGGCTCCGGGCTGGCAATGTTCCTCGACATCGCCGTCCTCATCGTCATCGCCACAGCCCGCTGGCACCAAGCCCGCCGGCACAACCAGCAGGTCGCCGCCGCCCACCAGGCCCTGGTCCACTTGCAGGCCGCCTACCAACAGGCTGCTGCTGAGCCGCTGGCCGCCCTGGCCCAGCGTCAACCACCGGCCCGCACCATAGAAGGGCACACCCAGCGCATCCTCGTGATCCTGCCCGACCACGCCCAGCAGATCCTCGACGACCCCGCCTGGCCGGCACTGGCCGCCGCCCTGACCGAAGCCGAGAACGCCGGCCACGACCCCGAACAGCTCCTCCAGCACACCGCACGGCAACGCGCCCTGGACGACGCCCGCTCCACCGCCAGCACCCTCACCTGGCGCATCCAACGCCTGGCCGCCCGGCAGGTGCCCAGCGCCCGAGCACGAGCCGCCCAAGCCCACACGAGCGCGCCAGCGCGACCGGCACGTCGCGAGCAGCGACGACGACCGCTATGAGGGACGACGGCCACCCGTACGAGCCATGCGTGGCGACACCAGCCGGCGGGGGATTCGCGGCAGCCGCCTCTACCTCTACCTATGCGGCTTCAGCCCCACGCGGAGTCGAGGACACGCTTGCGCGGAGTGCCGAAACCTCCGTGGCCCATGCCGAGATCTCGGCCAGGTGCTGTGGCTCGATACCTACTCGGGGATTGGGCTGGATGAGGAGAGTTGGCAGGCCGCGGGCGACACGCTCGGCTGACCATTCGTGGTCGAGGCCGGTGAAGTCGTCGTCGATCCACACAGCGGGCTCGTCGCCCAGCCAGGCGTCGACGTGGTCGCGTTTCCACAGATAGCCGTTGGGATGGCTGGTGGTGATGTCGGGGCGTGGCAGGTCGACGTGCGGCAGGGGCGGGAGGTCGAGGAGTGGGCCGATCAGCGTGGTGGCGTCCTGCCTCCAGCTCGTACACCAGATCGGTGTGATCAGGCCCGTACGGATCACGTCCATGAGCATGGGGCCGTGGTCGGGGTTGAGCCAGATGGTGACCGGGTCGTCTGCGCTGCGGCCGGTGGGGACGACGTCGTGGCGAACGTGGGAGGCCGGGGTGGCGCCGTCCGCGTCGGGGAAGGGTATGAGGACGCCGTCGATGTCGAGGAGCAGGTAGGGCGGGCGCATCGATTCCTCCACGGGGAGCCGAGGGTCAGAGCTTGCGCGCGGTGATCAGCAGGGTGGTGGGCCAGCGGCCCTGTCGGGGGTCGTGGAACTCCTCGGCCGAGGCGAGCCACAGGCCCGCGCGGCCGAGGTGCTTCTCCCAGCGGGCAGCGTCGAAGTCCCAGCGCGCGACGGGCAGGCGGGTGCGGTCGGGCAGCGTGACGTGGTCGCGGCGGGGGCGGTCGTCTGCGGAGGGCGGTCGACCGCCGCGCTGGGGGTGGGGGACGGAGAAGGCCAGGGTGCAGCCGGGCTTGAGGCGGTGGGTGATGGCGGGGAGCAGGAGTTCGGGGGCGACGAGGCCGACAGCTCCGAATACGGAGTAGATCGCGCCGAACTGCTCGTCGGAGGTGTGCAGGTAGTGCAGGGCGTGGCCGGCGACGAAGGTGAGGTTGTTCAGCCGTCCGTAGTGTGAGCGGGCGCGACGGACTTGCAAGCCCACCAGGTCGACGCCGGTGACGTGGGCCGCGTGCCGGGTGGCGAGGTAGGCGGCGTTGTGGCCGGGGCCGCAACCGAGTTCCACCACGCGCTTGCGGCGCAGGTCGGAGCCGAGGATTTCGGCTCCGGGCCCAATGCCCGGCCGTGTGGTCCACTCCATCCGCGGCGGTGGGGCGAGCGGCTCGGCCGGACCCGCGGCCGTGCGCTGGAGGGCGTGGGCGTACCAGGGGGAAGCTTGGGCGAGCACTTACACCTCCAGGAGCTGGAGGGCGTCGGTGAGGTGTCGGCGTACGACCTTGATGTAGGTGGGATCGGTGGCGGGGTCGTTGATCCAGCGGATGGACTGCTCCATGAACCACTCGACGGCCCACATGCGGTGCCATCCCAGCGCCCACTTCTCGGCGGGCAGGCCACCGCGCTCGGCGAGGGCGTCGGGAGTACCGCCCTCGGTGACGTAGGACTCCAGGAAGACGCGCACGCATACGGGGTCGGGGTCGTCGAGGGTGCCGTGCCAGCTGGCGAGGTCGAGCAGGCCCGGTCCGGTGAAGGCGCGGGCGAAGTCCAGCAGGCGCCAGCCGCGCCGGCCGATGTGGAGGCTGGTGGGGTGAAACTCGGAGTGCACCCAGCCGAACGGGGCGACGGTAGTTCCTCGTGCGCGGGTGCCAGCGGCCTGGGCGATCTGGTCGAGGGCGTGCTCGATGTCGCCGGTGTCCGGCCAGCGGTCGGCCTTGCGGAGCTGGTCGAGGTGGTCCAGGGCGCGGCCGGGCAGGGCCCGCAGCCCTTCCTCGTGCAGTACAGGCAGCGCGCCGGCAGTGCGGGTGCGGTGGAGGACCACGGCCGCAGCGGCGCCGTCGAGATCGTCCGCTTCCCGGGTAGGAGTGCCGAGGTCTTCCAGGAACATGCCGAGCCAGCCCTCGATCCGGACCGAGTGGTAGACCTTCGGGACGGGGATGCCGAGGGTGTCGGCCAGTCGTAGAGCCTGGTCCTCGCTGTCGAAGGGCCTTTTGGCGTACTTGAAGATCCGCGTGCTGCCGTCGGGAAAGGTCACGCGTTCGACGCCGGACATCGACCACACCCTCACCTCCTCGCGCTTGGCGGTGGTCTGGTTCGCGACGATGCACAGGTTGGCGAGGAGATCGGTGGTCAGGTTCTCGTTCACGAGGACTCCATCACGGTGGTGGCGGCATCCAGGGCGAGCGAGCCTGCCCGCCCCGGAGCCTTGCTGCTGGGCGTTACGCGGCGGGGGCCCCGCGCTGGGCGTAGACCTGCTCGATCCAGCCGGCCTTGAAGGCGGCCAGGTCGCCACGGAAGTTCGCCATCGACGCACCGTAGGGCGCGACGACGCCGCCGGACTGGTCCGGCACGGACTGGCAGCCGTGCACCAGGCGTCCGCCGAGGGCGGCGTGGGCCTTGATGGACTCGATGCGGCGGTGCTCGTTGAACCAGCCGCCGTGGTAGACCTCGTCCAGCATCCCGCCCATCTCGTCGTCCAGGTCGAAGACGACCGAGGTGGCGGCGGGGAAGAACCAGCACGGGCCGACGTTGGAGATGTGCCCGTCCAGCTCGACCTTGTTGAGTGCCATGAGCGTGGCCGCCTCGCGCAGCATGCGCAGGTGCTCGGCGGTGATCTGCGGCAGGCCGAGGCCGGCGAGGTGCTCGTCGCGGAACAGGTAGGCGTAGACCTCGTAGGCGGTCGCCAGCACGCGGGCGGCGTCCGAGGTGGACTCACCGTGGGTCTTGATGAAGTCCAGCGCGAGCTGCTCGACCGCGCTCTCGGTGGTCTCCCGCGCGTCCAGGAGCTGGGACTTGACCAAGTCCCAGTCAGCGACGAGCCAGGTATTCGACTCGAAGCGGAAGAAGTACTCGGCCGGGTCGATCGTGATGCGCCGGCCGTCGACCTGGATGCCCGGCAGGCGGCTCCAGCGCTCGTCGAACGCCTGCGGCAGTTCGACCGTGATGGCCTTGGTGTCGATGGTGGTCACCGTGTCTCCGTCTCTGATCGGCCGGGTTCGGGCACAGGAGTGCCCGAACCCGGAGCGGGCGTACGGTACTTCAGGGAGCCGCCCGGAGCCGTGGGGAGAACCAGGACTGCAGTCGGGCAGTTCCGGGCGGCTGTGATTAAGTGAACAGTCCGTCACGCACAGTGGGTACGGTGTGGGCAAGGCCAAGCGGTATACACGGTTTACAGCCCCAGGACGGAGGAGGTCATGGCGGCACCCAACAGGCCCAATGTCCGTTTACGCGAGGCCATCGACGCGATCGGCTGCACCTACGACGCGCTGGCCAAGGACGTGCGCCGGATCGCCGCGGAGAACGGCGAGATCATCCACACCAACAAGTCGGCGATCTCCCACTGGGTAAATGGCACGCGTCAGCCCACCGGACGGACCGGCCGTTACCTGGCGGAGGCCCTCTCCCGCCGGGCCGGCCGCCCCGTAACCCTCACCGAGATCGGCCTACGCGACCCCGAGGTCGCCGTCCCTGACGACCCCGATCCCGTCGTCACGGTCACCCACCTGGGCCGCGCCGACATGGAACGGCGCCGCTTCCTCGCCGTGGCCGCCTTCACCACCGCAGGCGTGGCCATGCCCCTGGCCTACGACCACGAAGCCGCATCACGGATGCTCCGCACACGCACGGGCCGGGCGCTGGTGGGAGCGGAAGACGTCGACGTTGTCCGCCAGATCACCGCCGCGTTCAGCGCGGCCGACGAACGCCTGGGCGGCGGCCACGGGCTGACCACCGTTACCGCCTACCTCGCCGACACCGCCGCCCCCATGCTGCGTGCCCGCTTCGCCTCTGAAGCCTTACGCCGAGCAGCCTTCGGCGCCGTCGCCGAGCTGGCCTATCTCGCGGGCTGGAAGCACCACGACCTCGGCCACGAAGGTGCCGCCCAGCGCTACTACCAGGTCGGCTACCAACTCGCCTGCGAAGCCGATGCGCACGGCCACGCCGCCTGGATGATGCGCGCCCTCGCCCACCAGGCCCTCAGCCTCAAGCAGCCCCACCACTGCGTCGACCTTGTGGAAGGCGCCCTCCGCCGTGGACTCGGCCACGTGGACGGTCAGACCGAGGCACTACTCCACATCACCCACGCCCGCGCCTTCGCCGCAGTCCACGAGAAACCCGCAGCGGCCCGCGCCCTGCTCGCCGCCGAAGACGCTCTGCTCCGCGACGACGGGCCACAACCCAGCTTCTCCCTCGTCAGCGGACCCGCTGCCGGCACCGTCGCCAGCCACACGGCCCGTACTCTCACCGACCTCGCCGATCACGTCGGTACGGAGCAACAGCACCGCGACGCGCTCGTCCGCTGGGATCCTGAGAAGTACAAGCGCGTCCACGCCCTCACATACGCCGACCTCGGCGACAGCCTCGCCGTCCAGGCCCGCGCCGATGAGGCGGTCGCCGCCTGGAGCGAGGCTCTCACGCTGATGGACGGCATGACCTCCGACCGCACCCGCAAGGCGATCACCTCCATTCGCTCGACCCTGGCGGTCTACCAGCGGCGCAAAGTACCCGGCGCCGCCGAACTCGCCCGCCGCGCCCGTGAGGCGCTCGCCTAACATGCCCACCAATCCCGCCGACGAAGGGACCCCCGTGGCTCAGCCGACAACCGATGACCAGCGCGAGGCGCTCAGGCCCGCCCTGGAATCCATGACTTTGCTGGTCGCCGCCGTCATCGTCCATGACAAGGCCACCGACCGCGTGGTCCTCCTCCAGCGCAGCGACCAGGCCAAATTCGCCAAGGGCAGGTGGGACCTCCCCGTCGGCAAGAGCGAGCCCGGCGAGCCGATCACCGCGACGGCCGTCCGCGAGCTGTACGAAGAGACCGGTCTGACCGTCAAGCCAGAAGCGCTCAAGGTCGCCCACATCATCCACGGCGCCTGGGGTGTGGAAGCCCCCAACGGCTTCCTCACCGTCGTCTTCGTCGCCGACGAATGGTCCGGCGAGCCCGAAAACCGCGAACCGCGCAAGCACGCCCAAGTCCGCTGGGTCGACACCGGTGCCATCCCCGACGAATTCGTCGAGACCACCGCCAGCGCCCTCCACCGCTACCTCAGCGGCGGGCCCCAGGTGTCGCTGGACGGCTGGAACTAACTGAGCGCCTTTTCCGGGAAAGCGTCTCGCCCCACGGTGTGATGAGTGACCGCGTTCAGCGTTCCCAGGTTTCCTCAGTGAACGCCCGACAAGACACGTCGGTGAAGAGGGAGACCATGACGTACGACCGCGACCGCATCGAAGCCCTGCTCGACGAGGGAGTCCGCGACAAGGTGTACCCGGGCGCCGTGTGGGCCCTCGGCGACGCCACCGGCACCCTCGCCCGGGGCACCACCGGGGTCCTCGACCCCGACGAGCCGGGGGTGCCGATGCGCACCGACACCGTCTTCGACGCCGCCAGCCTCACCAAGATCCTGGCCGTCTGGTCCTCCATCGGAGCCCTGTGGGAGGACGGCACCCTCGACCTCGACCAGCCGCTCGGCAGCTTCTGGCAGGAGGTCACCGGGCACCCGCTCGGATCCGTCACCGCCCGGCAGCTGCTGACGCACACCGCCGGCGTCCCACTGCGGGCGCAGCTGAAGAACCTCTACGGCACCGACCCCTACGAGATTCGCCGAGGCGTCCTCCAAGAACAACTTCATCGGACACCCGGAGAAGCCGTCGAGTACACCGACCGGGCCGCCCTCATCCTGGGCTATCTCGCCGAACACCTCTCCGGCCAGCCCTTGGACCAACTGGCCACCACCCGCACCTGGCTCCCACTGGGCATGACCTCCACCCGCTTCGGCCCCTTGCCCGCCAGCCTCGCGACGCGCTGCGCGCCCACCGAACTAGACCAGGACACCGACACCCACCTCAAGGGAGTCGCCCACGACTTCTCGGCCCGCCTCTTGTACGGCGTCTGCGGCATCGCCGGCGCCTTCACCGTCCTCGACGACCTCGCCGTCTTCCTCCAGTACATGCTCGCCCCCGCAGCGTCACAGCTCCGGGCTGGTTTCGGCATCGAGTGGATCAACGGGTCCCTGGCCATCGAGACGGGGCAGCTCCAGCCCGCTCGCGGCCTGTTCTGGCACCCCGCTCCCGGCACCACCATCGAGGAGGACGTCTGGGTCCACTACGGCTTCACCGGCACGGGCATGTGGATCTCACCCACCAAGGACCGCTGGGCGGTGCTCCTGACCAACAAGCTCTACTACACCCGCGACCGCGCACCGCTGACCGATGTCCGCAACAACTTCCGAGAGCTCGCCTTCAAGTAGAGGAGCCGATCGAGAGGTACGGCCGAGATGCCCACCGATCCGGTCGGGGAAGGGACCCCCGTGGCTCAGCCGACAGCCGATGACCAGCCAAAAGCGCTCATGCCCACCCTGGAATCCATGACCCTGCTGGTCGCCGCCGTCATCGTCCATGACAAGGCCACCAGCCGCGTGGTCCTCCTCCAGCGCAGCGACCAGGCCAAATTCGGCAGGGGCAAGTGGGATCTCCCGGTCGGCAAGAGCGAGCCCGGCGAGCCGATCACCGCGACGGCCGTCCGCGAGCTGTACGAGGAGACCGGTATGACCGTCAAGCCGGAAGCGCTCAAGGTCGCCCACGTCATCCACGGCGCCTGGGGCGTGGAAGCCCCCAACGGCTTCCTCACGGTCGTCTTCGTCGCCCATGAATGGTCCGGCGAGCCGGAGAACCGCGAACCGCGCAAGCACGCCCAAGTCCGCTGGGTCGACACCGGTGCCATCCCCGAAGAGTTCGTGGAGACCACCGCCAGCGCCCTTCATCGCTACCTGGCCGGCGGGCCTCAGGTGTCGCTGGACGGTTGGAACTGACCGAGCGCCTCTTCTGGGATAGCGTCTCGCCCCCACGGTGAGATGAGTGACCGCGTTCAGCGTTCGCCGACCTCGCCGCTTTCCTCCGCTACATGCTCGCCCCTGCCACGTCCCCCTTCGCGGGACGGTTTCGGTAACAGGTGGGTCATCTGCTCCATGAGCGCTGGCTTTCACGTAGGGACCGATCCTCCTGGCGTGCGACGTTTCGCTCGAATGGGTTCGGAGACCCGGTGAGTGGAGGTCGTGTCGCGTGTGGGTTCGGAAGTGAGCTGGCATTCAATTCGTCCGCCCGCTCTGCCGCCCGGCTTCGATCGCGGGCGGCAGTGTTGTGCTGTGTCCAGGGGAACTGCGCGGCGGCCAGTGTTGTGTCCAGAGCGGCGCGCATCCGGGCACCTGTCGCGACAGGGCAGGGGCGAGGTGGTGCCCCCTTACCCTGCCGGCCCTCGGCTGTGAGGTGCACACGTACCAGCAGCCGCAGCATCACCACCGTTCTGACGTTGGAGAACGGCCTTTCAAGTGACGCGGCCCCTACCGTGCCGCGCCCTTCGACCCAGCCGCTTCCGGTTGCGGCAGACGTACGGTTGAAGTACCGAGGGCATCACGCACTCCGGGCCACCACGCCGGGTCGTCCTCGGCGAGAGACGAGTGAATCCGGGCCGCCCCAGCGGTCGGCGCGGAGACGGGTCGGGGCCATGTACGCCGCGGTCGAAGCAACTCAGCGCAAGCTCATCACGGCAAGGGCCGCGCTGAGCGCCCGTGCAGGTCCGCAACCTCGCCGAGGGGAGACGTGATGACCTTTTCCCGGCTGGACATCCATCGGCGGAACCGAGGAGAGCGGACGCTCGTCACGCTTGCCGGCGACATCGGGCCGGCCACGACGCCGCTGCTGCGGGCCGCAGTGGAGCAGTGTCTGCTGGACGGTGTCACCGTGATCGACATCGACCTGACCACAGTCGGCTCCTGCGACGCCAGGGGCTTGGACGTCCTCCTGTCGGCAGCACAGCGCGCCGGCCGGGTCCACGCTCGCCTGCGGCTGCACCATCCGTGCGCTCAGATCACCCGGGTCCTCGATGCCACGGGATCGACTTCGCTGCTCCCTACGGCCCCCGCGAGTCCCCTGCCGCCCGCCGCATCCGACGGCTTCATGAGTGCGGCGACGGGGGCGCCCGAGGACTCCGCTCGCCGACCGGACCAGCCGGTCCTCAAGGACGGGATCCGCCTTCGTCGGCTGACCCGCTGGCAGGCAGAAGACATGGGCGCGGACATCGCGGACCTGGCTGCGGAGTCCGTCGCAGGCACCACGGGCGAGCGGTACCACAACCGCGGGGACTTCCTGCACCGCTTGTCGATCACCGCCCGCCGCCCCGGCTTCGCCCTGCTGGTCGCCGAGACGACGGTGCTGGTCGGTTGCGCCTTCGGTTTTCCGATGGGCTCTGAAGGCCCCGGCAGCCGGGGGTCCGACGGAACGCTCCAGGAGATCATCCAGCGGCTCACCTCCCGCGCACGGTTCGTCGTCCTCACCCAGGTCGTGGCCCACCCGCACGTTCAGCACCGCGACATCGCCCGCCGGCTGCAACAGCGTCTGCTCACAGAGCTGCACTCCTCCCTCGGGATCACCCTGCTGCATCCTGCCGACCGGGCAGGACAAGCCGCCTTCTCGTCCTGGGGCTGGCAGAACATGGGTGAGGTCGTCGGGCTGCCCGGCTCCGTAGCCCCCTGCGTGTTGACCCTGTCCGCCGAAGGGCAGCCCTCGGCACGCCGATGACGTGGCAGAGGAGCGATGAGCCGGCGGTCGTACCGGCCGGGGCGGTCACGTGACCCGTCGTCCGCCGTACCGAGGTGCCTCCACGCGATGGCTGCCTGCCTCTCGGCGCGATGGCTGCGCACCACGCCGCCCGCCACGGCTGGGAGTAGCGTGGGAGGTACCGAGAACTTCCGGGCGTACGACCACGGCGGCGCCGTTCCCGGCGAGTGACTGACACGGGCAGCCGGAAAGCAGCGCCCGGAACGGGATCGCACGATGAACGCCATCACAAAGCCCGCCGAAGTTACCGCGCCAGGTTACGGACACTCCTACCGGATGCCCATGCCCCGGCTGCGCCTCACGCCGGACGTCAGCCATGGCCCGCTGGACGGCGCATGGTGGCCGCGCTGCGACGCACTCGAACTCGAATTGCCCGTGCTGGTCGGTTCCCTGGATCCGAGCAGCGGCACCGTCACCCGCGTGACCGTGGGGACCGCCGCCTGGCCCGACGCCCCGCAGGAGGTGATGGCGCCCGGCCACGTGATCGAGGTGGTCCTGACCGATTCCGCCGCCGAGGCGCACGCCATCACCGTGGACTGCGGCACCGTGGGACGCTGGGAACTGCTGGTGATCCCCCCGGACGAGCCGGCCGGAGTAGCCACCCGGCTGCTGACCGCCGCCGCCGACCCCGGGAACCCACTGTCGGCTCCGCGCCTGCTGGCACTCGCCGAGAGCAGCCTCGACGGACAGGACGCATGGGAGTCGGAAGGAGGAGCCGGACCCAGGTGAGCAGCCCGGCCGGCTCCGCCTGACCAGCGGGCCCGGCATTCACGACCGCAGATGGAGCCATGGCACCGAGAGATCCGTTGTCGTCCCGGCCCGCCCCCGCACCAAGCGTGACCGCGGAAGGTGAGGGGATGACGGCAGGATGGCGCCCGGACCGGTCCGAGAGCCTCGGGGAAGCGCTCCTCGGAAAGATCCTCGACAGCGCGCACGAACTCCCACCCCATCTCATCGGGCCCTTGGTCGCCGACGTCGTGGACCGGCTCGGTGGCCGCCGTCCGCAGGTGCTGTTGCAGGACTACGGCCAGTTGGTGCTCGTACCGCTGCCCGGTGAGGGACTCACCGGCGGGGAACCTCACGTGATCGACGACTCCGAGGCGGGCCGCTGCTTTCTCGATGCCGTCCCTGTAGAGGTGCCCCATGATGACGGCGTCCGGGTCCATCTACCCCTGCTGGACGGCGGTGACCAGGTGGGGGTCATGGCGGTGACGCTGGACAGCGTCGATGACGACGACCGCCGCCTGCTGCTCAGGATCTCCGGGTTGGTGGCCGACCTTCTGGTGACCAAGCACGGCTACTCCGACCTGTTCTTCGACGTCCGACGCGGTGAGGCGATGAGCGTCGCAGCGGAGATCCAGTGGTCACTGCTGCCACCGCTCGCGATGATCATGCCCCGGGTAGCCGTGGCCGGGATCCTGGAACCCGCCTATGACGTGGGCGGCGACAGCTTCGACTACGCGCTCAACCACGACGTCCTCCACGTGGCCATGATCGACGCGATGGGCCACGGACTGGACGCGGCCACGATGGCCACCGTGGCCATCGGCGCCTACCGCCACGCCCGCCGCGCCGGCATCGGACTGTCGGAGATCTACGCGTTCATGGACCGCGCCGTGGCCAGGCAGTTCGGTCCCGAGCACTTCGTCACCGCGCAGATGATGCAGCTGGACACGACGACGGGACGGGTGCAGTGGGTCAACGCCGGGCACCCGCCGCCGATCCTCGTCCGCGACCACCGCGTCGCACAGCGTCTGGTCGCCCCGACGACCCTCCCCGTCGGCCTCGGTGGTCCGGAGCCCCGGATCAGCGGGCTGGGGCTGGTGCCCGGGGACCGAGTCCTCTGCTTCACCGACGGAGTGGTCGAGGAGCACAAGAGCGGCGGGGAGGAGTTCGGGGAGGACCAGCTGATCGACTGCGTGAACCATCTGGAGAGGACCGGCCGCGGCATCCGGGCGGTGACGCGCTCCCTGTCCCACACGCTCAAACAGGCGCGGGGCGGACAGACCAGCGATGACGCAACGCTGCTCATGGTGGAGTGGCGCGGCTGAACCCCCCGACACCGTTTTGCTGGTCGCGCCCGGCGGCGGGCCCGTCAGCCCGGCGAACCGTGCCCGCTCCCGGTGTCGATGAGAATCTGTTCCGCCTGGCTGATGTTGTCCGCCCGGACCGCCTGGGCCATCGCGGCGCGGGCGGCGTCCGGTGCCGCGTCCGGCGGAACCACGAGCAGAGAGAAGATGTCCCTGTCGCCCCGGGTGATCAGGACCGTGTCGTCACCGACCGGGAAGGAATCGACGTGCACCACCCGGTCGTCCACGGCGATACGCGTCGGGAGACCTTCCCAGGCCGCGGTGTCCAGTCCCACACGGGTCACGGGGCCGAGGTGGGCAATGAGGGCGCTCAGCAGCGCGGGCAGCTCAGCACCGATGTCGCGCGAGCGCGGCCACCACGCGCCGTCGAGGACGCCTTCGCGTGATTCGGTCGTTTCCAGCCGGAGAAGCGCACACCCTGGCCGCACCGCCTCGTGGACGCCGCTGGGCAGACGCCGGGGAACAGGTGGTGTATCCGAGCTGGTCATGACGACCACCCGTCTGAGGGCTGGTGCGACGACGGGACTCCGCCTCGCACCTGCCACGTTACTCCTGGTGTCACGCGCGACGGGCATCTCCGAAGCTCCCCCTCGTCCGGCCCCGGAGGGAACGGATGCAGCACACGGGACGTCCGTCGCATGTCGAGAGCTCCCTAGGCGCGAAAACTGGGCATGTACGCCTCCCCAGCCAGGTCCCCGGAGGGCACATCCAGGGCACATGAGTCCGGGAAACAGCGTTGACCCGTGAGAACTACCGAGGAGTGTTTCCGCAGGTCAACGCACGCTTCACAGAGAAACCCCAGGCCAGCGCCCCGCCCCTCCCATTCGCTGCACGAGTGGCAGGACTTCTCGCACCGGCTGCATGAGGCGGGGCATCAGCCGTACTGCCTGGTGTGGCCGTGAGCTGAGGTTTCGTCCGCGGGGGGGGCGCTGATGCGCCCTGCCGCTTCCCTCCTCCGGCACGCGGGTGCCCCCTGTCCGGGGGAATGTGACCTTCGTCGCGGCAGGGGGGTTCCGGCGTGCTCGGCGTCGGGGCGTCTCGCGGCGGCGGGGGCGGCGGCGCGTCGTACGTCGCGGGAGGTCAGCGCGTCGGGCGTGCGGGGCGCGGCAGAAAACGCGGTGCCCCGGGAGAGCAATATCTGTGCCCGCGACATGAGAAATATGTACCCGCGGCGCGCGGAACAAGTGCGGCGCGCGGCGATTATTCCCCGAACCTCTGCGGAAGTCGAATTGCTCGACCGCGCAGGGCCGATCGCACCGTGCTACTGTCGATCTCAGTTGCAAGTGTGGTTGCCAGAAGGTTCATTTCCTGTCGGGGTAATCATCACGGCGACACGGAATTCACACAGGGTGAATTCCTGACACCGCCTCCGAAGGAGAAATGACATGGCCAGCGGCACTGTGAAGTGGTTCAACTCGGAAAAGGGCTTCGGCTTCATCGAGCAGGACGGCGGCGGCCCCGACGTCTTCGCCCACTACTCGAACATCGCCACCCAGGGCTTCCGTGAGCTGCTGGAGGGCCAGAAGGTGACCTTCGACATCGCGCAGGGCCAGAAGGGCCCGACGGCGGAGAACATCGTTCCCGCCTGACAGCGACGCTGACGCGTAAATTTCGCAGCTGGGGCCCGCACCTGTGGGGTGCGGGCCCCAGCTCGCTGTATTTCCGGGGGAGCCGGGCGGGAAGGCTCCACCCCATCACCGGGCTGTGATGCATCCCCCCGCCGGCCGTACTCGGCCACATCGAATCAGGCTCGTCTCGAAATTCTCTGCGCCGCTCGGCTGCAGCGGGAATTCCTTGATACGCGCCCGTACGTCAAGGAAGGTGCCGCATGCAGCGTGCCCGTACATCCCGCACTCATGACCGTTCCGCAGGAGGCGCCGGCGGCAACCGCCGGTTCGGTGGCGCGCGGCGCGCCAAGGGCTCCGGAGACCGGCGGGGCGGACGGGCTCCCCAGGGGGAGTTCGCGTTGCCGGAGACGGTGACGCCCGCGTTGCCGGCCGTGGAGTCGTTCGCCGATCTCGCCCTGCCCGCACCGTTGCTGGCCACCCTCGGCAAGGAAGGCGTCCACACACCCTTCCCGATCCAGGCCGCCACCCTGCCCAACTCCCTGGCCGGACGCGACGTCCTGGGCCGCGGCCGCACCGGCTCCGGAAAAACCCTCGCCTTCGGCCTCGCCGTCCTGGCCCGCACCACCGGACAACGCGCCCAGCCCCGCCGCCCCCTCGCCCTGATCCTCGTCCCCACCCGCGAACTCGCCCAGCAGGTCACCGACGCACTCACCCCCTACGCCCGCGCCGTCAACCTGCGCACCGCCACCGTCGTCGGCGGCATGTCCATCACCCGCCAGGCCAACACCCTGCGCACCGGCACCGAGATCCTCGTCGCCACCCCCGGACGCCTCAAAGACCTCATCACCCGCGGCGACTGCCACCTCGACCACGTCACCGCCACCGTCCTCGACGAAGCCGACCAGATGACCGACATGGGCTTCATGCCCCAGGTCACCGCCCTCCTCGACCAGGTCCACCCCGACGGACAGCGGATGCTCTTCTCCGCCACCCTCGACCGCAACGTCGACCGCCTCGTACGCCGCTACCTCACCGACCCGGTCGTCCACTCCGTCGACCCCTCCGCCGGCGCCGTCAGCACCATGGAACACCACCTCCTCCACGTCGACGACGCCGACAAACGCCGCACCACCACCGAGATCGCCGCCCGCGACGGCCAGGTCATCATGTTCCTCGACACCAAACACGCCGCGGACCGCCTCACCCGCCACCTCCTCGACAACGGCGTCCGCGCCGCCGCCCTCCACGGCGGCAAGACCCAGCCCCAGCGCACCCGCACCCTCGCCCAGTTCAAAGACGGCCGGGTCACCGTCCTCGTCGCCACCAACGTCGCCGCCCGCGGCATCCACATCGACCACCTCGACCTCGTCGTCAACGTCGACCCGCCCACCGACCACAAGGACTACCTCCACCGCGGCGGACGCACCGCACGCGCCGGACAGTCCGGCAGCGTCGTCACCCTCGTCACCCCCACCCAACGCCGCGACATGAACCGCCTCATGACCACCGCCGGCATCACCCCCCACATCACCCCCGTCCACGCAGGCGACACCGAACTCCACCGCATCACCGGCGCCCGCACACCCCCCGGCACCCCCATCACCATCACCGAACCGGAGAGGGACCGTCCGCGCGGCGCGTCCTCCCCGGCCCGCGGCCGCCGGGGAGGGCGGGGGCGGGCCGGACAGGGCCGGCCCGCGGGCGAGGCCGCGCGCCGCAGCGCACCACGACGGGCCGGCTTCGGCTCGGCCGCCTAGGTCCTGTCGTCACATTCCCGTCGCCCGCCCGGAGGGCGGGCCTCGCGGCGTCAGGTGCGTGCTCTCGGCGTGCCGGGCCCTGACCCTCGTACTGGACGTACTCGGGTCTGGACCCGGTGCGGCGAGAGTGCGTGCATGGCGTCGCGAGGCAGGCGGGAATTCGACGACAGGGCCTAGCCTCCGCGTTTCACTTGCGGTGGCGTCCGGATCTTGAGCGGGAACGCGAAAGTGCCTTCTGAGCTGGGATGATGAGGCTTGTCTAGGGCTTCTGTCACCACAGCAGGAAGGCACTTTCTGCGTGCACACTACCGGGTCGCGTCCCAAGCTCGTCGTATCAGCCGACGGGCGCGGGGTGGTCAGTCATGCCGGGTCCCGGCTGCTGGCCGATCTCGCCGATGCCACCGGCCTGACCACGGCCTTCACCGACGCGCTGCGCCAACTACGGCCGCGTGGCACCGGACACGCCCCCGGCCGGATCGCCGTGGACTTGGCGGTGATGCTGGCCGACGGCGGCGAGGCGATCGCCGACCTGGCCCTGCTGCGCGATCAGGCCGAGGTGTTCGGCCCGGTCGCTTCCAATCCCACCGCATGGCGCCTGCTGGCGGGCATCGATCCGGCCGCACTCGGCGCTCTGCGCGCGGCCCGTGCCACCGCCCGCGAGGTCGCCTGGCTGCAAGCCGGCGAGAGACGGGAGGCAATACCGGCCTCCCGCGCAGGCGGCCGCGAACTGCCGGGCCTGGTGCTGGACATCGACGCCACCCTGGTCACCTGCCACTCCGAGAAGGAGAACGCGGCGCCGACCTACAAACACGGCTTCGGCTACCACCCGCTGCTGTGCTTCCTCGACAACACCGGCGAGGCCCTGGCCGGCCTGCTGCGGCCCGGAAACGCCGCGGCCAACACCGCCGAGGACCACATCACCGTGCTCGACGCCGCGCTCGCCCAGCTCCCCGATGTCCACCGCCACGGCACCGACATCCTCATCCGTGCGGACAGCGCCGGATCCGCCAAAGCGTTCCTGGCCCACATCCGCGGCCTCCGCTCGCGCGGAATCCACACCTCCTTCTCCGTCGGATGGTCCATCACCGAACCGGTCCGCCGAGCGATACGCCAGCTGCCCGACCAGGTCTGGCACCCCGCCCTCGAACAGGACGGCACCCTGCGACAAGGCGCCCACGTCGCCGAGCTCACCGGCCTGGTCGACCTGCCGGGCCTGCCCGAGGACACTCGGGTCATCGTCCGCCGCGAGCGCCCGCATCCCGGCGCCCAGCTCTCCCTGTTCGATCTCGACGAGGGCATGCGCCACCAGGTCTTCCTCACCGACACCGCCTACGGCGAAGGCTCATTGCAGCACCTGGAAGTTCGCCACCGCGCGCACGCCCGCGTCGAGGACCGCATCCGCTGCGGCAAGACCACCGGCTTCGGCCGCTTCCCCTCCCGACACTTCCAGGTCAACCAAGCGTGGCTGGAGCTGTCCCTGACCGCCCTCGACCTGCTCGCCTGGACACGCATCCTGCTACTGGAAGGCGAACTGGCAGCCGCCGAGCCGAAGAAGCTCCGCTACCGGCTGCTGCACGCCGCTGCCCGCATCACTCGCGGCGGACGCCGCATGCACCTGCGGATCGCCGCGACCTGGCCCTGGCGAAACGAGCTGACCAGCGCATTCGCCCGCCTAGCGGCGCTGCCACGGCCAGCCACCTGAACCTCGGCACCGTCCCTGCACACCCACGACCGAGGAACCCTGGAGAACCCGACCCGCGCGTCGGGCCTCGACCATGCCCGCCCGGCTGCCAACAACCAGAACCCCCATTTCACGGCCATCACACCAGCTCAGCCACCCGAAGCGAAACGCGGAGGCTAGGAAGAACAGGCGGAAGACCGCCGCGAATACCTGACGAGGGCCCTGCCGACACGTGTCGGCAGGGCCCTCGTCGTCGTATCGCCCACCGCGCGGGACCGCGCCGCCCCTTCGTCGCGGGTGACCGGAGAGCTGTGGATCCCCCGCGAGAAAATCTACTCTTGTCAGAGTAGACATCGGCCTCATGCGAGGTTAGCCTTTTTCTCGTTGAGACGGTCTAGTGAGACCCGGCAGACACGAACTGCCGGGGAGCAGTAGCGCAGTACCCGTTCGCAAGTGGTCGGTTCGAAGAAAGGACGGAGGAGCAGACGCCATCAGGATCGCCCGGTCCGAGCAGCTCTCGGTCCGGGTACCGCAAGACCCCGGATTGGATGGTGGTCCCCGGTCACGCAGCCGCGATCCCCGCACCCCTCCCCTAGCCGGGCCGGGTAGCGGAAACAGAAGGTCGGCAGAGCATGAGGGCCGACAGATGGTGTTTCATTTCCTTCGGGGCCCTGGTGCCGTTCGGCACCAGGGCCCCTCGACGCGTTGTACAACGAGGTGACATGGCAGCAGCAGATACTCCGCTCAGCAATCGTCTGGACGACGACGACTACCCCGCCTACACCATGGGCCGGGCCGCCGAGATGCTCGGCACCACCCCTGGCTTCCTGCGAGCCATCGGTGAGGCTCGTCTCATCACCCCCCTGCGCTCGGAGGGCGGGCATCGCCGGTACTCCCGCTACCAGCTGCGGATCGCCGCCCGCGCCCGCGAGCTCGTCGACCGGGGAACCCCCATCGAGGCCGCGTGCCGCATCATCATCCTCGAGGACCAGCTCGAGGAGGCCCAGCGCATCAACGCCGAGTACCGCCGCGCCGCGAACCAGGCACCCGAAAGCACCGGCCCCGGTTCGGGCTGATCGCTCGGGCGCGGGCAGGCGGAAGCGAACCGTTCCTCCGGGGCCCGCGGACACCATCGCACCGGCGCGGCCCGGAGATGCCGGCGGCGCGCCCGCGGGCGGGACACCGGTCCGCTGGACCGTGCGGTTCCCGCTCGGCCGCCCCGCCGGTCACGGCGCGGGGCGAGGTGCCGGGGTGATCGGGTCCCTCCACCAGACGAAGACCTCCGTGCTCGGCCGGCGTTCGGAGAACCGTCCTGACGGGGAGGCTTTCCGGAGCAGCCCGCGCAGCTCCGTCTCGAAGTCCTCGCGGCGCGGGCCGAACAGGTGCGGAGCCGAGAACGACATCGAGAACACCCAGGCGACGACGTCGTCGTCACCGCGTTCCAGCGCCTGCCCGCCGCGCCAGGTCCAGGGCGAGGGTTCCCGGTCCGCATCCCACGTCGAGGAGACGCCCGCGCCCGTCCGGTTCCAGTGCCCCGGCGAGCACGTCCGCAAGACCGGGGGCGTAGGGAAGCCTCCCGCGCCGGTAGTACGCGGCACTCCCCGCGAACAGCGTGTCGTCCCACTCCCAGCCGGCCACCACCGCCACCCACCGCCTCCGCACAGACCCGCACCCGTCGGACGGGCGATGACCCCACGCGGGGCCGGTCCCGGTACGGCGTTCTCAGAGGGCCAGGGTGACGAGTGCCCCGGCGCCGCCGAGGCCGGCGGCGAGGGCTGCTTCGGGCCAGCCTCCCCTCCCCCAGCGGAAGAACCGGTCGACCGCGAACCGGCCCGGTCCGACAGCGGCGACGGCCAGGGCGACGACGGCGATGCAGACGTTGTACTCCACGCCGCCGTCCGTGTCCCACAGCCCGTGGGCCCCGGTGACGGTCACCATCGCGTTGATCATCACGCCGATCAGCGCGGCGGCCGCCAGCGGGGTGAGGAACCCCAGCGCCAGACCGGCGCCGCCGAGGAACTCCGACAGACCGCCGATCACGGCGTAGACCACTCCCGGGCGGAACCCCAGGGACTCGAGGCCCCTGCCGGTCGCGGCCAGGCCGCCGCCCCCGAAGAGGCCGAACAGCTTCTGGGAGCCGTGTCCGGCCATCAGCAGCCCGAAGGTCACCCTGAGCAGCAGGAGTCCCCAGTCGGCCGCCGCTCCGGGCGGTGCGGTGCGGTGTGCCGTCGGTCCCGCGGTGACCGGCGACGGGTTCACGTTGCGCTTCACAACGATGCGCTTGACCACCATGTGAGTCTCCGGGAGGACACCGGAACGGGCGCGCCCCCGCCCGGCGGGACGCCGGGCCGCCACGACTCACGTTTCCAAAACCGCGGCCGTCGCGCACCTTGGACCGCCGCCCCCGTACAGCGCCCGCCGCACCGCCTGACCACGGCGCCCGCGTACGGCGCCCCCAGGCGGCGTCGGTGTACAGACCGCTCACCTCATATGATCACGACGGCTGCCGCGATCACCGACCATGGTCGCGAGCGGACGCCGCCCGCGGGCGGCTGGGGAGTCGCCGCCCGAGGCGGCATGGGGAAGCGCCGCCCAGGGCGGCACAGGGAGCGTCGCCGCAGGGCGGCGCGGAAAACGCATCGGGGGGTGCGAAGTGACACGGACGACCTCGGTGGTCGCCATCTGCCTGGCCTTCGCCGGCATCGCGGGGGGCGTCTTCGTCGGCGCGTCGGGGCTGGACACGGTGGTCGGCTGCGGCGTCCCCGACCACACCTATCCGGACCAGACCGCGCGGGACTGGGTCACACAGGCCGACCACGTGGTGGTGGGCACTCCCGTGCAGGAGGAGGACACCGGGCGCCGGGACTTCGCCAAGGGCCCGGTCGGCTACCAGACGGACCGCAAGGTGACGTTCCGTGCGGACCGCCTCCTGTGGTCCGCCGGCCGGCCCCGGCAGTCGCTGGGCCGGAGCTTCGACCTGGTGGCCCCCGGGTGGAGCGTGATGCGGCAGAGCGGCGACCGGATCAAGCGGACGACCGGGGACGCCCCCCGCCTGGAGACCGGCCACACCTACCTGCTCGCCCTGCGCTGGAGCGACGGCCGGTGGGCGGTGCTCGGCGAGGGCGCCTCCGTGCCGTTCGACGGGCACACCGCCGGTCAGGGGGAATGGTGCGCACGCGTGCTCGGCACGGAGGACGTGGCACGCGGCGAACTCTTCTCCCGCTCGGACGACCACAGCCTGGAGAAGAGCCTGCTCGGGCAGGGCGAGGAGGCCGTCGTCCGCGCACTCGGCCGGGCGGCCCGCAAGTGACGTCCACCGGCGGGACGACATCCCCCCGGTGACGTCGCCCGCGTGGCGCCCACCCGTCGCGGTGCGTGCGTCCGTGACGTCCACCTGTGACGTCCACCCCCGGCATCCACCCGTGGGGTCCTTCTGCGCTTCCTCCCGTCGCGTGCGCCCGGGACGTGGTCCCGGGACGTGGTCCCGGGCGGAGCGGCGTACGGTTTGCCGGAAGAGCGGCGCTTCGGACAGTATGGCCCGTCTCTGCGCCCTTTGCGGCGACCGCCGGTTTCCCTCCCCGCGCGGCACTACGTACTGTAGGGTCCGGCTCGCCATTCAACCGTCGACGGGGGGATCCATGCAGGAAGCGCATTGCCCGGCGCCCGGCGCCTCGCTCGGCGAGGAGGCGGAGGGCGGGCTCGGGCCGACGGTCGCGGTCCTCGTGGCGAGCCTGGCGGTCGCCGCGGTCGGGGTCTACGAACTGTGCGGCTTCGGGCTGCACAGCCTCGCGCAGCACCCGCACCTGTTCAACGACGGCTTCGCCACGGCGGGCGTCATCGGCGCCACGGTGGCGGCCGGTGCCGCGACGGGAAACCTGGTCTGGCTCCTGACGGCGCCCCGGAGGAACGCGGCCACCGGCCCCGGCCGTCATCCGCACACCGGTCCGGCCGAAGGCCCCGCGCACAGCGACCACGGCACTCCCGTCACCGGCAGCGGCGCCCCCGCCTCCGATGCCGCCCCCGGCGCCACGGGGACCGAAGGCACCGGCCGCGACCGCCCGCCCGGCACCCCCGTCAGCGGCACACCCCCGGTTCACCACCCCGGTCCCGCCGAGTAAGCGCCACCCCACCCGTTCCTTACCTTTTCCCGGAACAGTGGGAGGCGGCAGCTCACCAGGCTCCGTTACCCTACAGACTGTAGGGCCGCCTCGCCGAGCCCCTTCCGTCCCCCTCTCCCGTCCCCCTCCGCCCCTCCCGGCGGCCCTCCCCGAGGTGACGTGTCACCCATGCCCGCACGGCAGTCCGTCCTCATCCCGCCGCAGCGCGAGTCCCGCGCCCCGGCCCGCCTCGCCCCCGGCCCCCGGCTGCGGGCGGGAGCCGCCGCGGCCACCGTCTGGTACCTGCGGGTGCTCGCGGCCCTCAACATCGTCGCGGTGCTCTCCCTGCCGTTCCGCGAGGAGGTGCACGAGCACAACGGCGGCGAGTTCTTCACCCCGTACCTGGCCACCGCCGGCCTCGTCTCGGCCGCGCTCGCGCTGTTCCTGGCCATGGTGATGCGCCGCCGCAAGCGGGCGGCCTGGCTGTTCAACCTGCTGTTCGCCGGACCGCTGTTCCTGCTCTACGTGCTCGCCCTCACCCAGGACCGCTACCAGGACCACCTGTTCAACTGGCTCTCCGCCGCCCTCACCGGAGGGTTCGTGGCCGCCCTGCTGCTCGGCCGCCGCGAGTTCAACGCCATCGGCGACCGGTCCAACCCCCGGCACGCCCTGGCCGTCGGCGCCGGCGGCATCCTCCTCAGCGGCGGCCTCGGCACCTGGCTGGTCGACGCCACCAACAAGGTCTCCGGCGCGCCCCTGACCGACAAGGTCGTCTACACCCTGCTGCGCAGCATCAGCGTGGGCCCGCTGGCCGACCGCGTCCCCGCCGTGCACGCACCCCGCTGGGTGGACATCACCATCAACCTCCTGATGGCGGCGACCTTCCTGCTGGTCCTCTACGTCTGCTTCCGCTCGCCGCGCGGCCGGGCGCTGCTCGGCGAGGAGGACGAGACGCGGCTGCGCGACCTGCTCGACCGGCACGGCGACCGCGACTCCCTCGGCTACTTCGCGCTCCGCCGCGACAAGGCCGCCATCTTCTCCCCCACCGGCAAGGCCGCCGTCACCTACCGCGTCGTCGGCGGTGTCAGCCTCGCCTCCGGTGATCCGATCGGCGACCCGGAGGCCTGGCCCGGCGCCATCGACGCCTGGCTGTCCGAGGCCCGCAGGCACGCCTGGGCTCCCGCCGTCATGGGCGCGAGCGAGGAGGCCGGCACGATCTACGCCCGGCACGGCCTGGACGCCCTCGAACTGGGCGACGAAGCCATCGTCGACGTCGCCGACTTCAGTCTGGACGGGCGCGCCATGCGGGTCGTACGGCAGGCCCACAACCGGGTGCGCCGGGCCGGTTACACGGTCACCATCCGCCGCCACGAGGACATCCCCGACGAGGAGATGGCACGGCTCGTCGAGCGTGCCGACCAGTGGCGCGACGGCGCCACCGAGCGCGGCTTCTCCATGGCGCTCGGCCGCCTCGGCGACCCGGCCGACGGCCGCTGCGTGATGCTGGAGTGCCGGGACGCGCAGGGCGAGCCGCGCGCGCTGCTGAGCTTCGTGCCGTGGGGCGAGCAGGGCCTGTCGCTGGACCTGATGCGCCGCGACCGCGACAGCGAGAACGGCCTGATGGAGTTCATGGTCGTGGAGCTCCTGCTGCGCGCGGGCGAGATCGGCGTACAGCGGGTCTCGCTCAACTTCGCGATGTTCCGCTCGGTCTTCGAACGCGGGGCGCGGCTCGGGGCCGGCCCGGTGCTGCGGCTGTGGCGTTCGGTGCTCACCTTCTTCTCCCGCTGGTGGCAGATCGAGTCCCTGTACCGCGCCAACGCCAAGTACCGGCCGGTGTGGGAACCGCGGTTCCTGCTGTTCGCCAAGAGCGCCGACATCCCGCGCATCGGCATCGCCAGCGCCCGCGCCGAGGGCTTCCTCACCCCGCCCGCGCTGCCGTCGTTCGCCCGCCGCGGGCGCCGGTCCCTGCCGGACGCTCCCGCCGGATCCACGGATTCCGCCGATTCCGCCGATTCCGCCGGTTCGGCCGGTTCCGGCGCCAAGTCCTCGCGCTGACAGGGGATTTCGCGTTCGGTAGCCTTCGGGGCATGACGGGGTCCGGGGGAGACGGGAACACGGCGGAGAACGGCGACGGGAACCGCACGGAACGGGACGAGAGCCGCGCGGACCGGGACGAGAGCCGCCCGAAGCAGGACGGGAGCGGAGGTTCCGGGCTCGATCTGCGCGGCAGCGGCGCCGAAGCGCTGGGGGCGGAGGACCCCCTCCGCATCGGCGCCATCCCGCTGGTGGGCAAGCTCGGCACGGGCGGCATGGGCCGGGTCTACCTGGGGGTGCACGACGGACGGTACGCCGCCGTCAAACAGGTGCTCCCTCTGCTCGCCGAGGACCAGGGGTTCCTGCGGCACTTCGGACACGAACTCGACAACCTCGCCCGCCTCCCCGAACACGCCACCGCTCCGCTGCTGGCCAGCGACCGCGAGGCCAAGCCGCCCTGGCTCGCCACCGCCTACGTCCCCGGCCTCACCCTGAGCGAGGCCGTCGGGCTGCACCAGGACGGACTGACCGGCGAGGCGCTGTGGCTGCTGCTGCGCGAGTCCGCCGCGGCGCTGCGCACGGTGCACGACCTGGACATGGTGCACCGGGACCTCAAGCCGTCGAACGTGATGCTGACGCTCGACGGCTGCACCCTCATCGACTTCGGTGTCGCCCGCGCCGCCGACCAGAGCCGGCTGACCAAGACCGGGATGGTGGTCGGCACCCCCGCGTACATGTCACCCGAACAGGCCTCGGGAGCGCGGACGCTGACGGGGGCCACGGACGTCTTCGCCCTGGGCTCCCTGATCTCCTTCGCGGCGAGCGGGAGGTCGCCCTTCGGCGAGGGCGCGGGCCTCGACCTCCTCTACCGCATCGTCCATGACGAGCCCGACCTCCAGCGGCTCCGGGAGTGCGACGCGGCCCTCGCCGACGTCGTCGCCGCCTGTCTGGACAAGGACCCCGAGGGGCGCCCCACCGCGGCCGAGCTGGTGCGGCTCGCCGACGCCGAGGGGCCGTTCACCGAGCCGCTGTGGCCCCCGCCGGTCACGGCGGTGCTGGCCCAGCGGGCGGCGTTCGCGGCCGCGGTCCCGGCGGCGGAGGCACTCCTGGCCGCGCGGCCCGCGACGCGGGAGCCCGGGGCCACGGAACCGGCGGAGTCCGGCACCACGCAGGAACCGGACGGTTCCAAGGGCTCCGGGGACTCCGGGGACGGGAAGGAACCGGAGGGCCGGGAGCCCGGGGGCCCGAAGGAACCGGGCGGCTCGAAAGAACCGGGCGGCTCGAAAGAACCGGGCGGCTCGAAGGAACCGGGCTCGAAGGAGCCTGCGGCCGCGGAATCGGCGAAGTCCGGCGGGCGCAAGGAACACCGGCGCCGCAACCGCATCCTGCTCGCCGTCGTACCCGTCGTCGCCGTCGCCGGTGCCACCACCGCCGTCCAGCTCCTCCCCTACTCCTCCGCCGGGCCCGACGCCCGGGCCGGCGCGTCCCCTCTGTCCTCGGCGAGCGCCGGGGTCACCCCCTCCGGGTCCGCGTCGGGCTCGCCCTCGGGTCCGGCCGAGCCCACGGCGTCCGCTTCCGCCTCGCCCGGCAAGGGCGCGAAGGACGGCAAGGACGGGAAGGCAGCGGCGGGTTCGGGCGGCCACGGCGGTGGCGGCGCGGACGACCGCACCGGCTCGAACGGAGCGGGGACCGGATCAGGGACAGGAGCAGGATCCGGCTCGGGGTCCGGCACCGGATCCGGTTCGGGTTCCCATTCGGGCTCGAATTCGGGTTCGGGTTCCGGCAGCGGCTCCGGCAGCTCGGCGGGGGGCGGCTCGGCGGGTGGTGGCTCCGGCGGGCAGCCCTCGTCCGGCGGCGCCCACCTCTACAAGAACGGCGGCACCGGAAAGTGCCTGACCAGCCAGTACATGGCCGCGTCCACCGGTGAGTGCGCGGACTCGACCGCCGCGTGGACCGTCCGCAGCGCTTCCGGTGGCGCGTTCCAGCTGGTCAGCAAGCAGAGCGGCCAGTGCCTGAGCGCGAACTTCAGCGGGCAGAACGTGCTCGTGGGCGCGTGCGACGGCGGAAGCCCTCGGCTGTGGCGCGCGGGCTCCGGCAGCACCCTGGTCAGCGTCTTCAACGGCAGTTGCCTGGACATCGGTTTCGGCGGCAACGTGTCGGCCACGCCCTGCACGGCCGGGAAGGCGTCGCAGCGCTGGGCGAAGGAGTGACCGCCACCACGGCAGCGTCCACCTCCCCGGAACTGCCCTGACCTACCCGAGCCTGCCCTGACCAGCCCCAACCCGCCCTGACCAGCCCCCGCACGTCACCGTGGCGCCGCACCTCACCGTGGCGCCGCGCCGCCTTCGGCCCGTTCCCGTTCGGCGCCCACGGTGAAGCCGATCACGGCGCCGCCGCCCTCGCGCCGGCAGGCGAACGGCGCGCCCCCGTGGGCGATGGCCACCTCGCGCACGATCGACAGGCCGAGGCCCGACCCGGGCAGGGAACGGGCGTCGGCGGCGCGGTAGAAGCGGTCGAAGACGCGGATCAGGTCGCCCTCCGCGATGCCGGGTCCCCGGTCGAGGACCTCGACGCGTACCGTGCCCGGCCGGGCCGGCCCCAGTACGGCGATCTCGATGGGCGCCGTACCTCCGCGGTCGAACTTGGCCGCGTTCTCCACGAGGTTGGAGACGGCCCGCTGGAGCATGCCGGGCCGGCCGTCCGCCGTCGTGTCACCGCTCGCGCGGACCACGATGTCGCGTCCGGTGCGGCGGCGGGTCAGGCCCGCCACGTCCTCGGCGATGTCGGCGAGGTCGACGCGCTGCGGCGGCTCGGTGTCGGACTGCCCGGCGGCGAGGTCGACCAGCTCGTTGACGAGGTCGGTGAGTTCGCGCGCCTCCTGGGCGAGGTCGGCGACCAGTTCCTCGCGGGAGGCGGGCGGCAGTTCGTCGATGCGGCGCAGCAGCGAGATGTTGGTCCGCAGCGAGGTCAGCGGGGTGCGCAGTTCGTGGCCGGCGTCCTGCACCAGGCGGCGCTGGTCCTCCTCGGACTGGGCGAGGCGGCCGAGCATGCGGTCGAAGGAACGGCCGAGGCGGCCCACTTCGTCGTAGCCGGTGACCGGCACCTGGACGCCGAGCCGCCGGGTGCGGGCGACGTCCTCGGCGGCGGAGGTGAGGACCACCAGCCGGCGGGTGATGCGGCGGGCCAGCCACCAGCCGCACAGGCCGGCCGCGATGACCACGATCGCCATCAGGATCAGGGTGCGCTGCTGGAGCGCGCGCAGCAGGTCCTCGGTGTCGCTGAACTCCTGGGCCACCTGCACGGCGCCGCGGCCGTCGCCGAGCGCGACGGTGGCGATGCGGTACACGTCGTCGGCGACGGGCACGTCCTGGTACTCGATGGTCTTGCCCGCGACGTCGTCGGAGGCGACGGCCCGGTCGTCGGCGGTGACGGGCAGCGGGGGGCTGCCGTGGTCCACGATCTGGCCCTGCGCGCCGAGCACCTGGACGTCGGTGCGGCTGGGCCGGACGACCTCGTGGCCGGGCCGGGAGGAGGAGAAGTCCTCGGGCGTACGGTCGTAGCGCCGGACCTCGTCCTGGACGTCCTGGACGACCTGGGTGAACACGGACTGCTGGTCCACGCGCACCAGGCGGGCGGCGGAGTTGTACGACAGGATGCCGACCAGGACGGTGACGGCGGCGGTCACCGCCGCGAACGACACCGCGAACGTGGTCCGCAGCGACGAGAGCCGGCGCCGCGGTCGGTCCGTCAGCCGCGCGAGGCGGCCCACTCAGTCCTCCCGCAGCACGTACCCCACACCGCGGACGGTGTGGATGAGCTGCGGGGCGCCCGGCTCGTCGAGCTTGCGGCGCAGATAGCCGACGTACACGGCGAGGTTCTTGGAGCCGGGACCGAAGTCGTAGCCCCAGATGCGGTCGTAGATGGTGGAGTGGTCGAGGACGATGCCGGCGTTGCGCACCAGCAGTTCGAGGAGTTCGAACTCGGTGCGGGTCAGTTCCACCTCGCGGGTGCCGCGCCACACCCGGCGGGCCTGGACGTCCATGCGGATCCCGGCCGCCTCGACCTGCCGTTCGGGCAGGTGCGGGGCCTTCGCCGGTGCCTCCTCGGCGGCGGGGGCGGCGGCCGGTTCCACGGGGGCCGGGCTGGTGCGGCGCAGCAGGGCGCGGAGCCGGGCGAAGACCTCCTCGACGTCGAACGGCTTGACGACGTAGTCGTCGGCGCCCGCGTCGAGGCCGGCGATCCGGTCGGCGGTCTCCACCAGGGCGGTCAGCATCAGGATCGGGGTGCGGTCGCCCTCGGCGCGCAGGACCCGGCAGACCTGGAGCCCGTCGATGCCGGGCATCATCACGTCCAGGACGAGGACGTCCGGCGGTGTCTTGTGGGCCTGCGCGAGTGCCTCGACGCCGTCGGCCACCGCCGTCACCTCGTAGCCCTCCAGGGTCAGGGCCCGCTCCAGGGCATGGCGGATGGCGCGGTCGTCTTCGGCGAGCAGCACAGTCTGAGGCACTCGCCCAGTCTGCCAAGGCCGGGTCGGGGCGAAGCGGGCGCGCGGGCCTACGATCACCCCTTTTTACCCGGCTCTCACCGTCTCGGACGCAACCGGCGGCAGGTGCCTACCGTCCTCTCACCCACCGCCACCCCCGTCCCACTTCGTCCTCATGTACGGAACTGCGTGCGCAGAACCCCAGACGCAGGACGCGGGTGCGGGGGCTTCGGGTGCGGGCCTCAGTTACGGAGCCGGGCCAGCTGCTCCGCGAACGGGACGACGGTCAGGTCGTCCGCCGCCCGCCGGGGCGCCCCGTCCTGCCGCGCCGGGCGCCCGGTCATCAGGGCCGCCAGTTCACCCGCCGCCCGTTCGGTCCGCTCCGGCAGCCCTTCCGCGCCCCAGTCCTCGGAGGCGGCGTAGACCCCGGTGGGGACGACGACGGCCCGCAGGTAGGAGAAGAGGGGCCGCAGGGCGTGGTCCAGGACCATGGAGTGGCGGGCGGTGCCGCCGGTGGCGGCGACCAGCACCGGCTTGCCGGCCAGGGCGTCCTTGTCGCGCGCCCCGAGCACGTCGAAGAAGGACTTGAACAGCCCGCTGTAGGACGCGGAGAACACGGGGGTGACGACGATCAGGCCGTCCGCCCCGGCCACCGCGTCCAGCGCCCCGGCCAGGGCGGGGCCGGGGAAGCCGCTGGTGAGGTTGTGCGCGATGTCGACGGCGAGGTCGCGCACCTCGATCACCCGGACGTCCGCGCCCGTGCGCGCGGCGGTCGCGGCGGCCAGCCGGTCGCCGAGCAGCCGGGTGGAGGACGGGACGCTCAGTCCCGCCGACACGACGACGATGTTCATACGGCGCTCGCCTCCTCCGGGGCCGCTTCCGCGGCCGCGGCCAGCAGGGACGTGTGGGTCGGCGCGTCCGGCACGTCCGCCGGACGGTTCTTGGCGAACTCCTCGCGCAGCACCGGTACGACCTCCTCGCCGAGCAGGTCGAGCTGTTCGAGGACGGTCTTCAGCGGCAGCCCGGCGTGGTCCATCAGGAACAGCTGGCGCTGGTAGTCGCCGGCGTACTCGCGGAAGGACAGCGTCTTCTCGATGACCTGCTGCGGGGAACCCACGGTCAGCGGTGTCTGGGCGGTGAAGTCCTCCAGGGAGGGCCCGTGGCCGTACACCGGGGCGTTGTCGAAGTACGGGCGGAACTCGCGCACCGCGTCCTGGGAGTTCTTCCGCATGAACACCTGGCCGCCGAGGCCGACGATGGCCTGCTCGGGGGTGCCGTGCCCGTAGTGGGCGTAGCGGGAGCGATACAGCTCGATCATCCGCTTGGTGTGGTCGGCGGGCCAGAAGATGTTGTTGTGGAAGAACCCGTCGCCGTAGTACGCGGCCTGCTCGGCGATCTCGGGGGAGCGGATCGAGCCGTGCCAGACGAACGGCGGTACGCCGTCCAGCGGGCGGGGCGTCGAGGTGAACCCCTGGAGCGGGGTGCGGAACTTGCCCTCCCAGTTCACCACGTCCTCGCGCCACAGCCGGTGCAGCAGGGCGTAGTTCTCGATGGCGAGGTTGATGCCCTCGCGGATGTCCTTGCCGAACCAGGGGTAGACCGGGCCGGTGTTGCCGCGGCCCATCATCAGGTCGACGCGGCCGTCGGCGAGCTGCTGGAGCATCGCGAAGTCCTCGGCGATCTTCACCGGGTCGTTGGTGGTGATCAGGGTGGTGGAGGTGGACAGCACGAGGCGCTCGGTGCGCGCGGCTATGTAGCCGAGCATCGTGGTCGGCGAGGACGGCACGAAGGGCGGGTTGTGGTGCTCGCCGGTCGCGAAGACGTCCAGGCCGACCTCCTCGGCCTTCAGCGCGATGGCGACCATGGCCTTGATGCGCTCGCGTTCGGTCGGCGTCCGTCCGGTGGTGGGGTCCGGCGTGACGTCACCGACGCTGAAGATCCCGAACTGCATGGTCGCTCACCCTCCAAATTGTTGATTGTTCAACTATACCCCGCTGAACGGCGCGCGCCCCGCGGGTATTCCGCGGCCGGGAGAAGGCTTGGCGGGAAGAGCGCTTGGCTGGAGGCGGATCGGCTGGGGGAGGGCTGCTGGGGGTGGCTTGGCCGGGGGCAGGACGGCCGCGGGCAGGACGGCCGAGGGCGGCTTGGCCGGGGGCAGCTCCGGGGCAGCGTGGGCGGCGCGGCCGGGGGCGGCTCGGCCGGACGCAGGGGGCGGCCGGGGGCGGCCGGGGGCGGCTCGGCCGGACGCAGCGGCGAGGCAGCGTGGGCGGCGGCGCGGCCCGGCCAGGGGCCGCGCCGCGCTCCGGGACTGCTCGCGCTACGGCTGCGGCTGGGGCCTGGGCAGCGGCCCCGGCTCGGGCCGCGGCTCCCGCCGCCCTTCGCGCCACGGCAGCAGCAGCGGTGTCGCGAGCAGCAGCAGACCCGCCAGGCCGATGGCGGGGCGGGTGCCGGCGAGGGCGGCCAGCAGACCCCACAGGGCGGTCATCACCGCCGTGGCCAGCTTGCCGGTGACCGACCAGGCCGAGAGGGTCCGGGCGACCCGGTCCGACGGGGTCTGCTCCAGGCGGTACGTGGAACACACCGGGTTGAACACCCCGCAGAGGGTGATCAGCACCAGCTCGACCGCCATCACCAGCACGAGCCCGGCCACCCCCGGCCGGACGAAGGCCAGCCCGACCGACCAGCACACCCGCAGCGCACCCGTCGCGAGCAGCACCCGGCGCTGCCCGTACCGGTCCACCAGCCGGCCCGTCAGCCGGGAACCCACCAGCCCGCCGAGACAGGGCAGCGCGAAGGCGAGACCGTACTGCCACGGCGCGAACCCGAGCGGCCCGAGCATCAGGACGGCGAGCAGCGGCGCCACCGCCATGATCAGGGAGTTGGCCAGCACCGTGTGGAAGAACAGCGGGCGCAGCGCCGGGTGCGCCAGCACGAACCGCCAGCCGTCGAGCAGCTCTCCCGCCCGCAGCCCCGGCCCACGCTCCTTGCCCCCGGGAGCCCCGGAGGCCCGGGGGGCCCGGGGCGGCGCCGGCTCCGTACCGCCGATCGCACGGATCCCGAGCGCCGACAGCAGATAGCTGACCGCGTCGGCCACCACCGTCACCACCGGCCCGAAGGCCCCGACCAGGGCGCCCCCCACCGGCGGCCCCAGCACCGACGCCGTCCACGTCGTCGACTCGAAACGGCTGCTCGCCGCCAGCAGGTCACCGGGCGGCACCAGGGCCTTGAGGTGCGCCCCGCTCGCCGCGCGGAACGCGAGGTCCGCCGCGGCGACCACCACCGACACCACCAGCAACTGGGCGAACCCGAGGCCGCCGAGCGCGTAGGCGGCCGGCACGCTCATCAGCGCCGCGCACCGCACCAGGTCCATCGCGACCATCACCGGCCGCTTGCGCCGGAACTCGATCCACGGCCCGAGCGGCACCGCCACCACCGCGCCCACGGCCAGCCCCGCGGCCGACAGCACCGAGACCTCGGCCGATCCGGCGTGCAGCACGAGCACCGCGATCAGCGCGAAGGCGTCGAACGCCAGCCACGTGCCGAACGTACTGGCGGCGTAGGCCGCCCACAGCCACCCGAACCGCCGCCCCAGCGCCCGCCGCCGTCCCGCCACGCCCACACCTCCGCACCACCCACGCCACCGACACCGGAACCACCGTCCGCCCCCGCACCGCACACCAGGCCCCGCCCGGCAGCCCCCGCGCCCGGCAGACCCCGCCCGGCCTCTCCCACGAACCGGCGGACCGGCGGACCGGCGGACCGGCGGACCGGCGGACCGGAAGACCGCGTCATCCAAGCCCGGCACCGCCCGCCGGAGCAAACAACCACCGCCCAGGACGTCACAACCGGCGGTTGTGAGACCACGTCGGCACGGCCACCCGGCCCCCGGCCCCAGGCCCCGCCCCCACCCGCATGCGAAGCTGCCGCCATGCCCGTGATCCGCTCCGCCGCCCTGTTCGTCCTCGCCGCCCTCTTCGAGATCGGCGGCGCCTGGCTGGTCTGGCAGGGCGTGCGCGAGCACCGCGGCTGGCTGTGGGCGGCCGGCGGTGTCCTCGCGCTCGGCGCGTACGGGTTCGTCGCCACCTTCCAGCCCGACGCGCACTTCGGCCGGATCCTCGCCGCGTACGGCGGGATCTTCGTCGCCGGTTCGATCCTGTGGGGCATGGTGGCCGACGGCTACCGCCCCGACCGGTGGGACGTGGCGGGCGCCCTGGTCTGCCTCGCCGGCATGGCGCTGATCATGTGGGCGCCGAGGAACGGCGGCTGACGTTCCCCTACCCTGGGCGCAACCGAGCGTACGAACCCCAGGAGCAGCCCATGGCCACCGCCGCACCGTCCGCCGCCTCCCGCATCGCCGTCGTCACCGGTGCGAGCAGCGGCATCGGCGCCGCCACGGCCCGGCAGCTCGCCGCCGCCGGTTACCGCGTCGTGCTGACCGCCCGCCGCAAGGACCGCATCGAGGCGCTCGCCGAGGAGATCACCGCGGCCGGGCACGCCGCCACGGCCTACCAGCTCGACGTCACCGACCGCGCGGCCGTCGACGAGTTCGCGACCGCGTTCAAGACCGTCGGGGTCCTCGTCAACAACGCGGGCGGCGCGCTCGGCGCCGACCCGGTCGCCACCGGCGACCCGGCCGACTGGCGCACGATGTACGAGACGAACGTCATCGGCACCCTCAACGTCACCCAGGCCCTGCTGCCCAAGCTCGCCGCGAGCGGCGACGGCACCGTCGTGGTCGTCTCCTCCACGGCCGGCCACGGCACCTACGAGGGCGGCGCCGGGTACGTCGCCGCCAAGCACGGCGAGCACGTCCTGGCCGAGACCCTGCGCCTGGAGATCGTCGGCCGGCCGGTCCGGGTGGTCGAGGTCGCGCCCGGCATGGTCATGACGGAGGAGTTCGCGCTCACCCGCTTCGGCGGCGACCGGGAGAAGGCCGCGAAGGTCTACGAGGGCGTCGCCGAGCCGCTGACCGCCGACGACGTCGCGGACACCATCACCTGGGCCGTGACCCGTCCCAGCCACGTCAACATCGACCTGCTGGTCGTGCGCCCGCGCGCCCAGGCGTCGAACACCAAGGTCCACCGGGAGCGGTGAGAGCGCTGACGACACCGCGGGACACCCCCGAGCACCCGCCCGGACGGGAAGCCCCCGCGCGGGACATCCCCGCGCAGGGCGCTCCCGGCCGGGACCGGGCCGCCGAGCAGCGGCGCCTCGCCGAGGAGAAGAAGCGCGAGCGCTACGTCTGGTACTACCTCGGCTACTTCCTCTTCGGCATCCACGTCGTCGCCTTCGTCATGATCTACGCCGTGCGGCACGCGAAGTGAATCCCCGGCCGGGCCCGCCCTCCCGGCCGTAGGGTGACCGACCGTGGACAGACACATACGCTTCGACGCCCTGCGCAACATGCGCGACCTCGGCGGGTACGCCACCGGCGACGGCCGGCGGGTCGTTCCGCGCCGCCTGTTCCGCGCGGACGGCCTCGGCAAGCTGAGCCCGGGCACCCCCGACTGGGACCGCTTCCTCGCCCTCGGCATCGGCACGGTGATCGACCTCCGCCACGGCTGGGAGGTCGACCGCCAGGGCCGCGTGCCGGAGCACCCGTCCTTCGCCTACCACAACCTGAGCATCGAGCACCGCCCGTACGACCAGCCGGCCCTGGGCCCGGAGGTGGAACCGGGACCGTACCTGGCGGAGCGGTACATGGAGGTGGCCGAGGACGGCACCAAGGAGATCCGCGAGGCCCTGGAGCTGATCGGTGACGCGGCCGTCTCCGGTACCCCGCTGGTCTTCCACTGCGCCTCCGGCAAGGACCGCACGGGCGAGCTGGCCGCCCTGGTCCTCTCCCTCCTCGGCGTCCCCGAGCCGGTGATCGTCGAGGACTTCACCCTCACCGAACTGGCCACCGGGGCCCTGCTGGCCGACTGGCGGGCCAGGAACGGCGGCCGCACCCCGAACTGGCCGGGCTACGGCCGCGCGCCCGCCGCCGTGATGCGCCTGTTCCTGGCCGCGCTGAAGGCGAAGTACGGCTCGGTCGAGGGATACGTGACCGACGCGCTGGAACTCGACGCGCAGGTCCTCACCGCCACCCTCCGGGCGCACCTGCTGGAGCCCGTCCCCACCTCGTGGCCGGCCCTGACGTACCGCCCGGCCGTCCCCGCCGACGCCCCGCTCCTGGTCCGCCTGCGCGACGCGGCCGCCCTGCGGCAACTGGCCCGCGGCATCGACCAGTGGAAGCCCGGCGAGAAGGACGAGGCCCACTTCGTCACCCGCATGCGCGAGGGCGAGGTGTGGCTGGCGTACGCCGGGGACGACCTGGCCGGCGCCTGGGAACTGTGGTGGGACGACCCCGCCGCCTGGGGCCCCCGCCCCCCGGAGGCCGGTTACATCCACCGCCTCATGACCGTGCCGCACACGGCCCCGCCCGCCGCCGGCCGCGCCCTGCTGGCCGAGGCCGAGTCCCGCATCGCCGCCGCCGGCCGCCGCTACGCCCGCCTCGACTGCCTCTCCGCCAACCCCCGCCTGCGCGCCTACTACGAGGCGGCGGGCTACACGGCCGTCGGCGAGCAGCCCGCGAAGACGGACGGCACGGGCAGCCCGTACGCGGTGACGCTCCTGGAGAAGCGGCTACGGGACTGAGGGCGCCGGCTGCGGGGCTGACAGCGCTGACGGGCGCTCAGCCCTTCACGCACACGACCTGCTTCAGCTTCGCGACGACCTCGACGAGGTCCCGCTGCTGGTCGATGACCTGCTCGATCGGCTTGTAGGCACCCGGGATCTCGTCGACCACGCCGGAGTCCTTACGGCACTCCACACCCTGCGTCTGCTCCTGAAGGTCCTTGGTGGAGAAGCGGCGCTTGGCGGCGTTGCGGCTCATGCGGCGGCCGGCGCCGTGCGAGGCGGAGTTGAAGGACTTCTCGTTGCCGAGGCCCTTCACGATGTACGAACCGGTGCCCATCGAGCCGGGGATGATGCCGTAGTCACCGGAACCCGCGCGGATCGCGCCCTTGCGGGTGACCAGCAGGTCCATGCCGTCGTAGCGCTCCTCGGCCACGTAGTTGTGGTGGCAGGAGATCTCCTGCTCGAAGCGGGGCTTGGCCTTCTTGAACTCCTTGCGGACCACGTCCTTCAGCAGCGCCATCATGAGCGTGCGGTTGTACTTGGCGTACTCCTGCGCCCAGAACAGGTCGTTGCGGTAGGCGGCCATCTGCGGGGTGTCCGCGACGAAGACCGCGAGGTCGCGGTCGACCAGGCCCTGGTTGTGCGGGAGCTTCTGCGCGACGCCTATGTGGTGCTCGGCCAGTTCCTTGCCGATGTTGCGGGATCCGGAGTGGAGCATGAGCCAGACAGAACCGGTTGTATCCGTGCAGACTTCGACGAAATGGTTGCCGGCGCCCAGCGTTCCCATCTGCTTCACCGCGCGCCCCTGGCGGAACTTGACGGCTTCCGCCACCCCGTCGAACCGTCCCCAGAACCCGTCCCACCCGGCCGTCGGCAGCCCGTGGAAGTCGCCCGGGGCGACTGGGTCCTCGTGCATCCCGCGGCCCACCGGGATCGCCTGCTCGATCTTCGTACGCAGGCGGGACAGGTCGCCGGGCAGGTCGTTCGCCGTCAGGGACGTCTTCACCGCAGACATGCCGCAGCCGATGTCCACGCCCACCGCCGCGGGGCAGACCGCGCCCCGCATGGCGATGACGGAGCCGACGGTCGCGCCCTTGCCGTAGTGCACGTCGGGCATGACGGCCAGGCCCTCGATCCAGGGGAGGGTGGCGACGTTCTGCAGCTGGCGCAGCGCCACGTCCTCGACCGAGGCGGGGTCGGTCCACAGACGGATGGGGACCTTCGCGCCCGGCATTTCCACGTACGACATATCGTCCTCATTCCCCCGGAAAACAAACAGAAGCCTCAGAAGCGGTGAATCGCAATACCGGCGCCAAGGTCGACGAAACAGGGCATCGGACCGGCGTCCACGGCAGTGCGTGCGATAGACATTGTCTCCAGGAGACGCCCCCGGCCGGCAAGCGAATAACCCGGGCGGGGCACCCCGGCCCGACATCGTCGAGAGGAGCCTGACCGTGCTGCGGAAGGCGTACGTATCCGGCCCGGCCGCGTTGCTCGCGGCGCTGCTGCTGGCCGGCTGCACCGGCGGCTCGCCCGACGACGGCCAGGCCGACAACGCCAACGCCGACGGGCCGGGCAAGGCGACCGCGGCGGCCCAGCCGGGCAAGTACCGCACGCTCCCCGAGGCCTGCCGCGCGGTCGGCCACAGCACCCTGGACGCGCTGCTGCCGGGCATCCAGCAGATCACGGACCCGGACCAGCGGGAGAAGGCCTACGACGGCGAGGCCACGCTCACCTACGACACCGAGCGCAAGGTCGGCTGCCGCTGGAAGGTGGACTCCACCGACGCCACCGACCACCTCCACGTCGACTTCGAGCGGGTCGTCTCCTACGACAACGCCGTGAGCGACGACAGCCAGGCCGAGGCGGTCTTCGCCACCAAGCAGACGGCCGCGGACCTGCCCGCGCCGCCCCCCTCCACCACCGGCTCGGGCTCCGCGACGGGCACGGGCACGGGCACGGGCACCGGCACGGGCACGGCGGCCGGGGCGCCGGCGGGCGGCGACTCCGGCGGCACCCCGTCCGCCCCGGCCTCCGGGTCCTCCACGGCCTCCTCCTCCTCGGCCTCCGCCCCGGCGTCCGACCCGGCCGAGGTGCAGCCCCGCACGCTCGACGACCTCGGCGACGAGGCGTTCGTGGACGACACCCTCAGCAGCTCCGGTTCGACGGTCAAGCAGCGGACGGTGACTGTGGCGTTCCGCACGTCGAACGTGATCGTGACCATCGAGTACGAGGAGCAGCCGACCGCCGTCGGCGTGGTCCCGGACAGCAAGGAAATGCAGGACAAGGCCCGGAAACTGGCGGCGCAGCTGGCGGGGTCGCTGGGCGGTTGACGTGCCGGGGGCGGCACTTGGCGCGGTGCCGTGCTCCCGGGGAGGGCGGACCACGCGGCTGACCGATTGCGTACGGTGGCCCTCCCGGACCCGGTCGGACCGCACCCGGTCGGACCCGCACCCGATCAGAACGCAGGGAACCACGAGCGTCATGAGTGAAGGAACCATGCAGCGAGCAGCTCAGCGAGAACAGCGTGACCGGCGTGATCAGCGGGAGGGACGCGGCCCGCGGGCCAAGCGGCTGCACCGTGCCCTCGTCTGCGCGGGTGCGGTGCCCGTGCTGCTGCTGGCGGCGGCCTGCTCCTCCTCGGACTCGGGTTCGGGTTCGGACGACGCGTCGAAGAGTCCTGCGGCCGGCGCGAAGACGTCGGCGAGCCCGAGCGCTTCGCCGACCGTGCAGCCGGCGAAGTACGCGAAGCTGCCGGAAGCGTGCAAGGTGCTGGCGCGCAAGACACTGGACGACCTGGTCCCCCGGGGCGCGAAGTCCGCGAAGGCGGGCGCGTCGAGCGATGTGGGCACGCGGGCCAGCTGCTCGTGGAACGGCCTGGACAACAACGGGGTGAAGGGCTCTCAGTACCGCTGGCTGAACGTGTCCCTGCTGCGCTTCGAGTCCGACACGGCGCGCGGCACGGGCGAGGAGCAGGCGCAGGTGTTCTACCGCAAGCAGGTGGGGGACGCGCAGGCCGTGGCGGACGCCAAGAACACCAAGTCGCAGCCGGTGTCCGGGACGGGCGACGAGGCGACGGCGGTGCGCTACGACCTGAAGAAGAAGGAAGGCACCTTCAAGCAGCAGACGGTCGTGGCCCGGGTGGAGAACGTGGTGGTCACGCTGGACTACAACGGCGCGGGGCTGGCCGGTGACAAGGCGCCGGACGCGGACGACCTGTCGAAGGACGCGGTGAAGGCCGCCAAGGAGGTGGTGGCGTCGGTGACCAAGGCCAACGGCGGCACCGGTACGGGTTCGCCGGACTCGTCGGGTCCGGGTGAGGGCTCGTCGGAGAAGCCGGCGTCGGGCACGCCGTCCACGTCGCCCTCCGGATCGGCGTCCAAGTCCGCTTCGCCGTCGGCCTCGCAGTCCGCGTCCAAGGCGTCGGACGACCGCTGAGCGCGGCGGGTCATCGGATCCGGACAACCGTTCCCCGGACAGATGTGCCACTCTGTTGCGCGCAACAGGACGTAAGGGGAGGGGAGTACGAGTGGCCGCGCCACTGCAGCTGACTCGGATGCACCGGGTTCTCATCGGCGTGGTCGTGACCGGCGCCGTGATCATCGCCGGTATCGGCTTCGCCGGTTCGTACGCGGCCGTGCGCGAGCTGGCCATCAAGAAGGGCTTCGGGGACTTCAGTTATGTGTTCCCGATCGGCATCGACGCGGGCATCTGCGTGCTGCTCGCGCTGGACCTGCTGCTGACCTGGATCCGGATCCCCTTCCCGCTGCTGCGCCAGACGGCGTGGCTGCTGACGGCGGCGACGATCGCGTTCAACGGCGCCGCCGCCTGGCCGGACCCGCTGGGTGTGGGCATGCACGCGGTGATCCCGGTGCTGTTCGTGGTCGCCGTGGAGGCGGCGCGGCACGCGGTCGGCCGGATCGCGGACATCACCGCCGACAAGCACATGGAGGGTGTCCGCCTCACCCGCTGGCTGCTGTCGCCGCTGCCGACGTTCCTGCTGTGGCGGCGGATGAAGCTGTGGGAGCTGCGCTCCTACGAGCAGGTGATCAAGCTGGAGCAGGAGCGGCTGGTCTACCAGGCGCGGCTGCGCTCCCGGTTCGGCCGGGCGTGGCGCAGGAAGGCGCCGGTGGAGTCGCTGATGCCGCTGCGCCTGGCCCGGTACGGCGTGCCGCTGGCGGAGACGGCCCCCGCGGGGCTGGCGGCGGCCGGGATCGAGCCGGTGCTGCTCCCGCCGGCGCCCGCGCCGCAGCCGGTGGTGGCCGCCGACGCGCAGCGGGCGGCGGTGCCGGGCGCCGGCAGGCCGCGCGCGCTGGTGGCCGAGCGCGGCCCGGAGCCGGAGCAGCAGGCGTACGTGCCGGACCCGGAGGAGAGCCCGTGGTTCCAGTCGCAGCGGCAGATCGACTACCACGGCGGGTACGACCCGACGTACGAGCCGGAGCCGTCCTACGGCCCGGAGCCGCCGTACGAGGAGTGGTACGAGGAGCAGCAGCCGGACCAGCCCGAGCACCCGGCGCAGCACGCGCCGCAGCACCCCGAGCAGCACGCGCCGCGGCAGTCCGCCCCGCAGCCCTCTTCCGAGGACACCGGCGGCTTCCCCGTCCCCGCGGGCCCGGGCCGCACCCGTGAGCTGGGCGACGGCGGCGGCACTCCCGCGCAGGCGCCGGACGAGGAGGGCCTGTACCAGGTGTTCCGGTACTCGATAGAGGGCGAGGGCATGCCGACGCCCGGCACCTTCGCCGCGAACGTCGAGGCGGCGTACGGGGTACGGCTGAACTCCCGTGAGCTGGGCAAGTACATGGACCTGTTCACGGCCCGTCTCAACGAAGAGCTGATGGAAGAGCACATCGCCTAGTGGTGTGACCGCGGGCAACGGGAAGGGGGCCCTCCGTCTGGAGGGCCCCCTTCCTGCGGCGTCCTTCGGGCCTACGCGCCGAGCAGCGTCCGGACCCGTTCCTGGCCGACCGCGAGCAGCAGCGTGGGCAGGCGCGGGCCGGTGTCGCGGCCGACGAGCAGGTGGTAGAGGAGCGCGAAGAACGTCCGCTGGGCGGTCTTGATCTCCGGCGGCAGCTCCTTGGGCGTGGCGTCGGCGGAGAACCCGGCCTGGACCTTGGGCACCCCGTAGACGAGGTGGGTGAGCCCGTCCAGCGACCAGTGCTCGGCGAGGCCGTCGAGCAGCAGGCGCAGCGACTGCCGGGAGGCCTCGTCGAGGGACTTGAGCAGGTCGGTGTCGGGCTCGTCGCGGACGATGGTGCGCGCCTCGGCGGGGACGTGGGTGTTGATCCACGCCTCGGCCTTGTCGTACCGGGGACGGGCCTCGTCCAGCGAGCCCAGCGGGTTCGCCGGGTCCAGCTCGGACAGGATCCGCAGCGCCTGGTCCTGGTGGCCGGCGGTGATGTCGGCGACGGAGGCGAGCGTGCGGTACGGCAGCGGGCGGGCGGTCTTCGGCAGTTCACCGGCGGCGGTGCCCACCGCGCGCGTGTACGCGGCGACGTCACCGGGCAGCGCGGAGCCGTCGGCCACCTTCGCGGCGAGCTTGTCCCACTCGTCGTACAGCCGCTGGATCTCCTGGTCGAAGGCGATCTTGAAGGACTGGTTGGGGCGGCGGCGGGCGTACAGCCAGCGCAGGAGCTGCGGCTCCATGATCTGGAGCGCGTCGCCGGGCGTGGGGACCCCGCCCTTGGACGAGGACATCTTCGCCATGCCGGAGATGCCGACGAAGGCGTACATCGGGCCGATGGGCTGCTTGCCGTCGAAGATGCCGACGATCTGCCCGCCGACCTGGAAGGACGAGCCGGGCGAGGAGTGGTCGACGCCGGACGGCTCGAAGATCACGCCCTCGTACGCCCAGCGCATCGGCCAGTCGACCTTCCAGACCAGCTTGCCGCGGTTGAACTCGCTGAGCCGGACGGTCTCCGAGAAGGCGCACGCCGTGCAGGTGTAGGTCAGCTCGGTGGAGTCGTCGTCGTAGGCGGTGACGGTGGTGAGGTCCTTCTCGCAGTTGCCGCAGTACGGCTTGTACGGGAAGTACCCGGCGGAGCCGGAGCTGCCGTCGTCCTCGGCGGCGGCGCCCGAGCCCTCGGCGGCCTCCAGCTCGGCCTCGTCGACCGGCTTCTGCTGCTGCTTCTTGGCACCGGCCTTCGGCTTGGTGCGGTACTGGGCGAGGATCGCGTCGATGTCGCCGCGGTGCTTCATCGCGTGCAGGATCTGCTCGCGGTAGACCCCGGAGGTGTACTGCGCGGTCTGGCTGATGCCGTCGAACTCCACGCCCAGCTCGGCCAGCGAGGCGGTCATCGCGGCCTTGAAGTGCTCGGCCCAGTTCGGGTGCCGCGAGCCCGCGGGGGCGGGGACCGAGGTCAGCGGCTTGCCGATGTGCTCGGCCCACGACTCGTCGACACCGGGGACGCCGGCCGGGACCTTGCGGTACCGGTCGTAGTCGTCCCAGGAGATCAGGTGCCGCACCTGGTGGCCGCGGCGGCGGATCTCGTCGGCGACCAGGTGCGGGGTCATGACCTCGCGCAGGTTGCCCAGGTGGATGGGACCGGAGGGGGAGAGCCCGGACGCGACGACAACGGGTTTGCCGGGGGCCCGACGCTCCGACTCCTCGATGACCTCATCCGCGAAACGGGAGACCCAGTCGGTGGTCTCGGTGCTCTGAGCCACGATCGGCACGTCCTCTTTCCTGAAGTTCTCCGTGAGCTGCCAATGCGGTCGCACGGCTGACCGCTCCATTGTCCCAGGACGGTCGGCATCCACGAAAACGCCTTATCACCGCGTTGGACGGGTCTGCGGACGCCGGGGTTGGCCGGGCGGCAGGAAAATTCGCTTTGCCCCCCGTGGGATACTGGCCGTGACTATCCATCCCCACGAGGAGAACGGCACCCATTCCTATGGCCTCGGTCACGTCCCTCACCGCCTCCGTCCACCAGCGCCTCGCGAACGCCCTCTCCGCCGCCCTGCCGGAGACCGCCGACGCGGACCCGCTGCTGCGACGAAGCGACCGGGCGGACTTCCAGGCCAACGGCATCCTGGCGCTGGCCAAGAAGGCGAAGGCCAACCCGCGCGAGCTGGCGGCGCAGGTCGTGGAGCGGGTGACCGCCGGTGACGTGATCAAGGACATCGAGGTCTCCGGACCCGGCTTCCTCAACATCACCGTCACCGACAGGGCGATCACGGAGAACCTGGCCGCGCGCGCCACCGACCCGGCCGGCCGCCTCGGTGTGCCGCAGGCCGACCACCCGGGCACCACGGTCATCGACTACGCCCAGCCCAACGTGGCCAAGGAGATGCACGTCGGCCACCTGCGCTCCGCGGTGATCGGCGACTCGGTGGTGCAGCTCCTGGAGTTCACCGGGGAGAACGTGGTGCGCCGCCACCACATCGGCGACTGGGGCACCCAGTTCGGCATGCTCATCCAGTACCTGGACGAGCACCCGCACGAGCTGGACCACAAGGCCGGCGAGGTCAGCGGCGAGGAGGCGATGTCCAACCTGGACCGCCTCTACAAGGCCGCGCGCAAGAAGTTCGACGCCGACGAGGAGTTCAAGACCCGCGCCCGGCGCCGGGTCGTCGACCTCCAGGCGGGCGAGCCGCACACCCTCGCGATGTGGCAGAAGTTCGTCGACGAGTCGAAGATCTACTTCTTCTCCGTCTTCGAGAAGCTGGACATGGAGATCCGGGACGCGGACATCGTCGGCGAGTCCGGTTACAACGACATGCTGGCCGAGACCTGCCGCCTGCTGGAGGAGTCCGGCGTCGCCGTCCGCTCGGAGGGCGCGCTGTGCGTCTTCTTCGACGACATCAAGGGCCCGGACGGCAATCTGGTCCCGCTGATCGTCCAGAAGTCCGACGGCGGCTACGGCTACGCGGCCACCGACCTCTCCGCGATCCGCGACCGCGTCTTCAACCTGAAGGCCGACACCCTCCTCTACGTGGTGGACGCCCGCCAGTCCCTGCACTTCAAGATGGTCTTCGAGACCGCGCGCAGGGCGGGCTGGCTGAGCGAGGACGTGAAGGCGCAGCAGCTCGCCTTCGGCACGGTCCTCGGCAAGGACGGCAAGCCGTTCAAGACGCGTGAGGGCGAGACGGTCCGCCTGGTCGACCTGCTCGACGAGGCGATCGACCGCGCCTCGGCGGTGGTGCGCGAGAAGTCGCTGGACCTCTCCGAGGAGGAGATCGCCGAGCGCGGCGCCCAGGTGGGCATCGGCGCGGTGAAGTACGCGGACCTGTCGACATCGGCGAGCCGGGACTACAAGTTCGACCTGGACCAGATGGTCTCGCTCAACGGCGACACGTCCGTCTACCTCCAGTACGCGTACGCCCGTATCCAGTCGATCCTGCGCAAGGCGGGCGAGGTCCGCCCGGCGGCGCACCCGGAGCTGGAACTGTCCCCGGCCGAGCGGGCCCTCGGGCTGCACGCCGACCAGTTCGCGGAGACGGTCGCGGAGGCAGCCGCAGAGTACGCCCCGCACAAGCTGACGGCCTACCTCTACCAGCTCGCGTCCCTCTACACGACGTTCTACGACAAGTGCCCGGTGCTGAAGGCCGAGACGCCCGCACAGGTGGAGAACCGCCTGTTCCTGTGCGACGTCACGGCCCGCACGCTGCACCAGGGCATGGCGCTGCTGGGCATCCGGACGCCCGAACGGCTCTGATCCGGCCTGACCGGCGACGGCCACCGAGCGGACTCGGCCCCCACCACCTGGCCCGGGTCCCACTCCCCCGCACCCCGCTTGTCACCGAGGGCGGACGCGAGCAGCAGCCCGCGTCCGCCCTTCCTGTCCCACCGGCCACCAGGGAAGCCTTCACGACCTCGCCGGAGTGAGCGGTCAAGGCTTGCGGGCGATGGCCGCGTAGACGCTGGGGTCGCCCGCCGAGGGGTCGTTGATGTCCTCGTACTTGATCCGGTCGATCAGCTCCAGGGACTCCAGGTACTCGGGGTTCGGCGGGCGGAGCACGGGGGCCGCGCCGTCCGGGCGCCAGTGGTGGACGGGGACGACGCCCGGTTCGGCGGGGGTCAGTCCGTTGCCGGCGAAGAACCGTTCCACCCCTGCGCGCGTGCGCAGCACGAAGGTCAGCCCGCTCTTCCTGAAGGAGCCCACGACCTTGGCGGTGCCCTCCGGGTTGAGGTCCTCGGCCAGGTGGCTCAGGACGAGCCAACTGCCCGGCACCAGCGCGTCCAGCAGCTCACGGACCAGGCCGTAGGCCTCCTCGTCCTCGATGAAGTGCAGCACCGCGAGCAGGACCAGCGCCACCGGCCGGCCGAGGTCGAGGGTGCGGGCGGCCTCGCGGAGGATCCGCGCCGGGTCGCGCAGGTCGGCGTCGACGTAGTCGGTGCGGCCCTGGGGCCCGGAGGTGAGCAGGGCGCGCGCGTGGGTCAGCACGATCGGGTCGTTGTCGACGTACACCACCCGGGTCTCGGGGGCGAGGCGCTGGGCGATCTGGTGGACGTTCTCGGCGGTCGGCAAACCGGTGCCGACGTCCAGGAACTGGCGGACGCCCTCGTCACGCACGAGCGTGGTGACCGCCCGGCGCAGGAAGTCCCGGTTGTACCGGGCGGTGAGGAAGCCCCGGGGGTGCTGGGCGATGGCCTGCGCCGCCGCCTCACGGTCGACCGGGTAGTGGTCCTTGCCGCCCAGGAAGACGTCGTAGACGCGGGCCGGGTGCGGCTTCGTCGAGTCGATCCGTCTCCGCAGCTCGGCGGAGTCGTGGCTGAGGGCATCACCGGGCATGGCGCGTCTCCTGCAAGGTCGTCCGATCGCCGACAACCTAGCCGTACAAGCCACTTGGGCGCGCCCTGGACGGCCAAGTCGTGCCGCCCGGTCTCAGGTTCCCAGTTCCCGTTCCCAGCCGTGGCCGCCCAGCGGATTGACGTAGTGGTCGCCCGGGGCGCCGCTGGTACGGAAGGGCTTGCCGTGGTCGTCCACGCGCACGGTGCCGTGCCGGTCGCCGCTGGACCAGTCCAGCTCCAGGTACCAGCTGACGTCGTGTCCGGTGGTGTGCCCGTTGACGTAGAAGACCTCGGGGTCGGACTCGCTGACCTTGTACGGGAAGTTCCGCTGCCCGCCGATGGGCTGCGCCAGCGGGTTGCCGAGGTCGAGGGAGACGTCGAAGGACTTGGTGTCCACCCCGCCGCCGCAGCCGTTGCCCATCGCGTACGAGTTCCAGGTCAGCGGTGCGTCACTGCGCACCACGCGCACGTGCAGCGCCTGGAGCACGACCGTCTCGGCGCCGGTGCCCTGCACGGTGAGCACGACCGTCTGGTGGTCGGCGGCCACCGCGCCGAGCGGCGTGGCCCAGCCGACCACGTCCTGCAGTCCGGCCGGCGGCGGCACGTTCTTCGGGCTGCGGTTCACCAGGAAGCTCTGCTCGCAGGGCACGTCCCAGTAGTAGGGGGTGGTGGCGACCGTGACCGGCACCGCGCCCGACCGGCCGTTCCCCAGGGACACGCGGGCGCTCGGGACGGCGGTGCGGTGCGCGGGCACCGAGGGGGACGGCGAGGAGGAGGCCGGCCGTGAGGGCGAGGGGGACGTACTCGCGCTCGCGCCGCCGGCCGGGGGCGTGGTGTGCGGGGCGGTGGCAGCCGTGGACGAGACCGTCGCGGCGGCGTCACCGGCGGCGCCGGAGGGGTGGGAGCGACCGCCCGGGACCAGGTTCACCACGAGTGCGGTGACCGCGGCGACCACCACGATCCCGGCGCCGGCGAGCAGGGCGGTGGGACGGCGCCTGCGGGGGGCGGGGCCGGGCGCGCGAGCGGGTTCAGGGGCCGGGGCGGGGCCGGGCGCGCGAGCGGGTTCAGGGGCCGGGGCGGGGCCGGAGGAACGGGCGGGGGCGGGCTCGGTGCCCGGGGTCGGCTCGGCGCCGGGAGCGGGGGCGGCCGCGCTCTCCTCCGCCGGATCCCCGGCGGCCGGCTCCGCCGTCGTCTCCCCGGCGGCGCCCGCCCCCTTCGTCCCGCGCAACGCGTCCGCGCGCACCCAGCGGCGGTGCAGTTCGAGGAGTTCGTCGGGGGTCGCCCGGCAGAGGCGGGCGAGCCGTTCGACCGGGGCGTAGTCGGTCGGTACGACGTCACCGCTGACGTACCGGTGCACGGTCGAGGCGCTCATGTGCAGACGCTTGCCGAGCGCCCCGTAACTGAGCCCGGACCGCTCCTTCAGCTCCCGCAGCAACCCGGCGAAATCGTCCCCCGCCACCTTCTCTTCCTCTCCTTCACATCCCCGGACGGCATCCCAGACGGCTGCTGTTTCCGCAGGTCAGGTCCCGTTTCTGCGTTCCACCGTCCCGGGTGCACCCGCATCTGTGGCACCCGGGACGGATCCTCCCACAAGCTGTGGATCAGCCGAACGCGGCGCTCCCGCCGGCCGCCTCCCCGGCCAACGGCCGAGCGCCGTCCTCCACCACCGCGTACCAAGGAGTTCCCATGTCCGTGTCCCCCCGCACCCGCCGTCCCCGCCGCACCCGCCTGTTCACCGCCGCGGCCCTCGCCGCCGCCGCGCTGTCCCTGACCGCCTGCCAGGCCGGCGGCGACGACAACGGCGCGGGCGCCGCCCCCTCCGCCGCCCCCGCGGGGTCCGTACAGACCGAGCAGCCGTCGGGCGCCGCCTCCGCCGACCCGCAGTCGCCCGCCGGCACGGGCGCCGGGACGGCTTCGGGCTCCGGCTCGGGGTCGGGCTCCGCCGCCGGGAAGGGCGGCTCCGTCGGCGGCACCTCCAAGGGCGGCGGTTCCGGCAAGGGCTCGCAGGCCTCCGGCTCCTCCGACGCGTCCTCGGGCGAGCTCGCCAAGTGCGGTGCCAAGAGCCTGCGTCTGAAGGCCGCCGAGGTCTCCCGTCCTCTCAACCACCTGCTGCTGACCGCGACCAACACCGGTTCGAGGACCTGCATGCTGCCGATGTACCCGGCCACCCGGTTCGGCGAGGCGCAGTCGGTGCCGCCGACGGCCGAGGACACCAAGCCGCAGGCGCTGACCACGCTGGAGCCGGGGCAGTCCGGATACGCGGGCGTGCTGCTGTCGGGCGACGGCGACCACGGCCACACCGTGCACACCCTGACGATCCCGTTCGACGACGGCTCCATCGCCACGGTGCGGCTGCCCGCCCAGGGCGTCTTCGTCGACGACAAGCTGACGGTGTCGTACTGGGAGAGCACCATGGCACCGGCCGTGGACTTCTGACGCAGCGGAGGCGGACGTCCGGTGCCGCGTCCCGTACCGCATCCCACAGGGACGCCGTTCCCGCAGGTCACAGGGTGCCGTGACGGTCCGGCGTCCCGCATCGGCGGCCGGAGGTGGCGCGAGAGCGCCTCGCGGGACCACGCTGGACCCGACCACCCGCGCCCGCCGCCGTACCGCGCCGCGCCGCCGCCGCTGTCCGACACCGCAAGAACCGCTCGTGCCCGCTTCCAGGGGGATCTCCCATGTCCGCACGCACCACCCGTGCCCGTCTCCGCGTCCGGCTGCTCGCCGCGACGGTGCTCGTGCTCACCGCCTCCGCGGCCCTGACGGGCTGCAACGACGGTGAGGGCGTACGCGACGAGGGGCCGTCCACGGACTCGGCGTCGCTGGGGCGGCCGTGCGCGACGGCCGCCGACCAGCCAGGCGCTCAGCGCAGCTTCTGCGCGACCTCGACCGCCCAGTAGGTGAGGATGTTGCGCGCCCCGGCCCGCTTGATGCCGGTCAGGCTCTCCAGGATGGCCCGGTCCCGGTCCACCCAGCCCTTCTCGGCGGCGGCCTCGATCATCGAGTACTCGCCGGAGATCTGGTACGCGGCGACCGGCACGTCCACGGCGTCGGCGACCCGGGCGAGGATGTCGAGGTAGGGGCCGGCCGGCTTGACCATCACCATGTCGGCGCCCTCCTCCAGGTCGAGGGCCAGCTCGCGCAGCGACTCCCGCAGGTTGGCGGGGTCCTGCTGGTAGGTCTTGCGGTCGCCCTGGAGCGAGGAACCGACGGCCTCGCGGAAGGGCCCGTAGAAGGCGGAGGAGTACTTCACGGTGTAGGCGAGGATCGCCACGTCCTCGCGGCCGATCTGGTCCAGCGCGTCACGCACCACACCGATCTGGCCGTCCATCATCCCGCTGGGACCCACGACGTGGGCGCCCGCGTCGGCCTGGACCTGCGCCATCTCGGCGTACCGCTCCAGCGTGGCGTCGTTGTCGACCCGGCCCTCGGCGTCGAGGACCCCGCAGTGGCCGTGATCGGTGAACTCGTCCAGGCACAGGTCGGACATGACGAGCAGGTCGTCGCCGACCTCGGCCCGTACGTCCCGCAGGGCGACCTGGAGGATGCCGTCCGGGTCGGTCCCGGCGGTGCCGAGAGCGTCCTTCTTGGCCTCCTCCGGCACCCCGAAGAGCATGATCCCGGAGATCCCGGCCTCCACGGCCTGGGCCGCGGCCTTCTTCAGGCTGTCCCGCGTGTGCTGCACGACACCGGGCATGGCCGCGATGGGCACGGGCTCGCCGACGCCCTCGCGCACGAAGGCGGGCAGGATCAGGTCCGCCGGGTGCAGCCGGGTCTCGGCGACCATGCGCCGCATGGCGGGGGTGGTGCGCAGCCGACGAGGACGCGTACCAGGGAAGGATCCGTACTTCGTCATGTCCTCTACGCTACGCCCGCCCCGGACGCCCTTTTGCCGACGCGGTGTCGACCGCCTGCCCACCGCCCCGGCCCCGCTCCCCCGCCCGCCGCGGACCGCCGAGGCAGGCGGCGTCGGGGCGCTGCGCGGGCGGATCGTCCCCGTGGGCGCGGTGTGCGCCGGCCGGGTGCTCGTCCTGGTCGGCCCGGTGCGCGCCGGGCGGGTGCTCGTCCTCGCGGGGGCGGTCTGCACCGGGCGGGTGCTCGTCCCCCTCAGCGCGGTGTGCACCGGTCGAGTACGCGTCCCCGTCAGCGCGCTGCGCGCCGGCCAAGTACGCGTCCTCGTCGGCCGGGTGTGCGCCGGACGGGTGCTCGTCCCCGTCGGCGTTGGCGGCGAGGAGTTCGCGGGTGCGCCGTACCAGGGCCTCGCGCACGGCCGCCGGGGCCAGCACCCGCAGCGGTACGGCCAGCCCGAGCAGGTACCGGGCGAGCCCGTCGGCGTCGGGGCCCCCGACGTCCACGACCGTGGCACCGGGGCCGTCCGGGCGGTGCGTGCCGACCGTCGCCGGGATCAGCCGCAGCGCCTCTTCCCCGGACAGCGGGAGCCGGACCGTCGCGGTCAGCGGGTAGGGGCCGTTCGCGGTGGAACGGGAGACGAGCCGCGCCGGGTCGGGCGGGTCGGCGGGCGCCACCGGCTGCCCGGTCGGCTGGACGTGCTCGACCCGGTCGGCGCGGAAGGTGCGCCACTGGTCCCGTGCCACGTCCCGGGCGACGAAGTACCAGCGGCGCCCGGTGTGGACGAGCCGGTAGGGGTCGACGTCCCGGACGGTGGCCCGCCCCTGCCCGTCCCGGTAGGCCAGCCGCGCCCGCTCGCCCCGGCGGCACGCGGCGGCCAGCTCCAGCAGCATCCCGGAGGTGATCTGCGGCTCGCTGGCCCGGGGCGTGTGCACGAACGCGGCATCCATCTCCTCCAGCCGCTCGGCGATCCGCCGCGGCAGCACCTGCCGCAGCTTCAGCAGCGCCGACAGCGCGGCCTGGTCACCGCCGAGCGCCCCGCTCAGCGCCGCCTCGCGCAGCCCGACGGCCACGGCCAGGGCCTCCTCGTCGTCGAGGATCAGCGGCGGCACCCGGGACCCGGCCCGCAGCCGGTAGCCGCCCCACGGCCCCGGCTCGGAGTCGACGACGTAACCGATCTCCCGGAGCCTGGCGACGTCCCGCCGCACCGTGCGCTCGGTGACCCCGGTCCGCTCGGCCAGCTCGGCACAGGTCCACGAGGGGCGGGCGGCCAGCACGGAGACCAGTCGCAGCAACCGGGCGGACGCACTGATCACGCCGGAAGTGTTCCACAGACCCCGCACATCCAGGACCGGAACTGTCCTGGTCCCGTCCTACGGTCCTCCCATGAGCACCGAGAACAGCACCTCCGCACCCGCCTACCGCTACGCCGCCGTCACCTTCGACTGCGCCGACCCCGCCGAACTGGGCCGCTTCTACGGCGAGATGCTCGGCCTGCCCGTCGCCTTCTCCACCGACGACTTCGTCTTCCTCGCCAAGGACGGCACCCCGGGCCTCGGCTTCAACCGCGTCGCCGACTACCGCCGCCCCACCTGGCCCGACCCCGCCCAGGGGAAGCAGGCCCACCTGGAGATCGGCGTCGACGACCTGGACACCGCCGAGGCCCACCTGCTCACCCTCGGCGCCACCAAGCCCGCCGACCAGCCCTCCCCCGACCGCTGGCGCGTCCTGCTGGACCCGGCCGGGCACCCGTTCTGCATCACGACGCTGGTCTGAGTCCCTGTGCCCCGCGACTCACGCGGGGCACAGGGCGCCGCCCACCCCGGCCTGCTCCGCCCGGCAGTCCCGGCAGCGGCCGGGGGCGGGCGCTCTGAAGACCCGCTCGCAGCCGTCGCAGTCCTGCAAGGGATGCGGACGCCGGGGGGCCTCCGCGCGGGCCGTCAAGCCCGGCGGTGGCGCCGGGCGCGCGGGAAGCCGCGGCGGCAGCAGTTCGCGCAGGCGGTAGGCCAGGACACCCGCCGGGTGGTTCATCTCGGCGGGCAGACCGCTCACCAGGGCCCGGTGGATGTCGACGAGGGGGACACCCCTGTCCAGCCAGTCGACGACTCCCGGGACCAGAGCGTTCACGTCGCGGAGGGAGAGGACGAGCCGGCCATCGTCACGGCGCAGCCCGGCGAGCAGCGTGGCGGCCTTGTCGTAGCGCTCGTCATCGCTCCGGTCGCGGGTTCCCGGCCCGTCCGGCGGCAACGGCCTCACAGGCGTCGACGGCCGAGGCCGCCCGGGCACGGACCGCTGCCGGGGCACTCCGGGAACCGCCACGCCTTCGCGAACGGCCCCGCCTTCGCCAACCACCCCGCCTTCCCGTACCGGCCCGCCGTCCGGCACCGCTTCCGCCTGCCGGACGGCTTGATCACTCTCCTGGGACGTGTCCGTGTCCCCCACATGCGTACCGTGCGCCCGCTTCGGCGTGCGGGCATGCGGCACGACCGGACGGGCGGCCGCCTGCGGCGGCACCGGCGGGGGCACGGCTGCCCGCTGGGCCGCGGCGGGCGTGTGGTGGGCGTACGTCCGCGTGACCAGACGCCCCGCCGCCGTGTGCTCCCGGACCCGCTCCAGGTAGCCGTGGGCCTCCAGCTCGCGCAGCGCGGAGGCGATCCGGTCGCGCCCCTCGGGGAAGCGCTCGGTGAGGCTGCGGATGTCGACCGGGGTGCCCTCGGGCACCGACATGATGTGCGTCGCCAGCCCGATCGCGGTCAGCGACAACTCGCGGTGCTGGGCGAGGTGGTTGCCGACGACGACGTACTGGCCGGACTGGTACGTGCGTACGTGGGTGACACCGATGGGGGTGGTACTTGCCGGAACACCGTGAATCGGGCGCGGGGCGGCACTAGGCTTCTTCTCAGCCATGGGGAAGGTTCGGCTTCCTCTTTGGTCAGGCCCTCGCACTGGGATGGCAGTCCCGGCGGGGGCCGACGTATGTGTGGGTTGTCTGAGCCGAGACTGCCCGCCTGACCAGCCGCCGCGCCACCCACACCGACCGATTTCACCCGGCCGGGTGACCTACGCCGGGTTTGGTTTGGTTGGTTGGTTATTTCCCTGGGTTCTTTGGTCTTTTTACGTCCCGAAGCCCCGGCGGCCGCCCCACCGGATCACACGTTTCCCGGCGCCGGTGGAAGGCGGCCCGGAGAACCGGCGAGATCGAACTCCGCCCACACCGTCTTGCACGGCGAGGGCCCTTCCCGTACGCCCCACCGGTCGGCCAACTCCTCGACGAGCAGCAGCCCGTAACCGGACTCGGCGGGTTCCACGACTGCGGTAGCACGCTCGGGGACCGGGAGCCGGTCACCCCGGGCGTCGGTCACCTCCACACGCAGCACCCGGGGTGCGACGAGGGAAAGCCCGAGCCGGAAGCTCCGCCCGGGGACCTTGCCGTGCAGTGCGGCGTTCGCCGAGAGTTCGGCGACCACGAGCCGCGCCGGGTCCAACGGGACTCCCCACGCGTCCAGCCGCTCGGCAGCGAGCAGCCGCGCGAGACGGGCACCACGGCGCGTGGCGGAGAGCGGTACGGAGAAGTGGTGCAACGACGTGTGCGCTGCGACGGTTTGCTGATTCACGTCACTCAGCGTGTTCACGCCTGCGTAACCTGTGAAGGTAGATACCCCGTGCGGCCGGTGGCTGTCCGGGAGGTGTCCGGTTCCGTCCGGGGTGCCCGGGGTGACGGCGTACGGCGGCCGGGGTTGGACCGGGAAGGGCTGCGACGGGAGGGCGGATACGTGAGCGACGGGGATGTGAATCTGGAGGACGAGGAAGCAAGGGCCGTAGTGCGGACGATCGCACGACAGCTGAAGCTGTGGCGCGAGTCCGCCGGCCTCACCCAGGCCGAGTTCGGCGCAGCCATCGGATACGGGGAGGAACTGGTCTCCTCCGTAGAACGGGGCCGGCGGATTCCTCGACCGGAGTACCTGGAGGCGGCGGACCGGGTACTGAACGCGGGCGGCCGGATCGCGGCGATGACGCGGGACCTGGCGGAGGTCAGGTATCCGAAGAAGGTGCGCGACTTGAAGAGGCTGGAGGCGGAGGCGGTCGAGCTGGGCGCCTACAACAACTCGGTCATCCACGGGTTGCTGCAGACGCCGGAGTACGCGCGGGCGGTGTTCAGCGCCCGCCGACCGCCCTTCACCGCCGACGAGTTGGAGGAGCGGCTCGCAGCCCGCGTGGCCCGCCAAGGAATCGTCGACGGCACGACGGCTCGGCCTCTCTTCAGCTTCGTCCAGTGCGAGTCGACGCTCCGTCGGCCCATCGGGGGCAAGATGGTGATGCGTGGCCAACTGGAACGGCTGTTGCAGATCGCCGAGTTCCCCAATGTCGATCTTCAGGTGCTGCCCCTGGGCCGCGAGGAGAACTCGGGGCTCGACGGCCCGTTCAGGTTGCTCAGACTCAAGGACGGCACCACGGTCGGCCACATCGAGGTGGTGCACGTCAGCCGTGTGATCGCCGAGCCAAAAGAGGTGCAACTCCTCGACATCCAGTATGGAATCATCCGGGCACAGGCTCTCAGCCCGCGGGAGTCGATGGCCCTCATCGAGAAAGTGCTTGGAGAGACATGAAGCTGGAGTGGATAAAGAGCAGCTACAGCACCGACGACGGCCCATCCTGCGTCGAAGTGACCTGGTTGAAGAGCAGCTACAGCACGTCCAGCGGCCCCGACTGCATCGAAGTAGCAGCCGTCCCCGATCACATCCTCGTCCGCGACTCCAAGAACCCCACCGGCCCCCGCCTCGCCCTCACCCCCACCACCTGGGCGGCGTTCCTGCCGTACGCCTCCCGGCACTGACCGGCACTGACGGAGTCCGCGAGGCACCGCGCACGTACGGCGGGGCGTGCCCGAAGGCACGCCCCGCCGTTCCGCTCACCCGCGGCGCCGCTACGTCGAAGACCGACGCCTCCGCGCCCCCGGCCGCCGCTCGCTCGGCCGGGTGACCGGGTCGCCGGACTCCAGGGCGGCGGCCCTGCGGCGCAGGCCGAAGTCGGCCAGGGCCTCGGCCAGCTTGAGGACGGACGGCTCGGGGGCCATCACGTCGACCCGCAGGCCGTGCTCCTCCGCCGTCTTGGCCGTCGCCGGGCCGATGCAGGCGATCACCGTGACGTTGTGCGGCTTGCCCGCGATGCCCACGAGGTTGCGCACCGTGGAGGACGAGGTGAAGAGCACCGCGTCGAAACCGCCGCCCTTGATCGCCTCACGGGTCTCCGCCGGCGGCGGCGAGGCGCGGACCGTGCGGTAGGCCGTGACGTCGTCGACCTCCCAGCCCAGCTCGATCAGCCCGGCGACCAGCGTCTCCGTGGCGATGTCGGCGCGCGGCAGGAAGACACGGTCGATCGGGTCGAAGACCGGGTCGTAGGGCGGCCAGTCCTCCAGCAGGCCGGCGGCCGACTGCTCGCCGCTCGGGACCAGGTCGGGCTTCACGCCGAAGGCGATCAGCGCCTTGGCGGTCTGCTCGCCGACCGCCGCGACCTTGATGCCGGCGAAGGCACGGGCGTCGAGACCGTACTCCTCGAACTTCTCGCGGACCGCCTTGACCGCGTTGACGGAGGTGAAGGCGATCCACTCGTAGCGTCCGGTGACCAGGCCCTTGACCGCGCGCTCCATCTGCTGCGGGGTGCGCGGCGGCTCCACGGCGATGGTGGGGACCTCGTGCGGGACGGCACCGTAGGAGCGCAGCCGGTCGGAGAGCGACACGGCCTGCTCCTTGGTGCGCGGCACGAGGACCTTCCAGCCGAACAGCGGCTTGGACTCGAACCACGACAGCTGGTCGCGCCGCGCCGCGGCGGCGCTGCGCTCACCGACCACGGCTATCACCGGCCGGCCGCCGTCCGGGGACGGCAGGACCTTGGCCTGCTTGAGGGTCTGCGCGACCGTGCCGAGGGTGGCGGTCCAGGTCCGCTGGCGGGTGGTCGTACCGGCGATGGTCACCGTCATCGGGGTGTCCGGCTTGCGGCCGGCCGTGACGAGTTCACCGGCCGTGGCGGCCACCGAGTCCAGGGTCGTCGACACGACGACCGTGCCGTCGGAGGCGCCGACCTCCGTCCAGCAGCGGTCGGACGCCGTACGGGCGTCGACGAACCGCACGTCGGTGCCCTCGGCGTCGCGCAGCGGCACACCGGCGTACGCGGGCACACCGACGGCGCTCGCGATGCCGGGGACGACCTCGAAGGGGACCCCGGCGTCGGCGCACGCGAGCATCTCGGCGGCGGCGTCCGTGTCGAGTCCCGGGTCACCGGTCACCGCACGGACGACCCGCCTGCCGCCCCGCGCGGCCTCCATGACAAGATGTGCGGCATCCCGCACCGCGGGGGCCCCGACGGTGGCTGACGTGCTGTCAACCACCGTGAGCTGAGGTGCGCCCGTGCCCGGAACGGCGTCCGACGAGGGGTCGGAGTCCGTGTCCACGACGGTCACGCCCTGCCGGGCGTGCGTGCGGACGACGTCGAGCACCTCGTGCTCGGCGACGAGGACGTCCGCGTTCGCCAGCGCCTCCACGGCGCGCAGTGTGAGCAGTCCCGGATCTCCGGGTCCGGCACCGAGGAAGGTGACGTGCCCGTGTTCAGGACCGGCGGGAAGGGTGGTGGGGCTCAATGTGCTCGCTCCCCCATCAGACCGGCCGCGCCCTGGGCGAGCATCTCGGTGGCGAGTTCGCGACCGAACGCCATCGCATCGTCGTGCGTGCGGGGCACGGGACCGGTGGTGGACAGCTGCACCAGCGTGGTGCCGTCGGTCGTGCCGACGACGGCCCGCAGGCGCATTTCCTTGACAGTCTGCCCGTCGGCCAGGAGGTCGGCCAAAGCACCCACAGGGGCGCTGCAACCGGCCTCCAGGGCGGCGAGCAGTGACCGCTCGGCCGTCACGGCGGCCCGCGTGAGCGGGTCGTCGAGCCGGGCGAGCGCGGCGATCAGCTCAGTGTCCTGGGCGGTGGTCCCCGCCCTGCACTCGATCGCCAGGGCCCCCTGGCCGGGGGCGGGCAGAACCGTGTCGACCGACAGGAAGTCGGTCACCTCGTCGCTGCGGCCGATCCGGTTCAGTCCGGCCGCGGCCAGGACCACCGCGTCCAGCTCACCGCTGCGGACGAAGCCGATGCGGGTGTCGACGTTGCCCCGGATCGGGACCGTCTCGATGTCCAGTCCGTGGGCGCGGGCGTACGCGTTCAGCTGGGCCATGCGGCGCGGGGCGCCGGTGCCGATGCGTGCCACCCCCCTCGGGGACGACGCGGCGAGGTCGGTGATCTTCAGCGCGTCCCGGGCGACGACCACGTCGCGCGGGTCCTCACGCTCGGGTATCGCGGCCAGGACCAGGTCCTCGGGCTGCGTGGTGGGCAGGTCCTTGAGCGAATGAACCGCGAAGTCCACCTCGCCCCGCAGCAGCGCCTCGCGCAGCGCGGCGACGAACACGCCCGTGCCGCCGATCTGCGCCAGGTGCTCGCGGGAGACGTCGCCGTACGTGGTGATCTCGACCAGCTCGACGGGCCGTCCGGTCACCCGGCTCACGGCGTCCGCCACCTGCCCGGACTGGGCCATGGCGAGCTTGCTTCGCCTGGTCCCGAGTCTCAGTGCCTTGTTACTCATGCCGGCCCTCGGTTCTTGCCGTTCTTCTCGGAGTCTTCGTCGGCCCGGGAGACGGAGGCCACCGTCTCCGGGTCGAGGTCGAACAGGGTGCGCAGCGCGTCGGCGTACCCGGCGCCGCCGGGTTCGGCCGCGAGCTGCTTGACCCGCACGGTCGGGGCGTGCAGCAGCTTGTCCACGACGCGCCGCACGGTCTGGGTGATCTCCGCGCGGTGCTTGACGTCGAGGCCGGGCAGCCGCCCTTCGAGGCGGGCGATCTCGCTGGCCACCACGTCGGCGGCCATGGTGCGCAGGGCGACGACGGTCGGCGTGATGTGCGCCGCCCGCTGGGCCGCCCCGAAGGCCGCGACCTCGTCGGAGACGATACGGCGGACCTGGTCGACGTCGGCCGCCATCGGCGCGTCGGCCGAGGCCTCGGCGAGCGACTCGATGTCCACCAGGCGCGCCCCGGCCAGCCGGTGCACGGCCGCGTCCACGTCGCGGGGCATGGCCAGGTCGAGGACGAAGAGGGCCGGTTCGGGACGCGGGAGCACGGCGACCGGCTCGGGCTTGCGCAGTTCGGGGACGCGGCCGACGGTGGCGGCGGTCGCCGCGAGCGCGGTGATCAGCTCGGCGTCCGCGCCGGCCTCCGCCTGCGCGTCCCGCGCGCGGCCCCGCTCCAGCAGGGAGGTGCCGCCGTCGACCCAGGCCCCGTGCTGCTCCAGGGTGGCCGCGTCGATACCGGCGACCGCGGACTCGCCGAGCAGGGAGAAGCCCGGCTCCACACCGGCCAGTTGCTCCACGGTGGCCAGGTCGAGCGGGCAGCCCTCCTCGGCACCAGTGGCGGCGGCCGGCGTCCCGCGCGGGCCCGGCTCCGCCGCGGCTGCCGTGCGGCTCCCCGCGGACTGCGGGGCCGTGCGGCCGCCGTCCGGCCGGGCGACGGGCGCGGCCGTACGGCCCTCGACAGCGGCGGCGACCGCCTCGGCCGTCAGGACGAGTCCCGTCGCGCCGGTGCACGAGACGGCGATGTCTGCACGTGTCAGCTCGACCGGTACCGCGTCCATCGGTACCGCGCGGGCCGGCACGTGCGTGTCGTCGCCCTCGGTGAGGATCCGCGCGAGGCGCTCGGCGCGCTCCTGGGTGCGGTTGGCGATGACGATCTCGCCGACACCGGCGCGCGCCAGCGTGGCGGCGGCCAGCGACGACATCGAACCGGCGCCGATGACCAGGGCCTTCTTGCCGCGCGCCCAGTCGGTGACGGCCGTGCCCGCGGACAGCTGCTCCAGGCCGAAGGTGACCAGGGACTGCCCCGCGCGGTCGATGCCGGTCTCGGAGTGCGCCCGCTTGCCGACCCTCAGCGCCTGCTGGAACAGGTCGTTCAGCAGGCGTCCCGCGGTGTGCAGTTCCTGCGCGCGGGCGAGCGAGTCCTTTATCTGGCCGAGGATCTGGCCCTCGCCGACGACCATCGAGTCCAGGCCGCAGGCCACCGAGAACAGGTGGTGGACGGCACGGTCCTCGTAGTGCACATAAAGATGGGGAGTGAGTTCCTCCAGGCCGACCCCGCTGTGCTGGGCGAGCAGCGTGGACAGCTCGGCGACACCGGCGTGGAACTTGTCCACGTCCGCGTACAGCTCGATGCGGTTGCAGGTGGCCAGGACGGCGGCCTCGGTGGCGGGCTCCGCGGCGACGGTGTCCTGGAGCAGCTTGACCCGGTCGTCCGCGTTCAGGGAGGCGCGCTCCAGGACGCTGACGGGGGCGCTGCGGTGACTGAGTCCGACGACGAGAAGGCTCATGCCGGCATCACGGCGGGGACGTCCCCGTCGGGTCCCTGGTCGGCGGAGTGCTTCCGGGCGGCAGCGGCGGCGGGCACCGCGCCCTCGGCGGCGGCCTCCTCGCCGGCCTTGCGCTGCTCGTGGAAGGCCAGGATCTGCAGTTCGATGGAGAGGTCGACCTTGCGCACGTCGACGCCCTCGGGAACGTTCAGCACGGTCGGCGCGAAGTTCAGGATGGAGCTGACGCCCGCGGCGACGAGCCGGTCGCAGACCTGCTGTGCGGCGCCCGCGGGCGTCGCGATGACGCCGATCGAGACGCCGTTGTCCCGGATGATCGCCTCCAGCTCGTCGGTGTGCTGGACCGGGATCCCGGCGACCGGCTTCCCGGCCATCGCGGGGTCGGCGTCGATGAGCGCGGCGACGCGGAAGCCGCGGGAGGCGAACCCGCCGTAGTTGGCGAGCGCGGCGCCGAGGTTTCCGATACCGACGATCACAACCGGCCAGTCCTGGGTGAGCCCCAGTTCACGGGAGATCTGGTAGACGAGATACTCGACGTCGTAGCCGACACCACGGGTCCCGTAGGAGCCGAGGTAGGAGAAGTCCTTGCGCAGCTTGGCGGAGTTGACTCCCGCTGCCGCCGCCAGTTCCTCGGAGGAAACCGTCGGGACCGAGCGCTCCGACAGTGCGGTCAGGGCTCGGAGGTACAGCGGAAGCCGGGCGACGGTGGCCTCGGGAATCCCTCGGCTACGGGTCGCCGGTCGGTGAGTTCGGCCAGTTGCCACGGTGCTCCTGCGGGTAGAGCGGGGCTGTGGGCGGTCATACGTTCCCGGACCGCCCCGTCGACAGCAGGCTATGTCTTTGTGAACGCGTGCACAAAGATGGTGTCCGATTTGCCCGGCCAACGTGACCGGGGTCACGCGCCCCCGGCGTGAACATGCGGAACCGACGCACCCGCGTCCGCGTTCCTTACTCGTTGGGGGCAAAACCGCACACGCTCCTTCACGATCATCGCCCCCGAGACCAAGTCGCCGTCGATCCTAAGCGACTTTCGGCCACTTTGTACCCGCCGGTCAGTTCACGGCCGGCCCCTCGGGCCCGCCGGCACGCGGCTCAGCCGGCCAGCGCGCGGCGCAGCCGCTCCTCGTTCACCCGCCAGAAGGTGTGCTGCTCCCCGTCGATCAGCACGACGGGGATCTGCTCCCAGTACTGGTCGTGCAGTTGCGGGTCCTCGGTGATGTCCTTCTGCTCCCAGCGGACACCGAGATCCGCGCACACCTTCTCGACGACTGCCTGCGCGTCGTCGCACAGATGACAGCCGGGCTTGCGGACGAGGGTCACCAGCCGGTCCTGGGGAGCGGGGGGCCTGCGGCGGAAGAGCGGACTCATGCCGGACATTGTCGCCCCGGCGGCGCCCCCGCTTCCAGGACCGCCCCGCCCCGCCGTCCGGCCCCCCCGGCTCCGAGGCCACCCCGGCCGCGCCCTCCGGCGGCCCCCCACCCCGGCTCCCGCGGCGATCCCGCCGCCGCTGCTCCGGCCATCCCCGCGCCTTCCTCCGGGCCGTCCCGCCACCGCTCCTCGGCGGTCCCCTTCACGACGCGGTCGCGCAGAGTTCACGGCGTCCGAACCTCGCGGCTGAGGAACCCCCGAACAGACTGGCTATGCTCACGCCATGGCCGCTCTCGGATGGCTCACCCCCCGTAGGCGCTCCGCCACCGCGCGGAGCGTGTTGGCAGGCGAGGCCTCGGCGGAGGCAGCGCGCAAGTCCACCCAGGAGACGGAGGCCCCGGCGCCCGCCCCGGCGGAACCGGAGTTCCCCGTGCACGGCGACGACCGCGCCGCCGCCTTCTTCGACCTGGACAACACCGTGATGCAGGGCGCCGCGCTGTTCCACTTCGGCCGCGGCCTGTACAAACGGAAGTTCTTCGAGACCCGCGACCTCGCCCGGTTCGCCTGGCAGCAGGCCTGGTTCCGGCTGGCCGGCGTCGAGGACCCCGAACACATGCAGGAGGCCCGCGACTCGGCACTGTCCATCGTCAAGGGCCACCGCGTCTCCGAGCTGCAGTCCATCGGCGAGGAGATCTACGACGAGTACATGGCCGAGCGCATCTGGCCGGGCACCCGGGCCCTGGCCCAGGCCCACCTCGACGCCGGCCAGAAAGTGTGGCTGGTCACCGCGGCCCCCGTGGAGATCGCCCAGGTCATCGCCCGCCGGCTGGGCCTGACCGGCGCGCTCGGCACGGTGGCCGAGTCGGTCGCCGGCGTCTACACCGGCCGCCTGGTCGGCGAACCGCTGCACGGCCCCGCGAAGGCCGAGGCGGTCCGCGCACTGGCGGCGGCGGAGGGCCTGGACCTCTCCCGCTGCGCCGCCTACAGCGACTCGCACAACGACATCCCCATGCTGTCGCTGGTCGGCCACCCCTACGCCATCAACCCCGACGCCAAGCTCCGCCGACACGCCCGGGAGAAGGACTGGCGCCTGCGCGACTATCGCACCGGCCGCAAGGCGGCGAAGGTCGGCATCCCCGCGGCGGCGGGCGTCGGCGCGGTCGCGGGCGGCACCGCCGCGGCGATCGCCCTGCACCGGCGCCGCCGCTGACCTCCGGCGCGCAACCCGCGGGCCCCGACCGGCCCCGAAGCGGCCCCCGCGCGCGCCCCGCCGGCCGCGGCTCAGCCCCGAAGCGGCCCCGGCGCGCCCCGCCGTGCCCCCCGAACCGGCCCCCGCACCCGGCCACCGGACTCAGTCACCGGACCCAGCCGCCGCCGTCCCGGCCCGCGCGCCGCCGGAGTCGGGCGGCCGCACACCACCGGTCACAGAAAACACAGCGACACCACCGGTCACAGTCGCTCCCCGCAGCCGGATTCCGGTCAAACGACCGAACGCGCCCATGTACCGCGCTGGCCTTACCCGTTGGCGGTACACCGCCACAACACGCCCCTGTCCCACCCCGATCACGAACCAGAACGATCAGCAAACGGTCACTCTGTGACACACGAACAGTCGCCAATCGGTTACTGAAACGACGTAATCGATGATTTGAGCAACTCGGTGTAGCAGGGCCTGTACGAAGCGTTATTCTCCTCAGACGCAATCCGGCACCCCTCCGTCGCTACGACGGGTGAATGGTTCCGCACTGCACGTGATGCAAGCTCTGCCTCTGGGAGTCCCGTGTACCCACACGTCGGGGTTGACGCCTCGGGCCTGGCTACGCTCCGCGCAACGGTCCTCGACCTGCTGCGCACCCTCGTCCCCACCGCGTACCCCGGCCCCGCCTTCGCCACCGCCGCGCCGGTCGGCCCGTGCTACGCGCTGGCCGACGGCATGGAGCAGGGGCCCGCGCGCAGCGCCGTCGTCGAGGGGCGGCGCTCCGGCGACGGGCGGACGGCCGGCAGACGAGCGCGCTCCGCCCCGGCGGCCACCGTCCGACGCCCCGCCGCGGACAGCGACAGCGCCCGGATGATGGACCTCGTCGAGCGCGCCCAGGCCGGCGAGGCCGACGCCTTCGGCCGCCTCTACGACCAGTACAGCGACACTGTGTACCGGTACATCTACTACCGCGTGGGCGGGAAGGCCACCGCCGAGGACCTCACCAGCGAGACCTTTCTGCGGGCCCTGCGCCGCATCGGCACCTTCACCTGGCAGGGCCGCGACTTCGGCGCCTGGCTGGTCACCATCGCCCGCAACCTCGTCGCCGACCACTTCAAGTCCAGCCGCTTCCGGCTGGAGGTCACCACCGGCGAGATGCTCGACGCCAACGAGGTCGAGCGTTCCCCCGAGGACTCCGTCCTGGAGTCGCTGTCCAACGCCGCCCTGCTGGACGCCGTACGACGGCTCAACCCCCAGCAGCAGGAGTGCGTCACGCTCCGCTTCCTCCAGGGCCTCTCGGTCGCCGAGACCGCCCGGGTGATGGGCAAGAACGAGGGTGCGATCAAGACCCTCCAGTACCGGGCGGTTCGCACCCTGGCCCGGCTGCTCCCCGACGACGCCCGCTGAGAACGCCCACGCTGAGCGACATTCAACTCACCCTCCGTCGCGGCGCGTTGACTTCTCCACCGGATCCCGGAACGTCCGTAACCGAAGTGCCGGGGCGCTCGTTGTGCGGGATACAGGCTCCCTGTGGTCATGCCTTGGCCCACGCTGATCACCCGAACGGGTGGTCCGGTCGTGGGCGTGCAACCCCGCAGGACCCCCGTGGAGTCGACCGTCATGACGAGAGGAGGTGCCGCCAGTGATCGCGAACGTATCGGCGCACCGGCGGGCGAACGCCTTCGCCCAGGCCCTGGAGGAGCTGTCCGACCGGGGCCCGGCGGCCGAGCAGTCCGAGGGACCGGAACCGGCCCCGGCGGCGGACCAGACCGAGCAGGGCCGCTTGACGGCCCTCGCCACCGGTCTCGGCGCGCTGCCCAGGCCGGAGCTGGACCCCGAGGTCAAGGCCGTCCAGCGGGCCCAGCTGGTGGCCGCCATGGAGGCCATGCTGCAGGAGGGCACCGCGGCGGGCGAGGCGAGTGAGCTGTCGGTGCCCGGTCAGCGGGGCCACCGGGGCAAGGGTGCGCACCGGGCGAGCGGCCTGGGGAAACTGCGGCCGCGCACACGGCTGACCAAGGGCCTCGCCGCGGGCGGGCTCAGCGTCGGGGTGGCCGCGAGCGCCTTCGGCGGAGTGGCCGCCGCCAGCTCCGACGCCCTCCCCGGTGACTCGCTGTACGGCCTCAAGCGCGGCATCGAGGACTTCAAGCTCAACTACCTCACCGACGGGGTCGACGACCAGGGGCAGGCCTACCTGGACCTCGCCTCGACCCGGCTGAGCGAGGCCAGGCGGCTGCTGGAGCGGGGCCGCGGCGGCCACCTGGACCACGAGTCCCTCGGTGAGATCCGCCGCACCCTGTCCGGGATGCAGCACGACGCCACCGAGGGCCACCGCCTGCTGCACGAGGCGTACGAGCGCGACCCGGAGTCCCTGGGACCCATCCAGGCGCTCTCCGCCTTCTCCAAGTCCCACCGCGACGCCTGGGGCGCGCTGCGCGAGAAGCTGCCCGTCCAGCTCGGGGACGTCAGCGACCAGGTCTCGTCGGTGTTCGACGCCATAGACCAAGAGGTCGCCCCGCTCCAGTCGCTGCTGCCCCAGCCCGCCGCCCCCGCCGACGGCGGCGGACGGCACCGGAAGGCACCGGCGTCACCGTCCGGCCCCACCGGTTCCGCCGGACGCTCCGCCCCGCCCAGCACCGGCAGCGGCAGTCCCTCGGGTGCTCACGGGTCCGGCAGCGGCAGCCCCACGGCGTCGGCGGGCAGCGGCAGCGAGAGCGGTGACGGTCTGCTCGGCGGCACCACCGGCGGTCTGCTCGACCCGCCGCAGTCCAGCGGCAGCGCCTCCCCGTCCGCCGGCAAGTCGCCCAGCAGCGACCCCGACGTCACGATCCCGCCCCTCCTCCCGGGTCTCCTGCCCGGCCTGGGCATCGACGGCGAGGACGCCAAGTAGCACCCGCCCGGCAGCCGTACGACGGCCAGGGCGCCCCTCACCGGGGGCGCCCTCGTCCCGGAGGCGGGCGCCCCGGGGCACGTCTCAGAAGAACACCGACCGCCGCTGTACCAGGAGCTTGTACAGCGTGTGCTGGATCTGTTCGCGGACCTGGTCGGTGAGGTTGAACATCAGCATCGGGTCCTCGGCCGCCTCGGGCGGATAGCCGTCCGTCGGGATCGGCTCGCCGAACTGGATCGTCCACTTCGTCGGCAAGGGCACCGCACCCAGCGGCCCCAGCCAGGGGAAGGTCGGCGTCAGCGGGAAGTACGGGAAGCCGAGGAGCCGCGCCAGCGTCTTGGCGTTGCCGAGCATCGGGTAGATCTCCTCCGCCCCGACGATCGAGCACGGAATGATCGGCACCCCTTGGCGCAGCGCCGTGGAGACGAAACCGCCGCGCCCGAAGCGCTGGAGCTTGTAGCGCTCGCTGAAGGGCTTCCCGATGCCCTTGAAGCCCTCCGGCATCACCCCGACCAGCTCCCCCTGGCCCAGCAGCCGTTCGGCGTCCTCCGCGCACGCCAGGGTGTGGCCCAGCTTGCGGGCCAGCTCGTTGACCACGGGCAGCACGAAGACCAGGTCGGCCGCGAGGAGCCGCAGGTGCCGGCCGGCCGGGTGGTGGTCGTGCACCGCCACCTGCATCATCAGCCCGTCCAGCGGCAGCGTGCCCGAGTGGTTGGCGACGAGCAGCGCGCCGCCCGCCTTGGGGATGTTCTCGATCCCCTTCACCTCGACCCGGAAGTACTTCTCGTACACCGGCCGCAGCAGGGACATCAGGACCTGGTCGGTCAGCTCGGCGTCGTAGCCGAAGTCGTCGACCTCGTACTCCCCGGTGAGGCGCCGGCGCAGGAACGCCAGGCCGCCGGCGACCCGCCGCTCCAAGCCGCCGTCGCCCTCCTCGGCCCCACGCGGGGGCTGCGGCGGCCGCTCCTGCTCCGGCTCACCGCTCTCGGCGCCCTCGTCCTGCGCCACCGCGCCCGCCGGCAGCGGCTGGACCTCCCTGACCACCGCGGAGTCGCCGCCGGAACGCCGGCTGCCCGGGCTCCGCCGCCGCGACGGCCGCGCTCCGCCGCTCCCTCGGGAACGGTCGTCGTCGAACGGAATGACCTTGGCGTCCGCCATCGTTGCTGCGCTCCTCAGTTGGCGCTCGGCGTCGGGGGGTGGCCGCCGCCCCGTCGGGACAGCGCGGCGATCCGGTCGACGGCCCCCGCGAGGGCCTCGGGCGGCAGCAGTCCGGGGCCGCGGCTGCGCGCGAAGTCCGCGAAGGTCTCGGCGGTCGTGTACCGGGGCGCGAATCCCAGCGTCCGGCGCATCTCGTCCGTGGCCACGACCCGGCCGTGGGTGAGCAGCCGGATCTGCTCGGGCGAGAAGTCCGTCATCCCCAGCGTACGCACCAGCGAGCCCGCCCAGGTGACCGCCGGCAGCAGCAGCGGCACGGTCGGGCGGCCCAGCCGGCGCGCGCACTGGGACAGCAGCAGCACACCGTCCCCGGCGATGTTGAAGGTGCCGCTGTTCAGCGTGCCCCGGCGGGCTTCGTGCGAGGCGATGCGCAGCACGTCGATCACGTCGTCCTCGTGCACGAACTGCAGCCGCGGGTCGTAGCCGAGGACCGTCGGCAGCACCGGCAGCGCGAAGTACGAGGCGAGCGGCGTGTCCACGGTCGGTCCGAGGATGTTGGCGAACCTGAGCACGCACACGGCCACGTCGGGACGGCGCCGCGCGAATCCCCGCACGTACCCCTCGACCTCGACGGTGTCCTTGGCGAAGCCGCCGCTGGGCAGGGACTTGGCCGGGGTGGTCTCGGTGAACACCGCCGGGTCGCGGGGCGCGGAGCCATAGACGTTGGTGCTGGACTTCACCACCAGCCGGCGGACGTTCGGGGACTTCTGGCAGGCGCCCAGCAGCTGCATGGTGCCGATGACGTTGGTCTCCTTGACCGTGGCCCGGCTGCCGCCGCCTAGGGCGGTGCCGGTCACGTCCATGTGGACGACCGTGTCGGCGGCCGTCTCGGCCAGCACCCGCGCGAGGGTGGGCTGGCGGATGTCCGCCTGGATGAAGTCGGCGCCGCCCAGATGGTGCTCGGGCGGGACCGCGTCCACGGCGACCACCCGGTCCACCTGCGGGTCACGCTGGATCCGCCGGACGAACCGGCCGGCGAGCCGGCGGGCCACTCCGGTCACGAGCACGATCTGTCCCAAGCTCAGCGCCTTCCTTCACGTCGCGTCCCGCGTTCCCCGTGTGCGGCCAACCTATCCTGGCCGGTGTCGCGCTGTGATGACCGCCGACTGCGCTATGTGACGCGTGTGGCCCCCCACCGCACGGGTGGGGGGCCACAGACACGCTCTCGCGATGTCGCGCACTACGCAGTGGCGACCGGCGTCACTACTTCTTGTTGCGACGCTGGACGCGGGTGCGCTTCAGCAGCTTGCGGTGCTTCTTCTTGGCCATCCGCTTGCGCCGCTTCTTGATAACAGAGCCCACGACTACCCTCGCTCACTTCTCATCACTCGGTGTTTGGGCGCCATGGGCCCACACGACCTACGAGGGGCTAGCCTACCCGCAGGAGCGGCGCACTTGTTAATCGGTGGGCCGGGAGGGACCCGGCGGTACCCGGTACGGGTCCCCCTCCGTTGCCGTCAGGCGGTTTCCACCCCCACATAGCTCTCGCGAAGGTACTCGTGAACCGCTTGCTCCGGGACGCGGAAGGACCGCCCCACCCGGATCGCGGGCAGATGACCGCTGTGCACCAGCCGGTACACGGTCATCTTGGACACTCGCATCACCGAGGCGACCTCCGCCACGGTGAGGAACTGAACCTCGTTCAGAGGCCTCTGGTCAGCTGCAGCCATGACACACCTGCACCTTCCGCACTCGACGGCCACCGGCTTCCCCTTCCGGTGACTCTTCGTCGCTGCGTGCTCACTCCCCAGACTAGGGGCGGGTGATGCGAGTGGGGAAGAGGTGCACGCATCGCCGGGCTACAGCGACAGACGCGCTCGATTGAGCACGTAGCGGACCAGCGGACGGTAGTAGTCGGCTCGCACACCGTCATCAAGTGGAACGACGACGGACACGCGCCCCTCCGCCTGCCCCACGAACGGTGCCGGGTCGTCGGTGTCGGCCAGACCCATGGCCTCGAACCCCAGCTGACCTGCCCCGCAGACCCAGCCGTGGTCCCCGATCACCAGCTCGGGCAGCGGGCCGCCGGCGTCCGCGGCCGCGTCGAGGGCCACCCGAACCGGGAGCGGCGAGTGCGTGTGTGCGCCGGGCTCACAACCGGGGCGTTCGGGGCCGGCGGGCCGTACCAGTGCGACGCGGCGTACGTAGTCGAGGTGGTGCGTACGTAGACCGAACCGGGTCGTTATGTCGACACAGCGACCCTGCGCGGGGGTGAGGACAGTACATCCCGCCGCCGACAGGGCGTCCGCGAGCGCGGCGTAGAAGACGAGCAGCCGGTGCGGGTGCCCGGTGCCGAGCAGCACCGCCGTACGGCGCCGGGCGGCCAGGCCGAGGCGGTCCGCGAAGGCACCGAGGGCAGCCAGGGTCAGCTCCGGGTCAATCACATCATGGCCGAAGGTGTGCAGCGGATCGGCCGAAACCCCGCACTTCTCGGCCATCAACCCGATCAGTTCGCGCTGCCCCCAGGACCGTTCGGGGTCGATCCCGATCAGCGCCCGGGGATCACCGGCGGCGAACAGCCGGTAGCTCCGCAGGCTCACCTCCCGCGTGGTGGCCACCACCCCGGCCAGTCCGGCGCGCACCAGGTGGGCGCGGAGTGCAGCGGTGCTCGACACGAAGCGATGGTGCCGGACGCGTGACAGGCACGTCCCGGGAACCGGGAGAACACCGCACGGTCGGCGTAACGCCGGTACGTCCGCCACGGGGCGGCCGTTCCGCCGGGCGGGCCTTTTGTTCCCCCGGCCACCGCACGTCGGCCCCCGGCCACCGGCCGCCACCCGCCGGCCCCCGACCGCTGTTCGCCACCCGCCGACCGCTGTCCGCCGCCCGCTACGCGAGCAGGCCCCGCAGGGGGAACACCGCCCGTCGCGTGGCGCGGATCGCCTGGTCCAGCCGGTCCGCCGGGTCGTACCCCGCCTCCCAGTCGGCCCACGTCACCGGCCACCGCCCGTCCGTCATCCGCATCGGCCCCAACTGCCGTGTCCGCGCGTACACTTCCTGCCGCCAGCTCTCCGGGATCACCGTCTCCGGCTCCACCGGCCGCCCCGCCGCGATGCCCACCAGATGCGTCCACGACCTGGGGACGACCTCCACCACCGCGTAACCGCCGCCGCCGAGCGCGACCCAGCGCCCGTCGGCGTACGCGTGCGCCAGTTCGTGGCACGCCACCTGCACGGCCCGCTGCGCGTCCAGGGAGACGGCCAGGTGCGCCAGCGGATCCTCGAAGTGGGTGTCGGCGCCGTGCTGCGTCACCAGCACCTGCGGCCGGAAGTCCGCGATCAGCTCCGGGACGATCGCGTGGAAGGCCCGCAGCCACCCCGCGTCCCCGGTGCCGGCGGGCAGCGCCACGTTCACCGCCGAGCCCTCCGCGCAGTCGGCGCCCGTCTCCTGCGGCCAGCCGGTCTGCGGGAACAACGTCCGCGGATGCTCGTGCAGCGAGACCGTCAGCACCCGCGGGTCCTCCCAGAACGCCGCCTGCACCCCGTCGCCGTGGTGCACGTCGACGTCGACGTACGCGACCCGCTCGGCGCCGAGTTCGAGGAGCCGCGCGATGGCCAGCGCCGCGTCGTTGTACACGCAGAAGCCGGACGCCGCGCCCGGCATCGCGTGGTGCAGCCCGCCCGCGAAGTTCACCGCGTGCAGCGCCTCCCCGTGCCACACCGCCTCCGCCGCACCCACCGACTGGCCGGCGATCAGCGCGGAGACGTCGTGCATCCCGGCGAAGGCGGGATCGTCCAGCGTGCCCAGGCCGTACGCGCCGTCCGCAGCGCCCGGATCCGCCGACGCCGACTTCACCGCCTCGATGTAGTCCAGCCGGTGCACGAGCCGCAGCGTCGAGTCCCCGGCCGGCTTGGCCGCGACCAGCCGGACCTCGCGGTCCAGGCCCAGGGCGCCGACCAGTTTCCGGGTCAGGGCGAGGCGGACCGGATCCATCGGATGGTCCCGGCCGAAGTCATACCCCGTTACTGCCTCGTCCCACATCAGCTGTGCGCGGCCGCTCATGCCCGCCACCGTATCGGTCCGCCCGCGGCGCGAACGACCTGGCGTACACCAGCGTCACCAGCACCAGAACCATCGGCACCAGCATCGCCCCGCGATAGCTCCACGCGTCGCCGAGCGCCCCCACCAGCGGCGAGCCGACCAGGAAACCCACGTAGTTGAAGATGTTCAGCCGTGCGATCGCCGCGTCCGACGCCCCCGGGAACAACCGCCCGGCCGCGGCGAAGGTCTGCGGCACCAGCACGCACAGCCCGAGCCCCAGCAGCGTGAACCCGAGCATCCCCGCCCAGGCGCCGGGCGCCCCGGCCACCACCGCGAACCCCAGCGCCGCCACCAGCGTGCCCAGCCGCACCACGGTCACCGCCCCGAACCGCCGCACCCCCACGTCCCCGATGGCCCGCCCCAGCAGCGTGGTCACCATGTAGACGTTGTACGGGACCGTCGCCAGCTGCTCCGAACTCCCCAGCGTGTCCTGGAGGTACTTGGCGCTCCAGTTGGACACGGTCGAGTCGCCGATGTACGCGAAGGTCATCACCAGGCAGAGCGGCAGCAGCAGCCGGAACACGAGCGTGCCGCCCGCGCTCCCGCCGCCGGCCCCCTCGGTCCCGGGCCCGGCGGCCTTCCCGTCGACGTACCACAGGCTCCCCACGAAGGTCGCCGGCAGCAGCACCGCCACCACCGGCAGGTACGACACCCACAGCGCCAGGTGCCAGTGCGCCCCCACCCAGGCCAGCGAGGCGCCGACGATCCCGCCCAGGCTGTAGGCGGCGTGGAAGCTGAGCATGATGCTGCGGCCGTAGGTCCGCTGCAGGCTCACCCCGAGCATGTTCATCGACGCGTCCAGCGCACCGACGGCGAGCCCGAACCCGGCGAGTGCGACGGCCATCGCCGCGATGCCGTGCCCGGCGCCGGCGCCCAGCAGGGCCAGCAGCACCAGCGGCTGGGACCAGCGGAGCAGCCGGCTGGGGCGTATCCGTCTGACCAGTTGCTCGGTCGTCACACTGCCGGCCCCGGCGAGGACCGGGACGGCGGCGAGGACGATGGGGAGCTGGGCGTCGGTGAGGCCGTACCGGTCCTGGATCGCGGGGATGCGCGTCACCAGGAGGGCGAAAGCGGTGCCCTGAGCGAAGAAGCTGAACGCCAAAGAGGCCCTACCGCGCCGCAGCACATCTGTCATGGCGGCGAGCGTAGGGCCCGTGGCTACCTGTGGGTAGATCCGGTCAAAGATGAATTTCCTTCAGCTTCGCGCGGACGGTTCAGACGGCGACGGCGGTGGCTGCGACGACCGCCGGAGCGGCAGCCGTGGCGGCGGGGACCGACGGAGCGGCGGTGGCGACCTCCGGCTGCCCGGTCCCGGTCCCGGCCTTCCCGGCCTCGACCTCGGCGGCCAGCATCCCCTCCATCGGACCGGCGGCCGCCCCGCCGCTGACCACGAACGCGACGACCATCGTGCCGACCATGATCACCGAGCCGAGCCAGACCATGGTGTCCACGGGCAGGGTGTACGCGCCCACGACCCGCGCCACGCACTCGGCCAGCAGCGCCGTGCCCCAGACGGCGGAGAACACCCGCTCCTTGCCCCGGAAGGCCGCCGACCCGGCCGCCGTGCCGGACATCAGCCGCCCCCAGGCGGCTTCCCTGGCGGCGTCCCCCTTCACCAGGAAGGGCTTCATCCCCGCGGTCATCATCGGCTTGCCGAGCGCCACGGAGACCAGGATCCCGATGGCGACGGTGCTGCTGACCCCGCTGTCCTTGGCGAGCATCAGCCGCGGGTCACCGGAGACGAAGCTCAGCAGCAGCGAGACGACGTTCACGAAGAGGATCAGAGCCGCCAGGCCGTTGGCCCGGCGCTCACGGACCAGACTCCACACCGTCCGCAGGGCCGGCGCCGCGCTGCTCCAGGCCAGCGCCGCGAAGGTGCTCATCCCGAGGGCGTCCTTGAAGACGTAGTACGAGCCGAGCGGCAGCGCCACGTCCAGGATCAGCGGCTTGAAGTTGGCCAGCACGCTCGGGTTCTCGGTGGTGCTCCGGCTGCGGTTCCCCGTCTTCTTCGTCATGCCCTCAGCTTCGCCGCCGAAGGGGGCCCGCCGACAGAAACGATCGTCCGGAGGTCCGCATGACAAATGTCAGCCCCGCGCCGGTGGCCCCGGTCATACGCCGTCTCATACCAGCAGGTCAGGCAAGTCCGCCATGTCACCGAAGAGTTGAGTGGCTCCGCCGAGCCGGTCGGCGGGCGTCATCGCGGTGAACCCGTACACGTCCATCCCGGCCGCCAGGGCGGCCCGCACGCCCAGCGGGGAGTCCTCGACCACCACGCACCGCTCCGGAGCGACCCCCATCCGCTCGGCCGCGTGGAGGAAGAGGTCCGGTGCCGGCTTGCCCCGTCCCACGTCCTGCGAGCTGAAGATCCGCGCGTCGTCGAACCACCGGTCGAGGCCCGTCGTGCGGTGCCCCACCCGGATCCGCTCATGGCTCCCCGACGAGGCGACACAGTACGGTGTCCCGTCCGCGGTCAGCTTCTCCAGGACCTCCACGACGCCGGGCACCGGCTTCAGCTCCCGCTGGAACGCGGCGAAGACCCGGGCGTGGAAGACGTCGTCGAAGTCGTCGGGCAGCCGCTGCCCCGTGCGCTCCAGCACGAAGTCGTGGACCCTGTGCATCGCCGCCCCCATGTAGTCCCGGAGGGAGTCCTCGTACGAGGTGGGGTGTCCCAGTTCGGTCAGATAGGCGGCGAGGAGACGGTTCGAGATCGGCTCGCTGTCGACGAGCACACCGTCATTGTCGAAGAGGACGAGGTCATAGCGCATACCAAGGAGCCTAAACAGGTCCGAAAAAGCAGAAAACCCCGCACCGTGAGGTGCGGGGTTTTCCCTAAAATTTGTTCGGCGGTGTCCTACTCTCCCACAGGGTCCCCCCTGCAGTACCATCGGCGCTGTAAGGCTTAGCTTCCGGGTTCGGAATGTAACCGGGCGTTTCCCTCACGCTATGACCACCGAAACACTATGAAACTGTCAACCGCACCACACCGTGACCTGGCATGGGGTTGTTCGTGGTTTCAGAACCAACACAGTGGACGCGAGCAACTGAGGACAAGCCCTCGGCCTATTAGTACCGGTCACCTCCACACGTTACCGTGCTTCCAGATCCGGCCTATCAACCCAGTCGTCTACTGGGAGCCTTACCCCATCAAGTGGGTGGGAGTCCTCATCTCGAAGCAGGCTTCCCGCTTAGATGCTTTCAGCGGTTATCCCTCCCGAACGTAGCCAACCAGCCATGCCCTTGGCAGAACAACTGGCACACCAGAGGTTCGTCCGTCCCGGTCCTCTCGTACTAGGGACAGCCCTTCTCAAGACTCCTACGCGCACAGCGGATAGGGACCGAACTGTCTCACGACGTTCTAAACCCAGCTCGCGTACCGCTTTAATGGGCGAACAGCCCAACCCTTGGGACCGACTCCAGCCCCAGGATGCGACGAGCCGACATCGAGGTGCCAAACCATCCCGTCGATATGGACTCTTGGGGAAGATCAGCCTGTTATCCCCGGGGTACCTTTTATCCGTTGAGCGACGGCGCTTCCACAAGCCACCGCCGGATCACTAGTCCCGACTTTCGTCCCTGCTCGACCCGTCGGTCTCACAGTCAAGCTCCCTTGTGCACTTACACTCAACACCTGATTGCCAACCAGGCTGAGGGAACCTTTGGGCGCCTCCGTTACCCTTTAGGAGGCAACCGCCCCAGTTAAACTACCCATCAGACACTGTCCCTGATCCGGATCACGGACCCAGGTTAGACATCCAGCACGACCAGACTGGTATTTCAACGACGACTCCACACACACTGGCGTGCATGCTTCAAAGTCTCCCAGCTATCCTACACAAGCCGAACCGAACACCAATATCAAACTGTAGTAAAGGTCCCGGGGTCTTTCCGTCCTGCTGCGCGAAACGAGCATCTTTACTCGTAGTGCAATTTCACCGGGCCTATGGTTGAGACAGTCGAGAAGTCGTTACGCCATTCGTGCAGGTCGGAACTTACCCGACAAGGAATTTCGCTACCTTAGGATGGTTATAGTTACCACCGCCGTTTACTGGCGCTTAAGTTCTCAGCTTCGCCCCACCGAAATGGAGCTAACCGGTCCCCTTAACGTTCCAGCACCGGGCAGGCGTCAGTCCGTATACATCGCCTTACGGCTTCGCACGGACCTGTGTTTTTAGTAAACAGTCGCTTCTCGCTGGTCTCTGCGGCCACCCCCAGCTCACGGAGTAAATCCGATCACCGAGCGTGGCCCCCCTTCTCCCGAAGTTACGGGGGCATTTTGCCGAGTTCCTTAACCATAGTTCACCCGAACGCCTCGGTATTCTCTACCTGACCACCTGAGTCGGTTTAGGGTACGGGCCGCCATGAAACTCGCTAGAGGCTTTTCTCGACAGCATAGGATCATCCACTTCACCACAATCGGCTCGGCATCAGGTCTCAGCCACAAGTGCGACGGATTTACCTATCGCACGGCCTACACCCTTACCCCGGGACAACCACCGCCCGGGATGGACTACCTTCCTGCGTCACCCCATCACTCACCTACTAACCGCTTGGGCCGGCGGCTCCACCACTCCCCTCAACTCCGAAGAGATCAGGGCGGCTTCACGGCCTTAGCATCACGATGCTCGATGTTTGACGCTTCACAGCGGGTACCGGAATATCAACCGGTTATCCATCGACTACGCCTGTCGGCCTCGCCTTAGGTCCCGACTTACCCTGGGCAGATCAGCTTGACCCAGGAACCCTTAGTCAATCGGCGCACACGTTTCTCACGTGTGAATCGCTACTCATGCCTGCATTCTCACTCGTCAACCGTCCACAACTACCTTCCGGTGCTGCTTCACCCGGCAGACGACGCTCCCCTACCCATCCACACAGGCGTTGGCCCTATTGTGTGAATGACACGACTTCGGCGGTACGCTTGAGCCCCGCTACATTGTCGGCGCGGAATCACTAGACCAGTGAGCTATTACGCACTCTTTCAAGGGTGGCTGCTTCTAAGCCAACCTCCTGGTTGTCTCTGCGACTCCACATCCTTTCCCACTTAGCGTACGCTTAGGGGCCTTAGTCGATGCTCTGGGCTGTTTCCCTCTCGACCATGGAGCTTATCCCCCACAGTCTCACTGCCGCGCTCTCACTTACCGGCATTCGGAGTTTGGCTAAGGTCAGTAACCCGGTAGGGCCCATCGCCTATCCAGTGCTCTACCTCCGGCAAGAAACACACGACGCTGCACCTAAATGCATTTCGGGGAGAACCAGCTATCACGGAGTTTGATTGGCCTTTCACCCCTAACCACAGGTCATCCCCCAGGTTTTCAACCCTGGTGGGTTCGGTCCTCCACGAAGTCTTACCTCCGCTTCAACCTGCCCATGGCTAGATCACTCCGCTTCGGGTCTTGAGCGTGCTACTGAAACGCCCTGTTCGGACTCGCTTTCGCTACGGCTACCCCACCCGGGTTAACCTCGCAACACACCGCAAACTCGCAGGCTCATTCTTCAAAAGGCACGCAGTCACGAGAATGTGCAAGCACATTCCG